>OZ245825.1:0-3900213 GCA_965228605.1 Phycisphaerales bacterium
ACCGTTGACACCCCCGTCCCCCCCGAGTTCTTCGGCCCCCTCTGGCCCGAAGGCGAGCCCGAAGGCTGGCCGGAGGCGGCGAAGGAGGAGCGGGCGGGTGATGACCAGGTGCTCGAACTGACGGTTGAGATCCCCGAGGACGCCACAGATGAGGAGGTCGAGGCCTACGTCCGCCAGCTCTCGGTCGCGCTCGACGAGATGCACGTCGCAGAGGGCGGGCGCGGCGTGGTGATCGACTCGGTGGACGTGAGCATTGACGTCGAGAAGGGGGTGCTGGCATGACCGACGACACCCCCCACAGGAAGAAAGTCACCATCCGCTACCGCGGTCGCATTGCGGACGACCCCGCACGGATCCAGTCCACCGCGGAGCGCTGCTTTGATGCCGGCGCCGATGAGGTCGAGTTCGTGGAGGGCGCGGAGGCGCTCGGGCCAAGTGACGCCACTAAGTCCGCTTCGACCAGTGTTCCCGACGAACCGCGTGAGACCGAGCTCGCCGCCGCAGGCAACGCCGCGATTGAGGCAAACCGCGCGGCGCGGGCCAAGGGCCAGCGCGAGAAGGGCCTTGACCCCGACGAGCGTCATCAAGCGGACCCGGAGACGAGACTGAGCCGCCGCGAGGCGTTGAAGAAGGCGGGCATGTTCGGCTCCGGCACCATCGTCGGCGCGACTCTGAAGAAGATCGGCGAGGCCATCGGGGATTGGGTCTCGGGCGGCGGCTGAAGACGCGGCCGGGGCCTGCCACCGGTGGCGCCCTTCGGCTCTTCACCTCCGTGAACCTCCGTGCCCCCCGTGGTGAGTTCCCGCGCACCTCCTCTGACCTCGCTGCGCTCGGCCACCACCGCCGCCGCGCGGGGAGGGACTGGGGCGGTCGGCGTTGGCTCATTCACTCCGCCTCTGCGCCCTCTGCGACCTCTCGCGGTGACAACTCTCTCTTCGCCCCCTCCGCCTCCTCCGCGCCTCCGCGGTGCATCTTCTCCCTCACACGAGCGCCACCCCACTCGCCCGCGCCAGCACCTCGGCGAACCGCCAGCAGTCCTCGAACGAGTTGTACAGCGGCACCGGCGCCACGCGGATGACGTTGGGTTCGCGGAAGTCGCAGACCACCCCCCCCGCCGCCAGTGCTTCGTGCAGGGCCCTCGGGTTCTCACCTTTCGCGAGGATCGAGAGCTGGCAGCCGCGGCGGGCCGGGTCGGTGGGGGTGATGATCTCGAACCCGGCGTTCGCGCCCGCGCGCTGCGTGACCTGGTTGATGAGCCACTCGAGGTAGGCGGTGAGCTTCACCGACTTGGCGCGGAGCCTGTCCATGCCCACCCCCCCAGCCACCTCATCAAAGATCGACATCGACACCTTCACCGGCAGCAGCGCGAGGATCGGCGGGTTGCTCAGGCCCCACGCGTCCGCGCTCGTGACGGGGATGAACTCTTCGCCCATCGCGAACCGCCCCGCCGGGTCGTTGCCCCACCAGCCCTCGAAGCGCGGCATGTTCTTGAACGCCTCGAAGGCGCTCCCTCCCTCACGCCCCAGGTGCCGCTCGTGCACGAACAGCCCCGCCACCGCGCCGGGCCCCGAGTTGAGGTACTTGTACGTACACCAGCACGCGTAGTCCGCGCCGCTTTCATGCATCGCCAGCGGCACGTTGCCCGCCGCGTGGGCCAGGTCCCACCCCGCGATCGCGCCGGCCTTGTGCGCGGCCTTGGTGATACGCGGGATGTCGTAGTGCTGACCCGAGAAGAAGTTCACACCCGCGAAGTGGACGAGCGCGACCTGGTGGCCCAGCTCGCCGAGCTGGGTCTCTATGTCCTCTTCCCTGATGAAGTGCTCGCCATCCCTGGGCCGTGCCCACACCAGCGCCTCGTCCGGGTCGTAGCCGTGGAACCTGATCTGGCTCTTCACGGCGTACACGTCCGACGGGAAGCACGGGCCGTCGATGAGGATCTTGTAGCGGTCGGGCGTCGGGCGGTAGAAGGAGACCATGAGGAGGTGAACGTTCGCCGTGAGCGAGTTCATCATGGCGACCTCGTGCTCGCGGGCGCCGATGAGGCGCGCGGCCATGGGCGTGAGCAGGCGGTGGTAGTCGTACCACCCATCGCGCTCCTTGAAGTGGCCCTCGACGCCCAGGCGGGCCCAGTCGTCGAGCTCCATGTTCATGGCGTCGCGCAGGGCCCGCGGCTGGAGGCCGAGGGAGTTGCCGCAGAGGTAGATGGACGGTTCGTTGGGGTTGGCGGGATGAGGCGGGATGTGAAAGCGGTCGCGGTAGGCGCGGAGGTCATCGCCCGCGTCGAGTTCGCGGGCGTGGTCGGGGGTGAGGTGGTGAAGCTGGTAGGGCATGGGGATAAGGTAGCTTCTCGGAGCCGGGGGCTTCGGCCCCCGCGGTTTCACTTAGGCCTGAGAGAACACGGTATAAGAATTCCGGCTCACAAACGGATCTTCAGCTCTGCGTGGGCTGAGCACGGGCGCGAAGACGTCGTACTTTGGGAGGTGCTGGCGGTTGCAGACGGTGAGCGTCTGCGTCTGACGTTCGAGTCGGCCTCCAATCGGTGGCGCCATGGCTTGTGGCTGGCGACCGATCAAGGGCTGACCATTGCGGACCAGCGGATACGACAGGCGGACCTCTGGACGGATACGGCGCCACCAGAAGTCAACATCGTCTGTCATACGACTGACGGCTTGCTTCATTTCTACAACGCCTTTGAGGACAACGGAATCAGAACGTCCCAGACCTACTCCTCCGGGATGCTCGTCGAGGACATGACAAGCGGACACCGCTACCGCTGCAACGATGTCGGCTTCGATGCTGCGTTCGATGATCTCGTGTTTCGTATCGAGCGGGAAGATCGCTAGCGAGCTCTATGCATCTCTGTGACCTCTGTAGTTCGTTCACCTCGGCTCCCAGACTCCCCCCTCCGACCGCATCGCCTTCGGTCCGCCACAGGCGGAGCCACCTCCCCCGCCGGGGGCGGGGGGAGGATGCGATCACTCCGGCGCGTTGGCCACGTGAAACGCCACCAGCGCCGACGCCACCGCGACGTTGAGCGACTCGACGCCGTTGTGCATCGGGATCCGCACGGGGTAGTCGATGAGTTGGCGGATGTTGTCGGACAGGCCGATGTTCTCCGAGCCCATGACGTAGACCGCGCGGTGGGGGGGCGCGAAGTCAAAGAGCGACTGCTTGGCCTCGCCCATCAGGCCGCACACCGCGAAGCCCGAGCCCTGGAAGGCCCAGATGGATTCTTCGAGCGAGTCGCACCGGATGATGGGGCAGCGGAAGATCGCGCCCGCCGACGACTTCACCACGAGCCCGTTGATCCACGGCACGCCCTCGGTGGGCCACAGGAACCCGGTGATCCCCGCGCCGACGGCGCTGCGGATGATCATGCCGAGGTTCTGCGGGTTGGTGACGCCATCGACCGCGAGGACGCAGGCGCGCTGCGCCGCGGCGGCGCCGGTCAGCGCGCCGATGAACTCCTCGGTCTCCGAGATGTTCGTCATGCGCACGAACGCGGCGACGCCCTGGTCGTGGCGCGGCTCGGTCGAGGTCTCATGGACGCGGCGCAGCTCGCATACCTCGCACTCGACCTCGCGCGATCGGCACGCCGCGGCGAGGTCGCGCCGGTAGTCGGCGGGCGCGCCGCGCGCGACGCGGACGTGCTCGACCTCGATCGCGGGCGTCGCGAGCGCTTCGAGGACGGTGCGCCGCCCGAATATGACGATCTCTGTGTCGCCCCGTCGGTTCACGCGTTGGCCTCCGTTGAGTGATTGGTGATCGCGGCCGCCGCCGCCTTGCGGGCTTCGCGCTTGGACGGCGGCTTCTCGCGGATGGGTCGGTCGTAGGTCTTGCCGCCCCACGTGGTGGCGACGCCGTTGATCAGGTCGCGGCGGGCCGCGTCGAGGATGCCCGCAACGAGCCAGGCGCCGATCGGGTGGAGCAGGCCCCACCACCGCGCGCCGTCCTGGCGCGACTGGATCGACGTGACCACGAACGCGAACAGCGCGAGCGCGAGCAGGCTCACGCTGAGCATCGCGATCGCCAGCGGGCGGTCGGCACCCCACGCGAGCGGGCTCACGAGCAGCGCCGCGAGCGCGAGGATGGGGAGGAGCGTGCCCGTCACGCGCAGCCGCCACGCCCACTTGAAGAGCCTGTCGGGGCGGCGCTTGGTCGACTCGGTGTAGATCCGCTTCCACCCGCGCCCGAACGCGGGCCAGTTGCGGTACATCCTGCAGAACAGCATGCGGTCGGCCATGAAGCACCCGAACGAGCGCCCGGCGCGCGCGCACGCCTTCGCGAAGGCGAGGTCTTCGAGCAGCTCGTCCTTCACCGCCTCGTGGCCGCCCAGCGCTTCGTAGGCCTCGCGCCGGAAGAGCATGAACTGGCCGTTGGCGAAGGGGCGGTGGCCCGGGTTGCCCGTTCTGCCCGGCTTGTTGATCTGGTCGAGCGGGTACTGGCGGACGAGCTCGAAGCCCGCGGCGGGCTGGACGATGCGCTCGTACCAGGTCTTGGCGCGGAGGGTCGGGAGTGTGGAGAGGAGGTCAAGCCCGCGCTCGGCGCTCAGCGCGACCGCGGCGTGCACGCAGCCGGGGTCGAAGGCGGTGTCGGCATCGGCGAAGAGTAGCAGGTCGGCATCGCGCGGGCCCTCGGCGCTGCGCACGGCCTGGTGCAGTACGTTCACCTTGCCCGCCCAGTCGTCGGGGCAGTGGTCGTTGAGGAAGACCTCGAAGCGCGGGTCATCGCCCGCGATCTCACGCACGATCGGCTCCGTGTTGTCCGTGCAGCGGTCGAGGGCGAACACAATGCGCAGGTTCGGGTAGTCCTGGGCTTTGAGCGTGCGCACGGCGTGCTCGATGATGTCCTCTTCGTTGTGGGCCGGGATGAGCACGCACACGCCCGGCGGGCCGCCCTGCGCGCCTTCGGGCAATGGGAGGGCGAGCCCATCGCGGAGCGTGGGCAGCGAGCGGCTGATCGCGGTCATCCGCCACAGCACGATCGCGTAGTACACAGCGCACCCGATCGCCCCGGCGAGCAGGAGGAAGCACTGGATGAGCATGGGCAGCGGCATCGGAGAGCCAACACTAGCAGGTACGATGGCACGCATGCTCCACGAACCCTCGCAGATCATGACCTACACGCGGGACGAGGTCCGGGCGCTGGATCGGTGGGCGATCGAGACGCTGGGCGTCGCGGGCATCGTCCTGATGGAGAACGCGGCCAGCGCGATCGAGGAGGTCGCGCTGGAGATGCTCGGTCGCGAGCCGGGGCCCGTGGTGATCGCGTGCGGGCCCGGCAACAACGGGGGCGATGGGTTCGCCCTGGCGCGGAAGCTCGCGAACCGCGGGGTCGGGGTGCGGGTGGTGTGCTCGGCCGGGGAGGCGTCCTCCAAGGGTGATGCGCTCGCGAACCTGCGCACGGTTCGGGCGATGGGGTTGCCGATCGAGACGTGGGAAGCGGGCGCGCTCGACGGGCTCGATCCGGCGCTCATCGTCGATGCGCTGCTCGGGACGGGGATGGACCGCCCCGCGCGGGGGGCGATCGCGGAAATGGTGGAGTGGATCAACGGTTGGCGCGCCAGCTCAGAGCCGCGGGCTTCAGCCCGCGCGGTCCTGGGACCCGCACCCGACTCGAAAGCCGCGGGGGCCGAAGCCCCCGGCTCGGAGGTGCGCGTGCTCGCGGTGGATATCCCGACGGGACTCGACTGCGACACGGGCGAGCCGCTTGGGGGGCCCGGTGGACACGTCGTGCGCGCGGATCGGACGGTCACGCTTGCGGGGTTGAAGAAAGGGTTTGAGAACCCATCATCACGCGCGTACACCGGCGCGATCAGCGTGGGCGACATCGGCGTGCCTACACCTCCTCCAGAGGCCATCGGTCGCGCACGCTGACGCGCGGGTCGAGGCCCGGCTCGATGTCGCGCAGGCGGTCGGCGAGGTGGGGGAGGTAGCCGCGCTCGGTGTTGGTGTGGCCCGCGAGGATGATGGAGAGTCCCTGGTCCATCGCGCTGAGCACGTTGTGGTGGGTCATCTCGCCCGTGATGAACGCCTGGCAGCCCGCGGCGAGCGCGGCATCGACAAGCGAGCCGCCCGACCCGGGGCACACGCCCACGCGGTGGATGGGCTGCTCGGATGCGTCCGCGATGCGCACGGAGCGGACATCGAGGGCGCGCTTCAGGCGCACGCCGAGCTGCTCGAGGGGCACGGGCTCGTCGAGCGATGCGGCACGCCCCGCGCCGATCGAGCGGTCGGGGCGGGGTTCGAGGCCGACGATGTCGATGGGCGGCTCTTCGTAAGGGTGCGTCTCGCGCAGGGCGACGATCGCGCCGGGGAGGGCGCGCCTGGAGACGACGACCTCGAGGCGGAGTTCATCGACGCGTTCGAGGGCGCCCGCCTTGCCGATCGTCGGGTTGGTGCCTGCGCCGCCGAGGAAGGAGCCCTGCCCGGGCGTGGTGAACGCGCAGTGGGAGTAGTCGCCAATCTGCCCGGCGCCCGCTGCGGAGAGCGCATCGATCATGCGCGCCGCGAGGTCGTCGGGCTCTGCCGGGATGAAGGTGATGAGCTTGAGAGATTGGTCCGGGTCGAGGTGGGCGTAGGGGGTGAGGGCCTGGCGGTCGGAGCCTGCGCCGGGCGCGGCGTCGTTGGTGAGGACCTGGTCGATCAGCCAGTCGGCAACGCCATTCGGCGCAGCGTCGAGGGCTGTGTGGGGGCTGACGATCGCGACGCCTGCGCGCGCAGCGCGCAACAGCAAACGCCCCTTGGGCGCGTGGGGCGTGAGCGACTTGAGCGGCGAGAAGATCGGCGGGTGGTAGGCGACGATGCCGCCCGCGCCGACCTCCTCGGCTTCATCGAGCACGGCGAGCGTGAGGTCGATGGTGAGGAGCGTCGGACCTGCGAAGGGGGCGACGGGGTCGCCGAGCAGCAGGCCCACGTTGTCCCACGACTCGGCGTAGCGGGAGGGGGCGATGGCTTCGAGGGCGTCGGTGAGGTGGTGGACGTGGAGGGGCATGGAGGGAGGATATCAGGCGGGTTCCGGGCTCCGGGTTGCGGGCCTCGGGCGGTTGGTCGGTTCACCGCACTCGGGGCACGTTGTTTGGCCGGTGATGTCGTACGAGCAGCGCTCGCAGAGGCCGCGCTTGCGCCGTCGCTTGCGGCGGCCGGCCTTGTGCCACAGGACGAGTGGGTAGAGCACGGCGGTGTAGACGAGCGTGTTCAGCGCGAGGCCTGTCCAGAGTGGGTAGAGGGGGATGACGCCGCCGTCCATTCCAAACAGGTGGGCACGAGAGGGGTTGCCGAGCAGGCGGTCGAGTTCGAGGCCGCCCGTCCACACGGTCCGTCGGTTCTGTGGACGCGCGATCGTGTAGAAGCTTCGGAACGGCGCGCCAGCTCTTACGCCCATGATGAACTCTGAGTAGCTGGTTCGTCCCGCGCGCCTGGTGCCGGTGACCCGTTCGCCGCGCGTGCTTTCGGCGGTGAGACTGCGCTTGATGACATCGAACTGGTAGGAGGTGATCAGGACATCGTCGGGGTGGGTATCCCCGCTCGACTGAGGTGGGTCGAAGCTCAGGAGCGCCGTCTGCACGGAGCGGATGGGCAGAGTCGCTATCTCCTCGCGCCACTCAGGAGGAACTTCCGGGCGCGAAGCGGCCCACTCCCGGATGTCTTGAGCGGAAACGAAGGCGTCGCCCCAGATGCGCCGGTGCCCGAGGCCATCGGTCGTAGCGCCCTCGGCGTCCCACGTGGCGCCCTGGAGCCACGCGACCGCGGCCTGCAGTATGACCGCGACGAGGCAGCACCACGCAAGAACCTTGGGACGGATGGCGGGATGGCGCTGCACCGGCTCATCGTACTTGCGGGGCAACGCCCGTACGAGCCCCGAGCGCGAGCGAGGGGTCTTCGAGCCATGGGTGTCGAGGAACCTGTCACTTGCGCCCCCGGCTCGTACGGGCAAGCCGGTCGCTCACGCTCTCGGCTCGCGGGTCGGTTTGGCTCGAGGCCCAGCCCCGGTTCGACGGGCGCCCGCGAGGCGAACCGCTCACCCCTCGATCCTCCCGCTACCCCGTGCTACCCGGGCTGCTGGGTTCCCCGGGGGTCGGTCGCCCGCGGCTTCCGTTTGGCAGGGGTCGAGCGCGGACTGCGCCACCCTCCTCGGCCACCAACCCCGCCCCCAAGGAGCCGCCCCCATGCCGCACTCGTCCATCGACGGCCCCACCACGACCCGGACGCGGCGTGCGCCGGTCTCGCGTTTCGCCTTGGGCGAGGGCGAGCGGCTCGTATACTCGGCGCATCGAGGGCTCGGCGGGCCGGGCGTGTGCGGGCGCGGGTTGGTCGATGCACCCAGGTGGGAGCAGGGCATGGGCGATGAACTCCAAACACGGGTGACACAGGTCCTCCAGGACAAGAGCCGTCGCGATGAGGAGCTGCTGCCCCTCGTGTACGACCAGCTCAAGTCGATCGCCCAGAAGCGGATGATGGGCGAGCGTCGGGGCCACACGCTCCAGGCGACGGCGCTGGTGCACGAGGCGTACATGCGCCTGGTGGGCGATGAGGGGATGAACTGGGAGAGCCGGGCGCACTTCTACGGGGCCGCGGCCGAGGCGATGCGCCGGATCCTGATCGACCATGCGCGCAAGCGCGACTCGCAGAAACGGGGGGGCGGGCAGAAGGCGCTGCCGCTCAGCGTGGTGGACCTCGCCGAAGACTTCGACCCGGCCCAGGTGATCGCGATCGATGATGCCATCACGAAGCTCGAGGGCGAGGATGCGCGGGCGGCGGAGGTCGTGCGGTACCGGTTCTTCGCGGGGCTGAGCGTCGAGGAGACGGCGGACGTGATGGACGTCTCGGAGCGCACGGTGATGCGCGAGTGGGCCTTTGCGCGGGCGCGCCTGTTCGAGCTGCTCGGCGAGGACCCGCCCGGAGAGGGCGACGCGTGAAGGGCTCGACGGAGCCCAACGCGAAGGACATCTTCCTCGAGGCGCTCGACCGGGACGGGCCGGACCGGACGCGCTTCCTGCAGGAGCGGTGCGCGGGCGATGCGGCCCTGCACGGGAGGGTGATCGCGCTGCTCGGCGCGCACGAGCGCGCGGGGCAGTTCATGGAGGGCGTGACCGTGGGGGGTGGGGGGGGCGGCGGGCCCGTGCCGCCCGACGGGCGCACGCGCGAGGACCTGATGACGCGTGGCGCCCCGGCCGGCGCTGCGGGCGCGCAGGAGGCGCGCATCGGGGAGACGATCGGCGCCTACACGCTCGTCAAGAAGCTCGGCGAGGGCGGGTTTGGCACCGTCTTCCTCGCCGACCAGTCCGAGCCCGTGCGCCGCAAGGTCGCGCTCAAGATCCTCAAGCTCGGGATGGACACCGAGCAGGTGATTGCGCGCTTCGAGGTCGAGCGCCAGGCGCTGGCGATGATGGACCACCCGAGCATCGCGAAGGTGCTCGACGCGGGCGCGACGCAGCGTGGGCGCCCGTTCTTCGTGATGGAGCTCGTGCAGGGCGAGCCCATCGACCGGTTCTGCGACCGGCGCAAGCTGAGCGTGAAGCAGCGGCTCGCGCTGTTCGAGCAGGTCTGCCTCGCGGTCCAGCACGCGCACCAGAAGGGCATCATCCACCGCGACCTGAAGCCGAGCAACGTCATGGTCACGGTGGTGGACGGCAAGCCGCTGCCCAAGATCATCGACTTCGGCATCGCCAAGGCGACCGAGGCGCGCCTGAGCGAGGCGTCGGCCCTGACCGACCGCGCCCAACTCGTCGGCACGCCCGAGTACATGTCGCCCGAGCAGGCCAGCCTCGCCACGGCGGACATCGACACGCGGAGCGATGTCTACTCGCTGGGCGTGATCCTCTACGAGATGCTCACGGGCCAGTCGGCGTTCGACCGCGAGCGCATCCGGAGAGCGGGGCTGACCGAGCTGCAGCGGATCATCCGCGAAGAGGTCCCCGTGCGCCCGTCGTCGCGTCTTGGCACGCGGGCGGACGCGAGGGCGGACGTCGAGGCGGTCGAGGGCGAGCGGTCGAGCGCGCGGGGGGGCCTGCGCCGGTCGGTCGCGGGCGAGCTCGACTGGATCGTGATGAAGTGCCTGGAGAAGGACCGGCGGAAGCGCTACCAGACGGCGTACGCGCTGGCGTCGGACATCGGGCGCTACCTGCGCGGCGAGCCCATCGAGGCGAGCCCGCCGAGCCGGGTCTATCGGATGCGCAAGTTCGTGAGCCGCAACCGCCCGCAGGTGGTCGCGGCGGCGGTCGCGGGCGCGGCGCTCATCGCGCTGGGCGTGGGCGGCACGGTCTTCGGCCTGCGGGCCGCGGACGCCGAGCACCGGGCGCTGGTGCGCGGCGATGAGGCGGCCCGCCAGACCGCGAAGTACCGGGCGATCGCGGAGTTCAACGAGAGCATCCTCGAAGCGGCCGGGCCCGGCGTGGCCAACGGGGAGGACACCGTCCTGCTCCGGCGCATCATCGACGACGCGGTGGTGCGCATGGACGAGGACAGGGACCTGGTCGCATCGCCCGAGGTGACGGCGCCGATCCGCGTCACCATCGCGAACACGTACCGCCTGCTGGGCGACCTCGACCGGGCGCTGCGGCAGGCCGAGGCGGCGCTGCGCGAGGCGCGCCGCGCCTACGGCATGGAGCACGAGGAGGCCCTCGATGCGCTCAACACCGTCGGCTCGATCCACGCCGAGCGGAGGGAGTTCCACGAGGCGCGCTCGGCCCTCGAGCGGTGCGCCGAGCTCTCATCGAGGGTGCTCGGCCCCGAGCACGACGCGACCCTTCAGGTCCGCAACGCGCTCGCGCAGGTCTACCGCGAGATGGGCAACACCGAGCAGGCCATCGGCATGATGCAGACCGTCCGCGAGGCGCGCCTGCACCGCGGCGCGCGCCTGCGCCAGGCGTCGGCGGGCGAACTCTCCGAGCGCGAGGCGGCGGGCGTGCGGGAGCAGCTGGCCAACAACACGGACTCGCTCCTCACCGTGACGAACAACCTCGGGCTCGCCTACCAGCAGGCGGGCCAGCGCGAGGCGGCGGTGCCCCTGCTCCGCGAGGTGATCGAGGCCCAGCTCGCCCGCGGGGGCAGCCGCGACAAGGCGGCGATCACGATGAACAACCTGGGGCAGATGCTGCTCGAGCTCGAGCGGGTCGACGAGGGGCGCGAGCTGCTCGAACAGGCGATGGAGATCAAGCGCGAGGTCCTCCCGCAGGGCCACCCGAGCATCATCATCGGGCTCAACGGCCTGGCCCAGGCGTACGACAGCGCGGGCGACCTCGAAGGCGCCGAGGCCTACTACCTCGAAGCGCTCGAACTGGCCCGCGAGACGGTGGGTGAGCGCCACCAGTTCACGCTCATCCTGCGCAACAACATGGGCAAGCTCTACAAGCGCGCGGGGCGGCCCGAGGATGCGCTGGGCGCGCTGAGCGGCGTCGTCGAAGCCGCGAGCGGACTGTGGGGCGATGACAACGCGGACACGCAGATGATGCGGGCGAACCTGGCGACGCTGTACGTCGAGCTTGGTCGGTTTGAGGAAGGCGAGCGCACCGCGCGGGCCGCGGTGGACTTCGGGCGCGAGGCGTTCGAGGCGCAGAGCGAGCGCCTGGCGGTCGTGCTCCAGCCGCTGGGCGAGGCGCTCACGGGGCTCGGTCGGCTCGATGAGGCCCAGGCGGTGCTCGACGAGTGCGCGGCCATCTGGGCGGCGCAGGAGCACGTGCCCGCGCGCCAGCGCGGCACGCTCGCGCGGGCGCTGGCCGACCTGTACGAGGCCCAGGGGCGCGACACCGAGGCGGCCCAGCAACGCGCCGAGGCCGAGGCGCTGCTGGGCGGGGGCGGGGGCGGGGGCGGGGATCGGGGTGGGGGTGGCGCGTAGGGACCGGTGCGCCCAAAACGCCGAACGCCCCCGTTTGATCGGGGGCGCTTGGCGTTGCTGTGTGTGAGAGCGTGGAGAGAGAGGCGCTCTTTGTGGCTGCAGTGGCCTGGGGCGGGTTGGCGAGAACGTTCGGGGCGGGGAAGCCTGGGTTGCAATGGGTGTTGGTGCGTGTGCTTCTGCCCCGGGTTGTGCTCGCTCGCGTGCCTTGGCGCTGAGCCGTCTACCAAGAGAGCGGAGGCGCGGGCCCTGAGACACGGACTTTCAGAAAAAGTGACCGCCGCCCACACGGGCCCTCAGGCCGCGGCCCGCGGGGCGTCGGCGGCCGATGCGGGAGCCCACCCCACGCCGTGCCTCCCGACGTTCACCGTGATCCCGCCCGGCTCGCCGCGCTTCGTCGAGCGCACCGCCGTCACCCGGTAGGTCACGCCGCCCGGCGTGCCGACCGCCCCGGCGGGCAGGGCGGCATCGGTGAACGACTTCGTGCCCACGGTGTCCAGGCGCACGACCTGACCGTTCCCGATCTGCCGCTCGACGGTGTACATCGTCCCCTCCGCGCCCCGCGGGTTCGGGCACTTCCACTTCAGGATGAGCGCGCCGTTGGCGGGCACCAGTTCCACATCGAAGTCGGTCGGCCGCCCGGGCGGGCCGATGGGCGATGGCTCGGCGGGCGCGGGGATCTGCGCCAGCGTGTAGACGCCCTCATCGCCGGTCGCCTGGGCGTGCGTGCGGATGGCGCTGATGATGTCGGCGCCCGCGCCGGGGTCTGCGTGCATGGCGCGCATCGCCTCGTTCATCGCCGCCGTCGCGGCCCGGGCGGCGTTGCGGGCCGCCATCGCGTCGGCCGTCGCCTGCCGCGCCGCGCCGACCAATGCCGACAGCGCGGCGACCTGGGCCGGGTCGAGCCCGAGCGCCGCGGCGTTGGCCGTCCACACCGGCACGTGCGTGGCGTAGAACGTGAGGCGGGCGGCGTTGGTCTCGGGGACGGTGGGCATGGGGGGCGGGATTCGGGATTCGGGATTCGGGAGTCGGGAGTCGGGGTGGGGCGGCGACGACTGCATGGGACATCGGCGCTCTTTGGGGGGGTGTTGATCGGGGTGTTCGCGTGCGCGTGATGCCGTGCGCGCGTGGCTCCCCGCTGCGCGGGGGCGGGTTGCACGCATGGTGGGGGCGCGATCGCCTGATCCATGGAGTCGCGATGCCGTCGGGCGTGACGCCCGACGGGGTGTTTGCGATGCCCGACCGGTCGGGCCCAACCCCCGACCGGCCGTTCGCGTCGCCCGGCGGGCCGGTGGCCGCGCCCGGCGGGGCGGGCCTCGCGAGCGACGGGTCTGGCACGGCCGCCGCCGTGGCGGATGCGCCGCGCGACGGGGCCGTTGGCCTGACCGATGGGCGGGCTGGGCGGCGCGATGCAGCGGTAGACTGAGCCCATGGCGGGCGCGGAGGTTGATCGCGCTGCACCTCGCGCTCGGGCTTGTGATGAACGTGGTGGTGGCGGTGGCGGCGTCGTTTGTGCCCGAGTCGTGGATGACGGAACGCAGAGTCGTTCTTCCGGAATCCCCGGGCAAGGTCTACTTCATACGCGGCTTCGCGTCCGCTCGCGAGATGGAGTACTCGTGGTTGCCGTACCCGCCATCGGTGATCCGCAAGATGGAGATTGCGGGGCACGCGCTCCCGGCATGGTCGCGAGGGGACCTGGGGCGGTACGTTCCCGAGCGTGACCTCATCACGCTGACCGGGACGACGGAGTACGGCAGGGGCTGGCCGTTCGTGTCGTTCTGGGGCGCCAGGCTCGAAGCCTGGGATGGGTTTGGTGCGGCGACGGAGTTACAGCGAGTGGGCTGCGTACCAGTGACGATTGGGCCAACCGCCCATGTCATCGCGTACACCCCTGAGACGCCTGGCATCGTTCTGAACACGCTGGTCTGGGGCGCGATCACGTTGAGCCTTGCCGAGTCGTGGCGGGCGCTGAAGCGCTCGCGGCGGGCGAAGCGCGGGCGGTGTGTCGCGTGCGGGTATGAGCTTGGGGAGCTTGAACGCTGCCCGGAGTGTGGTTTGGAGCAGTAGGGTCGCATGACACATGCGCAGCGAACATCAAGGAAGCGGCGGTGGTGGAGGTTGATCGCGCTGCACCTCGTACTCGGGCTGGTGCTGAACGTGGTGGTGGCGGTGGCGGCGTCGTTCTTGCCCGATCCGTGGTACCAGCCGCGGACGTTGTGCGCCGCCAATGAGGACGGCCCGGGCTTCTGTGAGGCTCGAAGGTTCGGGTCATCGGTCCTCTGGTACGTGGAGACGCAAGGACGCTTCGCGGAGCGCTTTGCGCGCTCCATGGACTGCCGGGTCGTCGAACGGCGGCTGCCCCGCTGGGCCGAGGGGCCGATCTACACGGAGGCGGAGCAGGCCCGTCGCGACGAGTGGGTCACAACGGGCATGGGTTTCAACCTCGTCGCCTCGCCGCCGCCCGTCTCGACCTGGGAGATGGCGCGCGGCTGGCCCATGCGGTGCCTGAGCGGGGCTGCCAATGTCCTGACGCCGACGCAGGTCGGCTCGCGCCGATGGTGCGTAACGATCGCTGTGAGAACACGCCCGTCGCTGGTCGTCTATAAGCCGCTCCCCCTCGGCCTGGCCGTGAACACGCTGGTCTTCGGCGCGATGACGTTCACCGCGGCCGAGTCGTGGCGGGCGCTGAGGCGTTGGCGGCGCGTGAAGCGCGGGCGGTGTGTCGCGTGCGGCTACGAGTTGGCAGAGTTCACGCAATGCCCGGAGTGCGGCCTGAAGCGGTGACGCCTGTCTGGATGCCGGTGTACGAGCCCCGAACGGAGTGAGGGCTGGCGCTCACCGCTCTCGTCCACACTCCGAACAGCGGGTGATGCCGCCGAGTTCGTACCCGCAGCGCTCGCACAGGTCGAACCGGCGGCGTCGCCGGCGGATCAAAGCCCGTATGAGCAGGTGGACGCTGAGCGCGATCGCGCTCAGCGTGAAGAGGTCTGCCGCGAGGTGCGCCCAGCGAACGGCGTAGGGGATGGCCCGCCAGTGCGTGTCTCCTGAAATCGTGAACTGACCAAGGCTCAGGCCGTGCTCCATCCGCCCCGAAGGTGGGAAGCGTGCACACCACAGCGCCGGCCATGGCCACCCGCAGGCGGCCTCCTGCCAGACACCGTATCCGCTTCGGGGCACAGCAGGGTTCGCCAGTCGCCCCCATGTAGCCAGCTTGGTCGACTCAAGCGGCGGGGCGGACGGCAGCCCGATGTGCAGCCCAATGCTCACCTCGCGCCGCCAGCCGAGGAGGGTGGGCCACGACTGCGTTTCGATTGTGATGATCTCCTTCGAGCCGGTCGGGAGCGTCCGCTCGAAGTCGTCCACCGCGAGGTCTGGAGCAGCCGATGGGAGCGGCGCGAGCACACCCGCGGCAAGCACGATGACGAAGAGGCAGCACCCGACGAAGGCGCTGCGCCAGGCGTGTCGCCACACCCCGGCGTGAAGGTAGTACGACTTGATGAGCCGCCCGCGCTTCAACTGATCGCGGCTCCCGTGCACGTGCATCCCTCCGCGACCTCCGCGCCTCCGCGGTGAGTCCTTCCCCTACCGCGCAATCTCAATCGCCCGCGTCTCGCGGAGCACCGTCACCCGGATCTCGCCGGGGAAGGTCATCTCGTCCGACACGCGCTCGGCGATCTTCTTCGCGACGACGTACGCCTCATCGTCGCTCACCTTGCTCGCGTTGACCATCACGCGGACCTCGCGCCCGGCCTGGATGGCGAAGGCCTCTTCGACGCCCTCGTTGCTCAGGGCGATGTCCTGGAGCTGTTCGAGGCGCTTGATGTAGAGGTCGAGGGATTCGCGCCGGGCGCCGGGGCGTGCGCCCGAGAGGGCATCGGCGGTCATCACGATGGGCGTGTAGTAGCTCGTGGATGGGATGTCGCCGTGGTGGCCGCCGATGACGTTGAGCACCGGGTCGGTCTCGCCGTACTGCGCGGCGAAGTCCATGCCGATGGCCGGGTGGCCGCCCTCCATCTCGTGGTCCATCGACTTGCCGATGTCGTGCAGGAAGCCGCAGCGCCGCGCGGTGTTGCCGTTGAGCCCGAGCTGGTCGGCGATCATCTGGGAAATGAAGGCGACCTCGATGGAGTGCGCCAAGACGTTCTGCCCGAAGCTCGTGCGGTAGTGCAGACGGCCCATCGCGGCGACGACCTTGGGGTGCAGCTTGCGGAGCTTGACCTCCTGCTGGGCCTCCTTGCCGCGCTTCATGATGTCCTCGTCCATCTCCGAGCGGACCTTGTTGATGACCTCCTCGACGCGGGTCGGGTGGATGCGCCCGTCGGCGATCAGGCGGGTGAGCGCCTCGACCGCGACGGCCTGGCGCACCTTGTCGAAGCACGACACGAGGATCACGCCCGGCGTGTCATCGACGATCAGGTCAACCCCCGCGGCCTTCTCGATCGCGCGGATGTTCCGCCCCTCGCGCCCGATGATCCGCCCCTTCACATCGTCGGACGGGATCTCGACGGTGCGGACGGTGGACTCCGAGACGTGCTCGCCCGCGTAGCGCTGCATGGCCTGGAGGGTGAGCTCGGTGGCCTTCTCGCGGGCCTGCGTCTCGGCCTCTTCGAGGCGGACGCGGATGATCTTCGCGGCGTCCTGGCGGGCGCTGTCCTCGACGCGCTCGAGCAGGATCGCCTTGGCCTCGTCCTCGCTCATCTTGGAGATGCGGACCAGTTCGGCGCGCTGCTTGTCGAGTTCCGCGGCGACCTCGGCCTCGCGCTCCTCGACGTTGGCGGTGCGGTCGGCGAGCGATTGCTTGTCGCGGTCGAGCGCCTTGCGCTGCTCGGCGGCCTGTTCGAGTTCACGCTCGGCCTTGGCCTCACGCTTGTTGAGGTCCCGTTCGGTGCGGTTGAGTTCGTCGCGACGGGCCTTGGCCTCCGCGTCGGCCTTCTCGCGGGCCGCGAGCAGCTTCTCCTGGGCTTCGAGCTCGATCTTCCTGGCGTCGGCCTTGGCGTCGAGTTCGGCGGTCTCGACGAGGCGGCGGGCCTCGTCACGGGCGCGGGCGAGCGAGACGCCCGATGCGAATCGGATCGCGAGCGCGCCCGCGATGAGCCCGGCGATCAGTGCGCCGGCGATGAACGCCCAGTCAGTGCCCGACAGCGCGAGCAGGACCGGGGGCGGTGGGTGAGGCATGGAGCGATCCCCCTGTTAGGCCGGCGGCTGCGTGGGCAGCGCCGGGGAATCGCTCGGACGGGGTCGGGCAGTGGGTCCAGGGCAGTCGTCGATCGGTGGGTGCGGCGTTGCCCGCGCTGCGCGGGTGCTGACCACGGGGCGCGACGGGCGGGTTGGGTTGTGGCTTGCGAGCCATGGGCGCAACACCTTGTTGAGAGCGTGCCAGCGGAACTGGCGTGGATCGCTAGACTGCGAGGGCCTCAGCGGGAGTCGGTGAGAAGCTGGGGAAGAGTGACGAAGGCCCCGCCGGGGCAGCGAGAAATGACCTGGATCTCATGAACCCGGCCGAGGCCGAGCGGAACACGAACAATCTGTAAGCGAAGTTAGTAAACCGGACGGAACCGCGCCGGTCAAGCGGGCATAACTCTTGACCGGGACGAAACAGGGAGTCCACGCCAGCCATGCCCATGTTCCTCAGGTGGTTTCTCGAGCTGCTGCCCGCGAACCCGATCGCGGTCCGCCTCGTTCAGGGCGGTTCCAGGCGGCTCCGCCACCTCTACATCCGCGCCGGCTACCTCGCGGCCCTGATCATCGTGCTCCTCATCATGCTCATCCGCCCGACCGCGGGCGGGGCGACGGCGTTCCGCGCCCTCGCGGTCGCCGGGGCTTCGGCGTTTGTTTGGGTCGCTTACCTCCAGGTCGCGCTCATCTGCATCCTCTCGCCGGTCTTCATGGCCGGCGCGATCGCGCAGGAATCGAACCCGAAGACCTGGGACATCATGCTCACGACGCCCATGTCCGCAGCCCAACTGGTGCTGGGCCAGCTCATCGGGCGCCTCTTCTTCATCCTCGCGCTGCTCGTGGCGTCGATGCCCCTCTTCGCGATCACCCAGTACTTCGGCGGCGTGCCGGGCTCCGCGGTGCTCGCGAGTTACGCGGTCTCCGCGTGCGCTGCGCTGCTCGTCGGCGCGATCGCGGTCGGCATGGCGGTCAACCGTCTGGGCGGTCGGCGGACGGTCTTCACGTTCTACGTCTCGGTCGTAACGTACCTGTGCGTCACGATCGGCATCGACCTCTCGCTCCGCCCGCCGGGCGGCGGCGTGACGCTCATGACACCCCTCAACCCGTTCCTCGCGCTGCACGCCCTGCTGAGCCCGTCGAGCTACCCGACGCCCGACCCCGTGGCGCTCTCGCAGATGGGGCGGCTGGCGCGGTTCTGGTTCGGCTCGCCCGTGATGAGCTGGTGCGCGGCATCGGGCGGGCTCTCGGTCCTGATCATGGCGGTGAGCACGATCACGGTGCGCAACCTTGGCTCGAAGACGGGCGTCCCGTGGTACCGGCGCGCCCTCCGGCTCGGCGCGAAGGGTGATCGCATGCGCGCGCCGCGCACCGTCGCCCACAACCCGATCGCGTGGCGCGAGGCCTCGGCACGTCAGGCCACGTTCGCGAAGCAGACCGCCAAGTGGTCGTTCATCGCGCTGGGCGTGCTGCTCGGCGTGTTCCTTGTCGGGCTCCTCGACCAGGGGCACATCACGCCCGCCGACTACCGCAGCTGGCTCCTCGTCACGGTGTGGACCGAGCTCATCGTGATCATGCTCGTCGCGGTCAACGTCTCCGCGACCGCGATCAGCAGGGAGCGCGAGGACGGCACCCTCGACCTCCTCCTCACCACACCCATCACCCCCAAGGACTACCTGGGCGGCAAGCTGCTCGGCATCGTCACCTACCTCCTGCCGTTCATCGCGGTGCCCATCGTCACGCTTGCGCTGGGCAGTCTCTATGTGCTGCTCGGCGGGATCGGGAGCCCTGCGCTGGTGACAGTCAACGCGACCGTCACGCGAGGCGGCGGTCCCGTCGCGATCGCCGAGCCCCTCGTGCTCCCGGAGGCCGCGATCATCGCCCCGCTCGCGGTGGTGCCGTTCCTCGCGTTCGTCGTGATGATCGGGATGAACTGGTCGATGCGCACGAAGGGGACGCTCGCTTCGGTGGTGTCGACGGTCGCGGTGGCGGGCGTGGTGGGCGGCATCGTGGGCGTGTGCGGGTGGGCCGCGGGCGAGGAGGTGCCCTACCTGGGCCCGGCGCTGACGTCGCTCAACCCCCTCACGTATGTCCTGGGGTCGGTGCACCCGACCGCCTCGATGGAGAAGACGGTCGAGGGCGCCTCGCTGACCACGGGGCGGACGAGCCTCGCGATCGGGGCGCTGATCGCGCTGGGCGTCTACTTCGCGGTCGTGATGGGCATGCGGACGAGCATGACCAAGACCTTCGACATGACGACGCGCCGGTTGGCGGGCAACAGGTAGGCCCACCTACCCTTGCCCACTATGCCAGACGCCACCCTCCTCGAAGCCTTCCCGACGCCCTCGGACACCCCCTTCGTCATCGAGCACATCGGTGAGGAGTTCACGAGCGTGTGCCCCAAGACGGGCCACCCCGACTTCGGCTCGGTCACGATCCGCTACGAGCCGGCCCGCGGCGCCGACGGGGGCGTGTGCGTCGAGCTCAAGTCGCTCAAGCTCTACTACCAATCGTTCCGCAACGAGGGCATCTTCTACGAGGCGGTGACCAACCAGATCCGCGACGACCTGGTCGGGCTGATGAAGCCCGCGTGGCTGCAGGTCGTCACCGACTGGCGCGGGCGGGGCGGCATCCGATCGGTGATCCGCGCCGATCAAGGCGAGGTCCCCGCCGAGTGGCGCGGGCGCTAGGCGGCGACTCTCCGCTCAGCCGAAGCTGAAGAACTGCGATGCGTTGCCCATCTGCTCGCGCAGCGCCTCGTGCGCACGGGCGCGCAGCATGTGGACGGCGCCCTTGCTCCGCCCCATCGAACTCGCCACTTCATCGACGCTCTTGCCCGCGAGGTCGAGGTCGCGGATCACCTGCGCGTAGTCGGGCGGGAGCTTCGCGATGGCGATGTCGATCGCGCTGTGCGCCTCGCCCATCGCGGCGGCCCGGCTCGGCGTCGAGTACGTCCCGCCCAGGACGCCCACGAGCGTCGCGTACGACTCATCGTTCGTGCGCTTCGCGTGCACACGCTTCGTCGGGCTCGGACGCTTCGCGGCGTCGAGCGCACGGATCGCGTCGCGCAGGTTGTTCTCCGCGATCCTGCTGAGCCATCCCATGAACGCCTCGGCGCCACGGTTCTCGAACGTGTCGATCCGCATGAACGCCTCGACGAACGTCACCTGGAGGATGTCATCCGCGTCGAGCGCACCTCGGTACGCCTTGCCGATGCGCGACTCAACCCGCGCACGGAGGTCTGGCGTCACCCTCTCGAGCAGGGTGGCCAGCGCGTCCTGGTCGCCACTTGTCGCGCGCTCAATCAGGCTTTCGTCCACATCGCCTCCTGTCGGCGCTGCTTAGTCTACGCGAAGGCGCTCTCAAAATGGACAAGCCCCGGTCCGTAGACCGGGGCTCGTCACTGGGGGGGGGTGGTTTCTTGAGCCGCCACCATACCACATGGCGGGAATCTCCGGCCCGCTGTCTGCAGATTTCTCTCGTTTCTTAGCGCAACCCGGGCCGCCCGCAGAACATCCACGCGCCGGCCCCAGCGATCGCGAGGGCGATCAGGATCAGGGTCGTCCGATCACCCGCGGGGATGGGCTGGGGCTGCCCAGAGGGGCACGGGAGGGGCACGCCGTCGAAAATCGCGTCGAGTGTGTCCTGGGCCGAGCCGTTGACGAGCCCGATGAACGCGAGCGAATCAAGGTTATCGGTCGGTAGGAGCCCGAGCTCGAAGTGGAAGGCGAGGACCCGGAGGCCGGCGTCGTCCACGATCAGGATGTCCGCCGGGCTCCACCCCTGGATCGCGAGGGTGGGCGACCCCGGGGCCAGGCTGAAGGCGATGAAATCTCCGCCCATCGGATCGAAGGCAAGCCCGCCGTTGGGCGGGTCGTGCACGACCAGCGCATCGACGTCGTCGAAGAAGTCGAGCCCGAGCGCCGCGGGGCCCGCGTAGAGTTGCTCGTTGCCGCCGACGGTGATGTCGGGGTCGCGGATGATGGTGGCGCCGCTCGCGGGGCCTGGCAGGTTGTTGAGCGAAGGACTCTGCGCCGACATCGAGAAGAAGACCGTGCCGATGTCCGAGGGGTCATCCACGCACGTCTCGCCATCGACGTCGTCGAGCGGGGTCTCGTCGGGCACCATCTGGTTCGGGCTCGCGTTGGGGAGCAGCCCGAAGTCCATGAAATACTCGGGGGATTGGTTGCGCGCGAGCACGTGGAAGTCGTCGCCGACGCTGATGGGTGGCGGCAGCTTGCCTTCCGCCCTGTTGAACGCGGAGGTCGAGACGAACGCGTCGCCCGCCGCCTGGTTGTTGATCGCCTGATCAAAGACCGCGAAGTTGGGGAGGCCGTCCGTGCCCGCGGGAGGCGCATCACCCTCGGACTCGTCGTCCACGCCGAAGCACACGACGACGTCGAGGTCGCCCGCCCGGCGCGACACCGCGTTCATGTTGTCGCCCGGCATGCCGGCACCGCTCCCCGCCCCACCCCCGACAGGGATCGGGCCGCCCGGCCCGAGGCCCGGCGCGAGGAACAACTGGTCGGGCGCCAGCATCGAAGGGCCAAACGGCGCGACGGTGAAGAGCGTCGCGCCGAGACCGATCCCCCACGCGCTGGCGATCGCGAGCGCACCCAGAACGGCTTGCCTTTGGTTCATGTTCAAAGCTCCCCTCTACCTATCGACAGTCTAACCCACGGCGGACGTGCCACAAAGGGCCATCCACCCAAATGGGGAGGAACGCCGCGTCGTTCTTGCAGGGAGAGCGGAGCCCCGTGCCCGGCGCAACGGGGGTTCGCGGATTCAGTCCGCGACGGTCACATCGTTGCACGCCTCGCCAAAGCGGAGCTCGTCGCGGGCGATCTCCGCGTCGTGGACGTCCGCGACCCCGTCGTCGTTCAGGTCGAGGGGCGCCGCGTGATGGGCGTAGAGGTCCTCGACATCGAGGCCCGTGTCGCCGTTCAGGTCGAGGTCGGCTTCGCTCAGGAGCACGACCCGGGCAAGCCCATCGCCCACGGCGACATTGACCCAACTCAGCGCCGGGATCGATGTGTACGCCGCTTCCGCGTACGTCAGCCCGAACTGGAGCATGTTGCGCACGAGCGGCCCAAGGTCCGCGACCGCGTAGGTGAACGGCTCGTTCACATGGGCGATCGTGAAGCCGCCGCCCGACGAGATCATCTCGAGCACCTGCTGGTGGTCCTGGCGCTGCTGGCCGTTCACAATCGAGTTGCCGTTGAACGACTCGTAGGTGATCGCCATCGCGGCGGGGTGGAACTTGTAGTCGTTGATGTAGACGCCCGCGCCCGGCGCGTTCTCGGCGCCCGGCGCGATGTCGTGGTTCTCGCCATAGCTGCCCAACACGATGAGCGGCCGGCACTGGTCGGCGAGTTCGGGCCCCGTGATGAAGTCGTTGGTCTCGTCGTGGAGGGTGGCGATGCCGAGCCCCGTGAGCGCCGAGAAAGTGGAGTCGAAGTCGTCGGTGTTGGGGTAGATGGGGGGGATGCCATCGTCGTCGAGCTGGCCCGCGCTCGCGGGGAACTCATCGAGCAGCGCCTGCACGTGCTCGCGCACCACGACCATCCGCTTCGACCTGCGCAGCAGCGCGCCGATGTGCTCGACCTCGCTGCCCGCGTCGTTGGGCGCCGCGTCGAGGCGCGTGACGAGGTACATCTCGCCGGGCGTAAAGGGCGAGGCGACCCACGTCGAGAAACCACCCGCGGGGCTCTGGATGATGAAGTTCTTGGCGATCTTGACGATCGCCCTGCTCTGACCGACGACCGACTGGTTCAGGTCGGTGTGGTACGGGTGATCGACCTGCCCGTTGTAGCGGAAGGGCAGCAGCCCGCCGCCCGCCGCTTCGAGGTCCTGCTGAACGAGTGACAGTTCAGAGTCCACCGATGCGAACGACGAGAAGATCTCGAACTCGCTCGACCCGACCACGCGCGAAGGCAGCCCGCGCGTCATGACGATGCCCATGATCTGCTGGGACAGGTCGGGCCCGCCCGAATCGCCGTTGATGAAGTCGCGGACGGGGCCGCGGATCAGGTTGACGAACTGCGTGCGGTTGACGGACGTCGTCGGGATCGCGTTGTTGGCCAGGTCGAACTCGACGACGCCCGGGTACTGGGCGATGTACATGTCGCGGACCGCCTGCGAGTCGGGCTTGGTCGAGTTCCACAGGAGGAGCACGTTCTCCTGCGCGATCTGGGCGCGCGCGGGCGCGCAAGCAGCCAGGCCCCCGATCAGGGCGAGCGCAAGCACAAGCGGGCGGACGGTCAGCGTGCGGTTCATGGCGGCCTCCTCCAAGTCGTGTCGCCGGAGTCAACGATAGTGCCCGACCCGCGCCGGGCCAGCGCGAAGCCGCCCGAAGCCTCTCACGACCCGCACAACCGCTACATTCGCCACCTCGGGTCAGGCATGTGTTCAGGGGTTTGGGCGTATGGGTGTGCGCATCGAAGACGACGGAGAGGGGGGCGTGCTCATCGCGGTCAAGGCCGTGCCGGGGGCGAAGCGCGATGAGGTCGTGGGCGTGCTCGGCGACCGCCTGAAGGTGCGCGTCAGCGCCCCGCCGGAGGGTGGGAAGGCGAACAAGGCGATCGAGAAGCTGCTCGCGAAGACGCTGGGTGTGCGCGCGGGGGAGGTGAGTGTGGTGAGTGGGCATGCGAGCCCGGAGAAGATGGTGCGGATCGCAGGCGTCTCAGCGCAAACCGTCGGGGTCACCCTGGAGCTATCCTGATCCCATGAGCGACACCATCTTCACCAAGATCATCCGCGGCGAGGTCCCCTCCCACACCGTCTATGAAGACGCCCACGTCCTCGCCTTCCTCGACATCAACCCGCTCGCGCGGGGGCACCTCCTGGTCATCCCCAAGGAAGCGGCGCCGACGCTCGACCGCCTGTCCGACGACGCGGCTGCCGCGCTCGGGCGCGTGCTGCCGCGTTTGTGCCGGGCGGTCGTCGAGGTGACGGGGTGCAAGGACTACAACGTCCTCCAGAACAACGGCGCCGCGGCCCACCAGGCGGTGTTCCACGTCCACTTCCACATCATCCCCAAGCCGGGCGAAGACGCGGGCCTGAGCATCACCTGGCCCGCGGGCCAACTCGATGGGGACGTGGCGCAGAAGTTGGCGGATGAGTTAGCGCTAGCCGCCAAGACGTAGAGGCGCGATACCGCCGCTTTCCCATTCTGAGATTCGTTGGTATCTGGGCGGGGCCTCGCCTCTCCTGCTCAACATAGCAACAGAGGTCTGCGGACAACTCGCGCGCCGACCAGGTGCGACGGGCCTCATAGACAGGAAGGGAGAAGGCACCAATGCCCCGAAACACACTCACCCGATCGCACCTCATCGCCGGCACGGGCCTCGTGCTCGCGGGGGCGGCTCAGGCGGGCACGACCGACGTGCTCTGGGACCTCGAGTCGGCGCCCGGCGGGGGGAACAGCAGCACCAGCATGGTGTTTCCCACACCCTTCGCGGAGGACACGGAGGTCGCCGACGACTTCAACGTGACGGGGCAGATCGAGCAGCTATCGTGGGCGGCCACGGGTGCGGGCAGTGCGGGCAGATGGTCGTCGACGGCGTGTTCGTGCGCTTCTATGAGTGGACGGACGCCGGGCCGGGCCAGCGACGCCGACGGTGATGGCGATACCGACTCGAACGACCTCAACACCGTGCTGGGCGCGTTCGGCGTCTAGGCCGAGCCGGCAACCTATGTGTCTTTCCAGGGCGGGCCCGCGGGCTCGCCCGTTCTCATGCGCACCCATCGCGCTCGTGTGGGACAGGCGATGACGTGAGCTGTTTGCTCAGTCGCCCACGCCAAACACCATGACGAAGTGCTCAATCCCGGCCTCCTCAAACGCCTCACCCTCGGCCTCCCACCCGAGTGAGGCGTAGAAGGGGGCCGCGTCGGTGCGGGCGTGGCAGTAGAGCGAGGTCATGCCCAGATCGCCGAACGCGCGACGCTCGAGCGCCGCGACGAGCCGCTTGCCGATGCCCTCGCGCTGGCGCTGCGGGTCGACGGCCATCTGCATCAGCTTGCCGCGCGTGCCCGCGTTGGATGTGTCGTTGCCGTCGCTGTCCGCGCCGTCAGCATCGGGGAGGAGGACGACGCACCCGATGACCTTCTCGCCCGTCGGGTGTGGCGTGACGGCGACGAAGTGCTCGCCGCGCGTCTCGACGCCGGGGAAGTGGGCTTCGAGCCATGGGACGTCGATGCCGATGGGGTCGAGGAGGACGCGCTGGCGCAGCTCGACCTCTTGCGCGTAGAGCGGGTGATTGGTATCGATCTGGATGATGCGGATCACGCCCACCTCCACGCCGGCGGTCCCGCCCACACGCGGGCCAGCGGGGAAGATTAGTGCGGACTTACTTGTGGGGCCAGTGGGGGGACAGAAGGGGCCTGCGGGCGTTGGATCGGGGGTGATCATCGGCTCGGCCTGGTGCGGCACCTCTACGATGCCCGTGTGCCCGAAGACACACGCCTGCTCTGCGAGACCTGCGGCTACGACCTGACGGGCCTGCCCCACCATGGTGCGTGCCCCGAGTGCGGGCGGTCGATCGCGTCGTCGCTCCCAGCGAGTCGGGCGGGTTCGGCGTGGCAGCAAGCGCCGACGGCACGTGCGTACTTCGTGACAGGGGCGGGCATGCTGCGCCGTCCGAGGGAGTCGTTTGGTGACATCCAGATCGAGCCTTTCCGCTCGAGCGGGTTGACGTTGCTGAACGCGATGCTCGGCGCGGGGGCGGCGGCGCTGGCGTGCTTCCTGGTCGTGGTGCCGCGGGTTGGGGACAAGGCGGGTGCGCTGGCTGCGCTCGCGGGCGGGTTCGTGATGGGCGTGGTGGTGCTCAACGCGTTGACGGGGATCGAGGCGCGTGGGATCAGGTTCTGGAGCAGGCGTCACCGCTTCCGCATCACGCCCGACCACGCGACCGCGATCTGCGGGCACGCGAGCTACGGGTGGGTGGTGTCGGGGATCGGGATCGCGCTGGCGATCCAAGTCGGGCATTGGGATGCCGCGGTGCGGTTCTTCGGGCGGGTCGAGGTGCTCGGCTCGCCCCGGCTCGGTCAGGTGCTCACCTGGCCCGTCTACCTGTTCATCGCGGCGTTCCCGGGGCTGCTCGTGTTCGAGACGCTCGCGTATCTCGGGGTGCGTGCGTGCAAGTACGCGAACCTGCCAGGGTCTGGCACTGGACGGGGGTAGCAGGTGAATCGGGGGCGTCTGGCTGAGGCGACACCGGCCCATCTTTGGCGGCGCGTTGCAAGCGGGGGGCCATCAGGTAGATTTGGCCTGTAACTTGTTCCAAATGTGGGCAGGATCCCAATCGAACCAGGAAGGGCGCACCAAGCTCATGGCCAATCGACACCGGCTGCCGTTCATCGCTGCTCTGACGCTCGGGGCCGTGGCGCCCGCCATGGCGCAGACGCTCGTCTGGTCCGACGAGTTCGAAGGCCCCACCATCGATCGGTCGACCTGGACGTACAACGTCGGCACGAGCGGGTTCGGGAACGGCGAGCTGCAGTACCACACGGCCCGCCCCGAGAACGCTTCCATCGAGAACGGCGAACTCGTGATCGAGGCGCGTGACGAGACCTACCTCAACGCCCTCCCGTTCACCTCGTCGCGCCTCGTCACCCACGGGCGGTTCGCGTTCAAGTACGGCACGCTCGAGGCGCGGATCAGGGTGCCCGACGTCGACAACGGGTTGTGGCCCGCGTTCTGGCTGCTCGGCAACAACATCGGGCAGGTCGGTTGGCCGGCGTGCGGCGAGCTCGACATCCTCGAGGTGGGGAACAAGGCGGGTTTCCTCGAGGGCGTTGTGAACCGGCGCGTCGACTCGCACGCGTTCTGGGACTTCCAGGGGAGCCAGGCGGACTTTGGTGAGTACATTGTGTGGCCCGAGGACCTGTACCTCGACTACCACGTGTACAAGATGGAGTGGACGCCCGAAGTCGTGCGCACGTTCGTCGACGATGTGCTCGTGTGGGAGATCGACATCAGCGACATCGAGGGGCCCTCGCTCGAGGAGTTCCACGCGCCGATGTTCATCATCGCGAACGTGTCGGTGGGCGGGTGGAACTTCGTCGAGATTACCGACCCGAACCAGATCACCGCGCCGTTCCCGGGCAGGATGTACATCGACTACGTCCGCCTGTACGACAATGGCGACACGGAGCTTTACTTCGGCGAGGGCATCGAGGAAGACGGCGCGTTCGGCGTGTTCACGGAGACCGTGCCCGTCGAGAACGCGCTGACCTACGAGTCCGATGCATCGCTCTACCTGTGGAACAACCTGAGCGTCGGCCCCGCGGACCCCTTCGAGGGCGGCGAGGCGTGGAACATGACCGCGGCGCCCGGCGACTGGTTCGGCATGGGCGTGTTCACGCACGCGGACCGCAACATGCGCGGGTATTCCGATGGGCACCTGCACCTGCACATGAAGACGACCTCGCCCGCGCCGTTCAGGCTCGGCATCAAGAGCTCGGCGGCGGGGGAGAGCTGGGTCGACTTCCCAGCGGGCCAGGGCGCGTTCGGGCTTGAGCGCGATGGCGAGTGGCACGAGGTCGTCATCCCGCTCAACGCGTTCCTGAACGTGGACTTCGCGACGATCGGGCAGATGTTCATGATCGCGGGCGACCCGCCCGCGGCGCCTTTCCAGTTCTCGATCGACAACGTCTACTGGTCGCCAAGCGTGCCACGCGAGACCCCGGAGAATGGCAGCTTCGGCATCTTCACCGAGGACCCGGCGCACAAGACCGCGGGCGACTATGCGCTGGGCGTCGATGGCGAGTTCTACATCTGGGAAAGCACACTGCTCCCAACGGCGCAGGACCCCTACGAGGGAAGCACGAGCATGTCGCTCACCTCGACGCCCGGGTCCGCGTGGTTCGGGGCCGCGTTCACGCCCACGATCAAGTACGACCTGACCGCCTTCCGCTACCCGCAGAGCAGGATGCACGTCGCGCTCAAGACCAACTCGCCCGCGCCGTTCTACATCGGCATGCGGAGCGGCAACGTCAACGACATCGGGCAGAAGTGGATCAGGTTCGAGCCAGGCAACGACCCGCACGGCTTCGTGCGCAACGGGCAGTGGCAAGTCATCGAGATTCCCATGGCCGACTTTGCCGACGCGGTCGACTTGTCCGAGGTCAGCATGCTCTTCCAACTGCTCGGCGTCGATGGGCCCATCGGCGGCATCGAGTTCGACGACGTCTGCCTGCTCGGCGGCGGCGACCCGATCTCGGGCGGCCCGATACCAGGCGACTGCGACGGCTCGGGCGGTGTCGATTCGATCGACCTGAACCTCGTGCTCGCGAACTTCGGGACCGCGGGACCTGAGGGCGACTGCGACGGGTCGGGTTCCGTCGACTCGGCGGACCTGAACGCGGTACTCGCGAACTTCGGGATGTAGGCGAAGCGTCGGTGAGTACTGCGAACGCGCCCGGGAGGACTCGAACCTCCGACCTGCGGTTTAGGAAACCGCCGCTCTATCCTGCTGAGCTACGAGCGCATCGGCGCGCGCACGCGGCGCCGAGGCGAGTATACGGCGTGGGGCTCGCGGGGCCTTGCGATGCGTCGCCCGCACTGACCGGAGGACCGGTCGGTGGTCTGCGCCGGCTTCGCTTCGGGTGCGATTAGAACTCGTCGTCGATCGGCACTTCGGCGTGCGGGATCGCCACCCACGCCTCGGGGTCGAGGTCGGGGTCGATCTGGGAGAGTTGGTCTGCAGGGATCTCGCTGGCCAGGACGGTGCCGTCGTCGTCGGTGACGGTGTAGAGGGGCTCGCCATCAGGGCCCGCGTGGAGCTCGATGGTGTAGCGGGCGCCGTGGAGGGTGCCCAGCGACGGCAGTGTCGGCGCGGACGGCCCGCCGGTCGAACCGACCATGGCCGTCGAGCTCGACGGGCTGATGACGCTCGCGAGGGCGAGGAAGCCGCCCAGCGCGACGACGACGCCCAGGATGCGGAGACCGGGGTGCGATGAGAGCGGTCGGCGTTCCATAGTGGGGTGTATCGGCCCGATCGGCCGATGGGCTGTGCGCAGGTGCGGCAGCTGTCGGTGCTCCCCACTGGCTCGGGGGGCTCAGGGGGGCTATAAAAGGCACAACAACAGGCGGCCCCATCGTCTAGTCAGGTCCAGGACACCAGGTTTTCATCCTGGTAACCGGGGTTCAAATCCCCGTGGGGTCATTCGCGAGTCGGCGTGGCGGCCGATTCACGCCGCCAGCAGGCCGTGGCTCGCCAGGAGCTGGCGTGGGGCGCAGTGGAAGCTTTGGAATTCCACACCTGTCTTGTACGTGCCATCATCGAACACGACGTGTTTGGTCACGCCCGTGAAGACCATCTCTTCGCCATCAACGTTTGCGATGGCGATGACGCTGCGCCCGATGTGGAGCATGCGGGCACACCTGATGCGCATGCCGCTCCTGCTCAGGTCGACGATCCTTGCGCCGGGGACCCGCGTCGGCGTGCTCCTCGGGTCGAGTTCGAAGAGGTCGACCGCGAGGTCCGTGTGCGCTCGGGTGTGGCGACGGCGCGACTCGGATGGTGTGGTGGCAGGTGGTGTGTTCCCCATGGCCGTCTAGACTCGGCGTATCGAGGCGATCGGTTCAGCGCGCCCTCCGAGGGGAATGCGCTCGCGGTTGGGCGGCGCGAGTCATCCCCCGAACCGGGGGCGCGCGCCGCTCATCCCCACCACCGTTTCGACCACAACGACAGGTTGACAAGGGGCCACGCGAGCCGCCAGGTCCCCCCGGGGTCGGCGATGGCCGCTTCGATCGCGGCGGGCGTGAACCACGCGCGCACGAGGGACGACTCGCGCGCTTGTGGTGCGACGTCGCCCATCCACCCCTGGAACGGGAGGGGGAAGCTCGCCTTCGCGCGGTGCAGTGCGATCGAGGGGATCGAGCCTGCGTAGGCCTCGCGCAGGACGAGTTTCGTGCGCTGCGCAGGCGCGGTTGCGATCCGGCCGGTGCCGCTCGGCGCGCGGGTGGGGGTCGTGGGGAGTGAGTAGCACGTTGCGATGTCGAGCGACTCCGCGAGTTCCGCGATGCGCGCATCGGCGAAGGGCGTGCGCCCCTCGACGCCCGCGAGCATGGTCGCGGTATCAAGGCGGGCGAGCAGGCCCGTGAGGTTCACGCGCCGGATCGTGCGCGCATGGGCAGCGAGGCCATCGGCGGCGCACTCGGCGCGTGCTTCATCGAACTCACGCGTACAAGCGTCGGCGAGCGCTGCGTCGCTGTCGAGTGCGCCCCACGCATCGGCGTTGAGCAGCGCGGGCTTCGCGCCCGATGGGACCCAGGCGCTCGTGGTGGGGAGGAGCATCGGGCCCAGCGGAGCGGCGCTCGCGGCGTCCGCCACCGCGGCGTCGAGCAGGGTGTCGTAGCCCAGGAAGAGTTCGTCGGCGCCCTCCCCCGAGATCGTGACGACGCACCCGTCGGCGCGCAGACGCCGCGCGACTTCGTTGATCGCGACCTCGTTGGGCGTCGAGAGCGGGACGCCCAGTGTGTTGACCATGTGTTGCCAGCGGTCGATGAACATGCCGCGCGAGACCTCCGCGGTCGCGTGGTGCGTATCGAGGGCGCGGGCGACTTCCTGCGCGCTGGTCAGGTCGTCGTCGGCGGGTGTGTCGGAGGGGGTGCCCGCGCAGTAGGTGCGGAGGGAGGGCAGGGCGGCGCGCGCGATCGAGGAGGTGATGGTGCTATCGAGGCCCCCCGAGAGGAGGGCGCAGGTCGGCACATCGGCGCGCAGGTGACGCCGGACCGAATCGTCCAGCGCGGCGCGCGTCTCGGCGATCGCATCGTCGCCTGTGAACGATGATGCGCACGGGCCGCGCCAGTGGGCGAACACATCGAGCGCGAGGTCGGGCCCCGACAGGTCCGCGATGAGCGCGTGGCCGGGGGGGAGTGTGTTGATGCCCTTGAAGAGCGTGCGCGGGCCGAGCGTGGTCCGGATGGTGGTGAGGTAGGCGCTGACGCCGGCCTCGTCGGGCTCGGGTGTGAGGGCGGGGTGCTCGAAGAGTGCGTGGGGCTCGGAGGCGAAGGCGAGTTCGCGCGTCCCGATGGTCGACCAGTAGAGCGGCTTGACGCCCAGCGGGTCGCGCGCGAGGAGGAGGCGTTGGGAATGGGCGTCGTAGAGGGCAAACGCGTACATGCCGCGCAGGTGCGCGAGCGCTGCGCCGGCCTCGTCGCGGCCCCACTCGGGGTCATGGAGTGCGCGCGCGAGCGTGGCGAGGAGTGTTTCGGTGTCGGACGCGGAGTTGAGCGGTTCGCGTGCGCGGGTCAGCTCGTCGCGGAGTTCGGGCTCGTTGTAGAGCTCGCCGTTGTAGGTGATGGCCCATCGGGCGTGAGCGGAGGGGGCATGCGTGCGCCCGGCGCGGGTCATGGGCTGGGCGCCCGCTGGGGTCGGGTCGATGACCGCGAGGCGTCGGTGGGCGAGGGTAACGTTGTTCAGTTCGAGGAGGCCTGCGCCGTCGGGGCCCCGATGGGCCATGGCGTCGCGCATGCGCACGACGTCGCGCGGTGTCGCGATGGGGCGATGGGTGAATGGGCACGCGATGCCGGTGATGCCGCACACGCGAGTGGTATCGGGTGGGTTGGGGGCGTCAGGGGGGTGGCACGTGCGCGGGGGCCCCGATGTGGGTGAGTCGCCACGTGCCTGGATGAGACAGCATGTCTGCGCGATAGGCCACGCGCGGGGCGCCATCCGGGATCAGGCCGAGCTTGATCGTCCGCTCATCCGCTTCCTCAAGCTGGGCAAGGCCCCGCATGACCCGTCGGACCTCGCCCCGTCCCTCGGAGAGCGGCCCCTCGTAGGTGAGGTAGTGCGCGCGGTGGTCGGCCATGCGGGTCGCGTCGATGATGGATGCCCCGCCCGGCGGGAGGGGGCATCGGAACGCGAGGAGCACGCGGGCGCCCGAGGGTGGCGCGGGCTCTCGCGCGATGAGCCAGTCGAAGTGGTGGCCACCGCCGGGCTCCTCGTGGCGCAGCACGACGAAGGGCGTGGGGCTGAGTGGGTGGCGTGTCACGAGTTCGCGGGCCGATTACACTTGGGTGAGTGGAGACCGGCAACCGCCAGGAGGTATTCCGACATGCTTGATTGTTGCCCGAGAACCCGTGGCGTGCGTGGCGTGGTCGTTTGTGTCGCCCTGGCGATGGCCCTGGCCGCGTGCGGGCCCCGCCCGGTGAACGTGGTGATCGCGTCTGGCGACAAGGCGGCGGAGCGTGAGCAGTACCAGCTCGCGGAGGCGGAGTATCGCGAGGCGATCGATCGTCGCCCGGGTCAGTGGCGGGCGAGGCTTGGCCTCGCGAAGGTGCTGCTCGAGCAGGAGCGGTACGCCGAGGCCCAGCGGGAGCTCGAAGTCGTCTACGCGGTGCGCCCGAACGATCCGGAAGTGCTCGACCTGCTCGGCGAGGCGATGGTCGGGTCGGGCGACGTCGAGAGGATGACGGCGGAGTTGCGCCACGTCGCCGAGGACCGCCAGGGCGTGGCGGACTGGGTGAGGCTCGGTCGGCTCTTGAACGCCGCGGGTGATTCCGATGGGGCGCGGACGGCGCTCGTCACCGCTGCGAAGCTCGACAAGGGGCAGACGATCGAGCCTCAACTCGCGCTGGCGGACTTCTACCAATCGATCGGCGATGGTGCGAACGCGTTGAAGCGGTACCGGATGGCGCTGTGGATTGACCTCGAGAGCGAGGCGGCCCGGAACGGCATCCGGTCGATGGGCGAGGTGCCCGGGCCGAGCTTCGTGCTCCGACCGACTGAGCGGGCGGCGGGCACCTGAGATTTCCGTTGTTTGGACGACAGGGCTTGACCGGCGTTCTCTCGCGGGTATATTGGCATGATGGCGTCAGTAACCAAACATCCCAGGTCCCCAGCTCAGGCCGCCCGCCGGCGGGCGCCGGTCGACCGCTTGCTCGACCCCGAACTCTTCAAGGCCCTGGGCGATCCGACGCGGGCGCGCCTGCTCGCGTGCCTCGTGAAGTGCGGGCGGGCGTGTTCGGTGTCCGAGGTCGCCGAGTGTTGTTCCGTGGATTTCTCTGTGGTCGCCCGCCACTTGTCGCTGCTCGCTCGCGCGGGCGTGCTGGAGTCTTCAAGAGATGGGCGGCGGGTGCTGTACCGGGTGCGTTCGGACGAGTTCTGTTCGCACCTGCGCGAGCTTGCGGAGGCGATCGAGGCGTGGCGGCGTGGGGACGATGAGGGGTGTTGCGATGGTGGGGGGGCGTGTTGTGGTGAGCGCCTGCCCCGGGTGTTGTTCTTGTGTACGGGCAATTCCTGCCGGAGCCAGATGGGCGAGGGTTGGGCCCGGCATCTGCTCGCGGGCGTGGTGGAGGCGTCGAGCGCCGGGACGGAGCCGGGCGGGTTGAACCCGCACGCGGTGCGCGTGATGCGCGAGGTGGGCGTGGACATCAGCGGGCACCGGAGCAAGTCGATCGACGAGTTCGATGTGGGGTTGCTCGACCTGGTGGTGACGGTGTGCGGCGCGGCCCACGAGGCGTGCCCCGTGCTGCCGCCGGGCGTGCGGGTGCTCCATCGGGGTTTCGATGACCCGCCCGCGCTGGCCCGCGACGCCGCAACAGAAGAAGAGGCGCTGGCGCACTACCGGCGCGTGCGTGACGAGATCAGAGTATTTGTCGAGTCGTTGCCCCGTGAGATGTGCGGGGTGGGCATTGGATTGCACGAAGGAGGATCGCGATGACAGGTCAGGGCAACGATGGGTGCTGCGAGCCGGGGTGTTGTGAGGGTGATGGCAAGGCGGTTGCGGAGGACGTGCGCGCGAGCGTGCGCGAGGGGTATGCGGAGATCGCGCGGAGCGGTCAGTGGTCTGGCGTGGCGCCTTCGGATGGGGGGTGTTGCGGCGGCGGGGGGTGTTGTGGCCCGACGACCCTCAGTGCGGACCAGGTCGCGCAGGCGGTGGGCTACAGCGCGGACGAGTTGAGCGGGTTGCCCTCGGGCGCGAACATGGGCCTCTCGTGCGGGAACCCGACGGCGGTGGCGTCACTCCGCGAGGGCGAGGTGGTCGTCGACCTGGGGTCGGGCGGCGGGTTCGACTGCTTCATCGCGGGGCGGCGGGTCGGCGCGAGCGGGCGCGTGATCGGGGTGGACATGACCGCGGAGATGGTGAGCAAGGCGCGGGGGAATCTGGGGTCGTACCGCGACGCGTCGGGGCTCGACAACGTCGAGTTCAGGCTTGGCGAGATCGAGCACCTCCCGGTCGCCGATGGCTCGGCGGACGTGGTGATCTCGAACTGCGTGCTCAACCTGTCGACGGACAAGGGGCAGGTCTGGCACGAGATCGCGCGGGTGCTGAAGCCCGGCGGGCGTGTCGCGGTTTCGGACCTCGGGCTGCTCAAGCCGCTGCCCGCGGAGGTCGCGGGCGATGTGGAGGCGCTGGTCGGGTGCGTGGCGGGCGCGGAACTGGTCGAGGCCACGAGGGGCCGGGCCGAGGCGGCCGGGCTTGTGGACATCGAGGTGGTCTCCAAGCCCGAGTACGTGGAGGCGATGACCAACGGTGACGACCCGCTCTACCAGAAGATCGCGGCGGCGCTGCCGGCCGGTGAGCGGATCGCGGACTACGTGACAAGCGTGGATATCCGGGCGCGGCGTTCGGGCGTGTAGCCTGGCGCGAGCGAGATATCATCTCGTTCGCGGCCGGGTTCGTGCCCGGGTCGTTTGGGGTGCCATGGGACAGAAGCGGCTTGGAGCGAGGTCGGTGCTTGGTCGCGCGGGTCGCGGCGGTGTGGTGCTGCCCCTCGAGATCGAACGCCAGCCCGATGATGTCACGTGCGGGCCGACGTGCCTCCACGCGGTGTATTCGTATTGGGGTGATACGGCTTCGCTGGGCGAGGTGGTCGAGACGGTGCGGACGCTCGACGACGACGACGAGGGGCGCGGCACGCTCGGGGTGAACCTGGGGGTGCACGCGCTGGGGCGTGGGTACGGGGCGGTGCTCTACACGTACAACCTGCGGATGTTCGACCCGACGTGGTTCACGGGTGAGGTGGCGGCCCGCCCGGCGCTGCTCCGCGAGAAGCTGATCGCGCAGGGCGAGGCGAAGGGCGGGGCGGACACGAAGCTCGCCGCGGCGACGCGGTCGTACGTCGAGTTCCTCGACCTGGGCGGTGTCGTTCGCTTCGAGGACCTGACGAGCCGGTTGATCTCGGGGCACATCACGGCGGGGCGGCCCGTGCTGACGGGTCTCAGCGCGACGTACCTGCACCGCGCGCCGCGCGAGTTCGGGGCGGACGACGACGAGGACGACATCCGGGGGTTCCCGGCGGGTCACTTTGTGCTCTTGCACGGGTACGACCCCCGCCGCCGCGAGGTGCACGTGGCGGACCCGCTCGAGGACAACCCGGCGTTTGCGAGCCGGAACTACACGGTGCCCATGTCGCGGCTTGTGCCCGCGATCATGCTTGGCGTGCTGACGCACGACGCAAACCTGCTCGTGATCGAGCCGGGCGAGCGCTCGCGTGTGGCGAGAGGGGTGCGATGAAGCCCCTGCTCGTTGTGGACTCGCCCAAGCGGTGGGCGTTGGAGGTCCCCGGCACGGAGATGGTGTCGGCCTTCCAGTACCTGTCTGACCCCGAGCTTGCGCAGGGGCGCAGCCGGAAGGTGTTCAACCTGTGCCGGTCGATGCGCTACCAGGCGGCGGGGTACTACGTGTCGCTCCTTGCCGAGGCGCGGGGACACCGCCCGCTGCCCTCGGTGATGGCGATCCAGGACCTGAAGCTCGCGCCCGTGGTGCGGCTTGTTGGCCAGGACCTTGAGGGACTGATCGCGTCGAGCCTGCGCAGGATCCGGTCGGATACGTTCGAGCTGAGCGTGTACTTCGGACGCAACATCGCGTCGGCGCACGACTCGCTCGCGCTCGCGATCTTCAATGCGTTCCCTGCGCCGCTGCTCCGGGCGAAGTTCGAGCGGGGTGAGGACTCGTGGACGCTCACGGGCGTGCGTGTGCTCGGCCTCGGTGAGGTGCCCGAGTCGCACCGTGAGTTCGTGGTGGAGCAGGCCAGGCGTTACCTCAAGCGCGTGCCTCGCAGGAGCAAGGCAGGGCCGCCGACAAAGTACGACCTTGCGATCCTGCACGACCCCAAGGAGGAGTACGCCCCGTCAGGGCCCGAGGCGCTGAAGCGTTTTGTCGCGGCGGGCGAGTCGCTCGGCGTCCGGTGCGAGCTGATCGAGAAGGACGCGTACGGGCGGATCGCGGAGTTCGACGGGCTCTTCATCCGGGAGACGACATCGGTCAACCACCACACGTACCGCTTCGCCCGGCGGGCGTCGGCGGAGGGGATGGTGGTGATCGATGACCCGCAGTCGATCGTGCGGTGCGCGAACAAGGTCTACCTCGCGGAGACGCTCGGGCGGCATCGGGTCCCGACGCCCAAGACCCTGGTTGTCTCAAGGGAGAACGCGCTGGCGGCGATCCGGGCGCTGGGGCTGCCTTGCGTGATCAAGGCGCCGGACAGTTCGTTCTCGCGTGGCGTGATCCTGATCGAGGCGGAGGAGGGGCTCGAGGGGCGGCTCGCGGGGCTGTTTGAGCAGTCGGATCTGCTCATCGCGCAGGAGTTCGTGCGCACGGACTTCGACTGGCGCATCGCGGTGCTCGGGAACAAGCCGCTCTTTGCGTGCCAGTACGGGATGGCGAAGGGCCATTGGCAGATCGCGAAGCAGCACGACGCGGGGGTGGAGTATGGGGACTCGGTCACGCTCGGGATCGGGCAGGCGCCGGAGGACGTTGTGAAGCTCGGTGTGCGTGCGGCGGGGCTCATGGGTGACGGGCTGTACGGCGTTGACCTGAAGGTGGTGAACGGGAAGGCGGTCGTGATCGAGGTGAACGACAACCCGAACATCGACGCGGGGGTTGAGGACGCGGTGCAGGGCGAGGCGCTGTACCGGGCGATCATGGAGCACTTCTTCTGGAAGTTCGAGGAGCGTTGAGATGACCGCCACGACGGAGACGCGCGCCGGCGGGGCCTACTCGTACCCGCTCGGGTTGTTCGAGGGGTACGGCGTGGAGCTCGAGTACATGATCGTGGACCGGGAAACGCTCGACGTGCGCCCGGTCGCCGATGCCCTGTTCCGTGCCGCGGCGGGGCGCGACACGTCGGACGTCGAGCCCGATGGGGCGGGGGGTGTGATCGCGTGGTCGAACGAGCTTGCGCTGCACGTCGCGGAGATCAAGACGGCGCGGCCTGTGGGGTCGCTCGACGGGCTTGCCGAGTTGTTCCAGGAGCACGTGTCGCGGATCAATGCGCTGCTCGAGCCCATGGGGTGCGCGCTGCTCGGCACGGGCATGCACCCATGGATGATGCCTGAGGAAACGAGGCTCTGGCCCCACGAGAACAACGAGGTGTACGCGGCCTACGACCGCATCTTCGGGTGCAAGGGGCACGGGTGGGGCAACCTGCAGAGCACGCACATCAACCTGCCATTCGCGAACGATGAAGGATTCGGGCGGCTGCACGCGGCGACGCGGATTGTCCTGCCGCTGCTCCCTGCGCTGGCGGCGAGCACGCCCATCGTCGAGGGCGCCTGGGCGCCCATCGCGGACCAGAGGCTCGAGTTCTACAGGGCCAACGCGAAGCGGGTGCCTCGGATGGCCGGGCTTGTGGTGCCCGAGGCGGTGTTCACGCGTGAGGGGTACGAGCGCGATGTGCTCGGGAGGCTGTACCAGGACCTCGAGCCGCTCGACCCGCAAGGCGTGCTGCGCCATGAGTGGGCCAACGCGCGCGGGTGCATTCCGCGGTTCGATCGCGGCTCGATCGAGATCAGGCTGCTCGACATCCAGGAGTGCCCGCTCGCGGACCTCGCGATCGCGGCGCTGGTGTGCGAGGTGGTGCGCGGGCTTGTCGAGGAACGGTGGTCGAGCTACGAGGCCCAGCGTCGGGTCGCGTCCGAGCCGCTGCACGATGTGCTCCTTGAGACGATCCGGTACGCGGAACGCACGCGCATCAGCGATCCGGCGTTCCTCGATGTGTTCGGGATCGAGCGGAGTATGGCGTGGGGGGGCGACATCTGGGCCGCGCTCTTGGAGCGGGTGCTGCCCGACCACCCGGTTTGGACGCCCCTGCTCGGGCGGATGATCCAGGGGGGGACGCTCGCGACGCGGATCACGAGGACGATGCGGCGCTTCCCGACGCGCGCGGACCTGCTTGAGACCTACCGGGAATTGGCGGATTGCCTGGCGGGTGGCCAGCCATTCAGGCTCCCGTGATGCGGCGCGGGGGGCAAGGGTGACCGACGGGACTTGAACCCGCGACTTCCTGGACCACAACCAGGTGCTCTACCGACTGAGCTACGGCCACCATCGAAGGGCCCGATCCGTGTTCGGGCCTTGGTCGATATGGACAGTAGCTTGGCTCATTCTGGTGGTCAAAGGCGGGTTGGTCCGGGGGCCGTCTTGCGGGATCGGGGGTGGGGCTCAGACGGCGTCGTCCGGTCGCCGATATGAAGGGCGGGGCTATACTCGTCCTCCCCCGTTTTTCGAGGATCGTCGCGGTTTGGACGCGCGGCGGCCCCCCAAAGAAGGAGTGTCTCATGGCCCCCGAGCTCGCCGGCGGCGGTATCGATGTGAATGCGTCGAACGTGCTGCGGAACCTGTCGTCGCCCCGCCTGATCGAACTGGCCCTTGCACGGGGCGAGGGCAAGCTCGGCGCCAATGGCACCCTGATCGTTTCGACGGGCGAGCGGACGGGGCGGAGCCCCAAGGACAAGTACCTCGAGGACACCCCTGAGGTGAGCTCCAAGGTCTGGTGGGGCAAGGTGAACCAGGCGGTGACGCCCGCGGGCTTCGACATCCTCGAGCAGATCGCGGAGGACTACGTCGCCTCGGTGCCCGAGTGGTTTGTATTCGACGGGTTTGTCGGCGCGGACCCGAAGCACAGGTTGCGCGTACGCACCGCGACGGAGCTGGCGTGGCACAACCTGTTTGCGCAGACGCTCTTCATCCGCCCCGAGGAGAACGAACTGGACGGCTTCAGCCCGGACTGGACCGTGATCAACTGCGGCAAGCGCAAGCTGAGCGACGACGAGGCGGCGCGGGTGGGCATCGACGGCACGGGCATCTGCATCGCGCAGTCGCTCACGCGCAAGAAGGTGCTCATCTTCGGCACCGAGTACGCCGGCGAGATGAAGAAGGGACTCTTCTTCGCGATGAACTACGACATGCCCGACCAGGGCGTGTTCCCGATGCACTGCTCGTCCAACGTGGCGAAGGACGACGACTCGAACGTGGCGCTGTTCTTCGGGCTCTCGGGCACCGGCAAGACGACGCTGTCAGCTGATCCCCATCGTGCGCTGATCGGTGATGATGAGCACGGGTGGTCGGACACGGGCGTGTTCAACTTCGAGGGCGGGTGCTACGCCAAGTGCATCAACCTGACCGAGGAGGGCGAGCCGGAGATCTGGAACGCGATCAAGTTCGGCAGCGTGCTTGAGAACGTCGTGTTCGACGAGGCGACGCGCGTGCCCGACTACGACGACGACTCGATCACGCCCAACTCGCGTGTGACCTACCCCGTCGACTTCATCCCGGGCGCGAAGCAGCCGTCGGTGGGTGGTCATCCGAAGAACGTGGTGTTCCTGACCGCGGATGCGTTCGGCGTGCTGCCGCCTGTCTCGAAGCTGAGCCCCGAGCAGGCGATGTACTACTTCATCAACGGGTACACGTCGAAGCTCGCGGGCACGGAGGCGGGCGTGAGCGAGCCCGTGCCCAACTTCTCGCCTTGCTTCGGCGGGCCGTTCCTGCCACGTCCGCCCCGGGTGTACGCGGACCAGCTCGCCGAGCGTGTGAAGCAGCACGGCGCCGATGTGTGGCTCGTGAACACGGGGTGGTCGGGCGGCGCGTACGGCACGGGCAAGCGCATGAAGCTCTCGTGGACCCGCGCCATGATCAACGCCATCCTCGACGGCTCGCTCTCCAAGGTCGCGTACGAGACCGACCCGGTGTTCGGCTTGCAGGTGCCGAAGGAAATCCCGGGTGGGACGGTGCCGAGCGATGTGCTCATGCCGCGCAACGCGTGGGCGGACGGCGCGGCCTACGACGCGCAGGCGGCGGACCTCGCGAAGCGGTTCATCGAGAACGCCAAGACGTTCGAGATGCCCGAGGACGTGCGCAACGCGGGGCCCCGCGCGTAACGCATTGTTTGGGGCGTGTCAGGCGGTGGGTTGACCTGAGCGCGCCTCGGCGTGATACTGTCGGTTCGTCCTTGTCAGTGAAGCCGGGGGGTGGTCCTCCAGAAACGGTGTTGCTGCGCGCCAAAGAACACGCCGGCTCGTGCAGAGCCGATGACGGAGAGCCATGCCTGTCCAGCCCGAGTCGGAGCGCACGGAGTTTGCGCTGGGGTCGACCCATTCCCTCGATATCCGCTTGCCTGACGATCGGCACGATCTGGATCAGGACCACGAGTGGTGCGAGGTGAAACTGGACGGTGAGTGGCGACGCATCCGCTTCCACGACTACCCCGCGATCTACAACATCCCCGGTTTGTACGAGCAGCTGTTCCACGAGCGGCTCGAGTGTGCATCTCCCGAGCGGGTGGTCTCGTTGCTTGCCGACGTGGTCTCCGATCAGCCCGATGAAGACCCGTCGGGCCTGCGCGTGCTCGACCTTGGCGCGGGCAACGGGCTCGTCGGGGCCGAGCTTGCGTCGGCGGGCGCGGAGGCGGTGGTCGGGCTCGACATCATCCCCGAGGCGCGCGACGCGGCCATCCGCGATCGCGGCGAGGCGTACGACGACTACGTCGTGGCCGACATGGCGACGCCCGATGACGATGCGGTCGAGCGGCTCGAGGAGGCGGGCTTCAACTGCCTGACGAGCGTCGCGGCGCTGGGGTTCAACGACATCCCGCCCGAGGCGTTCGCTAACAGCTTCAACGTCATCGAGGACGGCGGGTGGGTGGCGTTCAACGTGAAGGACTCATTCCTCTCGGGCGACGACGACACGGGCTTCGCGCGACTGATCGAGCGCATGCTCGACGATGAGGCGATCGATATGTTCGCCTACCGCAAGTACGTGCACCGATTGAATGTCGCGGGTGAACCGCTCCGCTACGTGGCGATGGTCGGGCGCAAGAACCACGATGTGGTCGAGCGCGTGCTGCGGGGTGTCGGTTCGTGATACGCCTGCGTGGCGTGACCAAGCGCTACGAGGGCGCAGCGCGTCCGGCGCTCGATGGCGTCGACCTGCACGTGCGCGAGGGGGAACTCGTCGCGCTGGTCGGCGGGTCGGGTTCGGGCAAGACGACGGCGCTGCGCATCATCAACCGGCTGATCGATGGCTACTCGGGCGTCGTCGAGGTGGGGGGCGTGGACGTGCAGCGGGAAGACCCGGTGCTGCTCCGTCGGCGGATCGGCTATGTGATCCAGGGCGTGGGCCTGTTCCCCCACATGACGGTCGGGCAGAACGTCGGGACGGTGCCGAGGCTGCTCGGGTGGGCGGCAGCGGATATCGCGGAGCGGACCGATGAGTTGCTCGAGACGCTCGGGATGCCGCCCAGCGAGTACCGCGACCGCATGCCCGCCGAGCTGTCGGGCGGGCAGCGCCAGCGGGTTGGGGTCGCTCGGGCGCTGGCGGCCCGGCAGAAGGTGCTGCTCATGGACGAGCCGTTCGGCGCGCTCGATGCGATCACGCGCGATGCGCTCCAGCAGGAGATTGTGACGCTGCGCGAGCGGCTCGGGCTGACGGTGGTACTGGTGACGCACGACATGGCCGAGGCGCTCATCCTGGGCGATCGGATCGCGGTGCTCAACGAAGGTCGGGTCGAGCAGTTCGCCACGCCGCGCGAGCTCATGAGCAAGCCGGCATCGCCCTATGTCGAGGGGCTCATCTCGACGCCCAAGAGGCAGGCGGACCAGCTCGAAGCCATCGCGGACGGGGCGGGGCCATGATCGGCGCGCTCGCACCGCACCTGCAGCGCCTGCCCGAGTTGCTCGCGGCCCACGTGCTGCTGTCGTTTGGCGCGATGGTGCTTGGCATTGCGATCTCGCTGCCCCTGGCGTTCTGGGCGCTGCGGTCGCGTGCGGTGCGCACGATCAGCCTGGGCGTGGCGAGCGTGATGCAGACGGTGCCGAGCATCGCGCTGCTCGCGTTCATGGTGGTCGCGCTGGGGTTGTTCCGCGAGCCCGCGGCTTTGATCGGGCTCACGGTGTATTCGGTGCTGCCCGTGCTGCGCAACACGATCACGGGGATCGAGGGTGTGAACCCGTCGGTGGTGGATGCGGCGCGGGGCGTGGGCATGACGCCCGCGCAGGTGCTCTGGCGGGTCCAGTTGCCCCTGGCGCTGCCCGTGATGATCGCGGGCGTGCGCATCGCGACGGTGTGGGTGATCGGGATCGCGACGCTCGGCACGCCCGTGGGGGCGCGCTGCCTGGGCGAGTTCATCTTCAGCGGGCTCCAGCTTCGTGACAACGCGATGCTGGGCGTCGGGATCGCGAGCGCGGCGCTGCTCGCGGTGGTGATCGACCAGTTGATCGGGCTGATCGAGGTGGGCGCGAGGGACAGGCGGCGGGGGCGCGCGGTGCTGGGCGGGGTCGGGCTTGGCGCGGTGTTTGCGCTGTCGGTGCTGACGCCCTGGCTCATGCGGTCGCCCGTTGACCTGCGCGTGGGCGCGAAGACGTTCACGGAGCAGTACATCCTCGCGGAGGTGATCGCGGGGCAGCTGCGCGATGAGGGCTTCGCGGTTGAGACGACCGGCAGCCTCGGTTCCGCCGCGGTGTTCGATGCGCTCGCGAACGGCGATGTCGATGTGTACGTGGACTACACGGGGACGATCTGGGCCAACTACATGAAGCGGGAGGGGAGTGCATCGCGCTCCGAGATGCTCAACGCGGTGACCGTGTGGGCGCTGGATGAGCGGGGCGTGACGGTGCTTGGCCCGCTGGGCTTCGAGAACGCGTATGCGCTGGCGATGCGCGCGGGCGATGCCGATCGTCTCGGTGTGCGCACCATCACGGACCTCGCGCGGGTGGGGGGTAGCCTCTCGATCGGGGGCGATTACGAGTTCTTCGGGCGCCCCGAGTGGCAGGCGCTCGTCGACACCTACGGGCTCCAGATGGGCGAGCAGGTCTCGATGGACTCGACGCTGATGTACGAGGCGGTCGCCCAGGGCCAGGTGGACGTGATCAGCGCGTTCTCGACCGATGGGCGGATCGCGGCCTACGACCTGCGCGTGCTCGAGGACACGGCCCAGGCGCTGCCGCCCTACGACGCCGTCCTGCTCCTCACGGAGGGTGCGGCGGCGGACCCGCGCGTCCGGGGAGCGTTACAGGACCTGATCGGCGCGATCGATGACGAGCTGATGCGCCGGGCCAACATGATCGTGGACGTCGACCGGGGCACGATCGGGGAGGCTGTGGATTCGATTGAGAGGTCCCTCGGGGGCGGCGCAGATTGAGTGTGCGAATCTGGAGGCCACGCTTGCACGCGGGTCAGAAGCACGCGACACTCAGGAAGGAAGGGGAAAGAGGTAATGCCCGAGAACCGTTTGATGGGTGTGGTCTGCGCCGCGGGCGCATGTCTGGTGCTTGGTGGGGTGGCGGCTGCGGGTCCCGAATGGGACGAGTCGAACACCGGCCAGGACGCGGGCTCGCTTCCCGGCAACGCGCAAACCCCGATCGGTGAGGGCGACCTCACGCTCATCCGCGGGCGCCTGGACGGGCTCGGCGGCGGGGGCAGCCCCGAGGGGCCCGGTGGCGACTTCCAGGACATGTACCGCTTCATCATCAAGAAGCCGACCATGTTCACCGCGACCGCGTTCAGCGCGGACTTCTTCCCGCAGATCTTCCTCTTCGATGGCGATGGCTCGCCGCTGCTCGCCAATGCGCCGGGCATGGTGTCGACGGCGTTCATGGGGTCGGTCTCCACCGACGGGACAATGATTGAACTGACCACGCCCGGCGAGTACCTGATCGCGATCTCGGGTCCGCCGTCGGTTCCTGTCGACTCTGTGGGGACGCCGCTCTTCGCGTTCGCGACGCCCGGCGAGGTCTCTGGCCCGGATGGTTCGATGGGCATCATCGGGGACTGGTCCGCGCCCGATCCGGCGCAGTTTGGCGACTACGAGATCGCGCTGGCGTTCTCGTCGTTCGTGCCCGGTCCCGGGACGGTCGGGCTTGCGGTTATCCCTGCGGTGTTTGCGATGAGGCGTCGTCGGAGTTGAGCGAGGCGCGTGCGTCGTCGAGCAGCATGGCGCACGCACGGGTCGCGGGGTGCCCTGCGCCGAGGGTCTCGGCGAGGATGGGCAGGCTCTCCTTGAGCAGGTCATAGGCCTGATCGGCGCGGCCCAGGTGCATCAGCGCTTTGGCGCGGGCGTAGCACGCCTTTCCAAGCAGGCGGCGGTCGTCTTCGTCCGCGAGGGTTTCGGCGACGACCTGGCGAGCGAACGACTCACCCCTCGCGTAGCTCGCCTCGGCTTGCTCCCACAGTGCGCTGCTTGACATGCTGGCGGCGCGCGAGGCGAGTACATCCCCCTCTGAGAGGGCAAGCCTGCATCGCGACATCGTGGTCGTCGGGTTGTCCTTGAGCGTGACCTCCTTGACGGCGACGGCGGCGCGGAAGTGTGCCAGCGCTTCCTCGGGCTTGCCCATTTCCGCGAGCGCGACGCCGTAACTGTGCGAAGCGAGCCCAAACGGGAGCTTGTCGGTGCCGCGAGCCTCGGCCCACTCGTAGACCTCTTGACAGACCCCGTGCGCCTGGTCGCGGTAGGCGGCGGCTTGGGGTTCGTCGCCCATGCTGCTTGCCAGGTCAGCCCGACGGAACAGCATGCTCGCGAAGCTGTCTCGTGCGCTGGCGATCTTCGACTCGGCGCCGTCACCCGCGGCGGTGAGCATGGCGATGGCCTCCTGATACGCGGCGTCGGCTTCCTCGAAGCGGTTCTGCCTCGTGTACGTCGCGCCAAGGTGGTGGAGGGTCTGGCCCGTCTCCACTGCGCCGGGGTCGAGCAGCTTGCGGCGCATGTCGAGCGCTGCCTTGTAGTGGTGCTCGGCGCGGTCGTACTCGCGGAGGTTCCACAGGGCGCGCCCGAGCCCGTGGTGGATTGCGGCGATCTCGGGCGTGCCGCGCTTGGGGGCCGTGCGTGTTTCGAGTTCGAGTGCGAGCAGGAGGTGGTCGCGCCCGGCGGCGTAGTCGTCGCGCGCGAAAGCGGCGTTGGCGAGTGCGCGCTCGGCGGGGCCCAGGAGGTCGGGGTCGTCGGCGAACTCCAGCGCGATCCGGTCTCGCTGGAATGTGACGTATTCCTCGGCCGAGAGGTGATCGCCGCTTGTTCGCCAGTCGGTCGCTTTCATCGTCTCGATGAAGACCGCGATGACGCGGGTGAGCCGCTTGTTCGCGTGCAGCACACTGCCGATCCACCCCGCACCGACGCCGCCAACGAGCGCCGCGATCGCGCAGGCCACGACGATGCCGGTCTTGTGCCGGCGCGCCAGCTTGCCGAGCACGTACGTCGTCGTATCGCCCCGCGCCGACACGGGGCGGTTGTCGAGGTACGCGCGAAGGTCGTCGGCGAGCGCCTCAGCGGATTGGTAGCGGCGCGCGGGCTCCTTCGCGAGGGCCTTGAGGACGATCGCGTCGAGCTCGTCGTCGAGGCGCGGGTTGAGCGCCGATGGGCTCGTCGGCGTCGCTTCCGTGATGGCGCCGACGATCTGCGCGATCGAGCCCTTGAGTTCGTACACGCGTTGGCCCGTGAGGGCCTCGTAGAGGAGGACGCCCAGGGCGTAGACATCGGTCCGGGTGTCGACCGCGTCGGGGTCGCCTGAGACCTGCTCGGGGGCGGCGTAGCGGAAGGTGCCCACGAACTCGCCCGCGATGGTGGTGGCGATGTCGGTGTCGTGGCCCTTCTGGGTGGCCTTGGCGATGCCGAAGTCGAGGAGGTGGGGGTGGCCCTCGTCGTCGACGAGGATGTTGCCGGGCTTGAGGTCGCGGTGGATGACGCCGCGCCGGTGGGCGTAGGCGGTGGCGTCCGCGACCTGCGCGAAGAGTTCGAGGATGGGCCTGGCCCAGGCGCGCCCGCGCCCGGCGCGCTCGGGGAGGAGGGCGAGGTGGTCGCTCAGTGTGACGCCATCGATGAGCTCCATCGCGAGGTAGGGCTCGCCCGAGGTGGCGAGGCCCGATTCGTAGAGCGTGACGATGCCCGGGTGGCGGAGCGATGCGACGAGCTCGACCTCGCGCTCGAAGCGGATGCGCTGCTTGGTCGAGGCGAGCCCGCCGCCGAGCAGCATCTTGACCGCGACGAGGCGCTTCGCGGCGAGCTGGCGTGCGCGGTAGACCACGCCCTGCCCGCCCCGGTGGATCTCGTCGAGCAGTTCGTAGCCCTTGATGAGCGTGGCGGATGGGGCCTCGCCCGCGCGTGTGGCCTCGCCCGCGAGGGGGAGGGGCCTGACCGATTCGGCGTGGGGCGATGCGATCGTCGGCGCGCTGTCGCCCAGCGCGGATGCGATCTCGCCCAGGAAGTCGTTGTTGGCGCGGATGCGGGCGAGCTCGCGCCCGCAGCGCTCGCACGACTCGATGTGTTCGCGGTGCGGCTGTGCGTCCGGCGCGCCGTCCGCGAAGGCTTCCAGGCGGTCGCGCGGTGGGCAGCCTTCGCGCGCGTTCACATCACTCACCTTCGAAGGCCGCGTCGATGCGCTCGACGATCTCGCGGAGCTTGGTGGAGCAGCGGTTCTTGGCGAGGTAGACGTCGTGGGTGGACATGCCGAGCGTCTCCGCGACTTCGGGCGCCGACTTGCCCTGGGTGACCAAGAGCTCGAAGGCCTGGATGGTCTTCTCGGCCATGCGAGTGTTCTTGAGTTCCTGCATGGCCTGGCGGAGGATCAGGGCGCGGCGTTCACCCTCCCAGGCCTGCGTGAGGGCCTCGTCGTCGTCGAGGTTGATGATGGCGGACTCGCCCCGGTACTCCTTGCGGACGGCCTGGGAGCGCCGCTGGGAGAGCACGCGGTACCTGCAGATGCCGATGAGCCACGAGCGGAGGCGGCCCGCTTCGCGTTTGTACTTGCCATCGCGGTACTCGCTCACGAAGCGGGTGAGGGTCTCCTGGGCGACGTCGGCGGCGTCGGCGTCGTTGAGCCCGAGCCTGCGGGCGAAGTTCTCGAGGAGGGGGCGATAACGCTTGTCGATGTGCTCCCACGCCTCGGCGTCCTGGGCGTCGTGCAGGCGGCTCAGGAGCTGGGTTGTCGTCCGCGTGACATCGATCATGAGCGGGTCTCCGACCCTAGAGCATACGTCGAAGCGGCACGCGGCACCCGTGCCCGCGGGCGTGCGGGGCGTGTCGGGAAAAAACTCAACGATCCGTTGAGAGATCTCGCGTGGGGGCGCGGATGGAGGGCAGGGAAGGTCAGATCGGTCAGCGAGGGCCGGACCTTCCCCAGCATCCAAAACGCGAGGATGACATCATGAACGCCCGTATCACCACGCTCTCTGCCCTGACGATCGCCACCATCGCGGCTTCGGCCGCCACGCCGGCATTCGCGGGGGACCCGACTCTGCCCTGGAACCGCAAGGCGCTGACCGCCGCGGTCACCGACGCCCCCGACGGCTCGGGCAAGAAGATCGTCACTGCCTACTGGCAGTATTCCGCGGACACTTCGCTTGGCCAGATGGACCTCTCGGCCCGTGTCCAGATCATGGCCGGCGGTGCGGTGATCTGGGAAGAAGACCAGATCGTCGGCATCGCCGACGGTGACGGCCCCTGCCCCCAGGGCCAGCCCTGCGGCCAGGGGTGCGGGATCGGCACCTGGAACGGCGCCTCCGTGCCGCTCACCTGTGTGCTCTCCTACTTCAACGACGACCCGGCGCAGGGCTCCTTCTGCTCGTGCTCGGGCCCGATCTGCCCCGTCGTCTCGGCGCCCGTCGAGCTTGCGGAAGATGTGGACATCATCGTGATCGTCAAGCCGCTCCCCGGCGCCGAGCAGGAGTTCGAGTTGGCCGACGACATGATCGCCGTCGAGCAGGCGCCCGGCGGCCAGACGTACTGGGACACCGAGATCCTGTCGATGGATCTGACCTCGAGCCCCGGGCTCCCCGGCGGGTTCTTCGATGTGCACGTCGAGGTCGGGACCGCGACGAACTTCTCCGGGTTCCTCCCGCTTGGCTACGAGGTCGTCCTGATGAAGAACGGCCAGCCGGTCGAGAGCCAGGGCTCCGGCAGCGGCAGCGGCGACGACTGGATTCAGGCCGAGCCTTGCGGTGACCCCAACAACCCGTGCGGCCAGTGCGGCATCAACAACTTTGGCGGCACCCTCGAGTGCGACCTGGTCTGCAACGAGTGCATCGTGGTGGAGGGCACCGAGTTCGACTTCATCGCCATTCCGATGGACCCGAATGACGACTGGGGCATCAAGGTGCAGCCGGCCCCCGGCGCACTGCCCTCGCTGCCTGGCTTCGAAGAGGACGACCAAGCCCCGGTCCCCGTGCCCGGCGACGGCTGCCCGGCGGACCTCGACGGCGACGGCTTCGTCGGCTCGACCGACCTCAACGCCCTGCTCGGCTCTTTCGGCCTCGACGCCGGCGGCGACTGCGACAACGACGGCGACACCGACTCGGCCGACCTCAACATCCTCCTGGGCATGTTCGGGGAGAGCTGCTTCCCCGTCTGAAGCACGCAGAGCGGTTCGAGAACTCCTGGGCGGCGTCTTGGAGACCCGCGACGAGCCGGGGCGAACAGCCCCGGCTCGCTTGCGCGCGCAGGTTGCGCGTGAGGGCCTGACAGGAGCGAGCCCAGAGCGTGAGCGACGGGCTTCCCCGGATCGGGAAGAACCAGTCGCTCACGCTCTGGGCTCGCGGTCGCGCAGGCCCATAGCATGCCCCATGCCCACGTACGTTTACCAGGTCATCACCGACGACGGCTCTGAAGGCGAGGTCTTCGAGGTCGTGCAGTCGATGCACGATGAGGCGCTGAGCGAACACCCCGAGACGGGCGAGCCCGTGCAGCGGATCATCCAGCCGCCCAACATCGGCGGCGCGTGGTCGGAGAACAAGACCAAAGAGTCGTACCAGAACAACAAGCGCCTGGGCGAGCTTGGCTTTACCAAGTACGTGAAGTCGGGCGATGGGCACTACGAGAAGGCGGCGGGCAAGGGCCCCGACACGCTCAACCGCGACTAGAGCAGGGGTGCGCGCAGGAAGCAACGCGCCGGGGCGGTGTGCCCCGGCGCGCCTGGAGTGTGTGCCTGGTGGTGGCCGTGACGTGCGGGGTCAGATCGCGACGCCGAAGTTGGCGAGCACCTGGTTCAGGTCCTGAGAGTCGACATCGCCGTCGCCGTCCGTATCGGCGGTGCAGCCGGTCGTGCACCCGAACTCGCCGAGCACCGCGTTGAGGTCGAGCGAGTTGACGATGCCGTCGTTGTTGATGTCGCCATCGAGTGGGTCGTCGCCCGGGGTGATGGTGGTGCAGAGCGAGAAGGCGGAGGTGTCGCCCGTGGCCAGGTTGGTCGCGGTGGCGGTCGCGGCCTCGCCCGATGCCGCCATGGCATCGAGCGTGGCCACGATGGTTGCCAGCCCGGCGCTGTCGGTCGTGACCGTCGCAGCGCCAAGGAACCGCTCGCCCTCGCCAGCGCCCGAAGGGTCGCACTCGGCGTTGGCGAAGAATTCGATCGTGTAGTCGGTGAGGGGGGAGGCGTCGAGGGTCGCCTCGAGGGTGACGGCGGATGCCCCTGCGGTGGCCGACACGATCGTGGGCGGTGCCTTGCCCGCCAGCGCGGCGAGTTCGATGCCCGACCCGCCGTTGTTGACGAACTCGGTAGCGGTGATCGTGGTGGCGGTCGCGGTCGCCCCGACCTGGAGGCCGGCGAGGACGGAGCTGGCGATCAGGTTGCCCTCGATGAGCGTGTTCTCGGGGTGGTCGAGGGTCGAGAGGTGGTCCACGCGGATGCCGGTGTAGTTGGGGATCGGGGTGACGCCGTCGGGCCCGACGCCGATGAGGTTGGCCTCGATGACGGTATTGGTCGCATCGGCGAGGAGTTCGATGCCCGCGCCGTAGGTGTTGCCCGCCTGGCCCGCGATGCCGAAGGCGATGATGTCAGCGATGACGTTGGCACGGATGGTGGTGAGGTCGGAGGTGAGGACCTGCACGCCGCGCGGGCCCTTGTTGCCTGCGCCGACGCCATCAGGGGTCAATCCGATCCAGTTGTTCTCGATGAGCGTGGCGGTCGCGTTCTGGAGGACGACCTGCGCGCCGGCGGCGGCGCCCTCGCAGCAGGTGAAGCCGGCGTCGTAGATGACGTTGCGCTCGGCGTCGGACGGGCCGCCGATGCGGGTGCCGGTTGAGCCCGAGATGAGCAGGCCGTTGTCGCCGCCGTAGATCTCATTGCCGATGACGACGGCGTCCTGGGCGCCTGCGATCTCGAGGCCGCCGCTCAGGCCTGAGAGGCGGTTGCCCTCGCCGGGCTCTGTGCCGCCGACGGTGTTGTTGCTGCCCGAGATGACGAACGAAGATGACAGCGGGCCGAGGGTGTCGCACCCGATGACGCGGTTGTTGGATCCCATGAGGCGTGCCGCGTAGCCGCGCTGCTGGCACGAGCCGAGGCCGATGATGGTGCAGTTGCTGCCGGAGATGCGGAGTGCTTCGAAGCCCCACCCGTTGGGCTCGAGCCCGAAGATGCCGACGTCGGGGCCGTTGGGGTTGGTGTCGGCGATGTTTGTTGCCTGGGTGGTGAAGTCGAAGACAACGTCGCTCGAGGACGAGAAGATGATGCCGCTCTCGATCTTGAGCAGGGCGAGAGAGGGGTCGAGCCAGTACTCGTCGAGGGGAATGGCGAAGGCGATGGTCTCGCCGCCGGGCGTGTTGTTGGAGGCGGTGACGGCCTCGCGGAACGAGACCTTGCCGTCGGGGCCGGGGAGGTTGGCGATCTGCATGGCGCCGCCGAAGTCCGAGGTGTCCTCGACGGTTGTGACGGTGATGGTCTGGCCCGCGGCGAGGGCGCTATGGGTCAGCGCGAGGGCGGTGAGGGCGGTGGTTGTGCGGTTGAACATTGATCTGGCCTCCTGGCGTTCGGTGTCTCTTCCCCCACAACGCGCGCCGGGGCGGCACGCCGTGAACCAGGAGGAGGCGCTGGCGGCGTGGGTGATACATCGCCTTGTGAGAAAGCCAGTCTCACAGAGAGTCGAGCTTCCTGACGGCCGAGGAGAGCCGCTGGCGAGGAGGGTCGGCCCATGGGTCGTCCTTGAGGCGGGTCAGTCGCTGGGGGACCGTCTGGATGGTGAATCGCGCCGGGTCGAGGGCGGGGCGGAGCTCGTCCCAGCGGATCGGGGTCGAGACGGGGCCGCCGGGGCGGGCGCGGGTGGAGTAGGCGGCGACCGAGGTTGCGCCGGGGGCGTTCCGCAGGTAGTCCACAAAGACCTTGCCCTTCCGGCGTGACTTGGTCGCGGTTGCGATGAAGAGGTGGCTCGCGGTCTTGGCGAGCCGCTGGGCGAAGGCGCGGGAGAACTCCTTGGCCTCGTCCCAATCGGTGCGGCGTTCGATAGGGACGACGATGTGGAGGCCCTTGCCGCCCGTGGTCTTGAGCAGGCCCTCGAGCCCGAGATGGTCGAGGAACTCGCGGACGATGCGCGCGGCTTCGATGGTCTTGGTCCATGGCAGGCCCTCGCCCGGATCGAGGTCGAAGGTCAGCGAGTCGGGGCGGTCGGGGCGGTCGATGGTGCAGGCCCATGGGTGGATCTCGAGCACGCCGTGCTGGATGAGGGAGAGCAGCCCCTTAACGTCGTCGATGACGATGGTGGACTCCGCGGCCTTGCGCTGGCCCACCGTGACGGCGCGGATGGAGCGCGGCCACCCTTCGCCGGGCGAGCGCTGGTAGAAGTGCTGGCCCGCCAGGCCCTCGGGGCAGCGGACGAGCGAGAGCGGGCGCTTGACGACGAACGGCAGCGCCCATTCCGCGACCGCTTCGTAGTACTGCGCGACGTCGAGCTTGGTGAGCCCGGCTTCGGGGTAGACGACGCGTTCTGGGTGCGTGATGCGCACGCCCGCGACGGTGGCGTCCTTGGGTGAACGTGGCTTCACGACGACGGCCTTCCCGCGCCCGCGCACGACGGTCTTCGCGGACGGCTTGCCCGATGCGGTGTCGGGCTTGGTGACGGTAGCGGGGTCGATGTCGTCACGGAGGGCGAGGAAGGTGGGGTGGCGGATGGAGCCGTCGCGCGTCCACCCGGTGTACTCGACCTGGGCGACGAGCTGTGGCTCGGCCCAGTGGACGCCGCGTGCGTCGGCGCCGGTGGGGGGGTTGGTGACGTTGGGGGTATCGATGGCGAGCGGGGCGAGGGTGCGCGCGATGTCGGCGAGCGATTTGTCGTTGAAGCCCGTGCCCGCCTTGCCGCAACAGACCATGCCGCCCGCGTCTTCGTCGTTGTAGGCGAGCATCAGTGCGCCGAAGCCTGAGCGTGAGCCCTCCGGGTCGGTCCACCCGACGATGATGAACTCATCGCGCTCGGCGAACTTGATCTTGAGCCAGCTCTGCGATCGGCGCTGTTCATAGGGAGCATCCGCGCGCTTGGACATGATGCCCTCGACGCCCGTGCCTCGCGCCTGCGAGACGACGATCGGGCCGTTGCCTTCGATGTGCGCGCTGTACTGGAGCACGGGACCGGCATCGGGTGTCGCGCCGATGATGCGCCCGAGCCACGCCTTGCGCTCGACGAGGCACGTCCTGGTGAGGTCGAAGCCCATCGCGTGTGGGGCGTCGAAGAGGTAGTAGACGAAGCCGCGCCGGTCGTTGCGTGAGAGGGCCTGTTGGAGCATCGAGAAGTCGGTGAGGCCCGCGCGGTCGAGGACGCAGACCTCGCCATCGAGGATGGCATCGGTGAGTGGGAGGCGCTTGAGGGCGTGGGCGACGGGGATGAACTTGGTGGTCCAGTCGAGGCCGTTGCGCGAGAGGAGCGTGACCTCACCGCGTGCGATGACCGCGAGGATGCGGTAGCCATCGAACTTGACCTCGTGGACCCACCGCTCGCCATCTGGGGCGTGGGTCGCGTTGGTGGCGAGTTGGGGCTTGAAGGTGGCGGGTTGTGCGCGCTTGCGCGCGCCGGTGAGGACCGATGGGTCGAGGCGGCTGATGCGTACGGGGGGCTTGACGAGTGGCTGTTTCGACTCGCCCTGCGGGCCGCCGTCCTTCCAGACGAGGTCGGCGTCGTCTGCGATCTGCTGGATGGAGCGGCCCGAGGCGACGCTGTCCGGCTGTGCTTCGAGCACGTCGTACGCGTGGATGGGGCGTGCTTCGTCGTCTTGTTTCTTGAGCAGGAGCCAATCACGCGAGTCCTTGCGCCCGCGCACCAGGGCCCACTCGCCCCGGAGCTTCTCGCCGTAGAGGCGGAACTTGAAGTCGCCCTTCTTGTAGCCCTTGTGCGGGTCGGTGATGGGTTCCCACTCGCCGTGGTCCCAGATCATGACGGAGCCGCCGCCGTACTCGCCCTTGGGGATGACGCCCTCGAACGAGCCGTATTCGATGGGGTGGTCTTCGACGTGGACGGCGAGGCGCTTGATCGCGGGGTCGAGCGATGGGCCCTTGGGGATGGCCCAACTCAGGAGTGTGCCGTCGAGTTCGAGGCGGAGGTCGTAGTGGAGGTTGGTGGCGTCGTGCTTCTGGATGGCGTAGAGGCGGCCGGGGGTTTGGGCCGGGGTAGTTGGCTCGGCGGCGTCGCCCTTTGGTTCGGGTGTGCGCTGGAAGTCGCGCTTGGCGTGGTAGTCGGTGAGGGGTAGCTTGGGGTCGGGGTCGCGCGCGGCCATAGCGGCACTGTAGCTGATCGGTGTTTGCAAGGGTATTGGCTCAATCGCAAGGGATCGGGCCCCGCGGATCGATACTGTTGACTCGGCACCCCCGTTGGTGGGAGATCAGCGCGCGGGGCCGAGGCTAAGAGAGGTGGGCAATGCCGCCACGTGCAATGTGGAAGGGGCAGCTCAGGCTGTCGCTCGTGAGCTTTGGGGTCAGGATGTACTCGGCGACGGAGAGCGGCGCGCGCGTCTCGCTCAACCAGTTGCACGCCGACTGCCACCAGCGCGTGAAGAACCAACTCACCTGCCCGGTCCACGGGCCCATCACGCGCGATGAGATCGTGAAGGGCTACGAGTACGAGAAGGACTCGTATGTGCTGATCGACGAGGAAGACCTGGCGAACATCCGCCTCGAGAGCACGAAGACGATCGACCTGGTGCAGTTCGTCGATGAGGGCGAGATCGACCCGCTGTACTACGACTCGTCGTACTTCATCGGGCCCGATGGGCCCGTCGCGGAAGAGGCCTTTTCCGTGATCCGCGAGGCGATGAAGCGGGCGGGCAAGGTCGGGCTCGGCAAGGTGGTGATGCGGTCGCGCGAGCAGGTGGTGGCGCTGTCGGTCGAGGGGCGAGGGTTCCTGCTATCGACACTGCGCTACGCCGACGAGGTGCGCCAGCCCAAGGACTACTTCTCGGACATCCGCATCGGCGATGTGGACGAGGAGCAGGTGGCGCTGGCGACTTCGATCATCGAGAGCAAGGCCAAGGCGTTTGACCCCGGCGCATTCAGCGATGAGTACCGCGAGAAGTTCTTCGAGCTTGTGAAGGCCAAGCTCAAGGGCGCCGAGCCCGTGCTGGTCGATGAGGATGAGCCCGCCCAGAGCTTCAACTTCATGGAGGCGCTCAAGCAGAGCGTCGAGGACGCGACGGGCAAGGCCCCGGCGAAGAAGGCCGCATCGAAGAGCACCACGAAGAAGAAGACGGCGCGCAAGAAGACCGCCAAGAAGCCCGCGGCCAAGAGCGCCTCGGGAGCGAGCAAGAAGAAGACCAAGAAGCGGGCCTGACGGGCGAGGGCATCCTGTCGGAAGCTGTCATTCAAGCCTGACAGGCCCCTGACGCCGATATCCTGAGGGCATGGTCAGCGCGGCTCCATCCCGGGCTTCTCGCGGTGGTGCGCTCCACGCGCTCCGCGTCGCCTTCACGGGCCGGCTCGGTTCGATGAGCCGGCGCGAGGCGTGGTCGGCGGTCCGCTCGGCGGGCGGCACGCCCACGACCACCGTGTCGCGCCGGACCGACCTGCTCGTGGTCGGGCAGGGCGCCCTGCCCATCCGTGGTGACGGGTCCGTCTCGGTGCTCCTGCAACGTGGCGAGGAGTTGCAGCGGCGCGGCGGGCGGATCCGGATCGTCGCGGAGGACCGCTTCCTCGAGATGCTTGGGCGTGGTCGGCATGAGGCCGCGGACCAGCACAAGACGTTCGACGCGGAATCGGCGGCGGCGGCGGTCGGCGTTGACGCCCCGACGCTCAGGCGGTGGGAGCACCTCGGGCTTGTCCGCTCGCGCGACGGGCGGTGCGACTTCCGCGACATCGTCTCGCTGCAGACGCTGACGGGCCTTATGCGCTCGGGCGTGAGCATGGAGACGATCGCGCGGAGCCTGAGCGGGCTTTCACGCGTGCTCCCGGAGGCGGAGCACCCGTTGGCCCAACTGCGCCTGATCTCCGCGGACCGGCGGACGTTGCTTGCGCAGGTGGGCGGCGCGCTGGTGGACCCGCGGGGCCAGCACCACTTCGGGTTCGTCGCGCAGGACGAGGTGTCGCGGGACGACGCGGGGCCTCGCGCGCTGGCGGGGCAGCCCGAAGAGGGAGCGGTCGCCTCGGGCGAAGCGGTGTCGGCGGACATCTGGTTCGATCGTGCGCTGACCGCGGAACTCAATGAAGAGTTCGATGAGGCGTGCGCGCTGTACCGGCGCCTGCTGGGCGTCGCCCCGCACTGGGGCGAGGCGTACTACAACATGGGCAACTGCCTGCGCATGCTCGGCAAGATCGAAGCGGCGGAGGAGATGTACAAGCTCGCCCTCGTGCACGACCCGTCGTGGGAGAGCGCGTGGTACAACCTGGCGGATGTGCAAGAGATGTCGGGGCGGTACGCGGACGCGGTGGAGAGCCTGCTCAAGGCGGTGGAGGTGGCGCCGGCGCTCGCCGATGCGCACTTCAACCTCGCGCATTGCCTCGATGCGCTGGGGCGACACGACGACGCCCAGGCGTACTGGCGTCAGTACCTCACGCTCGACGTCGAGGGCGTGTGGGCCGATGCGGCGCGGTCGCGCCTCGCGGAGCCCGTTGGCGAGCCCACCTGACGCCCCGCAACCTCTCGCGGCTCAACCTCTATGATCGTCGCCTGCAAAGGAGGCTCGCGATGCTCATGAGAGGCTTGGTCGGGTTCGGGTTTGCGCTTGCGGTCTGTTGCGGCGTGGCGATCGCCCAGCACGGGGACCGCGCAGCGCACGCAGACCATGCGCACGTGGACGCGATGGTTGATGCCCACGCCGACCCGAGCGGGTCGAGGGACGCTGGCAAGAGCGATGAGCCGTGGGACGCGGACCTCATCGGCAAGCAGGCATCGATCACCGCGGATGGGGAGCAGCTGCGCTACACCGTCACCGCGGGGCGCATGCCCATGCCCGATGACGCGGGCAAGCCCCGCGCCGATGTGTTCTTCATCGCGTACACGCTCGATGGGGCGGAGGCGCGGGATCGCCCCGTCACCTTCACGTTCAACGGCGGGCCCGGCTCCTCGTCGGTGTGGCTCCACCTGGGCGCGCTCGGGCCACGCCGGGTGCTGTTCTCCGAGCAAGGCGAACCGCTGCCGCCGCCCGCGCAGCTCGTGGACAACGAGCACTCGTGGCTCGACTTCACCGACATGGTCTTCATCGACCCCGTGTCGACGGGCTTCAGCAGGCCCGCGGAGGGAGTGGACAAGTCCGAGTTTCACGGGCTCGAGCAGGACATCCGCGCGGTGGGCGAGTTCGTCCGCCTCTACACGACCCGTTTCGAGCGGTGGGGGAGCCCCAAGTTCCTGTGCGGGGAGTCGTACGGCACGCTCCGGGCCGCGGGTCTCGCCGAGCACCTGCAGAACCAGTACGGCATGTACGTGAACGGGATCACGTTCGTGTCGACGGTGCTCGACTTCTCGACGATCCGGTTCGGCGCTGGCAACGACCTCCCGTACATCCTGTTCTTCCCGTCGTACGCCGCGACGGCGTGGTACCACGGGCTCGTCGATGGCGAGTTGGAGGATGTGCTCAGGCGGGCGGAGGAGTTTGCGCGGGGCGACTACGCGCTGGCGCTGCTCGCGGGCGATGCGATGCCCGCGCGCGAGCGCGAAGCGGTGGTGGCGCGGTACGCGGAGCTGACGGGCCTCGACCCGGACTTCGTCGATGGCGTGCGCCTGCGCGTGACCATGGGCAACTTCTCGAAGGAGCTGCTCCGCGATGAGAAGAAGACGATCGGGCGCTTCGACAGCAGGTACGTGGGCGACGACTGGACGACCGCGGGCACACGCCACGAGACCGACCCGAGCTACTCCGTGATCCAGGGCACCTACTCCGAGGGCATCAACTACTACCTGCGGAGCGAACTCGGCTACGAGCGCGACCAGCCCTACGAGGTGCTCACGGGGCGCGTGCACCCGTGGGACTACTCCGGCGCGATCAACGGGTACGTGAACGTCGTGCCGAGGTTGCGTGAGGCGATCGTGCGCAACCCGTCGCTCCACGCGCTGTTCGCGGGCGGGCACTACGACCTCGCGACGCCCCCGTCGGCGATGGACTACACCGTCGACCACCTGAACCTCCCCGAGCACCTGCGCGGCAACATCAGCAAGTCGTACTACGACGCCGGCCACATGATGTACCTGAGGCTCGCGGACCTCGCGAAGCTGCACGACGATGCGGAGGCGATGTACGAGCGTGCGCTGTCCGCCGAGCCGCCATCGAGGCTCGGGCGGGAGGATCGGTGATGCGCGGGCGGGCGGCGCTGCTCGCGTGCGGCCTGGCGTGCGCGGGGTGTGTGACGAGCGAGAGCGACCGCCCGAACGCCTCGGCAACCGTCACGCACACGCCCGCGACGCCCACCATGTCACACCCCGCGAGCCAGGCGGTGGCCGCGCTGCACGAGGCGGCGAGCAACGCCGACGGCGATCGCTACTTCGCACTGTTCACGCGCGATGCCGTCTTCCTCGGCACCGACCCCGACGAGCGGTGGACGCTCGCGGAGTTCCGCGCGTTCGCGGAGCCCTACTTCTCGCAGGGGCGCGGGTGGACCTACCACCAGGTCGCGCACCAGCTGCGCGTGAGCGACGGCGGGCGGACCGCGTGGTTCGATGAGGAGTTGTTCAACCAGAGCTACGGGCGCTGCAGGGGGTCGGGCGTCGTCGTGCGGGGCGGCGATGGCGTGTGGCGGATTGCGCAGTACAACCTGAGCATCCCGATGCCGAACGACCTCACGGGCGATTTCGTGGCGCGCATCCGCGCGTGGCGGGTCGAGCATGCCCTCCCCGCGGACCCTGAGTTGCCCGTCCGGTGACTTGTTCCTGGAAGGCCACCGCCCGTCTCTCGACGGGCGGCGGCGCTCGGCGCAGGGATTGTCCTGAGCGAGTGGGCTAGTTGCAGGGATCGCCGAAGGCAGCGAGCAGGATGTTGAGGTCGGTGGAGTCGGTCACGCCGTCACCGTTCAGGTCGGCCACGTTCGTGGCTCCGAAGGCGGCGAGGAGGACGTTGAGGTCGTCGGAGTTGGTGGCGTTGTCGCCCGTGAGGTCGCCCGTGCAGAGGGGCGGCTGGAAGGCGGCCATGAGCTGGCCACCGCGATCGAGCTCACCGCCGTAGCCGACACCGTTGGCCTGGAGGTTGAAGAGGTACCAGTTGGGCCCGATGACGTCGGAAGCGTCGATGACGCCCGAGGCCTCCTCGTTGGTGGTGAGGAAGTTGGCGCCGCCCGCGACGAAGCGGTCGGGATCGGCGTTGCCGAGCAGGGTGATTCGGTCGAGGGCGATGTCGTAGAGCCACATCTTGGTCTGGCGCGCGTTGCCGCCGGTGTCCTCCTGGACCATGATCTCGTTCTTGGAGTTGAAGCAGATGTTGTCGATCATGCGGACGTCGTCGGTGCCGTCCGCGGCGACGATGTCGACCGAGTCGGGGTTGGAGCCGTCGATGAGCATGGTGAGCGTGCCGCCCAGCTCGGGGTTGGTGATGTCGGTGAACTCGAAGCTCCACAGGCGCGAGTTGCCGTTGAACGAGTCGGTGGTGCCGATGACGAACTGGTTCGGGTTGCTCGGGTTCCAGGCGCCGTCTTCCGGGCGGAGGAAGTTCATCTGTTCCATGTTGTCGCCCGCCTCCTGGATCTCGGCGCCGGTGAGCTTGGAAGCGTTGCCGAGCGAGATGAGCTCGAAGCCCGCGGAGAAGACGCCCTCGCCCTTGCCGTCAAGGCCAAGCCCGAACTGCTGCGACTCGAGGTTCTGGCCCGAGGGGTTCTTGATGGGGGTGACATCGCCCGTGACGCCCACGGTGTAGAGCGTGCCGTTGGTGAGGCCCGCACGATCGACCTCGGTGCCCGAGTCGGTCTTGGTGCCGACGTAGAAGAAGATGTTGCCGGGGGTGGCATCGTCACACCCGACGACAATGGTCTTGTCCTGGGGGAAGGGGCTCGCGACGGAGTTCTCCCACGAGCAACGCCCGAGCCACGGGAGCTCATAGGAGGTGCCGGCGTTCGGGCCGGTGACGATGTGGGCGAACGCCCGCCCGCCCGCGCCGATCTCCTCGCCGTTCATGAAGATGCGCTCGTCGGTTCCGAGCCCGTTGAAAGCAAAGGCGCCGGGGGCGGGGAGGTCAGCGGAGCAGAAGCGGCCGAAGCCGTTGTTGTCGGGGTTGTCGCCGCCGTACACCTCGGAGCCCGAGTCGTAGTTCAGCATGGGGTTGCCGGCGTTGTAGAGCTCGTAGGCGAGCGTCGAGCGGTTGTAGATGTAGACGTTCTGGATGAGGTCCTGCGCGCCCACGACGGTGAGGAAGTCCTCAGCGGCGGGGTCGTTCTTGATCTTCCAGAGCGAGACGGAGGCGCCGCGCGAGCCGTGGTCGCGGACGATGCCGATGTTGCTGTTGAACTCGTGGTTGACAAGGAATGACAGGGTCCCATCGGCGACGTCCTGCTGGGTCTGGAAAGCGCCGGTGCCATCGGGCAGGCCCATGAGCTGGTAGTCCATGGCGCCGGTGTTGAGGCGCATGAAGAACTCTGCGGGGGCGATGACGTCGTCGCCGTTGCTGGCGATCGAGATGATGTTGGTGCCGACCGACGGGTCGACGGACACCATGTAGGGCGTCTGGGCGGTGCTCGGGCCTGTGGCGTCGCCGAGGGCGATGCACGTCCCGGCAAGAGCGAGGGCGGAAGCGGGGATGGCCTTCAACATAGTCGGTGATTCCTCTCTCCAGCCCGGTGCATGAGAGCGCGGGCCTGGACCAAAGTGAGTTCCGGCACAACCTGCGCCGGCGCGCAAACCTGCGACGGTCGAAAGCTACCGTGCCATGCTTGAAGGTGATCGTTGGTTTGCGCGACGATCGCGTAGCGATTGCGCAAAGTGATCAGCCACGCACTTTGCGCAAAGTTCGCGGTGCGCAAACGAGATCTTCGGCGCACCCCGTCACACTCCGGCGTTCGCCCCCAACCCGTAGGAGGAAGGCATGAGTCCCTTTATCAAGTGCGTAGGTGCTGTGAGCGCTTTGACCAGCGCGCCGGTCGTGTTCGCCGGCGCCTGTGAGCCCGTCAACGCGTTCAAGCAGACGAACATCATCTCGAACCTCGAGTCATTCGAGCCCGAGTTCGTCGACCCCCTCCTTGTGGATGCGTGGGGGATCGTCGTGGAGCCCGCGGGCGTCGGGGGCGATCTGTGGGTGTCCAACGCGGGCACGGGCACGTCGACCTCGTACGTGGGTGACATCGGTGGCGAGCCGCTTGGCCCATCGCACCCGTTCGTGGTCGAGGTGCCCAAGGGCGCCGCGTTCAGCAACCAGGCGGACTTCGTCGCGGTCGTCACGGGGCAGGTCTACACGGGGTACACGACCACCGACTTCATCGTCGAGGGCCTGTCGGGCCCCCAGTCCGCGAAGCTCGTCTTCGCGACTGTGGATGGAGTGATCGCCGCGTGGGCGGATGGCACGGAGGTCGCCGAGAAGGTCGTAGACCTGTCCTTCGACGGCGGCGCCTTCACGGGCATCGCTGTGACCGACTTCGCGGAGGGCAACCGCCTCTACGCGTGCGACTTCGGCAACGCGACCATCCGCGTCTACGACTCGGAGTTCAACGAGATCAAGCTCTCGGGTGATTGGATCGACCCCCAGGTCGACGGTTTCGACAATTACTCTGCGTTCAACATGCTCTACCACGACGGGCTGATCTACGTCGCGTGGGCGCTGATCGCGGAGGACAACGGTACGGGCGATGCCGAGGAGGACGCCTTCCCGGGCTACGGCTTCGTCTCCGCGTTCGACATCGACGGCAACCATGTCGCCTCGTTCGAGCACACGCTCGCCAACAACGCCCCGTGGGGCCTCGCTATCGCCCCCGACGACTTCGGCCCGTTCTCGGGCGACCTCCTCGTGGGCAACTTTGGTGATGGCCGCCTCTACGCCTACGACCGCGAGACCCTCGAGTGGATCGACTACGTCCGCGACCTCGAGGGCAACCCCGTCGAGATCGATGGCCTTTGGGGCCTCGCGTTCGGCAACGGCGAGGCGCTGGGCGAGTCGGACCACCTCTACTTTGCCGCGGGGCCCAACATGGAAGAGGACGGCCTGTTCGGCAAGCTCCAGCACATCGACCTCGACCCCAACGCGGACATCGACGGCTCGGGCGTCGTCGAGTCTGCCGACCTCAACATGCTGCTCTGGGAGTTCGGCCAGAGCAACGCCAAGAGCCCCGCGGATCTCGACGCGAGTGGCACGGTCGATGCGGTCGACCTGAACCTGCTGCTCCAGCGGTTCGGGCAAAGCTGCGGCTGAGTCGGACGCGCAGGCATTGTGAATCACGCGGCGGTCGGGGAAAGCCCGCCCGCCCCGCTTTGCTAGCCCCCAAGCGCCGCGATGACGGTCCGGCGCTTCATGTCGGACACCCACACCCCGCCGGGCGGTTCGATGGTGATCGCAAACGCAGCGGCGTTCTTCACGGGGATCGACGGGTCGATGCGCACGATCGTCTCGCCCGATTCGTCGGCGTCGAAGATTGCGCCCGAGATGCGGGCGCTCTGCCCGCCTTCGTCGAACAGCCCGCGCTCGTCCACGATCCAGAGCTGGTATTGCTCCCGGTTCGGGTCGTTGGGCTCGAGGCCGACGAGGCGCAGGTAGCCCGTCTGGTCGCCTTCATCCCAGACGACGTCGCCCGTGATGCCTGTCTGCTCGGGCGGGGCTCCGTCGAGCGACCAGTCGTCCCATTGGGCTGTCGCGGCGTTCGGGTGGCTCGACACGAACGCCTGGAGGGACTGGGGGCTCGTGACAGGTGGGGATGGCGAGTGGTTGATCGCGATGGCGACGCCGATCAGCACGCACGCCGCCGCGGCGACCCAGCCTCCCCACGACCACGCGGGCGCACCGACGCGGTCGTCCGCCGCGGGCATCGCCGACGGCATCTTGAGTGGTCCGGTCGCCGGGTCTTTGCCAGCTCCGAGAGCGCTGGTCTCGACGTAGCTCCGGAACCGTTCACACGCCGACTCGGGGAGCGGCTCATCGATGGGCACGAGCGCCTCGCACAGCGCCGCGGCTGCCCGCTCGAACGCGAACGCCTCATGCTCCCAATCGGCTGAACTCGCGGTGAGCGCCTGCAACTCCGTCTCCTCTTCGACCGTCAGGCCGACCGTAGCGAGGTCGGCCATCAGATCCTGGATGCGGTCAGCGTCGGTCATGTCGACACCCCCGCTCCCTTGTCCGCCTGGTCGCCCAGCGCCTCGCGGACCTTGATCAGGCCGCGCCTGATCTGGCTCTTCACCGTGCCGAGCGGTTGGCCCGTGGACTGAGCGATCTTCTCGTGCGACACGCCGTGGATGATCGCGAGGCGGAGGACTTTCTGTTGCTCGGGGGGCAGCGTCGCGAGGGCTTCCATGGCGCGAGAGGCTTCCTCGCTGCGTTCGGGTCGCGCGCCGACGTCTTCCGCGGATGAATCGGTCACGGGTGGTGCCGCATCCAGATCGACGTTCGGCAGTCGCTTGCGCCGGATCCGGTTGATCAGACGCCGGCGGGCGATGGTCGCGATGAAGGTCGATTCACTGCCCATCGCACTGTCGTAGCGTGCGGCGCTGCGCCAGATCTCCGCGAGGATCTCCTGGACCGCGTCCTCCGCGTCCGAGCGGTTGGCACAGAACCGCCGGGCGAGCGACCAGACGAGCCCGCCGTACGCATCAAGGAGCGCATCGACAGACCCCGCTTCACCCGCCGCCACCCGTTCCAGGACTCGCTTCGACACGCTCAGGCCGACCTCCGATCGCGGCTTTGTGCATCCTACGCGATCGGAGGCCGGTGTACCTGAATGTGCCAGGGCGGCCGCCTGCATGATCCTCAGCCCGCCGACCCGGGGAGGATGACCTTGTCGATCACATGGATCACGCCGTTGGAGGCCTCGATATCAGTCGAGACGACCTTCGCGTCGTTCACCATGAGGCGCCCATCCTTGACTGTGACGCGGACCGGCGAACCCTGGACGGTATTCGCGACGCCCGCGCTCAGCGCATCGGACGCGTACACCCGACCAGAAACCAAGTGATAGGTCAGCACCGCCTTGAGCTGGTCGCGGTTCTCGGGGCGGAGCAGCGACTCCACGGTGCCCTTGGGCAGCGCGCGGAACGCGGCGTCGGTCGGGGCGAACACCGTGAAGGGACCGTCGCCCTGGAGCGTCGAGACGAGCCCCGCGGCGTCGATCGCGGCGGCGAGCGTCTTGAACTGGCCCGCCGCGACCGCCGTGTCGATCAGGTCGTCGCTGCTCGGGAGGATGACGCGGTCGATCACGTGGATGACCCCGTTGGAGCACTCGATGTCTGTGGTGACGATCGAGGCCCCGTCGATCATGGGTGTGCCGTTGTCGACCGAGATGTCGACGCGCTGCCCGTTGACGGTGGTCCAGTTGGTCTTCGAGAGGACCGCGTCCGCGTCGGCCCGACCCGGGACGACGTGGTAGGTGAGGATGCTCGTGAGCAGGCCCTTGTTCTCGGGCTTGAGCAGCGTATCGAGGGTGCCCGCGGGCAGCGCCTTGAACGCTTCGTCTGTGGGCGCGAATACCGTGAAGGGACCATCGCCCTTGAGGGTGTCGACGAGCCCGGCCGCCTTCACCGCCGCGACCAGCGTGTTGAACGAACCCGCGCCGACCGCGGTGTCGACGATGTCCTTGCCCCGCCGCTGCGCGTTGGCCGCGACGGTGTGGGTGTTCTTGCCCTGGGATGCGCCACACGCCGACTTCGACGAGCCACACTCACCCGCGATCGCGCCGCCACCAAAGGCAAGCCCGAGCGCACCGATACCACCCAAGAAGAGATTCCTGGTCACCATGTCACACTCCTAACTTCGGGTCACAGAGCCTTGGCTGCCGGGGACACCCCCAGACTTCGGCCGCTCTTGACTCTGTGTTCCGCGGCGAGCCGCCGGCGGATGCACCGGCCTTCGCGCGTCGCCCGCTCGCGTTTGCGCTAGCGCCGCTGAACGTACATCTGACCCCCCCTTAACAGTCATCCGATCGGTCCGCTCGTACGGTTGGTCCGGATTCCCGAAAGGCCTGTGGGGGCAGTGTTGTTCGAGCGAGAACCCCTCCTGGCCCAACTCAAGAAGGAGAGATCCATGAAGATGCACATTGGTGCGTTCGCGGTCGGTGCGCTCGCGTTCGCCGGCCTGGCCAACGCGGGCGGCGGCCTCATCATCTCGGAGATCGTGGACGGCAGCTTGTCGGGCGGCCTCCCCAAGTTCGTGGAGATCACGAACACGTCCAACGCCCCCGTCGACCTGTCGGGCTTCAGCCTTGGCAACATCAACAACGGCGCCGCGACGATGGGCTTCGACGCCCTCGTGCTCTCGGGCACCCTCGCCCCGGGCGACTCCTACGTCGTCTCGTACGAGAACAACGATGAGCCGGGCGTCGGCACGTTCTTCAACGTCTATGGCTTCGACCCCGACAACTTCGCCCAGGGCTCGTTCATCAATGGCGATGACGTGCTCGTCCTCTTCCAGGGCGCCGCCCTCGCGGGCGACCCCGCCGATGGCTCGGGCCAGCCCGTCGTCGATGCCTACGGCGTTGTCGGCGTCAACGGCGACGGCGAGGTGTGGGACTACACGGACGGCTACTCCTTCCGCAACGCGGATGGCAGCATCGCCAACGGTGGCGCGTTTGATGCGCCGAACTGGACGTTCGGCGGCCTCAACTCTCTGGCGGGCGCCGACGAAGCCGAGGAGGTCGCCCTCCTGCTCGCCCTCACCACGCCCGGCGTGCACGAGTTCGATGGCGGCACCGGCAACGACGCCGTCTTCTACCTCCACCTCCTCCACAACAACGACGGCGAGTCGCAGCTCATCAACGCACCCGAGCTGCCCGACTTCGGCGGCGTCGCCCGCTTCGCCACTCTCGCGGCCCAGCTCCGCGCCGAGGCCGACGCCCTCACGCCTGCAGGCGTCAACAACGGATCGCTCCTCATCACCGCGGGCGACAACTTCCTCGCCGGGCCTGAGTTCCAGGCCTCGCTCAACGACGGCGTGTTCTACGACGCCATCGCCATGCAGCTCATCGGTTACGACGGCTTCGGCATCGGCAACCACGAGTTCGACTTCGGCCCCCAGCTGCTCGCCGACTTCATCAACTCGTTCACCAACGGCGCCACGTTCCTGAGCGCCAACCTTGACTTCTCGACAGAGCCCACGCTCGCCGCGCTCGTGGGCGACGGGCTCGCGGCGTCGCAGGTCTTCGAGGTGTCGGGCGTCCAGGTCGGCGTGATCGGCGCGACGACGGAGAACCTCCCGTTCATCTCCTCGCCCGGCGGCGTGGTGGTCAACCCCGTCGTCGCCGCGGTCAACGCGGAGGCCCAGGCGCTGACCGACGCGGGCGTCAACATCATCGTCCTCTCTTCGCACCTCCAGGGCATCGTCGAGGAGCTCTCGATCGCCGACCAGCTCTCCAACGTGGACGTCATCGTGGGCGGTGGTGGCGACCAGCTGCTCGCCAACGAGGGCGACCTCCTGATCCCGGGCGACAGCCCCGCGATCGTCGACTTCAATGGCCAGATGCTCTCGGGCTATCCCCTCATGGCGCAGGGTTTCGATGGCGGCGACATCCCCGTCGTCACTTCCGATGGCAACTACAAGTACATCGGCCGCCTCATCGTCGGCTTCGACGCCGATGGCAACGTCGTCGACATCCTCCCCGAGTCGGGCCCGGTCCGCGTGTCGGGCGTGGGTGATGATGCGGTCGTCGAGGACCCCACCGTTCTCGAGATGGTGACCAACCCCGTGGCCGCGTCGATCGACGCCCTCGACGAGATCGTCGTCGCCACCTCCGATGTGGAGCTCGACGGCATCCGCGACAACGTCCGCTCGATCGAGACCAACCAGGGCAACCTCTGCGCCGACTCCATCCTCTGGCTCGCGCGCCAGAACGCGGGCGACTTCGGCGTGCCCCAGCCGACCATCGGCTTCCAGAACGGCGGCGGCATCCGCAACGACTCGCTCATCGCCCCGGGCCCGCTCAGCGTGCTCGACACCTTCGACATCTTCCCCTTCCTCAACTTCGTCACGGTCGTCGAGGGCGTCACCGCTGAGCGCCTGCTGCTCGTGCTCGAGAACGCGGTCTCGAGGGTTGGCGGCGCCGATGGCACGGGGCGATTCGCCCAGGTCTCGGGCATCAGCTTCACGTGGGACCCCGCGGGCACCGCTCTCGAGTTCGATGGCGAGGGCAACGTCCTCGTCCCGGGCACGCGCGTGCAGGACGTCATGCTCTACGACGGCACGCTCATCGTGGACGACGGTGCCGTGGTCGAGGGCGCGCCGGTCTTCAACATTGCGATCGTGGACTTCAACGCGGGCGGCGGCGATGAGTACCCCCTCGCCGACCTCCCCCGCACCATCGTCGGGTCGTCGTACCAGCAGGCGCTGGCCGACTACCTCTCGATCGGGCTGAGCGGCTCGGTCACGTCCATCGGCTACCCCGAGGGCGGCGAAGGCCGCATCATCAACCTCGAGACCGGCGGCAACTTCTGCGCCACCGACCTCAACCACGACGGCTCCACGGGCTCGCAGGACCTCAACCTGATCCTCGGCGCCTTCGGCACGAGCAACCCCGACGCCGACATCAACGGCGACTTCGTGGTCAACTCGGTCGACCTCAACCTCCTGCTCGGCGCCTTCGGCGACAGCTGCGAGTAAGTGACAGCCGCGGGGCGACAGCGCCCCGTTGACTCAACATTGCACCGGAATGGATTCCCGACAACGCCCCGCCCACCGCGGGGCGTTGTTGTTTCTGATGCGGATGTGCTACGCCGCGAGCCTGCGCACACACTCGATGACCCGGTTCGCATCGTCATCGCCCGCCGCGTCGAGGAGGAGCCCGACGCGGAGCCCCTTGTCGTCGAGCCCGCCGACCTCGAGGCGCTCTTCGAAGATGGGCACGCCCGAACTGTCGACGATGACCACGAGGAGCTGGCCCGGGCCCTCCATCCGCAGTTCGTAGGCCATCTCGCCCACCTCGACGACCTCGCTCGGCGAAGGGGCGGACGCGGCATCGTCGAGCAACTCCTCGATCTGCTTCACGAGTTGTGCGTTGGCGCGTCGGAGGAGCTTCTCGGGGTTCGTGTCGGGGTCCATGATGGAGCTGAACAGGTCCTTGCTTGCCTTGAACGCGGCGCCGGCGTCACGCATGACGACCGTCGCATCGCTCGCGGTCAGGTTGAGCAGGCGCTCGAACGCCTCGGGCATGCGCTGGCATGCGCACGGATCGGGCTGCACGCCCAGGTCGATGCTGCCCGAGAGGTACGCGATGGCGTGCAGCGCGTGGGCGCTGTCGCGCAGGTCGGGGGTCCGGATCGGGTCGTGGTGGAGCCTGATGGGCTTGGCGAGGCGCTCGGGGAAGTTCCACATCCTGCACAGCGCGGTCGCGACGTCAACGTGGGTGAATGCGAGCCCGCGCCGCTCCGCGAGGTAGCGCTTGCTGGGCATGGTCTCGTCGCCGATCACCTCGTCGTACTCGTTGAGTAGCAAGGGCATGAGGGGCAGCCCGGCGTCGGAGATCAGCCCGACGATGAACGACTCGCCCCGCACATCGGGGCACACCTGCTCCGCGAGCCCGTGCGCGAGCCACCCGCGGAAGATCGACTGCGTCCAGATCTCGCGCAGGTTCACGCCCTGGCTCTTACCCGCGGTTTCCGCGAGGTGGAACCCGAGCACGAGCGCCTTGAGCCGCTGGAGCCCGATGAGCATCATGGCCCGCTCGATCGAGGTGACCTCCCTACTCTGGGCGAAGTACGCGGAGTTGGCCATGCGGAGCAGCTTGCCCGTCAGCGCCTGGTCGGACCCAACCACCTCCGCGAAGTCCTTGAACGAGCTGCCCGGCTTCTCCGTGAGGTCGAGCACCTTGACCGCGACCTCGGGCAGCGTGGGCACACCCACGCGCTCGAGCCGGCGTGTGAGCCCATCGATGAGCGCGTCGGCTTCACTCGCCGAAAGGTCCTGCCTGACTTTCTGCAACGCCCGGTCCTCCCGACGAGTCGTATCGGCGATCCCGGGGGCGGGCTTGGAGCGAGGGGGGGTGTTGGCGGTCGCAAATCAAGCCCGTCTCGCCACCGATTCGGGGGTCGCGGTACACTGGCCCCGCATGATCAGCACCCGAAACGCCACGGGCCCTGACACGGGCGATCACGCCCCCGACCAAGGGGCCCGACCGCACCGCCTGTCCCGCACCATCGCGTTCATGAACCAGAAGGGCGGCGTGGGCAAGACCACCACCGTCGTCAACCTCGCCGCGGCGGTCGCGCGCGCCGGGCGTTCGGTGCTGGTTATCGACCTCGACCCGCAGGCCCACGCCACCATCCATCTGGGCGTGGACCCCGACTCGGGCCCGTCGGTTTACGACCTGCTGCTCCCCGACGACGCCGAGCGGTCAGCGGGCGATCCCGTGATCCACGACGTGCGCGACAACCTCGGCCTCATCCCCTCGACCACCGACCTCGCGGCGGCGGAATCACAGCTCGCGGGCGAGCCCGACCGCCTCAACAGGCTTACCGCCGCGATCGAGCCGCTCAAGCGGTCCTACGAGTTCATCTTCATGGACTGCCCGCCCTCGCTGGGCCTGCTGACCCTCAACGCCCTGGTCGCCGCCCGCGAGGTCATCGTGCCCATGCAGGCCCACTTCCTCGCCCTCCAGGGCACGGGCAAGCTGCTCGAGACCGTCACCCACGTCGCGGCGGACGTCAACCCGCGCCTCCGCGTCACGGGCGTCGTCCTCTGTATGCATGAGGACCAGACGCGCCACGCGCGCGAAGTCGTCGACGACATCCGCGGGTTCTTCAAGCAGCAGCGGGAGCAGGACGTCCCGTGGGCCTCGGCGCGGGTCTACCCCACGCCCATCCGGCGCAACATCAAGCTCGCGGAGTGCCCCTCGTTTGGCCAGACCATCTTCGAGTACGCGCCCGGCGCGCCCGGCGCGAAGGACTACGAAGCACTCGCGGGCCACGTGATCGACGAGTGGGACAGCGCGGTCGCGAAGATCGACGCCGCGGCGCAACGCGAGAGCGCCCCGAACCATGCCTGAGGCCGCGGGGCGCCTGCGCCGTGCCGCCCGTGTCGCGTTCGTGGTGTACGCGATCGCGCTGCTCGTCGCGACGCACTGGCCACGGTTGGAGGTGCACGGCCCCGTGCCGCGTTCCGACCTGTGGCTCCACACCGGCGCGTTCGCGGTGTGGGGGGCGCTGCTGCACTTCACCGGGTGGGCGGGCACGCCAGGGCGTCTCAGCTCGACGCTCGCCACGCTCGTGGTGACCCTCGCCTACGCGACATTCGATGAGGGAAGCCAGGCCATCCCCGCCTTCGGGCGCGTGTTCGACGTGTCGGACCTGGTCGCGAACGCGGGCGGCGCGGTGCTCGGCAGCGTCGCCGCGGGCGCCCTGTGCGCACGAGGGGGACCGGCGTGAAGCGGCGCGACGACCACCCACCGGCCGCAGCCCCCGCCTTCGTCGGGCACGCGCGCACCGTCGCGCTGCTCACCCTCCTCTCGCGCCTCTCGGGGCTTGCACGCGACGCGGTCGCGTCCCGCGCGTTCGGCGCTTCGCTCGTCTGGTCCGCCTTTGTCACCGCGTTCGTGATCCCCAACCTGTTCCGCAGGCTCTTCGGCGAGGGCGCCCTGTCGGCCGCGTTCATCCCCGCGTACACGCGTGCCCGTGAGGAGGACCCCGCGCACGCGGCCCGCCTCGCCTCGCTCACCGTCCTCCTCACGTCGGCGCTGCTGTGGGGGATCGTGATCGCCGCGGAACTCGTGCTTGGGGCGGTGCTCATGCTCGCATCGTTGAGCGATGGCGCGCGCCTGCTCGTGCTCCTCACGATGATCATGCTCCCCTACATGCCCCTCGTGTGCGCCACAGCGCTGCTCGGGGGGATGCTCCAGGTCCACGACCGATTCGTGCCCCATGCCGCGTCGCCCGTGATCCTCAACGTGTGCATGATCGGGGCGGCGGCGTGGTTTGCGCTGGCGCCCGAGGCGCCCGACCTCGAGCGTGCCGCGATCGCGGTTGGGGGCGCCGTCGTCCTCGCGGGTGTGCTCCAGGTCGCGTGGTGCGCGTGGTCGGTGCGCACGGAGGTCAGGTGGACGCGCGACATCGCCCCGGCGCGCGCAGCCGGCATGCAGATGGTGCGCAAGATGGGACCCGTCATCATCGGGCTCGGGGCCCTCCAGCTCTCCTCATTGATCGACGCGATGATCGCGGGCCTCCCCCTTGCGATCGGCGACACCCTCACGCTCGGAGCGCGCACGATCACCTACCCGCTCGACGAGGCCTCCGCTTCGGTCCTGTTCTTCGCCCAGCGCCTCTACCAGTTCCCCCTCGGCGTGTTTGGCATCGCGATCGCCACCGCCGTCTTCCCCGCGCTGGCCCGCTCGGCGAGTGACGCGGGCGACTTCGCGCAGACCATCCGCCACGGCGTCCGCGCCTCCCTTTTCATCAGCATCCCCGCCACCATCGGGCTCATCCTCGTGCGCGACCCGCTCATCGGCGTGATCTACCTGGGGGGCGACTTCACGCCCGAGGACGCCCGGCGTGTCTCGCGCGTGCTCATCGGGTACGCGCCCGCGGTCTGGGCGTACTCGCTCACGCACGTGCTGACGCGCGCGTTCTACGCCGCGGGGCGCACGGGGGAGCCGATGCGCACGGGGCTCATCGCGGTTGGGATCAACCTCGTGCTCAACGTGGCGCTCATCTGGTCGCTCGGCGAGTCGGGGCTCGCGTGGGCCACATCGATCGCGGCGATGGCCCAGACGCTCCTGCTCATGCGGCTCCTCCGATCAAGGCTCGATCTGCACGCTCTCCTCGATCGCGACCTGGTCGTGAGCATCGCATCGAGCCTCGCGCTCGCGCTCGCGATGGGCGCGCTGCTCCTCGCCCTCCAGGCGGTGTGGGCGATCGGCGCCGACTCGTGGGGCGGGGCACTCCTCCGGCTGGCCCGCGACACGACGGTTGGCGGTGTGTTCTACCTCGCAGGTGCGCGCCTGCTTGCGCGGCCCGAGGTCGGGTGGTTGCTCAAGCGACGGGTCTGAACGCCGACGGGCCTCGGGGAACTGGCGGCGCTGATGGCCGCGCGCCGACCAAGCTACACTGACTGTGTCTTCATCGGCTCCGCTTGCATGGGGAGGGTCGCGCGGATGAGCAAGGTTGGCGGTTTTCTGAAGTTCTTCAGCCCGGTGCGCATTCTGGTCGGGATCGGCCTCGCGGGGCTTGGGCTCGGCGCGGGGACGTTCGCGTTGCAGGGCGTCCGAGCCGATGTCGCGGCCGGGGTCTATCGCGAGCGGCTCGAGCAGATGTCCGCGGACTACGATGCGCTGCGCACACGCTACAACGAAGCGGTGCGCCGCACCGCGGTCACCGAACTCGTGGTCGAGGGTGGCGAGTTGTCGCTCCGCGTGCGCAACGCGGCGGGCGTCGTCGAAGAGGTCCCGACCGACTTCGACCCATCGCGCGAGATCTTTGTGGACTTCGTGGTGCTCGATCAGAGGCTGTGGATCCGGCGGGTCTACGACGAGGCGACCGCCCCCCGCGATGGCGTCGTCGTGAACCCCGACCTGGTCGACATCGATTGGGATGCGCCCGGCGCAACCGATGGGCGCGTGGTTTACCGGAGCCTGGGCGAGGGGCGTTGGGTGATCAGTGTGTCCGGGGATGGTGCCTTAGGCCTCGGACCTGCGACCGGTGCGATCGACCTCTCGCCGCCCCCAGAAGTGCGCGAGTACGAGGAGGCGGAGGAAGAGGTCCGCAGCGCTGTGGAGGCGATCGGGGTTGGTGACATCTGGGATTGGATGTGGTCGCCCCGTTAGGGGTTTGGTGTGGCTAGGGCATAATCGGCGAATCGCCTTTATTTGGCTCGCGATCGGGGGAAGACGCTGTAATCTGACCTATGGCGGACTGGGGTTCGGAGACTCCATGCCGACCAAGGCCTGTTCCGAGTGATCGGAAGGAGAGCAGGAAATGCGAAATCTGAAGAAGGGGCTCGCGCGCGCGCTGGCCGCCTGTACGGCGGCGGCGCTCATGCCGACGGCGTTCGGTGGGAGCGACTGTTGCGTGCCAAACGGCACCCCCGGGTGCGACGATCCGATTTGTCAGGCGCTCATTTGTGCCCAGGATGCGTTCTGCTGCAACAACAGCTGGGACCAGATCTGCGCCGATGCCGCGGTCGCTCAGTGCCCGGTGTGCGCCGGTGGGGGCGGCGACAGCGATTGCTGCGAAGCTAATGGCACCCCCGGGTGCGATGACCCGGTCTGCCAGGCGCTGATCTGCGCCCAGGATTCATTCTGCTGCAACAACAGCTGGGACCAGATCTGCGCCGATGCCGCGATCGCCCAGTGCGCCGTGTGTGCCGGTGGCGGCGGGTGCGCCCCCGCGTGCGGGACCGCCAAGATCAACGTGGCTTGCCTCGGCGGTGCGCAGGCGGACAACGCGGCCATCGTGGGCCAGCTCCGCTCGTCGCCCAATGGCGCGGGCTTCTGCACCGCGTGGATCATCGCGGCGCCGGACATCATGTTCACGAACAACCACTGCTCGCCCCAGTCGGGCGACTTTGTCGCGTTCAACTTCGAGTGCGACGCGTGCAACGGTGGTTCCGAGCAGGCGGTCACGACCTTCCAGGTGACCTCGGTCCTCGCGTGCAACGCCGCGCAGGACTGGTGCCTCTTCCGCGTGAACGGCAATGTGGCGTCGCAGTTCGGCCAAGCCACCATCGACCCGAGCCTCACGCCAGTCGGCACCCCGATCTATGAGATCCACCACGCCGAGGGCGAGGTCAAGGGCTTCGACGATGGCCAGGTCACCGGTGTCAACATCGGTGTGAACTGCCCGGGCTCGATCCCCGAGCACTCCGTGTCCGTGATCGCGTCGCAAGGCGCCTCGGGCTCGCCCGTGTTCCGCGTCGACAACGACTGCGTGACCGCGGCGTGCAACTGCGGCCCGCCGTGCTCGCCGGGCTTCGTGCTCCCGATGTCAACGCTCTTCCCGAACCTCCAGGCCGCCGTCCAGAACGCTGGCAGCACGATCCTGCTGTGCGGCCAGTCGGCCGGCTGCCCGGGTGAGGGGAGCTGCTTCGAGGCCAACGGCACGCCCGGTTGCGACGACGCCGAGTGCTGCGAGGCCGTGTGCGCCGCGGATTCCTTCTGCTGCGAGACCGAGTGGGACGGCATCTGCGCCGACGCCGCTCTTGAGATCTGCGGCAACTGTGGCGGTGGTGGCGCGGGCGACTGTTGCGCCGACAACGGCACGCCTGGCTGTAACGACGCCGCGTGCTGCGAGCTGATCTGCGTGCAGGACGCGTTCTGCTGCGAGAACAACTGGGACGGCATCTGCGCCGACGCCGCGACGGAGCAGTGTGACGTGTGCCAGGTCGGCCCGGGCGACTGCTGCGTCGAGGGTGGTAATGGGACCCCCGGTTGCGACGACCCCGACTGTGAGGCCCTGATCTGTGCGCAGGACTCGTTCTGCTGCGCCACGTCGTGGGACGGCATCTGCGCCGACGCCGCCCAGGCCCAGTGCGGCATCTGCGGCGGCTGCTGCCAGGCCAACGGCACGCCCGGGTGCAACGACCAGGACTGCCAGGACCTGATCTGCGCTCAGGACTCGTTCTGCTGCGATACGTCTTGGGACGGCATCTGCGCCGACGCGGCGGTTGAGCAGTGCACCGTCTGCGGCGGCATGCCGCCGGTGCCGACCGGCGCCTGCTGCTTCCCCGACGGCTCCTGCGCCGAACTGACCGCCGCTGAGTGCGGGCCCGCCGGAGGCGCTTATCAGGGTGACGACACCGTTTGTGGCCCGGGCGTCTGCCCACAGCCCAGCGCGTGTCCAGGCGACGGTAGCTGCTTCGAGGACAACGGCACGCCCGGCTGCGACGACGCCGAATGCTGCGAAGCGGTCTGTGCCATCGATTCCTTCTGCTGCGAGACAGAATGGGACGGCATCTGTGCCGACGAGGCGTTTGAGATCTGCGGCGACTGCGGCAGCGCTGGCGCGGGTGACTGCTGCTCGGCGAACGGGACCCCGGGTTGCAACGATTTCGACTGCTGTGCGCTTATCTGCGCTCAGGACGCGTTCTGCTGTGACAACAGCTGGGATGGCATCTGCGCCGACGCGGCGATCGAGCAGTGCGAAGTCTGTATCCCGGACCCAACCGGCGCCTGCTGCATCAACGACAAGTGCTTCGAGCTGACCGCGGCAAACTGCGCCGAGTCGGGTGGCGAGTACTTCGGTGACGGCATCGTGTGCGCGCCGGGTCTCTGTGAGAAGCCCAACCCGTGCCCGGGCGATGGCGACTGCTGCATCAACAACGGCACGCCGGGCTGTGAAGACGCCGAGTGCTGCGAGCTGATCTGCAGCCAGGATTCGTTCTGCTGCAACACGTCGTGGGACGGCATCTGCGCCGACGCAGCGGTCGATCAGTGCGAGGTCTGCGCCGTTGGCGGTTGCGTTGGCGACCTCGATGGCGACGGCGACACCGACTCGGGCGACCTCAACATCCTGCTCGGTGACTTCGGTTGCACGAGCGGTTGCGTTGGCGACCTCGATGGCGATGACGACACCGACTCGGGCGACCTCAACGTTCTGCTGGGCGACTTCGGCTGCACGCCGTAACCGAGCAGCGTTGATCGCACACCCGCCCGCGTGATCGGGCGGGGGACTGCCATGACCAAGGGCCGTCGGGACACCCCCGGCGGCCCTTTCTCGTGCGCCACCGGCGGACGGGCCAATCCGCGCCGGCCGCCCTACGATCCCCTCCGCGCGGGCTCCGCCCGCTCCCGCTTCTCGCCGATGACCGAACGGAGCCCGATCCAGATGACCCCTCCCATCGTGCTTGACACGTCGTTCGTTCCCGCTGACATCAAGGCCGCGGAGTGGCCCGAACTCGAGCCGCTCTACACCGACCTGCTCAACCGCCCCGTCGGGTCCGCGTCCGACCTCGAGCGCTGGCTGCTCGACCGCTCGGAGCTCGACGCCGCGGTGTCCGAGGCGCGGGCCGAGCTCTACATCGCGACGACGCGCTTCACGGAGGACAAGGAGTCCAACGACCGTTGGGCCCGCTACCTCGACGAGATCCCGGCAAAGCTCGACCCCATGAGCTTTGAGCTCAACAAGCGCTACGTGCAACTGGCGTCGGAGGTCGGTTTCGATGGCGACCGCTGGCACGTGCTCAACCGCAACACGCAGCGCGAGGTCGAGCTGTTCCGCGAGGAGAACATCGCGCTCTCGACGAGCGTCACCAAGCTCAACCAGAAGTACCAGAAGCTGTGCGGCCAGATGTCGGTCGACTTCCAGGGCGAAACCTTCACGCTGCCCCAGATGGCGCGCTTCCAGGAGGACACCGATCGGTCGGTGCGCGAGGAAGCGTGGCGCGCGACGACCGAGCGCCGCCTGAAGGACCGCAACGCGATTGATGAGATCTACGACGAGCAGATCAAGCTGCGTCACCAGATGGCGCTGAACGCTGGCTACGAGAACTTCCGCGACTACCGCCACGCCGAGTTCCGCCGGTTCGATTACACGCCCCAGGACTGCTTCGACTTCCATGAGGGCGTCGAGCAGCACGTCGTCCCGCTCGTACGCGAGCTCGATGGGGAGCGCGCCAAGGCGCTGGGAGTCGACCCCCTCCGCCCGTGGGACCTTGCGGTCGACGAGCTTGGGCGGCCGCCGCTGCGCCCGTTCGCCAGGGGTCAGGAGCTCATCGAGAAGTCACGTAGGGTCTTCTCGCGCCTCGACCCCGAGCTCGCGGGGTTCTACGACGATCTGGGCGATGACCTGGGCTCAACGCCCGGGCTCGAAGGGTCGTTCGACCTCGACTCGCGCAACGGCAAAGCCTTCGGCGGCTACCAGTACCAGCGCGACCGCACGCAGCGCCCGTTCATCTTCATGAACGCCGCGGGGTTGCACCGCGACGTCGAGACGATGGTGCACGAGGCGGGCCACGCGTTCCACTCGATGCTCTGCTCGGGCGAGCCGTTGCTCTACTACCGCGACTACCCGATCGAGTTCGCGGAGGTCGCATCGATGGCGATGGAACTGCTCACCATGCCCATGTGGGACGAGTACTACGCGGACGAGAGCGATGCCAACCGCGCCCGGCGCGCACAGCTCGAGGGCGCCGCCGCGACGCTCGCATGGATCGCCACCATCGATGCGTTCCAGCACTGGGTCTACACCAACCCGAACCATACGCGTGACGAGCGCACCGCCAAGTGGCTCGAGATCGAGTACCGGTTCGGCCATGAAGTCTCGTGGGAAGGCCTCGAGGCGCAGCGCGAGTCTGCGTGGCAGCGACAGCTCCACCTGTTCGGACACGCCTTCTACTACATCGAGTACGGCATCGCCCAGCTCGGCGCGCTGGGCATCTGGCTCCGCTCGCTCCGCGAGGGCGTCCCCGCGGCGCTCGATGGTTACAAGAAGGGCCTGACCCTCGGCGGCTCGCGACCCCTGCCCGAGCTGTTCGAGTCTGCGGGCGTCCCCTTCGACTTCGGCCCCGACCAGATCGGCACGATCATGAACGCGGTGAGCGACGAGCTGGCGAAGCTGCCCGAGTAGTGAAGTTGCCCCGCCGAGGCGCGGAGGACGCAGAGAAGTCAGACAAGACAGAGGAAGGGGGGCTCTTGTCCACTGGCCCCCCTGCGCTCCCATGCGACCTGTTGCGGTAGATTCAGACCCGTGCGTCGGTCATTGACAGTTCCTCTCCCCTCCGCGCTCTCCGCGCCTCCGCGGTGAATCCCATGGCAGCACCCAACCACATGTCGCCCGACGAGTTCCGCAGGCGTGGGCGCGAGGTCATCGACCTCATCGCCGACTACTACGAGCGCACCGTCCACGAGTCGGGCGTGCTGCCATCGGTCGAGCCCGGCGATGTCATTGCATCGATCCCCGATGCGCCACCCGATACGCCCGAGCAATGGGGTGACATCCTCGCGGATGTGCAACGCATCGTCATGCCGGGCCTGACGCATTGGGCCTCGCCCAACTTCTTCGCGTTCTTCCCCGCGAACTCGTCGTTCCCGGCCATCCTGGGCGACCTCCTCTCAACGGGCCTTGCCCAACAGGGCATGATCTGGCAGGCCTCGCCCGCGTGTACGGAAGTCGAGACGAAGATGCTCGACTGGCTCGCCCAACTGCTGGGCCTGCCCGAGCGGTTCAGTTCCACCGCGGGCAGAGGTGGGGGGGTGATCCACGGCACGGCCTCGGAAGCCGTGCTCGTCGCCATCGTCACCGCACGACACCGCGCCCGGCGTGCGACGGGCGAGGAGATCCCGAATAGCAAGCTCACCGCCTACTGCTCCGACCAGGCGCACTCATCGGTCGCGAAGGCGGCGCGCATCGCGGGCGTGCCCGAGGGTAACGTGCGCCTGATCGAGAGCGATGAGGCTTGGCGGATGCGCGCCGACGTGCTGCGCGAGCAGATCGAGCGGGACAGGGCTGATGGGCTCGTGCCGTTCTTCGTGTGCGCGACGCTGGGTACGACTTCAACAGGGTCGATCGACCCGCTGCGCGAGATCTCACAAGTCCTGAGTGGAGCAAGCGACCCCCCGATCTGGCTCCACATCGACGCCGCGTGGGCAGGCGCAGCGCTCGTCTGCCCTGAGCACCGTGCCATGATCGAGGGCGTCGAGCGCGCCGACTCGTTCAACTTCAACCCGCACAAGTGGCTCCTCACCAACTTCGACTGCTCGGCCTTCTGGGTCGCCGACCGCTCTGCGCTCATCGATGCGCTCTCCATCACGCCCGCCTACCTGCGCAACGCCGCGACCGACACCGGCGCCGTGATCGACTACCGCGACTGGCAGGTCCCGCTCGGCAGGCGCTTCCGCGCGCTCAAGCTCTGGTTCGTCATGCGTCACTACGGCGCCCAGGGCCTGCGTCGCCACGTCCGCCAGCACATCGAGTGGGCGACCGAGCTCGAGGCATGGATCGACGCCGACCTGACCCTCGACCTCACCTCCAAGTCCCTCGCCCTTGTCTGCTTCCGCGCCGCAGCGGGCGACGAGGCAACCCGCGCCCTGCACCAGCGCATCAACGACTCGGGCCAGACCTACATGACGCTCACCACCGTCCCCGTCGACGGCGCGCCCGCGCCAGTCATCCGCTGGGCCATCGGGGCCACCCTGACCACCCGCGACGACATCGTGCGCACGTGGGAACTCGTCCGGGACCTCGCGTCGGCCTGACCAAGCCCGCTTATCATCAGGCCATGCCCGACGCCTCGCACACCATCGCCCTTTCGCGCCCCCTGCCGGGCCCCTTCGACGTGGGCGACGCCACCGTCCGGCCCGGCCCGGAGCGCGGCTTCGCCGACCGCGCCGACCTGCTCGACCATGTGCACGGCGCGCACGCCATCGTCTCATGGGTGTCCGAGCGCGTCGATGGCGAACTGCTCGACGCCGCGGGGCCCCAGCTCCGCATCGTCGCGAACTACGCGGTCGGCTACGACAACATCGACGTCGCCGCGTGCAGGGAGCGCAGCGTCATCGCGACGAACACCCCGGACGCGGTGACAGAGGGCACGGCGGACTGCGCCTTCGCGCTCATGCTCGCCGCGGCCCGCAGGCTTGGTGAGGGCGAGCGCTTCATCCGCTCTGGCGCGTGGGCAGAGCACGGCGTGCTCGGCCCCGCAGAGTTCCTCGGGCGCGCGCTCACGGGGCGCACCCTCCTCATCGTCGGCGCCGGGCGCATCGGCTACGCCACGGCCCTCCGCTCCATCGGTTGGGGGATGCGCATCCTCTACGTCGCCCGCTCGCCCAAGCCCACCTTCGAGCACGCGCCGCTTGGCGCACGCCGGGTCGAGCTCGATGAGGGCCTGCGTGAAGCCGATTTCGTTTCCATCCACACGCCCCTCACCGACGCGACGCGCCACCTCATCAACGCGGACAAGCTCGCGCTCATGAAGCCCACCTCGGTCCTCGTCAACACCGCGCGGGGCCCTGTTGTCGATGAGCAGGCCCTCGCCACCGCACTGCGCGACGGTCGCCTCTTCGCGGCGGGCCTCGACGTCTTCGAGGATGAGCCGCGCGTCCACCCGGACCTGGTCGGGCTCGACAACGTGGTCCTCACGCCCCACTTCGGCTCGGCGAGCGAGGACTCACGCCACGAGATGACCGCGCTGTGTGCCGCGAACGTCCGCGCCGTGCTCGATGGCCGCCCACCGGTGACGCCGATCGCCTGACAGGAATGGGCGGCTACGATCCGCCTTCACCATGGAGGCCTGATGGCACGCGATGTCGATGAACGAGAGGCGTACACCTGCAACACCACCGCCGACGCGGCGATCGAGCGCTTGCGCGTGGGTGAGCGACTCGCCATCCTGACCCACTCGAAGCCCGATGGCGACGCGGTCGGCTCCACGCTCGCCCTCGCCCGCGCGCTGCACCACATCGGCAAGAAGGCGTGGCCCGTCTACATGGTCCCCTGGGCCCACCGCTTCGACGAGATCGTGGATGCCACAGAGGTCATCCACGTCACGCAGGGTTGCTGGGCCAAGCCGCCGTTGCACAAGATCGACACCATCGTGATCTGCGACACGGGCTCGTGGGCGCAGGTGAGCGATGCGCAGGGCTGGCTCGAGGACCGTGCGCACGAGACGCTCGTCATCGACCATCACGCGGGTGGCGATGCCGACATCGCGGAGCAGCGCTTCATCGACACCTCCGCCGCCGCGGCGTGCGAGATCGTCGCCGACCTTGCGGTGAGGCTACTGGGCGTCGAGTCCGCGGCGCACCTCCCCCCAGACATCGCGACCGCGCTCTTCATAGGCATCGCCACCGACACGGGGTGGTTCCGCCACTCCAACACCACCCCGCGCACGCACCGCCTCGCGGCGGACCTCATCGAGGCGGGCGCCGAGCCCACGCGCCTGTTCGCGATGATGTACCAGACCGATGAGGCGACGCGCATGCGCCTCCTCCAGCGCGCCCTCGCGAGCGTGCGCTGGATGGGCGAGGAGCGGGCCGCGATGATGGTCCTGCGTCGCAAGGACTTCGACGAGACCAAGGCGAGCAACGACGAGACGGGCGGCTTCACCGATATCCTGCAGAGCGTCGCGTCGGTCAAGGTGGTCGCGCTGGTCACGGAGCTCGACAGCCAGACCTCCAAGATCTCCCTCCGCTCGAAGTCCGATGGCGACTTCGTCGATGTCAACGCGCTTGCCTCGCGCCTGGGCGGTGGGGGCCACGTGCACGCCGCGGGCGCGAAGGTGCGCAAGCCCATCGACGAGACGGTCGAAGACCTCGCGGAGCTGCTCGAAGAGGCCGTCTCGTGAGCGACGAGCCTGCGCCGAGGCGTGGCGGCCCTCGCAAGGGTCCGCCCACCAAGAAGGGGCGCGCCCCGCGCAAACGCGATGGGAGTGGGGCGCGTGGGGGCGGCGAGCCCTACGCCAAGCCCGAACTGCGCCTGCTCACCACGACCCTCTGGGAGTACCCGTCCCAGCACTACGGCGACGCCATGCAGGGCGACAAGCGCTACGTCGGCGCGACGCCGAGCTGGGTGATCTGGCAGCTCCTCCAGCGCTACACGCGCGAGAAGGACCTGATCGTTGACCCCATGTGCGGCAGCGGCACAACGCTCGACGTCGCCCGCGACCTGGGCCGACGCGCTCTGGGATACGACCTGGGGCCCACCCGCGACGACATCTTCCGCGCCGACGCCCGCAAGCTCCCGCTTGAAGACGGCAAGGCCGACTTCGTCTTCATCGACCCGCCCTACTCGACGCATGTGGACTACTCGGACGACCCGCGCTGCATCGGTAAGCTCGACGCTGGTGAGGAAGCGAGCGGTTCGACCCTCAACGACTACTACACCTCCATGCGAGACGTCATCGGAGAGATCCACCGCGTCATGCGCAACCGCCGCTACATGGCGCTCTACGTCTCGGACTCCTACAAGAAGGGCAGGCCCTTCATGCCCATCGGCTTCGAACTCTTCGCCCTCCTGCGCGAGCGTTTCAAGCCCATTGACATCATCGCGGTCACACGCCACAACTCGAAGCTGAAGCGCGGCAACTGGCACAAGGCCGCGGTCGAGGGCAACTTCTTCATGCGCGGGTTCAACTACCTGTTCATCATGAAGAAGGAAGAGGACGGGTGACCGAGGGGAGCGCGACCTTCTGCGTGGGCGGGCGTCCCGCCCGATCCCGAGAAACCGATACGCCCTACTCGCACGACCTCCCAAACGCCACCAGCACCGCGTTCAGGTCGAGCGAATCCACAATGCCATCCCCGTTCGTATCACCCGCATCGGTCATCATCCCGAACCCGACGAGCACCGTGTTCAGGTCGAGCGTGTCAACAACCCCATCGCCCGTCACGTCCGGTGCGCACGTCGGCGGCCCCTGACACACATCGGGCACGCCATCGGCGTCGAGATCGAGCGGATTCGCGGCGACCGCGTGCAGCGTGAAGTTGCCGATGTCGACAGGATTAAGCGGGAACAGGTTCTCGGAAGGCACAAGCGACCCGCCGCCCGAGACCACGGGCGTACCCGTGTAGAAGCTGCGCCCGGGGATGGGAGCATCGGTGTCGAGGCCGACGGGCTTCTGGTACGACTTCTGGTTGGTGAGCAGGGCGACGAAGAAGCTCGTGCCCGCTTCGCCCACCAAGGTGGGGGGCAGCGCAACAAACTCGCTCGCGACGGTCACACCCGCCGAGTCGTAGGCCACGCTCGCGAGCACCTGCGCATCAGCGGGGTGCCCGTCCTGATCGGGATCGGAGAGCAGCGCAACCTGGGCCGGGTGGCCCTCGGGGATCTCAAGCCCCCACGCGATGCGAGCGCCGACGATGGTCTCCATGCCGGGCTCACGGTGAACTGGTTGATGGTGAGGAGGTCGAAGTTGTTGAAGCTAAACGAGAGCGTTGCATCTGCACGCAGATCAGTCAGCGGGTAATCGAGCGGGACGACTGCGCACGGGTCCGGCACGCCGTCCCCATCGCAATCCTCTAGGGCTCCCGCAGCGATCTCGCACGAGTCGGGAACACCATTTGCGTTGCAGTCAAGCGCTCCGCCGGCCGCGATGTCCACTGCATCCTGCTCGCCATTCCCGTTGCAGTCGAAGAAGCACTCATCGGGCAGACCATCGAGGTCGAGGTCGAGTGAGAAACCCGATTCGATGTCGCAGTGGTCGGGGATACCGTTGTCGTTGCAGTCTGAGCCATCATTGAACACCGCGTCAATATGCCACGCATCCAGCGCGAGTACTGGGGTCGCGAGGGAGAGGCTTCCCGTCCTGATCGCTTGCTTCGCTCCGGCGGTGTACCCGGTTGCCTCCTCTCCATCGCCCACAAGCCCATCGGTGACCAAGTGCGGTGGCGGCCCATGCGCTTGGCTTACCGTCCCGATCAGGAGCGCGTCGCCAGCTTGGAACGGCAGGTCGGCGAGGTCTACGAACTCCGGATGTCGCGGGCTGTCGTGCTGCTTGACAGCGGTTGATTCGTGTAAGAGCACGGCGTCAGCAATCCCCTCAACATCCGGCGGGTCGATGTAGACGACCACCGTGAAGCTTTCGCCAACCGGTACCGCCGAGGGAGCATACTGCACACGGACGGCATCGAGTACTAGGTTGTCATGGGGAACAATGACTCGGTTCAGCGTCAGGAAAAACGTGTCGTCACCCAGCCATGTGAAGTTCAGCACCGAGAGCCCCCCGTTGACCAGTTCGGAGATGTCGGGCTGCACGCAGCTTGTCTGTAGGGGGTCGGTCAGCCCATTGGCGTCGCAGTCGGGGGCGAACGCTTCAGAGTACATGGTGCCGGACGCGGGGTTTAGAAAGTCGAACGCCGGCGCACCGATCAAGACTCCCGCTCCGGTTACGCTGACCGCCCTCCCGAACCACGCGTCGCCCTCGACGAGCGAAGGGGACGTGTACTCTCGCTCCTGCGACCACGCACCCTCGACCATACGGTAGACGGCGGCAGATCCCGGCTCACCACCGAAGCCTGCGACCAGCATCGAGCCCGACACTTCCACCGCTCGGCACCCTCCGTTGCCCGTCGGGCCGGGGAGCGTCCCCGTGTGCGACCAGACGCCCGCCTCCGCGCTCCACTGGTAGATCCAGAGATCGGGTACGGTGGAAACACCGACGGCGATCATTTCGCCTTCCATCGCGACGTACCGCTTGCCGAACACCGGCCGCCCGCTCGGCGTCTCGATGGCCTGTTCGAAGCCCCACTCGCCCGAGGTCGAGCGGTGGAATACATCGGCAAGCACGACCGTTGCACTCCCGATTCCGCCGCTGCTCGCTACAACCCAATCGCCCGAGAGGTCACTTGTGAGGCCTAGCAGTTGATTCTGCATCGGGGGCGAGCCGCCAAGTGACGCGGCCTGGTTCCAGGTGCCGGTCAAAGCGTCCTGCTCGAATACAAAGACCCTGCCGCACTGCGGCGCGCCCTCGTCCGAGTATGGCGCGCTGGCGACCAACGTGGCCCCGTCAACAGCTACATCGGCCCCGAACTGATCGCCAGCCGTGAGTGAGTCTGGGGCCAGCGTCTGTAGGTATTGCCAAGTCGGCTCGTCGATAGTGCCTTTCTGCTCAAACAGGAACACCGCGCCGGCCGCGTCCGCCCCCGCTTCCGTTACCTCGGAGGTCGCTCCCACGCAAGCCACTTCGCCTTGGATTGCGAGGCCGTGCGGGAAGGGCGACTCGTTGGGCGTGGTCGGCGAGTAGCCCCCGGGAGGCGCCAGTGTCCCCGTGCCTACCCATAGGCCTCCGTAGAGTGGATCAGGCACCCATCGGTACGTGTCGATCCGCGGTGTCTTGTCGGTCGTACCGATGCGGCTCCGGACGATGGCGAACTCTTCTGTCGAGGCGACCGCGACGCCGAACCATGTGACGACCGAGGTCGCTGGTGGTCGCTGATAGGTGGCCATCGTCGGCGACTCGGCCAGCGCACCGCCAACACACACACCAAAGCCACACAGCAATCCAAAGCGCCACTGGTCCATCGTGGGGTCTCCTTGAGCCCACCCAACCTACCCCAACCCCCCAGTCCCCTCCAACCCCCACCCAGGCATTCCCCGGGACACGTCAGCTTGGGCTCCACGCCCCCATCGCCTAAACTCCCACCCTCACCCAACCACCCCCCCAAGGCGACCGCCCGCACGCCGGGCCCGCCCCAAGGAAGCGCCCCGCACATGGTCCAGTACACACCCAAGTTCAACCACCCCGTCCTCACCAAGCGCATCCCGTGCCACCCGTTTGGCGACCCCAAGGACCGGCGCATCATCTCCTACGAGGACTACACCCAGACCGGCGGCTACGAGGGCCTCCGCAAGGCCATCAGCCTCGCACCCTCCGACCTCGTCGACATGGTCAAGGAGACCCAGCTCCGCGGGCGCGGCGGCGCGGGCTTCCCCACCGGACTCAAGTGGTCCTTCCTCCCCGCGCCCGAAGACATCAACGAACCGGGCGACCGCTACCTCGCCATCAACGCAGACGAGTCCGAGCCCGGCACCTTCAAAGACCGCCTGCTCATGGACTTCGACCCCCACATGATGCTCGAGGGCATCGCCATCTGCTGCTACGCCTGCCGACTCACCAAGGCCTACATCTACATCCGCGGCGAGTACCACCACCAGGCCATGGTCGTCGAGAAGGCGATCCGCGAGGCCTACGACAAGAAGATCTTCGGCGCCCAGGGCCTGCTCGACGGCGCCGACACGCAGACCGGCAAGCCCTTCGCCGTCGAGTGCTACCTGCACCGCGGCGCCGGGGCCTACATCTGCGGCGAGGAGACCGCCCTGCTCGAATCGCTCGAGGGCAAGCGCGGGTGGCCGCGCGTCAAGCCGCCCTTCCCCGCGGTCAAGGGCCTGTTCGGCAAGCCGACCATCATCAACAACGTCGAGACCCTCGCCCACCTCCCGAGCATCGTGGAAGAGGGCGCCGAGTGGTTCAAGGCCCAGGGCGTCGAGTCACGCACCGGCGGCGCGCCCTCCTACGGCACCAAGCTCATGGGCGTCTCCGGCCACGTCAACCGCCCGGGCGTGTACGAGTGCGAGCTCGGCATCCCGCTCAGCGTCCTCATCGAGCAGCACTGCCAGGGCATGCGCGGCGGCAAGAAGTACAAGGGCGCGATCGCCGGCGGCGTCAGCACCGGCATCCTCGGCCCCGATGAGTACGACGCCGAGATGGACTTCGACATCGGCCAGTACAACGTCCTGGGCCTCGGCACCGCCTGCCCCACCGTGTTCGATGAAGACACCGACATGGTCGGCGTCGCCCGCAACATCGCCCGCTTCTTCAAGCACGAGAGCTGCGGCCAGTGCACGCCATGCCGCGAGGGCTCGGGCTGGCTCTACCAGCTCATGTGCCGCGTCGAAGACGGCCACGGCCGCACCAAGGACCTCGACCTCGCCCTCGAAATCGCCACCGGCATGGGCGCCATGCCCGGCACAACGATCTGCGGCCTGGCGGATGGCAACAACTGGGCCATCCGGACCATCATGAACAAGTACTGGGACGAGTTCGAAAGCCGGGTCAGGCCGAGCCTGGTGCCGGTGACGGTGAGTGTTGGCGCGGCGGCGAATGGGTGAAGCGTCGCTGCGCGGCGGTGGCGCGAACCGGCGATCGTGAGCTTCAGTGTCTTCCGCCCCGAAGGGGCGCCGGCCTGTTGCCACGGGTGAAGCGGTGCGCAGCACCGCGCAACCCGTGGAGAGCGCTCTTACACCCATCCGCCCCAACGGAGCGGGGGTCATACGGTACGATCGACCCATGCGAGGGCGAGCCATTGCTTGGCTGATGACAATGTCCACCGCGTCCTGTGTGGCGATCATGGCCGGTTGCCGCGATCCCGAGGCCGAGCAAGCAGCACGCGTCTCCGCATCCGCCGACTTCGCGCGCGATGCAATCCCAGCGATGCCATTGAGTCTGCATGAGGCGGTATCCGACCGAGAGGAGTATCTGCCGCGTCTGCAGAGCATCGTCGAAGACTGGGCAACGCCGGTTGAGAAGATGAGAGCAGCGTTGATTGATGCCAGCAAATGGTCGAGACGTTCATGCGCGCGCCCGCAGCGCTCGAAGCGATGGGCGATGTCCAGCCACCGCCGGTGCCGGAGTACACCGATGAGCAGGTCATGGCCGATGCCCACCTCGACGGTTTCGAGACCCGGGTTGTCGCCGCCAGCCGCCTGCTCCGCGCCGATGCCGTGCGAGTTTGGGAGGCCGGTGACGCGACCGGCGCGGCCAAGCGAATCGTGGCCTCGTTCGAGCTCGGCCGATGGCTTGCTGGGCGGAGCCCGGAGCGATACCAGGGCTTCAGCGTGCTGATCCAAAGCCTCTTTGACCTCGAAGCCCTCATCAATGGCGGCCTCGCCGAAGCGGCGGCCACGTCGGAACTCGAAGCGCTGAGATCTGCGGTGCCTCCCGACGCGCAGTCCTACCTGTGGGTGAAGTCTGGCCACGCCGATCCACGGCTCGTCAATGCGCTATCCCGTGTGAGCCAAGCCATCGGTGCCCAGTAGGACGGTTCTCCCCCGCCCCGAAGGGGCGCCGGATTGTTGCCACGGGTGAAGCCGTGCGCAGCACGGCGCAACCCGTGGACAGCACCCCAACAAGCCCGCCGCCCCGACGGGGCGGAGGGAACTTCTCCACCCATCCACGTGTCGAAGACCGGAAGAGACGGGCAACGAGGATATTCCCCATGGCGCCCGGCGCACCCGTGGAGAGCGCCCCTTCCCTCCGAATACCCTCCCCCATGCCTCACCCCCTCACCCCACCGCCAACGACTCACCTCGACACCCACGGCTTCACAATCCTCCCTGCGGTGCTCACGCCGCCCGCGCTCACCGCGTGCACTGACATCATCGCGCCTCTCGATACCGCTTCCCACACCACACGCCGAGGCGGCGTCCGCAACCTCCTCACCCGCTGCCCCGACCTCGCGCCGGTCCTCGATGACGCGGGCCTCCCCGACCTCGCGAGCGAGACGCTCTGCGCACGCGCCCACCTCACCCGCGCCATCCTCTTCGACAAGTCACCCGATGCGAACTGGCGCCTCGGCTGGCACCAGGACACCACCATCGCGGTCGCGGAGCGCATCGACACGCCGGGCTTTGGCCCTTGGTCGGTGAAGGACGGCATCACCCACGTCCGCCCGCCTGCGCACGTGCTCGAGAGCATGCTGACCATCCGCATCCACCTCGACGACACGCCGGCGAACAACGGCGCCCTCGAAGTGCTGCCCGGTTCGCACCGACACGCGTTCCTCGACGACGGGCGCATCGACCGCATTGCAGCCGACACCGACCCGGTGGTCTGCGCATGCGCCGCGGGCGACGCCCTGCTCATGCGCCCGCTCCTCCTGCACCGCTCGGCCAGGTCGCGCCTCCCGGCGGCACGGCGGCGGGTCGTCCATCTCGAATACGCGAGCGCGCCCCGCGCCGGCCACCGCCTCGGGTGGGCGCTGTGAGTGTGGTATCCTCCCTACGCTCAGTCGCGTCACACGTGAGCCGTCGCCAAGGCATCCGCGCAGGCGTGCGGCGCGAAGGCCCCTGTCGTCAAGAAGGAGACACCGATGACCACCCCGACGCCCCACGACGCCGACGAATCGAAGCACGCCATGGCCGGGGCGACCGCCGAGGTGAGCCCGAGCGCTCGCGAGGAGTTCCGCCACACGCCCGAGGGCGAGCCGCCGGCGCGGATGCTGCTGCCCAAGGGGCTGGCGATCCTGATGGGCGTGCTCGTGGCGGTTGTGGTCCTTGTGTCGGTGATCGTCGGGCTCACCGTCGATGCCAGCACGGGTGTGCTCGCCGGGCTGATCGGCCTCGTGCTCGTGACGGTCGCCAACCCGGTCGTGTGGGCCGCGATCCTGCGGGTGCGAGAGCATGACCGGGCGCATTCGCGGGGCAATCGGGGCTAAATGGTGGCTGCACGCGCCCGACCGGCCCGTTGGCCGATGCGCCCCTGACCTATCGATGTTCACGGGGTGCGCCTACGCTCCCGACGAGGAGAAACCATGCGCACACCCACCCTCCTTGCGGCCTCCATACTGCCAGCGCTGATCGCGTCGGGCGTCACGCTCGCCTCGGCCCCGCCCATCTTCGACGACCGCCCCTACGCCGAGGCCCGCCAGGCCGCGCTCGACGAGGGCAAGCTCTTCATCGTCGACTTCACCGCCGAGTGGTGCATGCCCTGCAAGCAGATGGACCGGACGACCTGGATCGATCCGGAGGTCGTCGCGTGGATCGAGGCCAACGCGATCGCGGTGCAGATCGATGTTGATCACGAGAAGCGCATCGCGATCGACTACCAGGTCCGCGCCATGCCGACGATCGTCGCCGTCGTGGACGGCGAGGAATTCGACCGCGTGATCGGGCTCAAGAAGCCGGACCAGCTTATCGAGTGGCTTGATGGCATCGACACGGGCGAGCGCGCCATCGATGGCATCGAGGCCGCCGCGAAGGCGGACCCCAACGACGTCGATGCCCGCTACAACCTCGCCCGCAACCTGCTCCAGCAGGGCCAGTTCGACCGCGCCACGGAGGAGTACGCGTGGCTGTGGGAGAACATGCTCGAGCACAAGCCCGCGATGTACGGCGTGCGCCTCTCCTTCATGGCAAGCGAGGTCGAGCGGGTCATCCGCGCCCACCCGCCGGCACGCGACCGCTTTGCGAAGATCCGCGATGAGACCGAGCAGACGCTCACCGGCGCCGACAAGACACTCGAGACGCTCGTCGACTTCGTCGCCCTCAACGAGATGCTGGGCGAGCAGGCGCGCACGCTCGCGTGGTACGACGGCGCGAAGGACGACCCGCGCAACCAGAAGGCGATCGAGAAGATCGCCGGCGACCTGGAACCCCTCCTCCTCGCCGAGGGTCGATGGGCCGACCTCGGGCGTATGCTGCCCGACCCTGCTCAGGCGGCGCGAGCCGCGGTCGAGCGCTTCGACTTCACCATGCGCTCCGCGGGCGACATCCCGAAGGAGATCCGCGCTGAGTACCTGCGCTCCCGCTCCGATGAGCTCCGCACGCAGCTCGCGGCCTATTACGCCAGCGCCCTCGCCGCCCAGCGCGACGAGCCTGCGCACGAGGTCGCGGCGATCGCGCTCAGGCGCTTCGACGATGCACCGATGCGACTCGCCCTCGTGGGCACGGCCCTCGACGCAAACGCCGCACGCCCCGCCCACCGTGCCATGCTCGACGCGGCCGAGCGGGAGGGCACGGGTGTCGACGCGATGCGTTCCCGCCTCGAACAGGCCCTCGCGTCAAGCGGGAGCGACGACGACCAGATCCGAGGCCCGGAGGCCACCTTTGGCGACATCGCGTGGATCGCGGGCTCGTGGCACGCCACCGACGACGACGGTACGTGGGACGAGGTCTGGCTCCGCCCATCGGGCAACTGCATGTCGGGCACACTCCGACACGTCACGAACGGCGAGGTCACGCTGTACGAACTGATCTCGATCGAGCGATCCACCGCGCCCGATGGTTCGCCCCGCTTCGAGATGCTCCTGCGCCACTTCTCCGCGGGGCTCGTCCCGTGGGCGAGCGAAGCCGACGGGCCTATGCGCCTCGCGCTCAACGAGGCCAAGCCGGGCAGGCTCGTGTGGTCGAGCGACCACGTCCAAGTGATCTACGAGCGCGACGATGCGGGCAGCGCGATGACCGCCACCGTCCAGGTCGCCGACGATGCCGCGCAGTGGCAGACCAAGGTCCAACTCAAATTCAAGCGCCGCTGACTCGTGCCACTGACCCGTCCACGGGTCGGTGCCTCAATCTGCCCGCAGCCGCCCGTCCGCGACCGACGCCTCCCCGCGCGCCACGCATTGCCTCATCCCCTCGTACACCCCAGCACACACCGCGGTCGCGAGGTTGAGCGAGCGCTCCCCTTCGCCCATGGGGAAGGTCACGAGGCGATCTTCGTAGCGCTCGAGCAGCGCATCGGGCAGCCCCGCGGTCTCCTTGCCGAACACGAGGTGGTCGCCCCGGCACAGGTCCGCATCCCACACGGGGCGGGCGCACTTGGTCGTGAAGAGCCAGAGCCGCTCGGGAGCCGCGGTGCTCAGATACGCCTCCCACGACTCGTGCTCGTGCGCACCCAGGCGGGGCCAGTAGTCGAGCCCGGCACGGCGCAGCGCCTTCACCGAGGTGTCGAACGCCAGCGGGTGGATCAGGTGCAGCGCACACCCGGTCGCGATCGCGGTCCGCCCGATGTTGCCCGTGTTGTTCGGGATTTCGGGCTCGTGCAGGACGATGTGGAACAGGGGCACGCTCACGCCGAGAGGGTAGAGTCAGCGAACCATCAGGTCTGGCCCCAACCCCATGCCCGAACCAACCCCCGACAAGCCGACGCTCCGCCGAATCGCCCGCGAGCGCCTCGCGGCCCTGAGCGACGCAGACCGCTCAGCGGCGTCCCGCGCTATCTCAGACGCCTTGCTCGCCACCCTCGCTGCACACGCCCGCGTCCTGGTCTACCTCCCTCTGCCGACCGAGGTCGACCTCGCGGACGCGGCGCGGGCCCTCATGGCGCGGGGCGTCGAGGTCGCGGCGCCGCGCCTCGATTGGGACGCCCGCACGATGGACGCCGTCCCGATCGATACGTGGCCGCCCGCGGTCGAGCGTCGCCACCACGGCGTCCCGGAGCCCCTCCCCGCTCCAGTCATCCCGCCCGACCGCCTCGACGCGGTGATCGTCCCGGCGCTGGCGTTCGACAATGCCGGCGGGCGCCTCGGGCGGGGCGGCGGGTTCTACGACCGCTTCCTTGCCCAACTCCCCACCTCCACCCGACGCCTAGGCGTCTGCTTCGCGGCTCAAGTCGTGGAGCGGGTTCCCGTCGATAAGCATGATGTGCGCATGCATCAGGTCGTCTGCGAGCTCGGCCCTATCATGCGTGATTCGCCCACCTAGCGCACGACGCCACCAGCGATCGAGCCAGATTCCCCACGCGGGGAGGAGCAATCCCATGGCCCTACCTTCCCAGGCAGCGCGCCCCCAATCCGCCCGACGTATGCGCTACTCCCCGCGCCGCAAGCCATCGTGGGGGCGTCGCATCGCGGGGCTGGTCATCCTCGGCGTGGTCGTGGTGGGCGTTGTCGTCTGGGGGCCGTGGGGCGGGGCGGGCGATGGCTCAGGTGGCGGGGCCGACGACGCGCCGGGCAATGACACACCCCTCGCCAACGCCAACGCGGGCGGCGAGCGCCCCCTCCCGATCGTCAACGGCACGCAGGGCAGGGATACGAGCAAGCCCGCCACGAACCGCACCGAGCCGCAAACCCCGAAGACAACCCCCGCCCCCAATCCCCCGGCCCACGCCAACGCCAACCCGGCCAACGAGCAGCCCGCCACAACCACCGACCCGGGTCCCAAGGAGACCCCACCGCCTCCGGCAGCAACCAACTCATCGGCTCGCGGTACGGGCAGCGCGTACCTCGACAAGCTCATCGCCCAAGGCGAGGCGTCGGTTGAACGCAACGCCCTGCTCGAGGCGCGCGACATGTTCAACCGCGTGCTCCACGACGGGCGCGCCTCCGCCGCGCAGCGGGCCCAACTCCGCGACCGCCTCTCGACCATCAACCAGACGCTTTTCTTCTCACCGCTTGTCGCAGATGGCGACCCCATCGCGCGGGCGTACACCATCAAGAGCGGCGATTCACTCTCGAAGATCGCAGCCCAGCAGGACCTCGCGATCGAGTGGCTCCTCCTCGCGCGCATCAACAAGATCGCCGACCCGCGGCGCATCCGCGTGGACCAGCAGATCAAGATCGTCCAGGGGCCGTTCCACGCGGTTGTCACCAAGACCGACTACCGCCTCGACCTCTACGCCGACAAGACCGACACCGATGGCAACCGCCTCTACATCAGGTCGTTCCCCGTCGGGCTCGGCGAGTTCGATCTGACACCCGTCGGCAGCTGGATCGTGAAGACCGACTCCAAGCTCATCAACCCCCGCTGGGTCAACCCGCGCACGGGCGAGCCGTTCGCCGCGGACGACCCCGAGAACCCCATCGGCGAGCGCTGGATCGGGCTCACGGGCACCGACGCCAACACAGAGATCAAGACGGGCTACGGCATCCACGGCACCATCGAGCCCGACTCCATCGGCAAGCAGCGCTCCATGGGGTGCGTCCGCTGCCTCCCCCAGCACGTCGAAGTCATCTACGAGATGCTCATGCCCGACAAGAGCCAGGTGTTGATCGTGGAGTGATCGGAGCGTGCGAGCAGAGGGGTCGAGAAGGGCGAGCGGAGCAAGCCTCGACTCCGCCCGATGGGCCCCTCGTCTGCGAGCCCACAGCGTCGTCGACGGGCTCCTTCGGGCCCGGCCTCTTGGGGGTCCAATTGCCGCCTGTCAGCCCGGAAAGCCGGTCGCTCACCCTCCCGGCTCGCCGAGGCCTAAATCCCCCCTGACAGGCTTCAATCGCAGACAGAACCGCGCCAGAGGACTATAATAGAGATAGCCCGCCGGCGCGGTCGGGCGGGGTCGTTGCCTCGCCACCCGCAGCGCTGGTTCCACCGTCGGGCGACCACCCACCATGAGCACCGACAAGACCGCCGCTACCACCCCCTCCGCGCCCAAGAAGGGCGACTACGGCGCCGACCAGATCAAGATCCTCGAGGGCCTCGAGGCCGTCCGCAAACGCCCCGGCATGTACATCGGGGACACGGGCATCGCGGGCCTGCACCACCTGGTCTGGGAAGCCGTCGATAACTCGATCGACGAGGCCATGGCCGGGCGCGCCACCACCGTCGTCGTACGCGTCCTCGCCGATGGCTCCCTCGCCGTCACCGACGACGGCTCGGGCATCCCCATCGACCCCAAGAGCCACCCGAACCCCGCCTACGACGGCAAGCCCGCCGTCGAGTTGGTCATGACCGTCCTCCACGCCGGCGGCAAGTTCGGCGAAGAGGGCTCGGCGTACAAGGTCTCGGGCGGCCTGCACGGCGTGGGCATCTCGTGCGTCAACGCCCTCTCCGAGTGGCTCACCGTCGAGGTCTACCGCGGCGGCAAGATCCACAAGATCCGCTTCGAGCGCGGCGCCACCGCAGAGCCGCTCCACGTGATCGGCGAGATCGACACGGATGGCGACCACAAGACGGGCACCAAGGTCACCTTCGCGCCCGACCCTCAGATCTTCCCCGACACCGAGTTCCACCACGACCTGCTCGCCCACCGCCTGCGCGAACTCGCCTATCTCAACCCGGGCGTCACCATCCGCCTCGTCGACGAGCGCGTCGGCGCCGATGGCCAGATCAAGGACGACACCTGGCGCTTCGACAACGGCATCGCCGAGTACGTCGAGCACATCAACAAGGCCAAGGGCACGCTGCACGACGTTGTCTCGCTCGCGGGCGAGAGCCCCGATGGCGGCTTCGCGGTCGAGGTTGCGATGCAGTACTCCGACTCGTACAACGAGATCACCCTCACCTTCGCGAACAACATCCGCACCGTCGATGGCGGCACCCACCTCTCGGGCTTCAAGACCGCCCTCACCCGCGCCTTCAACAGCTACGCCAAGCAGGCCAACCTCCTCAAAGAGAAGGACCCGACACCCTCGGGCGACGACTGGCGCGAGGGCCTCTCGGCGGTCATCTCCGTCAAGCTCCCCGAGCCGCAGTTCGAGGGCCAGACCAAGGGCAAGCTGCGCAACACCGAGGTCGAGGGCTTCGTCTCATCCATCGTGAGCGAGAAACTGAACGAGTGGCTCGCAGAAAACCCGGGCGAGGCCAAGAAGGTGTGCCAGAAGGGCCTGCTCGCCGCCCAGGCTCGCGAAGCCGCGCGCAAGGCCCGCGACCTCACGCGCCGCAAGAGCGCACTCGAATCGGGCTCCATGCCGCACAAGCTGCGTGACTGCACCACCAAGGACGTCGGCCGCTCCGAGATGTTCATCGTCGAGGGTGACTCCGCCGGCGGCTCGGCAACCCAGGGCCGCGACGTCGAGACCCAAGCCATCCTCCCGCTCCGCGGCAAGCTGCTCAACGTGGAAAAGGCACGCCTCGACAAGATCCTCGCCTTCGAGGAAATCCGCACGCTCATCAGCGCGCTCAAGTGCGGCATCGGCCCCGACTTCGACATCGCCAAGCTCCGCTACGGGCGCGTCATCATCATGACCGACGCCGATGTCGACGGCTCGCACATCCGCACCCTCCTCCTCACCTTCTTCTTCCGCCAGATGCCCGAGCTCGTCAGGCGCGGCCGCATCTACATTGCCCAACCACCCCTCTACCTCATCGCCCGAGGCAAGAAGGAGCAGTACGTCCTCAACGAGCGCGAGATGACCGATGTCCTCGTCGAGCTGGGCCTCGACGGCGCATCCCTTCTCATACGCGACATCAACGACATCAAACCGGGCGTCGACCCAACCGTCCTGCGCACTATCGAGGGCGATGAACTCGTCACCGCCGTCAAGCTGCTGCGCCGCCTCGCAGAACTCGCTGAGGTCGTCGAACGTCGCGGCGTGCGCTTCCTCGATCTCCTCGCCTCGCGCGATGACGACCCCGACAACCAAGGCCGTCTCCCCGCCTACCGCATCACCTGGCTCGGCGGCGAAGCCCCGGCGTGGAGCGAAGAGCAGGTCGAGCAGATCCTCAAGGAGCACGACCTCCACCGCCCCGACATCGCGGAACAAGCCGTCGATGGCGATGCCGACCCTGACGCCGTCGCGTCGCGGTCACAGCGCAACGGCAGCGGGGGGGGCCTCGGCGCCGCGTCCATCGCCGTCGTCCGCGAACTCCATGAGAACAAGGAGCTCGCCATCGTCTTCGAACGCCTCGCCGCGCTCGGCATCGACATCGACGACTACGGCCTCACCACCGAAGAAGCCGTGACCGGCGAGCGCCTGCCCACCAAGTACGCATGGGTCACGCCCCACAAGGGCCGCGCACGCAAGAACGCCACCGACGGCGAAGCGGGCGCCGAGACCGCGGGCGCAGAGTCCGACGCCGACGACGTGATCGAGACCCCCGAGGGCAAGCTCGTCCCCGCCGCGGGCGTCCCCCACATCCTCCAGTCCCTCTTCGACGTGGGCCGACGCGGCATGGAAGTCAAACGCTTCAAGGGCTTGGGTGAAATGGACCCCGAGCAACTCTGGGAAACCACCATGGACCCCGACAAGCGGACCCTCCTCCGCGTTGCGTGGGACGACGCCTCGGCTGCCGACGAGCTCTTCACCATTCTGATGGGCGAGAACGTCGAGAACCGGCGGAACTACATCGAACAGCACGCGCTCGAGGTCAAGCAACTGGACGTCTGAGGATGGGGCGGGCTACTCGTCGCACGATTGCCCGAACTCACCCAGCACGTCGTTTAGATCGCTCGAGTCAACGACGCCGTCTCCGTTGGCGTCGCCGTCGCATGGTGGTGGTGCGCCAGCGAGGTGTTCCTTTAAGAAGGCAACACCCGCCTGGGTGACGGCGCCGGGGAAGTTGCCGTGGCCAGCCTGGTGGACGGCGATGAACTCGTGCTCGACGCTGGTTGTGAGGAGCGCGGCCTGGAGGGCGCTCGACTGGCCAAAGGGGACGGAGGCGTCCCATGTGCCGTGCGCAATGATGATCGGTGGGTCGTCCGGTGTGACATGGGTGATGGGGTTGGCGTCGGCGGCGAGCGCGACGAGCGCGGGGTAGGGGGCGTTGGGATTGTCGATGTTGGCCTTGATGTCGCCGATGCCCTGGCCCGGCGCGCTCCAGCCGAGCAAGCGCGACTCGGGTGAGTTGAATGCGTCGTGGTCGATCATGCTGCCGGGTGGTGTGGTTACCATGTCGTTCATGTCGAGGAGGTCGGTCGGTCCGTAGAGGTCGAACACGGCCTGGACGCGGCTCGACTGGTCGAGGTTGCCGCCGACGACGCCCTCGAGCTGCGGCACGTCGCCGCTCGTGCCGAGCAGCGCGACGAGGTGTCCTCCGGCCGATGAGCCCGCGGCGGCGAAGCGCTCTGGGTCGAGGTTGTAGTCGGTCGCGTGGGCGCGGAGGAAGCGCACGGCTCCCTTCACGTCGTGGATCTGTGCTGGGAACGTGACGGGCTCGGCGCCGTACCCCCCGGCCTGGCTTGTGAGACGGTAGTCGATGCTGGCGACCGCGAAGCCATCGCTCGTGAGGGAGGTGAGGTAATAGGGCGCGGGGAACTTGGAGCCGCCGGACCAACCGCCGCCGTGCACCCAGATAATGAGCGGGGCCGGGTCGCCGCCCGGCGCGGGCAGGTAGAGGTCGAGTTCGAGTGGCGTGCCCCCGACTTCGGCATAGGTGATGGTCTGGACGCTGCCGCCGGGGGGTGGGGGGGGCGGGAGAGAGCCTCCCTCTGGGGCGGCGCCGGTCAGCGTGAGTGCGGTGACAGCGAGGAGCGAGAGCGGTAGCGGCATGATGTTCCCTCCGGTGGAAGTCGAGGGGTGAACGGGGGCGGGGGTCGTTGATTGCATCGAAGGATGGCATGGCGATGGGCGGGGGCAAGCACCGGGGTTGGAACTGGCGTGCAGTACGTTGCAGATTGCGCACGGGGTGCGCAGCTGCGGGGCCTCATCCGGTTGTTGGGGGTGCGGCCGGGCTGCGGGTGGGCTAGCGCCGCGCCCGGAAGACCGCTGCGCAGGCGGTATGCGCATGGATGAAGGACTGGTCCCCGATGGGCCCGATCTCACCCGCGGCGTACACGCCCGCGACGGGCAGCGTCCCACCGCCAGGCGCGAGCGTTTCCGCGATCAGCTCCGCATCGTGGTTGGGGCGGCCGAAGAGCTTGGCCCCGCGCGCGCTATCGGTGAACAGCACCGCGCCGAGCGCAGGCCCTTGCAGCTCCTGGGCCGTAAGCAGCAGCTTCAGGTCTTCCGTGGCGGTCGATGCGTCGCGCAGGTGGAACTGGATGGTCTGCCCGACGCGCACCCGATCGCTCACCGCGATCGCGCCCGATGCCTGATCGACCCCGATCACGCCGCGCACCAGGAAGTCGCCCCGCCCGAAGCGGTCGCGGTACTCGTTGATCACACGCCCGACGAACATCCCGCCCGACAACAGCGTGCGGTCGTCGTCGGGCAGCGACGCCACAAGCTCGCGCAGCACCGTGAACGCCGGCCGCCCCGCGAGCCCACGGATGATGTTGCGCTTCGCCTCGGTCACCACGAGTGGCGCGCCCACGGGCCTGCACCCCTGGCTCACGAACATGTCCACGTTGATGTCACCCGAGATCGTGAGCCCGACGCCGCCCGAGCGGAACGCCTTGTGGTCCAGGATGAGCGCGTTGTCGCCTGGCCCCTTGCCCCCCGACGCCATGCCGCCCATGATCGGCGCGTAGGGGATCGAGTCGATCGCGCCGGGCAGGGCGTTCACCGCGTTGATCACCGTCGCGATGGGCACACTGAACGGGTCGGCAATGAACAGCACCGCGCGCAGGTCGTCCTTCGCGCCGATCGCATCCGCGAATGCCTGAAGGTCTTCCTTGGTCGCGCCCCGGTCGGGGACGTGGGGAAGGTCGCGGTAGCGGAAGGGCTCGAGCCCGACGCCCGGCAGCGACGCCGCGAGGATCGACACGCCCGCCTTGCCCTCGAGTTCCTCCTCGGGCCCGACCACGCCCGCCCCGCTCACCCCGACGAGCACGCCCGGGTCGAGCGTCGATCGGATCGCCTCCGCGACCGACCCCGCGTGCTCGGTGTGCTCGCCCGAGACGAACGCCATGACCAGGTCGACCGCGCGCCCGTCGAGCCCTGCGCCCGCGTCCTCCGCCGCCGCCTCGGCTGCCAGCGCCGCGTCGATGTTCGCCGAGAGCCCCGACGAGATGGCAGGCTTGGCGTCAGAGCGTGTCCGCATCACAGCTTCTCTTCGCACGGGCCACCCTGTCGGATGTCCCGTCTCAACCGAACGTCCGACCCGTGTCGGGGTCCATCATCTTCCACCCCAGCGCCTTGCACACCCGGATCAGGACGGGCCACGCGATGTCCTCGTCCGCGAGCGTCACCACCACCTGGTTCACAGGGTCATCGGGGCCGACCATGGGGAGCTGAGCGATGATGCCGGGCCCGTACAGCACGCCGGGCGTCTCGGGGGCGCCATCGGGCGAGGTGTTGAACTGCGCCATGAGCGAGACCACCTCCGACGAGCGCCCCAGCGACACGGCGTTCAGCACCGAAGGCGAGCCCGCCTCAGACGGACCATCATCCTCGAGCAGGTTGACGAGCAGGATTTGGCGGGATCGTGACAAGCCGTTCCAATCTGGGATCAGAGTCCCTCGCGGCAGCGTGCGTTCAAGTATCAGGGCAACACGCCCCGGTTTCAAACACTCCCCGCCCCCACACGTGAGTTTTCCCGGGCGTCGCGCTCGGATCGTTCGATCAGACGCTCCAGGGCGTCGTCTTCCATCCACGGAAGGGCCGCGAGCTTGTCGCGTAGACGGTCCGGAAACGCCTCGCCCTCCCGTTCGTGCCGGGGGCGGCTTTTCCAATACCTATGCATCCACAGGTACTGCTCGGGCGCCCGTCGCACCATGGTCTCGATCGCCCGCCGGTACCGCGCGGTGATGTAGAACAGCGGGTCCGGCTGGTCCTTCCAATCGTCGGGCCCGATCGCGTCGACCACGTCGACCCGGTACCGCGGGGCGTGCGCATGCCCGGGGCGGGTGTCAGCGGGCTCGCGATCGACCCGCAGGGCCTGCCCGCACACCACCGATGCGTTGTACCGCAGCGCGAGGACGCCGATCGTCTTGTACGCCGAGGCCAGGCGGTCGAAGAAGGGCACGAACAGCCCCCGGTCGCCCGCGTTCTGGTCCGCGATGAACGCGACGAGCTTGTGGCTCGCCACCAGCGAGGGCAGCTTCTGCGCGGCGCCGAACTTGTCCACGAGGCGAAGCCCGCGCCGCTCACGCGTCCGCCTCACCCATCGGTCGAGGGGCGCCATGTCGAGCGGGCGGTACAGCGCGTGCATGGGCAGCCCGAGCATCGCCACCGCGTAGCCGAGCACCTCCCAGTTCCCGCAATGCCCCGTGACGAGCAGGACGGGGCGGTCGGCCACCGCCTCGCGCAGCGCGGGCGCCACATCGCCAAACTCGATGAGCGAGTCGTACGTTGTCGTCGTCACGAGGCGCGGCGCGAGCGTGATCTCCGACGCGAGACAGAACAGGTGGCGGTACGACTCGACGGCATACCGATCGACCTCCTCGGGGCTGAACTCGGGGAAGCTCCACGCGATGTTCGAGCGAGCGCGGTCGAGGCGCTTCCGGTTGGCGGGCAGCATCGCGAACGACGTCGCGAGCCGGCGCATCGCCCGCGTCGAGGCGTCGGGGCCGAGCACATGGAACACCCCGGTCGCGGCCCGCACGCCCTGGTAGATCGGCGCGTGGAGGACCTTGGGAAGCTTCCGCTTCTTGCGCCGACGACGAACCGCGCCGGCGCCACTGTTGTTCGGGCTTGGCGACAGGGCCTGGGCTCCGTCAACGACGCGCGTACAGGCCCGTGAGCGTGTACAGGCGGTTCTCGTTCAGGATCGGGATGCTCGTCCGCTGGGCGAGGTTGAACACCCGGTCGTACTCCGCGGCACGCTGCGCAAGCTCCTGGTACCGCAGGATGACCTCGATCGGGTCGTCGGCGCGGGGCTGGGGCGGCGGGACGGGGCGGGCGCCGAGCACGATGAAGTCCGTGTCGCCCGTGACCTCTTCGGTGATGAGGCCGCCCCACTCGGTGATGATGCCCTTGACGTCGTCGGCTTCGGCGCTGGTGTAGAAACCGTCGTCGTTGCTGTCAAAGTTGCCGAACACCGTGAAGTGGTACGTCTTGTTGGGGTCGTAGACCGCGTTCGCGATCACATCGCCCGCGACGATGGGCGAGCCGCGGTTCTCGCGGAGGATCCTGCAGGGCGATGAGCCCTCGCCGATCCGGATCACCTCGATGGTCGCCTTGCCGGGCGGGTAGTTGCCCTCCGCGTCCGGGCGGATCGCCGAGCCGTCCGAGTAGACCTCAAAGGTCATGCCGTTGACGAGGCGGTCCCTGCTGCCCAGGTTGATGAACGCCTGGCTCGTCGGGGCGTCCACGCCCGCGATGAGCCCATCGACCAGTGCCCCCTCGAAGCGCGGCTCGGGGCGGTTGCCCTTGCCCTTGTTCTGCGCCTCCTCGAGCAGTGCCTGCAGCACGAGCATCTCCTGCTCCAGGCTGCGCTTCTCGTCCTCGAGCGACCCGATCACCGATTCGTATTCGTCGCGGATCTCGCCCAGGCGCGTATCGATGTTGTCGCGGGCCGACCTGAGCTCCGCGACCTGATCGTTCACACTGTCGCCGTACTCCGTCACCTCCGACCGGCTCGCCTCTTCGGCGAGCTGGTACTGCCGGCGGATCTCATCACGCTCTTCGAGCGCGGCGTCGCGGGCCTTCGCGGCGCTCGCCGCGTCCGCCTGCAGGCTCGCGATGCGCGACTCGCGTGCCGCGATCGCGTCGTTGAGCTTGCGGATGTGCGAGAGCGCCGAGGGGCTCTCGCCCCCCTCGAAGACCATCTGGGCCTTGAGCTTCGCCTGCGCCGCGGGGAGCGACTTCTCGCTCGACCCCGCCATGATCTGCGCCGCGGTCTCCTCGCGGGCGAGCAGGTAGTCGACGACCCCCTGGCTCGAACCCGCCTCACCCTTCAACTGGTCGTAACGCTCGAAGTTCACGAGCACCGCCTGCTCCGCGACGTCCTGCGCCGTATCGAGCTCGCCACGCAGCTTCTGCGCGTTCGCGAACGAGATGATGAACAGCACGAAGAACACGACAAACAGCAGACCGAAGATCGACACTGAGACGATCATTCCCGTGCTGGCGCTGGTGCGAGAAGCCATCGGCGAAGCCTCCGATTCCGGATCGATGGGCAGAGGAGCGGGACCACCCGCACACACTCAAACACCATCCAAACAAGCGAGCCCCGAATACCCACCATCAGGGCGTCGAGCGTCGGGGAGTGTCGCGGGTCCGTGTGCCCGAGTCAACCGCCCGGCTCCCATCCCGTTCGCGTCAGGGCCGACCCCGGCTCCCGCCGATCCCCCATTTCGCCCCCTCCGTCACCCCACGGGCACCCCGCCCGCCACCCAACCGTGCAGGAGCAGCATGAGCCCCAGGAACGTCCCAAAGCTGGTCATGTCCGTCAGCATCGTCAGGAAGATCGAGGACGCCGTCGCGGGGTCGGCCCCGATCCGCTTCATGGCGAGCGGGATCAGGGTCCCGATCAGGCAACTCGCGGTCAGGGCCCCGGCCATCGCCACCCCGGCCACCACCCCGATCCGCCAGGTGAACTCCGCGAGCACCGCGCTCGACGTCGCCCGCCCGATCTCGCCGAGCACCATGGCCGCCAGCGCCATCACCACGCCCACGACAAGGCCCGCGATGAGCCCGAAGACCACCTCGCGCTGGATGAGCGGGCGGACCCGCTCGGGGTGGATCTCCCCAAGCACCAGCCCGCGGAGCGTCACCGCGAGGCTCTGGAAGCCCGCGTTGCCCGACTGGTTCGCGATGATCGGGAAGAGCACCGCCGCCACCGCGAACTCCGCGATCAGCCCCTGGAACGCCAGCAGGATGCTCGACGCGGTGCCCGCGGTCACGAGGTTCAGGAGGAGCCAGGGCCCACGCCCGCGCAGCTTCGTCCCAACCCCCGAGTACACCGCCTCGCCCGTGCCCGCACCGACCTGCTTCAGCGCATCCTCCGTCGCCTCGGCCTCGATGATGTCCACCACGTCGTCGATCGTGACCATGCCCAGCAACCGCCGGTTCGAATCGACGACCGGCAGGTTGATGTAGTCGTACCGCTCGAAGATGCGGGCCACTTCCTCGCGGTCCACCTCGGGCGTCACCACGTCGAGGTCGGTCTCGATGTGGGGCTCCACGGGCTCCGCATCGTCGGTCACGAGCAACGCGTGGAGCGAGATCTCGCCCACCAGCGCCCGCGAGTCGTCCACCACGAACACCGTCGACTGCACCTCGCGCATGTGATGCTTCTTGATCGAGTCGATCGCCTCCCCGATCGTCATGCGCGAGCGGACCACCATGATGTCGGTGGTCATGGTCCCGCCCGCGGTCTCGGGGTCGTACAGCGCGAGCTTCCCGATCTGCGCGGCCTGCTTCGGGTGCACCCGTTTGAGCAGGTCGCTCGCGGTGGCGCGGGGCAGCGCCTGGAACAGGTCCGCCGCGTCGTCCGGGCTGATCATCCCGATCAGTTCCGCCGCCTCGTCCACCTCGCCGCGGTCCATCAGGTCGAGCAGCACAGAAGCCCCCAGCGCGGGCTCCATGTACGCGAGCGCCTCCGCGGCGGTCGCGTTGTCCATCTGGTGCAGGACCTCCGCAGACCGCTCGCTCTCAAGCCGCTCGAGCGTGTCCGCCGCGTCGGCCGCGTCCTGCTCCACGACGTGCGGGACGAGCTCCTCCGCTGAGGCGTCCGCGTCGAGCAGGACCTCGACCCGCTCATCGGGGCCGGTCGATGATGCGAGCACATCCACGCTCGCCACGCCGCCCTCGTCGATCTCTGGTTGCTTGGGTCCCTCGGGCGTCACGCGTCTGATCCTACCCCGCGCCCACGCCCTGCGCGCCCGAAGCACGGAGGGCGGTTGCGACCTGGACCGCGAGGAACGCGAGATAGGTCAGGAGCAGCGCACCACCCTCGAGCCTGCTGATATGCCGGCCGCGCGTCAGGCTCACGGGGATCAAGGCGAACGTCAACAGCGCCATGAACCCCAGCGCCACAAGCCCACCCGCGGGCACGCCAACGGGCGACACCAGCGCCGTCACGCCGAGCACGAGCGCGAGGTTGAAGATGTTCGACCCCACCACGTTGCCAACCGCTATGTCGACCTGATTCTGACGCACCGCCGCGATGCTCGTTGCAAGCTCGGGCAGGCTTGTCGCGATCGCGACCACGGTGAGCCCGATGATCTCGTCCCCAAGCCCCATCGCCTCCGCGAGCCCCGTGGCACCCCGCTCCGCGAGCCAACCGCCCGCGCATAGCGACACCAGCCCGCCCCCGATCATCACGCCCGCCTGCCACGCGGGGCGGCCCCGACCTCCCTCGCTCAGCTCCTCGACCTCGCCCCGGAATGGGTCGTCGTCACCCCGGCCGTTCTTGCGCCGCGCGCGCTCGGGCATCACCGTCAACCACGAGAACAGCACGAACATGAGCAGCAGCACCACGCCATCGCCACGCCCAAAGCCCGGCGACCACAACTCGCCCACCGCCTGCTCGACCACTTCCCACGACGCCCCGCTCATCGGCGCGCCGGGCGCCGCCAGCGCCATCACCAACGCGGCCGTCGACAGGACCATCAGGAAGGGCAGCTCGCGCCGGATCACCCCCGCGTTCACTCGCAAGGGCCGCCAGAGGGCCGCGAGCCCGAGGATGAGCCCGATGTTCGCGATGTTCGACCCGATCACGTTGCCAAACGCCAGCGCCGTCGCGCCCTTGATCGCCGCCGTCACGTTCAGCGCGAGCTCAGGGGCGGAGGTCCCGAACGCGACCACCGTCAGGCCGACCACGATCGCGGGCACCCCGAGCCTCAACGCGAGCGCCACGGCCCCGCGTACGAGCACCTCACCACCCGCGAGCAGCGCGATCACGCCTCCAACCAGGATTCCGATGTCCATCACCCAGCCCATGGGCGGGAGCCTAGCCGGGCTTCTAGCCCGGGTCGCGTCCGCCCAACACGGTGCTAGGACACCCCAGGCGCTCGGGCGATCGCGCTGACCGCCCGCGCTAGCTCCTCACCACGCTCAGAGCCGAGCAGCACGTGCCTGCCGTTGTTCAACTCAACGCGCACGCCCTCCGTGCCGCTCAGGTTGATCGCTACTGCGCGACCCGGGACCCACCGGTAGCCCCACCCGCCGTAGTCGCGGATCGGGCGGTACGACACCGCCCGCGCCGACACGATCCGCTCGCCCGAGACCCGCCCGCGTGCCAGCGGCCAGAGCTTCCACCTCACGCCTTCCCCGTCCACCTCGACAACCAATCGCAGAGAGACGAGCAGCGCCGGCAGCCCGATGCCCATCCCCGCCCACAGCGCCAGCACCGCACCGTCTGGTGCCGGGCGGCTCACAAAGGGCACGCCGAGCAGGACCTGCTGCACCATCGCCCACCACGCCAGCGCCGCCAACCCGAGCACCAGCACCATGACCCACCAGGGTTTCCCGCTCTGGACCTCGCGGAACGAGGGCCCGCTCTCGCCGCTCCCGATGACGCTCATCGATGACATGGCCAAGCCTCCTCCCCAGGTTCTTCCGCACCCCGCCCGCCCCGTTTCGCCGACTAGACTTCACCCATGGGCGATCGCAACCCGGACAAGTCCCTCGCACGCTCCTTGGGCGAGTTTGTGGGCCACATCTGGCGAGGCGTCAAGGCCGACCCATCCCCCGATCGGAGGGAGGTCGGGCGAACGGTCGAGCGCGACGAGCGTACGACGCCCGACGGAAAGAAGGTCGTCCTGCGCCGGACCACCATCGACGAGATCGAACTCAAGGACAACGACGAGCCATGAGCCCACGCAACCTCGCCCGTGCCGCGCTGTCCGCCCTTGTCCTCGCGACCCTCGCCGTCGCTCAGGGCTGCATTGGCGGTTGGGCGGGCATGGCCGCAGCAGGCGGGTCTGGGTTCGCCGCGGGCGCTCTCCTCGCGGGGCCGACCGTCGCCCTCGACAACCAATCGACCACCGACCTCCGCATCACCTACTGGGTGGGCGAGGTCGACTCACGGTCTGCGACAGGGGCGTCCGGGTGGCGGTCCGACTCGGACCACAACTTCCTGATCGAGCCGGGCCACAAGGACACACGCCGAGTCGGCCACGACGGCTTCGACGCGAGCACCGCCGACTCCATCGTCCGCGTCCGCATCCAGCCTGCGCCGGGCGAGGCGCCGGGCCCCAACGTCAGGCCAACCCAGCACAACCCCGAGCGCACCTCCTACTGGCTCGAACTCGAAGGCCCCCCGCCCTACCGACTCCGCATCACGGGCGATGCAGATGGACTCTTCTTCGAGTCCTACGGCGAAGGCGGCCTCCGCGCCGTCCCCACCGACGAGCAGTTCCCCTATCACAACGAGTCCCAGCCCACGCCGACCAACCCCTACGACGGCTGACAGGCGTCCCGACTCGTTACCATCGCGCAGGTGGATATCTCCACCCTCGATATCGCGATCCTCATCGTCATCGGACTCGGCGCGGGCGTCCTGGGCGGCATGCTGGGCATTGGCGGATCGGTCATCATGATCCCCGGCATGGCGATCCTCTTCGCCAACCGCCCCTTCGACTCCCAGCACCTCTACCAGGCCGCCGCGATGATCGTCAACGTCGCGGTCGCCATCCCCGCATCGCTCCGCCACCACCGCGCGGGCACCATCCGGCGCGACATCTTCATGCGCATGCTCTGGCCCACGCTCATCGCGATCGTCGCGGGCGTGCTCCTCTCCAACCTCCTCGACACGGGCGTGCTCCGCCTCCTCTTCGCCCTCTTCCTCCTCTACATCGTCGCGGACAACGCCTTCAAGCTCGTGCGCAAGACCGCGGACCACGCCGAGGACGAGATGCGCCCCACGCCCCTCCGCGTCGGCGCGTCGGGCGGCATCATGGGCCTCGTCGCGGGCCTGCTGGGCGTGGGCGGCGGCGCCATCGCGGTCCCGCTGCTCCAACTGCTCGCGAAGGTCCCCCTCCGCCACGCGATCGGCGTGTCCTCGGGCGTCATGGTCATTACCGCCGCGGTCGGCGCCGCCTTCAAGGTCGCCACGGTCCCCCAGCACGACATCCCGATCTCGCGCCCGCTCCTCCTCGCCGCGTGCCTGATCCCAACGGCCTTCATCGGGGGCCGTCTCGGCGCCGCCCTCACCCACCGCGTGCCCCTCTTCTGGGTGCGCATCGTGTTCACCGCGACGATGCTCATCGTCGCCCTGCGCATGGCGATAGGGGCCTAGGACACAAGAGCGGGGCGGGCGTCTCGCCCGCGCATCGACGCCGAGTGGAGTGGGCGTCCGGCCCATCCCGGACAGGTCGATCCCCGCTCAGCCGAACCGACCCGTCACGTAGTCTTCCGTTTCCTTGTTCTGCGGGTTCGTGAAGATGTCGAGCGTGGGCCCGAACTCCACCACCTTGCCCACGTTGAAGAACGCGGTCATATCCGACACGCGCGCCGCCTGCTGCATGTTGTGCGTCACCATGATGATGGTGTACCGCTCACGCAGCTCCGCGATCAGCTCCTCGACCCGCAGGGTCGACTGCGGGTCGAGCGCGGAGCAGGGCTCGTCCATCAACAGCACCTCGGGCCCCACGGCGATGGCCCGCGCGATGCACAGGCGTTGCTGCTGGCCGCCCGAGAGCCCGAGCGCAGACTGCTTCAGCCGGTCCTTCACCTCGTCCCACAAGGCCGCGGCACGCAGGCTCTTCTCGACGAGCCCGTCCATCTCGCTCTTGGAGTACCGCCTGTGCAGGCGTGGGCCGAAGGCGACGTTGTCGTAGATCGACTTCGGGAACGGGTTTGGCTTCTGGAACACGATGCCCACGCGCCTGCGCAGCTCGACGACGTCGAGCTTCGGGTCGAGCAGGTTCACGCCGTGCAGGTCGAGCGTGCCCTCGCAGCGCGCGCCCGCGATGAGGTCGTTCATGCGGTTGATCCAGCGCAGGAACGTGGACTTCCCGCACCCCGACGGCCCGATGAACGCGGTGACGCGCTTGGCGGGCACATCCATGTGGATGTGGTGCAGCGCCTGGAAACTGCCGTACCACGAGCTCAGGTCGACGACCCTGAGCCCGATCGCCGCGGGCGTCTGCTTGGCCCCGGTCTTGTCGCGCGTCGCCTGCGCCAGCTGCGCAACGCGGGCGAGCGGGTTGCCCGCGTGCGAGTCCTCGGGTTTCGTCTGGGCCTGGTCCATCGTCGGGTTCTGCGTCTCGGTTTCGGGTGGCACCATGATCGGCTCTCAGCGGTTGAATGCAAGCCCTACTGCAGAGGCTTCTGGAACTTCTGACGGATCACCACCGCCAACGCGTTGAAGGACAACAGGATGACCAGCAGCACGACGATCCCCGTCGCCGCCACCTCGTGGAACGCCGCCTGGGGCTGGCCCGCCCAGTTGTAGATCTGGAGCGGCATCGCGGTGAAGTCGTCCATCAGGTTCTGCGGGCGGAAGAGGATGAACACCACGCCCGCGATGACCAGGATCGGGGCCGCCTCGCCGATCGCCCGGCTCATCGCGAGGATCGACCCCGTCATGATGCCCGGGATCGAAGCGGGCAGCGTCATCCGCGCCACCATCTGCCAGCGCGTCGCCCCCGCCGCCAGCGCACCCTCGCGGAGCGAGTTCGGCACGCCACGCAGCGCCTCCTGCGCCGAGATGATCACCACGGGCAGCACCACGAGCATGAGCGTCAGCCCGCCCGCGAGCACACTCCGCCCGAAGGGCAGCCGCAGGTAGTAGGGGGCGCTCCGATCGGCGCTGCGCTGGAGGGGCGTCGCCTCGATGACTTCCCGCGCCATCGTGCCCACGGGCATGGTCCCATCGGGGCCCGCCGCCGACGCGATGTTCTCGAACGAGTACACCTTGATGGTGACCTCGCGCTCGCCCGTCTGTGGATCGTCATAGGTCGCGAGTGTGCCATCGGTCAGTTCGGGCAACGGCGCGGTGGCGGTCTCGATCGGGACCTTGAGCAGGTTGCCGCCCTGATCGAGCACCTGGACGTAGTGCTCAGCGCCGACCTCGAACGCGGGCGCCTGCTGGGTGCCGAACACGCCGAACATCTGCACGAAGATGGTCAGGCCGAGGATGCCGTACACGATCGAGGGCACGCCCGCGAGGTTGCGGATGTTGAGCTCGACGAACGAGTGCACCCGCCGCGCGAGCGGGTGCGTGGGCTTGAACTCCTCGAGGAACACCGCGGTGCCCACGCCGAGCGGCAGCGCGCTCAGTGCGCACACGATGATGATCATCACCGAGCCCCACATCGACGGCATGAGCCCGGCGTTCCACGCCTCGCGCGACGGCCCCGTCGTCAGGAAGTTGCCGAAGTCCGTGTAGCGCCAGACCTTGCCCAGGAAGCCCGCCGGCGCCATCTCCTCCTCGTCAAGCCGCACCGTCCGCGTCTGGACCTTGAGCGAGTACCCCTCGGGCAGCTCGCCGTTCACGCGCTCGACGACTTCCACGCCCTCGGGCGTCAGGGGGTTGAGCGCACGCGGAGGCGACACCGCCCTGTGGTACTGGAGCCCCGCCTCGCGGACGATCCTCCTGGCCTCTTCCTGCTCGGCCTTGAGCTGCCCCTGCTCCGCCTCATCAGCGCCGACGAGTTCGTCGGTGAATCGATCGACCGGCTGGGCGAAGGTCACCTCCGCCGAACCCCCGCCCGACTCGTCGACCTCGATCGTCTCGCGCGGCACGTTCACGTGCAGGTTCGAACGCGGCGCCGCGACCACCGCATCGCCCGACCACGCCATCTCGTTGACCTGCGCGATGCGGGGCCAACCCGACACCAGGATCGAGAGCAGGAGGATCGCGAGCACCGCCACTGTCGTTGCCGCGACGGATATGCAGAGCCCGAGGAACACGCGGTCGCGCAGCCGCCGGCGCGCCGACCACGCCAACTGCTCGGGGCTCGGCTCGCCCCATCCGTGGGTCGCCGTCGCGGGCGACCCGCCTGTCTGGGCGCCGGTCATTCGTACTCCTCCCGGAACTTCTTGAGCACGCGTCCACCGATGAGCGTGAGGATCAGGGTGAGCACGAACAGCGCCGTGCCCACCGAATAGGCCGAGAGGTACTCGGGGCCGAAGTTCGACGCATCGCCCAGGAAGATCTGCACCATGTACGCCGTCATGGTCTGCGTCTCCGCGGTCGGGGCGAACGCGCCGAAGTTGAACCCGCCGTCATCGGCGATCAGGTTGAGCGGGCTGCCGCCCGCCGCCAGCGCCACGATCATGGTCTCGCCCACCGAGCGGGCGACCGCGAGCAGCACCGCCGCCACGATGCCCGACAGCGCCGCGGGCAGCACGATCTTCACCGACACGTCAAACCGCGTCGACCCGAGGCCATACGCGCCCTCCCGCAGGCTCTTGGGCACCGCCTGCAGCGCATCCTCGGAGAGCGAGCACACGATCGGCAGGCACATGATGCCCACCGCCACGCCCGCGCTGAACGCGTTGTACACCTCGAAGATCGGATCACCCGTGACCCACACCGCCAGGTTCCGGATCGTGGGCGTGATCACCGTCAGCGCGAAGAACCCGTACACCACCGTCGGGATGCCCGCGAGCACCTCGAGCACCGGCTTGAGGAACGCCCGGAGCCTGCGCGGCGCGTACTCACTCAGGTAGATCGCGGTCATGAGCCCGCCCGGGATTGCTACGAGCATCGCCACCGCCGTCACGAGCAGCGTGCCGCCGATCAGGGGCCAGATGCCGAAGTGCTTGTCAGCGCCGAGCAGCGGGTTCCACTCGAGCCCGAACAGGAAGTCCGTCGGCTTCACATACGTGGGCGGCTCGTTGCTCGTCTCCCACGCCCCGCCCTCAACCGAGCGGTACACGTGCGAGGGCGTCGCGATGCCCTCGATGACCTCCGCCTCCGCGTTGCCGAGCGCCGGGTAAGCAAACCCCTGCTCCGACGGGTCGGTCTCGCCGCGCATTGCGACCGCGTCGACCACACCCGCGAGCGGCGTGTCGAGCGTGCCATCGTCGTTCCCATCGAGGTCCACCCCACCGCCCGGCACGCTGCCCCGCACCAACGCGTAGGTGATCGCCCGCTCGGGTGGCTGGGACAGCTCCAGCGCCACCCGGCCCGCCGATGATCCGAAGAAGCTCGCTTGCGACCCGATCAGCGCGACGCCATTGGCATCAAGCGAGAGCCCATCGAGCGACACCGAAGCGAGCACGCGGCCGCTGTCGGTCGGCGCGCCCTCGGCCGGCTCATCCGACCCGATCACCACGAGCGAATGCCCACCGAGCGAGGCCCCCTCGGGCCCGCCCACTTCGACGTAGCCGACGCGGTCTTCGCCGGGCGTGGTCACGCGGACCTCGTTCAGCCGCAGCGCCGACGCCGGCTCGACGTCCGATGGGCGCACGCCCGCGGCGTGCTCCTCTTCCGTCACGTTCGCCTTGCCCGGCGTGTCCGCGCCGTGCAGGCCGAAGAAGCCCGCCGTCTGCTGGAACAGCACAAACACGATCGCGAAGGTCACGAACACCGAGACGAGACCGCACCCGACGAGCGATCCCACGATCCCGCGCTCGACCACCCGCCGGAACGGCTTCGACTTCGGCGGCCAGTCACTCAGCTGGTCGGACATCTCAGTCCCCGTTGCGACGCTTCCACCATGCAGCAGCGGCCACCACGCCCGCACGCCTGCCTCAGAACACACGTCGCCACCTCTCAGCAGCGACGTGTCTTAGTCAGTCAATCAGGGGCGGGCAACCCGCCCCCCGCCCAATTAGCGGTAAAGATCCGTCAGCGAACCCTTCTTCTTCTCGCCGCTCTCGGTGAGGAAGTGCGTGCCCTCGTGGCGGGTCTGCCACTTCCGCCGGACGGTCGCCTGCATGCTCTCGGGGAGCTTCACGTAGCCGACCTCCTCGACGAGCTCGGGGTGGTCGAGGTAGAAGTTCACGAACGACTGAACCTCGGGGCGGTAGCTCTGCTTCTTGTTCACATAGATGAACAGGGGACGCGAGAACGGGGCGTACTCGCCCGACTCCACCGACTCGGAAGACGGGGCAACCGCCTTGCCCGTGGCGGGGTTCACGATGGGCACGGCGCGGAGCTGGTTCTGGTTCTCGATGTAGTACGCGTAGCCGAAGAAGCCGATCGAGGCCTTCTCGCCCACGACGCCACGCACGAGCACGTTGTCGTCCTCGGACACCGACATGTCCGAACGGATCGAGCCGGTCTTGCCCGCGACGACCTCCTTGAAGTAATCAAACGTGCCCGAGTCGGTGCCCGGGGCGTAGATCTTGATCTCCTCGGCGGGCCAGCTCGGGCGGACGTCCTTCCAGGTCTTGGCCATCTTGGGGCCTTCCAGGAAAATCGTCTTGAGCTCGTCAACGGTCAGGTTGTCGATGAAGCGGTTCGACTTGTTGATCACGATCGAGAGGCCGTCGTACGCGACCGGGATCTCGATGAAGGAAACGCCCGCGGCCTTGGCCGCATCGGCTTCCTTCGCCTTGATCGGACGCGAGGCGTCGGAGATTGCCGTCTCGTTGGCCGCGAAGCGCTTGAACCCGCCGCCCGTGCCCGAGATCCCGACCGTCACCTTGACGTTGCGGTGCTCCCGGCTGAACTCCTCAGCGACCGCCTGCGTGATCGGGTAGACCGTCGACGAGCCGTCGATCTGGATCTGACCCGAAAGCTGCGAAGCGATCGCCGTCGTCAGACCCGCCAGGGCGATACCGCCCGCAACCACAAATGCCCTCTTCATGCCTGTCTCCTTTGGTTACCTGCAATGACATCCACGCCGCCCCCCAATCGGTGCGGCACCTTCCGCGCGGACATGTTGACGAGCGAATGTGAAGGGCGGGTTAAACGGCCTTCACAATCCACCGATGGGCACACTTTTCTTCACGCCCGTCCCCGGGCGGCCACCCTATAACCCGCGCCGTCGACGCCCCGCGACCCCGAGACACGCAAGACCAAGCGCGCACGCCGAACTCGGCGAAGGCAGCCCGCCGCCCACATACAGGTCATTCACCGTCCCGAAGGATGTCTGCTGCTGGATTACCTCGATCCAGTAGAAGTTCCCATCACCACCGTCGATCGCGTTCTCTTGACCAGCCTTCAGATCGAGCGTGATCAGCCCACCATCCCCATCATTGATATTGACTTCGACCGAAGGCACGCTGACGTTGCCCGACCCGCCCTGCACTGTCAGCCTCGCAAAGAAGATGAAGTCCTTGGGCCCATTGCCAATGTCCTTCATCACAGACTCGATCCCCATGCCTGGCATCGAGTACGCCCCGTTGATCCTGAGCGCGTTGCTCGTGAACTCCGTCGGCAGCGTCGCCGTCGCGGGGTTTGCGGTGTACGCGATGCCCGACGGTGCCGCCTGCCCGTTCGCGTTGAGGCCGTCCAATGCGATGTAGCTGTCGTACAACAGCGCATCGCCGACAAGGCCGATGAACGCGGAACCGGGCGGGTTGTCCGTGCCGAACGTCTCGTCCTGATAGAACGTCCCGTCGGTCGTGATCGGCGCGCCGCCGATCGCGGGATGGTCCGACGCGTCGAGCGAACCGAGGAGTGTGAACTGCCCGCCGAGCGCCGAGCCGCACGCGCCCGCCGCGATCACCAACGCCATGCCATTCGTCATGCTCATCTCCCCGCCCGACGCCGGCGGACACCCACCACGCCACAAAGCGCGAGCAGCCCGCCCACGCCCGGCGCTGGGATGTACGACACGATGTACAGGTCGTTCACCGTGCCGAAGGCGCTTTGCGACTGCTCCACCATGATCGAGTAGAAGTTACCGTCCGGGCCTGCCACACCGTTCTCGAAGTTCACACCGATCGTGAGGTCGAGCTGGACGATGCCGCCCTGACCATCCGCGAGGTTGACCACGACCGACGGCGCGCTCACGCTCCCCGAGCCACCCTGCACGGTCAGGCGGGCGAAGAAGATCCTCGGCAGGCCATCCCCGCCTGTAAGCGACGTAATACCCGTCCCGGGCAGCGCGAACGCCGAGTTGATCTTGAGCGTGTTGTCCGTGAACTCCGTGGGCAGCGCCGAAGAGGGGGTGTTCGCGGTGTAGCTTGGCGTCGAGGGCCCCGCCTGCCCGTTCGCGTTGCCGCCGTCCAGCGCGATGTAGCTGTCGAACTCAAGCGAGTCCCCAACCAGCGCGATGAAGTTCGAGCTGGGTGGGTTGTCCGTCCCGAACGCTGGGTCCTGGTAGAAGGTCCCATCGGTCGTGATGGGCGCGCCGAGCACCGCTGGGGTTGTCCGAGGCGTCGAGCGTCCCGATCAGGGTGAACGAGCCCGCGAGCGTCATCCCGCTCCCGCACACCAACGCGAGTGTCCCGCCCGCGGCCATGAATCGTCTCTGCATCTCATGTCTCCTCTCGCAGTGCAGTCTGAGCGCTGTTCTGCGGCGGGTCAACGAGCTTATGAGACACGGAAGATGGCCGGCATCGTCCGCCACTAGGGATGGCCTGGGCCTCCAAAAACAAGACCGGCGGGCCCTTTCAGGCCCGCCGGCTCAGTCGCAAGTCGAATCGGTCGAGACTTAGCCGCGACGACGGCGGGCAGCCGCGAAGCCGGCGAGGCCGAGCAGGCCGGCAGCACCCGGGGTCGGGACGGCAGCCGCAGCAACGTACAGGTCGTTGATCGTGCCGAACTGGCTGTCGCTCTGCTGGTTCTCGATCCAGTAGTTGTTGCCGTCGAACTCCACGACGCCGCTCGTCGAGAGGTCGAGGGCCACCAGGCCGCCGCCACCGTCGATGTTCACGACGACCGACGGGGCGTCCACGCCACCCGAGCCGCCCTGGACGGTCAGGCGGGCGAAGAAGACGCGGTGCACACCGTCGCCACCCTCGACCGAGGTGATGCCCGTGCCGGGGTTCGAGAACGCGGCGTTGATCTGAACCGAGTTCGCCGTGAAGACGGTCGGCAGAGCGGTGGTCGCGGCGTTCGCGGTGTACGAGTCGCTCGAGGGAGCGGCGTTGCCGTTGGCGTTGCCACCGTCGAGAGCGATGTACGAGTCAGCCTCGAGCGCAGCGCCCACGAGCCCGATGAAGGCCGACGTGGGGGGGTTGTTGGTCCCGAACGCGCCGTCCTGGTAGAACTCGCCGTCGGTCGTGATGTTGGCACCCTGGACCGCCGGGTTGTCCGACGCGTCGAGCGAACCAAGGATCGTGAACTGGCCGGCCATCGCCGAACCACAAAGGGCAACAAGCCCAGCCGCAGCAAACATGCAGTTCTTCATTTTCGCAGATCTCCTAAATCTCTCTGTCCTCTGAGGTCACACTGAGAGCACCCGTTACAGGGGGCGTACGGAGAACATACTCGGGAATACACCCTAGACAAGGGCCGGAGCCCCTTCCCACGACCCTTTCAGGGCGGTTTGTGAGGCCTGGTCGGGTTAGCGGGCGCACCCACCCCAGACCGCCCCCAACACCCCCGACCTTCCCGGACCGCGCCCCCCGACCCATAAGCCCAACCCACCGCCCGGACTCCTCAAACTCATCGCTTCTCACCCGAGATGACGTGCCGCGGCCGCCCCCACTCGCTCCAGAGCCCGTTCACACGGCTTCGGGGCTTCCCAACGAGCCGCAAGCGCGGCGAGCGGTTCGCACCCCCATCTAGAAGAGGGAAGAGCTGACTTCGCACGGGGGCTCTCCGCCTCGCGGCGGGAGCACACGCGTCGGCCAGGCCGGCGAGGACCCATCGCCGGGCCCAGGCGCGCAAAAAGACAACCGGCGGCCCCGAAGGACCGCCGGTTGATGTTGACGCTTAGCGTCTGGCTGTGATCAGAAGATCACTTAGCCACGACGACGACGCGCGGCGGCGAAGCCGGCGAGGCCGAGCAGACCAGCCGCACCCGGGGTCGGGACGACGGTAGCGACGTACAGGTCGTTGACCGTACCGAAGGCGCTGTCGCTCTGGTCGTTGAGGATGTAGTAGAGGTTGCCATCGCCGCCATCAACGGCGTTCTCGACACCCATGGTGAGGTCGAGGGTGATGAGGCCGCCCTGGCCGTTGTCGATGTTGACGACGACGGAGGGGGCCATCACGCCACCCGAGCCGCCATCGACGGTCAGGCGAGCGAAGAAGACAACGTCCTGCGGGCCACCGTTACCGAAGTCACGGGCCAGCGAGGTGATGCCGGTGCCGGGGTTCGAGAACGCGGCGTTGATCTCAACCGAGTTGTCGGTGAAGACGGTCGGGAGGGCGGTGGTCGCCGCGTTCGCGGTGTAATCCGCGGTCGAGGGGCCAGCGCTACCGTTGGCGTTGCCACCGTCGAGGGCGATGTAGGAATCGAACTCGAGGGCGTCACCCACGAGACCGATGAAGGCCGACGTGGGGGGGTTGTTGGTACCGAAGGCGCCGTCCTGGTAGAACGTGCCGTCAGTGGTGATGTTGGCGCCCTGGACGGCGGGGTTATCCGACGCGTCCAGCGAACCAAGAACGGTGAACTCGCCAGCCATCGCAGTGCCAGCGAGACAGACGAGGGCAGTCGCAGCAGCGAACTTCGTCATGTCAGTAATCTCCATCTCTACCTCAGAGGTACTCCAAAAGGACACGCGAACCGATTCGCGGGCCGTGTCACTCGACGCAACTACTTTACCCTCAATCCAAGCGGGACACAAGCCGGACCTACGCCCCTCGCGTCCAAAATCTGCCAGTTTTGACCGGACCTTCACGCCTCCACCCCCTGACCACCCCCGATCTGTTAGGGAAAGGGACCGGTCCACCTAACCCTGATCAGGTTATGGGCGAAGTTCTCGGACGATCCGCCTCCGAGAACCCGTCTGTTTCGTTTCGCATAACCCCAGCGATTACCGCCCCAGCGGGGCGGGAACCCACGTCCCAAAACGAAACAGGCCCCCGATTCCCGGGGGCCTGAGGAGCGTCGTTTCGAACGAAACCCGATCAGGGGATCTTCGGCACGCTCTTCTGGAGGTAGTCGTAGTCCTTCGCCTCCTCGATCGCGTCGCCACCGACCCAGATCGAACCCGAGGGGTACCACAACGCCGGGTCGTGTGATTCCTCGAGCGTGTACGTCCCGAAGTGCCCGTCGAAGTGCATCGCGCCCATACGCCCGCTGTGGCGATACGAGAGGGGCAACTGGGCGCCGTCGGAGGCGTTGCCGTTGCCCGGCAGGCCCCATGCCTGTGAGCCCTTGAAGATCGGCCCCGGGTCCGACCACGAGCCGTAGAACTGGACCTGCACGCTGGCATCGAAGTCCACGATGCCGCCGTCCATGTAGCGGAAGCCATCGGCGAGGATCACCTTGCCCGAGTCGCGCCCGACACTCGAGAACCGCGGCGTGTAGCCCTGCGGGATCTTGACCTCCGAGCCGGAATACTGGAAACGCTCCCCGACCACCTTCGACCGGCTCGGGTTCTGGAGGAAGTCCGGGATGGAGGTGCTCAGCAGTGTGTTGGCGAGCCCCGCCATGTTTGGCGCATCAAGCCCAAACCCCCCGAAAGGTTCCGGCATCAGGTAGCTGCACCCCGGGAACAGGTCGCCCTTGTCCGCGATGTACTGGATCGCCGCCTGCTTGCCCGGCGAGGAGCTCCCGTCGTAGACCTCCACCTGGACGGTCTGGGCGGGATCGCCCAACTCCTCCCAGATGTACCACATGCGCGCCTCACGGTTCGCGGGCAGGTTCTCGCCTGAGAGCGCCGGGCTCGCCCAGTCGTACGCGCACGTGGGCATGTTCGGGTCCTCGTTCATCTCGTCGTAGAGTTCCTGCTCACTCCCCCAGAGCTTGTTGAGGATGATGGGCGAGCGCATCCCAGCTCCGGACGTCCGTACGCCGGGAAGTACCCGTCGCTGTCAGACCCGTAGGCCGCCATGCCCGTGTAGAACTGCTTGAGGTTCTGGCTCGACACGATCAGATACGCCGTGCCGCGCGCCTTGCTCAGCGCAGGCAGGAGCACCCCGATCAGCAGTGCAATCACCGCGACTACGACCAACAACTCGATCAGCGTGAACCCGCGATCCCGACTCGTGCGTGCTTGCCTCATTTGGAACGCTCCCATGACAGCGGTGGCTGCCGCTACTTCTCAATGACTCGGAATGTGTCAAGGTCGATGACCTGGGCGACCTGGTCCTCCGGCAGCCCGTAGTCCTTCAGGTTCTGCATGAAGTTGTCGCGGTAGTGCGAGTGGAGCCGGAGCGAGCCGTCGTCCTCGCGGGTGAGCGGGAAGACCTCTCGCTTGCCCGACTTCGCCGCATCAATGTAGTACCGGTCGTACCGCGCCTTCGACCAGTTGTGGCGTTCACCCGTCAGGACGTTGATATGCGTCGCGCCCGGCACCGTGCCCGACCCAAACAGCGAACCACGGAAGAAGAACGCCGCCGCCGCGATCACGACAACGCCGACCACAATCGCAAGCAGCTTTGGATCCTTCAGCGCCTTCACGCATCTACTCCTTCTGACCGCACCATCCAACGCCCCCCGAATAAAGGCAGGCGGTGCCATCGCGCCTCACTCGCAAGGGTAGCGATGCCCCTCGCGATGTCCCGTCTGTTCACATGATCTTCACAGCCTGACGGTTGTGTTATAGGGCGTTCACCCCTCGCATTCGTTCCCGAAGGCCCCGAGCAGGATGTTCAGGTCACCCGAGTCGGTGTCCTCATCCCCATCCAGGTCGCCGCCGGCTGACACCCCGAACGAAGCCAGCAGCAGGTTCAGGTCCACCGAATCCACCACCAGGTCGCCGTTCACATCGCCCATGCACTCCACGGGCACATCCGCGAGGGGCAGGATCAGGTCGACGATCACGGGGCGGTGGTCGGACGCCGTGGTGCTTGCCGTGCTCGGGTGAGGGGGGAACGTGTCGACGGGCACGGGGTAGGGCGCATCTGCCTGGGCGATCCCGCTCGATCGGAAGATGAACTCCCGGCGGGCCGTCGCGATCGAGTCCTGCCACATGAGGAAGTCGATCTTCGACGACGACTGCGTCGATGTGTCGCCCGTGAGCGGGTGGGCAGCGAGGTCCCACGTCGAGTCGGTCCCGTCGCGATCGGTGCCGTCCGTGCCGCCATCGATGAGCGCCTCGGTCATCCACTCCGCGGGGCTCTTCGTGAAGCAGCCCGAGCCATCGACCTTCTGGTTCAGGTCGCCGCCCCACACGACCGGCGTGTCGGGCCCGAGGATCACGGTGTCCTGATCGTCGAAGGGGATCTTGTCGTTGGGGTCGGGCAGGCCCGTGCCCGCGCCGTTGTAGAAATAGTCGATCCAGTACGCGACGTTCTGCGAGGCCTCCTCGCGTTCCTGCTGATCAGAGCACCCGCCGAACGCCTTGAGGTGCCCGTTCCCGACGACGACATCGCCCGCGTAGACCTCGTCGGGGAGGTCGATTTCCGCGAACATGTAGCCCCGGACGCCGCCGTTGATGCCCGGGGCGTAGCCATCGGCGAACACGACGATGTTGGAGATCAGCGCATCGTCGAGCAGGTCCTGGTTCAGGTCGGCGAAGGGGTAGCGCGAGATGATGACGTTGCGGTTGAACCCATCGCCCGCGCTCGACACGAACACGTACGGGAAGTCCATGTCAGGGTCGAACTTCTTGATGTAGCTCCCGACGGTGCCGCCCACGAACGGGTCGTTGCCCCCGTTGATGAACAGGTCGAGCGTGGTCTCGAGGCTGCTCACCGAGTCGCCCGAGCCGCCCGTGCCGTTGCCCGAGTTGTCGCCGCACTCCTGCAGGATCACGATGTCGGGCTCCATCGCCACGATGATCCGAACGAGCGCGTTCCACGCGTTGAACGCATCGGTCTTCTGGTTGTTGGTCGAGCAGATCGCATCCTGGATGTTCCAGGTCATCACGCGCAGGTCGGTCTCGTGCGACTTGCCCCAGAGCCCGTTCTCGGGGTCCCATTGGGCCCAGGAGAGGGGCGTGGTCAGGAGCACCGCGAGCGATGCCGAGGTCAGGGTCGTGTGTGCCCGCATGGCGTGCCTCCGTTGAGCAGTCGAATCGCGCAAAGGTAGGGAAACACCCCACCTAAAGCAATACCCCCGCCCCGGCGAGCCGGGACGGGGGCATAATCGATTCGAGTTATCGCCCGGAACGGATTACGGCTGGCAGCCGAAGTCCGCGAGCAGGATGTTGAGGTCGGTCGACGTCGTCATGCCGTCGTCGTTCAGGTCGCCGCCGGCGTTCTGGCCGAACGACGCGAGGAGGATGTTGAGGTCCTCCGAGTCGGTATCGCCGTCGCCGCTCAGGTCGCCAGCGCAACCCACGGGCACCACATCGACATCGGCGCCGATGTAGAAGAGCACGTTGTACTCCTCGTCGTCGTCGCCCGCGTCGGTACCGTTGAAGCTGATGAAGTCGTCGCCGTTGGCGTCGTACTGCGCACGGGCCGCGAGGACGACACCGCCCGTGGTGCGGTTGTCCGAGGTGCTCAGGCCCGAGGGGTCCATGCCGCCAAAGGCGTCATCGGACACGTTGCCCGAGTAGAAAGTGCCGGACGAGATCGAGTTGCTGTCGGCAAGGTCGAAGGCGAAGAGGTCGAGCATGTAGGCCCGCCCCGAGTTCTGGCCGTCGAACATGTCGCCCGCCTTCACGACCACCTCGAGCTCGTAGGAGAAGTCAGCCGGCGAGTACACGGCGCGGAGGAGGCAGATCTCGATCGAGCTCGGGTCGACGCTGTTATCGCCCGGGCCATCGATGAACTCGATGGGCGCGACGAACCAGACGTTGCCGACCGAGTCGAAGCCCGCGGGCGAGATCGAGGGACCCTCCTGGCTGCCGCTGGTCTGCTCGAGGATGGTCGACATGTACCCGATGACGTTGCCGCCCGGGCCGTCGAGGACGGGCTTGCCGCGACCGAGCGGGGTGAAGATGAAGTTGAAGTCGCCGTTGTAGCCCGCGAGCGTCCACTCCTCGTTGCCGTTGGCGATGCCGTCCGCGTCACGCATGACCGCGATGGCGCCCTGGGGGTGGGTGCTGTCCTGGGCGAGCACATCGACGAACGCACAGGCGAGCACGTTGCCGCTCTGGTCAGAGCCGATGTCGAGCTGCGACGTGCCGCCATTGAAGTTGGTCTGCGAGTGGTAGTGGTCAAAGTCCCACGAGCCCGACAGGTTGGGCACCACGAAGCCCGTGGAGTTGTCGGTGAAGGGGACCGCGAGGTTGCCGTCGTAGACCTGGAAGGCGCCGACGGTGTCCGAGTTCGAGTCGACGTCCGCGACCTGGAACATCCGCGTGTTGTCAAGCGCATCACGCCCGAAGATCGCGATGCTGCCAACGGCACCCGCGTTGCCGAATACCGGGCGGTTCGAGAACGCCACCGAGCCACGCGTGTCGCCCGGGAACGGGTCGAACGACGCCGGGATGCCGTGCACGAACTCCGCGTCGAAGTTGCTGCCCATGGGGACCGGGCCGCCCTGCGCGGTGGGGAGGATGTTGGAGACGGGCGTCGTCGTCGCGGAGTTCTCGATCACGACGATCGTGGCGCCCGCGTCATCCGCGTTGGTCGTGCCCGCCGCCGCCGGGTTGTCCCAGATCTGGGGCACGACGCCGCAGTCACGGTCGAGCGAGCTCACCTGGATCAGGTTCTGGCCCGAGATGGGGTTGCCCGCAACACCGAAGTCGTCGGCACGGAAGACCACGTTGCCCTCCTCGTCGACGGCGCCGAACCCGAAGGTCGCGTTGTCATCGGTGCCATTGGCCGAGTTGGTCGCCGCGACGGTACGGTTCACGTACATGCGGAGCGGGTCGTTCGGGTCGAAGCTCACCACGCCCGACGTGATGACGTTCGTCGGCCCCGAGAACTCGCTGAACGCCACGCCGAACTGCCGGCTCGCGCCCTGGGGCGACACGATCATCGCCGGCGGGTCGTTCGTCACGGGGTTGACGCCCTGGCCCGGCGTGCTCCAAAGCCCATAGGTCCCGAAGAACTCGCTCTGCACCACGTTCGCGCTGATCGCCTGCGCGCTCACGAGGCTCCCCTCGAAGCCGGCACTCGTCTTCGAGCTCTTCACGATCGGGGCGATCGCGTACTTCGTGCCCCAGCTCGACGTGAAGGGCGTCAGATCGACCACATACCCGGCGCACTGCCCGCTGGCATCGAACGCGGGGAGGCCATCGCCAGCGCCCGCAGGTTGCGGGGAAGCAACGTTCGACACGCTGTCCTGGGCCAGCGCGGGCATCGCCGCACCCGCGACCGCGACGAGCGCGGCAACAAAACGCTTGTGATTCGTCATCATCTTCCTCTTTCTCCTTCCGCCCCGCTGCCTATGCGGGCCGTGTTCTCTGCTCACTCGGGGTCCGCGCCCGACGCCGCGAAGCGTCTCGGGCCCAATGGCCCGTCCCGGGCGCGCACCAACCCCACGCCGGCCCTCCATGCCGCCGCTCGCGAGAATAGCGATCCACCCGCCCAAGGGGAACCGGGCCGCGTGCTCCTCACGCAATCTTCACCCCGTGTCCCCTCGAAAACGACCACAGGCCGCCCCCTGGAGGACGGCCTGCGGCGATTGAATCAAGCTATCGGGCCTAATGAAGCCCAGAGGCTCAGTCGAGCTTTTCGTCCTCGGGGACGATGAACAGCGCTTCCTCGACCACCTCGTTGCCACCCATCACCGACCCCTTGGGGAACCACAGACGCGGGTCATAGGTCTCCTCGCGGCTCATCACCTCGACGTGCCCATCGAAGTAGCCGACGTTCATGCGACCGCCGTGGCGGTAGCAGAGCTGGTGGCGCTGGAGATCGACAGGCCCCGTGCCCTTGGGATCGCCGAAGATCACCGAGCCCTCGTGGATGGGTGTGTCGGAGATGAAGGCGCCGAAGAACGAGACGTCGGTGTTCCCGACGATCGGGTTGATCGGATCGTCCCAGACCTCCGCGTTGAGCGTCGCCTGGCCGTTGTTGCGGATCCCCGCGAAGCCGTCAGAGAGCGCGGCCTTGCGCGCCTCCTGACCGAGCTTCGTCGTGTTCGGGCGCCACCCATCGGGCAGGTCCACGAACCCCTCGTCGGTCGGCTGCTGGCCCCACGCGAGGACCTCGCTCCCGCTGATCTGCGTCTTGCCCGCGAGCTGCCACGAGAAGGGCATCAGGAAGCTCGGCCCGGAGAACGTGCCACGCTGCGCCTCGACGTCGGCGACCGCATCCGGACCCTCGGGGGCGTTCTGAACAATGACGCTCTCACGCATCGAGGGGTCGCGGAACGAATCGAAGATGTAGTGCAGACGCGAGAGGCGCCCGTTCGGGAGGTTGTCTTCGTCGACCGACGGGGAGACCCAGTCCCACCCCTGCGTCGGCGCATCGGCCGCGTTGTTGAGCTTCTGGATGTCGTTCTGCTCGTCCGCCAGCTCAGCGGTCCTGCCTGAGGAATTGATCCCAGGGATGTCGAAGTCGTACGAGAGCCCGTACGACTGCACACCGAGCAGCAACTGACGCTGCAGCTGCGCACCCTGGCTCTGCCACGCAGACCTGCGCGCGCCGTTCAACGCGGGGAGGAGCACCCCGATCAGCAGCGCGATCACCGCGACCACCACGAGGAGTTCAATCAGTGTGAAGCCATGAGGCTTCCGACGCGTCGCATTCTTCATGTTTCCCAACCCTTTCGATCTGCAAGCGCGACAGTCGCGCGTGCGTTGCTACTTGTCTCAAGGCCTGATCCAAATCACTCAGAACGATCTGCCCCGGCGAGGGCCCTGGTGCGCGCCGGAGCAACAAACTCAGTATCTACAGAGGGTTGGCACGATCACCGCGACGCCGAACCCCTCAAGACGATCTGATCGGACTATTCGACGCCCTCCGCACTCGGGTTCCCCACGGCCTGAGCGACCCGCTCGCAAGGCATCGGCTTCACCCCTCAACACACCATCTTACTCTACATCAAGAACGCGCAAAGATCGCGCCAATCACCGTTTCCGCACACCCCCCGGACAGAGGGATAATACCCAGTTTAGAAGTTTGTAGGGCAGTATATTATTGGACTTCTTGCGTGTCCTGGCGCCACCGATTTTCTTGCGCCTGCCGCCCACCCACGACCCCGAGTCCCTCTCCTAATAGGGGACGGGCTTTCACCCCGCTCCGCCCGTTCCTGCCCCGATTGCACGCCCAACCACCATCCCAAGCCCCGCAGCCCCAAGCCCCACCACGTTGTTCAGCGCCACGTTCCCGATCGAGAGCCACACGTGCCCATCACGCCACAACTGCAACGTGTCGTGCCCGAAGCTCGAGAACGTCGTGAACCCGCCCAGCAGCCCCACCAGCACCGCGACCTTCGCCGCCTCGTTCCCACCCTCCCGCGCAAACACCCAATGCGCCACCACCCCGAACACGAAGCACCCCACCACGTTCGCGAGCAGCGTGCCCAGCGGGAACACGGGCGACCACTGTTTCACGAGGCTCACCACCCCGTACCGCATCAGGCACCCGAGCCCGCCCGCGAGGAACACAAGGAGCACTGTCGTCATGACCCCGATGCTACCCCAACGCCGGGCAGCACTGTCTGGTACACCTCGACCACCTCGCCGCACTCCGGGCACCGCTCCGCGTCCGCGGGCAGCCCGCGCAGGTCGTAGTCGCAGTGCGCACAACGCGACACATCGCGCCATCGCGACCACGCCCGCTCGCACGACACCACCACGAGCAGAGGCCCGTGCGCCAGGTGCCAGAACCACACCGCCCCGACGAGCATGAACCCCTCGGGGATCGGCACCGGCGCCACCCCCTCGACCACGAGGCCGACCACGCCCCCGATCATGCTCGCCACCCCCACGATCAACCCGAGCGCGACGCCCCGCCCCTCCCCGTACGCCACGCCAAGCGCCGCCCCCCACACCAGGCTGCACACGACGGGCCCGCCCACGCACAGCGCAAGCAGCCCCGCGATCACGCCCCACAACGGCGCCGTCCCCCCGATCACGACCGCGACCAGGTCCACGCCGCGAAGCCCACGCATGATCCGCACCGCGCCGAGGTACTGCGCCGCCGCCGCCACCCCAAGCAGCCCGACACCCACCATCCGCACCCGCTCGCCGAACGTGCTGTGCCACACGAGCGGCGCCGCGCACATCGCCGGCGCGACGAGCGACCCCAACCACACAAGCAGCGCCACCACCACCCGCCCGCGCCGCCGCGCCAGCGCCGCCCCGAACGCCACCCGATACCGCGCAAGCCCGCGCGGCGGGGCCGCGGGCGGCGGATCAGCAGGATGAAGCCTCGCGGGCGGGCGCTCACTCATGATGGCGCATTATGGGGAGGCCGCGGTTCGGGTGCCGCAATCGCGAACCCGCACTCCGGGCAACACGCCGTCCGCTCGGGCAACCCAAGGAGGTCGTACCCGCACCCAAGGCACTCGGCCGCACCCGCTCGGCGCTCGCAGTAGCCCCTACACCCCGCGAGCACGAGCCCTACCGCCATCACCACATGCCACACCAGCGGTGCGCCGCCAGCCATCAGGCCCGCGATCAGCTCCGGCGCATTGTAGAAGAGGCTGACCACCACCGCTGCAATCCAGACACCAAGACTTGCGCCGCCGCTGATCATCCCGAGCCTTGAGGCGCGCCAACGGCGCCCCGCGATCCGAGGCGTGATCATCGCCGCCCAGATACCGCTGCACACCAAGGGCCCGCCCACAAGGAGCGAGATCACGAACACGACAGGCCCCCAAAGCGGGAACAGCGCGGCGAACATGAACACGCTCCAATCGTGCACATCAACCCCGCCGACGATGCGCACCGCCGCCAGGTATTGCATCCCGGCGCTCACCCCGAGCCCCAGGTACCCGATCGTCGCGCTATACGCGAGCAGCACATGCAGGTCCGCCAACGCCGACGCCACCGCGAGCACCAGGGGAGCCACAAGCGACGCCGCCGCGATCAGGCACGCCGCGCGCACCTGCCCGCCCCGCTCCCGAACCGCGATCTCGATGGCGGCACGCAGCGGCAACGCCTCGGGCAGGACCGCGTGGTGCGATTCGATCGTCACGCCTCGCGCCTCTCGGTGACCGGGCGGATCCCATCGGGCACCCCCATGGGGGCCCGCTCCAGTTCGAAGCTCCCGCGATAGCCGAAGACCCGCCCCCAACGCCGACTCCTGACGTCCACATCGATCGAGAACTGCCCGCTGGCATCGTCGAAGGACTCGCGAGCCACCGCACCCGCCGACAGCACCCGAGGGAACACCACACCGCCGCGCCCCCCGCGCAACCGCTGCTTCCCGGTGCGCACAACCAACGAGCCGTCAAGAGGATCAGCCCGCAGATCAAGATCGACCGACAGGTGCTGGTGCGTGCCGCACATCACCACCGCGCACCCGAGCCGCTCCGAGTACACCAGGTACTCATCGAACCGGCGCCCCCCGCGAGGAAACTCGAACGCCCGCGCCCACGTGATCGTCTCGCGACCGAGCGAGTCGACGTACGCGTTGTTGCGCACCTCGAACGGCACGTCCCGCCCGCGTTCCGCGAAGAGAATCCGACGCGTCGCGCCAAGCATGAGGAACGGCATCACGTGCGCCCCACCACGCCAGATATCGCTCATCACGCCGCGCCCCACCCACGCGTGATCACTCTCCGACGTGATCGCGTACTGCGCCTGGATGCGCGGGTGGAGGTTCGCGAAGTCATCGCCCATGGCGCGCTGAAGGACAGACTTCATTGTGCTGGCCGCCGATCCGCCCCACACTCCGGGCACACATCCTCCACCGACCCGCGCAGGTCGTAGCCGCAACAAGCGCAAGCCCACGCGGGTGGTGCCGACCGATGCGCGGCCACGACGATCGCGAACATCGTCCACGCAATGGTGAGGTGGAGCGGGGCGGCACCGAGCGTGAGGGCATCGATGCCAAGCGCGTTGGGCGCTGCGCTCGCCGCGAGCTGCGCCGCGACCACGCTCGCTGCCCCCATCGGGATGACGGGCCACCAGCGCTCCGCCGCAACGATGAGGGGGAAGCAGAGCCCCGCGCCCGTCACGAGGAGCATCAACGGGAATGACCCGTCAACGGAGCCGGGCAGCGCGAACGCGATCGGCATCATCCACACCGGGTGGGTGATCCCAAGCAGGGCGAAGAGCAGCGCGGGCGAGGTCACCCGCGCGCGTGGGAGCGTGCTCGCCAGAAGCGAACCGTAGAGCGCAACCGCCGGGCCGTGGAGTGGCGCTTGCGCGGCAGAGTCTGGCGTCGAACGGGTAACGACGACGAAGACGCCAATGGTCACGAGCACGCCAATGATGCCCGCGGCGACCATGCGCTCCGCACGCAACCAGTCCGCGTGGCTCCTCACGGCTGCACCACTCCCGCCTGACTCGCGCCGCACTCCGGGCAGACCGGCGTCGTGAGCCCGCGCTGATCGTAACCACAGGCTGCGCAGAGGTGCTTCGTGGCTTCGAGGTTCACGAGACCGCGGCCGATCTCGAGGAGCATCAGGGGCGTCATGACGACGTGCCAGATGATCGCGGCGATCCCGTAGTACCAGTCACGCCACTCGTCGTCGTAGAGCAGCGTAAGGAAGAGCAGGCCGTTTGCAAGCAATCCCGCGAGTGCAGCCGGGCGCATGAAGGCCCGGTCCCGCAACACCACCATCATGACGACGCCCCAGAGCAGGCTCGCGAGGATCGGCGCTAAGCCCAGGGCGCACCCCGCGAGCAGGCCCCAAAGAGGGAAGGCGCAACTGGCGCCGACGAGGGTCGTTCGCTGATCCCTTTGAAGTGGCCACATCCGTTGGGTTGATGACAAAGGCACGGCATAGGCGACGCCTAGAAGCGCGTAGAGCGCGTAACTAAGCGCGACGACTGGGCCTGCGCGTTCAAGTCCGCCGATGTAGAGTGCCGCGAGTAACGCGCATGGGCTGGCAAGTGACCAGAGCCAACGCACGCAGGCCCGCTTCAGCTCGCTGCGATGGTGTCGCAGCAAGGACCGAAAGCCCTCGCGATATCCCGTCGTGATCGCCACGCGCGAGCCCCCTCACCTACACCACCCGCCAGTCCTTCCCATCCCGCTCCACGCGCCGGTACAACGTGTCCCGCTCCACTGCCTCAAACCCCGCCTCACGGATCGCCTTGCACAGCTCCCATGTCGTCACCTCCTGGTGCGTGCTCGCCCCGCCGACCTTTGTGATGTCGTACCACACCACCGTCCCATCGATGTCATCGGCCCCCGACTGCAGCATCACCTGCGCCATCTTCAGCGTCTGCATGATCCAGAACGCCTTGACGTGCGGGAAGTTGTCGAGCATGAGCCGCGCAATCGCCAGCGTGCGCAGGTTCTCGAGCCCCGTCGGGCCCGGGAGGTGCTCGAGTTCGCTCCCATCGGGGAAGAACGGCAGCGGGATGATCGTCTGGAAGTACCCGCCAGCTTCGCTGGCGGGAAGAGACGGAGAGACTGAGAGACCAGGAGTCGGAGTGGGGAGCTGCGCGCCCGGACCCGTCAGCGTCACCACCGGCGCCCCGTCCCCACACTTCGTCTCTCGGTCTCTCCGTCTCTCCGTCTCTCCATACCCCAGCCGCACCAGCGCCTCATCCTGCGCCCGCCGGAGCATGTCCATATGCACGAGCCGCTCGCGCCGCTGGTCGATGTGCCCATACAGGATCGTCGCGTTCGTGTTCAGCCCAAGCTCGTGCGCCACCCGATGCACATCGAGCCACACGTCCGAGCGGATCTTGCCCTTGAACGCCTCATCGTGCACGCGGTCGTCGAATACCTCCGCGCCACCGCCCGGCAAGCTCCCAAGCCCCGCGGCCTTCAACTCACTCAAGACCCACCGAATCCCCGCCTGGCGGTCCGCGTTCTTGTACACCTTCGCGATCTTCGCGAGGTGCACGACCTCGACCGCTGTGAACGCTTTGACGTGCAGCTGCGGCGCCGCCTCGCGCACCGTGCGCACCATGTCGGGGTAGTAGTCCCACGGCAGGTAGGGGTGCAGCCCGCCCACCATGTGCATCTCCGTCGCGCCCGATTCGATCGCGCCCCGCGCCTGGTCCGCGATGTACTCCAGATCGCGCGTGTACGCCCCGGGCTCGTCCTTCTTGCGCGCGAACTCACAGAACTTGCAGCTCAGCGCGCACACGTTCGAGTAGTTCAGGTGGCGGTTGATGTTGTAGTACGCGATGTCGCCGTGGAGCCGACGCCTCACCTGGTCGGCCATCTCGATGACCGACCAGATGTCGGGGGTGGTGTAGAGCACCTCGCCCTCATCGAGGGACAGGCGCTCGCCCGCGAGCACCTTGGCGCGGATGGGCTCCAGGGCCGGGTCGCCGAGCCCGACTGTCGAGCGGGCAAAGCGGGGCGTCTGCAGGGCGCTGGGCGTGGCGGTGGGGGACATCGCGTGGTCCTTTCAATGCTGCTTGAAAGTATTGACAATCCATCCTACCCGCCCGATCGCCCCATTGCGAGCGATCGCCATCCAGCCCGCCTCCGCCCCTGCCGATAGCCCCTAGGGACTAGCCCTTAGATGGGCCGCCATCACTGTGCGCCATGGTGCGAGGACGGGACCAATGACCAATCCACAGCCCGATAACTCTTCCAAGCCCATCATGTCGTCCGCCGACCAGCCCCCCGCAGGCCCGGAGGCGCCGCCGGTCGATCCCGCGAGTTTCGCGCCGCCCGAGACGCCCAAACGCAGGGCGTCGGATGTGCTCGGCGCGCTCTCGACCATCGAAGCCCAGCTCGCCGCGCTCAAGCAGGTCCAGAACGAGCAGGAGGAGGAGGTCGCCAAGGCCCAGGGTGAACTCGATCAGCGCCAGAAGCAGATCGAAGCCCGCGCGCAGGAACTGAGCGCCAAGGAGGCCGCGTTCGAGGACCGCGAGGCCAAGATCAAGACCGCCACCGACGAACTGACGCGCCAGCGCGACGCCATCGCGCAGGAGCGAGAGGCCATCCAGCGCGCGCAGGACGAGGCCAACGCCGCGCGCGAGACCATCGAGAAAGACCGCACCGCCCTCAAGGAGATCGAGCAGTCGCTCTCAGAGCGCGAGGCCGAAGTAGGCGAGGCGGCGAAGCTCCACGACCAGCTCGAACAGGCAAGCAAGCGTGCCGAGGCGGTTGAGCAGGAGTGCGAGGGCCTGCGCAAGCAGTGCGCCGAGCTGCGCGAAGAGCGCGACGAGGCCATGGGCGTCATGGAGCGCACGGCGTCGGGCGTTGAGCAGCTCCGCACCCAGGTCGAAGCGCTGACGAAGGAGCGCGACGAGGCCCGAGCGGCGAGCGATGCCGCGTCGACCGCGACGTCGAGCGCACAGGAAGAGGCCGGCGAGCTGCGCTCGCGCGTCGAGGAGCTGACGCGCCAGCGCGACGAAGCCCGCTCGAACGCCGGCGCATCGACGGGCCTTGCTGAGGGCCTGCGCGCCGACATCGAGCGCCTCGAGGGCGACCTCACCAAGGCGAAGCACACGATCGAGGAACTCCGCGCCAAGCCCGATGCGCCCGCGGCCACGGGCCCGACGCCCGAACAGATCGAACAGCTCGTCGAAGAGCGCCTCAGCGCGGCCCGCGCCGAGTGGGACCGCGACCACGCGAACGCGGGGCCCACGGAGCCCCCCGGTCCGACCCCCGAGCAGATCGAACAGCTCGTCGAAGAGCGCCTGAGCGCCGCCCGCGCCGAGTGGGACCGCGACCACGCGAACGCGGAGCCCGCCGCCCCCGCGGGCCCGACCCCCGAACAGATCGAGCAGATCGTCGAAGAGCGCCTGAGCGCCGCCCGCGCCGAGTGGGAGGGTGAGCAGAAGCCCACCGACGACAGCGCCGCACAGGCGCTGATCGCCGACCTCCGCGCGAAGATCGCGAAGCTCGAGTCGGCGCCGAAGCCCGAGGCCCCGGAGGGCGCGGCCTCGCCCGACACGGAGGCCCTCAAGCAGGAAGTGCTCAAGCGCGATGTCGCCATCAAGGCGTTGCGCGAGAGGCTCACCGGCGCGAGCGAGCGCATCACCCAACTCGAATCGGCGGCCGCGCCCGGTGATGACGAAGGGAGCCCCATGACGGGCGGTGGCGCCATGTCGGGCGCCGCGACGCGCGCCGCCACCGCGAAGGCCGCCGAGCAAGTCTCCACGGAGCGCACCAAGCTTGCCAAGATGAGCGAAGCCCTCGCGGAGCGCGAGCAGAAGCTCAACAAGCAGGCCATGCGCATCGAATCGCGCGCCGCGTGGGCTCGCGCAAGTTACACCCTTCTCGCCCTGCTCCTGAGCTTCGCGGCGTGCGCCGGGGGCAGTTGGGTCGGCGTCGGGCAGTTCGTCAAACCCGAGTTCAACGCCCGCGCGGTGATCGAGGCCGACGAGCGCGAACGCCCCCTCACGGATGAGGACCGGGCATCGTGGCAGGCCTTCCACGAGAAGCTCGTCCTGGACCCCCAGTTGCTCGACAAGGTCGCCGAGCGCATGCGCACGCGGGGCGTGAGCGAACTCGGGAGCCCGTCCGATCTTCACGAGCTGATCGAGTCGAGCATGGACGTGACGTCCCCCGAGCCCGGCCAGCTCGCCCTGAGCCTCCGAGCCGAGGGCGGGCAGCGCACCGAACGCCTCCTCGAGACCTTCCTCTCGAGCCTCGTGAGCTACTCCAACAGCACGCGCGACCTGCGCAAGGACCGCACCGCGACCGTCGTCGTCACGCCCGCGACCGTCGAGAACGCGCCCGTGACCGACCCGCGGATGCGCCTCTTCCTCATCGTGTTCGGCGCCTCGAGCGCCGTCGCGCTGATGATCGTTCTGGGCCTGTCACGCAGCGCCCGACGTGACGACCCGTTCGAACGGGAGACCCCCATCGAGCTCGAGTCCGAGCAACGCGTGAGCGTGAACTAGGCGCACAAAGAAGGCCCGCGTGTGCGGGCCTTTGGGGGGTGAGGCGGGGTTGGGCTCGCGGCTCCCTACATGCCGTCGGCAACCAGGATCGCATCCGGGTCGCTGCTGTGCACGAGGGCGAGGCGGGCGTAGTTGTCGGTATCGAGGTGCTTGATGGCGACCGCTTGGGCGATGCCGCCGTTGGGCGCGAAGCGTGCCTGACGGACCTCTTCCACCGGGCCGTCGCCCTTCACGACCAGCGAGTACTCACCACTCCCGTGGGGGAGGTGGCTGCACATCAGGATCGCGCGGTTCGTCTCGGCCTCGATGTAGAGCACGGCGCTGGGCCCATCGACAACGTCCATCGCGAGCGGGGCGAAGCTGACCATGCGACGCTGGTCGGGAGCCAGGCTCAGGATCTCGAGGTAATCGCCGGCTTCGCGCTGCAGCTTGGCGATGATCGCCGTGTTGTTCGTGATGCCCTCGATGCGCTTGCTCTCGGTCGCGAAGCCCATCAGGAACCACCCGAGCACAAGCGACGCGGTGGCGAAGCCAATGCACGCGGCACGCCACATCGGCGCGAAGTTCATGAACGCGGAGAACGACGAGCCGGGACCGATGCGGGCCACGACGGGGCCCTCGTTGGCCACCGCGGTGATCGCCTGACGAACCGCCGCCATCACGCGGGCCTTGAGGCCAGGCGGGGGCGCAACGTCGGGCAGCAGGTCATCGATCTGGGTGAAGTGGAGCTGTTGGCGGCGCACCTGCGCCTGCACATGGGGCGGGGCGGCACGGAACGCCTTCTCAAATGACTCGCGCTCAGTCTCGTCGAGCAGACCGAGCGCATCAAGTGATGCGAGCTCAAACAGGTCTCTCGTGCTCATGCCCGATCCTCCCCAACCGGCCTCTCGCGGAGGCGCACTAACGCCCGGCTCAACGCCGACTTGATTGTACCCAGAGGTACCCCTAGCTCGATCCCGATCTGCTTCAATGTCTGGCCACCTAAATAAGCCCGCTTGACAACGATCTGCTGGAGTTCGGGGAGACCCTCGATCCGTTTCAGCAACGCCTGGACCCGCTCGTCCTGCTCCATCGCGAGGCCCGGGTACTGCTCCGTGCCGTCCGCCGTGGGGGCGGGCTCTTCCGCGATCGTTGCCGTCTTGATACGGGCCTGGGCCCGCCTGAGGCGGTCGACCATGTGCCGGCGGGCAATAAGCATCACCCAGGTCACGAGGGCCGCACGCTTGGGATCGAACCGGTCAGCCGTCCTCCATAACCGAACAAAGACCTCCTGAACCACGTCATCCGCATCCGCTCGCGTCGGCATGACCTGGTAGGCCATCCGGTACACAAGGGAAGAAAACCGCTCGTAGAGCTCTTCAATGGCGGATTCGTCCCCCGCAGCGACTCGCTGCATCAATCGGAGGTCATCTTCCTTGGTCGGGTTGCTCATAGGGCTTGGCCCTTCGCCGCCCCGACGTCCATGTCGGATGCTCTGTCAACAAGGCATACGCTTGGACGGCCGGGAGTGTTGCATTCAGGGCGGCAATCGCCCAGATTAGGGATACCGATGGCGGATAGGCCCATATTAGGGTTGCCCCAGGCCTGACTTCAAGGTACTTTTACGACAAGAAGTGGTCGGGGGACTGTCGTCTCGCCGACTCCTCGAATCGTTGGGAGGTCCTGCCAGTGCTCAGGGCTCGAGCACAGACACGGCGATCCGGTCAGCCACCATGCTGCCTGAGCGGTCGGTCTGCCTTCTCACTCATCGACCTGCTCGTCTCGGTCGCGGTCACCGCGATCCTCATCGCGTTGCTGCTCCCCGCCTTCGGCAGGGTCACGGAAGCCGCGAATCGCGCCAAGTGCGCCTCCAACATCCGCCAGCTCGACTTCGCGATGCAGATGTACGCGCAGGACAACAAGGGCATGCCGCCCAGCACCCTCTTCGATCAGGAAGGCGGCAAGCAGGCCGAGCCCGAGAACACCGTCATGGTGCGGGTCGATCAACTCCCGCGGAACGACGGCCGGCGGGAGTGGGACGGGATTGGCAAGCTCTTCGCCTACGAGTACGTCAACCACCCCGACGTCTACTTCTGCCCATCGCATCGGGGCCACCACCCCATCGAGAACTACCGTGAGGCGTTCCTGACGGGTGAGGGCTCGATCACGGGCAACTATCAGTACCGCCTCCTGAGTGAGAAGTACCTGGTGAACATCCAGCCGAGCACGGCGGTCATCACCGACAGCCTGAAGAGCGACCTCGACTACAACCATGTCAAGGGCAGCAACGTCCTGCGTGGCGACCACTCCGTCACGTGGTACGGCGATAGTGGGCAGGTCCTGGGCCTGCTCGCCGCAGGCGCCGATGTGAACGACCCGACGACGAACTCAAACGAAGCGGTCGTCGCGAGTTGGGAGATCATCGACGGCAACTCCCCCGGGCAGGCCCTCCCCGGCCCCAACGGCATCAACGCCCCGCCTGTCTTCCCCTGACCCCTCCACATCCCCACCCGACCGCCTGTGAACCCGGGTGCGCCCTGCGCGTCGGCCCTCACTGCTTATGCTCCTGCGCATGAAACGCCCGTGGTCCAGACCGCTCGCGCTGCTCGCGTCGCTTTCGCTCGCGCTGCTCTTCACGTCTGAGCAAGCCGGTGGGTCGGTTGTGTCGATCGAGCCCGAGCGGATGTACGTGGGCGTCAACCGACCGCTCGTGGTCGAAGTGGCCCTGCCCGGCGGCGATGCCGCCCCCGATGTCGCGGACGTGAATGGAGGCGGCGATCCAGAGGGCCCGCCCGACGCGTCACCGGCGCCCGCTCCCGACGTCGCCATCGCCCTCATCGACCCGAAGACCGCGAAGGAGGTTGATCGCGCCCCCGCCGCGACCGGCGCGGTTGACCTCGCGGCCCTGTTCCCCGTCCTCTGGACCACGCGCACGCCCCGCGTTCTGGTCGCCCAGGTCGTCGTGGATGGTGAGGCGGTGGGGGCGCCGTGCGTGCTTCAGCCCCTCCTCACGCCGCGTCGGGCCGACGACGCCCTGACCTCGCGCGTCTCGCAGGCCGTCCGCGAGGGCAACGCATCGTTCCTGCGCCAGTTGCTGAGCCTCGCCCCCGCCGTGCGCGACGACCTCGCCCAACAGATCGTCCTCGACGATGCGACGTCCGAGCCCGTCTATTCGGGCCTGCGTTGCTACGTCGACCGCCAGGTCGTGCTCGAGACCAGCGCGGGCGACCTGACGCTCGCGCTCGCGCCCGAGCACGCCCCCAACAGCGCTTTCTGGTTCCGCCACCTCGCCCAACACGGCGCGTACGACGGCGTGGTCTTCCATCGCGTCATCGCTGAGGACCTCGACGGCCACCCCTACCTCGTCCAATCGGGCGACCCCACCGCGACGGGGCTTGGCGGTGTGGGCATGCAGATCGACTTCGAGGGCAGCACGCTCGCGCACGACTACGGCGTCGTCTCCATGGCCCGCTCCCCTGACGATCCCAACTCCGCGAGTTCGCAGTTCTTCATCTGCCTGAGCAAAGAGGCGTGCGAGGGCCTCGATGGCCTCTACGCACCTTTCGCAGCGGTCGTGAGTGGCGTCGAGACCCTCGACGCGATCGCCGCGAGCCCCGTGGGACCAAACGACCCCGACGACCCCGCATCGCGTCACGAGCGTCCGCTCTCGCCCGTCGAGATCGAGCGCGTGCGCCTCGTGCCCGCGCCGCCGTTCTCGCAACGACCACCCCGCATCGAGCGCCCGCGCGAGAGCGCCGTCGAGCGCTGAACGCGCAGCTCAGCTGCCCTTCAGGATGCGCCAGTTGGTGACCGCTTCGGGTTCGCGTGGGTAGAGCGGGAGGAGTGCCGCGGGGTCGACCGGCGCAAGCCCGATCGATGCCTCGAGGACCGCGATCGGGTCGAACTCCGGCGCGACAAAGGTCGCGGGGTCGGCGCCACGCTCGACGAGCTTCTCGCCCAGCGCCGGGTCGGCGATCACGGCGCCCGCACCCGCGTCCACCGCCTCATCGAGCCCGACGATCGCGCCCGCGCCGGTCGGCGCGAGCGGGTCGCCCTCGAAGGCCTGTTTCCACACGGTGTCGCGCTTCCACGCCAGGAGCACGCACACGGGTCGATGGGCCCCTGCTGGCGCGCGTCGGACGAGGGCCGCGGCGGTGGGCACGCCCACGCACCTGGCGGGCGTGGCCAGCGCGATCGCCTGCGCGGTCATGACCGCGATGCGCACGCCCGTGAACCCGCCGGGCCCGATGGAGACCGCGACCCGGGTCAGCTCGCGCGGGGAGACCGCCGCGTCGTCGCACGCCGAGGCGATCGCGGGCATGAGCCCGTCGTCGTGGCGCGACTCGGGCGCGAGCGTGCGCGTCGCGAGCACGTCGACATCGCCCGACGGGCTGACCCGCCCGACGCAGACGCCCGCGGCGCCGGCGCGCCCGCCCGGGTTGCTCGACTCGATCGCGAGGGTGATGCCGATCGCGGTTGGATGTGGCGTGAGGCCCGGCACGGGGCGAGTCTAGCCCGCGATCGCGAAACGCCCGCGCCGCCCGGCCCAACAACCAGTTGGCCCCGATCGCGCGGATCGGGTCATGCAGCGGTGCGGACGCGCTCGTATGCTGTGATCGTGGCCCGATGGCCCAGGAACGGAGAAGCGACCGATGGACCAGAGCGATGAGATCCACCTCGAGACCGATGCGGCCGAGGCCTCGCCCACCAAGGAGCGCGATGTCGCGCGACCGGTAGCCGCGGGGCTGCCGCCCGAGGAAGGTCCAGAGGTGCGCATCCGCCTGGCCCGCCCGTCGCTGCTCCGCGGCAGGCCCTTCTCGACGATCGGGCTCGGGTTCCTCCCGTTCGCGATCTCGGGCCTGCTCTGGTACTTCTTCAAGGACTTTGTGTTCTGGCCCCACGCGGTCATCACGTTCGGCGCGCTCGGCGCGATCTGCTGGTTCACGCTCTTCGCGATGTGGCTCCGCTTCACGATCGCACGCTCGCTCGAGATCACCAACAAGCGCGTCATCGAACGGCGCGGCCTCTTCAGCAGGACCACCGACGAAGTCCTCCACCACCACATCCGCAACATCACGGTCAAGCAGAGCTTCTTCGAGCGCCTCATGGGCATCGGCGAGATCGGCATTTCGAGCTCGGGCCAGTCCAACATCGAGGTGGACATGCGCGACATCGTCGACCCCGATTCGATCCGCGAGATCATCGACCAGTACCGACCGCTCTGATGGGCAAGACACTGCCCGGAAGACGGGACAGCGGCACACCCGCTAGCGCGTCTGGGCCAGCCGCCGCGCGATTGCCTCGGCGTCGTCGATGGGGCCGCGTTCGCTCCGGCACCCATCCGGGGTGAAGAGCTGCGCGATGACCTCGTCGCCCTGCGCGAGCACGCCGATGGGGGTGTCGCACGTGGCGTTGAGGGCGCGCAGGGCCCGCCGCTCGGCGTCCACCGCCCGGCGCGTCGGGGCGTCGTCGATCGCCTGCGCAAGGGCGGCGGGCTCGGACCCGGCGCGGGCCTGCACGGCGATCGCGCCCTGACATGCGCACGGGACGAACCAGTCGAGTTCGAGCGGGATCGCCTGGAGGCGGTCGTCCCCGATCCGCACAACGCCGCCGTCGAGGAGCCCGAGTCGGAGCAGCCCGGCGGCCGCGAGGGCGACCGCGTCGACCTCACGCTCGACGACCTTGCGCAGGCGCGTGGGCACGTTGCCCCGTATCGGTGTCGGTTGTGCGCCGGCGAGGTACGCGCGGAGTTGTGCGGTGCGGCGCGGGCTGCCCGTGCCGACGCGGAAGCCACGCGCGACGTTCAGGTCTTCGCCCGTGCGCCAGACGAGCATGTCGTGCACGGGCGCGCGCGAGGGCGTCGCGGCGATGATGAGCCCATCGGGGTCGGCCGCGCTGAGGTCCTTGCACGAGTGGACCGCGAGGTCGATGTCGCCCGCGAGGAGGGCGCGTTCGATCGTGCCCGTGAAGCCGCCGGCGGGGAAGTCGGGCGAGCCGATCGGCGCATCGGGCGCATCGTCTGCTTCGGAGCGGATGACGACGTGCTCGAAGGTGCGCGTGGGGTGCGCACCGCGGAGGGCATCGATGACGGCGCGGGTCTGCGCGAGCGCGAGGTCGCTTCCCCGCGTGCCTATGCGGAGTGGGGGCGCGCTCACCGTGCGAGCTCCGCGAAGGCATCGCGCGCGCCGTCGATGATCGTGTCGATATCCGCTGGCGTGTGCGCGGATGAGACGAACCAGGATTCGTAGCCTGAGGGTGGGAGCCAGACGCCCCGCTCGAGCATGGCGTGGAAGAAGCGGGCGAAGAGGCCGTGGTCGGCGGCCTTCGCATCGTCGTAGTCGCGGATGGTGCGCGGTGCGAAGGCGACGCCCACCATGCCGCCCTGGGCGGCGGCGGAGATGGAGAAGTCGTGACGCCCGGCGGCGTCGGCGACGCCCTGGGCGAGGCGCGATGCACTCTCGTGGAGGCGCGGGTAGAAGTCATGGGTTGCGCAGAGGTCGAGCGTGGCAAGGCCCGCGGCCATGCCGGTCGGGTTGCCCGAGAGGGTGCCTGCCTGGTAGACGGGGCCGAGCGGTGCGAGGAGGTCCATGAGGCGCGCGGGCCCGGCGAGTGCGCCGACGGGCATGCCGCCCCCTATCACCTTTGCGAGCATGGTCAGGTCCGGGCGCACGCCGCACGCGACTTGCCACCCGCCCCAGCACACGCGGAAGCCCGTCATCACCTCATCGAACACGAGCAGTGCGCCGGTCTGGTCGCACAGGTCGCGCAGGCCCGCGAGGAATCCGGGGTCGGGCATGACCATGCCCATATTCCCGGCGATCGGTTCGACGAAGACCGCGGCCACGGCGCCCGCGTGCGCATCCAGCAGGCGCTGCACGGAGGGGAGATCGTTGTAGGTGGCGGTGAGGGTCTGCGAAGCGGCGTGAGTGGTGACGCCCGCGGAGTCGGGCGTGCCGAGGGTTGATGCGCCCGAGCCGGCGGCGACGAGCATGGAGTCGGCGTGGCCGTGGTAGCACCCGGCAAACTTGATGATGAGGTCGCGGCTGGTCGCCGCGCGGGCGAGGCGGATGGCGGCCATGCCCGCTTCGGAGCCCGAGTTGACGAAGCGGACCTTCTCGATGGAAGGGATGGCGCTCGCGATGCGCTCGGCGAGGAGGGTCTCTGCCTCGCAGGGGGCGCCGAAGGTGAGGCCGCGCCCGGCGGCGTCGCGGATGGCTCGGATGACGGTCGGGTGTGCGTGGCCCACGATCGCGGGCCCCCACGAGCCGACGAGGTCGATGTAGGCGCGCCCGTCGATATCCCAGATGCGGGCGCCCTCGGCGCGGGCGACGGTGCGGGGCGTGCCTCCGACGGCGCGGAAGGCGCGCACGGGGGAGTTGACGCCGCCGACGAGGATGCGCTGGGCGCGTTCGTGGGCCTGCGCTGAGGATTGACCGTCGTCGGCCGTCATGGGCGCGATGCTATCGGGGCGAGCGCGATGGTGCTCCGCTGTCAGCCCGCGGCTTCGTCGAGGGCAGCCGAGAGGACGGGCTTCTGGGTCATGCCCACGAAGCGCTTGGCGATCTCGCCGTTCTTGAAGATGAGGAGGGTCGGGATGGAGTGGACCTGGTACTCGATGGCCGTCTGCTGGTTGGCTTCGACGTCCATCTTGCCGACCTTGACCTTGCCTGCGTACTCATCGGCGAGCTGGTCGATGAGGGGGGCGATCGCACGGCACGGCGCACACCACTCGGCCCAGAAGTCCACGAGCACGGGGACATCGGACTTGAGGACGTCCTGGTCGAACGAGTCCTGGTTGAATTCCTGCACGTTCTCGCTTGCCATGCGGGGTGGCCTCCTTGGGTATCTGAGCGGTGGTGAGGACTCTAGGGGCGGCGTGTGCGGGCGACAATGGCCTCTAGAGGGCGTTCGGGATGGCGGCGGCGACGCGGAGGGCCTGCGCGTGGGCGCTGACGTCGTGGACCCGGAACAGGCGGACGCCCCTTTGGTAGTGGGCGAGGGACGCGGCGATCGAGCCCGCGAAGCGCTGCGAGGGCTCCTCGACGCCAGAGACAGCGCCGATGAAGCTCTTCCGGCTCGCGGCGGACAGGAGCGGGCGGCCCAGGTCGGCGAAGGCGGAGGTGTGCGCGATGAGCGTGTAGTTCTCGTGGACGGACTTGCCAAACCCGAGCCCCGGGTCGATGACGAGGGCGCTGTCGTCGACGCCCGCCGCGCGGGCGGCTTCGATGCGGTCGCGCAGGAAGTCGCGGACGCGGATGACGACGGCGGGCGGCTGGCCGGGCAGCATGAGGTCGCGCGTGACGGTGACTTCGTCGTCGGTGTGTGCGCCCTGGTCGGTGTGGTCGGTGGACCAGCGGTCGTCTTTCGGGGCCGTCGCGCGGTGCATGAGGATCATGGCGGCGCCGCGCTGGGCGGCGAGGGTGAGCATCGCGGGGTCGTCGAGGCCCGCGGATTGGTCGTTGATGATGTCGGCGCCCGCGTCGAGCGCAGCGCGGGCGACCTCGGCGCGGGTCGTGTCGATGGAGATGGGCGCTGTGACGCCCCCTGTGCGCGCGCCTTCGATGATGGGGACGGTGCGGGCGATCTGCTCGTCGGCCGCAATGCTATCCGCGCCGGGGCGGGTGGATTCGCCCCCGACATCGATGATCGTTGCGCCCTCGGCGAGGGCGGCGTGGATGCGGTCGAGCGCTGCGCCGGGGTCGAGGTGGCGCCCGCCGTCTGAGAAGCTGTCGGGGGTGGCGTTGATGATCGCGAGGATGTGCGGGCCGTCGAGGGTGAGCGTGCGCTCGGGGGCGATGCGCCAGTGGTGGGCGGGTCCGTGGGTCGTGGTCACTTGGGTGCTCCCATGGCTTCCATGGCTTGTTGGAGGGCGAGTTCGGCGGGGGCGCGGAGCACGCCCATGGGCAGGAAGACGGTCGCGCGCGGGTGGCCCATCGAGACGTCGAGCGCGATGCCGATCGGCGCGAGCCACTCGGGGAGCGAGGCGTCGACCTTCGCGGCGGTGAAGATCGGCGCTGTGGCTTCGAGGAGCGGGCGGGCTTCGAGGTAGACCTCCGCATCGCGCGGGCCCGGGAGGACGCGGGGCATCTGCTTGAGGATGGTGTCGTCCGCGAGGGTGGGGGTGGTCTCGCCCGAGAGGTGGCGCTGCGTGATGGGGGAGCGCTTGCCCGCGACGGCGCGCCCCTCATCGGCGGTGATGGCGCCGAAGCCGACGAGGGTGAACGGTTGACGCTTCGCGGGTGGGAGGGGGAAGGCGCCGAGGGCGTCGAGGTAGGCGAGCGGGGGTGGGGTGGCGGGCGCCTGGGCGGCCCATGTGAGCGCGCCGTCGTCGGAGGTCTTCTGTGACCAGCGCCCGTTGAGCGAGGCGACGTACGAGGTCGCGGTTGTGTTGAATGCCTGGGCGAGCGCGGGCGGGTCGGCACCCGACCATCGGACCGCGAAGCGGTCGGAGAGTCGGCGCTGGTTGGGCCACTCGTCGGGGGTGGTGACGGTGAGCGCGAGCGCGCCAACCGCCTGGCGTGCCTCGCCGATCGGCCGGGCGTGGGAGGGTGTGGTGGCGAGGCGTTCGAGGGTGTGCTGGATGAAGGGGTGGGCGGCGTCGATCGAGGCGGCGATGAGGTAGCCCTCGCCCGGCATCGCGCGGAGGAGGGTGTGGTGGGCTGCGCCCTTGTGGGGGACGCACGCGCGGGCGGCGTCGGAGGCGGGGTCGAGGGGCGCGATGAGGTCGAGGGTGACGCCAAAGCCCGTGACGCGGAGTGCGCCCGCGAGCCCGCGGACCTCCTCGCCCACGAGTGCTCCGGCGCCCCACGCGTCGAGGGCGCCGCGCATCGCGCCGGGCGAGGCGGCGATGAAGACGGGGGCGCCATTGACCAGTTGGCTCGCGGGTTCGGGGAGCGGGGCCGAGCGCTTGGCGCTGGCCATCCACATCGCGGCGTCGGGCGTGGGGACGATCGCGATGGCATCGTTGTCGTCGGGCATTGCAAAGCCCGACAGGCCCGCGAGCTTGATGGCGCGGACGCCCCGGTCGTCGGGCGCGCCCGCGTTGAGCGTCGTGAAGGCGTCGGTGCCGGGCCGGATCGGGATGCGAAGCGCCCAGTGCCCGCCGCGCGGCGCGACCGCGAGGGCGACGCCCCGTGAGGTGTCGACGATCTGGTCGAGTCCGAGGATGGTGAGCGCCTGCGAGACGGTGGACGCGGTGCGGAGCTCGAGCGAGGCGATGAGCTGGGAGATGGCGTGGTCGAGTTCGTCGATGGAAGGCGTGGCGACGACGAGCGATGCGTCGGCGGGTGTGTACGCGAGCAGCGCGTCGGGGGTCTCCGCGGAGGCGGCGCGTGGCGAACCTGTCAGGGTGGCGCAGAGCACGGTGATGGCGAGGCACTGCGGGCGCATGGCGGGCAGTGTATAGCGCAGCGAAAAGGGGCCGCCCGAGTGGGCGGCCCCTTGGGGTTGGGGTCAGGTTGTGCCGCGCTGCTTACTCAGCGGGCGCGGGGGCCTGGTTGTCGCCCTGGGGCGCGTTGAAGAAGAAGACGCCCGGGAAGCCACCGCCCGAGCTGATGTCGTCGGTGTTGTAGATGAACTCGGCGGCGAGGACCTGCTCGACGCGGGTCTTGGCCTCCGAGAGGTGGGCCTCGGTGTAGGGGTCGATGCGGCTCGTCTTGCCGGGCGTGAGCCAGCCCTCGAGCTTCGTGTCGAGCTCGCGGAGCTTGTGCAGCGCGAGGTTGGAGATGGGCTTCTGGGCCGCGCCGAGGAAGCCGCTGGGCTTGGTCAGGTCGATCAGGCGCTCGAGGTGCTCGCGCTGCAGGTTGCGGCGGAGGCTCGAGATCATGGGCTGACGCGCGGTGTAGGTGCCGTTGGTCTTCATGTCGTCGAGCTCGGACCAGATGTCGTCCGAGACGGTGAACATGAGTTCGGGGAGGGTGAGCGCATCCTCGTCTGAGGGGACGAGGTACTCGTTGTCGTAGACCCGACGCAGGGTGGTCGGGTTCATGATCTGCGTGAGGGCAGAAGCCTGCAGGCCCATGATGCGGTCGTGGACGGGCCAGGTCGGCTCGCGCATCGCGCCGCCGTTGTCCCACCACTTGTCGACGGTCATGTAGCGGAGCAGGTCGGGGGTGAGCCCGAAGGCGTCGTCGTGGAAGGAGTTGTCGATGACGAAGCGGAGGGCCTTGCGCTGGGTCTCAGCGGGGACGGGGTTGATGGGGGCGCGCCCGTTGGGGTCGCCCTTGCGGTCGCGGTTGATGAACGCGCCGCCGATCCAGCCCGACATGATGCTGACGCCACGCGCCTGCTCGGAAAGGGAGACCTCGTAGCCGCGCCGTGCGCGGGACCACGACTGCCCCTCCTTGACGTAGTTGTCGAGGACCGTCTCGCGGATCTTGTTGGCGAGGCGGACGCGCGAGTTGGCGTAGTCGAGCGGGTCCTTGGAGAGGTCGTAGCGGCGGGCGAGCGGATCGGGGCCGCCGGTGTCCTCATCGGTCGCGTAGACGAGGTGCGGCTCGGCGACGCGCTCGAGGACCTTGTCGGTCTTGCCGAAGGTGTAGCCGTACTCGATGGCCCACATGTCGTAGGGGCCGATGCCGATGGGGGCCCAGTCGCCCTGGATCTCGCCGTCCTCAACGTTGATGTTGAGGGGGTGGTAGTCCATGACGGAGCCCGACCAGACGGCGGAGTCCTTGAGCTCGGGGGAGTTGATCTCCTCCAGGGTGTAGATGGAGGAGGCCTTGAAGTTGTGGCGCAGGCCGAGCGTGTGGCCCACTTCGTGGGCGACCAGGTCGGCGAGCAGCGGGCCGATGAACGACTCGGGGATGCCATCGAGGACGTCGCCCTTGGGCTCGTCGTCGCCTTCGCCGCCTTCGCCTTCGCCGTCACCCTCGCCCTCGCCCATGTCGAGGCCGGCGAGTTCGGGCATATCGATCATCATGCGTACGAGGGCCATGGAGTAGGCCTTGTGGGTCGCGGCCTGGCAGGCGGCGCCGCCGCAGAGGGAGTCGTCGCACTCGAGGACACCCGTGGTGTACTTGGAGAACGCGCGGGGTCCCAGCTCGGCGTATTCGCGCTGGACATCGGCCATGACCTCGGCGCGCTGGGTCGGCTCGGCGAGGCGGACGCGCGGGTCCCACTGCGGGTTCTGCGCGAGCCAGGCCATGGTCTCGGGGCCGAAGCCTTCCATGGCGACGGCGGGCATGAGGCCCGACCACCACCCGTCGAAGGCGCGGATCCACCCGTCGGTCAGGACGATGTCGGCGTCGAGGATCTCACCGGTCTCGGGGTGCGCGCGGCTCGGGCCGATCGCGGTCGAGATGTCGTTGGAAAGCCACCCGACGAAGTTGTAGCGCACATCCTCGGGGTCCTTGTCCATGTGCTTGCCCGTGGCCTTGTCCTGGAACTCGACCTCGATGGCGTTGCGGATGCCGACCTGCTCGAAGGCCTTGTTCCAGTACTCGATGCCCTCCTTGACGTAGGGGCGGTAGCGGACGGGCACGGTGTGCTCGACGTAGAAGACGATGGGCTGCTTGGGCAGCGACATGTTGAGCTTGGGGTCGCGCTTCTCGAGATGCCAGCGGTTGATGTAGCGGACATACTTCTCGTCGGAGCGGTACTTGCCCAGGTCGCGGTAGTCGGTGGTGAAGTAGCCGACGCGCTCATCGGCCTCGCGCGGCTTGTAGCCCGGCGTGCCCTTGAGGACGGAGATGGAGTAGCGGATGGTGGTGAGGGTGCCGTTGCCCGCGGGGGCTTCGAGGCCGATCTCGACGTTCTCGGGGAAGCACTTGAGCGTCTCGATCGTGGCGAGGCGCGTGTTGAGCGAGCGGGCGGCGCCGCCACCCATGCCGCCGAAGAACTTGTTGGCGTTGCCAAGGAGGAGGGCGTCGAGGTCGATGACGGGCCCGCCGCCCGGGCCCATGGTCTTGATGGGCACATCGAGGAGGACGCGGTCGGTGAAGTGGCGCTTGATCGAGTCGCGCGACTCGGCATCGCCCGAGGAGCGGACCGAGGTGTTGGGCTCGATGAGGGCCAGGCGATCGCCGATGCGCTGCCATTTCACGTAGCGCCAGGCGCCCGTGCCCTGGTAGCTGGCCCAGATGGAGCCGGCGGACACGGACGTCGCGATGGCGAGGTCCTGGCTCTCGAAGTTGCGGGGCAACTCGGCCAGGAGCTGCTCGTCCTTGCTGTCGCGGTAGACGGTCCAGAGGGACCCGCCATCGCCCGGCACTTCCTTGTAACCCTCAGACACCTTGTCGAACGGGGGGAAATCTGGCTTCTTGTCCTGCGCGATCGCGACGCTCGAGGCCGCGAGCGCGAAGAGCGTGGTCGCTCCGATCGCGAAGCGGCGCCTGCCGGCTCTGACACCTTCCATGAGTGACTCCTTCGGGCCATGGCGGACCACCCGCACGGGCATCGCCAAGGCCGTTCCATTGGGACAAATTCGACGCGCGGCCACCGCTCCCACGACGTTCCGCGAGTGTTCAGATACTACGAGGTCTTACCGGGCCGCCGCCCGCAGGTTCACCACCCCCGCTCAAAACCCAGCCAAATTTGGTGGGTCCACCATGGGCGATCCGCTGGGTCGCCATTGCGGGGCGGGCCCGTCAGGGGCATACTGCAGGGAGGGGGTGCGAGAGCGGCTCATCGACCCATTCTGTTCGAGCACATTGAGGGAGCACATCTGATGAACACCACCCAACAGGCGGTCCGCGCTCGGGGTTGTGGCGTGGCCTTGGTCACGGTTATGGGCCTTGTCGCGACGGCGGTCGCGGCGCCGCCCGCGTTCACCAACGTCTCGGTTCAGGCGGGCGTGGCGGTCGAGTACGACCCGACGTCGATGCCGAATGAGTCGTACGGCGGCAGCGCCTGCGTGGGCGATTTCAACCGCGATGGTTTCCAGGACATCTATGTCTGCGCGGGCGCCCAGGCGGGGCCCGACCACCTGTTCATCAACAACGGCGATGGCACCTTCACCGACAAGGCGGCCGAGTGGGGGTGCGATGTCGTCCACAACGGCAAGGGCATCACCGTCGGCGATTACAACAACGACGGGTGGCTCGACGTCTACGTGGTGTCGGCGCCGATGACCAACCGCAAGCTCTGGCGCAACGATGGCGGCAAGGGCTTCACCAACGTCGCGGCGGAGGCGGGCATCACCTTCCCATCCAACAACCAGAGCGACACGTGGTTCGGGTGCTTCGGCGACTACGACCTCGATGGCGACCTCGACCTGTTCAGCGCGGGCTTCAGCTCGGCGCCCGCGCATAACGACAGCAGGCTGTTCCGGAACAACGGCGATGGGACGTTCACGGACGTGACCGCGTCGATCGGGCTGTGGTCGGGAATCGGCAGCATCGCCGCGTTCGCCGGCTCGTTCACCGATATGGATGGCGACCGCTACCCCGAACTGCTCGTGACCGCTGACTTCAAGTGCTCGGGCTCGGCGGGCAGCCAGTACTGGAAGAACGATGGCGACGGCACCTTCACGGTCTGGACCGACGAGGCGGGCGTTGGCCTCGAAGGCAACGGCATGGGCCAGACCCAGGGCGACGTCAACAACGATGGTCGGTGCGACTGGTACACGACCACGATCGCGGGCTTCTGCTCGGGCGACGGCAACCGCCTCTACCGCAACACGGGCAACCACACCTTCGGCGACATCGGCGCCGCGGTCGGCGTCGATCAGGGCGGTTACGGGTGGGGCGCGATCGCGGTCGATGTCAACCACGACGGGCATCTCGACCTCGGCGCCACCAACGGCCCGGGCGTGGGCGGGCTCGGGGCGCGCCTCTTCATGAACAACGGGAACGGCACCTCGTTCACGAATCAGGCGGTCATCTCGGGCCTGAACCACCAGGGGTGGGGCCGCTCGATGATCCACTTCGACATGGACAACGACGGCGATCAGGACGTCGCCATCCATGTGTACGGGCCCGGCACAACGGTCGACGACGAGTTCAGCCTGTTCCGCAACGACCTCGACCTGCAGGCGGGCGACACGCACTGGCTCCGCATCTTCCTCGACACCACGGGCTTCGACGGGCTCGCGCCCGATGGGTACGGCTCGAAGGTGTCGGTGAAGATCGGCGAGGACTCGCAGCACCGCTGGATCGATGGGGGCAACTCGCACCTGGGCATCTCCGAGCTCAGCGCGCACTTCGGCGTGGGCGAGGCGACGGTGATCGACGAGGTCAAGGTGCTGTGGAACGACGGGACCGAGACGGTGCTGACCGACGTCCCCGCCGACCAGACGATGACCATCACGCCGGTCGTGCCCGTCGATTGCCCGGCGGACCTCGACGGTTCGGGCTCGATCGACTCGGGCGACCTGAACGTCGTCCTGGGCGGCTTCGGGATCAACGGCTCGGGCGATACCGATGGCGATGGCGACACCGACTCGGCGGACCTGAACGCGGTGCTGGGTGTGTTCGGGCAGGACTGCAAGTAGGGCGCCGCTGTCCCACACCCCTGAGGCTCGTGAAGAACGCCCCCGGCTCGGGGCGTTCTTTGCTATGGGGTGGTCCTCGGCCCAGCGCCCGGGTGCGGGGCGGTCGGGGTGAGCGGCGGTCGCGCGCCGGGCGGAGGGGCCGCGGTCTCTCTCAGGGCGAATCGTGTGTGGTGGAGCCGGGACTTCGAGTTGAAGAGGTTGAGAGCCATGAGAACCAGTCTGGCCTGTACGGTGCCCGCTGTTGCGTTTGCGATCGTCGGGCCGGCGGCGAGCGCGGCCTACAACACCCAGCTCGTCGTGAACGGTGGCGCCGAGACGGGCGACACATCGGGGTGGGTGTCTTCGGGTATCGACGCGGTGCCGGCCACGGGGTCGGCGGTGGGTTTCGGCGAGTTCACGTTCACGGGCGGGCTCGGCTCGGCTGACGGGCAGGGGCTCGACCAGGCGATCGACGTGTCCGAGCACGCGTCGGACATCGACGCGGGGCTCGTCGCGTCGTCGTTCATGGTCTACATCCAGTCACGCGAGGCCGGTGGCATCGACGACATCGGATCAGTCACGGTCTCGTTCCGTGATGTGGGGGGCGGCGTGCTCGGGTCGGCGAGCTTCGTCGATCCACCCGAGATCAACCCGATCTGGCAGCTCTACACCGACGAGCGCACGGTGCCCACGGGCACGCGCCTGGTGACCATCGAGCTGTTCTGCACCCGAGAGGGCGGCGCGAGCACCGATGCGTTCTTCGATGAGGTGTCGCTCGTGTTCGAGGGCCCCGCACCGTGCCCCGAGGACCTCAGCGGCGACGGGACCATCAATTCCACCGACCTGAACATCCTGCTGGCAGACTTCGGGTGCGCCGGCGGCGGGTGCGGTGGCGACATCGATGGCGATGGCGACACCGACTCGGCCGACCTGAACCTCCTGCTCGCGGCGTTCGGTCAGGCGTGCGGGTAGGTCGCGGCACAAAAGCGCAGCCGGAGGATGCTTCTCCTCCTCGAGTGCATCCCCCGGCGCGCAGGTGAACTGGGCTGACCCTGCCTCACTCGCAAGCGTGGCCGAACTCGCCCAGGATCATGTTGAGGTCCGCGGAATCGACGGCGCCATCGCCAGTGATGTCCGCCGGGCAATCGCCGGTGCATCCGAACTCGAACAGGACCATGTTCAGGTCCGCCGAGTCGACCTTGCCGTCCTTGGAGACGTCGACGGGGCACTCGGGGACGTCGGGGGTGTCCGCGATGGCGACCGCCCAGATCGCGCCGGGGGCGCCGTTGGACGTGAAGCGGGTGGTGAAGTACGCGACCGATTCGTCGGGGGAGAGCGCCACCTCGTTCGACCACGACAGTTCGTTGTGGCCATCGACGGTGAGGAAGGGGACCGTGAAGCCCTGCTCGCCCGTCTGGGTGTCGAGCACGCTGAACCAGTTGGGTGAGCCAAAGCCCTCGCCCGCGAACATGAACAGCCCATTCGCATCGCTCACGCCCAGCGTGCGCTGGAGCGAGACGTCGCCCGAGTTGGATGTCCAGAGGATGTTGCCCTGCTGGTCGACGGCGCTTGCGGGGCCGTGCCAGGTGCCCGAGTAGACGATGCCCTGGGCATCGACGACGGGCAGCATGTTGACGGCGCCGAAGCCGACGTTCCAGAGGATGGTGTCGGTCTTGGGGTCGATGGCCTGCAGGCCGCACTGGCCCGCGAGGAGAAGGCGTGCGACGCCGTCGGTCTTGGGCGCGCTGGTGCAGGTGTAATCGATGTCGTTGGTCTGGTTGCCGTCGAGGTCGTAGCCGAAGACGTAGGGCGGGCCGGGCTGGGTGTACTGGAACGCGAAGAAGACCTGGTCTTGCGTGAAGTAGAGGCGCCAGTTGGTGGAGGCGTTGATCGGGTCGAGGATGGGGTCGCCCGCATCGGCCCAGCGGAGGTCACCCTCGGGCGTGAGCGAGAACATGCCGAGCCCGGCGTCGCCATCGGTGCCCGACACGGCGTAGATGTTGCCATCGGGGCCGACCGATGGGCCCGAGTCGAGCTGCTCGTTGAAGCCGCCATCCCAGGTGTACGACCAGCGCTCGGTGCCGTCGGGGTTGATGGCCCAGATGGTGTGGCCGAGGCCCGTGACGATCGCGCCGTCGGCGAGGAAGTCGATGGCCTTGCCGCCGCCGGCCTGGTCGAAGGTCCACTTCACGCTGCCGTCGGGGTTGATGGCCCAGAGGCGCTGGTTGTCGGTGTTGTAGATGGTGCCGTCGTCGCCGGTCACGACGTAGGGCCCCGAGATTTTGGAGGTTTCGAAGCGCCAGAGGACATCGCCCGCGGTGGCGCCGAGGGCGGGCGATGCGCCGATCGCCCCGGCGACGAGCGCAAGGGATGGGACCAGGAGTCTGGGTGTCGTGGGCATGATCGCTCGCTCCCTTCCGGAGAGGCCACGCGGGCCCGTGGGGGTCGAGCCTGTCCCGGCCCGCGGCCCGCTCACTCACAGGAGAGGCGGCTGTCCCTCCTGATACAGGGTGGGCCCGAGAACCGCGGAATCCAATCAGAATCGCCCTAGAGCACCCGCTCGGCCATCGGGTAGCTGCCCAGGACGTGCAGCTCCATGCAGTGCGAGCTGGCCTCCGCGATCGCCCTCGCGACCGGCTCATCGTCGCGGTGGCCCTCGCAGTCGATGAAGAAGGTGTACGACCAGTTCTCGCGCCGGCTTGGGCGCTTGTCGATGTGGGTCAGGTTGATCTTCGCGGCGTCGAACACCTTGAGCACCTCGACCAGCGCGCCGGGCTTGTCTTCCGTGTTGAACATGATCGAGGTCTTGTCGTTGCCCGAGCGCTTGGCGGCCTGGTTGGAGAGGATGAAGAAGCGGGTGACGTTGCTCGGGTCGTCCTCGATGTTCTCGAAGAGGACGTTGACGCCATACAGCTGGCCCGCGAGGGCGCTGCCCAGCGCCGCGGCGCCACGCCCCGGTTCGAGCAATTCCTCGGCCTTGGCGGTCTGCACCGCCCGGCTCGAACTGGCGGCACCGATCAGCTCGGCCTGGGGGTACTGCGTCGCGAGGAAGTCCCGGCACTGCGCGAACACCTCGGGCTTGGAATGGATCCGGCGCACCTCGCGCGGCTCGCAGTTGGCCAGCAGTGAGTGGTGCACCGCGAGCAGGGCCTCGGCGTAGATGTTGACCTTGCCCGCCAGGTCGCGGAAGGCGTCGAGCGATTCGACGATGCCGCCGCCGATGGTGTTCTCGATGGGGGTGAGCCCGTAGTCGCAATGGCCCCGCACGACCTCGTTGAACACGCCCGCGACGGTGTGGACGTCTTCGAAGCTGACCGATGCGCCGAAGTGTTTGACCGCCGCCTGGTGGGAGTACGAGCCGAGCGGGCCCAGGAAGCCGATGCGGAGGGGCTGCTCGAGGGCGAAGCTGCCCGACATCATCTCGCGCCAGATCGCCTCGATGGTGCGCGGCGGGAGCGGGCCCAGGTTGCGCTCGAGCACCTTCTTGAGGACTGCGGCCTCGCGGTGGGGGGCGTAGATGGGCACGCCCGTGCCGCGCTTGAGCTTGCCGACGTCGACGACCAGGCCCGCGCGTTCGTTGAGGAGCTCGATGAGCTTGCCATCGAGGTCATCGATGCGGAGGCGCAGGGCTTCGAGGTCGGGGTTGTGCTGTTCGGTGGCGTCGGAGTCGGGCGTGGACATGGGCGGAGGATATCAGCCCGCCTGCCCGCTCTCCGCGAGGGGCGGGTCGGTATCGCGCCCCGTCCCCGAGAACAGGCGGTTGCTCGCCCGCTCGTCTTCGGCGGCGACCGAGCCGTCGTCGTGCACGATGTAGCCCATGTCTTCGGGCGTCATGGAGTCGGCGTGGCCATCGCAGAACACGACGTTGGCGGTGCCGCCCGCGTAGCGCGGGTCGGGCGCCGAGCGGTGCTCGGGTGAGCGGTGCTTGCGGTCGGCGTAGTCCGAGCCCGGGACGAGGCGTGGGGGGTCGAGCGCGTAGCCGTGCCCGCCGAGGGCAGTGAGCTGGGGGTGGCGCGAGCCGTCTGGGAGGTTGGGGGTGCGCACCGATGCGGGCTTGCCTGCGCAGGTGCCCAGGTTGCTCGCGAACATGACGGTGAGCGAGCCGCGTATCTTCGCGGCCTTGACGGGGAAATTGATGAACCCCTGCGACTCGTCGTCGTTGCGGAAGCGGGCGTTGCCCAGGAACTGGTAGTTGTAGCCGTACGGGAAGTTGCGCGTGCTCGTCCAATCGGGGACGACGGGGCAGCGCATGATGGGGTTGTCCACGGGGAGCGAGTGCTCATCTTCGATGCGATCGCTCGGCGTGTTGTACGCGTGGATGCCGTTCTTCGCGCCCATCATGGCGAACCAGCGCGGGCGGTAGTGGTCGCCATTGCCCACGTCGTAGAGGTTGGCGCTCTCGGTGGTGTAGCGTCCGGGCTGGCCCGGCGGGACGATGCCCGCGGCGTCGTGCGCGTACATCGCCCACCCGACGCCCAACTGGCGCATGTTGGACAGGCTCTGGAGCCTGCGGGCCGAGGCGCGGGCCGATCCCAGCGCGGGGAGGAGGACCGCGATGAGGACCGCGATCACCGCGACGACGACGAGCAGTTCGATGAGGGTGAACGCGGCCCGCGCCCGCCGATGCGTGTTCATGGGCACGGATCGCCGAAGGCTGCGAGGAGCGTGTTGAGGTCGGTGGAGTCCACATCGCCGTCGTTGTCGAAGTCGGCGGCGGGGTTTGGGTTGGGGGCGCCAAAGGCCGCGAGCAGGACGTTGAGGTCCGACGAGTCGACGTCGTTGTCGCCATCGGCGTCGCCCAGGCAGGTCTTGGTGGGCGGGGGTGGGGGGATGAGTTCGTTGGCGGCGAACTCGTCGAGGTCGAACTCCTCATCGAGGGTGGTGACCTCGTGCCCATCGCCGAAGTTGACCGCGCCGGTTAGGTGATACCACAGGGTGGCCCAGTCGTCGTTTCCCCTCAACACCTGGCCCGGGCTCCCTGAGCAACTGCAGCCGCTGCACATTGGGCACGCGAGGTTGGTGTCGATCGCCACGGCCTCGGGGTCGATGGCGCCGTCGTTGTCCCAGTCCGCCGCGTCGCCGTCGGCGAGGCTCGCCCAGCCCCACTGGGAGTTGGCGGTGAATGGGACCTCAATGGTCGCGTAAAGCGTCTCGAAAGCGCCGAGGCCGTCCTGCTCGAAGAGCATGGCCTCGTCGAGGTCGGCGAGTTTCTCGCGCGAGTAGTCGAGGCGCCAGAACTCGGCGTATCCGGACTGGGGTGTCTGCCAGTGGTAGTTCATGATGCTGTAGTAGTTTGGCTTGTAGTTGACGCTATCGACGCCGCCGTGGCCGAGCCCGAGGCAGTGGCCGAGTTCGTGCATGAACGTACCGGCCTGTTGGTCCTTGGTGCCGCCGGGGGTGGGCCACGCGCCGAGGGTAACGATGAAGTCGTTACCCGGGTACTCCGCGAGGCCCGAGCTGCTGCTGTTGTCGTAGGTGTTGGCGAAGACGCAGTAGCGGAAGGCCCAGTCGCGGGCGGTGCGGATGTTGGAGAAGTTGCCGCTTGCGCGTTCTGCGGGCGTGCCGTAGTGGTTGAGCTTGAAGGCGTCGAAGTCCGCGAAGCTGTCAGGCCAGTCGGCGAGGGGCAGGCCTGTCTCGTCCACGATGGCGTGTAGTGTGACGCCGCCCAGTTGGCCCTCGCCCGCGGGCGGGACCGGCGCGTTGTCGAACGCGGCGACCACGTCGGCCAGCGCCTGGGCCATCGGCTCGCGCCCGGCCATCGCGTCGATCTCGACGAAGATGTCCTTGCGGTCAGGATTCGCGCCCATGGAAGGGAGGTCGAGGTCGATGGTGCCATCGCCATTCACGTCGATGCCTTCGGTTTCCCACACGTCGAGGAGGCCATCGCGGTCGCGGTCGCCGAAGTCGATGACAAACTCCCAGCTTCCCGTGCCGCTCTCGTCGGTGCCGCAGACCTCGGGCATGCTGATGTCCGCGACGCCCTGGACGAAGTAGTCGCCCGCCTCGAGGAGGATGGTCTGGGTGTCCTCATCACTTGCCGACTCATCGGCGCTGACCTGGGCCTCGACCCGGAAGACGTTGTCGAACGGGCCGAGCTTGTTGATCTCGAAGACCGTGTAGCCGCTGCCCTGGCAGCACCCGAGCGTCTCGGCCTGGACCATCGCGCTGACGTGGACCGTCGTCGGAGCCGCGAGCGTGAAGTTGACGGAGAACGAGCTGAAGCCGTTGGCATAGGTGAACACGCCGCACCCCGGGTCCTTGGGCGTGCTCGACACGCTCGCGAAGGCCTCGCCCTTGCCCTCTGCCGAGAAGGTCGCGATGTTCGATGACTGCTTCGCCGAGCCGAACGCGATGCCATCGGACTCCTCGAAGCCGCCCGATGCCGCGGCGGTCACGCTCGCGTCGAAGGGGAAGTAGTCGGCGGGCTCCGCAGAGTCCTCATCGAGCGGGTTGTCGCCCAGGACCTCGGCCCAGCAGCTGACGCTCCGTCCGTCGGCGGTGAACTCCACCACCGGGACGACCTGCGCGCCTGCGATCGCTCCGCTGGCGACCAGGACCAAACCCAAACCGCCAGCCGCAACGTGTCGCATCGCTCTCTCCCTCGTGTCGTCTGCCTAGGGAGAGAATAAACGCGCACCCCGTTTGCACAAAGAACGAACCCGGAATCGCGGGGATTCCGGGTCCAAAGATCGGTCCGGGAAGCGGCCTGGTCGGCCTTCAGGCCCGATCACCCGTGGATCAGCCGCCCCTCGCTCGCCAGCGCCGCCTCGTGGACGGCTTCGTGCATGGTCGGGTGGGCGTGGATGGTGACGTTGAGCTCTTCGCTCGTCGCTTCGAGCCGGCGGGCGAGGGTGCCCTCGGCGATGAGTTCGGTGGCCTGGTCGCCCACGATGTGCATGCCGAGGATCTCGCGCCGGGGCAGGCCCGTGATGATCTTCACGAAGCCCTTGTTGTGGCCGCTGGCGATGGCCTTGCCGTGGCTCTGCAGCTGGTAGGTGCCGACGGCGTAGTCCTCGTCCTTCTTGAGGCCCGAGTCCTTGAGGGCGCGCTCCGTGAAGCCGACCGATGCGACTTGCGGCTGGCAATAGGTGCACCCGGGGACGACGGTGTAGTCGATGGCGATTGGGTCGTGGCCCGCGATGCGCTCGACGGCGATGATCGCCTCTTCGCTCGCGACGTGGGCGAGCCAGGGCGGGCCGATCACGTCACCCACCGCATAGATGCCTTCGACCGATGTCTTGTAGGTGAGGTGCGGCGCGGGGTCGGCGCCTGGCTCGATGGGCTTGTAGTCGGTCTTGATGTGGTCGCGGACGGTTTCGAGGCCGAGCCCCTCGTCGAAGAGCCCGTCGTAGCGCCCGCGGACGCCGATCGCGAGGAGGACCTTGTCGCCCTCGAGGACCTGCGCGTTCTTCTCGTCGGCCTTGCCATCCTTGAACGGCGCGACGGTGACCTTCACGCCCGTCTTGGTGGTCTCGACCTTGGTGGTGGTGGTCGAGGTCAGGATGTTCATGCCTGCCTTCTTGTAGACCTTGAGGAGGGCCGCCGAGGCGTCGTCGTCTTCGACCGGGAGGATGCGGGGGAGCATCTCGACGACCGTGACTTCCGTGCCGTACGTGTGATAGAAGTAGGCGAACTCCATGCCGATCGCGCCGGCGCCGACGACGATCAGCTTCTTGGGCTGCTTGGGCAGCGTCATGGCCTCGCGGGCGCCGATGATCTTGTCGTGGTCGAAGCGGGCGAAGGGGAGGTCGCGTGCGACGGAACCGGTGGCGATCAGGACGTTGTCCGCGGTGATCGTCTCGCGCTTCTTGCCCATCTCGACGGGCGCCTCGGTGCGCTCATCGGTGACCTTGCAGTCGTAGAGCTCGACGGTGCACTTCTTGCCGCCCGTCCGCCCCGAGGTGATCTTGGCGTGGCCCTCGATATGGTCGATCTTGTTCTTCTTGAGGAGGAACGCGACGCCCTTGTTGAGCTTGTCCGCGACGCCGCGCGAGCGTGAGATCACCTTGGGCCAATCCACGCCCACCTTGCCGAAGCTCAGCCCCCAGTCCTCGGCCTCCTGGACCCGCTCGTAGAACTCCGCGTTGGAGAGCAGGCTCTTGGACGGGATGCACCCCCAGTTGAGGCACACGCCGCCGAGCTTGGAGCGCTCGACGCACGCCACCTTGAGCCCGAGCTGCGCAGCCCGGATAGCGCCCACGTAGCCCGCAGGCCCGCCGCCGATCACGATGAGGTCGTAGTGCTTGTCCGCCACGCGCTGGCTCCCTTCGGAGAGGTCTGAGTTCGGGTCCCGGACGGGGCAAGGCGAGCCCGGTCGGGGGCGATTGTAGCCGGTGCTAACCGGGTTGCTGGCGTCCCCCATTACACTCGCACCAGCACCAATCAAGGAGGCCCTATGCCACGACTCGCCCGATTGTTCACGCTCCTGGCGCTCTTCGCATCCTGCGCCGGTGCGGAGGTCCAGGTCTGGATGGGCAAGGTCGACCTCGCGGGCATCGCGCTCGATGTCATCGTCCGCGTCGACATGGATGCCGCGCCACCCTCGGGCACGCTCGACATCCCCATGCAGGGCGCGGTGGGCATCCCCCTCGCGGACATCGAGATGGGGGACGAGCGCATGGCGTTTTCCGTGCCCGCGATCGGCGCGAGCGTGGACGCGGCGCGCGTCGAAGCCGGGCCCGAGTTCGCGGGCACGATGTCCCAGGGCGGCGCTTCGTATGACCTCACCATCCGCCCCCTCCGCCGCCCGCAGACGCCGGTCCCCCCGTTCCCCTATGCCTCGCGCGACGTCACCTTCCCCGGCGGCGGCGAGGGCGTCACCCTCGCGGGCACGCTCACCATCCCGGAGGGCGATGGCCCGTTCCCGGGCGTCATCCTCGTCACGGGCTCGAGTGCGCAGGATCGTGACGAGACCATCTTCGAGCACAGGCCATTCGCCGTGATCGCCGATCACCTCACGCGGGCTGGCATCGCGGTGCTCCGCTACGACGATCGCGGCACCGCGGAGTCGACCGGCAGCTTCGTGGGTTCGACCACCGACGACTTCGCAGACGATGCGCGGGCAGCGCTCGAGTTCCTCGCCGGGCAGCCAGAGGCCGACGTCGCGAAGCTCGGCGTGATCGGCCACTCGGAAGGCGGGCTCATCGCGCCGTTGCTCGCTTCGGAAGAGGGCACCCGCGCGAGCTTCATCGTGATGATGGCGGGGCTTGGCGTGCCGGGCGATGAGGTGATGATCGAGCAGGTCGGCGCGCTGCTGCTCGCGATGGGCGGCGACCCCGAGCAGATCCCGGGCGTCCGCCGGGCACACCGGCGCGTCATCGATGCGGCGCTCGCCGAGCCCATGGACGAGGAGGCGTTCGTGATGGCGATGCGCCTGTTCCTGGCCACGCAGGCGAGCGCCGTCGGGCAAGAGGTGCCCAAGGGGGCGCTGCAAGGCATCGGCCCGGAAGCCGCGGTCCAGTTCACCAACCCGTGGATGAAGCGGTTCCTCACGCTCGACCCGCGCGATGTGCTCCGCAAGGTCGAGGCGCCTGTGCTCGTGCTCAATGGCAACCTCGACCGCCAGGTCATCCCCGAACAGAACGTCCCCGAGATCATCAGGGCCCTGCGCGAGGGCGGCAACGAGGACGTCACCGCCCACGTCTTCCCCCGGCTCAACCACCTGTTCCAGACCGCGGAGACGGGCTCAGACTCGGAGTACGGCGAGATCGAACAGACCATCGCGCCCGAGGTGCTCACGATGATCGAAGAGTGGATCAGGGGGGTGGTGGGGGAGTGAGAGCGCGGGAGCTACGAGAAAGCGAGCCGGGGCGTGTCGCCCCGGCGCGAGCGCCGCAACCCAACGACCCAACCCCTCCCTGGTGAGTCGCGACCCTCTTAGGCTCCTCCGATGCCCCGCTTGCCACTGACCCGCCGCCTCCGCGCCCCGTTCGCTCCGCGGTGGCGCGTGCGCAACTGGGTGCTCGCGGGCTTGCCCGTGTCGATGGCGCTGAGCGGATGGAGCGCGTGGGCGACGCTGACGGATGAGCCGGGGTCTGCCGCGCCCTACGCCGAGCAGCTTGCGGCTTTGATCGAGGAGCACCAGCCAGGCGAGCCGGGGGACCCCGATGGGTGGCCGCTCGTGGTGCGCGCTGTCGAGCGGTATCAGCAGATCGAGGATGAGGTGCTCGAGTGGGCGGAGGGGGAGATCGAAGCCGGGCGGCTTGGGAGTGACTTCCCGCGCACTGAGGACCCTCGGGCCGAAGCAACCCTCTGGTGGGGTCTCGAACGCCATCACGAGGGCGATTGGTACCCGAGCCCGAGCAGCCACGCATTGGCGCTCAAGCGGGCTGTCCTGGAAGAGGCGTACGCCCGACTGCGCGCAGACGACGACCTGAGCCGGCTCCTTGCGGACATCGCAAGCGCCCCGCGCTTCGTGCCCCCCGTCACCCCGAGCCAGGCCTCCTTCGATCAGGTCGATCGCGATACTGCATACGGAGCGCGGGACCTCGGCCAGTATCTGCACGTGCATGCGATCCGATCGATGGTCGCCGCAGACCATGCCTCTGCGGTCGAGTCCCTGGACCGCTGCTTGGCACTGGCGCGGGCTATCGAGAGCATCCTGTTGTTCGACGTCGCCATGAGCGCAGAGTCGCTGCGTTCGCAATGCAGCCAGTTCGTGCTCGATACGGACTTCGATCAGAGGACGAACCGAGCGGTCTCCGAGGCTCTTGCGCGCCAAGCGCGCGCAACGCCCATCAGCGCGATGGTCGATGCGACTTGCCTGAACGCACACGCCGAGATCGCGAACAGATACACGGGTGCAGGGCTACTCTCGCTCGAAGGCGCCAAGCCGTTCTGGGGACTCGAGTTGTTCGGGGATGCCGATGAGTCGCTCCCGCTCCTTGCTGTTCAGACGCCCTTTCTACCGCGCGCCTCACACGCACGGGAGCACGCGAACGAGGTGTTCAATGCGATCTCCGCGTTCGTGCGTGACCCTACCCCAGAGTCGCTCGTCGATGCAATGGAGTTGCCGATCCCCACGCGCGTGCAAGACCTGACTGTCTATGCCCGCGTGTTCTTGCGTCGCGTCCATGTCCGCGCACAACACGACATCGCACGCCTCGTCCTCGCGATCGAGGCCCACCGCCTTCGCTACAGCAACCTGCCCGAGACACTCGATCAACTCGTGCCCGAGTTTCTCGCAGCGCTGCCGCGTGACCCTTACAATCCGAATGAGACCTTCCGCTACACGGTCCTCGATGCGCCCGACGACTTTGGTCGTTCCTACTGGCTCCACAACCGCGCGGGCATCAATGGGCGGTATGAGCATCGAGAGTGGGTCGAGAACTACACCCAGCTCAACGCCATGAACATGACCGCGGACTTCGACGAGCGCTACCGAGAACTCGCCCGCTAAGCCGCCGCCTTATCCGTCCCCGCGACCCCGTCGTACGTCACGTAGAACATCCGATCCGTAATGGGGTACGGCAGGCGCAGGTAGTCCGCGTGCACGCGTTCGATCACGCGGTCGACGAAGCCATCGGGGCCGCGCGACACCGCGACGAACATGTCCCGGCTCGGCGTGCCGACGAGGAAGTCCCCGCCAAGCCTCGGCCCGAGCTGTTCGCGGAGCGAGTCGAGCAGCAGGCGCGAGGCGTCGTAGCCGTCCTGCTGGGCGAGCACGATGGCGCGCCCGCCCTCTTCCGATTCCATGCAGCGCAATTCGAGTTCGGGCGTGTAGTGGTCGAGGTTCTCGCGGGCGATCTCTTCGAGTTCCTGGGGGTCGGAGATGCCCCAGCGGAGCATCTGCTCCGTCGTGACGCTCACCGTCATGTTGGGCATGTCGATGACGAAGACGACCACCGTGCCGTTCACGTAGGGCACGTGGGCGACCATCTCTTCTGACAGGTGCTCGAAGATGGAGCGCGGCTGGATGCGGGGCATGATCTTGCCCCGCGCGAGTTCCCACCCCATGGCGCCGATGGTCATGGCGTCGTCGTCGAAGAGGTGTTCGAGGTACTGCTCGACGATCTCGGTGCCCCGATCGGCATCGGTCGAGACGAGCCTCATGAGGTTCTCGAGGTCGAGCCGCCGACCGTTCACGATCAGCTCGGACGGGCCCGCAAGGTCCACGCTCAGTTGCGGCTTGATCCCGTTCAGGATCTCACGGACCCTCTCGGCGAACGCATCGGGCGTCTCTGGCATCTCAGGCATCCCTACCAACCTCCCCAACGCGGGCGTTCCGTCGCACGCGGTCGCGAGTACCTCCTTCCCATCGACACCCCGATACGCGGCGTCAAGCCCGATCGTTCCGTTTGTGATGTTCCTCCATAGGCTTTCATGCCGGGATTGCGGGGCATCCGGGCGCGGAATCTGCCTCAACGCCGATCCCGCTCGCTACCCTTTGGACTGACTATGGGACCATCACTCACTCTCAAGGGGCCCGCCTCGACGATCCGGGTCGGCCCTGGCCACCCGCTGCTCGTCATCGCGGGGCCGTGCGCGCTCGAATCGCGCGGCATGGCGCTCGAGGTCGGACGCCAGATGCGCGGTGCGTGCGCCGAGCGCGGTCTGTCGTACATCTTCAAAGCGAGCTTCGACAAGGCCAACCGGACGAGTTCGGGCGCCGCGCGGGGCCCCGGTATCGGGGCGGGTCTGGACGACCTCGCCGCGATCCGCGACGAGCTCCAGGTCCCGATCACCACCGATGTCCACCTCCCCGAGCAGTGCGCACGCGTGGCGGAGGTGGTCGATGTGCTCCAGGTCCCCGCGTTCCTGTGCCGACAGACCGACCTGCTGGTCGCGTGCGCCGAGGCGGCGGCTCGGCACGGGCGGGTGGTCAACGTCAAGAAGGGCCAGTTCCTCTCACCGAGGGAGATGGCGGGCCCCGTCGCGAAGCTGCTGGACAACGGGTCGCCGGGCGTGATGGTGACCGAGCGCGGCACGTTTTTCGGCTATCACCGCCTCGTGACCGATTTCATAGGCGTGGGCGACCTGATCGCCAGCGCCCAGAAGGAGGACCGCTACGTGCCCGTGTGCTTCGACGCCACCCATTCCACGCAGTTGCCCGGCGAGTCGGCCCAATCGGGAGGCCGCGCAGAATGTGCGCCCCTGCTCGCGCGGGCGGCGATCGCGGCGGGGGTCGATGCGCTGTTCATCGAGGTGCACCCCGACCCGCCGCGTGCGCTGTCCGACGCCGCGTCGCAGGTGACGCCCGAGCAGGCGGTCCGCGTGCTCGATGAAGCGGTCGCGATCCGTTCTGCGCTCGCTGCGCTGGGTCAAGGGGTCGGCGCTGGCCCCGCGCGGAGCGGCGTGTAGACTGAGAGCTGAGCCATGAAGCGCAAGTGCGACGTCGAAGGCTGCGAGAAGGAAGCGTGTGTACGCGAGGTCGTGATCCGTAACGGCCAGGCGACCGAGCGCCACCTTTGCCAGGACCACGCGCAGCAGCACGGGCTCGTGAGCGGCGCCCACGCGCCGATCTCCGAGCTGCTCACCAAGTTCGTCATCTCACACGGCGCCGGAGCGAAGTCGGCGGCCGCCACGGCCTCGTGCCCGCACTGCGGGTTGTCGTACGCCGATTTCCGCAAGCGTGGCCTGCTCGGGTGCCAGCACTGCTACGACGCGTTCGCGGACCAGCTCGCGCCGCTGCTCGAACGTGCGCACGAGGGGGCGACGCACCACGTGGGCAAGGTGCCCGCGCGTGCCGGGCGGTCGACGGACCGACAGGAACGGATCGCGTGGCTGCGTCGCCAACTGCAGGAAGCGGTCGAAGCGGAGCAGTACGAAAGGGCCGCGGGCTTGCGCGACGACCTGCGCACCTACGAGAAGGGTCCAGCGGGCAAGCCCGGTGACGACCACGGCGGAGAAGGCGAGGCCTCGCCATGAGCCCCTCGCCCCTCAAAGGCCCAGCGGACTGGCTCGACCCCGCCGGCGGCGACGCCGACGTCGTGGTCACGTCGCGCGTGCGCCTGGCGCGCAACTTCGCGGGCTTCAGCTTCGTCAACCGCGCCGCGCGCACCGAACGCGCTGAGATCGTCGCCACGGCCCGCGAGCGCCTGAGTGAGGCCTTCGCGGGCCACCACGAGATGGCGTTCATCGACCTCAACGACGTCACGCAGCTCGACCGCTCGGTCCTCCACGAACGCCACCTGATCTCGTCCCAGCACGCGCGGGGCGACGACCCGCGCGCCGTCGCGGTCTCCTCGCCCGACGAGACCCTTTCGATCATGGTCAACGAGGAAGACCACCTGCGCATGCAGGTGCTGCTCGGCGGGCTCGCCCTGCGCGACGCCTTCGAACGGGCCAACGACGCGGACGACCTTATCGAGGCCCACGCCGACTACGCCTACTCGCCCCGGTTCGGCTACCTCACTGCGTGCCCCACCAACGTGGGCACGGGCATCCGCGTCTCGCTCATGCTCCACCTCCCGGCCCTCAAGCTCACGGGCGAGCTCGAGAAGGTCAAGCGGGCGGCGAGCGGCATGAGCCTCGCCATCCGCGGCTACTACGGCGAGGGCTCGGACGCCGTGGGCGACTTCTTCCAGATCTCCAACCAGACCACGCTCGGCAAGTCCGAGCGCGAGGTCCTTGCGGAGTTCGAGTCCAACATCATCCCGCGGATCCTCGAGTACGAGCGGGCCGCGCGGCGGACACTCATCGACAAGCAGCGCATGTTCATCGAGGATGAGACCTTCCGCGCCCTGGGCGTCCTGCGCAACGCCCGCCTGCTCAAGACCAACGAGGCGATGGAGCTGCTCTCCAAGGTGCGCCTGGGCGTCGTCGCGGGCCTCATCACCGACACCGACGACAAGACCATCACCGCACTCACCCTCCAGGTGCAGCCCGCGCACCTCCAGCGCTGCGCCGGCAAGCAGCTCGACCAGGGCCAGCGCCGGGTCGAACGCGCGACGATGGTGCGCCAGGCGCTGAATGAGAACGCGAGCAACTGACCATCCCACCCTTGCCGCCAGCGGGGGAGGTGGCGATGAGCCAAGCGCGTCGTCGGAGGGAGGGCCTGCCACATAGCGCACGGGGCGACACGCCCCGGCTCGCGCGCACCCCCCGCACACCTGCTAACATCTTCGCGCGTAGGCCCATGTCCCCCCAAAGGACGCCGACATGACCGCGCCCGCCCGCCCACATCCATCCAACTTCTCAACCGTCGCCCCCTTCGGGTTCGACTTCGATGCGCCACGCTTCCTCGCCGCGTACCGAGCCCTCGGCTGCACCCACGCCCAGGTCTACGCCAACGCGGACGACATGCCCACCACGAAGCACGTCATCGACACCGTCGCCAGCGCGGGCCTCGCCATCGATTCCATCCACGGCGTGTTCTCATCCGATGTGGACCCCTCCTCGCCCGACCGCGCCGAGCGGGACCGCTGCCTCGCGCTCTACGAACGCGAGGGGCGATGGGCGAAGGAACTCGGCGGGCCGCTCGTCGTGGTCCACCCCGCCGCGGTCACGCCCCTGCGCGAGGACTACACGCCGACCATCGTCTACTCGCCCGCCGAGGCGCGCGACCTCCAGCAGTTGCGCTGGCCCCACTTCATCGATTTCGCACGCCGCCTCGCGGACCTTGGCGAGCGTCTCGGCGTGACGTTCGCCGTCGAGAACCTGTCGTACAACGTCCCGCTGGGCCACGGCCCGCGCGCCCTCGCGGACCAGATCCGCGCCATCGGTTCCAAGCGACTGCGCATGTGTTTCGACACGGGCCACGCCCAGGTGACCACCGCCGATGTCCCTTCGGCGCTCGACGCGTGCGCCGATGTTGTGGCGTACTTCCACGTGCACGATGCGCGCGATGGGCACGCCCACGTGATGCCGCCGGAAGGCGAAGCGGATTGGGAGGGCATCGCGCGGGTGATGGGCGAGCGGTGCGCGGGCGTGCCCCGCATGCTCGAGTTGTTCGAACCCGAGTCCCGCATAGAAGCGCTCAGCCCCGAGGAAGCGGGGGCCTTGCGTGCCGCGTGCGCCATGGTGGCGGCGCCCGCATGAGCGCCGAGCCCGCGGAGCAGGGGGCGTTCGAGTGGCCGCCACGCGAATCGGCGCCGCCCGCACCCCCGCCCCCGCCCGAGTCGAACCCCAAGCGCGGGGTCTCGATCGACCTCGGCGCGCTGGGCTCCCTGGCAGTGCGCATCCTGCGCGATGCGGAGCGCACCTGGCTCGAACCCGTTGCGCTCCCGCTCCACGAGCGACTCGCGCAGGGCGAGTGGCGCCCAGACGCACCCGACGCCTACTGCGACCGTTGCGGCCAATCGATCGGGCCCGGCGAGGCCAACGAGTTTGGGTGCGCATCGTGCCACGCCCAGCGACTGCCCTACGAGCGTGTCGTGCGCCTCGGCGCCTATGACGATGCGCTCCAGCGGTGGGTGCAGGAGGTGAAGTTCGAGCGCGGGTGGCGCCTGGGCGTCGAGCTTGGTCGCATGCTCGGAAGGGCGGCCCTCGACGCGGGGGCCCGCGCGGGCGGGACGCCGGTCGTCGTGGTGCCTGTGCCGAGCTCGCGCCGGAGGCGCATCACGCGCGGCATCGACCACGCGAACCACCTGGCGCAGGGTGTGGCGCGGGCGCTCGGGGCCCCGGTGGTCCACGCGCTCCGCCGGAAGCACGGGCCGTCCCAGCGGGCGGTCCCGGTCGGCCAGCGCCTCGCGAATGTGCGTGGGCGGCTCGTCCCGCGCCCCGGGATCGACCTGTCGGGTCGGCGGGTGGTGCTCGTCGACGATGTTCTGACGACCGGGGCGACGATGGGGGTGGCGTCGCGGGTGCTGCTCGGGACGTCGGCGGTGCGGCTCCCGAAGGGGGCTGCCGCGGCGTCGGTCTGGGCGTGCCCAATCGCCGTAACCCCCGTTTCGGGGCGGGCTTAGGCGGACCCTGCGGCGGTGAACCCTCCGCCGGGCGCCTGCGTAGGAGGTCGACTGAGCGCCGGAATCTGGAGCCCACGCGGGGCACCCTCCGATGTCCATAGACTGTGGTGGACCGGGGGGAAAAGTGCCCCTCGGGCTGGTTTTTGCCTCCGCTCCTTGACTGCCATGGAGCGCGTGCTAACCTTACCGGCTCACGCCGACGGGATACCCATCGTCGTGCTCGTGTCCCCGTGATGGGGATGGCGGGAATGATCTCTGACAAGTTGCAGTTGAGGAATCGCGAGTGTGTGCCGGGCTGGCAGGGGTGGTTACCCCGCTTCGCAAGCAGCCGGTCCGGACCCAAACGCGTCAAACGGCGTCACAGCGTCGTTTGAGCTCGCCTCCGCTGCCCTTCGGGCGTTGGATTCATTCAGCGGTCGTTGGCGGGGGATGAGCAAAATTCAGAATTGTGTCGGGTTTAGCCGCCCGGCACATCAAGCCAAATCAGGTTTGAAGACCGGCGATCGTGGTGAACCACGGTCGTTGGCCAGGCAACATCTTTATTGATCGCAACGGGGTCCTTTGCCCCAGAGCACAATATATCAATTGAAGAGTTTGATCCTGGCTCAGCCTGAACGCTGGCGGCATGGCTAAAGCATGCAAGTCGAGGGAGAAGCATCTTCGGATGTGGAGACCGGCGAAAGGGCGAGGAATAGCACCGAACGTACCCCAAGGTGGGGGATAGCCAGTGGAAACGCTGGGTAATACCCCATGTGCTCTACGGAGGAAAGCTCAGGCGCCTCGGGAGCGGCGGTGTTCCTATCAGGTTGTTGGTGGGGTAAAGGCCTACCAAGCCGAAGACGGGTAGCGGGTGTGAGAGCATGGCCCGCCGCATCGGGACTGAGACACTGCCCGGACTCCTACGGGAGGCTGCAGCGACGAATATTCCGCAATGCGCGAAAGCGTGACGGAGCAATGCCGCGTGTGGGATGAAGCGGTTACGCCGTGTAAACCACTGTCAGGACCTAGGAAGAACTGACCAGGTCCAGAGGAAGGGCCGGCTAATCTCGTGCCAGCAGCCGCGGTAAGACGAGAGGCCCAAGCGTTAGGCGGAATCACTGGGCTTAAAGGGTGCGCAGGCGGACCTTCAAGTGTGTTGTGAAATCCCACGGCTCAACCGTGGAACTGCGATGCAAACTGTCGGTCTTGAGGAAGGTAGGGGCCAGCGGAACGTTCGGTGGAGCGGTGAAATGCGTAGATATCGAACGGAACGCCGATGGTGAAGACAGCTGGCTGGGCCTTTCCTGACGCTCAGGCACGAAAGCGTGGGGAGCAAACAGGATTAGATACCCTGGTAGTCCACGCCGTAAACGATGTGCACTAGATCGGTGCGGGTCTGACCCCGTACTGGTCGTAGAGAAATTATTAAGTGCACCGCCTGGGGAGTACGGTCGCAAGGCTAAAACTCAAAGGAATTGACGGGGGCTCACACAAGCGGTGGAGCATGTTGCTTAATTCGAAGCAACGCGAAGAACCTTACCTGGGTTTGACATGCATGGATTAGGTCTTGGAAACAAGATTGACGCCCTCGGGTGGAACATGCACAGGTGCTGCATGGCTGTCGTCAGCTCGTGCTGTGAAGTGTCGGGTTAAGTCCCTTAACGAGCGCAACCCCTATCGCTAGTTGCCAGCGCGTCATGGCGGGGACTCTAGCGAGACTGCCGGTGTCAAACCGGAGGAAGGTGGGGATGACGTCAAGTCCTCATGGCCCTTATGTCCAGGGTGGCAAACGTGCTACAATGGCGTGGACAAAGCGATGCAAGATCGCGAGATGGAGCAAATCGCAAAAACCACGCCCCAGTTCGGATTGCAGTCTGAAACTCGACTGCATGAAGCCGGAATCGCTAGTAATCGCGGATCAGCCACGCCGCGGTGAATACGTTCCTGAGCCTTGTACACACCGCCCGTCAAGTCATGGAAGCCGGGAGTGCCCGAAGTCGCCCTATTTCAAGGGTGCCTACGGCAAGCTCGGTGACTGGGACTAAGTCGTAACAAGGTAGCCGTAGGAGAACCTGCGGCTGGATCACCTCCTTTCTAAGGGATTTCCTTAGACCGGGTCTTGGTTGGACCATCTAACCCCCAACCATTGAGAGCGATCTCAACCCGGATCGTCAGCGCAGACTCGCCCCTTCTGGGGCAAGCCATCGGCAACGGTGGCCCAAGATTCCTCAACTGCACTCGTATACACAGCAGGCCCCGGCTCCAACGCCGGGGCTTGTTGCTTTTTCGAACGCGATCGATCGCCGGCCCGCTGGCCCCGCCGGGGCAACCGGTCCCAACGGCACCCGCGCTCAGGCGCCCAGTCTCCGCGCGGACCCCGTCTCTGGACCCTCCCCCTCGCTGGTTGGCAGCGGGCGCCGCCGGCGCCGATCACTCCGAGCGAGCCCCCAACCCGATCTGGTCCACCTGGCCTGGCCGTTGGCTTGGCCCCCCTGGCCAGCGCCCCTTGTCGTCTCACGTTGGCCCGAGGTGCGCACGGCCCGCGTCGATCCGCGCTCAATCGCCGAGAATCGGTGCCCCGGTCAGCCCAACCCGCTTGCCCCGACCCCTCGCACGCTGCATCCTCCAGCGCCGAGACGCACGGCCGGCGCCAAGGAGCGACCCCTCACCATGCCCGCCCGCACCAACCGTCCCCGGCAGGGGCGAACGCTGTCCCACGCCATCCCGCTCTTCGCCCTCCTCATCCTCCCCCTCGTCCCCGCGTGCACGCCGCCGGCCGCGATCCGCCCCGTTGTGCAAGCCAACCACGAGGCGACGGAAGCCCTTTCCCGATCGGTCGCGACAGACCAGGCCCTCCTCCGCCAGTCCCTCGCGGCACTCCTCGAGATCCGTCGAACCACGATCGCCGGGCGGGTTCATCGCGGGTTCATCGAGGCGGGGCTCCTGACCCCAGCCCTCGAACCAGACCACACCGCCCTCGACGCCTCGCTCGCCCATCAGGGCCCGCCGAGCTCTGCCCTCGTCGCCGAGGTCCGCTTGGGGCGACTCACGCCTGACCAGGCCCACGCGTTCCTCGATGATTACGCCATCGCGCTGCGCCTGTCCGACCCCCGCCCCGTTACGGGTCCGATGCTCGCCCGCTTCGCTCCCCTCGCGGAGCACGACCGCGCCGCCCGCGCGATGCTGGAGGCCCTCGACGCCCACGCGCGCGAGAAGGCGGCCCTCCTCGAGGAGCTCGACGCGAACACGGCGGCGCTCCTCGCCTATGCCGAGCAGGACGCCATGGACCCGCTCGGGTCCCGCTCGCTCTGGCAGCGCATCACCCGCGAGATCGACGACCCGGCGCTGCGCGATGCCGCAGAGCACCTCCTCGACATCGTGCTTGTGCCCACCCCAACTGGCCCTGAAGGCTGAGACCCAGGTCGCTCGCGTCGGCCCGCCACCAACGCGCAGCCCTGCCAAGCCCACCCCCACCCCATCTCCACCCACCAAGCACGGGCGCACTTCCCACACAAGGAGACACCATGCCCGCCACTCCCGACCCGACGCCCCGGCCCACCCCGGACGCGATCACCCACCTCGCAGAGCAACTCGCCTCCACGCCCGACGGGGAGATGACGCTCGATCCAACCGACCACTCCGTGATCCGGGGCGCGCTCGCATCGCTCGCCGCGGCTCAGCTCACGATCGAGCGGCAGGCGCTGCTGCTCCGGTCGTTCAACCAGGATGCGGAGGCGATCGAGCGCGAGGCGATGCAAGCGATCCGAGCAGCGGACGCCGTCCCCCAAGCCCGCTCATCAGGCGCCGAAGCGAGATTCGATGCGCAGGCCACAGCAGACGCCCGGCGCGAGCTCGTGCGGTCGCTCTCGGGAGCGCCCGCGACGGCGGAGGTGATCGGTGCGGTCCTCGCCTACGTCGTCGGGCTGCTCGCCTGACCGACGCACCGGGGGCTGTTTGACTCGCTCTCGCTGGGCCCAAAACGAACAAGGGGTCCGTCAGTCGACGGACCCCTTGGGGTATTCAGATCAGGCGTTGTAGATCACGGAGGGGTGATGCCGTCGTACCACACGAAGACGCCCTGGATGATCGCGTTGCCCTGCGTACCCGCGACGGGGTTCGGGCCCTTGCGGAACATGCGGAGGTAGTTGTTGAGGTACTCGAGGTCGTCGTTGGCCCCGGTGAAGATGAAGTTGGTCTTCACGGTCTTCTCCGCGACGAAGAGGTTGTCGGCGCCGGTGTCGTCGGAGTTCTCGAACTCGATCGTGACCTCCTTGGGGTCGGGCCGGTTCTCGAACTTGACGCTGCCATCGTTGTAGCCGATGTTGCCTTCCCACTTGTTCTTGCTGCCGTGGATGAGGAGCGTGAAGGACTCGGTGCCCTCGGCGCCTTCCTTGAGGTTCCACTCGGACTGTGGGGTGGAGATGCTCATGTCGGGCTGGCCGCTCTGCCCGTTGTAACGCGGGCCGCGGTTGCCGATAGCGGCGACGGTGGATCGCTGGGCCTCGGAGTTCCAGTAGGCGTCCATGCGCTTCCCGTACATGGGGACGTGGGCGTAAGACATGCACCCGGTGTTGGCCGGGATTTCGTTGCCCGTGCCGCCGGGGCCGTTGCTCTGGAAGTTGGCGGCTTCATCGAGCCCACTCGGGGTGCCCTTGAACGCGGGGTCCCAGACCGCGAGGTCTGAGTTGACCGCGGTGTCGGGTTCCTTGCTGTCAAACTCGTCGTCGGTGACGGCGCGGATGTCCGGGTTGGCTTCGGCGGGATCGATGAGCACTTCGGGGCTCAGGATGGCCTGGTAGAGCATGTAGGAGAAGATGCCGCCCGTGCGGTTCTTGAGGTAGACGTTGTTGCCGAAGTCTTCGGTGTTGTCGTTGCGATCGAGGCGCGACGGGACGGGGTAGTCCCCGTTGTTGTCGGGCGCGAAGGCAACGAAGCCCTGGTGGATGCCACGGACATTGCCCGCGCTCCTGATCTCGAGGGCCTTCTTGCGAGCCCTGCTCAGGGCCGGCAGCAGCACACCCACGAGCAGCGCGATGATCGAAATCACCACGAGCAACTCAATGAGCGTGAAGCCGCGCTTCCGTGTGTCTTTCATGTGTTCACTCCAGGTGGTTGAGTTCCACGGATTCATCAGTTGACAGGGTTGCCCTCAACGAAGGTGTAGGCAGAGCCGCCATCGATACCAGCCGCGGCGTCGCCGCCCAGGACCTGGTCGTTGAACGGCACGTTGAAGGGCACGCCCGCGAAGAACTGGCGGATGACCGCGTTGGTGCGGTTCTCGACCGGGGCCATGCTGCCCTCGTATTCCTCGTCAACGAAGATGTTGTCGTTGACCGAGTAGACGTTCTCGCCGTCACGGATGGTGACGGTCGCGGACTCGGGATCGGGGCGGTCGGCGTACTCGACGTGGGCGTCGGCGAAGCCGACGTTGCCCGCCCACAGGTTGGGCTGGCCGAAGAACGAGAGGGTCTCGCTGTCCTGACCGATCGCGCCGGCGGCGAGCTCCCACGAGGTGCCGACCTCAGGCGGGGTCGTGCCGAACGTCTGGTAGACGGGGCCACGCGTGCCCGCGACAACCTGCGACGAGCTGAAGGTGTCCGACCAGCGGGCGCGACGGGCGCCGGCGATGGGCGAGTGCGCGTAGCTGTTGTTCGAGATGGCCGCGTCGATCATGCCCTCGACATCGCCATAGGTCCCGTTGTGGTCGTTCGGCGTGCCCTTGAAGCTCGGGTCGTAGGCGGCGCGGAACGGCTCGACCGTGCCATCGGGCTCGGAGTACTCGTACGTCGCGTCGACCTGCACCGAACCCGAGTCGGCGGGGCTGAAGAGGATCTCGGGGGTGATCGAGTTCTGGTAGATCATGAGCGAGAGCATCGCGCCCGTGGTGTTCTTCTCACCCGGGTCGGCGAGGCCGCTGATCACATCGTTGTTGCGGTCCGCGATGCTCGGCGTCGGGAACTTGCCCTTGTTGTCGGGCGCCCAACTGTTGAGCGACTGAAGCAGCGAGCGGACGTTGGCAGCGTCCTTCACCTTGATCGCGTTCTTACGGGCTCGGCTCAACGCCGGGAGCAGGATGCCGACGAGCAGGGCGATGATCGCGATCACCACGAGCAGCTCAATCAGCGTGAAGCCAGTCTTGCGCTTCTGGAACACAGGCAGTCTCCTTTCAATGAGACAAGGCGGACCCGACCGACGCCTATTCGCCGGCACTCTTCACCCCCACCAGACCTGTGGGGGGTGCGGGAACACCCGCAGCGTCACACGCCGCAGAAGCCGTCAGCACCCGGTTTCAACGCGAAACCCAAGAGACTGACCCTGTCCGGAACCGCTGTGTTCTCCCTGCTCCGATGCCTCAATAACGAAGGCAACGGCATAAGGGCGGTTGACGCGCATTCAGGGAGCGCAATGAGACCGGACAAGCCCGCTGCTACGATGACGTGCGACTATTCGACTGTCAAGCCCCGCCGGTTCCCGCCCGTCCGACTCGCCCACTCTTTTCCGGAGCCAGACGTTGAACACGCCTGATATCCACGCCGCCCTCGATCGTCTTGGCCTAACATTACCCAGCCCTGTGGCGCCGATCGCGAGCTATGTCCCGGTCGTTCAGCCGTTCGAATCGGACCTCCTCTTCGTGTCGGGCCAGGTGCCCCTCCGCGACGGCGCGCTGATCGCATCCGGCCAGATACCGAACGATGTTTCCATCGAGGTTGGACAGGACTGCGCCCGTCAGTGCGTGCTCAACGGGCTCGCCGCCGCGGGCGTCTTCCTGGGCGACCTCGCACGCCTCCGGCGCGTGGTGAAGGTCGAGGGGTTCGTGGCGTGTGGGGCGGGATTCGCGGCTCACCCCCAGGTGATCAATGGCGCGAGCGACCTGCTCCTCGAACTCATGGGTGACAGCGGGCGCCACGCGCGGGCGGCCGTGGGCGTCCCGTCGCTCCCTCTCGATGCGCCGGTGGAGATCGCGTTCGTCTTCCAGGCCCATCGAGGTCAATAACCCGTGAATTCGTCACTTCCGGGGGTTGAGTCACAAGATTTTTCGTGACTCGCATCGGTGCATCTGCGATCGTTTCTCTCGCAAACTATTGGGTATCCCACTATCCACATGGAGAGAGACCGCCGTGCGTACCGCCATCGCCATCCTGACGTTCCTCGTGCCCTCGTCCGTCGCGTTCGGGGGCACCGTCGAGTTGCTGCCTTCCAAGGACAACACCCTCTACCAGACGGTCAACGGCTCCTTGAGCAACGGAGCCGGGGTCTCGATCTTCAGCGGTCGGACCGCGATGGGGCCGGATCGTCGCGCAGTGCTTGCGTTCGACCTTGACGGTGTCGTGCCCGCGGGCCACATCGTGACGGGGGCGACGCTCCGCCTCTACATGGCGCAGACGATCGTCGGCGCCACGCCGATTTCCGCGCACGCGCTGCTCGCCGATTGGGGTGAGGGGACGTCCAACGCGATGGACGGGAACGGGGGTGGGGGGACGGCTTCCCAGCCGGGCGATGCGACCTGGATCCACACGTTCTTCCCCGATGCGTTCTGGGAGAACGAGGGCGGCGACTTCGTGCCCGACGCGTCCGCGACGACCACAGTCGGTGGGCTCGGGTTCTACGACTGGACGTCCGATGCGCTGCTCGCGGACGTCAACGCATGGCTCGCCGACCCCGGCTCGAACTTCGGGTGGATCATGATCAACAACGCGGGCGGCGTGCCCACCGCGAAGCGTTTCTCCTCGCGTGAGGAGGACGAGTTCTTCGCGCCCAAGCTCATCCTCGATATCGAGATCGACCCGTGCCCGACCGACCTTGACGGCTCGGGGTCGACCGACTCCACTGACCTGAACATCGTGCTGAGCAGCTTTGGCTGCGTCGGTGGGGGATGCACGGGCGACATCGATGGCGATGGCGACACCGATTCCGCCGACCTGAACGCGCTGCTCGCGGCTTTCGGCGATGCGTGCCCGTAAGAGAGCGTTCGTGATCAGTCGCCGCCCGCGGCGGGCGGGCGCGTGGTGTCGTAGACCATGGTGACCGCGTTGCCCCGATCGTTGTACGCGATGTCACTCATGTAGGCCTTCATGAGCATGAGGCCACGCCCCGTTGGGACTTCGAGGCGGTCGGGCTGGGTTGGGTCGGGCACGCCGCCCGGGTCGAAGCCCGGGCCCCGATCGCTCACAGTGACGGTGATGCGCTTCGTGTCGGCTTTCCAATCGAGGTCGATGACGGGGTCCTCGATGCCCGCGCTGCCGTGCTTGAAACCGTTGACGATCGCCTCTTCGAGGGCGAGTCGGACCGCGAAGCGTGCGGCCTCTGAGAACCCGAGCGTTTCCATGGCATCGACCATGCGCTGCGCCGCATCACGGTGCGCGATGGGGTCATCGCGCAGTTCGAGATGCTCGTCGAATTGTCGGGGCTCCTGGTCAGCCATTGCGCAATCTCAACCGCCCGACGGGGTGTGGTGGTGGCGATGGGGGGGCTTCACCCGAGGCTCGCCAGGGCATCGGCCTCTGTGTCACAGATCTCGAAGAGCTTGTGCAGCTTCGTGATCATGAAGACCTCGAGGATTTGCGGGTCGATGTTGGAGAGGCGGAGCTGGCCGCTGCGCTGCTTGACGCGGTTGTGGATCGTGATCAGTGTGCCCAGCGCGGCGCTCGACAGGTGATCGACGTTCGAGAAGACGATCAGGACCTTGGGGTCGGGCGAGCCATCAACGAGCGCGGCGATCTCGTCGCCGATCTGCTGGATATTCGCCTCGTCGAGGATGTTGCGATCCACGAACTCAACGCGGGAGATGCCCCCATCGAGTTGCGTGACCCTCAACCTGGACTCCTTGCTTGACATCGTGCGCTCCTGTGCGCCGCCCGGCACGGGCAGCGGGGCGGCGAGTGTAACGCCTCGGGCCATCGTAGGCCGGGGTCGGGCGGGGTTGACGCCCCCCGCGCAGCAAAGCGGGCCCGGGGACGCCCCGAGCCCGCTCGATCGGTCAGGGATGAGCTTCGATCAGAAGGTCGTCTCGAAGGGGAACGAGAGGACATCGTCCGCCGTGCCGCCCGCTTCCTGCTCGAGCTCGCTCTGGATCAGGATCGTGGGCTTGAGGAGGATCAGCAGTGTGCGCTGCTCCTTGGTCTCGGCGCGGTTGGAGAAGAAGCGGTTGATCAGCGGGAGCTTGGAGAGCACGGGGACGCCCGTCTCGACCTCGATCTCCTGCGTGATGCGCTGCCCGCCCAAGAGGATCGTGCCCTTGTCGGGGACGGTGACGCCCGTGTTGACCTGGGAGACCTGGAGGATGGGCTGCTGGATGTTGGACTCGGCGGAGATCGGGTTGCCGCCGCCATCGCCACCGGCGCCCGCGAGGGCGACGACGGGCGTGGCCTCGAAGCCCTCGATCTGGGCGATACCGACAGAGATCGCGAGGGTGACGTAGCGCCGGTCGGCCGAGACGACGCCCTGCACGAGCAGGGTGAAGCCGTCGGACACGGTGCCGAGCGTCGGGTCGAACGCGACCGCGGAGTTACCGACCACGGGGACGAGGTCGGACACGAAGGCCTGCTGGGTCACGACGTAGATGTTGGCGGTGCGCCCGTTGGTGAAGGTGAGGCGCGGCGCCTGGAGGCTGACCGACCGGCGGTCGGCCTGGGTCGCTTCGAGCAGGAAGTCGACCTGGATGTCGTCGAGGTAGGTGAACGCGGTGGCGAGCGCCGGGTTGGCGCCGAGGATGGAGTTGGCGAACTCCGTCGCGTCGAAGATGCCCTCGAAGCCTGCGCCGTCGCCGTTGATCAGGTCGAGGCTGCCCGACTGGACTGGGATGATGGACAGCGGATCGGGAGCGGGGATCACGAACGGGGCGTCGCCCTCGTTCGCGAACGTGAAGTTCGCGGGGTCCGCGGGGTCCTGGATGAAGCCGACGTACGAGCCGGTCCGTCCGGCGCCCGAGCCGCGGACGACGACGTCCGACGGGTAGAGGTTGAGCTCCTGGCCCGGCGTGAAGAGGTTGCCGCCGTAGAGGTCGTTGATCTGCGACTCGACGCCACGGAACTGGTTGTTCTTGGCGTTGAAGAAGACGTCGACGTCGAGGCCGATCTGCTCGAAGTAGTCCTCGGAGACGGTGAGGAACCGCGACTCGACGGAGATCTGGATGTTGCGGATCTCGCGGAGCTGCTTGAGCAGGCTCTGGATCTGGCGGTGGTTGCGGGCGGTCTGGGTGATGACGAGGTTGCCCTTGAGGGTGCGGACGATGCCGGTGTTGCCGCCGTTGTCCTGCCACTCGAGTGGGTCGATGTTGGTCTGGATGATGTCGAGGAGTTCGTCGAGCTGCTCCTGGGTGTCGGCGGGGTCGAAGCCGTTGCCGTCCTGGTCGTCCTGGAAGATGCCCGAGTTGCCGCCGCCGCCGCCCTGCTGGGACTGCTGGAGGACGGAGTCGAGGTCGAGCGAGGGGACGGTGGAGAAGTCGGGGATGTCGAAGAGGAGGTCGCGGATGTCGTAGATGACGACGAAGCGCTTCCTGCGGAGGTCCTTGTCGGCCGCGATGACGACGAGCCCGTCGTGGACCGCCCACCCGGCGCGGTCGAACTCGTCGGGGCTGACCTTGTCGACGATGCGGTCGAGGAGGACGCGGGCCGGGACGTCGCGGACGTTGAGCTCGATGTCGTCATCGCGACGCACGCCGATGCGGTCGAGCGAGTCCCAGTCGTAGTCGAACTCGAGGTTGGTGATCGTGGCGACGAGGGTAAGGGCGTTCTCGAGCGTGGTGTTGAACTTGCCGGGCACGCGGGCGTTCTCGAGCTTGGCGAGGACGCGCCGGTTCTCGGGGCGCTCGGTGAACGCCTGGACGGCGCCGCGCTTCACGCTCAGCTCGGGCCAGTCGTCGGGGTAGTCCATGATCGCATCGGGGATGATCATCGCCTCGTCGATGTCGAGCATCTCGTCGGCCCACGACTTGAACTTGGCCTTGTGGATCTTCTCCCAACGCTCGTAGACGAGGATGTCCTCGAGGATGTCACGCATGAGCAGCGCGGACGGGTTGTTGGGGTCGAGCGTGAGGATCTCGTCGATGACCCAGAGGGCCTCTTCGTACTTGTGCTCGAGCTGGAGCGCGTGGAGGCGGTCGAGGTTCTCGTTGATCTTCTCACGCTTCTTGGTCGCGAGCTCGGTTTCCTCAAGCCGCTTCTTTTCTTCGAGGTCCGCCTGGTTCTCGGTGATCTGCTCGATCTGGATCGATTCGGACCTGCTGTTGATGCGGGCCAGGAGGTTCTCGATCTCCTCTTCCCGCTGGTTGACCTCCGCTTCTGTGAGGTAGCCCTGGGCGAGCCCGTCACGGAGGCGGAAGCGGGCCTCGGCGGCCTTGAACCGCGCATCGTCCACGCTGTCGGCCGCGAGGCGGGCCTCGGCGATCGAGAGCAGGTTGGAGACCTCAGACAGGATCTGCTGGCGGGCGATCTGGCCCGTCTCGGTCACATCGATCAGGATGCCGCCACCCTCAAGCCCGAGTTCCCTGTTGGTGCGCTGCAGCAGGGTGTTGGCACGGTTGAGTTCCTCGGTGCTCAGGTAGCGGGAGAGGCCGCCCGTGACCTGGCGCAGGCGGTCGCGCGCCTCGTTGAAACGCCCCTCGGCGACGAACTGCTCGGCCTCGGCGAGGAGCGCCTGGGCGTTGATCCGCGCCAGGTCGTCGCTCGACTGACCCGAAGCGCCCGAACCGAGCGCCGCGCCCGCGGCCTTGGGGGCGCCGAACACGCTCATCGAGACGGCGGGCTTGTTGAGCGAGCCGCCCTGCTCGATCTCGAGGATGTGCAGCGCGTAGCGGTCGAGCATGTTCTTCTGATCGGGCTTGAGCGTCAGGTCGGAGCGCTGGATCGTCTCGACCGTCGCCTTGGCTTCCGCGAGCCTGCCGCTCATGAAGTCGTCTTCCATCTGCATGAGCATCTCGCCCACGCGCGGCTGGAGGCTGGCCCGGGCGTCGGCAGCGTCTTCAAGGAGCTTGGCCGCTTCGACCTTCTGGGTCATGGTGGCAAAGCGCGAGCGCCGGACGGAGTCGGCCTTGCGCGTCGCGTCGTGGATGTCGCCAGACGCGAGGGCGACCCGCGCCTCCGCGAGCGAGACATCATCGCGCCCCATCGTGTTGATCTGCTCCTGCGCCTCAGAGAGGTAGGACATGATCGTCGCGGCTTCGGGCGGCGCCACGCCGCCCTTGGCCATGGGCTCGTGCAACGTGCGGAGCAGGTGCCTGGCTTCGACCGGTTGGTTCGACTCGAGGAGCTTGCGCGCCTCTTCGAGCTGCGTCGACAGGTCCTCTGCTTGCGCAGCGCTCGTGCTCCCCAGTGTGATCACAGCCGCCGCGAGGGCGAGCGTTCTTGCCGGGCGAAGTATCCAACTCAGCATCACAGTCTCCACATCTCTCGAACTGTTGCCTCACCGCCGCAAGAAATGCGGCGCCTGACGCGTTGTGCTTATCTCGTGCCGGCCACCCCCACGCCGGGCGGCTGAGACTCCCTCGGGACGCCCAAAGGACGGGCAGAATCCGCCCCTTGTTAGCGGCCGCGGAACATACCCGTGTTGTTTTGGCGACGCAACCTCCTTCTGGTTCCGCCTCTGTGACCAATATCCGCACGCGCGAAACCACCAGAAGTGGGAACACCCCTACACGCTCCTACCCTGTGTCCAGATGTCGTCCGGCCTCTTCCCCGATCACGAGCCCCCGCAAGGGTCGCCCCCCAAGCCTGGGCAAGTGGTCGCCCAGGTCGTCCCCGAGCGCGGGTTCGACCGCCCCGGCGGGCTGACCTATCTGGTCCCCGAGGAACTCGTGGGCCTGGAGGTCGGCGATCGGGTGGTCGTGCCGTTGGGGCGGGGTAATACCCCCACGCCGGGCATCGTGGTCGAGGTGAAGCCCTGGGTAAGCGGGGAAGGGGCATCGCGCCTCAAGGCGGTGGCCTCGCGAGAGGGGGCTCGCCTGAGCGGGCCGCTGGTCGCCCTCGCCCATTGGATCGCCAACTATTACTGCTGCCCCATCGGGGCGGTCGTCGCCACGATGCTGCCCGCGGCGGTGAAGCGCCAGGTCGGGAGGAGGACCGAGCGCCTGCTCGCCCGAGCCGAGACCGACGCCGCCCCCGACCTCCCCCGTGAGGCGGGCGAGGCGTGGCGCCAGATCAGCGCACTCCCAGCCGCCGCGTTCCCTCTCTCAGCGAGGGACCTGGTCGTCAGGCTTGGGCTCCGCTCGGCCGCTCCCCTGACCAGGCTCAGGAAGGAGGGGTTGCTCGAGGATGTGGTCCGCGACAAGGTCGCTGCCCTCTGGCGCGAGGGCGAGACGATCGTGGGTGAGGAGGGTGCTGCTTCGCACCTCCTGTCAGAGGAACAGGAGCGGGCGGTCCGCGCAATCGACGGCGCGGGCGGGCGCTTCGCGCCTTTCCTTCTCTTTGGCGTCACGGGGTCGGGCAAGACGGAGGTCTACCTGAGGGCGATCCGGCGGGTGATTGACCAGGGCCGTTCGGCCATCGTGCTCGTCCCCGAGATCAGCCTGACCCCCCAGACCGCGCGGCGGTTCCTCTCCCGATTCAGCGCGGAGGGCGTCGCGATCCTCCACTCCGCTCTGACCTCTGCCCAGCGACATCAGGAGTGGCGCCGGGTCGCCGAGGGGCGTGCGCGGGTCGTGATCGGGGCACGGTCCGCGGTGTTTGCGCCCATGGGGCTTGAGGGCGGGCCGCCCCTCGGGCTCATCATTGTGGATGAGGAGCACGACTCGTCGTACAAGCAGGACCAGGCGCCGCGGTACCACGCGCGGGACCTCGCGCTGAAGCGCGCACAACTCGAGGGGTGCCCCGTCGTGCTGGGCTCTGCGACGCCCTCGCTGGAATCGTGGATGAACGCGACCGCGGGCGCGAGCGGGAATGAGGCGGCCCGGTACGAGCTGCTCGAGATGCCCCGGCGCGTGACGGGCGCACCGATGCCGAGGGTGCGCATCGTGGACATGGTCGCCGAGCGGCGGGCGCGCACGACCGAGCGGGGGCGTCAGCACGCGCTGGGCCCCACGCTCGAACACGCCCTCGTAAACACGCTCGACGCGGGCGGACAGGCGATCTTGCTCCTGAATAGGCGGGGGTATTCGAGCTACATCGCGTGCCCCGACCCCGCGTGCGGGTTCGTGCTCGGGTGCGACGATTGCGATGCGAAGATGGTGATGCACAAGGACAGGCTGCCCCCGCCCGGCGCGCCGCCCGTGTTCGTGCGCTGTCACCACTGCAGGAGTGAGCGCAAGCTGCCGACGCGCTGCCCCGAGTGCGGGCGCGGCGTCGTGACGCTCGGCGCGGGGACCCAGCGGCTCGAGGAAGAACTCGAGAGGAAGATCCCCGCGCTGAAGCTCGGCGAGACGATGCTCCGCCTCGACTCGGACACGATGCGCAAGGCGCGCGACTACTTCGATGCGCTCGAGCGGTTCGGGTCGGGCCAGGTGCGCGTGATGTTGGGCACACAGATGATCGCGAAGGGGCTCGACTTCCCGAACGTGCGCCTGGTGGGCGTGGTCAGCGCGGACACCGCCCTCGCGATGCCCGATTTCCGATCGGGCGAGCGGACGTTCCAGCTCCTCGCCCAGGTCGCCGGGCGGGCCGGGCGCGTGAGAGGTGAGAACGCAGAGGTGGTGGTTCAGACGTTCGAGCCTGACCATCCCGCGATCGTCGAGGCGTCGAAGCACGATTACCCGACGTTCGCCCAGCGGGAACTCGCCGATCGGTCGAGGCTTGGGCTGCCTCCCGCGGGGCGGATGGCGCGGGTGGTGTGCCGATCCGCGGACGATGAGAGCGCTCAGCGTCTCGCGGAGCAGGTGGAGGCGCGGTTCCGGGAGGTGATTGGGGCGGGGATGAAGGTGCACGCCGCGTGCCGATGTCCCCTGGCCCGTCTCGGGGGGGAGTGGCGGTGGCATGTCGAACTGGTGGGGGGGTCGGCACGGGGGGTGCAGGAAGCCCTGGCTCGGTCGCGTGCCACGGTTATAGGCCCTGGGAAATGGGTGGATGTGGACCCAATCGATGTCCTATAACCGTTGGGACATGTAAGCGGACGTAAAGGTTTGCAAATCCGCGGGTTACCCGCTTGGCGCGGGGCGGGATTCACCCTAGACTAGTGACGGAGATGCTTCCCCGACTTCCTGGGCGGGAACCCAGGCAAGAGGGGCGTATGTGTTGCTTAGGCGTGGAACCCGAAGCGGAGGAGATCTAGAGATGCAAAGCAAGTTGACTGCCGCCGCTGTTGCTGGTGTGCTCGTTCTTTCGGGCTCGGCCTTCGGTGGCCTTGGTGACTTTTCCGAGAGCCAGACGCTGCCGTTCGGCGGCGTTCTTTCGCCCTTCGGGCCGATCAACCTGACGTTCGATCAGTTTGAAGAAGGCCCCGAGAAGATCCTGAAGGCGGTTGAGCTCAAGTTCACCGCTCAGATTTCGGCGAACGTCACCGCTGAGAACAACAACCAGCAGGCCGCCCCGGAGTTCGGCGTCCAGCTGACGGGCTTCGTCAATGTTGACGTTCCCGCGCCGGCCCCCGGCGACCTCTCGGGTTCGGTGAACCTGAACCAGCAGGCCTCGTCGGGCGGCGTGGCGGGCAGCGATGGCGTGCCCGGCTCGGGCCCCGACTTCTTCGACTTCGGCCTCCTGAGCGATTCGGACATGGGTGGCGACGTGCTGAACGTCGGCATCGATGACGTCTCGGCGTTCCTTGGGAACGGCACGGTCGACGCGGAAGTGTTCGGCCAGGGCGGGTTCACCGTGACCGGTGCCTCGTCGGCTGAGATCATCGTGTCCAACTTCCAGGCCTCAGGCGAAGTCACGATCATCTACCACTACAACATCCCGACCCCCGGCGCCGCGGGCCTCCTCGGCCTCGCTGGGTTCGTTGGGTTGCGTCGCCGCCGCTAGTACGCATCTCCCGATCAGCTTACTGATCGAATCTCCGCGACCGCGGCCGGCTCCTCCCGACCGCGGTTGTTGGTTTTTTGGTGCTGGCCCACGAGAGTCATGCGCACGGCTCGTCGGCGGCTCGGTCCGGGCGCAAGCGCGCACCGTGACCCGGACGCCCAAACGGCGGGCGAGGGGCATCAGCCCTTCTGGAGGTAGAACTCCATCATGTGCACGGTCTCCTCGAGGATGTCATGCTCGAGGGCGTTGATGTCGCCGATCGAGACGAGTCCGAGGAGTGTGTCGCCCTCGACGACGGGCACATGGCGAATGCGTCGTTCGGTCATGACCTTGCGGACGTGATCGACGGTGTCCGCCGGTTCGCACGTGATCATCGCGCTGGTCATGACGTCGCGGACGTTTGTGATCGCGGGGTCGCGCTGCTCGGCGACGACACGTGTGAGGACGTCGCGCTCCGTGAAGATGCCGAGCGGCTTGCCCGTGGCGGTGTCGGCGACAACGAGGCTGCCGATGCGCTGGGCGTTCATGAGGCGGGCGGCGTCGAGGGCGGAGGCGTCGGGGCTGATCGTGACGACCTGTGCGCCCTTGCGGCCGACGAGACGTTCGACGGTGGGCATCGCGGCCCCCTTCGTGTGAAGGCGGCGGGCGGTGGGGCGGTCGCCCGCCGCGGTGTTTTCGGCCCGCCCCGCCGGGGGCTCTGCCCCAGAATCGAGCGCTCGGCGGAGGTTCTCCCTCCTCCCGCCAATGCGGGCCATCAAAAGCGTACCCCGGAAACAAAGGATGCCAAGGGGAGATTGGCCGAATCCGCGCCGGGGGGCCGGAGGGGGGGATGAGAATTGGGTGCTTCACACCATACGGGCGGGCGGATGAAGGGCTGGACGGTGATGTAGGGTCTCAGATCGAGAGGCGGCGTCGCCTCGACTTCCGCAATGATGAGCAAGGAGGACGTTGAGATGAGAAGCCGGGTGAGCAGGATTGGTGCGATCGTGGCCGGTGCGGGGTTGTGCGCGATGTTGGGGGGGTGTGCGTCGCCGCTCGTGGGGACCTGGCGGGCGACGTCGATGCCCGCGCCCGATGGGCGCCAGATCGACAGCCCGGACGGCGCGGTGACTTTCGCCCCCGACGGCACCTACACGAGCTACTTCGAGTACTCGGATCAGATGCTGACCGATCACGGCGTGTGGCGCCGGTCAGGCGATGAACTCGACCTGAGCACGAGCGAGGGGCATCGCGAGTACGACATCAGGATCGAGGGCGACGAACTCGAGATGACCGAGGCGTTTCAGGGTCGGCGGGTGACGGGGACGTACCGGCGTGTGAACCCGTAGCCCGTTCGGTCTGATCGACCACGCACGGCACCGGGCGTGGTTCTCTGCTTTGGCGAGTGTGCGGGGTAGCCGCACTCGAAGCAGCGGACGTCGGCCTCAGGCGAGTCCGCAAGGGGAGAGGCCCAGCGCGGGCAGTGTCCCCGGCGGAGTCGGCGCGCGCTCCGGAACTTCCCAGGGACCGCGAGCGCGAGCCAGGCGATGCCGATGAGCAGCGCCGTTGCGCGGGCGGTGTTGGTCCATGGAGGAGGCACGATGAGAGCGAGCACCATGAGGCGGGCGGTGGATTTTGGGTGCGCGCTGGCGTTGCTTGGCGGTCTCAACGCGTGCACGGCGCCGCGGATCGAGGGGACGTGGCGGGCGGTCGACATGCCACCGGAAAGCGGCGGGGTGATCGACGCCCCCAACGGCGCGGTGACGTTTGCGCGGGACGGGACGTACACGAGCTACATGGAGTACGGCGGCGAGGTGCTCACGGAGCACGGGTCGTGGGACCTGTCGCGTTGGTGGACACTGCGACTCACGACCAGCCAGGGTCGGCGCGAGTACGACCTGACGCTCAAGGACGATGTGCTCAAGTTGAAGGGGCGTCGCCTGCCGGGCGGCGAGCGCATCACGGGGCGGCTTGAGCGCGTGAAGAAGCAGTACACGGAGGTGGAGTGAAGCATGCGTGTTGCGCGGTGTCGGCGTGTTTCGTTGGGTTCGCTGTGTGTGGGCGGCGTGCTCTTGTGCGGCGGTTGCGGCCCTGGGAAGGGCCTTGCGGGCACGTGGGTGCTGACCGACATGCCGGGGCGTGACGGGGTGGCGATCGATGCGCCAGTCGGTGCGATCACGTTCGAGGAGGAGGGGACGTACACGAGCTATGTCGACTATGACGGGGGCATCATGACGGCGCACGGTGAGTGGGAGCGTGCGGGGGAGCGCGGGCTCTCGCTCCGGGCCGACCGGGGTTCGAGGCAATACGAGATCGTGGTCGATGGGATGACGCTCAAGATGTCGGGCTTGCACAATGGCGAGCGTATGACGTCGGTATGGAAACGATTCTATAGGTGGTGGCGATGAAGGTTGCGTTGACGGGTGCTTCGGGGTTCATAGGGTCGGTGACGGCGCGGTTGCTCGCGGCGCATGGGCACTCGGTGGTGGCGCAGGTGCGCGAGACGAGCCGGCGTGATCACATCGAGGACTGCGTGTCGGAGTTCGTGGTGGGGGACCAGGGCGACGAGCGCGCGTGGCGTGAGCTGGCGGATGCGTCGGAAGCGATCATCCACAACTCGGTGGACTGGAAGCCCTTGCCCAAGGGGAGCAAGCGGGACCACGATGCGCGGCGCAACTTCGTGAACTCGCTCGACATGCTCGAGGAGACGGCGCCGTTGCCTTTCGTGTTCGTTTCGACGATCGCGGTGCATCACGACATGCGCCCGAGGTGGGACGGGAAGCCCGATGAGGACCACCCGCTCCGCCCGAGCATGTCGTATGGGGCGTACAAGGCGGCGGTCGAGGCGTTCTTGTGGAGCGAGCACTTCGGCAAGGGTCGCAAGACCGCGGCGGTGCGCCCTTGCGGCGTGTACGGGGTCGACCCCAAGCTCGACCGCTCGCACGGGCATGCGCTGCTTAAGAGGATCGCGAACGGGCAGGACGTGACGAAGGCGGGCGGGGGGAAGTTTGTGCACGTTGACGATGTGGCCGCCGCGATCGTGGCGTGCGTGGAGCGCGATGAGGCGGGCGGGCAGGCGTACAACCTGGTGGACTGCTACGCGCGCTGGGGTGATTGGGGTGTGATGGGGTGCGAGGTGCTCGGGTTCGAGGTTGGTGTGGACCAGTCGAGCCCGGCGACGCCTGAGAACGTGTTCAGCAAGGAGAAGGCGAAGGGGCTTGTGCGGGGCGATTCGGAGTTTCTGGAGCGCGGGCATGCGGGGATTCGGGCGCATCTGGAGGCTCTTGCGGCGGCGATGCGGGCGGCGGGTGACATCTGAGCACATGGGGCGGGCCGTTGCGCAAGGGTCGCGTGAAGTGCGCGCGGAGGGCCACTTTCGGGTCTCAAACCTGACGTGTCCCGCTGGCCTCCGCGTCATCGCGGCAGAGACTTACTAGGTGAGGGTCTCGGAGGGGCCAGAGAACGTTTGAGGAGGCTGAGATGATGGATTATCGCGTTGTGTCTGGTGCGATCGCGGGGCTGCTGACGTTCGGTGGCGTGCCTGCCCTTGGGCAGTCCGGCGCCTGCTGCATCGAGAACATGGGGTTTCCTGACTGCGTGACGACGAGTGCCGCGACTTGTGTCGAGGTGTTCAGCGGCGCGTTCCAGGGCGAGGGGACCGACTGCCTGGACCTCGAGGGCGCCTGTCACGAGGGCGCGTGCTGCTACTCCATTGACGGGTTGGCTGACTGCCTTGAGCGTCCGGAAGAGATGTGCGTGCAGACGGGCGGGACGTACATGGGTGACGGCGTCCCTTGCTCGGACCCCCATCTGCCCTGCGCGATGGGCGGGTGCTGCATCGATGAGGCGCCCAACAACTGCTTCATGCAGTTCGAGCACCCTTGCACGACGAACGATGGGGATTTCGTGGGGATTGACGTGCCTTGTCCTGATGAGGAGTGCACGGGTTCGTCGGGCGCGTGCTGCCTTGGGGCGGAGGATTGCCTGCAGTTGTCGAGTTCGAGCTGCGTCCAGATGGGCGGTTCGTACGCGGGTGAGGGGACGGTCTGTAGCGATGTCGACTGCAGCGGTTCGGGGGCGTGCTCGGGCGATGTGAACGGGGATGGCGTCGTCGATTCAGTGGACCTGAACGTCGTGCTCTCGGAGTTCGGCGGGCCCGCGGTCGATGGCGACACGAACAGGGATGGGTTCGTGGACTCGGTGGACCTGAATGCGGTCCTGGCGCAGTTCGGCACGACGGGCCTGTGCGCCGCTGAGGCGACGGTGAACGATCTGTACCTGGCGAAGTCCTGCGTGCCGGGGCTCTGAAGTGAGGAGCATCGGATGAGAAGTGCCCGCGAGGAGTCCTTTGATGCCCCGTCGGGTAAAGGAGCGAAATGGGATGCAACGCTGTCTGATCGGTGCCTCGGGCGTCATCTGTAGTGGTGCCGTTGCGGTGGCGCAGGTCGGTGCGTGCTGCCTGGATGATGGGGGCGGGTGCATCGAAGCGGCCGCGAGCGAGTGCGCCAGCGCGGGCGGGTTGTACAAGGGGGATGGCACCGATTGTGCGACGGGGTTGTGCACGCCGACCGATTGCTCTTTCGTCCTGCTCGGGGCGCTAGACGCGTCGGACCACCCAGCGATTCAGGGTGCGAACATCACGACCGACGGCGTGTTCTATCAGAACGAGCGGTTCGGCACGTCGGACCCGCCGTTGTCTTCGTTCATTGACCTGGTCGGCCCGACGCTGGAGTACGACAGCTACATCACACTCGATGGATTCAACACGAACGGTCAGGGGCGCGCGTCGAGCGGGAGCGATCACCCGCTCGGGGCCTACACCGCCAGGGCGCGTTCACGTCGTGCGATGATGTGGAGGTGATCGCGAGCTGCGGGCCCGGGGCGTGCTGCTTCGATGGGGGGTGCGCGCACGTGTACCCCGACGACTGCATCAGCGCGTTCGACGGCGTCGACCTCGGGAACGGCACGGCCTGTGAGGATTGCCCCGGGTGATCAGCGCCTGCGGCGCAGTGCGATGAGGGATGCGCCTGCGAGGAGTGAGGCTGCGCCGGGCGCGGGGATGACATAGTCCACTTCGACGCGGCTGCCGGGCAGGATCTGCCCGAAGAAGCCGCCTTCGCCCGAGCTCGAGCCGCCGAAGCCGGTTGAGATGAAGACGCCCTGGATGTTGTCGGTCTCTTCGAAGTAAGAGAAGGTGCCCTCGCCCGACCAACCGAGGCTCGTGCCCGAGAGGACGACGACGTTGGTCTTGCCTGGGTCTGGGATCAGGGGGAGCGCGAGGTCGGTCTTGAAGAACGCCGCGTCGGAGCCGGGGGGGCTTGAGATGTCAAGGTAAATGCGCGCGCCGATGACCTGCTGGCCCACGATGGGGTCGTTGGCGAAGATCGCCGCGGAGTACGACTGGCCGACGTTGGCGAAGTTGAACACCTTGGTCTGGACGTCGCCCGCAGTGGCGGTGGTGGTGAATGTCAGCGCGCCGATGGCGCAGCAAGCGATGATCGAGGTGTGGGGGTGCATCTGTTCTCTCTCGTGAGGGTGTGGGGGTGTGGGGGTGTGGTCAGCCGACTCGGCGCCGGCGTGTTGCGATGAGCGTGCCGAGGGCGAGCACGCCCGCGGCCCCGGGTGCGGGGACGACCGCGAAGTCGAGCTCGACCCGGCTTGAGGGGAGGACGCTCGCGATGACGAAGCCGTCGATCGCGTAGGAACTCCCGCCGAACAGCCCGGAGGTTGCGATACCTCGGACGCTGGGGAAGGTGGCGGTGTAAGTGAAGTTGCCCGCGCCGTGCCATCCCATGTCCTCGCCCGAGAGGCGGAGGACGTTCGACATGCCCGGCGCGGCCTCGATGGGGAAGTACACCTCGGTCTGGAAGTACCTTGCATCGGAGCCCGGGTGGGCGGCGACGTTGAGGAACACGGATGCCGCGACGACTTCGCGTCCGATGATCGGATCGCCCACGGGGATGAAGCCGATGTAGGGGTCGTTGAAATCGGCGATCGGGAAGGTCTTGGTGATGATCCGCGGCGCCGCGGCTGCGCATGCGCTGAGCGTGAGTGCGATCGAGATGGCGGCGGCGCGGGTCTGCATGGCGTCCTATCTCCTCCGGCGGATCGTCCAGAGGCCTGTCATGGCCAGGAGCGTGGCGCCGGCGGGCGCGGGCACCGGGAGGTAGTCGAGCTCGACGCGGCTCTCGAAGTCGATGTCGCCGAACGCGAAGGGGAGGATCGTCTGGGCGAAGAAGTCGGAACTAATGAACGTCCCGTTGAACATGTCGGTGTCTTGATTGATGGAGAAGTCGCCCGAGCCCGACCACCCGAGGGACGCGCCCGTGGGGTTCCAGAAGTCCTGGCTGCCCGGCGCGGGGTCGATGGGGAAGGTCATAAGGGTCTCGAAGTCCGCGGCGTCGAAGCCGGGGTTGACCGTCATGTCGAAGATGATGCGCCCGCCGATGACCTCCGAGCCGATGATGGGGTCGTCGGGGAAGATGAAGCCATCGATGACGATGTTGATCGGGGCGATGTTGAAGACGAACGTCTGCACGTCGCCGCCCATAGCGGGCGTGGCGAGTGCGAGGGCAGCGGCGCTCGCGAGCGCGGGCTTGAGCATGCGGGCTGGTGACATCTGGGGCTCTCCTCTGGCAGCTTGCCGCGGTTGAAGGCGGCAGAACCCCCCACACGTACGTTGAGAAGATACGGCATGGAGCGGGCGGGGTTGCGAGGGGGCGGTCATGCCTTGTCGATAAGTGAACCGGGACCCTTGCCTGGCGTAGGTTGAAGCTCGATGTCGGACGCGCAGAACCCATTAGTGGACCACAGGGCGACGGTGTCGTGGCTGGCCGATCACGATGCGCTTTGCCCTATCTGCGACTATGCGTTGCGCGGCCTGACGACGCCGGTGTGCCCCGAGTGCGGCGCGGCGCTGCGCCTGACGATCGCATCGGACCGCACGCGCCCCGGGGCGTGGGCGCTCGCGCTGGTCGCGCCCGCGATCGCGCTGGGGTTCGACGCGGTGGTGCCCGTTGTCATGGCCAGCGCGTGGGCCGCATTCGGAGGGACGCCGGGGTGGGAGGCGTGGCTCGTCTTCCGGGCGCTCATCGGGCTGGCGCTGGCGAGCGGCGCTGCGTTGTGCGGGCTCGCGGTGTTCCGGCGGCGATGGCTCCGCCTCGCGCGGGGGACGCAGTGGCGGCTCGCGATGCTCGTGTGGGCCTTCGTGGGCGTGGTGCACGGCGCCGTCGGGGCGTGGCTCGCGGGCGAGCTCATCTGAGGGCCGGGGGCGCTGACCCCGGGCGCCCTCTGGTTACACTGGGGCGATGGGCGGAGGCATCCTCAACCTGATCAACGGCGAGCACCGTCCTGCGTCCAATGGCGCGACGATGGAGAGCATCGACCCCGCGCGGGCTCGCGCGTACGCGACGCTCCCCGCATCGTCGGCGGGCGACATCGAGGAGGCGGTCGAGGCGGCCCGGCGGGCGTTTCCGGCGTGGTCCTCGATGCCCTCGATCGAGCGCACCAAGCGGATGATGCGCCTGGCGCGCCTGCTCGAGGAAAGCCTGGAGCGGCTCGCGGCGGCCGAGGCGGTCGACTCGGGCAAGCCGATCAGCCTGGCGCGGGCGGTGGACATCCCCCGCGCGATCAGCAACTTCCGCTTCTTCGCGGGCGCGGTCCAGCACTGGGAGGGGCGCTCGCACGACATGGGCGAGGCGGGCTTTAACTACACGCTCCGCCGGGCGCGGGGCGTGGCGGGGTGCATCTCGCCCTGGAACCTCCCCTTGTACCTGTTCACGTGGAAGATCGCGCCGGCGCTCGCGACGGGCAACACGGTGGTGGCCAAGCCCTCGGAAGTGACGCCCATGACCGCCGCGATGCTTGGCGAGATGGTCGAGCACGCGGGCTTCCCGCCCGGCGTGCTCAACATCGTGCACGGTCGGGGCGACGAGGCGGGGGCCGCGATCATCACGCACCCCGATGTGCCCTCGATCTCGTTCACGGGGTCGACGCGCGTGGGCGAGTGGATCGCGCAGACTGCCGGGCCGATGTTCAAGCGGCTGTCGCTCGAGCTTGGCGGCAAGAACCCGTTCATTGTGATGGGCGATGCGGATGTGAAGGAAGCCATCGCGGTGGCGGCCCGATCGGCGTTCACCAACCAGGGGCAGATCTGCCTGTGCGGGTCGCGTTTGCTCGTGCACGAGTCGATTGCGGAGGAGGTGATCGCGGGAGTGGTCGAGCGGGCCAAGGCGCTGCGCATCGGCGACCCGCTGGATGGCGCGACGCAGCACGGGGCGATGGTGTCAGTGGAGCACATGGAGAAGGTGGCGGGATACGTCGAGCAGGCGCGCGACCTGGGTGGTGAAGTGCTCACGGGCGGCAGGCGGGTGGACGCATCGCAGCTGCCCGAATCGTGCGCGGGCGGGGCGTTCTACGAGCCGACGGTGATCCGCGGGCTCGCCAACGACTGCGCGCCGATCCAGGAAGAGATCTTCGGGCCCGTCGTGACGGTGCAGACCTTCGCGGATGAACAAGAGGCGCTGGCGCTGGCGAACTCGACGCCCTACGGGCTTTCGGCGTCGATCTGGACGCGCGACCTGAGCACGGCCCATCGGATGGCGGCGGGGGTGAACGCCGGCATCGTGTGGGTGAACTGCTGGATGGTGCGCGACCTGCGGACGGCGTTTGGCGGGATGGGGCAGTCGGGGGTCGGGCGCGAGGGCGGCGTGGATGCGCTGAACTTCTTCACCGAGGCGAAGAATGTGTGTGTGCGGTTGTAGGGGGGGACTCACCGCAGAGGCCCGGAGGCGAACTGGTGTTGGGTCGGGCGAGGACGCCCGATGGCGGGCGGGACGCCCACCCCACTCAGCATCCAGAGACGGGGCGAGACGCCCGCGCCGCTCAGGCACCGTTCCAGCCCCTTGGGGGCCTAGACTGAGGGCTAGCCCGGCTCTCGGGCCCGAACCACTCTGCCTCGGAGAATCGCCATGGGAGACATCGGAATCGGCCTTGCGGTCGTCCTGTTCATCGTCATCAGCATCCTCATGATGCTCGTCGTGCTTATTCAGCGGCCCCAGGGCGGCGGGCTGAGCGGGGCGTTTGGCGGCGGTGGGGGCGAGGGCGCCGGCCAGACGGCGTTTGGCGCCAAGACGGGCGATGTGCTCACGACGGTCACGGTGCTGATCTTCGTGGTGTTCCTCGGCATGGCGATCGTGCTGAACTTCCTGGTGAGGCCCGGCGAGACGACCGCCGTGACCGCCACGGGTGCCGGGACGACGACGCCCGCGGGTGAGACGACCCCGGCGGGCGGCACGGGCGACCCCGAGACGTCCGGATCGTTCGACCCCAACGCGACCCAGGCGCCTGGCGAGCTCTCGCCGGGTGGCGCCACGACGCCGTCGGTGGAGGAGCAGACGGGCCTGCCGACTAAGGCGCTGCTCGCGGAGACCGACCAAGAGTTCAAGGAGGCGCTCGAGGAGGATCTCGAGAAGAAGCGGGAGTCGGGCGAGCTGCCCCCCGCGTTCGATGACCCCGAGGCCGACCCGACGCCGGCGGGCGAGCCCGAGGGGAGTGGCACGCCGTGAGGGTGAACGCCGGGCCTTGTGAGCGGGGTGTGGCGTGATCCGGAGCATGACGGGGTACGGCGACGCGACGCTGGACACCGATGGTGTCCATTACTTCGTCGAGCTGCGCTCGCTCAACAACAAGTATTTCAAGGCGAGCCTGCGCCTGCCTGAGGACCTCCAGCCGCTCGAACCCGAGATCGATGCGGAGCTGCGCAGGCGGCTCGTGCGCGGGACGATCACGCTGATCGCGAAAGTGTCGGTGGTGGGCGAGTCCGCGGCGATGATGATCGACCACGCGGCGCTCGACCGTTACATCGAGCAGTTGCACCAGTCGCCCCATGTGGCGAGCGGTCAGGTGAAGTTCGATGCGGCGGCGCTGCTCGCGCTGCCGGGGGTGCTCAAGAGCGAGGCGGACGACAGCGAGCGCGTGGAGCGTGCGCGGGCGGCGATGAAGACGCTGCTGGCCGAGGCGTGCAGGCGCCTGCTCGAGATGCGAGCGCGCGAGGGCGAGGCGCTCGCGGAGGACCTGCGCCTGCACCTCAAGGTCGTGCGCGACCGCCTCGACGAGGTGAAGCAACTCGCGCCGCAGATGGTGGCTGACTACGAGGAGCGTCTCCGGACGCGGATCGAGTCGATGATGGAGCAGGTGGGGGCGAGCGTGGAGCCGCCCGACCTTGTGCGCGAGCTCGCGTCGTTCGCCGAGCGGTCGGACGTTGCCGAGGAGGTCCAGCGCCTCTCGACGCACCTCGACCAGTTCGAGAGCCTGATCGCCAGCGCCGATGGGCGGTCGATCGGGCGGACGATGGACTTCCTGGCCCAGGAGATGCTCCGCGAGGCGAACACGATCGCCAGCAAGGCGTCGGACGCTAGGATCGCACGGGACATCGTCGAGGTGAAGGGCGCGATCGACCGGATCAAGGAACAGGTCCAGAACGTCGAATAGGGCGAGATGCTGCGAACAGAACCCGGTTATCGGCGATAGTCGGGTGCACCGACGTGGTGGTCGGGTGGTAGACTCCAACGGGCAGGCGAGACGCCCTGAGCGAGCGGAGGCACGCGGATGATGCGGCATGCGGGACTGGCGTTGGCGGCGGGTCTGATGATCGGTGGCACGGCATGGGCCCAGGCCCTCCAAGCCCCTGCGCCCGAGTCGCTCGAAGCGCCGATGGAGCCCGCGCCCCTCGCGGAAGTCATGGAGCGTCTCGGCTCTGAGCGCGTCGCGGACCGCGAACTCGCTTCGTTTGAGCTCCTCAACCCGGGCTACACGGAAGCGGAGCTCCTCGCGTACCTGTCGCAAGGGCTCGACCCCGAGCGCGCCAACCGGCTCCGCGCCGCGCTGTACGACCGGTTCAAGCGGGCAGACCACGCCGCGATAGGGATCACATTCAACACGCGGGATACGGCTGGACCTCGCATCGTTGGCCCCGAGGACGGTGGTCCAGCGGTGAGGCCCGACTTCCCGGCGGGGAGGGCGGGGCTCTTGCGCGAGGGCGACCTGCTTCTCGAGATCGACGGCGTGAAGTTCGTGACGAGGACGCGGGGCGAGGATGGCGAGGTGGTTGAGCAGGGCGAGGCCGACCCGTCTGAGGGCACCGTGACGAATTCGACGCTCGGCATGCGCATGGTGATCCTGTCGCGTCGCCCGGGCGAGACCGTCCCGATGCGCCTGCTGCGCGACGGTCAGGAGATCGAGGTCGAGGTCGAGCTTGGCGCCTGGTCGTCGCTCGGGAACTCGTTCAATGCCCGTGTCCACGAAGACGAGTACCGTGCCGCGTGGGAGCACCGCCTGCGCCGTCTCGGGTGCGAGGTCGGGTGCGAGCCGCTCGCGCTCACTCTTCAAGGGCCGCTCCTGGAGCGGGCGAGCGTGGGCCTCAACGGCGTGCGTGGCATGGTCGATGAGGCGACGCTTGGCGAAGCGGTCCAGCGTGGACGCCCCGGGATGATCAACCCGATCCAGAGGCGATTGGTGCAGCAGGCGCGGGTCGCGGCGCCGCCCCGGTTCAATCGCTTCGCGGGGTTGAGCGGGGCGAGCGCGATGGAGCCGCGCATGGCGCGAGGCCAGGGCGTGCACGAGACGGTGCTGCGTGGGCCCGACGGCGCTGCGGAGACGCGGGCGGCCACGGAGTCTGCCGCGTTGGCTCGTCAGCTCGTGGAACTCGAAGTGGCGCTCGCGGAGGCGGGCGCCGTCTCCACATCGCCCCAGACCGACCCCACGGTCCGCCGTCGCGCGAGCGCGCACGCGGCTGAGTTGCGGGCGCAGATCGAAGCGGTCCGCCAGGCGCTGGATCAGATCGTGGCCCCCTGAGGGCGGCCATCGAGGAAGGCTAGTTCGCGACGATGTTGACCATCCGCCCGGGGATGGCGATGACCTTGCGCACCGTCTTGCCCTCGAGGAGCTGCTTCACCTTGTCGTCCGCGAGCGCGATGGCTTCGAGGGCGTCCGCGTCCGCATCCGCGGGCGCCATGACGCGGGCCCGCACCTTGCCCAGGATCTGCACGGGCACCTCGACCTCGTCGTCGCGGAGCATCGCATCGTCGTAGGTGGGCCAGTCGGCGTGCGAGCAGAAGGGCTCGTGGCCCAGGCGCGACCAGAGTTCCTCGGCCATGTGCGGCGCAAACGGGCAGAGCGTGCGCACGAAGCGGCCCGCCTGGTCCGCCGTGAGCCCCCCGCCCTTCTGCGCGGTGTTCTTGAACTCGATCAGTGCCGCGATGGCGGTGTTGAACGCGAGGCGCTCGATGTCATCGCCCACCTTCGCGATCGTGCGGTGCAGGTGCTTCTCGACGTTGGCATCGGGCTCATCGCGCAGGGTGAGGCCGCCCGTTTCTTCGTCGATGATGAGGCGCCAGGTGTCGCGCAGGAAGCGGTAGAGGCCCACCATGTCGGTGGTGCGCCAGGGCTGGGAAGCGTCGAGCGGGCCGATGTACATCTCGTAGAGGCGGAAGGTGTCGGCGCCGAACTCCTCGATGATGTCGTCGGGGTTGACGACGTTCTTGAGGGACTTGGACATCTTGCAGACGGTGCGCGTGACGGGCGTGCCCGTGGCGCGCTCGATGAAGGTGTGTCCCTCGTCGTCGAGCGATGGGTCGAAGACCGTGAGGTCGCGCGAGGGGTCGCCCTTGAGCTCGACCTCGTCGACGGGGACGAGTGTCTTGTCGGCACGCTGGTAGCCGTAGCTCAGGATCATGCCCTGGTGGAACAGCTTGTGGATCGGTTCGGGCGTGGAGACCTCGCCCAGGTCAAAGAGGATCTTGTGCCAGAAGCGGGCGTAGAGGAGGTGGAGCACCGCGTGCTCGGCGCCGCCGATGTAGAGGTCGATGCCCTCGTCGCCCATCCAGTAGCGCTCGACATCACCCGCGATGAATCGGTCGTCGTTGGAAGGGTCGCAATAGCGCAGGTAGTACCAGCACGAGCCGGCCCACCCGGGCATGGTGTTGGCCTCGCGCGTGACGGGCGTGTCGGGGGCGAGCACATCGGGGTCCACACCCGCCTGCCCCGCGGTGGTGTGCAGCCACTCGGTCGCCTTCGCGAGCAGTGGTTTGGGGTCGTCCGAGACTTCGGGCGTGTAGTCCGCGATGTCGGGGAGCGTGACCGGGAGGGCGCTGTCGGCGACGGGGTAGTGGTTGCCACGCTCGTCGAAGACGATCGGGAACGGCTCGCCCCAGTAGCGCTGGCGTGAGAAGAGCCAGTCGCGGAGCTTGAAGTTGACGTGCGCACGCCCGATGCCGCGGAAGGCGAGCCACTCGATCATCTTGGGTTTGGCCTGCGCGGTGGGCAGTTTGTTGATGGGGGTGGTGTTGACCGCGAAGCCCGGCGCGGGCGAGGCCTCGCCTACGTGGGCGAAGTAGGACGCGGTGGCGAAGCGCTCGCGGAACTCGTCGAAGGACACGGCGTCGAGGCGGTCGACGGCGTCGCGCCACTCGGCGGCGACGACGCCGCGCATCTGCCCCACCGACCCGGGCGATCCGGGCACCGCTTCCATCGCGTTCGTGTTGCTGCGCCGTTGCGATCGGACCGTCTCCAGCGCCTGGGGGAACGCATCCGGGTCGACGGACCTGGAGACCACGTAGCCCAGGAGGTCGGTGAGGACGGTGCGCCAGCGCTCGTCGTCGGCGATGTCCTCTTCCGGGGCATTGTGGGCGTAGTAGGCCATCGCCATGACGGGGCGCGGGTAGACGACGTCACGGATCGGGAGGTCGAACGTCTTTGCGAAGTCGAAGTCGCGTTCATCGTGCGCCGGGACCGCCATGATGGCGCCCGTGCCGTAGCCCATGAGCACGTAGTCGGCGGTCCACACGGGGATGGACGTGTTGGTGACGGGGTTGGTGGCGTAGAGGCCCGTGAAGACGCCGGTCTTTTGCTTTGATTCCTGTCGCTCGACGTCGGAGCGGTTGCGCGCGGCTTCGACGTAGTCGCGCAGCGCCTGCGCATCGGTCTCGGGCGCCGGGGAGGCGAGGACCTGGTCGACGAGGGGGTGCTCGGGGGCGACGACCATGTAGGTGGCGCCGCCGATGGTGTCGGGTCGGGTGGTGAAGACCCGAAGGGTCCAGTCTTCACCGATGGGGAAGTCGACCTCGGCACCTTCCGACCTCCCGATCCACTGTGTCTGCATGGCGATGGTGGAGGCGGGCCAGTCGAGGCCCTCGAGGCCCGTGAGCAGGCGGTCGGCGTAGGCGGTGATGCGGAAGAGCCATTGACGGAGCGGCTTGCGGAAGACGGGGTGGTCGCCGCGTTCCGAGCGTCCGTCGATGACCTCTTCGTTGGCGAGCGCCGTGCCCAGCATGGGGCACCAGTTAACGGTCTGCTCGCCGAGGTACGCCAGGCGGTGGTCGTCGATGAAGTCGCGTCGCTCGTCGGGGGTGAGCTCGTGCCACTTGCGCACGCCCGATGGCCACCCGCCCAGCGCTTCGGTGACGTGGGCCAGGTCGGTGCGCACGAGCTGGCCCGAGGGGTCGATGCCCGCCTTGCCCTCTTCGAGCATCTCGACGAGTTCACTGATCGGGCGCGCCCGCCCGGGCGTCTTCTCATCGCCATCGCGCGACTCGGCGTGCTCGTCGTACCACGCGTTGTACGCCTTGAGCCAGACCCACTGCGTCCACTTGTAGTATTCGGGGTCGATGGTCGCGAACTCGCGCGACCAGTCGTAGGAGAAGCCGAAACGCTGGAGCTGGCGGCGGAAATTGTCGATGGCGGTGCGCGTGGTCTCGGCGGGGTGCACGCCTGTCTGGATGGCGTACTGCTCGGCGGGCAGGCCGAACGCGTCCCATCCCATGGGGTGCAGCACGTTGAAGCCCTTCATCCGCTTGTAGCGCGAGATGATGTCCGACGCGGTGTAGCCCTCCGGGTGGCCCACGTGCAGGCCCGCGCCCGAGGGGTAGGGGAACATATCGAGGCAGTAGAACTTGGGGTTGGAGGCGTTGAAGCCCGCCTCGCCCGGGTTGGGTTGCCTGAAGGCGCCTGCCTCGGCCCACCGCGCCTGCCACGCGGTCTCGAGCTGGTCGGCGAGCTTCGCGGTGTAGCGGTGGGGGAAGCGCGAGGCGCCGGTGAGGGTGTCTTCGTTGGTCTGAGGGTCGGGCATCGTGGGGCAGTGTACGGGGGCTTGGGGGTGTCGTCGGCCCTCGTGATGTGCCATTCAGAGCGCGGACGCCTTCAGGGTCGGCGCGAGCGGCCCCTCCCGAGGAGGCACCCCACGAGGCAGATCGCAGCACCCGGCGCCGGGACGCCCTGGGCTCGGATGTGCCAGGGGCCCTTGTCGTCGCCGAAGTCGCTTGCGCCGGCGAGGTTCAGCGGGTCGAGCGTGTCGCCGACCATGAAGAAGCTGCGCCCCGGGAGGGGCGCATCGTCGTAGGCGAGCGAGGGCAGGCCCGCGGCGGGGTCGTCGGTGAGGTAGACGCCGACGAAGAACGATGTGCCGGCGGCGCCGATGAAGGTGTCGGGGATGTCGAAGGTGGTGAAGCCCATCTGCCCCTGGGCGAGCCCGTCGGCCTGGGCGAGCGCGATGGCATCGTCGGGCAGGCCGTCGTTGTTGGGGTCGGACCAGAGGTAGGCGGTCGCGGGGTTGGGCGTCTGGCTTGCGTTGGGCGAGAAGAACTGGATGAGGATGCTGGAGATGGTCTCGCCGCCGGGCTCGACGGTGAACTGGTTGAGGCCGATGAAGGCATCGCCGTTTGGCGGGCCTGCGCCGAGGGCGGGGATGCCGGAGTCGATGGCGTAGAGCGGGCCGCCGGCGTGGCAGACGCTCGTCAGGGCGGCACAGGCGATAATGACGCCGGTAGCGGTCGCGGTGTGCATGGTGATTCCCTCCACCTTCAGACTACCGGAAGGCGTGGGGGAAGCAACGGTACGTTGGAAAGGGGCCGGGCGGGAAGTGCGGTGTTGCGCGGGCGTGGTTCGTGCCGCGGCTGGGGCCGGGGGCGAAAGGACGGCCAGACGGGCATGCCGATCAACGCGAGTCGAGTGCACGCGCCGGATCGAGGACGATCGCGATGTCGTCCATCTCCAGACCGCCGGTCGGCACGACGAGCAGGGCTTCGGTGCCATCTTCGAGTGTGATGCGTCGGATCCCCACGCCGCCATTCGCCGTTTCGACGAGCGACGCGATGCCAGCGCCGGCTTCCCACTGCACCGGGAGGACAGAGAAGCTAAGGGGAACCTCAACACTCTGCGCGTCCTCAGCGTCAAGCGCACGCCAGTTCGCGGGGCATGAGACACCGGTGTCCGACTCCGAACTCGGTTTCGCCCTCACGACGACAGAGTGGCCGCGCTCGGCGCACCCGTTGAGTGCAAGAGTCATGAGCAAGGCGATCAGTTGGATTGGTGACTCAAAGTCGGTCCTCCGCATCAGTGCATGGCTGAGGCTACCGATTGGCCAGCTGTGGAGCAGGGGAAATGGGTAGTGGGCGGCATGCCCGGGATCCGAGCCTTCGCTTCGCTCAGACTCGGCGTCTTGCCGGCGTGCTACCTGTCCACGAGCAGCTTCCGCGCCTCGCCCGCGATGTAGAAGCTGCCGGTGATGCAGACCAGGTCGTCGCGGGTCGCGGCACGCCTGGCGATGTCGAGCGCGGCCTTCAGGTCGGGGGCGACCTGGGACATCTTGCCCGACAGCTCGGCGAAGCTCGTCTGGAGGTCTTCGGGGTCTGCTGAGCGCGGGCTCGCCTTGGCCTTGGTGAAGATGACCTTGTCGGCGCCGAGGGCGACTTCCTTGAGGAGGCCATCGATGTCCTTGTCTTCAGCGCAGCCGAAGATCATGACCATGGAGTCGTAGGGTATGTGAGCGCCAATGGACTTGACGAGGGCACCCATGGCCGCCGGGTTGTGTGCGCCATCAAGGATGATGCGGGGGGCGCCGGGGATCAGCTCCATGCGCCCGGGAATGGTCGTGCTGGCGAGGCCCTCGAAGACGGGCGTCTCGGGGAGGCGCAGGCCGCGCTGGGCGAGCTTGTCGACGATGGCGAGCGCGAGGCCCGCGTTGAGCGCCTGGTGCTCGCCCGGGAGCGGGACGGGGAGGTGCTCGAAGGAGAGGCGCGGCGTCGAGAGCCCGATGCGGAAGTGCGGCCCGAGCTGCGGGCTCGACTCGAAGCGGTAGGAGAAGTCGATGTCCTTGCCCACGACCTCGAGGGTGGTGTTGGCGTCTTCTGCCGCTTGCTTGAGCACGGGGAGCACGCCCGATGGCTGGGCGATCGTCAGCGCGGGCACGCCGGCCTTGAAGATGCCCGCCTTCTCCGCGGCGATCTTCTCCATCGTGTCGCCCAGGATCTGGGTGTGGTCGAGGCCGATCTGCGTGATGGCTGTGACCGCGGGCGTGACGACGTTGGTGGAGTCGAGGCGCCCGCCGAGCCCGACCTCGATGAGGGCGACGTCGACGGCCTGGTCCGCGAAGTGGAGCAGCCCGAGCGCAGTGATGAGCTCGAAGAACGTCGGCTCGCCGAGCTTCTTGGGGAGCGTGTCCGCGGCTTTGGCGACCCGCCCCATCAGTTCGGTGAACTGGGGGTACGAGATGAGCGAGTCGTTGATGCGGATCCGCTCGCGCAGGTCGGTGAGGTGGGGGCTCGTGAAGGAGCCGACGGCGTAGCCGCACGCGCGCAGGCAGGCCTCGGTGAGGGCGAGGGTGGAGCCCTTGCCGTTGGTGCCCGCGACGTGGACCGCGAGGAGGGCCTCTTCCGGGCGGTCGAGCTCGTTGAGGATGTGGCGGATGCGGTCGAGCTTGAAGGTCTTGGGGTCGATGCGCGAGGGGCGCATGCGCTCGACGTCGGTGCGCTCGAGGAGGTAGCGGACGGCGGACTGGTAGTTCGGGAATCCCTTGGCGGTTCGGACCTTGGTGGGGCGGGTCTTGGTGGTCGTTGAACGCTTGCGTGCGGTCGTGGCTCTGGGCATAAGCGGATGCTAAGCCTGCGGGCGAGGGAAACCAAGAGGATCGGTCCAAAGTACGGGGCTTGATAGGATGTGCGTTTCCGCAGTCGCACCCACGGGAGGCAGCATGAGCGAGTTCGATCAGACGGCGTACGAGGCGGCGGAGTCGTGGCGGGTCTTCAAGATCATGGGCGAGTTCGTCGAGGGGTTCGAGACGCTCTCGCGCCTCCCGCCGGGCGTGTCGATCTTCGGCTCAGCGCGCACCCCGCCGGGCGACCCGATGTACAAGCAGGCCGAGGAGTGCGCCGCGAAGCTGGCGCGCCTGGGCCATCCGGTGATCACGGGCGGCGGGCCCGGGATCATGGAGGCGGCCAACAAGGGCGCGTACGAAGCGGGGGGGTGCTCGGTCGGGCTCAACATCGCGCTGCCCCACGAGCAGATGCCCAACCCCTACCAGACCATCAAGCTCGACTTCGAGTACTTCTTCTGCAGGAAGGTGATGTTCGTGAAGTATGCGCACGCGTTCATCATCTTCCCGGGCGGGTTCGGCACGCTCGACGAGTTCTTCGAGTCGCTCACGCTCATGCAGACGTTCAAGATCGCGCCGTTCCCCATCGTGTGCATCGGGCGCGACTTCTGGAAGGGCCTCCACGATTGGGTCCGCGGCACGCTCGGGGATCAGTTCAAGACGATCAGCATGGACGACATGGAACTCGTCAAGGGGACCGATGACATCGACGAGGCGGTCGAGATGGTGCACGGCCACATCATCGGGACGCGGGCGCTGGACATCCCCGAGCGCTTCCTCGCGGACGGTGCACGCGAGGCATCGGGCGAGGGCACGCGCAAGGGCGTGAAGAGTCGGCGGACGGCGCCCATGCTCCCGCCCGATGAGCCCGGGATCTAGCGCGGGAGTGAGCGAGTGGGTGTCGTGACACAACCGATCATCGAGCCCGTTCCCGAGCGGGGGCTGCCGAGCGGGTTCTGCTGCGTGAGGTGCGGCTACGAGCTTGGGGCGACGCGTGCGCACGTCGGTGGGCCGTGCTTCGAGTGCGGGCGGTACGTGCTTCAGGACGACCTGGCGACGTGGGTGCTGCGCCAGCGGATCGAGGCGCGGTCGGTGCGGGTCTACGCCACGTGGGCGGTCGTGTGGGCGGTGCTCATCGGCGGGCTCGCGCTGGTCGCGGGGTGGAAGTGGGGGCTTGCTTCGCTGATCACCTCCGCGTGTGTGCTCGCGGGCTCGGTGATGTGGAGCATGGTCCTGGGTTGGGTCGAAAGCACCCGGGCGCTGCCCCAACTCCGGAGGGCGTGGTTCACCGTGTGGGTGGCGTCGGCGTGGCAGCTGCACATGCCCTGGGTGATGGGCGGGGTGAGCGGGGCGGTGCTCTCGGCGTGGGGTGGCACGCCGGTCGTGGCGCTGGTCGTCCTGGCGCTGCTCCCGGTGTGGGTGTGGGTGTCGCTCATGCTGCTGGCGCAATGGGAGCGCAGGATCGGGAACGTGCCGCTCGCCACACCCCGGCGGTTCACGGGGCCCGCGCTGATGGTGGTGCTCCCCAATGTGGTGATCGGCCTTGTGGCGTTGCTGATGGCGATGGGGTGAGCGTGGAGGACGATGAGCGCGAGCATGCAGAACAACGCACCGTTGCCCGCTGGCTTCCGCTGCCTCAGGTGCTCGTACGACCTCACTTCGACGCGCGTGCGCCCGGGCGACCCATGTGTTGAGTGCGGGCGCGTGGTCAGCGCGGCCGACCTCGAAGTGTGGGAGCGACACTCGGCCGTCATCAACCGGAGTCGGGCGATACGACGGCGCGCGATGTGGATGTGGCCTCTCATCGTCACGCTCACCTCGGGTGGGCTGCTCTTCGTGAGCGTGCGCGCGGCGGGGTACGCATTCCTGGTCATCGGGTCGGTCGTCGCGTGGAGCGTGCTCATGGGGTGGGCGGCCTCGCTGCCCGTTGCGCCGCACCTGAGGGGTGTGGCGCGGAGCACCTGGGTCGACCACCTGTGGCGCCTGCACTTCCCTTGGCTGTGGTGCGGGCCTGTGATGCACCTGGTGCTCGCGCCGATCGCGTTGGCCGTCGGTGACAAGCTCGCGGGTGAGGCCGCGGTTGGCCTCTTCCTGATCGGTGTGGGGGCCGCGATCTGGGCGCTGAGCGGGTGGCGCGTGGGTATCGCCCCCGAACCGGAGTCGGTCAGGCTCTGGCGGCACACGGCGGGCGCCCTGTCGCTTATCCCGAGCCTGGCGCTAGCGCTCGCATTGTTGTTTGCCGGTGTGACGCCCTAAGCATGGGCAGTGCGGGCCTATGATGGGCCCCGCTGGTCAGAGCGGGTCGAGAGGCGGGCAAGAAGCCCGTCCCACCACGGAACAGGCAGACAGATACGAGGGAGCGAAGAGCGATGGAGACGACGCTGATTATTCTGAAGCCCGATGCGGTGCAGCGCGGGCTCATGGGCAAGATCGTGACGCGGTTCGAGGAGAAGGGCTTCCAGATCGTCGGCGCGAAGATGATGCAGATTTCGGGGGAGCTGGCCGCCAAGCACTACGAGTCGCACCAGGGCAAGCCGTTCTACGACGGGCTCGTGAAGTTCATGACGTCGTCGCCCGTGCTCGTGCTCGCGCTGCGTGGGGTGGGCGTGATCGAGATGAGCCGGAAGATGATGGGCGCGACGTTCGGCTCGAAGGCCGACCCCGGCACGATCCGCGGCGACTTCGGCGTGTCGAACTCCTTCAACCTGATCCATGGCTCAGACAGCCCAGAGGCGGCGGAGCGTGAGCTTGGCCTGTTCTTCGGCGCTGGCGAGGTGCTCAAGCTCGACCGCGCGGTCGAGGGTTGGGTCTACGACATGTCGGGCGGCGCACCCGAATAAGCGGTCGCCGTCGGAATACCCACGCCCGCCGGCGGGCTCGGACCAAGTGGGGGTGAGCGCACGCGGCGTTCGCCCCCCGCGCGAAGGAGGGCATCCGATGGGCACACCCGCGACAGATAAGAAGCTCGGCATCGCCTCGTGGGTCCTGCGCGGCGTTGTCGCGCTGGGATTCACGTTCCCCATGGGCTTCGTGCCCAAGTTGCTCGGCGATCCCTACACCCGCGAGCTGTTCAAGCAGGTCGCGGGCGAGGGGATGGCGGACGCGGCTCGCTATGCCGTGGGGATCACCGAACTGGCGGTGGTGGTTCTCATCCTCATCCCGCGCACCGCGGTGTTTGGCGGCATGCTGGGCGTCCTGGCCATGCTCGGCGCCATTGCCTCGCACCTGGCGACCGATCTGGGCGTGTCGCCCACGCTCGCGCCCGAGGGCCAGGACCCGGCCAGCCCGCCCCTGTTCTATGTGGCGATCCTGCTCCTCGTGCTGAGCGCGGGCGTGGTCTACCTGCATCGGGGCCAGTTGGTGCGCGGTCCCGTCTCGGGGGCGTGAGGCGGATCGAGCACAGACTTTTCCTGAACGCCTTGACCCGGGTGAAAGCGTGAGTATATTGTCACCTATCAACAAGTGATAAATGGGTCACCTTTACGAAGGAGGGTCGCAGATGCAGCCGGTGGTAGCCAAGGTGGAAGTCGAGGTCGCGGCCACGCCAGAGGTGGTGTGGTCGTCGATGATCGATGGGTTCGGGACGTGGTTCACGGATCAGGAGGGCAAGTCGCTGGGCATGCGGCTCGAGCCCCGCGCGGGCGGGCGGCTCTATCGCGACACGGGGGCCGCGGAGCACCTATGGGCGGTGGTCCAGGTGATCAAGGCGCCGGTGCTGCTCGAACTCAACGGCCCGCTCTTCGTGTCATCGGCGTCGATCTCGCACGTGAGCTTCCGGTTGGAGCCGATCGGCTCGGGCACACGTGTGAAGCTCGAGCACCGCGCGATCGGTGACTTGCCCGATGACTTTGCAGAGAGCGTGAGCGGTGGGTGGCGAGCGATGCTCGAGGAAGGGCTGAAGGCGCATGCTGAACGGAACTGACAAGCCCATGGGATTGGGCGAGGCGCGGGCGGTGCTGGAGGCAGGGCTCGTGAGCGCGCGTGAGGTGCGCGGCGGGCTCGCGAAAGCGCTGGACGGGCTGAGCGATGAGCAGTGGGTGCACCAGGCATTCGAAGGCGCGAACCACGCGCTGTGGAACGTCGGGCACCTCGCGTGCGTCGATGCGTGGTTCCTCGGGTGTGTCGGGGGTGACGCCGAGGCGGTGAAGGAGGCGTGGATGGACCGCTTCTGGATCGGGAGCGAGCCAGCCCCGGGCCTCGATGCGAACCCGCCCGTTGCGGAGGTCCGGCGTGCGCTGGAGCGGACGCGCGAGGCGCTGGTCGCGCACCTGCGCGGGCTGCCAGATGAAGACCTCCTGCTCGACTGCGGCGAACCCCTGGCCCACGCTGCGCCGACGCGTGCGCACATGCCCTCTCTCGTGGCATGGCACGACGCCCATCACATGGGGCAGGTCTTCATGTCACGCCGGTCGATGGCGTTGCCCTTTGTGCTGTTCGACGGGGACTCGTAGGAGCAGGTGGTGGTCGATCGCGCCGATGATGTGATCTGGAAGGCGCTGTCGGACCCGACCCGTCGGCGCATCCTCGACCTCCTCGCGCAAGGAGGTGCGCCGGGGGTTTCGACGAGCGACCTCGGTGCGCACTTCTCCGACCTGACGCGTTTCGCGGTGATGAAACACCTCCAGGTCCTCGAGGACGCGGGCGTGGTGGTATCGGAGAAGGTGGGGCGCGTGCGCCTGAACCGCATCAATGCGGTCCCCCTGCGCGCAGTCTATGAGGCGTGGGTCGATCGGTGGTCGGACAGGTGGGCGGACCACGCGTTGCGCCTGAAGGAGCACGCGGAGGCGGCGGCGCGGGGCGGCGCGGGGGCGGCGCCGCCGACGGACGACGCACAGTGGCTCGTGACGTTCACGCCGCCACGCCCGACGTTCGCGGAGGACGCCAGCGAGGAAGAGCGGGGGGTGATCGCCCGCCACTTCGCGTACCTGAAAGCGCTGAGCGATCGGGGGGTGGTCTTGCTCGCGGGGCGGACCCTGGACGAGCCGCCCCTGGGGCTCGTGATCCTGAGGGCGGGCGACGAGGCCGCGGCTCGCGCGGTCGTGGATGGGGACCCGGCGGTCGCGGGTGGCCTCTTCAAGGCGCAGATTCGCCCTTATCGGGTGGCGATCGAGGCATTCAGCGCCGATTTCGCGCGGTAGACTGGGTCTCGACGCGTCCCGGTGACCCGAGGGAGTGAAGAGAAAGACATGTCCGCATCGCTCTTCCAAGCACAGGTGCTCCGGGCAAGCCCGCGTTCGTACGCCTCGCACGCGGCGGAGCTGCTCGTCGAGGGCAACCCCGCGTGTGCAACCGCGTGGGGTGAGGGATCGGTCCGACGGTGGCAGGACCTGCTCGCGCGGGTGGTCGAGGACGTCGCGTCAGCGGTCGAGTTCGAGGAGCCCGCAATCCTGCGCGATGCGGTGGGCTGGCATCGCGAAGCGTTCAGGGTGCGTGGGGCTCCGATGGAGCACCTGCAGGCAGCGCTGATCGCGCTCCGGGACGCGCTCGCCGATGGTGCGCCCACGGGGCAAACGCCGATCGCGCCCGCGATGCTCGATGAGGTGCTGAGCGAGCCACCGCCCGCGCCCGTGTCACGTGAGACATCGCTCGATGCAAACGACGCGTGTGGGAAGCTTGCGCTGCGTTATCTCGAGGCCGTGCTCGATGCGCGTCGGCGTGAGGCGACGGCGCTCGTCCTCGAAGCGATGGACGGCGGGCTCGATGTGGGCTCGATCTACGAGCGTGTGCTGCTGCCCGCGGAAGCGGAGGCCGGGCGGATGTGGCACTTGGGCGAGTTGACGATCGGCGAGGAGCATTTCATCAGCGAGACGGTCCGCTCGACCATGAGCGTCGTGTGCCAGCGTGCGACGTCTCGCCCGGCGCGTGGCGTCACGGTGGTCGTCGGCGCGGTCCAGCACGACCGCCACGACATCGGGACGCGTGGCGCCTGTGACCTGTTCGAGCTCGAAGGTTTCCGCGCGGTCTCGCTTGGCGGCGATGTGCCGAGCCCCGACCTGGTGCAGGCGGTGCACGATTGGGAAGCGGGTGTGGTGGTGTTGTCGGTGGCGATGTGTGTGCACCTGCCGCGTGCTCGGGAAGCGGTGGGTTCGTTGAAGGCGGCGTACCCGCAACTGCGGGTGATCGTGGGCGGCGCGGGCTTCCTTGGGCTCGACTCGCTCGCGGAACGGGTGGGCGCTGATGCGCTGGCGCGGACGCCGAGTGACGCGGTCCGTCTGGCGGGCGATCTTGGCTGAGCCCCGCGGCGCTACCTCCGCCTGCGCGCCGCGCCGAACAACGCAGCGACCATGGGGATCGCCATCGACGTTGGGGCGGGGATGGTGAGCTTCAGGTCGAGCGAGCCCGTGCTGAAGACCGGGTCGACGCCTCCGAGGTCGGTGAGGACGACGCCGAAGAGGAAGTAGGAGCCCGCGGGGAGCGTCGCGGAGTAGGCGAAATCGCCATCGTCGCCGTTGATCGTGCCGAAGCTGAAGAAGTTGCCCTGGTCGGGGTCGATGCCGTCGAGGCCGATATTGAAGGCGCCGCCGTTGCCGGCCTCGGTGCCCGTGACGGTTGCGCTCCCGAACAGTTCGATGGGCGTCGGCTCATCGAGGACGAAGTTGATGACGTAGCTGCCCGATGCACTGGCGGAGATGAATGGCTGCTCGGCGCTGACCGTGGCGTCGATGTGGAACGACGCGCTGGCCGGTGTCATGTCGATGCTGCCGTTGGCCTGCGCTGCGCCCGCGACGCCGCCGACCACGCCGGTCTGATTGACACTCGCGGGGACGAGGGAGGTGAAGTCCGGCCCGACGACGACCAGGTCCTCGACGGGCGAGCCCTCGACCTCGGCGGTGAAGACGGTGGTCTGCAGCGTGCCCGGCGCAGGCGCGATCGCGGCAATGGCGTGGGCGGGCGTGCAGAGGGCGGCGAAGGCGATGAGTGCGAGTGGGGTTTGCATCTCTTGGTCTCCGGGTTGTGGCCAGCGGTCAGTTTAGCGGACGGACCCACGTGCGGGCCTCCTCCGGCGCATCAGCAGCGGGGCCGCGGCGAGCGGCGCCATGACAGCGCCCGGCGCGGGGATCGTGAGGGTCACCTCGCCCTGCGTGAGGCTCTGGAGCAGTGCGCCCTCGGTATCGGCGGTCGCCCTGACGACGAGGAAGCTGAGCCCGAACGGCAACACGCCCGACGTGGAGAAGTCGTCAGCGGCGTTCGGCGCCGCAAAGTCGAAGATCAGGCCGTTCTCGTCCCAGAGTTCGAGCGTGAACCCACCGCCGGCGCCCTCGCCCTGCCCCCCGGCGATCGCCGAGCCGGCGAGGGTGAAGGGGGTAGGGTCGTTGAGGAAGAACGGGAAGGTGATGTCGGCGGTGGCGGTCGTGTGCAGGCCCGCGTCGGACGCGGTGGCGAAGGCCTGGACTCCCATCGCGAGCTGGGTGTCGGTGAGGTCGATATCGATGGACGACATGGCGGTCGCGGTGACGCCGCCCGCCGTATCGGTGAGGTAGGCGGCGCTGGAACCAAAGCCGTTGTAGGTGCCGACGGCCCATTGGGTGTCAGAATCGACGGCGTCGCCGACCTGGGCGACAGACTCGGAGATGGCGAGCACGCCGGGGTAGTTGACGAACTCGGCGGCTGCGAACGCGACGGTCGGTGCGAGCAGGCTGAGGATGGTGGCCAGGGCTTGGATTCGCATGGTCGCTCCCCTCGGCGGGTCCAGGCAAAGCGTACCTCGGGTCGGTGCCGCGGCAATGGTGATCACGCGGATCGAGAACCAAACTGCTCCCTACCATCGCCCATGCCGACGACCGCCGAGCGCCGATTCGCGTTGAAGACCGAGATGACCCCCACCGGCGACCAGCCGGCGGCGATCAAGGGGCTGGTGTCGCGCATCCGGGCCGGGGCCGACGCCGTGACGCTGCTCGGGGCGACGGGCACGGGCAAGACCTTCACGATGGCCAACGTGATCCAGGAGGTCCAGCGGCCGACGCTCATCCTGTCGCACAACAAGACGCTCGCGGCCCAGCTCTACGAGGAGATGAAGGACCTCTTCCCCGACAACGCGGTCGCGTACTTCGTGTCGTACTACGACTACTACCAGCCCGAGGCGTACATCCCCCAGCGGGACATCTACATCGAGAAAGAGACGTCGCGGAACGATGACCTGGATCGGCTGCGCCTCGCGGCGACGAGCGCGCTGCTGTCGAGGCCCGACACGATCGTGGTGGCGTCGGTGTCGTGCATCTTTGGCCTGGGCTCGCCCGATGCGTACTCGGAGAAGGTGTTCACGGTGCGCAAGGGGATGGAGCTGGACCGGCGCGAGTTCCTGCTCGCGCTGTCGGACATGCAGTACCAGCGGACCGAGATCGACTTCAAGCGCGGCACGTTCCGCGCGCAGGGCGACACCATCGACCTGTACCCGGCGTACGAGCAGTTCGCGGTGCGCATCGAGCTGTTTGGCGATGAGGTGGAATCGCTCGCGCTGATCGACCCGTTGAGCGGGGAGGTGCTCGCGGAGGAGACGTTCTTCCATGTGTTCCCGGCGGTGCACTATGTGATGCCCGAGGAGGCGCGGCAGGCGGCGATCGGGCAGATCAGGGAGGAGCTCGATGCGCAGGTGCTGAAGCTGCGCTCGGAGGGGAAGCTGCTCGAAGCCCAGCGGCTGCTAGCGCGGACCAAGTACGACCTGGAGATGCTCGAGGAGGTCGGGTTCTGCAACGGCATCGAGAACTACTCGCGGTTCTTTGATGGGCGCAAGCCGGGCGAGAAGCCGTACACGCTGCTGGATTACTTCCACCGCGCCGGGACCGCGGGCGGCGACGGGTGGCTCATGTTCATCGATGAGAGCCACGTGACGATCCCGCAGATCCGGGCGATGTACATGGGCGACCAGCAGCGGAAGAAGGTGCTCGTCGAGCACGGCTTCCGCCTGCCCTCGGCGATGGACAACCGCCCGATCACGTTCGAAGAGTTCGAGGGCGAGCCGCCCTGCCTGGCGTTCGTGAGCGCGACGCCCGGGCCGTACGAGCTGAAGCGAACCGACGGCGAGATCGTCGAGCAGGTGATCCGCCCGACGGGACTTGTCGATCCCGAGCTCGAGGTGCGCCCGGCCCAGGGGCAGGTGGTGGACCTGATGGAGGAGTGCCGGGTGCGCGCCGAGCGCGGTGAGCGTGTGCTGATTACCGCGCTCACCAAGCGCTTGTGCGAAGACCTGACGCGGTTCCTCGACGAGAAGGGCTTCAAGGTCCGTTACATGCACTCGGAGATCGACACGCTCGAGCGGATCGAGATCCTGCGCGACCTGCGCCTGGGCGAGTTCGATGTGCTGGCGGGGGTCAACCTGCTGCGCGAGGGGCTTGACCTGCCCGAGGTGTCGCTCGTGTGCATCCTGGATGCGGACAAGACGGGGTTCCTGCGCGGCGAGACCTCGCTCATCCAGACGATCGGGCGCGCGGCGCGCAACGTGAACGGGCGGGTGATCCTGTACGCCGATGAGATCACCGATGCGATGCGGGGCGCGATGGACGAGACCGAACGCCGGCGCGCCAAGCAGTTGGCGTACAACGCCGAGCACGGCATCACGCCCGAGACGATCCGCAAGGAGGTCCGGCGCGGCATCGAGAAGGAACTGCGTGCGACCAAGACCGCGCGGGCCGCGGTGCAGACGAGCGAGGCGAGCTACGGCGCGCTGGAGTTGATGGAGGTGCTCGAAGAGGAGATGCTCCAGGCGGCGCAGGACCTGGAGTTCGAGAAAGCGGCGGAGCTGCGCGACCTGCTCGAGCACATCAAGGACAGCCCGGCGTTGCTGCAGGGCGGGGAGAAGATCAGGCTGAGCGAGATCAAGGCGGGGCTCAAGTCGTCCAAGCCCGGGGCCGCGGGGCGGCGCGCGGGGAAGAAGAAGCGGCGCTAGCGCCTCCGACCCGCAGCGGTCAGCCCGGCACACGCGAAGAGAGCCAGCGATGCGGGCGCGGGGATCGGTTGCAGCACGTACAGCGCGGGCACTTCGCCCACGATGTAGATCGTGCCGTCGTAACCGATGGTGACGCCCTCGGCGTTGGTGGCGATGCCGTTGAAATCGAAGCTGCTCTCGATGATGCCCGAGCGGGTGACCTCGAGGAGCATCGCGGACTCCTGGGAGAAGATCAGGAGGTTCTGTTCATCGGGGCCGCCCTTCATGCCCGGTACGATGGAGAGGGCCTGCACGTCGGAGAGGTCGGCGAGGCCGAGCGTGGGATCGAAGAGGTCCCAGACGTTGGCGGACTCGTCGGAGAAATCGACATCGGCTTCCATGACGCGCTGGGGGAACTTCTCCTTAACCATGATGAAGTTGCCCGTCGTGGGGTCGAAGCTGACGCCTTCGAGGCCGATGTTGCCGACGGTTGGGCCGATCGAGACGGTCTCGAGGTTGTTGAAGTCGATCGCGCCGCCCGCGAGATAGTCGAGTTCGACGAGGTCCTGGATGCGCTCCTCGGCGATGGCGAACGTGCCGCCGCCCATGTAGGTCAGGCCCTCGGTGTCTTCGAAGCCAGTCAGCGTCATGGTGCTGAGCTGCTGGCCGGTGGTCGAGACCTCGACGATCGCCTCCCCCTCGTCGCCGATGACGAAGAGCGTGCCGGTGTCCCAGTTGTAGGTTACCGCTGATGCTTCCGAGGCGGCGATTGGTGGGAGCATGTGAGTCGCGGTGAGTTGGTACTTCGAGAGGTCGACGGTCATCGCGCCGGGCGCAGCGGCGTTGATGGCGAGTGTCGCGAGGATGGTCGCGTTGATGGGCATGGCTTGGCTCCTGTGGTGAGCGTTGTTGAGGCTGCGGATGCGAGAGAGCATGCCGAACGAATGTCAAGATTGCGTGAACGGGGCGGGCTGGTGAGCATCGCCGGGCGTGGACGTCGCCTGTGCCGCTCCTTGAAGCGAGGGGCGGCCCTGTCGGGCCGCCCCTCGAGTGTGTATGCAGAGCTGGGCGCTCTGGGGTGCTTAGACCATGTCGCCGAACGCTGCGAGGAGAAGGTTCAGATCGACGGAGTTGGTAAAGCCATCGCCATTGATGTCGCCGGGGCAATCGCCATCGTCTGGGGTGCAGCCGAAGTCGCCCAGGAGGATGTTGAGGTCGACGGAGTCGACGGTGCCCGAGCCATCGAGGTCGGGGTTGGGGGTGGCGTCGCCATCGATGACGCCCGGCGAGCCGATCGCGCTCTCGTCAGGGGCCGTCGCGGCGGGGAGGGCCGACTCGAACGCGCCAAACGTCCCGACGACAGCGATCTCGTCGTTCCACGACATGGTGTCGGGGTTCCAGACGTAGCTCTCTGGGAAGCCCGCGACGGGATAGCCCTGGGTTGCGACGACGCCCGCGCCTGCGGTGTTGGCGTTGAAGACGAAGACCGCATCGCCGCCACCGCCCAGCCCGGCGCCGTCCTCGACGTAGCCGATCTGGACGCTGACACCCGCGAGGTTGCCCGCGCCCCAGACATCGATGAAGTTCTGGATCGCTGCGGCGGGCTCGAGCCCTTCGAGGCTCGTGAGAACAACGACGGACTCACCCGGCGCGATATCGGTCAGGCCCAGGATCTGATCGTCGACGGTGGCGTCACCCGAGCTGTCGTCGTAGAAGAGGGCATCGGTGGTGGTGTAGGGCTCGGCGTTGAAGTTGGTGAGCTCGAACCAGTCGGGGATGGTCTCGGAGCCCGCGAGGCCGCCGGCCCAGATCTCCGTGATGGTGAGGGGCACGACGGGCGCGGGCGGCTCATCGACCAAGCCCGGCGAGGCGATGATCGGGCCGACCTTCGGGTCGTCGGAAGCGTTGACGAGCGAGGCGAACGCGCCGAAGACGCCCTCGACCGCGAGCTCGTCGTTCCACGACTCGGTGACGGGGTTCCACACCCAGCTTTCAACGGTGCCGCCCGAGATGTAGGCCTGCGTGGCGACGATGTTGGCATCGACGGTGTTGCCATCGAAGAGGAAGACCGCATCGCCATTGCCAAGGCCCGCGCCATCGGACGCGGCGCCGATCTGCACGCCTTCGAGGTTCTCGGCGCCGAACGCGTCGATGAACGCCGCGATCTCGGCTTCCTCGGTGCCCGCGTCGGCGATGATGAAGATGACGCTCTCGCCCGGCGCGATCTCGGAGATGCCCACGAGGGGGTCGTTGACGGTTGGGTCGGCCGACTCGTCGTCGTAGAAGAGGGTGTCGACGCCCGTGAAAGTGGTGTCGCCGAAGTTCGTGACCTCGAACCAGTCGCCCACGACCTCGGCGCCAGCGACGCCGCCCGACCAGATCTCGGTGATGGTCAGTGGGAAGACGGGCTCAGGGGGAGCGCCGTCGATGATGCCCGGCGAGGCGAGCGCGGGACCCACCGTTGGGTCGTCGGAAGCGGGGAAGAGCGAAGCGAACGCGCCGAAGACGCCCTCGGCGGCGAGTTCATCGTTCCACGACATCGAGAGGGGGTTCCAGACATAGCTCTCCTCGAAGCCGCCAACGGGGTAGCCCTGGGAGGCGATGAGTGTCGCGTCGGGGTCGGCGGTGTTGAAGATGTTGACCGCGTCGCCGCCGCCGCCGAGGCCCGAGCCGTCCGTGACGGTGCCGACCTGCACGCCGAAGAACTCCGCGGGTGGCCAGAAGGCATTGAACGCGTCGATGGCGTCCTGGGCTGTGGCGAAGCCCCCCTCCCAGGACACGAGGAAGATGACTGACTCGCCCGGCGCGATGCTCGTGATGCCTGAGAGGGGCGAGTTTGCGGTTGGGTCAGCGGAGTCGTCGTCGTAGAAGAAGGTGTCGACGAAGTTGACGGGGGTCGCGCCGAAGTTGGTGAGCTCGAACCAGTCGGGGATGGCTTCCGCGCCCGCCAGGCCGCCCGACCAGATCTCGGTGATGACGAGGTCGGATGGGATGGGGATGACGGTCTCGCCATCGAAGAAGCCGGGTGAGCCGATCGCGGCCTCGTCGGGGTTGGTCGCTGCCGGGAGGACGGACTGGATCGCGCCGAACACGCCGATCACTGAGAGTTCGTCGTTCCACGACATGGTGTCGGGGTTCCAGAACCATGAGGCCGGATCGGCGAAGAGATAGGTCTGCTGCGCAATGATGTTCGCGCCGGCCATGTTGGAGTCGAAGATCACGACGGTGTCGCCGCCACCGCTCAGCCCGGCGCCGCCCGCGACGGTGCCTATCTGCACATCGGTGAGGTTCTCGGCGCCCCAGACGGCGGTGAACCCGGCGATTGCTTCCTCGGCGGTGAGGAAGTCGTCTTCCCACGAGGTGAGGAAGATGACCGACTCGCCCGGCGCGATTTCGCTGACGCCCGTGAGTGGCGTGTTCTCAGTGGGGTTGAACGAGTTGTCGTCGTAGAACCAGGTGTCGACACCCGTGACGGTTGACTCGCCAAGGTTGCTCAGTTCGAACCAGTCTGGGGTCTGCTCGTCACCCGAGAGGCCGCCCGGCCAGATTTCGGTGATGACGACCTGCGCGTTTGCGGATGCGCAGAGGCCGAGCAGCGTGAGCGCTGCGGCAGCGGTACGGATCATGTTTCTCTCTCCAGTAAGCGGATGGGAGCCGAGATGCGCACGGCGCACCCCGCGCTTCCCCGAGCGTGACGTCCGCAGACTAATTCCATGGGCTGACGGCGGTGTCAGCCGACTGTGAACGCTGCGCTCAGGTTGTGTGAAGGACTACGCCGGCTCGATGTCGAGTCCCAGGTCGATGCTCATCGCCGAGTGTGTGAGCGCGCCGACGCTGATACGGTCGACGCCCGTGCGAGCGATCTCGCCAATGGTGTCGAGGGTGACGCCGCCCGAGGCTTCGAGTTCGAGGGTGGGGGCGTGCGCGTCGCGGCGGGCCGAGGCTTCGCTCAGGGTGTCGGGCGTCATGTTGTCGAGCAGGACGATGTCGACGATGCCGATTGGGAGTGTGAGCAGGGCGTCGAACTGATCGAGCCGATCGACCTCGCACATGACGAAGCGGATGGGGCGTTCGTCGCGGGCGCGCTCGCTCGCGTTGCGCACGAAGGCCGCGAGGTCATCTGGGGTGATGTCGGCGATGTGGTTGTCTTTGAGGAGGACCGCATCGTGGAGGCCCATGCGGTGGGCGTTGCCCCCGCCGCAACGCACGGCGTACTTCTCGAGGACGCGCAGGCCCGGCGTGGTCTTGCGCGTGTCGTAGAGCCTTGCCTTGGCATCGCCAACGGCGCGCGCGTAGCGGGCCGTCTGGGTCGCGACGCCCGTGAGCCGGCACACAAGGTTCAGCATCGTCCGCTCGACCGTGACGATGTGCGCGAGGGGGCCCTCAAGTGTGAGGATGCGCGAGCCTTCTTCGATGGGCTGGCCATCCGCCAGGTGGTGCGTCACGCTGACCTGTGCGCCAAAGGCGCTCATGACATCGCCCGCGCACGCGCCGCCCGCGAGCACGCCCGCTTCCCGCGCGACGAGGTGCGCTGTGGCGGGGCGGTTGGGGGCATCGGTCGCGATCGCGGTGATGTCGCCTTGGAGGGCGGCGCCGCCCGTGTCCTCATCGCGGGCCAGTCCGATCAGGCGGTCGATGAGGCCCTCGAACGGCCCCGTGCGCAGGTGCGCGTAGAGCCCGTCGAGCGTCAGGGCGTTGAGGTCGGGGAGGGGGTCGTGGTGGGGCATCGGGGGAGGGTTGCACGCTTCGGGGGCGTGGGCAAGCCGGGGTCGTCAGGCGGCGCAGTTGGAAGTGTGTCGGCCCGGCGTGAGGGTGAGCCACCCGCGCCCGTACATGGGCGGGTGGGCCGGGCCCTCATCGATGGGTGTGATGTCGTCGAGCCAGATGAGGGTGGCGTAGCGGGCGGTGCGTTTGCCGCGCCAGTACGAGGCGGGGGCGCAGACGGTGTGGCGGTGTTCCCGCGCGAGTTCGTCGACGTCGCGTGGCGCGAGGTCCTCCCACAGGTCGATCCGTCCCGCGGTGGCGCGCAGGCGGAAGGGGCCCGAGCGCTGCTTGAAATAGACCGTGTGGCCCGGCTCGACCACCCCCCATGGCGCACGCCGGTGGAGTGAGAGGCGCGACTCGACGGTCTTTGCCCCCGAGAGGATGGCGTCGATGTAGGGGGCGTGGAGGATCGCGATGTGGTCCATGGGGGAGCGCATCGGCGCGGGTCAGGCGCCGTCCTGAATCTTCTCGACGATCGCGGTCGTGGACTTGCCCTCGACCATCCGGGCGCGGACGACCTCGCCGCCGTGCGCCCGCACGATATCGGCGCCCACGATCTCGTCATCCGCGTACTGGGCCCCCTTGATCAGGATGTCGGGGCACAGCTCGCGCAACACCTGCTCGGGTGTCTCCTGCTCGAACAGCACCACCGCATCCACGGCGGCGAGGCCGCTCAGCACCGTCGCCCGCTCGCGCTCGTTGTTGACGGGACGCGTCGGGCCCTTGAGCCTGCGGACGACCTCGTCGGTATTGATCGCGACGATGAGGAAGTCACCCAGGGCGCGGGCCTCTTCGATGAGGGAAACGTGGCCCGAGTGGAGCACATCAAAGCATCCGTTGGTAAAGACGATGCGTTCGCCGACCGCCTTGCGTGCCGCGATCTCCTCCTTGAGTTCGTCGATGGTGCGGAGCTTGCCGCGGCGCTGGGGGCGCTCTGCATCGAAGACGGCGCGGTGGACCTGTTCGAAGGGGATGGGATGCACGCCGAACACTTCGACCTCGAGGCCCGCGGCGGCGTTGGCGAAGCGGGTGGCCTGGCGCCAGTCGAGCCCGTTGGCACGTGCGCCCATGAGGGCCGCGAGGACCATATCGCCCGCTCCGGTGACGTCGTAGACCTGCCGCGCGATCGTCGGCACCATCTCGGGATCGCGGTCGTGTTCGAGGAGGAGCGCGCCGTGGCGGTCGAGCGTCAGGATGATCGCCTCGGCGCTGGTGAGTTCGCTCAGACGCTGCGCCAGCGCGGTGTTGTGCGCGAGGTCCGCCTGCTCGGAGGTCGACATGCCTGTGGCGGCCTCGGCTTCGGAGCGGTTGGGCGTGATGGCGCTTGCGCCCGCGTACTTCGTGTAGTCGGCCGATTTCGCGGGGTCGACGAGGACGGGCACGCCCGCGGCCCGGCACTTCTCGATCACCGCCCGGCACAGCTCGGGCGTGCACACGCCCTTGGCGTAGTCCTCGATCGCGACGACGTCCGCACCGGGCAGGACGCGGTCGAGCGCATCGAGCAGGCGCTCGCGGATCGCGCCCGGGATGGGCTCGCGCGACTCGATGTCCATGCGGAACATCTTCTGGGGGTGGCGGTGCTGGGCGAGGCCGATCAGGTTGCGTTTGACGGTCGTGGGGCGTGACGCGTCGGGGACCAGGGCGGTGGTGTTGACGCCCGCTTCATCGAGCATGGCGCGGAGCGTGACGCCCTCCGGGTCGTCGCCCGTGATGCCGATCGCGGTGACCTCGGCGCGGAGGGCGAGGAGGTCCCGGCACACGTTGGCCGAGCCGCCGCACACGCGCTCGGTGCGCCGGACCTGGAGCACGGGCACGGGCGCATCGGCGGTGAGGCGCTCAGCATCGCCAAACACAAGTTCGTCGAGCATGTAGTCGCCTACGACGACGGCGCGGAACGAGCGCCACGAGGCGAGCCTGGTCAGGAGGTCGGGCATGGGGCCATGTTATTCCGCCCGCCCCGAGCAGGCTCGGATGACCGCCTCGCGTAGCAGAGTGCCGCCCGCGATGAGGCGCATGGTCAATCGGGGGCGCACGAAGCGGTCGTGATGCTCGTGGGGGGCAGCGTTGCGGAGCTTTACCCAGTCCTTCGCCGTGGTGAGGACATGCGCGCCGTGTTTATCGGCGGCGGCGATGAGCGCCTGGGTGTCGGGGGCGGTCCAATGGTGGTGGTCGGGCTTGATGATCGCCTCGCGGACCTGTGCGCCAAGGGCGTCGGCCTGGCGGACGAGCGCCGTGGGGTTGCCGATGCCCGCCGCGATCACGATCGGGCGTGCGTCGAGCCACTCGATGGGCTCGCTTGACTTGCCCACCTCGAAGCCGTCCCACGCGTGCTCCGCGATCGCGCTGAGCGCGGGCGCGCCGCCCCATTCGCGCAAGGCGGCGATCATCGCATCGCACGCCTCGCGTCCGGCGCGCTCGGCGTGGGTCAGGACGATCGCATCGGCGCGGGCGAGCGATGTGATGGGCTCGCGGAGCCAGCCGGCGGGGAGGCAGCGGTCGGCGAACGGGTCGCGGGTGGCGTCGATGAGGACGATGTCGAGGTCGCGCGCGACGAAGCGGTGCTGGAACCCATCGTCGAGGATGGCGCAGTCGCGGGCGTGGTCGGTCGCGAGTGCCGAGAGGCCCGCGATGCGGTTGGGGTTGGCGATGACGGGGACGCCCGGGAGGCGGTCGGCGTACTCGGCTTCCTCATCGGAGCGTTCGCCCGCGCGCTTCTTGTAGCCCCGCATCGCGATGCCGGGCTTGCGGCCGGCGTCGGTCAGCCATCCGGCGATGGTCATGACCATGGGCGTCTTGCCCGTGCCGCCCACGCTCAGGTTGCCCACGCTTACGACGGGGATGGGGGCGCGGGCGACGTTCTTGCCCGCGTCGAACGCGCGGTTGCGCCGGGCGACGACGGCGCGGTAGACGGGCGCGCCGAGAGAGCCGAGGGGTAGGGGGAGGGGCGGTCGCTCGCGCCGGTCAGCTGGCATCGTCGCTCCCCGCGCCCGGCGCGATGCGCAGGCCTCGCGATTGGGTAAGCATGCGTTGGAGCTTGCGCCTGCGCACGCGGGCCATGCGGAGGGTGTTGACCATGTCCAGGAGGGCGAGCATGACGCTCATCCACACGAGGGAAATGACCGCGAGCCAGAGGAGGAGCCAGAGGCGCGGGTTGCGCTGGGCGCTGATGAGCGACACGCCGATCGCGAAGAGCGGCACGATGGCGAGCATGATGAGCGCGTTGGCCGATCGGATGCGCCGCCTGCTCGGGGGGTGCGGCGTGCGCTTCAGGCTCGCGAGGTGCAGCGCGAGCAGGGCCATGACGCCCCCCGCGATCGGGACGACCACGTAGGGGGAGAGGAGCGAGCCGACGACGAACATCGTGGGCGGGCAGGCGGGCGGGGGCATCGCTCAAGCCTACCGGGGGGCGGGCTCGCGGCCCAGCAGGCGGGCCACGATCGGGATCAGCCGCTGGATCGGGAGGCCCATGACGGTGGTCGGGTCGCCCTTGCACGTGATGGGCCACCCCGCTTCGATGCGCTCGGAGAGGTTGTAGGCGCCCGCCTTGCCTTGCCAATCGCCCGTTGCGACGTAGGCGTCGATGTCGGCGTCGGGGATGTGACCCACGCTGACCCGCGCCTCGTCGAAGAAGAGCTCGCGCCCGCCGTCCCACACGAGTGCGACGCCTGAGATGACGGCGTGTGAGCCGTCGCGCAGGAGGCGGACGATCCGGTGCGCGTCATCGACGCCGGTCGGCTTGCCGATGACGGCTCCGTCCTTGACGACCACTGTGTCGCCCGCGAGGACGAGGGGCGCGCCGGGCGGGTGCGCCGGAGGCGCGAGCAACTCGAGCCCGGCGCGGGCCTTGAGGTGCGCGAGCGAGACGGCCCAATCGTGCGGGGGCACGCCCTGGTAGTGGAGTTCCGAGTCGTCGATCCCCGGGTCGATGGCGTCGTGGTCGAGGCCCGCTCCGTTGAGGAGGAGCCTGCGCCTGGGCGAAGTGCTTGCGAGGATGAGTCGGCGCTCGGTCATGATGGGGCGCTCGCGGCGCGGGGCGTGTGCTGTGAAGGAGAGGCGGGCGCGGCCTCGAGGCGCGCCAGCGCCGCGTCGATGACCTGGGCGGCGGTGATGCGCTCCATGAGCGCCCGCCCCGCGGCTTCGTCCTTGTGCGAGACGCCCTCAGGTGGCGGCGAGGGCTGGATCACGTCACGGTCGCGCTGGTAGGGCCCGACGCGGTCGGTGCGGGTCGGGCCGAACAGGGCGACCAGGGGGCGGTCGAACCCGACGCCCATGTGGAGGGCGGCCGAGTCGTTGGCGACGAGAAGGGTGCAGGCTTCGATGGTCGCCATGAGCGAGCCTATGTTGGTCTGCCCGATCAGGTCGACCACGCGTGGTTCATTGTTCGACAAATCGGTCAATGGTGCGCACTGGTGACGTTCGTTGTGCGCACCGACGAGCGCCACGGCGTCGAGCGCGGGCGACGCGAGAAGCGCCTGCGCGAGGGCCGCGAAGCGGTCGGCGGGCCACGCCTTGCCCGCCCAGCGCGACGTCGGCGCAAGGACCGCATAGCGCTTGCCCACCAGGCGGTCGTCGATGGCTTCGCGATCGCGCTCGGAGGTGTAGAGGCGCATGTCGGGGATCGGGGGGATGCCCGCGCCCTCGAGCAGCCCGAGCATGCGGTCGACGGTGTGCAGCGCGGGCTCCACGCGGATGCGCTTGTTGACGCCCGCCCACCCCATCTCTCGCGCATCGGCGAACCCGACCCGGGTCGCAGCGCCGGTCCACCACGCGAACAGGCCCGACCGACCGAGCCCCTGGGCGTCGATGACGAGGTCGTAGCGGGGCGAGCGGAGCGAGGCGAGGAACCGGCGGAGTTCGGCGGCGGCCGACGGGCGCCAGAGGCGCGGGAGGGCGATGCGCCGGCGGGGGAAGGGGATCGGCCGCCCGCCGGCCCCACCCAGGTCGGGGTGGTGGGCGATGGCGGGTTCGAAGCCTTCCTGGACGAGCCAGTCGATGGGTGCGTGGGGGAAGGCCCGATGCAGGCTCACGAGCAGCGGGACGGATCGGCAGACGTCGCCTAGCGCGCTGGGTCGGATCAGCAAAATGCGGTGAGGGGCTTCCACAACAAGGGTACTGTACGGGGGGGCGGGGTCCCCTTGCCCGTCGTGGGCGTGGATCGACCCGGTTGGCCTGGTCACGAGTGAGCAGAGGAGTCGAAGCATGTTGAGGACGTTGAAGCGAGCGTGTGCTGGGCGGTCGGTGGTCGCGATGGCCGCTGGGGGGCTTGTGGTGCTTGGTGGGCCCTCGCTGAGCCTGGCCCAGCAGGGCGAGAAGACCAACGAGGCGAAGACGCTTTTCGCGTTCGAGTTTGCGGGCATGGGCGCGTTGACTCAGGACGAGCGGGATGCGGGGCTCGCGCGGGCTCTTTCGATGCTGCCCGAGCGGCTCAAGGAGATGAAGCGCTCGCCCGAGATGGCGCGCGAGTTCGGTCACGTGCCCGACGAGGCGATCGACCTGGTATGGAACAGGCTGGGCGGGCCCGTCCGGATAATCGTGACCGCCCGTGAGGGGACCGACCCCAACACGGGCTTCCCGCTGATCGGCGCTGTGGTGAGCTTCGGGATGGAGGGTGAGCAGGAGGCGCACACGCTCCACGCCCACATCAACGGGCTCCGCATGCAGGCCGGCGATGATCTGCCCGTCAAGGAGTCGAAGCGGTTCGAGGGGATGCTCGACGCCCAGTTGCCGTTTGGTGCGCTGAGCTTCGGGCCGCGGAACGGCGCCGATGGGTGGCGCTATGAGTTCCTCTTCGGCGCGATCCCGCATCCTGACCGCGCGTTCAATGACATGCCGAGCGATGCGCACGGCGAGACGGTCGCGTCGATGAGGCTCGACCTCGCGGCGCTGACGCCGTATGTCCAGCCGTTCGTGGCGATGGGCCTGATGGGGATGGGCGAACAGGGCCAGGAGATGATGACCAAGCTCCGCGAGCAGGGCATCTTCGGCCCCGATGCGATGACGATCGAGGCGACATCGTCGTACGTGGGGAACACGGCGGTGAAGCGCATGGTGATGCGTGGTGTGGGCGACAACGCGGAGGCGCTGGGGCTGCCCACGCGCCCGCTCGCCGCCGATGACCTCGCGGCGATCCCCGCCGATGCGATCTTCGCGCACGTCTACCAGGGCGACATGGTGCGCCAGTTCGAGCAGATGAAGATGCAGATGGGGCCCATGGGCCAGGAGGTCGACGGGTTCGTCGCGATGTTCCGCGATCAGACGGGCGTGGACCTCGTTGAGGACGTGCTCAAGTCGATCGGGTCGACGGGCGCGGTGTACATGTCGCACTCGACGGGCGGGAACTCGCTCATGTCGCTCACGATGGCCCAGCGCGTCACCGACGGCGCGAAGCTCGACGGCGCGATCGCGAAGCTCGCGGACATGGGCAACGCCATCGCCGCGCAGAACATCCCGACCCAGCTCGTGGGCATCAGCGCCGACCGGTTCGAGCGGGCGGGGGCGTTGTTCACGCAGCTCCGCGTGTCGGGCGCGCCGATCCCGATCCAGCCGACCTTCGCGATCGCGGACGGGTGGATGATGTCGAGCGTCACCCCCCAGGGCTGCCTCGCGGCGGTCCAGCAGAAGTCCAAGGGCGTGCGTCACAGCCTGATGGCCAACCCCGTGTTCGCCGAGCGCTTCAACGAACTCACCAAGCTCGGCGAGCCCGTCACGCTCACCTTCTGGGACACCAGGGAGACCATGAACGACGGGTACGGGCTCATGCAGATGGGGTGCACGGCGCTCGAGAACTTCGTGCGCTCACCCGGCGGCGATCGCGACCCTGGCATGGTGATGCCCACGCTCGGCGACCTGCGCGAGGGCGTGGTGCCGATGCTCAGCATGACCTATTGGGACGGCGACGACTACGTGATGCACCAGACGTCGGACCGCTCGATCCTCGCGAACCTCGCGGGGGCGCTCGGCTTTGCCGACCTCGGGCCCATGGTCGCGGGGGCGCTCGCAGGCTCGGGCATGACCGCGACGATCATGGAGAACCGCGGCGACTTCGGCGCTCACGACTGGGACGACGAGTGGGAAGAGGACTGGCACGAGGAGGAGGAAGAGCCCGCTTTCTGAGCGGGCTTGAGCGATGGGCGTGTCGCGCGGTCAGAACCGGCTGGTTGTTGTTGCGCTGGTCGTGGTGGCGATGGTGCTGTTCCTCGCGTGGCCTCTCGTGGGCGCGCTGCGGGGCGGGCTACCCACGACGGTCGACGATGTGATCGACGACCTCGGGGCGCCGTCGCTCATCGCGCGTGACTACCGGTTCGAGCCGGTGGAAGGCGCGAGCGGGAGGACCGTCCAAGGCCTCACCATCGTCGAGCCCGCGCAGACGAGCGGTGACGCGACCACGTTCTACATGGTCTACTTCGATGGACCCGGATTGAGCAGCGGCGCGGCGGAGTTCATGGCGAATCCCGCGCAGACACGGGCGAGCTTTCCCCTCCCCGCGACGAGGCAGGCGCAGCTCTTCCTGATCGAGCGCGGGCGTCTGATGGGGTGGACGACCGTCGGCTTCCAGGTGATCTCGTTCGAGTCGACGGGAGCGCAGCGCTGAGGACCATCTTGCCGGGCCGGCTCGTGTGATGCGAGCGGCCCGGCTTTGTCTGCGCGGATGGAGGTCGGGTGAGCACTGACCGGCGGACCGGTCAGTGGCACGGGTGTTAGAACCCGCCGATGGCGAAGGCGAGCATGAGCAGCACGAGGACGACCGCGATCACGCCCAGGCCCCACCACAGGTTGATGAAGCACACACCGACGCCCGCGACGAGGAGCCAGAACTCAACGATCAGGAAGATCTTGAACGCATCGACCTCTTGACGCGGCTTCCAGGGCTTGAGTTGTTTGGAGTGAGTCTTCATATCACCTACAGAATACGATCGGTCGTTGGTGGGGGCATGTCTGAACCGGTGTGCTTCGGGGCACGCAGGACGGCCCTGGGGCGCTCGTAGTGGCGTTATCGCGTGCTAACCGGATGGCGGGAGCCGTTTGTATGCTCGTCGCGTGAGTGATGACCCGACGGGCAACGTGGGGAGGCGCAGGGCGGGGCCGCTCGTGTGGCTCGCGGCGCTGGGGCCGGGCGTACTGATCGCAGCGACGGGCGTGGGCGCGGGTGATCTCGCGACCGCGGGCTTCGCGGGCAGCCACCTCGGGCTCGCGATCGCGTGGGCGGTGGTGGTGGGGGCGTTCGTGAAGTTCGTCCTCAACGAAGGGCTCGCGCGCTGGCAGCTCGCCACGGGGTCGACGGTGCTCGAGGGGGCGCTGACGCGGATGGGGCGCGGCGTCCAGGCGGTGTTCATCGTGTACCTGATCGCGTGGACGTACTTCGTCGCGGGCGCGTTGATGAACGCGGCGGGGGTGGCGACCGCATCGCTCTACGCCCCGGGTCTTGCGTTCGAGGTGGGCGGGTTGGCGATCGGCGACAAGCACGTGTTCGGCGCCGGGCTCAGCGTCGTGTGCATGGTGCTCGTGTGGGTGGGCGGGTACAAGCTGTTCGAGAGGGTGATGGCGGTGGCGGTCGTCGTGATGGTGCTCAGCGCGCTGGTGACGGCGGTCGCGGTCCGGCCCGATGTTGGCGCACTGGTGCGTGGGCTGGTTGTGCCGAGCATCCCCGATGCGGATGGGGACGGGCTCGGGTGGACGGTCGCGCTCATGGGCGGTGTTGGGGGGACGCTCACGATCATCTGCTATGCGTATTGGGCGCGCGAGGACGGGCGGACGAGCCCGTCGGACCTGCGCATATGCAGGATCGACCTGGCATCGGGCTACACGATCACGGCCCTGTTCGGCGTGGCGATGGTCGTGATCGCTTCGGGCCTCGAGTTCGAGAGCGGGAGCAGGGGAACCGGGCTGCTCGTGGAGCTCGGCGGGCGTTGCGGCGAGGCGCTTGGCCCCTGGGCGCGGTGGGTGTTCCTGATCGGCGCGTGGTGCGCGATCGTGAGCAGCATGCTCGGGGTGTGGCAGGCGGTGCCGTATGTGTTTGCGGATGTCCTCCGGATCGTGAGGCGCTCGGGCCGCGACGTGAGTGTGCGGAGCGGTGCGTACAGGTGGTACCTCGTGGCGCTGGGCACGCTGCCCATGGTCGCGCTGTTCACGCGATTCGAGCAGGCGCAGAAGGTGTACGCGGTCGTGGGCGCGGGGTTCATCCCGGCGTTGGCGGGGGCGCTGCTCTACCTGTGCAACCGGCGCGAGATGGGCGCGCTGCGAAACGGCGTGCTCGCGAACGGCGTGCTGGTGGTGTCGATCGTGCTGGCGGTCGTCGCGGGGGTGTTCGAGGTGCTGAAGAAGATCAGCTAGTCGGCGCGGGCGAACGCGGCACAATCGACGATGTGTGGGAAGGCCTCGTCGAGTTCGCTCTGCTTCGTGAAGCGCGAGAGCGAGATGCGGATGGTGCCGCCCGCGAGGTCGTGGGGGATGTGCGTCGCGCGGAGGACGGGTGAGGGCTCCATCGATCCCGATGCGCACGCTGCGCCCGCGCTGACGCACACGCCCCGCTCCGAAAGGGCGAGCACGAGGGCTTCCGCGTCGGCGCCGGGGACGCCGATGCTGATGGTGTTGGGGAGGCGGTCGGCGCCCGCGATGTGGGAGGCGGCGCCCGGCATCGCGTCGAGCAGGCGTTGCTCGAAGGCATCGCGCATGGCGTCGAGGCGCTCAATGTTGGCGGGATCGCCGACCCACTCGCGCGCCTGGTCGGCGGCGATGCCAAGGCCGACGATGCCAGCGGTGTTCTCGGTGCCGCCCCGGCGTTCGAGTTCCTGCACGCCGTGGGTCTGGCGGGCGAGCGTGGTGCCCTTGCGCACGATGAGTGCGCCGACACCCTTCGGGGCGTGGAACTTGTGGCCCGCAAGGGTGAGGAGGTCGATGCCCGCGCAGTCGACGGGGCGCTTGCCGAGGAGCTGGGTGGCGTCGGTGTGGAGGCGTGTGTTGTGCGCTGCGCAGACCTGGGTAATGCGCTGCATAGGTTGGACGATGCCCGTCTCGTTGTTGGCCCATTGGACGGTGACGAGGGCGGTGCGCTGGGCGTGCTCGTGGAGGAGTGTGTTGAGTTCGTCGGGGTCGATGAGGCCGAGGTGGTCGACTGCGAGGAGGCGGACCTCCGCCTGGTGGTGCGCGTCGAGGTCGTCGCAGAGCATGCGGACGGCTTCGTGTTCGATGGGGGTGGTGATGATGAGGGGCCGGGCTTCGGTCGAGCCACCCGCCCCACTCGAGGCGTTGAGCGTGCCGCGGATGGCGAGGTCGATGGACTCTGTCGCGGTGGCGGTGAAGACGACCTCGTTGGGGGTTGCGCCAACGAGCCGGGCGAGGCGCTCGCGCGCGAGTTCGACCTCGCGCCGGACGGCCTGCCCGGCGCGATGAGCGGAGGACGGGTTCTCCCAACGCTGTTCAAGCATGCGCACCACGCCTGCGACGACTTCGGGCGTCGGCCTCGTGGTCGCGTTGTGGTCGAGGTAGATCACGGCACAGAGGGTTCGGGCTCGTCATCCGCATCGGTGATCATCACGCTCCGCGCGAGGTCCTCGCGGACGCGTTCGTAGAGATGATCGTCATCGAGGGCGTCGACGGCGCGCTCGACGCGGCGCAGTTCGCCCTTCTTGGCGTAGGCGAGGTGGCAGACGGGGTCGCCCGGCGCGACCGAAGGGAGCGTGGTCATGCCCAGCACGACGCCGGCGCGGGGTGCGGTGATGGTCTCCTCGTCCTCGCCCGTGAGGCTTGCGCTGGTCGCGATGGGGTCGCCCTCGTTGAGCGTGTCGCCCGGCGCGGCGTGGAAGGTGAGGAAGCCGCCGTTCTCGGCGCGGATCCAGCTGGTGGCGTCGGTCTCGAGGCGGTAGGGGGGTTCGACGGGTGTGGCGTCGATCATGTCCAGGTAGGCGAGGCAGTTGCGGATGCCCCGGACCGCGACCTCGACGACGGTGGACTCGACTTTCCAGACCTCGCCCGCTTCGAGGATGATGGTGGGGACGCCCGCGCTGCACGCAGCGCGCCGGAGCGAGCCCTTGGGCCCGCGTCCGCTGACGATGAGGGCGGTGCCGAACGCGCGGGCGAAGGGCGCGAGGGCCTCGATGTTCATGTCAGCGCGGACGTTGGGGAAGTTGGTGCGCCGGATCGCGGCGGTGTGGAGGTCGATGCCGTAGTCGCATCGGGACACGACGTCCTTGAAGAACGCGCGCGCGAGCCGAGAGGCGAGGCTGCCGCCGCCCGTGCCCGGGAAGGAGCGGTTGAGGTCGCGCCGGTCCGGGAGGTAGCGGGAGTGGCGCTCGAAGCCCAGGATATTGACGACGGGGACGAGGACGAGCGTGCCCGCGGTGAGTGAGAAGGGCTGCTCAGTGATGATGTGGCGGATGGCGCCCGTGCCGTTGATCTCGTCGCCGTGGACCGCGGCGGAGACGAAGACGGTCGGGCCGGCTTTGGGCCCGCGCCAGACGAAGAGCGGGATGCGGATGTCGCCCCCCGAGTAGTCCTGGGAGATGTTGACATAGACGACCGCGTGGTCGTCGGGTGGGATGGTGGTGCCCATCCAGTTCGCGGGGTCGTGACCTGCCGATGGCATCAGCTTGCGGCCTCCATGTCGCGCAGGAGCTGGGGGTCGAGCTTGCGGACCTTCTTGCGGCGTTTCTTCCGGTCGGGGACGAGGCCGCGCATCGACTCGAGCTTGCCATAGCAGAGCAGGCGGTCGCCCGATTCGAGGACGCGGCTCGACTTGGGGTTGGAGATGACGGTTGTCCCACGGTTGAGGGTGAGGACGGCGATGTCCCGATCCCAGAGCTGGGAATCCGCGATCGACTTGCCCACAAGGTCGATCCCCTCTCGGATGAGGAGTTCCGCGACGCCGTAGCCGCGGGTCACGGTGAGCTTCTGGCGGATGTCGAGTTCTGGGAAATCGACCTGTTGGGCGACGTAGTCGATGACGGCGCCCGCGACGTCGAGGCCCGTCGCCGACTCGATGCCCTCGAGGCCCGGCGAGGAGTTGACCTCCATGACCTGGGGCCCCTTGTCCCCCTCGAGCATGTCGACACCCCCGACGCGCAGGCCCATGATCTGCGCAGCGCGGACCGCGGTGGCTTCGTACTTCTCGTCGAGCGTGATCGACTCCGCGAGGCCGCCCCGATGGACGTTGGAGCGGAACTCATCGCCCTGGGCGACGCGGCGCATCGCGGCGACGACGCGGTCGCCCACGACGAAGGCGCGGATGTCGCGCCCCTTGCTCTCCTTGACGAAGCGCTGGATCAGCACGTTCTGGCGCGCGACCTGGAGCGTCTCGATGATGGCCTCGGCGACCTTGGTGGTCTCCGCGAGGATCACGCCCACGCCCTGCGTGCCTTCGATGATCTTGATGATGATGGGGGCGCCACCCAGGCGCTCGATGGCGGGCAGCACATCGGCGCGGTCGCGGACGAAGGCGGTGTGGGGGATGCCGATGTCGTGGCGGGAGAGGATCTGGAGCGAGCGGAGTTTGTCGCGCGAGTTGGTGATGCCGTTGGCGGTGTTGGGGGTGTACACATCCATCTGCTCGAACTGGCGGACGACCGCGGTGCCGAAGTAGGTGATGGAGGCGCCGATGCGCGGGAGGATGGCGTCGTAGTCGGTGAGGTTCTTGGCGCGGAAGTAGAGGTCGGGCTCGCCGTGCTCGAGCTCGATGGCGAAGCGGAGTGTGTTGAGGACCTTGACCCTGTGGCCGCGCTCTTCCGCGGCCTGGCGGAGCCGTCTCGTGCTGTAGCAGCGCGGGGCGGCGGAGAGGATGGCGAGTTTCATGATGGGTCCCCCGTCGGCTCGTGGGCGGCGCGCCCCGTGATGATGTACTTGCGCGACGCATCGACGAGGAACGCGCCCGCGATCGCCCGCCGCCCGACGAGCATCCTGCAGAGCATGCCCTGACGGCACACGAGGCTCACCTCGACCTCGCGTTCGACACCGCCCAGCACCATGCGCGTCGAGCACACGATCCGGCTCTGGCGGTCGCCCGAACTCGGCTTGACGACCGTTCGTCGGGCGATGGGGGCCTCGACCCAGCGGGTCTTCCGGGCCGGCTTCTCGCGCAGGACGACCTTGAAGCGGACCCGCTCGCCCGGGAGCTCCTCGATCGCGGCGACGTGGATGGCGCTGGTCCGGGCCCCGGTGTCGATCTTCGCGCGGATTCTCGCGATCCTCCAGTCAGGGAGGGCGACGGTCTCGCGCCACCCGATGGTGGTGAGCGGCTTTCCTGGCTCCAAAGGGCGTTCTCCTTGCTCTGCTCGGGTCCGGGGCTCCTTAGGATGGTATCGACCCGTGTTGCTGACCCTCTCTGAGGTGACTAGGCTCTGCGACTCAGTCTCAACGACACCCCGGCCCGATGAGGTCCTTGAGGATGCCCACGACGCTCGAAGAGCCCATTGCGACCCCCTCCTCCCGCACGCGGGCGGAGGGTGTGGCCTCGGTGGCGCTGGATGTGATGGTGGCCGCCGAGGGCGACCCGGCGTGTGCCCAGTGCCCGCTTCGGAGCGGTGAGATGCGCTGCCCGTGCCGGGCGACGCGTGTGGCCTACGCCGGGCTTGGTGTGGGTTGTGTCGGGCTTGGGGCGCTGGGTGTTGTCGTGCCGGGCCTGCCTACGACGGTGTTCCTGATCGTGGCGGCGTGGCTGTTCGCTCGGTCTTCGCCCACGCTCGAGCGGAGGCTGCTGCGCAACCGGTTGTTCCGCCCGTACATGTGCTACCTCGATGGGTCGGCGGTCATGCCCATGAAGGCGCGGGTCGCGGCGATCGCGATGATGTGGGTCGCCTCGCTCACCAGCGCGGCGGTGCTCGCGATGCGTGGCGAGGCCGGATTGATCATCGGCGGCGTGATCGTCGCCTGCGCGGCGATCGGGACGCGCTGCATCTGGCGGTACAGGCGCGAGCCTCAGGCCGTCCCCGCCTGATCGCGGGCCTGCGCTGACGGCGCCCCCGCCCACGCCCTCTCGAAGAACCTGAGCCAGTTGAGGTGGGTGAACCCCGCGGTTTCCTCATCGCTCCAACCGCGCGCAAGGAGCGCTTCGATCAGGCGCGGGAGGTCGTCGGGCGTCTCGATGCCCTCGGGGAGGTGCTCTGCACTGAAGCCGCCATCCATGTCCGAGCCAAGCCCGACGTGGTCGCGCGAGCCGGTGAGTTCGCAGATGTGCTCGACGTGCGCGATGGCCTGCTCGACGCTCGGGCGGTCGCCCCGCTGGATGCCCGGCGCGATGAAGTTGGCGCAGAGGTTGAGGCCAATGACGCCGCCGCGCTGCGCGATCTCGCGGATGGCATCGTCGTCGAGGTGGCGCTGCCACCCGTCGGCGTCGCGCCCGCCGAGCAGGGCCCGGCAGTTGGAGTGCGACGCCATCACGGGGCGGTCGGTGAGGGAGAGCAATTCGTCGGCGGCGCGCTGGGAGAGGTGGGAGAGGTCGTGGACGAGGGCGAGTTCGTCCATGCGCTTCGCGAGGGCGCGCCCCAGGTCGGTCAGGCCGACGCGGTCGTCGGGATCGGCGCCGTTGCCCCGCGCATAGCGCGAGTCGGCCCACCACGCCATGCCCACCGCGACGACGCCCCGCGCCGCCCACCATTCCAGTTCGTCGGGCGTGCGGATGGGATCGGCGCCCTCGATGAGGATGCCCGTGTGGATGGTGCGCCGGGTCGGGAGGCGCGAGACACGCCGCTCGAGCGGCTCGGGCACGGGCTCGGCGACGCCCATGCCTGCGCGGAGCTCGCCCACGCCCGGGTCGTTGCGGAGGAGGTTGCGCAGGTCGAGCGCGATGCGTCCCTCATCGCGCCAGGTCAGGTAGGCCTCGAGCTGAGCGCGCCCGACGGCGTGGGCCCGCTCCGCGTCGCCAACTGGGTAGCCCTCGGGGCCCGTGCCGCCCGCCTCGGTGAAGATCGTGCCCAGCGCGAATCGGACACCCGCGCGGGTGAGCGCGTCGAGCGTGACCGCGGCGGGCGGGTGTGGCCCCACCGAAGCGAGGATGGGCGACTCGCCCACGGAGTCGAACTCCTCGAGGGCCGCGGACATGTGCCGCCCGTTGACCGCGAGGTAGGCGAGGTCGAGGTGTGCGTCGAACCAGGTGGGCATGGGTGGCGATCGTAGCCATCGGTTCGTGAGTTGTCCGGGCGGCAGCGTGTTCGGACACGATGGATGCGACCGCGTGGGGTAGTCTGGATGGATGAACGAGCACGCCGACAAGCAAGCGATCGACTGCCCGAAGTGCGGGGCCCAGATGAAGGAACTCGACGCGGGCGATGGCGTCGAGGTGGACCGCTGCCCGAACTGCCACGGCGTGTGGCTCGATGTGGGCGAGCGGGAGAAGCTGCTCAGCGGTGGGGGCGGTGTCGGTCAGGTCGACGTTGGCCTCGCAAGCGAGGGCGCTCGGCGGGATGACCAGCGCACACTGACGTGCCCACGCGACCGCGCGAGCATGGTCGCGATGGTCGATGCGCACCAGAGACATGTGCGGTACGAGCAGTGCTCGACGTGCGGCGGGGCGTTCTTCGACGCGGGTGAGCTGCGCGACCTGAGCGAGGTGACGCTCGGGGAGCGGCTCCGCATGCTGCTCGGGTGAACGGTGCTAACGGATGTGAACGCGGGTGTTTGCCTCTCGCTCGTGCGTGGCCCGCACCGTCGATGGGAAGGCGATGGGTCGTACCGCGGGGGTGGGCACGCAGGCGAGTTGCCTGGCGTAGGCCTGTGCGACGATGGGCTTCGGCCCGGCGTCACCGGGCGTGGTGCGAGTGTCGGCGAGGTCGAACAGGCCGCGTGCGATGCACCGCTCCGTCACGGCCTGGGCCACCAGGGGGAAGAACGAGAACTTCCCTGGCAGCACGCAGATCGGCGAGCGCTCATCGGTGGAGTTGACCCACGGGGTGAGAGGCGGGCGTGACCCGCTGCTCGCGGCTTCGACCTTGGCGCAGGCGTAGGCGTGGTGGGCCCTGTCGCGCCACACATCGGGGCCGAAGAAACGCTCGGCCTTGCGGAGGAGCGCCTCGGCGCAGGCGTGTTGTTCGTCGGCGTTCGCGCCGAGCGAGTTCGAGTCAGCGATGACCGAGTACGCGCCGGTGGGCGTCGGGTGGAGGAGGTGGCTGAAGTCCTGGGAGTTGTCTTCGCCAACGTAGACGAAACTCGACGTCGAGAGCGGTGTCCCCGTGACGACCATGACGCTCCGGCGCGTGACGACCCGGGCGCGCTCGGGGGCGAGCGAGCCGAGGCGTCCATCGGGCGCGAGCGAGGGCCCCGCGGTGACGATCGCCAGCCTGGCGCCGATGCGGACGGGCGTGGCGCCGTCGATGGAGACCGTGGCCTCGTGCGGGTGCGACGGCGATGATGTCGAGTCGATGGCGAGGACCTGCGCCCCGGTCTGGAAGCGGGCGCCCCGCGCCCACGCGGCTTCCGCGAGGTCGCGCATGATCCGCTGGGAGTCCATGACGCGGTCGAGCGACGGGAGTCGGTGCACGCCCAGGTCTGGTGTTGGGGCGGGCGCGTCGGCGCGGAGCGCGATCGCCTCGCGTTCGATCTCGCCCGAGAGCCGCTCGACCATGCGCACCTGTCGCGTCGGAGGGTTGGCGGGGTTGAGGGTCGAGGAGGGGAGGAGGTAGTCGATGGGCTCGTGGAACCACGCGGGGTTCGCGCGGTCGGCCCGGCGGTCGATGTTGCACGACTCTCGTGCGCTGAAGTCGCTCGCGAGGGCGTAGTCGTTACGCAGGAGGGCCCGGCTCGCCATCGAGGAGTGGAAGCACGCGTCGTCGTCGAAGCTCGAGTACAGCGCCCCGGAGTGGTACCACCCCTCGAGGCGCCCCGAAGCGCCGGTGCCGAGTTCTCCGTCCGATTCGAGGACGAGGATGTCGAGCGGCGTGCCGCGGCGCGCACCCTCCCGAGCAAGCCGCTCGGCGGTCGCGAGGCCCGCGATGCCGCCACCGACGATCAGCACATCGCACCGCTGGTTCACGGGTCGGCGCTCCCCCCCGTGGTGGCAAGCGGTGCGCCGTGCGCGGGGCGGACGTGATCGCGGAAGAGCGCCATGGAGCGCCGTATGGAATCGGTCGCGATGTTGCCGACCTGCATGTGCATGCAGATGGTGCCCACGCCCAGGCGCCGCTCGAGGGCTCCGATCTGGGCATTGACGGTGTCGGGGCTGCCGCACAGCACGATGCCGCAATCGATGCGCTCCTGGAGCGTCGGTGGGCGTTCTTCGGTGGGCGAGAGCCCGTAGCCCGGCTTCTGTGCCGCGATGCGGCGCTTCTCGGCGTTGTACGTGCCCGAGAGGACGTTGTACTGGTAGTCGATCGCAGGCTCGAGCGTGGCGAAGGCCTCCTCATCGGTGGGGGCGATGCAGGTCTGGAGCCCGATGACGAAGCGGTCGGCGTCGGGCGTCCACCCATCGGCCTGTGCCTGGGCGCGGTAGGCCTCGATGGCTTCGCCAACACGGTCGATGGCATCGCGGTTGTAGAGGTGGATGGCGCCGATCATGGCGCGCCTGGTCGCGCCGAATGTCGCGGAGGTGGTGCTGTTCGCGGAATAGAGGACGGGGGGGTGCGGGCGCTGGAGCGGGCGTGGCCAGATGGAGACGGTGGGGAAGGCGTAGTGCTCGCCCTCCCACGCGAAGGTCTCGGTGGAGGTCCACGCCTTGTGGATGAGGTCGTTGGCTTCGGCGAAGCGCGAGCGCGATTCGTTCGGGTCGATGTTGTAAGCCGCGTAGTTCTGCGGCACGCCCCGGATGAACCCCGCGATGAGCCTGCCCCTGCTCATCACATCGAGCATGGCGCACTCTTCCGCGACGCGGACCGGGTTGAGGAGCGGGAGCGGTGCGCCGAGGATGGCGAGGCCCACGCGCGAGGTCTGGGCCGCGACCGCGGCGAGGAACAGGAGCGGGTTGGGCGTGAGCCCGTAGGCGGTCATGTGGTCTTCACCCACGCCGACCCAATCGAACCCGCACGCCTCTGCTTCGATCAGGAGGTCGAGCGCATCGCGGAAGAGGTGCGCACAGCGCGGCGCATCGAACTCACGGTTGGGGAACGGCCAGCGTTCGGGGCGCGCCGAGAGTCCGGGCCATGGGATGGGTGTGAAGTAGCAGAACCGCACGGGCGTTGGGTTCTCCATGGAGCGTGAGCCGGTCATGCAGGCACGAGGCACTCCCTCAGGGCCTGGTTGACGCGCTCGACATCGCTTGCGCTCATGCCGCTCGTCAACGGGGGACAGATGTGATTCGGGCAGTAGCGCTCCGCGTTGGGGAGGCCCCGCGCGGGCGTCGCGACGTGCTCGAAGACGGGCTGGAGGTGGCACGGGCGCTCGTAGACGCCACCGCCCAGGACGATGCCGCGCTCGGCGAAGCGTGGCTTGAGCTGGTCGTGTGGCGCTTCGGTGCGCACGATGAGCTTGTAGTTGGCCGCCCGGTCCATGTGGGCGGTGGAGACGTAGGGGATGCTCGCGTCGTCGAGGGTGGCAGCCATCGAGGTCGCGGCGGCTTGGCGTCGTTCGAGCATGGCATCGAGCTTGGCGAGTTGGATGCACCCGATCACGGCGCCGAGCTCGTTGATGCGCCAGCTGTTGCCCAGGTCGCGGTGGTCGTTGCCGAATGTCGCGCCGCGCTTGCCCTGGTTGCGATAGGAGCGGGCGAGCAACGCGACCTCGTCGTCGTTGGTGGTGACCATGCCGCCTTCCATCGAGGTCATCACTTTGGTGGGGAAGAAGCTGAAGGCGCCACCATCGGCGAAGGCGCCCGCGTTGGTGCCCTTGAGGCGGCTCCCGTGCGCATGGGCCGCGTCTTCGATGAGGAAGATGCCCTCGCGCTTGCACCACGCCGTGATCTCGCCGAAGTCGGGCGGGATGACCCCGCCAATGTGGACCCAGACGACGCCATCGAGGGCCTGCTCCGCGTGGGCTTCTTGGACCATCGCCAGCGTGGGCATGAACGTGTCGGGGCTCATGTCGAGGTAGGCGGGCGTGCCCCCCGTGTGGAGGACCGCGGCGACGGTCGCGAAGTTGGTGTTGGTGGGGACCGCGATGCGCTTGCCCCGCGCGCCGTGGATGTGAAGGAGGACCTCGAGGGCGGCGGTGCCCGTGCTGACCGCGACGGCGTCCTTGACGCCGACCATCTTCGCGAACTCGGACTCGAGTTGTTCCGTGTTGGGCCCCAGCATGAGGCGGCCCGAGCGCAGGATGTCGCCGAGCGTTGCCTGCGCCTGAGCGATCTCGTCCTCGGTGAGGTCGAGATAAAACGGCTTGACCACGTCATCGACAGATGGCAAGTTGAAACCCCTCGCCCCTTCAGCGCGCACATCCAAGGAACTGGTTGGGCGGCTCCCCTCGTCCTCCTCCGGATCCTGAGTTCAACGTACCGCCGGATCGGGAGGGCGGCAAGGTATGAACGCGTTCTTAGGTGTCCCGCGCGGTGGCTAAGAACGGTCATAAGCGGTTTGGAACGCCTTCGCGTGGGTTGTTTCGTCAAGGCGGTCCGTAACCCACTGCCTCCCGCGCGCGCCCATCTCGGACCTGCGCTTGGGGTCCGCGAGCAGGTCCGCGATCGTGGAGGCCAGCGGGCCGGGCTCGCGCGGGACCGCGATCCCGCAACCCGCATCCTCGATCTCGCGCCAGATGCCCACGCCTCGCGTGAGCACGACGGGCGTCTGGCACGCGAGTGACTCGACGAGGACAAGCCCGAAGTTCTCCTGGTGGGTGGGGAGCGCGAAGACATCCGCGAGGGAATAGAGGCTGAGCTTGTCGTCGCCGCTGATGTTGCCGACGAGGTGCGCACAGCCCGAGAGCCCCGCTTCGTCGATGCGCCGGCGCAGCCCTTCGATATAGGGCGCGTCGCCGGGCCCAGCGATGATGAGGGTGGTGGGGACCGAGCGCTCGCGGAGCAGCGCGACGGCGTCGATGAGCAGTTCGATGCCCTTCTTCTCGTGCAGTCGGCTCAGGAACAGCACGATGGGGACGCCGTCTCCGATGATGCTGGCCCCGTTTGCGCCGAAGCGCGCCCTCGCGAGGTCAGGTCCGGGCGGGTCGCGGTAAGGCGAGAGGTCCATCACGGGTGAGAGCACAAAGGTGCGCGGGTTGGAGAACCACCGGCCCGCCTGACGCAACTCCTGCTCGCCCGAGCAGATCACCGCGTGGGCCCGATCGAGGATGTGGCGTCCGATGAGCCTGAGGTAGAGGCGCTTCTTGAGGGCCCGTTGGGCCATTGCCCAGTCGTCGAGCATGCCGTGCACCGTGACGACGTAGGGCACGCCGAACTCGCGTGCGATCGCGCACAGCTGGCGGTAGGCGGGGACCCAGACGCCGTGGAGATGGAGCACATCGGACTGGGCGAGGCGCTGCCTGACCCTGGGGAGGTCCTCGTTGCGGATGCGCTGGCCTCGCGCGAGCGGGGTGAGGGTGTCGACCGCGACGGGGCCCGAATCGGGCGCATCGCGTGCGTCATGGGTGAGGATGGCGACCTGCTCGCCCAAGCGGGATTGGACGGCGGCGAGGTCGAGGATGTAGCGCACCACGCCGCCGTGTGTCAGGTCGATCGCGGAGAGGTAGTGGGTGATGCGCATGGGGGGCGCAGATGATAGTGGGGGTGCGTTGGGTGATGAGGTGCGGTGCTCGCTCGGGGGCACGGCGCGCGGTTGGTCGGCGGCGCTGCGAGACCCGCGGCAGGCACCCGCAACGCGAGCGCGCGAAGTCAGATGAGGGGGTTGGGCCACGCCGAGCGCATGGCCGGGACGACGCGAGCGTCGGGGCGGTGGTCGGCGGCGTCGCGACAGGGGCGGCTGCCGCACGGGGAAGCACGGGCGAAGGGATTCGAACCCCTAACCTCCTGATCCGTAGTCAGGTGCTCTATCCAATTGAGCTACGCCCGCCCGGTAAGTGCGGACAATAGTCGTGTTGGGCGGGGGTGGCAAGGATGCGCGGGGTGGTGGGACGCATCGGTCGCCTAGGGGCGAAGCGGCTCGGGGTCGGCGGGTACTTCCGCGTCGGGCGTGGGAAGGACCGAGAAGAACGGCCTTGGTAAGGCCCGGAGAGGGGGCTGATGGGCGCCATTGCGAGGGTCTTGACGATCATGCCGATTTTTCTGCATGCGCCATTGCGGCGGGGTGAGTCACCCCTCATCCTAAAGCATGGCTGTGTGGGGGTTTACGCGCGTGGCTCGAGCCTCCCCACATAACTGAATGACGCCTTTCAGTGGAGGGATCTACAACCATGACTCGCCTGATTGCAAGCGTGGGCATTGCCCTGCTCGGTTCGTCTGTCGCGATGGCCGGCAGCACCTCGTTTTCCCCGAACCTCGAGAACATCGGCGGCGACGACCCCGATGGCTCGGGTGGCGCGACCCCGACCGAGATCTGGTCGATGACGTTCGCCCTCCCGGCGCTCTCGTCGATCGACGGCGCCTCGTTCGAGCTCGCCCACTCCTTCCTGTCCGACATGCACCTGACCCTCACGGGCCCCGGCGGCGAGGAGTTCATCTTCGCTCGCGGGCGTTCGCTCCAGAACGAGGCCCCCTACAACGCGCCGTTCGACGGCAGCGCGCTGGGTGATGGCGGGTCGTCGCTCGCGGGCGTTGCGAACTACAACTTCGCCGAGACGGGCGACGTGTGGAATGACGACGAGAACGATCCCGATCCGACTCCGGATGGCACGTTCGCTTCGGTCGAGTGGGTCGCCGGCGGCTTCGCCGCGGGCGATTGGACGATCAGCATCGTCGATGCGTGGGACTCCATCGATGACGGCGCGATCGGCACCGTGTCGGTCCACTGGACCGAGATTCCCGCTCCCGGCGCCGTGGCCCTGCTCGGGCTCGGTGGCCTCGTGGCGCGTCGCCGCCGCTGATTGCGGACAACGATTCGATCCCGTCTGCCTCCGGGCGACGGAAACCTGTGGACGAGCCCGCGTGGGAAACCGCGTGGGCTCGTTTGTCATTCGGTGGTAGGCGTGTCGGGGGTGGTCGTGTTTCTCGACGTGGATCGGGTGGTCGCGAGGGCCTGCTCGACCAGCGCTTCCATCGCTTCGGCGGTCACGATCTCCTCGACGATGTACTCGTTGGCGCCGAGGGTCTTGGCCATCATGCCGCGCGAGAGGTAGTTGGTCCGCGCGATGATGTAGAGGGAAGGGTTCATGGCGCGGGCGGTCTGGACGGCGCGGAGGACCGCCTGTTCATCGGGGACGGTGAGGATGAGCGCCCGGGCGTGGGAGGCGCCGGCCTGCTCGAGGACCTCGTGGTTGGCCGCGTCGCCGTAGACCATGGTGAGGCCGAGCGTGGTCTGCTTGCGGACGGTCGCCGGGTTCATCTCGATGACGGTGACGCTCAGCCCGAGCTTGCGCAGGCGCTCGACGACGGCGCGCCCCACGACGCCGAGCCCGGCGACGATGACGGATGGGGAGGCGTGGCCATCGGTCTCATGCGCATGCTCGGGGCGGTCGACCGGGACATCGCCCAGGCTCGCGGATCGTTGCCACGGCGCGAGGCCCGCGCCCGCGGCACGCTTCGCGGCGCGCGGGGCCAGCGCGAACAGCAGCGGGGTGAGGATCAGGGAGACGATGATGACGGCGGTCACGATCGACTCGGTGTCCCCATCGACAAGCCCGAGCCCCACGGCGACGCCGATGATCACGAGCCCGAACTCACCGCCCTGGGCAAGCCAGAGGCCCGCGGTGATCGCGAGCGCAGGCGTTGCGCCGCCGGCCCAGGCGGTCAGGGAGATGCACGCGGTCTTCACCGTGAGGAGCACGACGGTCGCGGTCAGCACCAAGGGCAGCGCATCGAGGACGACCTCGAGGTCGAGCTTCGTGCCAAGGGCGGTGAAGAACACCGCGATAAAGAGGTCGCGCATGGGCCCGATCTGTCCCGAGAGGTGATGGCGGAACGGCGTGGAAGCGAGCATCAGCCCCGCGAGGAAAGCGCCCAACTCGGCGGACAGTTCCGCGACTTCTGTCAGCACCGCGGCCCCCAGCGCAAAGGCCAGCGCCACCACCATGAGCAGCTCACCGGCCCGTCGCGCTGCGGCGGACCCGAGCAGGTGAGGGAGGACCACGCGCCCCACGAGCACGATCGCCGCCGCGGAGCCGCCCGCCCTGAGTGCGCCGAGCAGGATGTCGACGAGATTGAAGCGGTCGGCGTTGTCACCGCCGGCCTCGAGCGTCGCCAGGAGCGGCAGGGCCATGAGGATGAGGATCACGGCGAGGTCCTGCGCGATCAGAATGGAGAGCGCGAGTCGGCCACCCGCTTGCGTGAGGCGTCGGGACTCGTGAAGGAGGCGGAGCACGACCGCGGTCGACGACAGGCTGAGGGCCATCGCGAGCGTCAACGCCCCGGCCCACCCGATGCCCAGGAGCAGGGCGAGGGGCCAGAGCAACGCGACGCTCAGCGCGATCGACGCGGCGGCGACCGTAAGGAGCCGCCCGACCGAGCCCTTGAGCGCACCCAGGTCGAGGTGCAGGCCAATGCCGAACATCAGGAGGATGATGGCGAGGCGTGAGATGACCTTGATCTGGTTGGTGTCGACGAGGCCCGCGGCCGCGGGGCCGATGATCACGCCCGCGATCAGGTAGGCGGGCACGACGGGCAGGCGCACGTACGCCATCATGAGGCCCACGAGCCCCGCAACGCCCAGGATGATGAGCAACGCGACGGCGTCACCCGAGAAGGCGTGGTCCGAGCCCGCGCCGAGCGTTTGGAACAGGAGGCGCATCGCCTCATGCTACAGGGCGCACGCGAGAAGCACCGCGGCTGGCGTTGGAGCCCGCCGCGGTGCTACCCGAGGGTGGAGAGGTGTCCGGTTGTGTCAGCGGGCGATGAGTCCCGCGGTGACGGCGGTATCGGCGGAGCGCGGCGCGGCGCTGCGGGTCACGACACCCATCGAGGTGCTGGCCCCCATGGCGCTGAGCGGTTCGCGCCCGACCGGCAGGCGGTCGTAGAGGCGCGAGACCTGGACCTTGGGTGGGACGTGGCGCAGGGCCTCGTCGTAGAGCGCCTGCTGGAACCGGTCGTCCGCGATGAGGAGGATGTCGGCCTTGCCGTGCCACGACGGGTCATCCATTGCGACGACCGGCGCACCGGCGATGGAGGCGGTCCCCGCGTCGATGGCATCGGGGGCCACGACGCCCACAATGGGGAGCTGCTTCATGGCCCAGACGTTGGCATGGAGCCACTCGACGTGCTCAGCGCGGCCCGCGATGGCGACGCCCCGCCCGCCGATCGTGATCAGGCGGTCGACCATGCGGTCGAGACGGTCGGAGATGTAGGCGACGAGGAGGTCGCCCGCGTTCAGGTCGTGCACAGTGGTGGTGTCGGTGGGCATTGGTGGTTCCCTCGGTTCTCGATGGCGTTGGATCGGGCTCCAGACAGGAGGCGTCGGGCGCGTCCGTGCGACCCGTTGCCCCTCGCCTGCCCGTCGCAACCCACGTGCCAAGTGCGATTGATGCCCTTCCCGAGTCCCCTTACACTCGCTCCGCGGGGCGATGGGGCCTCCGCAGGGCGGGAGCAGCGCTTTGGCGACGCACACAGCGGTCACGGGGGCGACGGGGTTCGTGGGGCGTCACGTCACGCGCGAGCTTGTCGAGCGGAGCACGCGTGTCCGCGCTCTGGCGCGGGACCGCGAGAAGGTCGGTGGGGCGCTGCCGGACGAGGGGGTCACCCCTGTGTTCGGGGACCTGAGCGACCGCAAGGCGCTCGCCGAGCTCATGCGTGGGTGCAAGTCGGTTGTGCACTGCGTCGGGATTCGGCGCGAGACGGGGCCGGGTGTGACGTTCGAGCGGGTCCACGTCGAGGGTGTGCAGCGCGTGGTCGATGCGGCGCGGGAGGCGGGTGTGCGCAGGATCGTGCACATCTCGGCACTCGGCGTTCGCCCCGATGCGCCGACGGATTACCAGCGCACGAAGTGGCATGGTGAGCAGATCGTGCGCACGAGCGGGCTCGATTGGACGATCTTGCGCCCCTCGCTCATCCATGGGCCGGATGGTGAACTCATCCAGATGATGAAGGGGTGGGTGCTTGGTCGCGAGGCGCCGCACTTCTTCATGCCGTACTTCGCGCGGGTCGATGGCAAGCCGCCCGCCCCCCCCAAGCTGGCGGCGCCGAAGGTGCAGCCGGTGAGCGTGGTCGATGTGGCGTGGGCGGTGGGGGAATGCCTCGAGCAGGGCGAGTCGATCGGGGAGGTGTACGAGCTTGGTGGGGGCGAGGTGCTCACGTGGCCCGAGATGCTCACCACGTTCCGCGATGCGCTGCCCTACGTGGAATCGAAGAAGCGGATCGTGCCGTTGCCGGCGCCGTTGGGCGTGGCGATGGCGCGGGGCGCGAAGACGCTCGGGCTTGGGCAGATGCTCCCCTTCGGCCCCGATGAGCCACGCATGGCGCAGGAGGACAGCGTCTGCTCGATCGCGAAGGCGGAGCGGCACCTCGGGTTCGAGCCCGTGGGGTTCACGCCCGCGCTGCGCGAGTACGCGGATCGGGTCTGATCCACTCGGACAACAGAGACGGAGACGCTGGGCATGATGAAGAAGGACCTGCTCCTCACGCTGCTTATCCTGCTCGGGCTCGTCCTCGGGGTGCTGGTCGGGCAGTTCGGCCTGTACGACGAGACGCTCGCCCAGACGGCGCCCGAGGTGCTTCAGAAGCGCATTGCGCCGTACCAGACGGTGGGCGAGCTGGCGTTCGTGCGTCCGCTGCAGATGCTGATTATCCCGATCGTGTTCGTGAGCGTGGTCGTTGGCGTCACGAGCATCGGTGACCCCCAGCGGCTCGGGCTCGTGGGCGGCGCGACCCTGACGTACTACTTCACGACGATGCTCCTCGCGGTGGGGCTTGGCCTGCTGCTGGTCACGGTGATCGGGCCGGGGGTCGGTGTGGACCCGGGCGACATGGCGGTGAAGGCGCAGGCGGACTATGCCGCGGGTGCGCAGGCGGTGATCGAGGGGGATGGGAAGCCGCAGGGGGTGGGCAACGCGTTCGTCGGGCTGCTGCGCAAGATGATCACGACCAACCCGATCGCGGACGCCGCGAACGGTGAGACGCTGCCGATCGTGTTCGTGGCGATCCTGCTTGGGCTCGCGCTGGTGATGTCGGGCGAGGTGGCCAAGCCCGCCATCCGGGTGTTCGAGGGCCTGTTCGCGGCGCTGATCAAGCTCGTGATGTGGATCATCTGGCTCGCGCCGATCGGGATCTTCGCGATCGTCGCGGCGCGGATCGGGCTCGTCGGGCTCAAGTCGCTCGGCGGCTCGCTCGGCGCCTACGCGCTGACGGTGATCCTGGGCCTGCTGATCCACTCGTTCGTCGTGCTGCCGCTGATCCTGCTGCTGCTGGGGCGCACCAACCCGTACCGGTTCATGTGGCGGATGCGCAAGCCTCTGATTACGGCGTTCTCGACGGCGTCGTCGTCGGCGACGCTGCCCATCACGATCGAGGAGGCCGAGCGTTCGGGCGGGTGCTCGAAGCGGGCGTCGAACTTCGTGCTGCCCCTCGGTGCGACGGTCAACATGGACGGCACGGGGCTCTACCAGGCGGTCGCGGTCGTCTTCCTGTTCCAGATGTTCGGCTACGACCTGACGCTGGCGCAGACGCTCATCATCCTGATCACCGCGACGCTCGCGGCGATCGGGGCCGCGGGCATCCCGTCGGCGGGGCTCGTGACCATGGCGATCGTGATCACGGCGGTGAACTCGTCGCTCCAGGCGATGGGCGATGGGATCGAACCGCTGCCGATGTGGACGATCTTGATCATCCTCGGGATCGATCGGATACTGGATATGTGCAGGACCGCGGTGAACGTGTGGGGTGATTCGGTGGGGGCGCGGTTGATCACACGCCTCGCGCCCGATTCTGAAGAAGCCAGGGAGCAGGCGTTCGCCTGAGCGATGGAGCACCCGCATAGACCCGAACGATCCCCAGCACGCTGACCGCCCCCATGGGCCGCATGATCCCGACGGCGGCGCGCCCGATCCTGCGGGCCCGGCGCCCGTCGAGCCGGTATCGCCTGCCAGCGCGGCCCCGCCCACGACTCCCCGCATGCACTTCACGTGCGTCTCGTGCGGTCAGGACCTGAGCGGGCAGACCATCGAATCGCTCTGCCCGAACTGCGGCACGCCCGTCGCGCTCACGCTGAGCCAGGCGGGGCGCGGGACTTCGGGCGTCGCGGTCGCTTCGCTCGTCCTCGGGATCATCTCGATCATCGGGTGCTTCGCCTACGGGCTTGTCTCGATCGTGTGCGGCCCGCTCGCCATCTACTTCGGGGTGAAGGGTCAGGCGCAGGCACGCGACGGCACCGCGGCGGCCTCGTCGATGGGCATGGCCCGCGCGGGCAAGATCTGCGGCATCATCGGGACGTGCCTGGGCGGGCTTGGCGTGCTGTTCCTGGTCTTCGTCGTCGTGATGCAGGTGTTCCTGGTGTCGACGGTGCCTTGATGGTGAGTGTGCAGAGCGAGCCGGGGCGTGTCGCCCCGGCGTGTGTTGGGGGTCGCGCGGTCTCCTCGCTCGCGCCGGGACGACACGTCCCGGCTCGCTCTCGCACCTGCGACAGATCGCGGAGGTGCGCAAGACAAAGGCCGGGGGTGTTCGCCCTCGGCCTTGCTGTGTATCGCGTGAGTTGTTGGGCGACGCTCTAGAGGTAGAACGGCTTGGGCGTGTTGGGGTCAGCGGGGTCGATGTGGACCTTGCGCTGCTTCCAGACGACGGTGCCCTCGCAGAGGGCGAAGAGGGTGTCGTCGCGGCCACGCCCGACCATGAAGCCGGGCTGCCACTTGGTGCCGCACTGGCGGGCGATGATGGAGCCCGCGTTGGCGGACTGGCCGCCGTAAAGCTTCACGCCGCGGTACTGCGGGTTGGAGTCGCGCCCGTTCTTTGACGAGCCCTGTCCCTTTTTGTGAGCCATAGCAACGGTCTCCGATGCGTCGGTGCGGTCGGCCGCTGCGTCTCGCGGCAGCGGGCGACGAGTCTAGGCGTGGGCTATCGCATGATCCAACGGTCGACCCCGATGCGCCTGATCTTCGGGTCGTGGCGCGGGTCGATGGTGCCGGGCACGGTATGACGGAGCATGAGCTGCTTGCGGAGGACGACCTCCTCGCCGTTATCGGGCCTCTTGTAGCGCTTCGTCTCACCCGAGAAGCCCGCGGCGAAGACCTTGACGGAGTCGACCTTCATGTTGTCGGCCTTCCACACCACGAGCCCATCCTTCGCGTTCTCCTTGCCTTGTTGGAGCTGGCCCAGGATCGCGATTTCGGCCTCGAGGAGTGGGTTCTCGATGCGCTCGATGAGGACGTCGTAGACCTTGTTGGGCACATCGCGGCCGGATCGGATGAGGGTGCCATCGTCGGTCGCAAGGTCAAAGGAGGGGGCGAAGTAGCGGTCCTCGCCCGTCCGGTTCGTGACGGTGTAGGTGAAATAGAAGTAGGTCTGGGCGATGCCATCGACCTCGACCACGCCCGCGCGGAGGTCGCCGGGCTCGATCTGGAGCTGCCAGCGGGTGGGCACGGGGTTGGGCTCGGGGGCGGCGTGGGCCTCGAGGGCGGGCAGGCACGCGATCGCGAGCACCATGAAGGCAATGAGACCACCCAGTTTGCTTGTGACGGCACGCATGTTGAGAACCTCCCGGTCACCGCATTCGCTCAATCAGCGTCCGCGGTTCGATTCGACCTGCAAGAGGGTACGATAGCCGATACGGCGGGGGATGTGCACCGCATCTTGGAGGCCCGATTGACACGGAGTGAGACGAACCTGCCGCCGGTGGTTGGGTCTGCGCCCGTTCGGGTGGGGTCAGGGCTGCTGCTCCGTGCCGCCCAGAGGCTTGTCGAGGGGGCTGGGGGCGATGCGGCCAGTGGCGAGCGGTTCCTCGCGGCGGCGTCGGCCCACGGGATCGACCTGAGCCACTTCTACGCGGTGCTCGATAGCGAGGGCGGCCCGGACCAGGTCTGCCTCGCGGTCGAGTCGACAGGGCGGACGGCGAACCTCTACGCGAGCACGCCCTCGGACCAGCGGGAGTCCGAGGCGCTGGCGCGGGCGGTGGACGCGGTGTGTGAGAGCCTGCCGCGCCCGATGCTCGCCCAGGCGCTGCTCCGGCGTGACGAGAGGGCCCTTGGTGGGTCGCTGGAGCGTGCGCGGTTCGAGCGGATCGCCGACCTCGCGTTCATGCGCGGGACGATGTCCGCGGGGCTCAGCGCGGCGCGCGCGATGCGCCTCAGCGAGTGGCCCGAGGGCGCAGAGGTGCGCACGGGCGCGACGTGCGCTGCGGGCGACCTGGCACGGGCGCTGGAGCGGACCTATATCGAGACCCTTGACTGCCCAGCCCTATGCGAACTCAGGACGACGGCGGACGTGCTCGAGAGCCATCGCTCCGTGGGCCTGTATGAGCCCGAGAAGTGGCTTGTGGTGTATTGGCGCGGTCGGGCGGAGGGTGCTGCGCTGCTCTCGCGCTGCCCGGGCGAGGGCGTGGTTGAGATCGTGTACCTCGGGCTTGGGCCTGACCTGCGCGGGCGCGGGCTTGGCGCGGTCCTGCTCCGCGATGCGCTAGAGCGGTTCGCGGACCAGCGCGGGAGCGAGTTGGCGTGCGCCGTGGACCTCGCGAACGAGCCCGCGAAGCGGCTGTACCGTCGGGTCGGGATGCGTGAGGTGGATCGGCGCGGCGCGTTCGTGCGCGCAATCCGGTGAGTCCACACGCGATGTAAACGTTCTTTCCACGGGCTCCCCGCGTTCCCTGCGCGGGCGCGGCGCGCTGTGTGTGGGCGATTTTGCCGGTGCTTTCAGGGTTTCGCGTGTCAACGCGAAAAATCGCGCGCGCGACGCCGCGCGGGGCGGGGTGGATGGTGTAATCTTCACACGTTGCCAATGGATGGTGGCCGGCACGCTGGCGAGTGGGGAGGCCCACTGCGGGCGGTGAGCGATTGACAAGGGTATGGCGGACGGCGGAGCGACCCGGTGGTTGCGGCTGTCTGCATGCGGTCATCGCTTTGGCTTGAAGCTATGGATGGGTGAGAGAGGCGATGAACCGGGCGTGGGCTGCGGCATGGTTGTGCTGCGCCCTCCCCGAGGAGGAGGGGCTCCGCGTGGGTTTGCCATCACCATCGGACCTTGGGAAGCAGATCGTGGGCCAGTTGGGCGTGAGCCTCGGCTCGGAGCGGTTCTCGAAGTACTTCAAGGGGAACGCGTGGATCGTCGTCGAGGGGCGACGGGTCATCGTGGAGGTGCCCAACGGGTTCCATGCGGACCTGTTGGCGCGCCAGTTCGGCCAGATGCTCCGCGAGGCGGCCCAGAGTGTCGTGGGCAACTCCGCGGTGGATGTGGAGTGGCGCGTGGACCCGGCGTGCGTGGCGCGCCTCCGCCCGAAGGTCGATCGGGCGACGGCGCCTGAGGCGCCGGTCCGCCTGCCCGCCCCGCCCCGGCGCGAGGCGAAGCGTCCGCCGCCTGCGCGGCTGCGCCTCGCGGACCTGACGGTCGGGGCCTCGAACGAGCTTGCGTTCGCGGGTGTCAGTCGCCTCGCGGACCCGAACGCCGACCGGGCCTTCTCGTGCCTGTTCCTGTACGGCGGGTACGGCGTTGGCAAGACGCATTTCCTTCAGGGCGCCGCGGGTGCCTATGCGGAGGCGAAGCGGTCGGCCCGCGTGGTGTACACGACGGGTGAGCGGTTTGCGAACGAGTTCATCGCGTCCACGCACGCGCAAACGCTCGATGCGTTCCGCGAGCGCTACCGCAGGCTCGACCTGCTCTGCATCGACGACATCCAGTTCGTGATCGGGAAGGTGAAGACGACCCAGGAACTGCTCCACACCCTCGAAGCGCTGGACCACAGCGGTGCGCGGGTGGTGCTCTCGGGCGAGGCGCACCCGTCTCGCCTGACGGGGCTCTCGCCCCGCCTCGTGTCGCGTTGCCTCGCGGGCATGGTCGTGGAGCTTCAGCTGCCCGATCGCGAGATGCGGCTCCGGATCGTTGAGCGCGTGGCGCGGTCGCGCGGGCTGCACCTTGAGCCCGCGGCGATCGATGCCCTGGCTGATGCGCCGGGCGGGCTCGACCCGGTGTGCGGCTCGGTGCGCGAGCTCCAGGGGGCGATCGCCCGCGTCGAGGCGTTGTCGACGCTCCTCCCCGATGTCCGCTCGGAGGGGGGCTCGATCGGCGTCGCCCTCGTCCACAAGGCGCTGGGGGGGGCGAGGCCTGCCCCACCCCGCCCGATCCGGGTCCCGCTGGTCGCGTCCCATGTTTGCCGATCGCTGGGGGTGGACCTGTCGGACCTGATGGGGCGTGGGAGGCACAAGCGGGTGGTGCTCGCCCGCTCGATGGTGTCGTACCTGGCGCGTCGGCTCACCTCGCATAGCTACCCCGAGATCGCCCGCGCCCTGAACCGACAGAACCATTCGACTATTGTGACCGCATGTCAGCGCATGGAACGAGCGATCGAGGGCGGGGTCCGGTGCGATGCGGGGCCCGATCTGGACCAGGTGCTTGTGGGCGAACTCGCCGAGCGGCTCCGCGCGGAGATCGTGCGCGAGAACGCATCGTGAGGCTTGGGTGGGCGGGCGTGGTCGCGCTCGCCGGGCTCTGCGCCCTGCCGGGTGCGGCGGTTGGTCAGGACCAGCCGCTGCCACCGACGTCCGCCTCGACGCAGATCGAGTCGATGGCGACGGTGTTCGCGCGTGCGGTGGAGCGGGAGCTGCGCCCCGGGCCTCACAGGATGCTGACGCGGTTGCGCCAGCTGCGTGACCCGGAGCTCGAGCCGTTGTTCGGCGCGATCGCGGGCCACGAATCGCACGACGTCGCGGCGCACGGCGTGCTGGGGCTTGCGCAGCTGAGCGGCGGCGAGGGCATCGACCTGGCGCTGCTGTCACACCTCGAGGACCCCAAGGTCCGGGCCCACGTGATCCTGCGCGCGCTGAGCGAGGGTCTGGTGAGCGATGACGACGTAGACCAGGTGCTCTCGTGGGCGGACCTCGACGCGGAACTCGCGGCGATCCTGATGGCGCACGCGTCGGGGCGCGGGATCGGCTACGACGAGGCGCGGGCGCGGTCGCTCGTGGAGAGCGACCTCCCGATCGCGGCGATGGTCGCGTCGCTCATGCTGCCAGAGACCGACGGTGCGGCGCTCGCGGAGACCTTCGTGAAGGAGGCGCGGGAGAAGGGCGACCTGTCGACGCTCGTGCCCATCATGCTCACAGTGCTGAATGATGCGGAGCCCAGGGTGGCGCCGATCGGGGCCTTCCTCGGCCGGCTCTACGACCTGCTCGAGCGCCAGCCCAACAACCGCGAGGGGGCGCTGGAGGCGATGATGCGCCTCGCTCCTGAGAGCGGGTGGGCGCGGTGGCGCGAGGCGTGGGACGCTGCTGAGGGGCTTGGCGCGCGGCTCCGGCTTGCCCTGCTCGCGCTCGGGGCGGCGGAGACGGCGCCCGACGGGGCGTTCGAGCCGCTCCGCACATCGGGCGATGAACTCATCGGCGCGATCGGCGAGGCGGGCGATGCGGCGCGTGATCCGGCGCGGCGGACGGAGTCGGTGTTGCGATTGGTCGGGTTCGGGCACCCGATCGCGACGCGCTGGTGCGCGAAACAGGCGGAGTCGATGGAGCCGGGCGATGCGCGGCGCGTCGTGAACGCGGTGCTCGACAACGCCCTGACGACGACCGCCCCGAACACCCGACCCAGGACGGAGGCGGCCTTCCGCCTCGCGGCCCGCGAACTCGCAAACCTCGACGGGTTGGCGCTCGGCGCATGGGTCGCGGCGCGTCTTGGTGAGGACAGGAAGCTGCTCGCGCAGATCGCGCTGGCGTCGGCGCTGGAGTCGGACGAGCCCGTGGTGCTTTGGCGGGGCGGCGACGAGCCCGCGTGGCCCGATCGGACGACTGAGGCGCTTGCGTCGCTCGTGCGCGCCAGGGCGGGGCTGGTCACGGAGGATGAGAACGCACCCCTGACCGAACTCATCTCCGAGACGGCGCTGGGGTATGGCGGGCTCGACGAGCCCCTGCGTGGCGAGGCGGCGTGGCTTGCGCTGCGCCGGCTTGGTCAGAGCCAGGTGGGGCTCACGGAGGTGCTCCACATGCTCCGTGAGACCGGGCCTTGATGGTGGCGCTGGCCCGGGGCGTGGTGGCGAGCCGATAGTGAGGGCGTCCGCCGGGGTGGCGGGCCCCGACACACGAGCGTGGAGCGTCATGCAAGAAGTCCCATTGTCGATGCCGGATATCCAGGAGAGCGACATCGAGCTCGTCGTGCGCACGCTCGGGTCGGGTCGGCTCTCGATCGGGTCGATGCAGGCGCGGTTCGAGGAGATGGTCGCGGCGGTTGCGGGGGTGCGGAACGGCGTGGCGTGCTCGTCGGGGACCGCGGGGCTCCACATGCTGCTGGCCGCGATGGGGGTCGGGCCCGGCGACGAGGTGATCACGACGCCCTTCAGCTTCATCGCGTCGGCCAACTGCATCCTCTATGTCGGCGCGACGCCCGTGTTCGTCGACATCGACCCCAAGAGCCTCAACATGGACCCCGAGAAGGTCGAGGCGGCGATCACGCCCCGGACCAAGGCGATCATCGCGGTCGAGGCGTTTGGGAATCCGGCGCACATGGAGGCGTACCGGCGGATCGCGGACCGCCACGAGATCAAGATGATCGAGGACTCCTGCGAGGCGCTGGGGTGCAGCGTGGGCGAGCGTCGGGCGGGTTCGTTCGGGCACGCGGGTGTGTTCGGTTTCTATCCGAACAAGCAGATCACGACGGGCGAGGGCGGGATGGTCGTGACGAACGACGACCGGTTGGCCTCGGTGTGCCGGTCGTTGCGGAACCAGGGTCGGGCCGATGAGATGGGGGCGTCGGGCGGGTCGTGGCTCAGCCATGAACGGCTCGGGTTCAACTACAGGTTGGACGAGTTGAGCGCGGCGCTGGGGGTGGCGCAGATGACGCGGCTCGAGTCGATGCTCTCGCGCAGGCGACAGATCGCCGAGGCGTACATGCGCCGGCTCATGGTGAACCCGGACCTGATCCTCCCGACGATCGCGGACGACGTGCGCATGAGCTGGTTCGTGTTCGTGGTGCGGCTCAACGACCAGTACTCGGGCGAGGAGCGGGACCGGATCATCGCGGGGATGCGAAGGCACGATGTGGGCGCGGCGCCGTACTTCCCGTGTATTCACTTGCAGCCGTTCTACCGCGAGCGGTTCGGGTTCAGCCCGGGCATGTTCCCGATCGCGGAGACCGTGAGCCAGCGGACGATCGCGCTGCCGTTCTTCACGCGCTTGAGCGGGGAGGATGGGGAGTTCGCGGCGTCGACGCTTGAGCTGATGATTGGGCGGGAGAGTCTGCGGCGGGGTTAGGCGAGCATGATCGGTCCGATGATCGTCAGCGCGCACGCGACACCGTAGAGCAGGCTCAGCCCACAGATTGACGTGACCGTGAGGGTGAGACGTCGCGTGACCCGGTGTTCCGCGAGCGCGATGGCGCGCGTTGGCCCACCGGTGCGAAGCACCAGATAGGTGCCCAGACCAATGCCCGCCGGGAGCCCAACGAGCGACACCGCTCCGCTCGATACGATCGCGAGGTCCCACTCAATGACCGGAGGGATATCGTCAAGGCTGGCCAAGCCAAGAGCGAACATCCCGAGGAAGAGGCCTGCCATCGGGACGCACATGAATTGCATGCACAGGGGCAGCCAGGCGTTGCGAACCAGTGCCCTGCGGCTTGGGTCGGCGATCGATCTTGTGATGATCGTTGTCGCTGCAACGCCGGAGAGCATCCCGATCCAGAGCATACTGAAGAGGTACAGGGCGTCCCATAGTGGATCGACCGGCGAGGCGTAGAGCGCGGCGATGATCGAGAGGATGGGGAGCGCAGCGCATGCGGCGAGCGCGGTTGGGGTTGGCCACCTTGCGGTGGAGCGCCTCTTGTTGACGCGCTCGATGAGCTTCTCGTCGAGCGCACGCCCGCACTCCGGGCATCGTTCGGGCAGGTCCGTGCCCCTCAGGTCGTAGCCGCACTTCGGGCAGACTTCGATGGGGATGTCTTGCGGCTCGGTCACATGATGATGCTACAGGTGGCGCGGGGGCCTCACGTGTCTTGGTTGATCCCCGGGGCGACACGCCCCGGCCCGCTCTGCGTTACGCGAAGAGCCCCGCGGGCGGTTGGGCCAGCGGGGCTCGGGCACGGGGGGAGTTGTGCCAAGGAGAGAGTGTGTGTGGTGGGGGTTTACTCGCAGGTGTCGCCGAACTGGGCGAGGACGATGTTGAGGTCGGTGGAGTAGGTGAGTCCATCGCCATCGAGGTCGCCGGCATCGTTGACGTTGAAACTCGCGAGGATGATGTTGAGGTCGCCCGAGTCGACGACGCCGTCGCCCGTGAGGTCGGCGCAGAGGGGGGCGGGGGTGACGGGCTCGCCGTAGATGAAGTCATCCATGACGATGAGGTCGGTGCCGTCGGCTTCGAGGCCGCCCAGGGGCGCGTTGCCTGTGGTGATGACGACCTTGGCGACGATTGGGGTGGGGAACTTCACGCCGACGAAGGAGAGGGCGCCGTTGTCGGTGGGACCGACGGGGGCGGCGAAGACGCCGAGCGAGGCGCCGTTGGCGTCGAAGCACTCGATGGTGGCGGCGTTGTCGGTGTCGACGTCGGTGAAGACGGCGCCGAAGCCCGTGGTGACCGCGGGGGTGTCTTCGCCTGGGATCTTGAAGTCGACTGTGAGGGTGGTGGTGTTGATGGGCGTGAAGAGACGCTCAGGGGAGAAGGTGGAGAAGAGGTCTGCGTAGGAGGGGTCGATGTTGGAGAAGTTGACGCCCACGCCGCTCTCTTGCGTCGCTGAGAGTTGGAAGAGGTCGCCCGCGTTGGTGGTGAACTCGGCGCCGCGGGCGCGGGGGAAGAAGGGGGCGTTGAAGAAGTCACCCGGGAAGTCGTTGGGCGCAGAGACGGCATCGGGCGCGGCGTCCCAGTTGATCTCGCGGCGTCCCGAGCCGACCGAGCCCGGGTTGGGCGCGTTGAGGTCGCCCAGGTCGTTGCGGTAGGTGTCGATGATCGCCTCGAGGCCCGTGGGGTCGGCGGCGGCTCCGGCCCGGACGATGGGCTGGCCCGGGATGATCGGCTCGCCATAGATGAAGTCGTCCATGACGACGAGGTCCGCGGCGCCCTCGGCGTCGCCCAGCGCGATCTCGCCCGAGGTGATGCGGACGCGCGACACGACCGCCTGCTCCCACGACACGCCGAGGAAGGAAAGGGAGGCCTGGGCCTCGGGGCCCGCCTCGACGCTCCAGGCGCCGAGCGAGTTGTCGCCGGCGTCGAAGAACTCAAGGGTGGTTGAGTTGGCGAGATCGACATCGGTGAAGACGGCGCCGAAGCCGGTGGAGAGGGCGGGGGTGTCCTCGCCGGGGATCTTGAACTCGACATCGACGATGTTGGAGCCGATCGGGGTGAAGAGGCGCTCGGGTGAGAAGGTCTGGAACTGGTCGTCGTAGGAGTCGTTGATGTTGGAGAAGAGCGTGCCGACGCCGCTCGCGGCGGTTGCGGAGAGCTGGAAGTCGGCGCCGGGCGTCGTAAAGACGGCGCCGCGGGCTCGTGGGAAGAAGGGGGCGTTGAAGAAGTCGCCGGGGAAGCTGTTGGGCGCCGAGACGGCGTCGGGCGCGGCGTCCCAGTTGATCTCACGACGACCTGCGCCGATGGAGCCCGGGTTGGGGGCGTTGAGTTCGCCCAGGTCGGCGCGGAAGAGGTCGAGGGTGGGCGCGAGCCCGTCGGCGTCGACGGCGGCGCCCGATCGGACGAGCTGGGCGCTGGCGAGCGGGGCGGCAACGCAGATTGCGGCGGCGGTGATCAGGGTGGATCGGTTCGGTTCGAATCGCATGGCGTGTTCTCCTGTTGCTCCGGCCCGCTGGGCCCCGCGAACACCGCGTGGGCTTGGTGGGCCACCGCGTCGGGATGCGTACGAACACGCCCGCGGCTGCCGTGAGAATGCGATTCACGGCTGACCGAAAAATGACTCGGATTGGTGCAATGGGCGGCGTGGGGGGCGGTGTGCGGGCGTGTGCCCGGGGTCGCCGCCGGCTCCCGTCAGGTGCCGGTGTTCTCGCGCGCCAGGCGCTCGGCGGTCTTTGGGCCGATCGCGCGAGGGGTGAAGATCGCAGAGGCGGTGCGCGTTGGGTTGTTGGGGTCGATGCGTATGGGGCCCGACTCGATGCGCTGGATGGCGGACTTGGCGTTGGAGGGCGCATATTCGAGCCCGATGGTGCGCCGGTTGAGGGCGCGGGCGACGGTGCAGGTGGTGCCCGAGCCGAGGAAGGGATCGAGGACGAGGTCGCCGGCGTTGGAGGTGGCGCGGATGACGCGTTCGAGGTAGACCTCCGGGATCTGGTTGTCGTGGCCGGGGCGGCGTTCCTTGTTGTTGCCCTGGATGCGTCCCCAGTACTTGCCGTACCAGACGTCCATGGGGGTGCGCATGCCGCTCGTGCCCTCTTTCTTTGAGAAGGTGCGCGGGTCGAAGTAGGTGGTGGCGCGGTCGGAGGGCTCGAGGATCGGCTCCTCGTTCCAGGTGCGGTTCTTGCGGTCCTTGCAGAAGTAGAGGGCGTGGACCTTGGAGTTGATGAAGCGGCCTGATGTGTTCTGGCCGAAGCGGTAGTGCCAGATGCACCAGTTGACCATGTGGAGCTTGCGCTCACGCTTGAGGTGGACGACGATCTCGGCGGCCCAGTCGTCGGGGATGTTGACCCAGAGGGAGCCCGTCGGCTTCAGTGCGTCGACGCACCCGTCGAGCCAATCGCGCGTGAAGGCGAGGTACTCGTCGTCGGGAAGGGCGTCGTCCCACGCGTCGCCCGCGAGGTGGCGGTCGTAGTCGCGCTTCCAGTTGAACGGGGGGTCGGCGAAGATGAGGTCGACTTCGGCGGTCCGGCAATCGGGGACCGCGCGGAGCAGTTCGCGAGAATCGCCGATGTAGACGCGCGTGTCGGGGCCGGTCAGGGCGAGCGCGGGCTTCGGGTTGTCTGCCTTGGCCTTGGGCATGTTCCCCAGACTAGACGGGCGGTGCCGGTGGCGCAAGTGGGGGGGATGGTCTGGAAAGGGTGTCGGCTGAGCGGGGTTGGCGGGTTCGGGGCTTGACGGGGGGCGTGGGTGGGGTAGCCTTGGGTCTGGCCCTTGGCCCGCGGCTTGCGGGGCGAGGGCTGACAATGGGGCCGTAGCTCAGTTGGGAGAGCGCTTGCATGGCATGCAAGAGGTCGTCGGTTCGATCCCGATCGGCTCCACTTCGCGTACAGCACGCCGAACGCTAGGTTTAGCGTACCCGTCCGGTGGAGGACGGCGCGGCTCGAGAGCCCGTTCCAGGTGGTAATTACCACCGAGGAGGCTTCGATGTCCGCCCCGCCAGAACCCCAAGAGTTCCGTAGTATCGGTTGCACAAGCCGTCAGGCTTGGCGGTTGTCCGTCTGAATGGTCACGATGTCTACTTGGGCAAGCATGGGTCCCCAGAGAGCCACGCCGCGTACGAGCGCGAGGTGGGCGAGTGGCTCTCGGCCGGGAGGGTGCGCCCCAGCCAGGGCCGGGTCGATCGCTCCGTCAGCGAGTTGGTCCTCGCCTACTGGCGCCACTGCAAGACCTACTACGTCAAGAACGGCGAGCCGACGAGCGAGCAGGACAACATCAAGGCAGCGCTTAGGCGGCTGCGGAGGCTCTACGGGGATACGCCCATGCTCGTCGTCGGTATCGAACGAGCGGCGCTCCTATTCGGAGTAGTGCTTGCCGTGGAGCTTGTAGCGGTCCTTGAGGTTCGGGCTTCCCTCAAGCGGGTCCTTGCGGGCGTCCTCATACCACTTCTTGACCTTGTTGCGTTCGGGGAAGTCTTGGGTCGGGACGAACGGGAAGTAGGACCACACCCAGGGCGGGCGGATCGTGTAGGCGTAGCGCTCGATCTCGACGTCCCAGGTGCTCGGGTCGCCCGCGCTGTCCGCGGTGATTGGAGGGCCGACGTAGACCACGGCCTCGCCCGTGCCGCTGTCTTCGATGGTCTTGTCGTCGAGCTTGGTGATCTTGAGGGTGTCGTCGGGCTCGGGGTCGTTGAGGTTAGTGGAGGTCTCCTCGACCCGGCCTGAGCCGAAGAGCCAGGAGGGGAGGTCGATGTTGAGCATGGAGACGGAGCGTTCGAAGGTCTCGCGTTGCGACTCGGTGGTGGCGTAGTGGTCGGTGGCGCGGATGCGATAGAGCGCGATGCCCAGCATCAGTAGTGAGAAGAAGACGATCATGAGGAGCAGCATCTCGGTCGCGACGACGCCGCGCTGGCGCGGGGTGGGGGGGCGGTGTGGCGCGAGTGGTGCGTTCATGGATCGTCTCTAGTGCAGCGCGGCCTTGCCCGATCCGTCGTCGAGCACGGAGTAGTCCTGGGGGAGGATGCCCGCCTGCAGCCACCAGAGTTGCATGGTGGGGTCGTTCTCGAGGGCCTCGCGGAGGGCGGTCTGGCGCGTCAGGCGCGCCTGCCACTGCATGCCGAGGGTGGTGTGGCCACGCCATGGGATCATGTTGAGGATGGGGCCGAGGCCCGGGACGGAATCGACCGCGCCCGCGGCGGGGTTGTAGGTCTCGGCTTCGGCGTAGCAGAGGACTATGTCGTTGGCGTTGAGGCCCTTGCCGAAGATGTTCTGGAAGACGTGGCGCGGGGTGGCGCCGCTCTCGCGCTTGGCGGTTGCGACGACCGTGAAGTACTGATCGATCTCGTCCTCATCGGGGTTCATGTCGATCGGGCTCCACGCGGGTTGGGTCCGGATGATGTACGGCATGTCCGCGAAGATCCACGCGACGAACGGCGACCCCGCCACGGTGCCTGTGGTGGTGTTCTTCCATTCCTTCTGGCCCTTGCCGATGTTGATGGGCTTCAGGTAGTCGTACATCCCCTTGTAGTCCTTGTTCCACTGCTGCATGACGGGGATGAGCAGGGCGGTGGGGCCTGCCTGGTGGACGGGGGGCTCCCAGGTGTCCTTGGACAGGCCGACCTGGCCCGGTTGGGTCAGGCGAATGTCGCAGTTGTAGTACTCGGCCATTTGCGCGCGCGTGCCCTCTATGGCGACCGCGGTGCCGTCAATCATCGATTCCTGGAACTCGACGATCTCGGAGATGCGAGAGAGCGCCGGGCCACCGCCGAACTGCACGATCTCGATGATGGCGGGGATGAGGGCGCCGAACCAGAAATCGGGGGCGGTCGGGAGGAACTCCGCGACCACGATGTAAGCGGCCATCGCGGCGGCGAGCGCTGGGCCCACGATCGGGATGGCCTTGAGCGACTTGATCTTGTCGCTCCAGTGCTTGACGATTTTGCCCGCGGTGATCGGTGTGGCGAGCGCGTGGCCGTATTCGCTCAGGTTGACGACGACCATCATGTTGGTGGCGGTGATGAGGTTGTTGAGGCGCGAGACACGGACCGCGGCGGCGTGCGCGGCGGTGTCGGCGGCGATCTGCATGCGTGCACGCTCGGAGGTGACGGCGCCGGTGTTCCACACCATCGCAAGCATCGCGAAGAGGATGAACATCGTGAGCACCATGAGGAGCGAGACGTTGCCCCGCTCGCTCTGCAGGCCCCGACGGAATTGGGTGAGCATGGTGCGCACGGGTGTCCTTCCTCTAGTACGCGATGGGCTTGCCCGCGAGCGGGGTGACCGAGAGCAGGCTGCCCTCGCGTGGCCCCGTGCTCTGGAGGGTGACCTTCGAGGTGATGGGGAAGAACCGGCCCTCGACGCCCCCGATGGTCGATCGGGACGCGACGAGGAGTTTGGCCACGCCCGGGCCCACGAGGAGGTAGCGGTAGGTGAGATCGGCTTCGACGACGCGTGGCGCGGCGGGGTTGGGGATGCCGAAGGGCGAGTCGAGGTTGAGTTCGAGGGTGGTTGCGGCGCGGGCGAATGCGACGCGAGCGGGGTAGCCGTTGTCGATCCATGGCGCGCCCTGGTGGCTCCGGATGTCGCGGATGCTCTCGGCGGCCAGGTCGGTGCCGCCGCCCTCGTTGGGCGAGATCGTGCCGAGGATAAAGACCGCGGACGTCAGGGCGTCTTCTGCGCCGTCGTCGGTCACGGTCTCCTGGTTCCAATCGGAGATGAGGCCACGCTCGGTGTTGACGATCGCGGTGCGTGCGGCGCAGAACGCGGCGTGGCGCGTGATGAGCGCTGCCTGTCCGAGGAGTGCGGTCTGGACGATCGACGAGAGGGTGTAGATCAGGACGGGCAGCACGAGGATGAACTCGACGGCGACGGTGCCCGCGCAGGCGCGCCCCTCGCGGCGCACGCGCCTGGCGCAACCGCCGAGCCTGATCAACATGCGGTAGGCGAACGCGGCGAGCAGCGCTGCGCCCAGCGCGAGCAGCGCCAGGCATGCATCGATGGGGGTGAGGCCCAGCGCCGGGGCGGCGCGCATCGAAGGCCCCACCATGGCGAACGCGAGGAGCGTCAGCGCCGTGAGGGCGGCGTCGGTCACGATCGGGGGCGGGGGGGCAGTGGGGTCTGCGGCGGCCATCACAGCGCCTCCAGGACGTAGGTGTGGAGGCGCAGTGCCGGGAAGGCGGCCATGACCGTGCCGATGAGCAGGGCGACGCCAAAGGGCGCTTCGGTTGTCTTGAAGGGGTAGAGGTCGAGGGGCTTCTTGGTGATGGCCATGACCAGGAGGGATGCGGCCATGACCTGGAGCCGACGGACGAGGTGGCCCGAGAGGGCCATGTTGAGGATGCCCACGACCGCGGCTACGACGAGCGTGTTGAAGAGCACCGGGCCGATGGTGACCGCGGCGGGGTCGGACGCGTGGAGGCCAAGCATTGCGCCCATGCCACCGAGCAGTTTCACATCACCGCCGCCGAGCCCGCCCGCGATGAAGGATGGGATCCCGATGGCGGCGCAGATGGCGAAGCCCAGGAGCGAGGAGGTGAGCGTCGGGGCGCCGATCCACGTCGAGGCGGCGCCCCCGCCATCGATCAACGCCGCGCCGGCGCCGAGGGCGCTGACGCCAAAGCCGATCAGGATCGCGGGGTAGGTCAGGGCGTTGGGGATGAACCGGGTCGCGGCGTCGGTCCACGCGGCCCGAGCGCAGATGACGCTTGCGAGCATGAAGCCGAAGTAGCCGTGCGTTGTCGCTCCGGTTGCCACCTGCAGCGCGGTGGCGCCGACCGCTGCGATGGCGAACAGGACAACCCACTCGACGAGCGAGGGCCCGCGCACCCCCGCGCTTGCCGCGGTGTTGGGCTCGGTGGGGTCCTGTGTGCGCGGGGTCGGCGTGGGTGTGTCGCTCTCGGGCGCGCCCGCGTCTGGCTCGTCGGATGGCGCGGCGTCGGGCGCGATGCGCCCATCGTCGTCGGTGAGATCGGGTTGTTCACGCACCGTCAGCATCCAAACGACAGCCTGCCCACCCATTGGGGCTTAAGAACGACAGCCGACCGAGTGCAGAGCCCGCTCCTTACTGGAGGAACTCGCCTTCGTTCTTCAGTTCGTCGTTCTTCTCGTTGAACTTGTCGAGCGCGAACTGGGCGAACTTGTAGATGGCGATCAGCAGCACGAGGGCCACGATGATGATGAGGATCCACTCGACCGTGTTCGGGCCAGTCTCATCCTCGTGGAGCCGACGAAGGGTCTTCTTGGTGCGGGCGAGCATCGGGAGTGCCTCCGAGTGTGGAAGTGGCAGGACCCCCTGCCGACTTGTGAAAGGTACCACAAACGCCCGGTGCTGCCAAAGGGCGATAGCGAGTAGGGGATTATGGGAACGGGAGCGACACCACGCCCGTGATCCGATGGAAGTAGAGGTAGGTCATGGTGAAGAGGGTGTTCATGAGGAGGCCGAAGGGCAGGACGACACCGATCGAGACCAGGAGGTATTCGACCACGAGCTGGCCACGCTCGCACGAGGCGAGGCCGAGGCGTTGCTGATGTGGCTCAACGGGGTGGCTCACGATCCTGCCTCCATGATGTGGCGGGTCAGGTCCACGCGGTCGCTCAGGCCCTTCCAGAGGATGTCCTGGGCGAGCGCGGGTGGGTGCCCCGTCCATTTCAACATCGGGAATTCGAGGGCCGTGTCAAGGGCGAAGATGTCGTGGGCGATGTAGGTGCCCGCCTGTTCGTCGATGTCGATCTCGGAGACGTGCGTGATGAGGCGTCGTCCGTCGTGGAGGCGGGCCGCCTGGATCACGAGGTCGAGCGCGCCGGCGACCTGCCGGCGGAGGGCGGATATGGGCAACCCGAGGTCGGCCATCATGCACATGGTCTCGAGGCGGCCGCACGCTCCGAGCGGTGTGTCGGCGTGGAGCGTGGCCATCGAACCGCGGTGGCCCGAGGTCATCGCCTGGAGCATGTCGACCGCCTCGCCCCGGCGGACCTCGCCCACCACGATGCGGTCGGGACGCATGCGGAGCGATGCGATGAACAGGTCTCGGACGGTGACCTCGCCCTTCCCGAACGGGTCTGGGGGGCGGGCTTCGAGCTGGACGACGTGCTGCTTCTGGACCTGGAGTTCGCGGGTGTCCTCGATGACGACGATGCGTTCGTTGTCGCCGAACGCTGTCGAGAGGATGTTGAGCAGGGTGGTCTTGCCCGAGCCCGTGCCGCCCGAGACGATGACGTTCAGGCTCGCGGCGACCGAGAGCAGGATGAACTCAAGGGCCTCGGGCGTGATCGCCTTGACGTCAAGGAGGAAAGACGGCTCAACTGCCTTGGTCGAGAAGCGTCTGATGTTGATCGAGGCGCCGCGGGCGGCGATGGGCGGGAGGACGATGCAGATGCGCGATCCATCGGGCAGGCGCCCGTCGAGGATGGGAGACTCTTCGGAAATAGTCTTGCCCACAAACTGCGCGATGTGGTTGGCGGCGGCGAGGACCGCGTGCTCGTCAGGGAAGGTGTTGGGGGTGCGCTCGACCCGCCCACCACGCTCGACGTACACCTCGTCGGGCCCGTTGACCATGACCTCGCCGACCGACGGGTCCTCCAGGAGGTCCACGATCGGGCGAAGGAAGAACGCCATGCTCCGGCGCCTTGCCGATTCGATCAGGGTGGCCCGATCGGGCGGGGCCTCAGCTTGCCCGTTGGATTCTGCCATGCTCTTCCTCAGCCGCCCGGCCCGCGGGGCATAGGTGAGTGGTGCATACTCGCGACCTCCGTTAGTCTAACGGCTCTCAGACGCGGATGCCCATGGTCCCTGTCGACTGCCCCGGCGATACGGAGGGAATGTCATGAACTGGCCGACCGTTCGAGCTGCGTGCGTGCTCTCGTGTGCGACGCTTGTGGGCGTGTTCGCGGTCGGTGCCATGGCTCAGGACGGCGTGCCGGTGCCGCCTCTTGCCCCGAACGCCCAGCCGGCAGACCCATCGCTCCCCCAGGTGTTCATCGTGCCCCCTCCCGACGCGGGGGAGAGCGCTTCGGACGAGGAGGGGCGCGCGACCCAGTACGCCTCGGTGCGGGTGTCCGAGTATCTGACGGTCGATCTCTTCCTCACCGATGTGGACGTCCGCTACGTGCTCCAGCAGCTCGCGGTGCAGTCGAGCAGAAACATAGTGCCGAGCCATAGGGTGCGCGGGGCGATCACTGCGAGCCTCACCGATGCGCCGTTCTACGAGGCGCTCGATGCGATCCTTGTTGCCAACGGTTTCGCTTACATCGAGCGTGGCGACTTCATCTTTGTGTACACGCAGGAGGAGGTCGCGGGCATCGACGGGCGGAGGAACAGCCCGACCACCAAGGTCATCAGGCTTGACTGGTTGCCCGGCGCCGATGCGGCGCGGTTCGTGCGCCCCTTGCTCTCGCCCGACGGGCGGATCGAGTACACGATCGACGGCGGCGGCGGAGCGGGGGGGGATGGGGGCGAGGGTGGGGGGTCGGAGAGTTTCGCGGCCGCCGCGGGTGTCACGATCAACCAGGGCGGCGCGAACGACGATGGGGTGTACACGCCCAACCACGACGACTTCGCGATGTCGAACACGCTCGTGATCTACGACTACGCGAGCAACATCGCGGCGGCGGAGGCGCTCATCGACGAGCTCGATGTCCGCCCGCGACAGGTCCTGATCGAAGCGACGATCGTCCAGGCGGCCCTCACGGAAGCCAACGCGTTCGGCGTGGACTTCGCCCTGCTCCAGGACGTGCAGTTCACTGATTTCTTCAACTTTGGCGATTCGTTCAAGCCGATCGACTTCGGATTCGGCGTCGGTGATGGGGGCATGGGGGCCGGATCGCCCACGACCGCCAACAACAACTTCGTGGTCTCGAACCCGGGTAACACGGGGCAAGGCCCCGCGACACTGCGCCTGGGCATCATGGACGACGACATTGGGATCTTCGTCCGTGCACTCGATGAGGTCACCGATGTGAGCCTGCTCTCGAACCCCAAGCTCATGGCGCTCGACCGCCAACGTGGCAAGGTGCTCGTGGGCACGAAGGTCGGTTACCTCCAGACGGTGGTGGTCGAGAACCAGGTGCTCCAGACCGTCGAGTTCATCGACACGGGCATCGAACTCGACTTCCGCGCGTTCGTCAACGCGGACGGGTCGGTGCGCCTGGAGTTGAAACCCAAGGTCTCCGACGTCGACTTCCGCGTGACGGAGGGCGCCGATGGCATCACCCAGCAGATCCCGGATGAGCGCATCCAGACGGTGTCGACGCACGTCGTCGTGCCGCAAGGAGCGACCGCGGTGCTCGGCGGTCTCTTCCGCGAGGATTCATCGCTCGCGCGCAGGCAGGTCCCCGTGCTTGGCGATTTGCCGATCCTCGGTGCCGCGTTCCGTGGCCACGACGACATGACCATGCGCTCCGAGGTGATGTTCCTTGTGAAGCCGACGGTGATGAACGACGCGGTCGTGATGGACCAGGGGCGGGAAGCGCTCGCTGCGGCGGACCGCGTGCGTGTCGGGTCGCGTAACGGCCTCCTCCCGTGGAGCCGGGACCGCCAGACGAACCAGTTGAACGTCGAGGCGCAGCGCCTCGCGGACGAGGGCAAGATCGACGAGGCGCTGTGGTGCATCCGGCGCTCGCTCGAACTCCACCCGGCCCAGCCCGACGCGATCCGGATCCAGGAGTCGTTGATCCAGCGCCCGCAGGCGTGGCCCTCGCGGAGCTTCCTCGATCGGATCATGGACGAGGAGGTCGAGCAGCTCGGGGAGTCGAACCGCCCGGCGCCCGATGCGCCCGATGTGCCGGAAGCGGGCGACGGGGCGGGGGGTGGCTCGTGACGCGGCGGGTGGATCGGCGTGTCGGACCAGGCTTGGCCATCGCGGCGCTGGCGCTCGTTGCGGGGGCGTGCTCGTCGGGTCATGGTACGTACACGCAGGCGCACAAGGACAACGCCAACGAGCGGATGGCGCAGATCAAGTCGGGCACCGAGTGGGACCTGGCCCAGCAGCAGTTCAAGTCGGGCGCGCTGGAGCCGGCGCTCGAGGGCGTCCGCCGGTCGATCGCGCTGAACCCCAACGTGCCCAAGGCGCGCGTGCTCGAGGCGCGGATCCTCATCGAGATGGGGCGCGGCGAGGCGGCGCTGGCGGCGCTCGGGGAGGTCCTCGCGATGGACCCCGACAACGTCGATGCGCACTACTACACGGGTATCGTGTTCGAGCGGTTCGACCGCCACGCGGATGCGGTGGCGAGCTACCTGAGGGCGGCGGAGGCGGCGCCCGATGACCCGCAGTACCTCGTCGCGGCGGCGGAGATGATGATCGAGCAGGGCGACGTTGAGCGGGCGGCGCGCCTGCTCGAGGCATCGCACGAGCGCTTCCCCTACAACGCGGGCGTCCAGCAGATGCTCGGCCACGTCGCCATGATGCGGGGCGATGCGCACGATGGGCTCAGGTTGTTCTCTGATGCTGCGCTGTTGGCGCCAGAGGACCCTTCGATCCTCGAGGACCTGTTGCGGGCCCAGATCGCGGTGGGGGCATTTGCGGACGCGGACGCCACCGCGACGCGTTTGCTCGCCGACGCCCCGGCGGGCGAGCGTCCCGACCTTCAACTGCTCAAGGCGCGGTGCTTGATCGAACTCGGCCGCCCCGTCGACGCCCGCTCGATCCTGACGGCCCTGTCGCGTGAGCCTGATGGCGTCTCTCACGTCAATGTGTGGCTCCACCTCGCGACCATCGCGCTGGAGATGGGCGATGACCGCCGGCTCCGCGAATCGGCCCGCCGGCTCATGGCGGTCGCGCCGGACCGGTTCGAGGGGTACTACCTGCTCGCGATGTGGCAGCGCAACACGGGCGACCTCGACGGTGCGCTCCGCTCGGTCGGGCTTGCAGCGGCGCGCGCGGAGGGCGACCCGCTGCCCATGCAGATGAAGGCGTTGCTTGAGCACGAGGCGGGACATATCGAACTCGCACACGAGGCCGCTACGGAAGCGCTCCGGCTCGATCCCGAGAGTGCGCGGGCCCGGGCGTTGCTCAAGGCGCTGACGCCCTGAGCAGCGCGCTCACTGACCCTGGGCAGTGGGCTTGGCTTCGGGCGCGAGCGCGACGACATCGATCAGGTGATGGCTCAGGACGTAGCGGCGCGCGATAGCCTTCGCGGTGTCGACGGGCATCTCATCGGACAGGTCGTAGCGGGCGAAGACGACCAGCTCACCGCCCACGGGGTGCGCGTGGACGCGGACGCCCTCCGCGCCGTTGCTGCGCAGGGCCTCGGCGAGCTGGCGGCAGACCGAGGGTGGGTCGGCGACGACCTCGAGTTCGAGGCGGTCGGTTGCCCGCGACAAGCGATCGGCGAGGCGGCGCTCCTCCTCGGTTGAGAGCACCACGCCCGAGACGCGGACCTTCTTGAGTTCGAGCACATCGGTGAACGTGAGGGTATCGAGGGGGATGTTCCGCTCGACGTACGCCTTGAACTGGCTCTGGGGCAGGCGCAGGAGCACCGCGCGATCGACGAGTTCGAGGCTTGGCAGCACCTGCCCCAGGTCGGCGGTCGAACCCGAGAAGTAGCTGGGGTCGCCCGCGAGCGTCTCGGCGGCGTCGGCGCCTGCGCGGATGGCGTCGTCGCGGTCGAGGCGGGCGAGGTCGTCCTTGATCTGACGCATGCGCGCCTGGGCGTGGGGGTCGCCATTGGCGGCGTCGGCGGCGATGCGGGCCATCTCCTCGAGGAGGGCGGCACGGCTCTTGGCGGTGTCGCTCTGGTCGTTGCCCTGGAGCGCTGCGAGTTCCTTCTGGAGTTCGCGGAGGCGGCGTGCGGCGTCGGTGTCGCCCTGCGCCGCGCGGTCCATCAGGTCGTCCATCTCGGCGCGGATCTCGCGCTTGCGCTTGTCGATGACGGGGTTGGACGCGAGCACGTTGCCGCCCGAGAGGGCCTCCTCCTGGGCCTGCAGCGCAGCGAGCCTGGTCTTGAGGGCGCGGAGTTCGGCTTGGGCGTCGGGGTCGCCCGCCGCGGCGCGCTCCGCGAGGTCGGCCATGCCCGAGAGGATCTCGGCGCGCTCGCGGGCGATGGCGCCCGCGGGGCCACCCGCGTTGCGGTCCTTCGCGTCGAGGCGGTCCATCTCTGCGCTGAGTTCCTTGAGGCGGGCGGCGGCGCCCGCGTCCCCGCCCGCGGCGAGCGCGGCGAGGCGGTCGATCTCAGCGGCGAGTTCTTTGCGCCGCTCTGCGAGGGCGCTCTCATCGCCGAGGGCGGCGAGTTCGGTCTGGCGGTCCTTGAGCTTCTGGGCCGCGGTGGCGTCGCCCTCGCCCGCGCGGCGCGCGAGGTCGACCATCTCATCGACGATGGCGGCGCGCACGCCCGCGTTGACCCCGTCGTCGCCCAGCGCCTTCATCTCGTTGCGCAAGCGCTCGAGCTCTGCCAGGGCGTCGGGGTCGCCCGCCGCGGCTCGCGCCGCGGCGTCCTTGAGTTGTTCCATCAACTGATCGCGCCGTCGATCGACGACCTCGGTGGGCAGTTCGACGAGCGTCGCCTCGACCACCTTGACCGCATCGGCGCCCGTATCGATCGTCCAGACGAGCGGCTCAAAGCGCGGGTGCTCGACGTTGACCTCGACCCGCCCGTAGTCCATGGTGATGGGGACGCTGCCGTCGGAGTCGGTCGTGCCACGCCCTTCGGGCGCAGCGGGGTCGGTCACGCTCACGATGCGCACCGATGCGCCGCTCACGGAAGGCTCGGTGAGCACATCCATGATGACCGAGTCGGGTGGGAGCCGGCGCACGCTGAGCAGGGCGGTGGAGATGTCGCGGCCGCCCTGTCGGACCTTGAGTTCGACGGGCACGGGTGCCTGGCTAACCTGCGCAAGGCGCACATCGCCCCGGAAGTTGCCCTCCGAATCGACCTGGACGGGGAACTCGCCGATGTCCCGCGCAAACATCTTGGCCTGCGCGCCCGATGGCATGTTCTTGATGCGTCCGCGGACGGGCACCAGCGCAGATTGGGCCTCGAACGACTGTTGGGGGAGCAGGATCTCGGTCTGGCTCATCTGCTCATCGAGGAGGAACCACGCGGCGCCGACGAGCAGGACGAGGGCGACGGTCGCGACCAGGAGGTTGCGGGTGCGTGGGGGCAGTGAACTGCTCGCGGCGGCGGCGGTGGTGGTGCGGCGCGGCGAGGGACGCCCGCCCTGTGCCTGTGCGGGGGCGTAGCTCAGATCGCCCCGCGCCACCGGCGTATCGCCCAGACGCGCAAGCCCCTCTTCCGCGGACTCCAAGCGCTCGGAGAGCGGCTTGGCCATGAGGGATGCGGTCAGGTCGGAGAGGTCCTTCGGGAAGTCTTCGATGATGGAAGAGATGGGCGGCACGCCCTGCTTCGAGCATTGCCAGAACATCCACTTCGGGCGGAGGTCGCCGAGCGTGTCGTCGGGATCGGCCTGCGGGTCGAAGATGGAGGGGAACTGCTTGCGGAAGAGCGTGCGTCCGAGCGCGAGCTCGTAGCAGGTCATGCCCAATGAATACAGGTCGATCGCGGGCGTCTCGGGGCCTTGCGAAGAGTCGAGCAGCTCGGGGGCCGCGTACTCGACCGACACGCGGTCGAGCGTACCTCCCGACTCCTCGCGGACCGCGAGCCCGAAGTCTGCGATCTTGAACAGGCCCGACGGGTCGGGGAGGATGTTGTGGGGCTTGATGTCGCGGTGGATCACGCGCGGCGATGCGGTGTGCATCGAGTGCAGGCCCTTGAGGACGTCGTGCAGGACGGTGCGCACGAGGTGCTGGTTGCCTGGCTCCTCGGACACCGCGTGGCGCAGGCTCGCGCCGAGCAGTTCCATCGCGATCCAAGGCCCCATCTCGGGGTCGATGTCGAAGTGGTAGACGGTGACGATGTGGGTGTTGGTGCCGAGCTCGATCAGGAGGTTGACCTCGCGCCGCAGTTCCTCGAGCTGCTCCTCGTCGTTGAGCGCCCACCCCGAGAGGATCTTGACCGCGGCGGGGCGAGTGATCCCGTGGCCCATGTGCTCGACGGCGCGGTAGACCTGGGTGTAGCCGCCGGGTGAGATCTGGCCGAGCAGTTCGTACTTCCCGAGTTGCTTGTTCATGGGCTCACTCCAATTGGCGTCATCGACGCCGCTTCTTCATGGAATCGGGCTCGGTGCGGTCGGCGCGCAGGCGGACAAAGTCGACCAGCGCTTCGACGTAGCGGCGGTCGAGCGACCACTCGGGGTCGGCGGGGTCGATGGCGGGGTCCCACTCCATGAGCACCTGGAGCGCGCGGTAGGGCTCGTCGAGGGAGGCAGCCTCGGCGAACGAGCCTCGCACGGGCGCGATCTCGCCCTCGTGGTGCATCATGTGGGGCACCGTGAGGGTCATCAGTTCGAAGCGGAGTTGGTCCCAGGTCTCCCACGCGACGTCCGACGCCCCGCTCCGCTCGACGCGCCAGGCCTCTTCGAACTGGTCCACGAACGCACCCGGGATCTGGCGCTCGGCTTCCCATTTCCGCATGCGCTCGACGAGCTTGAGGTGGGCGCGCTGCCAGTGGGCGCCCGTCGGGGCGCCGCGCGATGGCGTGGACTCGGGGAGCATGAACATCACGGCGGCGCCCAGCGCGACGATGGCGAGGACCACGAGGAGGGCCGACTTGAGGGGCGAAGTCTGGGTTGTGGTCGCGGCGGCGGCGAGGTCGAGGCGGAACTGGCACGTGGGCGAGAGCTCGACGATGTCGTTGGAGCCAAGGCGTGTCTTGCGTGTGATCTTCTGGCCGCGGACCTGTGTGCCGAGCGCCGAGAGGTTCTCGATGTAGGTCTTGCCGCCCTCGTCTGTGACGACGGCGTGTTCCCACGAGATCGACTCGTCGGAGAGTCGGAGGGCCGCGTCGGGCGAGCGGCCGATCAGGCACTCGGCGTCCGGGGTGACCTCGCACCCCTTGCCCTCGTCTGCCCCTGAGATGACCACCAAATGGTGTGCCATGGATCGGCCCCGCTATTGCTGCCCAAAGGTACCCGTGAGGAAGCGAACGATGAACGGCGCGAAGAGTAACAGGAGCGCCGCGATGAAGACGAGCATCGAGGGGATGAGCACCATCACCTTGGCCTTGCCCGCGGTTGCACGGGCGTCCTGGATGCGTCTGGTCCGTACGCGGTCGGCCATCCGCTCGAGCGCATCGGCGATCGGCTGGCCCAGCTCCTCGGACTGGACGACCTCGTCCGCGAACTGTTTCACGACGGGGATGGGCACGCGCTTGCCCATCGCCTCGAACGCCTCGCGGTTGGACGCGCCGAGTTCCATGTCGGACAGGAGCGCGCGGACCTCATCGCCGATCGGGTGCCCCTTGTAGTCGAGGGTGACACGCTCGAGCGCGAGGGTGAGCGAGGCCCCCGACTTCATCGTGAGGACGAGCAGGTCGACGACGTACGCGAAGGTCCGCCCGATCTGCTTCTCGCGCACGAGGCCGCGGGATTGGAGCTGGGAGTTCACCAGCATCGGACCCAGGGGCAGCCCGAGGACGAGGAGGAGGAGCATGAGCGGCTCCTCGATGACCAGCGCGAGCCCGATCGCGAGGGGCGCCGCGATCGCGGGGCCTATCAGGAGCCCGAGCCCGTAGAGCTCATCGTCGGAGAGTCCTCCGGGGTAGCCGGCGCGCCCGTAGTTGCGGCGCATGTCTTCACGTGGCGGGCCTATGGCGCCGCGACCGTCGAGGCCGAGCTTGCGCGCGAGGAGTGTGGCGGCGGGGAGGAACGCGAGCGCCAGGGCGAAGAGGGAGGAGGAGCTGGCCGTCGCCTGGCGTTTCTGGCGGCGTTGGGCCTCGGAGATCTCCGCGGCGAGGGGCGCGACCTCGTCGGAGAGCCGCCCGCCGAGCGTGCTCGCGAAGAGGAACGCGGCGATGGCGAGCAGGCCCGGTGCGCCGACGAGGATGAGCGTCCGCTCGAGCGACTCTGCGGCGAGGAGGCTACACATCGGAGTTCACCACCTTCCACGCCCACAGGATGCCCGTGATGGTGAGGAACGCCGCGACGCCGAGCAGGGTTCGCCCGACGCCCGTGGTGAAGAGCATGACGACGCCGCCGTAGTCCATGAGGCTCATGATGCCGAGCATGGCGAACGGGGCGACGACGAGTACCTTGATGTTGGTGCGCCCCTCGCTCGTGGCGGTATACACCTCGTGCTGCATCTCGTGGATGGACTCGATGGAGTTCGACAGGCGGTCCATCGTGACGACGACGTTGCCGCCCATCTGCTGGTTGATGGAGAGCGCGGAGGAGAAGAGGGAGAAGTTGGGGAGGTCGAGGCGGCGCTTGGACTCCTCGATCGCGGTGACGAGGTCGGCACCGTGCTGCCATTGGTTGGAGATGATCCGAAACTCGGTCCGGAGGGGCTCCTCGGCGCGCTCCGCGACGCGGTCGATCGCCTGGACGAGCGTGAGGCCCGAGGCGACGCCGTTGGACATGGAGCGCACCGCGGCGGGGAGCTGCTTGTCCATAAGCTTGCGGCGCTTCTCCCACTTGCTGTTCACGACGGCGCGCGGGATGAGCAGCAGAGCCGCCCAGATGATGAGGCCGGCGATCGGGTTGGCGAAGGCGAAGAGGAGGACGACGAAGAGGACCGCGTAGCCCGCGTAGATCGCGGCGATGGGCCCACGCGGGTCGAACGGCTCGGGCGTGAAACGCCAGACGACGCTTCGCAGCCACGCACAGTCACGCTCCCACCGGGCCACCAGCGCATCCCATCCGCCCGCCACGCCCGCGAAGGCCGCGAGTCCGAGGAGCGCCGCGATGGGGAGGGCACCGATCATTACACCTCTACTTCGCCGAACCACCCGTCGAGGTCGATCAGGCCCTTGACGATCAGGTCGTCGAGGAAGCGCGGCATGTAGCCGGTCGCCATGAGTTCGGCCTGCTGGCCTTCGCCCACGCGGTGCATGATGTCGCGCGTCTCGATCTCGCCCGTGACAGGGTTGATGTTGCCAACCTCGGTGACCTGGGTCGTCATGCGGCGGCCGTCTTTCAGGCGCTCGACGTAGACGATCACGTCGAGCGCCTGGGCGAGTTGCCGGCGGACCGCCTGGAGCGGGATCTCGACCGCCATCAGGAACATCGTCTCGAGGCGCGAGAGCGCATCCTGCGCTGAGTTGGAGTGGACGGTCGTCATCGACCCGTCGTGGCCCGTGTTCATCGCTTGCAGCATGTCGAACGCCTCCTCGCCACGGCACTCGCCCACCACGATGCGGTCGGGTCGCATGCGGAGGGCGTTCTTGACGAGGTCGCGGATCGTGTACGCCCCCTTACCCTCGACGTTGGGCGGGCGCGTCTCGAGCGAGACCACGTGCTCCTGCTGGAGTTGGAGCTCCGCGGCGTCCTCGATCGTGACGATGCGATCGTCCTCGGGGATGTAGCTCGAGAGGACGTTGAGCATGGTCGTCTTACCCGAGCCCGTGCCGCCGGCAACGACGACGTTCTTGGCGCCGCGAACGGTCGCCTGGAGGAGCGAGAGCGAGGCGGGCGTGAGTGAACGCCACTTGACGAGGTCCTGCCCCGAGATCTGGTGCGATGGGAAGCGGCGGATGGTGAGCGCCGAGCCCTTGAGGGCGAGGGGAGGGATGATGGCGTTCACGCGCGATCCGTCCGCGAGCCGCGCGTCCACGAGCGGTTGGGCGCGGTCGATGCGGCGGCCGAGCGGGGCGACGATGCGCTCGATGACCGAGCGCAGCGCCTCATCTCCCAGGAACGAGCGGTTGGTCTTGAGCACGCGCCCGCCCATCTCGACGTAGACGAGCGAGGGGCTCACGATCATGATCTCAGAGATGTTGGGCGTGTCGAGCAGGTCCTGGAGCGGGCCGAGCCCGAAGATCGTGTCGCAGATCTGCTTCTTAAGCATCCGCGAGACGAGGTAGAACTCGATGTTGTCGGGCGTCTCCTCGACGACCTGAGCCACGACCTCCGCGAAGCGTGACTCGATGCGCTCCGCATCGCGGTCGCCTGCTTCGGCGGTGAGTTCGAGGCCGAGCCTGCGGATGAGACGCTGGGTGTACTCGTTGACGGTCTCTTCGAGCACCTCATCGCGCCCGGGGGTCGAGCGCCACCCACGACCCTGTTCCTGCCCCTGGCCCTGCCTGCGCCCCATCTCGAACATCAGGCGCGTCGCGTAGGCGGAGGACAGCAGCCTCCTGCGGATGATCGCGGAGCCGAAGATGCGGTCGCGGAATTCCTTGTGGAGCAGCTCATCGATGATGAGATTGATCTGCTCAAGGCTCTCGGCCGACTCCTCGAGGCTCGTCGCCCCGGCGCGGCGCAGGTCGAGGCCCCGCAGCACGTGGGTGTGGAGCTGGCGCTGAAGCTCATTGACGTCCTCGCCCTTGTCGACAACGGACTCGTCCGCCTCGCGGACCTCTATCGAGATCGAGTACTCGGCAATGCGGACGTTGCTGCCGTCGCGGAGCGGGGCGGACTGGCCCGGGCCGACGCTTTGGCGGTCGACGACGATGGGTGTCGCTCGCTCTGCGACGCGTATCTCCCACCCCTCCTGGCCCCGGTCGACCCTCGCGTGGAGGCGCGACACGAACTTCGACGTGGTCAGGGCCACGCCGCACGCCGCGTCGCGACCGATCGTGAAGCCCGCCTGACCTTCGTAGGCGACCTCGCGGGTGTTCTGAAGCGTGTTCTGGACGATTACCCTCAAGCCGGAGACTCCGTCGGCGCTGCGCTGATCACGTCACGAACCGTCGCGCGAGACCGCGCGATCGCGGCCTTCACGCGACCTGAGCAGCACGGTGGTGGGGTTCCGCCCGCCCGCGGTCGCTTCGACCAGGCGCCTGGCCTGCTCGAGCGTCACAGCAATGGTGATGGTGCTGCTCGAACCGAGCCCGAGCCCGTCGAGCGCACCGGAGAGCTGGCGGCGCGTCCCGGTGAGGCGACTCCCCACCGCGAGCACACGGACGTTGTCGAGCGTCACCTCGGCCTGCCAGCGCTCGGCGGTTGCCTGCACCGCCGCCTGCGCCATCGCCTGGCTCAGCATCGCTGCGATCGGGTCGTCGCCCTCGCTTGACGCCGGCGCCTGGGAGACTGGCGTGGATGGCGCGGGCACGGGTTTGCTGACGAGGATGTCGATGCGGTCGCCCGGCACGAGCAGGCCCGCGTGTGAGCCCGTCTCGCTCACAGTGATGGTCATGGCGCGGAGGTCGGGCGGGAGGTCGAAGTCCGCGACCGCTGCGGTGTAGGCCCACATCATGGGAAAGCCCGCGGGCACGGGCTCGGAGAGCTTCTTTCCTCGGAGCGTCTCCCGCTCGCCGGGCGTGACCACCTTCCGGACGAAGTCCTCGAACTGCGCCGAGACCATGACCTCGATGAAGTCGGCGTCGGGATCGATCGGGTGCCCTGCGGCGAGGTCGCGGGCTGCGGCGAGCACACGGTAGCCCCGATCGGGGACGAGCGACTCGCGCGTCGCCGACTGGGACTCTAGATAGAAGAAGCCGAGGGCGAATGCTGCCACGGCTGCCACCCCGGCCACGATTAATGTCAGTCGCTTCTGCTCCAAAGTTGCACCGCCTCGCTAAGGACCAAGGGGTCGTAGACCCAGTCTAACGAACCGCACGCCGATCGGGGAAGCACATCAGGCCACCACGCGGGGGTGGGGGCGATACCCCTCGCGCAGGCCTCGAACCCGTTTGCCCGCCGCCGTGCCCCCGCCCGGACACGGGGGCCGGTGCCGCGGCGCTCGGGGCGCGATCAGACGGCTCGCGACGCTCGTAGGTGCCGCCGGCTGCATGTCTCTGGCCTCCCATGCCGTTTGAGAGGGGGCGCAGGCCTGCGTGCGAGCGGCCTCCGTTTCGACGTAACGCGCAGTCGGGACGGCCGCGTCGATGGCCAAGACGTACGGCACGTCGTTGGATCTGATGGGAGAACCAGCCCGGCCTTTGATCGAGTTCAGGAGCGTTTCATCGTCCCGTCGGGGCCAGCGTAAGAGGTCAGCACCATCTTGAAGTCCGGCCCCATTCATCTCCATCTGTCCGCAGTGCACGGCCTCTTGCAGCCGCGGCGGACCCCACGCTCAACGGCGTGGGGTCCGATTGCGCACCCTTGACCAGGTAGCTCAGGGTTATCGGCGCTATGGCACGCCCATCGGTCGCCCGTAGCGGAGTTCGGTGCCTTGGCTGAGAGCACACGCCCTTATCATGGTTCCATGGGCCATGAGAGTGACACTGAGCCGTTCGATCTCGCGCGTGTGATTCAGCGTGCAGCCCAGGACGGTGCCATCACGGCTGATGACCTCATGCCGATGGTTTACGGCGAGCTCCGAGCGCTGGCGGGCGCGATCGTCCGCGACAACGCTGATCGAGCGCAGGGATCCCCGACCCTGCAGCCCACTGCGCTCGTTCACGAGGCGTGGATGAAGCTGCAAGGCCGGCTCGGCAAGGTCGAGGATCGCCATCACTTCTTTGCGTTGGCTGCGATGGCGATGCGGCAAGTACTCGCCGACTACGCAAAGGGTCGGCGGCGTATCAAACGTGGCGGCGGCGCCCCTCGTCTCACGCTGGTGACCGACCCCGCGGTCCAGGGCATGGACGAGGTGGACGCGATCGCGCTGTACGACAGCCTTGAAGCCCTTGCGAACCTGAATGAGCGTCATGCGCGAGTTGTAGAGCTGCGCATTTTCGGAGCGCTGAGCATCGCCGAGACAGCGGATGTGCTCGGGGTGTCGGCGGGCACCGTCAAGTCAGACTGGTCGATGGCCCGGGCGTGGCTGCTGGATCAGCTCTCCCATGAGTAATCTCTCACCCGAGCGTTACTGTGAGGTGCAGGAGGTGTTCGCCGCGGTATCCCGCCTGCCAGCGGAGGTGCGGGCGGACGAGCTCGACCGGCTGTGCCGCGACGATTCGGAACTGCGCTCACGGGCCGAGCGGTTGCTTGCTGCGTCGGACGCCTCTGGGAGTGCGGGCGGGATCTTCAACGAGAGCCGAATCGAGTCGTTGAGACGCGACCTCGACGCCCAGCTTGAGGAGCAGCACGGGCCGGACGAGCGGCGAGAGTCGATCCCGAGGGAGATCGCGGGTTATGCCGTCGTCCGGCGTATCGGCTTCGGCGGCATGGGCGCCGTGTTCGAGGCTGAACAGACACGCCCGCGCCGGCGCGTCGCGGTCAAGCTCATGCGCCCGGGGATCCTTGGGAGAGATGCGGTTCGTAGATTCCGCCAGGAGGCGGAGGTTCTGGGCCGGCTGCAGCACCCCGGCATCGCGCAGATCATCGAAGCGGGCGAGACGACGGTCGGGTACGGGGTGCAGCCATTCCTCGCAATGGAGTACATCCAGGGTCGAGAACTGATCAACCATGTGGTTGAGAAGGGGCTGGACCGGCGCGCCCGCCTCGAGCTCTTGGCGAAGATCGCCGACGCGGTCGGCTACGGGCATCGACGCCACGTGGTCCATCGCGACCTCAAGCCGGAGAACGTCCTTGTGACAGATGGCGGCCTTCCGAAGGTGCTTGACTTCGGGATCGCGAGGGTGCTCGGTGACTCGACGCTTGCAATGACCACCATGACGCGCGACGGCGAGATCCTTGGGACCATCGCGTACATGGCTCCGGAGCAGTTCTCATCGCGTGCTGATTGTGTCACACCGAGGGCCGATGTGTATGCGCTTGGGGTGATCGGCTTCGAACTGCTTGCCGATCGACCGCCGATCGAACTCGGTGGCTTGTCGATTTCGGCTGCAATCCGGCGTATCGAGCGCGAAGAGCCGCCCAAGCTTCGGTCGGTCGATCCCAGCATCTCGCGAGACGCCGAAACGATCATCGGGAAGTGCCTGAGCCGCGAGCCGGCCATGCGATACGCCGACGGTAGCGATCTTGCGTCGGACATTCGGCGGTGCCTGGCGGACCACCCGATCGCGGCACGTCCGCCCACAAGGCTGTATCGGGCCACCCGGTTCACGAAGCGGAATCGTGCGCTCGTCGGCGGGGTGTTCGCGACGTTCGCCACGTTGGCCTGTGGAATCGTTGTGGCCTCGCTCTTCGCGGCCGGTCAGCACGAGGCACGTTTGAAGGCCGAGGCCAGCGATCGGGCAGCGAGGAGCCAGCAGGCGAAGCTCGCGTCGCGAACGTTTCAGTCCGCTTCGGACCATGCGCTCGCGGGACGGGTGATCGACGCGGTCGAAGAACTGGAATCCGTGCCGTCCGGGCTTCGTGGGTGGGGATGGGACCTGCTCGCGGCCTCGGTGCCGACCTGGATGGAGGGAAGCCGGGACTTCGGCGGGACCTATTACAACAAAGGCAGCGGCACAGCGTGGACCGGGCGCCGGAATTTCGCGGTCACCGACGACGGCGGTGGCGTCGTGACCATCGTCGAGGACGTGCTGACGGTGTGGGATCCGAGGAGGGGGACGATCCAGGCCCGCCCTGATCTCGGCAGGTTCGTGATGGTCGATCAGCGGCCGCCTCCTCTGCGTTCGGGGATGCTGGCGTGGTCGATGGATGAGACGCCGCTCGTGATCGATCCGCGCGCGTGGAAGGTAGATCGCCTTGCCGATCTTGTTCCCGAAACGGAACATGTGTCGTTCGATCTTTCATCGGGCGCAGCGATCTGGACGGGCGAACCGGTCGACGCCGGTCCTTCGGTGGCGGACTCGTCGCAGTCCTTCGTCTCGACGCGCTCGTATGGCGTGCAGCCGGTGGACCTTGGAGTCGATGCCCAGACCCACACGCTGTTGTGGATCGATGCGCGTGGGCTCGACGATCGAGGCGTGATTCTGCACTGGAATCAGTCAAGCGATCCTCCATCGGCGGGGCTCGCGGTGCTCGATGCGAGGACGGGCGCCATTGTCGAGCGCACGGAGCGATCCGAGGAGTTTCTGTGGGCGGTCGTCATGCCCGAACGGAACGAGATCGCGGTCGCGACGTCGAACTACCCGGGCTGCCAGCCGACGGGCGACATCTCGGTTCTGGACGCAGCGACACTCACACCCAGACGTCAGTTCGAGGGGATCGCACAGCCGCTGGCCTATCTCCCGAGCATCGATCGCTTGGTTATTCGAACTGGCGAGCGGGCGTATCGCCTGATGGACCCAACGGACGGCAGTCTCGACGGCGTGCTCCTGCATGCGGACGAGGGCATCGAAACGCCCGCGCCGATCATCAGTCAGAACAGCGTCATGCATGGCGGCGAGTCCGTTCTCGCCATCGCCGATCGTCCGTATCGCCCGATGGTCATCGACACGACCGATCCGCAGGTCGGCCTGCGGCCGACGTACAGCGCCCGCCCGCTCGAGGGGGCGCTCTACCACCTCGCAATCTCGCCCCACGGCGGTCTGCTCGCCACGATGTCGCCGTGGAGCGACGAGGTGGCGGTGATCGATGCGCGCACGGGTCAGACACTTGCGACGCGGACGATGGGCTCTGCCGCCAGGTGGGACGCGATGCTGTGGTTTGCGCCCGACGGACGGCAACTACTCGCCAGCGTCGAAGCGGCCGACGGCTCGGGGCTCGGCGTGACAGCGTGGACGCTCTCGGACGGACGGGGCAATGAGACCGCGTTGGAGGATCGCATTCCAGTTGGCAGGAGGGTTCCACACATCAACGCAACCGTGCTCCCGGATGCGCGGTCGCTCAGCTCCAGGCATGTTGTGACTTCGGGCGGTGACGCCGTGATCTACACGGGGAGCGGCGAGAACACGTTCAAACGTCGTGCGCCCGAAGGCGGTGATGTCGAGGTGCTCCCGCTTGGGACCGCCGAGGGTATCGCGATCAGCCCTGACGGGCGTCATCTTGCGGCCGTCACGACGACGAAAGGGTGGATCGTGGACCTCGAGTCGGGCGAGGAGATCGCTCGTCCGATCAGTGACCGTGATCGCCTGCTCTGCGCGGCGTACTCGCCCGACGGTTCGACGCTCGCGGTCGGCTCGCTCGACGGTCGCATCTTCGTGATCGAGACCGAGTTCTACACGCTGCTGTACACCTTTCAGTCGACCCCGCCCGACGACGGGCGCGGCCCGCTTTTCGTGCACGACCTGCGGTGGAGCCCGGACAGCAAGACCCTTTACGCCGCGCACGCCGGCGGGGTGCTGACCTCGTGGGAGGCGCGCGGGCCAGTCGAACGGCGAGCCCGGCAGAGAGCCTGGCGCGATGCGGATGGCTTCGTCGTGGCGCGTTTGGCCTCGATGGAAGCGCGTGGGGTAGGCGACAAAGAGATCGCCGATGCGCTGTTGGGCGACAAACCACTCACGCCGGATCAGCGCGCGGCGGCCGAGGTTGCGCTCGTGCGCCGGTGGGCGAGTGAGGCGGGCCCGGATGAGCCGGCACCGCAGGAATAATGAACAACGCCATACCGCGGGGTATGGCGTTGCGATGAGGAGGGTGTTGTGGGTGCTGATTCTGCAGAATCAGTCGGCCAGCAGCGCTTCGAGGCGATCGAGGCGGGCTTTCAGCTCGTCGTTCTCCGCCTTGAGTTCCTTGATCGCCTGGATCGCGACGGGGGTGAGCTTCGAGTAGTCCATGCCGATGACCTGTCCATCGTCGTTGGACGACACGACGTTCGGGAGGATCTCCGCGACCTCCTCGGCGATGAAGCCGATGTCTTCGGTGCCTTGCTTGCAGTCCATCGCTTTCTCGTTCCAGGTGTAGGTCACGGGGCGGAGACGATCGACCAAACCCAGCGCATCGCCCAGGGTCAGGATGTCGCGCTTGAGGTCGCGCGACGAGGGGCAGTTGCACCCGGCGGCGCTGATCACGCCGTTAACTTCGAGCGCGGTCGCGGGTTCAATCACCCCGATGCCGACGCGTCCGAACACGTCCCACGTCATGATCTTGTATCCGTCGCTTCCCCTGGCGACATACATGCGATCCGTGCTCCCTCCGTTACCGTCCATGTCTGTTTGGAGGAAGAACTGCGGGACGTTTGCCGGGGAGAACGCCATGACGTTCTTGACGCCGTTGCCAATAGACGAGATATCAAGGCGGGCTTGTGGCTGAGCGCCGAGGGGCGTATTGAACCCGACGTTGTTCGAGGCTCCGTCGACGACGAGCTTCGGCGAGGGATCACCCCCGGGCGTGTCGATACTGAACTGGCCCTGCATGGCGTTGCCGTTATCTCGGGCGCTGAGGACCCAGTCGCTCGTCGGCGTGGCGAACTGCGAGTTGGGGAACGACTTCACGGAGATCGAACTGGTCGCCCCCAGCCGCTCGACGCGCAGGGGATCACCACTCCCCGAGGTCGAACGAACATGCAGTGGACGCTCCGGGCTGGTTGTGCCGATGCCGACATTCCGCGTACCTGCCATCACGGTCAGAGCAGCGACATCTTGCGACTCGATGACGAAGTCGAGACTGGGATTCAGACCTATGTCCCAAAACGTCCCGGCATCCTCAAAGCGCTCCTGCGGGCCGAGCCCTGCACCTTCGTAGACGCCGATCAGCCTCGTGCCCGACGCGATGCCATTCCCTTCACCGAAGTTGTTCACCGAGAACGATCCGTTGCTATCTGGGAGCGTGAACTCCGCGTCGCCGAGGACTTCGAGTCTCGTGCCGATCCCAACCGTGCCGTCGAATGCGACGTCGATGCCCCGTGTGTTCAGTGCAAATGGCGCGGCCTCGAGCGCTTGGCGGCCCAGCAGGTCGCCGTCGACAGTGATTTCGAGCCACAGCGCCTGATTCACGTCGTATGAGCCAACGCCGAAGTCGAGCGAGGTTGTGAAGAGACCGTCCGCGACGTCGACGGCGCCCGCGAGCGTCGGGCCGACCTGAGTGCCGTCGGTGGACGCGTCGAAGAGGCGGAACTCCATGGGCACGTCGCCCGTCACGGGGGCGCCGCTCTCCGAGAGCGAGCCCTGGTATGTGAAGGAACTTCCCGCTGGGGCCGCCGAGGCGGAGAGGGCGCACACGAGCCCGATGAACGCTGCTGGCGGGATGGCGAATGAGAGATGCGGACGTTTCATGGCTCGGGGTCTCCTCGTCTGTGCGCGCCAAGGGGCGCATTGGGCTTTGACTCTCGGAGGCGACGCTCCGGCGGCCTCCTGGCACCAGACGACACCCCGCCGGCAGGTGGACAGCCCCATCTCAGAAAATTCTCCGCCGGCCCAGCCGGGGAATTCTGGAAAGGCGCTGTCCAATCTGCCGCCCGTTGTCGTTGAGAGTGACAACCCGGAGTGCCGGGCCCGTCATCACGTCAATAGAGAGGCTTCACCCATGAACCGCATCCTCATCACCATTGCCGCCGTCGGGCTCGCCTCGACCGCCCTCGCAGAGTCCCAGATCGACCGCTCGACGATCGACGGCGGCGGCGGGCTCCTGCAGGGCGCCCGCTTTACGCTGCAGGGCTCCATCGGCCAGCCCGACGCCGGTGTGCTAGCGGGGCAGACCTATCAGATCAGCGGAGGCTTCCAGCTGCCGCCGACGCCCGGCTGCCCGGGCGATCTCAATGGCGACCAGACGGTGAACTCATCGGACCTGAACATCCTGCTGTCAGCGTTCGGGCAGTCGGACCTCGGCGATCTCGACGACGACGGCGACACGGACTCGGCCGACCTGAATATCCTGCTCGCCGCGTTCGGGGACGACACCTGCGGCTGAACAGATAAGCGAGTCGCACGCTCAGCCGCGCGGGGTCCGATTCAATCCGTCCCGTCCAGACCTCTACAGCTCAGGCAGAGAAAGCCACCTGAGCGAAGCTGCTTCGGCAAGTACCACGACTCCGTGCGAAGCGATGTGCTGACTTGCTCCTACTTGCGAATCCGGCGCGATGGCGCATACTGCCCAGGAGACTGGGCTTTCTGGCTCCTCAGCGAGCGTCTACGCGACTGGACGCCACACTGCCGTCGGGCACAACGTCGCACACCGCGGGATCCACTGCCGGCTGCGTCATAGTGCCGCCTCCGACAGAGCACCCAAGTCGAAGAGGCGGGTACTCGAACAACTTTGTTGCGGTAGAGCTCCCAATTGCGCGCCGCAGGGGCTGACCGCTTGCGGGGACCGCAAGGGCGGTCTTTCGGGCGGGCGCGTCATGAATCTGGAAGTACGAGAAGCGCTTCGATTTCATCTATGTCTAGCCAGGGACTTGGTGTTGCTCTCAGTTGTTCGAGCGCGCGCCTGACGTGTGCACGAGCTTCCTCAGTCTTGCCCTGAGCTGACCCTGCACGGGCGCAAGCGGCGTGAAGCTCGGCTCGCACTTGCGCGATGGCTGGCGAGCCGTCGCCAGCCGCGCGTGCCAGAGTTATTCTGCTCGGCCCTGAGCTTCCCGAGTCCGTTTGCGTGCATCGCGCTTGGCGCGCCGGTGGTGGCTCGTTGGCGGCCGCCGAGTCGGAGGGACACGACGCGGTCAAAGAGGTGCTTGCTCAGCCGACGAAGAGGGCCGACGGCAGCACAGTCGCAGTGCGTGCGCCGTCCGTCAAGGCGCCGCCCGGGCTCGCCGAGAGCGGATTTCATGCCTCTGGGCGAGGCACGCGCCGTGGGGGTATATTCCGCCCCTATGCCTGCGAAGGAAAGAGCTTGGGGCGTGACAGGGGCAACGCTCGTGCTGGCGTCTGTCGCGCTGATCGGGGGGTGCGAGCGGGAGGCTTCCGTGCCCGCCGCTCCGCCGCCGCCTCGTGAGGTGGCGATCTACCAGGTCGAGCAGTTCGATATTCCGGTCGAGTACGACTTCGTCGGTCGCACGGGGAGTTCGCAGCGCGTCGAGATCCGGGCGCGGGTCGCGGGATACCTTGACGAGATCGCCTACGAGGAGGGGGAGTTCGTCGAAGAGGGGGAGACGCTCTTCAAGCTCGACCCCTTGCCCTTTGAGTCGCGCCTGCGCGCCGCGCAGGCGGAACTGGCCCAGCAGCAGGCACGCCTCGACAACGCCGAGTCGCTGCTCAGGCGCATCGAACCGCTCGCCGAGGTCGAGGCGATCGCGGAGAAGGAGATCGACGATGCGCGCGGGCGTGTCAGCGAGGCTGCCGCCGCCGTCGAGGCCGCCTCCGCGGGCGTGTACGACGCTGAGCTCAACCTTGGCTACACGGAGATCACCTCGCCCGTGCGGGGTCTTTCGAGCACGTCGTCGCAGCGCGAGGGCGCGTACATCTCCGCGGGTACCGGTTCGCTGACCTATGTGGCACGGATCGATCCGATGTGGGTCGAGTTCAGCATTGCGGAGGCGCAACTGCTGCGGGCTCGCCGCCAGGGTGTCGACAATGCAATCATCTTCCCAGAGGACGACCAGTTCGAGGTGGCGATCGAGCTGTCCGACGGCACGGTACACCCGCATACGGGGCGCATCTCGTTCTCTGATGCGTCGATCAGCACGAGCACTGGCGCGGTGCTCATCAGGGCCGAGGTCCCCAACCCGGAGGAGGTGCTCCGGCCCGGGCAGTACGTGCGCGTGCTCGTGCGAGGGGCGAAGCGGCCCGATGCGATCGCGGTGCCTCAGCGCGCGGTGTTCGAGGGGCCGCGCGGGTCGTACGTGTGGGTCGTCGGGCGCGACGGGCAAGCTGAGCAACGACCGGTCCAGGTCGGCCCGTGGCTGGACGATGGGTGGGTGATCGAGAAGGGCCTGGGTGCGGGTGACCGCATCATCGTGACCGGGACGATGGGCCTGCGCCCCGCCTCGCCAATCTCGATCACGCGTGTGCTGACCACGGAGGAAGTCCGCGAGCAGGGCGACGGGTCATGATCACGACGGTCTTCGTCCGTCGGCCGATCCTCGCGTCGGTCCTGTCGATCGTGCTCGTGCTCGCGGGCGCTGTCGCTGGCTTGAACCTGCCCATCACGCAGTACCCCGACATCGCGCCGGTCCAGGTGACCGTCAGTGCGAACTACCCGGGTGCGGATGCGGAGACCGTCGCGAACTCGGTGGCCGCGCCGATCGAGACGCAGGTCAACGGCGCCGATGGCCTGCTCTACATGCAATCAACCAGCTCCGCGGCGGGCCAGATGTCGCTCACCGCGTACTTTGCGCTGGGCACGGACCCTGACACCGCGGAGGTCCAGGTCCAGAACCGCGTGAACCTCGCGCTGCCGAGCCTGCCTGATGCGGTCCAGACGACGGGCGTCAAGGTGCAGAAGCGGTCGACGAGCATCCTGCTCCTCATCGCGCTGTATTCGCCCGACGAGACCTACGACGAGGAGTACATCGGCAACTACGCCAACCTGTACGTGCTCGATGCGCTCAAGCGTGTGGAGGGGGCGAACCAGGCGCAGATCATGGGCCTGCCCGACCTGGCGATGCGCATCTGGCTCGATCCCGATCGCATGGCGAGCCTGGGCATCACGCCGGCCGATGTGAAGAACGCCATCGCGCGACAGAACCAGCAGTTCAGCGCGGGCACCGTGGCCCAGGAGCCGCTGCACAGGCCCGTTGAGGTCACGGTCCCCGTCGTGACCGCGAAGCGCTACTCCGAACCCGACGAGTTCGAGAGCATCATCGTTCGCGCGGAGTCCGAGGGGTCTGCGGTCGTGCGCGTCGGCGATGTGGCCCGCGCGGAGGTCGGGATCCAGCAGTACCTCCTGCGCTCGACGCTGGCGACGGGCGCCGACAGCTCGGGCAAGCCCGCCTCGTTCATCGCGGTCTACCAGCAGCCGGGCTCGAACGCGCTGGCGGTCGCCGGTCGCGTGAAGGCCCTCATGGAGGAGCTGAAGGTCGCGTTCCCGGCGGGCCTCGACTACGAGGTGTCGTTCGATACCACCAAAGTCGTCGAGGCGTCGATCGACGAGGTGGTCGTCACGCTCATCATCGCGGTCATCCTCGTCGTGCTCGTGACCTACGTCTTCCTCCAGAGCGTCCGGGCCACGATCATCCCGACGGTCGCGATCGTGGTCGCGGTGGTGGGCACGCTCGCGGGCATGCTCGTCCTCGGGTTCAGCCTTAACCTGCTGACCCTGCTTGGCCTCGTCCTCGCGATCGGGATCGTCTGCGACGATGCGATCGTCGTGGTCGAGAACGTCGAGCGCATCATGCAAGAGGAGAAGCTCGACGCGAAAGAGGCCACGATCAAGTCGATGGGCGAGGTCATCGGGCCCGTGATCGCCACGACGCTCGTGCTTTGCGCTGTCTTCGTCCCGGTGGCGTTCCTGGGTGGCACCACGGGTGTGCTGTACAAGCAGTTCGCGGTCACGATCGCGATCTCCGTGTCGATTTCGAGCTTCGTTGCGCTGACCCTGACGCCCGCGCTGTGCGGCGTGCTCCTGCGTCCACGCGGCGCACCGGCCGCCCCGTTCCGCGCGTTCAACTGGGTGCTCGACAGGCTGACCGACGCCTACGCGTGGGGCGTTAAGGCCACGATCCGCCTGGCGATCGTGGGCGTGCTGCTGGTCGGGGGCATGGGCTACGGCATCTTCTGGCTCTTCGGCGAGATCCCATCGAGCTTTGTTCCAGAAGAGGACCAGGGGTTCATCTTCGTGGGCGTCTTCCTGCCAGATGGGGCGAGCCTGGAGCGGACAGACGTCGCGACCGCGCGGGTCAGCAAGCTCCTCGCTGAGCACGACGCGGTTCAGTTCACATCGAAGCTGAGCGGCTACAGCCTGCTGGACGGTCAGTTCAAGACCAACGCGGGGACCGTCTTCGTCTCGCTGCGGGACTTCGAGGTCCGGAAGGGTAAGGATGAGCTTTCCCTCGCCAGGCTCATCGCGGACATCCGCCCCAGGCTGGCGGGCCTCGGCGATGGTGTCGCCATCCCCATCAATCCGCCCGCGATCCCCGGGCTTGGCAGCCAGGGTGGGTTCGAGTTCTGGCTCCAGGACCGAGGTGAGGGGGACCCCGTCGAACTGGCGCGCAACCTGCGGTCCTTCATTGAGCAAGCCGGCGCGCACCCGGAACTGACGACGCTGACATCGACCTACAACGCATCGACGCGTCGGCTCAAGGTCGACGTCGACCGTGTGCGGGCCGAGACGCTCGGCATGCCCGTCGATGGGATCTACGATGCGCTGCAGTCGCTCTTCGGGTCCGCGTACGTCAGCCAATACACCAAGTACGGGCGCGTGTGGAATGTGATCGTGCAGGCCGATGCGCCGTATCGCGATGATCCGCAGGACCTCTCCCGCGCCTTCGTCAGGCAGTCGGGTGGGGACATGATCCCCCTCTCCTCTGTCGTCGAGACAGATTACGAATCGGGCCCGGACCTCGTACCTCGGTTCAACGGCTTGCCGGCCGCGAAGATCACGGGCGACGCCGCGGCGGGGTTCAGTTCAGGCCAAGCCATCGGCGCGATGGAGGAGGCATCGCGCTCGCTCCCGGACACCATGTCCTACGCATGGTCGGGCCAGGCCTTCGAGCAGAAGCAGGCGGGCTCGACCGCCGCCGCCGCCTTCGCGTTCGGCATCGTCCTCGTCTTCCTGATCCTGGCGGCGCAGTACGAGCGGTGGACGTTGCCGCTGGCGATCATCACGGCGGTGCCCTTCGGCGTCTTCGGCGCGCTCGTCTCCGTCTACTTCGCGCGGATGGAGAACGATGTCTACTTCCAGGTCGGCCTGATCACACTCATCGGCCTCTCAGCCAAGAACGCGATCCTCATTGTTGAGTTCGCGCAGGTGAAGCACAGCGAGGGCCTTTCGGTCCGCGAGAGCGCCATCGAAGCGGCCCGCCTCCGCCTGCGCCCCATCCTTATGACGTCGTTCTCGTTCATCCTGGGCACGATCCCGCTCGTGATCGCGAGCGGGGCAGGGGCCAACGCACGCCACTCGATCGGCACGGGTGTGCTGGGCGGCATGATCGGCGCGACGAGCCTGGCCCTGTTCTTCGTCCCGCTGTTCTACTTCCTCGTCGTAGGCACGACCGAGCGGCTCTCGGGCAAGGCGGGCGCCTCACATGCGTAGGCGGCTCCGGTTCATCCTGTTCGCGGCGGCGCTGGTGCCGGTCGGGGCGTGCACGGTTGGCCCCGAGTACGAGCGCCCCGCGGTGGCCCAGCCCGGGGCGTTCCGCTTCTCGACCGAGGGCGTGCTCGGCGCATCGGATATCGAATGGTGGTCCCGCTTCGAGGACCCCGTGCTCGACGCCCTGATCGATGAAGCGCTCCGCAACAGCCTCGACGTGCGCATCGCGGCGAGCAGGGTCGATGAGTTCGCAGCGCGCATCGGCATCACGCGCTCCGCGGCCTTCCCGCAGGTGGACGTCGGCGCCGATGCCGGTCGCACGCAGAACTCCCGAGAGATCGGCGTCGGCAAGGCGGGGGGTGATCGTGTCTCGGACTTCTTCAACGCAAACCTCAACGCGGGGTGGGAGATCGACGTGTTCGGACGCATCCGTCGGGCGACGGATGCAGCGGTCGCGGACACGCTCGCCGCAGAAGAGGTCCGGCGGGGCGTGATCCTCTCACTCGTCACGTCGGTCGCGACGAGCTACATCGGCTTGCGGAGCCTCGACGCCCAGTTGGACCTCTCGCGCAGCAAGCTCGCGACCCGGGCACGGACCGTGGAGTTGTTCGAGGTGCAGTTCGAGAAGGGGGTGATCTCCCAACTCGAACTCGCGCAGGTGAGATCGGAGTACGAGCGTACCGCGGCAACGGTCCCCGCGATCGAGCGCGACATCGCGCTCCTCGAGAACTCGCTCAGCGTGCTGCTCGGCCGCCCGCCGGGCGCGATCGAGCGGGGCGCGACGATCCACACGCTCGCGACGCCACCGATCCCAGCGGGCCTGCCCTCGGACCTGCTCACACGCCGCCCCGACCTGCGCCAGGCCGAACAGCAGGTGATCGCGGCGAACGAGCGCGTCGGGGTCGCGCTGGCGGACTTCTACCCCCGCTTCGCGCTCACCGCGAGCGTCGGGCTTGCGAGCGATGACCTCTCGAACCTGTTCGACGCGTCCGCGACGACCTACTCGCTCGCGGGGGGTGTGCTCGCGCCCCTCTTCACCGCGGGCCTGCTCGAGAACCAACTTGGCGTGTCCGAGGCGGTTCTCCAGCAAGCGGTTGACGCGTATCGCCTCGCGGTCCTGACCGCGCTTCGCGAATCGGAGGATGCGCTGGTCATCCGAGCGACGACCGAGGACGAAGCGGCCGCGCAATCGCGACAGGTCGAGGCGCTGGCCAGCTACGCGGAACTCGCGAACCACCGGTACGACAACGGTTACGTCGGCTACCTCGAGGTGCTCGATGCGGAGCGCGACCTGTTCGACGCGGAGCTTGCGCGGGTCCGCCTGCGCGCTGAACGCTACGCCTCTGTGATCGCGATCTACAAGGCGTTTGGCGGTGGGTGGGTGGCGATCGCCGAATCGCAGGCGATAAGAGGAGATCGCGAAACGGGAGCGTCGGCGGATGACGGCGGCCCCTGACGGCGCGGTCCGACACATGCCATGCAGCCGCTTCCAACTCCGCGGGGCGACGCACTCCGGCGCCGATGAGTCCGCACGCGATCACGAGGGCTGGCGTTATGCGATGGTGTCGAAGACGGTCGTGGAGTCGTCACCCGCGGCGGCCCCTTATCCTCTGGAGATGCCGTCGAGCAATCTCCACCCAGGATCCCGCTGGCCCAGAGCGGCGCTGTTGATAGCGGGCGCGGTGTGTGCTCTGGCGCTCGCGTGCGCGCACGCCCCGCCGAGGCCGGAACTGCCCTTGCAGGCCCCCCCTCCGTTCTCCGCAAGCGGGAGCGCCACACAGGGGGCGGAGTGGTGGACCGAGTTTCACGATGCGGACCTCAACGAACGGATCGAAGGGGCGCTCGAGAGCAACTTCTCGCTCCTCGGGGCGTGGGAACGGCTGAGCGAAGCGCGGGCGATTGTGCGTGTTGAACGGGCGGCGCTGTTCCCGCAGGTGGACGGGACCGCGGGGGCGGGCGTCCGCGACGGCAGCGATGTTGATGATGAGACGGAGCTGAGCCTGGGGCTGGGCGCGTCGTACGAAGTCGACCTGTGGGGGCGCGTGCGGGCGTCGGTCGATGCCGAGCGTCTGCGGGCGGCTGCGACCGCGGCGGACTATCGCGCCGCCGCGATCACCCTGACCGGAGAGGTCGCGAGCGCGTGGTATCAACTGGCCGAGGCCCGCTCGCAGATCACACTGATCGGCTCGCAGATCGAGACCAATGAGACCGTTCTGGACGTGCTCGAGAAGCGATTCGCGGTCGGACAATCGGGCAGCGCGGATGTCTTGCGTCAGCGCCAGTTGGTGGAGGCGACGCGTGAGCAGCTTGTGGTTGCCCGCGCTCGGTTGGAGGTGCTCGAGCACCTGCTCGCGGTGCTCGAGGGTCGGCCGCCTCAGGGGAGCGGCATGGTCGCTCAGCCTGATGGCCTCCCCCGCGTCCCCGAGGTACCCGCCACCGGGCTGCCGAGCGAACTCCTGGCGCGCCGGCCCGATGTTCAAGCGGCGCTGTTGCGGATCGAGGCGGCCGATCAGGATGTCGCTGAGGCCGTACGGGATCAGTACCCGCGCATTGATCTCGTGGCAGCGGTGAGCACGACCGCGGAGAACCCGTCGGGACTCTTCGACAGGTGGCTCGCATCGTTGGCTGCGCAACTCGTGGCCCCGCTCTACGATGGTGGTCGGCGGCGGGCCGAGGTCGAACGTCAAGCCGCGGCTCGGCGCGGACTCCTTGCGGAGTATGGTCAGGTCACGCTGACGGCCTTCCAGGAGGTGGAGGACGCCCTTGTACAAGAGCGCTACCAGGTCGAGCGGATCGCCAGGCTGGAGGCGCAGTTGACGCTCGCGGAATCCACCTATGAGCAGCTCCGGACGCAGTACCTGAACGGCTCGGCGGACTTCATCGACACGCTCACCTCGTTGCGCGAGGGTCAGCAGCTCGAGCGGGACGTCCTCTCAGCGCGCCTCGATCGAGTCCTGTTCAGGATCAGCCTCTATCGTGCCCTTGCCGGCGGGTTCCCGACGCCGATGGAGGCGGGCGGCACCCAGGAAGGGCGAGGCGAGGACGAATCGGTGGCAGGAGGCGCGAGTGGGGGACGGTGAGCCAAAGAGGTCGGTTCTGATCGCGTGGATCCGGGGCCTCGCGTCGGTCGTCCTGTGTGTCGCGCTGCTGGGTGGCGCGGCCGGGGCGAGCTACGTCATCTTCCAGTCCGAGCCCAAGGCGCAGAGCGAGAGCGCCGTGCGGAAGACCGCAGCGCTGGTTGAGACCATGATCGTGGAGCGCGGCTCGTACCGCCCCGTGCTGACGGTTCTGGGCGAGGTCGAGCCGGCGCGGGAGGTGGTATTGAGCCCGCGCGTCGGCGGCCAGGTCAACGCGATGGAACCCAGCTTCGTGCCGGGGAGGATCGTCGACCAGGGCGCCCCCTTGGTCCATATCGATCCGGCGGACTTCGAGCGTGTGGTGACGATGCGCGAGAGCGAGCTGCACCAGATCGAAGCCGAACTCGCGATCGAGGAGGGGCGTCAACGCGTCGCGCAGCAGGAGTTCGAACTCCTGGGGGAGGACATCGACCCGGAGAACCGGATGCTCGTCCTGCGCGAGCCCCAGATCGCGTCGATCCGCGCCCGGGTTGGGGCGGCCCAGGCCGCGCTCGAACGGGCTGAGCTTGATCTGGCCCGCACCACCATCGCAGCGCCATTCGATGCCCAGATCCTGTCGCGGGCCGTAAACGTCGGGTCGCAGGTGTCTGCGGGTGATGCGCTCGGGCGGCTTGTCGGGGTTGATGAGTACTGGGTGATCGCGAGTGTGCCGCTGCGCGACTTGCGTTGGATCGAGTTCGCGGACCCTGACGCGCCCAGCTCTGTCGCCTCGGGCGCGCGGGTGCGTCACACCACCGCGTGGGAGCCCGGCGCGTACCGGGATGCGCGGGTGGACCGGTTGATCGGCACCGTGGATGAGATGTCGAGGCTTGCCCAGGTCCTCGTGACGATCCCCGATCCGCTGTCGCGTCGGAGCGATGGGCCCAGGGTCATCCTCGGCACTGTCCTGCAACTGCAGATCGAGGGCAAGCGGCTCGAAGGCGTCATCCGCATCGAGCGGGAGTACCTCCGCCAGGACGACACGGTCTGGGTGATGGTGGGCGACGTGCTCGACATCCGGGCGGTGACCGTCGCGTTCCGAGATGCGGACTTCGCCTACATAAGCGAAGGGCTGAAGGAGGGTGAGGAGATTGTCACGACGTCGCTCGCGACCGTGACCGAAGGGTTGCCGCTCCGCCGCGTTGAGGACGCCCTCGACGGGGTCAACGCAGGGCCGACGGGAGTCGGACCATGAGCAGCGCTCAATCCGACGGCGACGCCCGCTTCCGGGGCCCGATCGCGTGGATGGCGCAGAACCCGATCGCCGCGAACCTGGCGATGGTGATGCTCCTGCTCGGCGGCGTGTGGTCGATTCTGAACATCCAGAAGGAAGTGTTCCCCGAGTTCCAACTCGACGTGGTCGAGGTCTCTGTCGGCTACCCGGGAGCCGCGCCCGAGGAGGTCGAGCAGGGCATCCTGCGACCAGTCGAGGAAGCGGTGCGCGGCGTCGAGGGAATCCGCGAGGTCACTTCAACGGCGCGCGAGGGCAGCGGCACGGTCAGCGTCGAACTCGTGACCGGCATCGACCGGATGAAGGCGTTCCAGGACATCGACCAGGCGGTCAGCCGGGTCCGCACCTTCCCCGACGACATCGAGCAACCGGACGTCAGCCTGCAGTCGAGGCAGCGCGAAGTCATGTCCGTGGTGGTCTTCGGGCCCGTCGACACCTGGACATTGCGCCAGCTCGCCGAGCGCCTGCGTGACCAGTTGCTGTCCAACCCCAACATCACGCAGGTCGAGTTGAGCAGGGTCCCCGACTACATCACCCATGTCGAGGTCCCACGCGACCACCTGCGCGAGTATGGCCTGACGCTCGCGGACATCGCGCGGCTCATCGAGTCGTCGAGCGAGGACGTCGCCGCGGGCGCCGTGCAGACGAGCGCCGGCGAGATCCTCCTCCGGGTCAAGGCGCGCAGGCAGTGGGCGGAACAGTTCGCGGAGATCGAGGTCGTTGCGAGCGACCGCGGGGCGGTGGTGAGGCTTGGCGACATCGCGTCGATCCGCGACGGGTTCGAGGAGGGCAACTTCCATTCGCAGTTCAACCGCCGGCCCGCGGTCGAGCTCGAGGTCTACCGCGTGGGCTCGCAGTCGCCGGCGGACGTCGCCGAGGCGGTCGAGGAGACGATGGCGGTCGCAGAGGCCGGCTTTCCTCCGGGCGTGACCTGGCGGATCGACAACAACAACGCCGAGGACTTCCGCAGGCGGCTTGCGCTTGTCACGGAGAACGGCCTGATCGCGGTCGCCATCGTGCTGGGGATTCTCGCCCTGTTCCTCGAACTGCGCCTCGCGTTCTGGGTGATGATGGGGATGACCATCTCGTTCATCGGCGGCGTCCTCTTCATGCCCATGGCGGGGCTGAGCATCAACATGATCTCGTTGTTCGGGTTCCTGATCGTGCTTGGCATCGTGGTCGATGACGCGGTGGTCGTGGGCGAGAACGTCTACCAGTACCGCCAGGAGGGCGATGCGCCCCTGCGCGCCGCGATCCGCGGCGCACGCGACATGAGCGGGCCCGTCACCTTCAGCATTCTGACGAACATCGTCGCGTTCGTGCCGCTCATGTTCATCCCGGGCGAGACGGGCAAGTTCTGGCGGCCCCTCCCGATTGTGGTGATCATCGTGCTCGCGGTCTCTCTGCTCGAAGCGCTGTTCATCCTGCCCGCCCACCTCGCGCACGTGAAGGAGCACACCGCCCGGCGTGGCCCGCGGGCGTGGCTCCACCGCGCCCAGCGGGCGTTCGCGAACGGCTTTGAGTGGTGCGTCGCCACGTTGTACCGGCCCGTCCTCCGCATCGCGCTGAGCTTCCGCTACGTCACGCTCGCCGCCGCGCTCGCGTTGTTCACCGTGGTGGGGAGCTACAGCCTGAGTGCGCACATGGGCATGATCCTCATGCCCGAGGTGTCGGCCGACGAGATCGAGGCGGGCGTGAGGCTGCCCGTCGGGACGACGCCCGACCAGGCGGCCCACATCGCCGAGCTTGTCACGAACGCGACCCTCCTCATGTTCGAGGAGCACAGACTCGATCGCGTCGCGGAGGGGGTGAAGACGAACGTCCGGCGAGGCAACTTCATCGACGTCGAGATCGTGATGCGACCGCCCGACGAGCGCGACATGACCGCTGGCGAGGTCATCGCGCTGTGGCGCGACTCGATCGGGGACCTCCCGGGTGTGGACCAGATCACGTTCGAGGCCGAGCGGGGCCCGGGCGGGCACCGCCAGGACATCAGCATCGACGTGAGTCACAGCGACATCAACGTGCTCGAGCGTGCGGCGAACGACCTGGTGGCCAAACTCGACGCGTTCTCGAACACGCGGGACGTGAGCGACGATTACAACAAGGGCAAGACGCAGCTCGACTTCCGCCTGCTCCCCGAGGGCAGGGCGCTCGGGCTGACCCCCGCGGAGGTCGGCGCACAGCTCCGCGGCGCGTTCTATGGCTCGCTCGCCCTCCGGCTGCTCCGCGGCACCAACGAGATCGAGGTCCGCGTCAAGCTGCCCGAGGACGAGCGGGAGGCGATGTACCACCTCGAGGACCTCGTCATCCGGACGCCCTCGGGTGCGGAGGTGCCCCTTCTTGATGTTGCTGAGGTCCAGCGTGGCGAGGCGTTCACCAGCATCAGCAGGCGCGATGGGCGGCGGATCGTCAATGTCTCGTGCGATGTCGAGCCCAAACGCGCCACGGGCCAGGTGATCACAGCGCTCGAGCAGGACGTGCTCCCGGCGCTCCGGGGCGACTACCTGGGCCTCACGTGGACCTTCGAGGGCAGCGATGCGGAGATGCGTGAAGCGACCACGCAGCTATGGGGTGGCTTCGCCCTGGCGCTGCTCGCTATCTACGCCCTTCTCGCGATCGCCTTCCGCGACTACCTGCAGCCCCTGCTTGTCCTGGCGGCGATCCCGTTCGGGATCGTGGGGGCCGTGCTCGGCCACATCCTCCTTGGGTTCGACCTCTCACTCATCAGCCTGATGGGTGTCATCGCGTTGTCCGGCGTCGTCGTCAACGATTCGCTCATCATGATCGACTACGCGAACAAGAACCGTGGCGACCACAGCGCCTTCGACGCGATCCTGCGGGCGGGTGTGCGTCGGTTCCGCCCGATCTTCCTGACGACCGCGACCACGTTCTTCGGGCTCGCCCCCATCATCATGGAGAAGTCGCTCCAGGCGCAATACATCGTGCCGATGGCGATCTCGCTCGGCTTCGGGATCGTCTTCACGACCGCCATCATCCTCCTGCTCGTGCCTTGCCTCTATCTCATCCTCGAAGACGCGAACCACCTGTTCGGACGGAGCCACCACCAGGCGCGCCGGCCACGCGTTGAACAGCTGACCTGACTCATTTCCATCCCGCGACGGGCGATAGCCGCGGACGCGCGGGCGAGGCCCGCGATCGGGGACTCGCCGCACCTTGCTGCGCACCTTGCGACCGGCAGCGGTGCGCGCGAACTGCCCCGCCTCGAGAGCAGGCAAAGCAGCCCGAGGCGGGGTCACTCCGGGTCACTCAGGGGCAGTTCGAACCGAAGGCGCCCAGCAGGATGTTCAGGTCGCTCGAGTCCGTGTCGCCATCGTCGTCCAGGTCCCCCGCGCCGGACGACGCGAAGGCGCCGAGCAGCACGTTCAGGTCCTGCGAGTCGACCGACAGGTCCCCGTTGAGGTCTCCCGGGCACGGGGCCGGCGTGGACGTCGGCGCTGCGCCGGGCCAGAACCCGCCCGCGACCTCGAACCCGCTCGCACTCATCGGGCCCGCATCGTGCTGGCCCAGCGAGCCCGCCAGGACGAACCCGCCACCGCTCGACACGCCGCCGCCGGCGTCGATCGAAGACCACTCGATGCTCAGCGCACCCCCGCCCGCGGACGCAGCCGCGATCGGCACAAGGGAGAGGACCGGCAAGCAATACCAAGCCACGCGACGCTTCTGAACCGCTCTCATCACTCTTCCTCCTTGGGAACGACCTGGAACATCATCGGGTCCGACACCGCGAGGTCCGGTGACGGGTTGAGCACGACAACCTCCGCGGTCCGCACATAGCTCACATCAACGGGCAGCAGCTTGACACGCACCAGGTTGTCGCCCTCGCGCAGCGTCTCGCGTTCTTCTCCGTCGATCAGCACAATGCATCCGGGCGCGAAGTTCTCGCCGATCAGGCTCAGGTTGTACTCGGGCACACCATCGAACGCCGCGGAGCCGACCTCCACCTCGTCGACGGTCGTGCCCGTGATGACCGGGTCGTCCCAGCCGACCTCGAGGACCAGACCGTTCGAGGTGCCGCCGCTCGCGACGAGACCCTGGAAGAAGGGCTCGCTCTCGCCGTCGATCCAGAGCTCCTCGAAGTAGACGCTGCCGTTGTCGGGCGTGAACACCGACACGGTCAGCTGCCCCGCGTCGGCCACGAGCGTGCCGGGCACCTTCGCGATCAGCTGGCTCGAGTTGACGAACTGCGTCTGGACCGCCTGCCCATCGACGATCACCTCGGATGCGGCGGTGAAGTTGCCGAACTTCGGCTCCTCGTAGCCCGAGAAAGTCGGGACGTTCGCCGGGCCGTACACGAACAGCTCGAAGTCGCCCGAGCCTGGCGTGATCATCTCAGGGTCAAGGCCCTGCACCACGGGGATCGGGGCCGCGATGTTGAGTTGCTTCACGGGGCTCGCGCCACCGCCGGGCCCTGGATTGCAGAGCACGACGTCGATGACGTTGGGCTCGTCGTACAGGCTCACGGGCAGGCGCACGTTGTGGATGCCGTTGTCGATGGGCTGCTCGAAGCGTGCGAGCGCGACCCCATCGAAGCGGACCGCTGGGAAGGCGGGCTTCTGGTTGAAGTCGAAATCGGGGAAGGCCTGGGTAGCGCTGAGCCCGTCCGCGGTCGTGTTGTTCCAGAGCTGGTCGCGGAGCACGATCCAGTAGTCGCGCCGGGCGATGAAGGAGTCGAAGCCCGCGGGCGTGAGCCCGTCGATCACCGCGACGGGAATCGTCGCGAGTTCGGGGTCAGCGGCCCACAGGTTCGGGTTGACCGTTTCGAGGTTCGGGCGGGGGTACTCGATCGGGATGTCGACCGTGTTGGATGAGCCCTCGCTCGTGTTGACCCAGAGGCGGGCCACACCCGGGAACAGGAAGTAGCGCTTCGGGATCTCGACGAGGAGCGTGTTGTCGTTGATGTGCGTCACGGGGATGCTCTCGACCGTGCCGTAGTGCGAGATGCGCACGTCGATGTCCGAGTCGAAGAGCTTCGTGCCGTAGAGGACGGTGCGCGCCGTGTCGTTGACCTGGACGTTGAATTCGCCCACCGATGGGCTCGTCTGGTCGTAGAGGATCGCCCGCACCGAGCCCCGGCTCGCGCCCGACAGCTCGGGCAGCGTGTCCGTGTCGCCCACGAGGCGCAGGCGCGCCAGCTTGACCTCAGGGAAGTCGAGGGACCACGAGTCGGAGTACACGTCGGGGTCGGCGATCGCCGCGATCTCCTTCTCCGGGCAGGGCCCGTAGCAGTTGTCGAACCCGAAGATGTCAACATCGCCCACGATCTTCACGTCCGCGCCGACGCCGCACTCGAAGTTCATGGTCTCCCACCCGACGGTGCCCGTGGCGATGAAGCCCGTGTCGTTGAAGAAGGTCGCCTCGACGCCGTAGGTCGGGTCGATGTGCAGGTTGCCATCGTCGGGCAGGGTGAGGCAGACGCAGAGCAGGCTGAGCGGGTTGCCGGCACAGGGGTCGCCACCGAGGCCCTCGCACGGGCAGGGCTCGCCGTTAGGCTCGCCGCCCGAGAGCAGTTCGCACTCGCCCGTATCCAGGTACACGCGGCGGGACTGAAGCCCATCGGAGAGCTCGAGGTCGACGTAGGGTCGCATCTCGATCTCGAGGTCCTGCGTCGCGAAGAAATCACCACGCACGAACGCCTGCAGCGCGCGGAGCTCGGCCGCGCCCGACACGGTCGCCACGCTGTTCCCGTCCTCGAAGTCCTTCGAGATGATCGTCGGCGTCGAGAAGAGCGTCGTCGACATGATGTTGGTCACGTTGGCGCGCATCGTGATGAACAGCTCCTCGACGCTCGACTTGAGCGAGAAGCCATCGTTCGACAGCCCGCCCTCGGGCGCGAGCTCGGGGTACTTGATGCTCGCGGTGACGAAGTTGTCGTCATCGCCATAGTCGAACCAGTCGCCCGGCTGAGCGATCCCGAGCATGTCGCCCAGATTGAGGTCGGGGATGAACTGGTCGTTGGCGCCCGCGTCGATGTTGCCGTTCACGAGGGTGATGTCGATGACTTCGCTGTCCGCCGCCACGACCTCGACGCCCGCCTTGAGCTTGGCGTCGAGCTTGCCCGTCAGGCCCGCGTTGAGCTGGGGCACGCCGTTGGCGATGAGCGCCGCGGCCCCCTCGTCGGGTTCCCAGTTGAAGAAGATCGGGAAGTTGAAGCCCGCGAACAGCTCCTCGGAGCCGGGGGCGATGATCGTGACCTCGCCCGGGTAGGTCGCATCGGCGCTGCCAAGCGTGGCGAAGGCGCGGAAGCCGATGCTCGCCGAGCCGTCGGTGTCGAGCTCCACATCGCCGCCGAACTCGCCGACGCCATCGATGTTGAATCCCGTGCTCAGGTTGGGGTCGATGTCCCAGCTTTGGTTGAAGAACACCTCCTGGTACTCGAGCGTGGGCAGCGAGGGGTGCCAGATGCTCGTGTTCTCGATCTGGAGCACGGGGTTGTCGACGGCGACCTGCGGGACCGACTCGAACGGCTGGGCGTACTTGATCGTGACGCCGTCGTCGTCCGCGGTGGCGATCGAGTACACGTTGCCACCGGCATCAACGATGATGCCGCGGGCGGTGGGGGAGTTCAGGTCCTCCGTCGCGGTCCAGACCTCTTCGCCGAAGCCGTCGCGGTCGGTGTCTTCCTTGTTGTACTTCTTGGTGCGGAGCTTGCCGCCGTTGACACCGATGGCGTAGGGGTTGCCCAGGCGGTCGAGCGCGACGGCGATGAGTTCGTTGTCCTGCGTCCCCTTGAGTTCCCATTCGAGGGCGCCGTCTGGTGTGTACTTCAGGATCTTGAAACCGGCGTTGAAACTCTCTGCAGACCCCACGACATACGTATTGCCGACCGCGTCGATCGCGAGGTCGCGGCTGTCGCCATCGTCTACGTTGGCCCACTGGGGGATGCCACTCGGCGAGACCTTGATCGTGTAGGAGAACACAGTCCCGCCGCCGCCCTCGACGAAGCCGCCGCCCGTGACGATGGGGCAGCCCTCGAAGTCGATCTCGAGCGCGGAGGGCTTGTCGGTCGTCGGCGTCGGCGCCGAGTGCTCCCAGATGATCTCGCCCGTGAAGGCGTCGAGGCGGGCGATGGCGAGGTCGGCGCCGACGTCGAAGTCCATCTCCTCGTCGTTCTGCCAGCGGGCGACGTACACGCGCCCGTTGCGGTCGGTCGCGACGTCTTCGGCGACGCCGAAGTCGGTGTAGTCCACGCGCCAGTAGGTCTGCCCCTGCACCGGGTCGATCCGCTCGACGAACGGCTGCTCAGACAATCCACCCGCCACACCGCCGCAGACGTAGACCGTTCCCTCGGGATCGACCTCGACATCCTTCGGGAAGTCCTGGAGCGGGAACTGCTTCTCCCAGATGCGCGCTCCATTGTCTCGGTACTTCACGAGGAAGCGCTCTCCGCTGCCGCCGTTGACCAGGACGTACGCGTTGCCATCGAGGTCCACCGCGGACGCCACGGCGTTGCCGGTGATCTCCTCCCAGGTGTCCGTCCACTTGGAGAGGCCGCCGCCCGTGTTCTTGGTGCCATCGAGGCGGCGGACCTTGGGGTTGCCCGAACTGCTGAACTCGGTCTCGCCACCGGCCAGGATGAGGTCGCCCTCGACGTTGAGGTCGATGTCCTGGGGGAAGAACTGGCCCGTCGTGGAGCTCCAGAGGAACTCGACGAGCAGGTTGCCCTCGGCGTCGATCTGGTCTGGGCCGACCGCCTGGTCCCACAGGTTGGCCTTGAACTGGTCGCCGAGCGACGCCCACTCGAGTGAGTCGCGCAGCTCCTGCCTCCGCTGCTGGGCCTCGCGCCGCTCGACGCTGTACCGGGTTTCGGGCACGAACGAACGGTCGAGCGTGTGCCGCCCGCTGCCGCCCTGGGATGCGCCAGTCATCACCAGAGCAGCAGCAAGGGAGAAGCCCGCCAGCGCTTCAATGGATCGCGTGGTGGTAGACATCGTGTGGTCTCCTCGTGGTGCGCTGGTGGTTAGTGACCGGTGCTGGTCGTGTCAGGCGCGGAGTGGATCGCGAACTCGTCACCGAGCCCGTACAGGTCGGGGCGGAGGAACCGCCCGCGGTCACGCCCGACCTTCTCGCGCTCCATCGGCGCGCCGTTGGTCTTCACAAACAGGTCGTTGCGCCGCGCCGTGACCTCCCACGACACCTCAAGCCCAGCGCTGCCGCCAGCGATCAGGAAGGTGTTGCCCTCAACGCGCTGCCCGATGTGCAGGTTCGGCGCCGGTGCACCGATCGCGGTGAGCTGGTAGCGCGGGTCGGCGTTGATCTCGGCGAAGTAATCCGGCAGCGCGACCCACGCGCTGCCCGAAGCACCGAGCACGACCGTCCCCGTGTACACGTTGAGCGGCTCGGGGCTCTCCGACGAGTAGTGGTAGAGGACCCAGTTCTCCGGGTCGAGCGGGTGGTCGATCATGAACGACTTGGTGCCCGTCGCGCCGAGTCGGCCGTTCGAGAACACACCGAAGTCGCTGCCCGAGTTGGCATCGCCATAGACGCCGGTGCCGCCATCGGCGTTGGCCTGGCCCCACACGCCGTAGCCCGCGGGGCTGTCGGTCTCGCCGCGCACGCCGTAGTTGATGCCCGTGGCCGAGTTGGCGAGCCCGAACACGCCGGAGCCGTTGCTGGCGTCCGAGCGGAACTCGCCGCCGATGCCGCTGCCGGTGCTGGCGTTAGCGGTGCCGAACACGCCCGTGCCGCCCTCGAGGAAGTTGTTGGCGCGGATGGCGCGGATGTCCTCATCTGTGCGGACATAGAGCTTCTCGGTGGAGGCGGTGTGGTTGGTCCCGATGCCCACGCCGGTCCCATTGGTTACGATGAGCGGTGTCTCCGCTCCCGCGTTGCCGTTGAAGACACGGAGGAAGGCGGCATCGCCGCCGCCGCCGAGCGACATCCGAGTCGTGGCGTCGCCGTTCTCGTCCTCCGTGGTGAACTCGAAGCTGTTCGCGCCCTGCACGCTGTTCTGGGTGATGCCGACCTGACTGGCGGCGCCGTTCACCAGGAACGAGATGGGTGTCTTGGGCGACGACGTGCCGATGCCGATCGCCCCCCCGGTCGTAAAGCGGACCCGCTCGGGGAGCAGGGCGGGGTCGGCGTCGTTGGCCCCGCCGAACAGGATCAGGTCCGGGGTGCTCGAGTCTGAGCTCATCAGCGACCAGGTGTAGTTGACCCCGGAGTTGCGGAAGAGCAGCCCGTTGTGCAGGGCGTTGTCGGCGCGCTGGATCGTGATGCCGCCGAAGTCCTGATCAGACAGGGTGTTGAGCACGGTGGCCGGGGAGCCGGTGCCGATCCCGACGTGCCCACCATCAAAGAAGATGTCGGACCCCGAGTTCATCCAGGGTGAATTGAGCCCGTCGAGCGCAAACAGCGCCACGGGCGCCGGACGCACCGGCTGGCGCGGCGCGAGCGTGTTGTACTCACCCACGCCCGCGTCGCGGACGTCGATCTCGAGCCAACGGTCGTCGCCCATGAAGACGCTGCCGAAGTCAAGGTCGATGGTCAGGAGCCCATCGCTCACCCCCACGCCGAGCGCTTCGAGTTCGGGCCCGACCTGACCGCCCGCGACATCCGCGTCGAACAGGCGGAACCGGAGGTCGACCGCGCCATCAAGCGCCTCGCCCCCGCTCGTCAGCAGCCCCTGATAGGTAAAGACGCTGCCGGTGGGAGTCTCCCCACCCAGCGTGTGGGCGGCCGTGGCCAGCCCGATTGTGGCCGCGAGGGCCAAGCCAAGGAACGTCTCTCGTGCGTGCATCGTGCTCTCCTTCGTTCGCCGGGTGGGGCCTCGCTCCGCCGGGGGACCCTTCCCATCCCTCCAAACGGGAACGGGCCAAGGGGTGCGCAAGGAAAATCCATCGACGCCCCACCGATAACCCCGCGGGGCCTCGCCGAACCGCGTTGCCGGGTTCGCCTTGGCGTTTCCGGGTGGTATCTTCAGTCGGTGGGCACCCCTGAACCGACACACCTGTCGGCGTTCTGTTCGAGCGTCGAGCCCGGCGATCGCGCCGCCGCGGAGGCGCTGGCGCCCACCGTCTATTCCGAACTCCGCGCCCTCGCGGGCGCCCTGTTCTCCGACCAGCCCGCCGGCCACACCCTCCAGCCCACCGCGCTCGTCAATGAGGTCTACCTGAAGCTCGGCTCAACCGCGAGCGGCAAGTGGAACGACCGCCACCACTTCATGGCCCTCGCCGCCCGCGCCATGCGCCAGGTCCTCACCGACCACGCCCGTGCCAAGCGTGCGCTCAAACGCGGCGGCGCGATGACGAACCTCACCCTCGCCGAGGACCCAACAGGCGACGCGGCGGCCGTCGTGGACCCGATCGAGCTCGAGGACACGCTCGACGAACTCGCCCGCTTCAACGAGCGCTACGCGCGGGTCGTCGAACTCCGATACCTCGCGGGCCTCACGATCGACGAGGCCGCGACGGTCCTGGGGGTGTCGAGGCGCACGGTAGAACTCGACTGGCGCGCGGCCCGAGCCTGGCTCCGCGTCCGCCTCGAGCCCGAGGCGGCGCCATGACGACGTCCACCCCCGAGCGCGTGTTCGAGCTGCTCCGCACCGCCCTCGACCTCCCGGCCGAGGCGCGCAGCGCCTTCCTCTCGGAGGAGTGCCGGGGCGAGCCGGCGGTCCGCGCGGAGGTCGAGGCGTTGCTCGTCGAAGATGCACGAGCGGGCGACCCGGATGGTGACGAGCCCGTGGGCGTGGGGCTCGACCTCGTGCGCCACCTCGGTCCCTCGACCTGCGACCTCGACGAACCCATCGATGCGGGGCGTTACCGCCTCATGCGCGTCATCGGGCGGGGCGGCATGGGCGTCGTCTACGAAGCCGAGCAGGACCAACCGAAACGGACCGTCGCGATCAAGCTCATCTCGATCACGGCGATGGGCGAGTTGGCGTTCATCCGGTTCCGGCGCGAGATCGAACTCCTGGGCCGCCTCTCTCACCCGTGCATCGCCCAGATCCACGACGCTGGGACGCTCACCATCGCGGGCGCGGAGCAGCCCTTCTACGCGATGGAACTGATCGAGGGCCTGTCGATCTCCGACTACGCGCGCGAGCACAACCTCTCGGTCAACGACCGGCTCGACCTCATCGCGCGCGTGGGTGATGCGGTGCAACACGCCCACCACAAGGGCGTCATCCATCGCGACATCAAGCCCGCGAACGTCCTGGTCAACACCGATGGCGTCCCCAAGGTGCTCGACTTCGGCATCGCCCGCGCTATGGGCACCACCGCTCAGCATTCCCTAGGCGCAACCGCGACGGGCATCGCGCTGGGCACGCTCGGCTACATGAGCCCCGAGCAGGTCGCGGGGCAGGCCGGGGACGTCGACCTGCGCACCGACATCTACGCGCTGGGCGCGCTCGCCTATGAGGTCCTGACCGGGCGGCTCCCGCACGACCTCGCCGATGCCACGCTCGCCGGGGCGTTCCGCGCCATCGCGGACCTCCCGCCGGCACGCCCCTCGACGATCGACGCTTCACTGCGGGGTGACATCGAGACCATCCTGCTCACCGCGCTCGAGAAAGACCCTGCGCGCCGGTACCAGTCCGCCGGTGAGATGGCCTCGGACATCAGGCGCTGCATCGCGGGCGAGCCCATCTCCGCCCACCCACCCAGCGCCATGTACCGCGTCCGCAAGTTCGCGAAGCGCAACAAGGCGCTGGTGACGGGCGTGCTCCTCGCGCTCGCCACCCTCGCAGCGGGGACCGTCGTGTCGACGACCCTTGCGGTCTACGCCTCATCACAGCGCAGGCAGGCGGACATCCAGCGCGAAGCGGCGGACGTGCGCGCCTACAAGAACGCGATCGCCGCCGCCGCCTACGCGATCGAACTGGGCGACATCACCGCCGCCCAAAGGCACCTCGAGAGCGCACCGGCCAAGCACCGAGGGTGGGAGTGGCGCCACCTCAACGCGCGCGCGACAAGCACCGTCGCCACCGCGCCGCCCGGCGACACCGAGCAACTCGCACGCTGGCTCGGCGTGCCCCCCTTCGAGCCGCCCACCCGCGTGCGCAAGAGCGGGGTGATCGAGGCGCCGCCCGAGGGCCTCCTCGCGCGGGCCATGACCCCCAGCGGGCGCACGTTCATCGACCTCGACGACACGGGCCTGATCGAGTGCGATGCAGACACCGGGCAGGTCGTGGCGCGAGTCTCGCTCCCCCCCTCAAACAACCGCTCCGCCCTCGATCCGGAACGCAGGCGCATCGCCGTCATGAGTCAGGGCGAGGGCAAGACACGAACTGAGGCGCTGGTCTACAGCTTCGACGGATCGTTGGTGCTCCGTGACAAGGGGGTGCGCTCCCTCAGGTCTGTTGCGCTCAATGCCGATCGCCTGACCGTCTTCCGTCGCAACTTCGGGCGGTCTCTGGTGTGCGAGTTGAGCGTGCTCGACCTTCACGGCGGGGGCGTGATCGCCCATACGACCTTTGAGGGCGACGAGGAATGGATGGCGTCCAACGGAGAGGTCATCGCGCTCGTTGGCGAAGGGCCCGCGGTGACCATCCGCAGTGCCGACGACCTGACGCTACTGCGTGAACTGGGGGGCCACGGGCGCGGGCCCATCGAGGAAGTCAGCTTCAGCAACGACGGGCGACTGCTCGCCACGCGCACGAGCCGTCAGGTGATCGTGTGGGACACCCAGACATGGGCGGCGCTCATCGCCGCCCCCGTGCTGCGCGGGTCAAAGGGCGTCGTCGGGCGGATGGTGTTCACGCCCGATGACACCCACCTTGTCGTCGTGGACCACTCCGACGCGGCCCACCTGTTGGCGTGCGCCCCATCCGGCTTCACGCGACTCACGGGACACGAGACCTACGTCTATCACGTGTGCTTCTCCCCGGCAGGCGACACGCTTGCAACGATCGACTACGCGGGCGGTGTCCACCTCTGGGATGGGCATACTTTCGAACCCAAGGGCGAAGCGAGGGTCGGCCAACGCCCCCTCGCCGCGGGCTTCGATGAAGACGGCGCCCTCGTCACCATGCCGCCGGCGCAGCGCGTCGACATGACCACCCTCAGGACGTCCCCCGTCCCCGACGCCGGGCGGTTTAGGGGCGGTGCGGGCATGAGGCTTCGCGAGGCGGCGGATGTGCTCCCGCGCGTCCTCCGCGGCGGCGCCAGCTTCCTCCTCGAGGAGCGCTTCGTCGCGACGAGCCATTCCAAGCAGTTCATCGTGACGCGCGTGGGCGGCGACGAGCGATCGGGCGTGTCCATCCGCTCCATGGGTGAGGAGCTGGGCCAGGTCGAGCTGCCCGCCCGCCCGTCGACTGTCTGCTTCGCGCCCGACGACTCCGCCCTCGTCATCGCGGACAGCCGGGGGGCGCTGACACTCGTCGAGCCGCAGACATCGCGCATCATCGCGTCGAGCGATCAGACCGGACCGGTCATCCACGCGGTCGCGATGTGCCCCGATGGCTCCCGCATCGCGACTGGATCGCAGGACGGCGTGCTCCGCCTTTGGACCATAGAGCCGCTCGAGGTGGTCGCCGAGCTGCGCGCACACACCGCGTACATCTTCGATGTCGCGTTCAGCCCCGACGGCGCGCAGATCGCGACCGCATCGGGGGACCACACCGTGTGCATCTGGGACACGCGGACGGCCGCGGACCGGGCCCGCCCCGCACTCGCCTCGCCGCCCGCGCGGTGACCCCGCGCGGGCGCGATCTCTATTGGGGCGCCGGCGGACCGGGCAGCGCATCGAGCCTGGCTTGCGCCTCACGCGTGAGCTCCGAGTCCTCGCCCCGGCTTGATGCCAGCGCCCGCACAACCCGCTCGAGCGTCTCCCGCGCGTCGTCCAGACGCCCAAGGTCCTCGTAGACCGATGCGAGCTCAATCATGCAGTTCGCGGCGGCCGCATCCGAGGCGGCGAACCCGACCGCCTCCTCGAGGAGCGCGACGGCGCGCTCCGGGTGGGCGAGTGCGCGGTGGGCCCGCGCCAGGCTGTACCGCGTGTACAGCGTCTGCCCGTTCCGCTCGCCGATGTGCTCGCGCTGCCACGCGAGGACCTCACTCAGCACGGGGATGCTCTCCTCAGCGCGCCCCATCCGGACGAGCAAGGCCGCATGGTGCGTGCGCACCATCACGGTCCGTGGGTCATCGGGGCCCAGCCGCTCGAGCCGCCCCTCGTAGCCCGCGACGTAGTACGCCAGCGCACTCTCGAACTCGCCCATCTCCTCGTAGACACCGCCGAGCCCGACAAGCGCGGAGAGGGTCTTCGGGTGCGTATCACCGAAGCGCTTGCGGTACCCCACAAGCACCCGTTCGAGGACCTCCGCTGACTCTTCCAGATCGCCTTGCTCCGCGAGGAGCAGCCCGATGTTGTTGAGTACCGCGAGGTACTGATCGCTGTCGGGCCCGCCGATCCGCTCCCTCCGCTCGAGCAGTTCGCGCCACGCCGCCTCGGCGCCCGCCAGATTCCCCTGCACCGCGCGGAGCACGCCCAGGTTGTTCAGCGCGACGAGCGCGAGGTCATGATCGGGCCCGACCGTCGCGCGGAGCCCTTCCAGCGTCCGCAGGCGCGCATCCTCCGCCTCGCGGAACCGACCCGCGTTCTCGTACGCGTTCCCGAGCGCGTTGAGCGCTCGGAGCGTCGACAGGTCGAGCTCCCCACTCGATTCGACCAGGCGCGCGTGCGTCTCGCTCAGGACCTCGATCGCGTCGTCGTACCGCCCCAGGGTGTTGAGCATCGCTCCCAGCGCGAGCGCTGCGCTGAGCGTGTCGGGGTGGTCCGGGCCCAGCGTCTGCGAGCGGAGGTCGTACGCCTGAGAGACCATCTCCTCGGCGCGCCGCGGCGTGCCGAGCTTGTTCATGGTCTCCGCGAAGACGTAGAGCATTTCTGCGTGCAGGACGGGGCGGTCGGCGAACTGGGCGTTGATCGCCGCGTGCGTGGGCGCGAGCAGGCTCTCCTCGAGCACGTCGGCCGCGAGGTTCGTAAAGTTGATGTCATCGATCACGAGCCCCCGGCCGACCAGCGCCTGCCGGATCGAAGCCCCCATCGCCGCCACGTCGATCGCTTCGAGCTGGGCGCGCTGGAATTGGACGACTTGCTCGAGCTCGCCCTGGCGTTCGACCGCATCGTGCTCGGCCCGCGTCGCCGCGAGGGCGAACCAGGTCGTCGCCACGATGCCGCCCATGAGCGTCAGCACGAAGCACCCCGCGGTCACGACCGCGGTCCGGTGCCGCGCCGCGAGCTTCCGCAATTGGTAGGTCGTCGTGAGCTCGCGGGCCCGCACGGGCTCGCCCTTCAGGTACCGGCGCACGTCGTCGGCGAGCGCATCGGCCGCCCTGTACCGACGATCCGGGTCGATCTCGAGCGACATCGCAAGGATGCTCGTCAGGTCCGCATCGACGCGCGGGGTCACCGCCGACGCGGGGCGCGGCTCGACCTGCTGCTTCCTCCGCACCGCTTCGGGGAGGGGCAGCCCGCGCAGGTCGTGCGGCAGCTGGCCGGTCAGCAGCTCGAAGAGCATTACACCCAGCGCGTAGACATCGCTCCGCGTGTCGACCTTGTCGGTCGACTCGCACTGCTCGGGGCTCATGTAATTGAGCGTGCCGATCAGGCGGGTGCGGTCGACATCAAGCGTGACGCGGTCGCTATCGGCCGCCTCGAGGGATCGCGCGATGCCGAAATCGATCAGCTTGGGCGACCCGTCCTGGTCGATCAGCACGTTGGACGGCTTGAGGTCGCGATGGATGACGCCCCGCTGGTGCCCAAACCCGACCGCGTCGCACACGCGCAGAAACAAGTCGAGCACCTCCGCCTGCGAGAGCGCCGCCTCCTGGCAGTACTGCGAGATAGGGCGTGCCTCGTGGATGAGCTCCATCACAAAGTAGGGGAGCTCGCGCCCGTCGGGAGCCGATGTGGTGCCCGCGCTGAACACCTGGGCGATCCCCGGGTGGCGGAGCGTGGCCAGCAGCTCGCTCTCGAACAGAAACCGCCGCGAGGCGCTCGTCTGCGCGAGGTGGTCGTGGATTACCTTGACCGCGACCTCGCGACGCGGCGACAGCTGGCGCGCTGTGTAGACAGTCGCCATCCCACCCGAGGCAAGCCGCCCGAGCACCTCGAACCCCGGGATGCTCGGCAGCGACGACGGGCCGGGCTCCGGGCGCTCGGGGCGGGTCACCGCGTGCAGGATGGGCGTCTCGAGGAAGGTATCAGTGGCGTCGGCCGCCTGGAGCAACCCGCGGAGCGACGTGCGCACCGTCGCGTCGTCGAGGCCACTGACGAACTCCTCCCGCTCGGAACGGTCGAGGTCGAGCGCCCGCATGAACGCGGCGTGCAGCTCCGTGTCGGGGTGATCGGGCATAGCGCTTAGTCCGCTTGCGCCGCGAGGCGCACGAAGAGCCACGCCTTCGCCGCGGTCCAGTCGCGATCCACCGTGCGACGCCCCACGCCGAGCACCTCCGCGATCTCCTCGAGCGTGCACCCGCCAAAGAACCGCATCTCGACGACCTTCGCCTGGCGCTCGCTCACCTTCGCAAGCTCGACGAGCGCATCGTCGAGCTCGACGAGGTCGATCTCGCGCCCCTCGCCCCCGATGCTCTCGGGTTCGAGCTGGACGCGGACGCCGCCGCCACCACGCTTCTCCGCGTTGCGGGCCCGCGCGTGATCAATCAGGATCCGCCTGAGCACCTGCGAGGCGAAGGCGAAGAAGTGCTTCCTGTCGTTCCACTGCGCGCTGTGCTGGCTCACGAGGCGGAGGTACGCCTCATTGACCAGAGCCGTGGGCTGGAAAGTGTGGTCGGCCCGCTCCTCGCGCAGGTGGGCCGCCGCGAGCCTGCGGAGGTCGTCGTAGATGGCCTCGAGCAACCGGTCCATCCCCTGGGCCTCGCCCGACGCCACCGAGCGGAGCAGCATCGTGACATCGCCCGGGTCTTGGCCGGCTGGCTCACGTTGCACAGGCCGCTCATCCATGGGGGGTGAGTATAAGCGGGACGGGTGGTGCCACCGCTCGCGGGTGCCCAGGTGGACGCGGGCGGGGGCTCGGTTGGCTCGGGTTCGGGTCAGTGTGGTCATCGCGCCGTCTCTCTCAATGAGCAGGGGCCGCTTCCAGCCCCGCCGGGCTTGGCCTCCGCGTGGGGCCCTACCCCACGACGCGAGAGACGCCCCGCGATGACGACACGGAATCCCCGAGATCTGGATGTCGCGACCAAGATGGGCTTGATACCCGTCGAGGGGGCTCGCGAGATTCCCGGACCGCCCGTGGGACAGACGGCGTCCGTCGCACGGGCCTTCAAGCCCGCAACAGGTGTGACAACCGTTACGACGCGAACCCCCGCACGTTCTTGCGTGTCCCGCTTGCGCGTTATTACCTGTCAACCGGCGGTGAGAATCCCGATCTCCCATACGTGAGTAATCGAAAGGCCCGTACACCCGACGACCAACCCTCGAAGCGATCCTCGAAGCGGAAGCAGCGGCCCAGGCTGCGCGGCGAGTCACTCGAGGAGCGCATCCTCCTCTCGGGCACATGGGCCGATGCCGACACGGGCGACGCGATCGCGGGCCCGACCGCCGGCGACGACGTCTACCACGGCGGAGACAGTGGCGAGATCGCTCAAGGCATGGGCGGCGACGACGAGCTGTTCGGCGCTGGAGGAAACGACTACCTCGACGGTGGCGATGGCGATGACCGCGTCTCGGGCGGCGCCGGCGACGACATCGTCGCCGGCGGCGATGGTGACGATCTGCTCTCGGGTGGCGAAGGCGACGACTTCATCGTGGGCGGGGAGGGCGTCGATACCGTGACATACGACGACGCCGACTCCGCGGTCGACGTCAACCTCGCCAACAAGTCGGCGAGCGGCGAGGGCGACGACCGCCTCCATGGGATCGAGAACGTCACGGGCTCGGCTTACGACGACCAACTCACAGGCGACAACAACGCCAACACGATCGTGGGCGGCGGCGGGGCCGACACCATCGATGGCAAGGCGGGCGATGACAACCTGAGCGGCGGCATGGGCAACGATGTCATCTCAGGCGGATCGGGCGACGACATCGTTGCGGGCGATGAGGGCGACGACCAACTCGAAGGCGGCGCGGGCGCCGACCGGTTGGAAGGCGGCACGGGCAACGACACCCTCGATGGCGGCTCGGGCGATGACGTCCTCTCGGGCGGCGCCGGCGACGATGTGATCGTTGGCGGCGGCGGGCGGGACACCGTCGACTACTCGGGTGCCGCGACGAGCGTGAACGTCGACCTGAGCGCCGGCACAGCGAGCGGCGACGGCGCGGACTCGATCTCCGGAGTCGAGGACATCCGCGGGTCCGATCAAGGCGATGTGCTCACGGGCGACGCCAACGACAACCTCATCGAGGGTGGGGGCGGCAACGACGTCCTGCGAGGCGGCGGCGCCGCCGACACCCTCGACGGCGGCGCGGGCGACGATGTCCTCCACGCCGACGAACTCGACACCATCCGCGGCGGCGCGGGCACCGACACCGCCCGTTTCGCCTCCGCCACTGCCGGCGTGCGCTTCGACGCCAGCATCGCGGACGTCGAGAACGTGGTGGGCAGCGCCCACGACGACGTGTTCGCGTTCACAGGCGGGTCCGCCGGCGAGACCTACACCGTCGACGGCAGTGGCGGCAACAACACACTCGACCTGAGCAACTTCGACGCCTCGCAGCTCACCATCGACAACGACGCCCGCACCGTGACGGTGGACACCGGAGCGGGCACGTTCCAGATCGACTTCACCAACATCAACCACATCAACGCGGGCGGAGTCGACGGGCCGGGCGTGGTGGTCAACGACCTCATCGCGGAAGAGTCCTCCACCGTGCAGATCAACGCGGTGGGCGTCTCGGATGGCGAGGCACCACTCACCTTCCAATGGACCCAAGTGTCGGGCCCCGCTGTCGCGCTGACAGGCGCCAGCACCGATGCGCCGAGCTTCGACACCCCAGAGTTGTCGGCCGACTCCGTCATGCGCTTCCAGGTCGAGGTGTCAGATGGCACGACCACGACGGCCCAGTTCGTCACCGTGGGCATCTCCGCGGACAACGACCCGATTGTCATCGACACGGGCCCGGGGCAGATCGTCAGCGAGGGCGATCAGGTCGCGCTCAACGCCGACCTTGTCGACCCCGAGGGCAAACCCATCGTCCAGACCTGGACCCAGGTCGGCGGGCCCGCGGTTGAACTCACCGACGCCGATACGACCTCGCCCTCCTTCACCGCGCCCAACCTCGCCGAGGACACCGAACTCACCTTCGAAATCAGCGCTTCAGATGGCGAGACCACCGTGACCCAACAGGTCACCGTCCTCGTCGAAGCGGTCAACGACGCGGCGCTCGTCGATGCCGGGCCCGACCTCACCGCCAACGAGGGCGAGGCCGTCGCGCTCAGCGCTACCGCCACCGATCCCGACTCCGACGACAACACCCTCACCTACACCTGGACGCAGACGGGCGGCCCGAACGTCGTGCTATCCGACGCCGACACCGCGAGCCCCACCTTCACCACGCCAGTCAACGTGGCAAACACGGCGCTCGAGTTCGAGGTGTCGGTCAGCGATGGCGAAACGGTCTCCACCGACCGCGTGCAGGTGATGGTCAACGGCACGGACCGGGCGCCCTACTTCACCTCGGCGCCCAACCTGAGCGTGGGCGAGAGCGAGGTCGTCGCGCTCGGCGCCACCGCGGTCGATCCCGAGGGCGGCGACGTCGAGTACTCGTGGCGCCAGATCACAGGCCCGCCCGTCGCGCTCACCAACGCCGACACGCAGACCGCCTCATTCACCACACCCCAGGCGATCGTCAACACCTACATCTCGTTCGAGGTCAGCGCAACCGATGGCGAGAGCACGACCGTCGAGCGCGTCGACGTGCTGATCAACGCGGCCAACGACGCCCCGATCGTCGAAGCGGGCAACCCGCAGAACGTCAACGAGGGCGACCCGGTGAGCCTCAGCGCGACGGGCAGCGACCCCGAGGGACGCGCCATCGCCTATTCGTGGTCGCAGATCGGTGGCCCGGCGGTCGATCTCGCCAACGCCGAGTCCCCCAACGCCCAGTTCACCGCGCCCGACATCGCGGAGCCCACCGAGCTGACGTTCCAGGTCGCCGCGACCGACGGCAAGTCGACCACCCTCGACACCGTCACGATCACGGTCCAGCCAACAGGTGTCGTCGTCGATCCGCCACCGGATCCCGGTCCAGATCCGGACCCCGCACCCGACCCCGATCCAGCGCCCGATCCCGACCCCGACCCTGCCCCAGACCCCGATCCGGACCCTGCACCGGATCCCGATCCCGATCCCGACCCAGCACCCGACCCCGAGCCGGGCACGCTCATCGTCGAAGCCCCGCCCACCATCAGCACCAACGAGGGCGACCGCGCCGCCCTCGCCGTCAACCTCATCGACTCCACGGGCGACGTCACCTACACCTGGACCCAGGTCGCCGGCTCACAGGTCATCGACCTCGAAGGTGCCGACACCGCCAACCCGCAGTTCGACGTGCCCGAACACGTCGAGAGCGAGATCTACGTCTTCGAAGCCACCGTCCAGGACGACACGGGTGTGCGCACCGTCGAGGTCACCGTCCGCGTCGTCGCCGACAACGATGGCCCCGTCGTCGACATCGACGACACCGCGACCCGCATCACCGACTCCACCTTCGCGGTCGGCTCAACCACGAGCGACCCCGAAGGCCAGAGCATGTCCTACAAGTGGGTCCAGGTCGGCGGCCCGGACGTCCCCATCCTCGACGACAACACCCCCTCGCTCCGCTTCTCGACGAGCACACTCGACGCGCCGGCCCAGCTCTCCTTCGAGCTCCAGGTCTCCGATGGCACCAACATCTCGACCGAACTCGTCACCATCGACGCCAACCCGGGCAACACAGCGCCCGTGGTCGACGCGGGCGCCGACCAGAACGTCAACGAAGGCGACGAGGTCCGCCTGACCTCCGTCGCATCCGATGTCGACGAGGATGCGCTCTCCTACGAGTGGGTCCAGACCGCGGGCCCGCCCGTCGCGCTCGACGACCCATCGGCGCCTTCGCCCACGTTCGACGCCCCCAACCTCGGCGGCGATGCGGACGTCACCTTCGAGCTGCGCGTCTCCGATGGCGAACTGACGTCCACCGACACCATCACCGTCCACATCAGCGCGATCAACGACCCGCCGACCGTCGATGCGGGCCTCCCCCAGACCGTCGACGAGGGCGACCTGGTCAACCTCTCGGCTCTGGGCGCTGACGCAGAGGGCGACCCGCTCACCTACCAATGGACGCAGGTCAGCGGCCCACCGGTCGCGCTGGCCAACGCCGACACCGCCGACGCGACCTTCACCGCCCCCGAAGACCTCACCAACACCTACCTCACCTTCGAGGTCGCGGCGAGCGATGGCGAGCACACCGTCATCGATCGCGTTGTCATCCTCGTCAACGCGGACAACGATGCGCCGACGTTGAGCGCGGGCGCCGACTTCTCCGCGGTCGAGAACACCGTCGTCCAGCTCAACGCCACCGCCCAGGACCCCGAAGGCCAGGCACTCTCGCACACGTGGGTCCAGACGGGCGGCCCGAGCGTCACGCTGTCGAACCCCAACGCGCTCGACCCGACCTTCGACGCCCCCAACGTCCGCGAGGACACGCCCATCACCTTCCAGGTCACCACGACCGATGGTGAGCACACCGTGGTTGACACGATCACCGTCACCATCACGGGCGTGAACGAAGCGCCGACACCGACCAACCTCACCACCGTCGCGACCGAGGACACCCCCACACCCGTCGCGCTGGCGGCCAACGACGCCGACCTCAACGACGCAACCGAGCAGTTCCGCGTGGAGGCGCTGCCCGCCCAGGGGGCGCTTACGTTCAACGGCGACCCCGTCAACCCGGGCGATACCTTCACCGCCCAACAGATCGCGGACGGCCGCCTCGTCTACGAGCCGCCCGCCGATTGGAGCGGCGTCACCTCGATGCAGTTCAGCGCCTTCGATGGCGAGGCGTGGTCCGACCCCGCGACGCAGTCGATCGTCGTTGCGGGCGATGCCGATGCGCCCACCGTCACGACCAACCCCGCCGCGGGCGTCGAGGACACGCCCATCCCGCTCGACGTGGGCGTCGCCCTGACCGACGTCGATGGTTCGGAATCGATCACACGCGTCGAGGTCACGGGCGCGCCGGTGGGCACCGTCTTCACCGACGGCGTCACCACCGTCACCGCGTGGGACGGCACCGCGAACCTCACGGGCCTCGACCTCGACAACCTCACGATGACGCCGGGCCCGGACCACGACACCGACTTCACGCTCACCTTCGCCGCCACATCCACCGAAGCGGACTCGAGCGACACCGCCGTGGGGGTCGCCACGCTCGATGTCCACGTCGACCCCGTCAACGACCCACCCGCCCCGCGCGACACGAGCGTCACCGTCGACGAGGACGCGACCGCGATCGTCAACCTAAAGGTCCTCGAGGTCGACACGGGCGATGCGGCGGACACCTTCCGCATCGAGTCCCTCCCCGGCCACGGCACGCTTGCGCTGAACGGCGCACCCGTCAGCGCGGGCGACGAGATCAGCGCCGCCGACGTCCTCGCGGGCCGCCTCACCTTCGAGCCCGACCCCAACTGGAGCGGGCAGACATCGCTCACCTTCAGCGCGAGCGATGGCGAGGCGTGGTCCGCCGGCACGGGCACGTTCACCATCGACGTCCAAGGCGTCGCGGACGCAGCGCACATCACTGTCAACGACGTCTTTGTCAACGAGGACGGCGTCGCGCCGATGCCCATCGCCGCCGCGGTGTCCGACCTCGACGGCTCGGAATCGATCGTCGCGATCGCCGTCGACGGCGCGCCCGTCGGGACGGTCATTTCCGATGGCGTCAACACCGAGGTCTTCGTGGGCTCGCCCATCGACGTCACGGGGTGGGACCTCGCGCAACTCACCATCGAGCCGACCCCGAACTACGACCGCGACTTCGACCTCACGGTCAACGTGACCACCTCCGAGGCCGACTCGGGCGACACGCGCACGACCACCGCGCCCGTCGCGGTGCACATCGGCGCCGAGAACGATGCCCCCGTCGCCGATGGGGGCGCGGTCTCGATCGACGAAGACACCTCCGCCACCATCGGACTCAGCGCGGCCGAGGTCGACACGGGCGACGCGGTCGAGGCCTTCCGCATCGACGTCCTCCCCGAGCACGGCACGCTCCTGCTCAACGGCGACGCCGTCGCCGCGGGTGACGTGATCGACGCCGATGCGATCGAGCGGGGCGAACTGACCTTCGAACCCGATGCGCAATGGTCGGGCCAGACGACGCTGCAGTTCAGCGCGAGCGATGGCGAGGCGTGGTCGCTCGCGCGAGGCGAGTTCACGATCGACGTCGGCGCGGTCGCGGATGGCGCCGCGCTGGCCACGTCCGACGCCGCGGGCCTGGAGGACGGCGCGATCGCGCTCGACATCGATGCCGCGCTGCACGACACCGATGGCTCGGAGACCCTCACGGTCACGATCGCGGGCGTGCCCAATGGCGCAGCCCTGAGCGCAGGCGTCGACAACGGCGATGGCTCGTGGACCCTCACCCCCGACGACCTCGACGGGCTCACCATCACGCCGCCGGACAACTTCTCAGGCGACTTCGACCTGACGGTCACCGCGACCGCACGCGAGGCGGACGGCCCGGCCGCGTCCACGCAGTCGGTCATCACCGTCGAGGTCGAAGCGGTCGCCGATGCGCCGACCCTGACCATCGAGCCCGCCCACGGCGTCGAAGACAACCCGATCGCGCTCGACATCGATGCCGCGCTGACCGACACCGATGGATCCGAGACACTGTCCATTCTGATCGAGGGGCTCCCTGACGGCGCAACGCTCAGCGCGGGCGTCGACAACGCCGACGGGACCTGGACGCTCACCCCCGCCGAACTCGACGGCCTCACCCTGAACCCGCCGCCCAACTTCGCGGGCCAGATCGACCTGAGAGTCGTCGCGACCTCGACAGACGATGGTGGCGCTACCGCGACCTCGGACGGGCCGCTCCGGGTCGAGGTGGACGCCGTTGTGGATGCGGGCGAAGTGGTCGCGCTGGATGTGCGGGGGGCCGAGGACACCGCCATCCCGTTGAGCATCGACGTGACGAGCCGCGACGCCGACGAATCGGTGTCCATCACGCTGAGCGGCGTGCCTCAGGGCGCTGCGCTCAGCGCGGGCGCAAGCCTGGGCGGTGGCGCGTGGGTGCTCACTCCCGCTGAGCTCGAGAGCCTGACGATCACCCCCCCGGCACACTTCTCAGGAAGCTTCGAACTGGGCGTGGAAGCGGCCTGGAGCGACGGCGATGCGGCCGAGAGCGAGGCCACATCAATCCTCGTCACCGTCGATGGCGTCGCCGACCCACCCGACCTGCGCGTCGCGAACGTCACCGCCATCGAGGGCGAACCGATCCCGCTCTCCATCACGGCGCCGCTCACCGACACCGACGGCTCGGAGACGATGCGCCTCACGATCTCGGGCGTCCCCGCAGGCGCGACCCTCAGCTCGGGCACGAACCTGGGCGGTGGGAACTGGTCCCTCGCATCGACCGACCTCGATCAACTCGCCATCACGCCGCCATCTGGCTTCACGGGCGAGTTCGCGCTGAGCGTCTCCGCGACCACAACCGAGCTGACCGGCGACACCGCGACGACGATGCGGACGCTCAGCGTCGACGTGCTCGAGGCCGCCGATCCACCGCCCGCGCCAATCGATGAAGCGCCACCCGAGCCCGAGGCCGCGCCGGTCACGGAACACGAAGCGCCGGCGCCCACGCCGCAAGCGCAATCGCACCCCGGCGTCCCCGCCCCGGCGGACGACACCCGATCCGACACGCCCGATCCCCCAGCCGACCCTGCGCCGGAGGGCGTGCAGTGGGCCGGCGGCGAGGACCTGGGCTTCGCGGGCGATGCGCAGGCGGTCGAGGCCGAGCTCGACAGGGTCGAAGCGCTCGCCGCCGACCTCGGGCCCGCGGGCCCCGAGATCGCGGGCGAGGGCCTGCCGTACCAGGAGTTGGGCACGATCCCGCCGCTCCCCGCCGAGGCCGACTCACCCGATGAGCCGATCGCGCCACCGGGCGAGCCCCTCTACCAGCTCACCGACAGGCTCACGGGCGAGTTCGAGGAGGCCGCGGGCGCCCGCGCACCCGAGAGCCTCACGACCGCCGATGCCGACGACGACGCCCCGACCGGCGCGACCGAGCGGGTCGAGCGACAAGTCAACCGCGTCTTCGGGCTGCTGCTTGGCCTCATCCGCTCGATCGGCCCACGACAGAACGACGACGACAAGGAATCCTGAACACGCGGCGGGAGCACCCAGCCGCAAGCCGGAGTAGACCATGTTCAACGGGAAGTCAGACCCGATCGACAAAACCGCCGACGCCAACGAACTGGTGGGCGAGCTCTCAAAGAGCACCTCTGAAGCGGCGCGGGCGCTCCGCCGGTCCACGCGCCTCGACGTGCGTGTCAAGGTCTTCGTCGAGCCCGCCTCGCTGTCGGCCCGCACGGGTGTCCGCCTGCAGGGCGTGACGGGCGACGTCTCGGTAGGCGGCACCCAGGTCCTGCTCGCCCGCCCGATCCTCGTGGGCGATGTCTACCAGGTCTCGTTCGATCGAGCCGAGTTCGACCTCGCGCCCGTCTACGCGGTCTGCCTCCGCGCCCGCCAGGTCAGGCCCGACGCGTTCGAGGCGGGGCTCCGCTTCCTCGAACAGATCGAACTGCCCCAGGAAGCCGCGGCGGAGCAATCCGCTCTGATCTGATCCGACTCACGCCACCAGAGAAGAGACACCGCGATTCGATGACGCAACAGACAGGTACCATCCCGCCCGACACGCCACCCGCCGCCTGGGACCAAGGCGCAGAGACAGCGCGCGCCGACCTGTTCGCACGGATCGCCCAGATCGAGCAGGCCTCTGCGCACCCACAGGAACGTGGGGAGGCGCTGATCCGGGTCTTGGTCGAGAGCCTCGGCGCGATCGCAGGCTCCGCCGCGTTCGACGTAGGGGGACAGGAATGCACCGCGCAGATCACCGCTGGCGCTCAGGGTGCGGAGGCATGGATGCCCGTGCTCAACTCCGCGGCGCTCGAAGCGCGCTCGCAGGGGCGCGGCGTGGCCCGCATCTTCGGGAGCAAGACCACAGCTCCCGAGTTCGTGGTCCTCGCGACCCCGCTCGACCTCGCGGGGCGCGACCCGTTCGGCGCCGCGGCGTTGCTCTGCCGGTGCAAGGACCACGCCCACGCCGAGCGCCTGCAGCTCCACCTGCGCTCCGCCTCGATCGCCGCCTCCGCGATGCTCTCGCGCGGGCGGACCCGTCGCCCCGCGGTCGAGATGGACGACATCGCGCGCGTCCTCGCCAAGGCGGGCCAGTACGCAAGCCTCGATCAGTTCGCTTATGAGATGACCAACGCCGCGAAGCAGCGCTTCAACTGCACCCAGGCGGCGCTGGGCCTCGTCAACCGGGGCAAGCTCCGCGTCGCGTGCGTGTCGGGACTCGACCACGTCAAGCACCGCAGCCCAGGCGTCCACCAGATCGAGCAGGCGATGGGCGAGTGCGTCGATGCCCGCCGGCCGATCGTCGAGCAGGACCGCGACCGCTGGGAGGGCGGCGATGGGGGGTGCAGGGGCATCCTGCACCGGCGCTGGCGCACAGCGTGCGCGGGCGCCTCGGTCACGAGCCTCCCCATCCTCTGGGGCGATGAACTCGTGGGCGTGCTCTCACTCCGCAGGCCGCAATCCGAACCGTTCGACGAGAGCGAGATCACCGCGGTCCAGAAGCTGCTGACCCCGCTCGGCGCCGCGATCCCGCTGGTCGCCCGCGCAACGCGCTCACTCCCGAGCCACGCCCGCACCTCCGTGCGCCAAAGCGCGCACTGGGCGTGCGGGCGCTCGATGCTGCGCAGGAAACTCCTCGGGCTGGGCGTCGCGGGCCTGATCGCGTGGTACGCGTTCGCGCCGGGCATGTACCGCGTGACCACGCCGGGCATCGTCGTCGCCGAGCGAGAGCAGGTCATCGCCGCGACCGTCTCGGCGCCCATCGCGGAGGTCCTGGTCGAAGGCGGGCAGCGGGTCAGCGCGGGCCAGCCCCTCCTCCGCATCGACACCGCCCAACTCGAAACACAGGCCGTCGCCCTCGAATCGGAGGTCGAGCGTGCCGATGTCCGCATCCGCGAGGCGGTCGCCGCCGGCGACCCCGCCGCCGCTGCCACCCTCAACGCGGAACGCGCCGTCCACCTGGCGCGCCTCACCGACATCCGAGCGCAGATCCACGGCGCCACCATCCACGCGCCGTGCGATGGCATCGTCACCGGCGAGCGCATCGCCGATCTTCAAGGCCGCGTCGTCGCCCAGGGTGAAGCGTTGCTCAGGATCGCCGACGAGGCCTCGCTCACCCTGGAACTCCTCGTGCCCGAGCGGCGCGTGACGGACCTGCGCCCGGGCGCGCACCTCAGGTTCGCGAGCAACGCCCGCCCCGAGGACGCCGCGCCCTCAGAACTCATCAGGCTCGCGCCCACAGGCGTCGAGCGCGACGGGCGCACCGTCTTCATCGCGAGAGCACCCCTCCCCGATAGGCAAGACTGGCTCCGACCCGGCATGGAAGGCGTGGCCATCGTCGACGCGGGCCAGCGCCCCGGGTGGTGGCGCACCCTCCACCGGGTCATCGACACCGCACGCCTCAACTTCTGGATCGACTGACCCACATGACCGCCGCAGCGCCCCAACCCGACCTCGCCCAGCGCCTCCGCGACGTCGTCGTGTCGATCCGCGATGAGCTCGACGTCTCGCGCCACGTCTTCCGTGCCGGGCCCGCCTACGTCGTGCGCGACCCCGTCAGCTTCCAGACACACTGCTTCGAGCCCGCCGACTACCGCATCCTCAACGCCATCGAACCCTCGCGGACGCTCGGCGACACCTTCGAGCACCTGACCACCCAAGGCATCCTCGAAGCGAGCGATGAGGAAGCGTTCTACGAGTTCATCCTCGAGCTCCACCAACGGTCACTCCTCTCCCTCCCCGTGAGCGACGGCGCTGCGCTGTTCAAGCGGTTCGAGCGGCGTCGCAACGCGGAACGGCTCTCCAAGCTGCTGGGTGTGTTCTTCCTGCGTGTCCCGTTGATCAACCCAGACCGTCTCCTCACGCGCACACGCGGCGCCTTCGCGTGGCTCTTCACCCTCCCCGCATTCATCGCGTGGCTCGCGCTCGCCGCCACCGCGTGCTTCATCGCCTTCGCCCGATGGGGCGACCTCGCCGCCCCCGTCCTCACCGCGTTCGATGGCGGCAACCTCTTCATGCTCTGGGGTGTGCTGGTCGCCCTCAAGATCGTCCACGAGTTCGGCCACGCCTACGCCTGCAAGACGTTCGGCGGGCATGTCCCCGAGATGGGCGCCATGTTCGTCCTCTTCACGCCGCTGGCCTATATGGACGCCACCGACTCCTGGTCCTTCACGAAGACGCGCCGGCGCGCCATCGTCACCCTCGGCGGCGTCTACTTCGAGTCGATCGTCGGCGTTCTTGCGCTCATCGTGTGGGCCCTGACCGAGCCCTCAACGCTCAACACGCTCGCCTATCAGGTCGTCCTGCTCGCGACCGTCACCACCGCGCTCTTCAACCTCAACCCGCTCCTCCGCTACGACGCCTACTACCTCGTGAGCGACCTCGCGGGCATCCCCAACCTCCGCGCGAGATGCCAGCACGCCGTCGCGTCGCTCCTCAAGCGCACCGCGCTCGGCCTCCGCGCCGACGCCGACGGCCACCGCTTCGAGCACCACCCAGCGCTCGTCGCCTTCGGCCTCGCCCAGCTCGCCTACCGCGTCCTCATCATGGTCACCATCGCCACGGTCCTCATCATGAAGTTCGGCGGCGTGGGCCTCGTCATGGCGAGCATCCTCACCGCACTCACGCTTGGCAAGGCCATCTCGGCGCTCGTGCGCTACATCCTGACCTCGCCCGAAGTCGCGGGCCGCCGCGTGCGCGCCGTCACGATCACCGCGGGTTCCGCGGTCTCCGCTTCGCTCGCCTTCGCCCTCGTGCCCGTCCCGTGGCCACTCGACATGCGCGGCGTCGCCACGCTCGCGCAGGTCAGCACCATCCACGCCCCCCAGGACGGTGTCCTGGCGCACCTCAGCGTCGACACGGGCGACCGCGTGAGTGGGGGCGACCCCCTCGCAAGGCTCGACAACCCGCGTATCGTCGCCGAGCACGATGCGCTGCGGGCCCAAGCGGGTCACGCCCGAGCCTTGGTGATCCACGCGTCAGCCCTGACCGGGCCGGACGCGATGCTCGCGCTGGCCTCGCAGCGCGCGGCAGACGCCGCCCTGGCGCAAGCGGGCCACGACACCGCCCAGCTCGACATCAACGCACCCGACGACCTCCGCGTGGTCGACCTGATCGAACCACGCCCCGGCACCCACCTGCGCAAGGGCGACCCGATCCTCCGCGTGGCGCGAGGCCCCACACAAGCCGTGTTCTTCTTCCGCGCCGACCAGTTCGAGTCCCTCGCCGCCCGGGTCGGGGACGAGGTCGCGTGCCGGTCCGCCGCCCACCCGGGAACGACCATCAACGCCCGCATCACCTCCATTGCGCCCGCCGCGTCGCGCACGATCGACGCACAGAGCCAGGACGCGGCCCGCATCCTCGCGATGCCGATCCACCCCACCACGGGCGTGGCCGCCCAGCCCTACGTCGAGGTCCGCCTCGACCTCGACGCCCCCGCTCCGTTCAACTCCACCCTTCACGCTCGCTTCCCATCGCACAACGTCACCACGCTGCAGGCGGTGTGGAGGCGTGTGAGTCGCTTTGGCAACCAGGTCAGACAGGGGTTCAGCGCACAATGACGACACTTCAGCAACAACAGACCCGACGGCGCCCGCGCCTCGCACTGGGCGCGCTCGTAGCAAGCGTCGTTCTCGCTCCGGCGCTCGCATCGCCCCCACACGTCCCCGTCCCGACGCCAGTCAACGCGGAGGGCGTCCGCGTCCTCGCCATCGACGAGGGCCACCACACACTGCCCGGCGCGACCCGTCACCGGCGCGCCGTCACGCTCGGCACGAGCTTCGACGCCCGCCTCATGAAGCTCCTCGTCGAGGAGGGGGAGCGCGTCAGCGCGGGCCAGGTGATCGCACGCCTCGACGACCGCGTCGCCGCCGCCTCGCTCGCGCTCGCGCAGGAAGAGGCGAGCCACGAGGCCCCGATCGCCGGGGCACGCGCGCGCCTCGAGCGCGCCACCCGTACGCTCCAGCGCGCGCTCGATGCCCACTCACGCGACGGCGTGAGCGATGAGGAGCTCGACGATGCGCGCACCGGCGTCGAACTCGCCGCCGCCGAACTCGCCCAGGCCCAGGAGGGTCGAGCCGCCGCGAAGCGCAAGGCAGAGCAGGCCGCCGCCCGACTCGACGAGCACACCATCCGCGCCCCGTTCGATGGCACCATCGTGCGCATCAGGGCGGAGATCGGCGCGGTGCTCCGCACCGGCGATCCCGTAGCCGAACTCGCCGACCCGCAGCGCATGTCCATCGACCTCTATCTCCCCGCCGCGGCCGCCATCCGCGTGGAACCCGGCGTGCCCTACGCCATCGAGATCGACGCTCCCGTCGCGCGCGTCCTGTGGGCCCGCGCACGCTACGTCGAGCCACGCGTCGACCCGACCTCGAACACCATGCGCACCGTCTTCGACTTCGAGGCCCCCGCGGGCGCGATCCCAGCGGGCGTCCTCGTCCGCCCCGCGCCCCGCGTGCCCACCGACGAGGAGCTCGCGTACCTGGAACGCCCGCAAGGCACGACTGCTGAAGCGTCACCACATCGCCAGGCGGACGCCACCACACCGGGGCCCTGATCGCACGCCCGCCCGCCGCCCGACCCGCGCCATCGGTGCGCACGGATGCGATGGATACAATCCTCTCATCCACGCAACGCCCACCGCAAGGGTCCAATCAAGGCATGACCGACACGCGCCCGCAAGCCCCGCCCCGCCCCATGAACCGGCTCGGCCTCGACTACCGAGCCGAAGCCAAGCGCCTGGGCGCCCCCGTTGTCCCGATCATCGACGCCCACGCGCACATCAATGGCGAACGGGCCGCGGTCATCTACCGTGAGGCGCGCCAGCTCTACGGCAGCGTCGTCACCTACTCGCAGACCCAACTCCCCCAGGCGCACGCCGTCCGCGACGCGCTGGGCGACACCGTCCGCTTCGTCGCGGTCCCCGACTACGCATCAGACGACCGCGAGCATGCGCACCGCCAGGGCTACCTCGACAACATCAGCGCGTGGCACGACGAGCACGGCGCCCGCATGCTCAAGTTCTGGTGCGCGCCGCGCGGCCGCGATTTTGGGCGCGAGATGGGCGACGAGACCCTCCTCACGCTCGACAACCCGTGGCGGCGCAAGCAGATGGACAAGGCCGCGTCGCTGGGCATGATGTTCATGGCCCACATCGCCGATCCCGACACCTGGTTCGCCACCAAGTACGCCGACGCTTCACGCTACGGCACCAAGCTCGACCAGTACGCCCCACTCGAGCGCCTCGCAGACGAGTACGACACCCCCTGGCTCATCGCCCACATGGGCGGGTGGCCCGAGGACCTCGCCTTCCTCTCGGGCCTGCTCGACCGCCACCCGAAGTTCATCCTCGACACCTCCGCGTGCAAGTGGATGGTCCGCGAATTGAGCAAGCACCCGCGCGACGAGCTCATCGCGTTCTTCGAGAAGTACGCAGGCCGCATCGTCTTCGGCACCGACATCGTCACGATGGATGCGCACCTCACGAGCGACTCGGGCCCGCGCGACATCGGCACGCAGGCCTCGGGCGAAGACGAAGCCTTCGAGCTCTATGCGAGCAGGTACTGGGCCTACCGCACCATGCTCGAGACCGACTACGAGGGCGAATCCCCAATCGCGGACCCCGACCTCCACCTCGTTGACCCCGAACGCTACGACGAGATGAGCGCCCCACCCCTGCGCGGCAAGAGCCTGCCCAAAGACATGCTCCGCGTGCTCTACCGCAACGCGGCCGAGTCAACCCTTGAGAAGTGGTACCGCGGCGAGGGGTGGGGGGGCTGATCCGTGCGCTCCCATCTATGAGCCCCGAAGAAGCCGGTCGCTCACGCTCCCGGCTCGCCTTGTGCGACCTCTCGCGCCGCGCCACACTCCGGACACCGCTCGTCATCGATCCCGCTCAGGTCATACCCGCACCCCACGCACGTCGGATGCCCCAGCGCGTTCATCCCCCGGCGCACCCACCGTCGGCGCTCGCGATGCACGAAGAAGAAGAACACCCACATCGGCGCGAATGAGATACCCGGGATCGCGAGCCCGTGCCACGTTTGCATGCCACTTCCCAGTGCAAGCCACCGCGAGACGAACAACGAGGCCACGCCGCACACGACGATCCCAACGATGACCCCGATCAAGAGCGAACGCGGCAGCCTGATGTTGCGCTGCACCCACTCATAGAGCCGCGCGCACTCGCCGTCACTCAACCGCTTCGTCTCCGGCGCGAGCCTCCGCTGGACCGCCGCGAACAGGTTCACGCGTCGCTCACCCCAGCGCCCCAGCCCCAGCGGTCGCCACCGTGTGGTCGTCCTCGACCGACGACCCCGACACCCCGATCGCCCCGATCACCGTCCCGTCGCCCGTCTTGAGCGGCAGGCCGCCCGGGAACGTGATCAGACCGCCGTTGGAATGCTCGATGTTGTACAGCGCCCCGCCCGGCTGGGACAGCCCGCCGATGTCGCCCGTCGGCATGTCGAAGAACCGCGCGGTGCGCGCCTTCTTGATCGCGATGTCGATCGAGCCGAGCCACGCGCCGTCCATGCGCGCAAACGCCTTGAGGTTGCCACCCGCGTCGACGACGCAGATGTCCATCTTCGTGTCGATCGCCTGCGCCTTCTTCGCCGCCGCGTCGACCACTGCCTGGGCCTGCGCGAGCGAGATATCCTGTGTGCTGAGAGTTGTCATGGGCCCATCGTAGCGGATCGAGGCCGTACGATCCCCCGCTCCTCGCGCGTTGGCTACGCCGCCCGCCTGGGCGCCACCTGTCGCGCCACGCGGGGGAAGGACACGACAAACGTTGCCCCGCCGCCCGGCGTGTCTTCCACCCACGCCCGCCCGCCGTGGACTTCCGCGATGCGGCGAACGATCGCGAGCCCGACCCCGGTGCCACCCCCATCGTTGCGGAGCCGCTCGAACAAGCCGAATACCTTCTCGCGGTACGCGTCGGGCACGCCCTCGCCGTTGTCGCTCACCACGACCTCGACGGCGCGCCCCGTGTCACGCGCGCCCAGGGTCAGCCGGAAGGGGCGGCCCTCCACCCGACCGTACCGCACCGCGTTCGTGATCAGGTTCTCGAGCACCTGCATGAGCCGGTCCGGGTCGCAGTCGACGCTCGGCAGGTCGGGTTCGATCACCACGCCACCCTCGGACTGTGAGAATCCGGGCGCGACCTGCTCGAGCGCATCGGAACAAGCACGCGCGAGGTCGACCGCCTGCGGGTCCTTGACCACCCGTCCGATCTTGCTCAGCTCGAGCAGATCGTCCACGTTGGCCTGCATCCGGCGCACACCCTCTGCGATCCGATCGGTGCTCTGCCAGAGCCGATCGTGCCGCCCCGCCTCGAGGTCCGAACGCATGATCCCCGTGAACCCATGGATCGTCACGAGCGGCGACTTGAGGTCGTGCGAAGCGGTGTAGACGAACCGCTCGAGTTCGGTGTTGCGGTGCTGCAGTTCCTGAGTCGCGAGGTCCACGAGCGCCAAGGCCCGCCGGTTCGCGTGCGAGAGCAGGAGGAAGAGGGCAATGAGGAGACCCTCGATGAGGAGACCGCCCCACAGGATCAACTCGGGCTGGGCGCTGCTCTGGGCGGCGCGGAATGACAGGCCCGAGTGCACATCGAAGCGCCACGTCCGACCGTACATCTCCACTGTCTCGGTACGGGCGAACCGTGGATCGGCGTCGAAATCGGGCGCGCCCTCGACGAGTTCGTCGTAGATCCGGTCCGCCCCATCGGACAAGCGGACCCCGACGGGGCGGTTCTCCTTGCGGAGTACGCCCTCCATCAGGTGACGTACCACGAACGGCGCATACACCATCCCTCGGAACCTCCGCTCGCCCGCGTCGGGATCGGCGTATTCGTACACCGGCGCGTAGAAGAGGAAGCCGGGCGTGCGCGCCGAGTCCTGCACGAGCACGATCGGGCCGGTGATCTGCGCCTCACCCGTGTCGCGCGCCTTGAGCGCGGCCCGCAGGCGGTTCGACTCGTGCGCGATATCAAGGCCGACCGCCGCCCGGTTCGCTTCGACGGGCTCGATGAACACGATTGGGAACGCCACGTCCTCATCGTGCGCCGGGTAGACGGTGAAGTCGGGCCGCGCCACGCGCTGGGTTTCGACGAACGCGGCCAAGGCGTCGGGCTCGACCACTGCGATGAACCCGATCCCGTTGATGCCCGGGTACTTCACATCCAGTCTGATGGTCTCTGAGTACGTGCGCCACTCGTCGAGCGTGACCTCGTTAGAGCTGCCGAACAGGGCGACGCCCGCCCAGAGGGCGTCCTCGTACTTCTGCATCCGCTCACGGATGAGGTCGATGACCTGGGCGGCCTCGCGATCGAATTGGCGCTGCGCACGCTCCTCCACGTGCTTGTCCGCGACCCGCCACGCCACCAGCGTCAGCGCGAGCGACATCGCGACCGCCACCCAGTGGTACCAATGAAGCCGCCCCGACCTTTCGAGCCGGTCGCGGGAGTGCGAGTCCGATAGCTCTCTCATGACGCTGCTGGTCCCCCGGCGCGATGCGCCCATCTCCAGATCGGGCCGCCCACGCCCCCGATCCAGACCAACCGCCGCTCGTGGTGTGCTCGCCCCCCCGATTGGGGGCAGGCGTGGGCTACCCGCCCGCTGGCTTCGCGGGGTAACCCATCGTGCGGAGCTGTTCAACGAGCGGGTCCCGATGGTCGCCCTGGAGCTCGAAGCCGTCCGCGGTCACCGACCCGCCCACGCCCATGCCGGATTTGAAGCGCTTGAGCATGCCCTTCAGGTCGCTCGCGCTCGGGTCGAGCCCGCTCACGACGGTGACGAACTTGCCCCGGCGCTTCTCGCGCCGAACCCGCGCCTGCTGGTCTGCCGGCAGCCTGACCGCGCCATCTCCGCCGCGCGGGCACGCGCAGGCGTCGAGTGGCTTGCCGCAGCGCTCGCACGTGACCGGACGCTCGAGAGATGTGCCGTCGAAGAGTCCCATGGGTGCAGGATAGTTGCCCGCACTCAAGCAGGCTCATCGGGCAAGACAGGGAACCATGGTTTCTCGCGCACGTCAGAGGGGTGGAAGTGGGGATCACGAACCCGAGGAGTGCCCCATGCGTCCGACGCCACACCGCCGCCCCGCGCGAGCCTCCGCGCTCGCTGTCTCCGTTGCCTGGCTCACCACGCTCGCGATCGCGCCGGCGCTGCTCGCGGACCACACGCCCGTCAAGCTGCTCGATACCAGCACGCCTCTCCCTGGCACCACGGAGACCGTCGCGGACTTCATCGAGCCCGCGATCGAGGGAGACCTGATCGCGATCTGGGTGGCGGGAGACGCCGGGCTCGACGCCAACGAAGGCGTGTACGCGGTCCTCGAAGATGGCATCGCGCCCATCGCGGACACCACCATGACCGCGCCGGGCTTCGGCACGCCGTTCCAGAACTTCGACCCATCGGGCCACACGATCGGCGACGACGGCGTCGTGGTCGTCTGGGGTGCCGCGGGCGGGGGCAGCGCGGGCCTCTATACCTGGACTCCGGGAAGCGGGCTCGCGAAGCTCATAGACACCGACTCGGTCGTCGAAGGCGGAGAACTGCTCTCACTCTCGAAGCCCACGCGCAACGCCGGCTCCAACGCCTATCTCGCTTCCAACTTCGAAGTGAGCGGCGTCTTCACCGATGTGTTCGGTGAGGTCGAAAACATCTTCGACAGCGACACCCCTGTCCCGGGCCTGCCCGGCGCGAGCTTCCTGACCGTCAACCGCCCGCGCCTCGCGGGCACCTCCGTCGTGTTCAAGGCGACCACGTTCGGCGGCCCCGTCTCGTTCCAGCGAGGCTTCTACGCGGTCCACAAGGGGCAGACCATCAAGATCGCCGACGCCCTCACCAACCTGCCAGGCAGCGCCGACACGTTCGTCGTCAACCCCTTCCTGCGCACGAGCATCGCGCTGGAGGGGACGACCGCGGTGTTTGTCGCAGAGTCCGACAAGTCCGCGTTCGGCGGTGTCTATCGCTTCGACCTCGAGACCGGCGCGATCGACGTGATCACCGATGAGAACACAACGGCGCCCGCGTCGGGCGGGCTCGCCTTTGGGCAGGTCGCCAGCGGTTTCGGGCCCGAGGTCTCGATGCGCGATGGGATCGTGGTCTTCGACACCAACGAGGGCGTCTATGCCGCGGGTCCGGAGGGGATGATCCGGGTTGTGGGTATCGAAGACATCGCGGAAGCGGGCCAGACCCTCTTCGACATCGAGATAGGCCCCGACTCCTACGACGGCGAGTCCATCGCGTTTGTCGCGCGCGGCTTCGACAACTACCGAGCGCTGTGGCGAATCGACGTGCCGGGCTTCTGCGCCGAAGACGTCTCGGGCGATGGCGAGGTCGACGCCGACGACCTCAACCTCGTCCTCGAAGCCTTTGCCAACTCAGCGCTGGGCGACGTCGATGGCGATGGTGACACCGATACAACCGATCTCAACCGCGTGCTCTGGATGTTCGGCGGCGGGTGCGACCAGACGAACCCGAAGCGCGAGGCGAGGGGTCAGCGGTCCGCCCCGCGGCCACATTCGGGACACGGCACCCCCTCCTGAAGCCCCGCGAGGTCATACCCGCACCCCACGCACGTCGGGAAGCCGATCGCGTTCATCGCCTTGCGCGCCTCGCGACGAAACCCCCACAGGTGCGCGATGGCCGCGACTTCGATCGCCCCGACGAACAGCATCGCCTGCACGGACCCGAACGACATGTCCTTATCGAGGAGGACGACGACCGTCACCAGGAGCAACCCCGTCGCGAACACCACGCCCGGCAGCAGCGCCAGGATGTGCCATTGCACCCGCCCGGGGTCGTCCTGCCCGACGGGCCTGGTCATCCGGTTCTGCAGGCGAGAGATGTCCTCGATCGAGAGGCGACGCGCCTCGGGAACGAAGAGCCGCACGAGCTTGGCCTGGATGTCCATCGCAGGAGCCTAAGGTGGAGAGGGCATTCCCCGCCCGCACTCCGGGCACACGGGCGCATCATCGGGCAGGCCCGTCAGGTCGTACCCGCACGACCCGCAGACGTGCTCGGGCGCACGGCGCTGCCGCTGCAACGCCAACGACCAGAGCACGCAGACACCCCCGAGGAGCACCAGCGCAACCGGGACGCCGAGGATCACCGCCCAAGTCCGCTCCGCGATGCCCGTGAACCAGTAGAGGCAAAGCGTGGGTACGACGATGCAGAAATAGAACAGCGCCGGGCTCGGTTGCCGGCCTCGCCCGCGCTTCACGCCCGCCCCGCACCGCTCAGTGCCGCTCCGTGCGCATAGTGCTCATCGAGCACCGCCCGCCAGTCGTCGATCGATGACACCCTGCAGAAGCGGAGCTTCACCTCTTCGCCGCGCGGGTGGTGGGCCGCGAACTTGATCCCGAACTTGCGCATCATCCGCCCCGCCGCCTGCTCGCCATTCACCGCGACCGAGAGCTCGAAGTGGCGGAGCAATACCGCGCGCTGCTCCTCGAGCGTGGGGGAGGCCGGGTCTTCGCCCGCCATCAATTGGCGCGCCTGGCGGAACACCCACGGGTTGCCGATGCACCCCCGCGCCACCGACACCGCGTGCACACCCGTGTACGCGAGCATCCGGAAGATGTCATCGGCGGTCCAGATGTCGCCCGAGCCGAGGACCACGCGGTCGGGTCGCGCCCGCACGAGGTCGCGCAGGAACGTCCATTTCGATGGCCCGACGTACTTCTGCTCGACGGTCCGCCCGTGCACCGTGGCCCACGCGTAGCCGAGTTCGTAGGCCGCGTCGAAGATGCGGAAGAAGTTCGCCTCCGCCTCGCGCGAATCGTCCGAGCCGCGCCTGATCTTGAGCGTCGTCGGGATAGTGGGGGGGACCGCCTGGCGCACGCCGCGCAGGATCTCGATCGCGCCATCGGGTTCGCGGAGCCAGTGCCCGCCCCGCGCCTTGGCCTTGATCTTCTTGACGGGGCACGCGAGGTTCACATCGATCGCCCCGAACGTCAGGTCCTGGTGGCCCGGCTCGCCGAGCCGGGCCTCTCCGGGGCGGCCCAACTCCGCGAGCTTGTGCGCCGGCGCCGCGTCGAGCCCGCGCTCGCGGATCAACCGGTACTCGCGCGCCGGACGGCGCCCCTGCTCGATCATCTTCAGCGCCGCCGCCGCCATCTCATCGGGGTCCGAGCCCATGATCTGCCCGACCAGCGGGTGGTCGAGCTCCCCGCCCGGCACGTTGTCCGCCAGGTCGCCCAGGTCCGCCTTGTCGAACCCGCGTCCGCCGCCGAGCAGCGCCCGATCGAGCAGCGCCTCGGTCACGCAACACGGGCACCCATGCTCCCGCGCGACGAGCCGCATCGCGGCATCCGAGTACCCCGCGAGCCCCGCCTGGAAGAACGGCGCATCGAAGCCGTCCACCGCTTCCGCGAGGCGCGGATCGACCTCGTAGGACCGCGCGAACGCCCGTGGGTCGATCGCCTCCACCCCCGGGGCAACGCCGGGCGAGGGCGGGGTCGCGTTCGCGCTGGTAGTCTGGCAGCCCATGACGAACACAAGGTTAGGTTGGTCCGCCGCCCTGGTCGGCTCGCTCGCCGTGCTCGGAGGTGGACTCCTCGGGTGCGCCGGGGCTCGCCCCATCGTCGAAGGGCCCGCGTACCCCATGGAGGCGACGCGTGCCGGCACCATCGATGTGCAGGCTCTGCGCGATGGCACCATGATCTCCCTCACCAATACCTCGGCAACGGTGCTCGGCCCGGGAACCATGTGGGTCAACGGGCGGTATGGGCGTGAGATCGACGCCATTGGGCTGGGCGAGACCGTCTCCTACCGCCTGTCCTCGTTCGAGGACGAGTACGCAGGGGCGTTCCGCGGGGGTGGATTCTGGGCGATCGAGGACCCCGACACCGTCGTCCGCGTCGAGATCGAGCAGGATGGGGCCCTGATCGGGTTGATCGTCGTGCGTGGCACGCCCCCCGAGTGAGCCAAGGGTGTGAACCGGGCGGGGCAGGGCGCGTCTGAGGCATGGCTATCGTTGTCCGGGCAGAGCTCAGGAGGTTGGCGCGTGGGCACATCGAATCGTCAGACCGTCGCGGTCCTTGTGGGGGTGTCGCTCCTGATCGGGTGGCTTGCGCTCGCGCCTCAGCGCGTCTTCGCGCAGGACGGGGGCGAGCCAGCGCCGCCCGCCGAGACGCCATCAGAACAGCCGACGCCCCAGGCCGAGCCACCCGCCCCGACGCCCGAGCCGGGTGAGCAGGAAGGCCCTCCCGAAGAGACTGAGCCCGCGCCGCTCCCCGAGCCCCCGCCCCCGCCCGATCCGCCCTCGATCGGCGACCTCGTGCGGGTCAGGCTCAACTCGGGCACCACCGTCGATGGCGTGCTGCGCGACTTCTCGATCGCAAGAGCGATCGTTGAGGTCGCGGGCGTCGATCTGACGATCGCGACGCGCGACATCGACACGATGGAGAAGCGGCTCTCGCCCGTCGATGAGTTCAAGCGGCTCCGCCGGCTCGTCCCCGACTTCGACATCAAGCGGCGCCTCGAACTCGTCAAGTGGGCGCGCGACCGCGAGCTGTACGAGATCGCGCTGACCGAGATCTACGACCTCCTCGCGCGCTCTCCCGAACTCACCGATGCACGCGAGGAGATGCTCATCCTCGAGCGCCTGATCGAGCTGCGCGATGCGCCGCGCCCTCAGCGCGACCCCGACCAACCCGCGCGCGACCCCCTCGACCCCGAATCGCCCGCGGATGAGGCCTGGAAGGCGTTCGCCAAGGGCGAGTTCCCTGTCCTCACGGAGGGCCAGATCAACCTCGTCAAGGTCTTTGAGGTCGATCTGAGCGACCTCGACTGCAAGATCATCATCACACCCGACACCATCAGCGAGTTCATGCGCGAGTACGGCGATCGCGACATCATCCCCGATACCCGCGCCGGGCGCGAGGCCTTCCGCAGGCTCCCCGACGAGCAGATCCTCGACGCCATGTTCCGCCTCCAGGCGCGCGAGTACTACCACCACGTCAAGGTCGTGGGCCACCCGGGGCCCATGGAGAAGTTCCGCCAGAACATGAACTGGATCGCCCGGGGGTGCGCGAGCACCGCCTGCCACGGCGGCAAGACCGGCGGACGCTTCATCATCCGCCGCGACGCCCTCAACTCCGACGACACCATCTACACCAACTTCGTCATCATGTCCCAGTTCGAACTCCGCGACGGGACGCCCCTCATCAACTGGGACGAGCCCGAGCTCTCGCCGCTCCTCCAATACGCCATGGGGCGGAAGGACGCCCTCCTGCGCCACCCCGAGGTGAAGGGCTGGAGGGCGATCTACCGCGATCGGGACTCCCGGATGTTCCAAAGGGGCGTCGAATGGATCAATTCGATGTACCGCCCTCGCCCCCTCTACGACCTGGGCTACACGCCGCCGGGCGAGGTCCTGGGCGGCCCCAAGGGCGAGCCCACCCCAGAAGAGGTCGAGCGCTGACGGGGCGGAGTTGGGCAGGCGGGCGTACACTGGCGGTCAGGCCCCGCGCGAGCGGGGCTGGTGGTTTCAACAGGTCAGCACGGGTGATGCGAATGCGGAATGCGACAAGACAGATGATCCTGGCGTGCGGTCTCGGCCTCGGGCTTGCCCTGGTCGGGTGCGGCGACGACGACCCCGTGTCCAAGGCGATCGGGGAGGCCGAAGAGAGCTTCGCCGCCGCCCGCTCTGCCGCCCCAGACGGCCGCGCCCAGAAGTTCGGCGCCGCCGCGTCCGAGCTGAGCGTGTCAGGCGATGCGGTCCCCGGCGCAGAGGCCGAGGCGTCGAGGCTCCTCGCCCAGGCGCGCTCCGCGCAGGCGTGGGAGCAGATGCGCCCCGCGACCGACGCCGCGAGCGACCTCTTCGACCTCGTCACCCGGGGCGAAGCGCTGCTCGCCCAACTCCACAACCTCCACGCCCGTGCGAAGGCGCTCGAGGACTTCAGCCCCGCGTCCCAGTTCGCCGACCTCGAATCCCGCCTCGACGAGCGCACCATCGAGCGTCAGGGCGTCAGCGCCGAACTCGCCGAGGCACGGGCAGACTACGAGCAGTTCATCGCCGAGGCCGAGGAGCAGGGGCAGCTCGCCCGCGATGCGACCTCGCGCGAACAGTCGCTCCGTATCGAGGCGTCGGACGCGAACCCCGTCGCCCGCGCCCAGCTCATCTCGCAAGCGGTCCAGCAGGCCCGCGTCGCGGCGGAGTACGAATCACGCCAGGGCGACCTCGAGCTCGAGGCCGATCTGGCGGGCGGCAAGGTCCGCGACCTCGAGGGCCGCCTTGAGGTCGTCGATAAGGCGATCGCGGCCATCGAGGGCGCGAGCGCCGCGCTCAAGGCGCGCCAAGGCGAAATCGACCGTCAGGCCGCAGAACTCCGCGGGCGCGCGACTGCGGCGCGCTCCGCGCTCGACGAGTTGTTGAACGAGGGCAAGACCCTCCTTGACGACACGCTCAACCCCGCGATTGACGAAGCGCTTTCGACCTTGAGTCAGGCCTCGTCGGCCGCGGGGCGTGCCCGCGGGGCCGATGGCACGGCGGGCAAGGTCACCGCCGCGACGGTCGACCACTCGATCTACGCGGTGCAGTCGATCCGGGCCATGGCGACATCGAGCTTCGCCGACCTGGTGAACAGGGTGGCGGGTTCTGACGCTGGGTCTGGGAGCGTCGCGTCATCGATGGCGAGCGCCCTTCAGAGTGAGGCGAGCGAGGCCAACGAAGCGGCGGCGCAGGCCGCCGACAAGGCCGCGTCCTCGCTGGGCTCCACAGGCGTCCGGGGAGAAGGCGCGGGTGAGATGTTCGAACGCCTCGCGGCATCGCTCAGCGGGCAAGCCCCGAGCGACCAAGCGCAGGACGCGGACACGCCCGAGCCCGAAGCGGACGGCGCCGGCGAGGACGACACGGGCGACGCCGAGCCCGACGAGGGCTGATCCTCAGCGGATCGGCAGGTCCTTCGACTTCCAGATCTTGATCAGACGCGCCTGCTCGATGGGCTCCATCACGGTGCCGTTGGGCCATTCGTTGCGCACCAACTCGCCCTCGTGGGTGTAGGTCGAACGGAACACCCCGGTCGAGTCGGCGGTACGCGCTTCGAGACGCTCCCACCCGAACGCGGACTTCTTGAACGTGTCGCGTCGGATCGAGATGCCCGAGGTCTGCATGTTGTAGTGGTAGAAGCCAAGGTCCGACGCCTCGAGCCGCTCATGAATGACGAGGCGCGGGAGGAGATAGAGCAGGACGCCCGGGATGTACGCATCGGGCGGGGCGACCCAGTCCCGCACCTCGGGCTGCATGCCGGGCTTCAGGTCGTTGACCGTCAGGCGCTCGCCCACACGCTCGAGCAGCGTCTGGAACGACTGCTTGGTGCGCCCGTCGCGCGTCTGGGTGAGGACGCTCGCAGTGGTGGTGACGGCCGCCGATTCGCGATCGAAGTCGCGTGAGAGCCACATGATCGCGCGCATGTCGATCACCTGTTGGTCGTGGAGGAAGCGCCCGTCGACGCGCACGATGAAGCCCCACTCGTGCTCGGGGCCGTCCTCCTTCCACGCCTGGCGCGGGCGCTCGGGATCGAGCTCGCCGAGCTGGCCCTTGCGGATATCGACCTTCTGGTAGGCGATCTCCTTTGCGTCAGACTCCGCGCCCCCCGGCGCGGGCGTGTACACGCGCAGGTAGACCGGGCCGTCGGGCAGCACGCTCTCGACGTCCTCGGGTGTCACGCGGTCGAGGAACGCATCGCCCGCGCGCACCGACGCCGCCTGCGCGACGAGCTTGCCCGCATCGGGCTCAATAAACTTCGCGGTGGCAACGATCGTCTCGTAGACGCTCTGGACGCCCGCGAACTCTTTCTCGAGCGCGTCGAACTGGAAGACCAGGAAGTCGCCGGTCGCCTGGTTCTTGAACACCGTGTAGCCCGCCTTCATCCCGTTGGACTGGTTCGGGAAGTGCATGTACGCGCGGGACGCGGTCCGGCCGCTGATCTTGAGCTTGTCCTCGCGCTCGACCTCTACCGGCAGCCGCCCCGACTTCTCGAGGTCGGTCTTGTCGAGGTCAAACGCGCTGATGTTGGACGCCTGTCGCTGGGCGATGAAGCTGTCGATCACCTCCTCAGTGGTCAGCGTCGTGTCGGGCGTCGCCGCGGAGTAGATCTGGAGGGTCCACTTGTTGCTCGCGACGCGGACCCGCTTGCGCCCGCCCGCGAAGTAGTGCCCGTCGATGTAGACGTGGTGGGGCAGGTGCAGCTCGACGCCAAGCTCGGGGATCGGGAGGGGCGCGGTCTCGAACTCCACAACGCCCGCGGGGCGTGGCTCGCTCGCGTCGCCGGGCTTCCCAGCGTCCTGTGCCCACACGGGGGCGGCGATCAGAGCCAGGGCGGGCAGGAGAGCGGCTGGCGTGCGGTCGAAAGCCATGGGGCATCCTCCTCGGGTGCGTCGATGCGGTGCCTCGGGGACTGACGGGCGACACCCAGCCCGGGTTCCCAGAGGCACATCACGGGTATCGTCCTCGATCGGCGGGGCACCTAGGTGTCCGTGAGCGTCCACGACGCAGCGCGACTCTAGGGGCGACAACGCCCCCAGCGGTGGGGGAGCCACCCGGCCCCATCGTTCGGGTTGCGGAAGGGCCCCGACCCGAATCGGGGGCGCTTGACAGGGTTTCGTGAGCGCCTATATTCACCCCTCGCGCACTTCCGACGGTGGGGGTGGGCACTCCAGATAGGTCGAACCATTCGACAGCCGCTCACCGGAACCGGCGTGCAGAGCACGCCAGGCCGGATTCGGAACCCGCAAGGGTGACTGAGCGTCGCGACGGTGATTGTCGCGTCATGGCTGACCGGGTGGTCGTCGTGTCGGGAGATTGAGTGGTTGTTCCCCTTTGTCGAGGTTCTCCGACGATGTCAGGCGGCAAAATCAGAATCAGGATGGAGGCGTACGACCACCAGGCGCTCGACGCCTCCGCGAAGGAGATTGTCGACCACGCCAAGCGCACCAGCGCCAAGGTTGCGGGGCCCGTCCCGCTGCCCACGCGCATCGAGCGCTACACGGTGCTCCGCTCGCCCTTCATCGACAAGAAGTCGCGCGAGCAGTTCGAGATCCGTACGCACAAGAGGATCATCGACATCACCGAGGCCAACGCCCGCACCGTCGAGGCCCTCAACCGACTCGTTGTCCCCGCCGGCGTCTTTATCAAGATCAAGGCGTAGCCCGAATCATCGTGGGGCTGCCCGCTCAACAGGCGGGCGGCCCCTTTCCGTTTCAACGCCGCCCGGGATGGTCCCGCGGCGCGAAGCTCCAGACCCGAAGGGGATCGCCATGGCGCTCAAGCTGCTTGGCAAGAAGGTGGGCATGACCCGCGTCTTCACAGAGGACGAGCGGTCCATCCCTGTGACCGCCATCCAGGTCGGCCCGTGCGTCGTCACCCAGGTGAAGACGCCCGAGCGCGATGGCTACGCCGCGGTCCAGATCGGCTTCGGCGACCTGAAGCCACGCAACGCCACACGCCCGATGATCGGCCACGACGCCCAGGCCCAGACCGCCCCCAAGCGCTGGCACGCGGAGTTCCGCATCGACGAGGGCGAGGTCGGATCGTTCGAGGTCGGTCAGGCGCTGGGCGTCGACCTCCTCGCGAAGTTCGCCTACGTCGATGTCTCGGGCACGTCCAAGGGCAAGGGCTTCCAGGGCACCATGAAGCGGCACAACTTCAAGGGCCAGCTCGCCTCGCACGGCGTGGAACGCAAGCACCGCTCGCCGGGCTCGATCGCGGGCCACTCGTCCGACGCCGGTATGGCCGGCGGCGTGAAGAAGGGCAAGCGTATGGCGGGCCACATGGGCGCCGAGCGCGTCACCACCCGCTCGCTCGACGTCGTCCGCGTCGACGCCGAGAACAACCTGCTGCTCGTCAAGGGCCCGATCCCTGGCCCCAACGGCGGGCTCGTCGAGATCCGCGAGCCCTCGCGCCTCTACACCCCCAAGGCCCGCCGTCAGGCTGAGCGACTCAAGGAGGCGAGCTAAGCCATGGATATCCCTGTCCTTGACATGACCGGCGCCGAAGTCGGCACCCTCCAGATCGACGAGCTCTCGCTCGGCGGCGAGGTCAACCCCGCGCTCATCAAGCAGGCCTACGTCCGCTACCACGCCAACCAGCGTCAGGGCTCAGCCCGCACCAAGAACCGCTCGCGCGTCGAGGGTTCGACCCGCAAGATCTACCGCCAGAAGGGCACGGGCAACGCCCGCATGGGTGCCGTCCGCACCAACATCCGCCGGGGCGGCGGCCGGGCCTTTGCCAAGCTCAAGAAGCGCGAGGAATACCGCCTCGACATGCCCATCAAGATGCGCCGCAAGGCCAACCGCAACGCCCTGCTCGCCAAGCTCATCGACGGCGAGGTCCGCGTCATTGAATCGATCGACCTCTCGACGCCCAAGACCAAGGGGTTCAAGCAGCTCATGAGCGCCTGCGGCATCGACCGCACGTGCCTCGCCGCCCTCAACCCCGACAACGAGAACGCACGCCTCGCGGCACGCAACATCCCCGACGTCACCGTCTGCTCGAGCCGCCAGCTCACCTGCTGGGACATGCTCAACTGCCGCTACCTGGTCATCACCCGCGAGGACCTGCAGGCATGGATCGATGGCCCCGGCGCCGTCACTGACAAGACCTATTCGCGCAAGCCCGCCAAGGACCGCGCCGGGGAGGCCGCCTGATGGACGCCATCCACGTGATCAAGAAGCCGCTCATCACCGAGAAGCACACCTGGCACTCGGGCGAGTCCAACCGCTACGGGTTCCTCGTCGATCGCACCGCGACCAAGACGCAGATCAAGAGCGCGGTCGAGGAGCTCTACAACGTCCGCGTGACGGGCGTCGCCACCCAGGTCCGCAAGGGCGGCTCCAAGCGCACGAAGCAGGGCATCGTCCACGCCAAGCCCATCAAGCACGCGGTCGTCAAGGTCCACGAAGACGATCGGATCGAGCTCTTCTGAGCAGCCCAGGAAGGAACGAGCGATGCCAATCAGAATCTACAAGCCGACGAGCCCTGGGCGACGCAACGCGTCGGTGAACCTCCACGCGGAGGTCACCAAGAAGACGCCCGAGAAGTCGCTCCTCGAGCCCATCAAGAAGACGGGCGGGCGCAACCACCACGGCAAGATCACCGTCCGCGGGCGCACGGGTGGCCACAAGCGCCGCTACCGGCGCATCGACTTCCGGCGCGCCGACCGCGTCGGGATCGAGGGCACCGTCATCGGGATCGAGTACGACCCCAACCGCACGTGCCACATCGCCCTGATCAAGTACACCGATGGCGTCAAGCGCTATGTCATCGCCCCGAAGGGCCTGACCGATGGCGACACCATCCTCGCTTCCGATGAGGCGGTCGAGCCCAAGCCGGGCAACTCGATGCCCCTCCGGTTCATCCCCACGGGCCTCAACCTCCATTGCGTCGAGCTCACGCCGGGCAAGGGTGGTCAGATGTGCCGCTCCGCGGGCACGTCCGCCCGCCTGATGAACAAGGAGGGCGGCTACGCCACCCTCGTCCTCCCCTCAGGTGAACTCCGCCGCGTCCCGCTCGAGTGCAAAGCCACCATCGGCGCCGTGGGCAACTCCGACCACTCGCTCCGCAAGCTCGGCAAGGCGGGCAAGAGCCGGCACCTGGGCCGGGGCCCCAAGACGCGTGGCGTCGCGATGAGCCACGACGCCCACCCGCTGGGCGGTGGTGATGGCCGGTCCAAGGGCCAGCGCGCCCCGGTGAGCAAGTCGGGCGTGTTCTCGAAGGGCGGGCCGACCCGCAACCGCAACAAGCACTCGGAAGACCTGATCATCCGCCGCCGTCGAACCGTCCGCTACGGGCAGCTGAAGTAGGAGCATCACGATGTCGCGATCACTCAAGAAGGGCCCCTACGTCGAAGAGCGCCTGTTCATGAAGGTCATGGCGCAGAAGGAAGCGGGCACCAACGCGCCCCTGAAGACCTGGTCACGCTCGTGCACGATCGTGCCCGAGTTCGTGGGCCACAACTTCTCGATCCACACGGGGCGCGTCTTTGTCGACCTCTACGTCACCGAGGAAATGGTGGGCCACAAGCTCGGCGAATTCGCCCCGACCCGCACGTTCCGAGGCCACACCAACAAGAAGGAAGGCATCAAGTCCCGCTGAGCGGCGGCTTGAGGAGGACGCCATGAGGCTGAACATCCAACGAATGAAGGCGGCGATGGCCGATTCGGGCGTGACACGCGAGCAACTCGCGGGCGCGCTCCCGCGCGCCTCCGACCGCGCCAAGCAGGACGCCCTGGCCACCACCAAGATCAACAACTGGCTCGCCGGGCGCGAGCAGCCCCGCCCCCGCGCCGCCGACATCCAGGCGATCGCGCAGACGCTCGGCGTCGAAGTGGGCCACATCGCCCGCTACACGAGCCAGTTCAAGTGGGCCCGCTCGAGCCAGCAGAAGACGGGCCTCGTGCTCGACCTCATCCGCGGGCGCTCGGTCATCGAGGCCCAGAACCTGCTCCGCTTCTCACCCAAGCGTGCCGCGATGCTCGTCTCCAAGGCGCTCGACGCCGCCGCGAAGGACGCCGAAGACAACCAGGCAGCCCCCGAGAGGCTCATCATCGCCGAGGCCAAGGTCGACCGAGGCATGGTCATCCGCCGCTTCCAACCCAAGGACCGTGGGCGCGCTCACCCGATCCGTAAGCCGACGTGCCACATCACCGTGACCGTCGAGGAGGAACTGTAAATGGGACAGAAGGTCCACCCTTATGGCTTCCGGGTCGGTGTCACCGAAGCACACCGCTCACGCTGGTACGCGCCCAAGGCGTTGTACGGCGAGCTGCTCGTTGAGGACTACAAGATCCGCGCCTTCGTGGACAAGCGCCTCAACCGCACCCCGCCGTTCGCCGCGGTCTCCGACATCCACATCGAGCGCACCCGCGAAGAGCTCAAGGTCATCGTCAAGACCGCCCGCCCGGGCCTGGTCATCGGCCCGAAGGGCGCCGAGGTCGACCGCCTGACCGAGGAGCTGCAGTACATGACGGGCCGCAAGGTCTCGATCTCGATTATCGAGATCAAGAGCCCCGACACCGACGCCCAGCTCCTCGCGGAGGGTATCGCGGAGCAGCTCAAGAAGCGGGCGAGCTTCCGGCGCGTCGTCAAGATGCGTGCCGAGGGCTGCATGCAGGCGGGCGCGAAGGGCGCACGCATCCTGATCGCGGGCCGCCTGGGCGGCGCCGAGATGAGCCGTCGCCTCGACACGCGTCTGGGCTCGATGCCCCTTTCGAGCCTGCAGGCGAACATCGACTACGGGTTCGCCGAGTCGTTCACCACCTACGGCGCGATCGGCGTGAAGGTGTGGGTCTACAAGGGCATGTACGGCAGCGAGGGCGAAGCCGAGGGCGGTTCGACCGCCGCCGGCGCCAAGCCGCGTGCACGAGGTCGTCACTAAGGACTAACCCGGGCGATCCAGCCCGTCTGATTCGAGGAGTGGCAAGCAATGCCCCGAATGCCAAAGCGAGTCAAGTTCCGCAAGGAGTTCCGGCGCGTCCGCGACCGGAAGGCCACGAAGGGCAACTACGTCGCGTTCGGCGACTACGGCCTGCAGGCGCTCGAGGGCTGCTGGCTCACCGCCCGCCAGATCGAGGCCGGGCGTATCGCCGCGTCCCACTTCCTGAAGCGTCAGGGCAAGGTGTTCATCCGCGTGTTCCCCGACAAGCCCGTCTCGAAGAAGCCGCTCGAAACCCGAATGGGCAAGGGCAAGGCGGACGTGGACTACTGGGCGGCGCGGGTTCGTGCGGGCACCATGCTCTACGAGGTCGCGGGCGTCCCGGAGGAGCTCGCGCGGGGCGTGATGAAGCGCATCGCGATGAAGATGCCCGTCCGTTGCCGGTTCGTTGGTCGAAGGCTCGAGGTCTAGGAGCAGCACGATGAAGGCGAAGGAAGTTCACAGTCTGAGCGATGAGGAGATCGCGGTCGAGGTCGACCGCCTCCAGCGCAAGCACTTCGACCTGCGCGTGCAGGCCGTCACCGAGAAGATCGAGGACCCGAGCCAGTTCAAGAAGGTCCGCAGGGACATCGCCCGCCTCCAGACCGAGCGCCGGGCACGCGAACTCGCGAAAGGTGGGGCGTAAGGCATGAGCGAAACGTCAGAGAAGATCAAGGGCGCACGCATCGGCGTCGTCGAATCCGACAAGCGCGACCAGAGCCGCCGCGTCGTCGTCGACTTCCTCTCGCGTCACCCGAAGTACGGCAAGTACATGCGCCAGCGCCAGGTCGTCCACGTCCACGACGAAGGCAACGACTCCAAGCTCGGCGACCGCGTCGAGATCGCGCCGTGCAAGCCCGTGAGCAAGACCAAGTCCTGGCGGGTCGTCCGCGTCGTGGAGCGTGCCCCCGGGGCCTGAGTGAGATACACGCCGCCGCCCGTGCGGCAAGGAGCGTTCGAATGCTTCAGCAAGAATCCAGGTGCGACGTCGCCGACAACTCGGGCGCCAAGATCGCCTACGTCATCCGCGTCCTGGGCGGGTCGACCGGTCGCGGCAAGATGACGCGCCGCACCGCGGGGATTGGCGACAAGGTCGTCTGCTCCGTCAAGAAGGCCCTCCCCGGCGCCGACATCAAGGCGGGCGACAAGGTGCAGGCGGTCGTCGTCCGCACCTCCTACCCCACCCGCCGCGCCGACGGCTCCTACGTCCGCTTCGATAAGAACGCGGTCGTCATCCTCGGCGCCGATGGCAACCCGAAGGGCACCCGCATCTTCGGCGCCGTCGCCCGCGAGTTGCGCGACAAGGGCTACATGAAGATCGTTTCTCTCGCTTCGGAGGTGGTGTGACATGCCGGCGCACGTGAAGAAGGGCGACGAAGTCGTCATCACCTCGGGCAAGTTCCGGGGCAAGAAGGGCGAGATCATCAGGGTGCTGCCCGACCACGACCGCGTGGTCGTCCGCGGCTCCGAGATCGAGGGCATGGTCAAGACCCTCAAGCCCACGCGTGAGAACCCCGAGGGCGGGCAGGTCCAGGTCGACCGCTCGTTCCACATCTCCAACGTCAGCCCGCTGGCCGACGGCAAGCCCACCCGCGTCCGCTTCGAGACGAAGTCAGACGGGTCCAAGGCGCGCGTCGCCGTCCGCAACGGCAAGGTCCTCTCCCAGGTCCGCGGACCCAAGAAGAAGTAACGGAGCAGTCAGTCATGGCCAAGGGCAAGACCAGCAAGGGCAAAGTGGACGAAGCGGCGGTCGCGGAAGCGATGAAGCCGTCGGGCCCCCCGCGCCTCAAGACGATGTACGACGACGAGGTGCGCAAGAAGATCGCCGAGCAGTTTGGTGTGACCAACCCCATGGCCCAGCCTCAGCTCGAGAAGATCGTCATCAACGTCAACATGGGCCGCCACCTCGAGGGCACCAAGATCCCCGCCCAGATCAAGGACACGATCTACGACACCATCGTCACGATCGCGGGCCAGAAGCCCATCATCCTGCAGGCCCGCAAGTCGGTGTCGAACTTCAAGGTCCGCGAGGGCTACGAGACCGCGATGATGGTCACCCTCCGGCGTGAGCGCATGTGGCACTTCCTCGACCGCCTCATCAACCTCGCCGCGCCCCGCATCAAGGACTTCCGCGGGCTCTCCCCCAAGTCCTTCGACAGGGGCGGCTCCTACTCGATGGGCCTCAACGAGCAGGGCGTGTTCCCCGAGGTCGACATGACCAAGACCAACTTCACGCACGGCATGCACATCAACCTTGTGTTCTCGAACTCCACCCCCGAGATCAGCAAGTTCGCCCTCGAAGAGATGGGCTTCCCGTTCCGCAAGCCCATGAAGGCCGCCGGCTGAGTCACGGAAAGGACGATCAAAGCACCATGGCCACCAAGGCACAAGTCGCCAAGAGCAACAAGAACCCCAAGTACATGTCTCGCACCGTGCGCCGGTGCGAGATCACCGGGCGGGCACGAGGCGTGTACCGCAAGTTCAGAATCAGCCGCATCATGCTCCGGAAGCTCGCGCTCGAGGGCAAGGTGCCCGGCATGCGGAAGGCCAGCTGGTAAGGAACCCGCCCGGGCGCCACGCGCGACCCGTCAGGAGACGACGATTCATGTCGATGAACGATCCCATCGCTGACATGCTCACACGGATCAGGAACGCCGCCGCCAACCGCGCGAAGGCCGTCACTGTCCTCAACTCCAAGGTCTGCCGAGGCATCGCGCAGATCCTCGAGCAGGAGGGCTACGTGGACGGCTTCGACGTCATCGACGACGGCAGGCAGGGCCACATCCGCGTACGCCTGAAGTACGGCCCGCGCGGCGAGGTCCTCATCCACCAGATCAAGCGCGAGTCCACGCCAGGGCGCCGCATCTACCGGCGCGTCCCAGACCTGGGACGCCCGCTTGAGGGCCTCGGCATGTCCATCGTCTCGACGTCGCGCGGCGTCCTGTCCGACCGTCAGTGCCGCGAGGAAAACGTGGGCGGCGAGCTCATCGCCACCGTCTATTGAGCCAAACGCAGGAGGGCGGGCCATGTCCCGTATCGGAAAGAAATCCATCGCAGTCCCCGCCGGCGTCAACGTCTCGATCAACGGGCGCGAGGTCACCATCGCCAAGGGCGACAAGTCCCTCACCGTCGAGCACCGCCCGGAGGTCATGGTCAAGTGGGCCGAGGATGAGAAGTCCATCACCGTCGAGCCTTCGGGCCAGGGCAAGGACAACCTCCGCGCCTATTGGGGCCTCACCCGCGCCCTCCTCCAGAACATGGTGGTGGGCGTGACCGAGGGCTACGAGAAGAAGCTCGAGGTCGTGGGCGTGGGCTACACCGCCGAGGTCGCCGGGCGTGACCTCAAGCTCAAGGTGGGCTTCGCCAACACCATCGTCATGCCCATCCCTGATGGGCTCGAGGTCACCGCCGACACCAAGTCGGGCGCCGTGAGCGTCAAGGGCATCGACAAGCAACTCGTGGGCAACTTCGCCGCCAGCGTCCGCGCCAAGCGCAAGCCCGAGCCCTACAACGGCAAGGGCATCAAGTACGCCGACGAGGTCGTCCGCCGCAAGCAGGGCAAGGCATTCGGCTGATCGCCGCAGGAGCATCCGCATCATGAACAGGAACAAGCTCAAAGACGTCAAACGATCACGCCGGCGCACCGGGATCCGCAAGCGCATCGGGGGCACCCCCGACCGCCCGCGCCTCGCGATCTACCGCTCGCTCAACCACATGTACGCCCAGGTCATCGACGACCTGCGCGGCACGACCCTCTGCGCCGCCTCGACGCGCCAGGCCGACCTCAAGGCCGACGCCTCGGGCAACACCGACGCCGCCAAGGCCGTCGGCAAGGCCATCGCCGAGAAGGCCAAGGCACAGGGCATCGAGCAGGTCGTCTTCGACCGCGGCGGTTTCAGGTTCCACGGACGCGTCAAGGCGCTCGCCGAAGGCGCCCGTGAAGGCGGCCTCAAGTTCTGACCCACACCAAGGACACCAAGCATCATGGCTGAGTTCATCCAGGATTCCGAAGCACTCGAGAGCAACACCATTGGCGTGTTCCGCTCGGCTGCCACCGTCGCCGGTGGGCGCAGGTTCAGCTTCGGCTCGCAGGTCGTTGTGGGCGATCGTCACGGGCGCGTCGGCCTCGGCTACGCCAAGGCCAACGAGGTGCCCCCCGCGATCGAGAAGGCGCAGAAGAACGCCAAGAAGAACATGAAGAAGGTCACCCTCCAGGGCGGCACCTTCCCCCACACCGTCACGGGCCGCTACGGCGCCTCGGTCGTGAAGCTCCTCCCCGCCTCGCCGGGCACGGGCGTCGTCGCGGGCTCCACCGTCCGCGCCGTCCTCGAACTCGCGGGCGTCACCGATGCCCTCACGAAGTCCTACGGCTCCAACAACCAGAAGAACCTCGCCCGCGCCACCCTCGATGGCCTGATGCAGCTCCGCACGCGTGAGCAGATCGCCGAACTCCGTGGCGTCGAAATCTCCAAGACCGCTCCGGGCACGGCAAGACCTGCGGGCGTGGCCACAACGGCCACAAGTCCCGTTCGGGCTACTCCAACCGCATGGGCTTCGAAGGCGGCCAGATGCCCTACTTCCGGCGCATCGCCAAGCGGGGCTTCACCAACGTCCAGTTCAAGACCGTCTTCCGCATCGTCAACCTGGGCGACATCATCGCCCACGAAGACTTTGCCAAGGGCGGTGAGGTCAACGCCGACCGCCTCGTCGCCGCGGGCCTCATCCCGCGCAACGCCGACCCCCTCAAGATCCTGGGCGATATGGGCGAAGGCGACAAGCTGAGCGTGAAGCTCGACGTGACCGCCGACCGCGTCACCGACTCGGTCCGCACCCAGATCACCGATGCGGGCGGCTCGGTCACCGAGACGGGCACCCGCCGGGACCGTGTCCGCGGGATCGACCGCAACGACGAGGACCGCACGCCCAAGAACCTCACGAAGAAGCCCAAGCGCCGCGCCGCGAAGCAGTTCGACGACGCCGGTACCAAGGGCGGCAAGGGCAAGAAGAAGTAACCGACCCCCGCCCGCAACGCCACTGAACTTCCCCGGGGGCACACCCGCCCACAACGCCCGACGGAGCGCGCCGAAGACCGATGCTCGAAGCCCTGATGAACGTGTTCCGCATCCCCGACCTGCGCAACCGCGTGCTTTTCACGCTGGGCATGCTCGCGGTCTACCGCATCGGGTTCTGGATCCCCATCCCGGGCATCGACCAGCAGGTCCTTGTCGAGCAGATGCAGCTCAACGCGGGCAGCGCCGCGGGCAAGATCGCCTCCTACATGTCGATCTTCTCGGGCGGCAGCTTCTCGCAGTCCACGATCTTCGGCCTCGGCATCATGCCGTACATCTCCGCCGCGATCATCTTCCAGCTTGTCGGCTCCGTCTACGAACCCCTCAAGAGGAAGCAGCAGGAGGGCCCCTCGGGGCGCATGCAGGTCCAGGAGTGGACCCGCTACGCCACCGTCGCCCTCTGCATCGTGCAGGCCATCGGGTGGCTCGCCTTCATCACCTCCCAACAGGGCATCGTCTATGCCAACTGGGCGGGCAACCCCGTCTGGTGGGTCATGGCGGTCACCGCGATGACCGCGGGCACCGTCTTCCTCATGTGGCTCGGCGAGCAGATCGACAAGTACGGCATCGGCAACGGCGTCTCGCTCGTCATCACCGCCGGCATCCTCGCCCAGATGCCCAACGCCATCCTCTGGGTGATCGAGAACTCCGAGGTCGGGCGCATCGGGCCCATCCGCGACTTCTTCGGCTACGACACCAGTGGCGATCCCCAGCTCTCATGGATGGGTGTCATCCTGCTCGTCGGCGCCTTCGTCTTCGTCGTCGCCGGCTGCGTCCTTATGACCATCGCCCAGCGCCGCATCCCCGTCCAGCAGGCCAAGCACACCCGCGGCCGCAAGGTCTACGGCGGGCAGCGCTCCTACCTCCCCCTCCGCGTCAACCACGCGGGCGTCATGCCCATCATCTTCGCGTCCTCGCTCATGCTGTTCCCCTCTGTCATCTTCTCCTGGCTCGCCGACTACGCCCAGAAGGCGGCGAACGCGGGCAACACGGGACCTGGCGTTGGCGGCGGCGGCTTCATGTCTCAGGCCGCCAACTTCCTCAACGACGCATTCGCCATGGGCGCCTTCCCCTACCTCTTCACCTACGTCCTCATGGTCTACTTCTTCTCCTACTTCTGGACCACCGTCCAGTTCAACCCTGAGGACATGTCCAAGCAACTCCGCGAGCACGGCTCGTTCATCCCGGGCCTCCGCCCCGGCCCGCGCACGGCGGAGTACCTCGAGACCGTCATGGAGCGCATCACGTACGTGGGCGCGGGCTTCCTCTCCATCATCGCGGTCATCCCGATGGTGGTGAACGCCAACCTGGGCATCAACTTCAACGTTGCATCGTTCCTGGGTGGCACGGGTCTGCTCATCGTGGTGTCGGTCGGCCTCGACCTCATCCAACGCATCGAAGCCAACCTGCTCATGCGCAACTACGCGGGCTTCCTGGGCGGTGACGATCGCGGCGGCAAGGGCTCGCGCATCCGCGGCGCCCGAGGCTGATCGCCAACGCGCGTGCCCGACCCGCTCGACGCCTTCGATCCGCGGCACATCACGACGTATCCCGACGCTGACATCGAGGCGATCGCGTGCGCTGCCCGCGCTGCCCGGCAGGCCGTCGTTGCGACCGCCCACGCCGCACGCCCCGCCACGACGACCGCACAACTCGCCGACATCGCGCGCGAGCACATCGAGCGTGCTGGCGCTGAGCCGATCTTCCTGGGCTACCAACAGGGCGACGCCACGCCGCCCTACCCCGCCGCCGCGTGCATCTGCATCAACGACGAGGTCGTCCACGCCGTCCCGGGCCCGCGGCCTCTCGAATCGGGCGACCTCGTCACCATCGACCTGGGCCTCCGCCTCGACGGGTGGTGTGCCGACACCGCCCACTCCTTCATCGTCGACGACGACCGAGCGAGCCGGGGCGTGCCCCCCCGGCAGGACGCCGCGGCCCCTTCCACCGGACCGGCAACCCTCCTCCACGCCCTCAACCACTCCATTGACACCGCCCTCGCCATGATGGCTCCCGGCACCCCCTGGTCCACCATCGCCCGCGCCCTTGAGCAGGTCGCCATCGACGCCGGTTGCGGGTGGGTCACCCAGTACGTCGGGCACGGCATCGGGCGGCACCTCCACGAGGCCCCCAGGGCCCCAGCGTTCTGGACCGCCTTCGACGCCCCGGATTTCACGCTGAGGGAGGGCATGGTCCTCGCCATCGAGCCCATCCTGACCCGTTCCGAGCCGCCCACGCCCGCCCCGACGCCCGTCGCCCTCGACCACGACCGATGGACCGTCCGGACGGCTGACGGCTCGCTCGCTGCCCACGAGGAGCACATGGTCGCCATCACCGCTTCGGGCCCGCGGATTCTGACCACGGAATCGCAGTTCTGAGGCCCCGAACCGGAGACGGGCCGCGACGCGCGGGGTATACTCGTGGCCCGCGCCGGCTCCGCCCGGCGTGTGGTTGTCTGGTGGTCCCGAGGGCGCGCGTCCCGGGTTCGGTTCAAGATCATCCCGCAAGTACGTCCGAGGGTTTCACCTCCCAGGCGTGGTGGAGTGTGAGCGATGAAAGTTCGGTCAAGCGTCAAGCGAATCTGCAGCAGCTGCAAGGTGATCCGCCGCAAGGGCAAGATCCGCGTGGTCTGCTCGTCGGAGCCGAAGCACAAGCAGGTCCAGGGCTAAGAGCGGCGCCCGCCGCACGGAGCAACACAAAATGCCTCGTATCGCTGGTATTGACATCCCGGACCGCAAAGCCATCCGCTACGCGCTCCGCTACATCCACGGCGTCGGCCCGCAGACCGCCGACCACATCCTCGAGCAGCTGAGCATCGACCCGACCAAGAAGGCGGGCGAGCTCGCCGAGAGCGAAGTCGCCGCCATCTCGCAGCACCTCGACTCCGAAGTGCTCGTCGAAGGCGCCCTCCGCCGACAGACCGCGCAGAACATCCAGCGCCTGCGCGACATCAAGTGCTACCGGGGCGACCGCCACCGTCGCGGCCTGCCCACCCGTGGCCAGCGCACGCGCTGCAACGCTCGTACCCGCAAGGGCCGTAAGAAGACCGTCGCCGGCAAGAAGGGCGTGAAGGGCTAACTCGCCCAACTGGGAGCAAGCTGAACGATGGCTAAGAAGCAGAAGAAACTCCGCAAGGGCGTCACCAAGGGCATCGCCCACATCAAGGCGACCTTCAACAACACCATGGTCACCATCACCGACATGAACGGTGAGACCATCGCGTGGGATTCCGCGGGCACCATGGGCTTCAAGGGCGCCCGCAAGTCGACGCCCTTTGCCGCAACCCGTGCCGGCGAGTCGTGCGGCTCCAAGGCCCGCAAGGTCGGCATGCACGAGATCGAGGTCCGCCTCCGCGGCGCGGGCGCGGGTCGCGAGTCGGCGGTCAACGCCCTCGCCTCCACGGGCCTCAAGGTCACCGCCCTCGAAGACCGCACGCCCGTCCCGCACAACGGCTGCCGCCCGCGCAAGAAGCGCCGCGTCTAGCCCTCGAACCACGCGACGCCTCAAAGCGCCGCGACATCCAGGATCACAAGCCTCCGCGACAGCTGGGGACACGCCCGATCGGCAGCGGGCGCACGTCACCCGATAGCGCAGGGGCCCGTTTCGAGAACCCTCGAACCACTGCCGAAAATGTGGAGTTCACCATGCGCGTACGTTGGCGCGGCCTCGAGCTGCCAAACAAGGTCATCCCCGATCAGCGCTTCGCGTCCGACATCTACGGGCGCTTCGTCATCGAACCCTTCGAACGCGGCTTCGGCACCACCATCGGCAACTCGCTCCGCCGCGTCCTCCTCTCCTCGCTCGAAGGCGCCGCGGTCACGTCCGTCAAGATCAAGGGCGCCGAGCACGAGTTCACCACGCTCCCGGGCGTCTACGAGGACGTCACCGACATCATCCTCAACATCAAGAGCCTCGTCGTGCAGCTCGACGCCGACGAGCCCAAGACCATGCGCCTGGCCGCCACGGGCCCGGGCGAGGTCACCGCCGACCTCATCGAGGCCGACACCGCGATCAACATCATCAACAAGGACCTCATCGTCTGCACCCTGACCGAAGAGGTCGACTTCGAGATGGACCTCACCGTCTCCAAGGGGCGTGGCTACGTCCCCGCCTCCGTCCACATCGAGGCCCAGGAAGAAGAGGAAGCGGGCATCATCTTCGTCGACTCCATCTTCTCCCCCGTCCAGCGCGTCCGCTACAAGGTCGAGGAGACCCGCGTCGGCCAGAAGACCGACTACGACAAGCTCACCCTCGAGGTCTGGACCGACGGCACCGCCAAGCCCGACATGGCGCTGGTCGAAGCCGGCAAGATCCTCCGCAAGCACCTCAACCCCTTCGTCCAGTACTTCGATGCCGGCGTCGAGCGCGTCTCCGAAGCCGCCGCCGCCGCCGCCTCGGTCGACGACGAACTCATCCGCAAGCTCTCGATGCCCATCGGGGACCTCGACCTCTCGGTCCGCGCCTCCAACTGCCTCGAGTCCTCGCGGATCCACACCGTCGCCGACCTCGTCCAGAAGGCCGAAGCCGACCTCCTCAAGGTCCGTTCCTTCGGGCGCACGTCTCTCCGTGAGGTCAAGCGTAAGCTCCAGGACCTCGATCTCGCCCTCGGCATGCCCCTCCCCGATGGCTACAACGCCAACTCGGGCGACAACCTCGGCGGCTAACCACCGCCACGACCCATCGGAGCCTCGTCATGCGTCACCGCAAGGCCGGATACAAGCTCGGGCGCACCACCGCCCACCGCACCGCCACCATCCGCAACATGGCGGCCTCGCTCTTCGAGCACGGGCAGATCGTCACGACGCTCCCGCGCGCCAAGACGCTCCAGCCCTTCGTCGAGCGCATCATCACGCTCGCCAAGCGGGGCGACCTCCACTCGCGCCGCCTCGTCATCCAGAAGATGGGCGACAACCGCAAGGCGTTCGACTGGACCTACCTCCCCAAGGACGCCACCGACAGCGAGCGCGAGACCGTCGAGAAGCAGCGCACCGCCGCGGAGCAGTACTTCGACATCCCCGACTCCGACTCCGTCGAGCGCAACCGCTACGGTGAACTCCGCAAGGCCCCGCGCCTCGTCTCCCACATCTTCGACAACGTCGCGCCGCGTTTCGCGGATCGCGAAGGCGGCTACACCCGCATCGTCCGCATCGGCGCGCGGCGCAAGGGCGACGCGGGCGAGCTCTGCGTGATCCAGTTCGTCGGCGCCGAAGACGGCCCGGAGATTGGCGGCGGCAACTCCACCCGCCGGCGCATCGCCGACAACCGCCAGGCCTACTTCGAGAAGATCTCTGCCGGTTGGACCACCAAGGAGTCCGCGACCGCCGTCGCCGAGCCCGAAGCCCAGGTCGAAGAGGCCCCCGAGGCCGATTCCGACGACGAGTCCAAGGACTGATCGGCTCCGTCCGACAAACGCTCCACCGGCGCACAGGCCACGTCAGACACCCCACAACGCCCGCAATCGCGGGCGTTTTTTCCAGCGCAACCCTTGATCCCACTACTCGCCTTGGCATGATGGAACCGAGGAGAGACACACGATGCACCACGCGCCCGCAACCACCCTGATCGCCGCTGCGCTTGTCACGACCGCCCACGCCGGCTCGTCCTTCAAGCTCTTCATCATCGATTTCGAGGGCTTCGACGAGCTCACGCCAATCACCACGCAGTACGCCGATGACCTCGGCGCGACGTTCTCCACGCCGGGCGAGCCCGAGAACCCGCCGATCATCGCCGTCGAGGGGAGCCCGATCGTCGGATGGTCGGGTGATGGCCCCGCGTCGTCGGGCAGCAACTCCCTCACCGACCCGCTCGTCGACGGCAGCAACGGCGTCCCAAACAGCATCGCGATCGACTTCGATCCGCCCGTCACCTCCGTCTCACTCTTCGTCATCGACATCGATGGCAACGACACCTTCGCGGTCCGCGCGTTCGATGGCGAAACCGAAGTCGATAGCATGACCGTCTCCTCAGGCGAGCCCGGCGCGGGCAACAACCAGTCCACGGAGTTCAACGTCGCAGGCGCCAACATCACGAGCGTCCTCATCGAGCCCGTCGATGCCGATGACTCGACCGGGTGGGGCATGGACTTCGTGACCTTCACGCGCCCCTGCGAAGGCGTCGAGTGTGGCCCACGCGTTCAGGTCGCCCAGGAGTCCGCGCCGGGCGTGGGTGACTTCGACGACAACATCCTGGGCGAGGTCCTCCCCTACGCGTTCAGCGGCACACCGGGCGAGTTCTACGGCTACGGCGTCCCCGACGGCTCTTCGTTCAACGGGCCGGTCATCGAGCCCGTCACCAACCGATCCCACCTGGTCCTCAGCGCCGCGGGCGGCGGCGTGGCGCTCACCATGGTCCACGACGCCGCATCCGACGGGTCAGGCGGCGACGCCGAGATGATGGTTGAGCTGTTCGGCGACCCCGACGGAGCCGAGATCGCCATCTTCGACGACCCAAACAAGAACGCCAGCGCCTACACAGGTGAGCCCGGCGAATCCGTATTCACCGCACACCACAACTGGAGCAGTTGCTGCACCGATGGATGGCTCATCGCCGGCTTCGGGTGCGCATGGACCGCCTACGTCCAGTTCACCGATGTCAACGGCAACCCCAACGACGCCACCATCGCCAACCTCGACGAGTGGGTCGCCTACTCCGCCGATGGCGTCAACCTCACCCTCGCCATCGAGCCCGACCGGCGCGTGCGCCTCATGCAACTCCCAACCGAGTGCACGGGCGACCTCGATGCGGACCTCCTCGTCGGCTCCACCGACCTCAACCTCGTCCTCGCACAGTTCGGCTGCACGCAGGACTGCTGCGCCGACATCGACGGCGATGGCGATGTCGACTCGTCCGACCTCAACCTCGTCCTCGCCGCGTTCGGCGGGTCGTGCCAGTAGAGCAGCGGCTCGCGCCGCCTCCAAGACTTCCCGCCTCCTCCCCCGCCCCTCGCGGGGGAGGTACCCAGCGCAGCGAGGCGGAAGGGGTGAAGAACGACCGCGAGCGCAGCGAGCGATCCCATCCACCCCGCTATCATCGCCCCCATGACCGCCCTCGCCGACATCGACACCCTCGAACAGAGCGCCCTGTCTGAGCTCAGCGCCGCGTCCGACGCCGCGGCCCTCGAAGCATGGCGCATCGCCTACCTGGGCTCCAAGGGCAGGCTCAAGGCCGCGATGGCGTCCATGAAGGACGTCCCCAAGGCCGACAAGCCAGCGTTCGGCCAGCGCATGAACGCCCTCAAGACCACCCTCGAATCCGCCTTCGAGCAGCGCAAGGCGGGCCTTGGCAGTGGGGGGGCGACGTCATCTTCTGGCCCTGCGCTCGACGTCACCGAGCCCGGCCACGCCCCACCGCTGGGCCGGCGCCACATCATCACCCGCGTCCGCAACGAGCTCTGCGAGGTCTTTGCCCGCATGGGCTTCGACGTCGCCGACGGCCCCGAACTCGAAGACGACACCCATAACTTCATCAAGCTCAACATCAACGCCGACCACCCCGCCCGCGCTCCCATCGACAACTTCTACGTGGAAGAGCCCGACGGCGCGCTGGATGCGCTCCGCTCCGGGGAGGGTTCTTCGGTGGCCCGGCTCGCCGAGCCGGGCAGCGGCTCGCAGAGCCGCCCAGCCCAAGAGCCCGGCTCGGCGAGCCGGGCCACCGCTTCACCATTCCTCGCCCCGCGCATGCTGCGCTCGCAGACCTCCACCGTGCAGATCCGCGTGATGGAGGAAGCGGTCGCCAAGGGGTGGGGCCCGCCGCTCAAGCTCGTCGCGCCCGGGCGCGTCTACCGCCCCGACACCGTCGACGCCACGCACTCCTTCATGTTCCACCAGATCGAAGGCCTCTACCTCGACCGCAACGTCACCATGGTCGACCTCAAGACCACCCTCTTCCAGTTCGCCCGCGCCTACTTCGGCCACGATGCAGAGATCCGCCTGCGCCCGAGCTTCTTCCCCTTCACCGAGCCCAGCGCCGAGTTCGACATGAAGATCGCCCTCAAGCCCGGCGACCCACCGAAATGGATCGAGCTCGGCGGGTGCGGCATGGTCGATCCCGATGTCCTCACCGCCGTCGGCATCGACCCCGAACAATGGACGGGCTTCGCCTTCGGCTTCGGCATCGAACGCATCGCCATGGGCCGCTACGGCATCCCCGACATCCGCATGCTCTACGAGAACGACCTGCGCTTCTTGAAGCAGCTCTGACCTCTCCAAAGCAAGCCGGGGCGTGCCGCCCCGGTGTCTTGTGGGAGTGCCGCCGACCACCGGCGGGTCGGCGATGTAAGGTGCCCCGATGAAGCGCGTCCAATGGATCACGCTGGTTGCCCTGTTCGTGCTGGGCGCATCCTTCAACGTGCTGGTCGCGGCGGGATGCGCGCTGTGGTCCCCGATCGACTGGCGACGCCCGCCAAGCCACTCCGGCCTGATGAATCCAACGTACTCTTGGCAAGCCGACCTCCTGCCGGGCTCACAATTGGCGACGGATGAGATGCTGGCGATTGCCACGCTCGAGCGCGGATGGGGTGCGGAACTCAGGACGGCTGCGACCCGGGACCGTTCAGCCATCAGGTCAAGCGCTGCGCAGTTCCTGTCGGGGTGGCCCCTCAAGGCGCTCAGTTGCCAGACCAGAAGCCAGCTTCACCTCCAACGCACCGATGGTTGGTACGGAGGTGTCGCAGGCCCCGAACCGCTCCGTCCAATGACACTGCGCAGTTCGTCCTTCGTCAACGCGCCACGCGAACCCCGCCCCATCCCCTACCGCCCCATCCCCCTCGGCTTCACCCTCAACACCCTCTTCTACACCGCAATCCTCGGCGCCCTCCTCCTCACCTTCCGCTCCTTCCGCGCCAACCTCCGCAAGTCGCGCGGCCGCTGCGCCAAGTGCGCCTACGCCCTCGCGGGCCTCGCGACCGACCTGTCCCCTCCCGCCCCAGGCACCATCATCGCCATCGTCTGCCCCGAGTGCGGCACGCCATCCCTCCCCAAAGCGAGCCGGGGCGTGTCGCCCCGGCGCAAGCACAACGATCCCCCAAGCCCCTCCACCAACCCCGAAATCCCAACCTCCACTCCCCCACCAACAGACCAAGGAGAAGCTCACCCATGAAGCCACCGACCATCATCGTCACCAGCGCCCTCGTCGCGCTCGGCGCCCTCGCCTTCGCCCAACAGGCCGCCCCGACACCGTCCACGCCCCCCAGCAAGCCCGCTCAGCCCGATGCGCCCGCGAACCCCATGGACGCCATGGGCGCCCGTCTGATGGAAGGCCTCAAGAACACAGAGGGCTGCTACGGCGTCAACGCGGGCCGTTGGCAGTCGGGCCACCAGACCATCACCGCGTGGTTCGAGAACAAGGCGGCCGTCGAGCGCTGGTACAACTCGCCCACGCACGCCTTCACCATGGGTGCGCTGGGCAGCCGCCCCAAGCCCAACCCGATGCCGGGCGTTCCTGATGATGTGCCCATCATGGTGATGGCGACGATGAAGATGGGCGGCGAAAATGCGATACCGGGCCCGCTCCCCGTGAGCATGTTCTCCGTCGAGCTCTACACCCCGCTCGAAGGCGGCGCGATGGTCAACGAGCGCCTTGCGCCCCTCGACTTCCCGATCGCCGGGATGAGCGGTGTGCCCGAGGACGGGGGCGCGGGCGACGCCGATGGAGGCTGACCCGCGGCCCGAGCGGCGCTCCCGCTAGGATCACCGCATGGTCCGTCTCACTGCGTCCCGCCTGCTCACCGTCCTCGCACTCACGGCGATCCTCTCGCATGCCCATGCGCAGGATGCGCCGACAGAGCAGGCCCAGCCCGCCGGGCAGAACTCATCAGCGGTCGAACCGGTCGACCCACCGTTGCCGAGCGAGGTCGAGGCCCAGGCCGAGTCCAGCGCGGAGCTCGACGACGCCGAGGCCCGCATCCGCGTCCGCCGGGCCCTCGAATCGCTCGAGGGCCTCCGTGACCTCCGCGTCGAGGTCGATGGCGGGACCGCCACGATCCACGGCATCGCGACCGACACCGCGCTCATCCGGCGCGTCACCGAACTCGCCGAGGGCGTCGAGGGTGTCAGTGCGGTCGAGTCGCGCATCGAACTGACCGACGACGTCGGCGAACGCATCGAAGGCGCGACCGCCCGCGTCCAGAGCCGCATCAAGCCCTGGCTCGCCTACCTCCCGCTGCTCCCCATCGCGGGCATCATCGTGGCGGTCGGTGTCGTCGTCGCGTGGCTCATCGGCGCGTGGCGCTGGCCCTACCGCAAGATCGCGCGCAACCCGTTCCTCGCCGACATCCTCCGCCGGATCGTGCAGATGGTGGTGTTCATCGCATCGGTCCTGCTCGCGCTGGATGTGCTCGACGCGACGGCCCTCGTGGGCGGCGTGCTCGGCGCGGCGGGCGTCGCGGGCATCGCGATCGGCTTCGCGTTCCGCGACCTGGTCGAGAACTACATCGCCTCCATCCTCCTCTCTGTCCGACAGCCCTTCCGCCCACGCGATCATGTCGTCATCGATGGCCACGAAGGCCTGGTCACACGCCTCACCACACGCACCACCGTCCTCACCACCTTCGACGGCAACCTCGTCCGCATCCCCAACGCCACCGTCTTCAAGAGCGCCATCACCAACTACACGCAGGCCCCCAACCGACGCTTCGAGTTCACCGTCGGCGTCGGCTACGACGTCGACCTCTCGGGAGCACGGGCCGTCGGCGTGCGCGTGCTCACCGAGACCGAGGGAGTGTTGCCCGACCCGGGCCCCTTCGTGATCGTCACGCAGCTCGGCGACTCGGCGATCACGCTCAGGTTCTTCGCGTGGGTTGATCAGCGATCGCACGACTTCGGACGCGTCAAGAGCGCCGCCATGCAACGCGTCAAGGAGGAGTACGACCGCCTCGACATCGACATGCCCGAGCCGATCTACTCGGTCAAGATGCTCGAGCCCAAGGCCAAACCCGCCGCAGAGCCGCCCGGGGGGCTCAAGCCCTCGCCCGCCACCGAGCACGAGATCGCCAGCGCCGAGCGCACCACCGCCGACGACACCATCACCCAGATGGTCGAAGACGAGCGGGCCCGCCAGCCCGAAGACGATCTCCTCTCGCCGGAGGCCCCCGTCGAGTGACCGCGCCGAGCACCCACCCAGACCCGCCTACGCCCCCCCGCCTCGAAGTCATCTGCGGCCCGATGTTCGCGGGCAAGACGACCCTCCTTATCGAACGCCTCGCGCGCGCGCAGGCGGGCGGTGTCGAAGTGGCCGCGCTGAAGCCCGCCATCGACACCCGCTACCACCCGAGCGATATCGTCACCCACGCGGGCAAGGCCATTCCCGCGCGCACGATCCACGAGCCCGCCGAACTCACCAGCGTCGACGCGGCCCACATCGGTATCGACGAGGCGCATTTCTTCGAGCGAGGCCTGCACGACGCCATCACCACTCTGCTCGCCCGAGGCACAAGCATCACCCTCGCGGGTCTCGATCGCACATCCATGAACGAACCGTTCGGCGAGATGGGTGCGCTCCTCATCGAAGCCGACCTCGTCACCAAGCTCACAGCGCCGTGCGCCGTGTGCGGGCGCGACGCCGTCCACACCGTCCGCCTCTTCGCCTCGCGCGAGCCCATCGTCATCGGTGGCGAGGGCATGTTCGAGAACCGCTGCCGCACCCACCTGCACGTCCCGCCGCCCGTCCAGGGCGCATAGCGGTCGCTCAGGTGCGGCATCCGGTCAACCCATGTAGATTCCCCCCATGAACCCCACGGGCCTCATCGGCGTCGCGGTCATGATGGGCCTCGTCTGGCTCATGTCCGAGGACCGCAGGCGCTTCCCATGGCGACTCGCGGGCGCGGGTGTCGCGTTGCAGTTCGTGATCGCCCTGCTGCTGCTCAAGACACCGGGCGTCGCCGATGCGTTCGACCTGATCGCACGCTTCTTCTCGGGGCTCATCGGCAAAGCCAACGAGGGCATCGCCTTCGTCTTCGGTCCGGTCCTGGGCGATAGCCAGGCCTTCGGCAAGCTCGTCGATGGGCCCGGCTTCATCTTCGCGTTCCACGCCTTGCCCGTGATCATCTTCTTCGCGGCGCTCATGGGCGTGCTCTACCACATGGGCGTCATGCAGCGCCTGATCGCGGCCCTCGCGTGGTTGCTCCGCAAGAGCCTGGGCGTCACGGGCACCGAAGCGCTCGTCATCGCCTCCAACGTCTTCGTGGGCCAGACCGAGGCCCCGCTCTGTGTCAAACCCTATATGGAGCGCTTCACACGCTCGCAGATGGCCACGCTCATGGTGGGCGGGTTCGCGACCATCGCGGGCAGTGTGCTCGTGGTCATCTCAATCATCGTCATCGGCGCGGGTGAAGGCGAAGCGCTCGCCGCGAGCCGGGCCGACTTCATCAAACACCTGCTGACCGCGAGCGTCATGTCTGCGCCCGGCGCATTCGTGATGGCGAAGATCCTCGTGCCCGAGCGTGACACGCCCATCGACGAGGGGCTGCACGCCGTCGCCACAGAGCCCGCCGCCAACCTGTTCGACGCCGCGGCCCACGGCACGACCGATGGCCTGCGCCTCGCGGTCAACGTCGGCGCGATGCTCATCGCGTTCTTCGGCCTCCTCGCGCTGATCAACTGGCCCCTCGAAGCGCTCTCCGCCCAACCCGCGATCGCCGCGTTCCTCGAGCGCAACGGCATGCCGCCGCTCTCCCTCGAGGTCATCCTGGGGTGGCTCTTCACCCCGCTCGCGTGGGCGATCGGCGTGGAGTCGGGCGACGCCGCACAGGTCGGCTCGCTCATGGGGCAGAAGCTCATCCTCACGGAAATCGTCGCGTACACCAACCTGGGGAGCGTGCTCAACGAAGGGGCGATCTCCGAGCGCTCCTCACGCATCGCGGCGTACGCCCTCTGCGGCTTTGCCAACTTCGCCTCCATAGGCATCCAGATCGGTGGCCTGACCGCCATCGCACCGGGGCAGCGCAGGACCATCGTCACCCTGGCGCTCAAGGCGATGCTCGCGGGGGCCCTCGCGTCGTGGTGTACCGCGGCGATCGCGAGCACCATGATCTGACCGCCCGTTTGCTGTGCTGGTCGCGGAGCGTTAGCGTCTTGCCATGCCGCTCCGCGTCATCGATGTCTGGCTGCCCACCACCGCGCTCAACCTCGCGCGCCAACTCGCCGAGAACGTGGAGGCGGTCTCGTTCACGCCCATCGGCCTGGGCGATGAGCGCTGGCTTTGCCGCGTGACGCTGGAACAGCCGCACGTCGAGGCGCTCCTCAACACTTACGAGTCGCACTTTGACGAGGTCGAGGGCTTCCGCGCTTTGGTGTTCTCCGTTGAGGCGTCGATCCCGTCGACGAAGGACTCGCCATCTCCCGAGCCGGCGTCAGGCGCGAAGCCCGTGAAAGGCAAGCTCGGGATCAGCGTGCAGGAGCTCTACGAGGATATCGACGAGGGCGCCGAAACACACACGGACTACGTTGCGCAGACGGTCCTCGCCACCGTCGTCGCCGCGATCGGCCTGACGCGCGACCTCCCCGCCGTCGTGATTGGCGCGATGGTCATCGCGCCCCTGCTCGGCCCGCACATGGCGCTCGGCCTGGCCACCACGCTCGTCGACTGGCGCCTGGCGCGCAAGGCCCTCATCTCGGCCGCCGTCGGCCTCGCGCTCACCGTCGCCACCGCCATCGTGCTGGCCTTCGTCCTCGAGTTCGATGGTTCGGTCGGCGAGGTCGCCAGCCGCACGCGCGTCGTCATCTCCGACGTCCCGCTCGCGCTGGCCTCGGGCGTGGCCGGCGCACTCGCGTACCGGCGTGGGCTCGCCGGCTCGCTGGTCGGCGTCATGGTTGCCGTCGCGCTCATGCCGCCGGCCGTCGTCGCATCGCTCATGGTCGCTCAAGCCAATTGGATGGCCGCCGCCGGCGCGGCGCTCCTCCTGACCCTCAACGTCGTCTGCATCAATCTCGCCGCCGTCGTCACCTTCGCCTTCCTCGGCGTCCGCCCCCGCTCCTGGCATAAGGAAGACCACGCCGCGATCATGCGATGGGCGGCCGTCGGCATCTGGCTCCTCATGCTTGCCGGCGCGCTGGCCATCCTCGTCTGGCAAGAGGCGCATCGGGAGCTCGTCCAATGAAAATCCACCTCTGCGGCGCCGCGGGCGAGGTCACGGGTTCGGGCTACCTCGTCGAGACCGACCGGGCACGGGTCCTCGTGGATTTCGGCATGTTCCAGGGACGCGGCGCCACCGAAGAGCGCAACGCCGACCTGGGCCCAGTCGAACCCGCGCGCGTCGACGCCGTCGTCCTCACCCACGCCCACCTCGACCATTGCGGCCGCCTCCCGCTCCTCACCGCGGGCGGCTTCGCGGGCAAGGTGCACGCCACCCCGCCCACCGTCGACTTCGCCCGCCTCATCCTCGAAGACTCAGCCCGCATCCAGGAAAGCGACGCCGAGCGCGAGAACCGTAAGCTCGAACGCGATGGCGAGGAGCCGATCGCGAAGCCGCTCTACGCCGCCGAGGATGCGCAGGCGGTGCTCAACCGCTTCGAGGCCCTCGACTACGAGGAGTGGCGCGACGTCGCGCCCGGCATCTCCGTCCGCTTCGTCGATGCGGGCCACATCCCGGGGTCTGCGAGCGTCGAGATGCGCATCAGGGATGCACAAGGCGAGCGCACCGTCGGCTTCTCGGGCGACATAGGACCGACCGGCGCCCCCTTCCTGCGCGACCCCGTCCCCCTCCCCGCGTGCGACCTCCTCTTCCTCGAATCAACCTACGGCAACCGCGACCACCGCCCCTACGACGAGACCGTCGATGAGTTCCAATCGATCGTGAAGCAATGCGTGTGGGACAATCACAAGGTGCTCATCCCCTCGTTCGCCGTCGGGCGCTCCCAGCAGATGCTCTACATCCTCGCGGAGATGATCCGCGAGCAGCAGGTCCCCGACTTCCCCATCTACCTCGACAGCCCGATGGCCATCCGCGCCACCGAGCTCTACCGCAAGCACCAGGGCATCTTCGACAAGGAAGCCACCGAGCTGATGCGCACCCGCCAGCTCCGCGCCGACCTGCGCAACCTCCACCCAACACTCACGTCCGCGGAATCGATCGCGCTCAATGAGCTCTGGAAGGGCTGCGTCATCATCGCGGGCTCCGGCATGTGCGACGGAGGGCGCATCATCCACCACCTGCGCCACAACCTCTGGCGGCGCGGCACCTCCGTCGTCATCGTCGGCTACATGGGCAGGGGCACACTCGGGCGCGCGCTCATCGACGGCGCCGAGCACGTCCGCATCTTCGGACGCAAGATCGACGTCCGCGCCAATATCCACACCCTCGGCGGGTTCTCGGCCCACGCGGGCCAGACCGAACTGGTCGGATGGGCGACCGCGGTCGCCGACGCCTCCCGCGCCGACGCGGGCAGCCCGCCACGCATCGTCCTGACGCACGGCGAGGACCCGCAGCGCGAGGCGCTGGCCGCGCTGCTCGCGAGCCGGTTCGGCGTGAACGCCCAACTCCCGCAGCGCGGCGCCGTCATCGAAGCGTCATAGCAGAGACGATGAGGCGCGCGTGGGCGCGCCCCGGCGCTCCACACGTCCCAAAACGAACCGCCGTGACCCATAACGCCTGCGCGGTGTGGTGATTCAGTCTGCTCGTCTCTCAAACACCCACAAACTCAGGGCAGACCCTTGCCCGTTTGGATCGCGCGGGCATGATGTTCCCGTCAGCCGCGGCCATTGCGCCGCATCCACAGATTTCAAGGGGAGAGAGAGACATGAAGCTCACACACGTTATCGGTGCCGGGGTGCTCGCCGCATTTGTCGCCGCCGCCAATGCTGGCATTGCGACCAACATCGACTTCTCCTTCGAAGACGACGGCGTCACGCCCCTCGTCAACGGGCAGAAGATCGATACCGAGTTTGGCAACCTGTTCACCCTGTCCTCGTCGGGCAACAACCAGGGCCTCGCCATCTTCGATTCCGACCCCGCCGGCCCCAACGCCGGTGGCGGCGATGAGGACCTCCTCGTCGGGCTCGGCAACCTGCTCACCCTCCAGTCGAACGACGACCCGGGCATCACCGGCGGCATCTTCGACACGCCCAACGACTCGGCCCAGGGCGGCAACATGATCTTCAGCTTCCTCTCCCCCGTGCAGCTCAACTCCATCGTGCTGGTCGACCTCGACATCACGGGCGTCAACCTCACCATGACCGATGGCGATGGCCTCACCCGCACCTACAACGTCCCCTCGGGTTGGACCAAGGACATCGAGGCCGACGGCCCCGATGGCTTCGCGATCCTCGACCTCACCTCGCTCGCCGACCAGGCCGGTGAGTTCGCGGGCATCCTCGCCACCGCGTCCGAGGACGCGGGCTTCAACCCCGCGGGCGTCGTCGAGCTCGACGTCAACATGATCGGCTCGGGCGCGATCGACAACCTCACCTTCGTCCCGACGCCCGGCGCCGCCGCGTGCCTCGCGTGTGCGGGCCTTGTCGGCATCCGCCGCCGCCGCGCCTGATCGAGTCAGGCCAGGCAACACAGCTCATCCCTGCAGCGCCCTCTTGCCGGAGGGCGTTGTCATTGCGCCAGGCGTGACATGTTCCCACAACCTGGCGTTCGCAGGGATCGGATCGATGCACCGGACGTCCAACCCGATCGTGCGCACCTCGAGAAACCACAGCGGTGATCTGGTGATCGTCTATCGGCCGGTGGCCGTGCTGGTCGTGGCGGTAGTGGGCGCAGTCACCTGCCTGGGCTATGCGGGTGTGCACGCGGCCCGTGGCCAATGGTTGATGGAGAGCGTTGGGTGGCCACTGGTCGCCACGCTGGTGTTCGCCGGTGGTGGGGCGGCCCTCGGCAGGTGGTGGCGCATCGACTTCGATCGCGCCACACAGCACGTCCGTTGGACATATCGCGGGATCGCGGGCTCGCGGAGTGGCAGTCTCCCCTTCGACCGGATCGTCGGCGTCGTGACCCGGGCCCGCCGGGCCGGCGCCCGGGGGAACAGACGCCGTCCACCGCTCGAACTCGTACTGCTCCTGCCGGATGGCGATTCGTTCCCGCTCACGCATCATGCGGCCGTCGGTCGTTCTGCGAGGGCGCGCCTCAAGCTGACCGCGGCGGTCATCCGTGAAGAACTAGGCCTGCCCCAGCCGGACGAAGAGCGGGGCCTCATCGACGCGGTCATCAGCGCAGACTCGCTGATTCTGGCGGCGCGCGAGGTCCACGATCGGACCGGCCTCCCGCTCCCGACCGCCAGGGACATCGCACGATCCGCCCGCGCGCCACGACCGTAGCCGCGTCCCGCTACCCTCCGCACATGCACGTGCACCTCCTACACCCCGGCGCGATGGGCGCGGCGATCGGTCGCCAACTCGTGAGCCAGGGCCACGACACGACCTGGGACCCGGACGGACGCAGCGAGGCGACGGTCCAGCGTGCCCGAGAGGCCGCCATGCGAGAGGTGCCCCTGAGTGAGGCGCTCGCCGGTGCCGGCGTGGTCATGTCGATCGTGCCCCCACACGCCGCGGCCGACGTCGCGCAGGACGTCGCAGCCCGGGGGTTCAAGGGCCTGTACATCGACGCCAACGCGGTCTCGCCGGAAACCGCCCGCCGGGTCGCATCGATCGTGAAAGCGGCGGGCGCGTCGTACGTCGATGGCTCGATCATGGGTCCGCCGCCGCGGGAAGCGGGCCAGACCAACATGTACTTCTCGGGCGCCTGCGCACGTGAGGCCGCCGCCCTGCTGGGCGGGTCGATCGTCGACGCTCGTGTGCTGGGCGACGACCCGACGGCCGCGTCGGCACTCAAGATGTGCTTCGCCGCCTGGACCAAGGGCTCGGCCGCGCTGCTCCTGGCGATCGGCCGCCTCGCCCGCAGTCACGACCTGCTCGAGCCACTCCTCCGCGAGTGGGAAGAATCGGTCCCCGAGCTCCCCGCCCGCCTCGAGCGCACCGAGTCGCGCATCCACGAGAAGGCCTGGCGTTACATTGGCGAGATGGAGGAGATCGCGCGCACGTTCGAGTCGCAGGGCCTCCCGCCCGGGTTCGGCCAAGCCGCCGCCGCGATCTACCGCGACGTCGATCGTGAGCACCCGCGGGGCTAGTGCGCGCGTGGAGCTGCGGTGTTCCACCCAAGCAGCACAACACCCATCAGGATGAGCGCGACACCCAGCGCCTTCCGCGCCGTCATGCCCTCACCGAGCACAAGCCACCCAAGCACCACGCCCGCAGCGGGCGCAACCGCGAACGCGATCGGTTTCACCCGGCTCACCTCGCCCAGGCTCAGCGCCGCATAGAACGAGATCGCCGCGAGTGCGCCCGCCACCACCCCCGACCCGATGAGCAGCAACGCCCACCACTTCACGCCAAGCGCCTCGACCCCTCGCCCCACCGCGTCGGGCGCGAGCCGCGCCGCCGCCACCCACGCGATCCAGATCAGGGGCAGCGCAACCGTCGTGCGCAGCGCAAGCGCCATGAAGGGCCCGATCCGACCCGTGTGCAGCACAGACTTCGTGCAGACCTCGCCCACACCCCAGCAAAGCCCCGCGATCACGGCGAGCACGACAGCGCCATAGCGTTCCATCGCCTCAGGATACCGTCGCGACCCAGGGCCCTGCGCACGCTCGGCGCTTCGGTCGAGCCCGCAGCTCTCGCAGACCCGAACCGATTGGAAAGACGACGGCCGCGCGCTAGCACGGCCGCCGTCGTCGATTGACGCGAGTGTCACGCGGTGACCGATGCCCCGAGCGCTTCGTCGATCGCCGATGCGAGCGTCGCCTGGGGCTGAATCCCGACAAGCCTGCGCACGACCTCGCCGTCACGCAGGACGAGTAGCGTCGGGATCGAACTGACGTTGAAGCGCTGCGCCAGGCTCTTGTTGGCGTCCACGTCGACCTTCCCGACAAGGGCACGCCCGCCAAACTGCCCAGCGACCGCGTCCACTGCGGGCGCCACCGCCCGACAAGGCGGGCACCAATCAGCCCAGAAGTCAACCAGCGACACGCCCGACGCCACGGACTCCTCGAAGTTGTCAGTGTTCAGTTCGACTGCCTTGGTGGTCATGACGACCTCCTTTCGAAGTGTGGTCCGGCCTGTTGGAACCGCTCGTGCGGGCGATGAAGCCGCACGGGCGAGGAGAGGGAGGTTGGAAAGGCCCGCGGCGGCGGCTCACCGCCGCGGGCCTGGAGAGGGGAGGTTGGAAACGCCCGGGGCGGCGGCTGGCCGCCGCGGGCGTGGAGAGAGAGGAGTGTGTGCTGAGTGGTGTGATTCTGTGGAGGCCCTGATCAGGCGAGGGCCGGCTCGCCCGCATCGACGAGGGGGAAGTCCACCTCGGGCTGGGCGACATGGTTGAAGTAGTTCGTGAAGATGTTGAGGGCGACGTTGCCCACGATCTCCGCGATCTCCCCGTCGCCGATCCCCGCACCACGGGCCTCTGCCAGGTCGTCGTCGCTCACGAATCCGCGCTTCTCGACGATCTGCTTCGCGAGAACCAGGATCGCGTTGGTCTTGTCATCGCCCGACTCACCCTCGAGGTTCGCCTCGAGCTCCTCAGCGGGCAGCCCGAGCTGGCTCGCAAGAGCGGTGTGGGCTGAGGCGCAGTAGTTGCACCGGTTGACGCCCGCGACGGTCAGGGCGATCTGTTCGCGGACCCGTGCCGGGAGCGAGCCGCCGCCGAGGGCCTGCCCAAACCCCAGGTAGGCCCCGAGGGTGGCGGGCGAACTGGCCATCGCCCGCATCATGTTGGGCGTCACGCCCAGGGCCTTGTTCACGTTGTCCAGCAGGTCCTTCGCCTTGCCCTGAGCTGCCGAAGGGTCGACGGTCTGAATGCGTGCCATGGGAGGTCTCCGATCCTAGGTTTCCGTCGAGCGGGTTGCCCGAGTCAGACCCGTTTGTCTGATCGTGGCTGCTCGATGACAGGGCGAACAAGTAGACCGGTCTGTCTATTTCCATATCGGAGGAAATTTCTTGCTCCAAAGGCATTATTGGCGAGAATAAAGGGTGGTATAGACGGATCTGTCTATATGGAAGCGAGAACCGCCATGTCCAAGCGTGATCAGATCCTCGACGCCGCGATCGCCCTCTTCAACTCAGGGGGCTTTCACGCCGTGGGGGTCGATGCGATCGTCGAGGCCGCGGGCGTCGCCAAGATGACGCTCTACAACCACTTCCCCTCCAAGGACGACCTGATCGTCGCGACCCTCGAACGCCGGAGCGACCTGTTCCAGCGGTGGCTCGACTCCGCCGTCGAACCCGCGGGCGACGACCCGCGGGCCAAGATCCTCGCCGTCTTCGACGCCGTCCGCGGGTGGTACCGCCACCGCGAGTTCAACGGGTGCGTCTTCACCCGCGCCTGCGGCGAGTTCCCGGATGACCACCCCGCCCACCAGGCGGGCAAGCGCCACGCCGAGCGGTTGACGGGCTTCTTCCTCCCCCTTTGCGAGGGCGTCGGCGCCGAGGACCCCGAAGCCCTGTGCAACCAGCTCATCGTGCTCTTCCTGGGCGCGACGGCGGCGGCGTCGATCCTCTGCACGTGCGCCTCCGCGGCGTGCGCCAAGTCCGCCGCGGCGGCGCTGATCGATGCGGAGACCGTGCACGTTGACGTGTGAACAGTGCCGCGGTGGACGCGACATTAGCGCAATCTTGAACATCTGCTCAGCGCATGTGTGCGCCTTCATCCGACGTTGGCGCACCTGTAGGCCCGAGTGGGTCGGTGGATGTTCCATGAGCGTCGTGGCATCACCGCCGACCCGCCGCACCCATCACAGGAGACCGCGGACGTGAGCACCCCACAGACCCTCGCCTATCACAACAACATCGACGCCATGCTCTGGCTCGACGTCTCCGCAGAGCGTGATGCCCTCTACCTACAGGCGTTCGAGCTCGCAAAGATCCGTGTCGAGCAGGCCATTGCAGCGGGCGCCGACCCGACGAAGCTCTGCGTCTTCACAGACTGCGACGAGACCATCATCGATAACAGCGCATACAACGCGTGGCTTATACACACCGGGCGCAACTACCACGATGACACCTGGGCCGGCTACTGCAACCGGGAGATTTCAACCGCGAAACCCGGCGCCGTGGACTTTGCAGGCTTCCTCACTGATCAGGGTGTGAGGCTCTTCTATGTCACGAGCAGGCGCGACCAGATCCGCCCGGCAACCGCTTCGAACCTGGCCTCACTCGGCTTTCCTGTGATGCCGAGCGATCAGGACCGTGGGGCAGGCGCCGAGAAGTGGAGCCTCTTCCTCAAGGGGTCGTCCGTGGAGGGAGAGCCCCGTAAGAGCAAGTTCTGGCAATACGAGTGGATCGCGAGGACCCACAAACTGCAGCCCGTGCTCTGGCTTGGCGACAACCTCGGCGACTTCGCACCGCACTACAAGAAGGCGGCCGATATCGACCAACACACCCGTCGTGAGGCAGCGCTGGGCATGGACCGGCGCAAGTGGGGCGACCAGTGGATCGCAATGCCGAACCCCACCTATGGCGATTGGCTCCGTGCGCTCAAGCACCCTTCGGGCAACGCCGCTTGCGATGACACCGCGGCCTTGAAGTACGCGCCTGACCAGGTCCGCCATACCGTTCCGGACACCCTAGCCCCCAAGATGGCCCTGCTGGATATCTGGGATGGCGTGCCGGGTTGACCAGGTCCTGCATCCCACGGCGCCGCCCAGCGCATGACAGCACGGGCTCGCGCCCGTGCCGCGTTGACTGACTGAACTTGAGCCTGATACACCTTACGGACAAGCAAACGAGCTCGGCGTGCGCATCCCGCACCCGTTCGACTTGCGGGGCACCCTGCAGAAGCTCTGCGGCTGGGCGTTGCACTGCTCGAGCGACGGCTCCCACGAGCACTTGGTGTAGCACCGGTTGTTGTTGGGCACGTTGAAGGGCGTGCCGCTCGACGCGTCGACTGCCTGCCAGACGAACAGGCCCGTGACCTTCGCGTTCTCGATCACCTGTTCCTCACCCGGGAACAGCGCGGTAGTGGGGAGGTAATAGAAGTCCGCGTAGGTGAACGTCGGCGCGACGCTGACGATCTCGAGCGCGATCATCTCGAGCTGCTGGGCCTGGTTGGGGGCCTGGGCGAACGGTGGGAGCGCGACGCCGTGGAGGCGGAGCTGGTTGACGGCCTGTCGCTGCTCCGCGAGCGCGAAGCCAGGCGAGGCGATCAGGTCGAGCAGGGTCAGGTCGCCCGCGATGTTGATGGCGTTGTCGATCGCGCCGGCGAGCGCGGGCACATCGGTCTGCGGGCCGCACTGTTCGAGGTCTTGCAGTTGCACCGCCGCGTGTTCGAGCACGCCCTGGAGCGGGAGGGTGAACAGGTCGGCCATGGGGAGGTCGCCGAGCAGGTGGACGGTGCGGTTGATGGCGTCGTAGTTGGCTTGGACCTCGGGCGGGTCCATGTCGGCGTCTTCGATGCCATCGCGGACGTCGCGGACCACCTTGCAGTTGGGCGCGGGGGCGGGCGGGCACTCGACGGCCTCGCCAAACGAGCCCAGCACAACGTTGAGGTCGGGGGCGTTGACGATGCCATCGCCGTTCAGGTCGGGGCACGGCTCAGCGGCGCCCGCGGCGAGCCCGGCGGTGAGCGTGATCAGGGTCAGGGTGGCGGCGGTGCGGGAAGCGGCGGTGCGGGTGGTGATGGACATTCGATGCTCCTCTGTCTTGCGGTTGTCGTCCTTCGCCGGGGCGTCTGGTCCCGGCGTCAGGTTGCAAGCGGAGGAGGGCGGGGGGAGTCACGGGGCGCTTGGGAACTTCCTGTAGCGAGCCTTGAAGCCGCGAGCCCCCGCGCTACCACGCCCCCGGAGGCGCCACGCCCCGCCTCGCTATCGGACGACCGCCGCCGAGCGGTCGCTACCCTCTCCCCCATGCGCATCCTCCTCACCAACGACGACGGCATCCGCGCCCCCGGCATCGAAGCGCTCTATCACGCTCTCGCCGATCCCGCGCGGCCGTTCGCCGATGAGATCCACCCCATCGCGCCGCTCACCGTCCAGTCCGCCACGAGCCACGGCGTCACCTTCTCCGAGCCGCTCATGGTGTCGGATGTGAGCGTGTTCGGCGTTGAGGGCATCGCGGTCGACGGCCGCCCCGCCGACTGCGTGAAGCTCGGCATCTGCACGCTCTGGCCCGAGCGGTTCGGCGAGCGGTCGATCCCCGACCTCGTCATCTCGGGCATGAACGCGGGCGCGAACGTCGGCATCAACGTGGTGTATTCGGGAACGGTCGCCGCGGCGCTCGAAGCGGCGTTCCTGGGCGTCCCTTCGATCGCGGTAAGCCTGCACATCGGCAAGGGGCGGACCGACTGGGCGAAGGCGGGGCGTCTTGCACGCTACGCGATCGACAGGGTCGTGCGCGCGGGTGTGGGCGAGAAGGGGCTCCTCTTCCCGCATTCGTGCGTGAACATCAATATCCCAGTCTGCGACGACCACGCCCAGCCGCGCACACCCGATGAGCCCGAGATCGTCGTCTGCCCGATGAACACGCACGGCCTCGTCGACGCCTACGAGCGGCGCGAGAGCCCGTCGGGCGATGTGTACTACTGGGCATCGGGCGGCGGGCTCGACTTCCGCGCCGCGGACGAGGGCACCGACGTCGCCCACCTGCTCGAGCGCAAGATCGTGCTCACACCCCTGCAGTACGACCTGACACGCCCGAGCGAGCTCGACGGGTGGCGGGATGCGCTGAGCTGACCCGAGCTCATCGAGCGCATGAGAAAGGCCCGCGACCTGGATGGTCGCGGGCCTTGTCGATGATGGGTTGCGGAGCGGGACGTTACTCGGGGCAGGCCTCGCCGAAGACGCCGAGCACGACATTGAGGTCGTCGGAGTTGACGGTGCCATCACCGTTGGCATCGCCCACGTCGGTGTTCATCCCGAAGCTGCCCAGGACGATGTTGAGGTCGCCCGAGTCGATCTGGCCATCGCCGTTGACGTCGGCCGGGCACTCTGGGGTGATGGGCTCGCAGTCGATGGCGAGGAGCTGGACCGCGTCGATGCCCGCCTCGACGACCGAGCCCGCGGGGCCCGGGTCCTGTGCGGTGAAGCGGATGCGGAACTGGTTGTTGGCCTCGATGCCCGCATCCTCGATGTTGAATTGCTTGAGGAACCACCCGCCCGCGACCTCGGGGCCCGCCGGGCCGACCGTCTCGAGGTTGACCCAGCTGCCGCCGGCGTCATCGGAGACCTCGACGGTGAAAGGCTCGGTCTGCGGGTTGTCGCCCGCGGTGTTGTCGAACCACCGCGCGTAAGAGATGATCGAGAGGCCGCCCGACGCATCCATGACAGGCGAGATGAGGGTGGTCGAGCCGCCGTCAACGTCGGAGTTGCCATCGACGTTGTCGGTGAGGAAGCACTGGCCCGAGCCGTCGAAGTCAGTGGGGGGGTCGCCACGATCGCCACCGCCCACGGGAACACCCTTGTCCCACGCGCCGTCGGTCAGGCCCGAGTTCTGCACCGTCCAACCCAGGTCGCCCTCGAAGTCGTCATCGAAGCTGACCGCCACGCCCAGCGCCGAGGTGGCGTTGAATGCGGAGGCCGGGGCGTTGAGCGGGTCAGACAGGTCGAGCCCGCCCGCGGTCTCAGCGGAGAAGAAGTAGCTGAGCGACGAGCCGCACACGGTGGCGGGGAAGGTGGCCACGTAGACGTTGGGGTTCACCTCACTCATGGCGAGCTGCTGGAAGCTCCCACCATCGACCGAGAGGTGGAAGACGCCCGATCCCGGCTGGGGCACGCTCGTGTTGCCCGTCACCTCAACGGTGATCGTGTCCCCGCCCGCGGGGTCGACCTGATCGAGCAGCCCGTTGGGGTAGTTGAACGAGAGCGCCGCCTGGCAGTCGAGGCACGCGATCGAATCGCGGTAGGCGACGAGGTCGGGGATGGTCTGGGCGGGGTTGAAGGTGTTCGCGCACGCGATCGACGGGTTCATGGTGAACGACGGGCACGAGCAGTGCGAGCCGTCCCACAGGTGGCCCAGCTCGTGGGCGGTCAGGTCGGTGGCGCACCCGAAGTTGTTGTTGAAGTCCGACTGCGAGAAGCAGAACGAACCGTCCGTGCCGAACTGCCCACAGTCACAGCAGCCCGTCTTGTTGCAGATGTCGCCCAGGTCCGCCGCCTGCCCGATGACCGAGCCCGAGATCTCACGCCCCGTGAACATGTGCACGACGTCGCGGTCGATGTCCTGCAGGTTGTTGGTCCACTCGGTGATGACCTCACAGAGGAACTCATTGTTGCCGTTTTGCGTGTAGGGGTCGTTGGAGTCGGTACGGATGATCATCGCGACGATCACGTGGGTCAGGTCGACCTCCGACTCGTACTGCACGTTGACGGTGTTGACGATGAGGTTGATCCGGTCCTCGACCGCCTGCACGCTGCCATAGTCCTGGAAGTACTCGAAGTCCGCATCGGTGGCGAGCTCCGCGGTGCAGATAAAGGCGGGGCCGCCGCTGCCCTGCAGCGCCTCGGGCGCCGGCTCGTTGAACTCCTTGATCATCATGTCGTTGGCGCACGACATGCCCGTGGGCAGCACGTCCGACGACGCGTAGACCACATGGGTGTCCGCCGCGATGTCGCCCTCGACGCGACCCGCAACGGGCTCGACCCAGTAGCGTTGGCCATCGGGCATGACGATCGTGGCGAAAAGGCCGCCATCGAGATAGGAGCCCGCGACCGTTGAGCCCTCCATCCCACGGACCTGGCCGCGGAAGGTCTTCTCGACCGACGGTTCCTTCTCGACGAACTCGCCGTCCTCCGTGACCAGGAGCTTGAACCCGAACCCGCGGAGCGAGTTGGGCTGCCACTCGATGGTGACGGGCTGGCCCTCGACGATGAGCTGCGCCGAGCCCGCCTCGCCCACGACCCCCGCGACGGTGATGGGCTGGACCTTGCTCGCGCTGAGCCCGAGGTACTCGTTGACCCTCGCTTCGATGACGTCGCCCGTCGGGGGTGCGCCGAGCAGGCTGCCAGCGGTCAGGAGCGAGGTGAGCGCGCCCGCGACGGCGCAGTTGGATCGTGATTCAATTCGCATGGTGTGTGTCCCCACGAGGTTCTCGGGCTATTGGACGGATCAAGTGAGTCGGTCGGAACATGAAGCTTGAGGGAGGGCGGGCGACCTGTCAACGCTTTCTCATTTTCGGTTCGGGTCAGGGGTGCCCTTGCCCCGTTGCGCTACGATCCGGGCCCAAGCCGGAGGCCCCCACGTGGCGCGATCCAAGCAGTTCGAGCATCAGGACCCCGGCGCCGAGCGTCCCGACGCCTCCTTCGTCCGGATCGACCCGTCGGTGTGCACCGAGGACGGTCGGATTCGGGCGGGCAGGCTCAAGGGGCTGACGATGTGGGCCGCGATCTGGGTGCTCGCGTGGCCCGTGCTGCTCGAGTCGTTCCTCAACGCCCTGGTGGGCTTCGTCGACACCCTTCTCGCGTCGAGCATCTCGGAAGCCGCGACCGACGCGATCGGGGTCGCGTCGTACTTCAACTGGTTCATCGGGCTGATCGCCATCGCGCTGGGCGTCGGGGCGACCGCGATGATCGCCCGGGCCATGGGCAAGGGGCGTGTCGCCGCCGCCAACGCGGCCCTGGGGCAGACCGTCGTCCTCGCCCTCGTGCTCGGCGCGATCGGCGGCGGCATCGTCGCCCTCGCAGCGCCCCACATCGCCTCCGTGCTCAACCTCGAGGGAGAGCCAGCAGAGCTCGCGACCCGCTACCTGCGCGTCCTGGCGTTCGGCGTGCCCGGCGGCACCATGATGTTCGCGTGCATCGCGTGCGTGCGCGGCGCGGGCGATTCGGTCCGCCCCCTCGTCGCGATGACCGCTGTCAACCTCGTCAACATCGTCGTCAGCTTCGTCCTCTCGGGCACCGACCTGGTCATGGCCCGCGCCACGCCCGATGGGGAGATCGCCCAGGTCGTCGTCCTCGCCAACCCCTTCTCGTTCGACATGGGCACCTCGGGCATCGCCGCGGGCACCGTCGTCGCCTTCACCGTCGGCGCACTGCTCATGCTCTCGTTCCTGATCCGGGGCGTGCACGGCCTGCGCCTCCTCCGCAGACGCCTCCGCCCCCACTGGCACACCATCAGGCGCATCGTCCGCGTCGGCTTCCCCAACTTCCTCGAGACCGCGGGCATGTGGTGCGGCAACTTCGTCACCCTCTGGATCGTCGGCCTCATGACCGCGGAGATGATCCGCGACGGGCTGGGCGAGTCGGGGCTCTTCGGTGCGCACATCGTCGCCATCCGCATCGAGGCGTTCAGCTTCCTCCCGGGCTTCGCGATGGGCACCGCCGCCGCGACGCTCACGGGCCAGTACCTGGGCGCGGGCAGCCCGCGCCTCGCCCGACTCGCCATCATCCGGTGCGCCTGCGTTGGCGCGAGCCTCATGCTCCTCTTCGGCATCGCCTTCCTGACCATCCCCCGTCAGATCGTGGGCCTCTTCACGCCCCAGCCATCCCACCTCGAGATCACCCCCTCGCTCTTGATGGTGTGCGGCGTCATCCAGATCCCGTTCGCCATCGCGATCGTCGTCCGCGGCGCCCTGCGCGGCGCAGGCGACACACGCGCCACCATGGCCATCACCTGGTTCAGCACCTACGGCCTCCGCATCCCCCTCGCGTGGCTTGGTTCGGGCGTCGACATCCCGCTCCCGGGTGGCGGGCTGATCGTGAACCCCGCGCCGCTCGAAGCCGTGGGCTTCCACGTGCACCCCCTCACGGGGATGTGGATCGGGCTCTGTTCTGAGATCGCGCTGCGTTCGGTGCTCTTCACCGCGCGTCTGTTGCAGGGGAAGTGGGCGTCGGTACGGGTCTGACGTGCCGCTGGCCGGTCTCCGGCCAGCGGCTCCGCCGTCACGCCCCGATGCGGAGCCGCTCGGCGTGCGCGACGGGCAGCCCGAGACGCCCGATCTTGTCGGTCACCGCGTCCACGTCGTAAGGCACGCGCCTGATCCCGAACGTCATCTCGTTCAGGTCGAGGAGCCCCCACGACGCCGCGGGGTTGCCATCGCGCGGCTGCCCCACCGAGCCGGGGTTGAGCAGCACCCGGCACCCGTCGGGAATCGACACCGCGTGGTCGCCATCGAGGTGCATGATCCGGATCGACGCCGGATCGGGGAGGGTCTGGTAGGGGGCGATGAAGATCCCCGGGACGTGGGTGTGCCCAAACGCCCCGACGCGGGCGTCGAGCCCGCTGAACGAGACCGCCGCCTGCTCGGCGTTGTAGACGTACTCCCACGGGTTCGCGCCGAACGAGGCGTGCGTGACCAGCAGGCTCCCCACCCTCCGATGCGTCGACAGGCTCTCGAGCAGCGACAGGTGGCGGAGTTGCAGCATCCGTCGCGTCGCGTCGATCGACGCCTGCGCACGCTCGTTCATCGCGTTGCGGAGTTCGGGACGGACCACCGCGAGGTCGTGGTTCCCGCACACCATCGCGTGGGCGCGCGACGCGATGAGGTCGATGCACGCCCCGGGATCGGGGCCATAGCCCACCACGTCGCCCAGACAGACGACGCGATCGACACCCTCGAGCGACGCGTCGTGCAGGACCGCCGCGAGGGCCTCGAAGTTGGCATGGATGTCCGAAACCAGCGCGACCCGCGTCATCGTCCCTCCGATCGGCCCACGACGGCGTGCATCGGTAGATTCTTCCGACACAACGCTTGGACGTTTCGGATGTTTGCGTCCGTCACACAAACTTGTGGGGACACGTAACGAGTCAGTCTCGCGAGGCGCTCTCCGTCGGGGTCTCGACCTGCTCGTCGTCCTGGTCGTCACCTTCGTCGCTCTGGTCGCGGGCGTCGAGCTCCTCGGCCTGCTTCTTGAGTTTCTCGTCGAGCTCCGCCTGCACCTGTTCGGCGCTCTTGCCAGAGGCCTCGGCTTCCTTCGCGAGCTTCCGCTTCACCGCCTCGATCTTGGGCTTATCAGGCGAGAGCACGAGCGTCATCTGGCGGCCCGAGGCCCGCACCGGGCTGTCCACCTTTGAGATGTCCGCAAGGTCCTCAATAATCTGGGTGAGCCGCTTGCGACCGATGTCCTGGTGGGCCATCTCACGCCCGCGGAAGCGCTGCTCGAACTGGACCTTGTGGCCATCCATGATGAAGCGCCGGGCCTGGTTGACCCGGATCTCGACATCGTGCGGGTCGATCTTGGCCGACCGCCCCAGGCGCACCTGCTTGAGTTCCTGCTGCTTGCCGGCGCTGTTCCGCTGCTTCTTGGACAGGTCGTACTTGTACTTCCCATAGTCCATGATCTTGCAGAGCGGCGGGCGGACGTTGGCCTGCACCTCCACGAGGTCGAGCCCGGCCTCCTCGGCCATCCGCATCGCGTCACGCGTCTCCACGATCCCGACCTGGTTGTTGTCCTGATCAACCAGACGGATCGGCGTCAGCCTGATCTCGTGGTTCACCCGCGTCTTCCGGACCGGTCCTGCTTCCCTGTAAAACCTTCTAGCGATGATTCAGCCTCCGATGGGGCCGTGCGGGCGCCCCGATGTGTGTCCACGTGCCGCGTCCGCACCGGCGCAGCTGACAGGCGTGCCCCCGATGACCTTGTTGGCCAGCGGGAGCGTTTGATCGAGCGTCGGCCTCTTGGCGTGAGGTCGGCTCATGAGTTGGTGCGATCAAGGGGCCGGGGCCGGACGCTCGGACCTTGGGCGCTCAATGGCGAGCGCGTGCAGGTTGTCGGGCGTTGCGTTGGCAGACCTCGGCTCCAAGAAGGGGGCCGCACTGGGCCCCCGAGGGTTACTCTGGACGATAACCCCCGCTCCGACCTTGGGCAAGAAGCAACTCCAAAGACCTACTGCCCATTGGGCACCAGTTCGAGCGTCGCCACCGACGGGCCCGGCATGAGGGGGAGGGCCCGCCCCCTCGCCCACGCGTCGTGCCCCGCCCGGTAGAAGGGCGAGAGCGGGTGCCCCGACTGCCCGCCGGGCATGTGGAGGATCCCCGTCTCCTCCGAACCAGGGGCCACCACGAGCCGCTCAGACGCCCCGAAGCGAGGCCCTTGCACCCGCACCGCTTCGTAGGCGCCATCGCCAGGCGTGGTGGGCATGTCCAGGAACTCCGCCAGCGGGGCGAAGCCCTCGACCGCTTCCGAGAGCGGGTGGCGGACCCGGATCGGGTTCGCCTGGCCCCACGGCCGCCCAAGCCCCTCGGGGCCAAGCTCCGCGAGCGTCCCATCGAGCTGATCGACCAGCAACGCCTCCCAGTCCGCGTACCGCTTGTCGAGGAGGTGGGACGGGCGCTCCTCGAGCAGGCGGGCCGCCGCCTCGACCCGGAGCGACCACGCGTAGCGGAACCCCGGATCGACCGCCCGGCACCGCGCCACGAACGGCGCCAACGCCGCGTTCCCAATCCGGTGCGAGAACGACTGCACGAGCGCCTGCGCCCGTTCGTCCGCATCCGCATGCCCCGACCAAGCCTCCGCGAGGCGCTGGGCTTCGCGGACGCGCTCGTCGGGCGCCGGGTGGGCCCGCGCCGCCTCGATGAGGAGGTCGCGCCCCATGTCGAGCACGCGGGTGCGTGTGTCGAGCTGGATGTCGAGCAGCTCCTGCTCCGAAAACGCGCCGTCGTGCGCGCGCAGGCGTTCGCCGATCCGCGCTGCACGCTCGCCCAGCGCAAACGTATGCCCGATGGTGCGCGCACGCTCGAGGGCGATGGGGCGAGAGTTGGCCGTGTAGATCAGCCCGCTTGTCGGGTCGATGACAACGGGCCGCTCCGACTCGTCGCGCGCCCCATCCCAGGAACACGACCCGTCGCTCCATGACGTGGGCACCGACCCGTCGAACCCAACCCGCTTCGGGAACAGCCCGGACGCGACCCACGCGAGGCGGCCGTCGCGCGAGGCGATCATGACGTTCTGCGCCGGTCCACGCCACCGGCGCACGCCCTCGATCGCATCCCCGAGCGTGGTGGCGCGCATCACATCGAGCAGCGCGAGGTTGACGCCGCCCTCGACGCGGGCGATCCACATGTGCGCGAGCGGGGCGCCCGTCCAGTCGGTGCGCACGATCGGCCCCCAGATCGTGTCGCGGACCTCGATGTCGATCGGCTCGCCACCTCGCACCTCGATCCGCTCCGTGCGCACGTCGATCGCGCGTGGGCCGTCGGGCGTGGCGTATCGCGATGGGTCGCCCTCGACCAGGTCGATGCGCACCAGGTCCTCGAAGTCGCCCTGGATGTTGGTGAACGACCACGCGACGTGGGAGTTCGAGCCCGCCACGACGCCCGGCGCGCCGGGGAGCGTCACGCCCACGCACCACCCCTCGCCCCAATCGATGAGCATGCGGTGCCACACGTTGGGCACGCGCAGCGGGAGGTGCATGTCCGACGCCAGCATCGCGCCCGGGCGCGCCGAGCGGTCGCCCGACACGACCCACCCGTTCGAGCCCAGCGGGAGCGGGTCGTCGAACAGCCCCGCGAGCGCCGACTCGCCCCCCGTCGCGGGCCACGCGGGCGAGCGCGTGTCCGCGACCTCGGGACCCGGGATCGGCGCGGGGCCAAGCGGGTTGCCCGCGGGCGCATCGAACGGCGCATCGAAACGCGAGGTCTCGGGGAGGAGGAAGTCCGCAAGCGGCGCGGGCAGCGCCGCCCGCATCACGCCCTCCGTGTACTCGAACGACTCGTTGAATGAGAGCAGGTCGAACATCGAGAGCGTCACGAGGATCGTGTCAGCTGGTTTCCACGGCTCGGGTTGCACGCCAAGCAGCACGTACTCGGGGGCTGGCGCATCGAGCGCATCGAGCCCCGCGTTGACGCCCGCGGTGTAGCGGTCGAGCAGGCGTCGCTGGTCGCCGGGCAGCTCGCGCAGGCGCGCCTCCGCGACATCGCCCAGCAGGCGCGGGCGCATGTCGCGGTCGTAGCCGACGCCCGCGGCACCGACCAGTTCCGCCAGCCGCCCCGCGGCGAGGCGGCGTGCGCCGTCCATCTGGAAGAACCGGTCCTGCGCGTGGGCGAAGCCCTGCGCAAACGCCGCGTCCGCGAGCGACCCCGCGCGGATCGTCACGACGCCCAACGCATCACGCTCGATCGTGGTCGTCGCGCTGACGCCTGCGCTCAGCTGGCCGTCGGTATCGGGCAGCCCGCCCCGGATCAGGTTGTGGATCACCGGCGTGAAGGTCAGGCCCGCCTCGAGGGCGAGGAGTGCGAGCAGGGAGACGCCTCGGCGTGCACGCGTGGGGGGTCGTCGCATGCCGCGATGGTACCGGCGCAAAGAAAGAGCCGGCCCCCGTGTGCGGGGCCGGCTCTGGGTTACTCACGCGATCACCTCGTGTCGGTCAGGGGCAGTCCTGGCCAAACAGGGCGAGCAGGAGGTTGAGGTCGGTGGAGTCGACCGTGCCCGATCCGTCGATGTCCGCCGGGCCGTTGGTGGGCTGGCCGAACAGGGCGAGCAGGTTGTTGAGGTCGACCGAATCGACCGTGCCCGATCCGTCGATGTCCTCGGGGCACAGGTCCTCGCAATCGTCGGGGATGCCGTTGCCGTTGTTGTCCGAGGCGATGCCCGCAGCGATCTCGCACGCATCGTCGAGGTTGTTCTCGTTGCAGTCGTTGGCGATGCCGCCCTCGGGGATGATCTTGAAGACCTCACCGCCGAACAGGTCGCAGATGTAGATCTCGCCGAACGCGTCGCGCCCGAAGGAAGCGACCGACGAGATGGAGTCGGGCCCGGGGGGGTTGAGTTCGCCCGTGCGGACGTTGAAGTTGGAGATGGAGGTACCATCGGTCTCGAACGACCAGATCTGGTTGGAGCAGACGTCGGCGAAGAAGTAGGTGCCTTCGAGGCCCGGGATGGCGCACCCGCGGTAGATCTCGCCGCCGGTCACCGAGCAGTTGCCACCCGCGTGGGAATAGGTGTGGATCGGGTCGGCGAAGCCCGGGGACGAGCACGAGCAGCCGACGTCAACGTTCTGGCAGTTGTTGCCCTCGAGGCAGTCCCACCCGTAGTTGAATCCACCGTTGTAGCCGGGCATGCCGGGGAGTGCGCCGGCGATGTGCGCCGGCTGGAAGTCGATCTCTTCAACCGCGTTCTGGCCCACATCACCGATGATGAGGTCGCCGGTCAGGCTGTCGAAGCAGCAGCGCCAGGGGTTGCGCAGGCCGTAGGCCCAGATCTCATCGTCGCCCGCGGTGGCGGTGAAGGGGTTGGAGGGCGGGATGGCGTAGTTCTTGTCGTCGTCGCCCGGGAAGTCGTCGCCGTCGACGTCGATGCGGAGCATCTTGCCGAGCAGCTGGTTGGTGATGTCCTGGGCGCGCTCGCCGGGATCGTTGGCCGAGCCTCCATCGCCGAGGGCGATGTAGAGATAGCTGCCCTCATCGAAGCCCGGGGGTGCGAAGTCGATCCACCCGCCGTTGTGGTTGGTGAAGGGCTGGTCGACGGTCATCATGCGCAGCTCGGAGGTGGAGTCGGCCTTGTCGAAATCGAAGGTGCCGTCGGGGTTCTCGCGCACCTTGTACTGCGCGATGATGGTGTCGTTGTTGGGGGCCAGCGCGTTGTAGTGGACGTAGAAGAGACCGTTGTCGAAGTGGTCGGGGTGGAACGCGAGGCCCAGGAGGCCCTGCTCGTTGCCCGCGTCATCGACGATGTTCTCGATGTTGAGGAAGGTCGAGACGGCGCCCGTGTCGAGCCGCATCATGCTGATCGTGCCGGGCTGCTGGACGATGAAGATGCGCTCGAAGTCGCTCGGCGCGTGCGTGACGTAGACGGGGCGGACGAAGCCGTCCGCGACCTGGACGGTCTGGAGCGGCGGGTCACCCGCCAGCGCCGGGGCACCGATCACGCAGAGCGCGAGTGCTGTGGTGGCTTTCAGAGACATGCTTCCTTCTTTCTCTCTTATCTCGTGTGAGGTGTGTTCGCGTTGACGGATCAGCAGGCGCTCCCGAAGACCGCGAGCAGCGCGTTCAGGTCGATCGAGTCGACGATGCCGTCGCCGTTCAGGTCGCCGTTCGTGTTGGGGGCGACGCTCATCCCGAAGTTCCCGAGCAGGACGTTCAGGTCCTGGGAGTCGACGAGGTCGTCGCCCGTGACATCGCCCACGCACGAGGGCGGGGCGACCGGGACGCTCACGCTGCCCGTCACGGCGTTGGGGGTGCCGGGCTTGAAGAGCCCGAGCGTCACCGCGCCGTCCGCGGGCGGCGCATCGGCGTCGAACCAGAAGTTGTAGATCGTGCCCCAACGGAGCGGGTTGGTCGAGGTCGACCAGCTGACCTGACCCGAGCCCTCCGTGAGGTCCCACGGCGCGTTGTCGATGGGCACGCCACCGATCGAGTTGAGCGGCTCGTCGTGGTGCGGGACCGCGTAGAAGCCCGCGTTGGTGATGTCGACGCCCGGCACGTCGAGCGTGAACGACCCGACCTGGCGGTCCATGTCGATGTTCAGCACCGCGTACTCGTAGTGCCAGGTGCCGTCGCCGTTATCCGTCGCGGTGACGCCAAGGATGCACCGGCCGTCCGGGCTGTTGAGCTCATCGACGGGGAGCTCCTGGGCGAGCATGGTGAGCTCAGCGCCCGCGTTACCCCACGCGTCGATCGCGAAGCCGATGTTCGGGAAGTTGCCCGAATTGGTCATGCTGAAGGTGTAGTCGCCCTGCGAATTGCGGTTGGGCGTGAAGGGCTTCCACGCGGTGCTGTTGATGACGTCCGAGTCGGTGAAGTGGACGTAGTAGCCTTCGGCGAAGTACTGCGCGCCCTTGTTCTGGGGCAGGTCGGTGTTCATGTCGTCATCGTGGACCTGGAGGCGGCGGGCGATGCCCGTGTTGGGCGGTCCGCCCTGCTGGAACATCGAGCCCTGGAACGACCAGTCGCCCGTCCACGGGTTGATCTCGAAGCGCGGGCCGAGCCCGTTCTGCAGCGAGTTCAGGAAGGCGCCGTAGGTGTCGGTGCAGCCCATGCCCAGCCAGGTGCCGTTGTCGGGGTGGCCCGGCTCGAACGTGCAGGTGCCGCCGCACTGTGTGTTTGACAGGGCGAAGAAGCCGTGCTTGCACCAAGACTGCCCGATCTGCTGGAAGCGACCGTTGGCGTCGAGGCGATAGGCGTTCATCGCGATCATGGGGTGCTCGGAGTCCGGGGAATCGAACCAGGGGAGGTCGGCATCGCCCAGGTTCCACGAGGTGGTGGCGAGCGCGAGGCCCTTGACATCACCCAGGTCGCCGTACTGCGCGAGCCCGTAGAGCTGGCAGAAGCTGACGTCCGGCGCAGGCTGGGGGTCTTGTTGATCGGTGAAGGAGAAGTGGATCACCTCCCAGACCGCATCGGGGCCCCCGGCGTCGTCGCCGCCCTCGTAGAAGGTGAAGGTCCAGGTGCCGACGGGGTCGGCGCCGACGAAGTCGAAGTTGGCATCGGAGAAGATGGCGCCCGCGTCGTACGCGCCCCCCTCGCCCAACCGGAAGCTCGAGGTGGTGCCATCGGGCGCCTCGACGGTCACCGAGAGTTGGTTGCCCGTCGTGCCATCAGCCTGCGGGTCAGCGATGCCGTACCACGAGAGCTTGCCCATGGAGAAGCCCGCGCCGACCTCGTAGGTCACCGAGATGTTCTCGGGATCGCCCAGGCCACCGATGCTCTCGACATCGGTGAACGTAAAGTTGTGGATGGTGGCCGCGTGCGCGGAGACGCCGGCGGCTGCCAGCACGATGGATGCGATCACGGAAGCTCTCATAGTCCGTCCCTTCGTCTCTCTCTCGTGGCGACAGGCCCGATCGCCCGATCCACCCACGACAGTGTTCAACGTCTACCTGATTGTTCTCCCCAGGCTGAGCACGCGATCACACTTCGGCCGCCCAATTCCGGGAGGTGGCCTCAAGGGCTCCCCTTGCCCGGCATCATCGGGCGTTCAGGGCGGGCTCCAAAGGCGACAATGCGTGCTCGTTGGGGCTTTACTTGTGCACTGTGAGTATGTCGCCGCGAGCGGGCTCTTACAATGTTGAGCCCGGAAAAGTCGCGACAATGCCGCTCGGGCGTCGTGGGGCCGCGTGCAGGGACCGATAAGTATTCTGGTGGCGGGGGGTCATGACCAAAGGCGTCGGCGTCAGTCTGCCCGTATTGGGTGATGGTGGGGGAAATGGGGGGCCACCCCGCAGCGCCCCGCGTTCCCGCATGGGCCGCCGGCGTGCGCTCGTCCTGGCGCTCGTCCACCTCATCATCGCGCTGCACATCACCCAATGGTGGGTCAGCGGGCGGACCGTTTCCCCCGTCGAGCCCTCCGAGAGCATGGAGACCCTGGAACTCGGGAGCCTCAACGCGGGCTTCATCTTCTTCGGCGTCGCCATCCTCTCGACCCTCGTCTTCGGGCGCTTCTTCTGCGGGTGGGGCTGCCACATCGTCGCGCTCCAGGACCTGTGCGGGTGGGCGATGAAGAAGGTCGGCGTCCGCCCGAAGCCCTTCCGCTCACGACTGCTCATCTGGGCGCCCCTCGTGCTCGCGCTCTACATGTTCGTCTGGCCCAGCGCGAAGCGGCTCGCGATCGTGCCGCTGCTCGACCGGGTCTGGCCCGCCGCGGTCGATTGGATCGGCCGCCCGTCGCCCTGGCCGGCCCACGGCGTCGAGTCGCACCTCATGGTCGAGGACTTCTGGGCGACGTTCCCGGGCCTCGCCATCGCGATCCCCTTCCTCGTCATCTGTGGCTTCGCGACGGTCTACTTCCTCGGCGCCAAGGGATTCTGCACCTACGGGTGCCCCTACGGCGGTTTCTTTGGCGTCGCGGACCGCGTCGCCCCGGGCCGAATCGTCGTCGACAACGACCGGTGCGATGGCAACGCCCACTGCACCGCGGTCTGCACCTCCAACGTGCGCGTCCACGAGGAGATCCGCGAGCACGGCATGGTCGTCAACCCGGGGTGCATGAAGTGCATGGACTGCATCAGCGCGTGCCCGACCAACGCGCTGTCGTTCAAGATCGTGACGCCGCCGATCGCGCGCAAGGCCAAGCCGAGAGAGCGGGAGCGAGCGCCACGACGCTACGACCTGTCATGGAGCGAAGAGCTGCTCCTCGCGCTCGTCATGCTCGCCACCTTCGTTGCGGTGCGCGGCGCCTACGGCCTCATCCCCATGCTCATGGCGATCGGCATCGCACCGTGCGTCGCGTTCATGGTCTGGAAGTCCGTGCGGACGGTGCGCGATGCGAACGTGCGCATCCCGTGGGTGCAGCTCAAGCTCAAGGGGCGGGTCCGTGCAGGGGGTTGGGTGTTCCTTGCGATTACGCTCCTGCTCGTCGTGGCCATCGCCCACACGGGTTTGGTGCAGTCGCACAAGGCCAAGGGGCTCCGCGCGATGCAGGGTGTCGATGTCCCGCCCGCGGTCTTCGTCAACGCCGCGGCGCCGCCGCCCGCGCTCGTCGAAGTCGCGTCGAAGGCGGAGCCCGACCTCCGCGCCGCCGCGCCGGTTGCCCTTGGCGGCATCGCCCTGCTCCCTGACCCCGAGGTCTGCACGAGCCTCGCCGACGCCGCAGTCCTGCTGGGCGACCGGGAGACCGCGCGACGCGCCACGCAGGCGCTCATCGACACGTACGGCGAGCGTGACAAGTGGGTGGCGGATGTGGCCGCGTACATGATCACCTCCGACAACGCGCCGGACGCCATCGCGATGCTCCGCGATGTGCTCGCCCGCCACCCCGACTTCTGGCAGTCCGCCGATGTGCTGGTGGACCAGGTGGCCTCGACAGAGGGGCCCGCGGCGGCGATCGGCGTGATCGACGACTGCCTCGCGCGGCTCGACGATTCGTGGCGCACCAGGGCGGCGCGTTCGCGCTTCCACACAAGGCGCGGGCAGGCGCTGGTGTGGAACCGCGCCCCGACCGATGAGGCGATCCTCGCGTTCGAGCGCGCCGTCGAACTCGGCCCGAAGAACACCGAGGCCCTCGAGACCCTCGCCAATGCGTTGCTGACCTTCCGTGGCGACGCCGATGGCGCCGTCGACGCCATGGAACGGGCCACCCGAGCCGATCCGATCAAGATCGAGAGGTGGGTGCGCCTCGCCCATATCTACGGCGTGCTCGGCCGCGCGGACGACGTCCGTGACACCTTCAGGCGGGCAGCGCCCTACGCCCGCGGGTGGACGCAAGCAGAGCCCGACATCGCCCGCCACTGGCTTGTCCTCGCGGAGTTCCGCCTGCTCGGAGGCGACCCCGACGCCGCGCTCGATGTGCTCCGTGAGGGCGACGGCCGCGCGGGCTTCACGCCCGAGCAGCGCGAAGCAGCGCTCCGCCTCCTCCAGCAGGAGGGCGCCAACGCCCAGGCGGCGCAATGGATCCGGGAGATCGGTGGGCGTTGACCTGATCGGGCCCGATCAGCTGCCCGGCGTGTCACCGCCGCAATTCCGCTCGACCGGCACGAGGCACAGGAACCGCAGCCCCGCCTCGCCCGCGCGGAACTGGTGCTCTTCGTCCGCGGGGACGTAGAGCACATCGCCGGGCTTGATCGGGCGGTAGGCGCCATCGAGCAGGACCTCGCCCCCACCCTCGACCACGAACACCTCGTGCTCGTAGTCGTGCGCGTGGCGGGGCGTGTGGCCCGAGGGCTCGACGCGGAACGCCCGCAGCGCGAAATGGGGGGCGCCGTGCTCGCGCCCGACCATCAGCGCCATGCGCACGCCCTGCACGCCCTCCATGTCCACCGGCGCGTCCTCGACCTCGTTGATGTTGCGGATGTGGGCCATCGCGTCCTCCTGTTCGGACCGATTGTATGATCGCCCCTTCGGCTTTGGGACACATGGAGACTCGTCAATGGCGATGGATCGAGATCTCGGGATGCACAACACGGGGCGCGGCCCGGGGAGCGGCGCGTGAGCGGTGTCACCATCGACCGGTTTGTGCTTGGCCCCTTCGCGACCAACTGCTACCTCGTGTCGTGCAAGGGAGCCGGGTGGCTCGTCGATGTGGGCATCGAGCCCGCCCCGATGCTCGAAGCGGCGCAGGGCGAGGGTGTGCGCATAGAGAAGATCATCCTCACCCATGCCCACGTCGACCACATGGCGGGCCTCGACGAGGCGCGCAGCGCCTTCCCCGATGCCAAGGTGTTGATCCACGAGGCCGAGGCGTCGTGGTTGGGCGACCCCGAACTCAACCTCTCCCATGCGTTCGGCGTGCCCATGACCACTGCGCCCGCGGACGAGTTGCTCCAGGGTGATGAAGCGCTCGACGTGGGCGGCGCATCGTGGCGCATCCTGTTCGTGCCGGGCCATTCGCCGGGCTCGGTCGCGCTGTACAACGAAACGAGCGGGAGCCTCATCGCGGGCGACACGCTTTTCGCATCATCGATCGGCCGCTTCGACTTCCCGACCTCCGATGGCGAGCTGCTCATCAAGTCGATCCGTGAGAAGCTCTACGCCCTCCCCGACGGCACGCGCGTGTTCCCGGGCCACGGCCCCGCGACGACCATTGGTCACGAACGTGCCACCAACCCGTTTGTGCGGGGCGATTGACGACCGCTACGTGCGTGCACAGGGCGTGTTGCGCTTGCGTTACTGCTATCGGGCCCCTGAGACGGTATTGGTTTACGTGTGAAGCCGATGCACTCTCAGGAGGCGCCCATGTCCAAGCCGAGTCTCACCACGTGGATCAAGCTGGCCCTGTTCGGGGCCGCGCTCGTTGCAGCGCCCGTCCACGCAAAGGATGCGTGGGAGGCGGCAAACATCATTGTGCCCCAATCGCGCTCGTTCCGCGTCGCGCCGATGCCGCCGTCAGACAGCGGGCGCGTTGGCATCACCGCGGTCAGCGCCGATGTGACCATCCGCGACGGCGCCGCTTCGACCACGCTCACGATCGACCTCCACAATCGGTCGCGCCAGCGCGAAGAGGCGGTGCTGCTCCTTCCCGTGCCCGCGGGCGCGGTCGTGAGTGCCTTCGACTTCCAGGGAGCAGGCGCCGAGCCATCCGCCGAGGTGCTGCCCGCCCACGAGGCACGCCGCATCTACGACCGCATCGTCTCGCAGATCAAGGACCCGGCGCTCCTCGAGTTCGCGGGCCTGTCCGCGGTACGCACGAGCGTCTTCCCCGTCGAAGCGGGCGGATCGCAGCGCGTCCGCCTCACCTACGAACACATCCTCGAAGCCGACGGCGAGCGGTTCGACTACGTCCTCCCGCGCTCCGAGTCGCTCGAACTCCGCAGGCCCTGGACGGTCAACGCCACGGTCGTGTCGCAGCGCCCCATCTCGACGGTCTACTCCCCATCGCACAAGGTCACCGCCCAGCGTCTCAGCGCGGGTGAGTTCGACGTCGCCCTCGAGGGCGGCTCGTCGAGTGATGCGGGCGCATTCCGCCTTTCCTATCTGGTCGCGAGTGAGCAGGGCCTGAGCGGCACACTCTTCGCCTACCCCGACCCTTCGGTAGGGGGCGGTGCCGGGGGGGGCTACTTCCTCTTCATGGGCGGGCTCCCCGCGGGCGTGAGCGAGAAGGCCGACCACCCCAGGCGTGAGGTCACCATCGTGATCGACCGCTCGGGGAGCATGGCGGGCGCGAAGATCGACCAGGCGCGTGATGCCGCGATGCAGATCGTCGAGGGCCTCGAGCCGGGGGAACTGTTCAACATCATCGCCTACTCCTCGACCGTGATGAAGTTCGCGCCCATGCCCGTCCCCAAGGATGAGGGCTCGCGCGCCGAAGCGTTGCGCTTCATCGCGTCGATCCAGCCGCGCGGCGGCACCAACATCCATGATGCGGTCTACGAGGCCCTCGCCCAGAGCGCGACGCCCGATGCCATCCCCCTTGTGCTCTTCCTGACCGATGGCCTGCCGACGATCGGCAAGACCGCCGAGGTCGACATCCGTGACATGGTGGAACGCGCCAACCCCCACGAGCGGCGCATCTTCACGTTCGGCGTGGGCCACGACGTCAACGCGCCGCTCCTCGAGCGCCTCGCCGACGTCACGAGGGGCAAGGCGGCCTTCGTCCTCCCGGGTGAAGACGTCGAACTCGCGGTCGCGCGGGTGTTCCGTCAGTTGCAAGGGCCCGTCTTCGCCGGCCTCACGTTCAACGTCCTCGGCGCCGATGGCAACCCGACCACCCGGCGCGTCGACGACCTGATCCCCCAGATCGTCCCCGATCTATTCGATGGCGACCAGCTCATCGTGCTGGGCAAGTACGTGGGCGCCGAACCCATCGCGTTCCGACTCGACGGGCGCTTCCTCGGGCGCGCCTCGACTTTCCGCTTCGATTTCGACCTTGCGCACGCGACGACGCGCAACGCGTTCGTGCCGAGGCTCTGGGCGAGCCGGCGCATCGCGTTCCTGATCGACGAGGTGCGCCAGGCTGGCGCCGCGTCGGGTGAGCGACCACCCCTCCCGGGCGAGACCATCCTCGCCTCGCCCGCCTATCAGGAGCTGATCGATGAGATCGTCAGGCTCTCGCGCGAGTGGGGCATCCTGACCGAGTACACATCGTTCCTCGCACGCGAGGGCACCGACCTGACCGACGAGCAGGCGCTGAAGCTCGGGTGTCAGGTCCAGCTCGAGGACAACGCCGTCCGCCGGCGCGCCGGCGCCGAAGCGGTCCGCCAGTCGCTCAACAGCGTGAGCAGGAAGTGGCAGGCGACCGCGAACATCTCCAACGAGTTCATCGACCTCGAGGGCCACGACGTCGAGTTCACCCAGGTCCAACAGATGAACGACCGGGCGCTCTACAAGCGGGGCGGCACCTGGATCGACTCGCGCATCGTCGCGGGCGACAACGACTCGCTGGTCCCCGACTCGGTCTGCGCCATAGGCACCGACACGTACCGCGCACTGACCGCGAGGCTCGCGGGCGAGAACCGCGCGGGCGTCCTCTCTCTCTCGGGCGACCTGCTCTTGCTCGTCGATGGCAAGGTCGTCCTCGTTACACCCGGAGCGCCCGCGCAACCCTGAGCGCGCTGCGCACCACCAGAATCAGTCCACACACGAGACCATCTCTTACCAGGAGGCATCCCATGAACACCCTGACCACAGCGCTCGGCACCGCGTGCGCCCTGACGACCACGCTCGCCCTCGCGTGCCCGCCCGACGACTGCACACCAAGGCAGCTCGACCCCACGGTGCTGCAAGCCGCGGACGTCCAGATCGATGTCGCACCGCTCCCCGACGCGGCCGGCGCGCACAGTGTCGACCTCGCGATCTGCCTCGACACCTCGGGCAGCATGGACGGGCTCATCGAATCCGCCAAGCAGAAGCTCTGGGCGATCGTCAACGACCTGGCCCTCGCCGAGCCCACCCCCTCGCTCCGCGTCGCCCTCGTGACGTTCGGCAACGACGGGCACAACCCGGAGAACGGGTGGACATTCGTCCAGACCGACTTCACCGAAGACCTCGACCTCGTCTCCGAGAAGCTCTTCGCGCTCACCACGAACGGCGGGACCGAGCTCGTCGGGCGCGCACTCCATGTCGCGTCCGAGCTCGACTGGGCCTCGGACCCGAGCGCCCTGCGCATCGCGGTCGTGGCGGGCAACGAATCCGCCGATCAGGACCGCGAACGCGACTACCGCGATGTGTGCAAGGCCCTCATCGAGCGCGACATCATCGTCAACGCGATCTACTGTGGCGATGCCAATGACCAGATCGCGCCGGGGTGGCGCGACGTCGCAATGCGTTCCGATGGGCGGTTCGCCTCCATCGACCAGAACGGCGGGACCGTCGCCATCGAGACGCCCTTCGACGAGCAGCTCTCCACGATGAGCGCCTCGCTCAACACGACCTACATCCCGATCGGCGCCGCGGGGCAGGCCGCCGCGGAGAACCAGTGGGCCCAGGACGACAACGCGGCGGGCGTGGGTCGCGCCGCCGCCGCCGCCCGCGCATGCAGCAAGGCCGGCGCGCTCTACAAGTGCTCGTCGTGGGACCTGGTCGACGCGTGCGCGGATGACCCCGACTTCCTCAAGACCGTGAAGGATGAGGACCTCCCCGAGGCGATGCGCGCGATGACGCTGGAAGCCCGGGCCGCCCACGTCGCCAGGATGGCGGCGGACCGCGCGAAGATCCAGAAGGACATCGAGGCCGCAACGAAGCAGCGCCAGGAGTTCATCGCCAAGGAGATGGCGAGGCAGGGGCTCGACGAGTCGAGCGCCTTTGACGCCGCGATCCGTGCCGCGATCCGGGCGCAGGCCACCGCGAAGGGCCTCCAGTTCACCGAGCCCGAGCCCGTCGAGATCGGCGCGGAGGCCCCGGTGTCCCAGCCCGAGACCGAGGGGCCCGCAGCGCCCCAGGTCGAGCAGAAGCAGGTGGTCGTGAACGAGAATGACGGCTGCTGAGCCCGCCGCGGGCGATGAGCCGATAGTGACCTCGGAAGGGCATCCGCGTGGGGCGACACCGCCCGGCGCGGATGCCGCCGTAAGATCAAGGCAAGGAGCGAACATGTCGAGGACGAAGGTGCTTGTCGTGGAGGACGACCACGCGGTCCGCCGCGGGCTTTGCGATGCGCTGAAGCACAACGGCTTCGACGTGGTCGAGTGCGAGCGTGGCGACAAGGCGGTGGACGCCGCGGTCGAGGCGCAAGTCGACCTGGTCCTGCTCGACCTGATGCTCCCCGGCGCGGACGGGTTCGAGGTGCTCCCCCTCCTGCGCCAAGCGGCGCCCGCGCTCCCCGTCATCATGGTGACCGCCCGCGGCGCCGAGGAAGACCGCGTCCGCGGTCTCGTTGAGGGCGCCGACGACTATGTGATCAAGCCCTTCAGCGCCAAGGAGCTCCTCGCGCGTGTCGAAGCGGTGCTGCGCCGATCGCCCGAGCGCGCCCGCGGCGTCAAGGTCGTGCGCACCCCGCACGCGACCATCGACCTCGAACGCCACGAGGTCCGCACGGCCGACGGCCAGCGCCTCGAGCTGACCGACCGCGAGGCCTCGCTCCTGCGCTACCTCGCGTCGAGCCCGGGGCGGGCCGTCACGCGCGACGAACTGCTCCAGCGCGTGTGGGGCATCAGCCCGCGCAACCTCCAGACGCGCACCGTCGATATGCAGCTTGCACGACTGCGCGAGAAGGTTGAGGCCGATCCCTCGAAGCCCACGCTCATCCTCACGGTACGCGGGCGGGGCTACATGCTTGGAGAGGGCAGTGACGTCGAAACGCTCTAAGCGCGGCCCGCATGCGATGGGGCCCTCGCGCGCACTGGCGATCACCGCCGCGGTGCTCATCGCCCTCGTGGGCGGCGGGCTGACGTGGGTTGTGCTCTCCCTCGAATCGTCCCAACACAGGGTCCGCGTCGAGTCGGCCCGCCAGTCCGACCTGCGCCTCGCCCTCTGGCGCCTCGACTCGTGGGTCGCGCCGCGCCTCGCCAACGAGGCCGCCCGCCCGCACTCGGACTACCTCTCGTTCTACCCGGAGCGTCACGCCTACGTGCGGAGCACGCTCCACGAGGTCGAGACGGGCGGCGTGCTGACGCCCTCGCCCCTCCTCGCGGAGCAGGCGGACTTCGTCCTGCTCCACTTCCAGGTCTCGCCGAGGGGCGAGGTGTCATCGCCCCAGGCGCCGCGCGGCAACTTCCGCGACCTCGCGGAGGACACGTTCCTCTCAGGCGATGCGCTGCTCACCAACGAGCTGCGCCTGACGGAACTCGAGTCGCTCTTTTCGCCCGCCGATATCGACGCCCGACTCGACCCGCTCCGGGCCCGTCCGATCATCGTCGAGGGCGACGGCCCGGACATCAGGATCACCCCACCGGGCCGCGCTCCGGCACAAACGGGGCGCGTCCCCGACCGTCTCGCGTCGCGCCAGGTAGACGACGAGGCGAAGTTCCGCAAGGGGGCGATCGAGAGCACCTTCTCCGACATGTCGTCTGGGGTCCGCTCGGCGCCGGGCCAGCAGGAGCAGTGGGTCATGCCCCAGGCAGAGGGGGGCGGCTATGGCAACGAGCAGCAGTTCGCCGACACCGACATCGCTCAAGGCGGCGTCAACATCGTCGACGCGGGGCCGCTCCAGGCGCTGTGGTTCGACCGGCCCGGCCCCGAGCCCGAACTCGTCTTCGCGCGCCGCGTCATCCTCGCATCGGGCGAGCACATCCAGGGTTTCTGGGTCGATTGGGCGGGCCTGCGCACCCGCCTGCTCGCGCTCGTGACCGACCTGTTCCCCAACGCGCGCCTGGTCCCGACCGATGCGGTCGACGAATCGCTCATCGCGCGTCAGATGGCGACGCTGCCCGTGGTCCTCGAAGCCGATGCGGGGCCCATCCCGCCGCTCCCCCTGGTCACGCCCGTGCGCGCCGGGCTCGTCTTCGGGTGGCTCCTCGCGCTGGCGGGCGTCGGGGCGCTGGGCGCGATGGTGCGCTCGATCGTCGAGCTCGGCCGCAAGCGGAGCAGGTTCGCTTCCGCGGTCACCCACGAACTCCGCACGCCCCTCACCACGTTCCGCCTCTACACGGAGATGCTCGCGGACGGGATCGTGAGCGACGAGGCGGCCCGCCAGGACTATCTCACGACCCTCAAGGACGAATCGGGGCGCCTCGCGGCCCTCGTTGAGAACGTGCTTGCCTATGCGCGCGTCGAAGAGGGGCGCAACGCCAAGCGACGCGAGGTGATGAGCGCCAGCGCCCTGCTCGACCGCCTGCGCCCGCAGGCCGAGCAGCGGGCCGAGGGCGGCGGCGCATCGATCGACTTCACGCACGTCGAACCGCCGGACGTGCGGCTCAGCGTCGACCCCGACGCGGTCGAGCAGATCGTCTTCAACCTCATCGACAACGCCTGCAAGTACGGCGGGGCGTCGCGCCGCTCACCCATCCGTTTGTCCACGGGCCTCGATGCGCGCACGTTCACGATCCGCGTGAGCGACGATGGCGATGGCGTCCCCGCCGGCAAGCGCGAGGTCATCTTCCGCCCGTTCGAGCGCGCCGATGAGGACTCGCCCAAGCCCGGCATCGGGATCGGGCTCGCGCTCGCCCGCGCGCTGGCGCGCGACCTGGGGGGCGACCTGGTGCTCGAGCGGGCCGACCGCGGCGCGACCTTTGCCCTGAGCCTCCCGCTCGCCTAGCGGGCGGGCGCCGGCGCCTGGGCGAACTCGAGCACCCGCGCAATCATCTTGTCGATGCCCTCGTACACATCGCGGATCCGCTTGCCCTCCATGTAGGCGGGCGTCGAAACGATCCGCTTGGCCTCATCCACGACGATGTCGGTGGTGTCGCACGCGACGTGGGCCGCGCCCATCGCTTCGAGACCGCCCGCGGTGCCCGCGTCGTGCCCGATCGTCAGCGCGGGGTGCTTGTCGCCAAACACCTTCGCGCCGATCGCGGGCGCGATGCACGCGAAACCGATGGGCCGACCCGCCGCCATCGCCTCGCGGAGCACACGCTCTGTCTCGGGGTCGACCGAGCACTCGGCGCCCTCCATTGCGAACGTGCACAGGTTCTTGGCGGCCCCGAACCCGCCGGGCAGGACGATGGCGTCGAAGTCGGCCCCGTTGACATTCGCGAGGTCCGTGACATCGCCCCGCGCGATCCGCGCCGACTCGACGAGCACCGACCGCTTCTCACCCGTAGGTTCCTGGGTCAGGTGGTCGATGGTGTCGAGCTGCGTGTTCGGCGCGAGGCACTGCACCTCCGCGCCGTGGCGGTCGAGGCTCAGCAGGACGCTGACGGCCTCGTGGATCTCGCTGCCGTCGAACACGCCGCACCCGCTCAGGATGACGCCGACCTTGGTCATGGTGTGACTCCTCTCCGATCGATGGGACGTTGGGCTCTACTAGACGTTGGGTTCCTACTCGGGGTCCTGCGCCGTCGCGGGGTCGTCGCCATCGTCGTCGCTCCGCGCAGGCTGCCTCGTGAGCCAGTCCGCGACCGCAGGCGCGATCGATTCCGCGTACACCGTTTCGGAGAACTGGTCGAGGGTCGCCTCAAGCGACGCGTACCGCTCGAAGAAGTGGCCCGTGTAGCTCAGGTCCTGGAGCGTCGCGGCCCCCTTGCGCACGTCGTTGACTGTCTCCGCGATCAGTTCCGCGTCCATCGCGGACGCGACCCAGTCGAACTCGCCACGGAGCACGAGCACGGGGCAGTCGACATCGCTCCACGCCCGCGCCAGCCGCTCATCGTTGAGCTGGCGGAAGTAGGCGAGGGACCTCGTGCCCGACCGCTTGCCATCGGGGAACAGCGCCCGCGCGAAGAGCGCGAGGTCGGGGTGCGCCTCCCCCAGATCCTCGATCGACATCTCATCCACGAGCAGGTGGTGGTAGACGCGGGCGAGCCCGCGCATCGCCTCCTCGATGCCCTCGTAGGTGAGCGATGTCCGCTCGACGAAGCGGATCTGCAGGCGCGCCTGCCGGCGCCCCGAGTCGATCTGCTGCTCGATGTACGAGCGGTAGGGGGCGCCGTAGACGATCACGCCAGCGAGCCCGGCATCCTTCGCGATGAGCGGCGCGACCGCGCCGCCCATGTCGTGCCCGAAGACGAACGTCCGCTCGCGCGCCACCTCCGGGTAGGCCATGAGCTTGTCGAGCGCCGCCTCGGCGTGGTTGACTTCCGTGTCGAAGTCGAGTTCGCCGCACGGCGGCCCCGTGCTGTCGCCCGTCCCGCTGCGCTCGACGCGCATCACCGCGTACCCGGCTTCCGCGAGGTCGTGGATGAACTGCAGGCGTGTGGACTGCTCGCCCACCGTCTCCTCGACCGAGATGCACGCCATGGGCTGGAGGTAGAGCACGCCCGGCACGGGGCCCGTCGCGTTCGCGGGCATTGCGGTGATCGTGCGCAGCACCACGCCCTCGCCCACGTCCAACGAGTCGTACACGAGGTCGACGCCCTCGGGGGCCTGCTCCCATGGGAGCGGCTCGAGGTCGAACTTCACCGTCCGCCGGGTCCCCGAGTTGGAGAGGTCGAGCGAGACCTCGCCGCCGACCTCGAGGCGTTCGAGCTTCTCGTAGAACTGCTCCGCGGAGGTCACGCCCTCACCATTGAGGGAGAAGACGATGTCGCCGTAGTCGACGCCCGCGGCTTCTGCGGGCCCGCCGGGCACTGGGTCGACCGACACGCGCCCGCCGTAGAGCCCCGCGATCGTGAGGCCGAGGAACGGCTGGCGGTCGAGCGAGCCGATATCGCGGACCTCGCCCGCGAGGGCTTGGGCGGTGGTGAGGGCGGTCATCGTCGCGACAATGACCACGGACAGTGCATGACGCATGGGCGGGCCTCCTGTGTGTGCTCACAAGGTTATCACCGAGTCGGGGGCGGGATGCACTCACCCGCGCGGGGAGTCGCCCCGCCATCGTGCGACAAACGCGGCATACTGCTCGGGCGTGTCGATCCCCACATGGTGCGACTCCACGACCCCCACCGCGATCGGGTGCCCGTGCTCTATCACGCGGAGTTGTTCGAGCCGCTCGCTCTGCTCGGCGGGCGTGGGCGCCAGGGCCGCGTAGGTCGCAAGAAACTCGCGCGTGTACGCGTAGATGCCCACGTGACGGAGCAGGGGCACCCGCCCGTCACCTTCACCCCTCGCGAACGGGATGGGGGCGCGAGAGAAGTACATCGCCAACCCATCGAGTCGCCGGGCGACCTTGACGACGTTGGGGTCGGCCGCGTCGTCAACGTTCGCGATCGGCGAGGCGAGCGTGGCCATCTGGACGGGCGGCCCCGCCAGCGCATCGATGCACGCATCGATCACCTCGGGCTCGATCTCCGGTTCGTCGCCCTGCACGTTCACGACGACCGCATCGCCCGAGAGGCCCAGCTTCGTCGCGGCTTCGTTGAGCCGCGACGTGCCGTTCTGATGGTCGGGGCTCGTCAGCACGCACTCGGCGCCGAACGAGGCGCACGCCTCCGCGATCTCCTGCGCATCGCCCGCGATCACCACCCGCTCGACGCGCTCGGCCCGCCGGGCCGCCTCCCACACGTGACGGATGAGGGGCCACCCCGTGTCGTCCGCGAGGACCTTGCGCGGGAAGCGCTCGGACGCCAGGCGTGCGGGGATGATGCAGACGGCCTTGGGCATGGAGGTGCGCCCCCGCTCCCGCGGTTACGCCGCGTCCTTGAGCTGCTTGACGAGCGCCTGGAGCGTCGTGCGCCGGTCCTGGATATCGCGGTAGCTGATCTGGTGCATCGCGATCTTCTGCGCGATCTTCAGCGCCTCTTCTGCGGCGGCGAGTTCCTCTTCTTCCTCGGCCCGGCGCTGCAGGGCGACCATCAGGCCATACCGCAGGGCCATGCCCAGGTCGTCGCTCTCGGTCCCATGCCCCGTGATCGCGCCACGGAATGTCTCGACCGCTTCGGACAGCCACCCGAGTTGGAGGAACGACATCGCGAGATAGTTCTGGACGGTGCCCGCGATGCCCGCGGAGTTCTGCGCGACCTGGAACTGCCCGATCGCCTCGTCGTAGCGCCCGCTGTCGTACAGGCGCCGCCCCAACTCGAACTTCAGGTTGAGGTCGGTCGGGTAGTGCTTCACCCGCTCCATGTACTCGTTGATCTCTTCTTCGAGCAGGCCCTTCGCAAACGATTCGTACTCGCTCTGGAGGGCCGCATCGCCCGGGTCGGCGGCGGCCGCGGCCTTCTTCTCGCGGAGCTTGCGACGCCCCACGCGCAAGCGGACCTCGCCCGCCTGCTGCTTGAAGCGGTACGACTGCGTCTTCTCGAACGTCTGCATGAGCACCTTGTACGCCGTCTTCTCATCGGCGGGCGTGCCGCGTTCGAGCATGTACTGCACGTACTTCTGGATGGTCGGCAGGTCCTCGGGGTTGTCGGCCACCATGGCCCTGTACCGCTCGATCAGGCCTTCGAGCGTCGACTGGCTCTTGACGACCGCGTCCTCCTCGAGCAGCTGGCGCTGCTTGTCCGAGTCCTTCACGATGCCGCGGAAGCCGCCCTCTTGCCCGACCTGGTCGAAGCCGCCACGGGTCATCGTCGCCTGGGCGGACATGTTCTTGACCCGGTACTCGAGCTTGGCATCGCGCGGGTCGACCTTCATCGCGGTGTCGCCCGCGATCACGGCCTTGTCGAACGCCCCGATGCCCTCGAACAGGTCGAGCAGCCTGACGAAGTGCGCCTTCTTGGCCTTCGAATCGCTCAGCGCGCCCGCGAGGGAGCGCTCGCCGAGCCAGTAGCCCTGCTCGTTCATGTCGATCTTGGCCGCCGCCTCCGCCGCCTTGATGCCGAGCTCCCAGTCAAACTTCTTGCCGCCCCATTGAAGGAGCGCCTGGGCGTAGCGGTCGACGGGCGACTTGCCCTCGAGCTGGGAGACCTGGTCCTTGCTCGGGCCCTTGACCTTGGGGTCGTCGGCGAACTGGGCAGCCGAGCGGGCGAAGCCCTCGAGCCCGCGCATGCTCGTCGGGTCCTGCTTGATCCCCTTGAGCCAGAGCACCATCGCGTAGGAGAAGTTGGTGCTGTCGTGCATGTTCTGGGCATGCTCGAAGAACCGCGCCGCCTTACCCGGGTCGGAGTGGAAGCCGCCCGCAACGGTGGTATCGCCACCGCCGTCGTCGCCGCCGCCCGCATCACCGCCAGCTTCAACCTGGCCCTCGTCCGTTTTCTTGAAGAACCGCTTCAACTCGAGTCCGCTCCCATTCCCACGCCGACGAGACCCCACGGGTGTCCGTGGACGCCCCCTCGCCGCCTCGGTTCCCATCCTATCGAATCCCGACCCCTCGCGGCTACACCGCCCTTTGGAACCGCCCGTGACGCCCTACACTGGCCCCGATGACCATCGACCCGCAGAGCCTCGCCATCCGCATCTACCCGGACCCCGTCCTGCGCCAGAAGGCCACCCTCGTCGAGGGCGCCACCGACCACGTCCGAGAGGTCGCGGCACGCATGATCGATCTCATGCAGGAAGCCCGCGGGATCGGGCTCGCGGCACCGCAGGTCGGGCTCTCGTGGAGGCTCTTCGTGGCCCACGTGCCCCCCAGCATCGTCGAGGAGCGGGGCGACGAAGATGAGCCCGCCCCGGAGGGCACTCAGGACACGACCGAACACCCGGTTGCCTTCATCAACCCACGCCTATCCGACTACTCGCGCGACCTGGTTCCATGGGACGAGGGCTGCCTCTCGATCCCCGAGATCACGGGCCACGTCCGCCGACCCTCGTGCGTCACCGTCACCGCGATGGGCCTCGATGGTCAGGAGTTCTCGATCGCCGCTTCGGGCCTGCTCGCGCGCTGCATCCAGCACGAGTTCGATCACCTCGAGGGCGTCCTCATCATCGACAAGTTCACGCAGCTCGCAAAGGTGAAGAACCGGGCCGCGATCCGCGAGCTCGAGCGGGGGGCGCGCACGCTGTGAACGTCGTCTTCCTTGGGTCGGGCGCGTTCGGCATCCCCACGCTCGAGATGCTCAGCGCGCAACACGACCTCCTCGCGATCGTCACCCAGCCCGATCGTCCCGCGGGGCGCAAGCGCCGCCTCACGCCCACGCCCGTCGGCGAGTGGGCCGAGTCGCACCGACCCGACGTGCCGCTCATCAAGCCCGAGAACATCAACGAAGCGGAAGTGCGCGAGCGCGTGCGCGCGTACGACGTGGGTGGCGAGAGCGATCGGCGCGGCGTGTGGGTCGTCATCGCGTTCGGGCAGAAGCTCTCGCCCGAGTTGCTCGCCGACCGCTTCGCGATCAACCTCCACGCCTCGCTCCTCCCACGCTGGCGTGGGGCCGCGCCCATCAACCACGCGGTGCTCGCGGGCGACCGCGAGACGGGCAACTCGGTCATCACCCTCGCGGAACGGATGGACGCGGGGCTCGTGCTGGGCCAGTCGCGCCGACCCATCGAGCCGACCCAGACCGCGGGCGAGCTTCACGACCTCCTCGCAGGCGACGGGCCCGACCTCATCGCGGGCGTGCTCGACCGCTACGCCGGGGGCGCCCTCGACCCGATCACCCAGGACGAGTCGCTCGTCACGACCGCCCCCAAACTCCGCAAGGAGCACGGCTACCTCGACCCGACCGTCCCCGCCCACGCCTGGCGGGCCCGCATCCATGGGCTCAACCCGTGGCCGGGCGTGACCATGGCCTTGCGAGATGAGCCCCTCAAGCTCCTCCGCGCGCAAGATGCACCCCCCAGCCCCCAATCATCGGGCATGGAGGCGGGCCAGGTCATCGACCCGGACGTGGGCCTCGTCGCGTGCGGCGACGGGACCGCGATCGCCCTCATCGAGGTCCAGCCGCCCGGCAAGCGGCCCATGGCGTGGGGCGATTTCGCGCGCGGGGCCCGCGTCGAGGCGGGCGAGCGCCTCGCGCTCATGGAGGCGGGGCCATGAAGACGCTCTGGGACCTGCTGCCCTCGCGCCTCAAGCCCGCGCCCCCTCCCCAGCTCCCGAGGGTCGCCCCCTGCGCGATCGAGACCAAGCCAGTGCGCAAGCCCAATCCCCAGGGGCACATGGCCCAGCGCTACGAGCAGATGACGCGCGACATGCTCAAGGCGCACAACGTGCGCGTGCGCAAGTGGCGCACCTCCATGTCGGGGGTCGCGTGGTCGGTGATGTACGCCGACGGGACGGTGTCCCGCCTGATCGAGGCCCCGCGCCCCAAGGGCCCCATGTCCGCGGCGGTGTTCCTCCACGAGATCGGGCACCACGCGATCGGGCTCGGCGCGGTCCGCCCGCGTTGCCTCGAGGAGTATGCCGCGTGGCAATGGGCGCTCGAGGAGATGGAGCGTCAGGGGCTGAACGTCACCGATCGCGTGCACGCGCGGGTGCGTGAGTCGCTCCGCTACGCGGTGTGGAAGGCACGCCGGCGCGGGCTCAAGCGCATCCCCGCGGAGCTCTTGCCCTACCTCGATTGAGTGGCGTTCCGCGTTTGGCAAGCCGCTTGCGTGGGAGGGGCGTCACTCTCCTCACTTCTCAAGGTGCAGCCAAACGAAAGGAGCACGCCATGAGCGATGTCAGCGGGATCTCAGCCGCATCGAACGGGCAGTATTACCTGCGGAGCCGCCACGACGCGCAGGCGGCTCGCGTCGACAACACCGCCAAGCACGCCCCCACGGAGCTCGGGCGCGTCCGCAACACCGACGCCGGGTCGTTCGGCAACCGGATCGACCAGTTCACCAAGGGCGTCGAGCAGGTCGCGGACGCGATCAAGGGCAACGTCAAGGTCAACCAGCCGACGCCCGACGCGGGCAAGACCCCCGGGGCCGATCCTGGTGCGCCCCAGCCCATCGAGTCCAACGCGGTGACCTACACCCAGGTGCAGCTCGATGGCGTCATCGAGAACTTCGGGCAGACCGTCGGCGAATCGAGCGAGCTCGCCCAGTTCGACTTCGATGGCGACGGCATCATCAGCTCCGCGGACCTGAACACCGTCCTCGCCAACTTCGTGGGCGAAGCCTAACGCTCGCGACCGATACGACACGACTGACCGCAGGAGCCCGGCCCACAACGCCGGGCTCTTGTCGTGTTACCGCCGCTCGCCCCAGGGCCCGGTGATCGCGATCGACAGGCCCGGGTACTGGACGTTGACGAAGAGCGTCGACCCGTCGGGGCTGAAGCAGGCGCCCGCAAGCTCGGCGGTGTTGATGCGGTTGCGTGCGAGCTTGTAGACCTCGCCCTTCGGCGTCACGCCGATCAGAAACTGCGAGTTCTTGCCATCCTCACACACGATCAGGTCGCCCCACGGCGCGACAGTGACGTTGTCCGCGTTCTCCATGACGCCCGGCAGGTTGGGTTCGATGAAGAGTTCGAGAGTGCCGGGATTGCTCGACTCGCTCGCGCGCCCCTCGTGCGCGGGCGGCGCGGGGGTGTACTTCCAGACCTGGCCCGCCTTCGCGGACCCGCCGTTCGTGCACGCGAAGAAGACCGCGCCGCGCCCGAACCACATGCCCTCGCCCCGTGCGAAGCGGGCGCACCCCTTCTCGAACATCTGGTAGCGGAGCGAGTCGTCCGACGACTCGACGTCCTCGACGTCGATCCACTCGCACGCGAGTTGCGCGCCCACCGACACCTCGGGCGAGCGGTCCCAGTTGCGCGTGTCGAGCCTGGGCCTGCCACGCACCGCGAGCGACTGCAGCCGCCCGCCCTCGAGCAGGCGGTCGGGGTTGTTGGGGACGTAGCGAAAGAGCACGCCGTCGTGGCGGTCCTCGGTCTGGTAGACGACGCCCGTGTACGGGTTGGTCGCGACCGCCTCGTGGTAGAACCGCCCCATCGCGCGGATGGGCTTGGGCGTGGTCAGCTCCATGCGCGCCGATGCGGGCACCTCGAAGCACCACCCGTGGTCGACCGCCCGGCCCTGCTCGCCCGCGCGGAAGACCGCCTCCTCGCACGAGATCCACGTGTTGCGGGGCGTGGGCCCGCCAGCGCAGTTGCGCTCCGTGCCCGCGAGGCTGAGCCACTGCGAGCGCACGCGCTGCGTGCGTGTGTCGTAGAGGAGCGTCGTCGTCCCCCCTCGCGATGGTCCCGCGAACTCGCCCGAGCGTGCGCCGCGATCGAAGAGCTTGCCCTTGTCGATCCTGCCCAGCCGCTCGTTGTTCGCGCCGAACGCGCCCGGCGCGCCGTGGGCGGGTTCGAGCTCGTGGTTGCGCACGAGGATGGTGAGCCCATCGGGGCCGGGGAACGCGCCCATGCCATCGTGGAGCGCCGGGACGAGCAGGCCGTCGTCCATCTCCTCGCCCGTGCGCGAGAACACCGTCGCCTTGAAGCCCGGCGGCAAGTCGAGCGGCCCGCCGGCGCTCGTCAGTGGCCCGTACCCAGCGCCCTCGCGCGGGCCATCGCCATCGCCCGCAAAAGCGCGAAGGCCCGCGAAACCCGCGGACACCGCAGCGGCGGAGGTCAGAAAGTGCCGGCGTGAGACGTCTTGCATGAGAGAAGCGTAACGGGCCGCGCCGCCCGTGCCCACGCCAATCCGGGTCGTCAGCCGTCCTGTTCACCCGATCTGAGCGCAAGCTCGACGCCGTGGAGGGCGGTCAGCCGGGCCTCGCCCGCGCGTGAGAGCTCGACCCCACGCCTCGCCATGACCACCCGTGCGATGTCGACGAACTTGCTCAGGCGGAAGACCTGATCGCGCTCATCGGTGAGCCAGGTGAACGGCGCGAGGGTGGTGGGGGGTGCCGCGGTGCTCGCGATGTTGCACCCCGTGCCGATCACGGAGCCCGTCATGAGGCGCGTGCAGATCGCGGTCTTGGTGTGGTCGCCCAGGATCGCGCCGAGGAAGAGCAGCCCCGTGTCCTCGTGGCGTGCGCCAACGCCCGGCTTGGTCTTGATGCTTGAGTAGGTGTTGAGCAGGTTCGAGTTGGTCGTGCCCGCGCCGAGGTTGACCCATTCCCCAACCCACGAATCGCCCAGGTGACCATCGTGGGCCTTGTTGGCGAACCCCTGGAAGATCGTGCCGCCCACTTCGCCCGCGACCTTGCAGCGGGGCCCGATCGATGTGTGCGCCTTGACCAGCGCGTGCTCGAGCACGCTCGACCCATCGCCGATGTGCACCGGGCCCACGATAATCGCGAGCGGCCGCACCACAGCGCCCGCGCCGATGTGGATCGGCCCGCTGGTCGCGTCGAGCACGACGGTCGGCGCGATGGAGGCGCTGGGATCAACGCAAACGGGGTGATGGCCCATGATCGTGACGCCCGATGGCGTCGAGGCCGCGCTCCGGGCCGTGAGCACCTTCAGGTCGGCGTCAAGCGTGGCATCGCGGTAGCGGATCACGTCCCACGGGCGGTGGAGCAGGCACGCATCGACCTCGATGCGATCGATGCCGGGGTCGAGGTCGCCCGATGCGAGGAAGTCGCGTGCGGGGTGTGCCTCGAGGCACGCCGCCACGACATGGTGCGAGCCACGCTCGACCATCGCGGAGCCCGGCGCCAGGGCCTCGGCTCCGTCGGGGAGGAGCGTCGCGTGGCCGTTGATCAGGAGGGTCGCGCCGTCGAGTTGGCTGGCATCACTGACCGGCAGGCCCGTCAACTCGCGGGCGAGGTCGCCCCACGCCCGATCAAGGGAGATCCCAAGGAGGTCGAACGTGCCCGTGAGCCTCTCCACGAGGGTCATCGCGCCCGTGCGGATGCAGCACGCGGGTCGGGTGTCGGTCAGGGGGGCCAGGTCGGCGGTGGCGTGTTCAAAGATCAGGGCGCTGGTCACGCACGGAGTGTACGGGAAGGCGTGGCTATAGTCGGCCCGATGCCACCTGAGGGACCCATCGAGCCACCGCCCGCCGACCCGAGCACCGTGGCGCACCCGCCCGCGGGCGATGTGCCGATCGACGTGCCACAGGTCGCGACGTTCAAGGACGCGATCCGCGAGGTCGGGCCCGTCGTGCAGACGATGTTCATCCTGAGCGTGACGCTGCCCGCGATCGTCGGGTTCGCGGTGCTGGGCAAGGCGCTTGGCGATGCACAAGGGCTCGAGGCGTGGGTGCAGCGCACCGGCACGGGCCTCGCGATGGCGATCGTCGTCGCGGGTTTCGCGATCGCATCGGGTAGCGCGATTGCTCCGACCTACGCGATCTCGACCGCGTGCGGCGCCATGTTTGGCGCGTGGGCGGGCGGCGGTGTCGCGGTGGGCGGCGTCGTGGGCGGCGCGCTGGTCGGGTTCACCTGGGGCTACGTGTTCGCGCGGCACAAGGTGATGGGCGTGATCGATATGCACCCGAGGTCGCGCGTGATCAGGCGGGCGCTAGTCGATCGGACGCTGCCCGAAGAGACCCTCGCGGTCGGGTTGCTCCGCTTCCCACCCAACTCGCCGTTTGCGCTCACGAACCTCGTGATGTCATCGACGGGTGTCCGCCTGCTCCCCTACATGATCGGGACGGCGGTCGGCATGGCTCCCCGCACCGTGTTCGCGGCTTGGGTCGGCGCCCAGGCGGGCGAGGTTGCTGAGAAGGGTTGGGTGAGGGTCCTGATCCCGGTGGGCGTGGCGATTGTGGTCTTCGTGATCCTCTACCGCCTGATCTCGCGTTGGGTGACCAAGGCGCTCGAAGCCGACCCGAACACAAGCCGAAGCGTTGCCCCGGATCCCCCTGTTTGACTGAGAATAGTCCGGGGTGGTGGGGGGTTGGCTCACCGCAGCGGGGCGTCTGCGCCCCGGTAGTATCAAGGAGTCGCTCGGGCCGCCCGCCCGGGCTCATGGCGTGCGCGGGCGTTTCGGGCACCCAGACCTGAAGATCGGACAAGGGGAACTGACGATGATGAAGCGAATGGCGATGGCCGGTGCTGCCATCCTGATCACGACCGGCGCGGCCTTCGCGCAGGACGCTGGTGGCGAACTCAACGAACTCAAGGTCGGCGACAAAGCGCCCGCCCTCAAGGACGTGAAGTGGGTGAAGGGCGAGGCGGTCGACAAGTACCGCTCGGGCGACATCTACATCCTCGACTTCTGGGCGACCTGGTGCGGCCCCTGCATCGCGGCGATCCCGCACATGAACGAGATCGCGAAGAAGTACAAGGACGATGGCGTCCACATCATCGGCGTCGCGATCAGCGACCAGCTCCCGAAGGTCGAGGCCTTCGTCGAAGAGAAGGGCGACGCGATGTCGTACCTGATCGCCTACGACGATGAGAAGCGGAAGACCGCGAGCGTCTACATGGACGGCACGATGAGCCGGGGCATCCCCACGGTGATGATCATCAACCGCGAGGGGACGCTCTCGTGGGTCGGCCACCCGATGAACGGCATGGACGATGCGCTCGAGGCGATCGTCGAGGGCACCTTCGACCTCGAAGCGGCGAAGCTCGCCGATGAGAAGCGCCGCTCCTCGCTCCGCGAGCAGGCGATGCTCCAGCAGAAGCTCAAGCCCATCATGGACAAGGTCGGCGAGGCGATGCTCGACAACGACTACAAGACCGCCATCGCGTTGCTCGACGAGGCCATCGCGCTGAGCCCCGAGATGCTCGCCCACTACCACATCAACAAGTACAACATCGCGGTCGGCGACATGAAGGACCCGGCGGTCGCGAAGCGCATCGCGGGCCAGATCGAGGCCTCTCCCCTCATGGACAACCCCAACGCCCTCAACGCGGTCGCGTGGGCGATCGTCGACCCCGCCCGCCCGACGCCCGATGAGCTCCGCGACCTCGCGTTCGCGCAGCGTCTGGCGGAGAAGGCCGACAAGATGACCGACCACAACAACCCCGCGATCATCGACACGGTCGCCCGTGTGTGGTTCGCCAAGGGCGATGTGAACCAGGCCATCATGTTTCAGAAGAAGGCCATCGCCGCTCAGCAGGCGGCGATCGACGCCGCGGACCCGGCGCAGGCCCAGATGATGGAGGCGATGAAGTCGTCGCTTGAGGACACGCTCAAGGAGTACGAGAGCGCCGCCAGCGCCTCCTGACATCCCCCGGTTCCACCCGAACGATCGGCGGGGCGTGGGCGTTGGCCCGCGCCCCGCTTTGCTGCGCGGGTAGGCGGGGCTCGGTACACTCCAAACATGTCCCGCAGGATCAACAGGTTTCATTCGAAGTGCGCCGCGCTCGCGATCGCCGCATCGGTGATCGCGGCGTTCGGTGGCGGGTGCTCGGTCAACCACTCCCCTGACCCGATTGGCCCTTGCGAGGTGCTCAAGGGGCTCGGCGCCATGGCGTTTGCGACCCTGTACTCGGCGGCGGAGGACTCGAACCCCGAGTACGCCCCCGGCGTGTGGCGGCACCACCCGATGCGCTACGCCGACTAGCGCCGGCTCACGCCCGCACCTTCTCCCACTGCTCCGCGAGGCGCTTGGGCGAGACGGGCACCGCGGTGCCCAGTTCCTGCGCGAAGAGTGAGACGCGCATCTCTTCGAGCATCCACGCGAAGTCGTCGAGGGCCTGGTCGAAGACGCCGCTCGCTTTGTGCTGCTCCATGCGGTGCGCGCAGGCGTTCCAGAGCTGGGCGAGGTAGGCGCGGCTCTGTCGGTCGCGCTCGATGTCGCGCCGCGAGAGCTTGTCGAGGCGGACCGACACGGCGCGCAGGTAGCGCGGGTACTGCGCGAGCCAGCGGTACGGGACGCGCGTGAGGAAGCGGTCGGCGGTGAGGCGGTCGAGGTGGGCGCGGATGTCGTCGAGCGCCTCCTGGGCCGTGGCGGGCAGCGGCTCGGCCAGCCTGACGAGCAGCGGTTGCAACTCGCCCACGATCGACTGCACGAGCGCCGCCGCCTGCTCGCCCGAGGGGCGCATGCGGTTCCACCCCTCGTCGAGGCGGTTCTCGTAGGCGGGGGTGCTGCGCACCGACCACGCGGGCACCTCGCGCTGGTGGTCGTCGTAGAGGAACGCGCGCTCGGCGGTCAGGAGGTGGAGGTCGTCGCGCAGCTCGTCGCGCGGGCCCAGGTAGGCGTAGCGCATGATGAGCTCGCCCATGCCGGGGAGGTCTTCGATGTCGAAGCCCATGCGCTGTTCCATGTGGATCGCGAAGAGCCGGCGCAGGCCCGTGCGCATGAGCTGGACCGCGGCGTCGCGCGATTCGAGCAGGCGCACGCTCACCGTGCCGTCGCCCGCGTCGAGGAGGGTGGGGTAGGCCGCGAGGCGGACGCCCATGTGCTCGACGTCGATGCGCTTGGGCAGCTCATCGAAGTCCCACTCGGTGAGCCCATCGCGGTTGTAGTCGGGGTGGGGGACCGATGCGAATCGGGCGCGGAGGCGGCCCGAGAGCTCCATGCGGATGGCGCGCAGGTCGCGCCCCTCCGCGATGGTCTCGCCCGCTTCGTCGATCACACGCAGGCGGACGCGGAGGTGGGGCGGGATCGCGTCGGGGGTCCAGGCCGCGGCGCTGAGCCGGACCTGTGCGAGGGTGGAGAGTGCGCTGGCGGCGGCGTCCTCGAAGGTGCCCGCGGCGGCGTCGAGCAGGCCCGCGGCCCGCGCGGCGGACTCGGGCGCGGGGACGAGCCCGCGGCGCACGTCCTTGGGCAGCGCCCGGATCATCGCTTCGAGCTTGCCCTCCGCGTGGCCCGGGATGAGCCAGCCCAGGCGGCGGCCGTCGAGCTGGTTCAGCGCATCGACGGGGATGGTGAGGGTCGCGCCGTCTTCGGGAGATGATGGGTCGTGGACGTAGGTGATGGGGCAACGCACGCCCGCGATCTCCACCTCGTCGGGGTACAGGTCGCCCCGGCGTGTCGGCTCGGCGTTGGCGAGCAGGTCGGCCTCGCGCATGAAGAGCAGGTCGGGGTCGTCGTCCTCGGCCCTCTTGCGCCACTTCTCGAACGTCGCGCCGGAGGTGACGTGCTTGGGGATGCGTCCGTTGTAGAAGTCGAAGCGCTCCTGTGCGGCGACGAGGAGGTCGACGCGGCGGAACTTCGATTGGAGTGCTTCGATACGTCCGAGGAGCCTTCGGTTGTGCTCCATGAAGCGGCCGCGCGTAGCGAGCAGGCCCTCGACGAGTCCTTGCCAGATGAAGATCTCGCGGGCCTTGGCGGCGTCGACGTTGGCGTAGTTCTCGCGCCGGTTCTTGGAGAGTTCGAGCCCGAAGAGGCTGATGGTGACGGGGGCTGCGACGTAGGCGCCCTTCTCGTCCCAGTAGGGCTCGCCGTAGCGTTTGGAGAGCAGGTGCTCGCCGGCGCGCTCGATCCACATGGGGTCGACCTTGGCGACCTCGCGGGCGTAGAGCTTGGTCGTGCGGACGAGTTCGGCGGCGATGATCCACTTGGGTTTGGTGGAGAACACGCCCGAGCCGGGGAAGATGGCGAGCTTGAGCCCGCGTGCGCCGGTGTACTCGTAGGTCTTGTCGCCCTTGGTCGCGATGTTGGAGAGCAGGCCCGTGAGGAGGGCGCGGTGGATCGCCTCGGGCTCGGCCCGCTTGTTCTTCACCTGCCACCCCATCTCGCGCACGAGCTGGACGAGCTGGCGGTGGATGTCCTGCCATTCGCGCATGCGGATGTACGAGAGGAAGGTGCTCACGCACCACTTGCGGAGCCTGGACGAGGACAGCTCCTCCTTCTGCTTGAGGTACTCGTCCCAGAGCTTGAGGAAGGCGATGAAGTCCGACTCGGGGTCGGCGAAGAAGGCGTGGGCCTGGTCGGCGGCGTCACGTTTCTCGATCGGGCGTTCGCGTGGGTCCTGGATGGAGAGGGCGCTGGCGATGATGAGCACATCGTGCAGGCAGTCTTCCGCGTGGCCCGCGACGATCATGCGCCCGATGCGCGGGTCGATGGGGAGGCGGGCGAGCTGCCGCCCGATGTCGGTGAGGGTGTCCTCGTCGTCGAGTGCGCCGAGCTCGCGGAGGGTGTCGTAGCCATCGCGGATCATGCGTGGCTCGGGCGGGTCCATGAAGGGGAAGTCCTCGACCCTGCCCAGGCGGAGCGACTTCATCTGGAGGATGACCGCCGCGAGGTTGGTGCGGAGGATCTCGGGGGGGGTGTACTCGTCGCGCCCCTTGAAGTCCTCTTCTGCGTAGAGGCGCACGCACACGCCCGCCCCGATGCGCCCGCAGCGCCCCTTGCGCTGGTCGGCCGAGGCGCGGGAGATGGGCTCGACCTGGAGGTGCTGGACCTTGTTGCGGGCCGAGTAGCGCGAGATGCGGGCCTCGCCTGTGTCGATCACATATCGGATGCCCGGCACGGTGAGCGACGTCTCCGCGACGTTGGTCGCGAGCACCACGCGGTGGCCCGACGAATGCGCGAACACGCGGTTCTGCTCAGCGTTGGACAGTCGCGAGTAGAGGGGGAGCACCTCGGCGCCGCGCCGGCTCATGACGGGGTGGTCGCGCAGGGCCTTGTGGGCCTCGCGGATCTCGCGTTCGCCCGGGAGGAACACCAGCACATCGCCCTGGCCCACGGGCTGGCGCCGCCACAGGTCCGCGACCGCGTGGGCGATCGCTTCGCTCTGCGAGGGCGGCTCGGCATCGGGGTCGTGGTCGGGCGCGTTCACATCCGCGACGAGCGGGTGGTACTCCACATCGACGGGGTAGGTGCGGCCCGAGACCTCGATGATCGGCGCGCCCGCGAAGTGATCGGAGAAGCGGTCGGGGTCGATGGTGGCCGACGTGATGATGACCTTCAGGTCGCGCCGCTTGGGGAGGATCTGGCGCAGGTAGCCGAGGAGGAAGTCGATGTTGAGCGAGCGCTCGTGGGCCTCGTCGATGATGAGGGTGTCGTAGGCCGAGAGCAGGCGGTCGGACTGGGTCTCAGCGAGCAGGATGCCGTCGGTCATGAGCTTGACGTTGGCGTCGGCGGAGCTCTTGTCGGTGAAGCGGACCTTGTAGCCGACGCGCTGCCCGAGGGGCGTGCCGAGTTCATCGGCGATGCGCTGGGCGACGGTGCGGGCGGCGATACGGCGCGGTTGGGTGTGGCCGATGAGGCCCGCGGCGCCGCGCCCGAGTTCGAGGCAGATCTTGGGGAGTTGGGTGGTCTTGCCCGAGCCTGTTTCGCCGCACAGGACGATGACCTGGTGGTCGGTGATGGCCTTGGCGATCTCTTCGCGGCGCGCCGAGACGGGGAGGTCGGGTGGGAACGTGGGTTTGGGGAGCGCCTCGGCGCGCTGCTGCCTGGCGGCGACCGACGCCTCGATCCGTTCGCGGAGGCGCGCCGGTTCGGGCGGGCGCTGGCCCGGGCGGGGCTTGCGCTTGCCCTCGACCTGGGCGAGTTCGCGGATGAAGCGCCCGCGGTCCTTGGTCAGGCAGCGGTCGAGCATGGCGCGCAGGGCACGCGTGTCGGGGCGCTGGGACGCCCCGCGGCTCGGCGCGGGCTCGGGCTTGGGGCGCTGGCGCATAGGGGCAAGGGTAGCGCTGGCGCTCGGGGAACCCGGGGCGGTGGGGGGCTCAGTTGGAGCAGTCGTCGCCGAACGCGGCGAGGAGGAGGTTGAGGTCGGTCGAGTCGACCGAGCCATCGCCGTTCACATCGCCGCTCGGGTTGTTGGAGCCGAAGGCCACGAGGACGGCGTTGAGGTCGGTCGAGTCGACGGCGCCCGAGCCGTCGAGGTCGGCGGGGCAGGGCACGGAGGGGGTGACGTCGATGAGTTGGTCGGCGGTCACATCGGTGAGCGTGGTCACGGCGCCGCCCGGCCAGAGGATCTCGACCTCGTCGACGGTGGTCGCATCGCCCAGCCCGAAGTGGGCCTCGGCGGGTTCCTGGCCCGCCATGCTGATGCCCGCGGTGATCTTGCGCATCTGCCAGGTGTCGCCCGTGCGGACGCGGACGAGCGCGCCGATCGCGAAGTGGTTGGTGGTGTCCATGCGCGGGCGGACGGTGAGCCAGTGGCCCGTGGTCTGCTCGGTGGCGTTGTTCTCGAGCACGCGGAGGAGGGCGGTGAGGGGCGGGGCGGCGATGCATGTCTGGGCGAGGTCGAGGTCGCCATCGCGGTCGACGTCGAAGGTGATGACGGTCGAGCCGACGTAGGTGTCGTCGAAGCCGACGTCCTCGGAGGCGTCGGTGAACGTGCCCGTCTGCCCGAGCGTGTTCTCGTAGTAGCGTGAGGGGTCGGTGGCCCAGACGCCGCCGCCATTGCGTCCGTTGGTGACCGCGAGGTCGGTGTCGGTGTCGAGGTCGCCATCGAAGAACGAGCAGCCCCACGCCCACCCCGACGCGTCGGTCTGGAGGGGCACCGCGGACTCGAGGAACTGCAGCTGCTCGTCGGTGGACTGGTTGACGTAGAGGGTGGAGTAGCGCCCCGTGACCTCGACGGAGATATTGGTGACGTAGATGTCGAAGTCGCCATCGTTCTCGATGTCGCCCAGGGTGACGCCCATGCCGTTCCACGCGATGTCGCAGCCGGCCTGCGGGGCGACGTCGACGAACGTGCCATCGCCCTGGTTGATCCAGAGTTCGTCGGCGGTGAAGTCCATCCCTATGAAGATGTCTTCGAAGCCGTCGCCGTTGAAGTCGTGGATGACGGGCTGCCAGTAGTGCTTGAGTCCGCCCCGGATGTGGCTTGAGACGGAGATGTCGGTGAAGGTGCCATCGCCCTGGTTGTTGAGGTAGACCCAGATGACGCCGTTCCAGGTGGTGAAGACCAGGTCGAGCCACCCGTCGTTGTCGAGGTCGCCCGCGGCGAAGGCGCCCGCGTGGGTGCCCTGGTTCTGCGCCTTGCTGCCCTCGAGGCCCGAGCCGGGCGTGACGTCGATGAACTGGCCCTCGGGGGTCTGCTGGTAGAGGGTGATGGTCTCGACCTCGGGGCAGTTGAAGCCGTGGCAGTCGCGAGCGACGAGGAGGTCGAGGAGGGCGTCGCCATTGAAGTCGAAGAAGAGGGGGATGCGCCCGCGCCCGGTGTCGGCGAGGCCGACGTCGCTTGCGACGTCGGTGAAGGTCCCGGTGCCGTCGTTCTGGAGGAGCCTGTTGGGCTGGCCGAGCCCCGTGGGGAGGAAGAGGTCGATGTCGCCATCGTTGTCGTAGTCCGCAGCGGCGACGCCGGTGATCATGCCGAAGTCTGCATCGAAGGCCCCGCCACTCGGGATGAATGTGGGCGAGAACGCGACCTGCGCCGTTGCGGAGCACGCCACGACGAGCAAACCGAGTCCGGCAGTCACCAATCGCATCTCCGACTCCTCTCCATGCTTCGGGGGCAATCGCGCCGACCTCTTCACCAAGAGTCGTACACCGGGGCCCGCCCTTTCAGTCCAAGAAGGTACCACAGGAGAGGCGAATCCCAAGCCGAATCGGAGGGGGGGTTGGGGAGCGGTGATTATCGGGCTCGCGGTTGGCCCGTCCTGAACCATCCCTTCACATTGGGGGCGTAAACTCCCGCGAGGGTTGGCCTGTCCAACCTTCAACTTTCAACTGTGCACGGAGAGCGCCAGTGGCCCACCCGCCCCTGCTTATCGTTGAGGATGAGCCCGAGATCGCTGAACTCATCGAGTTCCACCTGGAGCGCGAGGGGTTCGCGACGCAGGTGGCGCCGTCGGGCCGCGTGGCGATGGACATGGTGAAGCGGTCGCCGCCTCGCCTTGTGATGCTCGACATCATGCTGCCCGACCTGGACGGGCTCGAGGTGTGCAGGCGGTTGAAGCGCGAGTCGCGGTACCGTGGCATCCCCGTGATCATGGTGACGGCGCGTGGGGAGGAGTCGGACATTGTGGTCGGGCTCGAGCTCGGCGCGGAGGACTACATCACCAAGCCGTTCAGCCCGCGCGTGCTGGTGGCGCGGGTGCGTGCGGTGCTGCGTCGCCATGAGACCGATTCGGGGGCGCGGGTGTCGCTGCTCGGCGGGGCGCTCGTGATCGACCCGGCGTGCCACGTCGTCGAGCTGCACGGCGAGAAGGTGGACCTGACGCTCACGCAGTACCGCCTGCTGCACTACCTGGCGGCGCGCCCGGGCTTCGTGCGGACGCGCGACCAGATCGTCGCGGCGGTGCGTGGCGAGGGCGCGGTGCTTTCGAGCAGGGTGATCGACGTCCACATCGCGGCCCTGCGCCAGAAGCTCGGCGAGCTGGGCGACTGCGTCGAGACGGTGCGTGGCGTGGGCTACCGCATGTCGGACCAGATCGCGGAGCGGTCTGCCTGAGCAGATGGAACGCCTGCGCTCCATGCCGATCTGGGCGAGGGTGAGCGCGGGGGTTCTCGTTGTGCAGGGCGTGGCGTGGGGGCTCGCGCTGGTTGTGGCCTCGGCGATCGGCGCGGGCGTGTCGCCGCGCGTGGTCGTGATCGGGGCGGCGGCGTGCCTGCTCGTGCAGGCAGGGGCGATGCTGCTCGCGTGGCGGGTCTCGGCGGACGTCCGCGAGATCGCCCACAGCGCCTCGCAGCTGACGAGCGGGCGGTTCCAGCATCGCGCGAAGGCGCCCGGTGCGGCGGAGCTTGCGGGGCTTGCCGATGCGCTCAATGAGCTTGGCGAGCAGCTCTCGAGCCACCTCGCGGAACTCTCGGCCCAGCGTGGCGAGCAGGAGGCGATCCTGCGTTCGATCGACCGCGCGATCATCGCGCTCGACGGGCAGCGCCGGGTGCTGTCGCTCAACAGGGCCGCGTCGGAGTTGCTGGCGCTGGGCGATCGCGATGTGCGCTGGCGCCCGCTCAGCTCGGTGGTCGACCTCCCGCCGCTTCACGACTTCGTTGCGGCGGCGGCGGATGGCGATGGCGTGCACGAGGCGGAGCTTGAGCTCGGCGGGGCGCGGGACCGGTGGGTGCGTGCCGCGTCGAGCCCGATGCGCTCGATCGAGGGCGAGCGCGTGGGCACGATCCTGTTGCTCAGCGATGTCACGCGCCTCAAGCGGCTCGAGTCGGTCCGCTCGGACTTCGCGGCCAACGTGTCGCACGAGCTCCGCACGCCCATCACCAACATCAAGGGCTACGTCGAGACGCTCATCGAACTCGACGGGACCGACCGCGATGTCAACCGCAAGTTCCTGGGCGTGGTGCACCGCAACGCGGAGCGGCTCGGCGCGATCGTGGATGACATGCTCGTGCTCACCACGCTCGAACGCGAGGACACCGCCTCGGCGCTCGTGACCACGCCGACCGCGTTCGACCTGATCGTCGAGCACGTCTTTGCCAACCTCAGGCCCGCGGCCCAGGAGCGGGAGATCGAGCTGCACAACGAGGTCAGCCCGGTGGTGCGGGCGGCGGTCAACCCGCGCCTGGCGGAGCAGGCGATCTCGAACCTCGTGGCCAACGCCATCAAGTACTCGGGCAAGCGGACGACGGTCGGCGTGCGGGCCATCGACGACGAGCTGCCGCACGGGCGGCCCGCGGTGCGTGTCGAGGTCGCGGACTCGGGGCCGGGCATCGCGCCCGAGCACCTCCCCCGGTTGTTCGAGCGTTTCTACCGCGTCGACAAGGCGCGATCGCGTGGCGAGGGCGGCACGGGGCTCGGGCTCGCGATTTGCAAGCACATCGCGCTCGTGCACGGGGGCAACGCGGAGGTCCGCTCGGTGCTGGGCCAGGGCTCGACGTTCTCCATCGTCTTCCCGATCGACGGGCCTGTGCACCGGAAGGGAGATCAGGGGGCGTCTTCGTCGTCGTCGGCGGGCGGGTCGTCGGCGGGCTCGGGGGCGCCGGTGACGCGCGCCAGGACGTGAAACGACTCGGTGTGGCCCGCGATGGTGATGGCGACGGGCTGGCTCAGCAGCTGGCGTGGCGCATCGGCGCGGACGCCGAGGCGCGCGATGAGGCTCCGCGTCGGCTCGTCGTAGCGCAGGCCCAGCAGCTGGATCGTCGCGTGGCCCTCTGACTCGATCCACTCGACATCGCCCAGCGTATCGCCGACCTCGCCGCGGAGGCGGACCTCGAAGGCGGCGACTTCGCCGGCGTGGATGGTGTCGAGGCTGACGCGGTCGGTGGCGAGGCGCCAGGGCGCCATCGAGCGGTACTCGGGGCGGTGCGGGTCGTCGATGGCGATGTCGATGATGGGCGAGGTGGGGTGGTCGGTCTCGATGACGATCCACCTGGGCGTCATGCCGTCGTCGGCGCGGGGGATGGACTGCTGGACCACGTGGCGCTGCGCGGGCGTGGCGGGCAGCGGGGCGCCGTCGGGCGTGCGGGGCGGCTTGCCATCGATGGCCAGCACGCGGAAGGGCGTGCCGTCGGTCGATTCAAGGGTGACCGATGCGTCGAGGCCCTGGCCCGGCGGGTCGTAGGCGCGCGTCACGCGGACGCCCTTGCTGACATCCGCGGTGAGCGACACCTGGAGCGGGACGGCGTAGCCCTTGAACATGATCGCGGCGTGCTGGGCGATCGGGCCGATCGTGGGCGGCGCTTCGAGCGAGACCTCCACCTCGACCGACCCGCCCGCGTCGATCGTCCGCTCGTCCATCGCGACCACCGCGCACCGGCACGTCGTGCGGACGCGGTCGATCGTGAGCGGGGCATCGCTCGTGTTGGTGATGCGGAGGGTGGTCGTCGCGGTCTGGCCCGGGCGGAGGTCGGCGAAGGACGCCACGGGCGGCTGGCTTGTGGCGGGCGGCTTGCCGCGCTGGCGTTGGGCGTGGGCGGCGGGCGCGACGGGGGCGAGGGTGACGAGCGCGGCGGCCAGCGCGAGGGCCAGGGGGTGGACGGGGCGGGTGGGGTGTGTCGGTCGCGTCATGGGGAGTTGTAGGCGGTCGATCCGTGCGCGGTTCAAGTCAGGCTGTCGGCATTGCCCTTGATCGCATCGAGCTTCACACGCTTCATCGCGCTCTTCCTGAACGCCTCCCGGCGGTCGTCCTCGGTCCAGTTCATCACCTCGCGCAGGTCGAGTGACGTGCGGCCCTCGGGGGCGGCGGCGGTCTTGCGTGGGGCATAGGCGGGGTGGGGGGTGCCGGTGGTGGGGGTGGCGGCATGCGATGTCGTCCCACTCGGGAGACCCGGCTCGGCGAGCCGGGCCGCCGGAGACTGGGTCGCCTCGGGCCTTGGCGAGTTGTGGGGGCAGACTTCCTGGCAGATGTCGCACCCAAAGAGCCAGTTGTTGAGCTTGCCCGCGAAGCGTTCGTCGATGGTTGAGCGGTGCTCGATGGTGAGGTAGCTGATGCAGCGCGAGGCGTCGACGGAGTAGGGGGTGATGGCGTCGGTGGGGCACGCGTCGATGCAGCGTGTGCAGGTGCCGCAGTGGTCGGTGATGGGGAATGGGGTTTCCCGGTGGCCCGGCTCGCCGGGCCGGGGCTGTTTGGTGTCATCCGCCCGGGTCGGTTCCAAGTCGAGCGTCGTCAGCAGCGCGCCCAGGAACAGGTAGCTGCCGAGCTGTGGGTTGATGAGCAGCGAGTTCTTCGCGATCCACCCGAGGCCCGCGCGGGCGGCGTGCTCGCGTTCGAGGAGGGGGGCGGTATCGACGCACGCGCGGAAGCCCGCATCGGGGAAGCGCTCGCGGAGCGTGTCGGCGAGTTGGTGCAGGCGCTTCTTCATGACGACGTGGTAGTCGTCGCCGCGTGCGTAGCGGGCGATGCGCCCGTGGCCATCGGGGAGTGGTGGGTCGGTCGCGTCCTGGCGGGTCGCGTACTGGTCGGCGACCATGATGATCGAGCGGGCGCCATCGAGGAGCAGACGCGGGTCGATGCGGACCTCGACGTTGCGGGCGAGGTAGCCCATGTCGCCGTGCTTGTTGGCGCCGATCCAGTCGCGGTAGGCGCGCTCGTAGCGCGTGGGCTCGGCTTCGCACACACCGGCGAGGGCGAAGGCGAGATCGCCCGTGCACAGCGCGAGGATGTCGGCCGAGAGTTGGGCGCGGGTAGGGCCGGGCATCGGTGGAGGATGCGCTGGGTGGGTGGGGTGTGGCAAGTCGGGGCTCGCAGAGGATCGGCGGGCGACTTCGACGTTCAACCTTCAACCTTCAACTGTGTTGGGGTGGGGGGGGTGGGGTTGAGGGTTGGAGGTTGGGGGTTGGGGGGGGGTGTGCCACTGACCGGTCGGCCGGTCGGTGTCCCCGCGATGCGATCGAATGGCCCGGGCACCGACCGCGGCGGGTCAGCGGCGCTCAGAGCGCCCGCGTCACCACCGCCCCGGCATCGCCCAGCGCCACACCCTCGGTGCGCTGCCCCGAGTCGAGGTCCTGCACGGTCGCCCTGCGCTCGTCTTCGATGATGAGCGCGAAGCGGGCGTGCTGGGCGCTGGCATCGGCGATGAGCTTCTGCACCTTGCGGGTCGACTTGTACGACCGCCTCGCGTGGAGCGGCGCGATGGCGTACCGATCGGGGTGCCAGGGCTCGCGCTCGGCGTCGCCGTTGAGCGTGCCGCGCCGGAGCGTGGCGAGCGTGCGCGTGATGAGCGACTCGGCCGTCTCGTCGTCGAGCTCGGGCGAGGGCACGATGAACACATCGGGGCGCGTCCGCACGGGCTGGTCGAGCGCGACGAGCAGGTCCTTGCCCGAAGGCATCAGGCTGTGGTCTTCGAGCAGGTTGGTGAGGACGACATCGCCCATGCCGAACCCGCACGCGGGGGTGGGCGGCCCGCCGAAGAGTTCGATGAGCTTGTCGTAGCGTCCGCCGCCCGCGACGGCCCGCTCACCCTCGGCGATGACCTCGAAGACGGTGCCGGTGTAGTAGGCCAGGCCCCGGACGATGGTCGGGTCGAAGGCGCACCACCTGATGATCTCCGCGGCGCTGAGCCTGCGGATGGTCTGGGCCAGGTTGGCCAGGGCGGGTGAGGGGTCCTGCTCGATCGCGGCCCGCGAGGCGTCGCCCTGCTCGAGCGCCGCGATGAGCGCGTTGAGCCCGTTGCCCAACGCCTCGGCCAGGTCTTCGAAGGCGCCGTGGCGCCACGCGATCGCCGCTGCGCCCTCATCGAACTGCTCGGGCGTCAGGCGGTCGCGCCGGTCGAGGAGCTGCATCGCCTCGCCGACGCCATCAGCGCCGACCCCCGTGCGCGACATCAGCTCGGCGATCACATCGCGGTTGGACAGCTTGAACGTCACCGAGCTCGAAGGCACGCCGAGCGTCCCGAACAGGCCCGCGATCGCGCCGAGGATCTCGACGTCGGCGGCGGGCGTCTCATCACCCAGCACATCGATGTTCCACTGCAGGAACTCCCGCAGCCTCCCCCGCTGCGGCCGCTCGGCCCGGAAGAAGTTGGGCGTGCAGAACCACTTGCAGGGCGATGGCAGTTGCTTCGCCTTCGCCGCGTACATGCGGGCGAGGGTGGGCGTGAACTCGGGGCGCAGGGCGAAGGGCGCCTCGCCCCGCCCCGCGGCCTCGCGCTGCGCGTCGTCCTTGCCCGAGAACACCTGGAACATCTCGTTCAGGATGCCCTGCCCCGACTTGACGGTGTAGAGGCTCGCGTGCTCGAACGTCGGCCCGTCGATCTCATCAAACCCGTGGCGCAGCGCGGTGCGCCTCCACGACTCGACGATGTAGCGCCGGCGCAGGAACTCATCGGGGTAAGCATCACGCGTGCCCTTGGGCGGTTGAAAGGTCGCAGCCATGGGCACAGGGTAGGGCGTTGTGGTGGGGGTGGTCGGCCGGGGGGATGGCGAGTTCGCGTGCGATGGCGGGGCCCCCTCGCTCCGTCGGGGGTTCGTCGTGGATGAGGCCGATGCGAGCCGGGCCCCGCTTCAACCTTCAACCTTCAACCTTCAACTGTGCCACGTGCCACTGACCCGTCCGCGGGTCGGTGTCTTCACGATCGGGATCGACCGGCCGAGCCACCGACCGGCGGACCGGGCAGTGGCGCAAGACCCCCCCCGTCCCCCAACACAGTTGAAAGTTGAAGGTTGAACGGCCGATGCACCCGGCCCACGACGAGCCCCGAACGCAGGTGAGGGGTTCCGGGCCATCTCGCGCGGGCCATCTCGCGCGAGGCCCCCTCACTCCGTCGCGGCTCGCTGGCCGGGGATCACTCCACATCCAGGTCGCGCAGGTAGTCCTGCATCGCCTGCTGGGCCTTGGCGCGGTCGTTCTCGATGCGGTCGACCGATTCCATGATCTGTTCGATCCGCGTCTCCTGCTTGCCGAGCTTCTCCATGTAGCGCTGGTACAGGTCGCTCGACGTGCTGATGCGTCCCATGTTGTCGCGGAGTCGCCCCTGGTCCTGGAAGATCTCGCTGCGCTCCTGGTTCAGGCGCGTGATCTGCTCGCCCATGTCGTTGATGTCGGCCTGCATCTGGGCCGCCTGCTGGACGGCGTCGAGCACCGCCTTGGAGAGCTTGCCCGAGTTGCGGTAGGCCAGGAGCGTCTCGAGCGGGATCGACAGGACGCCCGCGCTCTGGTGCGTGGTGCGCTCCTCGCGGATCGTCGCGTCGGCCTCGCCCGACGGGGCGATGTCGTACGCGAAGCGGTACGCCGAGTCGGTCGTCTCGTCGAGGCCGTCCTTCGTGACAAGCTCCCACCCGCTGCCCGACTTGTTGTGTTCGACGATCAGCCGCCGGCCGGACTTCGCGTCGAGGTTCTTGAACGAGTAGGTCACATCGCGCCGCTGCTTCCACGTCTGCATGAGCATGCCATCGGAGATCCTGATCGAGCGCAGGTCCGACTCCACCTTCGCCTCGCTCGACGCCTGCACGTCGATGTCCAGCGCGTAGGTCAGGATCTGGTCCTGGTTGCGTGCGACGTGCGGGATCTGCGAGTCGCCCGCGTAGTTGCCCGTGTCGTACACCGCGATCGGGCCCGGCATCAGGTGCAGCCCCGAGTCGTTGGTCATCTTCGCGCCGCGCATCGGGTGGCCCTGCTGGTCCGATGGGTTGTAGATCGAGATGCGCTGGCACGGGATCGAATCGACAAGGATCGGCAGCATCGCCGACTGCTGGCGGGCCAGCGTCACCGGCGCATCGACCGTGTACATGAACTGCCCGCCCACCTGCTCGCCCGAGCCCTGCGACTGCCCGATGTAGCCCGACATGTCGCTCTTGTACTCGGCGTCGGTGTCCCAGTTGTCCTGGAACATGCCCGCCATCCCACCGCCCGACGACGGACGTGCAGGCTTGCGCATCCGCAGGCTCTCCACCTCACCCGCCGCCCGGTCCGCGGGCATCGCATCACGCAGCACCGCCTTGCCCGCCTCGTACAACGTCGGCAACAGCCCGCCCCCGACGGGCACCGGCAGCTCGGGCCGCTGCGTGAAGATCGAGCGGTACAGGTCCATCGTGAAGCTCACGGGCCGCCCCGATGCGAGCGACAGCTTCACGCCCTCCCAGTCCGCATCGGTCGTGTTCTCGACGATCGCCCACCCCTGCAGCGTCGCGCCGTCGTCGCTTGCCCCCGAATCTTCGGGCAGCACCAGGCGGTAGCTCGTCTTCCACACGGGCATCTCGTGCATGTACCCGATCACCACCGGGCGGGCACGGTCCCCCGCGCCGAGCAGCTCCACATCCACCGTCGTCGTCCGCTCGGCCCGGTACTGCGCCAGCACGCTCAGCGCCTTGCTCAGCTCGCCCGCCAGCTCCTTGTTCTGCAGCTCGAACGACCGCAGGTCGTACAGCCCCACCGCCTGGATCCCCGACGACGTGACCAGGTTCACGTAAGGCTGGGTCGACATGGCAAACCCATCGCCCCGCTCGCCCGTCACGGGCGTCGGGCGGTCCTCGACCGACAGGATCGTCCCCGTGACCACGCCGCCGGACGTCTCGACCTCCACCGCCTCGCCCGCCAGCTGCTTGAACAGCCGCTCGACCGAGGGCGCCTTCGAGACATCGACCCCGAACGAAGCGAGCCGCCTGTCGAGCGGCAGGTTCGACCCGTAGGTGATCGCGCCGATCGACCCGCCGCCCAGGTCGAGCACCACCATCGACTTCAGGATGTCATTCACCTGCTCGGTCGAGAAGCGGAGCCCGACCTCCTCATCGCCCTGCACCATGCCCCGGCGCTCGAAGTAGCCCACGCCCGAGCGGTAGAGCGAGATCGTGCGGATGGGCATGACATCGTCCGCGTTGTTGTTGTTGTTGTTGTTGTTGTTGTTGTTGTTCTGGTCCTGCGCCGCCGCGGCGGCGGCCAGCGCGAGCGCGAGCCCGCACGTGGCGACAAGAGTGATGGCGCGAAGGGGGGCGGGGGTGTGGTTGGTGTTCGGATGCATCGGGAGGCTCCTGATCGGTGCGTGGGTGGCCCACTGGCCGACGGGTTGAAGGTTGAAGGTTGAACCTCAGATTCTTGGTCCGGGCGGACGCCGAGACGCGGCGTCCTCATCCTAGAGATGGCCGACCACGCCCCCCGGTTTCCTCCCCGCTCCCCCCGTTGCGCGGGCGTGACGGGCGTTCTGGCCCACCCCTTCAGCACACCCCTGCGGAAACGCCATACCCGTCCGACAATGCCCCACCGATCTGGGGAGTTTTCGCGGAGAAGGGGATGAACTCGCCCGCCCCGTGCGTATGTTGAAGTGTCCCCACGCAACTCGTCCTCGCGGTCGGAAACTAGGGGCCGGGTTGCTTTGCCAGCAGATTCTCTCCTCTCCGTAAAGCCCGACGGCTTGTCCCCAGGCCGCCGGGCTTTCGTTGCGCGCAAGGCAGAGCCGCCGCCCGTCGCTACCCCAGGTCGTCGTCCCGGACACGCTCGATCGTCGCCCCGAGCGCGGTCAGCCGCTCTTCCATCCGCTCGTACCCACGGTCCAGGTGGTAGACGCGCCGCACGATCGTCCGCCCCCGCGCCGCCAGGCCCGCGAGCACAAGCCCCGCCGAGGCGCGCAGGTCGCTCGCCATCACCGGCGCACCGACCAGCTCGCGCACGCCGCTCACCACCACCGTCGCCCCGTTCCGCACGAGCTGGGCGCCCATCCGCGACAGCTCGGCCACGTGGAGGAAGCGCTCGGGGTAGATGCGCTCGGTCACGATCGAGTTGCCATCGGCCAGCGCGAGCAGCGCCATCATCTGCGCCTGGAGGTCGGTCGGGAAGCCGGGGTGCGGCTGGGTCGTGACCTGCGCCGGGCGGAGCGTGGGCTCCGCGGTTACCTCGACGCTCGGGTGCCCATGACCAGCATCACCCCCGACCTCGCGGACGTGCACGCCCGCTCGCGCCAGGATGTCCGACGCCGCCATCAGGCAGTCGAGCGGGCAGTTGTCGATCGTGACGTTCCCCCCCGTGATCGCGGAGGCGATCATGTACGTGCCCGCCTCGATCCGGTCGGGCATCACGCGGTGCTCGGCCCCGTGCAGTTCGCGGACCCCCTCGATCACGATCCGCGGCGTCCCCGCCCCGCGGATGTGGGCGCCCATCGCGTTGAGCAGGTTGGCGAGGTCCACGACCTCCGGCTCGCACGCCGCCGACTCGATCTCCGTCACCCCCTCCGCGAGCGCCGCGGCGGACATCACATTGGCAGTCCCGAGAACCGTCGGCCCGAACGCGCCGCCCAGGAAGAGCTTGGCCCCCTTGAGCCGCCCGCCCGGCACGTGGGCCACGACGTCGCCCGAGTCGAGCTCGATGTGCGCCCCGAGGGCTTCGAGCCCGCGCAAGTGCAGGTCGATCGGGCGGTCCCCGATCGCACACCCGCCCGGCATCGACACGCGCGCCTCGCCCCGCCGCGCCAGCAGCGGCCCGAGAACGCACACGCTCGCCCGCATCGTCCGGACGATCTCGTACGCCGCGTGCGACACCGACTCATCGGTCGTGTGGAGTTCGAGGGTCCGGGCGCCATCATCTGTATCAGTCGAGGTGACCGCGCACCCGAGGGTGGGCAGCAGGCGGGCCATGCTCGCAAGGTCCGCGAGGCGCGGGGCCCCCGTGAGGCGGACGGGGCGATCGGTCAGCAGGGCCGCGGCCATCTGGGGCAGCGCCGCGTTCTTGGACCCGTTGGCGGTCAGCCGCCCGTTGAGCGGCGCGCCCCCCTCGATGACGAATGCATCCATGATCCCCTCGCCCTTCGCTCTCGGCACGCCACGAGCGCCGTCCCTGGTCCGATGATATCGCCGCCCCGTGCTGCGCCCCATCGGCGCACGCCCGCACACCCGCGCGATCCGTTCCAGACTGATCGGGTCGGTGCGACGATCGCGTCCAACCGTTTGTGGGGGGGGCGTGTTGTTTCGTACGTTTCATGTGGATTCGCCGTACTCGCCACGTTGGCGGAGCGGGCGGTCCTGCAGGGAGGTGCGAATCATGCTGAGCAAGTTGAGCAACAGCCAAGCGAGGCGAGCTCTTGCGGTCATGGCCGTCGCCGGCGCGGCGCTCACGATCGCGCCCATCGGTGCAGGCAGCGACGAGGGCGGCGACGAAGGCCCCCTCTCGATCACCCTCACGGGTGTCATCCGGGACTTCCAGGTGACCCACCCCGACATGGAGGCCTACCCGGGCGGCGGCACCAAGGACATGGTGAACGTCCACCTCGACGCCGACGGCAAGCCCACCATCAACCTCGACACCATCAGCGCCAAGGGCGGCTTCGGCGCCGGGCCCCAGGTGAGCTCCGAGGAGTCGTTCCACCAGTGGTACCGCGACGTGCCGGGCGTGAACACCTCCATCCCCTACTCGATCGTCCTCGAACGCGTGGGCGGCATCTACCGGTTCGCCAAGGAGAAGCCCGAGTACTTCTTCCCGATCGACGACCAGGGCTACGGGCTCACCTACGGCGCGCCGGGCAAGCCGCTCAAGTGGGCACCCGATGGCACACACAACTTCCACTGGACCTACGAGCTCGACACCGAGTTCACCTACACCGACCCCGACGAGCGCGACACGCCCCTCGTCTTCCAGTTCACGGGCGATGACGATGTGTGGGTGTTCATCAACGGCAAGCTCGCGGTCGACCTGGGCGGCGTCCACTCGCAGCAGCAGGCCTCGGTGAACCTCGACGACAAGGCCGAGGAACTCGGGCTCGAGCCGGGCGGCATCTATCCGCTCAAGCTCTTCTTCGCCGAACGCCACACCAGCGAGTCGAACTTCCGCATCGAGACCACCATGGTGCTCCGCAACGCCGAGCTGCCCACGACCTCGAACGTGTACGACTAAACGAACACCGGTGGGGCCTCCGCGCCCCCGAAGCCACCCGACGCCGCCGTTCACACGGCGGGGCTCACTCAGCACGCCGCCCGGTGCAAAGCCGGGACGGCGTGCTTCTTCATTGGGGCTCGCGCTTGCGGCGGACCACGTCATCAACCTCTGGTCCATCTTCCGCACGCCTCGCAGCACGAGCCGCTGCCCACCGCCAGCGATAAAGGTAGCCCCAGCTCAGCAACTCGAGGTGCGTCAGATCATCGGGGGCAGCCGCGGATGTGCTGACGTTGACAACGTCACGAAGTGAGCCACGCAGCAGCCGGTCGTGCCTCCCGCTCAGTACTGCGCGGCGGATTGACCTTGGCTCACCCTCTTGTCGGGGCAGCGCGGGATCCATGTCAACGACGTATTGAGCGACCCCGTATTGAGCGACCCCGCCTTCTCCCGCGAACGGCGCGCGAACCAGGTCGCAACGAACAACGCCCGGGCAGACGTTGTACTCATCCCCAAAGACGAGGAAGCGGGTCCGCCACATGGTCCAGCAGGCTCAGTCGGTGTGGAACAACGGCGTCGACAGGTACCGCTCGCCAAACGAGCACCCGATCGTCACGATCGTCTTCCCCTTGAACTCCGGACGCGACGCCACCCGGACCGCGGCACACACGTTCGCCCCCGTCGAGATGCCGCCCATGATCCCGCTCGTCCGCGCGATCTTCCGGCTCCACTCGAACGCCTCATCGTTGGCCACCTGCTCGACGCCGTTGAGCAGGCTCGTGTCGAGGTTCTTCGGGATGAACCCCGCGCCGATGCCCTGGATCTTGTGCGGGCCAGGATCACCACCCGAGATCACCGGCGAGTCGGTCGGCTCGACCGCGATCGCCTGGAAGTCCGCGTTCTTCGAGCGGATGAACCGCGTCGTGCCCGTGATCGTGCCGCCCGTGCCCACGCCCGCGACGATGGCGTCGACCTTGCCGCCCGTGTCGTTCCAGATCTCGGGGCCCGTCGTCGCCTCGTGGATCGCGGGGTTGGCGGGGTTCTCGAACTGCTGGGGCATGAACGCGGAGCCGCCCTTCGACTCCTCCTCGTACATCTCGCGCGCCTTCTCCACGGCGCCCTTCATGCCAAGCTCCGCGGGCGTCAGCACGAGGTTCGCGCCAAGGTGCTTGAGCACCGCCCGCCGCTCGAGCGACATCGACTCGGGCATGGTCAGCGTCAGCTTGTAGCCCTTGGCGGCGCAGATGAACGCGAGCGCGATGCCCGTGTTGCCCGACGTCGGCTCGATGACGTGCGTGTCCTGCTTGATCTTCCCATCGCGCTCGCCCGCCTCGATCATCGCCTTGCCGATCCGGTCCTTGACCGAGTCGAACGGGTTGTCCATCTCCATCTTGAGATAGACCTGCCCACCGCCCGCCGGCGAGAGGCGCGGGAGGTGGATGAGCGAGGTGTTGCCGATCGTCTCGGAGATCGACTCGTAGGTCCGGTTGCGGAGGGTCGTGGTCGCCATGGCTATCTCCTGGAGCGGGGCGCCGCTCGGTGTGAATCGTTGTCCTATTCAGTGGCGAAAGGCAGCCCGTTGGCCCGCCACTCCGCGTAGCCGCCGCTCATGAGGCGCACATCTTTGTAGTCCGCGATCATGAGCTTCTTCGCGGTCGACTTCGCCATCGACTCGCCGGGGTTCTCGCCGTACACGATGATCATCTTGTACCCCGAGAGCGAGGGGTCGGTCTCGAGGAGGTCGATATCCCCGCTCCGCAACGGGCGGGCCCCCACGATGTGCCCCTCCGCGAAGCGGGCCGGCGGGCGGGCGTCCACCACGAGCACCGAACCGCCCTGGAGCTTCTTGTACGCGTCCGAGGCGGAGATCGTCCGCAGGTCCCTGTCAGAGACATTCCCCGAACACCCACCCACACAGGTAGCCAACAGGGTGCCCGCGACCAAAGCAATCAGCGTCCGCCACATCATCGATGAACCTCCTCGCCCGCACGGGCCGGACCCATGCTAACGCACCCCAGCCTCCCATTGCCAGCCCCACAACGCGGCCCCATGAAATACTCTCCGAGGTGTCCGCGTTCGCCCGCGACGGGCACGCTGCCCGTGTGCGCTGGCTGGAGGACCTCAATGGCCCCGAGATTCGCAATCGTGACGGGCGGCCTGGCGATGGCTGCCACGCTGACCACACCCGCCTGGGCCCAGGGCATCGACGACGGCAACGCCCACGCCAAACCAGCCCTCATCCTCGAGACCACCGCCCTCGTGCCCGGCGGCGAAGCGAACCTGGGCGTCACCTTCAAGATCGCCAAGGGGTGGCACCTCTACTGGCGCAACCCGGGCGACTCGGGCATGCCCATCGAAATCAAGCTCGACCTCCCGGAGGGCATCACCGCGGGCGAGCCGACCTGGCCCGCTCCCCACCGCCACGTCTCGCCGGGCGACCTCCTCGATTACATCTACGAGGACGAGGTCACGCTCGTCTTCCCCCTCAAGGTGTCGAGCAGCTTCAGCGCCCCCTCGGCCGACGTGAGCGCTAGGATCGACTTCCTGGTGTGCAAGGACATCTGCCTGCCGGGCTTCACCGAGGTCGATGCGACCTTCGCGGTCGCGCCCGAGTCTGCACGGTCTCCCGACGCGAAGCACTTTGACCGGGCGCGCGAGCGCTGGGCCAGCCCCTTGAACAAGCGCACCACGGGCGAGCCCCTGAGCGTCGCCTGGTCGGGCTCATCACTTGTCATCCAAACCGAGGGCGCCGATGAGGCGACCTTCTACCCCTACGAGACCCCACAGGCCGTCTCCCCCGTCGGCATCGAACCGGACGCCCCGATCCGCACGTGCCACACCAGGTCAGGGCGGCTCGAGCTGCCCTACGGCGACGATGTGCAGAAGCTCGAGCGCGTCAGGGGCGTGCTCGAGGTCCGCCGGGGCAAGTCGCGCGAATTCGTCCTCATCGATCTGGCGCCGCCAGGCAAGTAGAATCGTGGTACGGGCCCCGAGGTTGGCGCGACGCCGCCCTCGCGGGCCTTCAACGGAAAGGAAGGGTTCACCAATGGACTTCAGGAAAGCATGCATCGCGGGTGTCGGGATCGTTGGGCTCACGCTCGCGACGGTGTTCACGTCGTCGGCGCTCGCAGACCAGCGCGGCCGCGATCGCGGCGGCGACGGCGCCTCAGAGGGAGGCGTCAAGATCGGTGACAAGGCCCCCGACTTCACCCTCCGCGACTTCGATGGCAAGGAGTGGACCCTCTCCAAGCTCACCGAAGAGGGCAAGATCGTCGTCCTCGAGTGGTTCAACCCGGGCTGCCCCTACGTCATCAAGCACCACGCGCGGGGCCAGTCGACCATGCGCGACCTCGCGAAGGACTACGAGGGCAAGGACGTCGTCTGGCTCGCGATCAACTCGACCAACGAGCGCCACGCCGACTTCAAGAAGTCCGAGCCCATGGCCACCGAGTGGGGCATCAAGTACCCCGTCCTGACCGACGCATCGGGCGAGGTGGGCAAGGCCTACGGCGCCCGCACCACCCCCCACATGTTCATCATCGACAAGGACGGCAAGGTCCGCTACCAGGGCGCGATCGACTCGCACCGCAAGGGACGCGCCCCCGCCGATGACGAGAAGTCCTCCATCACCAACTACGTCGCCCAGGCGCTCGACCAGGTCATCGCGGGCGAGACCGTCACCACGCCCACGACCGACCCCTACGGGTGCGGCGTGAAGTACGCCCGCTGAGCCAACGCCTCACACCCGGTTCTGCAAGCAACAAGGGGTCCGCTGGCGCTAGCTGGCGGACCCCTCTGCTGCGCCCATCGTGGCCCGCTCCACCGCCGCCCGCGCGAGCAACGGCAGCGGGTCGAACACCTCGATATCGCCCATGTCGGGCAGCGCAAGGCCGGGCTCACTCGAGCCCAGGATCAGCGCATCGCACCCGCGATCGCGCAGGCGGGCGATCGCCGCGCTGATCACCTTCGAGGACTCGGGCGACACGGGCCCGAGCACCGCCTCGTTGAAGATGATCCGGTCGATCGCCGCGGCCTCTTCCTCATCGGGCACGAAGAGCGGGATCCCACGGAGCCCGAGCGCCGTCTGGTACGTCGCGCCATACGTGACGTACTTCGTCCCGATCAGCCCGACCCGCTGGCACCCGTTCTGCTGGACCGCGTCCGCGACCAGCTCGATCATGTTCATCAGAGGGATCGGCGAGGCCGCCTCGGCCAGCGGGAGCGCGTGGTGGGCGACGTTGTCCGGCACGACCGCAAAGTCCGCCCCCGCCTCCGCGAGGTGGCGGGCCGACTCGCTCAGCAGGTGCCCGATCTCCTCCCACGCGTCCTTGCGGAGAGCATCGACGTAGTTGAGGAACGGCTGGTTGTGCAGCGAGACCGACGGGCGGAGCGTCGGCTCCCGGATCACGGACACGTGGCGCCCGATCAGGCGATAGCAGATCGACGACCCCTCGGGGCTCACCGCGATGATTCCGATGTGTTTCGGCACGAGGCCCGTCCGCCTTTCCCCAATATGCTCCCCGACCACGCCCGCCACGTCAACGCGGGAGGCCGCACCATGCCCGAAACGCCCCGACAACCCGACGCCTTCGATGCCCTTGGGCTCTCGCCCTCCTTCGACCTCGATGAAGCGGCCATCCGGCGCGCCTGGCTCGCCCGCGCGGGTCAGGCCCACCCCGACCTCGCCGGCGACGAGGGCGCCCCCACCGCCGCGGAACTCAACGAGGCCCGAGCCACCCTCGCGGCCCCCGAGCGCCGGGCCAACGCGCTGCTCGCGCGCCTGAGCGGGCCCTCCAAGGAAGACGACAACGCCCTCCCCGATGGCTTCCTCATGGAGATGATGGAAGTCCGCGAGGAACTCGAAGCGGCCCACGCTTCGGGCGACCCCGCGCAGACCCAGCGCCTGCGCGACTGGGCCGATGACCAGCGGGCGACCTACATCGAGCGCGTGTCGGGCTTGTTCAAGGCGCTCGCGGCGCCTCCGCCCCCCGAGGCGCTCGCCGACATCAGGCGCGAACTCAACGCGTGGCGCTACATCGAGCGCATGATCGAACAGATCGACCCCGACCACGACGCGGTCATGTAGGAAGCCCCAGCGCAGCGCACACCGCGACCGCGACGCCCTCGGCCTCGCCCGTCGCATCGACGATGTGGTCCGCCAGATCGCGGTAGAGCCCATCGCGCTCCGCGAGCACCCGCGCCATCTCCTCGCGCGGGCCGGCGCCCGTCAGGCTCGGGCGGTCGGGATCATGCTCGGGCAACCTCGACGCGAGCACCTCCGCGCCGGCGGCGAGATACACCACCACCGCCCGCCCCGCCGCCTGCGCAGCGCGGATCACATCCGCCGCCCCGGGCGCCGTCGGCGTCCCACCACCCAGCGCGATCACCGCTTGCCCGTCCGCTTCTTCAAGCGTGCGCCGCAAGATGCGCGTCTCCATCGCGCGGAACGCCGCCTCACCCCGCTCCGACCACGCCTCACTCACCGTCGCGCACTTCATCTCGCCTAACACCGCACGATCCAGATCGACCATCGAACGATCCAGGCGCGCACCAATGAGCCCCGCAACGGTCGACTTCCCCGACCCCCTCAGCCCGATCATCACGATGTGCCCCGCGACGCCCTTCGCCATCACCCACCCTAGGCCACCCACGCGACCGTGTTCCCAGCTACGATCGCGCGATGCCCATCCTCATCCCCCTCCGTCATGGCAAAGCAGAAGCGATGTCGTCCACAGGCCGCGATGGCGACCGCGTCTTGCGCGAGCGAGGGCGCGCCCAGGCCGCCTACGTCGCCGACCGCCTCGCCGGAGGCCCGTGGAAGCCCGAACTGGTCCTCTACTCCTCGCTCGCCCGCGCCGACGAGACCGCCCGGATCGTCGCGGATGCGGTCGGCGCTCCCCGCGAACGCTTCCGCCCCCTCGAGTTCGGCCACGAGAACGCCAGCATCTCCGACCTGGTCGACCTGCTCGGGCCGCGCCTGACCACCGCCGAACCCCTCATGATCGTCGGCCACAACACCCAGCTCGAAGACCTGGTCGGCATCCTCGCCAACGGCCCCGCGGGCGCAGGCTCGATCCGCCTCCGCACGGGCGAAGCCTGCGTCTTCAACATCCCCGACCCGACCGACCTGCTCGACGGGGCCACCCTGCTCGACATGATCAGGCTCGACCCGGAGTAGGGGGGAACCCCTCGCGCTCTCGCGGGCCTCACCCCCCTCGGTTGGCGACCAGGCGACCGGCAGCACCGAACGCCATTCGCTTATGGCTGCTGCCGTCAAGCCCTGACCAGGTTCGCGACGACGCCCTTGCACCGGGCCCGGCCGCCAACCAAAGGGGGTGAGCCACCATCCTAGGAGGGCAGCGGGGGGCGTTTCTTCCCGACCCCGATCGGCCCCCATACCCCTCTCGGCGTGCTTTTGCCGATCGCCTACACTCCGCCCGTGAACGAAGAACTCCATCTCGCTCCGACCCGAGAGGAGATCATGCGTCAGCAGCGCCGCGTGGTGAACCTGCTGCGGGTGGTCTTGTTCGTCCTCAGCGCCGTCGTGATCTCACTCGCGATGGTCCAGGCCTCGACCAACAACAAGAGCGGCATCGAGCTGAGCGACTACGCCTGGATCATCGTCGGCACGGTCGTCTTCGCGGGCATCATCATCACCATCGATGTCCTGACGCCCAAGCGCAAGCTCTCGACCATCACCTCGATCCTCTTCGGTACCTTCGCGGGCCTCGTCGCCACGATCCTCCTGAGCCTCGTCATCGACTACGTCTACCAGACGTTCTTCGGCGAGCCCGCCTCCGCGGTCGCGAAAGAGGAGATAGACCGCCTGCTCCTGTCCATCAAGATCATCCTCGGCATCGGCCTGTGCTACCTCGGCGCCGCGGTCGTCCTCCAGACCCAGGACGACTTCCGCCTCGTCATCCCCTATGTCGAGTTCGCCAAGCAGATCCGCGGCCCCAAGCCGCTCCTCCTCGACACCTCCGCGGTCATCGACGGGCGCGTCCAGGCCATCGCCGAGTCGGGCTTCTTCCAGACCCCCATCGTCATCCCGCGTTTCGTCATCGGTGAACTCCAGCAGCTCTCCGATTCGTCGGACCGCCTCAAGCGCGCACGCGGCAGGCGCGGCCTCGACGTCGTCACGGGCCTCCAGCGCTCGCCCAAGCTCGACGTCACCATCGACGAGACCGTCGTCCAGGGCAAGGACGTCGACCAGATGCTCGTCGAACTCGCCCGCATGATGCCCGCGAGCATCATCACCACCGACGTCGGGCTCAACCGCGTCGCCTCCATCCAGGGCGTCTCGGTGCTCAGCATCAACGACCTCGCCAACGCGCTCAAGCCCAACGTCATCCCGGGCGAGGCCCTCTCCGTCGAACTCATCAAGCCCGGTGAGCAGCCGGGCCAGGCCGTCGGCTACCTCGACGACGGCACCATGGTCGTCGCGGAAAACGGGCGCGACCACATAGGCGAGCAGGTCGCCCTGACCGTCACCTCCACCATGCAGACCAGCGCCGGACGACTCATCTTCGGGCGCATGGGCGAGGACCGGCGTGATCCTTCGGAGGAAAGCCGGTTCCGCGAGGCCCGCGAGGAGGGCGAGACGGTCGCCTCACGCAAGGCACGGCGCGACGCGCGCTAGCCGCCGCTCGTTGTTCATGCAGGCAGCAGCACGGGCAACGCCCCCGGGCGCAGGCCCATCCTGAGCACATCGCCCGAAGCCCGCCCCGCCGCAGACGTCGCCCCGACGCCCGGCGCATCGCCATCCACCTGGTAGCGGAGGTCCACGCCGTTCATGCCCTCGACCTCGACCGTCGCGCCGCGGCCGTGGACCAGGCGCGGGTGGCGCAGGTGACGCCGCAACGCGATGCGCATCGCCCACGCGCTCATGCCGAGGCGCCCCCCGTGCGGGAAGAACGCCACATCGAGCAGCCCATCGCTCATGTCAGACCCGCGGACGGGGTCAAGACGCAGCGCGTATTGCCTGCTGTTGGCGACGATGAGCAGGCCCGCACGCCCGTCGACGATCTCGCGCCCGTCCACACGCACCCGCATCGGGACACCCCGCAGGCGCAGGAACTCACCCAGGATCGGGCGCACGTAGCTCAGGTGGCTCACGCCCCCCTTGCGCAGCTCCGCGAGGCGGTGGATCACGTTCGCGTCGAGGCCCACGCTCGCCATGATGAGGAACAGGCCGTCGTTGCACACACCGACATCGACGCGCCTGATCTCGTGCGTCTCGAGGGCTCGCGCGAGGCGGTCATACGACCGGTCCATGCCGAACTCGCGCGCGAAGAGGTTCTCGTTGCCGTACGGGAAGTGGTAGATGGGCGTGTTGGAGCGCTCCGCGAACGCCGCGAGCGTGCGGACGGTGCCATCGCCTCCCACGACGACCAGCGCGCGGGCCTCGTCGAACACCTCCTGCGGGGGTTCCGACGCCGCGGGGCCCGTCTCGACGAGCGCCGCGTCGTGCCCGTCGCCACGCAACCGCTCAGCGAGGCGTTGGGCGGCACGAGCCCCCACGCCACGCCCGGAGATCGGGTTGTATGCAACGACGACACCCACGCACGCCTCCCAGAACCCGGCCCTTCGCGGGCTTGGCCCCGACAGGCCTCCCGACAAGCCCGTATCCTAACCACCATGAAGCCGAACGCGACTGCGCTGTGCATAGCCCTGCTCGCCGCCCTGCTCGCGCCGCCCGCCGCGCCGGGGCAGGCGACCGAACGCACCCTCGATGAGTCGGGCCAATGGGAGGTGTCCGCGAGCCCCGAGACGGGCTCGGGCGCCGACCGCCTCGCGCCCGCGCGCCGCGCCCTCGCGGAGGGCAAGCCGCGCCGCGCCGCGTCCATCGTCGATACCTGGCTCGCGACCTACGAACTCTCTGACAGCGCGCTCGTCCCCGAGGCCTACCTCATCCGCGCCGACGCCCGACGCGACATGAACCGCGAGTACAAAGCGCTCTACGACTACGAGGCGATCATCAACGGCTACCCCTCGTCCGAGCTGTTCCCCATCGCGGTCGAGCGTGAACTCGACATCGCACTCCGCTACGTCAACGGGCTCAGACGCCGCTTCTGGGGCATCCGCTTCGTCAACGCGACCGATGTCGGCGTCGAGATCCTGATCCGCGTGCAGGAGCGGATGCCGGGCAGCCAGGTCGCCGAGCGCGCCGCGATCGAACTGGCCGACCACTACTACCGCTCGCGCCAGCTCAAGCTCGCGGCCGAGGCCTACGACCTCTACCTCCTCAACCACCCCAAGGGCCCGAACCGCATCCACGCGGAGAAGCGGCGTATCTACTCAGACGTCGCCCGCTTCCAGGGGCCCGACCACGACGCCTCGACCCTCATCGATGCGCGCATCCGCATCCAGGAGTTCTCCGACGACTACCCCGTCGAGGCCGAGCGCACCGGCCTCAACGCGGGCCTCGTCGCGCGGATCGACGAGTCCCTTGCCGCCCAACTCCTGGACACGGCCAACTGGTACCTCAAGCAGGGCGACTGGCCCGCCGCACGCCTCATGCTCGAACGCCTCGTCCGCGAGCACCCCCAGACCCTCGCATCCGAACGCGCCTTCGAGATCATGGACGACCGCGGGTGGCTCCCTGAGGGGCCCCCCGAGCCGCCCATCGGGAGCGATGAAGCGGCGGGCGTGGTCGTCGAAGGCGGCGCCGATGCGGAAGTCGTGGAGCCCGAAACGCCCGCGGAGCCGGCCCAGTGATGCGTCCCCTCATGATCATCGCGTGCGCCACCGCCCTGGCCCTGCTCATGCAGGCCTGCGCCTCAGACCCGCATCGGGGCTACGCCCACGTCTCGCCCTTCGACTCCTCCATCAAGACGGTCGCGGTCCCCGTCTTCGACAACACGACCTACGAGCCCCAGCTCGAGACCACGCTCACCGAAGCGATCATCAAGGAGATCCACCGCTCGACGCCCTGGCGCGTCGTGCCGCGCGGCGACGCCCAGACCCTCCTCTCGGGGACGATCACCGAGTGGTCGCTCGAGACCCTGGCCACGAACCAGGACTCGGGCCTCGTCGAAGAGCTCGCGGTGATGCTCACGATCAGCTTCGAATGGCGCGACCTCCGCACGGGCGAGGTCAAGGTGGCCCGGCGGGGCTTCCGCGCATCCTCCGCGTTCGTCCCCGCTCGTGGGGCCTCCGAACGCCTCGACCTGGGGGAACGGGCCGCCTCCGACCGATTGGCACGGGACCTGATCGCGGAGCTCCGAACGTCGGCTTGGTGATCCGCGTATGCCTACTGTTCGGTGATCCACGCGGTTCCCGGACGGGAATGCGCCGCGAAGCCCCCGCACAGGGCGAAGGAGGACGATGAGCGAGCCCAACGGGACCCAGCCGCAGAAGCCGCCAGCGCAAGAAGGACCGCCCCGCCCGGGTCAGGGTGGGGGGGGTGGCGGTGGGGCAGCGCCGGGCGTCCGCCGCATGAACCGTGGCCCCATCGGGTGGATCGCGCTGCTCCTGCTCTTCGCCATGGTCCTCGCGGTTGCCAACGCCATGGAGCCGCGCCGCGAGTCGATCAAGTGGGCGGAGTTCACGAGCTACCACCAGGAAAACGCCCTCTCCGACATCGTCCTCGCGGACAACGCCATTACCGCGAAGGTCACCGAGGGCGACAACGAGAAGCTCATCAAGGTCGATGTCAACCCCGCGACCAAGGAACACTGGGTCGCCGAGCTGCAAACGCTTACCAATGGCGACTTCAAGGAGTCGCCGGGCCCGCCCTTCTGGCTCCTCCTCCTCACCAACCCCTTCCTCTGGACCCTGCTGCTCTTCGTGGTCATCTTCCTGTTCATCTCGCGCGCCATGCGAGGCGCCGCGGGCGGCGGGGGCATGCTCGGCAGCTTTGGCAAGTCGCGCCACCGCGTGCTCCAGCGCGAGAACACGAAGGTCAAGTTCACCGAAGTCGCCGGCATCCAGGAGGCCAAGGACGAGGTCCAGGAGATCGTCGAGTTCCTCAAGAGCCCCAAGAAGTTCATGCGCCTCGGCGGGCGCATCCCGCGCGGCGTGCTGCTGACGGGCCCCCCCGGGTGCGGCAAGACGCTCCTCGCCAAGGCGATCGCGGGCGAGGCGGACGTCCCATTCTTCACAATCTCGGGCTCTGACTTCGTCGAAATGTTCGTGGGTGTCGGCGCTTCGCGCGTGCGCGACCTGTTCAAGCAGGCCAAGGAGTCATCGCCCTGCATCATCTTCCTCGATGAGATCGACGCGGTCGGGCGCAGGCGTGGCTCGGGCGTCTCCTCGGGCGGCCACGACGAGCGCGAGCAGACGCTCAACGCCATCCTCGTCGAGATGGACGGCTTCGAGTCGTCCGATCAGGTCATCGTGATCGCGGCGACCAACCGCCCCGACGTGCTCGACCCGGCGCTCACACGCCCGGGGCGCTTCGACCGCCAGATCGAGGTCCCGCCGCCCGACATCAAGGGGCGCTACGAGATCCTCCAGGTCCACGCGAAGAAGGTGAAGATGAGCCCCGCCGTGGACCTCGAGCGCGTAGCGCGCGCGACGCCCATGTTCTCTGGTGCAGAACTGGCCGCGCTGATCAACGAGGCGGCGATCATGGCGACGCTCTCGGGCAAGGAGTACGTCGAGCAGGACGACCTCGAAGAGGCGCGCGACAAGATCCGTTTCGGCCGCTCGCGTCGCTCGCGCGTGATCGAGGAGAAGGAGCGCCTCGCCACCGCCTACCACGAAGCGGGCCACGCGGTGCTCCAGATGCTGCTGCCCCACTCCGATCCGCTCCACAAGGTCACGATCATCCCGCGCGGCAGCATGGGCGGCGCAACCTTCTCGCTCCCCGAGAAGGACCGCTACGGCTTTGGGGCCCAGTGGATCCTCGCAACCATGCGCATCGTGTGCGGCGGGCGCATCGCCGAGAAACGCAAGACCAACGATGTCACCTCGGGCGCCGCGATGGATATCCAGCAGCTCACCCAGCTCGCCCGCGCGATGGTGCTCGAGTGGGGCATGAGCGACAAGCTCGGCTTCGTCCGCTACGCGGGCACCGACTCGCGCGAGACCTACATGCCTGAGCGCGAGTACTCCGAGGAGACCGCGCGCCTCATCGACGAGGAGATCCGTCGCTTCGCCGACGAGGCCTTCCGCGCCGCCGAGGAGTTGCTCGACGCCAACTGGGAGAAGGTCGAAGCGGTCGCGGAGGCGCTGCTCAAGCACGAGACGCTCACGCGGGATGAGGTCGAGAAGCTCATGGCGGGCCAGTCACTCGACAAGCCCACCATCCGCGACCTCCTCGACGCGGAGGCGTCCAAGCGCGAACGCCCCAAGCAAACGCCCAAGCCCGCTGACGAGGACCGCCCGGACGAGGGCCTCTCGCCGGGGCTTGCGCCCGCCTGATCGCCTGATCACTCGCAGTCGTCGCCGAACTCGCTCAGCAGGGTGTTCAGGTCGGTCGAGTTGACGGCACCATCTCCGTTCGTGTCGCTCGCGCAGCTGCCGGTCGGCCCGCCCCCGTTGGGGTCACGCACCGCGACCAGCGCCATCGAGCTGAAGGTCTCGCCTTCGATGTTCGACGCCACCACGTCGTACTCGTCGGTGTCGAGGCACGTCACGCCCGAGAGCATGAGCTGCGTTGTCGTCGCGCCGGAGACGTTCCCGCTATCGGTCAGGGGGGCACCGTTCTTCCGCCACTGGTAGCTGATGGGCGGGGTGCCCAGGCCGACCGCGACGGAGAGCGTGACCTCGGCGCCCGCATCAACGAACGTCAGCGCGGCCGGGTGGGTCTCGATGATCGGCGGGAGGGTGCACTGGTTGCGGAACAGCGCGAGGAAATCCTCCACGCCGTTCGCCGTGTACAGGAGCACATCCACATCGCCATCAAGGTCGAAGTCGCTCAGCACGGGGCGACGCGACGAGGTGACAACGCCCGGAAACACCAACTCGGGGTCGAACGTGCCATCACCGACGCCCGGGAGGACCGCGATGTTGTCGCCCAGCTTCGTCACCAGGTCGAGCACACCGTCACCATCGATGTCGGCGGTTGCGATGCCGCCCGTGCTCGCGGCGTCATAGGTCAGGGGGTCGAGCAGGCCGCCAGCGCCGTCGTTGAGCAGCACCTTGATGCCGGCCACTCCCTGGACGGCCACGTCGGCAAACCCGTCCCCGTTGAAGTCGCCGGTCGCCAGGTCGGGGAAGGCCTGCGCCGTTGTCTTCGTGGTCGAAGTGAACGTCGCCGCGCCGTCGTCGAGGTTGATGAAGATGCGGGCGAAGCCGCCGCTATTCGTGTGCGACACCAGGTCGGGCGCACCGTCGTTGTTGAGGTCCACCGCCCTCACATCTCTTGTGTCCTCGTTCGCGATGACGGCGGGCGGTCCGAGTGTGCCGTCGCCGTTGCCGAGGGCGAGGAACAGCTTGCCCGTGGTCGGCGAGCGCAAGGAGAAAGCGAGGTCCATGTTGCCATCGCCATCGAAGTCGGCGGACGTGAGGCCATCCTCTGCGCTCCCGGACCCAAGGAAGATGCCGGGCTGGGGCGCGAACGTGCCGTCCCCCCCGCCGATCAGCACCGCGATATCGTGGTCGAAGCCAACCACGTTGTACAGCACGACGAGATCGAGTTGGCCATCGCCGTTCAGGTCGGTCGCGTGGAGCGACCCGATGGTCCCGCCCGGCAGCGCATACGAGAGGCCCGCCTGCAGCGTTCCATCCCCGTTGCCGAGGTGGACGAAGACGGTCGCGGCATCCGTGCCCGCGATGTCGGGGATGCCATCGTTGTTGAAGTCAGCGGAGATCAGTTCGCCGCCACCCAGGTCGAGAGGGACGAGGTCCGCTTCGCCGTAGATGAGCGCGGGGTCGCACGAACCCCCGCTCGCGTGACCCGCGAGGGCGAGCGTGAAGATTGACAGCGCATAGGTCGGTCGTGGTCTCATGTCGGCTCCCTTCATCAGTTGGCTCACCGCGACGATACAAGGCGGCGCGCCCTACCTGAAGGGAAAACCGGAGGATTGGGCGACCGGTCGGGTTATATGCCCTTGCTCACCACGCGGGTCTGCGTGAACTGGCGGTGTCCTTCGGGCCCGCCGTGGAAGCCGTAGCCCGATTCGCGCGCTCCCACCCAGGGCGTACCCGAGGCCCCGCCGAGCGAGCGATTGACGCCGATCATGCCCGCGGTGAGCCGTCGGGCGACTTGAGACGCCTTGTCCTCAGGGCCGTACACGCAAGCGCCGAGGCCAAAGGGTGTGTCGTTGGCCATCTGCACCGCTTGCTCGGCATCGCTGACGCGGTAGACGCACGCGACGGGGCCGAACGTCTCATCACGCGCGATGCGCATGTCGGGCGTGACGTTGGTCAGGACGGTCGGTGAGCAGAAGTTGCCCTCCGCCGGCTCGCCGCCGTGCGCGACGGTGGCGCCGCACTTCACCGCGTCGTCGAGTTGTGACGTGACGATCGACTTCTGGCGCTGGCTGACCATCGGACCCACCGCGGTGCCCTCGTCCATGCCGTTGCCCAGGCGCATCTCGCGTGTCTTCTCGATCAGCGCGCCAACGAACTCGTCGTGGATCGCGTCCTCGACGAAGATCCGCTCGGTCGCCACGCACACCTGCCCCGCGTTGCGGAACGAGTTGCGGGCCGCGAACGCCGCTGCGGCGTCGAGGTCGGCGCCGTCGAGGACGATCATCGGGTCCTTGCCGCCAAGCTCGAGGATCACACGCTTGAGCCCCTTGCTCGCTTCCGCGAGGATGTGCTTGCCCGTCTCGCGCGAGCCCGTGAAGACGATCAGGTCGACATCGCTGGCCACCAGCGCGCGCCCCTGATCCCCCGCACCGTGCACGACCTGCAGCACATCGTCGGGCAGCGCCTCGATCAGCGCCTGCGCATACGCATCGGCGATGAGCGGCGTCTCTTCGCTCGGCTTGAGCACCACGGTGTTGCCCGCGACCAGCGCGGGGATCACCTGGGAGTGGGGCATCGCCATGGGGAAGTTCCACGGGCTGATGCAGGCGGCGACGCCGAACGGGTCGCGGTAGATCGTGGAAGTGACGTTCTCATCCTCAAGGACCTGGGGCTCGAGCGCCTTCGCGATGTCGCGCGCCTTCTCGCCACTGGCGATCACCTGCGCGCAGTGTGTGACCTCGCCCGTCGCCTCCGCGAGCGGCTTGCCCATCTCACGTGTGAGCAGCTTCCCGAGCTCATCGGCGCGCCGGAGCATGGCCTCGCCCGCGGGACGGAGCAATGCGCCCCGCTCCTCGGCAGACAGCGCCGCCCACGCCGGCTGGGCCGCACGGGCCCGCGCGACGACCGCGCCGATCTGATCAACCGGCGTGATCGGGACCTCTCCCACGACGTCCCCGTTCGCGGGGTTCAACGACTGCAACATGGCCATGGCGCGCTCCTCCTCGCCCGATCATAGGTGTGAGGGGAGCCCGGTCCGACAAGGCCTCAGCCGCCGCCGGGGACCGGTCGGGGCAGGCCCGCCGTGCTGAGCCATTCATCGGCGGCCAGGAACACCTGCTCCTGGAACGCCCGCACGTCCGAGAGCCTGACCTTGCGGGGCCACTCGTTGGCGATCGTCACCACGACCAGCTCGCGCCCCGTCTCCGGGTCGCGGACGTAGCCCGACAGCGCCGACACCCCGTTGAGGTAGCCGCTCTTCGCGTGCAGCTCGTTGCGCGGGCTCTGGCCTGAGAACCACTTGGCGAGCGTCCCGACACCCGGCTTCGCGAGGCTCGCGGTGAACGCATCGCTCACCTCCTCATCGTTGCACAGGCTCTCGAGCCACGCGCCGAGCACGCGGGGCGTCACGCGGTTCTCCCTGCTCATCCCCGACCCGTCGGCCACGACGACCTCCGCGGCAAGGGGCCCGATCCGATCGGTGAGCGTCGAGCGCACGATCGCCGCGCCGCCCGCCCACGAGCCGGGCTGGCGCGTCACGGCGCTCGCGGTCGCCTTGAGCAGGCACTCCGCGTAGAGGTTGTGCGAGTCAGTGTTGCACCGCTCGAGCACCGTCGACAGGCGCGTCTTGACAACGTGCACGGGCTTGCCCTCGAGCGACTCACCCACGGCGGCGAGGCGCACTGGCGGCACGGGGCCGCCCGTCTGCTGGGCGATCCGCTCCGCGAGCAGCCTCCCGAAGGTCCGGGGCGGGTCGTGGAACGTCACGAGGATCGGGCTGTCGGCGTAGCGGACGTTGCCGTGGATCGCGATATCGTTGGTCTCGTGGGCGCGCGAGGCCCATGGCGTGTGCTGGTCGCGGCTGACCGAGCGGGCGCGGTTGGAGATCTGGAGCCAGGGGACGTTGGGCTCCGTGCGCAGGGCCGGGCGCTCGCCCGCGCTGCGCGGGGTGAGGTAGAGCGCCAGGCAGTTGGTGTGGAAGTTCACACCGCCCACCTCCGCGCAGTACCACCTGTTGAGCTGCTCGCGGGGCCACGAGGCGTGGGCGTACTCGCGGTCGAAGACCCGGTCGTCGATGACGACCTCGCTCGGCGCCCCCGCGACCGAGCTGACCCAGGCGGTCACCCACGTGTCGAGCAGCTGGTCGACGGTCATGCCCATCTCTTCGAGGAGGATGCCATCGCCGAAGGCGGGGTCGCCCGAGCCGCGGACGATCAGGCGGTTGCCGCCCTCCTCGTCGACCAGCAGGTGTGTCTCAAAGGCGAAGTCCTCGCCGAGCGTCGCCAGCGCCGTGCCGCTCGTCAGCAGCTTCTGATTCGACGCGGGGATGAACGCATGGTCCGAGTTGTGCGAAGCGAGCGTCTGCCCGCTCTCGGGGTCGATCACGACGTAGCCGATCTGCGTCGAGCCGAGGTTGGCCCGCCGCTGGAGCCCGTCGATCTCGCCCTGCAGCCCCCCGCCCTGGGCGAGCGCCATGGGGGCGAGTGTGACCGCGACAAGTGTGGCCCAACGCGACAACCGGGTCGGACGCGTGCGCTCCGCATCACGCATGCATGCTCTCCTTCTTCCTTCGTTGACAGTGCGCTCCTCGACTAGAGCGTATCGGCGCAGCGGTTCCCATGACTGCAATGGGGAACCCGTCCGCATCATCGGGCGGGCGCAGGCTACACTGGCAGCCCTGGGGGGAATGGTCCCGCCCTGGATCCGGGGAGCCCACCGTGCCCGACGCCAAGCCCATCATCGAGTTCACCGACTTCGCCAAGGTCGACCTGCGCATCGCGCGGATCACCCAGGCCGAGCACCACCCCAACGCCGACCGCCTGCTCCGCCTCCAGGTCGACGACGGCTCGGGCACGCCACGCCAGATCTGCGCGGGCATCAAGGGCCACTACGAGCCCGACCAGCTCGTCGGCAAGTCCATCGTCATCGTCGCCAACCTCGCCCCCCGCACCATCCGCGGCGAGGAATCACGCGGCATGCTGCTCGCGGGGTCCGACATGGCCAAGGACGCCGAGGGCGCGGCCGAGGAGCGGAGCGTCGTCCTGCTCACCCCCATGGGCGACCTCCCGCCGGGCAGCGTGGTGAGCTAACCCCCTAAGGTTGTCCGAACAGCTGTAGGACCTTTTGAAGATCCTCGACATTCGTAGCGCCGTCTGCGTTCGTGTCGCCCACGCACGCTCCGACGCATCCAAACCCCGTCAGAACGAGGTTCAGGTCGAGGCTATCAACTTGGCCGTCCGCATTGAGATCGGCGGCGATGAAGTCCGCAGGCTCGATGACTCGGTTGAACAGCAGCGTGACATCCGCATAGTTCGAGAACACGATGTCGGGGTCGCCATCCGAGTCCAGGTCCGCAGCATCAACCCCGCGAGGCGACGAACCCGCTGCGTAGGACAACCCTTGGGTGAACCCGCTCGCGCCGTTTCCGAGCACAGTATGGCACCGATGGCCCGCGCTAATCACGATGTCCATATGCCCATCGCGATTGATGTCGGCGGCGTCCGCGCTGAGGAACTGGTTCCCCCGCGTGTGGACTTCAATCGCGTAGTCCGACTCGGGGAGCCAGATCCCGTGGCCGTAGTTCAGGATCACCCGGACCGCGTCTTCGCCTACTGCGACAATGTCTGGCGTCCCGTCCCCATTGAGATCGTCGGTGAATACTGCGAAGCACGGGAACTGAGATGTGAACCGAGAGGCGTAGCCGCCGCCCGGCAGACCATCGAAGATGGTCAGCGTTCCCGGCACCTGGTAGAAGCTCGTGGCGGCGACGATCAGATCGGGTACCCCATCCGCGAACACGTCGGCGCTCGCAACATACGCGGCTCGCCCCTGGATCCCCATCGGGGCCGAGGCCTCGAACCCGCCCTGACCAGAATTCGTCAGGGCGGTCACACCCCCGTTGTCGTCGGGTCCGAGCCGCTCATTGGCCACGGCTAAGTCGATGTCCCCGTCGCCATCAAGATCGGTCGCCAGCGCGAACACCGGCTCGTCGTTCGTGGCGTGGAACGTGCTCTCAAACGGCCCATTCTCTGATTGGAGATGGATACCCACCTGATCATCAGCGCGGTGCGCCGTGATCAAGTCGCGCAGACCGTCGCCGTTCACGTCCGACGACTCGATCGCGTTGATCCCGAACGGGACACTGAAGCTTGCGCAGCCCTTGAAGGCCGCGCCAGTCGGGCTCGGGAGGATGTCGATCCGCGGCTCTCCCGAGACGCCGACCACCACTTCGGGTAGGTCGTCGCCATCTAGGTCAGTCGCGTGGATCGCGAACGGAGCCTGCGCCGGGATCGTGCAGGCCAGCGACCCGTCCCCTCGGTTCAACCGAATCTGTGAACCGTCGTACACCACGTCTGGATCGCCGTCCCCGTCGAGGTCGCCCAGGGTGTCCGCTAGGTAGTGGGGCCCGTCGTAGTGGCCCAAGAGTTCGAACGTTCCATCGCCCACGCCCAAGTAGACGGCAAGCCCATCGCCGCCCGGAGTGATGTCCCCGGACACAATCAGGTCTGCGGCGTCGTCATCGTTGACCCTCGCCGTCACGACGTTGACGGGCTCTGCGCCCGCCTCAAACTCGATCACCCCTGTGACCTCGAAAGCGAACTCGCCCAGGTTCGACAACAACACGACTGTATGCGCATCATAGTCCACCACCGCAGCGTCCAAGTCCCCGTCGCCGTCCAGGTCGTCGAGCGCAGCGGGCTGGATCACACCGATGCTCGAAGCGCTGATCGCGACCGACGACGCCTCATCGAACAGCCCGTGCCCAACATTTTTCCAAACGACCATGGCGTTGTTCACGTAGTCTGTGCCGACGAGGTCGGGCAAGCCGTCAAGGTTGATGTCGCCGATAGTGATGCCCGCGACGAACGCATCGATGTTGAAGTGGCTTGTGAAGTTCGCATTCCCGTCGTTGAGGAAGACCCTGATGTCACCGTCGGGCAGGGTCTCGCTGACCCCGACTAGGTCGATGTCGCCGTCGTTGTCGAGGTCCGCCGACCGGAATCCAGAGGCCTGTAGGTTGGTCTCAGTGAGTTCAGGGGGTGCGAACGTGCCGCCACCCTGACCCCGAAGCACGCCGATCATGCCCCAGGGCGGGTCATTGAAGTTAATCGTCACAACGAAATCGTTCTCGCCGTCGTTGTCAAAGTCCGCGAAGTGCACGCCGCCGCCCTTCGGGCCAGCGTCGTACGACACGGGTGAAGCGAGGCGACCGCCACCCAAGTTCGTCGCAACCTGGACTGTGCCGTTGCCCGATGCGACGACGTCCAAGAGACCGTCGCCATCGACGTCCACGACCAGCGCTGGGCCCAAGAAACCCTCGAATGCGAAGTCGGGGTCCGGAAACAGGATGACGGGGTCCGAGCCGAGGGCGGGTTGCGATGCGATGTGCGGGTACACACAGGCCGCTGCGATGAGTGCGCGCTTCATACCCGAATACTACAACGGGCCAAGCCGAACCTAAGCCGACTTCGGCAAATCAAACTCACCCAACAACCCAAACCCCTTCCGCCGCAGGATCTGCCCCGCGAGGGTGATGTCGTCGACCGCGATCGCAATGGTCGGCGTGCCGTTGGGGCGCAGGAGGACGGGGTAGGCGAAGTGGATATTCAACTCCGCAGCAAGCAGATGAAGGCAAAGCCCCGAGAGCGTGTGGCCGTTGCATAGTTCGACGACGAGGATGTCGAGCGCGGCGTAGGCGAGGCGGTGCTCGAGCAGGATGGCCTTCGCGGCCCTTGCGTTGTTGGTGATGAGCCTGACGACCGCGTGGTCGGCCGCTTCGTGAACCGACAGTGCGCACACGAGACATTCGGGGTGGTCGTCGAACCGCTGGAGGAGGTCGAGCAGGCGTCCGACCCGGTTGTCGAGGAAGACGCTGTATTGGGTGACCGTGGGCGGTGCGTAGCCCTGCGAGGTTTCAAGCGGCAAGCTCTGGCTCATGACCCATCCACCGTGAGGGCAGCGCGACAACAAGCCGTGGCGTCACGGCTCGCCTCTCTCTCGCCCTCCCGTCCAAATAACGTACCGGACGAGGGGTGATTCGCAAAGGGAAATCCCCCTAGATCGTCGCAGATTCCCCGTTTCCGCGGCGCGAAGGCGGGTTGTGGACGTGAAATGGGGGTGGCGGGGGGTCGCGGCGGGTGCGGGGGAGTGGCGTGGGGGCGTGGGGGCGCTAAGGGGGGTGGCGGATTGACGGATGGGCGGGGCGGTCTAAACTAGCCGTCAGACGTTGGCCCCATCGTCTAGTCTGGTCCAGGACACCAGGTTCTCATCCTGGTAACCGGGGTTCAAATCCCCGTGGGGTCACTTTCGGACGCCGGTTCCCTTTGGGGCCCGGCGTTCTTTGTTGGGGGTGTGCACGATTGGGCGCGCGTCTAGGCGTGCCGCGATGTCGTCGAGGGCGAGCGAGGCGCAGCCGCCGTAGGACATGCGGTCGCGCACGCTCTTCATCGGGTCCGCCGGGGCCAGCGCGTCGAGCGATTCGCCCACCTTGCGGTACGCATCGCGGAACGGGACACCGTCCGCCGCGAGCTTCGTCGCGAGGTCGGTCGCGTGCATCGGCGCGTCGATGGCCTGGCGCATCGCATCCTCGTGGATCGTCATGTGCGCGAGGAGGGGGGCGACCTGTCCGATGGCCCGACGGGCCGCGGTCAGGCCGCGGATCATCGGGCCCTTGGTGAGCTGGAGGTCGCGGTGGTAGCCCGAGGGCAGGCTCGTGACCTGCTGCAGCTCGTTCATCGCGCCCGCGATCGGGGCCGCAGCCGCCCTGAGCAGTTCCGCGAGGTCGGGGTTGCGCTTGTTGGGCATGATCGATGAGCCCGTACACGCATCGTCGCCGAGCGTGACGAAGCCGTACTCCTGGCTCGCGAACTGCACGAGGTCCCACGCAAGCCGGCGGATGGTCTGGGCGGCCTGCCACGCGGCGGCGAGCGCCTGGAGCTCGAACTTGCCACGCGACGCCTGCACATACATCGGGTTGACCTGAACACGATCGAACCCAAGGTCGCGCGACACACCCGCCCGATCGAGCGGGAGGTTCACGCCGTACCCCGACGCGGTGCCGAGGGGTGAGGCGCTGATCCACTGGCGCGTGAACGCGATCAGGTCGGCATCGTCGGCGAAGGCCTCCGCGAACGACGCCATCCACAGGCCCACGCTCGATGGCATGGCCCGCTGCGTGTGCGTGTAGCCCGGCATGGGCGTCATCTCGTGCTTGCGCGCGAGGTCGAGGGCCGCCCGCCCTGCGCTGACCGCACCCGCGTGGATCGCGTCGAGCGCATCGATCATGTACAGGCGCATCGCGGTGAGCACCTGGTCGTTGCGCGAGCGCCCGATGTGGATACGCTTGCCCAGGTCGCCCAGCCGCTGGGTCAGGTAGGCCTCGATGGCACTGTGGCAGTCTTCGTAGCGGGCGTCGAGCGTGAACACGCCCGCCTTGAGGTCGGTGGCCAGGTGCTCGAGCGCTTCGCGGATCGCCGCCGCGTCGCCCTCGCTCAGGACGCCGATGCGCGCCAGCCCGTCGGCGTGGGCGGCGGTGGCGGTGATGTCGAACGCGATGATCTCGCGGTCGAGCACGATGTCATCGCCGGCCATGTAGGCCATGGTGTCGGCGTTGACGGTCGCGCCCGCCTTGTCCCAGACCGGCGCGCTCACTTGGTGAGCCCCGTCGTCTCGGGCAGGCCCAGGGCCAGGTTGATGTTCTGGATCGCTTGCGACGCGGCGCCCTTGAGCAGGTTGTCGATCACGCAGACAACCCCGACGCGCGTTGGGTCCGCGACATCGACGTGCAGCCCGCCCACGATCGCGTTGGGCGTGCCCACGACATCACCAAGCACGGGCATGCGATCGCCCACGAAGCGGACGAAGGACGTCGCGCCGAATGCGCTCTGGTAACGCGACTCGACCTCGGTCGGTGTCGTCGGCGCGTCGAGCTGGACCATCGCGGTGAGCACGATCCCGCGGAAGAACGGCGCAACGCTCGGCGCGAAGCGGATCGCGGCCCCCAGGTGGCGCGCGACCTCGCGCTCGTGGAGGTGCCCGCTCAACTGGTAGGGGAGGACCGAGTCCTTGAGGCGGACCGGGTCGTTGCGTTCCGATGGCGTCGAGCCCGCGCCGGAGTAGCCCGACACGCCAAAGCAGTACGCGGGCGTCGAGAACTGGCCCACGAGCGGCGCGAGCGCGAGCTGCATCGCGGTGGCGTAGCAACCCGGGTTGGAGATGCGCGAGGCGGCCGTGATCTTCTCCGCGTTGAGTTCCGTCAGGCCGTAGGCCCACCCGTCGTCGAACCGGTGGTCGGCGCTGACATCGATGATGAGCGCGGGCGGCTCGGCCGCGCCTTCAGCGGCCTCGATCCACGGGCGCGACTTGGCGTTGGGCGTCGCGAGGATCACGATGTCGGGCGCCGCGCTCGCCACGTCCTCGGGCGTCGCCTGCACGAAGCTCAGCGCATCGCCCATCGCGCCGCCCACCGGCTGACCCGCGAGCTCGCGCGACGCCGCGAGCGTGAGCCCGAGCGATGGGTGTCCCGCAACGAGGTCGATGAGCTCGCGCCCGACATGGCCCCGCGCTCCGATCAGCGCGACAGACTTGGTCGCGACCGACCCCGCGGTTGTGGTCTCACTTGGCATGGGCGTGGGCCTCCTCCTTGGCTTCGAGTGTGGCGGGCGGCTTGGGCAGGATCGTCTTCCCCCTGGCCCCCGCGAACGCGACGCACGATTCGATCTCGTCCTGAGTGCTCAGGCCGCGCCAGAACACCACCCAGTCCGCGATGCGCCGGGCGCCGTCGCAGCGCGACAGGTACCACCCGTTGATCCGGTTGTCGATGCGCGAACGCCAGAACAGCTTCGGGAACGCAGCGCTCACCCGTTCCCAGAGCGACGCCCCCATGCCATCGCCCTGCGACTCGGCGGTGACCGCGAACTTGTCCATGTAGGGGACCGGGCCATCGCCCGTCATGACCGCGCCCGCGGTGTAGTCGTCCGCGAGGATCAGGCGCTCGATGGGGGTGGTGACGAAGTAATCGTCGATCAGGACACCCTTGAAGCTCGATTCGAGGAGGGCACGCAGGCGGCGCGTGTCGACGCCATCGAGCGTGTCGTGCGAGCGGATGTGCGTGCCGCGCCGGATGAGCGTGCCGTGGCCCTTGTGGGTGAAGAGTTCGGAGGCCAGGTGCTCGGGCGAGGTGATCGACACCGACGCCGCGGGGGGCAAACCATCGACCAACGCCTTGATCTCGCGGAGCTTGAGCGCCATGCCCCCGCTCACCCAATCGCGCTGCATGAGCGTCTCGTAGTCCTCCGCAAGGTTGATCGCGGGCATCACCGCCCCACGCTCGTTGAGCAGCCCGCCCGTGGGCGTCAAAAACACGACCTTGATGGCGTGCACGGCGCTCGCGAGCGCCCGCGTCGCCTCGTCCGCGTTGATGTTCAGGATCTGCCCCGACGCGGTCTCGCCAAGCGGCGAGACGATCGGCACGCAATCGAGGTCAATCGCGGCCTCGATCGCGCTCAGCTCGACACGGTCCACCGAGCCGACAAGCCCGAGGCGCGCATCACCCGCAACCCGGGCCTCGAACACGCCCGAGACGATGGGGCGGGCGGTGACGCCACGCTGCGCAAGCGCGTGCGACAGCCCCACGCCCACGTTCTGGAAAACCCGCCGGGCCGCGGTGAGCACCTCGGGCGTGGTGACGCGCTTGCCATCGACCCACTGGCACTCGATGCCTTCGAGGTCGAGAGCGTCGGTGAGCTGGGGCCCGCCGCCGTGCACGACGATGGGGCAGATGCCGAGACGGCGCAGCAGCGCAAGGGCCGCGGCGAGCTCGTCGAGCTGGTCCGCGATGATGCCCCCACCCACCTTGACGACGATCGGGCGCGGGCGCTCGACGCCCGCGAAATGGCGCATGTACTTGTCGATCTCGCGCGGCGAGCCGAGGTTGTGGAGCAGGTTGAGGATGATGTCGCGGGTGCTATCCATGGTGGGCGTGGCTCGCGTCCTTGGCGTTGAGTAGTGAGGCGAAGAGCGATGCGGCGCGGGACAGATCGTCAAGCGAGACCCACTCATCGGGCGCGTGCGCCTGCGCGATGTTACCCGGCCCGAAGACGAGCGCGGGCAGCCCCGCCTCCGCAAAGAGCGCAGCTTCGGTCCAGAAGTCAACCGCATCCCCCACGGGCAGGCCCACCCGGTCCGCCAGGGCGCTGTTGGCGAGCGTCCGCGCAAGTGGAGGCGCGCTGAAGCCCGGCGCCCACTCGACCACGGCGCCGCGCGGCGCTGCGCCCCGGATCGTGCGCAGGAGCGCCGCCCCGTCGTCATCGGGCGTGGGGCGGATGCCGAAGCGTGCGGCCGCGCTCGACGCGACCATGTTGGCCTTGTGACCCCCCTCGATGCGCCCGATGTTGAAGCGGTGCGGGTTCGCGCCCGCCGCCTCCATCGCATCGCACGCGCTGCTCGCCCATCGGGCCAGGTCGTGGATCGCGCTGCGACCGGGCTTGCCTGAGGAGTGCCCCGCCTTGCCGCCAAAGCAGGCGGTCGCGGTCTCGATGCCCCGATGCTCGAGGACCGCCTGGCACCCCGTCGGCTCGCAGACCACAACACCCTTGATCCACTCGGGCGCGGTCTTGGAAAACGCCCGCACGCACCGGCTCGAGCCCGCTTCCTCATCGGTGGTGAACAGGACCGCCGCGTCGCCCCGGGTCTGCGCCACGGCGGCGAGGATGCACGCCGCCGAGCCCTTCACATCGCACGCCCCGAGCCCCCCGGCCCGCCGGTGATCGATGTCAAGCGCGAACGGGTCGCCCGTCCATCCGTCCGCCACCGGCACCGTGTCGAGGTGGCAGTTGATGAGCACGCTCGGCTCGCCGCGCACGGCGAGCAGGTTGACGCACCCATCGCCCAGGTCGTCGATCGACGTGGTGAAGCCCGCTCCCACCAGCGCATCGGCGCAGTAGCCAACGACGCCGCCCCGCGGCTCGATGGCGCGGGGCGGGTTGCGCGTGTCAAACGCGACGAGCGCTTCGAGATGACTCAGGACACCGCCGAGCACGCCCCCGCCTTTGCTTCGGTCTGTTGGGCCGCGTGCGCAGCGCCCGTGCGTGTCGAGGCGAGCCAGCTCGACATGCCCGACAGCTTGATGAAGCCTTCCGCATCCGCCGCGGACCAGTCGGCGCTCTGGGCGTACGTGGCGCCGGGCTTGGCGAGCTTGTTGGGCGTGTCGACCGCGACCGCGTGGCAGACGCCGCCCGACGAGCGCACGGTGACGCTGCCGGTGACCATCTGCTGCGACGACTTGAGGAAGGCCTCGAGGTCGGTGCGGAGCGGGTCGTGGAAGAGCCCACCGTAGGTCAGGTCGGTCCACTTGCGGGCGATGAGCGGCTTGAGCGTGTTCTGCTCGCGCGAGAGGGTGAGTTCATCGAGTGCGCGATGGGCGGTCAGGAGCGTCACGAGCCCCGGTGCCTCAAACACGATGCGCCCCTTGAGCCCGATGACCGTGTCGCCCGCGTAGATGCCACGCCCGACCCCGACGGCGCCGAATCGGTCGTTGAGTTCGCGGAGCATCGCGGGCCCAGCGATGGGCTTGCCATCGAGGGAGATGGGCGAGCCCGCGTCGAACCCGATCGTCGCTTCGACGGTCTGCCCGTTCCACTCCTCGGGTGGTTGGGTCAGGCGGTACGTCTCGTCGCCCGGCGTGCCGAACTCGTCGATCTCCGAGCCGGAGATCGTCGCGCCAAGCAGGTTCTCGTTGATGGTGTAACGGGTCGCGTCGGATGAGACCGCGAAGCCGCGCTCGGCGAGGTAGTCGATCTCGAACTTGCGGGGCGTCGAGGTCTTGCCCTGGATCTCGCGAATCGGCGCGAGGATAGGCAGCGTCGTGAGGCAGCGGAGCGACTGGTCGAAGCGCATCTGGTCGTTGCCCATCGCGGTACACCCGTGCGCGATGGCGCCCGCGCCGAGGCGCTCGGCGAGCGCCACCGACCGCGACACGATGACGTAGCGATCCGAGCAGAGCAGCGGGTACTGGTCCTGGTAGCACGCGCCGCCCATCACGAAGGGGACGACGAAGCTGTCCCACAGCTCCTGCGATGCGTCTTCCGTGACGTGGTGCGCGGCGCCGAGCTCGATCGATCGGCGTTCAATGGCGAGGCGCGTCTCGTCGGACACGCCGCCCGTGTGGACGAAGAGCGTCACGACATCGAGACCCCGCTCCTTGAGGTACGGGACGCAGAAGCTTGTATCGAGGCCGCCCGAGAAGGCGAGGATCACGGTCTTGCTGCTCACGAGCGGGCCTCCTGAGGGGCGGTGATGTTGCGTGTGACGACGCCTGGAGCGCCGGCCGGTTCCGAGGGGCAGAGCGCCGCCATGATCGCCTTCTGCACGTGCAGGCGGTTCTCGGCTTCGTCAAGGATCATGGAATTGGGCGAATCCATCACAGCGTCGGTCGCCTTCACGTTCCGGCGAGCGGGCAGACAATGGCTGAATAGCGCGTTGTTCGTCTTCGACATCTTCGCCTCGTCGACGATGAAGTGCTTGCTGGCATCGCGGATGGGCTTCTCCTTGTCCCAATCGCCGTAGAGAGCGAGCGAGCCCCAGCTCTTGGCGTAGACGACCTCGGCGCCGTCGTACGCCTCGTCGATGTCGTGTGAGACCTCGAACGAGCCGCCCGAAGCGTCGGCGTTGGCCTTCGCCGCGCTCATGTAGCGGTCGTCGAGAAGGTACCGCTCATCCGGGCAGAGCAGCGTGACGTTGGCGCCAAACTTCGTCGCGATCATCGCAGCGGAGTTGGCCACCGCGGTGTTGAGCGGACGCGGGTGGTACGTCCACGTCAGCACGTACTTCTTACCCGCGAGCGAGCCGATCCGGTCCTCCGCGGCCATGACGTGCGCCAACTCCTGACACGGGTGCGTGATCGTCTCCATGTTGATGACGGGCACCGTCGCGTGGCGCGCGAACTGGGTGATGACCCGGTCCTGGCGGTCGATCGCCCAGTCGTTGAACTTGGGGAAGCAGCGGATCGCGATCATGTCGCAGTAGCGCGACAACACGCCCGCCGCTTCCTGCACGTGCTCCTCGGCATCGCCGTCCATCACCTCGCCATCGCCAAACGCCATGCCCCACGCGCCCTTGCCGGGCTCGAGCACGACGGCGTGTGCGCCCATCTGCCACGCGCCGAGCTCGAAGGAGGTGCGCGTGCGGAGCGAGGGGTTGAAGAAGACGAGCGCGATCGACTTCCCCGCGAGGAGCGGCTGGGTCGGGTTCGCCTGCAGGCCCCGCGCGTGGTCGATCAGGGCGGCAAGGTCATCGCGGGACCAGTCTTGCGTGGTCAGGAAGTGGGGGGGTGGCATGGGGGTCTCGTGGGGGGAGTGGCCTAGAGCATGATTATTCCGCATATGGCATGACAAGTCAACCGGGGCAACGGGCCATTCGCCCAATCGGGGCCGCGAGGGCGACAATGCCCCCCATCCGGGGCATCCCAATTAGGATCGAACGATGAGGCGAGGCCCCCCCACACTTCGGATCGGGATCGTCGGGTGCGGCATCGCCGGCCAGGCCGCGGCTGTCCTGCTCGCCCGCCTCGGCCACGAGGTCCGCGTCTTCGAGCGGGCCCCCGAACTCCGCCCCGTTGGCGCGGGCCTGCTCATCCAACCGACCGGCATCCGGATCCTGGGGCGGCTTGGCGTCGCGGAGGAGCTCGCGGCATTGGGCGCCCGCGTCGACCGCCTCCACGCGACGACGCCGAGCGGGCGCGACATCATGGACCTCCGTTACGCGCGCCTCCGCGACGACCTCTTCGGGCTCGGCGTGCAGCGGGCGGCGCTGAGCAAGGCGCTGATCGGGGCCATGGGAGACGAGGGGATCGAGCCAGCGCTCGGCATCGCGGTCGACAGGATTCACCAGCAGGACGCGCGGGCAACCCTGATCGACGACGCGGGCGCAGAACTCGGCGCCTTCGACCTCGTCGTCGTCGCGGATGGCGCCCGATCGACCCTGCGCGGCAAGGTGCTGCAGGGCGAGGTCCGGCGCGACCGCGCGTACCCGTGGGGCGCGCTGTGGTTCATCGCGGACGACCCCGATGGGCGCTACCCACCGACCCTTCGCCAGTTCTCGCGGGGCTCACGCGAGATGCTGGGCATCCTCCCATCCGGGCGCGTCGAGGGCGGCCCGCCACGTATCAGCGTCTTCTGGAGCATGCGCGCCGCCGACTGGCAAGGCACCGAGGCGTTCGACCTCGACGCATGGAAGGCCACGATCCAGGCGCTCACGCGTCACCTCGACCCCCTCCTCGAACAGGTCGAGTCGCCCGCCCGCCTGATCTTCGCGCCCTATCGCGACGTGGTGGTGCGCAGGCCCTACGCGGGTCGGGTGGTGTGCATTGGCGACGCCGCCCACGCCATGAGCCCGCAGCTTGGTCAGGGCGCGAACCTGGCGCTCGCGGACGCCGAGGCGTTGGCCGATACGCTCGCGGGCGAGCGGTCGGTCGATGCGGCGCTGGCCCTCGCCTCGCGCCAGCGCCGGGCCAACGTGACGTACTACCAGTTCGCCTCGCGCTGGCTCACGCCGCTGTTCCAATCGCGGGGAGGTCCTGGCGGGGTCGTGGGCCCCGTGCGCGATGCGATCATGGGGCCCGCTTCACGCTTCGCCCCGATCCGGCGACAGATGCTCCTCTCGCTGGCTGGGGTGAAGACGGGTTGGCTCGCCTCGGCCCCGCTTGCGCCGCCCGCATCGCTCGTGCAACCGCCCCGCCCCTCTGCTACCGTGTCGCCATGACCATGCCCCCGACGAGGCGAAGCGCATGACACGGGCCGACATCTCTCTCCCGCAACCGCCTGCGCTTGGCGAGACCCGACGCACCGACAAGTGGTGGCTCAGCCCGCTGCTCGTCTTCCTTGGGCTGGGCGCCTTCATCGTCTATTCGACATGGGCCGCGTTCCAGGGCGCCAACTACTACTACCACGGCGGCGGCGCCGACTACCTCTCGCCCTTCTACTCGCCGGTCATCTTCGATGCGCCGGGCGAAGCGAGCGGCCACTCATGGTTCGGCGACTGGCCCTCCTGGCTCAACTGGGTGCCCCCGCTCCTCACCACGCCCGCGCTGCTCATCCTGTGGGCGCCCGGCGGCTTCCGCTTCACGTGCTACTACTACCGCGGCGCGTACTACAAGGCGTTCTGGGGCGACCCCGCGTCTTGTGCGGTGGGCGAGCCCAAATTCCGCGGCAGGAACTACCGCGGTGAGCGCAAGTTCCCCCTCATCCTCCAGAACGTCCACCGCTACTTCCTCTACCTCGCCATCGCGTTCCTGTTCATCCTCGCCTACGACGCGTGGCGCGGGATGTGGTTCACGACCGAGGATGGCGGCAAGACCTTTGGCATCGGCGTCGGCACGCTCATCCTCATCATCAACCCCATCCTCCTCGGCGGCTACACGCTCGGCTGCCACTCGTTCCGCCATCTGGTCGGCGGGCGGCTCAACCGCCTCGCGGGCAAGCCCATCAAGAAGAAGACCTACGACTGCGTCAGCTGCCTCAACCGCGGCCACATGCGCTGGGCGTGGTTCAGCCTGTTCTGGGTCGGTTGGACCGACATCTACATCCGCATGTGCGCCATGGGCGTCTTCACAGACCTAAGGATCATCTGACATGGGCGCACTCGATCAGGTCACCATCCACGAGCACGATGTCATTGTCATCGGAGCCGGCGGCGCCGGCCTCCGGGCCGCGATCGAAGCGTCGGCGTCGGGCGCGAGCGTCGGGCTCGTCTGCAAGAGCCTGCTCGGCAAGGCCCACACCGTCATGGCAGAGGGCGGCATGGCGGCGGCGATGGCCAACGTCGACGACCGCGACAACTGGCGCGTCCACTTCTCGGACACCATGCGCGGCGGGCAGTACCTCAACAACTGGCGCTGCGCGGAGCTGCACGCGAAGGAAGCGCCCGAGCGCGTCCGCGAGCTCGAGGCGTGGGGCGCAGTCTTCGACCGCACCAAGGACGGGCGCATCCTCCAACGCAACTTCGGCGGCCACCGCTACCCGCGCCTGGCGCACGTCGGCGACCGCACGGGCCTCGAGCTCATCCGCACCCTCCAGGACCACGGCATCCACCAGGGCATCGAGGTCTACATGGAGCACACCATCACACGCCTGCTCAAGGACGGTGATCGCGTGTGTGGCGCGTTCGGCTACGACCGCGAGCGCGGGCGCTTCCGCGTGTTCCGGGCGGGCGCGGTCGTGCTCGCGACGGGCGGCATCGGGCGCGCGTTCAAGATCACCTCTAACTCGTGGGAGTACACGGGCGATGGCCACGCGCTGGCCTACGACGCGGGCGCCGAGCTGCTCGATATGGAGTTCGTGCAGTTCCACCCGACGGGCATGGTGTGGCCGCCCAGCGTGAAGGGCATCTTGGTGACGGAGGGTGTGCGTGGCGAGGGCGGCGTCTTGCGCAACTCCGAGGGCCGGCGCTTCATGTTCGACGACATCCCCGACCTGTACAAGGGGCAGACCGCGACCGATGAAGAGGAGGGTTGGCGCTACGTGACCGGCGACAAGAATGCCAACCGCCCGCCCGAACTACTCACGCGCGACCACGTCGCCCGATGCATCGTCCGTGAGGTCCGCGAAGGACGCGGCAGCCCGCACGGCGGCGTGTTCCTCGATATCGCGTGGATCAAAGAGAAGATGTCGAACGCCGAGGAGCACATCAAGAAGAAGCTGCCCTCGATGTACCACCAGTTCAAGGAACTCGCGGGCGTCGATATCACGAAGGAACCGATGGAGGTCGGCCCGACGACGCACTACGTGATGGGCGGCGTGAAGGTGGACGGCGACACGCAGATGTCGCGCGTGCCCGGCTTGTTTGCTGCAGGCGAGGTCGGCGCGGGCCTGCACGGCGCGAATCGCCTCGGCGGCAACTCGCTGTCGGACCTGATCGTGTTCGGCAAGCGCGCTGGTGAGCACGCGGCGAAGTTCGCCAAAGAGAATGCGGGCTCCACAATCCCCGACGAGGCGGTGGAAGGGGCGATCAACGACGTGCTCGCCCCGTTCGACGGCTCGCGCACCGAGAACCCATACGAGGTCCAGCACGACCTCCAGGACATGATGCAGGCCAACGTCGGCATCGTGCGCAATGAGGCCGACATGGCCAAGGCGATCGACGGCATCGCGCAGCTGCGCGGGCGTGCCGCGAAGGCAATGGCGACCGGCAATCGCGAGTACAACCCCTCGTGGCACACCGTCATGGACCTGAACAACCTACTCTGCGTGTCCGAGGCGGTCGCGCGTTGCGGCATCGATCGGCGAGAGAGCAGGGGGGCCCACTTCCGCGAGGACTATCCCGCGAAAGACGAAGCCCACGCCGGGCACAACACGATCGTCAGCAAGGCGGAGGACGGCTCGATGGCGCTCCGGCGCGAGCCCATCACGCCCATGCCCGACGAACTCGCCGCGATCATCAAGGAGATGGGCTGATGGCAACGAGCAAGACCGTCACGTTCCGCATCTCCCGTGGCGAGGGCACCACAGAACTGCGCGACTACACGACCCAGGTCACCCAGGGTATGGTGGTGCTCGACGCGGTGCACCAGATCCAGGCAGAGTCCGCGCCCGACCTCGCGTGCAGGTGGAACTGCAAGGCGGGCAAGTGCGGGTCGTGTTCTGCGGAGGTCAACGGCAAGCCGCGCCTCATGTGCATGACCCGCCTGAGCGACCTCGATCTGGATCAGCCCGTCACCGTCGAGCCGATGCGCTCGTTCCCTCACCTGCGCGACCTGGTGACGGATGTGTCGTGGAACTACAAGGTCAAGAAGAGGATCCGCAAGTTCAAGCCGCGCAAGCCCGATGCGCCCGATGGCACGTGGCGCATGCAGCAGGCGGACGTAGAGCGCGTGCAGGAGTTCCGCAAGTGCATCGAGTGCTTCCTGTGCCAGGACGTGTGCCACGTGCTGCGCGACCACCACAAGCACGATGAGTTCGCCGGGCCGCGCCACTTCGTCTACGCCGCGGCCCTCGACATGCACCCGCTCGACACCGACAACCGGATCGCCGACCTCCGCGAGCGGGACAACATCGGCTATTGCAACATCACCAAGTGCTGCACCAAGGTCTGCCCCGAGCACATCACGATCACCGACAACGCGATCATCCCGCTCAAGGAGCGGGTGGTGGACGAGTTCTACGATCCCCTGACCAGACTGTTCCGCATCTTCCGTCCAAAGAAGGACTGACCCGTGTGCCGCTGCCCAGCGAGCAGCGCAAGGAGCACGCCATGGACCTGAAGAAGATCCGCCCGCAGGCGGTCCCCGAAGCGCTCGAGCGGGCCCGCCGATACCGCCTGCTCAACGAGCCCGCGGAAGCCGAGAGCATCTGCAGGGACGTCCTCGCGATCGAGCCCGCGCACCAGGAAGCGATCGAGACCCTCCTGCTCGCGCTCACCGACATGTTCCCGCGCGACTACCGCCTGTTCTCAGCCGAGGCCCGCGCCCTGCTCGACCAGATCAGTTCGGAGTATGGTCGGGCGTACTACGCGGGCGTCATCGAGGAGCGCGCTGCCAAGGCCCTCCTCGCCGCGGGCTACTCGGGCGATGCGGTGCACACGAAGGTGGCAGACGCGATGGCGCACTTCGAGCGAGCGATCCCCCTCTCCACGGGCGACACCGACGAGGCGGTCCTCCGCTGGAACGCGTGCGTGCGCATGATCCGCCGCCACAAGCTCGAACCCGACCACCTCGACGAGACGGCCTTCCACGTCGAGTCGTTCGACGACGAGGTCCCGCACCGCTGATGTCGCACCGGTGGAACACCCCGACCTCATGCATCGTGCGGCCCCGGCAGTGGTAGACGGGTGATGACCCACCCACCACGCCGGAGACCCGCCGCATGCGCACGATGCTTGTCCCGCTGATCCCCGCCCTCGCCCTGCTCGCCGGCTGCTGCTCGTCCGGCGCATGCCCCGATCCCGCCGGGGATGCACCGCCGCCCACGGGCGTGCTACGCGATACCCAGGCCGACGACTTCCTCCGCGGGATGATGCACGATCGATTCCGTTCGCCCGAGCGCCGGCTCTTCCTGATCGAGCACTCGGGCGAGGACGTGAGCGATAGCGGCATGCCCGGGTGGCGCATCGCGGGCACCATGTGGGGCGTCAGGATGCACCCGGGCTACACCTCGTTCTCGCTCGACGACCTCGACAAGAACGCCCAGTGGGAGGTCGATGGCGTCGCCCTCGCACAGAACTACGGCGTGATCGACATGTACTGGTACCTCGCGGGCTACCCGCGCAAGATCGCCCAACGCTAGCCCAGGTCCATCCTGAAGCACCGGATATCGCACACGCCCTCGAAGCCGAGGGCTTCATGCGCACGCAGGCTGACGCCGTTCGCGAGTTCCGCGTCCGACGCGAGTTCCGTGCACCCACGAGACCGCGCCCACTCGGCGCACGCGGCAATCAACGCCCGCCCCACACCGCGTCCCCGTGCCGCCTCGTCGACGTACCACCCTCCACATAGCCGACGGGCGATGTCAGGCATCCCTCCGCAATCGCGCGGAGCGAGACCTCCGCAAAGCCGACCACACTCCCGTCGCCCTCACACGCGAGCACGACGGAGTGGGGCAGCCCCTGGATGGTCGCTTTGGTCAGGTATTCGTTGACCAGCGTGCCAAAGTCGTCGACGAGCCAATCCGGGCCGAGCCGCTCCCGCATGGCGCGCCAGGCGGGTGCATCGGTCGGACGGAGTGGCCTGACTGTCAGAGAGCGTCCGCCCATCGGTCTAGTAGTTCGGCGTCGGCGCCCGGTAGTGGCCCAGGTCGATCCCCTTGAACCACTCGATCGTCTTGCCGAGCCCGTCGCGCAGCTCCGTCGTGGGCTCCCACGACAGCGCCCGCTTGGCGAGGGCGATGTCGGGCTCGCGCCGTGCCGGGTCGTCCGCGGGCATGGGCTTCTTGATGAACTGCGATGTCGAGCCCGTCAGTTCCCTGATCTCCTCTGCGATCTCCCTGATCGTCATCTCGTGCGGGTTGCCCAGGTTGACAGGCCCGACGTACTCGTCGCTCTCCATCAGGCGGATGAGCCCCTCGACCAGGTCGTCGCGGTAGCAGAACGAGCGGGTCTGCTCGCCCTCACCGAAGATCGTGATGTCGTCGTTCTTGAGGCACTGGCGGATGAAGTTGGACACCACGCGCCCGTCGAACGGGTGCATACGCGGCCCGTACGTGTTGAAAATGCGCGCGATCCGGATGTCGATCTGGTGCATGCGGTGGTAGTCGGCGAAGATCGTCTCCGCGGCACGCTTGCCCTCGTCGTAGCAGGCACGTGGCCCGATCGGGTTCACCGCGCCGCGGTAGCTCTCGGGCTGGGGGTGCACCTCCGGGTCGCCATACACCTCGCTCGTCGACGCCTGGAGTACGCGGGCCCGGCACCGCTTGGCCATCCCGAGCACGTTGATCGCCCCCATGACCGACGTCTTCATGGTCTTGATCGGGTTGTACTGGTAGTGGCCCGGGGCCGCGGGGCACGCGAGGTTGTAGATCTCATCCACCTCGAGCCAGAACGGGTGGACGACGTCGTGGCGGATCAGCTCGAAGTTGTGGGAATCGAGGAGGTGGTCGACGTTGGACTTCTGGCTCGTGAAGAAATTGTCCACGCAGATGACATCGTGGCCCCGCTCGACGAGCCGCTCGCACAGGTGCGAGCCAAGGAAGCCCGCCCCGCCCGTCACCAGGATCCGCTTGATGGTTGACATGCCGGCTCACACTCCTTGGGGGCGATCGAGGGCCCCCCGAACGGGGCCCGCGTGGCCGCAAGGATAGCCCGCTCGTGCCCGCGGTCCCTTGGGCAAGCGGTTCTGCCCCCCCCACGGAAGCCCCACCCCCCGATCGACCGATGCAGAACCCTCGGCACGCCCCCGGCGTACCCACCCTCTCACCCATCCCGGCTACAGTGCGCGCCCACACGCCGCTCGCCACAACCCCCAAACGCCTCGGAGACCATCATGGGCGACATCAAGCGGGCCCTCATCACGGGCATCACGGGCCAGGACGGCTCCTACCTCGCCGAACTCCTCCTCGACAAGGGCTACGAGGTCCACGGCGTCATCCGCCGCGCCTCATCCTTCAACACCGAACGCATCGACCACCTCTACCTCGACCCCCACATCCGCGGCGCCCGCCTCAAGCTCCACTACGGCGACCTCTGCGACGCCAACGTCGTCTCCAAGATCGTCGAGGCGGTCAAGCCCGACGAGGTCTACAACCTCGCCGCCCAGTCCCACGTCCGCGTGTCCTTCGACATGCCCGTCTACACCACCGAGACCGTCGCGATGGGCGCGATGAAGCTCCTCGAAGCCGTCCGCGAGTACCGCGACAAGACGGGCCACGAGGTCCGCTACTACCAGGCGTCATCGAGCGAGATGTTCGGCAAGGTGCTCGAGACGCCCCAGTCCGAGACCACGCCCTTCTACCCGCGCTCGCCGTACTCGTGCGCGAAGGTCATGGCCCACTGGCTCACGGTCAACTACCGCGAGTCGTACAACATGCACGCCTCCTCGGGCATCCTCTTCAACCACGAGTCGCCCCGCCGAGGCGAGACCTTCGTCACGCGCAAGATCACCCGCGCCGTCGGACGCATCAAGCTCGGCATGCAGGACAAGCTCTACCTGGGCAACCTCGACTCCAAGCGCGACTGGGGCTTCGCGGGCGACTACGTCGAGATGATGTGGCGCATGCTCCAACAGGACGAACCCGACGATTACGTCGTCGCCACGGGCAAGACCTACTCCGTCCGCGAGTTCTGCGAGATGGCCTTCCAGCGTGCCGGGCTCAACATGGACGAGCACGTCGAGTTCGACCCGCGCTACCTCCGCCCGGCGGAGGTCGACCTCCTTCTGGGCGACCCATCGAAGGCCAAGGAGAAGCTCGGATGGGTGCCGACCACGTCGCTCGAGCAGCTCGTCGACATGATGGTGGAGCACGACCTCGAGCTGGCATCTCGTGAGAAGACGCTACGCGACGCGGGCCACGCGATGCCGGAGTTTACGGGGCATGACCAGTAGCCCATCCCCAGATGGCGACGAACCCAAAGGGCCAGACCCCGAGGGGGGAGCTCCCGCCGAGCGGTACGGGGCGCGGGCGGTGTCGAGCGCAGCGATGCTGGCGGGCCTGCGTGTCGGTGCCCGTCTGCTCGGCGCTGTTCAGTTGCTGATCTTCTCCAGGATCTGCGGAGAGACAAGCACGGGCGTCATCGGGATTGGCCTCCTCGTCCTGTTCACGCTCGAGACCTTCAGTCAGTTTGGACTGCGGAAGGCGCTCATCCAGCGCCGAGACGAGGTGCGCGAGCACTACGGGACTGTGTTTACCTTCCAGGCGGTCCGTGGGGGTGTGCTGGCCGTCGCTCTGTTCTTCACGGCCCCTTGGATCGCGGAGTGGTTCCGAGAGCCCAGCGCGACCCCGGTGCTCCGGGCGTTCGCCCTGGTCCCGCTGATCCGCGGCTTCACAAATATCGCCATCATCGAGTTTGATCGCCGGGTCAAACTGGGGCGGGCCGTGCTGATCGAAGCCGGCGCACCCGTGCTCGACTTCGCGGTCACGATCGCGTGGCTCATCGTAAGCCCCGGAGTGATGGCCCTGGTGTGGGGCAAGGTAGCGGGCGTGGTGGCGATCGTGGTGCTTTCCTTCCTGCTCGCGAGGGAATCATGGCGGCCAGGGTGGTCCACCGCGCGTTTCAGAGAGCTGTTGAGCTTTGGCGCATGGGTCTTCGCCACGGGCGTCGTGACGCTGCTCGTCACGCGCGGCGCCGACTTTGTAGTGGGTCGGATGCTGAGCACCGCAGAGATGGGCATCTACACGCTCGCCACCATGCTCGCGGTACTCCCCATGCTCGAGATCAACACGGTCGTGGGCCGCGTGGTGTTTCCCGCCTACTCCCGTATGCAGGATGATCCAGCGCGCCTGCGCTCGGCCTTCTTGCGATCGTTCCTCGTCGTCTCGACCGTGGTGGTCGGGGTGGCCACGCTGATTATCGTGGGCGCGGCGGACTTCGTCTCACTCGTGCTTGGCGGGTCCTGGGCCGAACTCGGCGCCATCATTCCGCTGATGGCGGTCTGGGGTGCCTGCCGGGCGATGGGCGGAGCAACCGCGAGCGTGTTCTTCGCAGTCGGCAAGCCCATGTGGGTCTTGTACTATCACGCGGTCATGCTCGTCATGTTCGTGGTGCTGCTTGTGCCTATGGCCAAGGGCGCCGGCTTGCCCGGCGTCGCCTGGACACTCGCGGCCGTTGGGCTCGCGGCTCAGACGATCCGTTACCCGCTCATCGCTCGGTTCGTGAGTGCGCCAGTCTCGGAGCTCTACGCGCGGACCTTTGTCCCGATGCTCGCCTCGGCGATCGCGATCGTGGCATCCTGGGTGGTGGTCCGCGCTGTGCCAGCCGATCAGCACCTGATCCGGCTGATCCTTGCGACTTTGATCGGCGGAACCGTCTACCTGCTCGGGCTGCTCGTCTGGGATCGGACCTCTAAGGTCGACGTGTTCAGGACGTTGCTCTCAGTCGTCCCCGAGCGGTTCCGTCCACGGAGGCTCACGTAGTGCCAAAGCAGCTCGCAAGGTCGGTGGTGAGAAGGGCGCGCGACGTGGTCCGCCCGCGTGCGCAGGCCCTCGCCGTGCGCTTCCCCTACCTCTCGAACCTCTACTACTGCTTCGACCGCGACTTCGAGAACGAGCACCGCGCCGTGATCGCCGGGCGCCTCGCCTACCGCACACGCCTCCAGGGCGGCGTGCGCACGGGCCTCGTCTACCGCCTCCGCCGCAACGTCCACCGACTTGAGAAGGGCCTGATCAGCCGCCCGCGCCGCGATGTCTTCGCCCGCGACTACATCGCCGAGACCGCCGAGTCATTCGCCGCCGCGGTGGCGCTCGGGCGCGAGGGCTCGGCGTGCGGCGTGCCCGAACTCCTCCAATGGGCGGGCGATGTCCTCACGCGTTACTTCGACGCCGTCCGCCCCGGGCTCGACGAGGGTGTCGACAAGGCGCGGGCCGCCTTCGAGCGGGCCCTGGCCGCCTCGTCGTACACGCCCGGCCAGAGCGCGCCCTACAAGCGCGACCTCACGCCGCTGCCCATCACCATCGACCACATGCTCGAACTCGCGAAGCGCAGGCGGAGCGTTCGCTGGTACGACGGCCGCCCCGTCCCGCGCGAGGTCATCGACAGGGCGGTCGAGGTCGCCGCCTACTCGCCCAGCGCCTGCAACCGCCAGCCCTTCGAGTTTCGCATCTACGACGACCCTGACACCTGCGCCGAGCTGGGCAAGATCCCCATGGGCACGAGCGGATTCAACCACCAGTTCCCCGTCTTCATCGTGATCGTGGGCAAGCTGGTCGCCTACCCCTACAACCGCGACCGACACATCATCTATATCGACGCATCCCTCGCCGCGATGGCCCTCGAGTTCGCCCTCGAGGTGCAGGGTGTCGCGACGTGCTCGATCAACTGGCCCGACATCGCCTCGCGCGAGCGCATGATGACCAAGGCGATCGGGCTCGCCCCCGACGAGCGCGTCATCATGTGCATGTCCGCGGGCTACCCCGATCCAGAGGGCATGGTGCCGCACTCACAGAAAAAGGTCCTCGACGAGATCCGGAGCTACAACCAACGATGACCATCGAGATCACGGGCGCTGGCTTTGGCAACAAGGGCGCGGAGCTCATGCTCCGCACCACCCTGGCGCGCATCCGGGCCGCCGATCCCGACGTGCGCGTCGCGGTCGAGCCCACAAACGATGCGCTCTACGAGCGCCGCGCCGCCGAGCGGATCTCCCACATCTTCCCTGCGGTCTCGCTCTACCCGGGCGGGTGGCGGCGCTACATGCACAAGCTCCCCATCCTCCGCGAAGCGATCTTCCGCGCGACCCTCCTCCCGCCCGGCGTGGGCCCCCTCTGTGGGCTCGTCCGACGCGCCGACTGCAACGCCCTCGTCGACCTCTCCGGCTACGCCTATGGCGACGCCTTCAGCCCCCTCCGAATCCGCAACGGCGCCGACCGCGCCAGGGCTCACGCACGACGGGGCAACCCCGTCGTCCTCATGCCCCAGATGTTCGGCCCGTTCGAGAAGCCCGAGGTCCGCTCGCAGTTCCTCCGCCTCATCGAGAGCGCCAAGCTCATCTTCGCGCGCGAGCGACCGTCCTACGACGCGGTCCACGCCCTCATCGGTGACGACCCGCGCCTCCGCCAATGCCCCGACATCACCATCTTCAGCCCACCCGTCGAGACCGACCTCCCGCCCGTCGATGGCCCCTACGCGTGCATCGTCCCCAACGAACGCATGCTCGACCAAGGCGGTGCCGAGTGGGGCGATTCGTACCTCGACCGCCTCACCGCGGTCGCCAACCGCATGCTCGAGCGCGGCATCAAGCCCATGGTCGTCGTCCACTCCGCGGACCCGGGCGACACCGAACTCGCCAAGCGCCTCCTCGGCGCACTCCACGGCAAGGGCGAGCTGTTCCACCACGCCGACCCCTTCGTCCTCAAGGCCTTCATCGCGCGGGCACGGTTCCTGGTCGGGTCGCGATTCCATTCGATCGTCGCTGCGCTCTCGTCGGGTGTGCCGGGCGTTGCGCTTGGGTGGGCCCACAAGTACGAGGCGCTCGCCGCCGACTTCCACGTCCCCGAACTCCAGCACCGTGCCTCGGACGACATCGACCACCTCCTCTCCCTCACCGACCAGCTCTGCGACCCCGACACGCGCGAGCGCTTCGCGGGCGTCATCTCCAACGCCAAGGCGGAGATGCGCCCGCAGGTCGATGCCGCGTGGCGAGAGGTCATGGCGGTGCTCGGGCTCGAGGGGGCGGCGGGGTCGTCGTGAGCCCGCGCGTCCTCCTCATCTGCCCGGCGTTCTACCCCTACCCCGCGGTCGCATCGGTCCGCGCGACCAACTGGGCCAGGCTCCTCCCCGCGCGCGGGTGGACGCCCCACGTCGCGCCGCGAAGCCCGGGCCGCCAACTGGACCCCGACGCATTCGCGCGCGAGGTCCACCCCGATGTCGTCCTCCACCCCCTGGCCCCCCACGCGGACGGCCTGGCAGCCAAGGCAGGCCCGCCCACGCTCAAGCAACGCGCGAAGGGTCTCCTCCCGCCTCAGGTGTTCGTGCCCGACCCGTCGATCGTCTTCTGGCGCAAGCGTGCGCCGATGCTCCGCTCGCTCGTCCGCGAGGTCGCCCCCGATGTGATCGTCACCACGGGCCCGCCCCACTCGATCCATGCTGCGGGCCTCACGCTCCGCCGCGAGACGGGCGTCCCCTGGCTCGCCGACTTCCGCGACCCCCACCTCATGGATGACCGCTTCCTCCCGCGCGGCCCGCTCGCCCCCCTCGCGAAGCTCCATCTCAGGTTCGAGGCCCAGGTCTACGCCCACGCCGATGCGGTTACCCACGCGATCGAGATGCACCAGCGCTGGGCCCGCCTCCGCTACCCCGCCGCTCGCGACCGTTGCCACTTCCTCCCGCACTTCTGCCCGCCCGACCTCGCGTCGGGCTCCATCACGCCGGAGGCTTCACCGCAGGGCGTACCGTCGATCCGTGCTGTGGGCCACCTGGGCGACGAGCAGGCCGTCGCGATCGCCCAGGCCATCCTGACGCTCCGCCACGAGGATGGCGTCGACGCCGAACTCCGCCACGCCGGACGCGAGCCCGAGAGCGGTGGGGAGGTGCGGGATCTCCTCGGCGAGCGAGCAGCCTTCGAGGGGCGTGTGAGCCACGACCGGGCCCGCGCACTCGTCGCGGGCGCCGATGTCCTCGTCGCCGCCCTCGCGCCCCAACGCTCGGGCACCATCGGCGTCTCCAGCAAGCTCTACGAGTACATCGCAGCCCGCAGGCCCCTCATTGTCATCAACCCCACCCGACCCGACCGCAGGCTCCTGCGCGGGGTCCCCTATGCAAGGGTGCTCGACCGCCCGACCCCGCAGGCGCTCGTCCAGGCGCTGCGTGAATCGCTCGCCGACCGCGCCAAGGGCGACCCGCCCGAAGCGGAGGGCGTGATCGCCCGATACTCCATGCAGCGACACGCGGACACCCTCGCGGGCCTCCTTGACCGCATCGCCGCCTCCCCCAACGATTCGCGCCCCCTCCCCACCGACCAAGAACGGAGCCCAACGTGAGCCTCGAATCCGCCATCGACTCTCGCAGCGCCCTCATCGGCGTCATCGGGCTCGGCTACGTCGGCCTCCCGCTCGCCAAGGCCTTCTTCGACGCCGGCTTCCCCGTCCTCGGGTTCGACGTCGATCAACAGAAGATCGACGACCTCAACGCGGGCAAGAACTACCTCAAGCACCTGGGCGAGGGCTACGTCTCCGACCTCGCGGGCTCGGACCGCTTCAACCCCACGACCGATTTCTCGCGCCTTGGCGAGCCCGATGCGGTCATCTCGTGCGTGCCCACCCCCCTGGGCGCTCACCTCGAACCCGACCTCTCGTACGTCGAGCGCACAACAGAGGACATCGCCAAGACCCTCCGCCCGGGCCAACTCGTCTCCCTCGAGTCCACCACCTACCCGCGCACCACGCGCGAGGTCATGCTCCCACGCCTTGAGGCGGGCGGGCTCAAGTGCGGCAAGGACTTCTACCTCGCCTACTCCCCCGAACGCGAGGACCCGGGGCGCAAGGACCACAACACCCAATCGATCCCCAAGCTCGTGGGCGGCATCGACCCCGAGTCGGGGCGCCTGGCCCACAAGCTCTACGCCAGCGCGATTGGCCAGGTGATCCACGTCGAGAACGCCGAGGTCGCCGAGGCCGCCAAGCTCCTCGAGAACATCTACCGCGCCGTCAACATCGCGATGGTCAACGAGATGAAGACCGTCTTCACCGAGATGGGCATCGACATCTTCGATGTGGTCAACGCCGCCGCGACCAAGCCCTTCGGCTTCCAGCCGTTCTACCCCGGCCCGGGCCTGGGCGGGCACTGCATCCCCATCGACCCCTACTACCTCACATGGAAGGCCAAGGAGTACGGCCTGACCACACGCTTCATCGAACTCGCCGGCGAGATCAACCACGCCATGCCCAGGTTCGTCATCTCGCGCCTCGCGGGCGCGCTCAACGACCGCGAGAAGTCGGTCAAGGGCGCACGCATCCTCGTCCTGGGCCTCGCCTACAAGCCCGACGTCGATGACACCCGCGAGAGCCCGAGCTTCGAGCTGATCGAACTGCTCCAGCACCAGGGCGCCATCGTCGACTACAACGATCCCCACGTCCCCACCGCCCCCAAGAAGCGCGACTACGACCTCCAGATGGAGTCCGTCGACCTCACGCCGCAGTCGATCGCGTCCTACGACGCGGTCCTCGTCTCCACCCACCACGCCGCGTACGACTGGCAGATGATCGCGGACAACGCGAAGCTCATCGTCGACTCGCGCGGCGCGCTGCGTGGCGTATCGGGCAAGCGCGACCACATCGTCGGCGCCTAGCACGGTCACGGTTCCGAACCCTGCTCCCTCCCCCGCCGCCGGCGGGGTGGGGATCCACCCAAGCGGATGGCGTGCGCCAAGTTGACCCCTCCCGCATACGGGGCGACCATCGCCACATGACAACCCCGCGCACAACGCTCCCACTGTTCCTCGGACTCGCCACGCTCACGGCGTGCACGACCTACCCCTCCACGCCGATCGACGCCCCGCCGCGCCCGGTCGAGCCCGACCAAACCGAGCCAGGCGCTCCTCCCCCTGACCCCGTCACGTCCTGGCCCACCGACCCCCGTGCCCAGCCTGTCCTCGAAGGCACATCAGGAACCCCCATCGCGTGGCACGACCTCGTCGATCGCGCCGCCCGCGCAGACGCCGTGCTCATCGGTGAGCAGCACGGCCACCCCATGGGCCTGCCCATGGCCGCCGCTCTCTTCGAGGACATGCTCGCCGCCCGCCCGGGCGAGGGCGCCATCGCCTTCGAGTTCTTCGAGCGCGACGACCAGCTCGCCATCGACGACTATGTCGCGGGCATCATCGACGAGGACACGTTCAGGGAGCGGACCCGGCGCACGGAGAGCAACTACGTGGGCCACCGCGACATGCTCGAAGCCGCGAAGGAGGCGGGCATCCCCATCGTCGCGGCCAACGCCCCACGCCGCTACGTCCGCCTGGCCCGCCTCGAGGGTTACCCGTACCTCGAAGCCCTCAACGACCGCCAGCGCTCGCAGTTCGTCATCCCCGACTCCCTCCCCGATGGCCCCTACAAGAAGCGCTTCTTCGAACTCATGGGCGGCATGGCGGGCCACGGCGACGACTCGGCCGCCGAGCGCTCCCTCGATGACCTCTACGCCGATGAGTCGCTCGCCTCGATCTTCCGCTCGCAAAGCGTGTGGGACGCGACCATGGCCGACTCCGTCGCGGACCTCATCGAAGCGGGGCACACGCCCACCACGCTCGTCATCGGGCAGTTCCATGTCGACTTCGAGGGCGGCACGCTCGCCCGCCTGAAGGAGCGCCTGCCCGCTGCCGACGTCCTCGTGGTGAGCGTCGCCGCCGCCCGCTCGCAGACCCTGCGCCCGGAGGACGTGGGCAAGAGCGACGTGGTCGTCTACGTGGGCGAGCGGGAGTAGCTGGCCTGTTCACCGCAAGGAGCAAGCGAGCCGGGACATGCCGCCCCGGTCTCCGGTGCGGCACGCCCCGGCTCGCCGGGAACGACACTCTCGAGGCGGGCCAGTCAGCCCGCGTACATGAACTCTTCCTGAACGACCTTCCCGTCCCGCACGGTGTACACGCCGACCTCGCTCATGGGCATACGCAGCGCCGTGGTCTTGTTCTGCATGTCAACCATGTACCGGACCGCGAAGCCCGTCGCGCCCACGAGCGGCCCCTCGATCTGCACCGAGTGGACGATGTTCTGCTCGTAGAACGCCTTGCACTTCTCTTCGACCGCCGACCGCCCGTGCCACGCCTGCCCGCTGCCCTCGATCGAGACGAAGTCGTCGGAGAACCACTTGTCCCAGACCTCCGCTTCGGGCCGCCCCGCACGGACCATCGCGACCAGATCGTTCCCGATCTGCGCAGGGGTTGGGCCCCGACCGGTCAGGACCGGGCGGGGCCCCATACTGCCACCCTCCGCGGTGCCCGCCGCCGCCGCGAGCGACGACGCACGCCTGCGTGACGACTTCCGACGGGCCTTCTTCTTCGCCTTCTTCTTGGTGGCCTTGGCGGCGGTGGCCTTCTTCGCGGCCCTCTTCTTGCCAACCCGCTTGGCCGCCTTCTTGGCCGTGGCCTTCTTCGCGGTCTTCTTGCGGGTGGCCTTCTTCCGCGACGTCTTCCGGGTGGCCTTCTTGGTCACCGACTTCTTGGCGGTGCGCTTCTTCGAGGCGGGACGCCTTGCGGCCTTTTTCGCAGTCTTCCTGGCCGACTTCTTCTTCGCGGACTTCTTCGTGGCTTTCTTTGCCATGGCGAAACCTCCATGCCGGCGACGCGCCGGGCGCGCTACATATACAGACCCCGCGCAGTCTTGTCCCCGCCGTTTGCCCCGCCGATGAAAAAAATCTGCACGCCCCGCCGGTCAGCTCACGGTGAGGGTCGGCGCCCCTCCGCCCCGCATGCCGCTCAGCGCGACCTCCTGCTCGACCCGCTCACCCAGCGCCTCGAACGCGCTCTGGATAGCCTCCCCCGCTTCGCCGAAGTTCCGCGCGGGCTCACCCGAGTCCGAGTGCTCGCGGAGCTTCATGTTGATGGGCACCGCCCCAAGGAAGGGCAGCCCCATCCGCTGGGCCATCTGCTCGGCCCCACCACGCCCAAAGATGTCGTAGGTCTTGCCATCGTCCCCGATGAAGAACGACATGTTCTCGACCACGCCCAGGATCGGCACTTGGAGCTGCTGGAACATCCGTGCGGCCCGCACCGCGTCGTCCTGCGCGACCCGCTGAGGCGTGCACACGATCACCGCGCCGTCGAGGTTGAGCATCTGGGCCATGGAGAGTGGCACATCGCCCGTGCCGGGCGGGAGGTCGATGATCAGGTAGTCAAGCTCGCCCCACGCCGTCTGCTCCGTGAGCTGTTTGAACGCCCCGTGCGCCATCGGACCGCGCCAGATGAGCGGCTTCTCGGGGTCGACGAGCTTGCCGATCGTCATCGCCTTCAGCCCGTGGGCGGTGAACGGCTGAAGCATGCCCTGGTGGACCTGCGTGTCGATGTCGTGCAGGCCGAGGAGCGTCGGCGCTGACGGCCCGTAGATGTCCGCGTCGAGCACACCAACCGCGTGCCCCTTCCGCGCCAGCGCCATGGCGAGGTTCACGGAGATCGTGGACTTGCCCACGCCGCCCTTGCCCGCACCCACCGCGATGATGTGCTGCACGCCGGGCAGGGCCGAGTCACCCGCCCGCGCCTCACCCTGAGACGTGGTCTTCGACGAGGCCGCCTGCTTCATCGCGACCTCCGCGTCGTGCGAAGCGGTCTTCTCCCCGCCCGCAACCTCCGCATCGGGCATCACGAACTCGACAAAGACCTCCTGCACCGCTTCGCCCGCGCTGTCCGCCGCCCGCCTGACCGCCGACTCAACCGCCGAGCGCAGCGCGGCACGCAGTTGCTCGGAAGCCTGCGCCCCGATCGTCAGCTTGATGTAGCCATCGCACGCCGCGACTTTCTTGACCGCGCCGATCTCGACCAGGTCCTTGCCCGACCCCGAGTCCTTGATCGTGCGCAGCGCCTCTCGGGCCTCGTCCTTGCCAAATGCCATCGGTGGCTCGCCTCCCACGCGGCACACTCACCGCCGCGTGGCACACTAGGCTCCCCACCCGCGAATGTCGGGACCGCGCCCCCGACACTACTCCGCTTGCAGCTCGTCGAACACGATCCCCAGGTTGTCCGCCAGCCCCCGCTCACGCCCGAGCGATGCCGTGCCCTCGGGGCGGAGCGCGACGACCGCGTCCCGGTCCGCGCCGCCCGCGACCGCCTCCTTCACCGCCTTGCGGAGCGTCGCGAAGTACGCCTTCTGGTTCTCGAGGACCTCGGGCCCGCCCACGGGCCCGTGCCCCGGGACGACCTTGGTGAGCGGGTTGGTCGTCGCGAGCATGGTGTCGAGCGCCTTGTCCCACCCACGCGTCGTCGCGCCGGCGCCCACGTCGATGTACGGGTTGAGCCCGTTGAACACGAGATCGCCCGTGTGGAGCACGTTGAGCGAGGGGAGCCAGACGAACGTGTCGTTGTCGGTGTGCGCGGGCGTCGCGGTGTGCAGTTCAACACGCTGCCCCCCGACAAGGAACACCTTCTGTCCCGCGTACGACTGGCTGGGGCGGAAGTCGGCCTCGCCCCACGACTCCATCTCGCCAAGGTGGCGTTCGATGTCCTCCCGCGTCGCGCGGACCGCCTCGGTCAGGGCCCTGGGCAGGCGCTGCATCGCGGAGCGGAGGCGGTCGCGGTACGAATCGACCTGGGCCGCGATCCGAGGCAGCGCCGCCTCGTGCGCCCACACGGGCAGCCCCGCGTCGAGGAACACATGGTTGCCGCCCGTGTGGTCCGCGTGGTGGTGCGTGTTCACGACCATCGTCGGGCGCGCCTTGCGCGATGCCGCCTCGCGCACGAGCGCATCCGCGTACCCGATGTTCTTGCAATCGACGAGCAACGCGTCCGCTTCTGAGTGGAGCACGAGCGCGTTCCCGCCCTGCCCCTTCGCCACAAGCACGCCGCTCGCAAGCTCCTCCCACTCGAACCACTCAGTACGGGACGCTTGGGCAAGCCCAACCGACGGCAGCCCGAGCCCGGCAAGGGCGCCGAGCGCCGCAGCATTGAAGTCTCGACGTGTCAGTTCCATCGTGGCGCTCCTCGCTGAACTCGGGCGTTCGTCGCGACAATCCTACCGCCACAAGCCCCAGGCGCCGCGCGCTCACCAAATCGAACAAACCGCGGAACCCCCGCCACACCCGGTGCGTAAAGCCGCCCTTCAACAAGTCTCTCTCCAATCGAAGGGGCTCGCCGGCGCTTGTGTCGGCGGGCCCCCTTCGATGCGCAGAGGCCTAAGTCGGGTGACCTCAGCGGGTTGCGCTGGGTGCGACACCGCCATACTGCCACGGCCCGATGGTCCCGTCATCGGGCTGCCCGTTGATCCCCATCGCCCCAGGTCGTGGCTCGAGCTTGAAGCGGGGCGAGCGCAGCGGGCTCCCCTCTCCAGGCTCGGTCAGCGCCGGGTCGAGGCCCTCGATGGGCCAACCACCGATCAACTCGGGGTCGGTGGCGTACACGCCTGTCGGATCCACAAACCGCGACCACTGCTCCTCGCCCTCGATCGGGGTGAGCCCGTCCAGCGTGAGCCCCTTGGCAAACTGGGGCGCGTCGAAAAGCGCGAGCGAGCCGTCACCGCCGAACGCCGTGTACCAGCAATCGGTGAAGCCGACGTGCGTCCCCAGCACGGGAGTGTTCGACAAGCTCACGAAGTGGGGGCCCTCCGTGGTGGGTGACCCCGTGCGCACGAACACGCACCGGTCGGCGAAGACCTTCGCAGGCTTGCCGCCCGCCACGAAACTCCCGTCTGACTTGTTCAAGGCGTTCGGGAAGGCGCTGTCCGTCTCGATCGCGAAGAGCGAGTTCCGCGCCCTGATCTCACACGTCACGTTGGTCTTGGCGCGGATGAAGGCATTGCCGTACGTCGTGTTCCCCGTCTCCACCGAGCCCACGATGATGCTGTAGTCGAAGTACTGCATCGAGTTCGAGTTCTGAAACGCGAGCCCGCCAGCGCTGGTCGTGAGCCCACTGGCATCGATGGATGCGCTCAGGCGCTCGTGGGCCACCGCCCCGCCCGCGCTGAACTGGTACGCCTGGATGATCCGGCAGTCGTACGTCCGCGTCGGGTACGTGTCGGGATCTTCAGGGTCGAACCCCTCGGCGTTGATCGCGCCGCTTACAAAGCCCTGCCGATGTTCGTTGATGTCCCAGTTGCCGCCCTTGACCGCCTGGAACGCCCGGCAGTCGTACACGCACCGCCGCCACTCGGTGTCCACCTGCGTCGTGTCGGTGCCGCCGTGCGCGAGACCGAACTGACCGTTCCACTGATCGAGCGAGAAGAGTGGGGTGCCATCCGGGCGGAGCAGGGGAGTGGGCGAGGCGTAGCAGTCGATCGCGCGGTCACCACCGCCGTCGATATCGAACCCCGCGAACACGAAGAGGATTGATGGACGGGTCCCGTCGGGCGCGTGGGTCTGCCCGTAAGCCTCGATCCTGCGCACCACGTTGTTGACCGACTTGGGCCCCGCGATCCCGACCGCATGATCGCCCGAGTCGTAGACCCGGCAGTCCTCGAACGTCGAATTGATCGACGCCTGCGAGCGGATGCCGTAGCCGCCGATCCCGTTGCCGAACCGCGTCGCGAGCTTGCCCGCGAAGTTCCGAAGCGTGCAGTCGTCGCAGCTGATGATCGCAATGGCGTGCCCATCGAGGATGTACTCGATCTCGTGGCCCGATGGGTGGTCGCCCTCCCACGTGCGCACAAACAGCGACCCTGCGGGCGCGTCGTAGAACCACCACCCGTCGGCAAGCGTCTCGTCACTCGCCGCGGGCAGGTGGCCCGCGTGGGTCTCCGGGAACCCGATGTCCGCGAGGGTCGTGGTGTCCCAATCCTGCACGACGCCCTGGATGGGCAGGTCGGGCTCGAGCGCCTGCGTGTACACGCCGGGGAAGGCCTCCGCCCAACCGTCGGGCTCAAGCAGAAGAGCCTGCCGCCCGACCCATGCGTTCCCCTCCCCATCGAAGTCGTACCCGGGGTCACCGATCAGCGTCACGCCCGTGTAGCCGGCGAACTCTTCCTGATCGTCGGCGCGGAACTGCCCACGGAAGTAGGCGACGTCGTAGTCCGCCAGCACGCTGAGCAGGTGGGTGTTGGTCGCGAAGGCGCTCTCCCACGAGAGCCCATCGTTGGCATCGTCACCGTTCTGGTAGTCGACGTACCACCGCGAGGTCTGCCCACAGAACGCACACCCCGCGAGCGCTGCGTCGGCGCACGCCTCGTCCCACGCCTGCTCACAGCAGAACGGGTCACCCGTGCACACAAGCTCGCAACACTCGGCGTCCTGGCATGACGGGGTCGAACTCACCGCACAGCAGGGCCCCGCGCCCACGACCCCGCAGGTCGGCACCTCGGAGCAGAACACATCCACGCACTGAACGCCGCCGCCCTGGAACACGCCCGACAAGCTCAGGCACAGGTCGACCTCGATCGTGAGGCACCCCCCGCGCGACAGGCAGCAGGCGCCCGGCCCGCACAACCCGCAGCTCGTCTGCGCCAGCTCGACGCACGACACGTCCCACGCCTCTGCGCAGCACAACGGGTCCGCTGCGCACACCGCCTCGCAACACCCCTCGTCGCCACACCCCGGCGTGGCCTGCGGCGCACAGCACCCGACCGCGTCTCCGTTCCCGCACGGGCTGTCGCAGTCGTCGCCGAACGTCGCGAGCAGGAAGTTCAGGTCGGCGGTGTCCACGTCGCCGTCGCCATCCGCGTCGCCCGAGCATCCCACCGAGCCCGTGCAACCAAACGAGGCAAGAATCAGGTTCAGATCGGTCGATGTGACGAGACCATCGCCGTCCAGGTCGCCGGGGCAGTCGCCACCACGGGCGCAGGTCACCGCCAGAAGGGCGATCAGGCCCGCGACAGGCACACCGATTCGTTCCCCTCGCGCCATCGGTGTCCCCGTTCGCAGCCCTAGCCAATCGCCCCGTTCAGATCGAGGACGACCTTGATCCCCTCACCACTCTGCATCAGTCCGAACGCCTTGGCAAACTGTTCGAGTGGAAGCTCGTGCGTGATGATCGGGGCCAATTTCAGCCGGCCCGATAACACCATGGCTTCCATCTGGTACCACGTGTCCCACATCCGTCGGCCGTTGATACCCAGCACCTTCGCGCCCTTGAACACAACGTGGTTCGTCAGGTCGAAGTCGAACGGCCGCGACGGGATCCCCAGCAGCGCCGCCGTGCCACCATGCCGCAGCGCCCGGAACCCCTGATCGATCGCGGGCGGCGCACCCGACATCTCGAGCAGCACATCGACCCCGTCGCCGGGCGTGTGCGCATCGATGGCCTTCATGAACGAGTCGTCGCTCGGGTCGAACGCCTCATCAGCGCCGAGTTCCTTTGCGAGCTTGCGCCGGCGCGGGTCGGTGTCGGTCGCGAAGATGTGCGAGGCGCCCGCCGCCCGCGCCACCGTCACCGCCATGAGCCCGATGATCCCTGTCCCCGTGATGAGCACGCTCTTCGCCGAAACGCCCGCCTCCATCACGGTGTGCACCGCGTTGCCAAGCGGGTCGAACACCGCGGCGATGTTGTCCGGGATGTCGGGGTGCACGGGCCAGACGTTCGACTCGGGGATCATCGCGTAGTCCGCGAAGATGCCGTCCATGTCGACGCCGAGGATCTTCATGTCGCGCGCGATGTGCGCATTGCCCGTCCGCGAGTTGAAGTCGGGCACGAGCGAAATGTGACCCTCCGCAGACACCCGATCGCCCGGCTTGCAACTGGTCACCACCGAGCCCGCCTTCACGACCACGCCGACAAACTCGTGCCCCGTGATGATCCCCACGGGAACCCTGCTCGCCGCCCAATCGTCCCATTCCCAGATGTGGCGGTCGGTCCCGCACACGCCCGCCTTGTGGACCCGGATGAGCACCTCGTTCGGGCCCGGCTCGCCCGGTATCCCTGTCGAGCCCACGGGCATGCCCCGCTCAACGAGCTGGAGCTCGGGCCCGGCATGGTGTTTCACGAGTGCTCGCATGGTCATGCTGCGGGTCGATGAGGACGTGGATGGGTCGGCGGTGCTCACGCTGGTCATGGTCCCTTAAGGCTCCTGGAAAGCGAATTCGATCCGAGAGGGTACGCGAACACCAGATCGCCAGGCGCACCGGTCCCGTGCCCGCCCAACATAGGACACGCCAGATGCGCCCACGTGGGCTAGATTGAACGATCAAGGAGCACGAGCTGTGAGAACCAGATTTCGCGACGTGGTAGCGGGCCTCTTCACCGCCCTGATGACCCTGTTCGGCGGGTGTGGCGGCGCTCCCGAGCCGGCCGAGCCGCCCGTGTCCCCCACGCAGGCAGAGCAAGCCTCCGCCCCCCAGGCATCGCCCCCACCCTCGCCCACCACCCCCGCGGCCAATGCGGCCAACGCACCAAACGCCTCCCAGGCGATCCTCGCATGGGACGCCGCCGACCCCGACCGCGCCATCGACCTGCTCCTGCAGGCGGCCCAGTCGGGTGATGCGGAGCTGCGCATGCTCCCGATTGTGAGCGAGGCTGAGTTCGCCGAACTCTCGCAAGCATCACGCGACGCGGTCATGCCGCGCATCCTCCAGATGGACCAGGCGTGGTCCCAACTGTCCCGCGCAATGCTCGTGCGGGCAGGTAGACTTGACCAGGACGGTGACGCCAACGAGGCGGCACGCCTCATCGACACCGTCCGCCGGGTCGCCCTCGCCAACTCGGGTGACAACGCTCTCCTGATCTACAAGCGGCGCAACCAGGCCATTCTCGATCGCCTCTGACGATCCCGACCACATGCAACTCATCGAAGACACCCAACTCAACGAGCCCTTCCCCGCTGAGGCGCTCATGGGCGTCTTCATCCTCGAGGGCGCCGTCGACTCCCCCGACGCCGCCGCCGCCAAGGTCCGCGACCTCACCCTCGACCCCACTCGCATCCCCGACTTCACCCTCCTCGCCGAGACCCCGAGCGACGCCGCGGACCTCCTCGTCCACGATGGCGACGTCCGGGCCACCCTCTCGATCGTGGATGCGGAGGTCCTCGATGCGGGCGTGCTGGGTCAGGGGCGGGTGGTGGCGATCACGATGAGCCGGGCCGCTCCGCACGGCTTCCTGGAGTTCATCGCCTACGTCGGCCGGCCCTCGGCACTTGTCCTGAGCGACCTCCTCGCACACGTGCCTTCGCCCTTCTCGGGCGAGGTGGGCGTCCTCGCCCTCGCAACGACCTGAACGCGCCCCGTACGCCCACGGACTCGTGCACGCCGCGCGCACGGACCCGCCACAAGACTCTCCCTCCACGAACGCCCCACCAGTACAATCGGGGTGGAGAAGAGAAGGCCGAGCCGGGGCGGGTATCCGCACCGCAGGCAAGGCTTTCACGAAGGGAAGAAGACATGAACCTGCATCGTTGCGTCGTCTTGGCGTTGTTGACTTCGCCGTTTGCAACCGCCAGTGGGGGGTCTGAGACGGTCATCGGAAGCCCGGTGATCAACCGTCCGTTGCAGGACTCGTCTTCTGGTTTCAGCGTCGTCTACCGGGGCGACACCCAGCCCGTGAGCGGGCCGGGCGAGATCCAGTCCTGGTCCCTCTACGTGAGCTTCCAACCGGGTTCGACCCGCTACGTCACGCCGCTGCTCATCGAGGTCACCGCGCCCGACACCTACGAGGTCGTGGCGATCGGCGCCTCGCGGCAGCTCGTGAACCAGGGCGTCAACAGCTACCCCTTCGCAGTGTCGGTCGGCACCGCGGTGCTCGACGAGGCCAAGCAGTACACAATCGGCTTCACCTACAACCGCTACGACTGCGACGGTGCGTTCCAGGCACCCTCTGTCTCCTCCGTGAAGTTCGACGGCTACGGCATCACAGAAGACATGTGGAGCTACGTCGACACAAACGAGCCGCCCCCGGTCACCGGGGTGGTCTACGGCGCGGCCGACTTCCCCACCGCCTTCAACGGGCGCGTCTACTCCGTTCAGTTCACAAGCTCGACGGTCCCTCCCACATGCCCCGCCGACCTGACCTTCGACGGCACGATCAACTCCCAGGACCTCAACACCGTCCTCGCCGCGTTCGGCAGCGACTGCCCCGACGCGGACGTCAACGGGGATGGCACCGTCAACTCGCTCGACCTCAACGCGGTGCTCGTCGCCTTTGGCAGCGACTGCCCCGACTGAGCCGCCCCGGGCTGGGCCCATGGGCGTTTGCGGCGCGGGGGCTATCATCGCCCCCGCTGCCAGCATTCACCCCGACCGATTAGGACCCGCCCCATGTCCGAAGCCGCACCCACCGACAACGCCACCAAGTCCATGGACGACATCATGGCCCTCTGCAAGCGCAGGGGATTCATCTACCAGGCCTCCGAAATCTACGGCGGCATCAACGGCTTCTGGGATTACGGCCCGCTCGGCGCACAACTCAAGAAGAACCTCCGCGACGCCTGGTGGCAGGACGTCGTCATGAACCCGTGCGCAGGCAGGCCCGGCCCGAACGGCGAGCCCGTCTCAATCGTGCCCGTCGATACGTGCATCATCCAGAACCCGAAGGTCTGGGAGGCGTCGGGCCACACCGCGGGCTTCAACGACATGACCACCGACTGCAGGTCGTGCAAGACACGCCCCCGCGCCGACCACCTGATGGTCCTCCACCTCCACCCCGAGTCGGTCGGCAAGGACCTCTATTTCTCAGGCATGGGCACGCTCGCTGATGTGCGCGCGGCCAACGCGAAGAAGCTCAAGAACTTCGGTGATGAGCACGTCAAGTTTGTCAGCTACCAGGACCTCGACGCCGCGGAGCGCCCCCTCGTGCCTTGCCACAACTGTGGCGAGGTCGGCACGCTCACCGAACCGCGTCCCTTCAACCTCATGTTCTCCACGACCGTCGGCGCGCTGGGCGACCCGGAGAAGGACAAGGCCTACCTCCGCCCCGAAACCGCCCAGGGCATCTTCATCAACTTCAAGAACGTCATCGACACCATGCGCATCAAGCTGCCCTTCGGCATCGCGCAAACAGGCAAAGCCTTCCGCAACGAGGTCACGCCCCGCAACTTCACCTTCCGCTCGCGCGAGTTCGAGCAGATGGAGATCGAGTTCTTCTGCCACCCCGACGAGGCCGAGGCGTGGTACGCCTTCTGGCGCGACTGGCGCATGGACTGGTGGCAATCGCTCGGCCTCGCGGGCGACAACCTCATCCTCCGCGAGCACGACAAGGACGAGCTCGCCCACTACGCGAAAGAGGGCGCGGGCACGTCCGATGTCGAGTACCGCTTCCCCTTCACCGCCCCGGGCTATGGCGAGCTCGAGGGCGTCGCCCACCGCACCGACTTCGACCTGCGCCAGCACCAGGACCACTCCAAGATCAAGATGGACTACTTCGACCAGGAACTCCAGGTCAGGCTCCAGAACGAGGGCGTGGCGAAGGACGAGATCAAGGAGCGCTCGCGCTACATCCCGCACTGCATCGAGCCGTCGGCCGGCCTCGACCGTGGCGTGCTCGCGGTCCTGTGCGAGGCGTACACGCGCGACGAGTCGCGACCGAGCCCCGAACTCCTCAGAATCCACCCGCGCCTCGCGCCCATCAAGGCCGCGGTCTTCCCCCTCGTCAACAAGGACGGCATGCCCGAGATCGCGCAGAAGCTCCACGCAGACCTCGTGAAGCGCTTCGGCCGCCTCGGCGGGATCGAGTTTGACGCCAAGCAGTCCATCGGCAAGCGCTACGCTCGCATGGACGAGGCCGGCGCGCCGTGCTGCTTCACCATCGACGGCGAGACCAAGGACAACCAGACCGTCACCGCCCGCGACCGCGACACCGGCGCCCAGGAACGCATCGCGCTCGACAAGGTGAGCGACTGGCTGGCGGACAAGCTTGGGGTGTGAGGCGTTCTCGTGACGGACCCGCGGTCCCCGAACGAAGCAGTCCGGCGCACGCCCGCGATGAGCAACGCGAATCGTGGCGCTGACGAGAACCGGCAGACCTCGCGTGGCAGCACGTCGTGTTCTCGACGTTCGACCGCGCGGGCGACAACCGCGCCGAGCTCGAGCGCGTCCTCGCCGGACGAAAGCTCCAGCGCATCTTCACGATCCAAGATGGCGTAGTCCGGCACTGGTAGCCCGCTGTCAAGCGTCGCCCGTCGCCTCAACCCGCCCATCCGCAATCCGCGCCACCCGGTCCGCCCGCTGCGCCGTCGCCTCATCGTGCGTCACCAGCACAATGGCCTGCCCAAGCTCCTCGCGCACCTGCATGAGCGTGTCGAGGATCGTCGCCCCCGTCTCCCGATCCAGGTTCCCCGTCGGCTCATCCGCGAGCAGGAGCCTCGGCGCATTGATCAGCGCCCGCGCGATCGCGACCCGTTGTCGCTCGCCACCCGACAACTCGCTCGGCCGGTGGCGCAGCCTGTGCGCAAGCCCGAACCGCTCGAGCAGGTCCGACGCCCGGTCTCGCGCCCGCGACATCTCACCGCGCGAACGCTTGCCGATCATCGACCCCAGCGCCGTGTTCTGCAGCACGTTGAGCTCGGGCAGCAGGTGGTAGAACTGGAACACGAACCCCACCGCGGTGTTGCGATACCGATCGAGCTCGCCCTGGTCAAACTCGCCCAGGGGCTTGCCCTCGAACACGACCTCGCCCTTGCCGTCGTCGGGGCGGTCGAGCCCGCCGAGCAGGTGGAGCAGCGTCGACTTGCCCGAGCCCGAAGCGCCGAGCACGCCCACGCACTCGCCCGGCGCCAGCGCGAAGCTCACGCCGCGCAGCACGGGCACCTCGACCTTGCCAAGGCGGTACGTCTTGTGCACATCGCGTGCCTCGATGATCGGCGCACCGGCGCCCGCATCAGAACTTCTCGCGATGGCTTCCGTGGGAGCACTCGTCATCACTCGAACCTCAGCGCACGAACGGGGTCCATCCGCGCCGCCCGGATCGCGGGCAGCAACGCACCGATCAGGCTGAACACGATCGCCCCGACCACCACCAGCGCCGCCTTCACCCAATCGAGGTCCGACGGGATCCGCGTGAACATGTACGTCTCCGCGCTCCAGATCTCGACGCCAAGCACGTACGCGAGGAACGAGTGGATCGCGTTGATGTTGTGGATGAAGAGCCACGCGAGCAGGAGTCCCGCGATCGCCCCGATCACGCCGATCGAGAGCCCGTACCGCAGGAAGAGCCACGCGATCCCCCCGCGCGACGCGCCCAGCGCCCGCAGGATCCCGATGTCCTTGGTCTTCTCCGACACCATCGACCAGAAGATCGAGAAGATCAGGAACGCCGCGACCGACGAGATCACCGCGAAGAGCGTCACCACCATCACCGTCTCACGCTTCACCGCCGCGATGTACTGCGCAAGCCCGGGCCGCTCTTCCCACGTGTAGATGAACAGGAACTCCGCGGGGCGCATGTCATCGTGCCGCCGGGCCACCTCGGCGTACACCTCCTCCGCGACCGCCTGCACCTCCTTGGGCGTCACGCCCTCCGCGCCGCGGACCAGGACGTGCGAGACCTTCGCGGGCGATGTGCCCACCGTCCGCGGGCGCGGCGGCAGCGCGCCGCCACCCGCCGCAGGCCCGTCCGCCGCGAGCCCCGCCGCATCAACGTGCAGCATCTCCTGCAGGTCCGCGAGCGGCACGATCACCCACTTCGCATCCGCCTCATACAGCCCAGAGGAAAACTCGTTCGCGACCTGAAACGTCCGCGTCTCCGCGAGGTCGAGGTCGATCGGGTTGCCGTTCTCGTCCTGCGGCATCACCGTGATGTCCACCGACCCGTTGGCAAGCCTCGGCCCGATCAACCGGACCCACCCGCCCCGCGTCCGCTTGTTGATCCCCGTCACGGAAATGCCGGGCACAACCGCGGGAACCTCCTCGCCTGTTTGGGGATGGGGCATCGAGAGCCTGGCCCCGTACCCGACCTCGCGCGCCACGCGGTCGTCCAGGTCGAGGCGCGGGTCGAAGTACACCGGGTCGCCCTCGCCACCGCCCGACCGCCACGCGAGCGCCCGCTCCCTGTCGAGCACCGCCGTCGCCCTCTCCGCCTCATCGAGCGGCCGCCAATACAGCCGGTCCGCGAAGTCGGTCACGAGGTCGTACCCCTCGGGCTCGACGCCCACGAGCTGCACGGGCGTCGTGCCAAGCCCCGGGAACGACGCGAGCGCGAACGTCTCGATCATGGGCGTCGCCGCCGCGACCTCGTCCCGCGATTCGAGCTCCGCGATCACCTCTTCATAGTGCGTCAGCCCGCCCATCGACAAAGGCCACGAGATCGACGCATCCCCGATCATCGCCTTGCCCGAAGCGAGCAGCATGTTCAAGAACCCGCCCATCACCGACCACACGATGAGCACCATCATCGCGCAAAGCGTCACCGCCGCCGCCGCGAGCAGGGGCATGATCTTGCTGGACAGGTAGCGCCGGGTCAGGAGGCGTTGGTACATCGGGGGGCATGGTAGGGGACCCCCCGCGCCGGTGCCGGGCCGCGCCTAGGGCAACTCGCACTCGCCGCCAAACGCCTTGAGCACCATGTTCAGATCATCCGTATCCACATCCCCATCCGCGTCGAAGTCCGCCGGGTTGGCCGGCAGGCCCGGCGCCGGCGCAGGCTGCGGCACGCCGAACGCCACGAGCACCAGGTTCAGGTCGGTCGAGGTGACCACGCCGTCCCCATCCGCATCCCCCGGGCACTCGCACGCATCGGGGATCAGGTTGTTGTTGAGGTCCGCCGCGCGCCCTTCGATCACATCGCACGAATCGGGCAGGCCGTTGTTGTTACAGTCGATCCCGGACATGCCGCGGTACACAAACGCTTTGCCGGCGCCCATGACCGCAATGTCGCCCTGCATGGCCTGGTTGCCAAACCCGTCGGAGCCGGGCGGCGCCAGGATCTTGATCCGCTCCTTGAAGAGCCCACGCTCGTCGCGGTCGTAGACGTAGACCGCGCCCTCGGAGAACTCAGACTCCTTGTCGCTTGGCGCGTCGATGGCGGCGTACGTTCCGTCTTCACTGATCTTCGGCGTGCCCCCGAAGAACGAGAAAATGGTGGGGCTTGACGGGATGATCGTCTGGAGTTCGGTCCATTCACCGGTGAAGGCGTATTGGTGCGCGGCGCCGGATTGGAGCGGCTCGGCCAAAGCGCGGGGGGAGCCGATGATAATTGTCTGATCATCGGTCGCACCGATGGAACGCCCGAACCACTGATCGGGTCCCGGGAGCGGCGGCGCGGCGATGGTGTCGATGTGAACCCACTGGCCGTTGCTGAGCCTGAACTCCTGAACCACGCCGGGTCCGGACCCGCCGTGTGCCCCGATCAGGACCTTGTCGGGCGCGGTGAAGGAGATGGCACTGCCGAAGCTCGCGAACTGGATCGGGAGTGGGTTCTCGATGACCTGCGTGAAGGCCCATTCGGCCCCGGTCCATGTATATGCAACGACCACGCCGGCATCGACAACCTCACCCAGGTCTGTGAGCGGTGCGCTGACAAGCAACTGGTCGCCGCGCAGGGTGATGACCGCTGCAAAGCTGCCGAAGCCAATGTACGGAGGGAGCACGAGGCCGATGGGTTGCAGCGACGACTTATCGAAGAGCTCAACCGCACCCGATTGGCCAGGCATCGCCAGCGTGTTGCGGTTTGCGAGGAACACCGTGTCATCATTGAAGGCAAAGCCGGTGGGGAAGTTATCCGTGTTGCTCTCGATCGAACTCACCAGTGTGGTAACAGGCTCCCATCGAGACCCGTTCCACTCGAAGACATAGACTCTCCCTTGAGCAGTTGTGCCTTTCGGATCGCCAACATAGATCCGATCGCCGTCGATAGCGACCCGCGTACCGAAGAACACCTTCGGCTCGCCGCCTGAGTCGAGTTCCTGAACGAGACACTGGGCGTCCGCAGCCCCGGCGGCAAGGGCTGCGACGATGGGGATCATCAGGGTCTGGGGTCGCATGGGCGATCTCCCTCAGAAGAGCCACCCGGCACGGTGCGCCGTCCGCCCGGTCAGAGCCGCTCAATCGCAAGCGAAGCCAGCGCACTCCGCTCCGACTTCGCCAGCGTGATGTGCCCGACCATCGAGGCCCCCTTCATCCGCTCGACCGCGTAGCTCAGCCCGTTCGATGAGGAGTCGAGGTAGGGGTTGTCGATCTGGTCGATGTCACCCGTCAGCACGATCTTCGTGCCCTCGCCCACGCGCGACACGATCGTCTTCACCTCGTGGGGGCTCAGGTTCTGCGCCTCGTCCACGATGATGTACTGGTGCGGGATCGAACGCCCGCGGATATACGTCAACGGCTCGAGCACAAGCCGACCGTCCGCCATGAACTTGTTGAGCTGCTGCTCGGTCGTGTGCGAGTGCGGCTCGTTCGACGACGCGGCCCGCGTCGAGAGCAGGTACGCAAGGTTGTCGAAGATGGGCTGCATCCACGCGTTGAGCTTCTCGTCCTTATCGCCCGGCAGGTACCCGATATCGCGCCCCATGGGCATGATGGGTCGCGCCACAAGCAGCTTGTCGTACCGGCTCGCCTCGCCCTGGCGCTGGTTCGACAGGTTGGGCGAGCCGAACACCTGCGCCATGCCCGCCGCGACCGCGAGCAGCGTCTTGCCCGTCCCCGCAGACCCGATCATGGTGACGAGCTGGATCTCCGGGTTGAGCAGCAGGTCGAGCGCCATCACCTGCTGCACGTTGCGCGCCATGATCCCGAACACGGGCCGGCGCGGCGAGCCCACGGGGATGATGTGGTCGGTGTTCGAAAGGCGCCGCCCGATGCCCGTGTGGCTCTCGTCGGTCGCATCGGTCAGGATGATGTACTGGTTGGGCTGGATCGCGACCTTCGCATCGCCGTTGCCCGCGCCGTTGGTGGGCCCATCGTCGGTCGCGATGCGCGACAGCGCCTCCGTGACCAGGTCAACGGGCAGCATCTCCTCGCGGTACATCTCGTCGATCAGTTCACCATCGACCGGTGCGTTCAGGTAGCCCGAGTACAGGCGGTCGACATTGACCTTCTGGTTCTCGAAGTCCTCCGCCGCGATCCCGAGCGCATCCGCCTTGAGGCGTGCATTGATGTCCTTCGACACGAACACCACCCGCTCGCCCGCCTCGTAGAGCGCATGGGCGACGCCGAGGATCCGGTTGTCGGGCTTCTCCGTGTTCAGCGCGCCGTGCGTCGACGCCGCCTCGAACGTCAGGATGCGCACCGTCCCCGTCGGACGCAGGCTCCCAGCCGCCTCGATCACGGGCTCGTCGGGCGTGCCAAGACGCACCCCCTCGAACAGCGGGCCGCGCAGGCGCAACTGATCCAGGAACCGGATGCACTCCCGACTCGCCCGCCCCACGTCGTTGTTCAGGCTCTTGAAGCTGTCGAGCTCCTCGAGCACTGTGAACGGCACAACGATGTCGTTGTCCTCGAACACGAACAGGGCGTTGGGGTTGTGGATGAGCACGTTCGTGTCAAGCACGAACGTCTTCGCATCGGTCTTGCCCCCCTTGCGCGCACGAGACCGCGGTGAGGGCGAACCCGGCGGGCTCGCCTTCGTCGTCGTCGTGCGGGTTCGAGGGGCAGAACGCGTCGTTGCGGACTCCAACTCAACCGTCTTGTCCAAACTCGCCTCCTCGTGCGGCCTGCAGGCCTACGGGTTGGGGTGCGGAGTCTCGGTCGAACAAGATGTAGTGTACCACGCGCCGCGCGGCGCATTGTTTGTTTTCGGTGCAATCGGGGCGCGACTGAGGTCGGTTTCCACGTCGAAACCGCGTTTCCCCTCCCGCTCAGTCCGCAGCGTCCTGGATGCCCTCGCCGGCAGCCTGGATGTCCTTGCCGGCACCCTCGACGGTGTTGCAGCCACCGATCACGCCGACCGCCGAAACCGCCGCCAGGAACGTCAGAAACACGCACACGCTACGAACGACTCCACGCATGGTCAGGTCTCCTGAAAGGGTAGAGGCTATCTTAGCCCACCCAGAACGTGGAAGGAGCTACCCGTCATGCGCCCCATCGCCGCCAACACCCCCCATCCCCTCTTCACGGGCCTCGTGCTCATCCTGATCGCAACCGCCCTCCCCGCCTGCTCGTCCACCATGATCGAAGCCAAGGAGTCCCTCTTCGGCTACGAGAAGCGCGAACAGCTCGTCGACCGCGTCGAGGACGCCCGCGACGCCCAGCAAGAAGCGAAGGAGCAGTTCGCCTCCGCCCTCGACGAGTTCCTCGCCGTCGCGGGCACGCCCTCCTCCGACCTCGAGGACACCTACCGCAAGCTCAAGCGCGAATACGATCGCTCCGAGTCCCGCGCCGACTCCGTCCGCTCGCGTATCGACAAGGTCGAGCAGGTCGCCGGCCGCCTCTTCTCCGAATGGGAGGGCGAACTCGACGACTACCAGAGCGAGGCCCTCCGCTCCACCTCGCAAGCCCAGCTCTCCGAGACCCGCGCCCTCTACAACCAACTCCTCGGCGCTATGCGCAACGCGGAGTCGCGCATGGACCCCGTCCTCGCCGCGTTCTCCGACCAGGTGCTCTTCCTCAAGCACAACCTCAACGCACAGGCGATCGCATCGCTCGGCGCCACCGCGGGCCAACTCGAGAGCGACATCGCAAGCCTCATCGCGGAGATGGAAGCCTCGATCGCCGAGGCGGATGCGTTCATCCAGTCGATGCAGGGCGAGTAGCGTCGCCGCGCATCTCGCACCCATCACGCCGCGCCGTGGCGCGGGCCTGTCCGAGTGCTGGGCCGCGTCGCCCGGGCGGCTCGCTCAGGTGAAATTCGCGCGCCGCACGCTCATCAAGGACACGCCGCGCGATCGCGGCAAGGGCAGGGTTAGGGACTGTCGACATCTGAAACTCCGATGGGAAAGGGGGTGAATCCAAGGTGATGCCTCGCAGACCCAATGGCGGAATCCCGCCGCGAACGGTGCCAGAACCGCCTGTACGCCAGATTTTCGACAGCCCGCTTGACATACATATGCATCTCGGGGTATGTTCACCCAATCTCGAAGCCAGGGCCGGCGCCTCCACGCCGATCCCTGTCGGAGCTTTGCCGGGATGTCGGGGCCGGGCCTGCCGGAGAGAGCGGCCCGGCCTCGCCGTCCCGCGCATCACTGAGGTCCCTCCCCCATCCGCCATGCCCCGATGTGCCCTGTGCGTTGACACGGCATGGGGGGTGGGGCTACACCACTCCCGCAATGTCAAAGAATCGACGACGCCAGGCGATCATCGACCTGCTCCGCGCCGCACCCGTGCAGAGCCAGGACGACATTGCAGACGCAGTCGAACGCGTCATTGGTGAAGCGGTCACGCAGTCGACCATCTCACGCGACCTGCGCGAACTGGGCGTCATCAAGAGCCCGCAGGGCTACCGTCTCCCGGAGATCATCGGCGGGCGCGAACGCACGAGTTCGCGCGCCTCCGGCGAACTCGCCACATCACTCCGCGCACACGCGGTCCGCGTCGAACAAGCCGCCGCGATGGTCGTCGTACGCACGGCGCCGGGCCATGCACCACTGCTCGGCTCCGTCTTCGATCGCACGACAGTCGACGGCGTCGTCGGGACCGTCGCGGGCGATGACACGATCTTCCTCGCCACCAAAGGTCACGAAGAAGCCACAGAACTCGTCGAGCGTCTGCGCGACCTCGCCGATCTGAATTAGCCCCGCTGCGCCTCGCCAAGCTCCTGGTCCGCGGGCGGGTAGTCCGCTTCACGCCCCGCAAGCAGCACATGCCAGACGAGCGCCGCGATCGTCGCCCCAAGCACCGGCGCCACCCAATACACCCAATGAATCTCCCAATGCCCACCGACCAGCGCGGGCCCAAAGCTCCGACACGGGTTCATCGATGCGCCCGTCAACGGCCCGATCGCGAGGATGAGCCCGGCCACACAGAGCCCGATCGCAAACCCGCCCACCGTCGCCGACTTCCCCACGCCCCTTGGGTCCACCGCGCTCCCGAGGATCACCATCATGAGCGTGAACGTCGCGATGACCTCGAGCACGAACACCCCGACCAGGTTCGCGCCGTCTCCACGCGAGAGCGTGCCGAGCGTCGCCCCAAGATCAGCGCTCTCGACCGCTGCCTGGCTGAAGAACGAGGCCAGCACCGCCGCCGCCGCAACCGCGCCGACGAGCTGCGCGACGCTGAACGCGACCGCCTGGCCCCATCCCTGCTTCTTGATCAGCGCCAACCCGATCGACACCGCCGGGTTGAACTGGCCGCCCGAGATGTGCATGGTCGCCGAAACCGTGACCGCCAGAATGAGTCCATGAGCGAGTGCGATCGCGAGGAGGTTCTCGCCCCCCGTGTTGATGATCGCCGCGCCACCGACGAACATGAGGGCGAAGGCCCCGAAGAACTCCGCGATGCAGCCAGGAAGAAGGACCTTCATTTTCGTACCCTCCGTGGGTCAGGGGTCAGGACGGCCGCGAAGGATAACAAGTATTGCCCAAGACGATGACTAGCCCGATCGCGACCCTCTGCGCCGCCGCGTGCCTCATGCTCGCCGCGTGCGCCGGTGGGAAGCCCGACCGCGCGGATCGCGCCGGTGGCCCCGGTGCAGCGCCCACGGAGGTCTCCCCAGCGACCATCCGTGAGCCCATCCTCGCCGTTGGCGGGCAAACGCTCGTCCTCCCGCTCCACCCGCCCCGCGTGATCGACGACGGCGCCACGTGGCGCCCCGAGGTCCCCAGCGTCACCCTCAACGGGTCCGAGCGCTCAGTCGCCGTCCACCGCGTCATCGCGATCGCCGAGCAAGGCGGGTGGTCGCGGACGTACACGTGGAGCGAAGCCCAGCCCGGCGAGCCCATCGACCGCCCCGCGGTCGATGCGTGGGTCGCGCTGGTCGACCTCACGGGCGCGCCCCCCGGCGCGCTCACCGTCGACGGACGCCGCGTCCGCACGATATGGGCGGTCGACCCCGGCGCGTTCCCAGCCCCGACCCGCTCCGGCGCCGAGACCTTCGCCCACCTCGTAGGCGACCCGCTCGACGGCTGGCGCACCGAACTCGCCGGCGCCACCCCCGCCACCCCCGCGCCCGCCCCGATTGACGTGCCGGGCGCGCTCGGCGCCTCGCGCACCGCACTCTGGCGTGCCGCTCTCGCGCTCCTCCACCAGGCAGACCAGGTCCTCTACGCCGACGTCGCACGACGCCTGACCGCGACCCTCGATGCGAACGATGGCGCGCGCCGCCCCGCATGGCCGCTCGACGCGGGCTCGGAGCCCCTCATGCGCGACCTGATCACCGCCGCGAGCAGCGTGAACCGCGCGGCCATCGCCCGCGCGTGGCTCGGTCGCCAGCGAGGCGTCGTCGCGTGGGTGACGGAAGACTCACCCGAGGCGGGCCTGAGCCGCGTCGCGATCGCCGAGGTGGGCGGGCGCGAACGCACGGTGGGCGCCGCCGGGCTTGGGCAGGTGTCGGTCAATTCGCGCACGCTCCTCCCCTTCGAGACGGCGGTATTCGACATTCCCCTCAAGCGCGCCGGCGCAGGCCTCCAGGCGACCATCGAGGTCCGCGTCGACGGCGAGACCTCGCGCCTGCGCGCAGCGCCCTGGAGCGCGCCGGTCGCCCCCCCGGGCCTGCGCATCACGGGCCTCATGCGCGAGTGGGACCAGACGAGCTGGCTCGTCGGCGCGCCCATCGTCGAGCCCGCCCCCCGCGCCACCGCCGCCCAGCTCTACTACGACGAGCAGGCCCGCTCCTGGCGCATCTTCATCGAATGCCGCAACGACGCCCAGCTCACGAACGACCGGGTCGAACTCCACATCACATCCGCGCGCGGTGCGCAGGTGATCTCCGCGGATCGCACGGGCGTCGTCGCGCACGGCGGCGCCGATCGCCCCGACCTCCTCGTCTCACTCGAAGACGACGGGCGCACGTGGACCGTCATCCTCGACCTCCCCGATGACGCCATGCCCGCGCGGGGCCAACCGGTCTTCGCGCTCGCGAGGGTCGTCGGGGGGATCCGCTCAACGTGGCCCCGCGCCACAATGCCCGGTGATGCGCCGTCCGGCATACGCCTCGACCTCGGCGCCTGGTCACCAGACCCTCAGCCAGCGCCGTCGACGAGCAGCTCGTCCTCATCGACCTCGCGCGACTCGTCTTCTTCGTCGAGCGATGGCACATAGACGGGCTGCCCCTGGTCGTCCTCGACGATGAGGCCCAGATCGCCCAGAGCCGTGCGCGCCGCCTGCTGCTCCGCCGCCTTCTTCGACCGCGCCCAGCAAGGCCCGAAGCGCTGGCCGTCAAGATCGACCGCGACCAGGAATGCCTTGTCGTGGTCGGGGCCCTGCTCGTCGAGCAGGGTGTAGCAGGGGGGTGAGCCGCCCGCCTGTTGGGCGTGCTGCTGCAGGACCGACTTGAAGTTCTGCTGGTGCCCCGAGCGAGCCGCCCGCTCGATGATGGGTTTCAGGTAGGGCTCGAGGAACTCGCGTGACTGCTCGTAGCCCGCGTCGATGTACAGCGCACCAAGCACCGACTCCAACGCCGCCGCCGCGAGCGAGGGCGGGAGCGAAGACCGGCTCCGCATCCCCTTCCCGATCACGAGCAGGTCGGTCAGCCCCATCTCATCCGCGATCCGGGCGCACTTCCGTCGCGACACCGCGTCCGATTTGATCTTCGTCATCTCGCCCTCGAGCAGGTCCGGGTACGCCCGGTACAGGTACTCGCACACCATGAGCCCGAGCACCGCATCCCCAAGGAACTCCAGCCGCTCGTTCGATTGCACCCGAGAGTCCGCGATCGACGCGTGCGTCAGCGCCCGCGCGAGCAGCGACGTATCCGAGAACGTGTGTCCCAGGAGGTCCTGAGCGGCGGTGATGATCTCGTCTGATACCGGCAAGCAGGGCGACTCCGCGTCAAGGCGGGGCCCATCAGGACCCCATGCGACCACCCGCCCGGCGATCGCCGGCGGGTCGGTCATCAAGACCAGGGACGCGGATGCGAAGCAGCCGGAGGGGGGCCTGGAGTCCCAGGACGCTGCGGCAGCTTGGCTTTCGCGGCCAATTGGCGCCCACGCGGGCACCTGTCTCAAACATATCGGAGAATCGGGACACGTCCATCACCATTCCCCCACGACCCAGATTCCAATCGCCATTCGGGGGGTGGCCGAGGCGGGGGACCGGGTGGCCCGGCCCGCCGGAGGGGGCTAGGCTTGGGGCCCGATCGGGTCGTCCCGCGCGGGGAGCCCCATTCGTCCAAGCGTTTCGAGGAAGCACCGATGCACTATCCACGCCGGGTGAGCAGGATCAAGCGGAAGCGTTCCATCGGGTTCCGTGCGCGCATGAAGACGACCAACGGGCGGAAGATGATCAACCGGAAGCGCCGCAAGGGGCGCTCGCTGAACGTCGCCGACAAGTAAGCCCCGCCGATCCCAGTTCCAATCTGAGTCCAGGGCTCCCAGGTCGCGCGTTTGCGTCCCCGAATGTGCACGCGCGAAGGTTCCAGTCGCGCTGGGGACCCCGCCGCCTTCACATCCCCCGAGAACCGGGGCAGCGCGACCCGTGAACGGAGCGTCAGCGCCGCGCCCGCCGCTCAACCGCCCGATACCATGGCGACTCCCATCACCCTCGGAGCCGTCATGAAGATCCACGAGTATCAAGGGCGTCAGCTTCTGGCTGATGCGGGCATCCCCGTCCCCGCCGGCCGCGTCATCGACAAGATCGAGGACGCCGCGCGGGCCTACAGCGCGATCTCTCAGGAGGCCGGGGGCGACCTCGTCGTCGTCAAGGGCCAGGTCCACGCCGGCGGGCGCGGCAAGGCGGGCTTCGTGAAGCTCGTGCGCTCCAAGGAAGAAGCCGAGGAAGCCGCGCGCTTCATGTTCACCAACAAGATGGTGAGCGTGCAGACAGGGCCCGAGGGGCTCGACGTCAAGAAGGTCATGCTCGCGGCGGGCGTCGACATCGCGAAGGAGTACTACCTCGCGATCACCACCGACCGCGCCACACGCCGCAACGTGCTCATCGCGTCGAGCGAGGGCGGCGTCGAGATCGAGCAGGTGGCCGAGAGCAACCCCGACGCCATCAAGAAGCAGGCGATCCACCCCGTGGGCGGGCTCGAGCCCCACCAGGCGCGACGCCTCGCGTTCGACCTGGGGTTCAGCGGCAAGCAGATCAACCAGGCCGCGAAGATCATGATGGCCCTCGCGAAGCTCTACACGGCCAAGGACTGCTCGCTGGCCGAGATCAACCCGCTCATCGTCACGCCGCCGAGCGATGCGCACCCCGATGGGCAGGTGCTCGCGATCGATGCCAAGTTCAACTTCGACGACAACGCCCTGTTCCGCCACAAGGACATCGAAGACCTCGCCGACCCGTCCGAGGAAGACCCCAACGAGGCCCGGGCCGCGACGTTCGGCATGTCCTACATCCAGCTCGACGGCTCCATCGGCTGCCTCGTCAACGGCGCGGGCCTCGCGATGGCGACGATGGACATCATCAAGCACCACGGCGATGAGCCGGCCAACTTCCTCGACGTGGGCGGCAGCGCGACCGAAGAGGCCGTGACCGAGGGCTTCAAGATCATCCTCTCCGACGACGCGGTCAAGGGCGTCCTCGTCAACATCTTCGGCGGCATCATGCGCTGCGATGTCATCGCCCAGGCGGTGGTCAACGCGGCCAAGGAGGTCGGCTTCAAGGTCCCCCTCGTCGTGCGCCTCGAGGGCACCAACGTCGAAGAGGGCAAGCGCATCCTGAAGGAAGCGGCCAGCGAGATACCGACCATGCAGGCGGCCGACGACCTCGCCGATGCGGCGCAGAAGGTCACGGCGGCGGTGGGTTGAGCGCAGGTTCGCCGACGAGCGCGGGGCTTCGCACGCCCGCGGAGCCGTGGCGGTGCGAGCGCGACCGAACCGCGGGCGCATGCCGCCCGTAGACTCTGCATGGCCGGCCTGACCCCAGAGGGATGCCCCATGCGGAACGTGCGTGCGATTGGTCCGATGTTTGTGCTCGCCGGAGCTGTGGGATTGGCCGGGTGCGAGCGATCGGCCGCGCCCAACGAATCGGCTGGGGCTGTGGGCGACGCCGAGCCGCCGGCTGAGGTGATCGAGGTCGCCGACGAGGCGCGAGCGACGCCGGAGCGGGTTGCCGATGGCGATGCCGACCCGCCGGTGGGCGGCGACGATGCGGCGCTCCGTGAGGTCCTGCTCGCGACGGGGCGTGAGTACGAGTCGTGGCGGCAGGCGACGTCCAATCTGCTGTGGGCGCCATTCATGTGCCGGGAGGTGACGCACGCCGTGATGAGCCAGAGTGAAGACGACGACACTCACGGCGGCAAGCTCTACCACCTGTTCGTGCGCGACCTGTTCGACGGTTATCCCCGGCCGGCGATCGGGTACGGGGAGCCAGGTACCGAGCCCGAGGGCTGGACCGCCCCCGTCGGCCAGACGCTCGTGAAGCAGAGTTGGACGACCATAGAAGCGCCCGAGTGGGTGCCCGATGAGACGCGCACCGCGATCCGCGACGGCGTGAAGTTCATGACCGATAAGCCCGCCGGCCTCTTCGTCATGCACAAGAGCGCCCCCGACACCCCCGGCACGGACAACGGGTGGACCTACGCGGTGCTGTCGCCCGACGGCACGGAGGTGCAGCGGATGGGCATGCTCGAAGACTGCATGTCGTGCCACGTGTCCGATGCGAAGTACGACAGGCTGTTCGGGCAGGAGGCGTGGGAAGCAGAGTAGTCCCTAGAGCCACGCCACCCACGCGCCGCCCGCCCGCGCACTCTCCACGACCTTCTCGACAAACCGCACCCCGCGCACCCCATCGTCGATCGTCGGAATGGCCCGAGCGAGCGGCCCGGCTTCGCGCCCGTCCTTCGCCGCGCTGATCCACTCGACGACACCCCGATACACATTCCCGAACGCCTCAAGATACCCCTCGGGGTGCCCCTGAGGGATGCGCGAGGCCAGCCCCGCCGCCTCACCCGCGCCCGGCCCGCCCTTCATCACCACCTGCGTCGGCTCATCAAGCCGCGAAACACGCAGCTCATCGGGCGCTTCCTGCCGCCACACGAGCCCGCCCTTCTCGCAATACACGCGGAGCGAGAGGTTGTTGCCCTCGCCCACGCACACCTGCGACGCCGTCAGCACGCCCCGCGCCCCACCCTCGAACCGCATCAGCACGCTCGCATCGTCATCGAGCGGCCGCCCCTCGACAAACGATGTCAACTCCGCGCACACCGCCTCGGGTTCGAGCTGCGTGACAAACGACACGAGGTTCTCCGCGTGCGACCCGATGTCCCCGAGCGCCCCGCCGAGCCCGGCGCGGGCCGGGTCGAGCCGCCACGCGGCCTGCTTCTGGCCCGTCCTTTCCAGCGCCGTCGCGAGCCACCCCTGGTGGTACGCGCAGAACACCTTGCGGATCGGGCCGAGTGCGCCCGAGGCGATCACCTCGCGCATGTGGCGCACCATCGGGTAGCCCGTGTAGTTGTAGGTGACGCAGCACAGGCGCTGCTTCGCGCGCGCCAGGTCGCGCAGCTCTTCGGCCTGTGCGCTCGTGTGCGTCGCGGGCTTGTCGAGGACGACATGGAACCCAGCGCCTAGCGCACCCTTCGCGATCGGGTAGTGCGTGTCGTTGGGCGTCACGATCACGACGAAGTCCACCGGGTCGGGCCGGGCCGCCTCGCGCTGCACCAGCTCTTCCCATGTGCTGTAAGAGCGATCCGCGGGCAGCCCAAGCTCCTTCGCGCTCGCCAGCGCCCGCTCGGGCGTCGACGACAGCGCCCCCGCAACCAGCACCGCCCGGTTGTCGAGCGATGCGGCGATGCGATGAACGCCGCCGATGAACGCGCCGGACCCGCCGCCGATCATCGCGTAGGTGAGTGCAGGGCCGTTGGGCGGGGTGCGCATGGGCGGCATGCTAACGCGAGGGCAGGGGTGGGGTTGCCCCGACGGTCGGGGTGTGGTGAGATTGAGCAAGAAGGAGGGCGTCGATGCGTGTGGCGCGGTACTGGGCGAAGGCGGAGGTCATGGGCCCCGGGGACCCGCGCGATCCTCAGCTGGCGTCGGGGCGTTGCCTCTTCACAATCTGGCGTGGGTCGGACGAGAGCGAGGCCGATGCGGAGCGTGCGGCGTCGTCGGCTGCGCGCGAGTGGCAGACTCGGATCGCACGCGGAGAGTCGCTCGACAGCTATTCCTATGCCATGTTCTCGCGTCCGGAACCGCTCATCGAGGAACTCACGGGCGCTGCCGGGGAGCGCGTTGGCGCGGTGACCGTGAACCGAGTGGGGTGCAACGTGCTCAACACGAGCGATGTGGCGTTCGTGGATGTCGATACCGCCCCGGTTCCCGGATTCTTCGGCCGCCTGTTCGGCACGGCTCGCGTGCCGGTCGATCCGCTGGTCCGGCTGCGCCGCTGGGTGGATGGCAGGCGAGCGGTCCATGTCCGTGTGTACCGCACCTACGCCGGCTACCGCTACCTGGTGACCTGCCCACCGATGGAACCGGCGTCAGACGAGACGCAGGAGATGTTCCGCGAACTCGGCGCCGATGACCGATACGCGGCGCTGTGCCGCGCGCACAATAACTTCCGGGCGCGGCTGTCGCCCAAGCCCTGGCGCCTGCGTCGCATCGGGCCACCGCCCGCGCCGATCAGCGTCGAGCCCCCGCCCGAAGATCGGGCGCGGGAGTTGGCCGCGTGGCACGCGAAGTACGAGGGTGCCTGCGGGGAACACGCCGTGTGCGAACTCATCGAGGAACTCGGCGACGGGACGCCGACCCCCGACGCCCGCCAGGTCATCGCACTCCACGATGCCGCGTGCCGCGTCGGCTCGGGCCTCCCCCTCGCATGACGCAGCGTCCATGGCTCAAAACGAATGCCGCCCAACGCGCCGTGGCGCACTGGGCGGCGGGGAGTGTGACAAAGTAAGACCAGACCAGAGAAATCTCAGGCCTGATGCGGGAAGTTATCCCGCATATGTATGAGCCGCAAAGACGCATTACCCATCGAGGGAATAGGCAATGCCTATGTCTAGGGCATGAAACCTAGACAGAAGCCGTCTGGGCCCCCTGGGCGGGAAGGTCGAGGTCTTCGAGGTCGAACCCGAGCTTTACCGCGACCCGCTTGCCGTAATCCTCATCGGCACGGAAGAAGTGGCAGAGCTGCCGCAACTGGACCTCGCGCCGGGCCTGCCCCAGCGCCCCCGCGATCCGCGTGGTCAGGCGGTCACGGTGGTTGTCGTCGAACATGCGGAACAGGTCGCCCGCCTGGGTGAAGTCGTCGTGGTCCTGGGTCGAGTCGAACCGATCGACCACCGCCTGCCCGAGGTCCCATTCGGGGTCCGAGTAGCGCTCGTTGGGCATGGGGGTCTGCGCGCGGGTGTTGGGCCAGTAGTTGGGGGCCGCGCCGTAGGTCTCGGCCGTCGCCCCCTGACCGTCGCGCATGTAATGCATCACGGGGCAACGCGGCTTGTTCACGGGGATCTGGTGGTGGTTTACCCCAAGGCGATGCAGGTGCGTGTCCGCGTAGCTCATCAGGCGCGCCTGGAGCATCTTGTCAGGGCTCGGCCCGATGCCGTCCACCAGCGCACTGGGCTTGAACGCCGCCTGCTCGACCTCCGCGTGGTAGTTCTCGGGGTTCCGGTTGAGTTCGAGCTGCCCCACCTCGATCAGCGGGAAGTCGCCGTGCGGCCACACCTTCGTCAAGTCGAACGGGTTCCAGCGGAACCCGTCCGCCTGCGCCTGCGTCATCACCTGGACCTTGAGCGTCCACGATGGGAAGTCGCCACGCTCGATCGCGTCGAAGAGGTCCCGCTGGTGGCTCTCCCGGTCTTCCGCGATCGTGCTCGCCGACTTGTCATCCATCCAGTTCTTGACCCCCTGGTTGGACTTGAAGTGCAGCTTGCACCAGACGCGCTCGCCCTTGTCGTTGATGAACGAATAGGTGTGGCTCGAGAAGCCGTGCATCTCGCGGTACGAAGCGGGGATGCCGCGGTCAGAGAACAGGATCGTCACCTGGTGGAGCGACTCGGGGCACTGGCTCCAGAAGTCCCACTGCATATCGTTGTCCCGGAGGTTGGTCTTCGGGTCGCGCTTCTGCGTGTGGATGAAGTTCGCAAACTTGTAGGGATCGCGCACGAAGAACACGGGAGTGTTGTTGCCAACCATGTCCCAGTTGCCCTCGTCGGTGTAGAACTTCACCGCAAAGCCACGCACGTCCCGCTCGGCGTCCGCGGCCCCACGCTCGCCCGCCACGGTCGAGAAGCGCAGGAAGCACTCGGTCTTCTTGCCTACCTCCGAAAAGATGGAGGCCTTCGTGTACTTCGTGATGTCGTGCGTGACGGTAAACGTCCCGTACGCGCCCGACCCCTTCGCGTGCACGACCCGCTCGGGGATGCGCTCGCGGTTGAAGTGCTGCATCTGCTCGAGGAGTTCCACGTCCTGCATGAGCAGCGGCCCACGAGGCCCGGCGGTCAGGGCGTGCTGGCGCCCGATCGGGGCGCCCTCCGCGGTGGTCAGGACCGGGCACTTCGGTTCGCGGTTGGAGTCTGCCATCGTTGTGCTCCTCTCGGATGGGTGGGGGGTGGGGAGTGATCACACTAGGGCCCCCTAAATATAGGCGTCAAGGCCATGATAGTGGTGAGAACAATAGCGATTGACTATGATCCGGAGGGCCCCGCCGGGGCGTGGCCATGCACGATGAGTCCTCCATCCCGGTAGGACCAGGCCCGATCTGATGCGCTCAGAATCAGAGGAAGCGGCTATGCTGAGTCCAGCGATTTTGCCTATCGCGTCCCACTATGGCTCTTATGGAGTGTGAGGCCATGGAATTGCACCAGTTGAGATACTTCGTCGCCGCCGCCGAAGCGGGCACTATCTCGCGGGCCGCGGAGCGGTGTCACGTGTCCCAGCCCTCCATGAGCCAGCAGATCAAGACCCTCGAGACAGGGCTCGGCGTCAAGCTCTTCGACCGCGTCGGGCGGGGCGTGGTCCTGACCGACGCCGGGCGCGCACTCCTCCCCCGCGCACGGCGCGTGCTCGCCGAAGTCATCGACGCCGAGGCCAACCTCGCGCGCGAAGCCGAGGAGGGCGTCCGCCTCGCCATCGGCGCCATCCCCACCATGGCGCCCTATCTCCTCCCAGCGATCGCGGCGGGCCTGCGCAAGCACGCCCCCGAGTGCGAACTCGCCATCCGCGAGGACTTCACGGAGAACCTCGTCGAGGCCCTCATCGACAACGAGATCGACGTGGGCATCATGAGCACCCCCGTCGATCACGACCTGATCGACATCGAGGTGATCGGCAGCGAAGCCCTCCTCGTCGTCGCCCCGACGCGCCACCCGATCTGCGGCGCAAGGGAGATCGGCCTCGCCGAACTCCGCGACCAACCCACCATCACCCTCCACGAGATGCACTGCCTGGGCAAGCAGATCTCCGAGTTCTGCGCCGCCAAGCGCCTCGCGAAGAACGTCGCCTGCAGGACCGCCCAACTCGCCACGGTGCTCGAACTCGTCAGCAACGGCATCGGCGTCTCCATCGTCCCCACCATGGCCGCCCAGCACGACACCTCCGAGTCGCGCACCTACATGACCCTCAAGCGCACCGCACCCCGGCGCGATATCGCCCTCGCGTTCCGCAAGGGCCGCACCCGCCCCAAGCTCGCCGAGCGCGTGCCCGAGATCCTCGCTCCCATCCTCGATTCACTCAACGACGAGCCCATCGCCCGCATCGCCGCCAGCGCGTGAGCCCGCGCTACGTCCGGAGCACGCCGACGAGGCGCGCAAGCGCCCGCGCCCGATCGCCCCACGACTGGGGCGGCAGCGCGTTCTCCGTGTGGTGGAGCAGCATCGCGGTCACGTCATCGTCGAACTCCGCCCCGCCCGCACGCCCACGCACCGCGTCGATCAGCCTCGGGACCAACGTCGACCGCTCGCCCGTGTCGAGCCCGTTCAGCACGTCGAGCAGCCCCGCCTCGCCAAGCATCTGGCCCGAGCCCGCATCGCGCGCTTCGATCAACGAGTCCGTGTAAAACACCACCAGGTCGTCACGCTCCAGCGCCAGCGCAAGCTGCGTGTAGCTCGTCGGTTCGAGCACGCCGAGGGGCAGGTCCGAAACCCCCACAGCACTCGACCGCTCCACCGCCTCGTCGTCGACAACACCCCAACGCCCCGTCTGCCTGCGGAACACAAACGGGCGCGGGTGGCCCGCGTTGCACACGATCAGCGCACGATGGTCCGCGAGGTAGGTCGCCACGACCGCGGTCGCAAAGGTCCCTTCTTCCGACGCGTCCGCAAACGCCCCGTTCAGCTCATGGGCCAGCTTCGTCTGGTCCGACCGGTTGATGTACCGCCGCATCAGCCGGCGTAGGTCGACCGCGGTCGCGTCAACCTCCTCCCCATGCCCCGCGACGTCCGCGAGGATGAAGCGGAGGCGGTTGCCCCCTGCGCACGACGATACGTAGTGGATGTCGCCACCCGCCGCCTCCTCGTGATAGGGGCGGGAAACGAGCCACAGGTCAACTCCCCGGGCCGAGAGCCCGTTCTCAACCGGGCGGTTGCCGCCCCAGATGTCCATGCACGCCATGGTGAGTGGGGGGGCGCTCGGTGGCGGAGGTGCGGTCGACGTGGTCATGTGGTGGGTTCCCTGTAGTGGACGAAGGGAACGCCCCGGGCCACGGGTTCATTCCACTCAATCGGGTTCACACGCCGCCCCGCGTACGATGCACCCATGAGCCCAACGGATCGCGAACGCCACTCGCCCACGCCCGAACTCCTGAGCGTCGCGCGGGGCGACTCGCCCCCAGACCTGCTCCTCCGCGGCGGGCGCGTGCTCAACGTCTTCACCCAGAGCTTTCAAGACCGTGATGTCCTCCTGCACCGGGGCCTGATCGCACGCGTCTCGACGCCAGAGCACGGGCCTGCAGGCGCGGACATCATCGACTGCGCCGGGCGCTTCATCGCGCCGGGCTTCATCGATGCGCACATGCACATCGAATCCACGATGCTGCCCCCCTCCGAGTTCGCGCGCCTCGCGGTGCCCCGCGGCACAACCAGCGTCATCGCCGACCCCCACGAGATCGCCAACGTGCTGGGCGTCGAGGGCATCGAGTGGATGATGCGCAACGCTCAGGGCCTGCCCATATCGATCTGGTGGATGCTCTCGAGCTGTGTCCCCTCGTGCCACCTCGAGACGTCGGGCGCAACCATCACCGCCGACGACCTCGCGCCGCTCTTCGCAGATGCCCCGGGCCCCGTGCTCGGCCTCGCCGAAATGATGAACTTCCCCGGCGCTGCCAACGCCGACCCCGCCGTGCTCGACAAAGTCAGGCTGGGCCTGCAGCACGGCGTCGTCGATGGCCATGCGCCGGGCCTCACAGGGGATCTCCTCCAGGCCTACATCGCCGCCGGCATCACCTCCGACCACGAGTGCACCACCGCCGATGAAGCCCACGAGAAGCTCGCCCTGGGCCAGCGCATCTGGATCCGCGAGGGATCCGCGGCACGCAACCTCGACGCACTCCTCCCCGCCGTCACCGACGACAACTTCCACCGATTCGCCTTCTGCACCGACGACCGCCACCCCGCCGACCTGCGCGAGCAGGGCCACATCGACCACGTGGTCCGCCGCGCCATCGAGCGCGGCATGCGCCCCGAACGCGCCCTGACCCTCGCCTCAACCTTCGTCGCCCAGCACTACAACCTGCCTCATCTCGGCGCAATCGCGCCGGGCTACCAGGCCGACCTTGTCGTGTTCGACGACCCCAAGGCGCCAAGCCCGAGCCTCGTCGTTCAACGTGGACAGGTCGTCGCACGCGACGGCGTCTACCTTCCGGGACGCAAGCTGCTCACGAGCCACGACACCAAGGCAGTCCGCCTGGGCCACACGGTCAACATCCCCGCCACCCTCTCAGCCGATGACCTCCGCATCCCCGTGCAAGGGACGCCCGCCCCCAACATCCGCGTGATCGGCATGGACCCGCACCAACTGGTCACCGAGCACCTCACCATGCCCCCAACCGTCGACGACGGCGCCTACATCGCCGACCCGGCGCGCGACCTCCTCAAGCTCTGCGTCATCGAACGCCACACGGGCTCGCGTCGCATCGGGCGAGGCTTCGTCACGGGCTTCAAGTTCAACGGCGGCGCCCTCGCGAGCACCGTGGGCCACGATGCGCACAACCTCGCCGTCGTAGGCGACGACGACGCCGACATGATCGTCGCGGCCCGTGCCGTCGCCGACGCGGGCGGCGGGCAGGCGGTCGCCCGCGCGGGCAAAGTCCTCGAGGTGCTCAAGCTCCCCATCGCGGGCCTGATGAGCGACGAGCCCGCAGAGGAAGTCATCGCCGCCCAGGCACGCCTGCTCTACGCCGCCCACGCGCTCGGCTGCCCGCACCACGACCCCTTCATGCCGCTCAGCTTCCTCCCCCTCCCCGTGATCCCGAAACTCAAGCTGAGTGACCTCGGGCTGGTAGACGTCGAGCGGTTCGAGCTGGTGGCCCTCGAGGCATAGCGCGCGCAAGCGACGGGACCCCAGCATGCAGGCATCGGCTCAACCCGCCGCTCGCACTAACGAGCGTCGTCAAGCACCCGCCGCCGCCTCAAAGCCCAAGCGGCTTCACCTTCACCTGGGGATTGCCCACATCGCCCGTCACGCCGTACTTGATCAGCGAATCGGTCGCGCCCCCGAGCAGCTTCCCAACATCCCCGAGCTTCTTCTGCACCGCCTCGAGTGGCCCCGCGTTGAGCAAGAGGTCGAGCCGGCCGTCGTAATAGACCAGCCCCTCGCCCCGCGCCGAGAAGCCGGGCGTGCTCAGGTTGATCTGCGAGAAGTCCACCCCCTGGCCCGTCAGGTTGAAGGTGCCATCGAACGTGTCCACGAGCTTCGCATCCTTCTGAAGGATGCTCACGACGTCCATGAGCTCGGCGAGTTGCGACACGAGAGGGATGCGCACAAGCCGACCCTCGGTCAGCGCGAACGACCCCGAGCCCGACATGTTCGCCATCGGGTCGCTCAGGCGCGTCTGCGCCTGCCCCTGCGTGACGAGCTTGCCCGCCAGGTCGGGGACCTTGCCCGCGCCGGGCTGAGCGCGGAGCAGGTTGCGGACCTGCAGGTTCTCGCCCGACCACGACGCCGACACGGGCATGGCAGGCGAGTCCACCTTCAGGTTGAGCCCCATCACCTTGAACACGCCATCGATCGTGTTCACCGTGATCCGGTCGCTCGTGAGCGTCCCGGATGACATGTTGAAGGGCACGCTCGCGGTATCAATCGGGAAGCGGTACTCACCGACCGCATAGTTGAAGTCGTTGAGATCCACCTGCCCCTGGAGCCCCGCCGTGAGCGGCGCAGTCAGAGGCACGTTGCCCGACACCGCCACCTTCATCCGCCCCTGCGCATCGTGCTCCTTGAAGATCGATTGGATCTGAGGCGGCAGCACGCGAAGCCCGTCCTTGTCCATCTTCAGGTCGAGCCCGAAGTCGTCGAGGGCGAGCGTCATCGCGTCGATATCGAGCTCGCCCGCGAGCTTGACGCCGAACACGGGCTGGCGGTCGAGGTCGAGGTCGAGCCCGTACAGCGCCGGGTTGTCGCTGGGCTTCACGCCCGTCTCCATGGTGATGTCATCGATCACCATCGGGTCCGACCCGTCGCCCAGGTCGTAGACGATGCCCGCGTTCTCCAGCGCGAGCCGACGGATCTGGAACACCTCAGACAGCTTCGTGCCGCTCGGCACCGAGTCCTGGTCCTTGACGTTCTCGCCCTTCAGGAAGGGCACAAGCCCCTTGAAGCCCGAGGGCGCGCCCGATGCATCGGTCGTCTGGATGAGCTTGAGCTTCGCATCCTTGAGGATGATCTCCTCGATCACGATGGGCTGGTTGAGCTTGGGCACCTCCGCGAGGATGAGCGTCGCCACACCCGCCCGCACCACCTCCGTCCCGTCCTGAGCGGTCAGCGTGAACCCCTTGAGTTCGAGCCGCCCGGGAGGGGTGTAGGTGAACGAGTCGTACGCGATCGTCGGCTCGATGTACGTCTGCCCCACCCGCGTCGCCTCGGCCGCGACCCACGCGCCAAGCTCCGAAGCCGCCTGCGAGAGCAACCCCCTGAGCTTCGTGCCAAGCCCCGCAGGGTTGAAGTAGAGCACCCCCGCGACCCCGCCCCCAACGACCAGAAGCAGCACGAGAACAACGGCAAAAAGGCGTTTCATGAGACCTCCTCAGGCTCCGATTCACGGCGCGCTCCCGGCGCGATTCGTCTACACTCGGGGCTTCGAGAGATCACGATAGCCCACGCACATCTAGCGAGGATAAACACGCATGCCGGGAGCCACCACGGAGATGAAGCCGAGCGCCAAGAAGGGGAAGAAGACCGCAAAGGGCGCGGGCAAGGGCAAGCCGGGCAAGACCCCCGCCGCCCTCAGGGCCGACCGCCACATCCTCTACCAGAAGTCCGTCCAGTGCGTCGAGGCCGAGATCGACTTCGTCGACGACACCTACAAGGACCTCCGCGGCCACCGCGCCTCGATCATCCGCGAGGACTTCGGCGGCACGGGCTACTCCGCGTGCGAGTGGGCCAGCCGGCGCGCCGACAACGTCGCCTACACCGTCGACCTCGACGAGCCCACCCAGCAGTGGGGCCAGGACCGCAACGTCCCCAAGATCAAGGAGGGCGCCCAGAAGCGCGTCCACTTCATCACAGAGAACGTCCTCGACGTCGTCACCCCCGAGAAGCCCGACATCGTCCTCGCGATGAACTTCTCGTACTACATCTTCAAAGAGCGCGACACCATGCGCCGCTACTTCAAGCACGTCCGCGAGGGCCTCGCCGACGGCGGCCTCTTCATCCTCGACGCCTACGGCGGCTACGAGTCCTTCAAGGAATGCGAAGAGATCCGCGAGATCGACGACAACTTCGACTACGTCTGGGACCAGCACTCGTATAACCCCATCACGGGCGAGATGCAGTGCTACATCCACTTCCACTTCTCCGACGGCTCGAAGATGAAGAAGGCCTTCAGCTACAACTGGCGCATGTGGACCATGCCCGAGATCCGCGAGATCCTCGCCGAAGCCGGCTTCTCACGGAGCACCTGCTACTGGGAAGGCGCCGACGACGACGGCGAAGGCGATGGCAACTTCGAGCCCGCCGAGGAAGCCGACGCCGACCCCTCATGGATCGCGTACGTGGTGGCCGAGCCCTAAGGCCATAAACGCGGCGAGGATCGGATGGCCCCGACGACGACCACGAGCCGGCACCAGAACGTCAGCATCGACCGGTACGAGATGTCGGCCCGCCCCCGGCGTCTGCGCGGGGACCGGTCGACTTAGGGGTGCTCGCGCGATCGGTCGTTGAGCAGCCGGGCTGGGCGCTCGGACGCGCCCGCGCCCGCACCGGGGCGACACGCCCCGCCTCGCTGCCGCGATGAGGCCACCTCGATCCGAATCCGCCTCAACCAAAGTCAGGCTTGTTCGCCCCGCCACGCCCCGAATCCTTGTCGAGCATCTTCCGCAGGTGCTCATTCTCGCGACGCGTCGCCTCGAGATCGAACACGAGATATTTCACGCCAAGGCGCAGGTGATCGACCGACGCCTGGAGGCTCGTCAGCGTCTCGCGGATCTTGGTGTGGCGCTCGCGCGTCTCCTCCGCGAGGTTGCGCAGGCTGTCGCGATGCTCCTCAGGGAGCGTCTCGATCTGCTCCATCAACTCGCCGAGCTTCCGCTGAAAGTCCTTCTCGTTCATCTCTCGATCCTCTCTTCTTGGATTGTCGCCGCGGCGCCCTGTGCGCGTCGCTGGTCAGGAGAGAGGTGCAACGGCGCTGCCATCGCGCCCGCCGGCGTGCCACCCGCACCCACCGTTTGCCACGCCCGAGAAACACACGCGCATCGCACCGTCAGACCTGTCGAGGGGAAGCCTCGACCGACTGGCGCACGAGTCCCACCCATTCAGGGGAGGTCAGGATGTTGCCCAAAGTCAACGCCCGGCGTTGAACCGCTTCACCACGCTCCGCGCCGAAGGCGGCGCCGCAGCCACCGCCTGCTTGAGCAACGCCGGCTCCTTCCGCTTGGCTTCGAGCAGCAGCGAAGCCAGGTGGGAGTCGCGATTGGTGGCGTACCGCCGGAAGAGCTGCTCGAGTTCGTGGCGCGAGAAGCGCGAGAGCGGGTCCTTGAGGCCCGTCTGCGTACTCGCCCAATCGAGCAGCGGCCCGCCCTCGTCCGAGAAGCGGTACAGGTGGAGCGTCGCCTTGATCCGCTCACGGAGCGACATGAACGGGTCGAGCACCACCTCTGGCAGCCGGGCCATCCGCTCCTGCACATCACCCGCTTCGAGCGTCTCGAGCCACCCGCCCTCGCCATTGGTCGAGGCGACACCCTGGGCCGGGGCCTCGTGCTGATCCGCGGGCCTCAGGTCCGCGATATGGCTCGAGAGCGTCTTGAGGCCCGCCCGCTCGAAGCGGATCGTGAGCCTCTGCACCCGCTGCCCGTCCACCGTCGCCGGGGCCGCCGCGGTCACCGTCCCCGTGCCCCACTCGGGACGCTCGGCATGGACCACACGGTCCCCAAAGCTGAACTGCTCCGTCTCCATCATGAACGGTCCCCCCTGGCGCGGCCCCAGACCCCCCGGTGCACCACCGCCAAATGGCGATACCGCACCGGCCCGTCGTGGCCTGCCCGCATCGAGGCGTCTACAATCCTGTTCGGCTCGTCGGGGGGAAGGTGTGCAGCCTCCCCACCGGGTCGCTCGTCCACAGTATACACCAATGGAGTTCAGACAGGATGATCGAAGCGCTCAAGGGCGAAGAGATTGTTGATCGCGCCGGTGGCCGATTCCGACTCTGCTCACTCATCCAACACCGCCTCCGCGAGATCCTCGACGGCGCCAGACCGCTCGTCGAGCGCGACGGACGCTCCGACCTCGAGCTCGTCGTCGAGGAGATCATGCAGGGCAAGATCGAGGTCGCCGAGGCCCAGGGCGCCCCCGAAGTCGCCGACACACCCGCGCTCGAGGAAGCGCCCCTCTAGCGCGATCGCCCCACAGGCATGGCACAAGTGCCCCCATCACCCCAGGACGTAGCGCCACCCCTCGCGGGGAGGCGGATCGTCGTGTGCGTGACCGGCGGGATCGCCGCGTACAAGTCCGCGACGCTCGTCTCCCGCCTCGCCCAGCGCGGCGCCGAGGTCACCGTCTGCATGACCGACGCCGCAACCCGCTTCATCACCCCCCTCACCTTCCAGGCACTCTCGGCGCGCCCCGTCTACACCTCGCAGTGGGAGCACGTCGAGAGCCACGACCCCCAGCACATCTCCCTCGCGCGCACCGCCGATCTCGCGATCGTCGCCCCGTGCACCATGGACTGCATGGCCAAGCTCGCCACCGGGCGCACCGACGACGTTGTGACCCTCATGCTCAGCGCCATCGACCGCGCCTCGACCCCCGTCCTCCTCGCCCCCGCGATGAACGAGGTCATGTGGGCCCAACCAAGCACCCAACGCAACGCCAAGCAACTCGAAGCCGACGGCTTCACCCTCATCGGCCCCGCCGAAGGATGGCAGGCGTGCCGGGCCGTCGGCCCGGGGCGCATGGTCGAGCCCGAAGACCTGGTCGAACACGCCGCCTCCCTCCTGGCCCGCCAGCCCGCGTAACCGCGCCAACCCGCACCGCACACGCGCGCTGGCCAGCGCGACAACCCTCGCACTCCTCCACGAGGACCCGCCGCCCGATCCCTCTTGCATGAGCAGGGCCATACTCGGGATGTTGTGCGCCTCCGGCGCGTTGATCATGGGGTGCGACCAGATGGAGCCGCGCTCCGCGGACGCCTCCAATGTCGAGGTCGTCCACGCGGACAACGCTGCGCCACCCAACGCCGAGCCCACCGATTACGACGAGATCCTGAAGAAGCTCCGCAAGCCCGAGGTCGCGCGCCCGCAGGACGTCGGCATGGGCCGAGCGTTCGGCGGCCGGGGCGCTCCCGGTGGTCACGGGCTCGCCAGCGAACCGCCCTTGTCATGCGAGGCGATCGCCGAGATTGAGCGCGAAGTGGAACGAAGGACCAGAGAAGCCGCCGAGCGTGTCCCGAAGGAAGCACCCGCCGAGGTCCATGCCTTTCACGCGGTGAACAGGACAGTCGGCTCGTACCTCGAACTCTACCGCGTCATGAACAAGGGCGCGCAGCCGCCCTTCGCCACCGAAGGCTGGCATGTGATCGTCGGGCCCGACTACATGGAACGCGTGCCCGTGAACCACCTCACCCCGAGCAGGAAGCACGCATCGCGCCTCGTACCATCCAGCGTGACGATCGACAGGACCGTCGCATGGGTCTACTACCCCGACGAGTACCGCATCCGCGGCGCACTGCCGAACGAGGTCGCGGTCAGGTGGGGACTGGTCCCCAACGACCACAAGCCCGGCGACCCGCACGAAGATTTCGTGACCTACTGAGGCTGACCGCCCTGCGCGGTCACCTCCTCAGGCATGGCGGGAGGAACGAGTGGCCAGGGCGTCCCGCACTCTGGGCACGCATCGGGCCCCGTCGCCACCCCGTGCGAAGCGAACGTGCCAAGCGGGTCCAGGCCCGAGAGGTCGTAGCCACAGCGCGGGCAGGCCGGCTCGCTCAGCGCACGCCAAACCCGCAAACTCATACCACCTCGCGTCTGCTCACGCCAGAACCGCATCACAACCCAGAGCACCGCACCACCGAGCAGGGTCACGAAGAGCGGCCAGCCCCACCCGCGCGGGGCCACGGACACCACGGCAATGGCGACGCCCCACACCACAAGGTCGATCGACCCTGAGCGCGTCAGCAGACCCCCATTCGTGCCCTTGAAGATCATGTCGAAGTCGCTGCGCGTCGGGGGTTGGGCGCGGCGCGAGCGCCAATACGAACGCCTATCCACAATCAGGCCCGCCAGGCGGCGCCGATCGGCTTCCGAAGCCGGCGCGTGGTCGAACGGTGGTGTCCGCAGTGCAAGCAGCGCGGCACGATCGCCGTGCTCCGCGCGGACCATCCTGTTCCAAGGGGAGCGGGCCACGTCGCACGCCTCCACTCAACCGATCACGCCACCTCGCGCTCCGCCTCCGATGGCTCATCGATCAACAGCTCATCGACGGTCGGTGCCTCCTTGAGCGGACGCCCCTTCTCGTCGGTCAGCGCCCGCCCGTCGAGCGTGCGGATGATCGGGATCGGGTGCTCCTTCATGTGCGCCTCGAGCGCCGCTTCGAGCTCCGCCTTCTTCGCCTCTTCGAGGTCCGCCCACTTCCCACGACCCCGGCACTTCGGGAACCGCGAGCACCCAAGCCACGGCCCGCGCACCCCATCACGAAGGTTGAGCGGCGACTCGCACTTCGAGCAGGGCAGGTCCGTCTCCAGCGCGGGCGGCGAGGGCGCTTTCACCTTCCCAGCCTTGTCCATGTTCAGGATGATCCCCACGTCCTGGCTCTCGCCCTCCTGCAGCTCCGTCGTCACAAAGGGCCCGAACCGCCCCGTCCGCCTGATCATGGGCCGGCCCGTCTTGGGGCAGCGGATGTTCACGTACTCCGCCTTGCGCGGCGCACCCTCGCGGTCGACGGGCGCCGCGTACTGGCAGTCCGGGTAGCGCGAGCACGAGAGGAACCGACCGTTCTTGCCGAAGCGGTACACCGTCGCGGCCCCGCACTTCTCACACTCGTACGGCGCAGGCTGGGTCTCCGCCTTCGCGTGCGTGACCTCCTCCTCCGCGATCGCAAGACGCTTCGCGAACGGGTCGTAGAACTCCTGCAGCAGCTCGCGCCAGTCCTGGTTATCCGACTCGATCCGGTCGAGGTCGGCCTCCATCTCGCGCGTGTAGCTCAGCTCCATGATGTCGGGCACCGCTTCGATGAGCTTGTCCGTCACCACCTCGCCCAGGTCCGTCGCGTGGAACCGCCGCTGCAACAACTCAACGTACTTGCGGTCCTGGATCACGCTGATGATCGACGCATAGGTCGAAGGCCGCCCGATCCCCTCAGACTCGAGCGTCTTGATGAGCGCCGCTTCGGTGTAGCGTGGCGGCGGGCTGCCGAACCGCTGGTCCGGGTCGATCGAGAAGGGCCACGCCGGCTGCTCCTCCTTCACCGTGGGCAACGTCTGCTCGTCCGAGGCGGTGGGCACGCCCGACACGCGGTAGAACCCGTCGAACACGAGCACGCGTCCCGTCGCCTTGAACGTGAGCGGCGTCTTCGGGTCGGCCCCGCCCGTGAGCAGCACCGTCGTCGAGTCCCACTTCGCGGGCGTCATCTGCGATGCGATGAACCGTTCCCAGATGAGCTTGTAGAGCTTGTACTGGTCCTCGTCCTTGACCGCGCGCCGCACCTTGTCGGGGTGATACGCGAGCGAAGTGGGGCGGATCGCCTCGTGCGCCTCCTGCGCCGCCTTGTTGCTCGACGAGAAGAAGTTGGGCTTCTCGGGGAGGTAGTCATCGCCGAACTCACGGTCGATGTACGAGCGCGCCATGTCGATCGCATCGCCCGACAGGTGCGTCGAGTCGGTACGCATGTAAGTGATCAGGCCGACCGCGCCCTCGCCGGGCATCTCCACGCCCTCGTACAGCCGCTGGGCCGTGCGCATCGTCCGCTGCGCGCCGAAGCCCAGGCGCGTCGAGGCCGCCTGTTGCATCGTCGACGTGATAAACGGCGCCGTCGGACGCGAGCTCGTCCGCTTCGTCTCGATCGACGAGATCGTGTAGCGCACCGACGTGTCCACATCGCCCGTCACCCGGCGCACCCACCGCGCGGGCCCCTTGCCCTTCTCGTCCTCGCTCACTTCCGCGCGGATGCCCGTGAGCCCCGCAAGCTCCGCGACCTCGCGCACACGCCCCGTCAGGTCGTGGTGGTCCGCCGAGCTGAACGCATCATTCGCTGAGCGGATGAACGACTCGATCCCCTCGCGCGTCATGTCCTTGGGCGTCCCGACCAGGTCGCTCGACGCCGCTCCAAGCTCGAACTTCTCACCACCGACCTCGACGAGTTCGCCCCGGATCGCCCCCTTGCCCGCGAGCCACTCGTTCTGCAGCTTGAGCGTGGGCGTGTTGCCCTTGTCGTCGGTCTTCGCCATGAACTCGCGCCAAGCCCCCGCGAGCCCCTCGGCCTTGCCCTCCTCGAGCGAAAACCGCGCCGTGAACCGCCACGACTCATCGGGCACGAACGCCCGGATCTCGCGCTCACGCTCAACAATCAGCCGCACCGCCACCGACTGCACACGCCCCGCGCTGAGCCCCCGTGCCACCTTCTTCCAGAGCAGCGGCGACACCTGGTAGCCCACGATCCGGTCCAGGATGCGCCGCGCCTGCTGCGCATCGACCTTCGCCTGATCAATCGCGTGCGGGTTGTCAAAGGCCCGCTTGATCTCGCTCGCCGTGATCGCGTTGAAGACCACGCGCCGCGCCTGCGCCGGGTCGACGCCAAGCAGCTGCGCCAGGTGCCACGCGATCGCCTCCCCTTCGCGATCAAGGTCGGTCGCGAACCAGATCTCGGACGCCTGCTTGGCCGCCCGCTTCAGTTCCGTCACCGTCTTCGACTTCCCGCTCATCACCTCGTACGTGGGCTCGAACCCATCCTCGAGGTCAACGCCGGGCACGGGTGCCTTCACGCCCTTCGGGTTCTTCGCCGGCAGGTCGCGGATGTGACCCACCGACGCCTTCACCACATAATCAGACCCGAGGTACCGGTTGATCGTCTTCGCCTTCGCCGGCGATTCGACGATCACAAGCCGCTTCCCGGCCGCAGAACCCCCACCAGAACCGCTCCCGGCCTTCTTCTTGGTCGTCTTCTTCTTCGACGTCTTCTTCTTGGCCATGCGGTTGATGGAGCCTTCCTGGTTGACCGCTCAGAGCCATGCTCGGCCCGGCGCGGGAGCCGAGTTGAAGGAGCCTCGGGGGGCTATGTCAAGCCCGCCCCCATCCGGGTGCCACACATCCGCCTCCGATCGAGCCCCCTCCAGACCATCCGCTCGGATCTGCGTAAGAGCCTGTGAAACAGTGGGTTACGCCGACTGTGGCGGGGCGTCCAACGCCCTCGCAATCCCCTCTGCCAATTCCACTGGGCTTTTTTCGCCCGCCCCCACCCGGACCGCCCCCGGCGTCGCCATCAGCCGTCGGAGCCACGTCCGCTGGTTCTTCCCGAACCGCCTCGTCTCGATCTTCACCTGCTCCAGCGCCTCCTCGAGCGTGCACCGACCCTCGAAGTGCTCGATGAGCTGCTTATAGCCGAGCCCCTCGCGGGCCTGAGGCCCCAACGCCCCCGCCTCCCAAAGCTCGCGCACCTCCTCGACGAGCCCATCGCCCACCATCTGCTTCACCCGCGCGTTGATCCGCCTGTTGAGCGCCTCCGTCTCCCAGTGCAGCGCGAACAACCTGCAATCCTCGCGCCCGCCCCCCTTGTCCCACTGCGCCTGGTGCGCACTGATGGGCGTGCCCGTCAGGCGGTACACCTCGATTGCGCGGATCGTCCGCCGGTCGTCGTTCGGGTGGATCCGCGCCGCCGCGTCCGGGTCGATCCGTTCGAGCTCCGCGCGCCGGTCCGCCGCGCTCATCGCCGCGAGTTCCGCCCGCAGCGCCTCATCACCCCGAGGCCCCTCGAAGAGCCCGTCGAGCAACGCCTTGATGTACAGGTGCGTCCCACCCACAACGATCGGCACACCCCCCCGACCGCGTACATCCGCAATGCACGCCTCCGCCGCCCTGAGCCACTGGTCCACCGAGTAGCTCTCGCTCGGCTCGACCAGGTCGATCAGATGATGCGGCACGCCCTCCCGCTCCTCCACGCTCGGCTTCGCCGTCCCAACGTCCATCCCCCGATACACCTGCATCGAGTCCGCCGTCACCACCTCCCCAAACGACCCACGCTCACGCAGCAGGTGCGCAAGGGCCACGCCAACGCCCGTCTTGCCGGACGCCGTGGGACCAACGATGACTGGGAAGCGATCGATCACACCCGACTCTACCCCGACCTCATCGGTCACTACCATCTTGACCCCAGGAGGAGCCTCCCCCATGCCCAAGCAGACCATCGAACACACCGACGTCTCGGCCCGGCGCGTCTTCATGCGCGTCGACTTCAACGTCCCCCTCGACCCCAAGGGCGCCATCACCGACGACCGGCGCATCCGCATGGCCCTCCCCTCCATAGAGTCGGTCCTCTCGCGTGGCGGCCGGCTCGTCCTCGCCTCCCACCTCGGCCGCCCCGAGGGCACGGGCTTCGAGGAGGCCCTCTCTCTCAAACCCGTCGCCGAACGCCTCTCCGAACTGCTCGGCTCGACATGCCGGGGCCACGTCCGCTTCCCCTCGCACGACTGCATCGACGGCGCCGCCACCGCCGCGGTCAACATGCTCGCCGATCGCGAGGCCCTCCTCCTCGAGAACCTCCGCTTCCACAAGGGCGAGAAGACGGGCGACGAGGCGTTCGCAAAGCACCTCGCGTCCTACGCGGATGTCTACTGCAACAACGCCTTCGGCACGTGCCACCGCGAAGACGCCTCCATGGTTGGCGTCCCCAAGGCCATGGGCTCGAAGCCCAAGGTCGTCGGCTCGCTCGTCGACAAGGAGATCAAGTACCTCTCCGACACCCTCGCCAACCCGACGCGCCCCTTCGTCGTCGTCCTGGGCGGCGCCAAGGTCTCCGACAAGCTCCCCGCGATCGAGTTCCTCCTCCCCAAGGCCGACGCCATCATCATCGGCGGCGCCATGGCCTACACCTTCCTCAAGGCATCGGGAGGCGCCGTCGGCGCGAGCCGGGTCGAGGAAGACCGCCTCGACGATGCGCACCGCATCCTCGCTCACGCGACCGACAGCAAGTGCTCCATCGTCCTCCCCACCGACCACGTCTGCTCCACAAGCTTCGACGCCGCCGAGGGCGAGACCAAGACGTGTACCGGCGCCATCGACGATGGCTTCATGGGCCTCGACATAGGCCCCGACTCCCGCGCCGCCTTCGTGAAGGTCCTGCGCGATGCCAAGACCATCGTCTGGAACGGCCCGATGGGCGTCTTCGAACAACCCATGTTCGAGCAGGGCACCAAGCAGATCGCCGAGGCCATCGCCGACGCGACCGCCCGCGGCGCCGTCTCCATCGTCGGCGGTGGTGACTCCGCCGCCGCCGCCGAGAAGTTCGGCATCGCCCCGCGCCTCTCCCACGTCTCAACGGGCGGCGGCGCAAGCCTCGAGATGCTCTCGGGCAAGACCTTCGAATCCATCAAGGTGCTCGACGACGTCTCATGACCCGCCGGCGCACAACCCACATCCTCATCCTCACGCTCCTGTGCGCATGGATGTACGCCCTGCGCCCCGACGCGATCGGGCTCGTCTCGACGCAAGAGGCCTTCCGCGCGCTCGCTGCACGCAACATGCAGGCTTCAGGCGACCTCGTCGTCCCCACCCTCGACGGCGACACGCCCTACCTCCAGAAGCCCCCCATGATGTACTGGATCGCGATCGCGATCGCAGAAGTGCGCGGCGCCGAGGTCTCCGCAGTCGATGTCCGCCTCACCTCGGCATTGGGCGGCATCGCCGGCGTGCTCGCCACCTACTTCGGCGCGCTCGTCATCCTCAGGCGCCGCGATGGCCCCGACCCCGACGACGACAACGACCACCCGCTCCTCGAAGACGCCGCGTGGCTTTCCGCGCTGGGCCTCGCGACGGGCCTCCTCTACGTGCGCTCCGCGCGCACCGCTGAGCTCGACATCCTCATGATCGCGCCCATCGTGATCGCCATCGCCGCGATCGCGCGCGCCTGGCGCGCCGCGGGCGACACCTCCCAGCCGATCCCGCCCGCCGCGTACCTGAGGCCAGCGCCCAACGCGCGCCTCCGATGGGCGTGCATCACCATCGCGTCCCTCGCCGCGGCCTTCGCCGCCCTCGTCAAGGGCCTGCCCGTCCTCGTGATCGCGATCGCGGCCTACGGCGCCATGATCGTCGACGCCGTCCTCACGCCCCGCGACACCCCACGCGCCTGGCGCATCGCCGCACGCATCGGCGCCGTCCTCACCGCCCTCGCGCTCGCCACCATCTCCACCATCAACGCCGAAGAGCGGGCGCCCGTCGGCGTGCTCACCTTCTTCACCATCGGTCTCGCGCTCGGGTGGGGCATCGTCCGGGCGTGCGAGCCCCGCGCGCTCCGCACCTGGATCACCGCATGGTCGCGCACCCACCCCGCCGTCGTGCTCGGCGCAGGCGCGCTCACCTACCTCGCATGGGTCGCCCTCGTGAAGGACCGCGTGGGCGAAGAGGTCGTGCGCGAGATCGCCGCCATCGAAACGGGCAACAACCTCAACCTCCTCGTCCCGCGGAGCCCCTTCAAGAACCTCGGGTTCATGGCCTACGGCCTGCTCCCCATGGGCATCGCCTCCGTCCTCGCGCTCTGGAACCTCGTCCGCGAGCGCCCAGCGCTCGCCCCGACCCAGCGCATCCCCGCGGCATGGACAGGCCTCGGCTTTGTCCTCTTCTCTGCCTTCGGCAAGGGCGTCGCACGCTACCTCACGCCCATCTGGCCCGCCTTCGCGATGGTGGGGGGGTTCTGGCTCGCACGCACCCTCCGCGACGCCCCGCGCGACATCGCCCAGGCGCGCGCCTGGCGCACCATCGTCACCACCACCTTCATCGCAACCGCGATCGCCCAAGGCGCCTACTACGCCTTTGTCCGCCCAACCCTCGAGGCCCACCGCTCCGCGCGGGGCCTCGTCCACGAGCTGATTGCCAGCCACAAACTCGACCCCGCTCACCTCGCCACCTTCCGCTTCACCTCCCCCATGCTCGACTACTACGCCCGTCGCCCGATCCCCATGTGGGATGGCATCGCCCCGCTGCCCATCGCCGAGTGGGTGATGGTCGAGCGCGAGCAGCGCGACGCCGCCGAAGCCGCCCTGCACCGCCACGGGCTCGTCGCGGTCGAGGCTCAGACCGACGCCGCATGGCATTCGCGCGACGAGCCGATCCTCGTGTTCCGCATTTCGCGCTGAACCCCCGACCCGTTCTCAGGTAGCATGGGGCGGGCGTCGCTCGACACCGCAGCGCGCCAGAGAGGGCACCCTCCCATGGGCCAACAGCTCACGATGCGCCAACTCCTGCTCAACATGGGCAAGACCGAAGCCTCCGACCTCCACCTCAAGGTCGGTATGCCGCCCATCTTCCGCATCGGCGCCGAGCTCAGGGTCCCCCAGGGCCTCGAGCCCATGACCGCCGACGACACGCGCCGACTCCTCCTCGAGATCACACCCGAGGAGAAGCTCAAGCAGTACGACACCACGGGCAACCTCGACTTCTCGTGCTTCCTCGACGTGGGCGAGGCCAAGCCGCACACCACGCCCGATGGCAAGGAAGCACCCTTCGACGCCATCCCCCGCAAGGACCGCTTCCGCTGCAACATCTTCCGCGCCGGCGGCTACATGCACGCCGCCATCCGCCGCGTCAAGCCCGACATCCCGACCTTCGAGTCCCTCCACCTCCCACAGGTCTACCAGCGCATCTCCGATGAGAACCACGAGGGCATGATCCTCATCGTGGGCGTCACCGGTTCGGGCAAGTCCACCACCGTCGCCTGCATGCTCGAACGCATCAACCAGACCCGCGCCGACAACATCATCACCATCGAAGACCCCGTCGAGTACCACCTGCACCCCAAGATGTCGATCATCTCCCAGCGCGAGATCGGCACCGACGTCGAGTCCTACCCCGTCGCGCTCAAGTACGTCGTCCGCCAGGACCCCGACACCATCTTCATCGGCGAGCTCCGCGACCACGACACCGTCCTCGCCGCCATCCAGGCCGCCGAGACCGGCCACCTCGTGTTCGGCTCGCTCCACACCGCCGACACCATGCAGGCCTTCTCCCGCATCGTCGAGTTCTTCCCCCAGCACGAACACGCCTTCATCCGCTCCGCGATGGCCAACTCCCTCCGGGCCGTCTGCGCCCAGCGCCTCCTCCCCGCCAACCTCGACACCGCAAAGGTCCCCGTCGTCCCCGCGTGCGAGGTCCTCCTCTCAAACGCCTCCGTCCGCGACCGCATCCGCGAGGCCCACGACGAGGACATCCCCATGATCATCAACTCATCGACGGGCGAGGGCATGCGCTCCTTCACCCACTCCCTCGCCGAACTCGTCGAGACCGAGATGGTCACCCTCCGAGAAGCCCTCGAACACGCGCCCAACCGCGAGGCCCTGCGCTCCAAGCTCAAGGGTGTCGAGGTCAAGTCCAGCCTGATTACTGGGATCAAGAAGGGTTAGCGGGGAGGCAACCCAAGCCCACTCCGAATAGCCGCAAGCCGCGCCTCGACCTGCGCGTGTGCCGGTACAAGCTGGCGAATGTAGAGCGTGCTACCCGACGTGCACAGGACACCAAGCTCGCCACCGTTGTCAACCCAGGAGAGGGGCTGTACCTCATACTGGAGCGAGTCGAGAAGCGCCGAAAGCGCACTGAACTCGAAGTGCCCCTTGAACGGATGGCTCGTCTCCTCGGGCCAAAGCTCTTCCTCGCTCGTTGCCGCGCTGAGGATGTCGCCGACGTCATAGGCAACAACAACCGTCATGCCGAGGGCGGCCTTGCTGTCGAGCACGACGACCTCGCCGCCTTGAAGCGTCCAGACGATCGCGCCAAACGGATCGGTCTGGTTGAGCACCACTTCATCGAGCATCCCGTGCAGCGTCTGCTCACCGGAGACCGAGACTGTCAATGTTGGTCTCGCCTCGTAGTCACCGAACCACGTCGCATCGCGCACCGCACTCCAGTCCGCCACAACCGCAAGGCTGGCTTCCGCCGCGATGACCTGTGAGAGTCCCTCCAACGTCCCGCGATACTCTCGCGCGGCTGGCCTCAGCGCCAACTGCTGGAGCGACACCGCATCCACGCGCGCCACGCCCCATCGCCCTTCCCGCTCATACGCGCGGCGCACATTCCATGCCCACGCCCCCCCGCCCTCCCCGTCATCCGCGCGACGGAGCAACTCCTTCATCATCCCCGTCTGCTCGATCCGGTAGAACCCAGGCTCGCTCAGCCACACATACGGCGCATCAGGCTCCATTGCCGCCAGCACCCACGTCGGCACCGCAGACCACCACCCATCGCGCACAACCCTCGGCCATACCGCCGCCGGCCACGCGAGCACAACCGCCCCCACCGCCACCACCGCCCACCGCCACTTACGCCGGGTCTTCCTCAAGCGCGCGGCGCTACGCGCGTCGTGCCCGCACTCGGGGCAGACCAGCGATCCCCGATCATGCCTGCAGGTCGGGCACACAAGCGACCCACGCTCACCCCACCCCTTCATGTCATACCAGCACCTCGGGCACCGCTCGCGCCCCCGCGCCCGATCGCGGAACAGCGCCCACGCCACCAACGCAAGCCCACCCAGCGCCATCCCGGCACCGAGCATCTGCCACAACCAGTCAAGCGAAGCCGAGGTCATCGCGGGTTGTATCGCCAGCACGCGCACCCGTTGCAAACGTGCCACTGACCGGTCCGCCGGTCAGTGCTCCCCCTCCTCGGTGGGACGGGCTTCCAGCCCGTCTCTTACCTCATCTCACCCTCTGCACTACCCACCATTCCGAGCTCGCCTCGCAATCTGAAACGCCATCTCCAGCGCCTGCCCATAGTTCAGCCGGGGGTCACAGGGCGAGTCGTAGTTCACGTGCAGGTCCTCATCGCCCACGCCCGACCCGCCGCCGGTGCACTCGGTCACGTCCTGCCCCGTCAGTTCGAAGTGCACGCCGCCAAGCACCGTGCCGAGCTTGTGGTGCACGTCAAACGCGCCGTCGAGCTCGCCCTTGATGTCATCGAAGCGGCGCGTCTTCACGCCGCCCGCCGTGCTCACCGTGTTCCCGTGCATCGGGTCGCACACCCAAAGCACGCGCCGACCCGCGCCCTCCACCGCCTCCACAAGCGGCGCAAGCCGCTCACCGACCGCCCCCACACCCATCCGCGTGATCACCACCAGCCGCCCCGCCTCGTTGCCCGGGTTCAGCACCTCGCACAGCCGCACGATCTCCGCAGGGTCCGCCTTCCCGCTCGCCTTCACACCGATCGGATTCCGGATCCCACGGAAGTACTCCACGTGCGCGCCATCCAGCGCCCGCGTCCGCTCGCCGATCCAAGGCATGTGCGTCGTGAGGTTGTAGTACCCGCTGCGCCGCGGCACCGTCCGCGTCTGCGCGCTCTCATACAACAGGTTCAACCCCTCGTGGCTCGTGAAGAACTCCACGCGCGTCGACTCATGGATGGGCCCCGACACCGCCTCCATGAACTCCAACGCCCGGCTCACCTCATCGACGAGCCGCTGGTACTCCCCGCGCAGCCCCTCCGACACGTTCGCATGGTCCATGAAGCTCAGGTCCCACCGCTCGGGGTGGTGCAGGTCGGCGAAGCCCGAATCGATCAGCGAGCGGATGAAGTTCAGCGTCACCCCCGCGTGCTGGTACCCGCGCACCATCAGGTGCGGGTCGGGCCGGCGCGCCTCTTCGCTGAACGCCGCGCCGTTCACCAGGTCGCCAAAGTAGCTCGGCAGCTCCACCCCATCCCGCGTCTCCGTCTGCGAAGACCGAGGCTTGGTGTACTGCCCCGCAATCCGCCCGACCCGGATCACGGGCTTCTTCAACCCGTTGGCCAGCACGAGCGACATCTGCAACAGGATCTTCAGCTTGCTCGTGATCAGGTCAGCCCGACAGTCATCGAGCGATTCCGCGCAATCCCCGCCCTGCAACAGGAACCGCTTGCCCTCCTGCGCCTCGCCGATCTCCTCACGCAACCGCTCCACCATCCCCGACGTCACGAGCGGCGGGAACGAACGCAGCTTCGCCACCGCACGCTCCACCGCCTCGCGATCCTCGTAGATGAACTGGTGCGGGCGCAGCTTCGCTTTCCACGATTCGGGCGTCCACTCACTCAACGGATTGGTCGGGGCGTCGGGCATAGGGCCTCAGGATAGGACGCTCACACAACGAAGCGACCGCCAACGAGCCGGGGCGTGTCGCCCCGGCGCGAGCACAGGGCATCGCCAACTATCACCCGTCACACAGGACACACCTCAACCTACCAGGTGCATACCCACATCCGCCCCAATCCCCGGGTGAATCCGCTTCTCCAGCTCACCCACCCGAGCCCGCATCCGCTTCGACATGCCAGGCGTGCCCATCAACGCCGCACGCCGGTACGCGCACCCGCTCACGAGCAGCGCGACAGGCTCAGCGCCGATCCCCCCCGCGAGCTTCCGCACCAACTCCTGCGCCCCCGCATCAAGCCTCAACGCCTTGCTCAACACACCAAACCCGCTGTCGCGCATCGCACCCGAGCGCGACCGCCCAACCCACCACGCGACCGCCACCACCCCAACCAGCGCAACCACGCTCGCGGCGACAACAACAACCACCCACTCGCCCCCCCCGCCCGAATCAGGCGTCACCAGCCGGATCGGCCCGACAAGGTCAGGGTTCCGCATCGGGATCGTCTTCATGCCACCAGGTCCCCCCTCGCCCGCGTCCCGTGCGCCGCGTCCTTCGCCGCCGCGGACAACCGCCGCGCGGTCACGCTCGCCGCCCACGCCACGCCCGCATCGTCATCCTCGCGCGCCAGGTGCGCCACGCGCCCGATCCGCGATGTCACGCGGAGCCGCTTGCACACCCAAAGCCCCGACCGCCGCGCCATGGGGCGCTCGTCGCTCAACAGCGCATCGAGCGCGCCAAGCCCACCCGCCCCGCCGGGCTCGCGCTTCAGGCAGAGCCGCACCGCCGAGGCGACGACGCGTGGCTCCACGTCGCCCAGGTGATCCGTGATCTTGAGATGGGGCCGACGTGCCCGCCACGACGCCTCCAGCGCATTGGCCCGCACCCGCGCCTCGGGATGGCGTGTCGCATCATCCAGCGCGCACGCCGCCCGATGACTGGTGAGCCCGCCCAGCGCCCGCGCCGCCCTCGACGCCACGTGCGCATCGCCCGACTCCAGACACCCCACAACCCAAGACTCCACAGCGCCAAGCAGCCCAACCCGTTCCGCAGCGCCAATCGCCCACAGCACCCGCGCCCGATCCCCCGACCGCAGCGCATCGCCCAGCATCTGGACCAGCCGCCCCGGGTCCACCGACCGCAGCTCGATCTCGCTCAGAGGGCACCACCAACGCCCAGCCGATTCCACCCGTGGCTCGATCTGCGCCAGAGCCTCGCGGGCGAACACCCGCGTCGCCGGGTGCGGCGCATCGCGAAGCGACCGCAGCAGCGCCGCCGAGGCAAGCCGCCGGCGCGCCGTCCGCGCCCCCGCGAGTTGCGACACCGCTGCGCACGCCACGCGCGGGTCCCGATCGAGCGCCGCCTCGCGCAGCGCCTCATCGCTCTCGCGCGACGCCGCCATCGCCCCAAGCTTGCGCACGCCCGCGCCCCGCACACGCGGATCATCGTGGAAGATCAACTCCCGCGCGATGTCGAGCTGCGCTCCCGCCCCCAGCGCAAGCCCGCGCGACAGCCGCTCCGCATCCAGCGCGTCACGCGCCCCGAGCGCACGCCACCCGCCCTCACCGGGCAACAGCTTCGCGGGCCGCCGCACCTGCGCAAGGCGCGCGCCGCGCCCGCGCAGCGCTGCAAGGTGCGCCCGCGCCCACACATCCCCCAGCGCATCCGTATCAACCGCCCCATCGAGCAGACCCAGCGCAGGCCCCCGGCACGCCCGCCACGCCAACCAACCGATCGCCATCCCAACCGCCCGCCGCGAGGGCATGCGCCGCATCGCCCGACGCAGCGCCGCGTGCGACGACTCCTCCTCACGGTGCAGGTACTCCGCGAGCGCCCCGCTCGGCCGCCCCACCCGCGCGAGGATCATGTCGAACACCTCGTCACGCCCGTGGTGCGCATACGCCGAAGCCGCCCCGACCAGCGCCTCATCGATCGAACGCCGATCCGCCGCCGCCTCCGCCCCGCCCTCGAGCAACGCCACCAGCGCATCGGTCGCCTCGCTGAGCGTCCGCGGGTCACGCGACCCCGCGAGCATCCGCGCAAGGGTCGGGAAGCGTGGCGGGCTCGGCACCGACGGGTCCGCGAGAAGCGCCGCCGCCGCCGCAGACTGCGAAGCCACCGACGACCCCGCGAGCCGCTCCACCCCGGCCGCGACCCGATCCCGCCACATCGCGACCACCGCCGAGCGGAGCGTGGGCTCGAGATCGCCCCAACACCCAAGCATCGCGTCGACTACGCCCTCGCTCTGGTGTTTGGGGGGCAGGTCGAGCGCCGCCTGCGCAAGTGCGCACAGTTCGTCGCGATCGCACCAGGGCAGGCTCGCCGCGATCGCGCGCGCCCGCGGACCCGCCCCAAGACGCGCAAGGCGTTGATCCACAGTGGATTGCGCGGATCCCGGATGGGGATGAGGGGATTGCGGCATGGGGATAGGGTGTCCGCTCCAAACGGGGCTCGCGAATGTTCAGACAAGGTTCTTGTCGGCGGTCTGAGCGGGGTTACACTGGGCATTCGACGTTTGGGGGGCGTGTGGTCCCCCAGATCGTGGAGCCGAAGGAGCCCGGAATGTCGACCCCGGCGAAATCGCTGAGTCTGCAGACCTACCGCGTGGTCCTCTACGGGCGTGCCCTGCACCCCGAGCTCTTCAAGGTCCGCGACCGCCGCGTCATCTCGCACGGCGGCTACGACTTCGAAGCATGGCTCATGTCAGGCTCGCACCTCATGCGCTTCCAAACGGGCGAGACCTGCGCCACCGAACTCACCACCGACCAGGAAGACGGCGTCCCCGAGCGCGGCGCCATCGCCGTCGTCCCCTGCGCGGGCGAGCGCGAGCACGAGCAGGAGTTCATGGGCGTCATCAACTACGCCTGCTCCGTCCAGACCGAGCAGCTCCCCGAGAGCATCTACCGAGCCACCTACGAAGAGCTCCTCGAGTTCGGGCGTGAGTCCGACGCCCTCATCCACGAGTACCTCGACGACGACGGCGGGCGCTGCGCCTCCATCCTCGACCTCCAGCGCTACCGCAACGAGGTCCACGGCCAGGCCTACCACCTCCAGGCCCGCGGCGGGCTCGTCCTCCGGACCCAAAGCCTCTTCGAGATTATGAACGAGGGTTGATGCCCTCCCATCGACGGGGCCTCTCGCGGGGCCCCGAGGCCGGGACCCATCCCCCGGCGGTGGGCATCGATCAACGATTGGCGAGCCCCGCGCCGTGCGGGGCTCGTGGTTGCGCGCCGGCCGGGGGCCCCACGCACGCCACCGCTACCATGTCCCCCTCTCGACACAGACGCACGACGCCCCCAACGGGCGCCCACCAAGGTTGGACAGCGCGATGAGCCAGACGGAGCCCAAGCAGGGCAAAAAAGACAAGAACGCGTTCAAGGACACCCTGAACCTCCCCAAGACCTCGTTCCCCATGCGCGCCAACCTCGTGCAGAACGAGCCCGCCTCGATTAAGCGATGGGAGAAGCAGGGGGCCTATGCCAAGGTCATGGAGGCCCGCGTCGGCGCCACACCCTTCGTCTTCCACGACGGCCCCCCCTACGCCAACGGCTCCATCCACCTGGGCCACCTCCTCAACAAGTGCCTCAAGGACTTCGTCGTGCGCTCGCAGCTCCTCGCGGGCAAGGCGTGCCCGTTCGTCCCGGGCTGGGACTGCCACGGCCTGCCCATCGAGCACAAGGTCATGCAGGAACTCGCCGACTCGGGCAAGCTCGCCAAGCTCGAATCGCTCGAAGAGGACGTCCGCCGCATGGCGATCCGGCGCGAGTGCCAGAAGTACGCCCAGAAGTTCGTCAAGCAGCAGATGGGCGAGATGAAGCGCCTCCTCACCCTCGCCGACTACGACGACCCCTACGTCACCATGAAGCCCGAGTACGAGGGCGCCGTGCTCGAAGTCTTCGCGTCCATGGTCGAGCAGGGAATCGTCTACCGCCAGCTCAAAGCGGTGCACTGGTCGCCCGAGAACGAGACGGCGCTCGCCGATGCCGAACTCGAGTACTACGACCGCGAAGACATCTCCGTCTACGTCGACTTCGAAGCCGCCGACGCCGCCGCGGTCTACGAGGCGTTCAACGTCGCCGACTCCGACGATGGTGACGACGACGACGACTCGGGCCGCCCGGGCCAGACACCTTGCTTCATGATCTGGACCACCACACCCTGGACGCTCCCCGCCAACCTCGCCATCGCGGTCAACGAGAAGTTCATCTACGCCCTGTGCAGGGTCGATGGCAACGTCACCGTCCTCGCGAAGGAACTCGTCGAGAAGGTGACCAAGCTCGCGAAGGCCGACAACGTCGAGGTCCTCGCCGAGGCGCCGGGCTCGGCCCTGGTCGGCCTGCGCTACAAGCACCCCTTCGTCGAAGGCGGCCCCGACTTTGCAAGCCAGCCCGACGCCGCCATGGTCAACGCCGACCCCGCGGGCGTCTACCGCGTCGTCGCCGCCGACTACGTCACCCTCGAAGACGGCACGGGCCTCGTCCACACCGCACCGGGCCACGGCAGCGACGACTACCTCACGGGCCTCCGCGAGAAGCTCCCCATCTACTGCCCCGTCAACCCAAAGGGCATCTACGACCACTCTGTCCCCAAGTGGCTCGAAGGCCAGGAGATCTGGGTCGCCAACACCAAGATCGTCAAGCACCTCCGCGACGCGGGGCACCTCTTCTTCTCCCACACCTTCGAGCACTCCTACCCACACGACTGGCGCGGCAAGACCCCCGTCATCTTCCGCGCCACCGAGCAGTGGTTCGTCGGTGTCGAGCGCGAGATGAAGTCAACCGGCAAGACCATGCGCGACCTCGCCCTCGCCGAGACCGCCCACGACGTCCGCTTCGTCCCCGAGTGGGGCAAGAACCGCCTCCGCGGCATGCTCGAAACCCGTCCCGACTGGTGCATCAGCCGCCAGCGCTCGTGGGGACTCCCCATCCCCGCATTCCGCATGGCCGATGGCGAGGTCCTCCTCACCCCCGCCTCCGTGCGCGCCGTCGCCCGGGCCTTCCGCGAAGAGGGCTCGGACTCCTGGTTTGAGAAGGACCCCGCGCACCTCCTGCGCCACTACGACCCATCGAGCGACCCCGACGCCCCCGCCGGCGTCGACACCAGCGCCCTCACCAAGCTCCACGACATCTTCGACGTCTGGTTCGAATCGGGCTCATCGTGGAACGCCGTCATGCGCGAGCGTTGCGGCGACGACGCCTACCCCATCGACCTCTACCTCGAGGGCTCCGACCAGCACCGCGGGTGGTTCCAGCTGAGCCTCCTCTGCGGCCTGGGCGCCACGGGCAAGCCGCCCTTCCGCACCCTCCTCACCCACGGCTTCTGCGTCGACAAGGACGGCAAGAAGATGTCCAAGAGCCTGGGCAACGCCCTCAACGTCGCCGACCTCATGCGCGACTTCGGCGCCGACGTCTGCCGATGGTGGGTCGCCGCAACGCCCTACGAGCACGACATCAAGACCGACTTCGAGTTCTTCAAGACCGCCGGCGAGTCCTACCGCAAGGTCCGCAACACCCTCCGCTTCCTGCTGAGCAACCTCGCGGACTTCGAGCCCTCACCGGCTGGGAAAGATTGTTCTTCGGGTGAGGGCATGTGCATCGCGATCAAGGACTACCCGCCGACGTCGATCGACGCGTGGGTCCTGAGCGAGTTCGACAAGGTCAGCGCCGACGTGCGCGCCGCCTACGACAACTACCACTTCCAGAAGGCCGTCACGCGCCTCTACAACTTCTGCAACGACACGCTCAGCGCCGTCTACCTCGCCGCCGTCAAGGACCGCCTCTATTGCGACAAGCCCGACTCGCCCCGCCGCCGGCGCACCCAGAGCACCCTCTGGGACCTCACCGACGGCCTGTGCCGCCTGCTCGCCCCCATCCTCCCCCACACCGCCGAGGAGGCGCGGACGGCGCTCACCAACGGCAACAACAACGCCGACGCCGACACCAACACCCCGCTCCAGGCCCGCACCTTCATCGAGTCCTTCGACGCCCCCGTCGACCCCGACTGGCACAAGGTCATGGAAGCGCGCGATGAGGCCCTCCAGGCCATGGAACGCGTCCGCGCCCTCCAGGAGATCGACAACCCGCTCGACATGGGCGTCACCCTCCCCGACCCCGATGGCGCCCTCGCCCGCTTCGACCCCGTCGACCTCGCCGACCTCCTCGGCGTCAGCCGCGTCGCACTCGGCGGCGACGAAGTCAAGATCGAGAACCTCTCAAGCGAGCCCCGCTGCGAGCGCTCATGGAAGCGCGACGGCACCGTCCGCGAGCGCGAGGGCGGCGCCATGCTCTCCGACCGCGACGCCGAGGCCGTCGCCGCGGCGTAAGGCGGACGCTCTTTTCCGATGCGTGTCTGGGCAGTACGAAGTGCTGGCCATGTTCGGGATGCATCGCACGGCAATCGAACAGGGCGCCCGGTCACCCAGGCGCCCCGCCCCGACACCGAGCAATCAGCCCGTCATCCAACCGCAAAGACAAAGCGAGGGCCGCCCGAGGGGTGGGGGGGGTGGGCGGCCCTCGTCCGGGTCAGCCGCACTCGTCGCCGAACGCGGCAAGGAGGATGTTCAGGTCCGCGCTGTCCGTGTCGCCGTCCCCATCCAGGTCCGCCACACACCCGCCGCCAACGCACCCGAAGTCCGCGAGCAGCACGTTGAGGTCGCCCGAGTCAACCAGGAACGAGAAGTCGAGGTCCACCGGGCACGCCGGCGCAACCCTCAGCACAACGCCCGTCTCGCCAAACGGGATCCCCGTCGTGTTGCCCATCAGGTACACCTCGCCATCCGCATCCTGCCCGAGCCCGAGCACCGACAGCCCGACCACGTCCTGCCCCTCCAGCGCAAACTCCGTCACGGTGTCCGCATCGTCGAGGTAGAACAGCCGCCCGTTGTTGCCGCCGAAGTTCTGGGCAAAGTCGCCGAAGATGTAACGGCCTTCGAGCCCGCCGATCCGCGACCCGCGGTACACGAACCCGCCGACGATCGCGATCCCCTCGTCGTGGTCGTACTGCGCGATCGGGTCGGCCATGCCCGCGGGAACGCCCGGCGAATCCGCGAACACAAACCCGCCCATGTCCGCGTTCTGGTCGAACAGGAACGTCCCCTCCTTCACGGGCCACCCGCAGTTGTCGCCCGCGTTGATCACCGTGATCTCCTCGATATCGCCCTGCCCCACATCCGCGCAGAACAGCTCACCCGTCAGCATGTCGAACGAGAAGCGGAACGGGTTGCGCAGCCCGTACGCGAAGATCTCGTCGAGCACGCCGCCATCGCCGACGAACGGGTTCGACGCCGGCACGCCATACTCCCCGTTCACCCCGTTGCTGCCCTGAGGGTCGATGCGGATGATCGTGCCGAGGATGTTGGTCGGGTCCTGCCCGTTCCCGCCGGGCGAGTGGCCGGCCCCCTGATCGTCCGCGGCGCCGCCATCGCCAAGCGCGACATACAGCATCCCATCGGCACCGAAGTTGATCGCCCCGCCGTCGTGGTTGAACTGGGGCTGATCGATGCGGACCAGCTCGCGCCGCGTCCCCGCATCCGCAAACGCCCCGGGCTGGCCCGGGTTCGCCACCATGTACTCGTTCACCGTCGCCTGGTGGTTGGGCGTCTGCCCCTCGGTCAGCGTCGTGAAGTCCGCCGCCCCCTTGATCGTCGGGCGCGACTCGTAGGTGTACACGAGCCCATTCGCGTTGTAGTCCGGGTGGAACGCGACGCCAAGCAGCCCGCGCTCATCGAACGTGTCTGGCCCGAACGCGCCCATCGGCACGATCTCGCTCGACACATCCAGGAACACAGACTTCTCACCGCTCTGCAGATCAACCGCGTAGAGCACGCCCGGCTGATCGGTCACAAACAGCGTCGAGGCATCCCCGGGCGCAAACGCCCCCCAGTTCGGCGCCGTCATGCCATCTGCGACAGGCCTCAACCGGATCGTCTGACCCGTCGGGACAGGCCCCGGGATCGGGTCCTCGATCGGCGTGTTCGGCGCCTCCGCACACGCACTGAACGTGTCCACCGCCACCACGCCCGACGTCCCCGTGTTCTCGATGAGCACCGTCCCGATCACCACCCCATCGGGCGCTTCGAACCCGAACGGGGCGAACTCCTCCGGGATCGCCGCCGCGAACAGCGCCTTCCCACCGGGCGTCAGGAACGTCACGAACCCGTTCGTCGAAGCGCTCTGGTCGATCGCGAAGAAGTTGACGGTGTGCGCGGGCGGGTCGAACGTGATCGTCCCCGTCTCACCCACATCGACCATCCACGCAAAGAACCCCGTGTGATAGAGCGCCGGGTTCGCGACCGACGCCGAGAACCCGTTCTCGAACGTGACCGCCGGCAGCTCACCAACCGTGAAACTGCCCGTGAAATCGGTGAACTCGAACCCCGTCTGCGTGCCCTCGGCAAGCGCAGCAACGGGCAGACAGGCGGCAACGACAGCCGCGAGACGATGAACTCGGCGCATAGCAACTCCTCCAATGTGTCTTGTCCGGTCGATCGGCGGGGACAAACCGGCCCGTGCGGCCGGAGCGCCCCCGCCCGCTGGTACATGTCGCGTGCGTCCCGCCCGCTTTCAACGGATAGGGAAATCTCAACCCCAGAGCGCCCCCGCGCTCTCGACAAGCCCCTTGGGACACGCCCCGCGCGCTGGTAGACTCTCCTCAGAAGAGAGGGACCACATGAAGCAAGACAGAATCCTGAGTGCGTGTGTCGGCCTGTTCGCCCTCCCCGCGCTGGCCCTGGGTGTATCGGACTGGGGCAACTACGGCGGCAACGCCCAACGCAACGGCATCTCACCCGAGTTGGGCCCCGTCGACGACGTCGTCCTCTGGGAGGCGCCCGGCTTCTCCCTCATCACCTGGCACCCCTTCATCGCCGACGGCACCGTCTACCTCGTCCGCGAGACGGGCTTCCCCCAAGCGGGCGGCGCCGCCAACGACGAGATCGTCGCCCTCGACCTCGCCACCGGCGCCGAGCAGTGGGCCATCACCCTGCCCTACGCGGGCGACCCCGACGCCGAGTGGATCGCGTGGATCGGCGGCGTCAACGACGGCCGCCTCTACGCCTCACGCTCCGACAACGGCAGGAACCTCCCCCTCCGCGCCATCGACGCCGCCACGGGCGACCTCCTCTGGGAGAGCGATGCGCCAACCCGCGCCTGGGCGCACGATGGCATCGTCTTCGCCCCAGACGGCGACCCCATCGTCGGCGACTTCGACTCCATCACCCGCATCAACGCCGAGGACGGCGCCACCGTCTGGGAGACCATGCGCTCATGCCCCGTGAGCGGCAACTGCGGCGCCGCCCTCTACAACGGCGCGGTCTACGTCGACCAGGCCGCGCCGGGCGGCAACGTCATCGTCAAGTACGACCTCGCCACCGGCGCAGAGCTCTACCAGAGCCCCCTCATGCCCGGCTTCACCGACCAGAACGCGCCCTTCATCGCCCCCGATGGCACCGTCTACCTCTCGCGCACCCAGAACAACGACCTCGTCGACTTCCTCTACGCCTTCCAGGACACCGGCGCCGCCTTCGTCGAGAAGTGGAACGCGCCCGTCCGCTGGACCACCTCCCACGAGCACGGCATAGGCCCCGACGGCTCCATCTACACCTTCAGCCGCGACAACGAACTCATCCGCCTCGACCCCGCAACGGGCAACGTCATCGCCACCAGCGCACCCCTCCCCATCCTGGGCACGGGCAACGTCAGCCCCAAGACCGTCGTCGATGCGCAGGGCAACGTCTACATCTCCAACGGGTGGGCCTCCACACCCGAAACCAACGGCCGCGTCTGGGCCTTCGAAGCCGACCTCCAGACCATGCGGTTCGAACTCGAACTCGACCGCCCCAACGCGGGCGGGCCCGTGCTGGGCGACAACGGCACCCTCGTCGTCGCCGACCGCCAGGGCGTCTACGCCTACCAGACCGAACCGCCCGTCAACTGCCCGGGCGACTTCGACGGCAACCTCGTTATCAACTCCGCCGACCTCAACATCCTCCTCACCAACTTCGGCAACCCCGCCAAGCCTGACGAAGGCGACTTCAACCGCGACGGCATCGTCAACAGCATCGACCTCAACGGGCTCCTCTCGGTCTTCGGCGATACCTGCAAGGGTTGAACAACCGACCCACCGCGTGCGCTCGGGCCCGCCGAGCGCCGCGGTATAGTCGTCCCGCGTGACAACGACCCCGCCCAGCGCCGAAGCCCCACCGACCCCCGTGACGATCGATGACGTCCGCGCCGCCGCCGCACGCCTGCGCGCCGTCGCCAACCACACCCCCGTCATGACGAGCCGCACCCTCGATGCGCGCACCGCCGCGCACGCCTTCTGCAAGTGCGAGAGCTTCCAGCGCATCGGCGCCTTCAAGTTCCGCGGCGCCTACAACGCCCTCGCCCTCCTCAACGAACGCGACCCCGAAGCCGCACGCCGCGGCGTCCTCACCTACTCCTCGGGCAACCACGCCCAGGCCATCGCCCTGGCCTCCTCCCTCCTCGGCTTGAGCGCCACCATCGTCATGCCGACCGACGCCCCCCGCGCCAAGCTCGAAGCCACACGCGCCTACCTCGGCGCATCAGGCGAAGTCGTCGAATACGACCGCGCCAAGGTCACGCGCGAAGAACTCGGCGCACAAATCGCGCAACAGCGCGGCCTCACCATTATCCCGCCCTACGACCACCCCGACGTCATCGCGGGCCAGGGCACCGTCGCTCTCGAAATCTTCGACGACGCAGGGCCCCTCGACTGGCTCTTCGTCTGTTGCGGCGGCGGGGGGCTCCTCTCAGGGTGCGCCATCGTCGCACGGGCGCTGGGCGAGTGCCGCGTCGTGGGCGTCGAACCCGAAGCGGGCGACGACGCATGCCGGAGCTTCGAGACGCGCACCCTCCAGACCGTCCGCGACCCCGCAACCGTGGCCGACGGCGCGCGCACCCCTTCCCTCGGCCGGTGGACCTTCCCCCTCGTCCTCGCCAACGCCGACGAGATGATGAGCGTGAACGATGGCGAACTCTGCAGCGCCATGCGCTTCGCCTACGAGCGCATGAAGATCGCCATCGAGCCCACCGGCGCCCTCGCCCTCGCGGGCCTCCTCCGCGTCGCACGCGAGCGCCCCGTCGCCATCCACGCCCAACGCGTCGGCGTCGTCATCTCGGGCGGCAACGTCGACCTCGACCGCCTCCCCGGCTACTGGGCCCTCGCAAGCGAATGGGAGGGCCGCGCGTGACACCCACCAACTACGCCGACGACCTCGCCTTCGTCCACGATGTCGGCTTCACAAACTACATCCGCGCCGCCACACCCTTCCTCCTCACCCAGGTGCGCGCCGCATCCACCCACGGCACAGTCGTCGACCTCGGGTGCGGCACAGGCGTCTGGTGCCAGACCCTCGCCGATGAGGGCTTCGACGCGCTGGGCATCGACCTCTCCCCCGGCATGATCGAGCGCGCCCGCGCGCACGCCCCCGGCCCGCGCTTCCAGTGCGCATCATTCCTCGACGCCGACCTCCCACCCTGCCACGCCGTCACCGCGATAGGCGAGGTCCTCAACTACATGCACGACGAGCGCGCCGGCGCCCGCGGCGCCCTCGAGGCGCTCGCCCAGCGCGTCCACGCCGCCCTCGAGCCCGCGGGCGTCTTCATCTTCGACCTCGCCGGACCGGGCCGCTGCCCCGAGGGCGCCTCCCGCAAGCACTGGGTCGAGGACGAATGGGCCATGTGCCAGGCCGTCGCGGAGAGCGAACGCAAACTCACCCGCTCGCTCACCGTCTTCCGTAAACTCCCCGCCGGCGACTACCGCAGGACCGACGAAGTCCACACCCTGCGCCTCTACCCTCGTGGGGAGGTGGTCGCCATGCTCACGGGCGCGGGCTTCGCAACCGTGGAAGCACTCGACGGGTACGGGCAGGTGACCATCCCGCCCGGGATGAGCGTGTTCATCGCGCGGAAAGCCGCGTGACTCAACGACTGGAGTTGCAATGGTGAAGCGGATCGGTCTCGTGGGTGTGCTCGCATGCGGCTTGTTCGGTGCCGCCGCTACCGCGGAGGAGCCAAAGGCCGTCCCGCCACTCCTCACAGTCGCCGAGTCGAGCGCCTTCGAGCAGACCGGCACGGGCGACGACGTCGACGCGTTCTTCACCGCGCTCACCGAGCAGAGCGACCTCGTCCGCACCACCTCGATCGGCAAGACCAACGAAGGCCGCGACATCCCCCTCGTCGTCATCGCCGACCCGCCCATCGACACCGCGCAAGCCGCCCAGCGCTCGGGCAAGCTCATCGTCCTCCTCATCGGCAACATCCACGCCGGCGAGGTGTGCGGCAAGGAGGCCCTCCAGATCCTCGCGCGTGAACTCGCCCAGGGCCAGCACGCCGAACTCCTCGACGGCGTCGTCCTGTGCCTCGTACCTAACTACAACGCCGATGGCAACGACGTCATGGACCCGCGCAACCGCCCGGGCCAGGTCGGCCCCGCGAAGATGGGCACACGCGCCAACGCGCAGGGCCTCGACCTCAATCGCGACTGGGTCAAGATGGACGCACCCGAGACCCGCGCCATGGTCCGCTTCCTGAGCGAATGGGACCCCACCGTCATCGTCGATACCCACACCACCAACGGCTCACTCCACCGCTACGCCCTCACCTACCAGGGCCCCAAGCACCCCGCCGGCGACCCCGCACTCACCGCATTCGTCCGCGATGACATGCTCGCCACGATCGACCAAGCCTTCGAAGAGGCCACGGGCCACAAGACCTTCTTCTATGGCAACTTCGACGCCCCCCACGAGCGCTGGCTCACCTACCCCGCAGAGCCGCGCTACGGCGCCGCCTACCGCGGCCTGCGCAACCGCATCACCATCCTCTCCGAGGCCTACGCCTACTCGAGCTACGAAGAGCGCGTCCGCTCCACCCACGCCTTCTGCCTCGAAGTCCTCCGCTACGCCGCAACCAACGCCGACTCGCTTCAGAAGATGGTCCGCGACATCGACGACCGCATCGAGCGCGAGGGACGCGACCCCACCGGCGCCCCCGAACTCGCCCTCCGCGTCGAGACCCGCGCCTTCGACAACAGAGTCACCGTGCACGGCTACGCCCAGCAGCCCGACGAGGCGGGCGCTCTCGCCGAGCGCGACTACGAGGTCCTTCTCGTCAACGATTTCGTCAGCGCAGAGTCCGTCGCCCTCCCCTACGCCTACCTCCTCCCCCCCGAACTCGAGCCCATCGCCCAACACCTCCAGCGCCACGGCATCGAGGTCAGCATCCTCCGCGAAGACATCGAACTCGACGTCGAGGCCTACGGCGTCACCGCCTTCGCGCACGCCGACCAGGAGTACGAAGGACGCACCCGCGTCAAGACCATCGAAGTCGAAACCCGCGCGCGCACCCAGCGCGCCGAAGCGGGCATGTACGTCATCCACACAGCCCAACCGCTCGGCCGCCTCGCCGCCTACATGCTCGAACCTCGCGCCACCGATGGCCTCCTCGCCTGGGGCTTCTTGAACGAATGGACCGCCCCCGCGGGCGAGGTCCCCGTCCTCCGCGTCCCCACCGTCCAACCCATGACCACGCGCGCCGCGCGCCCGCTCGCCGAAGACCGCGAGCCCGCCCGCCTCCTCCGCTACGACGACCTCCACGGGCGCAACCGCCTCGACCTCGATGGCGACGCCGTCCGCCCGCGCTGGGTCGATGCCGAGCACTACCTCCTCCGCAAGGACAACGAATGGCGAGTTGTTCACGCCGCCACGGGCCGGAGCGAGCCCTACGAGCACGACACCGACACCATCGCCGACCACATCGACGAAGCCCTCCCGACGATCAACCGCGATGAGGCCCGCCGCATCGCGCGCCGGACGTTCAACAACCCCGACCCCGATGTCCCGGGCGCCGTCTTCGAGCACGCCAACGACCTCTACTTCGCGACCTGGACAGGCGAAGGCGCCGTCCGCCTCACCGCGACCCCCGAGGAAGAAGAACTCTTCGAGCTCTCCCCCGATGGCACGTTCGTCGGATTCGTACGTGAGAGCGACCTCTACGTCGTCGACCTCCCGACCCGCACCGAGCGCCGCCTCACCACGGGCGGCTCACCCACGCTCCTCCACGGCAAGGCATCCTGGGTCTACTTCGAAGAGGTCTTCGGGCGCAGCTGGAAGGCGTGGTGGTGGTCGCCCGACTCGCGCTCGATCGCCTATCTCGTCACCGACGAGTCCATGGTCCCCGAGTTCATCATCGTCGACGATGCGAAGGAGCCCCAGCGGGTCGAGCGCACCCGCTACCCGAAGCCGGGCCAGCCCAACCCGCGCGTGGGTGTCTCCGTCGTCGCCGTCGCAGGCGGCACGCCCCAGCAAGCCGACCTGAGCCGCTACGACACCGCCGCCTCCATCATCGGGTGGGCCGGGTGGTCCGCGCAGGGCAAGCTCCGCGTCGCAGTCATGGACCGCGCCCAGACCTGGCTCGACCTCATGGAGTTCAGCGCCGCCGCGGGCGAAGGCGAACGCCTGTTCCGCGAGACCACCGGCGCATGGGTCAGCCCGCCCGGCGACCCGCTCATAGGCAACGTCTCCGCCTCATGGACAGGCGGCCCACAGGAGCTGAGCGATGGCAGCTTCCTCTGGTTCTCCGAGCGCGACGGGTGGCGACACATCTACCACTACGAGCCCGACGGCGCCCTGCGCCACCGCATCACCGCAGGCGAGTACGAAGTCCGCACCGTCCACTTCATCGACGAAGAACAAGGCACGCTCTGGTTCACAGGTACCGCCGACGGCTCCACCCAATCCCACCTCTACCGCATCGCCCTCCGCCCCGATGGCGACCTCGCCACCCCCCAGCGCCTCACCCCCGAGCGCGGCCAGCACCGCACCGCCATGAGCCCCGATGGCAAGCTCTTCATCGACACATGGTCCACCCTGGCCCAGACCCCCATGGTTGCCCTCCGCGACGCCTCGACAGGCGACCGCCTCCGCTGGATCGACACCAACCCCGTCTACGAGACCGAAGCCGTCGACCTCCCGCGCGTCGACCACATCACCATCGAAGCAAGCGAGGGCGTCGACCTCGAGGCCATGATCTTCTACCCGCCCGGGTTCGACCCATCCGCAACCTACCCCGTCTGGTTCATGACCTATGCGGGTCCGCACGCCCCGACAGTCAGCGACTCCTGGCGAGGCGGTTGGCTCAACGAACGCCTCCTCGCAACCCAGGGCGTCGTCGTCATGCGGGGCGACCCCTACCCCGCATCGGCAAAGGGCGCCATCTCGGCGTGGACCGCCTACCAGCGGCTCGGCGAGCGCGAACTCCGCGACATCGAGACCATGGTCAACTGGCTCACCGACCACCCATGGGCCGACGCCACCCGCGTCGGCATCTCGGGCCACTCCTACGGCGGCTTCATCACCGCCTACGCCATGACCCACTCAGACACCTTCAGCGCAGGCGTGAGCGGCGCGCCCGTCACGAGCTGGCGCGACTACGACACCATCTACACCGAACGCTACATGCGCACACCCCAGGACAACCCCGATGGCTACGACGCCACCGATGTCGTCGCCAAGGCCAAGGACCTCCACGGCAACCTCCTCCTCCTCCACGGCACCATGGACGACAACGTCCACATGCAGAACTCCATCAAGCTCGTCGACGCCCTCCGCCGCGCACAGAAGCAGTTCGAGGTCTTCGTCTACCCGGGCTTCCGCCACGGCATCCGCAACCCGCACTACCACCGACTGATGTTCGACTTCATGCTCCGCGAGATGGGCGTCACCGAACGCACGGGCGACGGCGATGCGCCTCAGCCTCAGGAGTAATCGAAGCTCACGCAGTACCCCGTGCGCCACATCGGGTAGTCCGCCGCACACCGGTACCCCACGAAGTCCTCCGGGTCCTGCCCGACGCTCTCGAACAGGAACCGCGTCATCTCCGCGTGGCGGGGCGAGTTGGGCGTCGCCGCATTGCGAAGCCCTTGCGTGAGCAGCTCGAGGTTCGGCGCATCCCCGAACCGCGTCTGCCACCGGTCGCCGATGTGCTGCGCGAAGTCGGGCCGCCACAGGTGCGCATCGACCGAGGGGATGCACGCCCGCGCCAGGTCCCGATGCAGGTACAGGTCGAACACGAGGTGCCGCACAGGGAAGTTCACCATCGCCCACGCCTCATCGATCTGCGGATCGCGCGACGCCGGGTGCGGGATCACCGACCGCGAGCCAAGCACCAGATCGATCGGCGCCGCCTCCGACGATGGCGCAGGGTCGATCGCCTGGACGACAAACTCCCCGGGACGCTTCGAACTCACCACAGGCAAAGGTTGCGTCGTGAACTGCGGCACGATCGGCGCGTGCCCGCCATTGGGGACCAGCGGACGCGGCGCCTCCGTCTCCCCCCCGTCCGTCGGCTTCGATGAGAACGAATGGAACGTCAACGGCACCGCATCCGGCCGTGCAATGTGCGCAAGCAGCCCGTTGATCCGCGCCAGCTCGACCCGACGCTCCTCCTCACCCGCAAGAGGCCAATACGCGTAAGCCGCGAACCACACCTCCGACGACCGCCCCGTCAACTCCGCCGCGCTCTCAAAGAGCCTCCGCTTCGCGGACTCGCTCCCCGTCCCCCCGCCGTCTGCGCCGGGGCGTGGTGTCGCATCAATCCGCTTGACGAGGCGCGACGTCGAACCCGCAACACGCGTCACCGTCGTGTCGAGGTGGTCCGTCGCCGCCCGCAGCGCATCAAGCAGGTCCGCCTCGACCCCCGCCGCGATCGCAGCATCGCGGAGCTGGCGCAACGCCTTGGCGCCTGGAAGCCCCGCGATGAGCCCGGGCCCCGGGTAGGAGTTCGCCGCCGCCGACACCGCCCGCTGGCACGTCGTGCGGTCCACCCCAAGGTGCCGCGCCATCGCGCTCGCCGACCGCGCCTCATCCGGGAGGGCCGCCACAAAGTCACGCAACGCGTTGTGCAACCGACGGGCCGCCCCGTCCACCTGGTGGAGTTCCGCTTCCGTCAGTGCCGCCGTGGATTGGGGGGTGACCTGCATCGAGACCGGCATAGTACGGATTGGCGGCGTCGACTTGGCGGTGGGGGGCTTCATCACGAAATCGGCTGCATCACGGAACCAAGCCCTTGACTCGGGCGAATTTACGGGCGACACTGTTCAGAACAGTGTTCTGAATAGCATACGCCAGAACAGAGAGAAAGCCAGAGGAGGACTGAGAGATGAACCGGATACTCATGACCGCAGCCGTCACAGGCGCCACCTGCGCCGTCGCACTCGGCGGCTCACCCAACAACCATGTCGTCGATTTCGAATCGGGAGCCGAGGGCTGGGACGCCGCCGGCGCCTTCATCGATGGCGGAACCGGCAACCCGCTCCCCGCCCTCCACGTGATCAACCCCGACACGTTCGGCCTCGACCTCCGCAACAGCACAAGCCCCGCCTTCACGGGAGACTACGGCACGAAGGGCCCCGTCACGCTCTCCGTCGACATGAAGGTCAACGACATCTCGTTCTTCGGCACGCCGGTCTCACGCGAGTTCATCGTCGAGCTCCGCGACTTCGACACCGCGCAGGGCGGCGCCCCATGGGCCTCCGTCTGGGCCTCCGCGGGCTTCTACTCCGCAAGCCCCGACTGGGTCACGCTCACGTTCGACGTCGTCGACCCGAGCTCCGCCGACCTCCCCGCGGGCTGGAACGGTGCGGGCGCCGAAGACCCCAACACCTTCGAGCCCATCCTCCCCCCGGGCGTCACCTACGCCGACGTCCTGAGCGGCGTCGATGAGATCGCCTTCACCACCTTCGTCCCGGGCTTCTTCTTTGGCTTCACCGCCTTCGACGTCGAGTTCGACAACGTCACCATCAAGCCCATCCCAGCCCCCGGCGCTGGTGCGCTGCTCCTGGCCGCCACGCCCCTCGCCCTCCGCCGCAGGCGCTGAGTCGGCATCGCGTCAATCCTGAGTCATATCGTTTGCGAGCGGGACGGGTAGCCCCACACCTGTCCCGCTCGCTTCTTGCGCGCAGGCCTTCACGCCAGCGCCGCCACCGCGTCCTCAGTCGTCTCGAACCGCCTGAACCGGTCCGCCAGGTGGAGCATCTTGAGGAACTTCGTGTTCTGATCCGAGAGCCCCGCGAGCACAAACGCCCCCGACCGGTCCGAGCAGAACTCCGCCGCCTGGAGCAGGGCCGCGATCCCCAGAGACGAGATCAACCCCGTCCCCGACAGGTCCACCACCGCCCCCGCGTCCTCGACCTGGGGGAAACGCCGGGCGAGCGTGTCCCGCAGGTCGTCCGCCGTCTCATGGGTCAGCGACGACGGTGCCACGACCACAAGCACCCGATCGTCGGGCCCAGCGTAGTAGTGTTCGGTGTCGTCAGACATGGGCGGTGCTCGCTCGGTCCAGAGTGGTGGGGGGGCGGTAGGGGGGAAGGGCCTCGTTTGACCCGCGAGGGCCTCCGGCTATTCTCTAGGTGTTCGGTAGACGTGGGGCGGGGCAAGGATACGCCCGCCCGGTTCGTGAGGTGCCATCTGGTGTCGGTTCATGGTTGACATCACGTATTCAATCAGGCTCGCCCGAGTCGGGCGTGGTGCTGGCGTGACGGGACCGTTCCGGGCCGATGGCGTTCGGGGTGCTTGGATGAGGTGAGTGACCTTCCAAGTCGCCCCGCCGCGAGAGCGGCCCTCGCGGACCACGCGTGCTCAGGCTCGACGTGGTTCGTTGCGTTTTTGAACGCTTCCACCGCCCACGCGTCCCACGACTCGTGTTTCGACAACAAAGCAACCAGGCTCCGTTTGGAAGGCAACGACAGAATGAACCCCCAGGAAGCGATCCGAATCCTCGACTCCATCGCCCGCGACCGCGGCGTCGATCGTGACCTCCTTATCCACGACCTCGAGCAGGCGATGGTCTCGGCCGCGAAGAAGCACTTCAACACACTCGACGCCGAGGAGTTCACCTGCACGCTCGACAAGATCACCGGTGAGCTCACCCTCTACCGCCACGGCGAGCCCGTGTCGATGTCGCCCGAGGAGTTCGGCCGGATCGCCGCCCAGACCTTCAAGCAGGTCATGATCCAGAAGTTCCGCGAGGACGAGCGCAACACCATCTACGAGGAGTTCTCCAAGCGCGTGGGCGAGCTCGCCACCGCGGTGGCCCAGCGCTACGAGCGGGGCTCGCTCGTCTGCATGATCGACCGCGCCGAGTCCTTCATGCCGCCCTCCGAGCAGATCCCCGGCGAGCAGTTCCACCCGGGCGACCGCATCCGCTGCCTCATCGAAGACGTCCGCGACGCGGGCGGCCAGGTCAAGATCGTCCTCTCACGAGCCTCCCCCGACTTCATCAAGCGCCTCTTCGAGGTCGAGGTCCCCGAGGTCGCCGAGCGCGTCATCGAGGTCAAGGGCATGGCCCGTGAGGCGGGCTTCCGCACAAAGCTCGCCGTCAGCTCCATCGATGCCAAAGTCGACGCCGTCGGCGCATGCGTCGGCGTACGCGGCAGCCGCATCAAGAACATCGTCGAGGAGCTGTCGGGCGAGAAGATCGACATCGTCCGCTGGAACGAGTCGAGCCAGATCCTCATCCAGAACGCCCTCAAGCCCGCCGAGGTCGAAGAAGTCTCCCTCTGCTTCGAGCTCGGGCGCGCCACCGTCGTCGTCCGTGACGACCAGCTCTCCCTCGCCATCGGCAAGCGCGGCCAGAACGTCCGCCTCGCCGCCCGACTCACCCGTTGGGACATCGACATCCTCACGCCCGAGGAGTTCAACAAGGCGCTGGAGATCATGTTCCAGACCCTCAAGGACATCGACGGCGTGAGCGAGGAGCACCTCGACCGCCTCGCCGCCCTGGGCATGATCTCGGTCCACGACATCGAGGAAGTCGGCGCCGAGGTCCTCGTCTCCGAACTCGAGATCGAGCAGCCCATCGCCGAGGCCATGGTCACCACCGCGTCGGCGCGCGTGAAGGTGCTCGAAGAAGAGCAGGCCCGCGAGAAGGAAGAGGCGGCCAAGCAGGCGGCCATGGGCCTCGACGACCTCCTGGGCGGTGGCGCCGTCGCGGAGGGCGCAGGCGATGGCGCAACCGACGCCCCCGCAGAGTCATCCGACGCCGAGGCTTCCCCCACAGAAGCCCCGACCGACGAAGTGGCCCCGGCCAACGAGCCCGCGCCCGCAGACACCGAAACCGAACCCGAAGCGGGCGCCGAAGCCGCCGACAACGACAACGACAACGACAACGAAGAAGACAGTGAGCGTCAGGTGCCCGCAGGCGCCGGCGAGGAATCAAGCGAAGAGACCTCAGCCTGAATCGGCTGAGCAAGCAGGAAGACGGACGCCCACCGGCGCGCCGTCACGCAGGAGGAACCCTTGGCAAAGCGCGTATTCGAACTGGCCAAAGAACTAGAGGTCCAATCGAAGGCCATCGTCGAGAAGTGCCAGGCTGAGGGTCTGGGTTCGATCAAGAACCACATGTCCGCCGTCTCCGCGGGCCTCGAAGCCACCGTGCGCGAGTGGTTCGCAAGCGAGGGCCAGGCCGCCACCGCCGTCGAGACCGCCGCCAAGGTCGACATCGCCAAGGTCCGCGCCCCAGCCAAGGCCAAGGCCAAAGCGAAGGCAAAGGCCAAGACCGCCGAGCACGACGAGGCGCCCTCCTCCACCACCACCACCACCGCCACCGCGACCGCGCCGCCACCAGCGCCCCCGGCGCCCGAGGCGCCCGCCCAGCAGCCCGCGAGCGATGAACCACCCGCGGAGCGGCCCGCGCGGAAGGTCGCCGCAGCACCAGCCCCCACCGAGTCCGACGACGCGACCGACGCCCCCAGGACCGACTCCACTTCGGCGGGCGACGACACCGAACCCAGGAAGGACGCGGAGACGCCCGATTCAGGCAACGGCCGCGCCGCCCCCGTCGAGTCGGCCCCCATGAACGTCCCGCGCCGGCCCAAGGTCGTCGCCCCCAAGGGACCCAAGCTGAGCGACGTCAAGCGCCCCGCGAAGCTCTCAGGCCCCAAGGTCGTCCGCGTCGAGCAGGCCGAAGTTGTCGATGCCCCGCGCCGCCGCCAACCCTCGGGCCCGCCCGTCCCCATGAGCAGAGGCCCACGAGGCGGCGCAGGCGCAGGCTTCGGCCCGCCCATGCCGCCCACCGAAGACGACGGGCGCTCGCGCCGCAACAAGCGCCGCGGCGGCGCCGGCGCACCCGCCGCTGGCGACCGTGGCCGCTCGGGCGGACCGGGCGGAGGCGGCAAGGGCAAGGGCGGCGGCGATGGCAAGTGGCGCACCCAGGACCTCCTCGAACGCGAGGAGCGCCTCAACCGCTCGGGCGGCTTCCTCCGCCAGCGCCGACACTCCCAGAAGGCCCGCGAGCAACAGGGCCGCGGCGCACCAACCCCCGCCGAGGTCGGCGGCAAGGTCAAGATCTCCGAGCCCTTCACCATCAAGGACCTCTCCGCCGCCACGGGCGTCAAGGCCGCCGACATCGTCAAGAGGCTCTTCATGCAGGGCGTCCCCGCCACGATCAACTCGGGCATCGACACCGAAAAAGCCCAGGAGATCATGATCGAGTACGACATCGAACTCGAAGTCGTCGAGGCCAAGACCGCCGAGCAGCAGGTCAGCGCCGCATTCGAAGAGCGCGACATGCTCGACGAGCGACCGCGCCGCCCCGTCGTCACCATCCTGGGCCACGTCGACCACGGCAAGACCTCGCTCCTCGACAAGATCCGCAACGCCAACGTCGCCTCGGGCGAGGCGGGCGGCATCACGCAGGCCACCAGCGCCTTCCTCGCCAAGGTCAGCGTGAGCGAGGGCTCCAAGGACATCTGCTTCCTCGATACCCCGGGCCACCAGGCCTTCTCCGAGATGCGCGCCCGTGGCGCCAACATGACCGACATCGTCGTGCTCGTCATCGCCGCCGACGACGGCGTCATGCCGCAGACCATCGAATCGATCAACCACGCGAAGGCGGCGGGCGTCCCGCTCATCGTGGCGCTCAACAAGATCGACGTGCCCGGCGCAGAAGACAACGTCCAGCGCATCTACGGCGAACTCGCCGAGAACGGGCTCAACCCCACCGAGTGGGGCGGCGATACCGAGGTCGTCAAGACCAGCGCCCAGACGGGCCAGGGCATCGAGGACCTCCTCGAGACCATCGACCTCCAGGCCCAACTCCTCGAACTCACCGCCGACTTCCAGGGCGCCGCCCGTGGCGTCGTCGTCGAGTCGCGCCTGGATGAGGGCCGGGGCTCGGTCGCCAACCTCCTCGTCCAGGAAGGCGAGATGAACGTCGGCGACTTCATCGTCGCAGGCCGCGCCTTCGGCCGCGTCCGCGACATCACCGACCACACGGGCAAGAAGATCCAGCAGGCCGGCCCCGCAACACCCGTCCAGATCTCCGGCATCGACGAACTCCCCAACGCGGGCGACCACTTCTTCATCACCAACTCCCTCCGCAAGGCCCAGGACGCCGCCGAGCAGCGCCGCGAGCGCGACCGCGACGCCCAGCTCGCCCAGCCCAAGGTCACCCTCGATTCCATGTTCGCCCAGATGGCCGAAGCCAAGATGCAGGAACTGCTCATCGTCCTCAAGGCCGATGTGCAGGGCTCGGTCGATGTCATCAGGAACTCCGTCGAGGAGATCCAGAACGAGGACGTCAAGACCCGCGTGCTCCACGCCGCGGTCGGCGGCGTCACCGAATCCGACGTCACGCTCGCCGCCGCGTCGGGCGCCGTCATCATGGGCTTCAACGTCATCCCCTCGGGCAAGGCCCGTCGCGCCGCCGAAGACAAGGGCATCGAGATCCGCTCCTACCGCGTCATCTACGACATCGTCGACGACGTCAAGAAGGCCGCCGAGGGCCTGCTCGCCCCCGAGGTCCGCGAAGAGGTCCTGGGCCACGCCGAAGTCCGCAAGGTCTTCAAGGTCTCCAAGGTCGGCGCCATCGCCGGCTGCTACGTCACCGACGGCACCATCGAACGCAACGCCCTCATCCGCGTCACACGCAACGACATCGTCATCGAGCACGACCGCGTCCTCGATCAGCTCAAACGCTTCAAGGACGACGCCAAGGAAGTCAAGAGCGGACAGGAGTGCGGCATGAAGATCGTCGGCTACGACGACATCAAGGAAGGCGACATCCTCGAGTGCTACCGCAAGACCGAGATCAAGCGCACCTTGTGACCGATCGGCGGGGCAGTCGTCGGGACGGGCCGCGAGCCCGTCCCTTTGAAGCAGACGGTGGGACGGGCTTCCAGCCCGTCCTTCACAAGTAGATCGCAGGCCGCAAGCCCGCCCCACCGCGCATGTTCATAGGCATCCTCCAGTTCGAACTCCTTATCGCCGGCAGCGAGTCCCTCAAGGACAAGCGCCGCGTCGTGCGCTCCGTCAAGGACCGCCTCCACCGCGAGCACCAGGTCTCCGTCGCCGAGGTCGCCCTCCTCGACCGCATCGACGCCGCGAGCATGGGCCTCGCCGTCGTCTCGGGCACCGAGCGCCAGTGCGCCGTCGTCCTCGACAAGATCGAAGCCAAGCTCCGCAGGCTCCTCGACGCCGAAGTCGGCGACACGCGCCGCGAGATCCTCGCCGGCTCGCCCATCGCCCACCCAGAACGCGAAGCCGACGACTCCCCCGTCTGGAGCGACGACGAACTCGCAGCCATCGCACGCGAAACACTGGGCACCGACGGCGCTCAAGGGAGCGCCAACCAATGACCACCTCGCCACGCCACGCACGCCTCGAGTCCACCCTCCACCGCGAGGTCCAGCGCGTCCTCACCGACGGGCTCAGCGACCCGCGCCTCGATGGCGTCCTCATCACCGTCATGGGCGTCAGCGTCGACGACCCGGGCACCACCGCCGTCGTCCGCGTCGCCCTCCGACCCGACAAGAAGATGGGCCTCGCCGCCCTCACCAAGGCCTCGGCCCACATCGCCCGCCAGGCGAGCAAGCGCATCTCCACACGCCGCATGCCAAGGCTCATCTTCCGCGAAGACCGCGGCCTGCGCAAGGAGACCGAGGTCCTCGAGGCCCTGGCACAGGCCCGCGCCGAGTACCCCGAGGACGCCGCCGACTCGGGGGCCAATGATCTACCAGACCCACCCGTCGCCGACGCCCAACAGGGCCCACCGACCGAGGAGAGAGACACTTGAGCGCCACTGACCGCTCTCAGAAGCTGAACGCCCTCCTCCGAGGGCTCAAGTCGCGATACGAGCCCGCCGAGCCCACCGCCCGCGAGCCCATCGACGAACTCATCTACTCGATGCTGCTCTGGCAGAGCAACGCGACCAAGGCCGACCGCGCCATGCGCCGCATCGAGGACGCCGCCGCCGACGTCAACGAGCTCCGCGTCTTCCGCCCCGAGCACCTCGAACTCATCCTGGGCGAGCGCTACCCCCTCGTCGAGGAGCGCTGCAGGCGCATCGTCTGCGTGCTCAACGAGGTCTACAAGAAGGCGCACGAGGTCTCCCTCGCGCCCATCATCGCCATGCCCAAGCGCGACGGCCGGCGCGCCCTCGAAACCATCGAAGGCATGCCCGCCTGGGTCAGCGCACGCCTGACCCTCCTCGTCCTGGGCGGCCACGCCATCCCCGTCGACGAGCGCACGCTCCCCGCCCTCGTCGAAGTCGGCGCGCTCGAAGCTGAGCCCGCGCTCGACCCCGCCCGCGCCTCCGCGGTCCTCGAGCGCATGGTCAAGGCCGCAGACGGCCCGGGCGTCGCCGCCCTCCTCCAGGCATGGAGCGAAGACGGCGCACCGACCGATGTTGCCGGGCGCGCTGCCAAGTCACCCGCGAGAACCAGCGCGAAGAAGAAGACAGCACCCAGGAAGAAGACCAAGAAGCGCACCACCACGAAATGACCATGCCACGCGCGAGCCGGACCCTCCTCTCCTGCGCCCTCATCTGGGCCACGCTCGCGTTCCCCACCCCGCACGCACCCGCCGGCGCCGACAAGACAACCCACGCCGAGGCGCCCGATGCCCCCGCCCCCGATCGCCCCGCCCTCCTCGCGCGCCTCACCGAGCAACCGTGGGACGACGAAGCCATCGTCGAGTTGAGCCGGTCCTGCCCGCGCCAGACGCCACGCCAGGAACTCACGTGCCTCATCGAGATCATCGGCGCACTCCCCCCCGGCGCGTGGCGCGAGCGCGACATCCTCGTCACCGCGCACCACCCCGGTGCCGACCTGCTCGCGGCGTGGGACGAACTCGATGAACCCCTCCGCGCCACGCCCGAAGCGCGCGTCACGCGCACCTGGCTCCGCGCCATGATCGGCAGGGTCGACGAGGAACTCGTCGCGGAAGCCGCCTCCATCCCGGGCCTGCGCGCCATCGGCGCCCACCTCGAAGTCCTCCGATTGCTGGGCATGGCCGACGACGCCGACCAGGTCCTCGACACCCTCAGCGCCTCCGACGACCCCAACGCGCGCCTCGCCGCATCGAGCGGGCTCGTCGACCGCGGCCGCTACGCCGATGCCCTCCGCGTGCTCGACGACCTCAAAGGCGACGTCCCCGAACCCGAGCGCCTCGTGCTCGCCGCGCGGTGCGTGCGGGGCATCGAAGGCGGGCACGGCGCCGCCGCCGACGTCCTCTGGACCGCCGCGGGCCTCGCGCCCAAGCGCGACACGATCTTCGCGTGGCTCCTGCGCTTCCACGGGCTCGGCGCCCCACACAACCCCGCACTGAGCAACGTCCTCCACGCCCAGCGACGCTCCAACGCCTCGAGCCCCAACCTCGCATGGGCCCGAGGCGCCCGCGCCGCATCGAGCGGACAACTCGACATCGCCGCCGCCCAGATGCAGGCGATCTGGGACCGCTATCCCATGCGATGGGAGTTCTTCGAGACCCTCGTGGACGTCTGGCAGCAAGGCCGGCGTGCCGACCTCGCCGAACAGGCGCTCCTCGACTGGACCAACCGCTGGCCCGCCGACGGGCGCGCCGCCGCCCTCCTCGCCCGCATCCTCACCGCGCAGGACAGGTCCGACGAAGCCGCCGCACTCCTCCGCGACTTCAACTCGAACTTCCCGGGCGACGACCCCGCATCCATCGCCCTCCAGGACATCTACACCGAGCGCGGCCAGATGGCCCGAGGCAAACGCGTCGCCATCGCGCGCCTCGACCGCTCACCACGCACGTTCGACAACCTCATCGAGCGCGCCAGGGTCCACGTCATGGTGAGCGATGAGACCGCCGCCATCACCGCCCTCGACGAAGCCCTCGACACCGTCGTGGGCCGCATCTCCCCGCAGCGCATGCAGCCCCTCGAAGGCGTCTACACCTCCCTCGTCCTGCTCGGCACACACGGCGCAGTCGACGCCGACACCGTCATCGCCGCGGTCGACCGCTTCCGCGAGCGCGCAGGCGCCCTTCCCCCAGGCCTGCTCCAACAGTGGTTCATCCTCCGCGCCCACCACGCCGAAGACGACGAAGCCTACGAGCGCATCGCCCAGGACGTGGCCAGGCTCGCAAGCGAGACGACGGGTGGCGCAGACGACCTCTTCCTCAACATGGGCGAGGCACTCTGGGACAAGGCCAAGGCCGAGCGCCGCTTCGACTTCGAGCCCGTCGAATTCAACCGAGGCCCCGGCCGCGCCGCCATAGACCTCTACACCAAAGGCCTCCACAACGCGGGCCGCCCAGAAGCCGTCGCCATCACCAGACGCGTCATCGAGGTCTTCCTCGAGACCGAGTCGCGCAGCGCAGGGCTCAGCCCCATCGCCGAGGCCCTCCTCGCCCAGTCCATCGACCTCGCCACCCAGCGCGGCATCTTCAACGACGCCATCGCCCGACACTTGGGCGACAGCATCGTCCGGGCCAACTCCCTCTACCAGTTCGCCATCCTCCGGCCCGACGACGCCTTCACCACCCAACGAGCACTCTACGAAGCCATCCTCGCCGCACGACCCGACCACGCCAACGCCGCCAACAACCTGGGCTACGGCCTCCTCGAACGGGGCGAAGATTTCGACTACGCCGTCGAACTCATCGAACTCGCCTACGAGGAGGGCGGGTGGAACGATGAGAACGTCGTCGATTCCCTCGGGTGGGCCCGCTACAAGCAAGGCATCTTCGACGACGCCCCCGGCGCCGTCCCCCCGGGCCAGCGCAGCCACGATGGCCTCGGCGCCATCTCGCTCCTCGAGCACGCCCTCGCCCTCGCCGAGGGCGGCATCGCAACCGAGATCATCGTGGGCGACCACCTGGGCGATGCGCTCTGGCGTGCGGGCGCGACCGACCGCGCGATGGCCGCGTGGGACCGCGCCGCCGCCGCCGCCGACACCGTCCCCCAGTTCAACCTCGCGACCGAGGCCCGGGACGTCGTCATCAACGCGCGCGGCAAACGCGCCGCCGCCGAGGCGGGCCGCGAACCCATCGTCGCCCCGATCGCGAGCGAGACCTCCCACACCCCAGGCTGACCCCCACCCCCGCCGCACCCCTCGCACCGCCACCCCCCGCGTCTATCATGCCGCCCGTGGCCGCCCGCCGGCCTCATCGCTTCGTGTCAAACAGGAGAGCGTCCCTATGGCCGGTCACTCAAAGTGGGCCAACATCAAGCACAAGAAGGCGCGCGAAGACGCCAAGAAGGGCAAGGTCTGGAGCAAGTGCTCCAAGGCCATCATCGTCGCCGCCAAGCACGGCGGGGGCGACCCCGAGACCAACCTCTCCCTCCGCTACGCCATCGACGAAGCCAAAGCGGCCAACATGCCCAAGGACAACATCGACCGCGCCGTCAAGAAGGGCTCGGGCGCCGATGGCGACGCCGCCGACTACGAGGACGTCCGCTACGAGGGCTACGGCGCCGCCGGCGTCGCCGTCATCGTCGATTGCCTGACCGACAACCGCGCACGCACCGCCCCCGAGATGCGCCAGCTCTTCACCAAGTACGGCGGCAACCTCGGCGCCTCAGGCTGCGTCGCGTACAACTTCGAGAGCAAGGGCGTCATCATCATCGAGGCCGACAAGACGAGCGAAGAGCAGATCATGGACCTCGCGATCGAGGCGGGGGCTGAGGATGTGGCGCTGGAGGACGACGCGTGGACGGTCACCACGGCGCCGACGGACTTCATCACGGTGAAGGAAGCGATCGACGCCGCGGGGATCGAGATGGCCTCGAGCGAACTCACGATGCTCCCGAACACGACGACGCCAGTGGAGGGCGCGGACGTGGCGAAGGTGATGAAGCTGATCGACGCGATCGAGGACAACGACGACGTGCAGAAGGTGTACACGAACATGGAGGCCTCGGCGGAGGACATGGAGGCGGCGGCCGGCTGAGCCTCGCCGGGCGCGGACGCCCGGGTCGGGCTGCGTCGGCGGCCGGCGCGTCGTCGGGACACGTGGTGGTGTGGTGGCTCCTTGCCTCTTGCTCGCCTTGGTGTAGGCTCGGGTGAGGAGGTGCCCCATGGCGCGATCGCTGGTTGGTGCTGCGTGTCTGCTGGTGGCGTGTGGAGCCGCGGTGGGGGGCGGGATCCCGTTCTCAGCGGGGTGGTCCAGTGGCGTGGCGGGCGAGGAGGTCCGGGGCTTCGGCGTGGGCGATGTGGACGGCGATGGGCGGGACGATGTGGTGGTGACGTCGCTGTTCGCCGGCAAGGACGGGGGGATCGCGACGCTGCTGCGGTCGCAGCCGGGCGGGGGCTTCGTGGGTTCCACGGTGGCCACCACGCTCGGGCAGTCGTTCCGGGGTGTGGCGATCGGCGACGTGGATGGGGATGGCAACGCCGACCTGGTGCTGTGCCAGTATTTCGGTTTCGGTGGGACGGTGCTGGCGGCGTTGGGCAACGGCGACGGGACGTTCGGTGCTGGGGTGGGGTACACAACGAGCCCGCAGCCCTTCCCCAACGTTGTGGCGCTCGGTGACGTGGACGCGGACGGCGACCTGGACGTCGCGGTTTCGGGGGAGTCTGAGTTCTCCGTGCTGACGCTGATCAACGCGGGGGATGGGACGTTCACGCCCGGCGCGAGTGCGCCGACCAGCGGCCCGGGCATCGGGCTGGTGGCGTGCGACTTCAAGTCGGACGGGATGGCCGACTTTGGCGTTGTCGCGGATATCGGTTTGGGGACGCCCCCGCAGTTCGGGGGCGTGCTCAATGGTGGATCGGGCGGCAGTTTCAGCGCGGTGCTGACGGACGAGCCCTCGACGGCGACGGGCGGGGTGAGCGTGCGTGGCCAGGACGTGTTCGTGACGACCGGCGCGGGGCTGGCTCAGGTGACGGTTCAGAACGACGGATCGCTGTTCTCGTTCCCCGGGTTGTCGACGCTGACCCTGGCTGGCGGGGCCGAGGGGCTGGCGAGCGGCGACATGGACAACGACGGCGACACCGAGCTGGTGACCCGCTCGGGCGGGGAGGTGAGCATCGTGCACCCGGGGTTCTTCCTGTCGGGCTCCGCCGTGGACTCGTTCTCGTCGAACAATGTTGGGGCGCCGTGCGTGGGCGACTTCGATGGCGACGGTGACCTCGACATCGCCCTGGTGAGCGACGGCCTGGTGGAGGTGTACCTGAACGGGACGATCAGCGGGCCGGTCGGGCCCGACCTCGACGGCACCGGCACGGTGGACAGCGCAGACCTCAACATCCTCCTCGCCGACTTCGGGTGCACAGCACCGCCATGCTCAGGCGACACCGATGGCGATGGCGACACCGACTCCGCCGACCTCAACGCCCTCCTCGCCGCGTTCGGCGACGACGTCTAGGCCCGGAGCGCCCTACTTGTTCCGATACGCCCGATGGCACGCCGTGCACGAGTCCTCGAGCACCACGCTCCACCGCTGCGCATCATCGAGCCGGTCCTCCACCAGCGCCGATTCGAGCTCCCGCGACCCTTCAACCGATGCGCGCAGCCACTCCTGGAAGTCCTGCGCATAACCCGTCGCGTCCTCGTGACCATCAAGCCCGCGGAACGCCTCGCGCAGCATCGCCGCCTCCGCCGCGGGCACCAGGTCAGGGTGATCCACCGGCGTCTTCCACCCCGCCTCGCGGATCAGCTCTAGATTGTCCCACGCGCGGTCCGCGACCGCCATCGCCGCCACCATCCCCGTCACTTCCTCATACTCGGGCAGCACCGATGCGTCGGGCAACCACGCAGCATCGACCACGCCCGCCGTCCCCACGCACTGCCAAAGCCCCGGGTACTTCACGCTGAGCCCCGCCTCGTGCAGCAAGCGATCGGCGCGCTCGTTATCGATCTCCCCGATCTGCACAAGCCCGACCGCCGCAGCGCTGGGCCCGCGGTGCTTCCCATGGTGACAGTGCACATAGATCGGTCGGGGCAGGTCCTTGAGCGCCGCCGCCATCGCGAGCTTGTCCTTCTCTTCCATCCCCGAGTACTGGATGGGCACATGCACATACCGCATCCCCCGCGCCCCCGCGGCCTCCAGGTCGGGCCGCGCCCCATCCACCGACACCACAGTCTTGATCCCCATCGCCTCGAGCGAGTCGAACCCCGCCGCCCCATGCGGCTGCGACCCGCTGATCACCCCATCACTGAACAGCAGCACGTTGTGCAACCCGGGCTGGTCGCGCTCGGGCGCCTCCATCGACGCCGCGCTCGGCGCCTCTTCTCGCCCAGCATCGCCCGCCCCAACCGGGCCCGCGCCCGCATCGTCGCCCTCGCCACCACCAACCCCGCACGATGCCATCAGAGCAACCGCCGCAATGACCCCGCCCACGCTCGAACACCGCCCGATCAACATCACTAACGCGACTCCTCCGTGGCCCGATCCGCTCCCCTTTCTACGCCCTCGCCGGGCACGGGTTCCAACTCTACCCTGAGCACCGCGTACCCATCCTACCTGCTTCCCCTCCTGGGCGCACACTGAACATTCGCGCAATCCGTGCGCACGGGTACGACAATATCGCCGTTCGCATCCACGACCGATGTTCCACGTGGAACATCCACGACACAGCTCCGATCGATCACCACATCATCCCGATCCACCACAACCACCGGCAGCGCATCGCCCTGCCCGCACGCCATCGACGCAACCAACACAACCGCGTGGGGAGCCATCGCCCCATCCTACCGCGCCCCGCGCCCCCCAAGCACCCCGCTCACCTCCACCACCGCGCCCTCGCCCACCCCAAACACCCGATCACCCACACCGGCGTCGATCATCGCGAGCCCCGTAAACCCGCCAAACGCCGGCAGCACCAACACCCCATCCCCCCGGAGCCAGAAACACGCGCACCGCACCCCACCCCCCTTGCGCGACGCCGACACGCGCACGCCCGGGTGCACATGCCCACCTAGCGCCGCCCGCCCCCCCGGCGCATCGCGCGGGTCGTGCACCATTGTCAGGGCCCCAGCGCACGCACCCGCTTCGACCAACGTGACGCCGACCTCCGCCGCGACCGCCTCAAGCCCACGGTCGTGATTCCCCATGACCACCGACACATCGAGGCTACCGTGCCGCGCCCGCCACTCGGCGAGCGGCACGACCGCCTCATCCGTCAGGCCCTCCGGCGCATGCATGAAGTCCCCGAGCACCACCACCCGCGCCGCGCCCGTCTGAGAGACAACCGCTGACAACCGCGCCAGGTCCGCGCTCGCCCCACCCCCCGGCGTGGGCAGCCCGCCCGCGCGGAACGCCGCCGCCTTCCCAAGGTGCAGGTCCGCGATGAACACCGTCCGCCCGCGCGCCCACCACACCGCCCGCTCGGGCAGCAGCGCAAGCGCCTCGCCGCCGTGCTCGATCGTCACGCCCCCGCTCACGCGTGCGCCTCCGCACCCTCTTCGAGCCGCGCCACGAGCTTGCGCACCCGCACGTCCCACCCCTCCGTGCTCACGGTCGTCGTGCGCAGGGCCTCAGCGAACAACGGGAACGACATGGGCGACAACCGCTCGAGCTCCACCAGCGCAAAGTCCCACCCGCTCAGGCGATCGAGCGCATCGCGCAGCCGGCGCACGTCGAGGTGCCCCTCCGCGACCTCGCGCTCGGCCTGCGTGAGCAGCAGGTTCGACGGGTCGAACTCACGGAACACATCGTAGAACAGGTCCGACGACGCCTGGAGGTGGCGGGCGCGCTTGCGCTGCCCCGGGTAGCCCTGGTGCACGAGCCCCGCAACCCGCGCGATCTCGCGGAACGCCCGGCGTGCCAGCTGGCTCGCGTTGATCGACGCGAGCACATCCTCGACGAGCCGCTCGGGCGAGAGCACGGCGCGCCACCCGCGCTCGTCCAGATCGATGGGCTCGTCGCACCACAGCTCGATGCCGAGGTCGTTCGACGTGGCGCGGATGGTGCGCGGCTCACGCTGCGCGATGCGGTGCGCGAGCACCGCGCCGAGCCCCTCGTGCGCGAGCCGCCCGGCGAACGGGTAGAGGAACGCGTGGTAGCCCGCGCGGGTGCGCAGGCGCTCGATGACGAGTTCGCCGGGCACCGGCAGGCGTGAGCGCTCGTGCTGGAGCGTGAGCAGGGGGGCCAGCGCCGTCATCTCGGGCCCTTCGAAGTCGCCGGCGCGCGCCCGCGCGAAGCGGTCGAGCACCGCATCGGCAAGGCGCGACGACAGCGCCATCTTCCCACCGCCCCAGCGCGGCACAGCCCCGCTGCCCGAACGCGCCCGCGTCACCGTCGCGGTCATCTCGCGCAGGCGCTTCAACTCGAGCGTGCGCCCCGAGAAGACGAATCGGTCGCCGGGCCTGAGCCTGCCGATGAACGACTCCTCGATCGAGCCGAGCGTGCGCCCGTTGGCGTACTTCACGAGGACCGACTCGTCGCCCACGATCGTGCCGATCGCCATGCGGTGGAGCATCGCGATGCGCCGCTCGGGTCCCTTCCACTCCGCGCCGTTGTCCGCGGGCGTCAGGCGTTGGTAGTCGGGGTAGTGCACGAGCGCCTCGCCGCCGCGCCCCGCGAAGTCGAGCGCCCACTCCCACTCCTGATCGGTCAGGTCGCGGAACGCTCGCGTCGTGCGAACCTCCCGGAGCAGGTCGGCTTCGTTGAAGCCATCACCCATGGCGACGGTCACGATGTGCTGGGTCAGGAGGTCGAGCGGCTTCTCGATGGGCGGGCGCGCTTCGAGGCGCTTCGCTTCGATCTGGTCACGGGCCGCGGCGAACTCCGCGAGTTCGAGCGCATTGGTGGGCACGCACACGACCCTGCTTGGCACGCCCGGGCGGTGGCCCGAGCGCCCGGCGCGCTGGATCAGGCGCGCGACGCCCTTCGGGCTGCCGATCTGGATCACCTGATCGACGGGGTAGAAGTCGACGCCCAGGTCCAGGCTCGACGTGCAGACGACGGCGCGGAGTGGGGATGAGGTGGCTCGCTCCGCTGGCGTTGGGTGTGCCCCCCTCCGCCTCGCTTCGCTCGGCACGTCCCCCGCCGGCGGCGGGGGGGAAGTTAGTGCCGAGGCTCGCTGCGCTCGCGTTGTCGATGAACCCCTCACCCTGCCCTCTCCCCCAAGGGGAGAGGGTGGGGAAGTCGGGGCTCGCTGCGCGTCGGTGGCTGCGCCCCGGAGCATCGTTTCGACTTGCTCGCGGATGCCGCGGTCGATGGAGCCGTGGTGCAGCGCGACCGCGCCGATGAGGTCGGGGGCGTGGCGGATGAGGGCACGGAACCACAACTCGGCCTGCGAGCGCGTGTTGGTGAAGACGAGCGAGGTCCCGGCGCTGCGGATGCGCTCCGCGACGGGTTTGACCAGCGCGGTGCCCAGGTGGCCCGCCCACGGGAAGCGGTCGATCTGCTCGGGGATGATGGTGTCGAGCTCGATGCGCTTATCGGCGTGGGCGTGGATGACGAGGGGGGGATCGACTTCTCGGGGATGGGCGGGACGCCAGTCCCGCTCGGCGTCGATGGCCGGCGGGACGCCCGCCCCACTCTGAGATGTGACGCCTACCAACGTCTCGGCGGCTTCGTCGATGTTGGCGAGGGTCGCGGACAGGCCCCAGGTGCGGATGCCCGGCGCGAGGGTGCGCAGGCGCGCCATCGCGAGCTCGGCCTGCACGCCGCGCTTCGATGACATGAGCTCGTGCCACTCATCGCACACGATGCACCGGAGCGTTGCGAACCGCTTGGCGACGCCCGGGTAGGACAGCAGGATGGAGAGGCTCTCGGGGGTGGTGACGAGCGCTGTCGGCATGCGGTCGCGCTGGCGGAGCTTGACGGATGACGATGTGTCGCCCGTCCGGAGCTCGATGCTCCAGTTGAGTGGGAGGTCGGCGAGCGGCTGCGAGAGGGAGTGGGCGGTGTCGTTCGCGAGGGCTCGGAGGGGGGTGAGCCAGAGGACGCGCAGGGGTTCGGGTTCGTCCGGTGGACCGGCGGCGCCCCGCGCTGCGAGCGACTCGGCGACTGGGCCGAGCCATGCCGCGAGGGTCTTACCCATGCCCGTCGGGGCGTGGATGAGGCCCGAGCGCCCTTCGAGGTAGGCAGTCCACGCTTGTCGCTGAAAGTCGAAGGCGGTCCAGTTCCGCGAGGCGAACCAGGACTCGATGGGGGTGAGGGGTGAGGGCACGGGGGATTGTTGGCGCTGGGATCGGGTGAACGTCGCCAGCGTCTACGCACCCCCTCCGACCTCGCCCTCCGAGGGCGGGGGAGGATGGCGGCGGGCGTACACTGGTCGCGCGTGCGGACGAATCGACCGAAAGGGGTGTTGACGTGGCGACGACGTTTGAGGCGATCAGCGAGAAGTGCTTCATCGGGGGCGAGTGGGTGCAGGCCGACTCGGGGGCTCGGTTTGACGTGACCGACCCGGCGACCGATGAGGTCGTCGGATCGGTGCCCGAGTGCGGAGACGGCGAGACCGCTCGGGCGATCGAGGCGGCGCACTCGGCGTTCAAGACCTGGAGCAGGACGACCGCGGGCGAGCGGGCGAAGGTGCTGCGCAAACTCTACGAGCTGACGATGCGTGATCAGGACCGGCTCGCGGAGCTGATGACGCGTGAGCAGGGCAAGCCGCTTTCGGAGTCGAAGGGGGAGATCGCCTACGCCGCGAGCTTCATCGAGTGGGCGGGTGAGGAGGCCAAGCGGGTGTACGGCGACATCGTGCCCGCGTCGTCGGTCGACAAGCGGATCCTGGTGCTGCGGCAGGCGGTGGGGGTTGCGGGGATCGTGACGCCTTGGAACTTCCCGGCGGCGATGATCACGCGCAAGCTCGGGCCCGCGCTCGCCGCGGGGTGCACGGCGGTGATCAAGCCAGCGGAGCAGACGCCGTTGAGCGCGCTGGCGCTCGGGCGGTTGTGCGTGGAGGCGGGCGTGCCCGCGGGCGTGGTGAACATCGTGACCGGCGACCCGAAGGCGATCGGCGGGGAACTCATGAGCAACCCGCGGGTGGCGACGCTCTCGTTTACGGGATCGACCGAGGTTGGCAAGGTGCTCATCAAGCAGTCGGCGGAGAACGTGATGCGGCTGTCGCTCGAGCTGGGGGGGCACGCGCCGTTCCTGGTGTTCGACGATGCGGATGTGGAGGCGGCGGTGAAGGGGGCGGTGGCGAGCAAGTACCGCAACGCGGGGCAGACGTGCATCTGTGCGAACCGGTTCTACGTGCAGCGCGGGGTCTACGACCAGTTCGTCGAGAAGCTCGGCGTGGGGGTGGGGGGGCTCAGGGTCGGGCGCGGGCTCGACGAAGGGGTCGACGTCGGGCCCTTGATCGACGATGCGGGGATGGAGAAGGTGGAGCGGCACGTCGCAGATGCGAGGTCGAAGGGGGGCGAGGTGGTCCGGGGCGGCGCGCCCGCTGAACTCAGCGGGCTCAGCAAGCGGTTCTACCAGCCGACGGTCATCGCGGGCATGAGCCCCGAGATGACGATCGCGAGCGAGGAGACGTTCGGCCCGGTCGCGCCGGTCCGCGTGTTTGACGAAGAGGATGAGGCGGTTGCGATGGCCAACAACTCGGTCTTCGGGCTCGCGGCGTACTTCTTCACCCGGGATGCGAGCCGCCTGATCCGGGTGGCCGAGGGCTTGGAGTACGGCATCGTGGGCGCGAACGACGGCGGGCCCTCGACGGTGCAGGCGCCTTTCGGCGGGGTGAAGCAGTCGGGTTGGGGGCGCGAGGGCGGCAAGTATGTGATGGATGAGTACACCGAGATCAAGTACGTGTCGTGGGGTCTTTGACCGTTACGCGGCCCCTGGGAGCGATACACTGTGAGTGCCGGGCGGGTGTCCGCCAGGCGGTGTTCGCACTCTGGACGGGGGATGGTCGCGTATGAGCGGCACGCACGACTCTCAGAGCTTCCTGGATCGACGGAACGCGGTGGTGGCCCCAGCGGTGGCGAGCTTCCACCCGCTCTCGACCGCGGTGAGCGCGAAGGGCGCGATCATTACGGATGCGGACGGGCGCGAGGTGATCGACTTCGCTTCGGGCATCGGCGTGATGAACGTTGGGCATTGCCATCCCGCGGTGGTTGAGGCGGTGCGCGAGCAGGCGGGCCTGCTTCTGCACAACTGCCTGAACGTGACGCTCTACGAGCCTTATCTCGCGCTGTGCGAGAAGCTCGCGGAACTGTTCCCGCATGGTGATGCGACGAAAGTGTTCCTCGCGAGCACCGGTGCGGAGGCGGTGGAGAACGCGATCAAGGTGGCGCGCCAGTCGACGGGGCGCCAGGGCGTGATCTGCTTCTCCGATGCGTTCCACGGGCGCACGATGATGGCGATGACGCTGACGTCGAAGGTGGGCTACAAGATCGGGTGCGGGCCCTTCGCGCCCGAGGTGTACCGCCTGCCCTACCCGAACCGGTACAAGCGAGGTCAGGGGATGGGCGAGGGTGAGTTCGTCGAGCGCGAGCTCGGGTTGCTCCGCGAGGCGTTCACGAACGTCGTCGCGCCGGACCAGGTCGCGGCGATCATCATCGAGCCGGTTCAGGGCGAGGGCGGGTTCTGTGTGGCGCCCACGGGGTACCTGCGCGGGCTCCGCGAGATCTGCGACCAGACGGGTATCAGGCTCATCTGTGATGAGGTGCAGTCTGGGTTCTGCCGGACGGGCAAGTGGGCGAGCTACGAGTACGCGGGGATCACGCCGGACATCTCGACGTGGGCGAAGTCACTGGGAGGCGGGATGCCGGTCTCTGCGGTCATCGCGAAGGCGGAGCTTATGGACGCGTGCAAGCCCGGGACGATGGGCGGCACGTACGCGGGCAACCCGGTGGCGTGCGCGGCGGCGCTGGCGGCGATCGGCGTGATGGAGAACGAGAACCTGAACGAGCGTGCGATCGAGATCGGCGGGCGGACGCGGTCGATGTTCGAGGCGCTGCAGTCGCGTCACCCGGAGCTCGTGGGTGACGTGCGCGGGCTCGGGGCGATGGTGGCGATGGAGATCGTCGAGGGCGGGGACCGCGAGCGGCCCAACGCGGCGTTCACGAAGTCGTTGCTCGCGTCGTGCCTCGAGCGTGGGCTCCTGCTCATCACGGCGGGCACCGGTGGGAACATCGTGCGCGTGCTGAGCCCGCTTGTGATCACCGATGAGCAGCTCGAGCGCGGGCTGACGATCCTCGATGAGGAGTTCGAAGCGCTGGCTTCGGGCACGACTGAACAGGCCCTCGCGGGCGCGAGGTAGGAGCGACCATGACGCCGTTCGCCATTGGCGGGCTTCAACTGGAAGTCCACGCGGACCGATCGAACTTCGATCACATCCGGGGCAAGATCGACCTGATGATGCACCTGTTCCCGTGGGTGCAGATGGTTGTTGTGAGCGAGCTCGCGACGTTTGGCCCGCTCACGACCCACGCCCAGCCTCTGCCCGGCCCGACGGAAGAGGAGTACCGGCGCATCGCGGCGCGGCACGGCATCTGGCTCATCCCGGGGTCGCTCTTCGAGCTGAAGGACGGGTTGATCTATAACACGGCGCCCGTGATCGCGCCAGACGGCACGGTGATCGGTCGGCACCGCAAGCTGTTCCCGTTCCTTCCCTACGAGTCGGGCGTGGAGTCGGGAACGGACTTCGTGGTGTGGGACGTGGATGGTGTGGGGCGGTTCGGCATCTCGATCTGCTACGACATGTGGTTCCCCGAGACGTCGCGGACGCTCGCGGTCAACGGCGCGGAGGTGATCATCCACCCGACGCTGACGGGCACGATCGACCGCGAGGTCGAGCTGTCGATCGCGCGGGCGACGGCGGCGTGCAACCAGTGCTTCGTGATCGATGTCAACGGCTCGGCGGATGGGGGCAACGGGCGCTCGACCTATGTCGGGCCCGTGGGCGATGTCCTCTATACCGCGGGGCATGGCGAGGAGATGATCCCGATCGAGATCGATATCGACCGCGTCAGGCGCACACGCGAGGTCGGCCTGCGCGGGCTCGGGCAGCCGCTCAAGAGCTTCCGCGATCGCAAGGTCGACTTTTCGGTGTACCGCGAGGGCAGCGAGTACCTGAACACGCTCGGCACGCTCGAGAAGATGTCGCGCGGGTCACGAGCGGGGTTGTCGGGCGGCGTGGCGACGGGTCAGGAGGACTCGGTGGTGACGCCGCCGGAGAACGGCGAGGCGCCCGCGGAGGCGGCGCGCGGCGGCGTGGGGTATACCGGGTGGATCGGTGATGATGCCGGAGGGCGGGCGGGAGCGGAGGGATGAGCAGCCCGAACGGGACGCGCACGGGAACGGGATTGGGGCATGGGCCCTTCGACGCGACGCAGCTGCGCTACGACACGTGGAGCCGGCTCTTGTTTCATGCCAACTGGTTGCACGAGGCGACGCGGCGTGGCGGCGATGCGGGCGACCCGGCGCGGGTGGTTGGCGAGTGCCTCGATGTGCTGCGCTGCCTCGAGCGGTACTGGGGCGTGCCCGGCGCGCGGGCGGTCGATGAGTTGGGCGCGGCATTCGCGGCGGGTCGGCATAGCGAGGTGCATGCGGGCGCGTCGCGGTACGTGAAGATGATCGTGGGCGAGTCGTACCGGAGCCGGGCGCCCATTGAGCGTCAGGGCGATGGCGTTCGGGGCGACGAGGGGACCGACGACGGGCCACGCCGTCCTTACTTCGAGGTGGTGGTGGTCGGCGCGCCGGACGCGGCGGACGAGGAGCAGTTCCGGCGCGGCCTGCGCGACGCCCGTCGCCCCGAGGACGAGTTCATCTACAACGTGGTGTTCGTGCACAGCTTCCAGGACGCGGCGATCGCGGCGCTGTTCAACCCGACGGTGCAGAGCGTCGTGCTGCGTTACAGCTTCCCGTTCAACTCAGAGAACCTGCACCCGATCTTCGCGCGGTACCTGGACCTGCTGGCGGCGCAGAAGCCCGACCTGAGCTATGGGCTCGATCGGAGCCTGGCGCTGGGCAAGTCGCTCAAGGGTCTCCGCCCCGACCTCGACCTGTTCCTCGTGACCGATGCGCCGACCGATGAGATCGCCGGGCGTGTGGGGCGGCGGTTCCGGCGGGTGTTCTGCCGCGCGGACAACTTCCAGGAGCTGCACCTGAGCATCCTGAAGGGGGTGCGCGAGCGGTACGAAACGCCCTTCTTCGATGCGCTCCGGCGGTACTCGCAGCGCCCGACGGGCGTGTTCCACGCGTTGCCCGTCTCGCGCGGCAAGTCGATCAGCCAGTCGCACTGGATCGACGACATGGGGCGGTTCTACGGGCAGAACATTTTCCTTGCCGAGACGTCGGCGACGAGCGGCGGGCTCGACTCGCTGCTCCAGCCCGCGGGGCCGATCAAGCGGGCGCACAAGCGTGCGGCCAAGGCGTTCGGGAGCGACCGGACGTTTTTCGTAACCAACGGGACGTCGACGGCGAACAAGATCGTGATGCAGGCGCTGGTGAGGCCCGGCGACATCGTGCTGGTCTCGCGCGACTGCCATAAGAGCCACCACTATGCGCTGATGCTCGCCGGAGCGCACCCCGTGTACCTCGATGCGTACCCGATGCCCGACTATTCGATGTACGGCGCGGTGCCGCTCGACCTGATCAAGGAGCGGCTCATCGAGCTGCGCGACGCGGGCAAGCTCGACCGCGTGCGCATGGTCTTGTTGACCAACTGCACGTTCGATGGGATCACGTACAACCCGTACAAGGTCATGAAGGAGATCCTCGAGATCAAGCCCGACATGATCTTCCTGTGGGACGAGGCGTGGTTCGCGTACGGGTACTTCAATCCGACCTTGCGCCAGCGGACCGCGATGGCGGCGGCCAAGCGGCTCCGCGACGAGCTCGCGAAGGACGATGGCACTGAGAAGCGTGTGCGGGTCTACGCCACGCAGTCGACGCACAAGACGCTCACGTCGCTCCGGCAGGGCTCGATGATCCATGTGGCGGACGACGACTTCGAGCACCTGGCGAGCGAGGCGTTCGACGATGCGTTCATGACGCACACGTCGACGTCGCCCAACTACCAGATCATCGCCTCGCTCGACCTGGGCCGGCGCCAGGTCGAGCTCGAGGGGTACGAACTGGTGCAGCGGGCGATGTCGCTCGCGATGTCGCTCCGCGAGCGGGTGAACGAGCACCCGGATGTGCGGCGGTACTTCTCGGTGCTCCGCCCGCTGGACATGATCCCCGAGGCGCACCGCTCGTCGGGGATCGAGGCGTACTACGACCCGGAGCAGGGGTGGGCGCGGATGGAGCGTGCGTGGCGTGAGGATGAGTTCTGCCTGGACCCGACGCGCGTGAACATCCACATCGGTCGCACGGGCATCGACGGCGATTCGTTCCGGCGCGTGCTGATGGACGACCACGACATCCAGATCAACAAGACCTCGCGCAACACCGCGTTGTTCATGACGAACATCGGCACGACGCGGGGCGACATCGCGTACCTGGTGGACTCGCTCGCGAACATCGCGGTGTCGCTCGACGACGAGCGGCGGCTCGAGGGGGACGTGGATGCGAGCCTGCGGGCGGGGCGTGTGAGTTCGCTGACGCAGAAGCGGCCCAAGCTGCCGGGCTTCGGTCGGTTCCACAGCGCGTTCAGTGACGAGGCTTCGGGGACGCCCGAGGGTGACATCCGCGGGGCGTTCTTCGCGGGCTCTGACCCGGGCCAGTGCGAGCACCGCTCGATGGCGGAGCTGCGCCAGGCGGCGGCGTCGGGTGAGCCGGCGGTCGCGGGCGGCTTTGTGACGCCCTACCCGCCCGGGTTCCCGGTGCTCGTGCCGGGCCAGGTGGTGAGCGCGGAGATCCTGGACTACCTCGCGGCGGTCGACGTCAAGGAGATCCACGGGTACAAGGAAGGGCACGGCCTTCGCGTGCTCAGCGCCGAGGCGATTGCGCAGGCGCAGCGTGCGCGACAGGCGGCGTCGGGAGGCGCGCCCGTGTCTCGGTCGGTCGTGGTCGGGAAGTCGAAGGGCGAAGAAGAGGAGGCATCGTCGTGAGCAAGTCACCACCAGTGTTGAACCCGGGTGCGGTCGGGACGGGGGCGCTGCCGGACATCGCGCGCCCCTTGACCGTGACGACGCGCGAGGTGAGCCAGAAGAAGCTGCGCGGGCTGTCTGACATCCGGCGGTTCTTCCACCGCAACTCGACGCCCATCTACTTCATCAGCGCGACGCCTTTCAACCTGCTCGGGCTCGATGAGTGGTGCGGCAACTTCGCGTACATCAACTACATCGACTGTTTCGATGGCGAGCACTCATCGGTGTACGTGCCCCGGCGCATCGAGCACGACGCGTTCGAGTCGATCGAGGACATCAACGTGTACCTGCTGTCGCACCCGGACGTCCAGGCGCTGATCCGCTCGCGTGCGCCGAAGGAGGGTGGGCCCGCGGGCAAGGCGGTCTTCCTGATGTTCGATGAGCGCTGCGAGGCGCTGTGCGAGGAGCTCGGGCTCGAGGTGTGCTTCCCCCCTTCGAAGCTGCGCGAGTATGTGGACGACAAGCTCAACACGACGCGGATCGCGGACAAGGCGGGCGTGGCGAGCGTGCCCAACACGCTCGCGGCGGTCGACGGGTGGGAGTCGCTCCGCGAGGCGGCGGATGAGGCGGGGCTTGGCGATCGCCTGGTCGTGCAGACGGCGTTTGGCGATTCGGGCCACACGACGTTCTTCATCGAGAACGAGGAGGAGTACGCGGAGTACGCCGAGGAGATCGAGGCGGCGCCCGAGGTGAAGATCATGAAGCGGATCCGGTGCCGGGGCTCGGCGCTGGAGGCGTGCGTGACGCGGCACGGGACGATCGTCGGGCCGTTGATGACCGAGCTTGTCGGGTTCGGCGAGCTGACACCCTACAAGGGCGGGTGGTGCGGCAACGAGGTGTTCGCGGAAGCGTTCGATCGTGGCGTCCGCCAGAAGGCGCGGGAGAGCGCATTCAAGTTTGGCGAGGCGCTGCGCGACCTGGGCTACAACGGGTACTTCGAGATCGATTTCCTGCTCGACGAGGACACGGGCGATGTGTACCTGGGCGAGGTGAACCCGCGGGTGACGGGCGCGAGCTCGATGACGAACCTCGCGGCGTTTGCCCACGCCGATGCGCCGTTGTTCCTGTTCCACCTGCTCGAGTGGATGGACGTGGAGTACGAGCTCGACGTGCACGAGATCAATGAGCGCTGGGCCGACCCCGACAACATCGATTCGTGGAGCCAGCTCGTGATCAAGCACCGGGCCGATGCGGTCGATGTGGCGACCGCGGCGCCGCGCTCGGGCATCTGGGAGAAGCAGGCGGACGGCACGCTGAAGTTCGTGCGCGCCCAGACGCACAGGCGGACGGTGCGGTTCGACGAGCGTGGGTTCTACCTGCGGATCACGGGCGTGGGCGACTACCTGTACGAGGGGGCCGACCTGGGCATCCTGGTCACGCGTGGGCGGTTCATGACCGATGATTTCCAGCTGAACGACGAGGCGAAGGCGTGGATCAACGGGTTGCGGGCGCTGTACGGCTCGCAGTCGCTCGATACGCCTGTGGCAACGCCCCAGTTCAAGCTCGGATGAAGCGGCCCGCCTCAGACACGATCACGTTCCACTCTCTCAGCGAGGATGCGCCGGGCGCGGCGTGGGGCGGGCTCTACGCGCGCTTCGCAGACGGGTACCTGCGCTGGTTTGCGGGTGGGCGTGACGAGGCGCCTCCGACGCGGTACGAGTCCGAGTCGGCGCTGGCGCGGTTCATGCCCGAGCTCTACCCGACCTATGAGCGGCTCCTCGCGATCGCGGGTGGGGGGGATGAGGCGGCGCGCCTGCTTTGCCTGTGGCGTCCCCCGGCGTATCCGGTGGCGTGCTCGCTCGCGAGCGTGCAGACGCCCGCGGGGCCCGCGCTGGTGCGCAACTACGAGTACGACCCGGACCTGTTCGAGGGCGTGCTGCTCCGCACGAGGTGGGGTCGGCGTGGCGTGCTCGCGATGAGCGACTGCCTGTGGGGCGCGCTCGACGGGGTCAACGACTCGGGGCTCGTGATCGCGCTCGCGTTTGGGGGTCGGCCCGCGGTGGGCGAGGGGTTTGGCGTGCCGTTGCTCGTGCGGTACGTGCTCGAGACCTGCGCGACGGTGGGCGAGGCGATCGCGGCGTTGTCGCGCGTGCCGAGCCACATGGCGTACAACCTGTTGGTCGTGGACACGACGGGGGCGACGCGGCTCGTCGAGACGTCGCCCGATCGGGCGATCGTGGTGCGCGATGCATCGTGCGCGACCAACCACCAGTCGGACGGTGTGGATACGCCGTTCGGGCGGGCGACGGCGTCGCGTGGGCGGCTCCGCCACCTGAAGGCGGCGCAGGCCAACGCGGCTTCGGCGGGCGCACTCGTCGAGGCGTTCCACCGCCCGCCCATCTACTCGACGGCGTGGGCCAAGGGGTGGGGCACGCTCTACACCGCCGTGTACGATCCGCGCCGCGCATCGGTGGAGTTGTCGTGGCCTGCGCAGGAGCCGGTGCGGCAGTCTTTGGGTCGGTTCGAGGATGGGGTCCGGGAAGTTGGGCTCCGGGCGCACGTGGTGGAGGAGCCGGCTTAGCCCGAAGTCGGGCGTCGGCAAGGGGCTCGCGCCGGCCGGACATTGGACCGGTAGAGTTGGGCCGGCGCGCGGTGGCGTGCGGGTTGGGAGCGCATGGAGACGGACCGCTCATTCGAGGTCGGCTATCGCCACCGCCTGGTGGAGGTGATGGGTGCGCTCGACGCTGGCGAGGGCGCGCTGGCGGGGCTGCTCGACGCGGGCGGTCTGCGCCGCGCGGGCGTGTTCATCGATGGGGGGCTCGCGGCGGCGCGGGCGACGATCTGCGATGAGGTGGTGGCGTACGCCAAGGCCCATGCGATCGAGATCGGCGAGGGGCCCGTGGTGGTGCCCGGCGGTGAGGCGGTCAAGAACGAGTGGGCGCACGTCGAGCGCATGCTCGGGGTGATCGAGGGCGCCGGGCTGTGCAGGCAGTCGTACGTGATCGCGATCGGTGGGGGCGCGGTGCTCGACGCGGCGGGGCTCGCGGCGTCGCTTGCGCATCGGGGCGTGCGCCTGATCCGCCTGCCCACGACGACCGTCGGGCAGGGCGATTCGGGGGTGGGCGTCAAGAACGGCATCAACATGTTCGGGAAGAAGAACTACCTGGGCGTGTTCGCGCCGCCCTGGGGGGTGATCAACGACCCGACGCTGCTCACCACGCTCAGCGAGCGCGACTGGCGGTGCGGGTTCTCGGAGGCGGTGAAGGTGGCGCTGGTGAAGGACGGGGCGTTCTTCGACGAGGTCGAGCGCGGTGCGCGGGCGATCGCGGGGCGCGACCTCGAGGCGGCGCGTCCCGTGCTGTGGCGTTCGGCCCTGATGCACCTTGACCACATTGCGCTAGGCGGCGATCCCTTTGAACTGACGACTGCGCGTCCGCTCGACTTTGGGCACTGGAGCGCGCACAAGCTCGAGCAGATGAGCGGTTTCGAGGTGCGTCACGGCGAGGCGGTGGCGATCGGGATCGCGATCGATACCGTGTACTCGCGGCTCAGCGGGTGGCTCGATGAGGGTGATGCAACGCGGGTCGTCGCGTGCCTGCACGCACTGGGCTTTGCGCTTGACCACGCGTTGCTCACCCACGAGGATGAACTGCTGAGCGGGATCGAGGAGTTCCGCGAGCACCTGGGCGGGCGGTTGACTGTCTCGATGCTGAGGGGCATTGGCGAGGGGTTCGACGTGCACGAGATCGATGAGGCGAGGATGCGCGAGGCGATCGGCGAGGTGCGAGCGTTGAGGGCGCCCGCGGGTTCGGCGTCTCAGGAGGACGCGGCATGAGCGACGGCGACGGGCTCGGCGTGTGCCCCATGACGCGCGACCAGGTGGTCGATGCGTACTTCATGGAGCATCGGGCGAAGATCATCGATATCGCGGCGTTCCTGGACCGGGTCGATCGCGCGGCGGACGGCGCGGGTGCGGACGACTTCCGGATGAGGGCGTTCCGTGAGGCCGTCGCGCTCCTCATCGATGGGGAGGGGCGTCGGGCGAAGCGGGTGCTCGACTTGATGAGTGACCCGAGCGAGGCGGCGATCGAGCGTGCGCCGATGAAGGGCGCGACGGGTGCGCACGATGGGGGAGCACCGACCGGTGGCACGAAGCTCTCGGAGGGTTCGTGATGCGCTACATCGACCCGCACATCCACATGGTGTCGCGCACGACGGACGACTACCAGCGCATGGCGCTGGCGGGGTGTGTGGCGATCACTGAGCCCGCGTTCTGGGCCGGGTTTGATCGGTCGTCGCCCCAGGGGTTCTACGACTACTTCACGCTGCTCACGACGCAGGAGCCCGCGCGGGCGGCGCAGTTCGGGATTCGCCATCACTGCTGGATCTGCATCAACCCGAAGGAAGCGGAAGACCCTGGGTTTGCACGGGAAGTCATCAAGCTGATCCCCGAGTTCCTCGAGCGCGAGAACGTGCTGGGCGTGGGTGAGATCGGGCTCAATAAGAATTCGAAGAACGAGCTCGTGATTCTGGAGGAGCAGATCGCGCTCGCGGCGGACCATGGGCAGTTGATTCTTGTGCATACGCCGCACCTGGAGGACAAGCGCAAGGGGACGAAGCTCATCATGGATGCGATCCGTGCGCACGGCGGGATCGACCCGGGGCGCGTGCTGATCGATCACGTGGAGGAGCACACGGTCGAGATGGTGCTGGAGCGCGGGTTCTGGGCGGGCATGACGCTCTATCCTGATACGAAGTGCACGCCGCAACGCGCGGCGGACATCATCGAGATGCACGGCACGGAGCGGCTGTGGATCAACTCGGCGGGCGACTGGGGTTGCAGCGATCCGCTCGCGGTGCCCAAGTGCCAGGTGGAGATGAAGCGGCGCGGCCACTCGGCTGAGACGATCGAGCGGATCAGCTTTGGGAATCCCAAGGCGTTCCTTGGGCAGTCGTCGAAGTTCAGGGTGGAGTAAGGCGGGGTCCCGGCGATGCGCGATGTGCTTGGGCCCGGGACTGTGCTTGGGTATTGCACGAATGTGCATGCGGGGCGGACGTGGGGCGAGGTGCGCGCCAACTTGGAGCGGGTCGCGCAGTCGGTGCGCGATCGTGTGTGTCCCGGCGAAGCTCTGGGTGTCGGGCTGTGGTGGAGCAGAGAGGTTCTAGGCGATGGCTACGAGTCCGGTGAAGCCAGTTCGTATCGCCTCCTTCGTGATCTCGATCTGCTCCCGCTCACGATCAATGCGTTCCCCTTTACGAACTTCCACGATGAGATCGTGAAGCACCGGGTCTACGAGCCCGATTGGTCGGACGTCCGGCGCGGGGACTACACGGAGGGCTGCTGCGTGGTCGGGGCGCTGTACGCGGAGCGGTACGGCGCCGAGGGTCTAAGCGTCTCGACCGTGCCCGTCGGGTGGCCTGGTCGGTGCGATGTGGATGGGTCCGGCGCGATGCTGCGGGAGAAGGCGATATGCATGGGACAGCTGTCCGGAGTGACAAGCGTTCATGTCACCATTGATTTGGAACCAGAGCCTGGTTGCATCCTCGACACCGCCGACGACGTTATCGCCTTCTTCAATGAGCACCTGCCCGATGAGGTGCACCGCCGCCACATCGGCGTCTGCCACGACGTGTGCCACGCCGCGGTGATGTTCGAGGATCAGGAGGAGGTGCTGCGGCGGTACGCGGAGGCGGGGATTCGGGTGAACAAGGTGCAGATTTCGAACTGTCCGCGGGTAGCGGGGAGACACAGCTCGGAGAGCTGTGCCACCGCGGAGGGACCCGGCTCGGCGAGCCGGGCCAGCGGGTTGGAGGCGCTGCGGGCGTTTGTGGAGCCTCGGTATTTGCATCAGACCATGGTGAGGGTCGACAGAGGAGGGGACCGGTCGGAGACCAGTCCCACGTTGGAGTTCTTCGAGGACTTGCCTGATGCGTTTGCGGCGTTGGACGGTCAGGGACCCGGCTCGGCGAGCCGGGCCACCATGGAAGCCGGCGAGTGGCGCACGCACTTTCATGTGCCGGTGTATCTCGAACGGATCGGGGCGCTGGAGACGACGCGGGACCAGATCATGCCGGCGATCCTGGCGGCGCGCAAGTACCACGACACGAGGTTCTTCGAGGTGGAGACGTATGCGTGGGGGGTGTTGCCTGACTCGGCGCTGGAGCCTTCGTGGCGTGGTCGGCCTCAGGAGGAGTGGCTCTCGGAGGGGATTGCGCGGGAGTTGTTGTGGGTGAAGGGGGAGGCGGAGCGGTTGGGATTGTCGGGGTAGTCCGCATCTGCCTACGGCGGGTCCCGCCACTCTGGGTCGCCTTGGGCGAGCCACCTCGCCCGCTTGGGCGGGGGAGGATGCGTGGGCTTCAGCGTCGGTAGCCGACGGGTTGTTCGATGAGGTGGTAGAGCTCTCGGAGGACGGTCATGCCGAGGAGGCCTGCGCCGCCGAGGGCGGTGATGATCCAGCCCTCGTCGTTGAGTCCCTGCCCGAAGAGCCACGCGGCGGCGTAGAGGACGAGCCAGAGTGAGCCGTAGCGGTGGATGCGTCCGGCGGCGCGCTGGCCCGAGCCCTTGTGGCGGAGCTGGAGCCAGACGAAGGCGGCGAAGCCGACGCCGAGCGAGCCGACGAGGGTGGGTGCGCGGGCACCGATCCAAGCGGGCCACCACGAGCCCGTGCGCTCGACCATGAGCCAGGCGAGGACGGCGGTCCAGAAGGCCCAGCCGACGCCGGCGGAGATGAGCGAGGAGATGCTGAGGCGTGGGCGGCGGTTGCCGACGTGGTGGGCGACGGCGCCGACGATGAGCATGTGGGTCATGGCGACCCAGACGGGCCAGAGGGCGCCCATCCATGGGTTGGGGATGAGCATGTGGGCGGCGTAGATGAGGCCGAGCAGGACGACGCCCAGCGAGGGCACCTGCTTGGCGAGTGCGTTGTAGAGGAGGACGCCCACGCTGACGGCGAGGCAGGCGCGGACGGCGAAGCCGCCTATGAGCGAGCATCCGAGCACGCTGACGATGAGGGAGAAAGCGATGAGGCGTGCCGCGGCGTCCATGGAGATGCGCCCGGAGGGGAGGGGGCGGTCTGGGTGGAGGGATCGGTCGCGTCGGAAGTCGAGGGTGTCGTTGAGGATGGTGGCGAAGGTGTAGAGGCCGAGTCCCGCGAGGGCGCCGCCAACGAGGAGGAGGGGGAGGGGGGCGTCGAGGAGGGCCTTGGGGGCGATGGCGCGCTCGGGCGGGAGGGCGCGGGTCCAGAGGATGACGAACCAGAGGTTGCCGACCGCGGCGAACGCGGAGGTGACGCGCGCGAGGTGGAGGACGGGCGAGATGCGGGCGGCGAGGGAGTCCATTGGGGGCGATCGTACGGTGTGACAAGGGACCGTGAGGGTCGGGCATTGCTCACAGAGCAGTGGCACACCCGCCTGGGACACGACGGGGGTGTGGGGGGGCGCGATGGGGCCAGTATGATCAGCGCATGAGCGATGCGAGTGGTGGTGTGCGGGTGGCGGTGGTTGTGAGCCGGTACAACAGGCGGATTACCGATGCGCTGGAGGCGGGGGCGCGCTCGGAGTTTGAGCGACGGGGCGTGGGTGGGCGGCTCGAAGTGGTGTCGGTGCCCGGCGCTTTCGAGCTGGCGGTTGGGGCGGGGGCGGCTCAGCGGGCGGGGTTTGATGGTGTGGTGTGTCTTGGGTGCCTGATCACGGGCGAGACGACGCACGATCGGTACATCGCGGGGGCGGTGTCGCACGCGCTGGCGGAGCTATCGGCCCGCGAGGGGGTGCCCGTGGGGTTCGGGTTGCTGACCTGCCAGACGGTGGAGCAGGCGGAGGCCCGGGCGGGCGGGGCGATGGGGAACAAGGGCGCGGAGGCGATGGGCGCGGTGTTGGAAACGCTTGCGGCGGTGCGTGGGATAGGCCCGGCATGACCCCCTAGCATCGCCCCCGATGGCCAAGCCGCACGACATCCGCAGGCTCGCGTTCCAGGTGCTGTTCCAGCTCGACGCCCGAGATGGCGCAGACATCGACGATGCGCGCACGATGGCGGGCGACCACGCGGTGGAGCTTGGGCTTCGGGCGGTGGATGCGGGGAAGGCGACGGAGCTTGCGCTGGCGGCGTACGAGACGCGGCGCGAGGCGGACCGCCTCATCCGCGAGCTTGCGCCGTCGTGGCCCGCGCACCGCCAGCCCGCGCCCGATCGCGCGATCATCCGCCTCGCGGTGTACGAGATTGCGAGCGGGCGGGTGGAGCCCAAGGTGGCGATCGACGAGGCGGTCGAGCTCGCGAAGGAGTTCGGCACGGAGCGGAGCCCTGCGTTCGTCAATGCGGTGCTCGACGCGGTGCTCAAGGGGACGCCGGAAACACCCGCGGCTCCCGAGGGGGAGGGGTAGGCGATGGGCCTCTTCAAGAGCGTCGTCTCGAAGATGCGGGGCGGGCTTGCCAAGACGCGTGAGGCGTTTGCGGGCGGGCTGCGCTCGATGCTCGGTGGGCGGCGGCTCGATGAGGCGTTGATCCGTGAGCTCGAGGCCCGGTTGATCCAGTCGGACGTGGGGGTGGCGACGGCGACGCGGCTTGTGGGTCAGGTGCGCGAGGACTTCCGCGCGGGGCGGATCACGCAGGGCGACGAGGTGCTGGATTACCTGAAGCGGGAGCTGCGTGCGCTGTGGCCCGATGAGTCTCGGGCGCTGGCCTTCGCGGAGCAGGGGCTGACGGTGATGCTTGTTGCGGGGGTCAACGGGGTCGGGAAGACGACGAGCGTGGCGAAGCTTGCTCACGCGATCCAGGGCCAGGGCAAGAGCGTGCTGCTCGCGGCCGGTGATACGTACCGGGCGGGGGCGGTGCGGCAGCTGGAGGTGTGGGCCGAGCGGCTCGGGCTCGAGATCGTGAAGGGGCAGGCAGGGGGCGACCCTGCGGCGGTGGCGTTCGATGCGTGCGATGCGGCGCTGAAGCGTGGGGTGGATGTGCTCATCATCGACACCGCGGGGCGGATGCACACGGACCAGGCGCTCATGCGTGAGCTCCGCAAGATCCGGGACATCGTGGCGCGTCGGGTCGAGGGGGCTCCGCACGAGGTGCTGCTCGTGCTCGACGCGACGACGGGCCAGAACGCGGTGCGGCAGGCGGAGCAGTTCAACGAGGCGATCGACCTGACGGGGGTGTTCCTGACCAAGCTGGACGGGACGGCGCGCGGGGGGGTGGTGGTGGCGGTGCACCAGGCGGTCGGCGCTCCGGTGAAGCTCGTGGGTGTGGGGGAGTCGCTCGACGATGTGGAGGCGTTTGACCCCGAGCACTTCGTCGAAGCTCTTTTTGAAGAGGCCTAGCGGCCCGCCGCGGTGACAGGTAGAGTGCAGTTGTGGTGACCGAGATGGACCAAGTCAGGGGCGGTGCTGCGGGCGCGAGGCCCCCGGCGATCGAGGGCGAGATCTACGGGCAGATCCTGGCGATCGCGGGTCGGCTCGCGTCGACGAGCGACCTCGAGAGCGTGCTGAGCCTGATCATTGATGCCCTGCGCGACCTGTTGCGCGCCGATCGGGCGAGCGTGTTCCAGTATGACGCGGACGCGCACGAGTTCTTTGCGACGAGGGCGCACGGCCTGCCCGGCGACCTTCGTCTGGGTGCGGACGCGGGGATCATCGGGGAGGCGGCGCGGACGCGGGGGCTCGTGAACATCCCCGATGCGTACGCGGATGAGCGGTTCAACCAGGCGGTGGACAAGGCGACGGGGTACAGGACCAGGTGCCTGTTGACCATCCCGCTCGTGGATTTCGATGACCGCTTGATCGGGGTCGCGCAGGTGCTCAACAAGGAGGGCGGGGCGTTTGACGACCGCGATGAGGCGATTGCGCTGCACCTGTCGTCGCAGGCGGGCGTGGCGCTGAAGCGTGCGGCGTTGATCGAGGCCGAGCGTGAGAAGGACCGTCTTGCGAGTTCGCTGCAGATTGCGCGGTTGATCCAGCAGTCGGCGCTGCCCGATGCCCTGCCGGAGATCGCGGGGTACGAGATCGAGGCGACGACGCGGCCCGCGGACGAGACGGGCGGCGATGCGTTCGAGTTGATTCAGAGCGGTGATGGGTCGCTCATCGTGTTCCTGGCGGATGCGACGGGGCACGGGGTGGGGCCCGCGTTGTCGGCGGCTCATGCGCTGGCGATGGTGCGGATGGGCGCGGCGCTCGGGGCGCCGCTCGATCGGATGGTGACCGCGATCAACGCCCAACTCTGCCAGGACCTGCCGCTCGGGCGGTTCATCACGGCGATGTTTGCGCGGCTCGACCCTGTGGCGCACCAGTTTCACGCGATCGCACCGGGGCAGGCGCCGACGTTGATCGTGCGTGATGGGGGGCGGTCGCACGAGATGCTCCCGGCGAGTTGTGCGCCGTTGGGGATTGACCCGACACTGACCCCAGACCCTCTCGATGTGATCGACCTGGGGCCCGGCGACCTGGTGGTGCTGCTCTCGGATGGGTACTACGAGGCAATGAATGGGGCGGGGGTCCCGATCGGGTTCGCGCCGGTTTGCGAGATGGTGGCGGGGTTGGCGGCGCTGAGCCCGGGTGAGATCCTGAGGTCCCTCGATGAGGAGATCAGTCGGTATGCGGGGGGAGCCCTTGCAGATGACGACCAGACGGCGATCATCGTGAAGCGGAAAAACGTTTAGAGGGCGTTGGCGGGCCCGGTTATTGGACATTTTCGACGCCATCTTTGGTCAATGGGTGACTGGGCCCATCCCTTGGTGCGTCTGTGTGGTAGCTTTATGTCTGGACTACCCCGGTTGGGGTACGAGTGCCCGTGTGACCTTATCGGTCATGCGGGGGGTGCGGAGCCCGGATGGCCCTGCATTGCTCGTGGGGTCCGTTCGGAGAGGCCCGTTGGGTGATCAACCCGACTTCGAGAGACAGCGAGAGTAGAAGCTCCCAGTTGTGAACTCGGCGGGTCTCAGGCCTGTTTAGCGTGGAGGCGCTCATGACAACGTCAAAGAATCTGCTCTCCCTTGGTGCTTGCCTCATCATGGCCGCGGGTGCGAATACCGCCCTTGGTCAGTGGGTCTCGTTCCAGAACGAGACTGGTGCACGGTCCAACGTGTCGTCCAGTCTGTTCGCCAATGACAACCAGGAAAAGGACTACGCCTTTGGCGACGTCGACCTTGACGGCGACATCGATCTGGTGATCGTCCGCAAGCAGCCCTTCACGTCGCAGGGCAAGCGTGAGAACGTGCTTCTCATGAACGAGAACGGCGTGCTCGTCGATCGGACCCAGGAGTTCGCGACGGACTCTGATGTGAATGGCGACAACGGCTTCAAGACGCCGACCAACGACCGTGACGTGCAGCTCGTCGACGTCGATGGTGACGGGTGGCTCGACATCGTCACCGCCACGACGCTGACCGACAACCAGGCCAAGCACCTCTCGCACCCCCGCGTGTACATCAACAAGGGTGTGAACGGGCAGGGCGAGTGGCAGGGCTTCGTGTACGAGGACGCCCGCATCCCGCAGATGCACCCGACCGCGGGCCCGCGTTTCTGCTCGGTCGCGGTGGGTGATGTCACGGGCGACGGCGCCCCCGACCTGTACTTCGGCGACTACGACTCGGGCGGCGGCCAGATCCTCGACTACAACAACAAGCTCCTGATCAACGATGGCAACGGCTTCTTCTCGGATGAGTCGAACGCCCGCCTCAGCTTCGAGATGCGTCAGTCGGCGTTCGGCGCCGCCTCGATCATCCTCGACATCAACGGTGACGGGGTCAACGACGTGGTCAAGCAGACCGCGCTCAACCCGCCCCAGCACGTCGCGATCACGTACAACGATCCCGGCAACGAGGGCTTCTTCTCGGATTACGAGACCGTCTGGCCCTCCTCCGCTGCGCCCTACTTCGTCGCGGCGGGCGACCTGAACAACGACGGCCTGATCGACCTCGTCGAGACCGACGACGGCGCCGACCGCTTCAAGCTCAACACGGGCAACGGCGGCGACGGGCTGGCCAACTTCACCTCCGACCGCTTCTACCAGTACGTTGGCGGCGGCGGCGACAACGGCTTCGGTGGCGATGCGATCGTCGCTGACCTGAACAACGACGGTTTCGCGGATGTCGTGCAGACCGACGTCGATGTCGATATCGCCGGTTGCAACCGCCGTGCTCGTCTCTTCGAGAACAAGGGCTTCAACAGCGGCAGCGACTTCGAGATCACGCTGACCGAGACGGTGTCCGGCGGCCAGGTCGCGGGCGGCATCTCGACGGGCATGCTCGTCGGCACGCACGACGCCGCGATCTTCGACCTGAACGGCGACGGTTGGCTCGACATGGTGATCGGTCGCTGCACCGGCACCCAGATCTGGATCAACCAGCCCCCGATCCCGCCCGTCGTGGTGGACATCGACTTCGTTTCGGCGCCCGAGTCGGCCCAGCCCGGCGAGGCGATCGAGGTCATTGCTGACGTCAGCGTCAGCGAGGGCGATGGCACCGGTGTCGACCTGATCTACTCTGTCAACGGTGGCAGCCAGGTGACCGTTCCCATGACCGAGGCGGGCTTCACTGAGGGCCAGTACTCGGGCACGATCCCCGGCGGCGAGTGCACCGACACCGTGCAGTACCGCGTGGTCGTGACCGCTGAGGGTCACCAGGGTGGCTCGTTCTCGTCGCCTGCCGTGAACCTGCTGGTCGCGGTTGATGTGAACGTGTCGCTTGAGGACTTCGAGGCCGGCAGCGCTGGCTGGACCGTCGCGGCCGACCCGAGCCTGACCAGCGGTGGGTGGGAAGTCGCGGAGCCCAACGGCACGAACATGGCGCCCGGCGCTGCTTCGTCCGGTGATTTCGCTTTCGTGACCGAGAACGGTTCGCCCGGCGGCAGCGATGGCGCTGCGGACGTTGACGGTGGCCCCGCCATCCTCACCTCGCCGGCGATGAACGTTGAGGGCAGGTTCTTCGAGTTCGACGTGTGGCACGTGAGCAGCTCGGGCGATACCGACACTCTCGACGTCGAGATCTCGGGTGACGGCGTGAACTGGCTGCCCGCGGCCTCGACGGTTGGCACCAACGGGTGGCAGACGATGACGATCGACCCCGCCGACTTCCTCGGCGACCTGTCGAGCGTCCAGCTCCGCTTCGTCGTGGCCGACGAGCCGAACGATTCGTTCACCGAGTCGGGTGTTGACGCCTTCCGTACGGTCGAGATCGTCTGCGATCCGATCGGTGGTTGTGACGGCGACTACAACAACGACGGCGTTGTTGACTCGACCGACCTGAACGAGGTCCTGGGCGACTTCGGTGGCGAGTACGACTCGACCGACCTGAACGCCGTTCTGGGTAACTTCGGCAACGGCTGCTGAGCCGTCGTTCCTTGACCGATAGCCCTTGGTTGCGTCATGTCTTCCAGGGCTTGTATCGAGCAGTAATCGTCTGAGGGTCCCCCGCAAGGGGGACCCTTGGCGGTTTGATCCGCAAACTGAATCACTGGGGAGTGTTTCAAAATGTCCCGTAAAATGACCATTTCGGCCGCCCTGATGATGGCGAGCCTGACAGCAACTTCGTTCGGTGCCACGCAGCCGGCGGCGGGCGACCCGATCTCGGGCCTGACGCCCGCAGAACTCGAGGCGTTCAACAACGGCAAGGTTGCCTTTGAGAAGAGCTTCCTTCCCGAGGAGGGGCTTGGCCCGATCTTCAACAAGGAGTCGTGCGCAAACTGCCACTCGGGCCCCGCGATCGGCGGCGCGAGTTCACAGTTCGTGACGCGATTCGGGTACATGGATGACAAGGGCGGCTTCTTCGATCCGCTCGCGGGCCTTGGCGGCTCGCTGCAGCAGGTCTCGGCGATCTCGCCGGAGTGCGAAGAGCTCATCCCAGACGCGGCGAACGTCACCGCTCAGCGCATCACGCCTCCGATCTTCGGGGCCGGGTTCGTTGAGGCGATCGAGGATGCGGACATCCACGCGAACGTGGGCAACCAGAGCAATGGTGTGACCGGCGTCGTGCGCACGGTGGTCCCGCTGGAGGGCGGCGATCCGACGCCCGGGCGCTTCGGGTGGAAGCTCGGCGTGCCGACGATGCGGACGTTCTCGGGGGATGCCTTCCTCAACGAGATGGGTATCACCAACGAGCTCGTTCCCGACGAGAACGCGCCGAACGGCGACGCGGCGTTGCTCGCGCTGTGCGACATGGTTGCGGACCCGGAGGACGTTACCGACGAGAACAACAAGACCTTCGTCGACAAGTTCACCGACTTCCAGCGCTTCCTCGCGCCGCCGCCCCAGACGCCCAAGTCGGGCATGACGGGCGAGGCTCTGTTCAACCAGGTTGGTTGCAACGTGTGCCACATCGCGGAGTGGACGACCGCCGACGACCCCGAGGTCGAGGACGCGATCCGCGACAAGACGTTCAGGCCCTACTCCGACTTCCTCCTGCACGATGCGGGCTCGGCTGGTGACTTCATCGGGGATGGCCCGGTGCTGCCGACCGAGATCCGCACGACGCCGCTGTGGGGCATCGCGCTGTCGGGTCAGAACTGGCACGATGGTTCGATCAACGGGGACTTCGACGCCCGCATGCTTGAGGCGATCTCGCGTCACGGCGCCTTCGGCGCTGAGGCCAAGTTCGCGCACGATAGCTTCTTCGGCGCTGGCAAGAAGGGCGGCGGCTTGTCGCCCGCGGAGCAGCAGCAGGTGATCGACTTCCTGCAGTCGCTCGGGCGTCGTGAGTTCGATGCGGATATCAACAACACCATCGACCTGGTGGACTTCCTCGACTTCAAGGCCTGCTTTGGCGCTGGCGGTGTGACCCCCGACGACGCCTGCGCCATCCACGACATCGATCAGGATGGCGATGTGGACCTCGATGACTTCGCCGATTTCGTCACCGTCTACGTTGGCGACCTTGGCGACTGCAACAACAACGGCACGACGGACCTCGAGGAGATCCTCCTCGGTGCCGCGGATGCCAACAACGACGGCCTGCTCGACGACTGCCAGTGCCTGGCGGACCTGTCGGGTGACGGCATGGTCGATTCGCAGGACCTCAACATCGTCCTCGGCGCCTTCGGGATGTCGGGTGCGGGTGACATCAATGGTGACTTCCAGACGAACTCCATTGACCTCAACCTGATCCTCGGCGCCTTCGGGCAGGCTTGCCCCGAGTAAGCCACGCCGGTCCGGTGTAAGCGTCTCAATCTGGAACGCCCCCGCTCTCTCGCGCGGGGGCGTTTCTATTTTTGCGGGTCGGCGCCCTACCCTTGCCGCCATGCCTGGGTCGGGTCCTGACAAGTCGAGCGATCTGCGCGATGCGGCGCTGCGTGATCGGTTTGGGCTGCGCACGCTTCGCCCGCTCCAGCGGTCGGTGATCGATCGGGTGCTCGCGGGCGGGCACGCGCTGGTGGTGATGCCCACGGGGTCGGGGAAGAGCCTCTGCTACCAGCTGCCGGGCCTTGTGTTGCGCGAGGCGGGTGGGGGTCGCGGGGTGACGCTGGTGTTCTCGCCCCTGATCGCGCTGATGGAGGACCAGGTGAGTGCGCTCAAGGGGCGGGGCGTGCGCGCGGAGTACGTGAACTCGACGGTGGATCGGGGCGAGCGTGAGAAGAGGTATGCGCGGCTGGCGCGGGGCGAGTATGAGCTGTTCTACGCGACGCCCGAGCGGATGACGAAGCCCGCGTTCCGTGAGGCGATCGGCTCGGTGGCGGGTGGGGTCCGGCTGCTGGCGATCGACGAGGCGCACTGCATCAGCAAGTGGGGGCACGATCTGAGGCCGGCGTACCGCGAGGTGGGGCGGTTCCGCGCGGAGCTCGGGAGCCCGACGACGATCGCGCTGACGGCGACCGCGACGCCCCAGGTCCGCTCGGACATCCGCGAGACGCTTGGTTTCGATGAGGTGGAGATGCCGCTGTTCGCGGCGCCGCTCGACCGCCCGAATCTGGCGCTGCACGCGGAGGAGGCGTGGGACGATGGGGCGAAGCTCGCGCAGCTCACGGCGGTGTGCGCGCGCAACCCGGGGACGGCGATCGCGTACTTCGCGCTGATCAAGGACCTCGAGCGGCTCGTGCCCGAGGCGGCGCGTGCGACGGGTCGGGCGGTGGAGGTGTACCACGGCCGGCTCTCGCCACGCGACAAGCGGCGCGTGTACAGGCGGTTCATCGACGCGGCGCCCGATGACAACCTGCTGCTGCTCGCGACCAACGCGTTTGGGATGGGCGTGGACAAGCCCGACCTGCGGGCCATCGTGCACATGCAGATCCCCGGCAGCGTGGAGGCGTATCACCAGGAGGTGGGGCGCGCGGGGCGCGATGGGGCGCCGGCGGAGTGCCTGCTGCTGCTTGCCCAGGACGACGTCGCGATCCAGCACACGTTTGCCGAGTGGGCGAGCCCGCCGGCGGACCTGCTCATACAGGCGTCGGCGTGGTGCCAGATCGATCAGCACCACGACTTCGACGCGGAGGACTTCCGTCTCGGCGTGTTCGGCAAGGGGCGGGGCGAGGGGTTTGTCGACTACACGCTCATCGACCTGGAGCGTCGCGGCGTGATCGAGCGCACGCCCCACGACGGGCGGTGGCGGTTTGTACGCCCGCTCGACGATTCGGAGGTCGACCCGGGGGAGATCGCGCAGAAGCGCGAGCGCGATCTGCGCCGTTTGCTCGATGTGGTGACGATGGCGCGGTCGGGCGATATCGCGGGGTTTGTGCGCGACTACTTCGCGCTTGGCGCGACCTAGACCCAGGGCGTGCGGCAATCCGGAGGGCTTGCGCCCGCGGCTCGTGTGAGGCGTGCGCTCGCGTGTGGAGACAGGACGCGCGACGCGCGCTACTGGAACAGGCGGCGCATCGAGGCGAGTTCTTCGGGGGTGGGCTGGCCCGCGTCGGCGATGTGCGTGCCGCCGCAGACGGGGCATGGGACGAAGGGGAGCAGGCCCGTCTGGGTCTCGGGGGCGGGGGGGAGTGACTTGATGCGGCTCAGGAACTGGGTCTGGAAGCGTTCGGCGTAGAGGCCGTAGGCCGGGTCGTTCTGTGTGTAGGCGTACTCGGTCTTGAGGAGCTTCTTGATGTGGTCGATGCGGGTCTGGGGGAGTGGGTGGGTGGAGAGGAACTCGGGCTGGCCGCCGGCGTCGCCCGCGGCGGCCTGGAGGATCTGCATGACCTGGAGCTGGCCCGCGGGGTTGTAGCCCGCTTTGGCCATGTAGCGCATGCCGAGCGTGTCGGACTCGGTCTCCTCGCCACGGTCGAAGCTGAGCGCGTAGACGCCAGCACCGGTGACGGCGACGCCCGCGGCTGCCTGAGCCCAGTCGCTGTCGGACTGTCCGGCGAAGACGCTCGCGATGGTGGCGCCGATGGCGAGGCCAAACTGGCGGCCGACGCGCTGGTCGATGTGCTGGGCGGTGACGTGCCCGATCTCGTGGCCGAGCACGCCCGCGAGCTGGGCTTCGTTGTTCATTTTCTCGGCGAGGCCGCGCGAGATGAAGACCTTGCCACCCGGGAGTGCGAAGGCGTTAATGACGTCGGAGTTGAGGATGGTGAATTCCCACGGGAGCGTTGGAAAGTCGCCCTCGGTGTAAGCGGCCATCTCGAGGCCGATGGATGTGACGTACTGGTTGAGGGCGGGGTCGGTGACGGCGCCGCCATAGCCTTGGACCATCTCGGGCATGGCGGCTTCGCCCATGGCGATCTCTTCCTCGCGGGAGAGGGCGTTGATGTAGGTCTTGCCCGTGGCTTCGTTGGTCTTGCACCCGGCGAGCATGGGGGTGAGGGCGATCGTCAGGGCGAGGGCGAGGCGTGCGGTGCGGCGCATGGTGGGTTCCTCCATCGACGTTGGTCCAACGCATGATACGCCATCCTGTTGCCGTCCCGCGTGGGGCGGAGCCCTACCATCGGGGGTGTCGCACACGACGCCACATCCCGAGCCGCAGGCGCCCGCGTGGTCGCGTGACGACCTGGCGGACGACCCGCACGCCAACGCGGACAAGGCGGGCAAGGTCAGGCGGATGTTCGCGGCGATTGCGCCGTCGTACGACCTGAACAACCGGCTGCACTCGTTCGGGCGCGATCAGGCGTGGCGGCGGGCGGCGGTGCGGATGGCGGGCGTCGGCGCGGGGGACCATGTGCTCGACATGGCGTGCGGCACGGGAGACCTGACGCGGCTGTTCGCGGAGGCGGGGGCGGCGCGGGTGGTCGGGGCGGACTTCACGCAGGAGATGCTCGACGTCGCGGTCGGGAAGGGTGGGTCGTGGGTAGGCGAGGATGGTGATGCGGAGCGGTCGCGACCGGGGCCTGCGTACCTGCGTGCTGATGCGATGGAGCTGCCGTTTGAGGATGGGTCGTTCGACATTGTGTCGATCGCGTTTGGGTTGCGGAACATCGCGGACCCCGCGCGGGCGCTGGGGGAGTTTCGGCGGGTGCTTGGCCCGGGTGGGCGGCTTGTGGTGCTCGAGTTTGATCGCCCGCGGTTTGCGCCGGTGCGGTGGGGGAACGACTTCTATTGCCGTCGGGTGATGCCGATCACCGCGACGCTCATCTCGCGGGACCGCTCGGGGGCGTACCGGTATCTGCCCAAGTCGATCTCGACGTTCCTGACGCGGGATGGTGTGGCGCAGGCGATGCGCGAAGCGGGGTTCGAGGGGATCGAGCAGCGCCCCCTGACGTTTGGGGTGTGCTGTTGTTCGAGGGGGGTGGTCCCCCCTGCGCAGGAACGGCTTGGTTGAAGGTCCCGCAAGGTTCTCGGCGGCGCGAGCGGTGGGTTTCTTGGGCCTTGCGTGGGGGCGGTGCGGCGCGTCCCGTTCGCGTCAGAAAACTAGGGCGGTTTGCCGTGGGGTCCCGATGAACTTTCCGCACGAGAGAACTGCCCGCGACGGAGACTCGACGGGCCACCATGACCAACCACGCACGGGCCGGCGGAGCCAGCTCCCGCGTCCTCATTCGAGGAGGCCCCAACCGTGGGATACGAACCGATCGTTGAAGAACTGCTCCGTTGCCTTGTGAATGGTGATCGCCCCGGGGCGCGCCAGGTGATCGCGAAGGCCACCGACTCGGGCATGCCGCCCACGGAGCTCGTGTGCGACATCCTCTGGCCCGCGTACGAGCAGGTCGATGGGCTGTTCCGTCAGGACCAGCTCACGACGCTTGCCCATCGCCTGGCGACCAAGCTGCTCCGCGTGATCGCGGACCAGGCCTCGGCGCAGTACGAGATGAAGCGTGGGCAGGGCCGGCGGGTCTTTGCGTTCTGCGGGCCGACCGAGGCGGATGAGCTCGGGGCGGAGATGGCGGTGGCGCTGCTGGAGGCGGAGGGGTTCGACATCCGCTTTGCGGGTGGGGGGGTTGCGCGGGACGAGATCCTCGCGGCGGTGCAGCAGACGAAGCCCGATGTGCTGTTGCTCTTCGCGTCGGCGCCGTGTGACTTGCCGGATATCCGGGCGCTGATCGACACGCTTGACGAGATTGGTGCATGTGCGCACACCCAGATCGTCGTGGGCGGGGGGGTGTTCAATCGGGCGCAGGGGCTCGCGGAGGAGATCGGGGCGGACCTGTGGGCCCAGGACCCGCTGGAACTGCTCGATGCGCTGGTGGATTGCCCGACGACGCGTGCGTCTTCGGATCAGCGGACGGTGGGGAAGAAGCAGCGCCGGGTGGCTTGATGTCGGCCGTCCAGGGGCGATCGCTCCGGTGGTGTATCAGGGTGGTGTCGGGAGTGCTCCTTCGGTGGGGCGTGAGCTGCGGTGTGGCAGCGGCTCTCGACATCAACTCTCCACGAACGCCACCGGAGGACTCAACCGATGACCCCACGAAACCTGATGTCGCTCGCAGCGCTCGCTGTGAGTATTCCCGCCCTTGGTGCGCCCACGCCCGGCCTGTTCGACACGTCCTGGCTTGCGTTTGATACGGGCAAGTACCTCCAGCCCGGCGAGGCGTGGTATCCGGGTGAGATGGTCGTCGCCGACCTGAATGGCGACGGGACTCCCGACGTGGCGACGGCGAACTGGGGGAACTTCCTGCAGGTCGCGCCGCGCGTGAGCGTGATGTTCGGGCAGCCCGATGGGACGCTTTCGCAGCCGACGGCTTACGTGACGCATCGCGCGGCCCGCGCGATCGCGTCGGGGGATATCGATCACGACGGCGATCTTGATCTGGTGACGAGCGACTACGGCTCGGTCGGTAGTGGGACGTCGTTCTCGGTGCTTCGGAATCAGGGCGATGGCACGTTTGCGCCGTACCAGGACCATGCGAGCGGCGCGAGCGGACCCTTTGGGCTCGCGCTCGACGACTTCGATGGGGATGGGTGGCTCGACGTGGTGACGACGAACCTGGGGTCGCCGGCGGGCAACGGCACGACGGTGTCGCTCATCCTGAACGATGGTGCGGGCGGTTTCCTGGCGCCTCAGGTCTTTCCGGCGGTATCGGCCCTTGGACAGGTGTCGACGGGGGACCTCGATGGGGACGGGCTGCCTGACATCGTGGTCAGCAAGCAGTTTGGGTTCGGCAACCTGAGCGCGCCTCACGTGATGATGAACATGGGGTCGGGGTTTGGTCCGGCGCAGCAGCTTTCGCAGATCGTCTCGGGAGGTGGCGCAGGTGGCAACACGTCGCTCGCGGATATCGACCTCGACGGCGACCTCGACATCATCTTTGCGGAGTTGAAGCTGTTCCAGAACGGGCTCAACTCGCTTTACGCGGTGGCGATCTACCACAACGAGGCGGGCGCGTTCGGCGCGCCGGTGAAGATCCCGCTCGGTTCGAACACGGGCGGGTTCTCCGACCTGGAGATCGCGGACGTGACCGGCGATGGTTGGCCCGACATCCTCGGTGCGCACGATGCGAACGATGCGTGGGCGATCATCCGGTCCGATGGTGCGGGCGGGTTCGCGCCCTTCGAGCAACTCATTGCGGGCGAGTATCCGGTTGCGATCGAGGCGTCCGACATGGACGGTGATGGCGATCTGGAGGTGCTCGTGACCGGGCAGTACTCTGAGACGGTGTCTGTGCACTACAACGAGGGCGCTGGCGCCTTCACCATGCCCTCGATGACAACGGTGACGGGCGGGAGCTATCACTTTGACGCGGGTGACGTCGATGGCGATGGCGATCTGGACCTCGCGGTGAGCCGGGGCTATGCGTCGAACGGATCGATCGATGTGCTCATCAACGATGGCGCCGGGTCGCTCGCTCAGGCCGCGACGTATGAGGCCCCGGTCTACGCGAGTTCGGTGAAGCTGCGCGACCTGAACAACGACGGGCTCGCGGACCTGCTGTGGGCGGACAAGTACCCGCCGTACTCGTTCCGCTCACGCCTGAACACGGGCGGTGGCAGCTTCGGCGCCACGCAGAGCTGGCTCGGGACGTTTACATGCGGCGTGTCGCTCAACGCGGATGCGATCCAGGCGGAGGACTTCGACAACGATGGTGACCTCGACCCCATCCTGCTCGAGAACCTGGGGTGCGCGGGCGGCGCTTCGCCCAAGCACTTCTACATCCACGCCAACGACGGTGCGGGCAACTTCACGCTCGTCGGCGGCATCGACACGGTCTATTCGGGCTACGAGATGATCTGCGGCGACTTCAACGGCGATGGCAACATGGACGTCGCGGTGACGGGGCACACGGTCGAGGTGTTCCTTGGCAATGGCGACCTGACGTTCGCGCCGGGCGTGCTCTATGGGAGCGTCGCGGTGCCCGCGGTGCACGGCACGTGCGATGATGTGAATGGCGATGGCTTCCTGGACCTGGTCCTGACGGGCTTCGATACCGAGACGTCGGCCCAGATCCCGGCGCTGGTCGTGCTCGCCGGTCATGGCGACGGGAAGTTCGATGCGCCCCGTCTCACGCTTGGCAGCTACTCGCCCAACCTCAACATGATGACCGCGATCGTGACGGCGGACCCCGACGGCGATGGCGATCGGGATGTGCTGATTGCGAACTACGCGGCGAACGATGTATCGTTCTTCGAGAACGCGGGCAACGGGACGTTCGCTCCGCAGATTCACGTGGGCGCCGGCATGTCGACGCGCGACATCGTGTATGCGGACTTCGACGGGGACGGCATCGACGACCTCGTGGCGTCCGCGACGCGGCCTGACAACTTCGACGTGGTCACGGTGGTGCCTGCCCGCGATCCGAATGTGGTCGAGCCGAGTGTGCCGGGTGACCTGGATGGCGACTTCGACGTCGACTCGGCCGACCTGAACATCCTTCTCGGCGCCTTCGGGTGCACGGGCGGCGGGTGCGCGGGCGACGCGGATGGTGACGGGGACGCCGACTCGGGCGACCTGAACATTGTCCTCGGCAACTTCGGGTCCTGAGCGTCGGGGTCAGCGTGGACGGGTCGACAAGGGCACGTGCGGCGTGCCCTTGTTGCGTTGGGCGGCGCTAGCCGGCCCTGAGCGGGGCGCGCTTGGTGGCGGACTGCGAGCCGTGCCCGATGACTCCCAGGTCGAAGAGGACGGCGACGACGACGAGGGCGAGCCAGAGGCCATCGACCGAGCCGTGGATGTTCTTGGCGACGGCGTAGGCGATGGTGGTGTAGGGCATGAAGATGAAGCCGAGGAGTGGCCAGAGGGTGGTGGCGTAGGCGCGCCCGATGTAATCCGAGAAGATGACCATCAGGATGATGGTGATGCGTGGGATACCGAGCAGCATGGCGGCGATGAGGCAGGGCATGGGGGCGGGCTCCGGGTTGCGGGTCTCGGGTCTCGTTGCTGATGCCTACTGCATTGTTGGCGGGTCGGGGCGGTGTGTTCCGCACTCGGGGCAGCGGGGGAGGGTGGTGATGTCGTAGCCGCAGGCGTGGCACCTCCCCGCGCGAGCGCGCCGGTGTCGGCGGATCGCGGGGATGGTGAGGGTCGGGATGGCCCAGAGCGAGGCGAAGATCGCGGTGTTGGCGGCGAGGCCCGGCCAGATGGGGAGGAGCGGGATGCGGATGGCGTCGTCGCCTGAGCCGATGATGGCGACACCTTGTTGGTCCCAGGTCGAGCCGAGCGCGGGGAGGGGCCAGCCTCGGGCGTGTTGGTAGGTGTACATCCAGGGTTGCTGCTCGACGGTGCGCACCGCTGCATCGGGGAAGTAGGACGCGGTCAACCCGAGCTGCTCCCCGATTTCATGGTCTGAGATGATCACCACCCGCCCGGCGGGGCGTACTTCAACGTTCGCACGTGGGCGCTCACGCGGTGGGCAGGAGTAGCAGGGCCTCGAAAGGACCGGGATCCTGGCCCGCGGGTCCCGCGGAGGTGGCGGCCAGTCCTCGACTCGCATCGAGTAGGCCTCGGCTTCGGCGAGGACGCCCAGCGCCTGCTCGTCGAGGGCCAGACGAGAGGGGAAGGCGAGGGCGGAGGCGGTGGCGATGAGGATGCTCGTCGCGACGCCGGCAAGGAGCAGCACACCGCACATCTGGAGGCATGCGCACGCGCGCCTCACGGCAGCGCCGCCAGCCCGACCTGTGCGAGGATGATCACCACCGCGGCGTAGACGCCCGCCATCAGGTCGTCGAGCAGGACGCCCCAGCCGTGGGGGAGGCGTTCGAGCTTGCGGCCGGGCCAGGGCTTGATGATGTCGAAGCCTCGGAACGCGATGAAGGCGAGGGCGATGACCACGAGGAGTTTGATGAAGGGGTACCAGTCGAGTTCCGGGGCGCCATCGGGGCTCGGGTGGGCGTCGAGGAGGAGGCCCGGGGCGATGGCGAGGAGCGGGAGGGCCTGGCCCGCGGTCTCGTCGGCGACGACCTCCGGGGCGTCCTTCTGGGGCTCGCCTGATGGGAGGGCGAAGCGGGTCTCGGCGTAGCGGCCGAAGGCGACGCAGGCGATGGAGGATGCGGCGAGGAGGATGGCGATGGTGGTGTAGTAGACCTCGGTGGCGATGTTGGAGGCGAGGACGCCGAGGAAGGTGAGGAGGGCGATCAGCCCCGCGGCGACAGCGGGCGGGAGCGAGCCCCACGTGCCGGGCATCGGGCGGAGGAAGCCGAGCCCGCACGAGGAGAGGGCGAGGGTCGGCAAGTTGAGCGGGCGGAGGGGGGCGCGGTTCTTGTTCTTGTGGGGCTTGGTGGTCACGACGGGGCTCCGCCGCGGAGTTGGCCCGCCGCCTCGAGGGCCCGCGCGAGGTAGGGAACGATGGAGACGGCGGTGACGGCGGTGACGCCCCACGCGACGGCGTTGTTGAAGCCGCGGAGTTGGTCGATCGCCTCAGGCTGCTCGGTCATCATGAAGACGCCCAGGAGGATGAGCGGGACGCCGATCGCCTGGACGATCATCTTGAGCTTGCCCGACCAGGAGGCGGAGAAGTCGACACCCTGGGACTCGAGGACGCCTCGGATGGAGGTGACGAGGAGCTCGCGTGAGAGGATGACGACTGCCATCCATGGGAGGACGCCCGTAGTGGGCGGGGCCGCTGCGAGGCTCCGATCGGCGAAGCCCGGCCCGGCGAGCATGACGAAGGCGCCGAGGACGAGGACCTTGTCGGCGACGGGGTCCATGACGCGGCCAAAGACGGAGATGACGCGCCAGCGTCGTGCGAGGAAGCCGTCGAGCGCATCGGTGAGGGCGGCGACGATGAAGATTGCGATGCTCGTGGGGAGGACCCACCCGTGCTCGTCGGGGAAGCGGTAGACCGACAGCATGGCGATGAAGACGCCCGCGAGGACGAGGCGGGCGATGGTGAGCGCGTTGGGGATGTGCTCCCGGGGCATGGGGCGAGAGTGTAGGGGACTGGTTGTTGTGGCACCGTGCGGGCTTGTCGGGGGAAGCGGGCCACATCTAGTGGGTCGGGTGGTGGCGTGGGGTGGTTGCTGGGGCGTTAGCGGGGGCTTATGCTTCGCACCTTCAACCGCGAGGGTCCCCGACGAGGGGCTTCTGAGCGGTTCAGCACGCCCGGCCGGAGCCCCTCCTTGGAGATCATCCATCCCATCCTGCTGTACGTCTTGCTGACGCTCGGCGGCCTCGGGATGGTGTGGGCGCTGCCCCGCAAGGGCGTGAGCCCCCAGATCATCGGTGGGGTGCTCGGGACGCTTGGGCTGGGCGGGGTGCTGGTGGCTTCGGGGCTCTATGCCGCGGAGCGTGAGGTGGGCGCGGGGGTGTGGTTCTACGTGTTCGCGTTCATCGCGATCGCGTCGGCGATCCGCGTGATCTCGCACCCGAGGCCCGTGTACGCGGCGCTGTACTTCATCCTGACGATCCTTTCGTCGTCGGCGATCTACCTGCTCCTGGGTGCTGAGTTTATGGCGTTTGCGCTGATCATCATCTACGCGGGCGCGATCCTGATTACGTACCTGTTCGTGATCATGCTCGCGACGCAGGCGCCGACGGAGGAGCAGGAGGACCGCCTCAGCGCGTACGACGCTTATGCGCGCGAGCCCGTGCTTGCGGTGGTGATGGGGTTCATCCTGCTGGCGGGGCTGAGCGGGCTGTTCCGCTCGGGTGTGAACGAGATGATGCCGCCGGGCGTGGCGCAGGGCGAGGCGTTCCTCGCGGATGTGCCCGGGCGTGTGATCGATGCGCTTGATCGGCGTGGGGCGTTCCGTGATGGGCGGTTCAAGAAGCCCACGCACGAGGAGGTCGCGGCCCAGCGTGAGAATCTGGGGCGCAAGGTCGTTGATCTTGAGGTCGCCGACGCAACCGCGATTCGGGAGGGCTTCGCGAAGAGTACGCGATTCGCCGAACTCTTCTCAGGCGAACAGCGGTCGCAGGTCGGGCTTCCGCCCGCTGGCGATTCCCAGCGCGATTTGCTTCCGACGCCGGCCGAATCGGCATCGGGTGTTGAGCCGACCGGGGGACAGCGAACGATGACCGTCGCCCTCCCGCCCGACCTGCGCGTTGAGAACATCGATCATGTTGGGTGGAAGCTCGTTGCGGCGCACCCGATGGGGCTCGAACTGGCGGGCGTGATCCTGACGATGGCGATGCTCGGCGCGATCGTGCTCGCGCGGAAGCAGATCGAGCTGACTGAGGATGAGAAGGAAGAGCGGGCGCGGACGCTCGCGGCGGACATGCAGGGGGGTGTCGCGTGATCGACCTCGCCCCGATGCTTGCGGCGATCCACCTGGGCCGGCCCGACCTGGGCGACCCGGGGATCCTGTTCCACATGCTCTTCCTGTCGGGCGCGCTGATGTCGATCGGTGTGATTGGGTTCCTGACCCGGCGCAACATGATCATCATGTTCCTGTGCACGGAGATGATGTTCCAGGGCGCGGGCCTCGCGCTGATCGCGTTCAGCCGGTACCACATGAACCACACGGGCGAGGTGTTCGTGATCTTTGTGCTCACGATTGCGGCGGCGGAGGCGGCTCTGGCGCTGGCGCTGGTCGTGCTGTTGTTCCGTCGGAGAGAGACACTCGATGCGTCCGCGTGGGCGCTCCTGAAGGGTTAGCTGAGCCTTGACAAGCGTGTTCGACAACTTGTTCGGGCTGACAACGCTCGCGGCGGAGGCGAGCGGGGGGGCTGCTGCGTCGGGCGCTGGCCCGATGTCGCTCTTGCTCGTGCCTCTGCTGCCGCTGCTCGGGTCGATCCTCTGCGGGGTGCTCTGGTTCCGTCGGAGTGAGGCGAAGACCAAGCTGCCAGCGTGGATCACTGTTGCGTCGATCGCGGGGGCGTTCGCGGTTGTGCTGAGCGGGTTCCTGGCGTGGCAGGGCGGCGATCGGGCGGCGCAGGTCTTCACGGCGTTCCAGTGGATCCACTTCGATGTGGGTGCGGGCGTGCTCGATGCGGACTTCGCGTTCCATATGGACGGGCTGTCGTGGCTATGGATGCTGTTCGTCACGGGGCTTGGCAGCCTGATTGCGCTGTACGCCTCTGAGTACATGGCGGGCGACAAGGGCTACCCGCGTTTCTTTGCGTACTTCGCGCTGTTCGTGTTCTCGATGGCGTGCCTCGTCATGGCGGACAACCTGGTGCTGCTCTACCTGGGTTGGGAGGGTGTGGGCCTTTGCTCGTACCTGCTCATCGGGTACTTCAACCAGAAGCCATCGGCGGTCGCGGCGGCGAAGAAGGCGTTCATCGTCAACCGCATCGGCGACCTGGGGCTTGCGCTGGGCGTGTTCCTGACGTTCGTCACGTTCCAGACGGTGCAGTACGACGAGCTGTTCGCGATGATCGGGCACGACGTCGCGGCGGACGGGCGGCAGTTGTCGGGGATGTGGCAGGCGTGGGCGATTCCCTTGCTGCTCACGCTCGGCGCGTTCGGCAAGTCGGCCCAGCTGCCGCTTTATGTGTGGCTCCCCGACGCGATGGAAGGCCCGACGCCCGTCTCGGCGCTGATCCACGCGGCGACGATGGTGACCGCGGGCGTCTACCTGATCGCCCGCATGTTCCCGCTCTTCGCGCTGCCCGGCGCGCCGCACTACGCCCTTGAGGTCGTGGCGTGGACGGGGGCTCTCACGGCGCTGCTCGCGGCGACGATCGGCATGGCGCAGTTCGACATCAAGCGCATCATGGCGTATTCGACGGTGTCGCAGCTCGGCTACATGTTCGCGGGCCTTGGCGTGCTTACGACCGTGGGCGGCGTGTACCACGTCGTGACGCACGCGTTCTTCAAGGCGGCGCTGTTCCTCGCGTGCGGCGCCGTGATGCATGGCTTTGCGGGCCAGCTCGACCTGCGCAAGCTGAGCGGCCTGCGCCATATGAAGGGGTGGGGCATCGTCACGCTGGCGATGTTCGTGGGGTGCCTCAACCTCGCGGGCTTCCCCGTGATCACGTCGGGCTACTTCTCGAAGGACATGATCCTCGCGGAGTCGTTCGTCACGCCCGGGTATCTGTGGATTGGCATCATCCTGCTCTTCACGGCGGGATTGACGGCGTACTACACCTTCCGCGTGTACTTCCGTGTGTTCGAGGGGCCGGCGGAGTTCGAGCCGGGCGATGAGCACCACGAGCCGGACGAGCTCGCGGAGGAAGAGGCCGCGGCCAACCCGGCCGAAGCGCCAGCGCACGCCGAGGAACGGGGCGCAGGGCACGCCGGGGCGCGGCACGGCCACGGCTTCCACCCACACCCGCCGGGGTGGGCGATCAACGTCGTGCTCGCGACGCTTGCGGTGCTCGCGACCGGCGCGATCGGGCTCTACTTTGTGGACAAGGACCACCACGGGTACGTGGGTGGGTTGCTTCACGATTCATCGGCGCACTATGTGTCGCCCTATGGGCACCATGGTGAGGGGCATTCGGGGGTGGGTCTTCCCACCGAAGTTGCGCAGAGTGGCACTGTTCAAGAACGTCGGCACGGGGAGGCGGTTGCGATCATTCCCGTGGTGGAGGCGTCGCACGGCGCGGGCGAGCACTCGGGCGACCACGCCGATCACGGTGAGGCGGGCACGCTCTTCGGGTTCGACCCGCACAAGGCGATGTACTTCGTGTCCGCGGTCGTCGGGTTCATTGGGATCGCGATCGCTGCGTTCCTGCACGGGCCGGTCGGCATCGGTGGCCTGTTCCTTGGCTCGCGCACGGAGGCGGCGACGTCGCGTGCTGATGCGCTGGCGGCGAAGCTCGGGCCCATCCCGCGCTGGGCCCAGAACAAGTGGTACGTCGATGAGTTCTACGACTACATCATCCGCATCCCGCTCATCGTGATCGCGCACCTGTCGAGCATCATCGACAAGCTGCTCGTGGACGGGCTGGTGGAGGGCGTGGCCCGCATCCCGAAGCTCATGGGTGAGTCGGCCCGGCGGGCGCAGACGGGCGTGCTCCAGGGCTACGCCGCGAGCATGGCGGGTGGGGTTGGGGTGATCCTTCTTGTTGTTCTGTTGGTGGTGCTGCGATGATCCTGTTTGCGCTCATCCTGGCGCCGGTGCTGTTTGCGGTGGCGATCGCGTTTGCGCCTTCGCATCTGGCGAAGACGCTCGCGGGCGCGAATGCGGGCGTGAGCGCCGGGCTCGCGGCCCTCGCGGCGTTTACGTTCAACTGGGGCGACGCGGGCAGCTTCGACTTCGTCGAGACGCTGCCTTTCATCGGTGCGCTGAACATCAACCTGTCGGTCGGGGTCGATTCGATCGCGATGTGGCTCATCCTGCTCACCGCGTTCCTCCAGCCGCTCATGGTGCTCGGGTCGACGAGCGCGATCAAGGAGCGCGAGCCGCTCTACTACGGGTGGCTCACGGCGCTGCAGGGGGCGCTGTTCGCGGTGTTCGCGGCGCGCGACCTGATCGTGTTCTACGCGGGCTTCGAGTTCACACTGCTCCCGCTCTACATCCTGATCAACCAGTTCGGATCGTCGGGCCGCAGGGCCGCCGCGACCAAGTTCTTCCTGTTCACGTTCACGGGGTCGATCGTCGCGCTTGCGGGGCTCGTGTACGTCGCGTGGAAGGCGTCGTCGGGGGTTGATGGGTGGACGTTCGAACTCGGGGCCCTGATGGAAGCGGGCCGCGCGATGTCGGGGGCCGAGCAGGCGTGGGTGCTGCTCGCGCTCATGCTCGGGTTCGCGGTGAAGGTGCCGCTGTTCCCCGTGCACACGTGGCTGCCCCAGGCGCACACGGAGGCGCCGACCGCGGGGTCGGTGATCCTCGCGGGCGTGTTGCTCAAGCTTGGCACGTACGCAATGTTCCGTCTCGTGCTCGGACTCGTGCCCGATGCGGTGATCGAGTACGCGGCGACGATCGGCGTGCTCGCGGTGATCGGCATCCTGTACGGCGGGCTCATCTGCTGGGCGCAGCGCGATGTCAAGAAGCTCGTCGCGTACTCATCGGTGGCGCACCTCGGGTTCTGTGTGCTCGGGTTGTTTGCGCTGAATATCGCGGGCCTGCAAGGGTCGGTGCTCTACATGGTGAACCACGGGCTCTCGACGGGGGCGCTGTTCTTCTGCATCGGCATGATGTACGAGCGTTACCACACGCGGTCGATGGATGAGGTATCGGGGCTTGGCCCGATCATGCCCGTGTGGTCGTTCTTCTTCGTGTTCTTCACGATGGCGTCGGTGGGCCTGCCTGGTCTGAACGGGTTTGTGTCGGAGTTCCTGTGCCTGATGGGTGCGTTCCAGTCTGGGGCGAGCGACCTCGGCGCCGGCGGCACCGTTGGCACGCTCGGGCCCTGGTTCGCTGCGATCGCGGCGACGGGGATGATTGTCGCGGCGATCTACCTCCTCTACATGGTGGGCAAGATGGTGTTCGGGCCGACGCGCGAGCCGGCGGGCCACGAGCACCACGGCCCGCTCCCGCGCGACCTCTCGCTCCGTGAGATCGTCGTGCTGACGCCCATCGCGATCGCGTGCGTTGTGCTCGGTGTGTACCCCAAGCTCATGCTCGACACGACACAGGCGCCGATCGAGCAGCTGGTGCAGGACCTTGAGGCGCGGCCGGCGCTCGCGGATCAGCGCGCCGGGGGTGATCCGGTCGTCATGGTAATGCCCGAGACGGTCGCGAACGAGGAGGCGGCACACTGATGGCACAGTTGGCCCACCAGTTCGCTCTTCTCGCGCAGGGATCGGGCGCCACGGCGCTGCCCATGGTCGAGAAGCTCCAGTTCATCTGGCCCGAGGCGGTGCTGTTCGCGAGTGCGGTCATCGTGATGATGGTTGGGCTTTCGAAGTCGGCATCGACGCGGAACTCGTGTGCCGCGATCTCGATCGGCGGGCTCGGTCTTGCGGGGTTCCTGGCGCTGTTCAGCCCGTCGATGCCCGGCTCGCCCGTGCCCGCGTTCCTCCCGTTCGCGAAGGCGATGGTGGCGATCGTGGGCGTGCTCCTCATCATGCTCATGCATGGGGTTGCGGACCGTGAGTACGAGTCGGAGGTTGAGACGCGCCAGCGTGCGTTCGATCCGATCCGTTCGATGCGTGGCGAGTTCTATGCGTTCGTGCTCTTCTCGCTCATGGGCCTGATGCTCTGCGCCACGGCGGACGACCTGATCTGGTTGTTCCTCGCGCTCGAGCTGACGAGCCTGCCGACGTATGTGATGGTGGCCGTTTCGACCTCGCGCGGGCGCTCGCAAGAGGCGGGGGTGAAGTACTTCTTCCTCGGGGCGTTCGGCGCGGCGACGTTCCTCTACGGGTTCGCGCTGCTCTACGGCGCGACGGGGACGACCACGCTCTTCGCTCCCGCGGGTGAGCCCTCGATCGCGGCGGCGCTGGCGGCCCAGGCGTCGTCGTCGGGCACGATCAGCGTGCTCGCGATCGCGGGGCTCGTGCTCTCGCTTGTGGGGATCGCGTTCAAGATCGCGGCGGTGCCCATGCACTTCTACACGCCTGATGTGTACCAGGGGGCCGCGACGCCCGTGTCGGCGTTCCTGGGCTTCGTGCCCAAGGCAGCCGGCTTCTTCGCGATCATCCTGATCCTGTCGGCGGTCGGTTGGGGCTTTGGCGAGTCGGGTGGGCAGCTGCCCGAGGCGGTGCACATCGTGCTCTGGGCGATGGCGGTGCTGACCATGACGGTCGGCAACGTGCTTGCGCTGCTCCAGAAGTCGGTGAAGCGGATGCTCGCGTACTCGTCGGTGGCCCACTCGGGGTACATCCTCGTGGGTGTGATCGCGGGGCCCGGCGATGGGTCGTCGCTTGCGGGCAACGGGCTTGGCGCCGCGATGTTTTACCTCTTCGCGTATGGGTTCATGAACCTCGGCGCGTTCGCGGTGCTCGCGTGCCTCGAGCGGCGGACGAGCGATGGGTTTGAAGAGGCGGACTCGATCGAGGACATCCGCGGGCTCGCACGCCGCCACCCCTGGCTCGGCGCAGCGCTCGCGGTCAGCGCGCTATCGCTGCTCGGTTTCCCGCCTTTGCTCGGGTTCTTTGGCAAGTTCTACCTGTTCACCGCGGCGATCAGCGCGGGGCAGATCACGCTCGTGGTGATCCTGGGCGTGAACTCCGCGATCGCGGCGTTCTACTACCTGCGCCTGGTGGCGATGCCGATCCTGGAGGCGCCGGACGAGGGCGCGGACGACATCGTCGCGACGCCCTTCGCGGGGCGGCTCGCGACCGCGGCGATCGCTTCGGCGATGACGATCGTGCTCATCATCCCGGCGAGCGCGATCATGCGCCAGAGCGACCACGCGACGCGCCCCCACGAGGGCGGCGTTCAGGAAGCGGCGGACGACGTCCGGCTTGACGAGACTGCTGAACTCTCGCGGCCGAGCGGTCAGTCTGCGGCGCTGGTTGAGCACCAGGAGCACTGACCCGGGGACGGGTCAGTGGCACACGCTCTCGGTCAGCCGCTCTGCACGATCACGCCGCCACGCATCACCATGTCAACCGGGTCTCCGCCGAACTCGTAGGCGAGTTGGCGTTCGTCGGTGTGGCGGAGCATGATGAGGTCGGCGCGTGCGCCCTGCGTGATGGCGCCGCGGTCGGTGAAGCCGAGCAGGGCCGCGGCGTTGGCGGTGCAGGCGCTGATGGCCTCGACGGGTGTGAGCCCGAGGTGGCGCGAGGCGAGGGCGATAGCGAAGGGCATGGAGGAGGTGGGGGCGCTGCCCGGGTTGCAGTTGGTGGCGATGACGAGCTTGCCGCCCGCATCGACGAAGGCGCGCCCGTCGGCGTAGCGCCCATCGACCTGGAAGCCCGAGCAGGGCAACATGACGCCGAAGGTGTCCGATTTGGCGAGGCCCGCGAGCTGCTCGGGTGAGGTTGCTTCAAGGTGGTCGATGGAGCGTGCGCCGTGCTCGACGCCCCAGCGGGTCATGCCGAGTTCGTTGAACTGGTCGGCGTGGACGCGGATGGGGTGGCCCAGGGCCTGGGCGCGCTCGAAGAGGCGGACGGTGTCGTCGAGTGGCCACGCGCCCTGCTCGCAGTACGCGTCGATGGCGATGTGGGGGAACGCTTCGTGGACCGCGGGGAGGGTCTCGTCGATCGTGCGCTCCACGAAGCCGGCTACACCCTGTTCCTTGTCGATCGCATGGGCGATGAGGGCGGTGGGGACGACGGTGGGGAGATCGGGTGTGGCCTCGGCCTCGCGGGCGAGGGCGTCGATGACGCGGAGCATCTTGAGCTCGTCGTCGGTGGTCAGGCCGTAGCCCGACTTGACCTCGACGGTGGTGGTGCCCTCGCGGAGCATGGTGCGGAGGCGTGCGCGCAGGCTCGCGCGGAGTTCATTCTCGCCCGCGGTGCGCACGGCGCGGACGGTGGACCTGATGCCGCCACCCGCGTTGAGGATATCGAGGTAGCTGGCGCCGTTGAGCTTCATCTCGAATTCGTCGAGGCGGTCGCCCGCCCAGAGGGCGTGGGTGTGGGCGTCGATGAAGCCAGGCATGACGACGCGCCCGTGCGCATCGACCACTCGTGCGCCCTCGGGAGATGGCGGGGTGTTGGGTGAGGTGTCGTCGACACGCTCGATCGCGCCATCGGAGATGGTGATGCGCCCGAGTGTGATCACGCCCAGGTCGCGCATGGCGTCGCGGCCACGCTTGGCGCCGGGTGGGGTGAGCGTGAGGACCCTCGCGTTGTCGATCACGGTCCGGGTCATGGTGTCTCCCGTTGCGCGAAGCCCGCGACGAAGTGGAGGAAGATGAGCGCGGCGACGCGCGCGGTGCGCAGGTCGACGTCGTGTGGGGGTGAGAGTTCCATGATGTCGAAGTGGCGTATGCGCGGGTTCGCGCCGGCGCGCTCGGCGAACTCGCACACGGTGCGCAGGTCGAGCCCCATCGGGTTGAGGGCGCTGACGCCCGGCGCGATCGAGGCGTCGAGCACGTCGAGGTCGATGCTGAGGAAGGCGGTCGAGTCGGGGTCTGGGGCGGCCATGCCGAGCGCAGCGCGGACGGGCCAGTGGCCATCGTGGACGCGGTCGAGGGTGACGGTCGTGGCGCCCCGCTCGGCGAGGTAGGCCAGGTGCTCGCGGGCGTTGACGAAGCGGGCGGTGGCGTATTCGACGAAGCGCTTGGGGTCGAGGTGGCCGCTTTCGATGAGGGCGCGGTAGGGCATGCCCGAGCCGGGCGTGTCGCGGACGTCGAGGTGCGGGTCCACGTTGACGCCGCCGACGGGCGCGTTGAGGTGTTGGGCGAGCGCGCGCACGGTGGGGAAGGTGAGGTCGTGGCCGCCGCCTATGCAGACGGGGATGAGCCCGGCGCGGTGGACTTCGAGGAGGACCTCGGTGGTGCGCCGATGGGTCTCGTGGAGGGCCGCGACCGGGTCGCCCGCGTGGTCGTCGGGCGTTGCGGGCGTGATGTCGCCCAGGTCGGTGATTGGGGTGTTGAGCGTGAGGTTGAGGCGGGCGTCGAAGGGGGTGCCGTAGCGGGCGAGGGCTTCGCGGAAGGCGGTCGGGCCCAGGGCGGCGCCGGGGCGGCCGAGGTTGAGGGCGACGCCCGTATCGTCGGGGAGGCCAACGAGGGCGAGGCGGGCGCTGTCGGGTGGCGTGGATGCGATGCGCGCGGCGAGGCGGGCGGGCGGGATGTCGGCGGGCCAGGTCGGGGGGCGGAGGTGCTCGTGGCGCATGGGTGGGATGGTAGTGGACGGCGCGCCTCGGGCATGGTGGGGCCGAGGGGGTCGCCTGGTGTTTGTGGGGTAGAATGGGGCCACGCTCTTGCGGGCGTAACTCAATGGTAGAGTGTCAGCCTTCCAAGCTGAATGTTGAGGGTTCGAGTCCCTTCGCCCGCTGTTCCGCATCTAGCCGCAGTGCGTCGAACAATCCCGCTTCCTGACCTAGGAACGCGGGTTCTGCGGCCAGCGATGCCTCCCACTCCAGTTCTTCGATGTTGCAGCCTGCAGCATGATCCGGTGTGGTTTCGTGCGCTTGGTGCCGGTGTATCTGCCGGTGTTCACCGCCGGTGGTCTCTTGCACCGGCAGCTGCCCGATGGCGTGTGCCGCATCGGCCAGTTCAAGGGCGGTGTAGTGGGCCATGGTGGTCTTGATGTCGGCGTGGCGCAGCACACGCTGGGCGATCTGCGGGGCGGTGCCTGCGCGGGCCAGCATGGTGCCGAGTGTGGTCCGCAGCCCGTGGAGGTCCGGCACACCTCGCTCGTCCGCTTCAATCCCTGCCCGTTGGAAGTCACGGGTACGGGTGCGGTCGGTGACCAGCTTCGGGAACACCCTGGGTTCTTGCGGATCACCGGCATCCCGTATCCGCTCCAACGCTGCGCAGAGGACGGGATGGAGCGGCAAGTGGTCCACACGGTGGGCCTTGCCCTGGGTGACAGTGATGATCCTCTCCTCCAAGTTGATGTCTTCCCACCGCAGGCGGGCAAGGTCCCCGCGACGTAGGCCCGCCAAGGCGGCACACAGGTACCACGCTTCTCTGCGGCTGTGGCCGTGCGGGTACTTCGGATCAGCGTTGAGGGCAGCGTCCTGTTCTCGGGCAACGGTCAGGAGGCGTTCAAGCTCTTCCGGGCTCAGGGCACGGCGGATGCGGCGGCGGTCCTTGCGTTCATCGGCCTTGGGCACGATGGCAAGGTTGTGACGGCTGAGGCGTCCGGTCTTCACGCACCACTGGGCGAACGCCACGGCGGTCTGGCGGCGGAAGTTGCGGCTGCGGGCGGAGGCCGGTTCATGCCGCCATTGGGCCTTACCGTCCTGGTCTTGACCGTTGCGCTTGGTGACCTGCATGGCGGCCATATTGGCCTGCAAGCGTTCTGGGGTGAGGTCAACCAGTCGCTTCACACCCGCTTCATCCAGCAGGCGGCGCAGGTGCCGCTTCTTCTCAACGACATTCTTGTCGGCCTGGCCTGCTTGAGTGCAGAAGGCGAGGTATGCCTCCACATGAACTGCAATGGCCTCTCGCTCCTGAGCCCGCGTGCGGGCAGCCTGGGGATCGGCACCGCCGTCCCGCTCCAGGGCCACCTGTGTCTCCAGTTGGCGGGCGATGCGTTCCGCAGCCCGCTTGTCCGTGGTGCGGGCGGACCTCTCACGGCGCCTGCCAGATGAATCGAAATACTCAATGATCCAGTTGGCCCGTCCGGGCCGTTTGTAGACCGTTGCCATGCGTGGTGACCTCCCTGTCGTTCTACCGCGATCTCAGCTCCCGGTGGCGCGTTGCTTCTGATCGTCTATCCATGCTTGCAAGTCTGCGGGTGAGTAGCGGATGGACCGCCCGATGCGCACGAATGGGATGGCCCGCTTTGTGCGTAGCTCCCAGAGCTTGCGCACGCTGATGGCCAGCACGGTGGCGGCTTGTTTCTCGGTGAGGAGCAGCTGCACGAGCTCGCCATCTTCGTTGGCTGCTGGCGCAGCACTCACACTCTGCGGGGACGCTGGTATCGGTGCCTGGGCGGTCGGTTCAACGTCGCGCGGCGTGCTGGGGCGCGGCGGCTTCGGCTTGGTCACCGGCGGGCGGGGCGCCACATGTTGGAAGAGGTTCGGCTGGTTCATCATGGGCCTCGCTCACTGGAGTCAGGCTGTGGATTCGGTGTCGCGCGATTGAACCGTGAGAGGCTTGATGCAGACGATTTGCCAGCCTCAGCTCATGATCGGTAGCGACTGCTACTGCGCCACCCTTGAGCGTGATCACCGTCCAACGTGTTGTCAAGGTCCTTTAAAGTGATCGGTGGACTGCCACAGAGGACCTGCTGCCGGGTCGGAGTCGTCATCGGGGCTCACCCAGGCCGGCCCCGATGATGATGACGAGACCATGCAGGTGCCTGTAAACCCCTGCTGCCGGGCGGTTTGAGTCGGAGGGGCTAGGTGTGCCTGATAGCTGAATGGCAGTGGTGGCACTCCAGACGCCATCGCAAACTGAGAGTCTCAGCGTGCAACGGGGAAGATGCGCTCGCCCCGGCGGTGGAAGTACGTCGGTGGGACAGGTTGATCTGCTCTGCAATCGCTCGCTAACCTACAGAATGACCTTCGACATCCCACTGGACCAGATCAGCGCCACGCATCTGCGGAGCCTCTTGGACAATCAAGTCCGAGAGGGGCGGAGGATTGAGTACAAGAGGGACTTGCCAGGCAGCACCGATGCGGCCCTCGTGTCCGTCCACGAGCCCGAAGAACAGATCCTCCCCATCAAACTCAACCGCGTACCAGGTCCAGTTGGTCCACGGCGTGAAGAACTTGGCCTGGACCATCGGATTGGGGTTGTGCTCCGTCTCTCGCAGCCCCGGCAAGAGCCGCTTGGTTTCATCGTCTAGCAGCGAACCTGTCATGGCAGCACCTCCAGTTCTACGTCGCGCAGGTGCTTGGCCAGCTGCGGCAAGCCACGCCCGGTCTCAAAGAGCGTGAACAGGTCCATGGTCAGGGACACGGCCTTGTGCAGGTCGGCGAGTTCCTCAATGTCGAACGTCGGCGCATCACCCCAGTCGGCACAAATCTGTGGTGATCGCTAGGATGCGGTCCATTGGGAACCGACACACCAGCCGGGGACACAACATGGCCAAGAAAAAGGCACGGAGGAAGACCTCCAAGAAGCGAGCGAAGCGCAAGACCGCATCCAAGAAGGCCGCCAAGACGACCTCACGCAGGCGCGGCCCAGCGGTCATGAGCACCGCTGAACTCCAGGCCGAGCTGCGTCGGCGGGAACGAGGTCTGTCCTCGCTGATCAAGAAGCGGGAGCGGGCCGCGGCACGGCTTGAGGAGATCGACCGGGAGATCGCATCCCTCGGCGGCGCTGCAATGGGCCGGAAGCGGGCCAAGAACGACCAGCCCCTTGCCGATGCGCTGGTTGATAGCCTCACCGGCACGACGCTGAGTGTCACCGAAGTCGCTCAAGCCGTGCAGCACGCGGGCTACCGCACCACGTCGCCTAATTTCCGCACCATCGTCAACCAAACGCTGATCAAAGACAAGCGGTTCAAGCGGGTGGGGCGCGGGCAGTACACGGCGCGGTAGGGCATCAAACACCTGCTGCTTGCCGGACTCGGTGACCAGTGTCGTTGACTTGCATCTCGGCGAGATGCCACCGGCGAACAGCCGAGGGCTCACGCCCAACGTAGTAGCTTGGCGCGCGGACACGATGCGGCGCACGTTGTTGCCGTCATCACGGGTCACTCGGCGGTGCGGCCCGCACGCGATCCGGGCCAGGGACAGTCCTGCGAGATACCACGCCGTTCCGTTCGACGTGCGGCCGATCGGGCAACGCGAGCGTGGGCCATGCGTCACCCCGGCCAAGGACGAGCCACTCGATCGACACTCCGGAGGCGGTCGAGGGCTTGGCAATCAGCTCGAGCGAAGGCCGCGATGGCCCGCCGACCAGGTGCCCGGCCGTGCCGCTGAGCGCCCCATCCGTCGTCACCACCAAATGCCCAAGAGCTAACATGGGGTCATGAAACAGCCAACTGGAGCAGGCGGGTGGAGAGCGATCTGGTACACGCTGCGGATGGCACGCCAGACTGGCGGTTTCGTGCGCATGATCAAGGCGCTCAGGACTCGTAACGCATGCAAGACCTGTGCGCTGGGAATGGGTGGGCAACTGGGCGGCATGGTCAACGAGAAGGGGCATTTCCCTGAGGTCTGCAAGAAATCCGTCCAGGCCATGGCCGCAGATATGCAGGGCGGGCTGAACCCTGAGTTCTTCAACGAGTTCAACTTCGACAACCTCCAACGGATGACACCCCGCGAGCTCGAAGCAAGCGGGCGCATCGTCGAACCGCTCTACGCCGGCCCCAAGGACACCTCCTACCGCGCGATCTCGTGGGACGAGGCCATCCAGCATGTCGGTGATTCCATGCACGGCACGCCGCCCGACGAGAGCTTTTTCTACTTCTCCGGGCGATCATCCAACGAGGCAGGCTTCTTGCTGCAACTCGTCGCCCGGTTGTACGGCACCAACAACGTCAACAACTGCTCCTACTTCTGCCACCAGGCATCCGGTGTCGGACTCAGCACCGTGACGGGATCGGGCACCGCGACCATCCAGCTCGAAGATGTCGCCCGCTGCGACTTGCTCCTGCTCATCGGGGGAAACCCCGCGTCGAACCACCCGCGGTTCATGCGAACGCTCATGGACCTCAAGCGCGCCGGCGGACGGGTCGTCGTCATCAATCCCATGCGCGAGGTTGGCCTCGAGCGGTTCAAGGTCCCCTCCGATCTCCGAAGCCTGCTCTTTGGCACGACCATCGCAGACGAGTACGCCAAGCCGCACATCGGGGGTGACATCGCACTGCTCACCGGGATCGCAAAGCACGTGCTCGAGCGCGATGAGATCGAGCAACAGTTTATCGAAGAGTCCACGACCGGATTCGAGGCGTTCCGCGAGCAAGTCGAGACGACGCCATGGGACGTGATCCTCGGAGGTAGCGGTGTCCCGCGCGATGGAATCCGGCGCATCGCCGAGCTGTACTGCGCCTCATCACGCACCATCTTCGCCTGGACGATGGGTATCACGCACCATGCCCACGGCGTACAGAACGTACAGATGATCGCGAACCTCGCGATGCTCCGCGGGATGCTCGGTGCCCCGGGGCGGGGCCTGCTCCCGCTGCGGGGACACTCCAACGTGCAGGGCATCGGCTCAATCGGGGTGACCCCCGCGCTCAAGGAACAGGTCGTCACCAAGCTACGCGACGAACTCGGAGTCGTCTTGCCCGAGAAGCCGGGGCTGGACACGCTAGCATGCGTCGAAGCCGCAGGCCGCGGTGAGATGCGCCTCGCGATGCATCTTGGTGGGAACCTCTTCGGGTCGTGCCCGGATTCGAGGATGGCGCACAAGGCGCTGCGTTCAATCGACACCACCGTCTTCCTGAGCACCACTCTCAACACCGGGCATGTCCACGGACGCGGCAAGCACTCGATCATCCTCCCAGTGCTCGCGCGCGACGAAGAACCTCAGGCCACCACCCAGGAGTCCATGTTTAACTTTGTCCGCCTGAGCGACGGCGGCGCCCCTCGCCTGGATGGACCCCGTAGCGAGGTGCAGGTCATCGCTTCCATCGCACGCCGTGTCCTCGACGATGATTGTCCCCTCGACTTCCGCTCGATGGAGGAGCACCGGACCATCCGCCAGGCGATCGCAAAGGTGATCCCGGGCTACGCCCCCGTCGGGGCCATCGACTCCACCAAGCAGGAGTTTCACATCGAAGGGCGGACGTTTCACACCCCGCGATTCAACACCGTGGACGGGCGTGCGCGGTTCCACTCGATCTCTATCCCCACCAGGGATCAATCGCCCGACTCGTTGACGCTGATGACGATCCGAAGCGAGGGACAGTTCAACACCGTCGTCTACGAAGATCAGGACATCTATCGAGGACAGGACCGGCGCGACGTCATCCTGATGAACCAAGCAGACATCGACGCCATGCAACTCACAGAGAACTGCCCCGTGACGGTTTGCAGCGAGACCGGCGAGATGCACGGTGTCCTGGTGCGAGCGTTCGATATCCACATGGGTAACGCGGCGATGTACTACCCCGAAGCCAACATCCTGGTGCCGCGTCACGCTGACCCCGTCGCGCGGACACCCGCCTTCAAGAGTGTCCAGGTCCGGATCAAGCGCGAACGACCTCTGGCGGTCCTTCAGTGATGGTCAGCCCAAGAGAGTGCGCCAGCACGGACCTGTCCTGGTGGCGTGGGCCACGTCTCATGACGCGATGAGCCAGTACAGGGTGCCGCAGTCAGAAGCGGTAGGTCGCTTGCAGGTAGAACCAGTCGATGTCGTCATCTGGGCCTGTGTCCTCGATGAAGTCCCCGGCGAAGAAATGTGAGTAGCCCGCTTCGATCGTCATATGGCGGTCGGCCTTCCATGCGACCCGGAAGTCGATCTCTTGTCCGACCTCACGCGCGTCCGATGCGCCAGCAGGACGCACGACTGCACCCCCCGCGTTGAACAGGGCATCGTCCTCACTGGCACGCCAGAAGAAGTGTGCGCTAGCCCTGACGGTGACGGTCGAGGTGGGCCTGAGCGACAAGCCGCCCGAGGCGTCGATGATGTTCTGCCGGCCGACAACATCCATCTGCCCGAAATATGCATGGCCCAGGGGAAAGAGCTGGTTGAAGGTGTTGATGTCCCCGTCGCCGGGGTCGTCGTCGCCTGATGCGTAGTCGAAGCCTAGGTGCAGGCGTGGCTTGAGAGTGGAGGTTGAGAAGGTGTAGCCGAGCTCAGCCGCCGCCATCCAGGCGCGGATGTCCGCGCTGCCGAGTTCGCCGAACTGGTAGCTGAACTCGACATCGACGTCGAAGCCGGTGTCGGAGATCGGGCCACCGAGCCGGGCGCCGACGGTGTGGCGTTGCTCATCATCGGTGACTCCGGCGAAGGTCGCGATGTCATCGTCGAGGTAGAGCCAGTACCCGTCGAGGGTCAGGGGGTGCTTGCCGCCGAGGGTGGTTGTGGCGTAGACGCCGTGGAAGTCCGGGCCGAGGTCCCAGTCGTTGAACTCGTACTTGTCGACGGCGGCGAATCGGCTGACCCAGGCGTCGATGCGCCAGCGGTCGGCGGTGACGATGGCCCGGGCCGCGTCCCAGGAACGCTGAGAGTTCGACCACGGCAGCGGGCTGACGAGGCGTTGCTTCCCAAACATGAGCTCCTGACGGCCGACACGGGCGGTCAGTGTGGTATCTGCGTCGAACGTGAACACGAGATCAGCAAATGCGTTCTGGAGGTCGAGCGTGTCGATGTCGAGCGTGCGCCGCCCGCCAGGCAGGTCGCGGTCGGTCGCCAGTGCGCTCTCGCCTTCGACAAAGAAACGAACACTCTCACCGAAGTGCACATCGGCATGCAGCAGGGCGCGGCCGAGCAGGAAGGTGTCATCACGGCCGTCAGCGTCGAGGAAGCCGAACGAGTGCCAACTCTCGGCACGCAATCGGAACTCACCACCGAAGCTGGCCCAGACGTCCCCCTCGTCACTCAGGTGAATGTGCTTGATCGGATCCCAGACGTCATCGCCGCTTGTTGGGTCAAACGCCGACCAGTCTTCCTCAAATGGCAGTGGCTTGAAAGACGGGCGAGGAGCCGCTGCGTCGGCGCTGGGCTCGCTGGCGGCGGGAGTTGGCTGCCCCGTTGCGGCCGGGGGGGCGCCAGCGCTGGGCGGGTGGGCCACGGCGGAGTCCGTGAGAGCGAGCGGCATCCCGAGCACCGCGGAATAGACCGCAGACCGGTATCGCACCATGTTAGCCTCTCCTGTCTCTGATCTACTGCTTGGTCCGGATGAGGCGCGCACCCTCGGGACATCGCATGAGCGTGTCGCACCAGTTCTCTTGCTCGAACACGTAACGGATCTGCACCGCAGGCACCTCCTGCCGACGGAACGCGGCGATCACTTGAAGCGGGTCATCCCGAACAGGCTCGGCCAATCGCGAGGCCCCCGCCTTGGTCAGCACGGTCAAGTCTTGAGCGCACGTGCGCAGGTCGTCCAGATACCGCTCAAAGGCCTCGTCGTCCAGCACCGCCTCGTGGACGCCTGGCATGGCCGCGCCCCCGCCCGCGGGCGCGCTCCGGCTGGCACGGCGATCAGTCACAGGCATTCCCCTGACGGGCCGGGTGGTCGTGCGGCGCTGCCGGACGCGAGAACGTCGGCATGATCGCGACCGCATTCTGCGGCGCGGGGCAAACGTGATGGCACACACCACAGCCTGTGCAGCGGTCTTCAACCACGCGCGGGCGCCCCGCATCCAACTCGATCGCACCCTCGACCGGGCAGCGCTCACTGCAGACGGTGCAGAAGCCGTTCTGATGTGCGATGCAGGTCTGCTCGATCACCCTTGCTGTGCCCATCATGGGAGGGGTATCGGAGCGGAGCACGCCGGGCTCACAGGCGGTAATGCACGGGTAGTCCTCGCACATCAAGCAGGGCTGACCCATCGGGTCGATCATTGGCGTGCCCGCAGCTTCCCGGAACTGGGCTGGAGCGTGGACAATCGCGCCGTGTGGGCAGGCCTCGAGGCACGCATCGCAGCGCGTGCAGTCACGCAGGAAGGCCCCCTCCTGCACGGCCCCGGGCGGGCGTAGCACGGGGATCTGGCCGCGGGGGTTCGGGCGCTTGCCGGTCTCTTGCATCGTCCCGTCTCGGCCCGCCGTCGGGTAGCGGACGATGAGATGTGCGGGCGGACGCTCGTGGGCATCCGGCGTCGAACCCTTCCGGTGCTCGGCCGCCCGATCGCGGAGACGTGCGACAAGCCCACCCCCGAGCATCTCCCGACGTGAGATAGGGCGGTCATCGCTCATCGGGTTCACCCCCGTCGGGCATCGAGCGCCATGGCATTGCGCCAGCGTGCTGATCAAGGTCGGCCGACGGTGCGTGGCACTGCAAGCAACTGCTGCGCCAAGGGTGTGTTGTCCGCAGGCCGAGATCGGACGTGGGCCCGTGGCAGGCGAGGCAGTTGTGGCGCATGAAGGTGGCGTGCGGGACCGTCGGAGGCGCGCCGGGCCACGCCCTGACGCCAACGGTTGGTGACTCCAGGCCGAGGAAGGTGGTGGGGGCTGCCAGACCGCCTGATTCGAAGAGCGGGTGGTCGCTCTGCACGTGGCACTGCTGGCAACTGCGCAGGTCATCGTGCGGCACGATCGGTGAGAGTTGCTGCCCGATGCGAACAGAGCCAGCGTGACACGCGACGCAGTTGTCATCCGACATCTGATCCGTCGCGTGGGGCACCGTCGGTGGGGCTCCGTGGAACGCGCGGCGCTCGACGCGGGCCTGCACTGAGGCGTGCCGCAACTCTGCGTTGTTCAGAACGCTGGAGAAGAGGTCTGCCTGCGGGCGCGGCAGGCGATCGAGGTCGCTGCGCCAGTCGCGGTTAGGACCGATGTCGACCTCGCGCAACTGACGGTAGGAGACGGCGGGCACGGCCTCGGCGGAGGAGACCGGATCGCCCACCGGCGCGGCTGGCCGCGGATCGCGGTACGGCACTCCGTAGTCGATCCCCACGAAGAAGCCGATGGCGGCGACCGCTACAACGCCGGTGAGCATGAGGTGGAGCGCTCGCTCGCTGGGCTCATGGCCGGTGGCTTCAGTCGGGCTGTTGGAGTCGATGGCCACGTTATGCACCCAGTTTCACGATGCGCGCCGCGCACTTCTTGTAGTCCGGTTGCTTACTCCAAGGGTCGTACGCCTCGAGTGTCACGTTGTTGATGAGGTGGTCCTCGTCGAAAAACGGCACGAAGACAGTGCCCTGGGGGACCTGGCCACGGCCGTTGGTCCACACGGGCAGTTCGACCGCGCCGCGCCGCGACTCGACCCGGACTGTCTCCCCGTTGGCCACCTTCGCTGCCCGCGCATCACTAGCGTGCATCTCGACATAGGCCGAGGGCATCGCCCGCGCCAGCGGCGCGATACGGCGTGTCATGGTGCCGGTGTGCCAGTGCTCGAGCACGCGCCCCGTGCAGAGCCAGAACGGGTACTGCTCGTCTGGTACCTCGGGCGGCGGTCGGTAATCGTGGAACCAGATCTGAGCGCGACCATCGCCGGTAGTCGAGTGGTAGAAGTCCACGTCCTGGCCCTTGGGCACGAATGGATCGTCAGACTCGACGAAGCGGAACCGTGTTTCACGCCAAACGCCCGGCTCCGTCTCAACGACAGGCCAGCGCAGGCCCCGCGCCTTGACGTACTCGTCGTACGGCGCCAGGTTCTTGTGCTTGAGTTCGCTGAAGCGGCGATATTCGTTGAACAACTCGCGGTCGACGTTTATGTCGTAGTAGTGCTCCCACTCCCAAATAGGAACCTCTTGCCCCTCCCCGTCGGTCATCTGGAAGAGGAACGCTCCATCGCGCTGCCGCATGCCCGGATGGCCCTTGTCGAACAGGCGGTGGGCGACGGCGATGGTCTGCCAGCAATCGTCGCGGGCCTGTCCGGGCGGATCGACCATCTTGAACCACTGCTGAGTGCGGCGCTCAGAGTTGCCGAACACTCCGTTCTTCTCGACCCACATTGCCGAAGGGAGGACCAGGTCCGCAAGCCGTGTTGTCGCCGTTGGGTAGACCTCGGAGACAATCAGGAACTTCTCACGGAGGCCCTCCTTACGGTCGAACAACTTCCCCAGGTTGGGCAGCGTCTGCCCCGGGTTTGTCACTTGGACCCACATGGTGTCGATGCCGCCCCCATCGACCTTCGGCGTGGTGAACTGCTTGAACATCTCAACGGTGTGGAAGCCGGGGCTGGGGTTGATCCGCCCTCTAGGGATGTTCCAAATGTCCTCAGCCTGCTCGCGGTGGACCTCATTGGCGACAACGCGCCCGCCGGGGAGCGCGTGGGCCAGCGTACCAACCTCGCGGACGGTGCCGCACGCGGACGGCTGCCCCGTCAGGCTGGTCGGAGCATCACCCGCGACCTTGAAATGGCCACTGAGCAGGTGGACACCGTGAACGAGCGAGTTGACAGCCGTACCCATCGTGTGCTGGTTCATACCCATGCACCACAGGCTGGTGATGCGCAGGTCCTTCCTTGCAAACAGCCCGGCGAGCATCCGGATCTTGTCGGCGGGCACACCCGACAGGGCCTCCACATGCTCGGGCGTGTAGGCGGCGACCCGTCGCCGGAACTCATCGAAGCCGATCGCCTCGCCCAACAAGGTCGGCGTTGCGGCTTGCGGGGCGCGGAATGCGCAGTGCCGCTCGACGAACTCCTTGTCGTAGGCGTCGTCCTCGATCAACAGATGGCAGATGCCCAGCGCGATCGCGACGTCCCCGTGCGGCTCCATCTCCAGGTATTCCTGGCAGTGCGCGGTCGTGCGGGTGCGCCGCGTGCTGATGTCGATCATCAGCACATCCTCGCCCCGCGACCGCCGGTCGATGACCCGGCTGAACAGGACAGGGTGCATCTCCGCCGGGTTGTTCCCCCATGTGATGAGCACGTCGCACGCATCCAGGTCGTCATAGCACCCGGCCGGCTCGTCGACGCCGTAGGTGGCGATGAACCCCGTGACCGCCGACGCCATGCACAGGCGGGCGTTCGGGTCGATGTGGTTGTTTGCCAGCCCGCCCTTCATGAATTTCTGCGCCGCGTAGCCCTCCGGGATGGTCCACTGCCCGGACCCGTAGAACGCGAAGCGGTCGGGCGCCGCGTTGATCTTCTCGGCGATGATGTCGAGAGCCTCGTCCCACGAGATGGGGACCAGTTGACCGTCGCGCCGCAGGAGCGGCGTGGTCAGACGGTCCTCGCCGTAGAGCGCCAACCCGACGTGGTAGCCCTTGACACAGAGCAGTCCCTTGTTTACCTCGGCCTTCTGGTCGCCAGCGATGGCCACGACCCGGCCGTCTTCGACCCCGACCTGCACGTGACAGCCCGTCCCGCAGAACCGGCACGGAGCCTTGTCCCACCGCACTCCGTCCTGCCCCGTCTGATCAAGCTGCGGCAGCGCGAACGCGCGATTCCCCGCGGCCGCGGCGCTCGCCGCGGCCATGGCGCTGGCCTTGAGGAAGGTCCGACGATCGGGTGTGAGGGTTGTCATAGTCGCCGCTCCTGACAAGCCGCGCGCGAAGCGGTGCTCGGCTCGGGTGCACTGACAGTTCGGGGTTCAGACCGCGGGGGCGGGTCGAAGTGTACAAAGGCCACATCGACGAGTGTCACGCCGGGCAGCGCATCAAGCCACGCCCAGAGCGCCTTATCTTCTTCCTGCGATTGAGTCTCAGTCACAATGGCCAGCCGGTTGCCATGACGGGGGCCAAGTTCGATGCGAGACTCAGTCTCAAGCGCCCGCAGGCACTCGGCCGCTGCGCGCGCATCCGAGGAGAGCGTAATGGCAAGTCCACTGACTGGCATGAGCAACTCTCTAGCGTTCGAGTCTTGAGAATGGTATCGCGCAGTCGGCTCTGTGTCCCGTCGAAGGGGCGGGAGGAACCGTGATTTGTTGAAGCGCTTTTGCTATAGTGCACCTGAGTCGGCGCGTCCTCGGAACCTGGACGGGAGTTTGGCGTGAGCGCGTGGCGAATCTGGGCCATGTTGGTGGTGCTGGTGTTGGGAGCGGTCGTCGCGGTCGGGATCCTCGTCGCACGAGTCGGCGACGAATCTGAGCACGCCCCAGTCGTTCTCGCACTCAACGCCGCGATTCCGAGCGGTGAGACCACGCACTCACCCACCAACGCCCGCCCCCCACACCACCACCCCGTCCTGATCCACGAGGCGGCTGGCCCGCCGCGCCTCCGGCTTGATCGACTGAACCTGCACGGCGACCCGGTCACAATCGCCTGCTCAACCTGCCACACGATCCGCGAACCGAACCGGGAGAACCGCTCGACCGAGCACCTCGACGAGTTTCACCAGGACCTCGCGTTCGCGCACGGGCAACTCAGCTGTCTCTCCTGCCACAACGAATCGGACTACGATACACTCCGGCTCGCGGACGGAGCGGAGGTCCCCTATGAGAGGACAATCACGCTGTGTGGTCAGTGCCACGGCACGCAGTACCGCGACTACCAGCACGGGGCGCACGGCGGCATGACGGGCTATTGGGACATCACCAAGGGCCCGCGGGTGCGCAACACGTGCACCGACTGCCACGACCCTCACGCACCCAAGATGCCGCACATGATCCCCACGTTCAAGCCCCGTGACCGGTTTCTGACAACTCCCGGCTCCGGGGCGGAGGCCACCCATGACTGAGCACCGGGACGACGCGAGGCGGGTCAGCCTTCCTGTCATCGAAGGTGTGAGCCGGCGCACCGCCCTGAAGGGCGTCGGGGCGACGCTTGGGGTCGGGGCGTTCGTCACCGCCGTCTCTCCGCTGCGCAAACTCGGGGAGAGCGTCAGCGCCGAGGAGTTCCTGCAGAAGCACTTCAAGGAGCTCGATGCGGAGGACAAGGCCGAGGTCTTCGCGCGCCTCGAGGCCGAGACCCGCGAGGAGTACGGCGCGGAGGTAGAGATCCGCGATCACCCCGCCATCCCGGGTACAAAGTTTGTCTATGCCATCAATCTGAGCTTGTGCAACGGCAACGGGAAGTGCGTGGAGGCCTGCCACCAGGAGAACAACCACGACCGCGACACGAACCAGTCCTACATCCGCGTGCTGGAGATGCCGAAGGGCTCGCTCGACATGGAGAAGGGCAACACCACATACACCCACTCCGTTCCCGCTGACGACATGTTCTACATGCCCGTCCAGTGCCAGCAATGCGATGAGCCGCCTTGCGTCAATGTCTGCCCCGTGGAAGCGACATGGAAGGAGGACGATGGCATCGTGGTCGTGGACTACAACTGGTGCATCGGCTGCCGCTATTGTGAGGCGGCCTGCCCCTACCACGCACGCCGCTTCAACTTCAAGAAGCCGGAGATCCCGGCCGACGAGGTGAACCCAGACCAGGGCTATCTGTCCAACCGGATCCGCCCCCAGGGCGTGATCGAGAAGTGCCACTACTGCCTGCACCGGACCCGCCGCGGGCGCTTGCCGGCCTGCCTCGAGGCCTGCCCAACAGGCGCACGGGTCTTCGGCAACATCCTCGATCCCGACTCGGACATTCGTTGGATCCTCGAGAACAAGCGGGTGTTCATCCTCAAGGAAGAGCTTGGCACCGAACCCAGTTTCTTCTACTTCTTCGACAAGTGATTGCGGGGTAACCATGACACAGCGCATACCCGCGACCGACCGGCCAAGCCACTGGATAAGCTATCCCCGCTTCCTGGGCAAGTCGCTCTGGCTCGCCACCGATGGTTCCCTCGCCTTCTACGCATGGATGACGTTGCTCACCGCAGTCTTCCTCGTCGGCGCAAACGCATGGGCAAACCAGGTAGCGCACGGCATGATTGTGACCAACATGACCGACCACGTGTCGTGGGGGCTCTACATCGCCAACTTCACTTTCGCCGTCGGTCTCGCCGCAGGCGGTGTGCTGATGGTCATCCCCGCCTACCTCTACCGCAACAAGGCGATGCACGACACCGTGATCGTGGGCGAGTTGCTTGCCATCGCCGCGATCGTCATGTGCCTGATGTTCGTCACTGTTGATCTGGGCCGCCCCGACCGCTTCTGGCACCTCATCCCGGGGCTGGGGCGCTTCAACTTCCCGATCTCAATGTTGACGTGGGACGTGATCGTCTTGAACGGCTACCTCCTCCTGAACCTCCACATCTGTGGCTATCTGCTCTACATGCGGTTCCTAGGGCGCGCGCCGAACCCGCGGTGGTTCCTGCCCTTCGTCTTCCTCTCAATCATCTGGGCGATCTCGATCCACACCGTGACCGCCTTCCTCTACGCCGGGCTTGGCGGACGGCCCTTCTGGAACTCCGCCCTGCTGGCCCCTCGCTTCCTCGCATCCGCCTTCGTCTCTGGTCCCGCGTTCATCATCGTCACCCTCTTTATTCTCCGGCGGGTCGCCCGCGTCCCGATCCCCGACTCCCCGATCCAGACACTGGTCCGGATTGTGCGCATCACGATCCTCATCAACCTCTTCATGCTGGGTAGCGAGCTGTTCGTCGAGTTCTACACGGGTGGATCGCACACGAGCTCAGCGCACTACCTCTTCTTCGGACTCCACGGGTTCGACGCCCTGGTCCCGTGGATCTGGACCTCAGTCGCGTTCAACGTCATCGCAGCCGCTCTCTTCCTATCACCATGGGCGATGGAGCGTGCCTGGGTGGTGGTGCTCGCGTGCGTGCTCTCGTTCGTCGGTATCTGGATCGAGAAGGGTATGGGCCTGATCATCCCTGGGTTCATCCCGAGCACCCTCCACGAGATCGTCGAGTACCTCCCAAGCCTCGTTGAGTGGAAGGTCACCGCGGGCATCTGGGCCCTCGGTCTCATGATCTACACCGTTGCACTCAAGATCGCGATCCCGATCCTGTCGGGCGACGTTGGGCTGTACGCGAGTGAGACTGCGTCCCCGGCACCGGAACCCAACGTCGCGGCCGAGCGCCTTGGGTAGACTCTCACATTCGAACCAACCGGCGGAGGGACTCGTGACCGGACTCCACGAATCGATACAACAGAGACGCCACGGCGAACCGAGCGCCGTTCGTCAGGGGGACGTGGCGTAATGCTGATCGACAGCGAACAGCGATCAATCGGGTACCTCCGCATCTCGCTCACGAAGGCGTGCGCAATGCGCTGCCTCTATTGCCGTCCAGCAACGCTCGAGCAACCCGTGGGCGAGCCCGTCCTCTCTCCCGACGAGATCGAACAATTGGTACGGCACCTGGTCGACCGGCACGGGCTCGCCAAGGTCCGCCTGACCGGCGGCGATCCAACGAGCCGGCGCGAGCACATCGATATCATCCGCCGTGTCGCTCGCGTCCCCGGCATCCGCGACCTCGCGATGACCACCAACGCGCTGACGCTACCCCACCGCGCATCCGAGTACGCTGAGGCAGGGCTCGGGCGAGTCAACATTAGCCTTGACAGTCTCGACCCCGAGCGGTTTGCCCGTATGACGGGTGTGGACCAGCTCAACCGCGTGATCGATGGGATCGACGCCGCGGTGCGGTCGGGCCTTACGCCCGTCCGTATCAACTGTGTGGTGATCCGTGGCGAGAACGACGTTGAACTCCCGGCCCTCGTCCGATTCGCCGCTGATCGGGGGCTTGAGGTCCGGTTCATCGAACTCATGCCAATGGGGCCGCTCAAGAGCGCGTGGGCCGACCGGTACGTCCCCGAGGCGCAGATGCGCGACATCCTCGACCCTCACGTGCTGCGCTGGGAGGCCCTCGACCAGGGCCACAGCGCGGCGCGGCGGTACCGAGTCACCCTCGCAGATGGCTCACTCACGACCATCGGCTTCATCACACCCATGAGCTGTAATTTCTGCGCTGCCTGCAACCGGATCCGTGTCGCCGCCGACGGCGCGTTCTTCCCTTGCCTCATGGACACCCCACGCGGCACCCTGCTCCCCGCCCTGCGGCCCACCTACGACGCCGATCTCCTGGACGAACTGCTCGCGACGGGCCTGCAGAAGAAGGCGCGCGAGCACCCGCACGACGGCGTTGTCGTCATGACGCACATCGGAGGCTGACACATGGCGACAGGCGACCAAACAACGCGCCCCGCGCCCAACAAGCTGCCCGGCACCTACCGCCAGCTCGTCGAGCGGTTCCCCCAACTCGCAGCCACCCACGAAGCCACGGCAGCTGCCGTCGACGAGTTGGGCCCACTCGATCGCAAGACGAGTCAACTGATCAAGATCGGGATCTGCGTCGGGGCCCAGCTCGAATCGGCGCTGCGTTCGCACGTTCGCCGGGCCCGCCAAGCCGGCGCGACGCGCGACGAGATCGAGCAGGCGATCATGCTCGGAATGACCACGATGGGATTCCCCGCCACAGTTGCCGCGTGGAGCTGGGCCAACGTACAGTTTGATCGCGAGGACCGGGAGTCGGAGGAGAAGCGATGAGCGTCACGGTCCGCCTCTTCGGGCCACAACGCGCGATGGTTGGGAGCGATCGCATCACGCTCACCACCGATGGCGGCCCCTGGATTTCCTGCGCTGCCCTCCGCGGACTGATCGTGGAGGCCCAACCCGCCCTGCGCGGCTCGATCGGAGCGTCGCGCTTCGCGGTCAACGACGAGTTCGTCGACGACTCGTACCGCGTCTGCAAGGAGGACGAGGTGGCGCTGATCGGCCTCGTGTCGGGCGGATGACCGTGCGGGTCGAGATCATCGACGGCCCGCTCCCGCCGCGCTGCGCATCCCGCGCGGATTCAGCGGGCGCCCTTCTCACCTTCGAGGGCGTCGTCCGTCCCACAGAGGGCAGCCGTCCGATTGAGGGGCTCGACTATGAGGCCTATCGCCCCATGACTGACAGGATCCTCGAGCGTCTGGCTGCCGAGACACGGGACCGCTTCGCGCTGCTGACAATCGAGGTCGAGCACAGCCGGGGGTTCGTCCCGGCCGGCTCGACCAGCTTCCGCCTCACGATCGCTGCGCGCCATAGGGCCGAGTCCCTCGAAGCCGCAGCATGGTTCATCGACCGCATGAAGCAGGATGCGCCGCTCTGGAAGCGGGCGGTCGAATCACACGGCAAGATGGGAACCACCCAGTGAGCCCCGCGCGTGCCGACACAACTCCGACCGACCTCTCGGTGCCAGACGCCATTGAGCGACTCACCTCGCGTCTGGAGCCGCTCGCCTCAGAACAACTCGCGCTGTCGGGTGCGCTGGGGCGAGTCCTCGCCAAAGACATCGCCCTCGACCGCCCGAGCCCGCCAGCCGCGGTCAGCGCGATGGACGGCTATGCGGTCCGCATCCGCGACGCTACGCCGGGCAAGCTCAGCGTTCGCGGTGAGGTTCTCCCGGGCGCCCGCCCACCCGATCTTCCGCACGGTGCAGCACTGCGCATCTTCACTGGGGCGCCGATCCCACGCGATGCCGACACCGTTATCCCGCGGGAACTCGTGGATGAGCACCATGACGCCATCGTGGTCACGCAGCCTCTTGATTTGGTTGCCGGCAGGCACATCCGGTGGGCGGGTGAGAACGCGGAGGCCGGTGAAGTCGTTGTCCACTCGGGAATCACGCTGACCGCACCGAGGGCTGGCGCGGCTGCATCATGCGGGGCGGCGATGGTCTCGGTCCATCGCCGTGTGAGGATCGCCATCCTGGCCACAGGCCCAGAGTTGCGAGCTTCCGATGAACCCGTCGACCCATGGCACATCCGAGACAGCAACACCCCGGCACTCTCGGCGATGCTCGGTAGGCCGGCGTGGACCGAAGTCACGGGCGCCCACCGCGTCGCCGATGACCTCGACGCGACCGCCGCCGCGCTCGAGCGTGCACTCTCTGACAACGACGCGGTCTTCATCACGGGCGGGGTCTCTGCGGGCGACTACGATTGCGTCCCCGATGCCGTCAGAGCATGCGGCGGCGAGATCGCCTTCCACCGCCTGCCCATCCGCCCTGGCAAGCCAGTGCTCGCTTCGGTCGCTCCTTCGAACAGGCTGATATTTGGCCTGCCGGGCAACCCGCTCTCAGCCATGGTCACCGCCCGTCGACTCGCAGCCTCGCCACTCCGGCGACTCGCCGGCTTCCGTCTCGTTGACCCTCCTCCACGCGAACTCGACGTCTCCTCATGTGCGGGGAGTGAGAAGACCATTGCCCTCACGTGGTACCGTCTGGTACGCGCCACTGGGAACAGGGGCGAACTTGTTCCCACCAAGGGATCGGGCGACATCGTGTCCGCCGCCAGGAGCGACGGCTTTGTAGAAGTGCCACCCGGCCAAGCTGGCCATGCCCGCCATCCCTTCTACACATGGGCGATTGCAGAGGAGGTGTCATGAGCACGCATCCCACTCCGCCCCCCAGGTTGACGCACATCGACAGCCACGGCGCAGCGCAGATGGTCAACATCGGCGCAAAGGACGTGACTGAGCGCCGGGCGGTGGCCGAGGCCCGCGTCCGTTGCTCACCCGAACTCCTGGCGCAGGTCACGGCAAACCGCCTCGCCAAGGGCAACTTGATCGAGGTCGCTCGCCTCGCCGGCATCCAGGCTGCCAAGCGCACCAGCCACCTCATCCCCCTGTGCCATCAGGTCCCGCTGGATGTCGTCGAGGTCGAGATCGAGCAGCAGACCGACGCCCTCCGCGTGCGAGCTACCGCGGTCGCGCAGTGGAAGACCGGCGTGGAGATGGAAGCGCTTACCGCCGCCGCCGTCGCGAGCCTCACGGTCATTGATATGGGCAAGGCCGTCGACCGCTCGATGGAGATCGAGCACATCCGCCTGATTGAGAAGACTGGCGGGAGGCGGGGAGACTGGCGCCGCCAGGACTCGGAATAGTGCACATGGGGACCGAGGGCCATGCCGCCATCCTGACCGTCAGCGACCGATGCACGCGAGGCCAAGCCCCCGACGAGTCGGGGCCCGCGCTGCGCGAGGTCCTCCGTGCCCGCTTGGGCCTACCAGTCAGCCATGTTGACTGTGTCGAGGATGACGCTCCCACGATCGCAGCGGTGCTCACCCGATGGGCGAGCCTCGACAACCCGCCCAACCTCATCCTGACCACCGGCGGCACCGGGCTCGGGCCGCGCGATGTCACCCCCGAGGCCACCCTCCAGGTGATCGAGCGCCGACACCCGGCCCTGCTCGAACTGGCTCGCCTGCGATGTCTGGAGGCGACGCCGCGCGCCTTCCTCTCCCGAGGCGAGTGCGGCGTCGCCCGTCGGACCCTCATCATCAACCTGCCCGGCTCGCCGCGCGGAGCAACCGAGATGCTCCGCGCCATCGCCGACCTGCTGCCCCACGCGCTCGGTGTGCTGGGTGGTGAAGATCATCCACCACGCCCAAAGGGCTCGGCATGAGGTGGCGGGCGCACCGCCCGTCCCAGGAGATCGATCGAAGCAGTAGGGCATCGCTCCGTTTCAACGCACGCGAGCTCGCGGGCGGTTTGGGCGACATGGGTACCTTCCTTCCGCTCACGCTGGGCCTCGCTATTGCAACCGATATGAGCCTCGCGCCCATATTCATCGGGGCTGGCCTCATGAATATCGCCAGCGGGTGGCTCTTCCGCCAACCACTCCCCGTCCAGCCCATGAAGGCGATCGCCGCGGCGGCAATAGCCGAGAGACTCACCGCAGGTGAGGTCGCGGCCGCAGGGCTGTTCGTCGGCGCCATCGTTCTGGTCCTGTCCATCGGCGGAGTGGTCGGGTGGATGGGCCGCATCGTGCCACGCCCGCTCGTCCGCGGCATTCAAGCGGGCATCGGGATGAAACTCGTGCTCAGTGGGCTCGCCATTGCGCTGGCCCTGGAACCGAGCGCGTGGGACGGCCCATTCGCTGCCGCGCTTGTCGCGGCGGTCCTCCTGATCGCACGCGGAGCACGCCCCTACGCCCTGCTTGGAGTGTTCGGCGCTGGGCTCATGGTCGTGGTCACCCAGCATCCAGACCTCATCCCTGCGCTCCCGCCAGCCTCGTTCACCGTCCCGCGCCCCACCCTTCCCACCGCCGACGAGTGGCTCCGAGGTGGCCTCCGCGCTGGCGTCGCTCAGTTCCCACTCACCCTCCTGAACTCCGTGATCGCGGTGTGCGCACTCAGCACCGACTACTTCCCCAAGCGCGGCATCACCACACGCAGGATGGGTGTCAGCGTCGGGCTCATGAATCTCCTGGCTGTCCCGTTTGGCGCGATGCCCATGTGCCACGGCGCGGGGGGGCTTGCCGCGCAGTACTCCTTCGGCGCCCGCACGGGTGGTAGCGTGGTGATGGTCGGCGCGCTCAAGGTGACGCTCGGGTTGGTGTGTCTGGGGGGGAGCTTGGCTGCGCTGGAGGCCTATCCAGCTTCCATCCTCGCCGTCATGCTGATCTTCGCCGGACTCACCCTCACCCGCGCCGCGCGTGATACCCTCGTGGGACGCCCCCTCGTCATCATGGCAGCGACAGCACTGGGCGTAGTCTTCATCCATACCCTTGGCGGGTTCCTGCTCGGTGTTGGCGCGGTCACCGTGTTGCACCTCCTCGATCGATCACGGAAAGCAACGGCTTGAGTCACGGCGCCCGCGGCTACATCCTGGCTGGTGGCCTGAGCCGACGGTTCGGCACCGACAAGGCGCGGGCCTTGCTCGCGGGCCGTCCACTGATCGTTCGCACCGCGGACGCCATGGAACAAGCTGGCCTGCAACCACGCGTTGTCGCCCGATCGGCCGGACAGTACGACGACCTCGGCCTGCCAACAGTGGGCGACATCAGACCCGGGCGCGGCCCGCTTGCTGGCCTTGAGACCGCGCTTGTCGATGCGGGCGATGGCTGGGTCCTCCTCGCGCCGTGTGACATGGTCGATCTCCGTCCGCATTGGATCGAATCGCTGCTCGCCGCCCGCCAGGATCGCGCCGATGCCGTGGCGTTCCGTGCGCATCGATGGCAGCCGATGCCAGCGCTTTACCACCAGCAACTCCTCCCCCGCCTGCGTGAACACCTCGACGCGGGCACACTCGCGATGTACGCCCTCCTCGAAGTGTCCCGGGTAGTCCAACTCCGCTTCCCCGCCGATTGGCCCAGAGTTCATCAGGCCAACACGCCGGGTGAGTTGGAGTCGGCTCAAGCCGGGCTGGCGCGAACCGAGAAACCGCCATCCGACGGCCGCCAAGGCGCCGATCAGGGAGAGCCGGCATAGACCCCGCTCGGTTTGGCAGTTGCACGAGCGTGTTGGTTCGCATCCTCCAAGGAGCTAGTCGAGGTGCCCGGCGGTGGGAGGAACCCCAAGGTTGACCTGAGAGCTCAATCTTGATCAATGGACCATCGCGGACAGCAGTGGGGAGCTGGGCCCGAGGCGACTGCGCAGCTGTCGGTTCTCCACCTTCTCCGCGGCGAGTTGCCGGTGTCGAGACCCGGCGAGCGAGAACAACAACGACTGCATGACATGGTCCATGACGGCCCTTGCAATGCGGAGGACAGGGTCTACGGTCAGGGCGGTGGGCTCCAACTGGGCCGTTCGGCCTGCGCCTCCATGCGCTTTGGCGCGCCTCTGTTCTACTGCGTATTCACCCTACGCCACGCTACGGGCTTGGACCGTGGATAAGGGCCGGTGATCACCCAAGGCGCTTTCTTGAGAGCCGCAAACCCCTGCAAACAAAGGGCGACTATCACGGCGTGTTGTGGGTGAAATTGGATGATGGAGGCGGATGGAAGGTCCACCTTGAGAGGGAACTGCGCGAAGCAGGTGTTCTTTCCAAGTCGGCACCCCAGCCGAGCTGACCATTAGCCCCGTTGCCGGTCGTTGAACAGCCTGGGGTTCGCATCGCATCGCACTCGCTCGATTGCTAGCTTGATTTCTTGCAGAGGTTGGGGCTTGAAGTAGAGGTCGCGTTCTATCTTCAAGCCGCCAGGTCCCCGGACTGAAGCCAGCTCATCGAGGGAGAAGTAGCCAAGCTCCACCTCGTGTCCGTCCACGAGCCCGAAGAACAGATCCTCCCCATCAAACTCAACCGCGTACCAGGTCCAGTTGGTCCACGGCGTGAAGAACTTGGCCTGGACCATCGGATTGGGGTTGTGCTCCGTCTCTCGCAGCCCCGGCAAGAGCCGCTTGGTTTCATCGTCTAGCAGCGAACCTGTCATGGCAGCACCTCCAGTTCTACGTCGCGCAGGTGCTTGGCCAGCTGCGGCAAGCCACGCCCGGTCTCAAAGAGCGTGAACAGGTCCATGGTCAGGGACACGGCCTTGTACAGGTCGGCTAGTTCCTCAATGTCGAACGTCGGCGCATCACTCAGCTCATCGCTGCTGGTGCCGAACGCGACACGGTTGCGGATCACCGGCGTACCTGTGCCCAAGCGGGACAGCCGGACCACGACGTGGCCTATCCGTACCTCTTCGGCCCGCTCTGGGGCGAACGGCGCCTTCATCGGCCCTCGCTTCCCGCAGTGCGCGCAGCAGCCTGGATGCTGCTGCGGTCACGGTCGTCAGCCTGGAGTCCAAGGATGCTGGTGTGGGCCTGGTCAGCCGCCTTGGCCAGAGGCAAGAGGTCGTCTCGGCTAAACGACCCGGTGGTCTGCCAGTCACCGGCATGGTCCTTGTAGTGGCGACAAAGGGTGACGGCGTAGCGCGGCCCGTGGTCGGTCTGGTTGCGCCAGATAGCGGCTTCGATCAGCCCGATGCGCACACGGGCAGCCGGGGGTTGGTGAGAATCGGTCATCGGTCCTCCTTGATGTGGTTGGGTTCGTTGTTACAGACTGACCCAAGCACACGGGGAGACCGCGCACAAGGGGTTGCTGCCAAGCACGGCCATCGTGTGGGTTGCTCCACGCCGTGGTCTGCAAAGTGATCTTGCTGGCAGCAAGTGGTTCACGACGCGACAGTGGTGCGGTACTCCACTACCTCATGAAGCTTGCAGATTGGCTCTTCAAGGAGCAACTGACACCGGAGCAGCTCCGACGGATGCTTGGTGTCAAGGACCGGAGCAGCGTGCCTAGGTACCTCAGCGGGAAGCGGGTGCCAAGGCCAGCCATGCTCCAGCGGATCAACAACCTCACTGGCGGTGAGGTCACCTTGGCGGACTTCCTTGATCCATCCCCTCCGCGATGCGCGGAGGTGGTGATGGATGTGAACGGGGAGCCGCAGCTGGTCTTCCCATGGACACGCGGCAGCGAGGTCCAGGAGGCTGCGTTCCAGAAGACCCGGCGCGCACCCTGCGAGAGTGAACGGTGGTCAGACCCCGTGGTGCGGGCGACGGAGGTGCTGGGACTGCGCGTGAAGGCCGCACGCCACGGGCAGTTTGTTCTGGACGGACATGTCACAGACGCAAGGGGTGTCGTGCGGGAGGCCAACAGGGTGCTGAAGGCCTTTGGTCGCCCGGAGATCAAGTACCCGGGCGTGAAGGGGACCGACGAATGAGCGGGCGCGCGGATTCTGCGCCACAGGCGCCAGGAAAGCACCCTTGTCCTGCCCGATCAGACGTGCGCAGCGACCCACCGCGCGGTACGACAGACCAGAACGAGCGGGGCACCGACCCTGGAGGTGGGGTGGCGAAGGGGCCGCCGGAGCTGCTGACGATCACGGAAGCGGCCCGGCTGCTCCGGGTCCACCGCGACACCCTGGGCCGTGAGCGCCTGGCGGGCCGGCTTGGCTACGTCTCGATCCGCGGGCGGGTCTTCGTGACGGCCGACCAGCTCAACGACTACATCAACAAGCAGAGGAGTGATGGATGACAGCGAGGAACCCTCATCGGCACCGGCGACAGCGCGCAAGGCCAACCGAGCAGCAACAGAGGGTCTTTGAGTACAAGGACCACTGGCTGTGGAAGCGAGACGACTGTGGGGGGCGGTGGTACATCTACTGGTACAAGGCCCACCGGCGGCACATCGAGCGGAAGAGCACACGGACCACAGACCTCGACAAAGCCAAGGACATCTTGATCGAGTTCGCCGACCGGCGGGCCCGGCCCGGCAAGGCGAGGCCGGATGAGGTGCCGATCATGCGCCCTCTCGACGGCTATGTGGCGGTGCATCTGGCGGGCACGACCTGCCAGGGCAAGGCGCTCGGCACCGCCAGGTTGTTCGCTGAGTTCTTCGGGTCCGATGGGATCACGACGGTGGCCGACCTGACGTACGACGCACAAGAGCGGTTCATCGAGTGGAGACGGGAACAGCTGCGGTCCAGCGGGATCGCGAGCCCATCGAACGGGACGATCCAGCGGGACCTGGCGACGCTGCGCGCCGCACTCAACTGGTACGCCAAGAGGGGACTCCTTAGTGAGGCGCCGTATGTCCGCAGTGTGCCGACGCCGCCACCGCGTGACCGCTTCCTGACTGAGAACGAGGTCACGCGGCTCCTGGCCGAGTGCCGTGAGCCGCACCTGCGACTCTTCGTGCTGCTGGCCCTGCACACCGTGCAGCGTCCTGGTGCGATCCTGGGCCTGCACAGGGAGCAGGTCCACCTGGGCAGCGGCTACATCGACTTCCTGCCGCCGGGGAACACGCAGACCCGCAAGCGGCGGCCCATCGTGCCGATCACGGCCACACTCAGGCCGCACCTGATCGAAGCGATCGCAGAGAGCATGACGGGCTTCGTGATCGAATACCTGGGCAAGCCCGTGAACTCGGTGAAGACAGCGTTCAACAAGGCTGCCGGACGGGCGGGCCTGACGGACGTGTCGCCGTACACACTCCGGCACACGGGGGCGACGCTCATGGCCAAGGAGGGCGTGCCCATCTGGCAGATCAGCGGGATGCTGGGCCACACCAACGAGCGCACGAGCCAACTCTACGCGAAGCACTCACCTGAGTTCCTGGGCGAGGCCGCCTCGGCCCTCGATCGGCTGTTCGGCGAGAGCAAGGCGCAGCAACGGCTTGAGCCGCCCCGGCGTCTACTGCCAGCGCCGTGCGCGCCGGATGCGCGCCGATCGGCGTGATCAGTCATCGCTGGCAACAGGGTTGCGCTCGCCGCGAAGCTGTGCTAGGACTGCGGTTCAGGCGATGGAGCGCCGCTATAGCTCAGTGGTAGAGCGCGTCATTGGTAAGCGCAGGAACCTCTCCCAATGCGTTGGATCCCAGTGGGAGAACCCTGCCCCTTGATGCTACAAACAGCACCAGTCAGCACCAAACGCGCGCCGATGCGCGCCGGTCCTGTGTCGACAGCGACGCTCCCCTCCTACGCGGGTTGACTTGCGGCCCATCCGGACCTCTCGATCTCGTGGAGACGGTGCACCGATACCTTGATGAACCTACTCTGTCGCCCTGGGTTACGAAGCCTGTCCTCGCGCTGCGGCAAGTGCCCTCCGAGCTTCGAGGAATTGCAACCCCACTTCGCCGAGCGTACTGCTTGCGAGCACACCTGCTCGATGTCTTTGAGGCGGTCCCCAATACACCCTCCAGCTGGTGTCGGACTGGGTGTGCTTGGCGTAGCGCTCTATCGTGGGGGCATCGGTGCGGCCCAACATGCCGGACAGTTGTTCTTGGCGCGATGATAGCGAGAGGCTGGCACAAACCGAACGCCGCGCGAAGTAGGCGCCATGCCGCCACAGATTTGTGGAATGGGTCAAACATTGGCCTCGGCCTAGGTGAGAACTCCCGAACGACATCCTGCGCGCGTCTGAGATTGCTGAAGACCCAGTATGCTGGTAGCCTCCACGGTGGTTCCGTAGATCCCAGGCGTGGAGGGGGTGTGGCTGTATGGTCACACACGGTTCGTGTTGCCAGCTTGGGGGCCACGGGCAACAAGATGGAGAACTTCGACCTCGATGGCAACGGCGTTGCCGGTTGAACAGCTCCGACGGATGCCGGTGTCAAGAGCCGGAGTACGGTGATCAGGTACCTGAATGGACAGCGCGTGCCCGCACCAAGGGTGCTGCAGCGGGTTAACGAGGTAACGCGGGGCGAAGTCGGCCTGCGGACTTCTTGGATGCGGCGCCGCCACGGTGTGCCGCTCAGGCGCGAACCTCGTGAGGGCGCGCGGCTGTCTGACCTAGCGATCGCCCGAGCGGGCCGTGCGTGATGCGTGGAAACGCGGCCACCTGTCCGCCGCCCCGTACATCCGGGACCTGCCACCACCACCACCGGCGGGACAGCCCTGCGCGAGTCCTGGAAGAGCGGGTATGGGGTGCGGTCAGACTTCTCAATCGTCGTCAAGGCCCAACAGCCGCAGCAACGCTGGCTCAGGCATGGGCCGGAAGCTGGTGTCCACGTGGTAGGCCCAGCTTGGCCGGAGCAGCTGTGCGGGCTCGTAGAGGCTGAGAAAGCGGTGTCGGTGGGGCTCGATGCAAGCGACGATCCGACTCCGCGTGATCCCGATGATGTAGATCTCGTCTGAGGTTGCCGGATCGAAGAGCCGTACATGAGCCACTACTTCACTTGCGTCGGGAGGCAGGGGCACCTGCAGGGCTTCCCAGATGTCATCTGGAACTGCGGCGAGTGGACCGTGCCGTACAGCGGCAAGCTTATCGTGGGATCTGGACTTGTTCATGGTTCTTCTCCTTTCAGGTTGGTTGAACACGCCAGGGGGACCGGCAACGCCTCTGCAGCAAGCCGTCAAGGCCCGCCCGCGACAAGCGGGTCTGCCACCTGCACAAGCAAGCGAAGCGAAGCGCGGAAGGTGGCCGGGCCGACCCCCTGCGGGTTGACGGCGTAGCGGGCGTTGCCAGCCTGGCGGGATTGTTCAACCCACCTGGGCAGGAGGGCGTATAGGCACCGCACTGGGACTCACAACCCCGCTGGCAACAACCCGTTGTGCCAGCTCGCGGGAGGGGGTACGCCAAGGACATACTGCGCATGTACATGTCCACATCGATGTCAGATGCCAAGCGGTACTACACCGAGGCGTTGGCTCAGGAGGACTACTACACCAAGGGCCGGGAGACGGTCGGCTTGTGGGGAGGTGAGGCGGCCAAGCTCTTGGGGTTGGAGGGTCAGGTGACTCAGAAGGCCTTCGCCCGTCTGTGCCAGAACCAACATCCGATGACCGGGGAGCAACTGACCGCTCGGACCCGGGACGATCGCACGGTGGGCTATGACGTGAACTTCCATGTGCCAAAGGGCATCTCCCTGTTGCACGCGATGACTGGTGACGAGCGGATCGTGACAGCCCTTCGTGAAGTGGCCTCAAACGCCCGGCTGCCAAGGGCGCTAAGCGGCCAGAAGATGAGTGAGGCTGCCGGAGTCTGCTGCACAACGCTGGAAACGCGCGCCAGTGCCTCCCACCCCTGCACTACGACGCGATGGGATGGGCGGATGACAGAGGAAGGGCGCAGTCAGCAAATCGATGGGCGGCGCAGCGGCCGAGTCTACTCAACGTGGAGGGGCAATCCCATGAACTGGGCGAATGCGCGAAGAGCGGTGCGAGATACCGTTGCGCTACTCGGTGACGCCTCTCGTCGCTGGATCAAGTAGGCCTTCACGAGCTCCGCGCGGCCTTCTACTGAGGTGGGGACATCGAGCATAGCAACATCGCTCCGTGGTCTACGCTGCAGCCCGTCAATCAAGCGGTCTTATCGCTCATGATCTCGATCCCACCAGAATGGTCGGTCAGTCTCGTCACGTCGCCTTAGGCGGTCGGCACGGGCAAGTCGACGAGTGATGGTCCCGATACTAATCGGTCGTCCATGTTCACGGCGAAGGTTGCAATCCCCTGGCGCGGGCCAGGGCGTGCCCTCGTGCCTTGCACGAATCAGCGCCTCTACAGTCATGGCCCTTGTGGACGCCCGGCACTCTCTCCGAGTGGGACCCCATCCCAGGGTCCATGGGAACTCCCTGTGCTCCCCGATGAACCCGTTCGATGAACCATCTTCGTTTGTGGAAGCAGCTATCTCGATGTGAAACTGCGCCACCAACTGTTGAGCTTCAACTCGCCAAACAGCTTCACCTTCTGGAACTTCATCTTCCTCCGCCATCTGCTACTCTAAGTCACTCCCCTTCTCAAACCACCAGATCGCGTCGGCTAGGTCTTGCTCGACACCCCGGGGTATTAATCCCTGATTGTCAAGTGTGAACTCTCGCCACAACATCGGCGACGTGCGGGAAGCCTGTACCTGATACCGCCATATCTCATCGCGGACCGGGCGCAACTCAACCCAGGGCCGGTTCGCGTAGAAACTCCGGGCAGCTCCCGGATCGCGCGTTGGCGGCACTAGGCCGTAGCGGCGGTCGAAGTCACGCAGACTCCCATCATCGACATCGCACATGGCCGTAGGCCCCCGTCTGTTCGTAGTATGTTTGCATTTACCTAACCATGCCACGGATGACTCTCTGATGTCAAGAGCCCTGACCCGTCGCCCTGCACGGGTCTCCATTCAGATACGAGAATCAGGATGCAAAGGTCTGTGGATCATCGAGTTTTGCTTGTACAATGGTGATATGGACTGTTGGAGACCGATGAATGGGATATGTCCTGGTAAATAAACATGAATAGAGAGCATTTGTCTAGTCATTTCACCAAAGTGCTTGGAGAGTTCCTCTCCGTGCAGGAACAGTCAGATGAACCTGAGAGGGCGGCCAAACGCCAACTAGTCCAGGCAGGGATACCTCCAAAGACCGCACAGCGGTGGATCGAGATCGCCAGTGGGGACAGCGTCGATCCGGTGGTGCCGCGGTTGGACCATGCGCTTGCATTCGCAGGGCTGCGGAAGCAACCGCTTCTCTGGCTCCTCCCGCCTGGCGCTTTGGAAGATCAACTGGAGTTGGGGGCCGCAGCGCCAGATGGCCTCTTGTCGCGTGTTGAACTCCTCGTCAGAGACTCCCGGGCCCAATGGCTCAAGCAACAGTCCCGGATTGAGGAGATTGCCTCGGGCATCACAGAGGTAGCCAGGAAAGCGATCACGGTCCACCTTGACGCGCTTGAGGAGTCTGGGCTTCCAGGGATCAGCGACGGGTCGACGAAGAAGCTGGAGGCGCAGAGCAGCGTGACACGGTTGTTCGTGCGATCACTGGAGTATGGCATCTCGGGTGGTCCGTTCCACATGCTCATGCGGAACAACATCCGCGCGCAGGGCTCTTACGATATTGTGTTGGCACAGCAGAGCGGTGATGATCCACAGATCACCGATGATGAGGCGAGAAACTACAGGGCTGATCTGCTAAGGCCAGGCGCATCTGGACGTGGCGGCGTACCTGCCAGCGAAAACCGGGTCGTGCTTCGGCGGGCCACGATCCCACACACGTCTGCTTTCGGTGTCTATGAGTTCTCGGGTGGGCGTCTGGATCTCAGTTGGACAGCAGGCGTGCCCTCGATAGAGCAAAGCGTCCGACAGAGTCTTCTCATCCGGAATGATGTGGCGCATCTGGGTATATTCTTGTCCCATGGAATGGGGAGTATCTATACCATCTTGATGTCTCCGGAGATGTGCCAGTGTGCGCTGGACACGTTTGACTACCTGGCGGACCGCTCGGAACTGATCCGGTGACGTACAGACTGGTCCGACGCTGGACGGAACGCAGCGAACCAGCGTCCCTCCCGATGCGTTGGATGACTTATTCCTGAAGTCGAATCGACCGCAGGTGAACAGACCACAGCTCCCTGCGGCTGCCAAAGGGACCGGCTTTCCCTTCAAGGTGGAGTAGGGCGATGGAGTCGGCGGTGTCTGCGGGTGCGCTGAAAGCGACGGTGGCCTTTGACGGGACACCACGCACCAACAAGGCTTCGGCGAAGTCCCGTCCTTCCTTGCCAGCCAGGGTAGCGTGAACACCATCGTGTTCGTTGCCGGTGGACGTGATGATGCGGGTGCGCCCATAGACGCCATACAGCTCAAACCGCAGGTCCGTGTTCACGGCGGTGAGGGTCAATTCAACGTGGATTGTGTCCCCATCGCGGTAGGCGCTGATGACCTCCGTCATCACGCCGCCCACCTCCTTGCGGTGATCTGGTGAAGCAGGCAGGGTGGGCGTCTCCTCCAGGAGGCCCGGTGGGATGCTGGACTCAGGCAGCCGGACCCGGTGAGCCGCGATGATGCGTCCGTGCTCAACGGCGATGAGGCGGGCGTTGATCTCGATCTCGTCCCCAAGATCACTGAGTGTGCCGGTGAGGATGTGGGCCACGCCAAGGGCTGCGCCAACGGTGCGCAGGTTCTGTGGATCGAACAAGTCATCCACGGTGACATCACGGGCCTGGAGGACCAGGTGTAGATGGCGGCGCTCGGTGACCTGCAAGCCCTGATCGGGGTTGTCCACCAGAAGTTGGGTTGTGACCGCTTCGGCCAAGTGCTGGCCCAGGGGCGCGACGGTCCCGTCCAGGTTGGCAAAGTCCACAACGGCCAGAGTGGGTTGTGGCTCAGCAAGGTGAGCGATGGACCTGGTGGCAACCTCTTCCACCGCATCATCCAGCGCGGTCTGGGCTGGACACAGATGGGTGAGACAGAGGCAGAGGTGAGTGGCAACGGCAGCGATGACGCAACGCATGGTGTGCTCCTTTGCGCAGAGGCGCTGTAGCGGCGGCAGGGACTGGGGTTATCTCAAGAGTCAGCGGGGTCGTGCGGATCGGGCGACTGGACGGCAGCGTGACCCTGAGCCGGAGGTGCTGGCGTGTAGGCGTACGTCACGTCCAGCATGGCCTGCTGGCTGGGCAGCATCTTCTGGTAGGCGGCTACCAGGGTTGCGCGCTCGGCATCGGTCCAGGTGCTGGCACCCGGCACCACAAAGCCCTCCGTGTCCTGTGGGGCGGCATCTGGAGAGATGGCCTCCCCGATGTGTTCTGATTCGATCGTGTTGTCAATCTGATCGAGGAGCGAACTGCGGGCCTTGGCGCGCTGACCTGCGGCATCAAGGAACAACAGCACGGAGGCCGCCAGCGCGTGAAGGCCTAGGAGGTCTCGCAGTCCCACCAGCAGGACGAACCCAGTCAAACCCACCACGACGGGTTCCACGAACATCACCACCGTCCAGGGCTTGCCGATGATGGGGGCGCCCGGCCAGTGCAACCACGGGTGCCCGCTGGAGCGGCTATGCCAACGGTGGCCCTGCATGCGGCGGGCGCGAATCTGGTGCAGGTGGACCACCGCAAGCAGCACCACCAGTAGGGGCAAGAACAAAGTGAACGGCGTGGACCGGATGGTGGAAGTCCACCACGCATACCCGCACAACACAGCGAGGGCGCCGATCACGCCGGGGATGGACAGGTGCCGTTCGCCGAAGTTGTAGCGCAGGATCATCTGCCAGGGCAGCATGACCGGCTTGATCAGGACCTCGATGATCTGGATGCCAGCGTCCCAGATCGACTTGCCTGTCGTGGCAACGCCGTGGGCCAGTTGGAAGGGGTCGAAGAGGTTGTTGGCGGCGGCTTCCATCCTCTGAGGATCAAGCGGGCTCTGGAACGGGGGCTTGGGCGCAGGTGGACGCGGTGTGGCGGACTGTGACATTGAAACACTCCTTGACCGTCAGGTCATGCTCCGGTCTGGCTGAAGAAGACGCGGAGGTGGTTGCGGCCGGTCGCCCGCCAGGTGCGCCCGCCTTGGAACACAATGGACTCGACCAAGAAGCGGTTGCCCTCTCCGCCTTTGGCGAGCCCGATGAAGTCATGGGCCAGCACTTCCGGGTCCAGGGACTCGTTGCTGCTGGCGCTCATCCGGGGCCGGTCGCGGCCATCGGGTTGGTCCGGGTTGTTGGACTGGGAGGTGCCCGTGCGGCGTCCCCAGCGCTTGGCGAACAGGCGTTCGGCCCACTCGTTGGTCTTGGCGTCCCCGTTCGCGTGGAAGATCTTGGTCTGTAGATTGCCGAGGAGGCTGTCTGTGGCGCTCTGCGCCTCGCGCCCACCGATGGCTTTGAGATAGTTGGAGATGTTCTGGGTGAGGTACACCGTCGCCACGCGCGCGGAGCGTGCGGTCGCCTGGAAGGACGCGTCAGAGCTGGTGATAAACTCCTGCGATTCGTCCACCCACAGGAACACCGGGGCGGTGTCGTTGTTGACGGCTCTGGCTTCCGCGGCGCGCTGCCACATCAGCTTCCACAGGACTTGGGCGAACCGCCCCACCTGGTGGTACTGCTTGACGGGCATGTCCACCAGGATGATGCCGCCGCCGTGAGTGATCTCCGGGATGATGGTGGTGCGTTCACAGAACAGCGCCCGCATCGGGCGGCGCAGGAATGCATCGGCCATGCCGGTGAACATGTTGACGATGATGCTGCGGGTCTTCTCTGCCAGCCCTGGGAACTCGTTGAGCCAGTAGCTGGCGGTGAGGTCGAAGTCAGCCTGCTGGTCTGGCTCCAAGGTGGCCCTGCCCTGACGGATCAGGTCAAAGCACCGAGAGCCCGCCCGCCATTCCTCTGAGAACAAGACATCATGGTCGTGCGGTGCAGAACTGATGACCGCGTGGAGGTCAGCGAGGGTCAATGTGCCCTGGGCCATGATCACGAGGTCGATCGCGTTGCGCAGCAACTGTTCCAGTGCAGTTACCCAGAAGCCGTCCTGGGAGCCTACTTCCCCACGGCGGGCCGCGACTTCCAAGACCTCCGTGAACAAGCTGACCATGTTGGAAGCAAAGCCAGCGCCCGCTCCTGGGCGGTTCAGTTCGTAGTTCAGGAAGTTGAACGCCCATGGCTCACCCGGCCTGAAGATGGCAAGTGAGCCAGTGCGGCCTGTGGCGGCGGCGTACCGCTCCCATGTCTCGCGCTCATCGGGTTTAACGGTGAGGACCAGGCCGCCGAACCCCGCCCGCAACAGCGACGTGGCGATCGCCTGGCCGGAGCCGGATGTCTTGCCGGAGCCCGTGGCACCAAAGATCTGGGTGCCCTCACAAGCATCCCGCACGGTCCAGGTGTCCTGCTTGGAGAGATTGAGCAGCGGCTGTTCCAGCACGCTCGGTACCGGGCGCGGCTTCTTGCCGCCTTTGCGCAGCCAAGCAGGACGGGGCATCCTTGCACCCTCCGGTTGACCGGCGCGCTGGAGCGCGGCGTTGCGCTTCCTGCGCACCGGGTCATGCGGCTATCCGCTCGGCAGCAACTGCAGTTCCGGCGTCATCCAACGGGACCTGTAGATTGAGGTTCGTGCCCCAGTCTTGTTAGTGGCGCCTTTCGTTGCGCGATGCGTACAGACATGCGACGTATCTTGAGAGGAGTCCATGAGCATTCTCGTCAGCGCGATCGATCAGTGACAGTGCTGACGGGTTGATGTTCGGTGCAAGCGCACCAGTAGGGAGTTGTCATGTCGAGTACCAGCAACGTGTTGTGCATGTCCATGATCACCGTCGCCGTCCCTCTGTGCGGGGGAGTATTGCCAGACGCACCCTGCGTTGTCCGGAGTAGCGTCCTGTTGGAACGAGCAGGTGGCGACAACTTCGACAACTACGGTTGTGCGCTGGCACTCGATGTGGCTTTCGGAATTGCTGCGGTCGCATCACGATTCGATGACGATGTGGCGCTCGATAACGCTGCGACCCCGCGCAAGGGCGGTCTCACGGTTGTCGCAACTTGACCTTCCACAACTCCGCCCACTGCTTCCACGGATCTGTGGATCGCAGCGCGATCTCATCGAGCAAGGCTGGTGTTGACGCATCAGTGCGGCGCGTGCGGACCTGCAATGAGGCCTTGCCCTGGATCGCGGGCAGGTAGCCCTCGGCGACGGCCAGCGCCGCGTCGTAGGCGTCCAGCGCCTCATCGGTCTTACCGGCCTGCTCCAGCGTGAGCGCGAGGTTGGTGCGTGGGTCCGGGTGACCGGGCATGAGCTTGCGCGCCCACTCGAACTCGGAAGCCGCTTCATACCGCTCCCCCCGCGCCAGCAGGATGATGCCCAGGTTGTTGTGCGCGGGCCCGTTGTAGAGGTCGGCGTCGAGGGCGTCACGCAGCAGCGCCTCGGCGCCGGCGTAGCCCGCCTCACCTTGCTCGGCCAGTAGCCTGGTTGCCTGTGCATGCAGCTGCCGGGCCAACTGCGGGTTACGGTTGGACGCGCCCATAGCCGAGTAGGGCCCACGCCCCCTGGGCGCAGAGCCGTCCGATACGCAGCCGATCATCATGCTGGAGGCGGTGCAGCCCGCGAGCATCAGCGCCAAGCACCGCAGCCCTCCCATCGGCGCCGGTGGCATCCTGCCCATCGTTGGTCTTTGCGGCCGTTGTGTTCGCATCCGTTCAGAACCGGGTTAGTCTTGCGCTGTCCGGGGTTGCGGCGGGGAGAGTCGCCTGCCTTGGTGCACGTTTTGGGAACTGGTCACCGCTGCTGCTGTGGCTCGCGTGCCGGGGCTCTCACAGGGACCCCGGCGCACCCCCGTTGCCCCGGGCGTTCATGAGCCATCCACGCCTTGTTGAGCCAACCCGGCGCAGCCCCCTCCGGGGCCGCGCCGGTGCTAAGGGGCTTGCAGCGGGTTCCCTGTGTCCCGGTGGTGCGTCCACCGGGGGGAGATGGAGAGAGAATCACCCCGCTGCGAGGTGGTCTCCGTGTCGCCGTTACTCCCCGCCGACCCCCGCCATGGCGTTGTCCCAAGCGTTCTCGACACCGCTGACGAGTGTGGTGTGGTTGGCCAGGGCGACGGTGACGGCGGGGACGGCCTTGGCGGTGGTGATGACGGTTGCGTTGGCCTGGTCGAGTGACTCGCCGTTGTCGGCTGCGATGCGTTCCTGGTGCAGGGCATCGCGGAGGACGACCGACTGCGACTGCGAGTAGTCGGCGAGGCGGTAGGGATGGGGGAGGTTGACGACTGGGTCGCTGCGGAGTGATGAGAGCGTGTCCTTGACGCCCGAGGAGAGGGACACGGTCGCACCGTCGAAGACACCGTCCAGCGCCGTGTTCAGGGCGGCCTGGGCCGTCGCGAGGTTGGACTTCGCGGTGGCGAGTGCTGTGACATCATCCTCGTCACCCTCACCAGAGGTGATGGTGGACTCCAGGTCGTCGATCTGCTGGCGGTAGGCCGACACATCGGCGAAGCCGGACCGCAGGTCGGCGAGGTTGTCCTCGACGGAGGTGATGGCGTCGGCGGCGACGGTGGCGGTGCTGAGGCTGGTGACGCCCGCGCAGGCCAGGCGGTCGGGGTCAAGCCCGGCGTGGATGAGCAGGGCCTCGCACTCGAGTGGGGTGAGTGGCGGCGTGGCCTGGGCCAGCGCCTGACGCTGTGGTGCGGCGATCATGGCGATGTAGATGGCCGCGAGGGCCAGGACGAGCGCGGCGCTGACGCCGAAGAGCGTGCGTGGCTTGGTGAGTGCGTCTGGCATGGTGGGTCCTCCTTGCTTGGCGTGTTCAGGGTCGGCGTGGCTTGACTGGCCCGCCCATGTTCACGTCGACGCAGAAGCGGGGCACAGAACTGTGACGTCCTTGCGTCCGAGGCGGTGCAGCGCGCAACAACTTGTGAACCCGCGACTTACGTGGCGGTCGTTGCCGGCTGTGCGAGATCGTGTTCGTGCGAACATGGCTCGAACCTGCGGAAAGGCCCCGGTTGCCCGTGGGCGTTGCTGAGTTGTTGAACCGTTGGGAACTGGTTCTTGAGTCACTGTTGTGCGTTGCGCTCTTGCCGTGCGCGACGCGAGTAAACCAGTACACCGTTGCGCGGTGAACGCCAAGAACAATCTCGGATGTTTTATGCAGATTGTTCTTGCGTGCGCGTGCAAGCGCTGTGAGGCTAACGGTGCAACGACCAGTTCCCAAAGCCGGTCACGTGAGTCGAACGGTGAGCACCAGACGCACGAGTACGTGCAAGGCAAGAGTCAAAGCAGAACGCAGCGGTGTCGGGCCGACAACCAGCGAAGTCGTGAAGCGGAACGCGTGTCGCAGGGCGTTCGTGAGAGCGCGCACGTGAGGCTGAGCGGCCCGGACCGAACGACAACGAGTTCCCCACCTCTATCCCCCTTGGAGGAAGAGTCATGACGACGCAAGGTCGCAGGTTGTCCACGTGCGCGCAGGGCGCGACGAACACTCACCACAGCAGCACGATCAGGGCAGCCGTCACCTGCACTGCGCTGCTCGCGGGCGCGGGCCTTGCTTCGGGTGATGCGTTGCTGCTGATGCACGATGCGAGCCTGACGAGCTACCTGCCGAGTGGTGCGACCAACGTCCAGGACATCCGCCCGATGGCGGCCCACCGCGGCACGAACGTGGATGGGAGTGTGCGGACGCCCAACGCCTTCGGCTGGGCGATCTACGCGAACCCCGCCGCGGGAGGCGTGGGCGGCCAGTACTCGGGCGACCTGCGGGTCGACCTGGGTCATTATGCGGGCACGATGATCCAGAGCATGCCGATCACGAACGGGCCGCGCTGGCCGATCGGGATCAGTTACAACAGCCGCCAGGAGACCTCTGGCGCTGCCCACCGGGTGAGCGATGGCCCTCAGGGGAGCAACTGGTTCCAGCTGGCGTTCCCCGAGATCGTGTTCTACGACGCCGATGACGACTCGGGCACCGAGGAAGAGGACGACATGCTCCTCCTGGTGTACGGCGCCGGCGCGTACGCCGAGTACCGCAGGGTGATGGACGGGGAGACGGCCACGGATGAGTTCAGGGGCGTGAACGGGGCGGCGGGGGTGTTCAGTTACACCGATGGGGGCGGTGGTCCTGACCTGTGGGAGCTGACGGACCTGAACGGCGTTGTGGTGTCGTTCCACGGCTTCGATGGGGACGCATCGCCTGCCGAGGGGCAGATCTGGAAGATCACGGGGACCGATGGGCAGGTGAGCTACATCGGCGACAGCTCGACGCAGTCGACCGCGATCAGCAACGGGTACAACTCGGCCGACGGCACGGTGAAGGCGATCTACCTGCCGGGCCCGCAGAGCGACTCGACGCGGGTGGAGTTCACCTACACGACGATCGACAGTGTCAGCCGGTTGACGGATGTGCTGATCGAGACGAAGACGGGCGGGACGTGGGGGACGCCCACGGCCCCGGCTGTCTTCGCGGACATCGACTACGACTACTACGACACGGTGAGCGACCCGGCAGGGGAGCTGGTGCACGGGGGCGCGGGTGACCTGCAGCAGGTGATCGTGACCATCCCGCTCAGTGAATCGAGCACCGACCACCCGCTCTCGGGGTCCACTCTGACCAGCGTCCGCGAGACGGTCTTCGGCTACTACAAGGGGACGTACAACTCCGGGAGCAACCCGGGCAACCCCCACGAGTTGCACTATGTGCTGGCGCCCGAGGGGGCGCGTGGGTACGACTGGGACCAGGACTCGACGTTCGACGACGACGAGCTGAGCGCCTCGACCAACGACCTGAAGCCGTACGCGGCGATCCTGCTGGAGTACGACTCTGGTCGGACGGTGCGTTCGGCGTTCTTCAACGGGGAGTGCGGGTGCTCGGGGGCGTCTGACGGGGCCAGGAACTACACCTACTCCAGCAACGGCGGTCATCCTGCCAACTCGGCCTACGACGAGGAGTGGCTCAACAGGACGATCGTTGAGATCCCTGAGGGGCTGTGGGTGACTAAGTACTTCGACGAGACCTACCAGGGGCTGTCGAGCGTGCGGACTGATGGCGACCCGTCGGCGACGATGCCCGCGCCCGACTACTGGGCGACCTACATCGAGCGGGACGGGACGCACGGGACGGTGGTTGACGTGAGCTCTCCTGCTTCGGTGACCGCCTATGCCCACTCGACGGGCACGTTCACGGTGAGCACGACCAACGGCCTGAGGAGCCCCTCCGATCTGATCGGGAGCGGGGACATGGACGGGTTCCGCGAGCATGGCCAGCACCGTGGGGATGGGACGGCCAATGAGTACTACGACACCACCTATACCTACAGCTCAACAGCCAAGACGGTGGGCTCCTACACGCTGACCAAGCCCTATCTGTCGAGCATGACCGTCTACCGCACGAACGACCAGACCACGACCACCAACGGCGACACCACGTCCTTCACCCACGCCTTCCACTCCGGCAGCGCTTCGCTGCGCTCTGAACGTGTCACCACCACGCTGCCGGTGATCACCACAGCCAACAACGGGTCCAATAGCGCCAACAGCTCGATCACGTACTTCGAGGACAATGGGCGGGCGTGGTTCACCAAGGATGCGCTGGGCTACATCAACCACACGCGGTACAACGACTGGGGCCAGGTGGAGTTCAGCATCCGTGATGCGAACACCTCGAACATGACCGACTTCGGGAGCATCACCCTGCCGTCGGGCCTGAGCACGACGGGGACCGGGCTGCACCGCAAGACGGAGTTCGAGTACGACCGCCAGGGGCGGCGGGTGAAGACCGTGACGCACGCCGGGCTCGAGCCCGTGACGCACTACGCGCGGCTGAGCGACCAGCGGCTGGTGACGCTGAGCATCCCGCACCTCGATACCAGCGGAACGCCGACCTACTACGGCCCGGTCAGCTACAGCGTGACGAACCACGCTGGGAGGGTCGAAGCGTCGGGCACGATCGCCGTCGAGAACGGCGCGAACCTGTACACCACCCAGGACATCGACAGCTGGATCGACGAGGCGGACGCTGACATCGAGACGGCTGTTGAGTCCATGACCGACGGCACGCTGGCGCGGCTGAGCGTGACCAACTACGACGAGGCGGGCGGCCGGGTGGAGTCGAGCTGGCTCTACTTCGACATCCCCGCGTCCCTGCCTGGGACTGAGGGGACGCACTACGACGAGACGACCTTCACCTACGACGATGCGGGCAGGCGTGAGACCTCGACGAGCCCCACCGGCACGATCAGCAAGACCGTGTACGACGTGCTGGGTAGATCAATCGAGTCCTGGGTCGGCACCGACAACTCGGGCGGCGGTAGTGATGACATGACCAAGGTCAGCGCCACCGTGTACGACGACGGTGACCCCGGCGAGAACTCGCTGGTGACCAAGGTCACCACCGATGAGGACGGCAACTGGGGGACGACCGGTGACCAGCGGGTGACCGAGTTCATCTACGACTACCGGAACCGCAGGATCGTGACCAAGGCACCGGTGAGCCCGCACACGGTGATGAAGTACGACAACACCGGCGCCGCGGTCGCGGTGGGGCAGTACTCCAGCACGGGCGGCCTGACCGCTTCGACCGACCCAACGAGCAACGCGATGAATCGCATTGCGCTGAGCGAGACCACCTACGACCAGCTCGGACGAGGCTTCAAGCAGGTCAGGCACCTCATTGACCAGTCCGACGGCTCGATCGATGACGATATGACGAGCCTGACCTGGTTCGACGAGCTTGGGAGGAGCATCAAGACCACCGGGTCGCAGATCACCAAGACCAGTTACGACCGGCTGAGCCGGGCCACGCACCGGTACGTCCTGGCCTACCACAATGACAGCGGGTACTCGGATGCCGATGACGTGACCGGCGACATCGTCATCCAGCAGAGTGAAAGCTACTACGACGGTGACGACCTGATGGTGATGAGCGTCTCGATCGACCGGGACTACGACGACTACGGCTCGGGCGAGACCACTGGCAGCCTGCACACCAACGCAGACGGTGATGACCTGTTGATCACGGCCAGCGACCTCAAGGGCCGGGCCATGATCACCGGCTACTGGCAGGAGGATGCGCTCAACCGCACCACCGACGTGGTGGCCTACGGGACCTACAACGGCAGCAACTTCGACCGCGACGCCCTGGCGGTGCCCGCGCGCTCTGACACGGCGCTGCGCACCACCACCGCCTTCAACGCCGACGGCACCGCCAAATCGAGGACCGACCCAGAGGGCGTTGAGTCGCGCGTGACCTACGACGACGCGGGGCGGCAGGTCACGGTGATCGCCAACTACGAGGACGGCACCATCGACTCGGGCGAAGAAGACCGCGACCAGACCACCACCTACGCCTACACCGACGGGCTCAGGGTCAGCATGACGCTCGAGCGCTTCAACGCCTCGGACGACCAGGTCACCACCTACACCTACGGGACAACCAAGGGTACGAGCACCGGCGAGTCGGCCATCGGCACCGGCCACCTGCTCTTCAAGGTCCAATACCCCGACTCCTCGGGCGGCTCGGACGTGATCGCCTACGAGTACAACGCGCTGGCCGAGGTCGACACCATGACCGACCAGGCGGGCAACATCCTCACCTACGTCTACGACGACGGGGGACGCCGCACCCAGACCGTGATCGACACCGTGGCCGGGGGCTTCGACTCCACGGTCCGCCGCATCGAGACCGCCTACAACGACCGCGGCATGATCGCCTCCATCGCCCAGTACGACGCCACCACCGGCGGCAACGCGCTGGATGAGGTCGAGTACACCTACGACGACTGGGGCATGCTCGACCGCATGTACCAGGACGTGAATGGCTTGGTGACAGGGTCGGGGGATGAGTTCGCGATGGACTACGATTGGGCGCTGTCGGAGCCCACCGGCGCACGCCAGACCCTGCGCCTGACCGACATCGACCTGCCCAACGGTCATGACGTGAAGCTCGTCTACTCCTCCGTGCCCAGCACATCCGGCGGTGACAACGAACTCTCACGCGTAACGCGCATGCAGTACTCCACCAATGGCTCCAATTACACGACAATCTCTCGGTACGAATACATGGGCATGTCAGGTCTGGTCGGTACCGATCTCCCTGTGCCCGATGTCTACATGAACCTGCACGACGGCGCCGGCGCCTACGACAAACTCGACCGATTCGACCGTGTGACATCCTGTGTGTGGACGAAGGACTTGGCGACGGATGTTGACTTCTACGACGTTGACCTCACCTATGACCGAGTCAGCAACATCACGCGGATCGATGATCAGATCGAGGTGCTGTGGGACGAGGTCTACACGTACGACGACCTGCACAGGCTGACCCAGGTCGAGCGCGGCACCTGGACCGGTGCGGCGATCATCAACGACACGTACGGCGAGGTCTGGGATCTGAGCCTCTCGAACGCCATCGAGCAGCACTCGCTCGACCTCGACGGCAATGGGAACTATACCGGCACCGGCGAGTGGGACGACGACCGGACCCTCAACAAAGCCAACGAGATGACCGGGCGTGATACCGACGATGACTCAACCGATGACTTCAACCCCATCTTCGATGCCGTGGGTAACCTCACCGACGACGATGAGGCCTTCGAGTACGTCTACGACCCGCTTGGACGCTTGGTCGAGATCCGCGACGCCAGTTCGTCCCTGCTGGCTGAGTACCGCTACAACGGGCTCAACCACCAGATCGGGGTCCACTACGACACCGACACCGACAGCGATGTGGACGGCTCAGATGTGTGGTTCGTAAACGCTTACAACGAGAGATGGCAGCGTGTGGCCACCTACAGGGCCACAGACAGCGCGGGGCTGATCGGCACGATCGACTCCGACCCCAAGCAGATCTTCGTCTGGCACATGGCCGGGATGGACGGGCATGGCGGGTCGAGCTACATTGACTCCATGATCGTCGAGAAGCGGGACGCGTCCACAAGTTGGAACGCCGCCGCCGATGCGCTCGATGCGGACAAGTACGCCGTGCAGAACTGGCGGCATGATGTTGTGTTCCTGCTCGACGATCGCGGCATCCGTATTCAGGGGGCGCGCTTCGAGCCAAACGGCGTCCCGTTCGGGCGGCCGCGCGCCGACGCTGATCTCGACGGCGATGTAGACAGCGCCGATGGGACCATCATTACGGGCTCGTACGACGTGCGTGGGGATATCAACCTGGACGGCTCGCTTACCGCAGCGGACAATGCGTACTACACGATTGACCCGGGCACGACTTTGGGGCGTGGTGACTTCGCCCTCGGGGCGGACAACTCACAGGGCGGGGGGCACTTCAACGCCTTCACAGGACGCAAGCTGTCGTTCGTGAGCGATATGACCTCGTGGCACCGCAACAGGGCATTGCGAACAGACCTCGGCGTCTGGACAAGACGTGATCCGCTTGGCTACGTCGATGGACCGAATCTGTATGGGTATGTGGGAAGCCCGATCGATGCGACTGACCCGATGGGACTCATTCAGATTGCATCGGGACCGCAACCGCACGGGGGTTGGGAGCCGTTCACTGACGAGCCGTGTCCGCTTGGTGACCCAGATGCAGATGGTGTGTGTGGTGGTGGAAGGGAGGGCGAGAGTGTTGATCTTGGCCCCGGTGCGCTGGTAGCCCCTCCTGGTCCTCCAACGCAGTCACCCATCCCGAGCAACTTGACTCCATGGCCTGGGACGAAGCACTGTGTTCCTAAGAGAACCGACCCGTGCTGCAAGCCATTCACGCGGCCAGCCAACGGAGGCCCGGGCAGTGGATGCACCAAGTGGGGTCTAGCCAAGGGTGCAACTCGTTACTCACTACGCCATGCCGTTCAGGGTGGCACCAACTGCTATTGCAAGTTCTACTATTGCCATCACTGGACCCGTATCTGCGGAAGGCAGACCAAGCAAAGAAGCACCTGCGCGCAAGTGTGGAGGCAGTGTGGGCGCAGGCCCGGGTGGCAGTGTACGATTGTGGTTCCGGCTCCAACCGGGAATACATGTTGGAACCACTGTAAGAAAATATCGTCCTCGACACTCAATGCGCAGTGCGGGCTATACAGCCCAGACCCCTGGGACATAAACCCCAATCCCCAGCCTGCGCTTCCTCCGCTTCCTCAACTACCTCCGCCGTGCTGCCAACGGCAACCAGATGATGGCATCGATTGGTATTGGTGAGCGATGGATCCTCGTGGGCTCGCTTTAGCGTTGACTCCCGGGTTCGCTGTAGTGTGGCTAGTCGTCGTTCGAGAAGCTACCAACCTGTTCTTCTGGTCTGGGGCCGCTTCTGCGGCACCCCTCGTAGCGCTTGGCTGGATCGTACTTGCGTCTTTATCGCGATCCGGCTACCGAGACTTTTCGCACTGCTGCGCCCTCGGCCTGATTCTATTTGCAGCGACCTGGCACCTCGGCGCTAGCACGATGGGGTGGACAAGGCTCGCACTAGCACCGGGCATCCAGACGACAGTGCTCTTTGTGATCACTGGCTTCTCATTGGCGTCCGTCCTCTTCCTGGTCAGGGGTTGGGTGTGGGCACGGAGCAGATCAAGCGTTCGGTCGGACTGTCTTAGATGTGGTTATCCGCGCCCAGAGGGAGTATCATGCTGTCCGGAGTGCGGTCTAGCTATCCAGGCCATCTCCTTCCATCGCCCATTCCCTTTGATTGGTTGTGTATTAGGCATAACCCAGATTGTGGGTCTCGCAGTCCTTGCTTATTACCACCCTCTGAACCACATGCAACGGCTGCTCCCGAGGAGTAACTTGGCATCGGGGTACATCTTCTCAGGACCGGGCTGCGGCGACCCCATGATCGTCGTCTGGCAAGAAGGTCCGAATGCACTGGCTGTTGAGATGTGCATCGAGGCACCGTTCATCTGGCCGCGTCACTTCATCGTGTCGTTCGGACCAATGGCGTTCGAATCAGGTGCCTGGTCCGATCTTGAGGTTCTGTGCGATACCCGCAGGTACTCGGAGGCGATTAGCTGCTTAAGGGAAGCGAGCACTCGTTGAGGACACAGGCCGTAGCTCAGGCCGGACGTGTACTGGCCGAACACCCTGCACACGGCAACTCGGGCAGCAACAGCCTCGTAGCTGCGAAGCAGCCCACCGAGCCGCGTCCTGGAGCGGATGGTATCGGGCGGAGGCGGACGTTCCCGACCCCTTGTGAGGATGCTCGATGTGATAGTGCTACGTGCTCGCGGATCAGGTTGTCAAGGTGCCGCTTGCCGAACACGACGAGGTGATCGAGGCACTCCTCTTGCAGCGACTTGATCACCGCTCGGCGTAGGCGTTGAGGACTGCGCTTCTGAGCTTGAGCGAGGCTTCACGCGTGTGCCGCGCACTGTCGAACTGAGGCTCGAACCTGCAACCGCGATCGCGCAGGTGAATCAGCGGCTAAGGGAGCGAGGGGATCGTGCACCTGATCGACGAATGCCGACCGCTTGCCTGGCCGCGAGGAGCGGCTGGGTCGGCGCACTACTTCCGAGACAACGGACACGCCGTGCGTCTGTAGGTTTCGAAAGCAACCACCGCGCGGACAGTAGGCGTTCCGGGGTCACTTGATATGCCTGCAAGTCGCGCCGTGGCCAAGGGCAGCCTAGGGCCCGACGATCTTCTCCTTCAGCCGGTGTTAGAGTCCCTGAAGCACGGCAAGCAGCACCCTCTTGGCGGTCCGGTCCAACGAGATGGGGCAGGCGTCAAGCCACGCACGCAGCCGCTCCTGATCGCACGGTGTCGCACGCCGGGTGCTGGGACAGTTGCTGGGGTGCCGACTCTGCTGCGCGCAAGTCCCGCATTCATAGGAGTGTGCGCCGCCTGGCGGACAGCTTCCCAAGCTGGCTCACCATCGCCTGTCGCGAATCGGTACCTACGCATCAACGCGATGTCGGCTTGGTGTTCGAGCGCGTTGTGCCGTCGCCCGCACCGCGTGCAGGCACAGCCCGTCCATGGTGATGTCGGCCTGGCGCCGTAGCGTTTGAGGAGCTTGTAGACCCCATCACCCGTGATCGCCTGCTTCAGGCTCCCGGTCCGGTTGGTCCGTACCGGCCGGAACAACGCCCCAGACCGGTCCTCCCCGTGCCCCGCGGCGTTGAGGTACTCCCTGATGGCCCGGTCCCGGACCGCCTTGAGCGAGTCTCCCTCGGGCGCCTTGAGCAGCTCACGGGTCTGCGCATCAGACAGCGCGGGCGTCTTGCCCTTGTTGGCCCCCTCGGTGGGCCGCTTGACCCCGGCGACCGCTGCACGGCGCAGGGCCACAGCTCTGTGTGCCCGCTGGCCCTGCCCTCGGCGCATGGCGGTGTTCCTTCGCACACGGACTCGCAGTCGCTTGGTCCCCGCCGTGCAACGGGAAGACGTCTGTGTTTCAAAGAATGGGCCGTACTGCTCCTCTGAGAGGGATTCTGAGCGGCGCTGCATGGCGTGCTGGCGTATGCCGTGCGGTCGATTTGAGAGTCTGCTGCCATGCCGCTCGGTCAGTCAGATGCATCGACTGTGGCTGCTACCAAGACCGTCTGCGGTATCTCGTCGGGCCAGCCGTTGTGGCACGCCGGACGATTCGGGAGATCGGGGCGATGGCTGAGAGGAGCGCCAGGGAGGCCAGCAGCAGTGTGAGTTCTGGGCTGGAGAGAATCAGGTCGCGGGACATGGCCACCCCCTTCGCCCAAGCGTCCAACACCATCTCGGTCGGGTCGATCGGCAACGGTATGGGCTGTGGCTTCATGCCGATATGTTAGGGATCAGGTGGGGGGCGTTTCAACACAGGGGCAGCCCACCCTCCGCGGCGCGGTCAGCAACGGAGAGTGGGCCTGGGCCTATCTGTCGGGATAGATGAACCGGGCCCCCAGCTTCCGGCAACGGCGGCTTGCCAGGCGTTCCTCGTACCCGCTGGCGGAGCACATCAGTTCCACGATGATGTCCACGACCACGAGGGCATTTCGGAGCCGCCACACGCAGGGCATTTGGAAGGCTGCAGAATCCTCCAGGCCCGCTTCACTGCGGGCCAGCGTGATTTGGAAGTCGGGTTCAGCTTCGGCGACAGACATCCAGTCGGGCGTGACCTCATAGTCCGTTCCGGTCACCTTGACGAACAGCCCATCGATCTCAAACCGCTCCGTATCAATGACTCGCCGCTTGGGCCGGTTCAAGACGCGATCGGCGAGCTTTGCCAGTTCGGCGTGCTTCATGGCAGGATGGGGTTCCGAGCTGGTCTCATCTGTCATCACACACCTCCTTCCACCAGGACGGAGACGTTCTCTTCTCCCTTGCCCATGATGACGGTGTAGGGCATCTCGACGTTGGTGATGACCTGGATGAGGATGCCGCCCACACTGTGGTCGGTGCTGACCCACTGGCCTAATCGCTGCTGGATGGCTTCCCGGTTCAACGCCCGGAACACCTCCGGCGTTGTGAAGGGATCGCCGCCCATGCAGTGGTCCACGATGAGGTCTTCGATGGCTGTGTCACCCTCGCGGCAGGCACGCCGTGCCGCTGCGGTGCAGAACAACCCCCCGCGGTCAAGCGGGGGGTGCTCAAAGGCCAGGCCGGAGCTCATGCGGCCACCTCGCCAGCAGTTGCAGGTCGCCGGGCTCCTGCTTCGATCTCCACACAGCGGGTGTGGGCTTCGTTGACCAGCTTGGACAACACCAACAGGTCGCGGGTGTTGAACGAGTCGGTGTCGTGCCAGTTACCGCGATCATCCACGTAGCTGCGGCTGACCTTCATGCTGCAGCGGACGCCCCCCTTGTCACGCGGGTGGGCCCAGATGGCGGCCTTGATTGCACCGATGCGGACATCCGCGACGGGCCGGTTCTTGGTTGTGGTTTCAGAAGTGCTCATGGTCTGATCTCCTTTCAGGTTGGTTGAACACGCCAAGGCCTTCGGCGACGCGATTGGGCAAGCCGTCAAGGCCTGCCCGCGTCAGCGGGTCTGCCGCCTGCACAAGCGGAGTGGAGCGCAGCGCGGAAGGCGGACAGGCCGACCCCTTGCGGGTTGACGGCGAAGCGGGCGTCGCCACCGTGGCGTGTGAGTTTCAACCGACCTGTTTGGAGAGATCCTGCACTGATGAGCCGCGATGGGCAGGCTGTGCGAAGAGTACGCTGGGGGCATCCGCTGTCAGGGCGTGTTCCCAGAGGCAACAGTAAGGATGAACGCCGCCGGGATCCCGATGCAGCCAAGCCCAGCAAGCAACTTGAGACGAACGCCGTGAAGCACCAGGATGCACGCAGAGAGGAACGGCACGATGAGCATGTAGTTCAACACCCGCCAGTGCAGCCACTCGCCGTGGGTGAGAGGGTCTTGGGGTTTGTAGAGGTACTGCCAGTCGGTGTCACCGATCATCATGGCCTGGGCACACAGGAAGGTCGCGGCGGATGCAACCCAGCGGCCTTGGCTACCAGCCATGGGGCGGACACCATGCGTGCCACCGACCCAGACGAGAGCGGCGATGCACAGTTCAAGTTGAGGCCGCACGGTGGGATCGTGCAGGATGGTCCGCACCAATGAGCCAAGCCCGGTCCCGGCTACCTCAGTTGACGTGATCCACCAGGCGGCCATTAGCAGCACCACGCCGACGTAGAGCAGGCCACCGGGCTGTGGCCGGTGCCGGGGTTCGGGTTGCGATGTCGCTGATGGCGCCAGATGCCCCTTGCCCCGCAACCCATACGTCGCGGTGATCACCGCGACCAGCAGGGAGATGAACGCAACGCCATCCCCGATGAGGCCGCGGAGGGAATCCAGCTTGACGAACGGCACGACAGCGGCCATGGCGACCAGCAGGGCCCCAGACACAAGGGTGACCCCGGCCCGCCACGGCTGTCGCCAGATGTCGCGACGGTCCCACAGCAGTCCCAGGAGCCAGGTCCATCGTGAGCCGGCACGTTCCTTTGGCATGGGAGGTCTCCTCTGACGTGTTGTCCCTAAGCGTCTCCTTAGTCCCATTCCTGTTCGTGGCGTTCCTGTGGGGGGTTGTCCCGATCCGGCCCTTCAAAGACCCGTAGAGAGAAGGGGGCTGTTGCCAGCCCGGGAGCAACGGGTTCCCGTGTGCCACAGATCTGTGCTAGGGACTACCTCATGCTGAGAATCGTCCAATGCAAGAGTGCGGAGCACGCAGAGCGGTACTACACCGAGAGCTTTGCCCGTGAGGACTATTACCTCGACGGGCAAGAGACGGTCGGGTTGTGGGGGGGCGAGGCTGCCAAACAGCTGGGGCTAGAGGGCGAAGTTACGCGGGAGGGCTACCACGCCCTGGTCCACAACCGCCACCCGGAGACCGGCGAGCAACTCACAGGCCGCACAGCGGACAACCGCACGGTTGGCTACGACTTCAACTTCCACGCCCCCAAGGGGGTGAGCACGATGTACGCCCTCACCAAGGACGAGCGGATTCTGACGGCGTTCCGGGATTCGGTATCGGCCACCATGCAGGACATCGAACAGGAGATGCGGGCCAGGGTCCGCAAGGACGGCCTGGACCACGACCGGCTGACGGGCAACATGGCCTGGGCGGAGTTCCTCCACCACACCACGCGGCCCATTGACGGTGAGCCGGACCCGCACCTGCACGCCCACTGCTTTGTGTTCAACGCGACCCATGACCACGCCGAACGCCAGTGGAAGGCGGGACAGTTCCGGGACATCAAGCAGGATGCCCCGTATTGGCAGGCGTGCTTCCATGTCCGCTTCGCCAAGAGCTTGGCCGAGATGGGATACGGCGTGGCCCGCACGCCCAAGGGCTGGGACTTGGAGAATGTCCCCGCTTCGGTGGTGCATGAGTTCAGCCGCCGCACGGCAGAGATTGAGAAGCTGGCCGCTGAACGCGGAGTGACCTCGCCGGAAGTGAAAGCCAGGCTTGGGGCAACCACACGGGAGTCCAAGGCATCCGCCAAGCACTTCTCTATGAGCCAGCTGCGGGAGCGGTGGGACCAACGCCTGAATGACGCAGATAGGGAGACGCTGTTCCGGCTGGCCCAAGCGGCCTCGCCAGAGCTGTTCACTGCCCGCACGCCCGCCCAAGAGCGGGAAGCGGTGCGCGCTGCGTCCGCTCGTGCGATGGACTTCGCGGTGGACCACGGGTTTGAGAGGGCGTCTGTGAAGCCGAGCCGCCGCCTGTTGGCCGAAGCGATGGAGCATGGGGTGGGCCAGGTGACGGTGTCGTCTGTTGCTGGCGAACTGGAACGCGATGGGTTCATCCGCAAGACGTTCAAGGGGCGTGAACATGTGACCACCCGCAAGGTGCGTGATGAGGAAGTGGCCATGATCAGGTGGGTGCGCGATGGCCGGGGTGCTGCAGAGCCGTTGGGTGCGGGCGTCAACGGGCGTGCCGGCAAGCCCTACGCCGCCAGCCCCGATCTGTCTGATGAACAAGCAGAGGCCGTGCAACACATCCTGAGTTCTGCTGACCGGGTGATCTCGGTTCGCGGTGGCGCAGGCACCGGCAAGACCACACTCTTGCGGGAGGCCGTGCAGGGCATCCTGGAGGGCGGGCGCCACGTGATGGCGTTCGCCCCCTCGGCTGATGCATCGCGGAGCACACTGCGGGGCGTGGGCTTCAAGAAGGCCGAGACGGTCGCCAAGCTCCTCAACGATCCAGCACTGCAAGCCAAGCTCAAGGGTCAGGTGATGTGGATCGACGAGGCCGGACAGTTAGGCGCGCCCACCATGGGCAGGCTCAGCCGGTTGGCAGACCGCTTGGGCTGCCGCGTCCTATTGACGGGCGATACCCGCCAGCACCATGCGGTGGAGCGCGGGGATGCCCTGCGCATCCTGGAAGCGCGGGCGGGGATCCGCTCAGCTGAGGTCCGCACCATCCGGCGACAGAAGGGCGCCTATCGGGAGGCAACCACCGCGATTGCGCAAGGCCGAGTTCGGGAGGGCCTGGACACGCTGCAGCGCATGGAGGTGGTGCGGGAGATCTGGGATGATGAGGCCCGCTACACCCAGCTTGCAGCGGACTATGCCGCCACCGTCACCGACCCGCGTCAGGCGTTGATCGTCTCCCCCACCCACGCGGAAGGGGCAGCGGTCAACACCAGGGTGCGTGAGGCGTTGAGAGCGGCGGGCAAGCTGGAGGAGGTTGACACCCCCGTCTCCCGGCTGATCGACCTGCAGCTGACCGAAGCCCAGCGGCGGGACCCCTTGTCGTATGAGCCGGGGCGGTTGGTTGAGCTCCACCAGAACGTCCCCGGCTTCAAGAAGAGTGAGCGGTTGACCGTGGTCTCGAGTGACAAGAGCGGCAAGCCTGCACCGGACGGCTATGTGCTTGCCCGCGCAGCCGACGGCGCTATCAAGCCGCTTCCCCTGGCGCACGCGGCGCGCTTCAACGTCTTCGGCGTCAGTGAGGTGGGCTTGTCAGCTGGCGATGTGGTGCGCATCACTAAGGGTGGGCGGTCCAAGGATGGCAAGCGGCTGGAGAACGGGACACGGTACCAGGTCAAGGCGTTCACCAAGGACGGCAACGTGGTGCTCAACAACGGCTGGGTGGTTGATAGGGACTATGGCCACCTGAACCACGGGTATGTGACCACCAGCCACTCGGCACAAAGCAAGACAGTCCGGCACGTGTTCCTGGCGCAGAGTTCGGCATCTGCGGGAGCGGCGTCCTACCAGCAGTTCAACGTCAGTATCACCCGCGGCCAAGAGGGCATCCTGATCTACACCGACAGCGTGTGGGCCCTTGCCGAGGCGATTGAGAGGTCTGATGAACGCATGGCAGCGGTTGAGTTGAGCGACCTTCCGTCCTACCGGGTTGCACAGAGGGCCCGGGAGGTTGCCCGCCTAGGGCTGCACGCCAGCAAGGCCATCCAGAACCAGCAGGTCGCAATCGGTGCGGAACCGGACTCCCCAACACCAACACCGCCGCCAGAACCACGTCCACAGCAGCCGGATCGGCGCGGCGATGATCACGGAGGGATGCAGCGTGAACCCTGACGATGAAGAACTGATCCGCCGCTATGTCCACCGCCGCCCGCGTGGCCACCGGCCGGTGTACCCGGAGGATCGCGCACCGGCTGGCGCAGCAAGCGGCTTACCAGAACCCAAAGCGGATGAGGAGCAACTGGACTGCATCCCGGCGATGTACCGCGCGCTGGCCCAGGGTACCGCCCTCATGCTGGACCTGGTGCTGGCGGACGGCAACCACGTGGGGCTGCCCTACACGTACTTGAGTGCGGTGAACCTCGACGCATCCGTGGGCATCGTGCTGGAGTATCCCGATCGCACGGTCACTATCACAGGGCGCAACCTGCGGCCCGTCTACCGCGGTATCCTGAGTCACACGGCGTTGCGGCTGGCCGTTGCCGAATCGGTGATGATGGACACGGAGGAAGGACAACCGTTGATCACCGGCATCACGATTGAGAAGCAAGGGGACACACGATCGCATGAGGGCAGCGGGTAACGGTGCCTGGATGGCATTAGAGGCTTGCGCAATGTGGCGCAGTGTGCTACGCCTTGGGTACATCGGGGCTCCATACCCCCAGAACGACCGGCCCTCGGGCCGGGTGAACCGTCGAATGTCCAAGGCCTCGGCCTAAATACACGGTTGCCCTGCGTTCTGGGGTATGGAACACCCGGCCACCAGCCAAGGAGGGACACCATGCCACCTAGACCATCCCAAGACGAAGAACAGCCGACAGCCCGAGAGGGCGCGGCCAAAGCCGAACAGGCCATTGCACGTCAGATTGGCCGCCGCCTACGAGAAGCAAGGCAACGTCGCGCGCTGTCCGAGAGCCATCTTGCCAACGATTTGGAGGTCTCGGTTGAGACGCTCAAGGCCCACGAGGCGGGCACCATCCCACTGCCTGCAGCCCGCATGACCATCGCGGCGTTCCTGCTGGATGTTCCGGTGGGTTACTTCACGGACGATGAGCCACCGCCCCTGGTCGTAGATGATGAGCCGCTGACCTTTGCTGACTTTATCCGCAATCTGCCCGCCGATTGGGTGCCGGGTGTGATGCAGGTCATCCGCATCCTGTACCGGGCCTCTCCCCTGCGGCAGGCCCGTGAGCAGCAAGCGCCGTGGATACCGCCGGACGGCAAGGCCTAGATCAGCGGCGGCGCGTGCGGCCTGATCCCTTGGGTCGGACTGCGTGGTAGCGTTTGAACCCATCAGCAGGATGCACGCCGCAGCCTTCACACCACTCGCAGAACTCACTGATGTCCACGCGGCGATTGCCGGTTTCACAGTTGTGAACCCAGGATTGTGCGCGACCGAGGATGTCACCCAGAGCGCGTTGGGTCAGTTCCGCTTCCTCTCGCAGTTCGCGGAGCAGATCAAGGAGAGGTCGATACTGCCGCGAGTGTTGTGGCTTGGTCGGCATGCGGACGAGAATCCGTCGCATCCGTCTTGACACGAGTTTCGTATCATGGCATACTCACCTGCACGACCTGTCCCGGAGTGGACCGGCAGGCGACCAACTGAACCCCCAGAGGACTTTGAAGGAGGTCTCGAACAGGAACTTCGGGCTGCTCATTGCCTATGTCGTCCCCGGTGCTATCGCTCTCGCGGGTCTGAGCCTTGTCGTGCCTGAGGTGCGGCAGTGGCTGTGGGGCTCACCAGCCGGTGATTCACCGACCATCGCTGGCTTCCTCTACTCAACACTGGCATCGGTCACCCTGGGGATGACAGTCAGCGTTGTTCGCTGGGTCCTGATTGACAGCTTGCACAGCAAGACCGGACTACCACAGCCGCGATGGGAGGATGAGCGTCTCGCCGACCGCCTAGCCGGCTACGAGTGGCTCGTAGCAAACCACTACCGGTACTACCAGTTCTACGGCAACGCCGCAGTTGCTCTCCTCTTCAGCTACATCATCTGGAAGACGCAGACGCCTTCTCCCTTACCGGGGATCGGGTGGGTTGATGCATCAGTTGTTGTGCTGGTCGGCATGTTCATTGCTGGCTCGCGAAATGCCCTCGCACGGTACTACCGCCGGGCAACCGCTTTGCTCGGCCACGAAAAGGAGACGCGTCTCATGACGAACGGCGGACATCCCAAGACCGGAGCGGACAAGAAGACGGACGCCAAGGCCCAGCCGGGCACGAAGTCCGCTGGCGACAAGGCCGCTGACACCAAGGCTACAGCCAAGAAGTAGCTCCTCTCACCCGCGATGCCGAAAGGGCGGCGCGGGTGCTTCTGCGATAGCGGGCCGGGTCACCTCAAGTTTAGAAATGTTCTGGGCTTTTACCCGTCCAGGCCCATCGCGGATCGGGCCGTAACATAGGACTACCGATCGCAGCGTCGCTTGGACACCGCACCAGCCTCTGGATCATGAATCGTGTAGCGAGGCCGAGCTTTGCTGGGCAGCTATCCAACCATGCTTCAAGCCGCACTGCGTCGCACAAATCTGTGTCCTGTGTGCCGGTGTCAGTGCCGGTGGTGGGGCGGGACCCTGCCGGGAGGTGGCCCTGAGGGCCGTTTTCAACGGGCGGTGGACAGCCTTCCAAGCTGAATGTTGAGGGTTCGAGTCCCTTCGCCCGCTTTGTGGGGTGAGGTCTGCTTTGGCAGCCCTTCGGGGGCCCGAGTAGCACGTTGGGGGTGCGTGTTCAGTCGGGTGCACCGATGCGAAGCTCGTGACGGGCTTCCGTAGCGAAATCGTCGGCGGGCGCTGAACCGATGGGGTGAGGCCACACGGCGGAGCGCTCGCGCTCAGCGAGCGTGTTTGGCGAATGCATCGTGGGAAGCGGAGAGGGGGGGATTCGAACCCCCGAGCCTCTTGCGAGACTACCGGTTTTCGAGACCGGCGCATTCAGCCGCTCTGCCACCTCTCCGGGATGAGGCCCCGATGGTAGCCATGGGGTGGGGGGGTGTCCAAGTCGCCCGGCAGGGGTCTGGGTTGGTGCGGTGGTGGGGGTGCTCAGAGGGGGGCGGGCTTCTCGACGACGATGTCGTCTTCCGTGTCCCACTCGCCATCGTTGCCCCGTGAGGAGATGATGAAGGTGGTGCGGCCCGCGGTCTTCTGGATGACGAGGCGGAGCGGGTCGTCCCACGGGTCGCGGTAGTCGCTGTTCGTGAACTCGCTCAGTTCCTCGATGGTGGTGGGGTACTTGTTGTGTTCGAGGTTGTAGGTGACGAGGTCGGTGGTTATGGCCTCGGCGGTCTGGAGCACGTGGGACTCTTCGCCCATGTCCTGGGTGCGTGAGATAGTGTCGAGGTACGAGGTGCCGCTGCCGCCACCTCCGCCCGCGGCACCCTTGCCGCCGCCACCGCCCGTGGGCATGGTGTACATCACGAGGATGATGACGACGCCAACGAGGAGGAGCAGGATGAACGCTCCGGCGTAGCCCGTGCGGATCGGCGTGTGGGGATGATTGGCCAAGGGGGTGCCTCGCTTCCGTGGGGTTGTCATGAACTCTAGTCTACGGGGCGCGGGGGCGGGCCTCCTACCATGGCCCATGGCCAACGGATCGGATACGCGGCAGCGCCAGGGCGGCTCGCTCCAGATCGGGAAGGTGTCTGGCATCCCCATCCGGGTGCATTGGACCTTCCCGTTCCTGTTCGCGTGGGTGGCGTACGCGTTCTGGGGCGATGGCCTCGCAGCGGTGGGCCAGATGATGCTCATCGTGCTCACGGTGTTCGGGTGCGTGGTGCTCCACGAGTTCGGGCACGCGCTGGCCGCCCGGCGGTACGGGATCGGGACGCGCGACATCACGCTCCTGCCCATCGGCGGTGTGGCGAAGCTCGAGGGGATGCCCGAGAGCCCGGGGCGTGAGATCGTGGTGGCGCTCGCGGGCCCGGCGGTGAACGTCGTGATCGCGGGTGTGCTGCTCGTGGTGCTTGTGGGCGCGGGTGTGGCCAACCCGTTCTTTGCGGTGCCGGAGGGCGAAGTGGCGGCGCAGGCGATGCCGCTTGGCGTCGCGGCGTTCTTCTGGCAGATCGCGATGATCAACGTGTTCCTGGTCGTGTTCAACATGATCCCCGCGTTCCCGATGGACGGCGGGCGGGTCTTGCGGGCGCTGCTCGCGACCGCGATGAACCGACCGCGTGCGACCCTGATCGCGGCGCGGGTGGGGCAAGTGATCGCGGTGCTGTTCATCGCGGCGGGGCTCTTCCTTCCGGTGAGCCCGTTCCTGATTCTGATCGGCGTGTTCGTGTTCTTTGGCGGGCTCGCGGAGGCGCGGTCGGTGTGGTTTGGCGACACGGTCGCGGGGCTGCGCGTGGGCGATGCGATGATGACGGACTTCGACACGCTCGAGGCGGATGCGCCGCTGGCGCGTGCTGCGGAGTTGCTCCTCGCGGGTTCGCAGACGCAGTTCCCGGTGGTCGAGGATGGGCGCGTGGTCGGGCTGCTCGAGCGGGATGACCTGTCGGGTGCGCTGTCGCGCCTTGCGGAGGAGTCGCCCGTGCGCGCGGGGATGCGCGGGATCGGGCCTGTGCTTGTTGTGGGGCAGGCGCTGGCGGGGGCTTATGCGGCGTTGCGCGCCGAGGGGGCGAGCGCATCGCCCGTTGTTGAGGGCGGGCGGCTCGTGGGGCTCCTGACGCTCGAGAACATCGAGGAGACGATCCGGTTGCGGATGGCGCGTCGTGCCCGGCGGCGGAGCGTAGAGTCAACGCGGAGGTCTTTGTCATGACCGTTGCCCACACGGGCCAGCCGATCCGTTCGCTCGAGGGTTTCGACGAGCACTCGCCCGATTCGCCGCTCGCGGTGCACTCGTTGACGGTGGCGTACCAGCGCAAGCCCGTGCTTTGGGATGTGGACTTCGATGCGGCGCCGGGGCGGATGCTCGCGATCGTTGGTCCCAACGGCGCGGGCAAGAGCACGCTCATCAAGGCGTCGCTCGGGCTCATCGCGCCCGCGGCGGGGCGGGTGGAGTTCTGGGGGCAGCCCCTTGCGAAGGTGCGGAAGCGCGTGGGTTACGTGCCGCAGCGCGAGTCGGTCGATTGGGACTTCCCCGTGTCGGCGCTCGACGTGGCGGCGATGGGGCGGTACGGCAAGATCGGGTGGTTCCGCCCCGTGGGTCGTGCACATCGGCGTGCGGCGCTGGCGTGCCTGGAGCAGGTCGGGATGGGGGAGCTTGCGCACCGCCAGATTTCACAACTCTCGGGCGGGCAGCAGCAGCGCGTCTTCCTGGCGCGGGCGCTGGCCCAGGAGGCGGACGTCTATTTCATGGACGAGCCGCTCGCGGGGGTGGATGCGGCGACGGAGCGCGCCGTGATCGATGTGCTCCGGAGGCTCCGGGGCGAGGGGCGGACGATCATCTGCGTGCACCACGCGCTGCAGACGGTGCCGACGTACTTCGACGATGTGCTCCTGCTCAACATGCGGGTGGTGGCGCACGGGCCGGTGGGGCGCGTGTTCACGGATGAGAACCTGCAGAAGACGTACGGCGGTCGGCTGACGTTGCTCGACGAGGCGACGCAGGCGCTGGCGCGTGACGCTTCGATTTGAGTGACATAATGAAAGAGGCCCGCAGCGCACAGCGCCACGGGCCTCTGAGGTCAGGGTTGAGTTGGAGGTGCGCGTTTAGTCGCACTCCTCGCCGAAGAAGCCGAGCAGGATGTTGAGGTCGGTCGAGTTGACCGAGCCATCGCCATCGATATCGCCCGGGGCGCTGCTCCCGAACCCGCTCAGGAGGACGTTGAGGTCGCCCGAGTTGACGAAGCCGTCCATGTCGAGGTCGGCGTCGCACACGTCGGGGCCGATCGGGTCGCAGACGACACGCTCGATGCGGAAGTCGTCGATGGCGGCCTCGACGAGCGAGCCATCGCCCAGGTCCGACGCGACGAAGCGGAGGCGGACGGAGTCGGACGGCGCGACGATGTCGGCGACGTTGAACTCGTGGTAGATCCACCCGCCGTCGGTCTCGGGGCCGCCCGGGCCGACCACTTCGACGGTCTGCCAGTTGAAGCCGCCGTTGTTGGTGACCTCGATGGTGAAGGTGTCGGCGTTGGGGGCGTTGCCTGCGCTGTTGGAGTACCAGCGCCAGTAGCTGATGACGGCGTCGCCATCGGAGAGGTCGTAGGTGTCCGAGAGGAGGGTGGTGGTGCCGCCGTCGATGTCGTTGCCTCCTGCGCCGCCACCGTTGTGCTGGCCCGTGACCCAGCAGATGGTGCCGTCTGCGGTGTGGTCATCGCCCGGCTGGGCGCTGGTGCCGACGGGGTCGACGCGCTCCCAGATGCCCGTCGTCGCGTCGTCGCCCGGGGCGCCGCCCGTCCAGCCGGCGGGTGCTTCGAAGTCGGCGTCGGCGATGACGTCGAGCGCGGAGGCGCTGAGGCTCGAGAACGGGTTGTTCTCGGGTGCGCCGAGTGGCGCGGCGACGATGCCATCGGTGGAGTTGACCTGGAGGTACCACCACAGGTTCGAGCCGCAATCGACGGGGGGGAGGTTCGCGGTGTACGCGTTGCCGCCCTCACTCGTGACGCTCTGCTCGGTGAAGGGGCCGCCCGGGCCGACGGTGCTCGTGAAGAGCTGAGCGGTTCCATCGAACGGGTCGGCGAGGTTGGACTCGACCTCGAAGGCGATGGGAGTGGGCTGGTTGGGGGTGAGGAGCGCGGGCGCATCGCCAACGATGTCGAAGAAGACGGGGGCGACGGGCGGGCAGGGGACGTTGTGACGGTCGAAGGCCTCGCAGATTTCGTTGTAGAAGGGGGTGCCGTTGGTGAGGTCGCCGTCGTCGTCGTCGAGTGTGAGGATCTCGATGGCGGTGCCTGGGTGGGCCGAGTTGGAGCCCTGCCCGCCGAGGGTGACCATGGTCCAGTCGACGTGGAGCTGTCGCATGAGGTCGAGGGCGAGTTCATCGCCGATGGTGTCGCCCACGTTGAGTCGGATCCAGCGCCAGGTGCCGCCGATGATCTGGCCGCAGAAGTGGATGCCGCCCGAGCAGGGGTACTGGGTCTGGGCGTTCTCGGGGTCGCGGACGAAGGTGCCCGGCCCTGAGAAGTCCTCGCCCATGATGCCCGTGTCGTACATCATGATGGCGACGGTGTCGGAGTAGCCCTCGCCGAAGGCGCCCTGGGCGAGCCCGAGGGAGAAGACGATGAAGTGGCCGTACTCGTGGGCGATGACGGGGGCGTAGGCGGTGTTGACGCACCCGCCCAGTTCGCGGAAGAAGTTGATCTCGACGTTGATGGGGCTGAAGCTCGCGTTGCAGTCGCTGTTGATGTTGACGTTGGCGGGCAGGGCGATATCGATCTCGGTGAAGCCCGGGGCGCGGTCCTTGATGTAGTCGTGGGTGAGGGTGGTGTGGATGTAGGCGTTGACCTGCGCGGTGGTGAACTGCGCGGGCGCATCGTTGATGAGGACGCCGATGCCGCCCAGGCCATTGACGGTGTCGGAGAAGCCGATCGTGGGGCCCGTGACGTCGACGACCTCAACCCACTGGCCATCGCTCAGTGAGGCGGTGATGAAGACGGAGGAGGGGTCGCCCAGGTCGTAGGTGAAGTTGCCCGCGGCGTCGGTGGTTGCGGGGAAGCCGCCGGCCTCGAAGTTGAGATGGCCCAGGCCCATTGGCACGGACGGGTTGTAGTTCACATCGGGGAGCGTGCCGGGCGTGGCGTTGCCCTCGATGACGCCCGGCGTGGGCTCGCCCGCGTTGAGGACTTCGTTGCGCCAGTGCACGAGTTCGGCGGACTGGGCGTCGACGAAGAAGCTGTACCCATCGTGGCCTGCGCCGCCTGGCGTGTAGCCGAAGAACTTCCACGCGAGCACCGACTGGTCGGTGGCCTCGTGGTAGGCGACGACGAGTTCGGGCTCGGACCAGAGCGGGAGGAACTTCCACGCGATGTCGTTCTGCACACGCGCGACCGCCTCGTCGGGCGTGACGGTCGTGTTCATGCCCGTGAGCGGGGCGTCGAGCAGCTTGCCGGCGGCGTAGACGACGCGGTAGTCGTCGCCCGGGTTGGTCGGGTTCAGGACGAGCACGCGGGCCTGGCCGTACTCGACGGGGATGCCATCGATGGACTGGGCATAGTGGAAGACGGTGAACTTGCCCGCGCCGATCTCAAGCGAGCGGAGCAGGGTGAGGTCCGGGTCGGTGACGCCCAGGGCGTCGTCGTGGTCGGCGAGGAAGCTCGTCGCGGCGTCGGCGGCGGTGGGGCCCGCGTTCATGGGCTTGCCGTAGACGGAAACGATGCTGTCGCGGGTCTGCCCGCTGAGCCCGATGCGGGCGCCGGGCCACTGCTGGGTGACCTGCTTCGCGCCGAGGGTGGTGGACTTATCGAATTCGCCAGCCCCACCGAGCTGCGCGGAGGCGCTGCCTCCCACGGACGCGGCGACGATCAGGGCCATGGCTCCCCAGGTCAGTCTCATTATCAGTACTCCCACGAGCGATCTAAAGAGGGATGCGGGGCAGCGCGCCCCGCCTTCACCTCACCCTAACACGGAACTGCCCTATCGGCGGCGAGGGATTGGGCATTGCCCGGACTTGGGCGGCCCGAATCCTGTCTCGCGGCTCGCGCGGTCGGCGGGCGGCCTGGTGCAGGTCCGCCTAACCTGACGCCATGACCACCCCGAGCACCCGGGCGTTCCTCGACGAGCTTGCCGCCAAGTCGCCCGCGCCGGGTGGGGGGGCGGCGGTCGGTGTGACCGGAGCGATCGCGGCGGCTCTCGCGGAGATGGTCGTCGCGTACTCGATTGACCGCAAGGCGCTGGCCGAGCACAGGGGGGCGCTCCAGGCGGCTCGCGGTCGGCTTCAGGGACTCCGGGATGAGTTCCTCGCGCTTGCTGATCGGGATGCTGAATGTTATCGGGCATTGAATGAGCTGCAGCGGCTGCCTGAGTTGGATCCGCGGCGGGCGGGCATCGCGGATGCGGCGCGGGAGGCGACCCAGGTGCCGATCGACACGGCGACGAGGGGGGTTGAACTGCTCCGCGTCTGCGAGGGGCTCGTTGGGAAGAGCAACCCGTACCTGACGTCGGACCTGAGGATCGCGGCGGGGCTTGCGGAGGTGGTGGTGCGGACGAGCGGGGAGAACGTGGGGGCGAACGAGTCGTCGCTTGATGAGTCGCTCCGGGGGTGGCCTGGGCCGGTGATGTCGGGCCTTCAGGACGAGGCGGTGGCGTTGTTGCGTCGGGTGACCGCGGGGGGAGAGCCCGGCACGGGGGATTCGTAGCGCGGGTGCTCGGGCGCGGGGCGGGTTGCCTGCCGATCGAGTCTTGCGATGAACGACGATCGGCCCTCGGGGGCGTCATCGGGCGGGCGGACGCCACGCACGTGGCTCGGCATTCACTTCGAGTGCTGCGATGTGTATTCGCGCATCTACCGGTCGAGGGTGAGGGAGGCGTACGAGGGGCGGTGCCCGAAGTGCGGGGCCCCGGTGAGCGTGGCGGTCGGGCCCGATGGGACGGGTGAGCGGTTCTTCCGCGCCGGGTGAGGGGAGTGCGGGCTTCGGCTAGACTCCGCCGATGGCGGCATCGTCTTCACCCTATGAGATCGGTCGCGCGACGCGCGTGTGTGCCCTGAGCGGGCGAGAGCTGCTCGCGGGTGAGCGGTGCATCGTGGCGCTGGTCGACAAGGGGCCCAACGAGGCGTTCGAGCGGCTCGACCTGAGCGAAGAGGCGTGGGCGGGTATGGACCGGCCCGCGGGGCTCTTCGCTCATTGGCGTCACACAGTGCCCGAGCGCGAGGCGCGTGGGCCGCTGCTGGACACGGGTTCGATGGGCGAGGTGTTCGACCAGCTCGAAGGCGCGAGCGGCGCGCGCCAGGTGGCGCTGCGGTACCTCCTCGCGCTGGTGCTCGTGCGCAAGAAGGTGCTCGCGCCGATCGGTTCGATGGATGGCGATGTGCTCACGCTCAGGCGCCGGGGTGATGACCCGGAGGACCCGCCCGTCGAGGTTGTCGTGCCTGTGCTCGACCCGGAGGTGCTTGGCGAGGTGACGTTGCAGCTCGAGGGGCTCATGCTCTCGGGCGAGGACGAGGGAGGGGGCGCGGGATGAAGTCTGTTGCGAGGGGCATCGCGCTTGGCCCGCTTGTCGGGGTGCTCGCGCTGGCCGCGTGTTGCGGGAAGAACTCGGACTCGTTGCCCGATGCGCCGCTGCCGGCGTACAGCGAGGTGCGCGCGGTCTACAACGAGCGCACCGACAAGCTCGGGGTGATCTGGGCGCGGGCTGTGGTCAGCCTCGATTGGACGGAAGACGATGGCGACAGGCGCTACGAGCAGGGCGATGGGTACCTCCAGGTACGCCAGCCCGACCGTGTGGCGCTGTCGATCGGGAAGTTCGGCGAGACGTTCTACTGGATCGGGTCCGCGGCCGAGCGGTACTGGTTCATCGATCGCCGGAACGACATGGCGGCGTACGTCGGTTCGCACGATGCGATCGGCGGTCTGGAATCGACGCCGCTGCCGACGGGGCCTCGCGAACTGCTCGTGCTCTCGGGTGTGACGCCCCTGCCCGCGACCGACGATGTGCAGATGTACTGGGCGGGCGATGGCGACCTGGTGATTGAGCCCGTGGTCGAGGGCGGGGCGAGCTACCGCTACGTGCTCGACCCGCGGGCGTACCTGCCCGAACAGATCACGCTGCTCGATGGCGGCGGGCGGGCGGTCATCGTCGCGGACCTCTCGCGTTACGAGCGGCTCGACGTGCACGATCTGGGTGATGACCCTCAGATGGCGGGCGTGGTGAACATCAAGCACCAGGCGACCGACGGGGAGATCCAGCTGAACTTCGAGTGGCTCGCGGACCAGAACAACTTCGGCGTGGCGCCGCCGCCCGAGGTGTTCGACTTCGATGTGCTGGTTGACCGGTTGGGCCCGCTCGATGTGGTCGATGTGGACGCATCGCTTCGGGAAGAGCCGGCTTCGTAGCGTGGACTGGGGGCGGGTCGTCATCGTGGTGTTATGCCTCGTCGCGTGCTCGGCGCGCGGCGCGGTCGGCGAGGTGCGCACGCGCGTCGTGGGTGTGGGCGGCAACGAGCACGCCTGGCTCATCGTTGAACGGACGAGCCCCGCGCCGGCGCCCGACCGTCCCGAGCCCGTGTCCTCGACGCTCTATCACCTGCCCGCGGACGTTGATGGGGAGGGCGTGACGGTGCACCGCGCGCCCAACGACCTGGGCACGCTGCCGGCGAGGATCGCGGCGTGGGACGACCGGCTCGCCTTCGCGCCGCCCCGCCACGAGAACACGCCCGATGGGCTGATCCCGCTCCGCGTGATCGAGGTGGAAGCGGTGGCGGGCGGGCGCTTTGTGTATTCCTCGGCTTCGCCTGTGGAGCCCATCGAGAGCGGTGGGACGCTGGAGAGCTTGTCGTGGAGCGGCGGTCGGCTTACAGCGGTGGTGCGTGAGCGGGGGGTTGGGCCCCGGTTGGTGCGCCGGATCGGCGGCGCGTGGCATGAGGTCGGGTTGCCCCAGGGGATCGACAGGGGCGCGCGCATCGAGGTGGTCGCGTCGGAGTCGCAGTTCCTGCTCGGCGAGATCGGCTCGCGCGGGGGGCGTTTGTGGAATGCGCCGATCCCCGATGAGGCGGGCGGTGCGCTGGCGTGGCGTGTGACGGGGTTCGCCTCGACGCGCGTGCCGGGGCTTGATGTCGTTGCGTGCGGTGGGCAGGTCGTGACGGTTGATCGCGATGGGTCGCGGATCGCCTTGGGGTTGATCCGGGGATCATCGCACACGGCGCTGGGCGTGCTCGAGGCGGGGGCGAACGGGGCGCTGGTCGCGCTGGGCGATCGGTTGGCGTTTGTGGAGGCGGCGGGCAAGCCCGGCGACCTGTGGACCGCAAAGGTGCTTGGGATCGATGGGGCGGTGCTCTACGACGGGCCGGTGGAACTCGCGGGGCCTATCGCGCCGGGGGAGGTGCAGGCGCTGGCGGTCCTGATGGCGTCGGTGTTTGTTTCGATCCTGGTGTTCGTGCTCCGCCCCGCCTCAACGTGGGGGGGCGTGGTTGCGTTGCCACCCGGGACGGCGCTGGCGGACCCGATGCGCCGGCTCGCGGCGTTTTCGGTCGACCTGATCCCCGGCGTGCTCGTCGGGTGGCTCGTGTTCGGTCGCGAGGCGACGCTCGGCGACACGGGCGTCTGGCCGCTGCTCGTGATCGGGGCGGTGACGATTGTGCACTCAACGATCGGCGAGGCTTTGAGCGGGCGCACGCTCGGGAAGCTCGTCACGGCGTGCCGGACCATCAGCGTTGACGGTGGGCGTCCGACGTTCGTGCAGGCGTTCCTCCATTCGAGTGTCAAGGTGCTTTGCCCGCCGCTCGCGATGTTCGTGCTGGTGGCGCCGTTCGCGATGGGGCCGGCGTCGTTTGGCACCGTCGTGGTGGTGGATGTGCCCGACGAGGGTGGGGCCTCGGGTGGCGACGACGGGTCCGACGGGGCCTGATCAGGGGGGAGGCGCGGGGTTGTGGCGTGATGGCGCTGCGCTTGCGGGCCGATATCCGGAATGACGCTTGTTGGTGATCGCGCGGTCGGTTCGCGCGCGTCGGGCAAGCGGAGTGTGAGGCCCCCGATTGAGTGAGACCGATCCCCAACCCGAGGCGGGTGATACTGGCGAGCAGGCGGCGGAGAGCCCCGCGGCGGGCGAGGTGCGGGCGCCCCGATCACTCCGGGCCGGGTGGCGTGACATCTGGCAGGTCCCCGTGTTGCTCGGTGGGCTGGCGGTGCTGGGCGTTGCGCTGACGCACTGGCTCACGGGTTCGGGCCCGCCCGACTTCCATGCGGCGCTCGACGCGGTGGAACGTGCGGTGGAGCGCGAAGACTACGACGCCGCGATCGCCTCACTGAACGACCCGATCGGCGTCAACCTCGGGCACCCGAGCGCGGACCGGGGCGTGTTTGCGCGGTACCACGCGCTGAGCGCCGATGCGCTGTATCGCGCGCAGGCGGCCCGCGGGCTCGACCTGCTCGAGAACCACACGATGATCGCGGGGCACTACGAGGAGGCGGTGAACACCTACCTCGCAGAGCTGACCGATGCGCAGATGGCGCACTTCGCGGACACGCTCATCAATATGGGCGAGACCCCCCGCGCGGTGGAGCTGGTCGAGGCGATCGGTCCGGAGGGCGCCGAGCAGAGGCGGGTCCTGTTGCGGCGGCTCGTCGAGCTGTATCGCAAGCGCGACCCGCGCTCGCTCGACTACGACGGTGTGATGGCGGCGCTGAGCACGATCAGGGCTGATCCTTCGCTGCCCGCGGACCTGCGTCGGTGGACGGTCGCCCGACAGACGGAGCTGCGGCTGCAGCGGGGCTACCCCGAGCAGGCGCTGCGCCAACTGCTGCCGGAGGTCCAGCGGCTCGAATCCACGGTGGACCCGGCTTCGGCGGAGCTGTTCGTGCTGCTCGGGCTCTGCTACCTCGAACTGGGGAACGTGGACGAGGCGCGGGGGCATCTCGAGCACGCGCGGGGGATGCTCGACGAGTCGGATGAGCTTGCGGGGCACGCGGCGGTTGCGCTCGGGCGGATCGCGACGATCGATGGCGCGCCGGAAGAGGCGGTCGATGAGTTCTCAGAAGCGGTCAGGCGCTTCCCGAGGATGCAGATCGCGAAGGAGGCGTGGTTCGGGATCGGACGCGCCGAGGCGGCGCTGCTGGATGTGGACGATTCGGTGGCGGCGTATGAGCGCGTGGTGGAGTTGCTCGATGTGCTGCCCGAGCACCCCGTGACCGAGGGCGAGACGGCGAGCGATCTGGCGCTGCGGTACGAGGAGTCGATGGCGCGTGAGCGGCCCGATGCGGCGCTGCGGTACGCGACGCTCGAGATGCGGCTCTCACCCGATGATGCGCCGGACCCGGCGGTGCTGCTCCGCGTCGCGATGGCGCACCGCGCGGTCGCGGATGCGGTGTTTGACGGTGCGGGGCTCGACCCGATGACAGCGGACGCGAGCGTGATCGCTTCGCTTGACCCGGTGACGCTCGAGGAGGCGCGGTCGCACTACTTCTCCGCGGGGGAGCGTTTCCACGAGCACTCGGTCGAGGCGTTGGTGCCGGATGCCCAGGCGGCGGGTGAGTCACTCTGGCTCGCGGCCGACTCGTACGACCGGGCCGGGGAGCCTGCGCTCGCGGGCGAGGCGTGGCGGCGGTACACGGTCGCGGCGCCGCCATCGCCACGGAAGATCGAGGCGGAGTACCGGTTGGCACGGGCGATGGACTCGATGGCGCGTTTCGATGAGGCGGCCGAGCTCTACGAGTCGATCATCGCGGAGTCGCCCGACTCGATCTTCGCCCAGAGGAGCTACGTGCCCCTCGCGCGGGCGCTGCTCCGGGCGGGCGATGATGCGGCGATCGAGCGCGCAGAGTCGCTCCTCGGGCGCGTCACGGACGGTTCGCTCTTCGAGCCTGATGCGCCGGAGTACTCGGACGCGAAGGTCGAACTCGCGGAGCTCTACCGGCGGACCGGGCGGCACGAGCTGGCGCTGGCGGCCCTCGAAGAGGTCGCCCAACGCGACCCGAAGCGTGGCGGGACGACCTCGATGCGGTTCACCCTGGCGGAGACCCACAAGCTGTCGGCGGCGGAACTGCTCGACCGCCTCTCGATCCCGCAGCCCGGGCGGACCTCGGGGGACCTGGCCACCTTGGCGCGGGCGCGGCTCGACGCGGCTCGCCTGCTCTACGACGACGTGATCGACGCCATCGACGCGACCGATCCGCGCAGGCGGACGCTGTTTGAGAAGCAGATGCTGCGCGACGCGGTGACGGCGCGGGCCGATGCGCAGTTCCTTATCGCGGAACAACTCGCGGGCGCAGATGATCCCGCGTGGCGCGAGGCGTACAAGGACGCGATCGTGCTCTACGACTCCGCGGCCCAGCGGTACAGCCGGGAGGCGCAGTCGCTTGTCGCGATGGTGCAGATCGTCAACTGCTACGCGGCGCTGGGGCGGTGGCGCGAGGCGCAGACGGCGCAGGAGCGGGCGCGGACGAGGCTGGCGAGCCTGCCTGAGTCGGCGTGGAGCGACAACACGATCTCGATGGGGCGCGAGCACTGGGAGCGTTGGCTCGCGTCGAGCATCCGCCTGGACCAGATGGCGGCGGCCGAGGAAGAGTAGGGGTCGGGCCCCCACGAACCCGCGGTGAGGCGCAAGACTCGTGCGGTCGATGCGCCGGTTCCGCCGACGGAAGACCCCACGCGGCGCGGAGCGTCGGGCTATGTGGGAGGGTTTGGATGACCCAGGAACCGGGGACAACGAATGGTGGTGGGGGCGATGCGCAGCTCGCTGGGCTGCTCGATCGCCAACTGTCCCTCTACCAGGACCTCGAGGCGATGAGCGATCGTCAGGCGCAGGCTATCGAGGGCGGCGACACCGATGCGCTGCTCAGGGTGCTCTCGGGTCGTCAGAGGATCATCGCGCGGATCAACGAGCTTGTGGCGGAGGCCCGCCCGTTGTTCGCAGATGCGCGTCAAGCCAAGGCGCAGGGCGTGCAGGAGCGATTGGCGGCTCTCGAAGCGGTGGTGTCGCGGATCGCGGAGGCCGACGAACGGGACCGCGCGACGCTCGAAGCGAGCCGGGACGTGGTCGCTTCGCAGTTGTCGGTCGTGACGTCTGGGCGCAAGGCGGTGTCGGCCTACGGCTCCCGCGCGACCGGTCCCACCTACCAGGACCGGCGGGGCTGAGCGTTGACGAGTGCATCTGTACCAATGCAGGCGGCGCCTTCGCTCTCTCCCAACGAGCTCGCGGAGCTTGTGTCTGACTTCAATCTGGCGACCGACCGGTTGCAGGCGACGCACGAGGCGCTGCGTGAAGAGGTGCTGCGGCTCCGATCGGAGTTGTCGGTCGCGAAGCGTCGGCTCAGGCGGGCGCGTCAGCTTGCGCAGCTGGGCGAGGTCGCTGCGGGCATCGCGCACGAGGTGCGCAACCCGCTTGGGTCGATGAAGCTCTACGCGGGCGCATTGATCGAAGACCTCGCGGACCGCCCGGAGCTCCGCGCGATCGCGGAGCGGATCGACGGCGCTGTGGACAGCATCGACGCCATCGTCTGCGATGTGCTCACGCTGGCGCGTGAGCGGGAGGCGTCGTGCGACGGGCACACGGTCGGGTCGCTCGTCGAGCGGGCGACGCTCGCGTGCGCCGATGTGCTCGCGCGGACGGGGACGCGCGTGGTCGTCGATGAGAGCGCTCGCGGCGCGAGCGTGTGGTGCGATCGGGCGATGGTCGAGCAGGCGCTGGCGAACCTGGTGCGCAACGCGGCGGAGATCATGGACGAGTCGGGCACGGCGCGTGACGAGCGGGAGGTCCGCGTGGGCGCGGCCGGTCGGTCGCTCCGCGATGCGGACGGGGCGGCGCGGGCGGTGGTCGTGCTCCGCGTTCGCGACAACGGGCCCGGGATCGACCCCGACGCGATCGAGCGCGCCTTCAACCCCTTCTACACGACGCGCGACACGGGCACGGGGCTTGGCCTCGCGATCGTGCACCGCATCGTCGATGCGCACAGGGGGCGCGTCGACATCTGGAACAATCGCGACCGCGACCCCGGCGCACCGGGCGCGAGCGTCGAGGTGGCGTTGCCCGAACAGACCCATTCACCCACGCTTGAGCAGGAGCGAGCAGCATGAGCCGATCGGTGCTGGTGGTTGACGACAAGGACATGCTCCGAGACAGCATCGCGCTGACGCTCACGCGTGCGGGGCTCAGCGTGATCGCGGCGGAGGACGGGAGACGCGCGCTCGAGCTCATCGCATCGCGCCGTCCCGACGCGGTCGTGACCGACCTCAAGATGCCCAACATGACGGGCATCGATCTGGTCAAGGCGGTCCGGGAGCAGGACGAGGACCTGCCCGTGATCCTCATGACCGCGTTCGGCACGATCGAGACGGCGGTCCGGGCCATGAAGCTCGGCGCGTCGGACTACATCACCAAGCCCTTCCAGGGTGACGAGCTCATCATCTCGGTCAAGCGAGCGATAGAGCACGCGCGCCTGAAGCGCGACAACCAGATCCTGCGCATGGCATCGCCAGGCGGGGCGTCGAGCGGTGGCTCGGAGAAGCAGCGCGGCGTCGCCCGGGTGATCGGCGAGTCGGCGGCGATGCGCGATGTCAAGGACCAGCTCCACGCGATCTCGGCCTCGCACGGGACGGTGTTGCTCTCGGGCGAGTCGGGCACGGGCAAGGAGGTCGCGGCCCGCGCGATCCACGAGATGTCGCCGCGTGTTGAGGAGCCGTTCCTCGCGGTGAACTGTGCTGCGATGAGCGAGTCGCTCCTCGAGTCCGAGCTCTTCGGGCACGAGAAGGGGGCGTTCACGGGCGCCGACCAGTTGCGCAAGGGTCGGTTCGAGCTCGCGCATGGGGGCACGCTCCTGCTCGATGAGATCTCGGAGGTGAAGCCTCACGTGCAGGCGAAGCTGCTCCGCGTGCTGCAGGAGCGTCAGTTCGAGCGGGTCGGTTCGAGCACCCCGATCGGGGTGGACGTCCGTGTGATCGCGACCACGAACCGCGACCTGGAGCGCGAGGTGGAGGCGGGGCGGTTTCGCCAGGACTTGTTCTTCCGGTTGAACGTGCTCCCGCTCGCGCTGCCACCCTTGCGGGATCGTGTGGGCGACGTGGCGGAGCTTGCGCCGCACTTCGTTGCGCAGGTCTGCGCACGCGAAGGGCGTGCGGTGGTGCCCATTGCGCCCGAAGCGGTGGAGCTGCTGGAGTCGTACCACTGGCCCGGCAACGTCCGCGAGCTGCACAACCTGTGCGAGCGGGCGGTGGTGCTTGCGCAGGGCGGCGCGATCACGGGTGAGCTGATCGGCGCGTGGCTCGCGCGGCCCGATGCGGCGGCGACCCCCCATACAGAGGTGAAGGTCCGTTCGATCGGGCTCGCTACGACGCCGCCGGGGCGCATCGCGCAGGATGAGCCTCGCCAGCTTGCGGACATCGAGCGGGAGGTGATCCTCCAGACGCTGAGCCGGTTCAACGGGCACCGCCAGAAGACGGCGTCGACGCTCGGGATCGGGGTGCGGACGCTCGGGCTCAAGATCAAGAAGTGGAAGGAACAGGAGCTCATCCCGGCGAACACCTGATCCCCTGGGTGGGGGAGGCGGTGTCGTGGCGGGCGTTGTGGCCCGCCCTTTGCGTAGGACCATCGTGATGATCCAGGGTTTGACCAACGCGGACGCACTCCCCACGCTCGAACGGGTGATCCAGTTCGCCGGTGCGCGCCACCGCCTGATCGCGCACAACATCGCCAACCTGACGACGCCCCGGTTCGAGGCGGTCGATGCCCCGGTGGACGAGTTCCAGGCGGAGTTGACGCGGGCGATCGACGCGAGGCGGGAGCGGTTCGGCGGTCATCGGGGCGAACTGGACTTCCGTTCCACGCGTCACATCAAGGTGGATGGGCGCAGGGCGGGCAGCGGGCTCGAGGTCGAGCCCGCTTCGAGCGGGCGCAACGTCATGTTCCACGACCGCAACAACCGCGACCTGGAGCGGACCATGCAGGACCTGGCGGAGAACGTCGCGGTCTTCCGGATGGCCTCTGAGTTGCACAAGCACGCGACCAACCAGCTCCGCACCGCGATCTCGGAGCGCATCTGAACCTAGGGGAGAAGCATGTACGGCTCTCTTGACATCTCGGTCTCGGGCATGACGGCCCAACGGACCCGCCTGACGGCGATCGCGGCGAACATCGCCTCGAGCACCGCCATTGCCAACGCGGAGGGCGACCCGGAGGCGTTCCGGCGCAAGATGACGCTCATGGCGCCGGGCGACCCGTCGTCGCGGTCGGGCGCGGGGCGCGAGTGGGGGGTGCACGTCGCGGAGGTTGTAGAAGACGATGCGCCGCCCCGTCTGGTGTGGGACCCCTCGCACCCGTTCGCGCAACCCGAGGGCCACCCTGATGCGGGGTATGTGTACTACCCGAGTGTGGACCCGTTGACCGAACAGGTGAACGCCATGGACGCGGTGCGCGCCTATGAAGCAAACGTGATGGCCGCGGAGGCGACCAAGTCCCTGACCGCCCAGGCCCTCCGGATGCTGGCGTAGCGTCCGCATGACCCGAGGCACGGAGCTTTCCGATGGTTGACCCGCTTGGTCTTGTGACGAACACGCAGGCGATGAGCCCGGCGGCGGGCGCGCCCAAGGCGATCGCGCCGGGCGGGCCCTCGTTCCGCGACACGCTTGTGCAGAATCTCGCGAAGGTGAACGAGCTGCAACAGGACGCGGCCCACGCGATGGAGGACCTCGCGGCGGGCCGGCGGTCGGACGTCGAGGGCGTCCTGCTCGCGACCCAGAAGGCCGATACGGCGTTCCGGATGCTGCTCGCGGTGCGCAACAAGGTGATGGACGCGTACCAGGAGATCCAGCAGATCCGCGTGTAACGCGCCGGGGACGGCGTGCGCAACGGCTGCGCGAGCCCCCAAAGATCGGCGCTGTTTGCGCTTGTTGTTGGGGCGGACTGCCGTAACGCGACGATCCCCACTCGTGGGTCGCCAGGATGGCGATGGAGCGGGCAAGGAGGTCGTGGCGCATGGGGCAGCTCACCCGATCGGTCGAGATCGTCAAGGCGTTTGTCGCGAAGCTCACGACATCGCAGCAGCTGCTGCTCGCGAGCCTCGCGGTGCTCATGCTCATGACGCTCTTCGTGGTGCGCGAGTACACCGTGTCGCCGCCGATGGTGCCCTTGTTCGTGAACGCGACGAGCGAGGAGAACCTGCGGGCGGCGGACTTTGCGGAGGCCTCGGGCGTGCCCCATCGGGTGGATGGGGGTGGGCGGCTCCTCGTGCCCGCGTCGTCGCGCGAGCAGATGATGGCCCGCCTGACCGAGGCCGGGGCCCTGCCGGCGGACAACACGATCACGTTCAACAACCTGGCGGAGCACCAGAGTTGGACGAAGAACCACCAGCAGAACAAGCAGCTCGAGCAGATCGCGCTGCAGAACCACCTCGCGAGCATCATCGCGAAGATGAACGGGATCCGCTCGGCGAGCGTGGTCGTCGATGTGCCCACGCTCCGCCAGTTCGGGCGGCCTGATGCGAAGCCCACGGCGTCGGTCTCGATCGTGTCCGAGTCGGGGATCACCCAGGGGACCGCGGACGCCATCGCGCACCTCGTCGCGAGCTCGCGGGCGGGGCTGACGACGCAGTCGGTCCGCATCATCGACGCGACCACCAACCGCTACTTCCGCCCGCGTGGTGACAGCGATTTCAGCGCCTCGACGAATCTGGAGCTCGCGGCGAAGGTCGAGGAGCGCAAGCGGGGCCAGATCTACGACCACCTGTCCCAGTACATACCGGGGGTGATCGTCTCGGTGCACGCGCAGGTCGACACGGCGCGGCGGGTGTCGAGCAAGACGGAGATCCTCCCCGAGGGCGAGGGCTCGCTCAGCATGGTGCAGACCGAGTCGAGCACGCAGCGATCTGAGCAGGAAGCGCGGGACGCGGGCGAGGCGGGGCCGCGGTCGAACACGGGGATCGACATCAACTCGGGCTCGGGGAGCGGGAGCCAGTCGAGCGAGCGGACGGATGACATCACGTACACCACCGCCCCGGGCAGCGAGACGACGAGCACGGAGGACCCGGGGGGCGTGGCGACGCGCATCAACGCGGTGGTCAACGTGCCCCGCCCGTACTTCGTCGACATCTGGAAGCGGCAGCAGGGCGCGCCGGCGGACGAGGCCCCAGCGGATGAAGGGGCGGAGCCGACGGATGCGGACCTGCAGCAGATTCACGACGACGAGATTGCGCGGATCACGGAGGAGGTGCAGAAGCTCGTGGACACATCGCCCACGGGCGTGGCGGCGCAGGCGCCCATGCCGTCGACCGTGGCGGTCTCGATGATCCCCGTGTCGACGGTGTTCGTTACGCCCGCGGGGGCGTCGACCGCGTCTGCGTCGGGCGGGTTGATCGCGGGCATGGGGATTGGCGAGGTGGTCAAGACCGCGGTGCTCAGCCTGCTTGCGTTGTTCGCGATGTTCCTGATCGTGATGACGGCGCTGAAGTCGACCAAGGCGCAGACGCTCCCCAAGGCGGAGGACCTGGTGGGGCTGCCGCCCGCGCTCGAGACCGACTCGAGCGTGTATGGCGAGGCGACCCAGGCGGACGCCGAGCTCACGGGCCTCGAGCTGAGCGAGGGCGACATCCAGCACCAGGAGCTGCTCAAGCAGATCGGTGAGTTGGTGAAGGCGAGCCCCGAGCAGGCGGCGGCGATCGTTGGTCAATGGGTGACGGAGGATCATTGAGATGGCAGCGCGTAAGCCGGGCGAGCGTTTGCCCGACAACCCGAGCGATCTCTCGGGTCGCACCAAGGCGGCGATCCTGCTGCTTTCGATTCATCAGGACGACGCGGCGAAGATGCTCAAGGAGATGCCCGTCGAGGCGGTGGAGGAGGTGACGCGCGAGCTCGCCTCGCTCGGGCGCGTTCCCCAGGGCCTGCGCGACGCGATCATCGGCGAGTTCTACAACATCGCGCTGGCGTTCGCGGGTCACCCGGAGGGTGGCCTTGACTACGCACGCCAGCTCATCAAGGAATCGCTCGATCCCGCCGTCGCGGATCGCCTCGTGAGCCAGATCCAGACGCAGGTCACCAAGGCGCCCTTCGCGTTCCTCCAGAAGGCGGAGTCGGAGAACCTGCTCACGTTCATCCAGAACGAGCACCCGCAGACGATCGCGCTGATCGTGTGCCACCTCCCGTACCACAAGGCGTCGGAGATCCTCGTGGCGCTGCCCCAGGAGAAGCAGGTCGAGGTGGTGAAGCGCATTGCGAACATGGACCAGACCAACCCCGAAGTGGTCAAGCAGGTGGAGTCGGTGCTCGAGGCGCGGCTGAGTTCGATGCTCGGGCAGTCGATGGAGAAGGCGGGCGGCGTGCACACCGTCGCGGAGATCCTGAACCTGGCGGACCGGGCGTCGGAGAAGGCGGTGCTCGAAGGCATCGAGGCGGAGGACCCGGACCTGGTCGAGGAGATCCGTCGGCTCATGTTCATCTTCGAGGACATCATCCTCGTGGATGGCAAGGGCATCCAGGCGGTGCTCCGCGAAGTGGACAACTCGGAGCTTGCGCTCTCGCTCCGCACCGCCTCGGAGGAGCTGCGCCAGAAGATCTTCGACAACATGTCCGAGCGTGCGGCGACGCTCATCAAGGAGGACATGGAGTTCATGGGCCCGGTGCGCGTGACGGAAGTCGAGACGGCGCAGCAACGGATCGTGGACATCGTACGCCGTCTCGAAGAAGCCGGCGAGATCGTGATCGCTGGGCGTGGCGGGCAGGAGGAGCTCATTGTCTAAGGCGGTCCCATGGCGCTGGTAAAGGGTGAAGATGCGACTGCCGCGGTCCGCGATGCGGTGGTGCTCGACCTGGGCGACCTCCGCAGGCAGGCGCGGGCGATCATCGAGGCGGCGGAGGCGGAGCGCGACAAGGTCCTGCACCAGGCCCGGAGCGAGCGGCGCAAGCTGATCGAGACCGCCGCGGCGGAGGGGGTCCGGCGCGGCATCGAGGAGGGGATGCGCGTGGGACGCGAGGCTGGGGAGCGCGCGGGGCGTGAGGCGGCGTTGGCTCAGGGGCGAAAGGAGCTGGCGCAGCTGGACGCCCGATGGGGCGAGGAGATCAAGGGGTTCATCGACCGGCGGGAGCAGGTCCTGCGGGCGTCGCGTCGCGATGTGCTCGCGTTGGCGGTGCGCATAGCGGAGCGGATCGTCCGGCGTTCGATCGAGGTCGACCCGGCCGGCGTGGGCGATGCCGTCGAGGCGGCGCTCGGGCTTGTGCTCTCGCCCTCGCGGCTGCGCGTGTGCGTGCATCCGGAGGATGCGATCGTGGTGGGCGAGGTGCTGCCGGCGACCGCGTCGAAGCTCGGGCTTGGCGATCAGGTCGAGCTTGTCGAGGACGCGGGCCTGTCGCGCGGCTCGGTCGTGGTGCGCACGCCCGACGGCGAGATCGACGCGAGCGTGGAGGCGCAGCTTGCCCGCCTCAGCGAGGTCGTGATCCCGGGGGGTGAAGGGGAGTGACGTTTATCGCCTCCGCGATCGAGAGGGTTCAGGCGGCGGACCCGGTGGGTGTGAGCGGGCGTGTCTCGTCGTTGCGCGGGCTCGCCATGCTGGTGTCGGACCTGCCTGCGCCCGTGGGGAGGCTGGTCACGATCGCGGCGCGGGAGGGTGATGTGCTCGGCGAAGTGGTCGGGTTCGATGGGCCGCAAGCGATCGTGATGACGATGGGGTCGGTCTCGGGCGTGCGGCGTGGCGATCGGGTGGTGGTGTCGGCGAGCCCGCCGAGTGTCGGCGCGGGTGATGGGCTGCTCGGGCGGGTTGTTGATGCGTTGGGTCGGCCGGTAGACCACGGGCCCACGCCCGACGACCTGGCGCCGGCGCCCCTTGCGCCGACCCCCATCGGCGCGATGGAGCGGGCGCGGATCCGCGATGTGCTCCCGACGGGTGTGCGCGCGATCGACCTGTTCACGACCCTCGGGCGTGGACAGCGGCTCGGGCTCTTCGCGGGGCCTGGCGTGGGCAAGTCGACCCTGATGGCGATGATCGCACGGCGGGCGCAGAGCGATGTGAACGTGATCGCGCTGATCGGCGAGCGCGGGCGCGAGGTGCGCGACTTCGTCGAGAACGCGCTCGGGCCTGAGGGGCTGGCGCGTTCGGTGGTGGTGGTGTCGACGTCGGAGGAATCGCCCCTGATGCGCGTGCGTGCGGCGGCCGCGGCGTGCGCGATCGCGGAGCACTTCCGTGATCGGGGCAAGCACGTGATGCTGCTCGTGGACTCGGTGACGCGGTTTGCGCACGCGCAGCGGCAGATTGGTCTTGCGGCGGGTGAGCCACCCGCGACGCGGGGGTACACGCCCTCGGTCTTCGCGGCGCTGCCGACGCTGCTCGAGCGGGCGGGCGCGGTTGAGGGCAAGGGGGGCGCCGGGGGTGGGAGCATCACGGGGTTATATACGGTGCTCGTCGAGGGCGACGACATGACGGAGCCCATCGCGGACGCGACGCGCGGGATCCTCGATGGGCACGTCATGCTCTCGCGCAAACTTGCGCAGCGCGGGCACTTCCCGGCGATCGACGTCCTCGACTCGGTGAGCCGGCTCGCGGATGACATCGCCGACGATGCGCACAAGGGCGCTCGCCGGACCCTTGTCTCGCTCCTCGCGGCGTATCAGGAGGTCGAGGAACTGGTCCAGATCGGCGCCTATGCGCGCGGGTCGAACCCCGCGGCGGATGCGGCGATCGAGCTGCGCACGCGAATCGACGACCTTCTCATGCAGAGGGTGGATGAGGGCGAGGGGTTCGAAGCGGCGGTCGCACGCCTCCGCCAGTTGGCCGAGGTCGGAGGCGCGCTGGTGCAGGGTGCGCGCGGCGGTGGCGGTCAGGGTGGGAGTAGGCGATGAAGCGCCCACGGTTCGCACTCCAGCCGTTGCTCGATCGGCGCGTCGAGGTGGAGCGTGAGGCGCGGCGCGCCGTTGGGGCGCTGGAGCGTGAGCGTGTCGGCCACGAGTCGACGATCCGTGCGTGTCAGTCGGAGTCGGCGCGTGTGAAGGGCGAGGTCAGGCGTTCGATGTGGGACGGTGGGCGCTCGGGTGCGCACACGGTTGATGCCGCGACGATTCGCCTGAGTGCCGCGGCGTCGTTCCACGCGGAGGGGCGGGCACGCCAGGCGGCGGTGTCGCTCGCGGGGGTGCTCAAGCGGCTCGAGACCGCTCGCGAGACGCTCCGCGAGGCGACCGCGGCGCGCCGTTCGCTCGAACTGCTCAAGGAGCGGCGCGAGGCGGCGTGGGCGGCGGGCGAGCGCCGGCGCGAGGCGGCGGAGCTTGACGAGATCGGGACCCAGAGGGCTGCGCGATTGGCGCAGGGACAGGAGACGGCCTGATGATGCGGAGCCTGAAGCTGATCGCGGTGATCATGACCGTGGTGAACGTGCTCGGTCTAGTGGGACTTCTGGGGTGGCTCGTGGCGACGCACCGGGTCGATGCGGACCGGGTGCGGGCGGTCGTGGCCCTGTTCGAGAAGACGGTGGCACAGGAGCGGTTCGACGAGGAGGCGGCGGCGCGCGAGGCGGAGGCGGCGCGGGCCGCGGCGGAGGCGGACCGGAGCGGGGTCGCGCCGGTGCCAGTTGAGGGTCGGATCGAGGTGGTGGACGAACTCGAGCGGATTGTGGACGTGCAGACCAAGCGGATGGTCGCGGATGCGCAGATCCTGCGCGAGACGATTGCGCGGGAGCGAGCGGCCCTGGAGGCGGACATCGAGCAGTTCGCCGCGGAGCGCAAGGCGTTTATGGAGATGCGTGAGCGGATCGCGGAGCAGGAGGGGGATGAGCAGTTTGCCAAGGCGGTCAAGACGTACGAGGCGCTGAAGGCGGATCAGGCGTCCTCGATGATGCTCAAGCTCATCGCTCAGGGGGAGCAGATGCAGGTGGTCGCGTACCTGGACGCGATGAATGCGCGGTCGGCAACCAAGATCATCCAGGCGATCCAGGACAACGATGCGCAGTTGGCATCGGATTTGGTGGAGTCTCTGCGGACGTTCGGCTTGATTGCCGAGTCCGCGGAGGCCCCTACCGATGATCCCACGCCTTGAGTTCACGCAGTCCTCTTCACCGCCCGCGGCGCCCGCCTGGTCCGGGGGATCGGACTTCGAGGGCGCCCTAGGCAGGGAACAGGGGGGCGTCGGCCTCGCGCACGACCTGCAGGCCCCGCTTGAGGGGGAGCCCGCGAGCGCGGGCGCTCCCGCGGGCGAGGTGCCAGGCGACGAGCAGCGACCGGCCGAGCAGGGGCGTGAGCCTGCGGATGGCGCGAGCGATGGTGATGATGACGTGCCGGGCGAGGGGGAGACGAGCGATGTGCTCGACGAGCGCACCGACGATGGCGTCGGCGAAGGTGCGGTCGTTGCTGGCAAGAGCGAGTCGGGACGGCACGCCGGTGCCGATCGCGGGACGGCTGGTGAGGCGGTGGCGCGCCGCGTAGCGCCCGATGGCGCCGGTGCGGAGGGTCGGCCGCGACCACGTGCCGGCGGGGATACCAAGCCGGCGGATGGCCCTTCCGCGACGCCGGACGGCGAGGTGTCGAAGGCATCGGGCGAGGCCAAGGAGGGGGCCCGAGCGGCGCGGGACTCCGATCGATCGGTCGAGCGGAAGGTCGATACGCCTTCGGGTGATCGGAAGGTGCCTGAACCGTCGCCCTTCAAGCTTGTGGCCGAGTTGCCCGCCACGAACGGAACGGGCAAGCCGGAATCTCCATCGCCCGCGAACCTGGCGAGTACGGGCCAGGGCGCGGCCACGGGCCGGGGAGGGCCGGCGCCGACCGACGTGGGTGCGCAGGGGGTGCGCGGGTTGTCCGCGGTGCTCCAGCAGGGCGGGGGCACGCTCGTGATGCGCCTGTCGCCCGCGACACTCGGTGCGCTGACCATCGAACTCGACCTGAGCGGGACGCACGTGGGGGTGCGCGTGCAGGCAAGTACTGCGCAGGCACACGAGTTGCTGTCCCAGCAGGTGACCATGCTCAAGTCATCGCTCGAAGCCAAGGGGTTGACCGTCGATCGATTGCAGGTGCACATTGCGCCGGAGGCGGCCCGCGCGGAGGCGCAGCAGCACCCCCAGGGCAACGCCCAGGACCAGGGACGGTCGGGGCGGGGTCAGGAGTCGGACGAACAGTCTCACGACGCGAGCGATGGGGAGAGCCGCGGCAGGCACGATGGCGGCTCGGAGAGCGGCGATCGGCATGAGGATGAGGGCGAAGCGCGGAGCGACTTCGCCCAGCGTGTGCGGGTCGCGGTGGATGCACAGGCGTAACTGAAGGAGCGGCGTATGTCGGCGATCTCATCATCAGTCGGTGGCACGGGCGGGGTTCCTTCGTCGAGCGATGCGTTTGGCACGCTCTCGTCGCAGGAGTTCCTCGAGGTGATCTTCACGGAGCTCCAGGCGCAGGACCCGCTCGCACCCAACGACACGGGCGCGCTGCTCGATCAGCTGGGCACGATCCGGGCGATCGAGTCGGATATCGCGCTGGCGTCGAGCATCGAGGAGCTTGTGCGCCAGAATGAAGTGGCGTCGGCCTCGGGTCTCGTCGGGGCGTTCGTCACGGGCTACGACCAGTTCGGCTCTGCGGCGGCGGGCTTCGTGGACAGCGTGCTCGTGACCGACAAGGGCTCGTTGCTGAGCCTGTCGGACGGCTCGGTGATGGCGCTGGACAGCGTGACGGAGATCATCGACCCCGCGCTGATCGGGCTGGCGGACGACGGCGATGGCGGAGCTGGCGCGGCGGCGGAAGATGATGCGTCTGAGGAGGACGACGCGGCGCCGGAGGGCGATGCGTCCGATCCTGATGAGCAGAAGGGTGACGAGGGCGCCTGATCGGCGCGCTCGCGGAGAGGCACCATGCACATCGGAGCGCGCGACCTGCTTCGCAAGCTCGGCGCGGGCGTGCGCCCCTCGGGCGTGCGGGTGGGGGACCGGCGCGACCCGTTCGAGGCGCGGTCGTTTGATGCGCTGCTTGATGAGGTGCGCCGGGGCGGGGCGAGCGGGCGTGCTGTGGGCGTCCGTGCGGGCGTCATGGTTGATCTGTCGGGCGAGGCACTCGCGTGGCTCGGCGACGTCGGCGATGCGGCGGAGTCGGCGGGGCTTGCGCGGGTGGTAGCGTTCCTGAGCGGGCGCACCGTCGAACTCGACGTGGCGGCGCGTGAGGTGGTTGGCGGTGGCGACCTGGGGGCCGGTGTGATCGTGACGGGCGCGGAGGCGGTGGCGGTGATGCACGAAGGAGAGGGGGAGGGGACGGAGGGGATCGAGGTGCGCGATGCGCAAGACCTGCATGGCACGCCAGATGCGAGGGGACCGGGGCAGGCCCCGCTCGCATCGCTCGAAGCGCTCGGGCGCAGGGCAGGCCTCGCGGCCGATAGGCGCGGGCGGGGCAAGACGGACGAGACGAGCCCGGCGTCGCCGGGTCTTCAGGAGAAGTAACGATGGCAACGACGACTGCGATGTTGAGCGGGATGGCCGGGCTGAACGTGAGCGCCGCCCGTCTCGAGGTGATCGGTAACAACATCGCCAACGTGAACACGTCGGGGTTCAAGAGCAACCGCATGCTGTTCGCGCCGCAGTTCTCGCAGACGCTTGGGCTCGGGACGCCGCCTTCGGGGAACTCGGGCGGCACGAACCCGCTCCAGGTGGGGCTTGGCGTGACGGTGGCAGGGACGCAGCGCAACTTCTCCAACGGTGCGATCGCGGTGACTGGCGTCTCGACTGATCTGGCGATCGAGGGGCAGGGCTTCTTTGTCGTTGATCGCGGGGGCGAGCAGCTCTACACGCGGACGGGCTCGTTCCAGCTCAACTCGCGCAACGAGATGGTCACCATCACGGGGGAGAAGCTCCAGGGGTACGCGGTCGATGACAACTTCGACATCGTGGACGGCGTGCTGACCGATGTGTCGATCCCGCTCGGATCGCTCACGCTCGCGGAGGAGACCGACAACGTCTTCATGAGCGGCAACCTGGATGCGGATGGCGACCTGGCGGTGGGCGGCGCGGAGCTGACGTTCGGCGCCCTGACTGCGGGCGGGCCGATCTCCGACACGACGCTCCTGACGGCCATCGATGGCGGGAACATGGACGTGGACGACACGATCACGATCTCTGGGGCAGCGCGGGGTGGCAAGACCATGCCCGATGCGACCTTCACGATCGACGCCGCATCGACGGTGGCGGACCTGCTCGGGTTCCTGCAGTTGGCGCTGGGCGTCGTGCCCGAGGGTGGCGCCGACCCCGCGATGCCCGAGCCCGGCTCGTTCGCGGTGGACGGCGCGACGGGGGTGATCACGTTCACGGGGAACTTCGGGGAGATGAACGACATCACCCTCACGCCCGACGACATCGTGCTGACCGACGCGGCGACGGGGTCGGTGGAGGCGCACCCGTTCACGATCGACAAGACCGCGTCGGCCAACGGCGAGTCGGTGCGCACGACCTTCATCGTGTACGACTCGCTTGGCTCGCCCGTGAGCGTTGACGTGACGATGGTGCTCGCGGCGCGCAATGACTCGGGGACGCAGTGGCGTGCGTTTGTGCACGCGGGCGACGACTCGGACCTCGCGGTCCACCTCGAGGCGGGTGATCGCACGGGGACGTTCGACGAGTCGGTGCCCATGGTGACGTTCGACAGCTTCGGGCAGCTCACGAGCGGGCCTTCGATCAGCGTGGAGGTAGACCGCCAGGGGAGCGGGGCCGCGGCGCCGCTCGGGTTCGAGGTGGTGTTCGACGGGACGGGGACGAACGTCACGTCGCTCGCGACGCTGAGCGGGGGTTCGACGTTCGCGGCGGTGGAGCAGGACGGCGCGCCGTTTGGCCTGCTCACGAGTTTCGGCGTGGGCCAGGACGGGGTGATCACGGGTGGGTTCTCGAACGGGCTGACGCGCACGATCGGGCGGGTGGTCATGGCGGGCTTCACGAACCCGGAGGGGCTCGTGGACAACGGCGGGGCGCTGTGGCAGGTCGGGCCCAACTCGGGCACACCCGTGATCGCGCCCCCGGGGGAGTTCGGGAATGGCCAGCTCTTCGGTGGGGCGCTCGAGCAGTCCAACGTGGACCTCTCCGAAGAGTTCATCAACATGATCCTCACCGAGACCGGGTACTCCGCGGCGTCGCGTGTGATCACGACGAGCGACCAGCTGCTCCAGCAGCTCATCGCGATCGTCCGTTAGCGGAAGGGGCTGCCATGATCGTGCTGACGAGGCTCAACGGGGAGCGGTTCGTGCTCAACGCGGAACTGATCAAGACCGTCGAGGCGACGCCCGACACGACGATCCGCCTGACGACGGGCGACACGATGCTCGTGCGGGACCAGGTGGACGACGTCGTGGAGCGCGCGGTGGAGTACGGCCGCCTGTTGCGGGGGGTGCTCGCGCGCACGTGAGCGGGCGGGTCGCATCAAGGGAGCCTCGTGGCGCGTCGATAGTCCTGAGAGGCGTGCGCGTAGTGCGCAGGCCTGCTGGAGCGCATGATGGACCCCATCACCCTCGGCGGTGTCATCCTGGGCAACGTGCTGATCCTGATCGCGGTCCTGCTGGGCGGGTCGATCGGCGCGTACATCGACCCGATGTCGGGGATTATCGTGTTCGGCGGTTCGATCGCGGCGCTGCTGACCGCCATCCCGTTCGCGAAGATCCTGAAGATGCCCGCGGTGCTCAAGCGGGCGCTGGGCAAGCCGTCGGGCAACCCGGCGAAGGTCATCAAGGACATGGTGCGGTTCGCGGAGGTCGCCCGGCGCGACGGCATCCTGGCCCTCGAGGGCATGACCGACGAGATGGAGGACCCGCTCCTCATCACGGGCATCAAGATGGCGGTCGACGGCACGGACCCCGAACTGATCGAGCAGATCATGGAAGCGGAGCTCGAGAACATGTGCACGCGCCACGGCGCTGGCAAGATGATGTTCGACACCCTCGGGCGCTATGCGCCGGCGTTCGGCATGATCGGGACGCTCGTCGGGCTCGTGGCGATGCTCGCGAACATGTCCGACCCGTCGTCGATCGGCGCGGGCATGGCGGCGGCCCTGCTCACGACGCTCTACGGCGCGATCATTGCGAACGTGGTCTTCCTCCCGCTGGCTGACAAGCTCGCCATGCTGAGCGATGATGAGTACCTCGTGAAGATGATCATCATCAAGGGTGTGATGTCGATCCAGTCGGGCGACAACCCACGTGTGGTCGAGCAGAAGCTGCTGACGTATCTCCCGCCCGCCCAAAGGACTGAGGGCGGTGAGGACGAGGGCGAGATGAGGCAGGCCGCGTAGCGGGGGGGCTCTCGGCGTGGCCAAGAAAGCGAAGAAGGCGGCGCCGGGCGTCCCCGAGTGGGTGGTGACCTACGGGGACATGATGTCGCTCCTGCTCTGCTTCTTCATCCTGCTCGCGGCGTTCAGCGAACTGAAGAAGGAGCACGAGTACCAGCGCGTCATCACCGCGGTGAAGGAGGCGTTTGGCTACTCCGGTGGCGTGGGCGTCATGCCGACCGACGACCCGCCGTTGCGCTCGATGATCGAGCAGCTCGAGACGCTGGCAAACGAGAGCCTCAAGGAGAGCAAGGTCTCGGAGGCGTCGAGCAAGGGCATCCACGGCAAGCAGTCGAAGGTGAGCAAGACGCCCGAGGGCATGGTCTTCACGATCGGAGGTGGGTCACTGTTTGCGCACAACGCGGTTGAGCTGTCGGCGGAGGGTCGGAGCCGGGTTCTTCAGGCGGCGAAACTGCTCGCGGGGCGGCGGAATCGGATCAGCGTCCGTGGACATGCAGCGAGTTCGGAGGGCGGGGAGGGCAGCGCGTACAGCGATCCGATGGACCTGTCGTACGCGCGGGCGCGCTCTGTGTTCGACCTGCTCGTGAACGAGGGAGGCCTCAACCCCGACACGCTCGTGCCCGAGGCGTACGGGGATTCGCGCCCGCTCAAGGAGTTGGCGTACTCTCTCGAGGAGCAGGCCGATAACCGGCGTGTGGATGTCATCATGACCGAACAAATCGTGCCGGGCGGGACAGACGGCCCCCCAGGGGGCGCCGGTCAGCCTGACGGGGTGAACCCGGCGGGGTGATGCGCCGACCCCTTCCAGCGGGGAACAAGGTGCGCCGAATCAGGGCGCGCTCCCGAGGTCTGGGGGTGGCGAGATGAGCGAAGAGGCAACGAAGGTCGAGGCGGCATCGACGAAGGGCGGGCTCCCGCTCAAGACCATCCTTGCGGTGGCGCTGTTGATGCTCGTCGAGGCGGGTGGTGTGGTCGGTGTGATGATGTTCCTCGGCGGCCCATCGCCCGTACACGGCGGCGAGCTTGGTCTGCAGGGCAACTCTGACCCGGGGGACGACCTTGTCGAGATCCCGGTCCTCAACGAGCGGTTCGTCAACAACAAGGAGGGGCGGCTCTGGGTGTGGGACACCGAGTTGCTCATCGTGACCAAGCAGCGCTACCAGGAAGAGGTCGAGACGAAGCTCGCCAAGCACGAGGCCAAGATCCGCACGGGGATCGGTGCGATCTGGTCCGATGCGCGCCACGCGGACTTCAACGAGCCGGGTCGGGTGACCCTGACCAACCAGGTCGTGCAGTATTTGCGCAGCGGAGTCTTCAAGAAGCCCAACACGGAGGATGAGGAGCGCATCGAGGACGTGCTCATCCCCAAATGCATGGGCTTCCCTTCGGACTATTGAGCCGCTTGAGAGCCGAGTGCCGACTCCAGTGACGGCGAGCGTCGGCGGACGCCGCACGCGGGCGGGACGCCCGTGGGGAGCGCACGGAGTGCGGCATGAGCGACGATCTGAACGAGGATCAGACCCCGGAGAGCGCAGCTCCTGCGCCAGGGGATGATGAGTACACCAAGCCCGACGAGGGTGGCGACGCGGGCGTGGACGAGGACTCAGGCGCGGGTTCGACCGAGCCCGTCGAGTCCGAACCTGTCCCCGAGGCGGACGCCGAGGCGGGCGGTGGTGACGAAGCCACAGAGAATGCTCCGGGCTCGGCCGAAGCGGAGGAGCTCGCGGCGTCGGCTCTCGACGCGGTGTCCGCGGCGCTCGGGGAGATCAACGGATCGGAGGATGAGCCCCCGCCACGCGACGACGGGGCGGGCGCGACGTCCACCGACGGCGCGACCCCGATGGACCTGCCATCGCTCACGCGTCCGAAGCACGAGGTCGCAACAAAGGATGTGAGCCTGATCTCGGACGTCGCCCTGCGTGTCACGATCGAGCTTGGGCGCACGCGGATGTCGGTGGAGGAGGTCCTGCGACTGGGCGATGGCTCGGTCGTGGAACTCGACAAGCTCGCGGGCGATCCGGTGGACATCTTCGTGAACGGGCGGCAGGTCGCGCGGGGCGAGGTGCTTGTCCTCAACGAGAACCTGTGCGTGCGCGTGAGTGAGATCCTCGACCCGAGCGCCCAGGTCGGCGGCGAGCTGTCCAGGAAGGGCGCCTAAGTGGGGTGGTCGCGCGGGGTGGCGTGCGGTGTGTTCGCCACGTGCGTCGTGCTCACGGCGGCGCCGCCCGTCGTGGGCATGGGGCCGGTCTCTCCGGCGGGCACGGGCGAGGCGGAGGTGCACGCCGCTCCGGATGCGACGCCCGTGCCTCCCTCGGAATCGCGCCGGCTCGGGCAGCCCCCGGCGCGGTCGGGCTCGGGCGCCGATGAGCGGGCGTCGGCTCCAAGCAACAACGGGTGGCTCGTGCGATCGATGGTTGGTCTTGGCGTCGTCCTTGGTCTGGCGCTGCTGCTCCGGATCCTCATCGGGAACATGAGTGCTCGCAGCGGATCGATCCGAGCGCAACTCGGTGCCGGTGGGCGTGCGCCGTCGGGCCTTCTCGAGGTGCTCGCTCGCTACCCGGTCTCGCGTGCGCAGACGCTGGTGCTGCTCCGTGTGGACAGGCGTGTCTTGTTGCTCTCGCAAGGGGCGGGGGGGTTCCGCCCGCTCTCGGAGATCACGGATGCGGAGTCGGTCGCATCGATCATCTCGCAGGCCGACGACGACGCGGGCGAGAGCATGACCGCGCGGTTCAACGACCTGCTCCGCCAGGTGGAGCGTGGCGGCGGGGCGGACGACCAGGCGCCGGTGCACCAGGCGCGCCACGCGGCGCAGAAGGCGAGCGGCTCGGCGCACGACAGGGCGGTGGGCGAGGCGATCCGACAGATGCGGGGGGTCAGCGCGTGAGACTCCGAGCGTTGCTTGTGGTGGTGAGCGCGGTGGTGATGGGTGTCTGCTCGGTGGGCGCGCGGGCGCAGGTCGGGCCGCCATCGCCAGGGAGCACGCCCGAGGTTGCGCTACTGCCTGAGGTGACCGCCGCTGGCGACGGCGGCGCTCTCACGCCCCTCTCGATCGTGGATGGGGCGGCGGAGGCGATCCCGGGGTTCGAGGGCGGGCTCTCGGGCGCGCTCAACATCATCGTCCTGCTGACGGTCCTCACGCTCGTGCCCGCGGTCATGGTGATGTGTACTTGTTTCGTGCGGTTCATCATCGTGCTCGGGCTCGTGCGCCAGGCGATGGGCACCGCGTCGATGCCGCCCGCGCAGGTCGTGACGGCGCTGGCGCTGTTCATGACGTTCATGGTCATGGCGCCGACGATGAAGCGCATCCACGAGGAGGCGATCGCGCCCTACCAGAGGGGTGAGATCAAGAACCAGCTCGAGATGTGGGACCGCGCGAAGCAGCCAATCCGCGACTACATGTTCGCTCAGATCGAGGCGACCGGCGACTGGTCGAGCCTCTACATGGTGCTCGAGCAGCAGGGCGTCGACACGTCCGAGCCCGAGTCGCTCACGCGGGCGGACGTCGACACGATGGCGCTGATCCCCGCGTACATGCTCTCGGAACTCAAGATCGCGTTCCTGATGGGGTTCAAGGTGTACCTGCCGTTCCTTGTGATCGATATGGTCATCGCGAGCCTGTTGATCTCGATGTCGATGATGATGCTCCCGCCGCCCTTGATCAGCATGCCGTTCAAGCTGCTGCTGTTCATCCTTGCGGATGGGTGGAACCTGGTGGTGGGGAGCCTGATGCAGACGGTCGCCCAGGTGGGCTAGCAAGGGTGTGAGAGCGACGCCCGCGCGGAGCGCGTGGGAACAAGGAGGCAAGGATGCCGATTGACGATGCGACGGTGGACCTGGTGCGCGAGTCGCTGCTTGTCGCGCTCAAGATCAGCGCGCCGGTGCTGACCGCGGGGATCCTGATCGGCCTCGCGATCTCGATCCTGCAGTCGATCACCCAGATCCAGGAGCAGACGCTCACGATCGTTCCCAAGATCTTCGCGATGACGACCGTGGCGATCGCGCTGCTGCCGTGGATCGCGTCGCGCCTGGTGGACTTCGCCTCGTGGATGTTTGATCTCACCTGAGGGACGCTCGCCCGTGGGCACGCTGTTGATGGAACTTGTGCTGCCGCATGTGCCCGTGTTCGTGGGGGTGCTCGCGCGGATCGCGGGGCTGTTTGTGACGGCGCCCGTGCTGTCGAGCAGGGCCTGCCCGCGGCTCGTCAAGGTGCTGCTGGTGGTTGCGATGACGGCCGCGGTCTACCCCACGGTCAACGCGACGCTCCCGTCCCAGCCCGTGCTGGGGCGCCTCGACCTGCTGTCGCTTGCGCCGTTGTTCGCGGGCGAGATGGTGATCGGGGCGTCGATCGGCCTCATGGCGGCGATGCCGATGATCGCCGTGCAACTCGCGGGCGTCGTGATGGGGCAACAGATCGGGCTTGGTATCGCGCAGGTCGTGAACCCCGCATCGGATATCGAGGGCAACGAACTCGGCCAGTTGCTCTACGTGCTCGCGCTGGCGGCGTTCCTTGGGCTTGGTGGTATCGAGGTGATGTTCGGGTCGATCGTGTTCACGTTCCAGAACGTGCCCATCGGCGGCTTCGCGCTCAGCGCGGCGCCGCTGGATCCGCTCGTGGGGATGTTGACCGCGGGGTTCGACCTCGCAGCGCGGATCTCGATGCCCGTGCTCGCGATCATCTTTGTCGAGAACGTGGCGATGGGGTTCATTATGAAGACGGTGCCGTCGCTCAACATCATGAGCTTCGGGTTCCCGATCCGGATCCTGGTCGGGTTGTCGGTGCTGATCGCGGCGCTGCCCATGACCGCGGAGGCGGTGTGGGGCGGTGTGGGGGCGGCGATCGAAGAGGTCCAGGGCTGGGCGGTCTCGCTCGGTGGGGTTGAGTAGGGGGCGGCGTGGCGGAGAGCCTTGGTGAGAAAACCGAAGCCCCGACCGAGCGCAGGCGCCAGGAAGCGCGACAGCGCGGGCAGGTCGGCAAGAGCACGGACCTCGCGTCCGCGATCGTGCTCACGGGCGCGGTGATCGCGATGGTCGCGGTGATCGACGGGCTGCTCCGCGCGGGGTTCCTGCTCATGCGCGAGGGGCTGTCGCCCGATGCGATCGGGGTCGGGAGCGAGCCGCAGCGGCTCGGGCCCGGATCGTGGGCGCTGCTCCGCAACGGGCTCGGGGCGGTCGTGCCCGTGATGATCGCGATGGTCGGCGTGGCGTACGTTGCCCATGCGCTGCAGGTCGGTGTGATGCTCTCGCCCAAGGCGATCCAGCCGAAGCTCGACAAGTTCAACCTGGTCAAGGGGGCCGCGAAGCTGTTCTCGAAGCGGAGCGCGGTGCGGGGCGGGCTCGACGTCCTGAAGTTCTCTGCGATTGGTGTGGTGATCTTCCTGGCGGTCCGGGTGCAGATGGACAAGATCGTGGGCTTGTCGCTGCTGACGCTGCCTCAGGCGCTGGTCGAGGCGGCCCGCATCCTGTTGATCGTCGCGATCTGGACGCTCGCGATCCTGTTCGTGTTGGGGCTGCTCGATCTGGCCTACCAGAAGTGGCAGAACACGCAGGACATGAAGATGACCAAGCAGGAGGTGAAGGACGAGCGGAAGTCGGCTGAGGGCGACATGGACGTGAAGCAGCGGCGGTTGCGCATGGCCCGCGAGATGGCGATGCAGCGGCTCGAGCGGGATGTGCCTCGGGCGGATGTCGTGGTGACCAACCCGACGCACTTCTCGGTCGCGTTGCGCTACCGCGCCGACGAGGGCGCTGCGCCGCGCGTCGTCGCGAAGGGCGCCGACTACATGGCGATGAAGATCCGCTACATCGCGCAGGCGCACGGGATCGCGATCGTGGAGCGTCCGCCGCTCGCGCGGGCGATCTACCGGGAGATCGAGGTGGGGCAGTCGGTCCGCCCCGAGCATTACGAGGCGGTCGCGGAGGTGCTGGCGTACGTGTACCGCCTCGAGGGGCGCGCGGCGCAGGCGGCGGCCGAGGCGGCGGGGGCCACGGCGTGAGTGGGGGAGACTAAGCCATGTCGATGCTCGACCGACCGAACCCGTCGTGGGTGCTCTTCGTGCAGCGCCACCGCGCGATCCTGATCCCGCTCTCATTCATCATGCTGCTCGCGGTGCTGCTCGTGCCGCTGCCGCCCGTGATGATGGACATCCTGATCGCAGCGAACATCTCGATCGGTGTCATCATCCTCATGACCACCATGTATATGGATGGCCCGCTCGACTTCTCTGTGTTCCCGTCGCTCCTGCTCGCGACGACGCTCCTCCGCCTGGTGCTCAATGTGGCGTCGACCCGGCTCATCCTGACGGCGGATGCATCGTCGCCCGAACAGGCGTTGGGGGTCGCGGGCAAGGTGATCTCGGCGTTCGGTTCTTTTGTCGCGGGCGGATCGATGTTTGTCGGGGTGATCATCTTCCTGATCCTGGTGATCGTGCAGTTCGTGGTGATCACCAAGGGCGCGACGCGTATCGGCGAGGTCGCGGCGCGCTTCACCCTCGACGCCATGCCCGGCAAGCAGATGGCGATCGACGCCGACCTCAACGCTGGCATCATCGATGACGACGAGGCGAGGCGCCGGCGCGAGGAGATCCGGGCCGAAGCGGACTTCTACGGGGCGATGGACGGTGCGGGCAAGTTCGTGCGGGGCGATGCGGTCGCGGGCATCATCATCACGGTGATCAACATCGCGGGCGGTTTCGCGATCGGCGCGATCGAGAAGGGGTGGAACGCTGGCGAGACGGCCCGCGTGTTCACCATCCTGACGATCGGCGATGGGCTTGCCTCGCAGATCCCATCGCTTGTGATCTCGTTGGCCGCGGCGCTGATCGTGACGCGGTCGGGCTCGCGGGCCACGCTTGGCGATGAGCTGACCTCGCAGCTCTCGAGCCGTCCGCCCGCGCTGTTTATCACGTCGGGTTTCATCGGGATGCTCGCGCTGACGCCGCTGCCGACGGTGCCCCTCCTCACACTCGCGATCCTCGTTGGCGCAATCGGGTTCTTCGGCGTGCGGACCACACGCACCGCCCAAGCCGCCCACGTCCGCGCAGAGGAGGCACGAGTGGAAGCGAGCACCGAAGCTGCTCAGGCGCCCCAGGTCGAGGAGCTGCTCAAGGTCGACACGCTTGAACTCGAGATCGGGTACGGGCTCGTCCCGCTGGTCGATGCCAACTCGGGTGGCGAGCTGCTCGATCGCATCAGCGCGATCCGGCGCCAACTCGCGGCGGAGATGGGCTTTGTCATGCCGCCCGTGCGCATCCGCGACAACATGACGCTCGCGCCCAACCGCTACAACGTGAAGGCGCGTGGCAACACCGTGGCGACGTCGGAGGTCGACCCGGCGCGCCTGCTCGCGATGGACTCGGGGGTCGCGACGGGGCCCATCCAGGGGGTAGAGACCGTCGAGCCCGCGTTCGGTCTGGCGGCGTGGTGGATCGACCCCAAGCTCAAGGGGCGGGCCGAGACGCTGAACTACACGGTGGTCGACCCGACGAGCGTGCTCACGACGCACCTGCTCGAGGTCGTCAAGCGCCACGCGGACGAGCTGCTGACGCGCGAAGAGGTCAACAACCTGATCGAGCAGCTCAAGCAGCGTGCGCCCAAGCTCGTCGAGGAGGCGATCCCCGGCGTGGTCTCGCCCGGTGAGCTCCAGAAGGTGCTCCAGGGCTTGCTTGGCGAGGGCGTGCCCATCCGCGACCTCGAGACGATCGTGGAGACGCTCGCGGATTGGGCCCCGCGGACCAAGGACACGGATGTGCTCGTGGAGTACGTGCGGAATGCGCTGCGCCGGTCGATCTGCGCGACCCATGCGCAGCCGGCCGACCCGCTGGAACCGGGAGGGCGGATGCGGATCGTCTGCGTCACGCTCGACCCGGCGCTGGAGGACTTCGTGAACGGGTACATCGACCGCTCACCAGCGGGGAGCAGCCTGGCGATGCCCGCGGACGCGGCACGGCTCGTGGCGTCGCAGGTCGGTCGGGCTCTCGAGGGGGTGATCGCCTCAGGGCTCGCGCCCGTGGTCATCGCATCGCCCCAGGTGCGGGCGCAGGTGCGTCAGTTGCTCGACCCGTTCATCCCGAACGTGGTGGTGCTGGCGTACAACGAGATCACGCGCGAGGTGGAGCTCGAGTCACGTGGGCTTGTTGAACTGCCCGAGACCGCCGGTGTTGGGTGAGGGGGCGTCGCGGGTGCGCACAAGAAGTAGCACAAAAGAGTAGATGAGTGAGAAGGACGGGCGTCGTGCGCACTGTCTGATGCCGGCCAGGACAGCCGGCGGGTACGGAGAGAAGGAGTCTTCGACGTGCGGATCAAGACGTTTCGTGCCAGGACGGCAAGCGAAGCGCTCACCCAGGTGAAGGCGGAGTTCGGCGCTGATGCCGTGATCCTCCACACCCGGACCGCGCGGGTCAGGGGTGTGCTCGGGCTGCCCGGGAAGGCCTACACGGAGATCACGGCGTCGGACGGCCCGGCGGAGCCGCGCCACCCTCGCCCGACTCGGGGCGTGGCCAAGCCCGCCACCACGAGCCCTGCGCTGACCTACCGCCCGACCCCTGTCGCGGCGCCTGAGCCATCGGCGGTCCTGCCCTCGCGTCGCGAGGTCGCGGCCGCTCCGCCCGCGCAGAATGAAGAGCGGGCGCTCGCGAGGCACATCATCGCGAGTGCCGCGCCCAAGCCTGAACTCCACGCGGCCAGCGCTCCAACGCCCGAGTGGCACGGTGAACTCGATTCCATCAAGAAGATGATGGGGCAGGTACTCCGCTCGACGAGGGGCGTCCGCGAGCCCTCGATGCCCGATGCGCTGTTCGAGTACTACCGCAAGCTCATCGAGGCGGATGTGTCTGATGAGCTTGCCGATCGGGTTGCGGGTGCGGTGCGCGACGACCTGACGCGGCTCGAACTCCAGAACAACGAGATGGTGCGCCGGGCGGTGCTCCGACAGTTAGCGCGGTACATCCCCGTTTCGGGGAGCCTGAGCGCGCCGGAGCGTTCGCCCGAGGGGCGGCCCCAGACGATCGCCCTCGTTGGGCCGACAGGGGTGGGCAAGACCACGACGCTCGCGAAGCTCGCGGCGACCTACCGCCTGCGCCACGGCAAGCGCGTCGGGCTCATCACATCGGACACCTACCGCATCGCGGCGGTCGATCAGCTCCGCACCTACGCGACGATCATCGGCGTGCCCTTCAAGGTCGCGATGACGCCCAGCGAGATGCGGTCGGCGTGCGAGAGCCTGGCGGACTGTGACGTGATCCTCGTTGATACCGCGGGGCGCTCGCCGCGCGACAAGGGGCGCATCTCGGAACTCAAGGACATCCTGGGGGCGGCCAGGCCGCACACGACGCACCTCGTGCTCTCGAGCACGTCGAGCGGGAGCGTGATGCACGCGGCGGCGGAGAGCTTCGCGGCCCTCCGTCCCGACCACGTCATCTTCACCAAGCTCGACGAGGCGGTCAGCCTCGGGGTCGTGCTCGACGTGACCACCAAACTCAACACGTCGCTCAGCTTCGTGACCACGGGGCAAGAAGTGCCGGATGACATCGAGGCGGGCGATGCGAGCCGGCTTGCGGAGCTCGTGCTCGACAGGGGGGCGGCGTGATGAAGCAGGGCCAGGGCGCTACTCAGATCGTCGAAGTGAAGCGCGCGGACGGCTCGGACCAGGCGGCGCGTCTGCGGCGCATGGCGGGCGACCCGGCGGACACCGTGGCGCCCGAGGGCGGGGCATCGGCCGCCTGCGAGACACTGGTGCTTTCACCTCAGTCGGTTGGTGAGACGCGCAGCAGGGTGGCGCGATGCCTCCGCAAGGTGGCCCGGCACGCGGTGATGGAAACGCAAGCCCCCGACCAGGCGGCTGTTCAGATGATCCGGGGGGCGGCGCGGGTTGTGGTGGCGATCGGCGATGGCCCGCGCGACCTTGGCGAGGGGCTCGCGCTGGTGCGCTGGGTCGCCGGTCAGCGGCTCAACGTGCCCCTTGGGGTGGTCGTGATCGGTGCAGGCGGTGTGGACAGGGCCCAGCGGCGGCGCCTGCGTGCCACGATCGAGCACCACATCGGGCGTGATGACATCGTGACGGCGCCGGTGCGGTCGAACCGCGTCGATCGGGTCGATCGGCGGTCTCTCGGGCGGATGATGAGCCGCCTGCAGGCGCAATGGCACCCCGTTTGCGGCGGAGGTGGGCTGTGAGGGGCCGCGCGAACGCACAGGCGTCGCAGGCCTCGCAGACGTTCCGTGGAGGGGCGCAACCCGGTTGTGCTGCGCGTTTCGCCTCAGGATCGGGTCGAGGAGCATTGAGCAGGGGCTATGACACACACGCCGCCGGACATCGAGATTGCTCTGAAACCCCAGATCGGGGTGCGAGGGGTGGCGGCGTGCTTTGCGCTGTCGGGGTTCGTGGTGGCGGTGGTGAACGGGCTCGTCACGGGGGGCGAGGCATCGTGGGTGTTGAGTCGGGGGCTTGTCGCGATGGGCGCATGCTTCTTCGCGGGGATCGCGATTGGCGCGGCGGGTCGCGCCGCGGTTCGAGAGCGCCTTGCTCAGTACGCGGAGGAGCGTCCGGCCCCGAGTGGGGCACCGACCGATCGACCCGTGACCGACGACGTTGCGGTCGAACCCGGTTGACACTTGGAAAAGTTTGTATAGTTCCCGGCGGGTGTCCCACGGATGGACGGCACGCCGACAAGACGGTCAAGGAGTAGACCATGAGAGCAGCTTCGACCAGCAGCCGCAGGATGAGCGGGATGGGCTTGTCGAGCCAGGCGACCGCGACGCGCGTCGCTTCTCCCTTCGACGCCATCGAGATCAACGAGCTCTGGCGCCAGTACCGCGAAGAGCGCACGCAGGAACTCCGCAACTACCTGCTCGAGCGGTTCCTCCCGCTCGTCCGCTACAACGCGGAGCGCATCTACACGCGGCTCCCGGACGAGGTCGACCTGGACGACCTGATCCAGGCGGGCATGTTCGGTCTCGCGGACGCGATCGCGGGGTTCGACCTCGAGCGCGGTGTCAAGTTCGAGACGTTCTGCGCCCCGCGCATCCGCGGCGCGATCCTCGACCACCTCCGCTCGATGGACTGGGTTCCGCGCCTGGTGCGTCACCGCAGCTCGCGGGTCGACCGGGTGCGTGAGAACCTGCGCGTGACCAACGGCTTCATCCCCACGGAAGACGAGATCTCGGGCCAGCTTGGCGAGGACGACGAGGAGGTCAAGAAGATCATCCGCGACGGGCGTGCCGCGAGCATGTCGAGCCTGTCGCGCCAGCGGTACCAGTCGGACGGCAGCCGGGAGGTCCGCGAGATCGACGTCCTGCAGGATGAGCGGCTGACCAACCCGTTGTCCGAGATCCAGCGGCGTGATCTGAAGGGCCTGCTCACCAAGGGGCTGTCCCGCGCCGAGCGCCTGATCGTGATCCTCTACTACTACGAGTCGATGACGATGAAGGAGATCGGTGCGACGCTCGACCTGTCCGAGTCGCGCGTGAGCCAGATGCACTCGTCGATCCTCGCGAGGCTCAAGGCCCAGATGCAGCACCGCGAGCGTGAGTTCGAAGAAGCGGCGGAATAGCCCGCCCTTGTCCGATCAGTGAACCTTGCGACGCCGGCTCAGCCCGGCGTCGTTTGCTTTGGGGTCCACCTAGGATCCCGCGTGGAACGCGCCTGCATCGCCATCGGATCGAATCTCGGGGACCGCCTCGCGGCGTTCGACCACGCGCGCCGCGGGCTCGCGGGGCTTCCCGAGTCCGAGTTGGCCGCGTTCGCGGAGCCCATTGAGACAGATCCCATCGGGCCCGGCGAGCAGGGGCGCTACCTGAACGGGGCGGCGGTGGTGCGGACTGGGCTCGGTGCGCGGGAACTGCTCGGGCACCTGCTGCGGATCGAGCGCGAGTGTGGGCGCGAGCGCCGATCCGAGCAGCGGTGGGGGCCTCGCACCCTCGACCTGGACCTGTTGCTGCTCGGGGATCGGGTGATCGACGAGGCGGGGCTGACGATCCCGCACCCGCGGATGCACGAGCGGGCGTTCGTGCTCGCCCCGTTGGCGACGATCGCCCCCGATACGCGGCACCCGGTGCTCGATCGGACGGTGTCGCAGTTGCTTGCCGGATTAGGAGGGGCCGCGACGGCCTACGCTGAGCCATGAGCACGATGCACACACGTTTCCTCGTCGCCCTTGGGGCATTGCTTTGTGTTGCGGTTGGGCCCGCGGGTGCGCGACAGGGCGAGCGGCTGGCCATCTCGCCGCAGATCGTGCTGAGCGATATGCAGGGCGCGTACGAGAGCGAGCCCGTTGCCGAGCGGGTGGTGGTCAGGGTGACCGATGGGTTTGCCCAGACGCGGGGCGAGTACATCTTCCGGAGCGGCACGGGGCGCGGCGTCAGGCTCGAGCTTGGCAGCCTGCACGTGTGGTGCCGGGACGATGCAGTGGTCGTCGCGCATGCCCAGCAGCTGAGCCGATACGTTCGCTTCGATCCCGCTCCCGGGCAGGGGGCGCTTGATCTACTCAGGAGGTCGTTGCCGCCGATCCCGTCGCCGCAGGCGGCGCTGCTGCTCGGCGATGAGGACCTGTCATCGCCCACGCCCTACACGCTCGGCGTGGAGTGGGTCGAGGGGCGGATCGATGGGCGCGGCGTGCGCCTGCTCGGCGTTGGGGAGAGCGGGGTGTCGCTCGAGATGTGGGTGGACGCGGAGACGTCGCGCTTGTCATCGCTCATCGTGAACTTCAACGATGACGATGGTCGCCGGCTCGAGTTGACGGTCACGCCCATCGATGCGGGCGAGCTCGGGCCCCTGGAGCTGAACCTCGAGGGGCGCGAGCGTGAGACCAAGGTGAGCCGGATCGTCCCGTTCCCGGGCGACAGCACCGAGGGGCGGCGGATGCCCCCCATGCAGCTCAGCGCCGCGGAGTCGTTGGTCGGCGGCGGCGGCCCGCTCCGCACGCCGATCGAGTTCGCCGACCATGAATCGGGGCCGGCGGGGCTCTACGTGTTCTTCCGCGCGTGGGGCGAGGAGGCGAGCGCCGCGATGGAAGCGGCGCAGAACATCGGGGACCGCACGGGGGACCGCGTGATCCCGGTGTTCGTGGGCGAGCTGTCTGCGGATGCGAGCTGGCGCGATGCGATGCTGCGGGCGGCGGAGAATGTGGGGGGTGTGGAGAAGCTCTATGTGTCGCTCGCGCCGGAGCTGACGATCGAGCGGTTCTCGACCACCGCGGCCGCGGTGATCGCGCGGACCGACCCCAAGGGCATGTGCACGCACATGGAGACGGTGGGCGCCGGCGATGCTGTGCCCAGCAAGCGGAGCGGGGTGATCAGCGGGATCATGACGCGCATGCTGCGCTGACGTGGCGTGCTACTTGGCCGGCTCGGCGTAGAAGCCGTGCCCCGTGTGTTCGAGCCTGCCCGCTTTGACCAGCGCCGCCCAGACCTCCTTGGGGTAGTCGCTCGGCGGGACGATCGCGTCGATCTTCGACTTGTGGCCTCCCGACGTGTAGCGCCCGCCGAGCTTTGACTCGTCGGCGAGGCGGCCCAGCTTGAGGCGCTTGCGGAAGGCGCGGAGCGCATCGTTCATCTGGTCCTGCGTGACCGCGTCGACCTTCGCATCGAACGCGGCGTTCTTCTCTTCGATCTCCTGCGGGTTCTCGAGCTTGCGCACAAGGGCATCGAGGCCCGCGTGGTCGCGCTCGGTGACGACGCGCTCGGCCTCGCGCTTGTCGGCGGGCATGCGGCTCAGGAGGCGGCCCGCGAGGCCCCACGCGTCGTTCTCGGCCTTGGGGCCGAGTTGTTTGGGGAGGTCGTCGGTGACCTGGCGGAGTTTCTGGAGGGCGTTCATGGCAACAGCATACGGCTGAGTGGGATGGGATGGGGTCAGCGCCTCCGGGTGAACCACCACGTCAACACCGGCGCCACGAGGAGCAGCACCGGCGCCACCATGAAGAGCAGGAATACGAGGGGCACGTTGCCGACCGCGGCGCGGCCCGACGCGTCTACCCAGTCCATCGCCCAGAACAGGCGCGACAGCCCGAACGTGATGGCCCAGGCGCCGACCACGGCGACCGGGCCGACGGCCGCGATGAGGAGCCCGCGTTGGGTGGGGTCCATCGCCACAATGAGTCAGCCTTCAGACCCTGCTTCGAGGTTGGTGGCGATCATCATGCGGTGGCCATCGGCGGTGCGCAGGGCCATCTCGCGCATGCCCCAGGGCTCATCGCGGGGTGGCTTGATGATGTCCGCGCCTTCGCGGGCGGCCCGCTCGTGGAAGGCATCGACATCGTCGACGACGAGGTACGCGAAGTACTGGTGGTCACCCAGGTCGGGGATAGGGATGGCATCGGGGCAGCGCCCGAGCATGAAGACGACGTTATCGCATGTGCAGAACACCCAGTTGCCCGGGTCGACCTCTTCGCTCGTGCACCCGATGGTGCGCTCGTACCAGTCGCGCGATCGCGCGAGGTCGGGCACCGCGAGGACATAGTGGGAACGGATGGCTTTCATTGGTGTGAGCCTAGCGTCGAGGGCGGGGCCTTGTGAGGCGCCAGGTCAGGATGGGGGCTCCGATGACTACGAGCGGGACCACGCCGCACCAGTAGAAGGCAATGGGCGTGCCGTCGATTGCAGCGCGCGCGGATGCGTCTACCCATCCGAGTGTGCGAAAGCCCTGCTCCAGGACAAAGCCGACAATCCACCAGGCGATCAGTGATCCGGGGATGCTCACGATGATGAGGACGTTCCGTATGCCCGGGCGCAGGCGTGATCCCGACGAGAATGGTGGCTCCCCGCACTCGGGGCAGGGAGACCCTGGTGGGAGGCCAGTCAGGTCGTAGCCGCACCTGTTGCAGGTCGTAGGCATTGTGTCATCTCTGCTGCTGCCGGGGGCTGAGCCAGCTTCGTCGTGGCCTACAATGTAACGGAGGCGAAGATGTCTAAGCTCATCGTCACGGCTGCTGTTGTCCTCATCGCCCTCGGCGTGGTGGGCTACCTCGCGTCAGGGATGGCGAGCGTGACGGCGCTGATCCCAAGTTTCTTTGGCGTCGTGATCGGCGTGTGCGGTCTCGTTGCCACGAAGCGGCCGACCGTTGGCGCTATTGCCGCGGGCGTCTTCGCGCTCGTGGGGCTCGGCGGGACGCTGTCGCGCCTGATCCCGATGTTCACAACTCAGGGCGGCTTCCAGTTCGACCTGGCGGTCGGCGCTCAGATCGTGATGGCGCTCGTTTGCGCGGTGCTCGTGGTGTTGATCATCGCGTGGTCTCTGACGAAGAGGGCGCCGGCTGGCCCACCCAACTGAACCCGTATTGGAGGACGACGTGTCTGACCATGTCTACAAGGTAATCGAGATCGTTGGTTCATCGACGAAGTCGACCGATGATGCGGTGCGGAACGCGCTCGAGCGGGCCGCGAAGACGGTGAACAACATGCGCTGGTTCGAGGTCGTCGAGACGCGGGGGCATATCGAAGACCAGAAGCTCGCGCACTGGCAGGTCATGATCAAGATCGGCTTCACGATCGACGGCTGAGCGCGGGTTGGCTCAGGCGCCTGGCCAGAGGAGCGCGAACGCAGCGCCGACGATCAGGGCGTAGGCGATGCCATCGACGACCTCCATCGCAATGGCCCGCGCGGGCTTCTGGAACCAGATCGCGTTGGGCAGCCACCCGAGCGTGAAGACCGCGACCGCCATCGTCGTGGTGACCTGGAAGACCTTCGCGGCCTCAGCGCCCGGGACGAGCGCAGCGCCCGCGACATAGGCGACGAGCAGGCTCACGAGCACCTGCGAGGCGAACGTGAGCGCCATGTTGCGCCCCATGCTCATCGGACGCCAGATGTTGAGCGAGCCGGCGGGGCCCTCCTTCCACTTCCTGATGTACTCGGGGTCCTTCTGCCCTTGCTTGGTGGCGCAGTGTGGGAAGATGTAAACGCCAGGCTCGATGCCCAGGTCCTTGGTCGCCTTGGTGAAGGCGTCTTCGTCGGGGAGCGAACGCCAGTCCTTGTTGTGGTGCGGCAGCACGGACCACGCGATGAACGATGCGAAGAACAGGGCGACGGCGGAGACGGCGATGGGAAGCCAGAGCGCGAGCAGTTCGGTTTGCATGGTGAGCCCCTTTCGGTGCGGTATGATCGCATAGTCCGCGGGGGGGCTGCAAGGCTGGCCGACCTCGAGGCCGTGTCGCCAGCGGAGGCCGCGTCGGAGGCGATCCGGCGTCTCATGGACCGGGCGGGGTGCGGCGCGTTCGCAGACGACGCTTCGCTGGTGGCCATCGAGTGGGATGGTCGATGCGAGCCCACGAGGTCTGGCGGGCAAACCACAAACGCCCGGCCCGTGCTGTGACACGCGTCTGCTTCGTTGAAGCGGAGAGGGGGGGATTCGAACCCCCGATACGGTTGCCCGTATACGGCATTTCCAGTGCCGCTCCTTCAGCCACTCGGACACCTCTCCGGGATGTGGGCCCGGCCCTGAAGGCCGGGCCGACAGTGTAGCCCGGACCTCGCCATGATGGCACCTGGCGGCCCGCCCAATGCGGTATCGTGTGGACCAGTGCCCTTGGAAGGTGGAGGAGCCTGCGATGCGCGATGAGCTCGCGAGAGCGTGGAAGACCAACAACGCGATCAACGCGACGCTCATCGACAAGATCACGCCGGAGGGGATGAAGGCGACGCTCTCGACGCGGGGCGGGCGGGGCGTGGCCGGCGAGTTCGCCCACATGCACAACAACCGGGTGTGGCAGGTCGAGAAGCGGGCGAGGGCGCTCGCGGGCGGGCTCGAGAAGTTCGCCCAGGGTGTCCATCCGTCCAAGACGGAGCTCAGGCGGGCGTTCAAGGCTTCGAATGACGCCGTGGAGGGCCTGCTGCTGGGCACCTTCGATGGCGAGGACGGCTACAGGGGTTTCAAGCGGGGCGTCTTCACGACCCTGTCGTACTTCATCGCGCACGAGGCGCACCACCGCGGGCGCATCCTGCTCACGCTCAAGGTGAGCGGCAACACCATCGACCGCGCCACCGCGTCGGGCATCTGGGCGTGGGACAACCTGTAGGGGTGGGGGGCGCTTGGGTATCCGCAACCACAGGCCCGATCTGAACGGCGTGCTCGTCATCGACAAGCCCCTCGGGATGAGTTCCGCGCGGGTCGTCGCGCAGGTGCGCCGCCAGACGGGCGGCGCCAAGGTGGGCCACGCGGGCACGCTCGATCCCCTGGCGACGGGCGTCCTGGTGCTCTGCCTGGGGCGCGCGACGAAGTCAATCGACCGCTTCATGTCCGGGGCCAAGCGCTACACGGCGACGATCGCGCTGGATGCGTTCTCGGCGACCGACGATGCGGAGGGCGAGCGAACACCGGTGGACGTCCACCAGCCCCCGCCTATCGACCGGGTGCGCGCTGTGGTTGCCGAGCGGTTCATCGGCGAGGTCATGCAGACCCCACCCGCGTTCTCTGCGGTCAAGGTCGATGGCCAGCGGGCCTACCGGCTCGCGCGGAGCGGCGCGGCGCCCGTGCTCAAGCCCCGCCCCGTGCAGATCGACGCCATCGACATCGTGTCGTACGGGTTCCCGCAACTCATCGTCGATGTCGCGTGCGGCAAGGGGACGTACATCCGCTCGCTCGCGCGCGACCTGGGGCGGGCGCTCGGGACCGGTGGGATGCTCACGGGCCTGGTGCGCACCGCGAGCGACCCGTTCACTCTTGATGATGCGCGGGCGCTCGATGCCCTCCCCGAACGGGTCGAGGCGACGGACCTGATCGACCTCGGGGGCATCGGCTAATATGAGAACGTGGGCCGAGGCGGTGCGGAGGACGACCATGACTCCCGTGACTCGACGCGAAGCGATCGGCATGATGGGTGGATGCGTTGCTGGCGCATGGCTTGCGCCGGGCGTCGCCGCGCGGCATCTCGCGGGCGACCCGCGTGAGCCCCTGTTCAGGATCTCCCTGGCGCAGTGGTCGTTGCACCGCACGATCCGCGCTGAGAAGCTCAACAACCTCGAGTTCGCGGCTCACGCGAAGTCGGCGTTCGGGATCGACGCCGTCGAGTACGTTTCGACGTTCTTCAAGGACAAGGCGAAGGACGCGGCGTACATCGCGGAGATGAAGCGCCGGGCATCGGACGCGGGCGTCAGGTCCTTGCTCATCATGGTCGATGGCGAGGGCGCGCTGGGCGATGCGGTCGAGGCCTCGCGCGCCAACGCGGTCGACAACCACCTGCGCTGGCTCGACGCGGCGCGCGAACTCGGGTGTCACTCGATCAGGGTCAACGCGCAGAGTTCGGGCACGCCTGAGGAGCAGGAGGCCCGCGCCGCCGATGGGCTCCGCAAGCTCTCCGAGCAGGGCGAGCAGCGGGGGCTCAACGTCATCGTCGAGAACCACGGCGGGCTGTCTTCGAACGGTGAGTGGCTCGCCCGCGTCATCCGGCGCGTCGACCACCCGAGGTGCGGCACCCTCCCCGACTTCGGCAACTTCCGCATCGGCGGCGAGGAGTGGTACGACCGCTACAAGGGCGTGTCGGAACTCATGCCTTTCGCGAAGGCGGTGAGCGCGAAGTCGCACGACTTCGACGACAAGGGCAACGAGAAGAACACCGACTACCGCAAGATGATGCGCATCGTGCTCGATGCGGGCTACCGCGGGTGGGTCGGCGTCGAGTACGAGGGCGGGCGGCTTACGGAAGAGCGCGGCATCGCGGCGACCAAGGCGCTGCTCGAGAAGGTGCGCGACGAACTCAGCAATGAGTACCGGGCGCGGGATGCGATGCCGCCCGCGCAGTTCCCACCGACCGACCCCTGAGCGGGGTTAGCCGACGTCGCGCCGCTGGAAGAGCAGCACGGAGAGGGCCACGAGCCCAAGGACCTGCACCCCCGTGTAGATGAAGACCAGGACGAGGTACCTGGCTGGGATCTCGTGGCCCTGCGTAATCGGGTCGATCAGCCAGAAGAACTGGAAGTTGGGGACGACGCTCCACGCGACGACCGCCGCGGGGTTGGTCTGCGTGGGTTGGGTGAACGCGAAATCGCCCGGCTCGGGGTTGCGCGCGACGGGGTGGCCGTTGGCGTTGACGATCTCGAACTCCTTCTCGGAGTTCGCCGCGGAGAACACCAGCCCGCGCCCGAGCGCGGGATCGAGGACCTGGTTGATGTTGGTGGGGTCGCCCGTGAAGGGGCTTGCGGGCTGCCGGGGCACGACGAGCCCGATGCCCTCGGGGGTTGGGCCGTAGTAGATGGGGGTGCCGGGCGGGAGGTCGGCGTCGGGCGGTTGGTCGAAGATGATCTTGATGCGCGACCCGCCCTCGCTCATGTCGGGCGTGTCTCCCTCGAAGTCCTGCACCGCCGCGATCTTGCCGATCGCTTCGTTCTGGTAGGCGAAGCGCCCGATGAGGTAGTTGGAGAGCAGGCCGAGCAGGAGCGCGCCGGCGCACAGTGTGACCGTCATGACCTGTGAGAGGCGTGTCGAGGCCGCGATGGCGACGGCGCTGAGCACGAGCATCGCGAGGAACACGCACAGCGCCGCGAGCATGATCTGGGGCTTGAAGTCCTCGGCGGGCGATTGGAAGGCCCAGTCCTTGTTGACGACAAGGGTCGCGACGTAGGCGAGGACAGATGTGGGCAGCATGGCGCCGACGGTGGTGGACGAGAAGACCCACCCGTAGAAGAAGTTGCCCCACACGCCGATCGTGATCGAGCCCAGGATCGAGAGGAGCCCGAAGAGGAGGACGGGGCCATCGACGGTGTCGCGCGCGGTGGACATGACCGAGTGGCGGATGGCGAGGAGGAAGAAGGCGGTCATGATGATGATCGCGACCGACATCGCGGACGAGACGCCCAGGTATTTGCCGATCACGAAGAGCGGGCGCCCCACGGGCTTCGAGATGACCGTGAGGGCGGTCTTGTTGTCGATCTCGCGCGAGAGCACGCTCGTGGCGACGAACGCCGCGAGCAGCGTCCCGCACACGAGCACCGTGGCGAGGCCCATGTCGAGGAGGAGTTTGTCGTCGCCAAACACCTCGGTCTCCTCCGTGTAGCCCATCGTGTAGGCCGAGAGGAGGGTGTTGAAGACCTGGAGCACCGCGGAGAGGACGACGACGACGAAGAAGACCGGCTGGCGCAGGCTCTCGATGAACGTGATCCGAGCGATGGCGAAGACCTGGGAGAACATGGAGGAGTGGAGGCCCTTGGATCGTGGTTCCCGCTGGCGGGAGGTCGGGAGTGCCGCGGGTGGTTGAGTGAGGATGAGCGGTCCACTGATACGCCCGAATGGGCGCGAGGGATCGCATGCTCCCTCGGATCAGCGGGATGTAGCGTAGACGACAGCGCACGAAGGAGCGAACCGCCCGCCCACTCCGCTCGTAGGGACGGGACTCAGTGACCCCGCTTTGGGGTCGTGGGCGGGCAGATCGGGCCGGGTCGGTCTATGCTGTGCCCCTCCCTGGCGGGGGGCCACGCTGGGTCGGGCGAGGGCTCGGCACAACGTGGGCTGGCGACAAGGGCGTGACCCAAGGAGTCATATGAACGCCGACCATCTCTCCTATTCTCGCGCGGTGACTGTCTGCGTGAGCGGGCTGGCCGCTCAATTGGTCCTGTCGCTCGCGGTGCTGCTCTACGGCATCCTGAGCGGCGATGCCGGGGCGGTCTCGGGCGCGCTGGCCATGCTCATGGGGCTGCCCGTGTGGGTGGCGCTGGGGCTCGTCTTCAACCAGCACAAGCTCGAACGCCTCGAGGCCCTCGAAGCTGAGGCGTTTGCCTCATCTTCGGCGGCCCAAGCCACGGTCTTCGAGGCCAGCGGCGACGAGTTCGTCCAGAAGAACCGACTCGCGTGGATGCACAAGTGGTTCCTCCCCGCGGTCAGCATCGCGGTCGGGGTTGGGTTCCTCATCCTCGGGTTCTCGCGTTTCTTCGCGGACAAGCCCAAGACCACCCTCGATGGCTTCTCCGTGCCGCTCGGCGGCGGGCTCGCGATTGGCGTGGCCCTGATCACAGCGGTCATGAGCTTCCTCTTCGCCCGCTACGTCTCGGGCATGGCGAAGCAGCCCGTCTGGGGGCTCCTGCGTGGCGGTGCCGCGGTCGCGGCGGGGGCGGCGCTGGTCGCGCTGCTCATCGCGCTGGCCCACCTCCTCGAGCGGATGTTCGACAACCCGGCACTCCTGCGCATCCTCCCGCTCGTCATGGACGTCTACATGATCGTCCTGGGCGTCGAGGTCTTCGTGAACTTCCTCCTCACGCTCTACATGCCCCGCAAGTCGGGCGAGTACGTCCGCCCCGCGTTCGATTCGCGCCTGCTCGCCTTCCTCGCGGCCCCCGACCGCCTCGCCAAGTCGATCTCCGAGGCCTTCAATTACCAGTTTGGCTTCGACGTCTCCTCCACGTGGTTCTACCAGCTCGTCGCCCGCTCGATCGGCGGGTTGCTCATCCTGGGCGGCGTGATCATCTGGGGCATGACGTGCATCGCGGTGGTCGGTCCCGATGAGAAGGGCCTGCTCATCGTCAACGGCGAGATGAAGCAGACGCTCTCGTCGGGCCCCGTGCTCAAGGCGCCGTGGCCCTTCGCGAAGGTCGTCAGGTTCCCCGCGGAAGCGGTCAACGACCTCCAGGTCGGGGCCAGGTCGCCCGACATCGGCAAGCCCATCCTCTGGACGAACGCCCACTCAGGCGGCGGGACCGAGTTCATGCTCCTGGTCCAGCCGACGAAGAACGCCAAGGCCGCAGCGGACGGCGACGGCGCGGGCGACCAGGACTTCGAGCTGCTCGTGGCCGAGTTCCCGATCCAGTTCCGCATCGCGGACCTGAGGCGGTTCCAGCTGCTCGCTCGCGACGGCGGAGCGGACGACCCCGACGCCCAGCGCCGCGAACTGCTCCAGAACGAGGCGTCCAGCGTCGTGATCGAGCACATCGCGGAGTACTCGGTCGACCAGCTCCTCGGCGATGAGCGTGGCCACGTCGCGGGGCGCCTCACGGGCCTCGTGCAGGACAGGTTTGATGCGCTCGGGCCCGACACCGACAACGACGGCGAGCCCGATGGGGCGGGCGTCGAGGTGCTCTTCGTGGGCGTCAATGGCGTGCACCCGAACAACGAGGTCGCGCCCGCGTTCGAGGCGGCGGTGCAGGCCGACCAGAAGCGCGAGGTCGAGATCCAGAAGGCCGAGTCGTACCGGATCAAGACGCTCTCGGAGGTTGCGGGCAGCGTCGAGCGTGCCGAGCAGATCGTCGCGGCGCTGGATGAGCTCAACGCCGCCCGCGAACGCGGCGCCGAAGCTTCGGACGTCGAACGGCTCGCCCAGGAGGTCTCTGACCTGCTCGCGGATGCGGGGGGCGAGGCGGCGCGCCTGATCGAGCAGGCCCGCGCCGACCGTTGGAAGGCGCACTTCGACGTGCGGGCCCAGGCGATCCGCTCGCAGGGCCTGAACTCCGTGTACGAGGCGGCGCCGACGGTGTTCCGCATGGAGCGCTACACCGACATGATGGTCAAGGTGCTGCGCGGGCGGCAGATCATCATCACGTCGTTCCCATCGATCGAGATCAACCAGGAAACACAAGAGCCCTACGTCAGCATCTCTGGGTGGAACACCCAGAACGAGGAGTAGTTAGCCGTGCGAAACCCACTCGTCATCCTGATGGGCCTTCTCGTCCTTGCGGGCTTCGTCCTGTACATGATCACGTACACCGTGCGCTTCTCTGATGAGGCGATCGTTACCACCTTCGGCAAGGTGGGCGAGAACTCGGTGGTGGAGAAGGCGGGGCTCAAGTTCAAGCTGCCCGCGCCGCTCCAGAGCGTGACCATCTACGACAAGCGTGCCCACGTGCTCTCGGCCCAGCCCGAGACCCAGCAGACGCGCGACAACCGCCAGATCGTCGTGTCCGCATTCCTCACGTGGAACATCTCCGACCCGCTCAAGTTCTACCAGAGCTACTCGAAGGACGCGACCGATGCGCGGCTTCAGGAGCGTCAGGCGGAGAGCAGCATCCTGAGCCGGCTCAGGAGTGCGCTCTCCGAGACGAGCAAGTACACGCTCGACGAACTCTTCACCGATGACCCCTCGGGGTCGAAGCTCAGCGACCTCGAAGCAGACATCCTCGCAGCGGTCCGCGGGGGCGAGGGCGAAGAGGGCACGCTCGCCAAGACGGGCGTGACGGTGAGCCTTGTGGGCATCAACCGGATCGAGCTGCCCGAGAGCGCGACCGCTGCGGTGTTCGAGCGCATGCGCACCGTCCGGACGACGATCGCGGTCGACGCGACGCAGGACGCGGCGGCGGCGGCGACGAAGATCCGCGGCAACGCGGACGCGGCGGCGGAGAAGATCCTCGCCTTCGCCCGCCTCCGCGCCGCCGAGATCGAGCGTCGTGGTCAGGACGAGGCGGCCCAGTGGTACGCGGTGCTGAACCAGTATCCCGACCTCGCGGTGCTGCTCACCGAGATCGATGCGCTGGAGCGCACGCTCCCGGGCAAGGTGAAGTTCATCCTCGGGCGCGACAGCCCGATTTACCGCCTGTTCTCCGCGCCCGCTCGTGCCGAGTGGGACGAGCGCGCACGAGAGGCTGAGGCCTCGACCACGGGAGCGGGCCAATGAGCGAGCACGAGCCCGACCAGGGGCCACCCATCGAGCACGACGGCGACGGGCTGAGCGAGATGCCGACCGAGGCGCCGCGTCGGGCCGCGTCGATCATGCTCCGCCCGGAGGACGTGCGCGAGGCGCGGGCCGCGACGCTCGAAGCGGCCAACAAGTCGCTCGCCGATGCGCTCAACATCATCTACCGCCTGCTCCAACTGCTCATGATCGGGCTCGTGGCGCTGTTCCTCCTCTCGGGGTTCCAGCAGGTCAACGAGTCCGAGAGCGGGATCAAGGTGACGCTCGGCAAGATCACGCAGGCCAACGTCCCGCCCGGGTTCGTGCCGAGCCTGCCGTATCCGCTGGGCGAGGTCATCAAGGTCGAGACGTCGCAGGTCGCGCTCGATGTCGACAAGGCGTTCTGGCCCAACGTGGGCGATGGCAACCTGAACCGCCCGCTCCGTTCGGCGATGCGCAACACGCTCAAGGTCGAGGAGGACGGCGCGCTGTTCACCTCAGATGCGGCGCTGGTCCACGCGCAATGGAGCGTGAAGTACCGCCGGACCGACCCCGAGCTCTATTACCAGAAGCTGTTCGTGACGCCTGAGAACCGTCGTGTGGAGCAGGAGCTCGTGTCGATGGCGATCGAGCGTGCCGCGGTGCACGCGGTGGCGACGACGAGCATCGACGCGGTCTTGAAGGGTCAGGGCGGTGGCGCGGGCGTGAACCTGCTCGAGCAGCGCGTGCGCGAGCTCGCCCAGGAGACGCTCGACACGATGGAGTCGGGGCTCGCGATCGACTCGGTGACGCTCAAGCAGAAGTCGCCGCCCCAGCGCACGATCGCCTCGTTTGAAGAGGTCAACAACGCTGTCGCGAAGGCGGCCCAGGACATCGAGCAGGCGCGGATCGAGCGCACGCAGAAGCTCGCGGAGACTGCGGGCAGCGCCGCTGACCCGCTCCTCGCGCTGATCGACCTCTACGAATCGCAGGTCGACCTGGGCCAGGCCCAGCAGGGCGAGGAGACGTTCGCTCTCATCCGTCAGCTGCTCGACGGGGACCTCAACGGGCAGGACATCACGATCGACGGGCGCACGTTCCCAGCGGTCAGCATCGCGGGCGCTGCATCGCGTCTGATCACACGGGCCCAGACCGCCGCGTCGACCCGCGCCGCGGAGGCCGAGCGTCGGGCGCGCGACTTCGAGGCGGCGCTGGCGCAGTACCGTGCGTCGCCGCGCGTGTTCATCGCCAACGTGTGGAGCCGCGCGATGGACGCGGCCCTGTCGCACGGGCGCGAGGAGGTCTTCTTCTACCCCGTCGGCTCGGAGCCCAGGCTCTGGATCAACTCCGACCCGCAGGTCCTGCGCAAGGTCGAGGAGAACGCGGACAAGTTCAGGCAGGGCGAGGATAAGTCGCTCGCGCGTGGGCGCAACGCCGATGCGCTCGACCGCGACACGAGCCTCGAGGAAGAGGAGTAGGGCGACCATGAGCAGGCTCCAGACCACGCCGTCCGGACGCCGGAGGGCCGGCGACTCCGACACCATCGTCTTTGCGCAGGGCCTGACCAAGGTCTTCAAGGACTTCTGGCTGCGCGACCGCGCCCGCGCCGTCGAGGGCATCGACTTCCAGATCGATCGCGGCGAGGTCTTTGGCCTGCTCGGCCCCAACGGCTCGGGCAAGTCCACAACGATCAAGATGATCCTGGGCCTGCTCAAGAAAACGTCGGGCCGCCTCATCGTCTTCGACAAGCCGCCCTTCGATGTCGCGGTGAAGAAGCGCATCGGCTACCTTCCCGAAGAGTCGTACCTCTACCCGTTCCTGAACGCGCGTGAGACGCTCGACTACTACGCCCGCCTGTTCCAGCTCGACCACAAGGTGCGCGAGCGACGCATCGATGAGTTGCTCGACATGGTCGGGCTCACGGGCGTGCAGTACCGCCAGGTGCGCGAGTATTCAAAGGGCATGCAGCGCCGCATCGGCATCGCCCAGGCGCTCATCAACGACCCCGAGTTCCTCATCCTCGACGAGCCGACCACGGGCCTGGACCCGCTCGGCACGCGCCAGGTGAAGGACCTGATCATCGAACTCGGGCGGCGCGGCAAGACCATCCTGCTCTCGTCGCACCTGCTCTCTGATGTCGAGGATGTCGTGTCGCGCATGGTCATCCTCTACGGCGGCAAGATCCGCTCGGAGGGCACGTGCGACGACCTGCTCGAGGCACGCGAGCGCTCGATCATTGAGACCGACCGCCTCGACGATGAGACCCTCGCGGAGATTCAGCAGGTGCTCGCGCGGCGCAACCACGACCCCGCGATCGTCTCGCACCCGCGCCAGAAGCTCGAGGAGCTGTTCGTGGGCATCGTGGAGAGTGCGCAGGCCGATCGCCTGTCGACCTCTGGCGCTTCGTCCGGCGGCGCAACCGCGGACTTCCTCAAGGGTGACGAGGCGGAGGGCGAGAGCCTGATCGATAGCCTGGTCAGCGCCCCCGCGGGCGGCGACCGCCCGGCACAGACGGCGCCCCGCCCCCAAGCGCCGCGCGAAGAGGATGTCATCGAGGGCCTGCTCGACGAGGAGGGCGACGAGCCCGCCGGGCGACCCGACGAGCCCGCGCCGGCTCATGACGATGGCCCGGACGACGACCTCATCGCGGACCTTCTCGGAGATGACGACGGGGGCGACGACGACAAGCCGACCGGGGGTACGCGATGAGCGTGCGCGAGCGGATCGCCACCCTCAACCGCGTCCAGCAGGGACGGATGTTCAAGCTCGTCGCTTCGGTCGTCGTCGCGCTGATCACGATCGGTGCGCTCACCACGGTCTTCGTGAGTGCCAACAAAGACAGCGCCGACACACAGATCGTCAAGCGCGTGCTCGAGCGCAACCGGGCGCAGGCGGAGAACCCGACCTACCAGGTCAGCACCGCGGAACAGGTGCAGGCGACGTGGGACAACCTGCTCACGCTCGCGCTCGATCCGGGCGGTCGGACGACGCTGATCGTCAGCGGCGCCGCGGTGCTCGGCGCGGCCCTCGCGGTCATCTGGCTCAGCCTGGGCCTGTCGTACCTCGCGCTCCTGATCGGTGGCGCCGCGGTCGCCATCCCTTTAGCCCTCTTCCCATCGACGCAGAACCTGGGGGTGATGATCGGGGGCCTCATCCCGCTCGCCTTCGCGTTCCTGATCCTGCTCCAACTCGTTCGCCTCGTGTTCAATGCGCCCTTCCAGACGTTCGCGATCGCGCGCAACGTGATCAACGAGGGCGTGCGCATGAAGATCTCGCTCGTCTTCATCGTGCTCATCATGATCGTGCTCGCGCTGGTGCCGACGCTCCTCAACCAGGACCAGCCGCTCCGCTACCGCGTGCAGCAGTGGCTCCAGTACGGCACGGGCATCTCGTTCGGCCTGCTCGCGCTCCTCACCGCCTTCTTCGCGTGCGCCACCGTCGCCTTCGAGCAGCGCGACCGCGTCATCTGGCAGACCATGACCAAGCCCGTCGCGCCCTGGCGTTACATCCTTGGCAAGTGGCTCGGCGTGATGGCCCTCAACGCGGTCCTGCTCACGGTCGTCGCCGCGGGTTCGTACCTGTTTACCGAGTTCCTCCGCCACCAACCGGCCCAGGGTGAGATCGCCTACCACGTCACCGAGCAGGGGCAGATGACCTCGGGCTCTGTGAGTTCGATGACGGAGGACCGGCGCATCCTTGAGACGCAGGTCCTTGTCGCACGGGTCAAGAGGCCCTTCGACCCGCCCGTGCTCCCGCCCCGCGAGCAGATCGAGGAGATGGTCGAGCAGCGGTTCATCGCGGAGCGCCAAGCCTCGCCCGACATCGTCGATAACGACGCCACCCGCACGCGCATCCGGACCTTCATCCTCAAGGAGATCTACGACGGCTACCGCACCGTCCCGCCCGGCGGCTTCCAGCGGTACTTCTTCTCAGGGCTTGGCGACATCCGCGCGAACTGGGCGAGTCGGGTCGAGGGGTTCATCAACCGGGTCAACCGCGACGCGGAGCGACGCCTGCGCCTCCAGGGCGAGGACCCCGAAGCGGTGCGCGGCACGGACCTGTGGGAGCAGACGGTGCTCGCGGTCCGCGACGACTACGTGCGAGCCGGAAAGCGCCCGATCGAGCCCACGCTGAGCCTGCAGTACAAGATCAACTCGGGCTCGAACGACCCTTCGAAGATCTTCAAGCTCCTGCTCACCACGGGCCACGAGGGCGCCTTCCACCAGGACGAACTCGAGGTCGTGCTCAAGCAGCGCCAGGAGACCGACCTCGCGGTCGCGCTGATCAACCCCGAAGACGGCAAGCTGCACGTCCAGATCGCGAGCGACCCGAGGCAGAATTTCGAGAGCTTCACCTTCCCGCCCGACGGCCTCCAGATCCTCTACGCCAAGGGCAGCTACACCGCCAATTTCTTCCGCATCATGTTCGTCATGTGGGTGAAGCTCGGGTTCATCGCGGCGGTCGCGATCGCGTGCTCGACGTTCCTGAGCTTCTCGGTCTCGTGCCTCTGCTCGCTCGGGGTGCTGTTCATGGCCGAGAGCGCCTCGTTCCTCAACGAGTCGCTCGACTTCTCCTTCACGCCCGAGCCGGGCAAGCTCGACATCGGCAACTGGATCATCCAGGGGATCGGCCGGCCGATCGCGTGGACCTTCGACACCTACACCAACCTCCGCCCGACCCAGTCCCTCGTCGATGGGCTGCTCGTCAGTTGGGGGGACCTGTCCCGCGGGACCATCGTGATCGGGGCGTGGACCCTGGTCACCCTCACAATCGGTGTAGTCGTGTTCCGGAGCCGGGAACTGGCGACGTATTCCGGCCACTAGGGCCGCCCAGGGGCGAAACGGCGCGAACGCCGGGCCTCGCCCGCTCGTAGACCCCACCAGGAGGGCCGCCGATGCAACGCGACCGCATGATCCAAGTCGTCTGTGGGCTCACGCTCGTGACCTGTGTGGGCATCTCATCGGTGCTCAGCGCCACGATGACCGCCGAGGCGGGCAGGTCGCAGCTGACGTACACCGAGCAGGCCACATCGGGCGACCCGCCGGAGGTCGCGGTGGGCGTCGCGCTGGGCGCGTTCCGCGGGCTCTTCGTCAACTACCTCTGGCTCCGCGCCACTGACCTCAAGGAAGAGGGCAAGTTCCACGAGGCCATCGAGCTCAGCTCCGCGATCACGAGGCTCCAGCCCCGCTTCCCGCGGGTCTGGTCGTTCCACGCCTGGAACATGGCGTACAACATCTCAGTCGCCACGCCCTCCGACACCGAGCGGTGGACGTGGGTGAAGGCGGGCGTCGAACTCCTGCGCGACGAGGCCATCCCGCGCAACCCACGCTCGGTCCTCCTCCACAAGGAACTCGCGTGGATCTTCCTCCACAAGATCCAGGGCCACTCCGACGATGCCAACCGCCACTACAAGCGCGAGATGGCGCGCGAGTGGACACTGCTGCTCGGCCCGCCACCCGAGCTGCCCGAGCGCCGCGACCCCGCGACCAAGGCGTACGTCGACTGGTTCAGGCCCATCGCGAAGGCGCCCTCTTCGCTCACCGGGCTGATCGAGCAGGAGCGTCAGATCGTCACGTCCGACCCGGACTGGCGTGAGTCCGATGGCTTCGAGCCCACCGTCGACAAGCTGCTCGAGGAGTTGCGTGTCCGCGCGGGCCTGACCGTGAGCAGTGAGCTGCTCGGGTTCGTCACGACCCAGCAGGTCTTCGTCGACGACTGGTCGCGCTACGTCCCCGAGGGGCGGAACGTCCGGAACTACAACGCGGTCGTCAACGAGCTGATGAAGGACGAGCAGTTCGAGCGTGCCTGGCCGCTCGTCATGGACTACGCCCGCAAGCGCGTGCTCATCGACGAGTACAACATGGAGCCCGAGCGCATGCTCCGCTACATGCAGACCTTCGGGCCGCTCGATTGGCGCCACCCCGCCTCGCACGCCATCTACTGGTCGACGAGGGGGGTCGAGGAGGGGCTTGGTGTCAAGTCGGTCGACTCGTTCGACACGCTCAACACCGACCGCGTCACCATCCACTCCATCCAGGAGCTCTACCGCTCGGGCAACATCCTCTACGACCTCACCTCCAACACCTACTTCACCATGACCGCGACCGCCTGGATCCCCACCTACGGCGACATGTTCGAGACCGCGAAGGAGCGGGGCGGCATCTTCGCCAACCGCAAGGGCTACACCACGTTCGCCGCGGGGTATGAGAATTTCCTCAAGGACGTCATCCGCAATTACTGGCAGGCGGGCGAGCCCCAACTGGCGCGGGTCTACCAGGAGCGCCTGATCACCGCGCCCTGGCTCAACGAGAACGACGACTGGATGATCGACCAGCGCGAGCTCCCGCTCGACGAGTTCGTGAAGTCGCAGATGCGCGACCGCCTGTCGATCCCCCACGTTGCCACCGCAGAGGTGAACAACGCCATCCACGACGGCTTCGTGCGCGGCCTGCTCGCGGGCGACGTCGAACGGTTCCAGCGGAACCTCGACTACGCCCAATGGGTGCACCAGCAGTACTTCACGGAGCAGGACGTCCTGACCACCGCGACCAAGGAGGTCGACCGCATGGAGCGGATGTCGCGCTCCTTCCGCCTGACCTTCGCGGTCGCGATGCTCAACACCATGCTCATGCTCCCGCCCCAGGAGACCTCCGAGATTTGGGGCAAGCTCTCGACCGATCTCCAGCGGTTCCTCTACGACCCGCTCGTCGGCACCATGGCGACGCGGGGCCTGACCAAGGAACTGGCCGACCGCCTGTTCCCCGAGCCGCCGGGCATGGAGGAGTACCGCGTGTCGCTCCAGGACGAGCTCAACGCGGGCGACAGGGGCCTCAAGAAGGACATCCAGTGGCTCAAGCAGTAGGGGCCTAAGCGACGTCGATCAGGCCAAGCTCCGCGCCGTAGCGCTTGTGCAGCCGGCTGCGGAGCAGCGCCTCGTCCTTGCCGGATAGGCTCGGCGACGCCTCAACAATCGCCTTCGCGTCGCGCCTCGCCATCATGAGCAGGTCGTGGTCGCGCGGGAAGGCGACGCAACGGAAGCCCCCGCCGCCGCTCTGAGCGGCGCCGAACATCTCGCCTGGCCCGCGCAGCTCGAGGTCCTTCTCCGCGAGTTCGAATCCGTCGGTCGTCGCCGCGAACGCCCGAAGGCGCGCCAGCGCCTCCTCGCCCTCCGCGTCGGACACCGCGATGCACACGCCCGCCTTGTCGCCACGCCCGACGCGCCCGCGGATCTGGTGGAGCTGGGCGAGCCCGAAGCGCTCGGCGTCCTCGATCACCATCGCGGTCGCGTTGGGCACATCGACGCCCACCTCGATGACCGTCGTCGCGACGAGCACGTCGATCAGACCGCTCCGGAAGCGCCCCATGATGTGGTCGCGCGTGCCCCGCTTGAGCCTGCCGTGCAGCCCCGCGACGCGGTAGCCCTCGAGGAGGCCGTCCTCCAGTTCGCTCACCGTCGAGCGCACGTCCCGCAACGCCCCGCCTGTCTCCGACTCCACAGCGGGCACGACCACGTACGCCTGCTCGCCCCGCTCGAGGCGCTCGTAGACCTGCGCGTAGACCTCCGGGCGGTCGCGCCGGGACGCCACGCTCGTCACGATGGGCGAGCGCCCCGGGGGGAGGCCACGCATGGTCGAGATGTCGAGGTCGCCAAACACCGTCAGGGCGAGCGTGCGCGGGATGGGCGTCGCGGTCATGACGAGGGTGTGGGGGACCGAGCGCTCATCGTCGACGCGCTGGCGGAGCCCGCCGCGCTGGAGCACGCCGAAGCGGTGCTGCTCGTCGATGATGACGACGCCGAGCGACTTGAACGCGACCGCCTCGGTGAGCAGGGCGTGCGTGCCCACGACGATGTCGATCTCGCCTTCGCGCAACCGGGCGCGGACGCTATCGCCTTCGGCCTTTGCCATCGACCCCGTGAGCAGCTCGATCCGGACGCGCGCGCCCTCGAGCATCGCGCTGAGTGAGGCGAAGTGCTGTTCCGCGAGGAGTTCGGTCGGCGCCATCATCGCCGCCTGGTGGCCCGATGCGGTTGCCAGGAGCATCGCGTACAGCGCCACAGCGGTCTTGCCCGAGCCCACATCGCCCTGGATGAGCCTGGTCGCTGGGACCGACTGGCGCAGGTCGCCCACGATGTCCTCGACGACGCCCTCCTGCGCGGGGGTCAGGTCGAAGGGCAGGCGCCCGCGGATGCGCGCATCGATCTGGTCGGTCCATTCGAGCGCCGGGGCGTGGAACGCGGTGCGGGCGTGCGCACGCTTCAACTGCACGCCGAGTTGGAGCATGAGGAGTTCGTCGTACGCGAGCCGCCGGCGGGCCTGACCGACCTCGTCCTCGTCGGCGGGGCGGTGCATCATCCGGTAGGCCTCGCGGAGCCTGGGCATGGCCCGCTCCGTGCGGAGCGACTCGGGGAGGTGGTCATCGACCAGCGCGAGGGCATCGTCGAGCACGCCCTCGACGACCGCCTCGATCACGTGGGAGGAGATGTCCTCGCTCGCTGGGTAGACGGGGCGGAGGCGGGCGCCCGCCTGCTCCGTGCCGGTCCCGCCGCTCTCCTCCTCGCCTTCCTCGACCAGGCGCCAGAGCGGGTTGGCCAGTTGCAGGCTCGGCCCGCGCATCCCGACCTTGCCCTGCACGCGGATCATCATGCCGGGTCGGATCTTGTTGTTGAGGTAGACCTGGTTGAACCAGACCAGGTCGAGCCGCCCCGAGTCGTCTGCGAGGATCGCCTCGAAGCGCCCCTTGCCCCGCCCGCGTCCGCTCACGCGTGTGCGGATCACCGCGCCCTGAGCCGAGACGATCTCCCCCTCTTTGATCTCACCGATGGGACGCTCCGCCTCGATGCGCTCGTGGCGGTGGGGGAGGTGGCTCAGCAAGTGGGCGACGGCGCGCACGCCGAGCCGCTCGAGTGCGCGGGCCTTGGCCGGCCCGACACCAGGGAGCGCACCGACAGGGGTCGTGAGCGTGATCGCGGTCCGTGGTGAGGCGGCCGACATGCGCAGACGATACCCGCGAACCGGGGCGGGCCGGCGTCAGGCGCCGCCCAGCACGATGATCTCGACGCGCCTCGAGGCGTCCTTGGAGCCCTTGGACCGCGCCGGGCCGAAGCCCGCGATGTGCATGCGGTCCTTCGAGACGCCCTTCGAGGCGAGGTAGTCCTCGACCGCGAGGGCACGCTCGGCGCTCAGGCGCTCGTTGGTCTTCCATTGGCTCTTGCGGATCGGGTCGTTGTCGGTGTGGCCCGCGATCTGGATCTCGTTGCCGCCGTACCGCGAGTTGAGGACGCCCGCGATCTGGTCGAGGGTGGACTTGGCCTGGTTGCGGAGCGTGACGGAACCCGATGCAAAGAGCACATCACCCGCGACCGCGACGACGATATCGCTCCCGCGGATCGAGACGCTCCCGCCCGAGCCCTCGAAGCCCGTGGGGCGGCCCTGCTGGGGTGGGGGGGCCTGGCGGGCCGCGTCGAGGTCGCCCGCGAGTTGGGCGTTCTCACGCGCCAGACGGTCGTTCTCCTCTTCGAGAGACGCCTCGCGACCCTGAGCGGCGTCGAGGGCCGCCTGGAGTTGGCCCACCTGCTCGCGAAGCTCTTCAGACTCGGCCATCATGTCGGCACTCTGGTCCTTGGCGCAACCGCCACCGACCAGCCCGCAAGCGATCACACCCAGCGCGACCAACCTGCCCACAACCGAACGTCTCGTGCCATGCGTGCGCATCAAAGGGAGCCTCCTTCACGGGCATGTGCCCGCCTCATTGTCCATCATCGGACACGCCGTGCGCCGGACTGTCAAGTTCCGACAACATCCGCCAGCTTACTCACAGCAGGCGGACCGCGCCGTTGACCAGCACCCCGAGCGCCCATTCGAACACCGGGTGGGCGAGCACCACGAGGAGCGTCGCCGCCGCGAGGTGGGGCCCGAAGGGGAGGGCCGTGCCGTGTCGGCGGAGCACCGAGGCGAGCATGATCGCGAGCACGTACCACCCGATCGCGATGAACGGCGCCACGAAGAACGCGAGCACCGGCACCGCCCACCCTGTGATCGCGCCGACACCCGCCATCAGGTGGACGTCGCCAAGCCCCATCGCTTCCTTGCCAAACGCGAGCGAGCCGAGCAGGCGCACCGCCCAGACTACCGCCCCGCCCGCGAGGTACCCAGCCATCGACCCCCCGACCGCGCGGAGCCAGAGCGGCGACTCCACGAGCCACGCCGCCCCGTGCAACGGCCCGCCCGAAGCGAGCCACCACCCGATCAGGCCGAGCACCACGACGGGCAGCAGGAACAGGGCCTCCTTCATCATCTCGCGGCGCGCGTGGGGGTACTGCACCCACACGGGTTCGTCAGAGGTCGCGCCCCCGCCAACGGTGCGCCGGAGGAGCAGCCCGATGAGCAAGCCGATCACCATGCCCCCGAGCGTCATGCGCATGGGGTGGCCCGTGCGCAGGCCCCACGCGCACCCCGCGGACATGAGCGCGATCGCTGGCGCAGTGAGGTAGACAGCGCGCCGTACCTGGCTCCCCGTGTCCGAAGCGCCAGGCTCCGCTTGTTGAGTGGGCGGCGGGCCGAGGTCGCAGGGGAGCGGGCAGTCGTTGTTGTTGCCAAAGGCCTCGCGTTCCCACGCCTCGTAGTCCGCGAAGCTGCGCGGGATCACCCTGACCTTCAGGAGCAGCACCGCGATGCCAAGCCCGAGCGCAGCGCCGAGCGTCATGGCGAGCCATGGGCCATCGAGCGTCGGGATCACCCACACGGGGGCGTCATCGCGCAGCGGCAGGCCGCCCCGGGTCGCCTCGACCCAGACCGCGTGGACCAGGTGCCCGCCCACGCCCACGATCGCCATGATCCACGTGAGCCAGAGGGGGATGTAGAACGTGCGCGCGTCGATGAGCGTCGCGGAGATCAGGCAGCCCATCATGACCCAGACCCAGACAAGCATGGGCCACGTCGTCGTGAGAGAGTGCCGCGTGATCCACTCGGGGCGGAGCAGCGCCGGGTCGACCCCGACCAACGCGTAGCACGTATCGGGCATGAACCAGAGCACGTAGGGCACGCAGAACAGCAGGGCCGTGATGAGTTCGACAAGCGGGTACTGGATCGACACCTTGGCCTTGCAGAACCGGCACCGCCCCTTGAGCAGGAGCCACCCGAGGATCGGGAGGTTCTCGCGCAGGAAGCGCAACTGGCGCAGGCACGATGGGCATGTCGAGGGCGGACGCACGAGGCTCTTGCCGGCGGGCAGGCGGTAGGCCACGACGTTGAGGAACGACCCCACGATCGCGCCGAGCGAGAACACGAACGCGAGCCACGTCAGCCCCAGCGCCACCATCAGCGCTTCGTGGCGCGGCATCAGCGCCCCTCGCCCCGATCGGACGCCTCGCCCGATCCCTCGGTCAGTACAGTGATGCGCTGCTCCGCCTGGTCGAGCACGTCCCGGCAGCGCTTGATGAGCCTCATGCCACGCTCGTACGCGACGATCGACGCCTCGAGCCCGACTTCGCCCGACTCGATCTGGTCCGCGATCGCCTCGACCATCTCGATCGCCTGCTCGTACGAGAGGGAGGCGGGGTCGGGCTCGGGTGTTGCGTTGGGCGAGGCGTCGGTCACAACGCAACGGTACCCGACCTCGCCCGGGTTGTCTCGGCGCAAGAGAAAGCGGCGTGGCTCAGGGAGCCACGCCGCTTAGGTCTATCGCATCATTGGCGGGTCGATGACCCGTCGATGTGATTACTCGTAGAGGTTGGTCGCCTCGGTCTCCTCGACCGGACGCCCGAGCTCATCGGTGGTCATCGTGACCTTGAAGCGGGTGTCGCCCGGCGCCACGGCACGCACGGTCACGCGGAACGTGGCCTGCTGCTTGGCGTTGAGGACCGGGATCGGGGCGAAGGTGACCGTACGCCCGTTCACCGAGCCCTGAGTCGCACCGGTGAAGGAGACCGCCTCCTGCGTCGCCTCGAGGTTGCAGACGATGCGGACGTTGGTATCAGGCGCGGTGCCCTGGTTGGTCACGGTGATGGTGTAGGTGGTCTGATCGCCCACGCGGATGGGGTCGGGGTCGTCCACGCACTCGAGGAGGACCGCCGGGCGGCCCTTGACGACCGTCTCGCACGAGTCGCTGACGGCGTCAGCACAGGCGCAGTTGACGGTCGCGGTCGAGCGGAGGGTGCCCGAGCCGTTGGGGCTCACGACGAAGGAGCCGCTGACGCTGTCGTTGGCGCCGAGGCCGCCGACGTTCCAGACGACGCGATTGCCCTGGAGCTGGCCGCCGCCGGTCGCGCTGACGAAGGTCGAGCCCGACGGGACGGTTGCTTCGAGGGTGGTGCCCGTGCAGCCGCCATCGCCCACGTTGCGAGCGGTGACGTTGTAGGTCACGGTGCGGTCGATGAAGCCCTGACCGTCGCAGTCCATGTCGATCTCGAGCGACGGCGCGACGACGTTCGTCACGACGTTGCCCGATTCAGCGGTGAGCCCGCCGCCCGAAGCGGTGGCGCGGTTCGAGAACTCACCCGTGCGCTCCGCGACGACCTGCGCGGAGAACTCCTTGCTCTGGCCCGCCGCGAGCGTGCCCGCGTTGAAGCTGAGCGAGTTGCCGCCCGTGGAGCTGCGGAGGCCCGAGGGGAGCGGGTCGTTGACGACGACGTTGTCGATCGCACCCGTGCCCGTGTTGGTCACGACGAAGTTGTACGTGATCGGATCGCAGCGGAGGACCTCAGCGGGCCCGCTCTTCACGACCTTGAGCTCGGGCGAAACGACCGGCACCGAGGCGCAGAGCTGGGAGTTGTACGAGATCGAGGCGCAGGTGCCGACGATGCCGTCGGCGGTCGCGGTCGCGTTGACCGCAACGGTGACCGTCTCGCACGGGCCGAGTTCGCCCAGGTTCCAGGTCGGCACGCCGCCGCCGGTCATCGAGGGGCTCGCGCCGTTGATGGTCAGGTTCGGGCCGGGCTCGTCGGTCAGGACGACGTTCTCGAGCGTGAGGTTGGTCAGGTTGGTCACGACGATGGCGTAGTCGAACGCCTGGTTGCGCCGGACCTCCATCGGGAAGCCCTTCTCGATGCCCACAGCGCTGGTCGCGGCGTCACCCGTGGGGTACGCCATGTTCGACCACGCCATGCCACCGCCGCCCTGGGTCGGCCACGGGCACGGGCCCTTCCGCGGTGCACGTGCGGGCTCGACACGCGGCGCCGGCTCGTCCGGCGTGTGCTGCACGAGCGGGTCAGAGTGGTAGTCAAAGTCAGTCTGGCGGTCCGACGCACCTACGCGCGGTCCCTCGCAGCCAACAACGGCGGTCAGAAGCAGCGAAGCCGCCGCGCCTGCCAGCAATCCCTGCAGAACCTTCATCATGAACTCCTCAATTCTCCTGGTCTCTCTGCCAATCCCCCCGATGATCAGGGGAACCGCGCGACGGTGAAATGCGTCCGTGTCATCCAAGACGGGACAGCCGAATTAGTTATTGTACAGTTCCCACCAATTGGATGCCCTAGATCACCCCACGAGGGGCGAGGACGGGGTGGAATATAGCCAGATTCGGGTAGGCGGGCGCGTGAGACCTTGCTTAGTCCGCCAAATGCCGCTTCATCGCCCGGAGCGTCGAGGGGCCAACGTGGTGCTCAATGCCCTCGGCATCCACCTCCGCGTCCGAGCGCGGCACCCCCAGCGACACGAGGAAACTCACCACAAGCTCATGTCGGGCGCGTGATCGACGGGCCAGGGCCCGCCCACTCCTCGTCAACTCGACCGGCTTGTAGGGAGAAGTCCTTACGAGCCCGGCCTCGCTGAGCCTGCTCACCTTGCGCGACACCGTGACGTGGCTCACGCCGAAGAGGCGCGCGAGGTCACCCACGCGCGCCTCGCCTTGCTCGTCGATCAGGTCCGCGATCGCTTCGACGTAGTCTTCGCCGATCTCATCGCGGTGCGCGGCTCGGGTCTTCGCGAACCGCGCTGAATTCAAGGGCCTCGGACTCGCCACTGCGCTGCCTCCCTCGCGCAGTGTAGCGGCGTGTGGGGTCAATCCCGCCTGCGTCGACGCAGCCCCATGGCGCCCGCGAGCCCGAACAGCACGCCCGTCCCCGGGCTCGGCACCGGTGGCGGATCGTCGTCGGGGTTGGGCGGGTCATCGTCTGGCGTGTCGATGGGATCGTCGGGGTCGTCAGGGGTCGGATCGTCGTCGATGGGGAAGTCGTCAGGGTCGAAGTCGGGCCCCGAGAGGTTCTGGGGCCCACCCCCGCCGCCGCCGCCACCTCCACCGCCGCCACCGCCGCCGCTCCCGCTTCGAGGCAGGCCGGGGTGGCGGTGAGAGGAGCCGCCGTCGCGGGCGCCCCACATGTCGCCGTTGTATTGGCGATGGCCCAGCGCGCCGAAGCGCGACTCGGTGGTGCCCGGGGCGTTGTCCACGAGGACGTTGTCGAGGCCCCAGGACTCGCCACCTGGAGCGCCCGTCTCGACGAGCGTGAACTCGATCTCGGTGATCGAGTGCTGGGCGACGAAGGGCACCTGCACATCGCGCATCATCCGCTCATCGAACCCGTCGGTGTCGGCGAACTTCGCGATATGTTCGGCGCGGAGGTCGCTCAGGAGCGCCTCGAAGACGGGCTGCCCGTCGATCGAGACGCGGAGTGTGTCCGAGGCGCCGGTATTCCCAAGAAGCCCGGCGATTAGATAGACATCGCACCCGACCATGAGCGTGTCGCCCGGCTTCGTGCGCACGCTGAGCACCTGCGTCGAGGTGCGGAACGGGCCGGCGAATCGAGTGAAGCCCTCGAATGAGGCCATGCGCCCGATGCTCCACTCGGTGCCGATCTCATCGCCCTCGAAGTCTTCGAAGTAGCGGATGGGAGCGGCGCTGACCGCCTCACCACGATGGTTCACGGGTGGCGGCGCCGGCGCGTCATCGACGGTCGGTACGGCGAGCGGCGCAAACTGGTAGTCCTTGAGCGACTCGGTCTCGACCTCGACGCGTGAGAGCTCAAAGTCCCTCGCCTGGGCGTGGCTCAGTTGGTGAGTCGCCGCGACCCCCATGAGGCCGCACGCGAGCGCAAGCAGCGCGCAACGATCGCGCCGATAGCTGAGCGGTGCATTCCTGCGCATGACCGCCACCCCTTCTCTTTCTCCGGGTCCCACCCCCCCCGGGGCGGCTCCGGTCTGTTTCCTCCGGCGGCGTGCGGTTCGCCCTTGGGCGTCCCGCTCACCTACCTATACGATGCCTCCTGCTGGGTGTTTCGCAAGCTCTGCATTGTCAGGGGGTTGCGCGCGCGTTGGGCTGTGATGAGTGGGGGGGGTGGGCGGGGCGGCGGCGCCCAGAGGCCCGACATTCCCGGACACCTCAGGGCTGCCATAAGGGCAGCTTTCCGGACCCTTGTGACGTCCGAGTTGCGCACCACCCCCGTCCACGTGTCGTAGGAGGGGTGTAAGCGGGTCTGCCGGTTGCCTACCAACAACGGAAGCTCGGCTCCGCGTCGACTCCAGGAGTGAACACCAGGACATGCACACGTTCGTGAACAACATGAAGACCGCCGCCCTGCTGGGGCTGCTCATGGGCCTGTTCATCGCCGCGGGCTACTTCATCGGTGGCTTTGGCGGCATGATCGTGGGCCTGATCTTCGGCGGGGCGGCGAACCTCGTGGCGTGGTTCTTCTCGGACAAGATCGCGATCCGCGCGATGCAGGGAAAGGAGGTCGGGCCCGACGGGTCGGGGCCCCAGATCCCCGGCGCGATGTCGCCCAAGCAGGTCTACGACATGGTGGACCACCTGCGCCAGCGCGCGGGCCTGCCCATGCCCAAGGTCTACATCTGCCCGCACGATGCGCCCAACGCCTTCGCGACCGGGCGCTCGCCCCGCAAGGCGGCAGTGGCGTTCACCCAGGGGCTGCTTCGCACCATGAGCCCGGACGAGGTCGCGGGCGTCGCGGCGCACGAGCTGGCGCACGTCAAGAACCGTGACACCCTGACGTCCGCGATCGCGGCGACCATCGCGGGCGTGCTCGCGTTCGTGGCGCAGTGGTTCTTCTTCCTCGGGATCGGGCGCGGGCGGGACTCCAACCCGCTGCTCGGCCTTGTCGTGCTCATCGTCGCGGCGGTCGGCGCTGCGATCATCAAGGGAATGATCTCGCGGACCCGCGAGTTCGTTGCGGATGCGGACGGCGCCCAGATCGCGGGCGATACGACCGGCCTGGCTTCGGCGCTCGCGAAGCTCGACGCGATGTCGCGCCGGATACCGCTCGTGCAGCCCAACCCGGCTCAGAACAACCTCTTCATCGTCGAACCCCTCGCGGGCGGCAGTCGGAGCTTGATGAACCTCTTCGCCACCCACCCGCCCACCGAGGCACGCATCGAAGCCCTCCGCAGGCTCCGCCTCGACAAGGTCGAGTAGGGCCCGCGACAACGGATCTGCTTCTCCTCTCTCCTGTCCGCTCGTGCGAGAAACCGCACGGGCGGGCATTGCTTCGAACACCTCTCTGTGAGCTCGGTTGAAGCGCACTGCTCAGAGAGCAGTGGGCACGGGCCTCAGAATCCCGCAGCACCGAGCCAGGCGCTGGGCTTGGCGTCGAGCGCTGAACTGATCGCGAGCAGGCTCTCGAGGCTTGGGAGGTGGGCGCCGCGTTCGATGGATGAGAGCTGGCTCACGCTGATCCCGCAGGTCTCGGACAGCTCCTTGAGGGTCCATGAGCGCTCGGTCCGCGCCATCCGGACCTGTCGCCCGAGCTCGCCCCGCAGGCGGTCCTGGGGTGCCGCACCGAGCCCGAGCGATGTAGCCGCCTGCGCGAGGACGGCGCGGAGCTCGTCGAGCGAGAATGGCTTGGCGAGGTAGTCGAACACATCCTGCTTGAAGGTCAGGCGCATCGTCTCGAGCGATGGGTATCCCGTGACGACGATGACGCAGAGCTTGGGCCAGCGCTTCCTGATCTCGACGAGCACCTCATCGCCCGAGTAGCGCCCCATCTTGATATCAAGGAGGATCACATCGGGCAGCTGGGTTTCGCACGCGCTGTAGAGTTCATCGGGGGTGGCAACGACGCGCACGTCGTGCTCTTCCTCGCTCAGCACATCGCTCACGTACTGGCGGAAGTCGGGGTCGTCGTCGAGTGCGACGATCGTGAGGCGGGCGCTGGTTGTCGCGGCGTCGGCTCGGTCTGGTGCTGGGGTGGGCATGGGTTAGTGCACCGTCGTGGCGTTGGGGCGCGAGGCCTCCTGCTCGGGCTGAGGCGTGGGTGGCGCCTGGGCGGGCAGCATAACCTCGAACTGCGCCCCGAGGCCCGGCTCGGTCGCGTTGCGGGCGAGGAGCGCCCCGCCGTGCTCCTTGACGATGCCCTCCGCGATGGCGAGTCCGAGGCCCGTGCCGCTGGCGTCGAGGCGGGTCGAGGCGAAGGGTTCGAAGAGGCGAGAGAAGACCGCGGGGTCGATGCCGGGGCCCGAGTCGGTGATGGTGACGCTGAACCATGGGTGGCCCTCCCGCGACCTGGACTCCCCGGTCACGATGATCGTGCCCTCGGGCTCGGCCGCCTGGACCGCGTTGCGCAGGAGGTTGACCATGACCTGCGTGAGGCGGTCGGTATCGCCCACGCACCGGGCGGGGTTGGGGAGGCGATCCTCGAGCGAGACGCCCGCTGCGCCCTGGTCGAGGCTCACGAGGAGCCACGCTTCGTCGAGGACCCCTCTCAGGTCGACGTCCTCGCTCACCGCGGGGCGGACGCGGGCGAAGTCGAGCAAACCCTCGCCGAGGCGTTCGAGGCGTGCGACGACACGCGTCATGAGCGCAAGGCGCGCGGGGTCGAGCGAGCCCGGGCGGCCCGACACCTGTTCGAGCGTGCCCTTGAGGACCGCGAGCGGGGTGTTGAGTTCGTGGGCGATGCCAGCGGACATCATGCCAAGGCTCGCGAGGCGGTCCTGATCCGCGAGGTTGCGACGCGCGGTCTCGAGGAGGTGGTTCTTGCGCTTGAGTTCGGACGCGATCGCCTCGATGCGGTCGAGGGCCGCGGAGAGTTCCTGCTCCTTGGTGCGGAGCTTCTCGATGGAGCGGTTGCGGGTGCGCATGACCTCGCCCAACTCGTCGTCGGGGATCTGCGTCTCGGGGATCATCTCGTGCGCACGGTCGCCCGTCTGGACGGCGTCGTCGGCGAGGCGCAGGCGCTCGATGGGCTCGTAGACCTGGCGTGGGAGCACGAAGAGCTCGAGCGCGAGGGCGATGATCGCGTAGATGGCGAGCATGGCCACGACGAGGAGGATGTAGAGGCGGTTGAGCGTCGTGCGGACCTTCGGGGCGCTGACCGACGCCGCTTGGTACCGCCCGGAGGCCTCATCCCACACGACGGCGCGCGGCGAATCGGTCTGGGTGGTGACGATGATGGGTCGGCCGGGCTCGGCGAGGGCGCGGTCGGCGATGGCATCGTCGAGGGCGAGGGTGCGGCGCGTGCCCGCCTCGACCTCGATGCCCTTCTTCGCGAGCGTGGGCTCGTCGACGCTGCCCGAGAGGAGCAGCGCGAGGGCGAGCTGGGCCTCACCGCCCTCCGCTTCGCTGACCAGGCTGCCCATGGGCGCGCGGATTACGAGGAGCAGCGCGAGCGCCACGCCCAGCGAGAAGATGGTGTGGAGCACGATGAGCTTGCGCCTGATGCGCACGATGCCGGGCGAGAAGGGGCGCGGGCGACGCGGCTCGGGTTGGGCGGTGGGCGTGTCGGTCATGGGTCGGCGAGTTCGCCCGTCGAGGGTGGCGCGGTGGGCATGGGGATGGCGAGCTCGTCGGCGCGGCGCTTGAGTTCCGCCTGGCGCTCGTCCCACCCGAGCATGTCGATGAGCACGAAGCCCAGCAGCCCCGCGATGACCAGCCCGATCACGATCTGGGCGAGCGTCACGAGGCGTCGACGCGTACGCGCCTTGGCCCGGGCCTGGCGCGCACGCTCCAGTGCAGCGCCCGGGTCGAGGGAGAGGAACGCGGCCCGCATGGCTTCGGCGGCCTGTTCGACCCGGTCGACCCCCAGCGCGTGGGCGGTGCGCTGGTCGCCCTGGCGCAGGAACTCTTCGATGGGGCCCCGCGCGAGCCCGAGGGATCGGCACGCGGCGATCTCGTCCACGCCGAACACGCGGATGAGCACCCACGTCTCGCGGACGCGGAGGTCGAGCCGGCCGAGCGGGGTGGTGTCCTGCCTCTGGTCGTCCCTGGCTTCGATGACGACGACCTGGTCGAGCCGGCTCTCGCCGATGGCTTCGAGGTCGGGGAAGCGGGCGAGCATGCGCGTGAGGATGCGCTCGCTCGCGGGCTCGGAGCCCGTCAGGGCCATCGCGAGGCACCAGATGCGCCGGGCGCCGGTGAGGGTGACAACAGGGGGCACGGCCGCTTGGGACATGCCAGAGTATTGGGGCGCAGGGCGGTTCACGCCATCACCACGGGGGAATCGGCGGGCGAGCGGTGGTACCGTGTGCGTCGGCGGCCCGGAGCCGTCAGGACCACGCACCCCGAGGAGCAGCAATGGCGAAGAAGCAGCCCACCAAGGCGACGAGCACGCGGACCGAGAAGGACACCATGGGGTCGATGGAGGTCCCGCGTGATGCGCTCTACGGGGCGTCGACCCAGCGGGCGGTGCTCAACTTCCCCGTGTCGGGGCGTCCCGTGCCGTTCGGGGTGGTGCGGGCGTATGCGCTGCTCAAGGCGGCGGCGGCGCAGGTCAACGCGGAACTCGGCCGCCTCGAGAAGTCGCGGGCCAGCGCGATCGTCAAGGCGTGCAAGCAGATCGAGGGCGGCCTGGAAGACCACGGCGGGTGGGAACGCCACTTCCCCGTCGACATCTACCAGACCGGCTCGGGCACGAGCACCAACATGAACGCCAACGAGGTGGTCGCCAACCTCGTGTGCCTGGCGCGCGGCGCGAAGATCGGGTCGTCGAAGGATGCGGAGTACCTCAAGAAGGGCGGCATCCACCCCAACGACCACGTCAACATGGGGCAGTCGTCCAACGACACCTTCCCGACCGCGATCCACATCGCCGCGGCCACCGCGATCCACGCCGACCTGCTGCCCGCCATCCGCGCCATGCACGCGAGACTCAAGGCGCAGGCCAAGGCGTGGAACAGGATCGTGAAGATCGGGCGCACGCACCTGCAGGATGCGACGCCGATCAGGCTCGGCCAGGAGTTCGCGGGCTACGCCCAGCAGATGGCGTACGCCGAGCGCCGGGCTGAGGATGCGCTCAAGGCGCTGAGCGAACTCGCCATCGGCGGCACGGCGGTGGGCACGGGCATCAACACCCACCCGAAGTTCGATCGCATGGTGTGCGCTGCGCTGACCGAAGCCGTCGCGCAGAAGGGCCTCAAGCCGCGCGACCAGATCAAGTTCCGACCGGCGAAGGACCATTGTGAGGCGAATCATGCGCGCGATGCCGTGGTCGAGGCGTCGGGGCAGATGAAGGTCATCGCGACATCGCTCAGCAAGATCGCCAACGACATCCGTTTGATGGGGTGCGGCCCGCGCTGCGGCATCGGTGAACTCAAGATCCCCGCGGTTCAGCCCGGCTCGTCGATCATGCCGGGCAAGGTCAACCCGGTGATCTGCGAGATGGCGATGATGGTCGCCTGCCAGGTGATCGGCAACGATGCCGCGGTGACGGCGGGCAACCTGGGCGGCGTGGGGTCGATCCTCGACCTCAACGTGGCGATGCCCATGATGGCGGCGAACCTGCTCGGGTCGATCGAGCTGCTCGCGGGGGCGTGTAGGACGTTCACCACCAACTGCCTCGACCACCTCGAACCGGACGAGGCGCGGTGCGCTGAGCTGATCGAGGGATCGCTCGCGATGTGCACCTCGCTCGTGCCCGTGATCGGCTACGACAAGTCGGCGGCGCTGGCCAAGCAGGCGTTCGCGGAGGGGAAGACCGTGCGGGAGGTGGCGCTCGAACAAGAGGTGCTCAGCGCTGCGGAGCTGAAGAAGCTGTTGAACCCGATGAGCATGACGAAGCCGAGCTGACGGCTTCCGACGGTGTCCGGCAGTCAGTGGGCTTCAGCTACGGAGGCGGATCAGTACACACGCCGCCGCGCAGCCCACCAGGTTGGACACGAGGTCCCACCCGGTGTTCACGTAGCCGCCCACGTTCGTCTCGGTCAGGCGCGTCGCGATGAACTCGACGACCTCGTTGAGCGCGCCGAAGCCCATGCCGCACACGCCCGTGATGACGAGCATGCCCGGCGTGGGGCGGAGCGGCTCGGTGGCGGGCCAGACGCGGGTCAGGCCTTGCCAGGTGGCAACGGTCGCGACGCCGAACCCGTAGGCGTGGATGACGTGGTCGTACTTGAGCAGGCCCGGCACGAGCCACCAGCTGTAGAGCACGCGGATGTCGCCATGGATGGGCCAGGACTCGGGGACCGGCACGAGCCCGCCGGCCATGTGCAGCGCGGCCCACGTCCACAGCGCCCAGAGCACGCCTGCGGAGAAGCCCACCTTCCGATGGATGAGCAGCATGAGCCCGCCCATCACCACCATGATGCCCAGGTACATCGCGAACTCGGCGTTCCCGGTCAGCGCTGCGCCGAGCCCGGCCAGGAGGCAGAGCAGGCTAAAGGCGACCCCGACAGCGCGGAGTTGAGCCGGGCTCGCCTGGGCCGGTGACATCGGGTGCTCGGTCATGGTTCCCAAGTCTAGTGAACGGTGACGCTCGCCAGCACGACCGGCGTGCAATACCCTCTGGGCCTTGTGAAGCTCCCCCTGCGCGACAGGCTGAAGAAGCTCGGCGACCGCCTCGGTCTCCAGCGCGACTGGTACCTCATCGTGGTCGCCGCGGGCATCGGGACGATCACCGCCCTCGGTGCGATCGCGTTCAAGTCGCTCCTCGACTGGACCGCGGAGCACGGCTTTGAGATCGGCGAGGCCCTCCCCCTCTGGCTCCTGCCCGTTGTCCCCATCGTCGGCGCACTGCTCACGGGGCTCATCGTCTACTTCTTCGCGCCCGAAGCCAAGGGCCACGGCGTGCCCGAGGTCATGGACGCCCTCTACCGGAAGGGCGCCAAGATCCGCCCGCGCGTCGCGCTCGCCAAGTCGATGGCGTCGATCTGCACGATCGGCTCGGGCGGGTCGGCGGGCGCTGAGGGGCCCATCGTCCAGATCGGGTCCGCGATCGGGTCGGGGCTTGCGCAGTTGCTCAAGGTGCCACGCGACCAGGGCGCGACGCTGCTCGGGTGCGGGGCCGCGGCGGGGATCGCCTCGGTCTTCAACGCGCCCATCGCGGGCGTGTTCTTCGTCATGGAGATCCTGCTCCGCGACTTCTCGCTCCGCACGTTCACGCCCATCGTCGTCGCCTCGGTCTTTTCCACGGCGAGCACGCAAGCCTGGTACGCGCAGTTCAAGGGCGAGGGCGAGCCGACCAAGGCGATCTTCGCGGTCGAGGGTGAACTCGCGGGCTACGTGTTCGCGATGCCCGAGCTGCCCTCGTACGTGCTGCTCGGGATCGTGTGCGGGTTCGTCGCGGTCGGGTTCATCAAGATGCTGTACTTCACGGAGGACCTGTACGACAAGGTCAAGCTGCACCCGATCGTGAAGCCCATCACGGGGGCCGCGTTGCTCGGCGGGCTGGGGATCGCCTACCTGGTGATCCTGAAGGCGGCGGGCACCTCGGCGGACCTCCCACACTTCTTCGGCAACGGCTACGAGACGATCACGACGCTGCTCCGCCCAGGCGAGTACGCGGGCCAGGCGGTGGCGGCGCATGGGCCGATGGCGGTGGCCGAGCACGGCCACTTCGCGGTCTCCACGGCCTTCTGGGCGCTGCTCCTCATGCTCGCGTGCAAGGCGACCGCCACGTGCTTCACGCTTGGCTCGGGGGGCTCGGGGGGTGTGTTCGCGCCGTCGCTCTTCCTCGGCGCCTCGTCGGGGGCCGCGTTTGGCGTGGGCATCGAGCGCATCGGGCTCATCCCGGAGAACGGCTCGCCCGCGGGCTACGCGCTGGTCGGGATGGCGGCGGTCGTCGCGGCGACCACCCACGCGCCCCTCACGGCCATGCTCATGCTCTTCGAGATCACGGGCGATTACAAGGTCATCCTGCCCATCATGCTCGCGGCGGTCATGGCCACGCTCGTCGCGCAGATGCTGCTCCGCGATTCGATCTACTCGCTCAAGCTGCGCAGGCGCGGCGTGCTCGTCGGGACCTCGGCGGACCTCACGCTCCTGCGCAAGCTCACGGCACGCGACATCATCCCCATCCCGCCGGTCACGGTGCACCCCGACGACCCGCTCGCGCGCCTCTTCGAATTGCAGGACGTGTACAAGGTCGTTGACTTTGTCGTGGTCGACCACGAGGGGCGCTACGAGGGGCTCGTCACCGCCCAGGACCTGCGCACGGCGCTCATCGAGCGCGAGGCCATCCCGTACCTGCTCGTCGATGAGCTCGAGCGCTCGGACCTCCCCACCATCCACCCGGATGAGACGCTCGACATGGTGCTCGAGAAGTTCTCGAAGCACGATGTGGCGAGCCTGGTGATGATGCAGGGCGGCGCGGACGACCGGAAGCCCGCGGGGCTCATCTCACGGGCGAGGCTCATGAAGCGGTACCAGGAGAGCCTGGCGCAGCGGCACTAGCGGCTCCGGATCACCAGGCCACACGCCCGTGTGGCTTCAGGGCAGGCCACAGACTTCGAATGCTGCGCCGGTGCAATCCGAGTCCCATTCCACCTCACAGCAATGCGGCTCCGCGGCGCACACAAGCTCCTGGCACTCCGCGTCATCGCAGCCCGGGAACGCGTGGTTGACGTAGCAGGTGCCGAAGCCGCCGCACGGGCCGCACAGGACCGCCGCCCGATCTGCGCAGGCTTCATCCCACTCCTCTTGGCAGCAGTAGGCGAACGTGGGACTCGCGCAGACGGACGAGGCACAACTCGGTTCGTTGCACCCGATCATCCCGTTGGGCACGCAACAGTCAGAGGGCGCGCCGCAGAGCAGGCATATCTGTCCCGCGAGCGCAGCGCAGTCGCCGTCCCATTCCACCTCGCAGCACGACGCATCCATCGAACACACCGCGTCGGCGCAGAGGGCATCCTCACAGTTCGGCGAGCCGTTGGGCGTGCAGCAGTCACCCGCGGTTGGGCAGGTCACACTGGCGCAGGGGCTGTTGTTGTCGAGGAACGAGCCGCCGACCCCTGCGCAATCGCTAGACGTCAGCTCCGCGCACACCCCGCTTGGCATGCAGCACCCCCCGAGGGCTTGGCAGGCTCCGCCGAAACTGCCCAACAGGAGGTTCAGGTCCGTTGATGTGGTGAAGCCATCGCCGTCCAGATCGCCCGCAGGCGAGGCGCCAAAGGCGCCGAGCATCACGTTCAGGTCCGCCGAGTCAACAAGGGTATCCGCATTCAGGTCGTGGCAGGTCGGCGCCTCTGCGAGCACAGGCATGTCGGGCGTCGTCTCGTAGCCGTACGACATGACGAGGACCGTCGTGTGCTCGCAGATAGGCGGGCCGGGCTCGACGCGCACCCAGGCCCAGTGTGTGTGGTCGCCGATGGCGAGGCTCACTCCGAGCGTCTGAGGCCCGTCGAGGACGATGAACTCCGCCTCATCGATGATGGCGCCGCTGGCCATGGGCGCGGCGCCAGAGCAGTTGCCATCCGAGTCCGGTCCGATCGGCTCGCCGGGCGGGTACGTCAAGATCGGGGAGCCGCCGAACCCGGGGCACGCCCACACGAGCGAGCCGTTCTGCCCGAAGGCCGTCGCGGTCCCGAACCCCGTGCATGCGCCGCTCTCGGGGTCGAAGTCCTCCTGCGTCGCAGAGAAGACGAGGTCAACGATCCCATCGCCATTGATATCGATGCTGACAGGAACCCCTGTGGGCCCGTCTGGCAGGATCGCCGGGACGACCTGAATGCCGCCCTGCGCGATAAAGTCGCCCGTCACCACGGGCTTCGCGAGGGCCTGCCCGCTCGTCAGCACAACCAAGGCGACCCCACGCGTGATTGTTGTACCTGTTCTCATCGTCGTCTCTCCATGACGCATCTGCCGTGTGTCCGTCATTCGCAAGCCGCGGTCGCGCACGCCACCTGGTTCCCCACGAGCGTCCCGCCCGCGGCGCCACACTCATCGATTGTCAGGTGCTCGCACTCGCCTCCGATGCAGCAGCTTCCGAGCGCTTCACACCCTGCGCCAAAGTCCGCGAGGATGAGGTTGAGGTCCGTGCTGCTGGTGATGCCGTCACCGTCCAGGTCGCCTTCGTCCGATTGGCCGAAGGCGGCCAGCAGGGCGCTGAGGTCCGCGGAGTCGACGAGGGTGTCTCCGGTCAGGTCGTGGCACGTCGGGGCGTGGGCGAGGACGGGCATGTCGGGCGTGGTCTCGTAGCCGTAGGACATGACGATGATGGACGGGGCACCGCAGGAGGTTGAGCCTCCCATGATGTGGACCCAGCCCCAATGCGTCTGCCCGTTGCGGACGATCGAGAAGCCAGCGGTGCGCGTGGCACCGGGGCCGAAGTCGTCAGGGTTGCAGTCGTAGGTGAATACGTTGCCGAGCGGTGCGAGACCAGGGCAGCCTGGGTCCGGATGCGGCACCTCTAGCGCTGGCCCGACTATCTCGCCGTCTGCGAAGTTCCAAGCCAGGTTGCAGAGCTTGCCGCAGCGCCAGACCTCACCTCCATCCAGAGCGGCAACGGAGCCCCCGAAGCTCAGGCATACGTCCTCATTCTCGAAGTACACCCAAACCAGCGAACTGATGAGCACGTCCATCGAACCGTCGCCATCGATGTCGATCTCTGCAGGCGTGCCGGGGATGTGTACGGGGGGGTCATCGATCTCGGGCAGGACCACGATCCCGCCCTGACTGGTGAAATCGCCCCTCACGACGGGCTTGGCGAGGGCCGTGGACCCGCTCACGAGGGTCGTGGCGAGCCCCGAGAGCACCGCGAGGCGGACGGACGGGCGGGGGGGGGCGATCATGGATTTCTCCACCTGCTCCCACCGGATGCGCAGGAGCCTGTGCCGAAGGCTACATGATGTGAGGGGGCGGGCAACCTGCATGCCGTCAGATGCCCGGATATGGTCCCGCTGACGTGTCCCACCCCCCGCCCCAACTCGTCTTCCGTCGTCGGCACCGGATCAGCAGTGACGGTGACTATTCGCGCATCCTCCAAACGGGGGTGCGGAAGTCGCGCGGCCCGATCACGCTCGTCGCGCTGCCATCTGCGCACGAGGAGTCGAGGCTTGGGCTCTCGATCGGGCGGCGGGTTGGCGGCGCTGTCGTGCGCACGGCGCTGAAGCGCCGCCTGCGCGAGTCGTTCCGCGCGATCGGCCCGGACTTCGCTCGCCCGCTCGACATCGTCATCACCGCGCGCCGGCACCACGCGATGAAGACCGAGGCATACGCGGAGCTGATGCGGGCCGGGTGGGAGGCGGTCGAGCGGGAGCTTGCCAAGCGGGAGTCGGGTGGGGGGCGCTAAGCGCGTTCGCTCGTGAGCGCTGGGGGGACGAGTGGCCACGCCACGCCGCACTCGGGGCAGGCCGACGGGCCGAGTTCGACGAACGCGACTTGCGCGGGCGGGATGTGGTCGAGCCCTTCGAGTTCGTAGCTGCAGGCTGGGCACCGGCACGCGAGCCAGCGCGACATGCAGGCCCGCGAGCGCTTCTGGCGCTGCTCGTGCAGGTAGCTGAACGTGGCGGCGCTGATGATGACGATCGCCGCGGTGCCGACCATTGCGCCCGAGGGGCCGATGAACATCGCAAGCACGCTCGCGACGACGGCGATCGCCACCACGATGAGCGCCCCCCGCCCGACCGCTTCGGCGTTCACGCCGCGCTGCGCCACGGGGCGGGCGCTGGTGGGGGTGAAGACCGCCCGCTCGCGCCTGCGGAGGCGGAGCCCGAGGGCTTCGAGCGCCGCGGGCGAGCCGTCCGCGATGGCCCGCTCCACGATGACGGTGCGCGCCGCGAGCCGCTCGCCGCGCAGCGAGGCGTCGTCCCAATCGTCGATGACGAGTGACCTGGGGAACACCGCGTTACCATACCGACGGGTGATCCGGAGGGCGAGGGAGCCTTGGTGCTGATCCGTGCAAGCGAGCCGTCCGATGGTGAGGCGATCGCCCGCCTGATCAACCCGTTCATCGAGCGGACGCCGATCCACTTCGGCACCGAGCCCGTGTCGCCCGAGCAGGTTCGCGAGGAGATGAGCGCGGGGCTTGGCCGGTCGCCCGCGCACCCGTGGGTCAGCGCGGAAGTCGACGATGTGCTTGTGGGCTTCGCGAAGGCGTCAACATGGCGGAGCAGAGCGGCCTACGCCCAGACCGCGGAGGTTGCGGTGTATGTCGAGGACGGGGCGCGGGGGCGGGGTGTGGGGCGTGCGCTGTATGTCGCGCTGCTCGATGAGCTTGCGCGCCTGGGCTACCACCTCGCGGTGGGGGGGATCACGCTGCCCAACGAGGCGTCGGTGCGCCTGCACGAGGCGGTGGGGTTCGAGCACGTGGGCACGTTCCGCGAGTGCGGTCGCAAGTTCGACGCGTGGCACGATGTCGGCTTCTGGGCCAAGCGGATTGGCGGTTAGCCGCCGCCGACCAGCGTGACGAGTTCGATCTTGTCGCCGTCGCGGAGCGGGGTCGTGTCGTGCTCGCGCTTGGGGATGACCGCTGCGTTGACCTCGACGGCGCAGGGACGCCCGGTGAGCCCGAGCGCCTCGATCAGGTCGGTGATCGTCGCGTCAGGACGCTCCAGCGTGCGTGCTTCACCGTTGATCAAGATCGTCGGGGGTTTCTCCATAACCGATCCTAGCACGGCCCGAATCCCGGAAGCGGAGACCCGAGGCCCGCCCTAGATGTGCACCTTGCGGTTGTAGACGAACCACTCGAGCATCATGATCGCGAGGGCGCCCATGATCAGCCAGGGCCAGAGTCGCTTGGAGGTGAGGCCCGTGGGCCCGCCGTCCAGGTTCGACGCCTCGACGTCGCGGATGGGCAGCGCGATCGAATCGAGCGACTCGGCGCGCGACTCGACGGCGTCGAACAGGTTGACCGCGATGGGGCGCTCGGGGCGGCCGTCGATCACCTCGTCGTTCGGGCCGGGCGTGCCGACCCACGAGACGGTGTACAGCCCGGCGCGTTCGATCGGGCCGTAGCTGACGCGCCCGTCGGGCGCGGGGACGAGGGGCGAGGTCGACCCATCGGGGTGGGTCAGGATGGCGCGCTCGGCGCTGGCGGGGATGCGCGTCACGATGTTCTCGCCCGGCTGAATCGACTGCTGGACGAGCTGCGCGCCATCGTCGCCCAGGTACTGCAGGGCGCGGGCGATGAACAGGACGAAGCTCGGGTCGAACACCCACGTCGACTCCGCGACCGCGAAGCCGACGCCGATGGCGCGGGCGCGCTCGCCGATGCCCTCGACCATGAGCGGGCCCGATGAGCCGCGCACGAGCACTTTGCCCGCGGACGTCGCGCGCAAGCCGATTGGGTTGAGCACGATGATGGGGTCGAGGTTGAGGAACGAGAGCACGGGATGGCGGCGGTCCCAGTCGATGACCGTGGCGGGCTCACTCTTCTCGTCGGGCAGCGCGGGCGCGAAGCCACGGATGGGGGGGACGACGCCGTAGACCAGGTAGCGCCCGGGCGGGAAGCCGCCGTCGGCCTCCTCGCTGCCAAACGCGGCGCCCTCCGGGAGGTAGCGGTCGAGGATGTAGACGTCGAACTCGTCGAGGGTGCCCGCTTGGCGCATCGATTCGAACTGCTCGGGCGTGAGCACGGCCCGGCGCGACAGGCGCATGTCCTCGAGCGCCACGCTGATGTACAGGTTGCCCTCGCTCACCAGCGCCACCGCGAGGCGCTTGGCCGGCGGGACGACCAGGCGCGCCGTGTTGTCGGCGGGCAGGGGGTCGTCCTGAACGATGCGCGCGCTGAGCACGCCGCCCTGCGGGCGGTTGAGGCGGAAGATCGCGCCGCTCGTCGATGGCGCCGATGGCGATTCGGCGGCGGGCATCTCGACGTCCTTCACCGCGGCGACGAGCCCGTTGATCGCGAGCTCGATGTCGATGGTGGTCGGCTCGGGTGAGGTCGATTGGATGCCCACGAAGATGACCGCTTCGTCGGGGCGGTCGTAGGCGCGTTCGGCGCGCATCGCGGTGATCGAGTGGTTGGTCGTGTCGGGCGACCCGATGCGGTTGTAGGTGACCGCGGACTCGGGGTGGAGGTCGAGCGAGGCGAAGTTGGCCACGGCCCCATCGGACCAGATGATGGCGGGCACGCCCGGCTCGTACTGGATGTCCTGACCGCCATCGAGCCTGACCTGGCGCGCGCCGACCTGGTCGTCGGTGAGGCGGGCCGCCTCGCCGAAGTCGCCCGGCTGGTCGGTGGGGGTGATGCGCTCGATGGCCTCGATGAGGTTCGACTTGCTGCTCGTGAAGTCGTGGACCTTGCGGGCGTGGGCGTCGAAGCTGACGATCATCGCTTCGGGCGATGCATCGCGCCCGAGCAGCTCATCGAGGAGGCCGATGCCCGTGGAGTTCGCGCCGAGGGTGTCGACGTACGCGATGACGTCGCGCTTGGCACGCTCGAGGCGCGTGATGGGCTTCCCATCGTCGTCGACCGCGTCGAGCGTGTTCATGCTCGCGGAGCGGTCGATGAAGATCACCATGCGCCCGCCCGACGCCGCTTCGCCCTGGAACTGCGGCTGGGCGAGCGCGAAGATGAGCGCGATGAGGATGAGCAGCTGGAGCAGCAGCAGGATGTTCCTGCGCAGCTTCTGGAACGGCGCGTTGGCCTGCAGGTCCTGCACCGCCTTCTTCCAGAGCAGCGTCGTCGAGACCTCGACATCACGCCGGCGCAGCTTGAGGAAGTAGAGGATGATGAGCGTCGGGATCGCGATGGCCGCCGCGACGCCGGCGAGGAGGGGGGTGAGGAAGCTCATGGAGTGGGCTCCTCGATCTTGCTGAGGATCTCGCGCGCAGGGCCATAGTCCGGATTCCGAGCCAAGACCTCGGTGACGATCTCGGCGGCGCGCTGCTCGTCGCCATAGCCGAGGAGGAGATCTGCGAACCGGGTGGCGCTGATGTCCATCCTGGGATTCAGCGCGTAGGCGAGACCCGCGGCCGCGAGGGCGTCGGCGCCTGCGCCGATCGCCATAAGCGCGTCGGCAAGCAACCGCGCCGTAGAGCTATGCGGACACAGTTCGAGTGATCGTCGGAGTTCAGCCGCCGCTGCTTCGGCCCGCCCAGTCTCAAGCAGATCACGCCCCTCGTGGTAGGCCTGGCGCGCCTCGTCGTCGCGGGTTGCTGAGTCCTGCGTCATCACCGCAGCACCCCCCGCGACCGCAGGTAGTCCATCACGAGCTTCTCGGGCTCCAGATCACTCTGCACCGTCATGTGCATGATCTCGCGCCGGGCGCAGAACGAGCGGAGCTGGTCGCAGTACGCGGTCAGGTTGGCCTTGTACCGCTTGATGAGCGGCGCCGAGATGGTGACGTCCGCCATGTCCGCATCTTCGACATCCTTCAGGCGCAGGTCGCCGGCGATGTCCGGGCTGACCTCCTGGGGCGAGAGCACCTGGATCGCGATGATGTCGTACCCGTGGCCGACGAGCAGGCGGAGCCCGGGCTCGTAGCCCTCCTTCATGAAGAAGTCGGAGATGATGACCATGACGCCCCGCCCCTGGCGGGTCAGCGCGATGCGCTTGGCGGATTCGGTGAAGCTCGTCGAGCCGCCGGGGGTGATCTGGCAGAGCCAGTCGCCCATGTCGCGGGCGCGGCGTGTGCCGCGCAGGTTGCGCATGACCGTCAGGATGCCGCCGGGCGTGTCCTCGCTCTCGCCGTCCTTGTTCTCGACCATGCGCGCGCTCATCGCGGTCAGGGTCACGCGGTGCAGGTTGTGCAGTCCGATGTAGGCCAGCGAAGCCGCGGCCTGCTGGGCGAAGCGGAACTTGTTCGGCTCGCCACAATCCATCGACTCCGACGCGTCGACGACGATGTGGACCGACAGGTCCTCCTCCTCCATGAAGAGCTTGAGGAAGAGGCGGTCGAGCCGGCCGTACAGGTTCCAGTCGAGCCGGCGCAGGTCGTCGCCCGAGACGTAGGGACGGTGATCCGCGAACTCGACCGAGTCGCCCTTGCGCTTCGTCCGCCGCTCACCCTTGAGCTTGCCGGTGAAGATCTTGCGGGACGTGACATCGAGGCGCGACAGCTGCGCGATGAGGCGCCCGCCGAGCAGGTCGTCGAGTCCTTTGACGGGTTTGAGGTTGGGGGTTCTGAGCATGGGGGCAGTTTCACCGCGGAGGCGCGGAGATCGCAGAGGTGGAGCAGGAGGAGGCGGACGGGGATAGAGCAAGGCCGCGCGAGAGGACGGCGCGTAGCGTGCTAGCCTCTTCAGTCAGGAACATGTCGAACCGTTGATGTTGCCACTTGCGGGAGTGGCCGATCTCGTTCAACAGTTCTGAGGTATCGCCGAGTAGCTTATCGAGCGACTCCCAGGATGTGTCAGGGTAGGTACTGGGCGCTTTGAGGTCATGATGTGCGATCGATTGGTCGCGTGCCCATCTCGCACCGGCAACCCTCGCGGCGAGCGCTCCGCTGGCAGAACGGTGGGGGCAGGCGTCGCCGCCCTGCAATCGCTCGATCAACGCAGGTAGCCCTCGGGTCTTGTGCCCGGAGATGGTTGGCTCATCGAATACCGTGCACAGCCCGAGGATCACGTGGCTCCAAGTCAGATAGTACATCCACTGTTCCAAGTCCGGTGCGGCGCGATGGAACTCGTCATGGCCCTTCGCGATGTAGAGTTCTTGTGCGGCGTGATGCAGGTCACGAAGAGCACGGACTCGCTCGCACACATCGTTGAACAACTCAGAGTCAGTCATATCGGCGGCACCCCGCTCAGTCAGTACCATGCTCTTCCGCGCCTCCGCAGGGCATCTCCGGTCTCAAGCACTCGTCGCCAGCATCGGCTCATGGCTCGTCCGGTCCAGGATCGTCTGCACCAGCGCATCGGCCTCGACGCGATCCGCCTCGGCCTCGAAGTTCAGGATGATCCGGTGCCGCAGCACGGGCTTGGCGACCGCCTCGATGTCCTGGTACGACAGGTGGTAGCGCCCATCGACCAGGGCCCGCACCTTGCCCGCGAGGATGAGCGACTGCGCGCCGCGGGGCGAGGCGCCGCACCGGATGTAGCGGTTGGTCACGTCGATCGCGTGCTTGCCCTCGGGGTGGGTCGCGAGGACGAGGCGGGCCGCGTACTCCTTGACGTGCGGGGCGACGATCACGGAGCGGACCAGGTCCTGCATCTCGATGATCTTGGGTCCATCGATCAGGGCGCTGACCTCGGGCGTCGCGGCGCCGGTCGTGCGGTCGACGATGGTCATCAACTCTTCGAGCTGTGAATAGCCGACCACGAGCTTGAACAGGAAGCGGTCGAGCTGGGCTTCGGGCAGCGGGTACGTGCCCTCCTGCTCGATCGGGTTCTGCGTCGCCATGACGAGGAAGGGCTTCTCGAGCGTATAGTGGTTGCCCGCGACGGTGACCGACTTCTCCTGCATGGCCTCGAGCAGGGCCGACTGTGTCTTGGGCGTCGCGCGGTTGATCTCATCGGCGAGCACCAGCTGGGCGAAGATCGGTCCCTTCTGGAACTCGAACTTGCGCCGACCGGTGTCGGGGTCTTCCATCACGATGTTCGTGCCGATCACGTCGGCGGGCATCAGGTCGGGCGTGAACTGGATGCGGTTGAACGGCAGGTGGAGCACATCCGCCAGCGTGCGCACGAGCATCGTCTTGCCAAGCCCCGGCACGCCTTCGAGCAGCACGTTGCCGTTGACGAAGAGGGCGGTGAGCACGCCATCGATCACGTCGCGGTGACCCACGATGACCTTGCCCACCTCGTCGCGGACGGCTTCGTAGTGCTTGCGGAAGTCCTCGCACTGGGCGCGGACTTCGTCGGGAGTCTGCTGGTTTTCCTGGAAGGCCATGTCGTGGGTTCCTTGGGTCTTGCCGACGGTGTGGTCGTGAGGGTGAAACGGGGGCGTTAGGGTGGGGGATCAGAGCCTGCCCGTGCCGGGCGGCTTGTCCTTGTCGTCGTGCCCTTCCTGGGCGCGGCGCTTGGCTTTGAGGAGGCGCGACATGCCCTCTTCTTCGGCGGGCGCCTGCTCGGGTTCCTTCTTGCGCGTGTCGATCAGCGGCGCCTTGCGCTGGGCGTCGAGCGGGCCCTCGGGCGCCGACGCCGCGGCGGCGGGGTCGGCCTCGAACTTCTTCTTCGCGGTCTTCGACGCCTCCGCGGACCTCTGGACGGTGCGCGACTTGGCGCGTTCGCGCGCGGCGCGCATCGCGTCGACCTGTGATGTGGACGCCTGCTTGGACTTGTCGAACACCCCCCGGATGCTGCGGGCGATGGCGATCAGGTCGATCCGGACGCGCCGGACCGCGACATCGAGCAGGAACAACGCCATCGACCAGAGGGTGAAGCGGAGCCAGAGGGGCGTGAGCGCGACGGGTTCCGCGAGGTCGGCTCGCGAGAAGAGTTCGGCACGGGTCGGGTCGGGGTCGAGCACGCGCCCGCCCGTCATCTCCGCTGCGCGTTCGAGGAGGGCGCTGTTGTCTTCCAGCGCGCGGTGCTCTTCCGCGAACGGGACCGAGACCGACGCCTGCACGGAGCCCTTCTCGGTCTGCCCGTCCTTCGCCGCTTCGTAGATCGACGACACGAGGTACGAGCCCGGATCGGGCGAGGAGAACTCGCCCTCGTAGCGCCCGGGGCCCGTCTGGGTCGTCTCGACATCGACCGCCTTGCCATCGGGCCCGACGATGCGTGTGGCGAAGCGTGCGAAGTTGAGCGGCTCGCCCGCGGAGTCGAGGGCGGTGATGATGATGCGTGTGCGGTCGCCCACCGTCTGCGTGAGGAGCGAGACGTTGGCCGAGCCCGAGGGGCGCATCGCCCAACGCACGTGCTGCTCCCAGAACGACTTGTAGCTGCCCCACGATGGCCACGACGATGCCCACCGCGCCCCCGCGTCCGAGAGGAACGCGACGGAACGCCCGAGCCCGTATTGCCATTGTGCGAGCACCGGGTCGTCTTCCTCGCCGATGCGGGCCGTGATGAGCGAGAGGCCTTCGCGGTCGGCCGCGACGACGTAGCCCGTGACCTCGGGGAGCGCCCGCATGCCACGCATGGGCTCCGCGGCGGGATTGATGCCGTGCGGCGCGATCGGGTCGCCCTCCCAGATCAGCTCACGCTTCACCATCTGGGCTTCCTTGATGAAGATCTGCGGGAGTTGGGCGAGTTGCTGGGCGTTGTTGATGAAGTAGGAGTTGCCGCCCGTAGCGGTGGCGAGGTTGGCCATCATCTGGCGGTCGCCCACGCCGCCGTGCGGGAAGACACAGACAGTGGTGATGCTGATGCCCGCGTTGATGTAGCCCTGGATGAGCTGCTGGGATGGGGGCGCGGGATCACCATCGGAGATGATGACGCAGTGCTTCGCGCCCGCGTTCGCGGCCTTGAGGCTCTTGTGCACCGCGGTCATGGAGGGCGAAAAATCGGGCATGTCGCCGAAGTTCAGGTTCTTGATGGCCTGCGCCGCCGCAACGCCATCGCCCTTGGGCTGGAGGTCGTAGACCCAACGCGCAAAGCCGCTCGTCCACGCGTACTCGATGATGCCCACGAGGTCCTGGCTGCCCAGCGCATCGACCGCCGCGTCCGCAACTTTCTGCCCCCAGAAGTTGCCCTGGGGCATCTCGCACGAGTGCATGATGAGGGCGAGCGCGCCGCGCGGCATCTGTCGCTTCTGGGGCGGGTCGAGCTTCACGGGCAGGACGTCGGCGACGGGCGTGCCGATCCACCCTCCCGCGCCGAAAGAGCGGTCGCCACCGACCATGATCAGGCCACCGCCCGCGTCGTGGACGTAGGCTGCGAGGTCCTGCTGGTGGGCGCCGGAGAACTCGTACGCGCCGACGTTGTCGAGGACGATCGCGTCGTAGCCCTGGAGCGCTTCGAGCGTCTTGGGGCCTTCGACAGGGTGCACGACCTCGACTTCGATCTCGGAGTCCGCGAGGGCATCGAGGAGGGGGCGCGTTCTGGTCGGGTCGACGGTGTAGACGAGCACGACGCCCTGGGTGCGTACGAACGTGACCGCCATGGCCTCGTTGTTCTCGATCCGCGAGTCGATGCCGGGCGTGACGGGGTTGACCGACGCCTTGAAGCGCTGGGGGCCGCCCGCGTTCATGGTCACGTCGACCTCGAACGGGTTGGGGCCTTCCTTGACGCTCACCCGGCGCGAGGACCCGGGCTCGCCCGGCGTGAGGTCGAAGATGCGCCCCTCGGCCTCGAGGGCGAGGTCGACCTCGCCCTCGCCCGTCGACACGACGAGGAAGCGGAGCTTGACCGACTGGCCCTTGCGCGCCGTCGCCGGCGCGATGAGCTTGTCGAACATGACCTCCGCGTCGATCTCGTAGGGGATCGGGAGGACGTCGATCGGGATGCCCCGCGACTTGGCGGCTTCCGCGGCGGTGATGAGGCTGCCCACGGTCTCGTTGCCGTCGGAGATGATCAGGATGCGGTTGGCGGTGTCCTCTGGCGCACTGGCGAGCGCTGTGAAGACGCCCTGGGCGAGGTTCGTCGCGTCGCGCGGGCCCGGGTCGATCAGCGCCGGGCCGATGAACTCATCGAACACATTGCGCGGGCGTACTCCTCGACTGGGGAGCTTGTGCGGCTTGCCCTCGCGGGCGAGGCTGATGTAGCCCATGCGGTCCTCGGGCTCCGCATCGCTGATGGCTTCCCCGACGTAGCGGACGACCTCCGCGCGGGCGTCATCGGGCATCGAGGCGCTGAGGTCGTTGAGCACGAAGACGGAGAGGCCCTCACCCGGAAGGCGATAGGAAGGCTGGGCGAGCGCCATGACGCCAAGGGTCAGGACAATGAGACGAATCCCCTGTGCGGCCCAGCGCGTCGTCGCGCCCAGCCCCGACAGGCTCCGCCTCCCGACGATGAGCACGACCGCCCACAGGATCGGAGCGAGGATGAGCCACGCGGGCTCCTCGAATTGGAGTGGCCCGATCACCATCCTCGGAGCAGCCCCCCATCGCCCAGTTCGATGACCTGGACCCTGTGGTTGCCCGTGTCCAGGATGTACACATCCCAACCGATGGTCGCGACGCCCCAGGGCGTCTGCAATGTCCCCTCCTCACGCCCCGGCACGCCGAACACCGCGAGCCCTTCGCCCGTGATGGGGTCGATGCGCTGCACGCGGTTGTTCCCCATCTCGCACACGAGCAGGTCTCCATCGGGTAGGGCGGCAATCCCATAGGGATACCGGAACTCGCCCAGTTCGCTGCCGGGCTCCGGCCCGGGCCTGCCGAACCACCCCACCAAGGTACCATCTGTGGTGAAACGCCCGATGCGGTGGTTGACCGAATCGGTCACATACAGGTCACCGTTGTCCGGATGGAACAGGAGTGACTGGGGGCGCTCGAACTCGATCGCGGTGGGGTCTTGCCCGAATCCCTCGCGCCCGAAGCTGAAGAGGAACTGGTAATCGGCGTCGAAGACGGAGATCCGATCGTTGCCGCCGTACTCGGACACATAGATACGTTGGGTGGTGACGCCATCGGGCCCTACCTCGACCGCGACATCGGTCGGGTAGACGAACTGCCCGTCGCCCGCGCCGTAGGTCCCGAATGTCGCGACGACCTCGCCGCCCTCTTCGGTCGATCGGTAGACGACGACGCGCTGCTCGTGGGTGTCTGCGACGTAGATGAGCCCGTCGGCGCCGAGGGTGAGGCCGACGGGCATGCCGGTGTCGAACTCGGGCATGGACCACGTCGCTTCGTGCGCGCCGTCGGCGTCGAATCGCTGGATGCGTGCGGACTTGTCGACGATCCACAGGCGGCCGTCGTGGGCGTCGATGGCGCGCGGCCTGAGGAAGAGCCCGTCCTCGCGTCCGATGCCGCCGATGATGTGGTCGGGCTTGAAGGGCGCTGCGTCCGTCGGGCCCTTGTCACCACACCCGACGACCATCACGCAGAGCGCAGCGATGCTCAGGGTGCGGGTTGCCCGCCCGAGGCGGACCCGAGGCGCTGCGCTCAGGAGCAGGGAGGTGATAATCGCGAGCGTCCCGCCGCCCGCGACCAGCAAGATCGTCGCGACCTTGAGCTCCTCATCGCGCAGGTAGTGCAAGAGGTCGAGCATGTACTGGGGCAGCAGGCGCGGGCCCGCGGGCGCCGCGATTGCGGAGGCCTCGATCTCGTGCAGGCTCAGGATCGCCACCGCGAGCCCCGCGCCAAGAAGCACCCCGACCTGCCCACGCCCCCAACTGGTCATCCACGCCCAGGCCCGCTCGCCCGCGACGAGCCGCCGCCAATCGACCAACTCGCCCGGCTCACGCCGAGAACACCACCACCCCAGCGCAACCGCGACAGCGCCCAACCGGATCACATGGCTCCCTACGAGCCCGCTGGGCGTGCGGTTCAACCAAAGGAGCGCTTCCGTGTCGCCCGCGGCGACGAACGCGTGCCCCACGAACACGCCCGGGACGAGCGCCACCCCGACGAGGGCGACCGCCACAAGCGCGAGGGCACGCCGGGCGATGGCCCCCACGGCGGACGCGGCACCGAGCGCGAGCACCATCGCGATCCCGCCCGTCACAAGCGAGACCCGCCCGCTCGCGACGAGTGGGGGAGCCACATCGTGCCAGTGGTGGGGCAGCGAGCCAAGCGAGCGGAGTTGGAGGACGAGCAGGACGAGCGGGCCGAGGAAGGTCAGCGCCCAGACCGACAGGGCGAGGATGCAGACCCACACCGGCGCCGTCACAGGGCGCCCTGCGCCGATGGCGACCTCCGGGCGTGCCCGCGATGCCGCCCACGCGATGCCGCACCCACCGGCGGCGAGGAGCGCGACGAGCGGGAGGGCCGCGACCCAGACGGCCGGCGAGCGCCCGCCCGTCTCGAACAGCCCACGCCAGAGTTCGATCGCCCAGGTCTCGACCTGCGCTACGTGAAGAGGCACGGCGCTGCCCAGCATGAGCAGCGCGATGACCAGCACGGCGAACACGAGCGCATTGCGCATGAGACGCGCAAGGAGCAGCCCGCGCCGGATCGCGCCGATGCCCGCGCCGCGCGCCGCGTCGACGAGGTCCTGGTCGATCCCGCGCGCCGCCGGGACCAGGACCAGCGCTGCGATGGGCCACGCCCACAGCGCGAGCGAGAGCACCGCCTGCACGAGGTTCGCGGTTGCGAACGCCCCAGGGGGGCCGTTGATGATCGCGTCGCCCATCGGTGTGCCCGCGCCGCGCGCCCCCGACAGCGCCGCGTAGATCGTGTAGTTGGGGAGGAGGAGCGGTGCGATGACCAGCGCAAGCCACCACGACGGGAGGCGTCGCATCGCCCACGCAGTGGGCAGCGCGAGGAGCGTCGCGATGGCGGCGATCCCGAGTGGGATCAGGATCGTCCGCGCGACGGTGGCGCCGTCGGGGAGCCACTTGGACACGCCCGCCCACGTGACAGGCTCGCCCGCGCCGCGCATGGTGTGGGCGACGCCAACGCCGATCGCCGCGAGGAGCGCCGCGACGAGGGCGACCGTGAGGGCCGACGGCGCTCGGGCGGCCAGTTCGCGGGCGTGGTCGGCAGGTCCTAGGGGAGGTGGTTCTCGCAAAGCTCCATCGCGCGGGGCATCGATGCCGCGGCCTCTGCGTAGTCTACCGACGCGGGGTCGGGGACCGCGTACCTCGGGAACTCGCTCGCGAGGGCCTCTCGGATCGGGACGTTGTGCGAGTCGCTCTCGGCGAGCATGCGCTCGACGCGCTCGCTCAGGAGGAAGTCGATAAGCGTCGCCGCGTGGTCGGGGTTGGGCCCGCCCGCGACGCGGGCGACGGTGTTGGGGATAACGAGCGGCCCGGCCTGGATGGGCCCGCCCGCGCTGGTAGGCACGTCGTGACGCGCGTAGACCAGGTCAACGGGCCACCCGTTGCGCTGGCCCGCCCAGACGTCGTCGGTGTCGGTGAGCCCGATCTCCACCTCGCCCATCGCGACAGCGCGGACCACCGTGGCGTTGCCGTCGTACAGGCGCACGTCGCTGTGCCCTATGTCATCGATCCATCGGGCGGCGATGGCTTCGCCCCACAGCGCGATGAGCGCGCCCATATGACCCCGCGTGGTGCCAAACTGCGGGCGGGCCATCGCGATTCGGCCGCCCGCGAAGCGGGGCTGCAACAGGTCGTGGAGCGACGTGGGCACGGCATCGGTGGGCGTGCGCTCGGTGTTGTAGACAAACACGCGGGCCCGCATCGCGAATGCGTGCCAGCGCTTCTCCGCATCGCGCAGATCGGTGGGCCAGTCGGCGACGGCGGGCGTGTCGTGCGGCGCGAGCACGCCCTCGTCCGCGAGTTCGATGGTCAGGAACACCTCGCTCGACCAGAAGACGTCCGCGTTGGAGTGGTCGCGCTCGGCGCGGAGCCGCTGGACGAGCCCCGTGGTCTTCGTCGCCTCGCTGTCACCCCGCACGACGACGCGGACGCCCGTCTCAGCCTCGAACGCCGCCACCACGGGTTCGTACACGTGCGGGTCGGCGGAGACGTACAGGACAACCTCACCGCTCTGCGCATCCGCCGCCGGGTCAGCATTGTTGCAGGAGAGCAGCGCTGCGCAGAGCACGAGCGCACCGATACATGCTGTGAATCTCATCGCGCGGGGCATAGGACGAGAGGTTACTCGGCCTTTGGTGCAGGCGCTTCGCTCTGCTCTGCCTTGGCCTGCGCATCCAGGCGCCCGTAGTACTTCTTGACGAGGTCGTGGTACTCGCGCGGGATCTGCATCGTCTCAATGGCGTCCGCGGCCTGCTGCTGGGCGATGCTGACCGTTTCGGCGAACTGCTGCTTCGCCTCGCCGCGGACCTGGTCGCCCTCGACCATGACGCTGCCGACGATCGGGCCGCCGTGGTCCTTGCCCTGGGCCTTCTCCTTGTTGAGCGCGAAGTCCGCGGCCTGGGACGACTCGGCGTCGGCGCCCTTGCCACGCCCGTTGGACGACATCTGGAACTTCTGGGCGAGCATCATGCCCGAGCCCTGGCACTGGCCCATGCAGTCGCCCATCTGCTTGAGCTGCTGGGACAGGGCCTGCATCGCGGCCTCCGCGGACTGCTGGTCCTGCTGCTTGGCGCTGAGCCCGTTCATCATCTGTGCGAGGTCGGAGAGGCCCTGCATGCCCTGCTCACCCTGCATGCCCTGGCCCGCCTTCTGACACGCCCCCGCCATCTGCTGGCACGCCTGGGCGGCGTTCTTGCACGCCTTGCACTGCTTCATGACCTGCTGCTGCATTTGCGGCGGGATGTTGGCCTGCTGCATCGCCTTCTCAAGCGCTTCGGGGTTGTCGGCGAGCTTCGGGTCGAGCCCCATCTGCTTGAGCTGGTCCGCGAGCTTCTGCTGGTCCTGCGCGAGTTGCTCGAGCTCCTCGGCGAGCTTCTTGAGGGCCTCCTCGAGGGCCTTCTTCTGTTCTTCGCTGAGCTCGCCCTCGGAGAGCTTGTCCGCGAGGTCCTGGAGCGCCTCGCGGGCTTCCTTGAAGTCGCCCTTCTGGAGCGCCTTGGTCAGTGCGTTGAGTTCCGCGGGGGCGCCCTCGGTGGTCTTGAGCTGCGACAGGCGCGCCTTGATCTCCTCGAGCTCCGCGGAGTCTTCGCCGTCGGTGAGTTCGCTCAGGCGGTCCTGGAGCGAGGTGAGGTTCTTGACCGCTTCGCGCCGGATCTCATCGGGTTCGCCGCCTTCCTCGGGGAGCATGAGCTCTTCGAGCTGGCGCGCCAGTTCCTCATCGCGGATGTCGCTCAGCGCATCCTTGACCTGATCCTTGACCTCTTCGACCTCCGCCTTGGCCTGCTGGACCTCTGCCTGCTGCTCATCAATGGGCTTGACGCCCTCGATACCCGAGAAGAACCCCTGGCGTGGCACGAGCCCGAGCGCGAAGAACAGCGCGACCGCGATCAACGGCACGTACGACCAATCGGGGATGCGGAACGGGAACAGCTGGGAGATGACCACGCGCCTGGAGGCGTTCTCAGCGTGCTCGACCGCCGCTCGGCTCCACGCATCAGTCTGCCCCTCGACGCACAGGGCCGTGCTGAGCGACTCGCGGAGCCCGCCGGCCTCGTCGACCTCGCGGGCGATGCCGACATCGTCGTGGCGCGTGAGCCACGTCCACACGACCGCGACGACCAGAGCCGCGCCGCCCGCGACCGCCCACGCCATGCCCCAATCGAACGTCACCATGAAGAGCCGCTCGGCGATGCGCATCAGGACCACCCCGCCCGCGGCCAATGTCGCGGCGATCAGGAGGTTGCGCACGAAGGCGAGCGTCATCAGACGCAGCGCGGCTCGACGGATGGTCCGGTGGGTGTTGGTCATCGGGGTCCCTTCGTTGGGGGCGGGTCCACACAGCTACCTTACAGGACGATCGGGCGTTGTCCTATCAATCTTACGCCCTTCCGCCCCCTTGGTTTCTTGTCGTGGCCCTTCCTCGCGTTACGATCCGCCCCATGATCGACCTCAAGGCCCTTCGGGGCGATCCAGACCGGTTCAAGGACGGCGCCAGGAAGAAGCGTATCGATGCCGACATCGATGGCATCATCGAACTCGACGCCCGCAGGCGGGCCCTGCTGGCTCGTCAGGAGGAGCTGCGCGCCGAGCAGAACCGCCTCTCCAAGGAGGCGGGCCCCCAGATCGGGCGGCTCAAGGGTCAGATAAAGAAAGCGGAGGGGAGCGAGCGGGATTCGCTCGAAGCCGAGCTCGCCGCCCTTCAGCAGCGCCCCGCTGCCCTGAAGGAGCAGGTGCACGCCCTTGGGAGCGAGATCGATGAGGTCTCGCCCAGGCTCGAGGAGCTGCTCCTCCACGTGCCCCAACCCGCGGACGCCGATGTCCCCGTCGGCGCCTCAGCGGACGACAATGTCGAGGCCTCGCGTTGGTCGCCCGATGGGTTTGACCCGGCGCGCCCGTTTGCGGAGCAGCGCGGGTTCGAAGCGCGCTCGCACGTCGAACTCGGGCAGGCGCTGGGCTTGGTCGACTTCGAGCGGGGCGTGAAGGTCGCAGGCTCGCGGAGCTATGTCCTGACCGGCGCGGGCATGCGCCTGCACCAGGCGGTCCTCAACTACGCCCTTGACTTCATCACAGAGCAGCACGGTTTCACCCCGATCTACGTGCCCGTCCTCGTGCGCGAGGAGTGCATGGTCGGGACGGGCTTCTTCCCCGCGGGACGCGACCAGACCTACCACATCGAGGAGTCGAAGCGAGGGTCGGGGCACGACCTGTACCTTGCGGGCACGGGCGAGGTCGGGCTCATGTCACTCCACAAGGACGAGATCCTCGATCCCGATGACCTCCCCAAGCGGTACGCCACGGTGAGCACGTGCTTCCGGCGTGAGGCGGGCGCCGCGGGGCGCGACACCGCGGGCCTCTACCGCATCCACCAGTTCGAGAAGGTGGAGCAGGTGGTGATCTGCAAGGCCGACGAGGCCGAGAGCAGGGCGTGGCACCGGCGGATGATCGAGATCGTCGAGAGCCTGCTCCAGAGCCTGTCGTTGCCCTATCGATTGCTCCAGTGCTGCACGGGTGACCTCGGGCCCAAGAACGCCGACATGATCGACATCGAATCCTGGATGCCTTCGCGTGGCGAACTTGATGGTGACGGCAAGGCGCCGGGCGATTGGGGCGAGACGCATTCCGCCTCGCGCCTGTACGACTTCCAGTGCCGGCGGCTCAACCTGCGGTACCGGACCGACGAGGGCACCGTGTTCTGTCACTCGCTCAACAACACGGTCGCGGCGTCGCCCCGCATCCTGATCCCGCTGCTCGAAATGCACCAGCAGGAGGACGGCACGGTGGTAGTGCCCGAGCCGCTCCGTCGGTACATGGGCGGGATGGACAGGATCGCCTAAGCGGCCTCGTTGCGCTCCAGGCTCGTCACGATGTCCTTGAGCAGGTCCGCGAGCGGCCCCGGGGTCGTGATCGTGAGGCCTACGCGCAACGCGGTGCCGTCCTGGTTGACCTCTGCCCCCGCGATCTTCATCGATCCCTGAGCCATCCGCATGGACTCGCCGAAGATCAGGCGGACGGCGACCTCGTTGCGGGTGATCCCACAGTCGGGCGGCACAAGCACCGCGAGCCCGAAGGCGCTCACGTCTACCGGGTGCGCGATGACGTTTGCGTTGAGCACCACCGCGAGGTCCCGGGAACTCACCGTGTGGCGAGACTCGTGACGGGCACCCGATTCGGGTGGGAGTTCGCGCCCCGTGTGGTCTGTGATAGGCATAGCGAGGCCCCCTCGGCATGTGGACCACGAGGTGCCATCGGGCGGTAGTGGGGCGGGCTTGACCGATGCCCGGGTGAGCGCAGAAGAAAGGGAGCCCGTCCGGATGGACGGGCTCCCTTGGATGAGGCTCTGAACGGTCGGCGCCCGGGCCTACCGCCTGTTGGACGTCGGGGCCTTACCGCCGCGGAGTTCGCCCAACAGGATGTTGAGGTCGCGGGCGTCGACGGTGCCGTCCTTGTTGAGGTCGGCCTTGGCGTTGTAGCCGGGCGTCCCGCTCACGGTGCCGAACGCATTGATGATGTCCTCCATGACGACCATCTCCGCCGCCTTCGCGGGCAGGTTCTGGTTGTCCTCTGGGATCTGGAGCGTGTCGGGCGTGTTGAGGATCGGCGTATTCCACAGGCCCCACGCGAGCGCGTACTCGACCTTTGCGGGGTCGGGAGCGGCCAGGTCATCGGTGGGATCGTCGACCGCGTAGTGACGCCCGGCGTAGCGGACACGCATCAGGACGTGCGTGGTGAAGGGCGGCGACATGACGATGTGCTCGACGTTGTCGAACGTGCCCGAAGTCGCACCGAGCGTCACCGCGACGCCCTCGCCGTCGACGAGCGGGTTGCCGAACTCATCACACGCAAGGAAGTCGATATCCAGGTTCTCGAGTTCGAGCTGGATCGGGGTGACCGGCGCGCCGGGGTCGTCGAGGTTGGTGAGGTCGGGCTCTTCGACCACCGTCAGGCGGTCCCACACGAGCGTCGCGATGACGGACTGGCCCTCGATGATGGGCTCCTCGATGAAGTAGTCGATGAAGCCGGCGGTCTCGCCCGGGTCGACGGTGCCGTCGCCATCGAGGTCGAGCGCTCGCACGCCCAGGTTGCCACGGTCCCAGCCGATCACCTTGACGGGGACCGGGACGGGGAGCACCGCAGTGATCGTCGTGCCGGCGTCGCGGATCGAGCTCGCCAGCGCGACATCCGCACCGCTGATGGGCGGCTCGAACTCATCGCCGAAGCCGAACAGGACCTTCGCGTCCTCCGCCTCGTCTTCTTCGTTGGCCACGGTGCCCTCACCGACCTCGAGGAAAATCTCACCCTCGCCCACGACTTCGATGTAGCCGATGAGCGTCGAGCCCGTGTCGAGGTCGAAGTGGCCGTCGAAGGGGAGCACGGTGATGTCCGTGGTCAGGCCCACGCCCTCGTCGAACGCGACGAGGTTGATGTTCTCGATGCGGCCGGGATCGACCTGCTCACCCTGATCGGTCTCGTCCCAGCGGTCGAGGACGACGGGGTTCTGCGGGTCGGAGAAGTCCGCGAGCTCGTAGTTGAAGAAGAAGTGCTCGACGATCTCGACATCACCCGTCGAGCCGACGTTGAGGCTCACCTGGTTCCAGTCCTGGGTGACATCGCTGCCAAGGTACTGAGCCCAGACGTAGAGGCGCTGAGCGCCGTCGACCTCGGTGGAGGTCAGCGCGAGCGGGTCCTCGTTGATGTCGTCATCGAAGGGGAACGCGGGCGAGTTGAAGTCGTCCGGATCGGACAGCCCGTTGAACTCGAAGAAGAAGCGGATGGTGCGCTCGCCGATCGGGTCGAAGCCCGGGTCGCCGGGGCCCGGCGCGTTGCCGATGTCCGGTGGGACAGCGGGCGGGCGCGGCGTGAAGTTGCCACCAAAGCCCGGTGCGGGTGGGCCGCTCGGCGTGCCGAGCTGAGCCTGCTGGAAGAACTCGGGCTCGGGCGACAGGCGGTCGGCCATGAGGTCGGCCCTCGCGAGCATGATCGCGTTGCGACCGCCCATGAGCATCGCCTCGGGGATCGGGGGCTCACCGCCCGAGGGCACGGTGAACTGGGAGACCGTCGGGAGGTCCACGTCGGTCTCGATGACGTCGCGGGCGCCCAGGAAGTACTGGAGGAACGCCTGTTCGAGGTTGATGACACCGGCGCCCTGCGCGTAGTCGAGCGCCTGGCCGGAGAAGTTCACGATCTGAGGCGGGAGCGGGTTGCTCCTGAGCGTCGTGATCTTGTCGTGCGGGGGATAGGGGGCGGAGATCGCCGCCTGGTTGGTCCAGCCGGGCTGCTTGACCGCGGAGTTCATGAGGACGGCCTTCATGACGAGCGGGTCAGCAGAGAGGCCCTGCTCGAGGGCGGCGTCGCGGAGCAGAGCCGCGGAGCCCGCGACGATGGACGCCGCGATGCTGCTGCCGCCGAGCGTGCCGAACGCGTTGGGGTCGGCGGTGTCGCTCAGGATCGGGAGGTTGATGAAGCCCGCGGGCTGGTTGCCGGGATAGCCACAGACCTCGAGGTCGGTGGGATCGGGCGGGAGCGGGGCGGCTTCCTGGATGAAGGAGTAACCCGGGGCCACGATGTGGAGGCCCGAGCGTGCGTTGTCGACGGAGATGTCGCCGCCGATGGCGTTCGGGCTGAACGAGGGCAGCGGGCCCTTGCTCTGCACGCGCGGCACGAGGCGGTAGTCGGGGCTCAGGACCGAGGGGTTGATCACGCTGTGGCCGCAGGCGCCGACGATGAACGTGTTGTGCGCCGAAGCGGGCGTGCCGATCGAACGGGCGCCGACGAAGAGGTCGCCGATCGAGAGCGGGCCGCACTCGACCGGGTCGTCGATGTTGTTGACGTTGCCCGCGTTGCCGCCCGAGGCGATGACGAGCACGTCACGCATCGAAGCCGCGGCGTCGTGCGCGAGCGCGGTCGGCCCGGCGCCGAGCGGGTCGGAGAAGGGCGCGTTCCACACCGCGACGAAGATGTCTGCGGGGCTCGACAGGCCGAGGTCCGCGGACAGCTCGGGGTCGGTCAGCCCGAAGAGCGAGTAGTAGACCGCTTCGAGGGACACGGGGAACAGGCCGTTGATGAGCGTGCCCGGACGCGCGATGTTGACCGACGCCAGGTGCGAGGGCTCCGCGGCGCCGAGGAAGTTCTGCTGGGGGACGCTCACGCCGCCCGCCGACGCAACCGTCGCGGTGGCGTGTGACCCGATCACGTCGATCGAGGAGTTCACGCCCGGCCAGAAGAGCGAGGTCAGGGAGCGGCCGTTGAAGGCGGTGTGGCCCGCGAAGGGGAGTTCCTTATCCATGAAGACGATGACCGAGCTGTCGCCCACGTAGGACGCGGCTTCGATCTCGGGCACGAAGTAGTCGAGGATGACCGAGTCCTGGGTCGGGACGTCAACGAAGACGTCGCGGCCGATACCCGTGGCGTTGTCGTCGCCATCGAGGACGTCGCCGAGCGGGAGGCCCGAGACCTGATCGTTGACGGTCAGCGTGATGTCGATGTCGAAGAGCTGGACCTGGATCGCCATCGGGTCGTCCTTGACGTCAGGGTCGCCCTGGATGATGACGTAGTAGCGGCCCGGGTCGACTTCCATCGAGAGCACTTCGGTGTCGCCCGCGCCGCCCGAATCAACAATCGCCAAGGTGTCAAGAACATTGGTCTGCGGATCGAAGGTCTGCAGGGTGATCGAGATGTTGTCCTGACGGAGGGAATCGACCGTGGTGACCGGGCCCGTGCACTGGATGCCGAGGTCCATGTCAACCTCGACGTCCTGCGTGTTGTAGTTTGCGCCCTGAGGCGTCGCAGTGATCGTGAGCGTGCCGTTGGTCACCAGCGCTGGGATGTCGAAGGTAAAGAAGTCCTGGTCGGCGACGACCTGCATCGTGTCGTCCTTGCGGGTGAGACCGATGGGGACGAAGCCGTTGGAGAACGGCGTCAGCGTGATCGTGCCGTTCTCTTCATCGAAGTCGAAGTTGAACTGGTGCGGGTTGGAATTGGAGTAAGTGTTGTCGTTCTCGAACGGATCGCCGTAGAGAAACTGTGCGGCGATGATGTCGACGAGTTGAGGCTCGATGATCGAGAGTTGCGGGAACGGCTCGTTCGTCGGGTCGACGGGTGGCCCAACAGGGTCGATGCCGTTCTGGAGCCTCAGCACACTCGCCTGGGTCTTGGGGCAGTAGGCGTTCAGCCCGACCGCAAAGGCCACAGCGCGGGTGATAGAAATCTCAAGGACATTCGGGGCGAGGGGGTCGTTCCAGATCTCCGCGCTGTCGAGGATGAAGTTGCCATCGTCGGCATCGCCGATGCCGCCACCCTCCGGCGGGTCGTTGACCCAGATGGCGCCAGCGCCCGAGCCATCGGGCTCGGTCGGGCCATCCCAGCCGCGAGCCGCGATGCGGATGTCGCCCACCGAGAAGTTGGGCATCGGGACCGGGTTGTCCGGGTCCGGGTTGATCAGGCCCGAAGGGTCGTAGTACCCCTCTGGACCATCACCTTCGTCGACGATATCCATCTGGCCGGCATCGTCCTGCGGGGCAGGCCACGGGTCGCCCGCGTCGACGGGCTCGTAATCCTCCGGATCGGTGCCGGGGGGCGGCGTCGGGGACGCAGCGCCGAGGTTGCCGAACCCAGTGGTTGTGTCATCCACGAACACAAAGTTGATGCCCGAGATGTCTTCCCAGCGGTCGAACGAGCGCTCGAAGCGGGCGAGCCACTCAGCGCGGGGGAAGAACTGGTCGAGCGTGGCGAAGAGGGAACTGCCCTCGTTGATGTTCGCGGGCGAGCCCGGTGGGGGCGGGATCATCTGGCCGTCTTCGACGAAGCTCCAGGTCAGCAGAACGGGGAAGCCATTGCCCAGCGCGCCGAAGAGGCGCGGCTCGAAGCGCTGGCCTTCGATGAAGCGGGGGTCGCCATCGACCCACCCCATGTCTTCGTATACGAGTTGCTGCAACTCAGCGGCGTAAGAGCCCTTCGCTCCGGGGCTCAGGACCGCCTGTCCGAACGCCGAGCCCGAGACGCAGAGGAGCCCCAAGGCCCCGGCAAGCATCCATGTCGATCGAGTGTTCATGCTCTTCATATCCCTTCGCGCGTCCTTCCCCGTGAGGTGGGCGTTGTGGTGCGCCCGCGAGTTGAAGGTGCTGACTGCCGGCCAGGGGTCAGCCCGATGTCAGTGATGTCAGACAAACCTAGAACCGGCGATGCCGACGATGCGGAACGAACTCCACCCCCACACATGGATGCCGAAACGACCCAACGGTTCCGTCCACTTACAGGATAGATCAAAGTAGGGCTCAAAGCAATTCCGCCCTCAAGCTTTCCGGTCGTAATGGGACACATCCATTCCAAGACGTTTTTATCGACGTAGAACCCCGCCGAGTCGAACTCAGGACTTCTTCCCGAGCGCCTTTCCTGAAGGCGAAAGTCAGGGTAAAGTTCGACTTCATCCACGCAGCCTTTTATGGGGACTTCATGCCCAAACAAGAAGAGAAGTTCAGTCTCGAGGCAGAGGTCCTCGAAGCGCTCCCGAACGCGATGTTCCGTGTCAAGCTTCCCAACGACGCCGAGATCGTCGCCTATGTATCAGGCAAGATGCGGAAGCACTTCATCCGTATCCTGCCAGGGGACTCGGTCACAGTGGAACTCAGCCCCTACGACCTGACCAAGGGTCGGATCGTCTACCGAGGTCGATAACGATATGGCCACGCTCGCTGTTCCCTTGCCTCGTGTGGGATCGGGCTCGCGCTTCCTTCTTGGCGCGGTGTTCGGCTCGCTTGTTCTGGCCCTGTTCGCCCAGGTCAGCTTCCCGATCGGGCCAGTCCCGATCACGGGGCAGACGCTCGGCGTGCTCCTGATCGGGGTCATGCTCGGCTCGCGCGGCGCCGCCGCGGCCGCGACGCTCTACCTGATCGAGGGGGCGGCGGGCCTGCCCGTCTTCGCGGGCTTCATTGGAGGCCCCCTCGCGTTTGTCAGCCCCAGCGCGGGCTACCTCCTCGCCTTCGTGCCGGGCGCCTGGCTCGCGGGGTGGTTTGTCGAGCAGCGGTGGAATCGGACCTTCGCCGGTTCGATCGGCGCGATGCTTGGCGTGCACCTGCTCATCCTGGCCGCCGGCGCTGCCTGGCTGACGATGTTCTTCCCGATCGGCGTTGCCGTGCAGACTGGCTTCGTTGTGTTCGTGCCTGTCGCGATGGTGAAGACGCTCCTGGCCCTGCCGGTCTACTGGCGGCCTCGGTGTCGGGTTTGAACCGCCTCAGCCCCTGACGAGCTCGTCGATCTCGCGGAGCAGCCTGTCCATGTCGCTCAGGGTGTCGGGCTTCTGGCGCTCGAACGCGTTGTAGCTGTCGATGATCTCGCCATCGGGCCCGAAGAGGACGAAGCGGGTCGGGTGGATGATGTTGGTCATGGTGGAGCCGTCGTCGAGGGGGATGGGCGCTGAAGCGCTGTCCAGCGTAAGCGCGAAGCCCAGCGCCTCGACGAGGCGGTTGATCTGCTTCTCATCGCCCGTCAGGAATTGCCAGCGCTGCGTGTCGACACCGCCCAGCTTCGATGCGTATTGGCGGAGCCGCTCGGGTGTGTCGTTGGCCGGGTCGACGGTGATGGAGACGAAGCGCACGGGCAGGCCCGATGTCTGGTTGTAGATGCGCAGCATGTTGCCGCTCATGATGGGGCACGCCATCCGGCAGTGCGAGAACATGAAGTCAAGGACGGTGTAGTGCTCGCCATCGGCGAGGTCGGCGTTGGTGAAGGGCTGGGCGTCCTGGTCGATCAGGTCGAGCGGCGGGATCACCACGCCCTTGAGGAAGTCGCGGCGGGCGGCACGTCTCTCGTCCTCCGTCGGTGGTGGTGGGGTCACATCGCGCGTGATCCGCGTCCACGCGAGCACAGCCATCCCGCCCGAGAGGGTGAGCCCGATCAGCAGGATGACAAGGATGATGGCGCGTTGCATGTCGAGTCTCCGTTCGGTCGCTACCGCTCACCCGCGGCGCCGATCCTCGATGACCTCCGGCTCATCACGATAGACGCCCACGCGAACGAAGCGAGGGCGAATGCGCCGGTTGCGAGCCAGTGCCACGCGTGCGCATCGCCCACGCCAATCGATGACGCGATGCAGCGCGTCGCCCACGTGAGGGGGTTGATGCTCATGACCGTGGCGAGCCAGGGGGCGGCGCCCGATGGGGGGAACAGTGCGCCGCTCAGGAGCCACATGGGCATGAGCAGGAGCGTCATGACGCTGTGGAAACTCGCGATCGAGTCGGACCGCCACGCGAGGGCGAGCCCGACGGACACGACCGCGATGCAGACCAGCGCGATGGCGCCGAGCGCGGCAAGCACGCCCATCGTGCCAGGCCACCCCGTTGCGAGCGCGCCCGCGATCAGGAGCAGCCCGCCCTGGGCCGCGCCGATCAGGGTCCCGCCCGCGACCTTCGATCCGACGATGGCCCACCCGGGCGTGGCGCTCACGATCACGCCCTGGAGGAAGCCCGCGTGGCGGTCCTGGATGAGCGAGATGGCCGAGAACACGACGGAGAACATCACGGTCATGGTGACCACGCCGGGGAGGAGGAACTCGGAGAACGAGGTGGCGTTGTCAGCGCCCCCTCGGAACGAGCCCGATGCGCCCGAAGCGAGGAAACCCCAGAACAGGAGGGGCGTGCCGATGGTGCCCGCGATGCGCCCCGGCTGGCGGAGGAAGCGGACGAGTTCTCGCGTGGTCAGCGCTGCGAGCGCTCGCACCGGCGCGATAGTCATGGCGTGACTCCCGGTATGAGCGGCGCATCGGTGCGCGCCGCGTAGGCATCCGCGAGTGTTGCGCGCCCCATGGTGACGCGTCCGCCCTCGCTCACGATCCGTTCGCTCAAGCGGGCAAGGTCGTGCGGGTCGCCCGATGCGATGAACTCGTGCGATCCAGCGGAGACGTCGAGCGATGTCTCGTCGAGCAGATGGCGCCAGGTCGCGTCGGTGCGCAGTGTGGCGTGCCCCGTGCCGCACAACTCCTCCGGGGTGCCGAACGCCACGACGCGGCCCTCGTGCATCATCGCGACCAGCCCGGCCCGGGCGGCCTCGTCGAACAGGTGTGTGGAAAGGACGACGGTCAGGCCCGCATCGACGCGCCGCCTGATCGCTTCGAGGAAGGCCTCGCGTGCGCCGGGGTCGAGGCCCGCGGTGGGCTCGTCGAGGAGGAGCAGGTCGGGGTCGTTCATCAGTGCCCGCGCAAGGTCCGCGCGCCGGGCGAGCCCGCCCGAGAGCGTCGCGACGCGGTCGTCAAGGCGGTCGTCGAGGGCGAGTTCGTCGGCGAGCGCTTCGGCCCGGCGCTTCGAATCGGCGCGCGTCAGCCCACCGACGGCGCCCTGGAGCATGAGGTTCTCGCGCACGCTCAGCACGCGGTCGAGGCTTGGCGACTGGAAGACCACGCCGAGTCGGGCGCGGACTGCGTGGGCTTCGCGCGCGGTGTCGAAGCCAAGCGCCCTCGCGCTCCCGCTGGAGGGCGACTCGATCGTCGCGATCGTGCGCAAGAGGGTGGACTTGCCCGAGCCGTTCGGGCCCAGAAGGGCGAGCCACGCCCCTACGGGCACGCTCATGGTGACGTCGTGCAGCGCATCGCGGGACGCCTTCGCGTAGCGCTTGGAGAGGCCCCTCACATCGATGGCGGGACCGGTGCCCATCAGGTGAACAGCAGCGCAGTGAGCATGGCGTCGCCCACGACGCCGAAGAGCATGAGAGGGAGGGCGAGCAGCGACGCGAGGAAGAGCCCCCGTGCGGAGTGGTCGTCACGCTGGCGGGCGAAGCGGACCGACGCACGCACCATGAGCAGGGCCGCGGGGACGGTCAGGAGCAACGAAGCCCCCGTGACTTGGCGCTCCGCTGCCATGACTACCACCGCGAGCACGGCGGTCACCACGAGCATGAGCGACCAGGCGACGGAGCTGTGAGCGGTGCGCTCGCCCGACGGTTGGACGACGGGGAGCACGGCGTAGCCCGCGCGCGAGTACTCCTCGCGGTACCGCCACGACAGCGCCATGACGTGCGGGATCTGCCAGATCAGCATGATGAGGAAGAGCGCCCACGGCGCGGGCGAGGCGAGCCCGCTCATCGGGGCGAACTGCCACGCCGCGGCGCTCCACCCGATGACGGGCGGGAGCGCGCCCGGGATGGCGCCGATGATTGTGGCGAGGGGAGTCACGGGCTTGAGCGGTGTGTAGAGGGCGACGTAGATGACGATGGTGAGCATCGCGGTGCTCGCGGCGATCGGGCCCGCTGTGGGGATCAGGACCGCGGCACCCGCGACGGCCAGCCCGAGCCCGACGAGCCACCCCAGCATCGGTGAACGTCGCCCGCACGCGATCGGGCGGGTGCGCGTGCGCTCCATCAGGGCGTCGCGTTCCCACTCGGCGGCCTGGTTCATCGCGTTCGCGGCAGCCGCTGCAGCGCCCACGCCCACGAGGCACGCTACGAGCCTCAGGACGACCTCGCTCCAGGGGAGACGCAGCGAGACCGCGGGAACGGCGAAGCCCAGCGCCGCGGTGATCAGCACCATGCGAACAATGCCGGGCTTGGTGAGCTCGACCACGTCGCGCCACAGCGCGGCGGCCCCCGAGCGATTCACCGCGACCGAGATGCCTGATGCCTGGGTCATGGGCTCCTCAGGGATGGGGCGTCGTCCGACGTGGCAGGAAAGATTCCTGCATGCCGAGACACGCGAGTATATCCACGAGGTCCCGAAGAGGTGCTCGCTGACCGGAGCCCAAAACGCCAACAGGGCCGGCGAGGGGACCGGCCCTGTGGCAACAACTCCGCCTTGTCGAACACTCCCGATCAGGCGCGGCGGCGGCGAACGCCCGCGATGCCCGCGAGCGCGGCGAGCCCAACGGCTCCCGGCGTCGGAACGGGCAGCACCTCGAGCGTGCCGGTGAAGGCGCTGTTGGCCTCGAAATCGGTGAAGAAGCCACCTTCGTTGATCACGGTCGAGGTGATCGCGGTAATGGTCCACGCGGCATCGACCGCGCCGCCCGCGACGAGGCCCTGGGTCGCGAGCGCCGAGGCGATCGCATCGCCCACGGTGTACTCGAGCGAGCCGCCCGGCGCCGTCGAGTTGGCGTTGAGCGTCGCGGACGTGGTGAGCATGGTGAGGTCGGCGCCGAAGGGCTTCTCCGCCGCGTTGCCGTAGGTCCCCGCGAGGATGAGGTTGTCATCGGCATCGCGGATCTCGAAGGTGGCGTTGAAGACCTCGGCGGCGAAGATGGTGCCCGGGACGAGCTCGGTGACGTCGCTCACCGCGGCGGTCTTGGTGATGGTCGCGCCGGGGAACGTCAGGACGCCCAGGCCCTCTTCTGTGAGGTCCACCTGGAAGTCGATCGCGGTGTCGATCAGGAGCGAGCCGTAGATGTCGCCATCCGTCGGGGCGAAGTACTTCAGCTCGCGGTCGCCCGCGGGGTCCTGGTACGTGGTGAAGATGGCGCCGTTGGCCGAGGCCGCAAGCCCCGCAGAGGCCACCATACCGATCAATGCAAAGCGCTTCATCTCTCACCCCCCCAAGGGTTCATGTGCCTGTGGTTGCGATACACCTTCAACGTACGCCCGATCCGGGCATTGGCGAGTGCGGAGGGCGAGCGGGAACCGAATCGGTTCGGATTGTGCGGGCGCGCCTGGGTTTCGGGACCCCTCGGGCGCGGTTATGGGTCATCGCCCCGTCCGCAAACGCGGCACAGGCGTACCCTTGCACGAATGCCCCGGTAGCTCAGCTGGATAGAGCAACGGACTTCTAATCCGTAGGTCGGTGGTTCGAATCCACCTCGGGGTGTTGGGCGGGCAGGGGTGGTGGGGTGGGCGGGGCTTCGCCCTCACCCTGAGCGAGGTGGCACTGCGCTCCCGCGCTCGCGGCGCGACCTCTCAGTCGCAAGACGGATTCGCGCGGCGCCGACCGCCATGGCGTGGGCGCGCAGAGAAGCCCCCCAAGCCGCCGGGGGTGGCTTGGGGGACACGCAGGAGGTACTGAGGCTTGTTGGCTCGTGGGGCAGTCGCATGTTGCGCCACGAGCGTGCGGTGTACCTGGGGAGAGTCAGCTGGTGCGCCGGCGCCTGCGGGCCGTGAGCATGCCGCTCAGGCCGACCAGGGCGAGCGAGCCTGGCGTCGGCACGGTCTGCGTGGGGATCGCGCCCGAGTCGAACCAGCCCTGCTGCTTGAACGACCAGTTGGTGAGTTCGCCCTCGGTGTACACGGCGCCGGGCTTGCTGTCGCTCGTGCCCTTGAAGGAGTGCATCCAGATGCCGATCTCCTCGGCGAATGCGACGCCCGTCCACGGGTCGTTGTCGGGATCGGGGTAGAGCGGGTCGCGCCCATTGATCGTGGAAGCGTCGATCGAGAAGCTGAAGATGCGCTTGCCGCCGACGTCGGTGACCGAGGCGTCGTAGACCCAACCGCCATCGAGGCGCGAGGTGTCGATCAGGTCGGGGGTCTGGTTGCCCGCGACGGTGGAATCACCATCCTTGTAGCTTGAAGCGTTGTTGAAGCCGTTGTAGCCGTAGGCCGCGAGGTCGAGCGAGCCGGAGTCGTCGGGGTTGATGGAGGCGTAGATGAGCGCCATCTGGCCCGGGTTGTTCTTGGGGTTCTCGCCGCCGTTGACCGCGAGCGTGAGGCCCTGGGTGACCTGGTTCCCGAAGGTGACGGTCCACTCGAAGCGGTTGGTGGAGGGTGTGAACGAGCCGGCGATGGACTCGATCTGGCCGGCGTTGTGGCTCTCACCCCCGTAGGGGATGTTGCCCGAGCCGTCGGCGACGAGTTCGAACTGGTGGGAGATCGCCGCCTCGGCGTTGTGCTGGAGCGCCCCGATCGCGCCACCCGCGACCGCCATCATGAAAGCTACTTTGCCCATTTCTCATCCTCCTGATCTTGCGTTGTGCGATGCGGTGCGTTGGCCACCGCACCCACACCATGCCCTATCGCGGGGAGGGTGCGAGGCGCGAGCGCGTGGAGTTCAGTCTGTGACGGCGCGCCGGTTCGGCGGGCGCGGGACGCGCGGCCTAGTCCGGTCCGATCACACGGCCGCCGGCCTCAAGGGCGCCACACCGCGGCGCACCCCGGCGCTTCGGTCACGCGCACACTGGCGACATGAACGCCCTCTGGGAGTCGCTCTCCCAGAACACGCCCGATATGCAGCGCGACATGCTCCGCGGTGGGGTTCAGGTCGATGAACGGCGGCGTCGCGTTCAGGTCCGCGTTGTGGAACGGCGCGACGATCTCGCGCAGCGCCCGCTCAACCGCGTGGAAGTCGACCAGGAGCCCGTCCTCATCAAGGGCGTCGCCCCGCACCACCGCGGTCACGTGCCAGTCGTGGCCGTGCACGGGCTCGCGCTGGCCCGCGATGACGATCGCGTGCGCCGCGGAAAACGTCGCCTGAACTTCGAGGTCGAACATGGTCCGATTGTAGGGGGGTGGGGCGGGCGAACCCGTCGGGTGGCGGCCCGTATGATCGCCACCATGACGAACCATACGCCAACTCCCGCGCCCCTCATGCTCTCGGTCAGCGGGTGCAGGGGGATTGTCGGGCGGAGCCTCACGCCTGAGGTTGTCGCCCGTTTCGCCGCCGCGTTCGCACGCTGGGTCGGTCAGGGCGGGGCGTCCGCTCGCCCGCGCATCGTGGTCGGGCGCGACGGACGCCAGGGAGGCGATGCGATCGCCCGGTGCGCCATCGCATCGCTCGCGGCGGCGGGGTGCGACGTGGTCGACATCGGCGTGGCCACGACCCCCACCGTCGGGCTCATGGTCCGCGAGATCGGCGCGCAGGGCGGGCTCAGCATCACCGCCTCGCACAACCCTGCGGAGTGGAACGGGCTCAAGCCGATCACATCGGAGGGGCGCGCCCCCGCGAAGCGCGATGCGGAAGCCCTCATCGCGGCCATCCGCTCGCCCGACCCGATCCCGACCGCGACGCCCGGCGAAATGGGTGAGGCCGCGCCCGATGCGAGCGCCGGCGACCGCCACGTGGCGAGCGTGCTCAGTGCGATCGAGCGGGTCTGCCCGATCGACACGATCAAAGCCAAGCGGTTCCGGGTGGCCCTCGACTCGGTCAACGCATCGGGCGCGCGCGTCGGCGCACGCCTGCTCGAAGCACTCGGGTGTGAGTTGACCCACCTCCACGCCGAGGAGTCGGGCGTCTTCCCCCACACCCCCGAGCCGACGCGCGAGAACCTCAAGGGGCTCTGCGAAGCGGTGCGAACCATGGGCGCCCAGGCGGCGTTCGCGCAAGACCCGGACGCCGACCGCCTCGCGATCATCGATGGATCGGGCGCGTACCTCGGCGAGGAATACACGCTCGTCATCGCGGCGATGAGCCTGCTCTCCGCCATGCCCAAGGAGGAAGCGGCTCGCGCGACGGTCGTCGCGAACCTCTCTACCTCGCGGATGATCGACGACGTCGCGGCGACCTTCGGCGCGCGTGTCGTGCGGGCCGCGGTGGGTGAGGCCAACGTCGTGGAGGCGATGAGCGCAAACGGGTCGGTGCTCGCGGGTGAGGGCAATGGGGGGGTGATCTGGCCCGAGGTGGTGCCCATCCGCGACAGCCTCGTCGCGATGGCGCTCACGCTCGCGCTGCTCGCGCGGGACGGGCGCACGCTTGGCGAGATCGTCGCGGACGTGCCCCGCTACGCGATCGTGAAGCGGAAGCTCGATATCGCGCCGGGCATGGCGGACGCGGCGATGAGCGCCACGGAGCGCGCCTTCCCCGGTGCCGCGATCGACCGCCAGGATGGCGTCCGCGCCGACTTCGCGGTCGAGGAGGGGCGGGCGTGGGTGCATGTGCGCCCATCGAACACGGAGCCGATCCTGCGCCTGATCGCGGAGGCGCCAAGCGAAGCCGCAGCAAACGAGGCGCTCGACAGGGTGCAAGGCGCGATCGCCTGATGCGCCACTGCCTGTCGGCGGCTCACAGCTCGACAACCATCTCGTGAAAGCACTGAGGACCGGTCCGGGCACACGCCCTCGACCCAAATGCGGGCGACAGGAATCGAACCTGCACGTCCTCTCGGACACGGGAACCTAAATCCCGCGCGTCTGCCAGTTCCGCCACGCCCGCTAAGTCGCCAGCATAGAGCGCCCGGCCCGCGCAGGTCCCCGATGCGCCACCGTAGTCCCTTGCAAACGCCGTTCCGCCGCGATAGGCCAGCCCTGGTCGGACCGAGGGTGCAGGCGTGGGGGCCACATACTGGGCCCCTTCTTCGAGTGAGGTGCCACAGTATGACCCACAACGCCATTCCGGTCGAACGCCGACGGGGCATCGCGCTGATGCTCGTCATGCTCGTCATGGGTGCCGCAGTCATTATGGCAGCGGCGTTCCTGAGCTTCGAGCCCACCGCCACCGTCTCGGCGGACCGCGCCCTCGAGGACGTCCAGTCGCACTGGGCGGCGGAGGGCGCTGCCAATCAGGCGGTGGCCCTCTTCGAGTCGGGCGTCTCCGCCTCGACCAACGCGGGCGACATGATGACCGCGGCCACCCGGGGTGCCGCGACGTCGACGTCAAGATCACCAACATGTCGGGCGATCCACCCACCGACGACGACCGCGACCTCCTCCTCTTTGCCACCGCGGACGTCAACGGCATGAAGCGGCGTGTCGCACGCCAGGTGTCGCTGCCGGTGGCCGTCGCGGACGCCTACGACGCGGTCGACCCCTACCTCAGAGAGTTCGCGGCGTTCGCGACTGATCTCTACCGCACCGACGTTGGCTCATCACTCGGGCTCTGGGCCCTTGACCCGAAGGTGGGGGTTGAAAAGGACATCAACATCGGTGTCAACTTCGCGAGCCCGACGCAACTCGCCGTGGCGGCCACCGCGCCCTCCAACACCGCCTACTTCGCGGATTCGACCGCGAGCCCCCTGCTCGAACTGGCCTTCACCGTGCTTGACGTGCTCGGGCGTGGCTACGTCATCGACGCCAAGATCCCAGTGGTGTGCGGCGCGCTGTCTTCGGACATCACCGCCCTCACGACCGTCGGCACGCCGATCAGCAACTCGGGCATCGGGCGCGACAGGACGGTCCTCACGGGAGGCGTCTATGCCGCCGCGAACATCGCCTCCGATGCGATCACACGCTTCGACGCCTCTGTCGCTCCTGCCTACCAACTCGCGACTCTGAACATCACGACACGTGGCGCCGTCGTCATTCACGGCGATGTCACGATCCACGTCGCGGGCGATGTCACGATCCAGAACGGCGGAATCCTCGCGTTGGGCGACGACGATGCCCGCCTCACGCTGCTCGTCGATGGCGACTTCATCGTCGACAACGCGACGATCGGGGTGCCGCTCGCGCTGGCCCAGTCGGGGCGGGGCATCGCGGACATGACCGAGTGGGTGAACCCCGATCGCATCCGGATCGTCCATGTCCGCGTTCCGGATGGTGGCGACCCAAACCCCAACTGGTGGATCAGCAACGGCGCATCGGTGGTCGCGAACCTCCACGGCGCAATGGCGGACTTCCAACTCAGCAACGCGACACTCGCGGGCCGCGTGACGGCAGGCGATGTCGTGCTCGCGATCGGCGGCCAACTGCTCTACTCGCCAAGCCTGAACCCGGGCGTCGGCTTCACCTCGCCCGGTAGCCCGCTCTTCGCGTCACCCGGGTCAGTCACGTCGGGTGTCGCAGGCGTCCTGAATGCGGCGCTGCCCGCTGATGGTCTTGTGGCCTACGAGGCGGCTCTGCGGGGTGTGCCCATATCGGGCTCGACAACCGTGATGAGCAAGCGGATCGACGCGGACGCCGCGGAGATCGAGAACCGCGAGTCACTCGCAGATGCCGCGGCCGACTGATGGTCACGCGGTGTTGCCGGCCTTGGCCTCATCGGCCTCGGGATACTTGCCCGCCACCGCCGCCTTCATCAGGCCCATGAACATGGGCTGGGGGCGAAGGGGGCGGCTGGTCAACTCGGGGTGGAACTGCGCCGCGATGAAGTAGGGGTGCTCCATCGCGTCGGGCCCGCCATCGCCGACGGGCAGTTCGAGCATCTGCATGATCTCGTGCTCCGGGTGGCGGCCCGAGAAGATCAGGCCCTTGGTCTCGAGCCTCCGCACGTACGCGGGGTTGACCTCGTAGCGGTGGCGGAAGCGCTCGCGGACTCGGTCCTTCTGGGCGTACACCTGCCACGCGAGCGAGCCGGCCTTGATGGCGACGTCCTGACCGCCCAGGCGCATCGAGCCGCCGAACTGCTCGATCTCGCGCTGGCCCGGCAATTCGCAGATCACGGGGCTGGCGCACTCGGGCTCGAACTCGGTCGAGTTGGCATCGTCGAGCCCGACAACGTTGCGGGCAAACTCGATCACCGCGACCTGCATCCCAAGGCAGATCCCAAGGAACGGCACGCCCTTCTCCCGGCAGTGCCTGACGCACGAGATCTTGCCCTCCACGCCCCGCGTGCCGAACCCGCCGGGCACGATCACCGCGTCGATCCCCGCCAGGCGGGAAGCGGCGTTCTCGTCGGTGAGCTCGGAGGCGTCGATCCACTCGAGCTTGGCTTCGCAGCTGTGGTGCGTCGCGGCGTGCTCGACGGCCTTCTCGATGGAGGCGTAGGCGTCGCGCACGCTGGCATACTTCCCGATCATGCCGATGCGCACATGGCGGGCGCGCGGGGCGGTCGCCTTGCGCATATAGCCGACCCAACGCTCGCGGCAGCGGTCCTCGTGGGCCAGGTCCACGCGCTGGTGCAGGTCGAGGATGGTCAGGATCTCGCGGTCGAGCCCCTCCTGGCGCATCGAGTCGGGGATCTCGTACACGCTCTTACGGTCGTGCATCGAGAACACGCGCCTGAGCGGCACGTTCGAGAACATCGCGATCTTCTGCGAAGCGGTCTGCGATGCCACCTCGCGCGCCCGGCACGCGATGATGTGCGGCTGGATGCCCGCCTCCATCAAGCGCTTGATGCCGAGCTGCGCCGCCTTGCTCTTCTGCTCGCCCGAGACGGACGGCTGGATGATGTAGGTCAGCGCCACGAAGCACACCGAGCCCGGCCCCTCCTCGAACGCCAGTTCACGCAGCGCCTCGATGTAGAACCCGTTCTCGTAGTCGCCCACCGTGCCGCCCACCTCGACGAACACCACATCTGCGGGGCGCTGCCCATCGCCGTGCAGCGCGAGTTCGCGCAGGCGGCGCTTCACCTCGCCCGTGACGTGCGGGATCATCTGGACATCGCGCCCGAGGAAGTCGCCGTGGCGTTCGCGGTCGAGGATATCGCGGTAGATCTGGCCCGAGGTGACGAAGTTGTGGTGGCTCAGGTTCTGGTCGAGCATGCGCTCGTAAGTGCCCAGGTCCATATCGCACTCGGTGCAGTCGTCGAGGACGAAGACCTCGCCGTGGCGGTAGGGGTTGAGCGTGCCCGAGTCGATGTTGAGGTAGCCCTCCATCTTGATGGGGGCGACCGACAAGCCCTTGTCCTTGAGCAGCTTGGCGAGCGAGGAGGCGAAGATGCCCTTGCCGAGGCCCGACATAACTGTGCCGAGCACAGCGACATACTTGTGCCGCCCTCGCCGGTAGCCATCGGGGATGGGCGAGTAGAACTCAGTGTCGGCGCTCGACGACCCCGCCGAGGCGAGTAGGCCTCCCCCGAGGGGCGAGGGGGGGCTTGCGTCGGGTCTTTCCCATGCCGGGCCGATCTGGTCTTCGCTGGAGGGCATGATCTACTGTAACACGTTTGGGGCACCTGGCGTGCGAGGCCGGGAGGCTCGTGAGCACAAATGCGCTTAGGATGGGCGTGAACGCCCGTGCAGGAGAGCCAGACCGATGACAACCGTCCACCGCCGACAGCCCGCCAACATCTTCTCCACGCTTTGGTGCGCCATCGCGGTCACGGCGGTACCCGCGCTCGCGGGGGCATCGACCAACGAGTGCCTCGATGGCCGCCTCGAGCGCCTGTCCCTCTATGGCACATCGCTCGCCGCTGAGCGGTTCGATCCCGATACGGGCCGGGACCTGCGCAACTACGCCCCCGACCGCCTGGTCGATTACAAGCACATGCGGCTCGCGCTCGACATCCCCGACATGGACAAGCCGGTCGCGAGGGGCAATCAGCAACTCAGCTTCGAGGTCATCGGCAAGCCCCTCGGAGCCCTCCGCCTCAACGCGGTCCAACTCGACATCGAGCGGGTCGGCTTCGCAGCGGTCGACAAGAACATCCACAAGGTGTCGTTCCACCACGAGGACGACGTCCTGACCGCGTCGTTCACCCCGCCGCTCCCCGTCGGGCGTGAGTTCACGCTCGCGATCGACTACACGATTGATCACCCGAGCGATGGGCTGTTCTGGACGACGAGTTCGCCCGAGTGGCCGGGCCGTCCCCCCCAGATCCACACGCAGGGCCAGCCCGAGACCAACCGCCACTGGTTCCCGGCGCACGATTCGCCCAACGAGCGCCTCACGACGGAGCTCCTCGTGACCGTCCCGTCGGGCTTCGAGGTGATCTCCAACGGCCACCTGTTGTCGTCTGAAAGCCGGGGCGGGCGCACGATGTGGCACTGGGACCTCGACCACCCGCACGTGACGTACCTCGTCACGCTCGTCGTGGGCAAGTTCGCGACGGTCGATGTCGCGCCCGACGGCGCCAAGGTGCGCATGCCCGTCCATGTGCCCGAGCAGTGGGGCGATCGGGCCGAGCCGACCTACAAGAACACGCACGCCATGCTGGAGATCTTCGAGGAGCGCTTCGACGAGCCCTACCCGTGGGGGGATCGCTACGCGCAGGTCGTCGTCTGGAACTTCGGCGCGGGCGGCATGGAGAACACGACCGTGAGCTCCATGTACGACACCGCCGTGCTCGATGACATCGCGCTCGCCGAGCGCGACCTCGATGGCCTGATCTCGCACGAACTCGCGCACCAGTGGTTTGGCGACATGCTCACCTGCAACACCTGGGCGCACATCTGGCTCAACGAGGGGTGGGCGACCTACTCCACCTCCCTCTGGTTCGAGGCCCGCGATGGCTACAACGAGGGCTACCTGCGCAATCTCCACGGCTCGCTGCGTGGGCTCGCCGAGCGCGACCAGCTCAAGCCCGGCGATGACACATCCCGCCCGGGCATGGTCTCGCGCGTTTACGAGCACCCGTGGGAAGTCTTCCGCAGGCGCTCCAACCCCTATCCCAAGGGCGCCGCGATCCTCCACATGCTCCGCATGAAGCTCGGCGAGGATCTCTTCTTCGACGCCGTCGCGCAGTACATCGACCGCTACAAGTACCAGTCGGTCGAAACCGAGGACTTCCGCGCCGTCCTCGAAGAAGTCAGCGGCCTCTCCCTCGAGCACTTCTTCCACCAATGGTGCGACCGCCCCGGCACGCCCAAGCTCGACGTGAAGGTCTCATGGAACGAATCGGCCGGCGAACTCACCATCGCGGTCGACCAGAAGCAGCTCATCGACGCGGCGAACCCCGCGTTCGCCTTCGACCTCCCCATCGAGGTCTACGAGCACAACGGCACGAGCGAGCCCGACCGGCGCACCATCACCGTCGAGGCACGCCGCCACACGCTCACCATCCCCATGGGCGCCAAGCCCGAGATGGTGCTCATCGACCCCGACCTGAGCGTGCTCGCGGCCGTCTCGCTCGACATGCCGCGCGACATGCTCATCAAGCAGGCGACCAGCGCCGGCTCGCTCGCCTCGCGCATCGAAGCCGCGAAGGAGCTGCGCGACAACAAGTCGTCCGAATCCGCTGAGGCCCTCGCCGCGATCGTGGCCGACGCCGATGAGAACTACGCGGTCCGCGCCAAGGCCGCCGAATCGCTCGGCAGGCTCGGGCGTACCGATGAACTCACCGCGTCCCTCGAAGCCGTCCGCTCGGGCGACCCGCGTGTGCGCCAGAGCGTACTCAGCGCCATCGCCCGCCAGGACACCGATGCGGTCTACGAACTCATCGCGCCCCACGCCAAGGCGAGCGAGCGTTCCTACCTGTGCCGCGCCGAGGCGCTCGAAGCCCTGGGCCGCTCGGGCGACACCCGCTACCTCCCCGTCATCCGCGCAGGTCTCGAGGCCGAGAGCCAGCACGACCAGGTCCGCAATGCGGCGCTCAAGGCCCTCGCGCACTTCGAGGACAAGCAGAGCCTCGAACTCGCCACCCGCTACGCGATGCCGGGCCACTACGCCCGCACACGCCCCACCGCGATCGACACCGTCCGCAAGCTCAACGACACCGACCCGGACATGGCCTACGAGGCGCTGGCACCGCTCCTGGTTGATTCCACAGAGAAGCGCACCATCCGGGGCCTGATCGACGCCCTCTCGCACATCGAGGACGAGCGCGCCCTCGCCACCCTCGAAGCCTTCGCCGACCGCACGAGGGACCCGCGCCTCGCCGAGCTGGCCACCCGCGCCCACGAGCGCCTCGCGGCCCGCCTCGCGGGCGACGAGTCGCTCGAAGAGGCCCACACCAGGATCGAGCACCTGGAGCGCGAGATCGAGAAGCTGCGCAACGAGGTCGAGGAGAAGGCCAAGGACTGACCGCCCCCCGGCGGCGACAGCCTCAGTGTGGGTGGGGCGGGCGTCCCGCCCGCCTCCGCTGGGCGTCTCGCCCGGTGGACCCCGCGCGGAGGCTGGCGATCGTCCCCACCCGGTCTACCATCCCGGCCCCAACCCTCGCGAGGACCCCACCATGGAAGCCGGCATCGTCGGCTTGCCCAACGTCGGCAAGTCAACACTCTTCAACGCTCTCACCGCCGCGGGCGCCCTCGCGGCCAACTACCCCTTCGCCACCATCGAGCCCAACGTCGGCGTCGTCACCGTCCACGACCCGCGCCTCGCGCTCATCAACTCCTTCATCACCACCGAGAAGGTCATCCCCGCGGCCCTCAAGCTCGTGGACATCGCGGGGCTCGTCGCGGGCGCCTCCAAGGGCGAGGGCATGGGCAACAAGTTCCTCAGCCACATCCGCGAGGTCGATGCCATCTGCCACGTCGTCCGCTGCTTCGAGAAGGCGCCGGGCGGCGAGGACATCACCCACGTCTCGGGCTCGGTCGATCCGCTCCGCGACATCGAAGTGATCGACACCGAACTCATGCTCGCCGACCTCGAGACGGTGGACAGCTCGCTGCCCAAGGCCGAGCGCGCCGCGCGCTCGCGTGAGCCCGAGGCGATCCTGCGCTTCGAGATCCTCAAGCAGCTTGCGCCGGTGCTCGCAGAGGGCAAGCCCGCCCGCTCACTCATCGAATCCGGCGCCTTCGAGAAGCCCGAGGAGCGCAAGGTCGTGCGCGGCCTGGGCCTCATGTCCGCCAAGCGCGTGCTCTACATCGCCAACGTCGATGAGTCGGACGTGCTGGGCCGGGGCGAGCTCGCGACCAAGGTGCGCGAGCACGCGACGGCAGAGGGCATGGAGGTCGTCCCCGTCTGCGCCAAGGTCGAAGCCGAACTCTCCGAACTCGACGACGCCGACCGCGCCGAGATGCTCGCCGACTACAACCTCGAAGAGCCGGCCCTCCACTCGGTCGCCCGCGCCATCTACACGCTGCTCGGCTACCAGTCGTTCTACACCGCCGGCCCCAAAGAGGTCCGCGCCTGGCCCATCCGCGCCGGGAGCACGGCCCCCGAGGCCGCGGGCGTCATCCACACCGACTTCCAGAAGGGCTTCATCCGCTGCGAGACCTACTCGGTGAACGACCTCGTCGACTACAAGAGCGAGAAGGCCATCCGCGAAGCCGGCAAGATGCGCTCGGAGGGCAAGGAGTACATCATGCGCGACGCCGATGTGTGCCACTTCCTGTTCAACAGATAGCGGGCCGGGGGGGGCGGGGGGGATGGCATCAGGGACCAGGCACCAGGCATCAGGGCAGAGGTGGCCCGGCTCGCCGAGCCGGGTCCCACGGCTGCGGACCGCGTGCCACTGACCCGTCCTCGGGTCAGTGTCTCTGGGTCACCCGTCGGCGTTCGCCGGGTGCCCGGGCTCCGGCCGCCATGCGCAAGCCCTGCTCGCCCGTGCCGAGGACCTGACGACACGGGCAACGCGGACGTTCCCCATGCCACCCAGCCGTGCTCGATGTTGATCTCGTGCCGGGGGGGGGGCGTTGAAGAGGTACACTTGACTGCTGACGGTGCTCGAAGACATGGCCATCCCTTCGGGCTGACCATGGCACCCCCCCAAGGATCACGGGCACCCGGCGTCGCAACACCCCTGCGCCCCCTTTCGGGGCGTGCCCGACAGTCACCGCCGAGAGCCGGCTCAGCGCAGAATCGATCGGCGTCCGGTCCGGCGAGTGACTCGGCTCACGCGCCATACGACGCAAAGCTCTGAAGAATCTCCTCGATCTCCTGGAACGGGCTGTCGTCCACGTGTTCTGCCTCGCGAATGTAAAGCCGCTTAGCCTGTTCGATGCCCAGCTGCGCGTGGTTCACAAATTGGTGGACAATCTGCCGGCCGGGCAAGAGCCTCTTCCAGTCGTCTGTGTCATCTTGGAGGCTCTGCTGGACCAAGTCGTAGTCGCGCCGGACCTCCTGAGCGAGCCTCGTCGTGTCCAGCAGCCGAGCCAGCCTCTCCGACTCAGCCCCTGCCCTCGCTCCAATGAGCGTCGCTAACTCGGAGGCAGATTTGCCAACGCAATCACCGGGCATCAGTGAGAGGTTCCCGCCGGCCCGCCTCGTCTCCGATGTGATCCGAAGTGCAACCGCGTAGGATGCCATTTCGCATGCGATGAACCTGAGCTTCTCCCGAATCGCCTCAACGCTCTGCATCCACGGCTGCGATGCCGCTGTTGCTTGTGCCACCCGATGCCAGACCAACTCGTTTAGAAAATAGTTCTCGAGGTGGTAGCGACTCAACACCCGGAGCTTGCTGGCTTGCGTTGTTTGCCCTTGAGTCAAGTCAGCTGGACGGGTGTCGCCATCACAGAGCATAAAGAACTCCACACCCCAGAGTGTGCGAGACAGGACCTTCTCTGAGATCACCTCGAAGGACTGAAGCAGTTCGCGCCCCTCGGACGGAACCAGGACAAGATCCGGATGTCTGTCCTTCACGATCCAGCTGTACACCTGCTTGTCGAGACTAGCCTCCGTGCCCTCGATCAGCACGATCTTCTTGCCCAGAGAGATGATGCCGATCGAATGGCCGAGGAGTCGGAGGGCTTGGTTTGTTTCGTCTTCTTCGCGAATCAGCTGCGCCTGGTTTACTGGCTCTTGGCTGTCCGGATGTCGAGCCGGAGGCGCCAGAAAGACCACAGACCCATTCAGTGCCGAAGAAATGATGTCAGCAGAGTGCGTGCAGAGGATGAACTGGTTGTTCTCGCCGATCGTCTGTAGGGTGCGGATCAGGCGATAGGCAAGCTCTGGATGGAGGTGCAACTCGGGCTCGTCGAACAGGACAACGCAGTGGCTCGGACCTCGGAGCAGGAAGTCGAATGCCACAGTGACCACTTCGCGCTCGCCAGAGCTCAGCGCTTGCAACGTGAAGGTCCTGCCACCAACTGTGTACTGGAGCGGTTGATTTTGGCTCGTGTCCAGGTTAGCCAGCGTCTTCGGCGCCAGGAGTTGCGCGAAGACCCTCTTGAATGGCTCCATCGGATCGCCGAAGTCGAGCGGCATTGACGTGTCCCCCGCCCGCTGCTTCGTCATCGCACGTTCCGCTATCTCGCGCTTCTGGTGCTCGACCATCTTAAACATCGAATGCACGGTTTCTTCAAATCGTTTCGCCACGGGTCGAAACGTCGAGTTCCAGCCGATCGACTCCTTGTAGGGGTCAGGAATGTGCCAGTCGAACTTAGGCGGCATCACACGCCCGACCCGCCTGTCGCTATCGAAGTAGAGCAGGCTGCTGTTCCATTCTCGCCGGCGCCGGGACCTCTTGAGAGTCTCCTTTAGCGCCCTCAGCCCGGCAGGCTCAGAAGTAGAGATGCGGTCCCTGCCCCAAGCCGCTCGCTCGGCATCACACGTCGCTTCGAGGCAAAGCCGTGTCGCCAGATCCTGATTCGGATTCTCCAGAAAGGCCAGAACATGCTGCATTAGGCGTGTCTTCCCCACACCGTTGGGGCCCGCCAGCACGACCAAGTCGCGCAGCCCCTCCACTTCGAAGCGGTTAATGGGAGGCATGTCAGCGATGGCGATGGACACGATTCGCATGTCTGGCGTCCGTTTAGACTCAGGCCATAGTACCACCGGGCTGGCCTGGCACCTATAGTCTTGGGCGCAGGTACAATAAGTTGAATATCAGTGAGCGCCCATGTTGACCTTCGTCCGCTCAGGACTCTGCGACCGTGCGGCTGTGCTCGACGCGATGGAGTGCTGGGCGCTCCTTCGGAGTGGCGCCGGGTGCCCCCGTACGGGCCCGCCATGAGTCGGGATCCGGCCGCGTCCATGGAGAGCGCCATCGCACGCGTGTACAGCGCAGGGTCGCCGAGGTCCAGCGTCGGGGCGTGGGTGTACAGCGCCGCTGCGCCCGTGTACAGCGCCGAGGGGCGCATGTACAGCGCAGCCGCGCGGATGTACAGCGCAGAGGCGATTGCCGGGGCCGTGGGTCGCCCGGTGGGGGGAGGGGTGTCGCTGCGTGAGGGGATGAGGGTCGCCGGTTCGGAGGGCCAGCGGGCCAGATCGCCAGATGGCAGATGGCCAGCGGGCCAAGGAAGAGTGGGGGGCTGGGACAGGAGATCGGGAACCGAGATCGTGGGGGCTTCGTCTCGCACGATTGTTCGCTTTGTGCGGGTTTGGGTGAGCGCGGCCGGCGCCGGGGTCGATGTCGCGTGTGGGCGGGCTTTGGTAGGCCGCCGTGACACGAACCGGAAGGAATCGACCATGAGCAGCTACCCATCGACCCCCCGCGCCGACCTGCTGGCCTGGTGTCAGGAGCACTCGACCGCCTTCACCAACAACGCCGCGGCCATCGGGCTCACGCCCGAGCAGGCCATCGCGTTCGCGAGCGCGACCTCGACGGCGGTTGACGCCGTGGCCGATCAGACCACCGCCAAGGACGCCGCGCTGGTCGCGACCCAGGGCGCGCAGACTGCGACCGCCAACCTGCGCTCCATCGCCGGCGACACGCTCCGCATCATCCGCGCGTTCGCCGAGGTGCAGGCCAACCCCGACACCGTCTACGGCCTGGCGCAGATCCCGCTGCCCTCACCGCCGACGCCCATCGCGCCGCCCGCCAAGCCCGAGAGCATCGCCGGCGTGCTCGATACCGCGACCGGTGCGCTCACCCTCCGCTGGAAGGCGAGCAACCCCGCCAACGCCGGCGGCACCAGCTACCTCATCACGCGCAAGCTGACCGGTGAGAGCGACTTCACGTTCATCGGGTCCACCGGCGCGAAGAACTTCACCGATGCCAACCTGCCGTCGGGCGTCGAGCAGGCCCAGTACATGGTGCAGGGCCAGCGCTCGGACCTCAAGGGACCGGTCAGCGAGGTGTTCACGGTCAGCTTCGGGCGCGCGGCCACCGGTGAGACCACCATGACCGCCCAGCAGGCGCCGAAGCTGGCGGCGTGAGGCAGATCGCCAGAGAGCACATGGCCAGATAGCCAGATCAGGAAGCGCAGAAGCGGCGCCGCAGCGGGGTTGTCAACACCCCGCGCAGCGCCGCTGTCTCATCTGGCCCTCTGCCCACCTGCCATCTGGCCATCTGGTGATCTGGCCCTCTGGCGATCCGGTACCCTCGCCGCATGAACCTGCCCACCCTCGCGGGCTTCCTGATCGGCCGCCCGCAGGCCATCCTCGCGGTCGCGATGGACCGGCGCACGCCGTGGATCGGCGCGTTCCTCGTGCTCATCGCCGCGATCGCCCGCGAGTACGACGGCGAGAGCCTCCTCCACGAGCCCTGGCACCTCCTCCGCCCGCTCGCGTTCTCGACCGTCTCGGCGAGCGTGCTGTTCTGGATGCTCTTCCCGACGGCGCAGTGGCGCCGCATCCCCGGCGAGGACCCGCCCATGCCGCGCGCACGTCGTGGCTACGTCATGTTCCTGGGCCTCTTCTGGATGACCGCGCCGCTCGCGTGGCTCTACGCCATCCCCTACGAGAGCTTCATGGGCGAGCTCGACGCGGTCCGTGCCAACCTGTGGACGCTCGCGCTCGTCGCGGCGTGGCGGGTGGCGTTGATGGTGCGCATCGTCACCGTGGTCTTTGGGACGCCCCGCTGGGCGACGATCGCGATGGTGCTCGCGTTCGCGGACGTCGTGGCGTTCATCGCGCTGGTGATGGCGCCGACGCCCGTCATCGACGTCATGGGCGGCCTGCGCCAGAGCGAGCGCGACCGCCTGATCAGTTCGATCAACTTCCTCGCCCAGGTCCTCACACTCATATCGATGCCCGTCTGGCTGATCTTCGCGGGCTTCGCGCTGCCCAGGTTCCGCCCGTGGTGGCGCGTGCAGACCTACGACGAATCGCGCCCCCTCGGGTGGATCAGCGCCGTCGTCATCATCCTGGTGTGTGCCGGGCTGCTCGCGTGGGGCCAGCCCGCGCAAGCCCGCCGAGAGCGCATCGAGCGCACGTGGGCGAGCGGCGACTTCGCATCCGCCTACGCCCAGCTCTCGGCTCGCACGCCTGCGGACTATCCACACCACTGGCAGCCGCCACCCGCACGGGCACGATCGTGGCGCGATGCGCAGTTGCTCGGCGCCATGGATGCGCTGGCCTCGGCCGACGCGGCGCCCTGGGTGAAGGAGGCGTACCTGCGCAAGTTCGATGTCGCGGTGCGCCTGCGCTTCTCATCCTGGCCCGACGACTGGGAGACCATCACCGACGCCGCGTTCACCGACCGCATCGATCGGGGTGAAGCGAAGGCGAGCGGGCTCCCGGCGATGCTGGACTTCCTGTTGCGCGAGGGCCGGCCCATCTACGACTCGGAGCACCGCCAGCTCATCCGCCAGGTGAGGGATGCGATCAGGTAGGCGGCCCATCGGCGTCAGCGCTACTCCCGTTCGGGTTGAGGCGCGCCCACGACCACGACCGCGCCGGGCTCGGCGGGCAGCACGCGCCACCCCTCGCTCCCCGCCGCGTTCTCGAGCCGCCGCATAGGCTCATCCACGGGCTCGTCGGAGAGTTCGAAGGTCGAGTGGTGGATCGGGAGCAGGTAGCGCCCGTCGGCCTGCTCGAACATCCGCCAGACCTGCTCGGGAGTCGCGTGCATGTGCTCCCATGGGTCGTACGCGCCGATCCCGAAGGCGGCCAGATCGACCGGGCCAAGCCCCGCGAACGCGTCGGTGGCCGCGGTGTCGCCCGCGAAGAGCACCCGCGACTCCTGATCAGCCACCAGGAAACTGCACACGCCGCGCCGGCGATCGACGATCCTGCGGGCGCCCCAATGGCGCGGTTCAATCGCGGCAATCGTGAGCCCGCCAGACGCGACATCGCGGCCCGTGCGCAACTCATCGACCTGCCCGAACCCACGGGGTATGAGCCGCCCGCACCCCTCGGGCGTGATCACCCACGTGTCCGGGCTTGCCATCGCGCTGAGCGTCGGGCGGTCGAGGTGATCGAAGTGGGCATGGGTGATGAGCAGGACGTTCACCCCTCTGATCGCGCCCGGCCCGAGCGGGGCCGGGGTGAGGCGATGCAGCCCGAGCGTCCGCCCGATGAGACGCGGCCCGATCCGATCGGACAGCACCGGGTCCACGACGATCGACGTGTCGCCGATGCGGGCCAGCACGCCGGCATGCCCAAGCCACGCCGCGGCAAGCGCGTGCTCCTCCAGCGCGGGGGCTGGGCTGACACCGCCATCCGCGCCCGTCGCGGCGGGCCCAATGAGCGACCGGAGCAGCGCCGGTGGGTACCGGCGGACGCCCGAGCGCAGCGCGCGAGCGGTGCGCCGCAGGCGCGCGGAAGGCCCACGGGCATCGCGGCGCGCGTCGTGGGGGTCGGGTCGGGGCATCGGGCGATGCTAGGATGGACCCGCTCTCGATGGTTGGAGTCGAAGGGGTGTGTCGGCCATGGACCTCGCAATGATCGCCGGCGCTCTCCCCGTCATCGCCCACTGGGCGATCGTCCTGACCTTGGGGGTGCGGATCATGATGCGCCGTCGCGAGACGGGCGTCGCCCTCGCGTGGCTCATCGTCATCATTTCAATCCCGCTTTTCGGGGCCGCGGTGTACATGCTGGTTGGCGAGACGTGGCTCGCGCGCGGACGGCGGAAGCGTGCGGCAGAGCTCGTGCCCCTCACCGCCGCGGGGATCGCCGCCCTCCGTGATGAGGCCGAGGTCGAGTGGGCTAAGGGCGATGTCTTCAACCGCGCGTTGTCCCGCTACGCCGACAGGGCCCTCGACGCCCCCGCGCTCACAGGCAACCGCATAGAGGTACTCGACGGCGCCGAGCCGTTCTTCACTCGCCTCATCCAGGACATCGACGGCGCGCAGGCGGCCTGCCGGCTCATGTTCTACATCTGGTGGCCCGGTGGGGCGGTCGATGCGGTCGAGGATGCCCTCATCCGGGCCGCGGCGCGGGGCGTCGACTGTCTCATCCTCGTCGATGCGGCGGGCTCGCGCGCATTCCTCGGGTCTGACCACCACGAGCGACTCACACGCGCGGGCGTGAGCATCGTCCCGCTCCTCCCGACCGGACCGTTCCGCTGGCTCCTCTCCCGGATCGACCTGCGCAACCACCGCAAGATCGTCGCCATTGACAGGCACACGGCTTACTGCGGCAGCATGAACATGGCCGACCCTCGGGAGTTCAAGGCCGACGATGGGTTCGGTCAGTGGGTCGATGTTATGGTGCGCGTGGAGGGGCCGACCGCCGATGCGCTCGACCTGACCCTCGCGCAGGACTGGGCACTCGAGGAGCATGACCCCGTCGAGCACATGGCGGCCCGGGAGCCGGCGCTGAGGGAGGTTAGGGGCGCCCACACAGCGCAGGTCATCTCGTCGGGGCCGGGCCAGACCCCGCGGGGCACACTCGACACCGTGCTCACCATGATCTACGCCGCCCGGCGCGAGCTCATCCTGACCACGCCCTACTTCATCCCCGATGAGTCCATGCTGACGGCGCTCATCTGCGCCGTGCGGCGCGGTGTCAGCGTCACGATCATCCTCCCTGAGCGGGTGGACTCGCCCCTCGTCCGCCTGGCGAGCAGGGCCTTCTACGCCGACCTGTTGAAGGATGGGGCCGAGATCCGCCTGTTCAGCGCGGGCCTCCTCCACGCCAAGACGATGACTGTCGACGGCGCCGCCGCCCTCATCGGCTCGGCCAACATGGACCGCCGCAGCTTTGGCGTGAACTTCGAGACCAGTCTCTTCATCTACTCCGAGGACGTCGTCGACGCCGTCCGCGAGGTCCAGCGTCGCTACATAGAGCATGCGGCCCCCCTCGACTCCGACGAGTGGGCCGCCCGCTCGCTCCCCCACCGCCTGATCGAGAACGCCGTCCAGGTCTTCGCGCCCATCCTCTGACGATCGCCGATAGCCTTCGCCCGGTTCGCAATAGGCCACGCCCTTCGTTCGTTGAGGATGTCGGCGGGGCAACGCCCCCGGTCCCTGGAAAGGAGCCCCCACGATGCGCCGGAAGTTCATCCCAACGTTGGCCGCCTCAGCGGTGATCGCCGCTCTGGGCGCCTGTCAAACGAGCGCCCCCGTGGGCAACTCGGGCGGGCGCGTCGACCCCTACCGCCAGACGACCGCCGATCGGACAAGCCCCGAGGTCAGCTCCGTCACCCTCCTCGAGTTCGCTGACCAGGTTTCGCAGGCGCTCTCGGCCCGCCTCGCGACCGTCCCCGACATCTCGAACCGCCCGGCCAAAGTCGCCCTCGAGATGGGTTCGATCAAGAACGACACCTCGACGCCGTCCTCCGACTTCCACCTGATCCGGCGCAAGATCTTCCTGGGCATGGTCAACAACCAACTCATCACCCAGCACGCCGACATCTTCGAGCAGCCCGAGCGCATGGACGCCCAGGCGGAACGCTTCGGCGGCGGCAGCAAGACCGACCTCTTTGACGACGGCCACCCCACAGCGGCCACCGCCCGCTACGCCCTGAGCGATACGTACCTCCTCGAAGGCACGTTTGGCGAGATCAAGCGAGGCCCATCCCAGAGCACCTACCTCTTCGACTGCACTGTCACCAACCTCGCGTCCCGCAAGATCGTGTTCGCAGAGCAGTTCACCTCGAAGGAACTCCGCTAGCGCCCGAGGGGAGCCCACGCATGCCCCGACGACGCCCGTTGGCGACGCTCTCCGCGCTGGTGGCGATGTGCTGCGCCCTCTTGGCCCTCCCCGCGTGTCAATCAAGCGGGCGGGCTTCGGGATGGGGCGCTGGACGCACCACCGTCTACACGCCCGAGGACATGAACGAGATCGCGGACGCGGCCCGCCAGGACCTCTCGGCGAGCGACTTCCTCACCACGCGCACCCCCGCCTCGCCACGCGTCGTGCTCCAGCCCGCCAGCGTGCGCAACGTCTCTTCCGAACGCATCGACCGCGCCGACCAGTGGGCGGCGCTGACCCGCGTGCTCTACGCGCCGGGCATGCTTGACCGCTTCCGCGCCGCGAACATCGACGTCGTCACCCCCGAAGCCGTGCGCGACCACGAAGCGGGACAGCCATGGGCGGGTGATGCGCCGACCCACGCGCTCAACTGCACGTTCGCCTCCGTGAAACGGGCGGGCAGCGCCTCGCTGGGACCCGCAGACGACCGCAAGGACGTGTTCAACGTGGACTACAACATCGTCGACCTGCGCACGCGCGACACCGTGTGGACCACCACCGTCACGATCGCGCGCACCGCGAAGGGACTCCTGGTGGACTGATGGGAACCGCGCTGCGCCCATCTTGTGCGGACGCAGGGTCGGCGCGACGCGAGAGCGCCGATCCGCACCCCCATGGGCTTGCCTGGATCACCCTCCTCGCGTGCGCGACCCTGCTTGCCGCTTGTTCCTCCACCCCTTCCCACCAGACCACCCTCTCCCTCATCGCCGAGGGTGAGTACGGCAAGGCCCGCGCCCGCGCCATCGAGACCGCCCCCTCGAGCCCCAACGACAAGCATTACATCCTCGCCCGCCAACGCTACGCCCTCCTCGCCCTCGCAGATGGCATCCCGTTCGCCGCCGAGGCGAGCTTCGACCAGACATACGACTTCCTGCGCACGCAGGGCATCAACAAGGGCACGAAGGGCGCCACTGTCGTGCTGGGCGAGGCCGCGTCGCGCACGTGGAAGGGAGAGGCGTACGAGCAGGCGATGGCCTACGCGTACGTCGCCGCGCACGACGGCGCGCGCGCCGATTGGGGCAACGTGCGGGCCGTCGCGGATAACTCGCTTCTCCTCGTCCGCGACTTCTCGCCCGACGCGGCGGGCGAGACGAAGGTCGCGCCGTCCGACTTCGAGCTCGGCTACGCCCTCCGCGCCATCGCGGAGGACCAGTTGGGCCTCGCCGATCAGCGCGACGAGACGCTTGATGACCTCGTCGCCCTCGCGCCGCGTCTGGAGGGGTTTGCGCATCAGCTCCGCGCCCGCGACTACAACGCGGTCCTGATGGTCGACTACGGGCTCGCCCCCGAGCGCTACGCGGGCGGGCGCGACGGCGTCGAGCCGCGCTACCGCCCACGCACGCGCTCGGGCGACGAGCCGCTCAAGGTGAGCGTCGACGGGCGCGAGGTCGTCAGCGCACCCGTCACCACCGATGTCAACCGCCTCGCGGAGGACGTGCGATGGAACGGCCTGCAGTCACTCCGCAGCGCCAAGAGCGCCGTGGGCGATGCGCTGATCATCGGCGGCGGCATCACCGCGGCATCGTCCGACGACGAGATCTTCCAGATCGCCGGGCTGGGTGCGGTGCTCGTTGGCGCGCTCACCAAGGCGACCTCATCGGTCGACACCACCCACCTCGAGACACTCCCGCAGCGCACCTACATCGCGCTGGTCAATCTCGATAGCCAGCGCGGGAGCCAGGTCGAACTGTCGATCCCGGGGCGTGCGCGCATCATCCTCCCAATCGTGCCGGGGAGCCCAGCCCACGGCGCGGCGCCACTCCACTATGTCCGCCTCGCCTCCCAACAGGGCGGGTGGGCCGATGCCCGGGCGGTCCGATTCGCGAATGACGCCACGGGTCCCCTCGCGACCCCGACCCTCCCATGGGTGCTGGGTGGCCGCTGCGTCCGCACGCCCACTGACGCGCTCATGAGCGAGTACCACGCCGCGGGCCTGCCCCGCGCGGTCACCCTTGACGACCTGCTCAGCGCCTATCGCGAAGAGGGCATTGAGATCGTCACACCAAGCTCGGGCGGCGCGGGTCCCGTCGGTCGCCATGTCCTCGAAGGCGGGCGCTTCCTCTTCACCCCGGACCCCGCCAGCGCGGGCTTCGTGCGCCTCTTCGCCCAGGACCACCCGGGCTACGTCCCCAGATCCAAGGCACTCGGCGCGATCAGGGACGCCATCGCGGCGCCAACAGCGCCGCCCGCCACGCAATGAAACCCCGACTCGCACGTTCACCCCCCGAGCAGAAGGAACCAGCACCATGTCCGCGAAGCGCTCCATCCTCACCATCGCATCACTCGCCGCGACGATTGCGCTCGGCGCGTGCCAATCCAAGCCTGTCGGTGTGTCCCCCGGCGCGGGAGACCCCGTCGCCGCGGGCGACTACCCCCATGTGTCGGTTGAGCCGGCGCTGAGCAAGTTCATCGCGGTGAGCTACGACGCCATCGTGGCCACACCGCCCACGGGCAGCACGCCACTGACCGTGCAGGTGCCTATCCGCTCGACGGCCGGGAACCAGTACCTCATCCAGCACCGATTCACCTGGTACGACGGCAACGGCCTGCAGACGGGCCAGACCGCGTGGACCATGCTCGCCATGGAGCCCGCGATGCGCCGCACCATCCGCGCCAACGCCAACGATGCAATGTCCGAGCGCTGGCTCCTCGAAATCCGTTCATCGCGCTGACCAGCGCACACTTTCCCAAGGGGTGGACCCATGACGAACAACATCACCCGAGTCGCACGCGCCTTCGCTGGGCTGGGCCTCCTCGCCACGAGCGCCCTTGGGCAGTGGGGGGGCAAGCCCGGCCCCACGCCCGTTACCCAAGACGCGCTCGCCACGCCCAACATCGCGGGGTGGGCCAACGCGTACCGCGCCTGGAACCACCCACGCATCCTCGTGCTCTCGGGGTGGTCGACCTCCGCCCACGCCGCGGACTCGCCCGCAGACCTGCTGTTCAACACCGATGAGTCGGGCATGAGCCACCAGCTCAAGGCGGCCTTCGAGATGGTGGTGAATGCGCCCGAAGCCGATGTGTTCCTGGTCGACGCCAACCAGGCCAACGCCGCGGCGACGCGGCTCCGTGCGGCTCTCGAAGCCAACAGCGAGCGCGACGCCGTCGCGTCGCTCGCCCGCGAGCTCGATGCGGAGCTCGTCGTCGTGCTCCGCCTGCTCGACTACAACGAGGCGGGCGATGCGCCGGGGCGGGTCATCGCACAAGCGATCGATGCCGCGTCGGCGCGCACGCTCTGGACCCTGCCGTTCCAATGGAAGGGCGACGGCTCGGCGCGCAACATCCGCGTCTACGGCGAGCAGCTCGCCGCTCGCTTCATCGACGAGTACGCCGTACGCTCGCTCCGCGCCCAGCGGTACACCGTCCGCCTGCTCGGCGCATCGGATGATCCCGGCGTGGTCCGTGCAGTCCGCGACCACCTGCGCCAGATCCCCGGCGTGACGGGCATCGTCGAGCGCTACGCCGCCGCGGCGCCGTCTGGCACGGGCTCACCGGGTGGTGCGATGACGCTCGAGGTGCAGTTCGCTGGCGGCTTCCTCGACCTCCAGGCCGGGATCGCCGACCGCCTCTATGACTTCGATGCGGGCGGCGCTCGCATCATCGATGCCGCGGGCACCACCATCACGCTCGATGTGATCCCGGGTGACGGCCACCCTCACGCATCTCCCATGGGGAATGGGGTCGGCGTGAAGGGTGATGCGGACGGGCTGATCGAGGTCATCATCGAGGGCCTCGCGAGCGCGGACCAGCTCGAGGAATTCACGCGTGCCGTGCGCACGCGGGGCGAACTCGGTTCTCCCATCTCGATCGCGGACCTCGTCGGCTTCACGGGGGGGGTCGATGGGGCACCGGGCTCGGCACGGCTGGTCCTTGCGCACGACGCGCCGTTCGAGCGCGTCTTGACTGAACTCCGCTCTATCGAGGGCGAACTCGCCTACGCGATCGAGATCGAGCACCTGGATCGCCAGTCGATCGTCCTGCGCGCACGCACACGGTGATTCCGTGCGATGGTCCGGCTCGCCGAGAGCAGGGTCTCTCGCGACGCCCGCAAGAAATCAACAGAAAATAGGAACAACCCGTTTGACCCGCGTGATGTTAGAAGGCATTATGCGGCCTGCGGGTCGTGGTGACCCGCCTACCCCGTCAATCAGTGAACCGGGGAGGAAACCGATGATCAAGTACGCCAACCACAATCCAGTCAACCCAGCGAAGGTCGAACGCTCACTGATGCAACGACCCTGCCGAGGTATCGATCCAGATACGCGGCGCCGGGGCTATCGACTTGGCTTGTTTGCCGGGTCTGCCTGGCGCTAACCCGCGGAACGATCGTCCCCTTCGAGCATGCTGTGAACACGGGCGGGGTCCCCCCGCCTGGCGTGGCCGCGCCCCACCCGGCGCTGCACCCACGTGCGCCCTGATCGGCGTGCGCTCGCCCTGACACGTGTTCACACCGCGCCCGTTGGGCCCCGACAGGGGCCGCGCGATCGTTGCGCACACATAAGAACCACCTTAGTACGGTCCCGACTGGGCCCGCACGTCACCCATCCTGCGCGCCCGCCGCGCCCGCTCTTTGACAACCGCACACTCGCCACACACACAGACTCACACCGCCCGGCGTGCGCGCCGGCGCGGGGTGAGGCGTGGCGGCGCAGCGCCCCCTGGGATACCACCCACCTCCCGGGCGAGCCCACCGCTGCGCCCCCCGCACCCCGCGCCGGTTCGCACGCACGGGCGGTCCTCAGATCGGTAGCTCAATCGGCAGAGCGGCGGACTCCAAACCCGCTGGTTGAAGGTTCGACCCCTTCCCGATCTGTTCCTCCTGCATGCCACGCTGGATCGATAGCTCAACAGGCAGAGCAGCGGCCTCTGAAGCCGAAGGTTGGAGGTTCGAACCCTTCTCGATCTGCTTCTCCATCGCACTTCGTGGATCGGTAGCTCAATCGGCAGAGCGCTGGCCTGTTAAGCCGGAGGCTGGAGGTTCGAGCCCTCCCCGTTCCGTTCGCGTTGGCAACGCATCCATACACCGGTAGTTCAATCGGAAGAGCACGCGTCTACGAAGCGCGGAGTTGGGGGTTCGAATCCCTCCCGGTGTGCTTGCTCCTCTCTCCTCACGTGGCCCCATAGCTCAATCGCGCAGAGCACCCGCCTGTCCAGCGGGAGGTTGCCGGTTCAAGTCCGGTTGGGGCCGTTGGCACCACTTCGTCTCTCCGTCTCTCCGGTCTCTCCGGTCGCTCCGTCTCCTCCCCATCGCGTCAGTAGCTCAGCGGCACCAGAGCGCCGGCACGCCATGTCGGAGGCCGCGGGTTCGAATCCCGCCTGACGCTTTGCGGGTCTGGACCGTAGCTCAGTGGCCAGAGCGCCCGCCTGATAAGCGGGAAGTCGGCGGTTCGATCCCGCCCGGTCCAATTCGACAGGCCCGTAGCTCAGCAGGCAGAGCGCTCGTCTTACACACGAGAAGTCGTCGGTTCGACCCCGACCGGGCCTCCTTGTCTCATCGTTCACTTTGTCTCTCAGTCTCTTCGTCTCTTCCCACCATGGTGATGGTGGCCCAACAGGTCAGGGCACTCGGTTGTGAGCCGAGCGGTGCGGGTTCGAGTCCCGTCCATCACCCTTCACAACTCTCCCGGCGGGATGGAGCAGCGGAGTGCTCGCCGGCCTCATAAGCCGGAGGTCGTGGGTTCGAATCCCACTCCCGCTACTTCGGGCGTCGCAACGGCAGATCGGAAGACCGGCGACGTGGCAAGTCCGGGGCGCAATCGCGCCGGATCTGACGCGTTGCTCTCTGTCGCTCTGCGGCCGTGCGCGCCCGCCCCAGGTGCGGTAGCTCAACAGGTAGAGCGGCAGCGTGAAATGCTGCGTCGTTGGGGGTTCGAACCCCTCCCGCGCCATTCGTTGGTTCTCTTTCCACTCACGAGGAGTCATCCCATGACCCAGACAAGGCGATTCGTTTCGAGGATGCGCCCCGATGGCACCAATTGGGGCGCATGGGACCGCAAGCAGAACACATGGTGGGGGCCCACATGCACCGAGCCCCCCGTCGAGCTCGCGGATTACCTGAACAGCGGCGAGCGCGCTCAACGGCGCCTCCAGGTCCTGGTGCGCCGCTACGCGGTGCGCAAGTGACCGCCGCAACCCCCGGCGCGCCACCCCACGGTGCGCCGGCCATTGGGCGCGACGCCAACGGGGGCGGGCCGGCCTTGCAAGCCGGTTGCGGAGGGTTCGATCCCCTCCGCGTCCACTTACGGAAGCAGCGAATGGCGGAACAGCGAAGCAGCAAAGCCGAAGGTTCAAGTGCCCACAGTCGCTGCTTTGTTGCTCCGCTGCTTTGCTGTTCCTCCCAGCCCACTCCGCATCGTCCGGCGGCACGCACGCCTTCGCCACGCGATCAGGCGCGCGCGTTCCGAGACAACGGGTTCGAGCGGTGCATCGTGGAACGCTTGTAGCTCAGTTTGGTAGAGCGACGGATTACACCTCCGTTAGTCGCCGGTTCGAGTCCGGCCAAGCCCTCTGGATAAGGACGTGACCCACGTCTGGGGTTCGAATCCCCCCGGCTCTGGATAGAGCACCAGTATCCACACTGGAATGTGAGTGAGTCGAGGGACACGATCCACGATCGGTCCACGCCCCCTCCGCCGACGCGGCTGCGCCGTGTGCGCACCAGCCGACGCGGAGGAACGGCGCCGCCCGATCCGGCCCGCGGCCGCGCAGATACCGCGCGAGCACAGCGCCCCGCCCTGCCCCAACTCGTCACCCGCCACCGCGCCGGCTCCCCGAGCCAGCGCGGGGCACGTGCGACACGGGCAGGGGCCGACGCTCCCTGCCCGCGCTCAAGCGCCGCCCCGCCGGTGACGCGGGGACCCATCGATGGCTCATCTCTCGGCTCGCATTTCAAACGAGTTGGGCGGGCTTCGAGCCCGCCTCCCACTCACCCTGTCTCTCCGTTTCGTCTCGCAGCCCGCCGACGGTCGGCGGGCGCCTCCTCGTCATGTCCCCAGACCAGCAAGGAAACACACCCATGATGATCCGTACCCGTATCCGTAAGCACGAGGTCGGCCTGTGGTTCCGCCACGACGACTTCCACGACGTCCTCGCCCCGGGCAAGCACTGGTTCTGGGGCAACATCCTGTCGAGCGATCGCGACCGTGTCGAGATCGTCCGCAAGCTCGCGACCAAGTTCGAGCACGCCATCCTCGACCCGTACGTCAAGGATGCACGCCTCGCGCCACTCCTCGAGGTGGTCGACCTGAAGGACGACGAGCGCGCTCTCGTCTGGAAGGATGGCCGACTCGGCTGGATCCTCGGCCCGGGCCTGCACGCGTTCTGGAAGGAGCCACGCAAGGTCGAGGTCGAGGTCTTCAACGTCAACGATGCACGCTTCGAGCACAACAAGATCGAGGCCATCCTCGCCCACCCGGCCGCGTCGCAGCACCTCATGGGCCTGCGTGTCGACCCGCAGGAGCGTGTGCTCCTGTTCATCGACGGCAAGCTCGTTGATGAGCTGCAGGCGGGCCTGCACGTGTACTGGAAGGGCGCGGGCAAGATCACCTGGGACTCGATCGACCTGCGTGAGCAGGTCGCCGATGTCTCGGGCCAGGAGATCATGTCGGGTGACAAGGTCACCCTGCGTGTGAACCTGGTCGTGGCCTACCAGGTGACCGACCCCATGAAGGCGATCTCGACCGTCGGCGACTACGCCCAGGCCCTGTACCGCGAGGCGCAGCTGGCCCTGCGCGAGGCGATTGGTGCACGCCAGCTCGACCGACTCCTGGCCGACAAGGACGAGCTCGGCGCAGAGATCGCCAACGCACTCCGTGCCCGCGCAAGCGAGTACGGCGTGACCGTCCGCTCGGTGGGCCTGCGCGACGTCATCCTCCCCGGAGACATGAAGTCGATCCTGAACGAGGTGATCCTCGCTCAGAAGCAGGCCGAGGCCAACCTGATCCGCCGTCGCGAGGAGACCGCCGCGGCGCGCAGCCAGGCCAACACCGCCAAGCTGCTCGAGGCGAGCCCCGCGCTGGCCCGCATGAAGGAGCTCGAGGCGCTTCAGGACATCCTGAAGGGCTCGAAGGCGACCTTCGTGCTCGGCCGCGGCGACATCATCGAGCAGGTCCGCGCCCTGACCAACGCCGAGCCCGACTCGGCGAAGGACAACGGCGCAACCCGTAACCCCTGACCCCCCGCTCGCGCGACAGCGCGGGCGCGGGTTTCACACTGCTCAGGGAGGGATCAGGCGCGGTCACTCGACCCTCCCGCCAATCCCTGAGTAAGGCGCGCCTGATCTATGGCGGTGCTTGGACGCGAATGCAAAGTGGTCGAGCAACGTGGCCCTCAACCACGTCCTAGCGGGTTCGAGCCCCGCCGCGTTCACTTTCTTGTCACTCACTTCGTCTCTACGTCTCTCAGTCTCTTCGTCTCTTCGTCTCTTCTCTTCCTGGGTGTAGCTCAGTCGGCAGAGCGCGTGCCTTGGGTGCACGAGGCCGGAGGTTCGAGACCTTCCACCCAGATTCGTTTGCGCCACTGCTCTCCGAGCAGTTGTCCCCCCAGCGGTAGCTCAGCAGGAAGAGCACCCGGTTCTTACCCGGAAACGCGGAGGTTCGACCCCTCCCCGCTGGACTTCCTTGATCCACTCCGTCTCTCCGTCTCTCCGTCTCTCCGTCTCTTCGTTTCTCCCAGTACCCGATCGGGGTGCGCATCGCACGGGGGCTTGAGCTGGCAACCCTGGGACTCCCGGCGTGGCGCGTCGCCACGCCCCCGATCACACGACTCCGTAGCCCAATCGGCAGAGGCAGCGGTCTCAGAAACCGTTCAGTGGTGGTTCGAATCCACCCGGGGTCATTCGCCGCGCGCACGTGTCGTGCGCGCACACCCAACCCGAAAGGAGCACTCATGCAACGCCCCTCGCCCTCCACACGCCCTCCCGGCCGCCCCGTCAAGCCCGCGTTCAACCGCGCCGCGGCGTTGACGCGCGCCGCCATCCGTCGTGAGCAGACGCCCGCGCAGAAGGCGCGGGGTTCACCACACCAACACCCGGAGTATCGACATGGGCAAGAAGAACCGTAAGCAGGCCGGGCGTCGCCTCGCCCAGCGCGCCTCGGTGCGCCAGCGCCTGAAGATCGAGAGGGGTGAGTTCGACCCGACGGTCGTCTGGGTCCGGGCCGCCCCCGCATCCAGCGCCCGCCCCGCAGCGCGGGCGACGGCGCACCCGCGGTGCATGGAAGTCGCCCGGCGTGTGGGCCTGAGCGGCTCGGCGACGCGCGCATTCTGCGACCTCGCGGAGGCCGTGCGCCGCTCGAAGCTGCTCGACGCGGATGAGCGCGTGTGCGCCCACCTCCCGCGCGGCGTCGCGAACACGTACCTCGGCGGCCTCGCCGCCCTCGCGAGCCGCCACCGGCAGTGGGTCCGCGACCCCGCCGAGTGGCGGCGCGACACCCACAACGCCGAGCGCCAGTTCGCGGGCCTGGCGCGGTACCTCATGGCGCGCTATCCCGTCCCACGCTTCCTTGATGAGGCGTGGTTCAACGACTGGTCCGCGCCGCGCCGGTGGTACGTCGCGATGGCGCAGGGGCGCTCGCTCCGCCGCATGGAGATGCCGCTGCCCATGACCCGGCGCATGCTGCACGCCTTCACGCAGGCGCCCTCGGACCTGACCATCCAGCAGGCGCTGCGCTGGTCGCAGGTCCGGGCGATGGGTGGCGATGAGCGCCTGGCGCGCCTGCTCGTGCAGACCTTCCTCGGGCGCCGCTTCGAGCACGAGGAGTTCTGGGCGGACGTCGTCCGGTTCTTCGTTGGCGAGCCGGGCCTGCCTGCGCACGAGTACGTGCAGATCGTCGACTACCTCCACCACCAACGCTTCGTCGGTGGGGGGAGGCGGTGGTCAATGGGCGTCTGGTTGACCTTGCGCCGCCCGAGCCCAACCTCTCGATGCGTGGCCGCTCGTTGCGGGCGCTGCGTCGGGCGGTGGTGCGTTGGCACCGCGAGCTGTACGCGGTCGGGCCGCATTGCCGGTGGTCGCTCGACACCACGTGGGACCCATCGGGCGTGCGCGGCGTCGAGCAGCGCGAGGGCTCGGGCGCCAAGGCGCGCGTCTGGGCGGTCCGCGAGCTGCTCATCGGGCGCGACCTGTTCACGGAGGGCCGACGCATGCGCCATTGCGTGGGCACCTACGTGGGCGACTGCGTGAGCGGCCGGGCGGCCATCTTCTCGATGGTCTGCTCGGACGACACGGGTGCGCTCGAGCCCGCGCTGACCATCGAGGTCGACCCGAAGACCCGCCGGGTCCTCCAGGCGCGTGGGCGGGCCAACCGCATGCCCGACGCGGTCGAGCGCCGCAGGCTCCAGGCGTGGGCCTCGATCGCGGGGCTGACCATCGCGTATTGCTGATGGGAAGGTGTGGGATTGGGGCGGGCGTCGGCGCGCTGCGGCGCACGTCGCCACCCCCACCCCGCGCCGCCCCCGCCTCGCTGGCGGGACGGTATCCAAGCGGACGAAGGAGCGCGGCTGTAAACCGCGGGCCGACAGGCCACCGCAGGTTCGAATCCTGCCCGTCCCATTTGGTGTGTACGCGGGTGTGCGAGAGGGACTCCCTCGACGAGGGTGGTGGACCCCGGCACCACACAACTCACATTCCCAAGAGGGCCCACGGGGCCTTTGCCGCCCCCCTCCGGCTCGTCTACCCTTGGGGTCCGCGTCAGCCCGTCCTGGGCGACGCCGCGACCCATCCGATTCGGAGCGAGCCTCATGGACGAACGTCAACAGAATGTCACCGTCGGCGCCGGGCTCCAGGAGAGCCGCCTCAACACCGAGTTGATCGACTTCCTCGGGAAGTACTGGCACTATCCCGTGTTCATCGCCGCGATCATCGCGGGCGTGTACCTCGGGCTCGGTTGGCTCGAGCGCGAGCGGGAGAAGAAGGTCGATGCGGGCTTTGACGCTATCAACGCCGCCCTGACCGATCCCCAGCGTGCGGGCGACCCCGACCTCGTCATCGACGCGGCGGCGGAGCATCGCGGCAAGGCGAGCGTCTGGGAGGTCGGGACACTCAACGGCATCGACATCCTGCTCGAGTCGGCCCGCCTGGGCATTTCACCGACCGCGAGCACCACCGCGTTCTTCGCGCCCCAGCCGGGCGACCTGATCACGGAAGAGCAGGCTCGGGCGAGCGTCGAGCGCGCCCGCACGCTCGCGAAGGAGGTCCTCGACGCGACGAAGGGCAAGTCGAACAAGGACTTCTTCGCGCTCAAGGCCCGCTGGAGCCTCGCCTCTGCGGAACTCGGGCTCGGCAACCGCGACGAAGCGATCGCCGCAATGAAGGCCTACAAGGAACAGGCGCAGTCGATGGGCCTGACCGACCGCGTCGAGGCCGCCGACGCCCGCCTCGACCTGATCGCCCGCTCGGCAAGCGCGCACGCCCTCCTCCCCAAGGCGGAACTGCCCACCGAGAACCAGGCGCCGGTCGCGACGTCGAACCCGGGCCTGGGCGCGCCCACGGGGCTGCCGCCGGGGTTCGCCGAGCAATTGCGGGCCCAGGGCATCGACCCTTCGACGGTGAGGTTCGAGAGCGAGTCGACGCCGCTCCCGATCGCGGATGGCCCCGTGGTGCCCGATGCGCCTGACGACACCACACCCGCGCCCGAGGGCGATGCGCCGGAGCCGGCTCCCGCTGAGGACCCCGAAGCGGAAGCGCCTTCGGGCGGATGATGCCCGCGGGCGGACGTGGCGAAGAGGGAGCGGAGGCGACCAGCCAGGGGCTGATCCGCCCGGGTGGCAAGGTCGATGCGGGCGCGATCCGCGACGCCGCGGAGCTGTCCGAGGGCGAGGAGGGCCTGCGCCGGGTCACCTTCAAGCTCTCGCGCGACCTCAACAAGCGGCTCGACAAGTATCTGGTCGACCGGATCGGCTTCATGAGCCGGTCGCGGTTGCAACTGTTGATCGACGAGGGCGGGGTGAGCGTCAACGGGCGTGCGCCCAAGGCCTCGACGAAGCTGCGCCTGGGCGATGTGGTCGAGGTGGTGGTGCCGCCGCCGCCCTCGACAGAAATCCAGGGCGAGGACATCCCGATCGAGGTGCTCTTCGAGGATGAGCACATGCTCGTGCTCAACAAGAGCCCGGACATCATCGTCCACCCGGCCCGCTCGCACAACAAGGGGACGCTGCTCAACGCGCTGGTGTATTACTTCCAGGAGCAGTCGAGGGTGGGCGGGGTTGGCGGAGGATTGTCGAGCGTGGGCGATGAGTTCGCGCGCCCGGGCGTGGTCCACCGCCTCGACCGGCGCACGTCGGGCGTGATGGTGATCGCGAAATCGGACGAGGCGCACTGGAAGCTGGGCAGGCAGTTCGAGCGGCGCGAGCCCGACAAGAGGTACCTGGCGCTGGCCGAGGGCGTGGTAGACCGCGATGTCGAGGTGATCGATGCGCCGATCGGGCCGCACATCTCGCGGGCGCGCGGGCTGCGCGAGAAGATGTCGATCCGTCACGACCACCTGGGCAAGCCCGCGGTCACGATCTGCCGCGTGCGCCAGCGCTTCGAGCGGTACACGCTCGTCGAGCTCGAACTCAAGACGGGCCGTACCCACCAGATCCGCGTCCACATGACCCACCTGGGCTACCCCCTCGTGGGCGATGACATGTACGAGGGTCACACCATGCGCGCCTCCCACGTCGACCCGAAGGGGCGCGATGACGACATCGTGCTCGACCGCCAGGCCCTGCACGCGGCGCTGCTGACCATCCGCCACCCGATCGACGGTCGCGCGTTGACGTTCACGGCGCCCGTGCGCGAGGACATGGCGCGGGCGGTCGCGCTGCTCCGCGAACACGCGCGTGCGTCGGAGGTGCTCGCGCCGGCGGGCAGCGTGCTCGATCTGGGTGTCGCACTGCCGTCCCTTGGGGCGACGTGACAGGGTGCGCCGGGGCGGTACCATGACCGCCCCATGCCCAACCGCGACCAGATCGACCAGTTCGAATCGGTGATGCGATCCGCGACGCGCGAGGTGTTCCGCTTTGCGCCGCCGCGCGTGCGGTCGGTGCTGGTGGTGAGCGACCTCGATCCGGACAGGGCGCCGGGGTTCATGGAGAGGTGCCGGGACTTCCTCGATGTCTACGCGGGGCTCAGCGAGGTGACCTGGTCCGCGGCGGGAGCTGACGACTACACGACTGTCGCGGACCTGCTCGCGCTGGTCGAGCGTGCAAGCCCCGACCTGATCGTGACCTACCGCAACCTGCACACCGAGGGGTGGCGGCACCCCCACACGCTTGGCGACCACGCGGAGGTGCTGACCCAGGTCGCGCGCCCGCCCGTCCTGCTCATGCCCCACCCCGAGGGCGAGCCCGAGGCACTGGGCAGGCTCACCAACACCGACTCGGTCATCGCGATCACGGACCACCTCGCGGGCGAGCACGAACTCGTGAGTTGGGCCGCGACGGTCACCGCGCCCGGCGGGCGGCTCTGGCTCGCGCACGTCGAGGATCAGCACGTGTTCGAGCGCTACATCGATGCGATCTCAAAGATCCAGGAGATCAGCACCGATGTGGCGCGTGAGCGGATCATGGAGCGGCTCCTGAAGGAGCCGACCGACTACATCGAGAGCTGCACGCGCGGGCTCGCGGAGGCCAAGCTCGACATCGAGGTCGGGGCGGTTGTCACGGTCGGGCACCGCGTCGGGGAGTACAAGGCGCTCATCGATTCCCACGCGGCGGACCTCGTCGTGCTCCACACCAAGGACGATGACCAGCTCGCGATGCACGGCATGGCGTACCCGCTCGCGGTCGAGATGCGCGCCACACCCATGCTCATGCTCTGAGGGAGGCCCCGTTGATCGAGTCATTCGCGTTGATTGCCGCGGAGGGCGGCGGGCACGTCGACGTCGCGGCGTGGAAGACCTACCTCTTCGCGGCGCTGCTCGCGGGGCTGATCGCGTGCCTCGCGCTGGAGGAGAAGCTCCACGCGAAGAAGTCGATCATCGCGGGCGGCTTCGCGACGGTGTCCATGTTCCTCGGCGCCGCCCTGCTGCCCATCGACTTCCTCCCCCAGAGCGTCGTGATCGGCGGGCACACCTTCACGATGCCCATCTACATCCCCGCGGTGGATTGGGGCGTGATCACGATCATCCTCGGGTCATCGCTCTTCGTGGATGTGACGTCGCGCTCGGGGCTGTTCACGTGGATCGCGATCAGGCTGACCAAGGCGTCGCGGGGCGACCCGCTCTTGCTGCTCTGGGCGTACGGGATCATGACCGTCGTGTTCAGCGCGGTGCTCAACAATGTCACCGCGATGCTCATCGTCGGCGCGCTCACGGGCGTCTCACTCAAGAAGCTCGGGCGCATGAACATGTTGCTCGGCTTCCTCCTGATCGAGGCTCTGCTCACGAACATCGGCGGGCTGCTCACGCTCATCAGTTCGGTGCCCAACATCATCGTGGGGACGACCGCGGGGATCAGCTTCGTGTCGTTCTTCATCAAGGCGGCCCCTTACACCGTGGTCGCGACGGTCGTGACCATCGCGATGGGGGCCAAGGTGTTCGGCATCCGCAGGCTCGCGAGCGATGAGGAGCGGGCCCGTGCCGCGGACCAGGTCGCGGGCTTCGACGAGAACGATGGCATCCAGAGCAGGGCGTTCTTCTGGTTCGGCGCTGTGATGCTGGGCCTCTTCATCGTCGCCATCGCGACCGCGTCGGTGCTCCCCGCGATCAACGAGCTCGGCATGGGTTGGGTCGCGCTCGCCTTCGCGTTCATCATGCTCCTGCGCTTCAAGCACGAAGCGTCCGAGTTCTACAAGGCGGTCGACTGGGACCTGCTCGGCTTCTTCGCGGCGTTGTTCGCGGTGATCTTCGTCATGGAGGAGGCGGGCGTGCTGGCCCTGATCGGCAAGGGGCTCGCGCCGCTCGTCGACCTGGGGGCGTCGAGTGGGAGTGCCGCGGTGCTGGTCTCGTCGGCCGTGGCGTCATCGGTGACCGACAACATCCCGCTCGCCGCGATGCTTGCGAAGATCCTCGCCGCGATGCCGCTCGCCGACGGTTCGGTCCGCGGGCCTGATGACCCCATGTGGTGGGCGGTGATCTTCGGGGCCAACCTGGGTGGCAACATCACGCCCATCGGGTCGGCCTCGACGCTCGTCGCGGTCGCCATGATCCACCGCTATGGCATCAAGCTCTCGTTCATGGGGTTCGTGACCAAGGCGGTCGGGTTCGCGGCGGTGCAGATCGTCCTCGCGGTGGTCTATGTGGTCCTGGTGGTGCCGTGGCTGCCGAGCGTGTAGTGCCGCCCGATCGGGGGTTGTCGGATCGGGCTCATCGTGCGAGAGTCGTGGGGTGAAGGACAGCGGCTTGCACGATCGACTGCGGACGGTGGTAGGGGACCGGACCTACCGCGCGGTGGCTGAGATCACGGGGATGAACCCCGAAACGGTCCGGCGCTACCTCCAGGGGCAATCACCCTCCGTGGAGTTCCTCGCCCGCATCTGCCAGCGGTTCGATACCAACGCCAACTGGCTCCTGACCGGCGCGGGGCCCCGTCGACAGAGCGAGACGCGGGTCCACTCCCTGCAGACGGCAAACCCGGGCGAGTTGCTCAGCGCGGTGTCGGAGACGCTCGAACACCTGATCGGGCGGGTGGATAGAATCGAGACGTTCGTGCAGACGCTCGAGACACGGGCCAGAGCGGCCCGGACGAGCGTGGAGCGGGGCGCGACGGCTCGCCCCAACGTCGAGCCCAAGGCGCCGCGCTCCGAGCGTGTCGCGGGCGATGGAGAGGATCGGGAGGCGGATCAGGGTGAGCGAGCAGGAGACTCCCGAGCCCGATGGATCGCCGACGCTCTCCCCAAACGATCACCTGAGGCTCCTGATTGAATTGATGCGGCCCGCGGGCGCGGAGCTCGCCCGGCGCTGGCTCGCGGCCCTGATGATCGTGCCCCCCGACGAGCGCGAGGACGTGGTCGGCGCCATCGAGGCCCGTATCGTCGAGACCTATGGCGATGGGGGCGGCACCCCCGCGCGGGAGGATCAGGATGACTGAGGGCGACCAACTCCCGACCACGATCGAAATCATGGAGCCGCTCTGCGCTGTGTTCCGCAGGCACCTCAAGTCGCTCGGCCAGAAGTACACCCCCGAGCGCGCCCAGATCCTCGACACGCTCATCCGGATCGATGATGTCTTCCAGGCCGACGACCTCATCGAAGAGATGCGCGAGGGCGAGCATCGGGTCAGCAAGGCGACGGTGTACCGCACCATCAAGCTGCTGCAGGAGGCGGGCATCATCCAACAGGTGCTCGTGCAGTCCGACCAGGCCCACTACCAACTCGCCTACGGGCGTCGCCCACGCGACCTCCTGATCCTGGTCGATGAAGAGGGCGGGCGGATCGAGGCGATCGACGTGCCCGAACTGGCAGAGATCCGCGACCGCATCTGCAAGGAGCGAGGGCTCCGCGCGACGGGCCACCGCTTCCAGGTCTACGCACGGGAGCCTTGAAGCGACGCGCTCAGGCGGCCGCCTGCTCGGCGCGCCGATCCGCGAGCTTCTTCAGCCCCCGGTACTTCCAGTTCGTGACCGTCGTGATCTTCACGCCCAGCGCCTCGGACGCCTCGCGGAGTGACAGCCCGCGGCACACGGTGAGGCGGACGGCGGCCTCCTCGTTGCACGTGAGCTCCCCCAGGTGGAGGTCGTCGTACGCCGCCCTGCGTTCGGGCTTCGCGGCCGCCTCGGGGCGACGCTCGATGCCCGCGGGCTCGATCGCCACCGACGCCTTCCGGCGCTGGCCCCGGATGAGGTTGTGCGCCATCTTGATCAGGTAGCTCGACTTGATCTCACGCTGCTCGAGATCGTCCATCCGGAGGAGTTTCAGGAACACCTCCTGCGTGACGTCCTCAGCAGTTGACGCATCGGTCAACTGACGAGCAAATGCATACACCCGTGCGTAGAACCGTTCGGAAAGCGAGGCAATCGTGGCCTGCTCTGATGCGAGAGTCATTCCTCATACTCCCACCCGCGACATCGGGGCACCAGTTTTTCTTCCACGGTCATCCTGACCGTTTCCCACCGGCACTAAACTAACTCGCATGAGTATGCGGTGCCTTGAGGACATGTCCTCAATCTCCCCGACGCCGCACATCGGGTCCGCCTTTCGTCAACACTTCGCCCACACTTGTGGTGTCTAAGGAAGAAGCGACGCGCTGCGCGTCGCGGCGACCGCGATGTTGCGGAGCAGGCGTGCGCGAAGCCGCGCGTTGCTCGCCGCGACACCCGCCGGGCGGACCACCCGCACCTGTTCGACCACGCGAGGGTCGAGTGACCGACCCACAAGGGATGCCGTCGGTGCCTCGAGCAGACCCCAGCCATGGGGCAACTCGCGCGGGCGGATCACCCCCGGCGGGGCCATCATGTAGAAGCGATCCGCGAGGCGGTAGCGCACCATCCGGCTCAGCTTCGCCCCCTTGTGGATCGAGGCATCGGTGCGGTCGATGCGCCGGAGCAACCCCCGGTACTGCGGGCTCCGCGCCGCGCCAAACGACCAGCGCTCCATCTCCTCGAACAGGAAGGAACCCGACTGACGAAGATTGGGCTCTTTCGATTTGAGGTGGTTTGACTCCAGATTCGCGCGCATCTCGTGCAAACGCTCCCGAAGCGTCAGCAGGCGCGCAAGGTCGTGACGCTCGCGCAGGAAGTCGCCCCGCTCCTGCTTGCACTCGATGATCGCGGTGCGCGGCTCGATGGGCCGCCGCTCGGGCGGACGCTCGAAGAGGCTCACCGAGGCCCACAAAGGGTCATCGGTCGAGCGACCGTCGTTCATGGGCAGTGCATCGATGTAGCCCGCCGCGTCGAGGCGGTGGCGGTTGATCGGGCACATCACCTCAGTCGCGACCGCCTGGAACCCGACGGAGCGGAGGAACACCACCGCGAGCGCTTTCAAGCGGGCGTGGGCCTCGGTCTCCATCGCAGGCATCCTCTCCTTACACGGACCAAACACCGTATGCGGAGGGGAGGTCCCGCTCCACCACGCCGATAGCATCACCCGTGGATGTTGTCCTGAGCCCATACGACCTGCTCGAGTCCTCACCCGCGTTCGCGGCCGTCGCCTCGCTCGCCGACCAGGCGCTGACCCTCGCGCCCGTCGAGACGGACCTGCACGACGACGCGGAGGCGGGCGAAGCGGCCCGACGCCTCGTCCACCAATGGCGGTGGAGCCTGCCCCTTTGGAGCGCGGGCCTCCTCGTGAACCAATCCGAAGAGACGGGCACAGCGTCCGCGCTTCAAGCCCTCCGGGCCGCCGCGTTGAGCGAGCCGTGCCTCGAGCGCCTCGCGATGATCTGCGGCGGCGACGACGGGGGCGGGGCGATCTGGCGCGATGTCGCGCGGGGCGGGGTCTCGCCCGACCTGACCACGAGCATCCGATCGACCGCCCATTGGATCGGCGCCTCGGCCGACCTCCCCGTCGTCGAGGAGGGTCGCGCGAAGGCCCGCCGGGCGGGCCTGGCGTGGCGAGTCGGTATCGCTGGGGTCATCGGGTCGCCGAGCGCCGACCTGCTCGAATGGCGCGAGGCGACCGCCCCGGCGCGGGCGCAGCTCAGCGAAGCCCTCCGGGCCGCGATCGACGACGCGGCGGTCGTGGACCGTGATGGGCGTGGCGCGGCCCCCCAGGCATTGGTCGAAGCGGCGGGCGAACTCGAAGCCGCGTCTCGCGCATTCATCCAGGCCGAACCCGACTGGCGTGGTCAGGCGGTGATGCTCGCGGTCGAACTCGCCTTCGAGCCCGTCGCCGCGTCGTTCGCCCATGGTGCGCGGGCCGCGGGACGCCTGCTGGGCAAGCCAACGGCGGGGGGCGCCCAGGTGCCCGCGCTGCTCAACGATCTGTCGGTGGCGGTGCTCAGCGTGCGCCGGCTGCCGTGGGCGCCATCGTGAGTCGCGACGGCCCGCCGCAGAACTGCACCTCGAGGTAGCGGGCGATGTAGTCCACGATGGACATCGCCTCGGGCACTTCCGGGTTCGCGGTGGCGCCCATGGGCTCGAAGCGCATGCCCTTGAAGCGGACGACCGCGTCTTCGACCGAAAGGCCGTATTGCAGCGCGAGCGAGAACGAGCGGGCGAAGCCCTGGCACATCCCCGAGAGGGTCGAGCCGGCCTTGGCGATCTTGAGGAACACCTCTCGCGGCAGCCCCTCGTCGTCGAGCCCGATGGTCAGGTAGCCCTCGACACCCGAGATGCAGAACTTGTGGGTGATCGAATCGCGGGTCGGGGGGAGGGACTGGCGGACCATGGGCGCTCCTTGCTCGTGATGTGACTGCATGGGTCCAGTCTACATCGGCGGGCGCTGGGGGCGGCCCCTCAGATTTTGGGGGTCGGCCTACGCGGCGCGGGCCGGCTCACTCGCCGCCGCCTCGCGGAGCCTGGCATAGACCGCATCGTGGCGGGCCGTGACCTGCTCGGGCGTGAGGTCGAGCGTGCGGGCGATCTCCGCGTGGCTCATGCCCTCGGCGTAGCGGAGCAGCATGAGCAACTGATCGTTGCGGTCGAGCCCGCGGACGAAGAAGCTGCGGAGGACATCAAAGGCCTCGCCCTGGCAATCCTTGCCTTGGGGGGCGGGGGGGGGCGTGGTGGTCGTGGCTGTCATGGTCATGACTCGGCTCCGTTGCTCACCCCGTTGGGCCTCCTGCCCGCCATCGATGAGACACACCGACAATGCGAGAGTCGGTACTGTTCATGTAGGGCAACGGGCCTAATTTGCACCGATCTCCCCATAGACCTGACCACCGGAGCCGCACGACCCATGGCACGCACCCCCTCGACGATGGCCCTCCCCCTGGGCGCCCCCGCGCCCGACTTCTCCCTCCCTGACCCGTCTGGGGCGGCGCACACGCTGCGCGATGTGGCCGGCGGCACGGGGCTGCTCGTGATGTTCATCTGCAACCACTGCCCGTTCGTGATCCACGTGCGCGACGAGCTGGCGCGCATCGGGCGCGATGCGCAGGGCAAGGGCGTGGGCGTCGCGGCGATCATGTCCAACGACGTCGCCAACTACCCCGACGATGCGCCCGACAAGATGGCCGACGAGGCGCGCGAGGTCGGCTACACCTTCCCGTACCTGTACGACGAGACGCAGGAGGTCGCCAAGGCGTACCACGCGGCGTGCACGCCGGACTTCTTCCTGTTCGATGCGAACCTGAAGCTCGTGTACCGCGGCCAGCTCGACGCGAGCCGGCCGGGCAACGAGCTGCCCGTGACGGGCGAGGACCTGCGCGCGGCGGTCGATGCGATCGTGACGGGCGCGGATGTGAACCCGAACCAGACGCCGAGCATTGGGTGCAATATCAAGTGGAAGTGAGGCGGGTCTCGGGTTCCGGGTCTCGGGGTTCGGGGTGGGACCGGCCAGCGACCGGTCTTCGGGCGCCGCCCGAGCCGACGCGGATGGGTCCCTTAGCATGCGGTGATGACTTCCCGCCCCGACATCTGGATGCGCGTGCAGGCGGACATTGATGCCGGCGACCTGGTGATGGCGCGGCGACGTCTGGTGTCGTGGATCGGCAACGAGGGGCCGGACGATGAGGTGGCGATCCGGATCGGGTCGCTGTCGCTCCAGTTGGGCAACCAAGTGAACGCCGGTCGGTGGTGGTTCCTGACCAGTGCGACTGGCGCGGAGGTGGACGACGCGGTGCGGGCGTTTGTGGAGTGGGCGGGGACCCCGTACTGGGTTCCGTGCCACCTGCCGAAGCCCCTGCGCCGCGGGCGTTCGTGGGACGACCTGCCCGCGCCGGCGCAGGCGCGGTTCGAGTCCCTGCAACTGGGCAAGCGTGGGTGGCCGGCCGCGGCCGGTGACGAGCGTGCGTTTGGCCGACCGGGCGCCCTTGCCGACTTTGTCGGCCTGCTGATCGTCGCGGTGTGCGTGCTCGTGTTCGGGGTGGGGGTGGTGACGGTGCTCGGTTGGATCTTCTGAGGTGTCGTCGCGTGCGGGGGCGGCGGGCCGCCGGAGTTGGGTGGTGTTCAGCCTGTGCGCGGGGTCCGCGCCGTTATGGGCGGGCGCGCACGGCGATGTTGCGTGGATGCAGGGGAGCATTGCATGGATGCAGGGCGATCGTGCATCCATGCGCTGCGGCCGTGCGTGGATGCGCTGCGACCGGGCATGGACGACCGACGATCGGGCATGGACGGGCGACGATCGGGCGTGGACGGGCGGCGATCGGGCGTGGACGGTCGACGACTGACCGTGGACGTTCGACGATCGACCGTGGATGGTCGATGACCGACCGTGGACGGTCGACGACCGACCGTGGACGGTCGACGGCCGACCGTGGACGGTCGATGACCGACCGTGGACGTTCGATGATCGACCGTGACCGTACCCGGACGTTGCGCGGGCGGCGCGCGGGGGTGGATGGCCCTGTACCGGGGTGATGAGGGTGGCCCGAACTATCATGCGGCCATGGCTGCGCCCACCGACGACCCACGCCCCGTGCGCCGCGCTCGACTCCCCCGGTTGAGGTCGGGCGGGGTTTGGACCGTTGCCTTGTGCGTGCTGCTTGGGGCGGTGACAACGGTGGGCGTGGCTTGGGGAGTGGTTTGGCTGGCACGCCCGACCAGTGACACCGTCTATTTCGGCCCGGACTACATGGGGAGGGCAACGCCAGACTGGATTCGGAGCGATTCGTTGGAATGGCCGCGGGCTTGGGGCTGCGATTGGCCGGCCGCCGACATGCAGATCAGGTCCACTGGCGCCTTCCGTCGAGGCGCCGCGACGTATCGTGGCTATACGCACATTGCCGTAGTTGAATGCGCCGGTGCGCCTCTACCGGCGGTCTGCAAGGACCACAGTCGCTGGGTGGCAGCTGCCTGGCACGTGGCACAACGGGATGTTGTTGGGATCGGTGTACTTGCCTGTCAAGCCCCACTTCCCCGGCCTCCTCATCGACACACTCTTCTGGGGCGCGCTCTGGCTCGCGGTGATCGCGGCCCTCCGCGCGTTGCGTCGTCGCCGCCGCCGCAGGCGCGGGCTGTGCGTGCAGTGCGGGTACGAGCTTGCGGGGCTTGGGCGGTGTCCGGAGTGTGGGGTAGTGGTGCAGTAGGATCCAGGCATGGCTGAGCCCGTCGAGCGCGCGTGTCATTCACGGCTGCTGCGCCGGCCCTGGCCGGGCAGGGTAGGGCTTTGGATTCTCGCGTTGTGCGCACTGCTTGGGGTGGTGACGACGGTGGGTGTGGCTTGGGGGTTGGTGGGGTACTTTGGACCCAGGCCGCGAATCAACGATGTGAGCTTCATCGCGGCTGAGGAGTACCGCTCTAGCGGGCGGATGCGAACAAAGGACGCGCCGGTACGACCGGACGCGATGGCTTGGCCCACGGCGGTGCCGGCTGACTGGCCAACGCCATGGTCTGTGAGTGTCGGATCGATGCCCGGCTGGCGGAGGCAAGTGGCGTGGGGCGGTGGTTTCGGTTTCATTCTGTACACCGACAGGGTTGGGCTCCCTTGGCCCGCGATGGAACTGAACCGTGCGCGGGAGCCTGGGTCGGCCTTTCAAGGGGTCTGGAGCCAGGGGTTTGCTCTGCGCAGGAGCACTTACCCCGCTGGGTACGAGACGACGTTTGACGGTCGGACTCGCCTCCCCCTCAAGCCCCACTTCCCCGGCTTCCTCATCGACACGTTGTTCTGGGGCGCACTCTGGCTCGGGGTGATCATGGCGTTCCGCGCGTTGCGTCGTCGTCGCCGCCGCAGGCGTGGGCTGTGCGTGCAGTGCAGGTACGAGCTTGCGGGGCTTGGGCGGTGTCCAGAGTGTGGGGTGGCTTGCGAGCCCGGAGCGTGAGCGATGGGCTTCGGGGCGCGGGGGTCGTCGGAGGTGAAGAAGCCCGTCGCTTACGCTCTGGGCTCGCAGTGGGGCGCGGCGCGTCGGTCAGGGGCTCGACTTCCACACGTCGCGGTAAGACGCCGGGAGGGCGTCGATGAAGACCTGGCTTGCCTCACTGATCACGTCCGGGTTGAAGCTGTCGGGGCGCTGGTCAACGCCGACGAGAACGCCCTCGGCGTCGGGCGTCCAGACCCTCACGCCGAGGTCGCCGTTGTAGCCCCAGAGCCACCCGTTGGCGGTGACATCGAAGAACCACCGGCTGTGGACGCTGCCGAAGGTGTCGGAGGCGATGATGCGTCCGGCGTCTTCGAGGCGGATGGAGACCGTGCCCGCCGTGTCTTGCCAGATGAGCAGCGTGGCGCCGGTGGGGAGCGTTGTGGTGCCCGGGTCCCTGATGAGGGATCGGGCGGGTGGGCCGGAGGCAGCCGGCCGGCACGCCGTCGCGGCGAGCAGGAACAGCGCGATGAGGGCGAACTGAAGGAAGATCCGGTGGGCTGGCATGCGGGCGATCCTGGCGGCGCAGGGAAGGGCGCAACCGCTTGATCATACGGTGCGCCGCGTGCTCTATTCGCCGCCGAGCCCCTCGACCAGCGCCCCGAGGTTCGCCCGCATCGTCTTCGGCCAGTCACCCTCGCCCAGTGGGTCGAGCATGAGCACCTTCACGCCCGTCTTGCTCGCCAGGCGGTCGGCCTCGGCGCGGGAGATCTGGGGCTCGATGTAGATCGCGCGCACACCCTGGGTCTCGATGAGCACCTTCGCCGCCGCGATGTCGCGCGGGCTCGGGGCGACCAGGCTCATCGGGCGCAGCGCTGCGCCGACCTCGAGCCCGTAGCGGTCGCACAGGTAGGCGTAGGCCGAGTGCTGGACGACGAGCGTCCTGCGTGGCAGCGCGCCGATCGCCGAGGCGTACTCCGCGTGCACGCCCCGGCACGCCTCGCGCAGCGGCGCCGCCTTGCCGGCGGGCGCGCCGAACTCCGCCGCGAGCTTGTCGACGAAGCGTTCCATGAGGAGCGGGTCGAGCCAGAAGTGGGGGTCGATGGGGCCGTGGTTGTGCTCGCCGTCTTCGTGGTGGTGGTGCTCGTGGTCAAAGGCGATGGCCTCGTCCTCGGCGACCACCTCCTCGAAGCGCACGACCCTGCGTGTGTCAGACGCGTGAGCGCGCAGGGCGGCCTCGACGGGCGGCTCGAGCATCGCGCCCGCCATGACAAGCACATCCGCCTTCGCGATCGCCATGACCTGCGCGGGCGTGAGTTCGAACCCGTGGGGCGACACGCCGGGCGGCATGAGGAGCGTGATGTCAGCGTCATCGGGCGCAAGGCCCCGCACCGCCCACTCGATGGGCGGGATGGTGACGACGATGCGGAGCGGGGTGGGGGTGGGGGTGGGCGAGGGGGTGGGGGTGGCGTCGGCCGCTGAAGGTGCGGTCGCCGGCTCGTCGCACCCCGCCAGAGCGAGCAGCAGCGCAGCGAGCAGCCCCATGATCAACAGGCGTGGCGGGGAGAACGGGCTCATCGTTGGACCTCCTGTGCGAGTGCTACGCCGGCGGGTGGGGGCGGGATCGCCCAAGCCGTGAGGGTAGTCGGCCCGGAGAAGTGGGCCCGGCGGGCTGACAGGTGGCGTGGAGCGGGTATGATGGGCGGTGCTGAGCGGCCCCCCGGGTCGCCCGGCACGACAACCTGGGGGCAGTAGCTCAATTGGGAGAGCGCCTCGGTCGCATCGAGGAGGTTGTGAGTTCGAGCCTCATCTGCTCCACTTGCCCAGGACGGGCCGGCTTGCGAGAGCCGGCCCGTGTGGCTTTTTGGGGCGCGAAAGCGCGGCTCACCGGGGCCCAATGATGCGGCGGGAGGCAGATCGATGGTGAAGGACGTTGTGAAGGCGCTGACTCAAGAGCTGACCCGCTGCGCGGTCGCCACGTGTGTGGGCGCCGTCGTCGGCGGGGCCGCGGGGGCGGGCGTCGGGCTCTGGCTTGGGATGGGGCTCAGTGGATTGGCGGCGTTCGCGGGGATCGGCGCGGTGCTCTGCGGGGCGGGGATGCTGTTCCTCTATGTGATGATCGTCGCGGACACGACGGTCCTGTAGGTGCTGAGCGAGTCAGGGGCAGCGCTGGCCGAAGGCCGCGAGCAGTTGGTTCAGGTCGGTCAGTCGCTGCTAGGGCTACCAGTCGGCTAGGAGGTCGAACCGCTCGCCGGTCCGCCATCGCGGTGGTACTCGGTCCACCGATGAGACCCTGGCGTCGTCATCGAAGGTGAGGACGAGCGTGAAGGGCTCACCGGCGTCCATGTCGTACTCCCATCGGTCGGCAAACCAGATGACCTGATCGGGCTCCCCGATCGCGACGAGCACGGCGCTGCTGGTCAGGCCTCGTGTGATCGAGTCTGCGTGGTCGTGTCTGGGGCCCTTGAGTGGAGGGAGTTTCAGGCCCGAGTCGGTGCATGGGCAGGCGGGTGGCACAGCGCCGAGCATGCGGATCGCCGTGTGGACGAACGCACGGACGGGGAGCTGCTCGACGCTGCCTGGGTCGAGCCGGCCTCTCAGAGAAGGGCGGTCCTTCTCGGGCGCGACGACCGGCGCGCACGCGATCCGGTGGAGGGCCGGCAGGGCTTCCTTTGCGCCAGCCGAACCCGCGAGTAGCGCTGCGTTGGCGATGGGGTAGAGCGACTCCCATTCTCCGGGTTTCGGTTCGGCGTTCTCCAGTTCCCGCACCGCCTTCGCGACTTCCGCGCGTTCTGCAGCCTTGAGCAATCCGGGCGTGATCTCCGTGTTGCGCCGATCGGTGAGGCTCAGAGCGATCCGCGTACCCCATGAGGTGCGGAGCACGAAGTACTCCTTGTCTTCGTGGTTGAGGAAGTACCAGTTTGAGTAACTCGACCACATCGGCCCCGCTGTCGTCCAGGAGATGTGGGCCTCGTCCTCCTTCGAGAAGGCATCAAAGATCCGAAGTTCGCACGCCTTGGCGCCCGTGAGTGGTTCGAAGGCGAACAGCTCGTCGTGTGCCGTTCGGGCGACGAGCCACCCGGAGTCGCTGATCCACAGCGCAACGGGTGACGGCTCTTCTCGCGGCTGACGACGAGTCCACAGGACGGTGTCGGTTGCGACATCGCGGAATGTGTAGACGAAGTCGTCGGCGAACGGCTGACGGTTGGCGTTGTCGGGCGAGACGGTTGTGGCGTGATAGGCCCCGTTGGGTGACGTCGCTTCCGCGTCCTGGTAATAACGGTTGGTCGCGCTGGCATGCGGGGCGGCGGAGAGCAGCAGCGTGGTGGCGAGGGCAACGGCGGGCGACTTGGCGCGGGCCATGAGTTCACTCCTTCGAGTCGAGTGCCTTGAGGATGCCAGATGAGTAGACACGGAGAACCGGATCGTTGCTTTGGGCAGCGGTCGTAGCGATGCCCCTGGAGGCCTGAGCGCCAGCCGGCGCCAGCGAGAGGAGAGCGCGGAGCGAGGCCATCTGTCGCGCTGGATCCGACGAGGCGTACTCGGCCGCGGCCCGATCCGTGGCCTGCGCGATCAGTGCCGGCTCGGTGGCGATGCTCTGCGCCGCTGCGGTGCGAGCGATCGCCTCCGGCTCGAAGAGGCACTCGAGGAGCAAGCCGGCAACCTCGGGGTGCAGCGGGTCGATCGAACCCAGCGCTTCGATGCAGAGTCCCTTGTCAGGGGCATCATTGACCTGGCCCAGGAGCGACAAGATGTCATCGAGAGCGGGCTGTGCAAGCGGTCCGATCCTCCCGAGCGCCTGCGCCGCCGCTGCACGGGTGTCGTCCCATCTGCTCGCCGGGGTGGGTGCCCGGACGAGTTCTCGCAACAGCGGTATCGCCTCGGCGGCATATGGGCCATAGAGGCCAAGCAGCGTGACATAGCCAGAGTCGGTGGAGTCCTCTTCGAGCAGTCCGATGATGACAGGAACGGCGCGCGATGCGCCCGTGGGCGCGCACGAGGACAAGATGCTCCTGCAGGTCCATCTCCCCTCATAGTTCGAGGACTGTTCGAGGGCGATCAGTTCATCGATGACAAGGTCCACCGCCGGGGCGGCGTCAGCGTCCATCGCGTCGAGCCATCCCAGGACCGTCGGGTCGAGCGGATCCGGGCCGGGGCGGCTCAGGACACTCGCACAGCAACGCGCGAGCAAACGGTGTTGCCACGAGGTGCCCGCCGATAGTCGCGTGCCCCTCCATCGCTTCTCGAACAACCGCTCGCTCACCGCCTTGATGCGCACATCGTCCGGGTCTTCGCACAGGGGTACCCCGAGGATCAGGAGTGTCGTTGGCGCGACGCGGACCCACCCCTCGCCCCGTAGCTGGGGGAACGAGGCGATCGCGGCGGAAGTGACAATCAACGCTGCTGCCAGCCCGGCTCGCCCCCAGCGCCGCTTGGTCTTCGTGAGCCTGCGGGCGTGGCGCGCGTTGTTCCCACACTCGGGACAGGTCAGGCCCGCGGTGCCCGACATGTCGTACCAGCACTTGGGGCAGCGCAGCCGGCCCTTGGATCGGTCTGCGAACAGCGCTCTGGCCAGCAGCAGAAGCGCGGCCGCCAGCCCGAGGCCTCCCGTCAGGTACCAGGCCCACTCCATAGCCAGACCATACGCCCGGCGGGGGGATCGGTTGCCCGCGAAGGGCCGCTACACTCGCCACCCATGGCCAAACGGACCACGCCCACGCCGGCGATGCGCCAGTTCTACGCCTTCAAAGAGCAGCACCCGGGGTGCGTGCTCTTCTTCCGCATGGGCGACTTTTACGAGCTGTTCGAGGACGATGCCAAGCTCGCTTCGCGCGTGCTCGGGCTCACGCTCACGCAGCGCTCGGAGGGTGTGCCCATGGCGGGCGTGCCCTACCACTCGGCCGATGGGTACATCAAGCGGATGATTGAGGCGGGCCACCGCGTCGCGATCGCGGACCAGGTGCAGGACCCGAAGGAGGCCAAGGGCATCGTCGAGCGCGCGGTGACGCGCGTCGTCACCCCGGGCACGCGGATCGACGAGTCCCTGCTCGACGATGCGGCCAACCACCTCGCGGCGGTGTGCTTCCTCGGTGAGGGCGATGACCCCGATGGGCCCGTCGCGTGGGGTGTGGTCGAGGCGTCCACGGGGGCGTTCGTGATCGGCGAGTCGGTGGCATCGCTCCTGAGCGACGACCTGGCGCGCTGGGGCGCGAGCGAGGTGCTGTATTGCGAGACCGCGACGGGCAAGCCGCCGGCGCGTCTCGACGCGGCGGTGGGGGGGCTCGGGTGCTCGCTCACAGCGCGGGCGTCGTGGCACTTCCGTCAGAAGGAATCGGTCGAGGCGCTGTCCGAGCAGTTCGGCGTCACGACCCTCGAGGGATTCGGGCTCGTCGATGACGACCCGGCACTGCGCCCCGCGGGGGTGCTCGTGCGCTACCTGCGCGAGACGCAGGCGCTCGACATGGGCGAGGTCGCGACGTCGGAGGGCGCTGGCTCGGGGACGATGCTCGCGGCGGTTCTGCGCTCGCGCTCGCTTGCGCACCTGCGCCCGCCCCGGCGCGAGGTGCGCACGGGGCACGTCGTCATCGATGCGGTCACGCTTCGCGCGCTGGAAGTCGAGCGCACGGTGCGCGATGGTGCGCTTGAGGGCTCGCTGGTCGGCGCGTTCCTCTCGGGCGCGGGACGCGGGTGCGCGACCCCCATGGGCAAGCGGCTCCTCCGCGAGTGGCTCACGCGCCCGCTCGCGGATGCGGGCGCGATCACGGCCCGCCAGGACGCGGTCGCGACGCTGGTCGAGGACCGAAGGGCGGCGGGCGAACTCGGGCGTGCGCTGGAGCGTGTCCAGGACGTGGCCCGCATCGTCGGGCGCATCGGGCTCGGGCGCGCGACGCCGCGTGACCTGGTGGCGATGGGGCGGTCGCTGGGCGCGATCAGCGCGATCGAGGCCGCGATGGAGGGTGCGCCGGCGCTGCGCGCGCACCGCGAGGCCCTCGCCGGCCTGCGTGCATCGCTCGAACCGATCGCGGCGGACATCGCGGCGCAGTGTGTCGAATCACCACCCGCGCACCTGCGCGAGGGCGGGCTGTTCCGCGATGGCGTGGATGCGGAGCTCGACGAGTGCCGGGGCCTGCAGCGCGAGTCGGACTCGTGGCTCGCCAGGTACCAGGGCGAGCTGATCGAGGCGCACGACCTGCCGAGCCTCAAGGTGGGCTACAACAAGGTCTTCGGCTACTACATCGAGCTGCCCGCCGCCCAGGCGCGGCGCGCGCCGGATGTGTTCACGCGCAAGCAGACGCTCAAGAACGCCGAGCGGTACATCACCCCCGAGCTCAAGCAGTACGAGGACAAGGTGCTCAGCGCGGGCGAGCGGGCGATCGCGCGCGAGCTGACGCTGTTCCTCGGCCTGTGCGCACGCGTGACGGAACTGGCGGGCGAGGTGGCGCGGTTCGGGGAGTGCGTCGCGGAGCTCGATGTGCTGGCGTGCTTTGCGGGGAAGGCGGCGAGCCGGGGGTGGGTGCGCCCGGAGGTCGAGGGCGAGGCGTCGGTGGTGGACATCGAGGAGGGCCGCCACCCGGTACTCGACGAGGTGCTCGCGCACGAGTTCGTGCCCAATGGTTGTGCACTGGGTGTGCGCACCGCGAGCGCGGGGGCTGTGGAGGGTGCGCCGCGGCTTGCGCTGATCACCGGGCCCAACATGGCGGGCAAGTCCACGTACATCCGCCAGGTCGCGCTGCTCGTGCTGCTCGCGCACACGGGGTCGTTCCTCCCAGCCGACCGGGCGCGCGTGGGCATCGTCGACCGCATCTTCTCGCGGCTCGGCGCAGACGATGCGCTGCACCGCGGTCAGTCGACGTTCATGGTGGAGATGATCGAGACCGCGCGGATCCTCCACCACGCGACGGGGCGGTCGCTCATCGTGCTCGACGAGATCGGGCGCGGGACCTCGACGCTTGATGGGTTGAGCCTGGCGTGGGCGATCGCGGAGGAGTTGGGGGCCGGAGAGACGGAGGGACGTGGGGGAGAAGAGACGGAGAGACGGAGAGACGGAGAGACGGAGTGTGGGAGTGGGCCGGGGGGTGATGGGTCGCCGTTGGTTTTGTTCGCAACGCACTACCACGAGTTGACGGAACTGGCCGAGTCGATGCCTCATGCGGTGCGCAACCTGCACGTGAGCGTGGAGGAGTTCGGGGATGAGATCGTGTTCCTGCACCGCATCGTGCCCGGCGCGGCCGGGGGGAGCTACGGCATCCACGTCGCCAAGCTCGCGGGCCTGCCAAGGGGCGTGGTCGCGCGGGCCCAGCACCTGCTCGGATCGCTCAGCGTCTCGCAGGAGCAGGCGCTGAGGAGCGGGGAGGGCGGCGCGGGTGCGCCGTCGGCGCGCCCGCCGGCGGATCAGATGATGCTGTTCACACAATTCGTCACGCACCCGGTGGTGGACGAGCTGAAGTCGCTCGACATCACCCGCCTGTCGCCCATGGACGCGTTCGATGAGCTGCGGCGGATGTCGCGGTCGGTGCGGGAGAGCGCGGACGGGGGCGCACCCGACGGCCCGGGGCCGAACGGGCGGTGACCGCAGGGGTTGCGCGGGTCGCCGGAGTCGGGGGCGGCGACGGAGGAGTTCGAGGGGGCTCGCGCAGGGCTCGACGGCCCGTTCGCGGAGCTCAACAGGGCTTGCGCACAGCTCGAAGGGCACGCGGAAGAGCTCAGCGCGGCTTCCGAAGAGTTCATCATGGCTTTCGAGGCGTTCGCGGCCGCCCCGTTGTTCTGTGAGATCGCCAGTCAGGACCTGTGAGCGGCGTTCAGGCGGTCACACGATCCCCCGCCCCGCCTACCGTTGCCCGTGATGAACCCGATCCCCCCCATCCTGGCCCAGGCCGCAACGAATGCCCCGCGTCCCCCGGCGCTGGGGGATGAAGTGTCGTCGGCGTTGCGCGACCTGGACTGGTCGGCGCACACCATCGTGCTCGGGGCGCTGGTGATCGGCATCGCGGTCTGGCTCTTCGGGCGTGCGCTGTCGCGCCTGGCGTTCGGGGGTGTGGGGCTCGTGCTCGGCGCTTCGGCCGGGTGGAGCCTGCCCGCGGCGGTCGGGCTCAACTTCGACACGTGGCTCACCACGGGGATCGGCGCGATCCTCGGGCTGATCGTCGGGATGGCGGCGCTGCGCTTTGTCGTGGCCAGTTCGCTCGGCGTGCTGCTCGCCGCGGTCTCGCCCTTCGTCATGACGGGGCTGCTCACGCTCAACCCGCCACCCCCCCCAGGCGCCGACCCCGATGCGCCGGGGCCCGGCATCGACCTGCCCTCACAGCTCCCCACGCTCCCGCTCAACGGCGCCGGCGGCGACGGCGAGGCGGCGCCGCCCGCGGGGCTGAGTCCCGAGGAATTGAAGGAGTGGAAGGACCTCTACGAGGACTTCGTGAAAGGTGGGGATGCGGAGGGGGGCGATGCGCCCGCGGGCGGCGGTCCCGGAGCCGACGACCCGGGCGAGCCATCGCAAGCCGAGCAGACGCTCGCGGAGGGCGCAGAGCGTGTGCGCGTGTTCTTCGGCGCGCTGGGTGATCAGCTCCGCCCGTATTGGGACGAGATGGACGGGCGCCAGAAGACGCTTTACATCGGCGCGGCGTTGCTTGCGCTGGCGGTGGGCGTGGGCGGCGGGATGCTGCTGCCCAAGAAGTCGGCGGCGCTGGTGACGGCGTTCCTCGGCGCGGGCCTGTGGATTCCTGCGAGCGTGTGGCTCTGCAGCCTCGCGGGCAAGCCGTTGCCTGGCCTGCTGCCCGAGAGCCCGCTGGGGTGGGTGGCGGTGTGGCTGGGCGCGGGGGCGCTGGGGACCGTGTTCCAATGGACGGGCATTGGCGGGCGCGTGCTCAGGCGCGGCAAGAAGAAGCGGGGGCGGACGGACGACGAGTAGCCGGCGCCCGGTGGTGCGCTAGGGGTCGGTGACCTCGACCGGGAGTGTGATCTCGCCGCGCCAGTAAGACGTCGCCTCGTGGGCGGAGAGGGCGGCGGCTTCGTCGGTGGAGATGCGGACGCGCCAACGGGGGGCGTCGGACGGGGTGATTCGGAAGAGTTCGTCATCGACGGGGGTCATCTCGACCTCATCGAGCCACATCGGAGTCGATTGGGTCCAGACTTCCCAGCCGGTGGCGACGACAGTGTCGTCGAGCATGAGGTCGATGCGGATGCCGAAGGCCATGCCTGGGTAGGGCGTGCACACGTCGGAGACCGCAAAGTCCCATTGGCCCGGGGTGCCGTTCTGGCCCGCGGGGACGATTGGGCGCGTGTGGAACCAGAGCTGGAAGTGGGGGGCGGCTTTCTCCCGCCTGACGGCGCCGATGGAGAGCTGCTGGCGGAGCCTGTCGGCGATCGTGGGGTCGGGGATGGGGGTGAGGATGTCGTCGATGCTCTCGACGCCTTCGAGTTCGAGCGTGATGTCGTGGCGTGCGATCACGCCACTCGCGGCGTGGGCTGCGAGGCGAAGTTCGGTCGTGTTGGGGCCCAGCGCCGGGGGATCGAGGATGAGCCGGTCGCGGCGGGCCCAGAAGTCCGAGGAAGGGAGGCCCCAGATCCTGTTCGGCCCATCGATCATCAGTGTGGCGGTCCTGTCGGGCGCGCTCGGCTCTGAGAGTTGGATGTTGAGGTGTGACCAGCAGTCGGACCTGAACCACGGCCCGGTGTGGCCCAGTTGCACGATCACGGGGAGGCCGGCGACCCAGCGGTCGCGGACCTTGACGGCATCGCGTGCGGTGGCGGCGGTGCCGATGTACTCGCGTCGCAGGCCGAAGCGGCGGAGGAACGCCGGCGCCTCGTGCTCGACACGGCGCGTGGTTTCGGAGCGGAGCGTTGTCCTCGGGCCGCTGAGGTCATCGACGAGGAGGAAGAGGATGGGCGTCGGGATGCCGGCGACCAGGCCGCGCTCGCGCATCTCGTCGAAGCGGAAGGCGGGCCAGGCGAGGAGGAGGGCGAAGACCGCGGCGGCCGCGGTGCGCCAGCGGCGTCGTCGGCGGCGCCAGTCCTTGGGGCCCTTGACGGTGCGGCCGCACTCGGGGCAGCGGCCGGTGGGGTTGTCGCGGTCGAGGTCGCTGAGGTCGTAGGTGCACCTGGGGCAGCGCTGGCCGCGCGGACGCCGGCCTCGCAGCGCCCAGGCGAGCAGGGCGAGGCTCGCGAGCGCGATGCCCGCTGCGGCGTGGTCCCATGTGGGCGGGAAGGGGTACCAACTGGAGTACCGGATATCGTCGATCAAGCCCGGGATGATCGACGGGCCGATGGGGATGAAGATCGCGAGGGCGAGGGCGACGAGGCCCATGCCGCTCGCGGAGGCGACCAGGCTCACGATTGCCATCCACTCGCCGATCGTCGATTGCTGCATCGAACACCTGAGCACTTGGTCGGGGAGCGGTGCTGAAGCCGTCTCGCTCCGTGTCCAGAAGCCGACCTGCTCGCGGCGTTCACTCCCAGGAGCTCAACCTCGTCCTGAGCGCGTTCGGGGGGGCGTGTGACCGACGGACACGCGCCGAACGCGCGAGGAGGCCCAAAGCGGGTGACCGGAGTCGAACCGGCGACATTCAGCTTGGGAAGCTAGTTCATGGGACTTGCGCGCGGTGGGGGTGGGTGGCTCAGGATGCCCGTGGGATCGGCGGAATCGGCGGTCTGAGCGGGGTTGTGGACGATTCTCGTGGGTCGCCTCGTCTCGGCTCATCGACGCCCGGATACGGTTACATGCGCCAAGAAGTGCGCCAAACCTTGGAGTTCGCATGAGCAGCGACGTTCGGTTGTCTGATGCGCTCACGCTCGACCCGGAGAAGCTCGCCACCACGCGGGCGCTGATCCAGGCGTCGTCGGGCGGGGGCAAGAGCTACCTGCTGCGGCTCATCGTCGAGCAGTGCGCCGATGCGATGCCCGTCATCGTCATCGACCCCGAGGGCGAGCTGCACACGATGCGGGAGGTCGTCAGCATGATCCTGGTCGGCGGCGGCGGCGAGGTGCCCTGCACGGTCGCGTCGGCGGGCAAGGTCGCCCGCTCGCTGCTCGAGCACCAGGCGTCGGCGATCGTGGACCTGTCGGACCTGCACCACAGGCACCACGCCGAGTACGTCGCGTCGTTCGTCGCCGCGCTGATGAGCGCCCCGCGGCGGCTGTGGAGGAAGACGCTGGTCTGCATCGACGAGGCCCACCGGGTGTGCCCAGAGGGGGCGGCGGTGGACTCGTCGGACGCGGTGATGGACCTGATGAGCCGGGGCCGCAAGCGCGGGTACGGCGGCGTGCTGCTCACGCAGCGGCTCTCGAAGCTCTCGAAGAACGCCGCGGCCGAGGCGGCGAACCAGTTCGTGGGCTACATGAACCTCGACGCGGATGTGAAGCGGGCCGCCGACACGCTGGGCATCACCAAGGCCGAGGCGGGCGAGCTGCGGAAGCTCGCGCCCGGCGAGTGGTTCGGGTACGGGCCCGCGCTGAGCGAGCGCGGCGTCGTGCGGTTCAACGCCGACGAGCCGCAGACCACGCCGCCCGATGGCGCCCAGTCGGCGGCGCCTCGTGTGAAGCACGGCGCGGCGGTCGCCCAGCTCGCGGCGGCGGTGGCTGAGGCGGCGGAGGACACCACGCCGGTGAGCCTGGAAGAGGCCGAGCAGCGGGTGCGCGAGCTGGAGGTGGAGCTGCGGCGGGTGAAGGCGGCGGCGCCGCCCACAGCGCCCTCGGGCATGAGCGATGCTGAGCACGAGCGGTGCGTGCAGGCGGCGGTGCGCGCTGCGGTGGAGAAGCGGGATGCCGAGTGGTCGCAGCGGCTCGCGGGTGTGCAGATGAAGGTGCCCAGGCTTGTGTCGTCGCTGCGCGAGACGGTCGATGGCGTTGAGGCGGTGAGCTCGACGCTCGCGGGCCTCGCGCCTGCGCCGCTGAACGGCTCGGCGTATGTGGCGACGCCGATTCCGAGGCGTGAGGGTCGATCTGAAACGTCTCAGAAAGAAACGAGGCCGGAAGTTGCCATCGGCGGAGGCGGTCTGACCGGTCCGGAGCTGCGAGTGCTGAGGTCGTCCGACTGGTGGTCGTCGATCGGGGTGGCCCAGCCAAGCCGGGTGCAGCTCGCGATCGTCGCCGGGTATCACGAGCGGACCAAGAGCTTCACGAATGCACTCGGGTCGTTGCGATCGAAGGGGTTCATGGAGGGGGACCGCATGACCTGTGAGGGCGCGCAGGCTCTCGGTGCGCCGAGTCACGACCCGCCGACGATGGCGGCGTTCCACGAGATGATCCGGGGGCAGCTCCGGGGCGTGGTGCTGCGGGTGTTCGATGCGGTGCTGGCGCGTGGCGGTCGGGTCGGGCGTGCCGAGCTGGCTGAGGCGCTTGACTACCACGAGCGGACCAAGAGCTTCACGAACGCGCTGGGGCGGCTGCGGACGTTCGGGCTGATCGACTACGAGCAGGGGGACATCGTGGCGACGGGGCTGGTGTACCCCGAGGCGCTGGTATGATCTGGGTGGGTGTGTCTCGATTGTCCACAAGGAGGTATGAGAATGGCGGAGCGCGAGCCCAGTGCGACCTATCACGACACGTTGAACGCGATCGAGCGGATCGGGAAGATCGCAAACCGCGACAGGGCGACGGCTGAGGCGCTGTGCCTGATCGCCGAGCAGCAGGCGCGGATCGCCGATGCGCTGGAGCGGCTTGCTGACCGAGAGGGGTAGGTCCGTCTCCGGCGGGGGTGGCGGGGGCGATGGTCGGGGAGCCGGTCGAGACGGCGAGCGAGGACGAGGCGCGGGCCGCCCACGGCGGATAGACACCTCAGTACGCTGATCGGTCGACTCGCGCGTAGTGGATAAGTCGATCCCGAGTTGACGACCATCACCGCGCGGTTAGTCTTCTCGTGTTCGCAACACGTCGCCCCGTTCCGGCCTGATGGAGGTTTTTCCATGCAGGCTTGTGTTCGTTGTCACGTTCCCCACAACCTGAGCCGCGCTGAACCGGCCGAGCCCAGCCGGGGGGTGTGCACATGACCGATGGCATGAGGACCTCCGAGTTCTGGGTCTCGCTCGTTGTGATCGTCGGCGGCACCGTGCTCGCTGCGATCGGGAAGCTCACACCTGAATGGACCGCACTCGCCACCGGCACCACCGGTGCGTACGCGGTCGCGCGCGGCCTCGCCAAGCGGGGCCAGAAGGAGAACGGCTCGCTATGACGACTCTCTCACGCATCGCCCTCGTTGCCCTGACTGCTCTGCTGATGGTTGGATGCACCACGCAGAGCCCACCGCCCAACATCGCGAATGCCGGCGTCACGGTGGACGGGGTCACCCAGGAGACACTCGTCGATGACGGCGAGGTCCTGACGTTCACCGGTCTGCAGACCAACTACTACGACTCGACCGCCGAAGGCACGTACATGCTGAACAACGTGCCGAACAAGATCACCGAGGTGAACTACGGCGGCGCCCAACTCCGCCATGGCGGACCCGAGGACCTCACGATCGAGGACATGAAGATCACGTTCGCTGATGGGACCGTGATCGACATCGGCACGGTGTCGACGCTGACCACGACACTGATCGAGGCCAATGCTGCGTTGGTCACCGAGCTGGTCGGCGGCCAGGTGGACCTGGCGAACTCCGAGGCCGTCAAGGGATGGGTGCAGGCGAAGCTCGCCGAGGGCGAGCGCTTCGAGAACATCGCGTCTGCACTGGGGTCGCTGGGCCTGGACATCGCGACGCTGTTCGCACCAGTGCCTGTACCGCAGTAGCCGCACCCATCAAACGCGGTTGTTAGGTCTTTCGTTTCGACACCTGGATGCCGAACGAAACGGGCCTGAGAGCCCGCAATCCGAGATTGCAACCCGTTCAATGTCCTAACACGGGTCCTTCCGGGACACGTACCCCTTTGCCATACCTAACGGAGCAGTCGGAAATGCCAACTGACTTTCTTTCCTTTCAGGAACAGATGAAATCGGGCTAACGAGGGGCGTGGTTTGGCCAAGCGGTCCCCGGCGGCGGAGGCGTACGAGGCGCACAAGGAGCGCGCCGCCGGGCGTCAGGCATCTCAGAGTGCCGCGGGGCGGGACATCGGCGACATCCCCAAGGTCGCCGATGCCCGCCGCAAGAGCAGGTGCAGGCGGAGCTTCAAGCTCTTCTGCGAAACGTACTTCCCAGAGGTCTTCAACAAGCCATGGTCACCCGACCACCTGAAGGTCATCAAGAAGATCGAACTCGCGGTGCTCCGTGGCGAGCTGTTCGCTGTGGCGATGCCGCGCGGCTCGGGCAAGACCAGCCTCTGCGAGGTCGCGGTGATCTGGGCGGTGCTCTACGGGCATCGGGTGTTCGTGGTGCTGATCGGCGCGACTCAGACCGCTGCGCAGGAGTCGCTCGACTCGATCAAAACCGAGATCGAGACGAACGAGCTCCTCGGGGCCGACTTCCCGGAGGTCTGCTACCCGGTCCAGCAGCTCGACGGCATCAACCAGCGGGCAGCGGGTCAGCTCTGCAAGGGCCAGCGCACGGCGATCGAGTGGACCAACGAGAAGGTCGTGCTCCCGACCGTGAAGGGCAGCAAGGCGTCGGGCGCAGTCGTGAGGGTCGCAGGCCTGACCGGTGGCATCCGCGGCATGAAGCACAAGACCCGGGACGGCCGGTCGATTCGCCCGGACCTGGTCCTCATCGACGACCCGCAGACCGACGAGAGCGCCCACTCTCCGACCCAATGCGACACGCGCCATCGCCTCCTGATGGGCGCGGTGTTGGGCCTGGCGGGGCCGGGCAAGCAGATCGCGGGACTGATGCCCTGCACCGTGGTGCGGGAGGGGGACCTGGCCGACAGGATCCTCGACGTCGAGAAGCACCCCGAGTGGCACGGGGAGCGGACCAAGCTGATGTACGAGATGCCGAAGGACACGGCGCTCTGGGACGAGTACGCCGAAGTCCTGAAGGCGAGTATGCGCCGCGGCGAGGACATGAGCGAGGCGACCGAGTTCTACGAGGTCCGGCGCGCGAAGATGGACGCGGGCGCCGTCGCGGCGTGGGAGCACCGCTTCGACGCGGAGCGCGAGGCGTCGGCGATCCAGCACGCGATGAACCTGCTGATCACGCGCGGCGAGGAGGCGTTCTGGGCGGAGTATCAGAACCAGCCGCTGAAGCCGGACGACTCCCCGGACCTGCTGACCGCGGATCAGATCGCCTCGAAGACCAACGGGCATGCGAGGAGGCGCGCGCCAATCTGGGCGGAGCACCTGACGGCGTTCATCGACGTCCAGGGCGACGTCCTCTTCTACGTGGTGACCGCGTGGGGGAAGAACTTCACGGGCGCGATCGTCGACTACGGCTCGGAGCCCGACCAGGGTGTGCCCTACTTCACGATCCGGAAGCTCCGCAAGGGCCTCAAGCGCGCGGCGCCGAAGGGCAGCGGCATGGAGGCCGCAATCTACGCGGGCCTCGAGCGTCTGGTCGAGCGGCTGATGTTGACAGCGTGGGAGCGGGACGACGGGGCCCCGATGCACATCGAGCGGATGGGCATCGACTCGGCGTGGGGCAAGACCCAGAGCCTGGTCTTCCAGTTCTGCAGGCAGAGCACGCACTCCCGAGTGCTAATCCCGACGCGTGGGCAGTTCTACGGCGCCTCGAGCATGCCGTTCAACGAGTACCGGGCGAAGGCCGGCGACCGGATCGGGCATCACTGGCGCGTGCCATCGGTGACCAACCGCGCGATCACACGGCGCCTCGACTACGACACGAACTACTGGAAGAGCTTCCTGCACGAGCGGCTGCGTGTCGGGATGGGCGACCCGGGGTGCCTGTCGCTCTACGGCGACGACCCCCAGCGACACCGGATGCTCGCAGACCATCTGCTCTCCGAGCGACCGTACCGGGTGACGGGACGCGGGCAGGTTGTGGACGAGTGGAAGGGTCAGCCGGGACTGGAAAATCACTTGTTCGACGGGGCCACGGGCTGCTGTGTGCTCGGGTCGATGCTCGGGTGCGAGCTGGCGGGGGTGGCCAACGCGCCGAAGAAGCGACGCGTTCGCTTGTCGGAGAAGCAGAGGGCGCGCCGGTGAGCGCGGGGGAGGCCTATGCGTGATCGCGATGGCGGGACGGACCCCTTCAGATCCCGAGCGCGACGATGCCCATCGCGCGATTCGATGCCCGAAGTGCGGGTGTGGTCACTTCAAGGTCGTCTACACGCGGCATGTCGGCAAAACGGTCCGACGTCGGAAGGAGTGCAGGTATTGCGGGCATCGCCTGACAACCTCCGAGAGGAGTCTCGGTGCCGGCACGTGACCCCTCTCGCCCTAGGGGGCGTGGGGTGGCCTTGAGGCGGATCGATTGGCGCGGCAGCGCCGCTCCATGGACCGCTCTCACGTCGAGATGACGTTGGAGCGGCTTCACAACTTTGGGCCATGAACGCCCAGAAAGGAGAGTGCATCCATGATGCACCGATCTGTCATCGGACTATTGGGTCTGCTCTGTGTGTCCGTCGCCTCCGCACCAGGCCAGAGTCAGCCTCTGGAGGAGCAGCCACCGTGCTGCCAGTCGCTCTGCGGCGTTGGTACGGCCTCTGAGTTCTTTGATCGCGGCGACGTCACTGTGCGCGTCACGGTGACGTCGTACCGGGACGTGCGGGCGGAGCTCTGCGTCGCCTATCTGGATTGCTCACAGCTCGAGTGCTGGGAGAAGGACTTCGCCCTTCAGACGACCCCGCTTCAGACCGAGACCAAGACCCACACGCTGTCGCAGTGGTTCTGCGGGGACCTCGACTTCGATCTGGCCTACGACCTCCGCGTCTCGAACTACCCGATGTCGTGGGGCGACCTGGGATGGATGGAACTGAACTCGCTCTCCTGCTTCTCCGGAGACGACACCTACGACCGCCAAGCTGCATTCGACGTCTCGGTCGATTGGCTCGCTGGGGATCCCAACCCAACCATCGCCATCTCAAACGTGCAACTGACCTACAACGGCGATTGGGCGGTCGCCAACAACAACTGTGACAACGGATCTGGGACAGATCCCTGCACAGACCTCGTGCCCACGGTCCCCCTGACGCACTCCACTTCGTCCACCTATGGCATGAGCCACACCGTGACCCTACAGAACGGCGGGGCGACACCATATGTCCAGATCAAGGCGGAGCTGGTGTCGCACACGCTGACGTCGTGCAATGCAAGCGCCGCGATGGGCTGTACGAATGTCTGCGGCGAGTGCGTCCCTTGCGACGCGGGCACCGCCACGCTGTCTGCCTCCGTCAATGTGCCCAACTACAGCTTCACGCAGCCCGCGTGCTGCGATCTGTGCGGCTGCTGCCTAGCCAACGGGTCGCAGATCAGCGTCGATCTTTGGGTCACAGGGTGGTGCGCGAACTCCGAGCTCATCAGCCTTGATCCGATGGAGATCATCGGCTGCGACAACCTATACGACACGGTGGATGTCGACTGGGTCAGCGGCCCGTCCATCGTGACCGACTCGTGCGGGTGTCAATGGAACGTGTATCCGTACTACGACGACTCAGAGTGCCTCTGGTGCTTCGAGTTCATCTACATCGACGGGACTTGTCCCGGCGGGTGCGGAGGATGGACCGAGCCTGATGAGAACAACATCTACTGCCCGGGGAACTTCATACAGTGCATCTCTGATCCCGACCCACTGGACGATCTGTGCTCGAGCGGCGCCGGGGGGCCGAGCGATTGGGTGGTGACTCCACTTGATGTCGGCTGCCACGAAGACTCGGGAGATTGCGAGCCCTGCTGCGGGTCGTGGGCCAACAGTGTGGCCACGGCGTGGGACAACGAGGACGTCTGCTTCGCGATTGCGACCAGCGGGCAGCTCGCGCACATCGACTCGCTCGGCAACTACATGCGGGCCGTGTGGCAGCCGTCGACGTGCAACTGGTACATAGAAGTCGACTTCGACGATTGGGGTGCCGGCGAGGGCTGTGATAGCGTCGAGTCGTTCCTGACTGGCTACACGCCGCCAGGAGAGCCGCGAGGCGGTCCCGTCACCTGGACCTCGCAGGCGGGATCCGAGGAGGCCTGCTGGCTTGGTGCCGAAGAGCTGGCGATGTGGGCCTCCGGGAGCTTCTTCGTCCAGAACGAAGTGGTAGTGGATGACACGACCTACTCGTGCACTGGGCCGGTCGCCGGAGAGTGCGACTGCGACTCCGATACCCCCTAGCATTGGGTTCGATGCGATCCGACGACGTCCTGGCCCTAGTGGTGTTTTTGGCCCTGATGCTGGTCGGCTTTGCGATCCTGCTCTATGACAAGCCGCCTGGGGAGCATCGCGCTCGCAAGAGCCGTGGGCTTCCCAGGTGGCGCGTCCCGAAGTGGGTGAGGGACGAGCGGGCCAAGCAAGAACGGGGGCGCGGAAACCCGTTCCGATGCGGCTCGTGCGGCTACGACATGAGCGGGCTTCCGCAAAACGTCATCTGCCCGGAGTGCGGGTTCAGGCACAGCCGGAATCTGCCCTGACGCCCAACTTTCTTCAGGGCCCGATGTCTACCGGTGTAACGATCGGCACTGCAACCACCGTGACGCCGCCCGCGCGCCTGAACTTCAGGTTATCAGTCTGGTGACATGGCTGATGAGATCAAGGACGCCATCTCGACCAACGCTCAGGGCCCGAAGGCGGCCTCCGGTGACACCGGGAGCGTGACGCAGCACTCGATCCAGGAGCAGATCGCGGCTGACCGTTACGTCAAGGCGTCCGACGCCTCCAAGAAGAAGTTTGGCGGCCTGAGGTTCACCAAGGTCGCTCCACCGGGGGCGATCTGATGGCGCGTGCTCCCGAACTCACCGTGCGCGCCGTCCCGGTGCCGCTCGCGGTCGCCTCGGCGACGATTGAGGGGACCCTCCTGGGCGTCTCGGCCCGCTTCGGCGATCGCGATGTGTCCCGCGGTGCCGACGTGCAGGTGGAGGGCGCCGAGCCCGCCGGTCGGACGGCGCTCGCCCGTGTGCTCCGCGAGTGCGCGCGACTGGTTGAGTGTGATGATGAGATGTGGCGTCAGGTGCGTCCATCGATCTTCCCTGACCTGCCCACCAGCGAGGAGGCCGCCTGATGTTCGGCCTCCGAGCCCCCAAGCGCGCCGTAGCCACCCTGAGCCGCAAGCTCGCGCGGCCGCGCATCATGCGCGCCAGGTACGACTCTGCGCAGACCACCGATGAGAACCGCCGCCACTGGGCGAACGCGGATTCCCTCAGCGCAGACGCTGCCAACAGCCCAGACGTCCGCCAGACCCTGCGTAACCGCGCCCGCTACGAGATCGGCAACAACTCGATCGCCAAGGGCATGATCGAGACGCTCGCCAACGACCTCATCGGGACTGGGCCCCGCCTGCAGCTGCAGACCGAGGACCCCGATGTGAACCGCGCGGTCGAGCGGTCATTCTCCGCCTGGGCCAAGGAGGTCAGGCTCGCCGACAAGCTCCGCACCATGCGGAAGGCCGAAGCCACGGACGGCGAGGCCTTCTGCCTGCAGACATCCAACAGCAACCTCCGCCACTCGGTGTCGCTCGACCTGAAGCTGGTCGAGGCCGACCGCGTGACCGACCCCACGATGCGGACGGTCATCCAGAGCGAGAGCTGGGTCGACGGCATCAAGTTCGACGACGATGGCGAGCCGGTGTCCTACCGGGTGCTCAGGCGTCACCCCGGCGGCCCCGACGGGTGGTCAACGCAGGAGTTCGATGATGTCCCCGCGGATGAGGTGATCCACATCTTCCGCGCCGACCGCCCGGAACAGCGCCGCGGCATCCCGCACGTGACCCCCGCGCTCCCGCTCTTCGCGATGCTGCGTCGGTTCACGCTCGCGGTGGTCGCGGCCGCCGAGACCGTGGCCGAGTTCGCCATGGTGCTCTACTCCGATGCGCCGCCCGACGCGGACGATGAGGAAGCACCAGAGTCCATGGACACGCTGGAGCTCGAGCGCCGGATGGCGACGGTTCTGCCCCAGGGCTGGAAGCTCGGCCAGGTCACGGCGCAGCAGCCGACGACGACCTACAAGGAGTTCAAGCGCGAGATCGTCAACGAGATCGCGCGTTGCCTGAACATGCCGTTCAACGTCGCGGCGGGGAACAGCTCGGGCTACAACTACGCCTCTGGCCGGCTCGACCACCAGGACTACCGGAGGTCGATCAGGGTTGATCAGGACCGGTACGGCTGCGACCTCATGGACGTGGTGTTCGCCGCCTGGCTGCGCGAAGCGCAGCTGGTCGAGGGGCTGCTCCCGCAGAAGCTCCGCATGCGGGACTCGGACGTCCCGGCTCACGTCTGGTTCTGGGATGGCCCAGAGCACGTCGATCCGCAGAAGGAGGCGACGGCGCAGGCCAAGCGGCTCGAGACCGGCACGACCACGCTCGCGATCGAGTACGCGAAGCAGGGCCTGGACTGGGAGGAACAGCTTGAGCAGCGCGGGCGGGAGATCGCCCTTGCCAAGAAGCTCGGCGTCCCGATCCCGGGCCTGACCTCGCCCGCCCAGCCCCCTGAGGACGAGGAGCAGGAAGAGGAAGAGACCGAAGACGAGGAGGTGCGCGATGCGGCGTAAGGCGTCGTCGATCATCGGTGCGCGCGGCTCGGCGGGCGGCCAGGCTGCCCTCGACCCGTTCGTGACAGACCCGCTGCGGTTCGCGGCCTCTGGCGATGGCTCCATGTGCCACGCGACGGCGGACCTCACCTTCACCGCAGCGGACGAAGACGACAAGGAAGCGATCCCGAAGTTCAAGATCGTCGCGAACACCGGCGCCCAGATGATCCTCCCGAACCGGTTCTTCCCGGTCATTCTGGACATGAGCGGCGGAGAGGCCCCGGCGCGTGGCATGCCGGTCCTCCAGCATCACCAGATCGACAGGATCGTGGGCCACTCGACGTCGATCGACATCAAGAAGTCGTCGGTCGTCGTCGCGGGCGCGGTCTCTGGTGTCGGCGAGGCAGCAGAAGAGGTCGTCGCGACCTCGAAGCGCGGGTTCAAGTGGCAGGCGAGCCTGGGATGGCGCGTGGAGCGCGAGGAGTTCGTCAAGCCCGGCGCGAGCGCGCGAGTCAACGGAAAGACCGTCAGGGGCCCGGTCAACATCCACCGGAAGTGGAAGCCCCACGAAGTCAGTTTCGTCCCAATCGGCGCAGATGGAAACACGGACGCCAAGGTGGCGGCCAGCGCTATCACGAGGCAGGAGGCCCAAGCAATGTTCGAACAGTGGCTGAAGGAGCGCGGATTCGAGGCCTCCGCGCTGACCGATGAGCAGACCAAGCACCTCAAGGCGCAGTACGACGCGGAGCAGAAGGCGGCCGCGGCGGCAGAGGGCGGCACCGAGTCAGGCGCCACCCCGCCCGCGCCTGAGTCGAAGCCCCCCACCGGCGCTGAGGAGGCGCAGGCTGCCGGGACCGCTGACAACTCCACCGACGCGGCCCAGGCCGGCGTCGAGGGCTATCGCCGGGCCATCGCGGCGGAGAACTCGCGCATCGCCGCGATCCGCAAGCACTGCGCCGGCAAGCACGACGAGCTCGAGGCGAAGGCCATCGCGGATGGCTGGTCCGCCGAGAAGACCGAACTCGAGGTCCTGCGCGCGTCCAGGCCCTCGGCTCCGTTCGTCGCGACCAGCGGAGCCAGCCAGGGCGGCGCTCCGAGCGCCGAGGTCATCGTTGCCGCGGCGTGCATGGCCGGTGGCCTCAACGACTTCGAGAAGGCGTTCGAGGAGAAGACCCTCGACGCCGCCGACAAGAGGTACAAGGGGCAGATCGGGCTGCAGGAGATGCTGCTCGAGGCCGCGTGGGCCAACGGCTATCGCGGCACCTCGGTGACCAGGGACGTCCGCGGCGTCCTCGAAGCCGCGTTCTCGGGTTCCTTCAGCACGTTCTCGCTGCCGGGGATCCTCTCGAACGTCGCCAACAAGTTCCTGCTCCAGGCGTTCATGGCCGTCGAGGACACATGGCGCCGGGTCTCGAAGGTCGGATCGGTGAGGGACTTCAAGAAGATCACCCGTTACCGCCTGACCGGCGACATGGTGTACGAGAAGGTCGGCGCCGATGGCGAGTTGAAGCACGGCAAGCTTGGAGAGGAGAGCTTCGAGAACCAGGCCGAGACCTACGGCAAGATGTTCTCGATCACGCGCAAGGACATCATCAACGATGACCTCGGGGCCCTGACGGATGTGCCCCGCAGGCTGGGCCGCGGCGCTGCCCTCGCCCTCAACACAATCTTCTGGACGGAGTTCCTCGACAACCTCGCGTTCTTCGTCGCGGGGAACAACAACGTGATCACGGGCGCCTCCTCGGCGTTCTCGATCGATGCGCTCACGGCGCTGGAGAAGCTGTTCCTGGACCAGGTCGATCCTGATGGGAACCCGCTCGCGATCGACCCCAAGATCCTGCTTGTTCCGAACGCGCTCTGGGTCCCGGCCAACCAGGTCATGAGCTCGCTGGAGCTGCGCGAGGACGGCAACGCCTCCAAGTCGAAGTTCCCGACCAAGAACCCGCACGCCGGCAAGTTCACCCCAGAGCGTTCGAGCTACCTGTCGAACGCGTCGATCCCGAACAGCAGCCCCACCGCGTGGTACCTCCTGGCCGACCCCGAGGACCTGCCCGTCATCGAGACGGTGTTCCTCAACGGCCGCCAGGCCCCTGTCATCGAGCAGGCGGCCGCGGACTTCAACGTCCTTGGCGTGCAGATGCGTGGCTTCCACGACATGGGCGTCAAGAAGCAGGAGCACCGAGCGGGTGCCAAGGCCGACGGCGCGTAACCCGACCACCAACACCGGGGCGAGGGGCCGTAACCGGCCCCGAGCCCTTTCCGAATCCAGACCTCTCAGTCAAGGAGTGACGACATGGCCGAGTTCCGACACGACGGCAAGAGCATCGACTACACGCCCGGGGCGGACGTTGCCTCGGGAGCCGTGGTCGTCCTGGGCGACACCATCGCGATCGCGAAGCGCGACCTCCCCGCCAACGAGCTTGGTGCCCTGCACACCGAGGGCGTCTACAGCTTCGCGAAGGCGACCGGCGGCGGCTCCGCGATCGCCGCCGGCAAGAAGGTGTACTGGGACGTCGCCGAGGCGGTGGTCAAGGAGGACGACGAGGCCGCCGCCAACAAGCAGGTCGGCTACACCGTCGCGGCCACCGCTGATGGCGACACCACCGTCCTGGTCAAGCTCCAGCCCGCCTGATCCACGGAGGTCCCGTTGCCGAACCTGCTGGCACAAGGCGAGGCGTGGCTCGGTGAGCAACGCCATGACCAACTCAGCTCTCCGGTCACCTACCACCGGGGACCTGAGTCGGTGTCGCTCCAGGCCACCGCGGGCCGCTCGGAGTTCGATCAGCAGGAGGAGGATGGCTCGCTCACCCGCATCGAGATGCAGGACTTCATCGTCCGAGCCGCCGACCTGGTGATCCAGGGCGCCGTGGTGGAGCCGAAGCGGGGGGACCTGGTCAAGCGGACCATCGGGACCAAGGTCCACACGTTCACGGTCGCCTCGATCGGTGTCGAGCCGCCCTTCCGCTACACCGGTCCCGAGCGGGTCGACATCCGCATCCACACCAAGCACACCGCTGAGGAGGACGCGCCGTGACGACCTACTCTGCGCTGTGTGAGGCCGTGCGCGACGGGCTCAACGCTGCCCCGAAGGGGACGGACCCCAACCCGGTGTTCACGCCTGACTTCACCGCGGTGAAGCGACTCCTTCCGAATTGGAGCCTCGAGGAGCTCGCGACGCTCCGCGTCACCGTCGCGCCCCAGGGCCGCTCGCTCGAACTAGTGTCCCGCGCGTCCGAGGAGGACGCGATCCAGATCGCCGTCGGTGTGCAGCAGCAGATCGACCTCACCGACGAGAGCGCGTCCGATGGCCTGGTGGCGTTCGTGGACCAGGTGATCGACTTCATCTCGAGGTCCGCGTTCCTGGGCTACCAGTGGACCCAGACGACCAACGACCCCATGTACTCGGTGAAGCACCTCGATGAGAACGGGGTGTTCTCATCGTTCGTGGTCGCCACCTTCCAGGGAATGAGGAGCTGATGGCCGGACGCCCCCTCATCCTCGACTCGCGCGTGATGGACGGCGACTGGCTCGCCGCCAGCGACGCTGAGCTCGTCGCGAACGCGACGCTTGTGGCGCCGGCGGGCAACGCGGGCGCCATCGAGGTCCGCTTCGATGGCGGCGCCAGCGTCGCGTCCTTCACCGACAGCATCAGCTTCCGCGGCGTCGACCTCTCGCTCGTCGAGCTGCGCGGCGCCGCCGCGGACACCGTCGAGGTGTTCGCCCAGCCGTCGTACGACAGCAGGAGGGGGCTCTGAGATGACCACCCTCGCCAAATTCGAGACCGTTCCCGCAGTCGACGACCGCATGTACGGGTGCGTGCTCAGCCCTTGGGAAACCGACGCCGTCGATGGCTCCACCGATGGCTCGTACGTCGCCAGGTTCGATATCGGCGCCAGCGAGAACTTCCTCGGCGAGCAGGAGTTCTTCTGGATGTTGCCAGCGGCTCAAGTCGACGGCGGGGTGGCCAGCAACACGCACGGGTTCCTTCGCCTGAACTCGGGCAGTGACGACAACCAGAACCGCGTTGGCTTCCGCCTCTCGGTGAACACCGCCAACAGCCTCGGCTTCCGCATCGTTCGGAGCGGCACGCCATATACCGCCTACCTCGATGGAAGCTCGTTGATCTCGAATGCGATTCACGGGCAGTGGCGCCTCATGGCGGTGAAACGGATCAAGGCAGGGGGCGGGGGCGATCACGAGATCGCGGTCTTCGCGCTGAGTCCCGACGACGGAACGGTCGTCACGAGCGGGTGGACAACCGTCCCACTGGCACACATCGATCTCGACATCATCTGTGGGTCCATCGGGGGCGAGTTCCGCGTCATGAGCTACTCCTCGAAGTCCGGTGGATACTCCGGCGAGGAAGACGTGATGCAGAGCACGCCGATCATTGCGCGCGTGGACTCTGGCACGACTATCGCCGACATGCTCACCGCGTCGTCATTGACCATCGAGCAACTCGTGCAGAAGTTCCTCTGCTGCCCGAGGACGATTCGGACTGACCACGAGGCGTCATTTGACCGCATTCACTGCTGGCGATTGCGGGACTCAGCGAACAGCCCGGTGCACAACAAGGCGGGACTCCTTCTCGACAACAACTATTCGCTCGAAGACATGTCTGCGAGTGGGGCACGCGACATGGCGCTCACCGTCAGTGGGACCGTCTATGCGATGCCGGAATTCGCGCCATCCTGCCGGTTCCCGGGCTTCCAGTTCACGCGTGCCACCGCCGGAGGACCGACGGTCGTTCCCTTCGAAGGCGGCTTCGCGGCGGCTCACCTCTCGCGATGGTCCAACAAGGACCGCCTCGGGCTCTGGCTCCAGACCTATGACGTGGACGGTCTTGCTGTCGACTGGGCGACGCCACAGCTCGCCCTCCTCCGAAGGCTGAACGCCGCCCAGGACGGCCTGGAGACCAAGAAGTACACCGATCTGGACAACGCGGGCACCGACTCCCACAAAGTCGCCTTCATCTTCAGACTCGATGACCCTGTGGCGGGCCAGGCCTACGGCATCGGGCTCGGCAACCACTCTCTGTACGAGATCGTCGACGGCTCGGACCTGGCGTTCGGTCAGCAGGCAATCGCGATCGTCCACGACGACGACCTCTGTCCGGTGCCGACCTTCGCTGATGAGATGGCGGGCGATGCTCAGGTGGGGACGCTCACACATGCGGGCAATGAGGCCCAGTATCGGGTTGGGTGTACCACCTACCCACGTGCTATCGCCATGGGCGATCGCGCAGTGGTCGCGGCGCGGTCGCTGCTCACCAACGACGGCGCCGCGATATTCTTCATGTACGACCACCTGACTGAGACATGGAACAGCAAGGTCGTAACCGGCAGCGCGAGCGGCGTGAGCGGCGACATCGCGGGCATCATGATGCCCCCAGTCGCGCTGGACAACGGGCGTGTGGTGTTCCTGGCAGGGGTGCGCGACTCTGGGAGTACCGGCTACCCGTCGATCATGGGCTTGATCGGCGACTGCACCAGCTTGGTGACGTTCAACACGGATGCCAGATGGACCGCGGCGATCGGTGGCGCGGCGATCACCGTCGGCGCGACCAAGATGGCGGATGACGATCTCAACATGTGGACCGAGAACATCGGCGTCGCCGCCGCTGACCGTGACAACTGTCGAATCATCGACGCGACTCGACGCGGCGACCATGTTGTCGGGCTGATCTCCTATGGTGAAGACGATGCAGACCAGAGTTCGGGCAACGAGACTTCGGAGCCGAAGCTCGTCCACCGTCGCTGGAGGATCAGCGGGAATGCCCTCGAGGACACCGATGCGGACGGCGGCTGGCTCGACATCTCTGCGCAGGCTGAGCAGGTGTTGGGCGTGCCGCAAGCGGATTGGGTCAGCACGACGCTCAGCGGGGCTGTCGTAGCGATCGGCGATAGCGAGGTGATCATCGCTCTGCCGGACAAGGCCACCGCAGTTGTTGGCTCCGGGGCTGGAGAGCCGTTCAACGACCGGAATAACTGGGGTGCAACCTTCGGCTTCATCGGGGTAGTCGACACGGGGTCTGAGCTGCAGGTGTCGGTGCCAACGGCGGTGGTCGGGCCAAGCGCGGGCAATGTCGCTGTGTCCCCCTCGAGCGGTTACAACGGCATCGGCGCCTACCCGACCACTCTAGTGCCGGCCGAGGGGTGGTACGACAACGCCAACCCGAACGAAGAGGGCGCCATCAGCATCGGGGCGCCGGTCTCGCTCGTCGGGCTCATCGTTCCGCAAGTCGCGTCGGTGGCCGCGGCAGGCCGCCCCATGGTTGTTGCGTCGGTGGCTGGCTCAGGTTCCTGGGCGGCGCTCAGCGCTGAGGAGGCACCGGCGACCGGGACGCTCGCGGCCCCAGACTCGAACGCGAGCGCAGTGCAGGTGCGCCGCGCCTCGGTACCTGCTGCGGTCGCAGACTTGGGGCCGGGGCAGTCCGTTGAGGTCGATCATCTCGACCTCTCCACCATCGAAGTGAACGCCGCGGGTGGCGACGCCGTCCGCTTCATCGGAAGTGTGATCGACAGGCAGTAAAGGCAGGAGGCCGCCATGGCAGAGGTTCTGGGCTACAACGCGAAGCTGTACATCAACACCGGCACCTACGGCGCGCCCACGTGGGTCGAGGTCACCAACGTCAAGGACTGCAACCTGCAGCTCCAGAAGGGCGAGGTCGATGTCACTACCCGCGCCGGCAACGGCTGGGACCAGATGGTGCCGGCGACGAAGAACGGCACGGTGTCCTTCGGGATGATCTGGGACACCGCGGACACGAACTTCACGGCGATCAAGGACGCGTTCTTCAACGACACCCTGATCGATGTCGCGGTCATGGACGGCGACATCGCCGCCTCGGGCAGCCAGGGCCTCCGCGCCGAGATGCACGTTTTCGGGTTCGACCGCAACGAGCCGCTCAAGGAGGCGCTCGATGTGCCCGTGACGATGAAGCCCGGGCGTTCGACCAACGCGCCGCAGTGGATGGAGATCGTGTAGACCACGAACCGGCCCCGAGTGGGCAAGGAGGCTCAGAATGGCAAGCAAGCCCGTGACCCAGGTGCGTGAGGGCGATGTGATCTCCCTCAACCGTGGCGGACAGGAACGTCGCCGGGTCGTCACCCAGGTGCAGGAACACACCATCGGACGTGCCAAGAAGGTTGGCGTGGTGCACATCCCTGCCGACCGTGGCGGCGGCACGGTTCCGGTCACCTCGGTCTTCCGGCAAGATCAGGCCGTGGAAGTCGTAGCCAAGACCGCCGCGGATACCAAGGAAGCCAGCCGCTCATGACCGACGCACCCCTCGCCTTCAAGGACACAAAGGGCCGCGACTACATCGTCGAGGTGAATGTCGCAGCCATCAAGCGCGTCAAGTCGATGCTGGGCGTCGACCTGATGACACTGGTGGACAACGACGCCGACCTCCTCAAGCAGTTGGTCTCCGACCCCATTCTGCTTGTGGACGTTATCTACGTGGTGGTCAAGCCACACGCGGATCAGCACGGCCTCGACGACGAGGGGTTCGGTGCGGCCATGGCGGGAGACTGCATCGAGGCGGCCTCGAATGCTCTCTTGAAGGGCCTCGTTGGTTTTTTCCCGAACCCGACCGAGCGGAACAACCTGACGAAGGTGCTCCGGGCGGTCGATCGGGCGATGGCCAAGGCGAGGGAGTTGACCGAGGCGAGGCTGTCGGACGAGACCGCACTGGACAAGATGATCGACGAGGCGGTCGCTTCAGTGGATCCGATTGCTGGCGACTCGTCTACAGGTGCGCAGGGTTCATCGGACTCGACCCCGGGCCGCTGACGCTCCGTGAGCTACTCCTGATGGCAGAGGCGAGCTGGGAGCAGGCCGCGCTGATCGCCTCATCCATCATCAATGTGCATCGAGACTCGAAGACCCCATCCGTGAAACCAAGCGACCTGAACCCGATGACCCAGGCCCGGCAGACAGACGACGTGCATCTCTCAGGTGCCAGTGCCGTCGGGCACGCGATCGCAGGATGGTGAGCAGTGATCGATCTGAACTTCAAGGCCAACTTCTTCGATCGCCCCGCGGTCCAGCGTGCGGTCGATCGGGCCAAGCTGCAGGGCCTGCGCGAGGCCGGTTCGTTCATCAGGACCCGGGCGCGGTCGAGCATGGGCGGCAAGGTCAAGCGTGCGCTGCCACGTCGCCCCGGGCAGCCTCCGCGAGTGCGAGAGGGAAGCCTGAAGCGGCTGCTCTTCTACGTCTACGACCGCAGCACGGAATCGGTCGTCGTCGGGCCGGTTGCGTTCCGCCGGCGGAAGGTCCCGGTGCCAGCGCTGCATGAGTTCGGTGGCGTTGTGAAGACGAGGCGTCGAAGGCCGCAGGAGATCAAACGCGGCACCCCGCCGTTCGGGAAGGAAGTCCGCACAGCGGTCATGCCGAGGCGCCCGTACATGGGGCCCGCGCTCGAGGCGGAGATCCAGGCCGGGACCCTCCCGAGGGCCTTCGAGAACTCGGTCCGATCTGGATAGGAGGTACATCGGATGCCCGCATCCGCCAAGGGAGTTCGCGCCGGCAAGTCGTTCGTTGAGTTAGGTGTCAACGACAAGGTCACGCGCGCGCTACGGAGGCTCGAGCGACGCTTCAAGGCATTCGGCAACGCCGTCCGCAAGGTCGGGCTCGGCATGGCGAAGGTCGGCGCTATCGCCGCCGCCGGGCTCGGCCTCGCGCTCCGACCGTTCGTCAAGTTCGATGACACGATGCGCTCGGTGGGTGCAGTCGTCGGCGCCACGCGTGAGCAGTTCCAGGCCCTCAGGGAAGAGGCCAAGCGGCTCGGTGCCGAAACGTCCTTCTCGGCGAGCCAGGTCGCGGGAGCAATGCTCGAGCTGGGTCGCGCGGGCTTCGACTCAGGCGCGATCCTCGCGAGCATCGCGAACGTCCTCGACCTGGCCCGGGCGACGGGCACCGACCTCCCCCGAGCCGCCGAGATCGCCGGGGCGGCGCTTCGCGGGTTCGGCCTCGACGCCGACGAGATGGGACGGGTTGCTGACGTCCTGACCGCCACCGCGAACAAAAGCGCCCAGACCCTTGAGGACCTCTTCGAGAGCCTCAAGGTCGTCGCTCCGATTGCATCAGCGGCGGGAGAGAGCATCGAGGACATCGCGGCTGCACTCGGTGTTCTCGCCAACAACGGCATCAAGGGCAGCCTGGCGGGCAATGCCATCGCTCGCGCCTACAAGAACCTCTCCAATGAGGCCACGCGTGCCTCGCTCGCGGCTAAGGGTGTTACCGTCGTCGATGGTGCCGGCGACCTGCGATCGCTCGCTGACATCATCAACGACATCGCCGATGCCACCGCGGGGCTCGGGTCTGCAGACCGCCTGGCGTTCTTCGAGGAGCTGTTCGGGCGCGGGCAGGCGGCGGCCCTGAAGCTCGCAGAGTCCGGAGAGGCAGCTCGCGAGCTCGCCGATGCCCTCCGCGCGGCGGGCGGGGACGCGTCGCGTGTGGCGAAGGAGATGGATGCTGGGATCGGCGGCGCGCTGCGTCGCTTCCTCTCGGCGGCGGAGGGGATCGCTATCGCGATTGGCGACGCACTTGCGCCAACCCTCATCGAGTGGGCCGATGGCCTCTCAGCGATCGCGGGGCTGATCAAGCGTGTCGTCAGCAACAACAGCGAGCTGTTCACGCGCCTCCTCAAGATCATCGCCGTGGTGTCGGCAGTGGGCGCTGCGCTCTTCGTCCTTGGGGCTGCCGTGACGATCGCGGGGATCGCGATAGGTGGGCTCGTGACGCTCGTGACGGGCGCGATCTCCACGATCGCGTTATTGGTCTCGCCGATCGGGCTTCTCATCGGGGCGATCGTCGCTCTGGGCGTCACTGTGGTCCGATCAACGGATGTCGCTGGGATGGCAGTGCAGTGGTTGCAGAACACCTTCGGCGGCCTGCTGCAGACCGTGAAGGACGTCGTGGGGGCAATCGTCAACGCGCTGCAGCGCGGCGATACGGAGGCGGCGGGTCGGGTCTTGATGGCAAGTCTCAAGCTGGTTTGGGAGTCGGGGCTCGCCGCCATCGAGACCGCGTTCGCAGACTTCTGGGGTCGCCTGCGTAGGCAGTGGGTAGAAGCCAAAGCTGCCTTCAAGTCGATCTGGCTCTCGATGAAGAACGACGCGGTCAACGTCTGGGACACCGTCGTCAACGAGGTGGCCAAGGCCCTGACTGGGCTCTTCCTGGAGGACGAGCTGGTCGGGGAAGCGCGCAAGCAGCTTGATGCTGAACTCGCAGCCAACAAGGCGCGGCGGAAGCGCGAGACTGAGGAGGAACTGCAGAGGGTCGAGCGAGATCGCCAGCAGCAACTGCGTGAGGTTGACGAGGCCTCCGAGGAGCGAAGGCTCAAGGCCGCCGAGGACCTCGCGGCTGCGCAAGAAGATCTGAACAAGGCGATCAAAGAGGCCAACCGTCAAGACGAGGAGGGTGAGCAGAATCAAGAGGGGACTGCGGAACCCCGGGGCTCCGGGATCGTCGCAGACGATCTTCTTGAGACGCTGGAGTTGGGCGTTGCGCGCGCTGCCACGGCGGCGGCCGGGACGTTCAACACCCGCGCCCTTCAGTCGCTGCAGACGGGCGTCTCCGGCTTCGAGACGAAGGCCCTGGGCCTGCTTGAGGGGTTGAAGCGCGACACACGGAAGGTCGTCGAGAACACCAGGGGAAGTGGCGGGGTCCCGGTCACGTAGTGGCGGAGTGGGAGGGCACGGATGCCGACGACGATCACAGAGAGGCAGAAGGGGCGGAGCAAGGGCTCCGGATCCAACCCGTTCAAGCAGCGGGTGTACACGGTCACAGGGACCGAGGACGAGGACGTCGCACAGGCGGACCTCGAAGCGTTCGCTCCCGAGACCATCGGGACCTACACCATTGACGACATCGCGGTGGACGAGCTCGCGGACGGCGTGTGGGAGGGCGTGGTCCGCTGGACGCCGCCCTCAGTCCAGATCGACCCAGAGCCCGAGACCAACGACCGCATCTTCACCTTCACGACCTCCGGCGGCTCGCAGCGCATCACACAGAGCCTGCAGACAATCGCCAGCTACGCGCCGCCGGGCAAGTCCGCCCCCGACTTCAAGGGCGCCATCAACGTCACGCAGGACGGTGTCGAGGGTGTGGACGTCGGGGAGCCGGTCAAGGAGTTCGAGGTCACGCTATTCAGGCCCGACGCGAGCGTCAACGACGCGTATCAGGATGCTCTGTACGAGCAGGCCTGGACCGTCAACAACGACAACATCACGATCAACAACGTCACATACCCCGCTGGCAGCCTGCTCTTCAAGGGCCTGACCCGCGGCACCAAGCGCGACTCCGCCGATGATTGGGAGCTGGTCTTCAGCTTCGCAGCCTCGAAGAACAAGACCAACATCACCATCGGGGACATCACGGTCGCCGCCAAGAAGGGCTGGGAGTACCTCTGGGTGTTCTACGAGGAGGCGGTGAGCAACGGGGTCATCACCAAGGTCCCGCGCGCCGTGTACATCGAGGAGGTGTTCGAAGAGTCCGATCTTGAGACGCTGGGGGTGCACGACGGCGCATGACCACTGATCCGTTCAAGAAGATCAGGCCCGGGCAGCGCCTCCCCGGCATCCCGAGCGCTCCCTGGAACGCGATGCTCGATCTGGTTCGCGAGCGCGGCGGGTCTGCACTCAGCGGGGCCGACCCGCGGCTGGGCAACGACTCAAGCGTGGTCCGCATCCACAACACCACCGGCAGCGACCTCAACGCCCACGAGGCGGTCGGGTACTCACAGCCGCTGTTCGACGTCACGACGGACCCCAACCAGTTCAAGCACAACCGGCCCGCGCCGCTCGTCGGGGAGGTGCTCGCCCCCGAGTTCCACATCGAGCGATGGGCGGTCACGATCGAGCCGATCGCGAGCAACATGGTGGGCCGCGCCGTCGTCGCGGGCCTGGCGATCGCCCAGATCAACGTCGTCGACGCTGGCCACGACCGAGTCGACATCGCCGCCGCCAACCCCGTCCCGCAGAGCGCGCCCCTGGGGGCTGCCTCGATCGTCTGGAAGGAGAGCGGCGTTGGCACCAAGTGGGCGGTCCTCATGCTCAGGGCCGGGCCACTGTCCCCCCGCCGTGCGACGATCAACTCGTCGACGCTGCTCACCCCGAACATCTGGTCCTACGAGGTCACCGGCTTCGCGAAGAGCGGGAGCGGGCACAGTGGCTTCATACTTGGGGGAGGCTGGCTGGCCACGGCGCTGAACATCGCCGAGAAGGGCAACACCGCGAGCGGAGTCACGGGCACGGGACTCGACCTCAGCACCTTCCCGGGCAGCCTGCTACCCGTGCCGAACGGCCGTGTTGTGGAGATCTGGGCCGAGCCGGTGCCCGGCGCCGCGACCGAGTACTGGTTCGACACCGACAACCCCGTGGAGTGTGACTCATGAGCGGACACTCCTGCTGCTGTGGCACCCCGGTCGGTCCGGGCCCGTGCGGGTGCTGCCTGCCTCCTTGCGCGCAGCTCCCGATCAACGACCCGAAGGCGTGCGGGGGGCTCGCGGCGCCAGCGGTCCTGTGCGAGGAGCCCACGGTCTGCGACGAGCTCGACGGGCCGCTGGTCTGGGTGGACACCGTCCTCGTCCACCTCTCGGTCAACATCCAGAGCTACATCCACTTCAACCGTGACGGGAGCGCCGATTGCAACGGTGACGGCATCGAGGAGGAGTGGAAGGAGACGCTCTACATCAAGGGTGGCATCACCTTCGACTCGCTGAGCATCCCGACGGGGGGCTCGTTCTTCAACGACTGCACGGTGGCGTCGGCGACCGCGAAGTTCGCGGGCACGATCACGCGCACGCCCATCAAGCCCACCCCGGGCCCTGACGAGGTCGAGGACATCGAGGCGACGGTGTCCTTCGTCGTCGATCTGACGACGGGTGAGATGGCGATCACCGCGACCGACTACCCCATCCATGGCGTGCTGACCCCGGTCGCGGCCTCGCGCGACGTCTGCAACAACACTGAGGTCATCGATGGCATCGGCGTCGCCGCGGGCGACCTCCCGCCGCGGTTGAGCTGTCTGCCCATCGATGCGCCGGGCGGTGGCCCAAACAATGAGCAACTGGGCCAGACGCAGTGGAGCTTCACGAAGTGCCACGCCGCTGGGCTGTTCCGGGCGCAGAACCCGGGTGGGGTCCTGCCGGGGGGCAACGGTCAGGTGCCGATCATCTGCTTCCCGATCGACGCGGGCGGTTGCGCCCAGCACCAGTGGCTCCACGTCGAGGTCGCGGGCATCTTCGTCGCCTTCGCCGAGTTGACGCTGGGTGGCTTCTGCACGCTCTTCGACGATTGCGGAGGGCTCGGGTACTTCTGGCCCGAGACGTTCGAGGACATCTCGATCGCCGATCCCCCGCCGGTGAGCAACTTCCCGGAGCCGTGTGAGAGCGTGATCTGCGTCTCGCCCTGTCGGTGCTCCGGGGGCGTGTGCTACCGCCCGGTCGTCCTATCTGCGACGTGCGGGATCTTCTTCTTCAACATCCCGTGCGCAACATTCGGTGGCGAGGAGGAGATCGACATCGATGGCACGACGTTCTGCATCAAGCCTGATCCGGCGTTCCCCGGCAGCCAGATCAACTACATCCTCTGCGACCCGCTCTCGTCAGACGCGTTCTGCGACGCGGTCGTCGAACCGGACCTGGGAGGTGGATGATGGCGATCGCTGAGTGCCTGTACGTCGCTCTGTGCGGGCTGGGGATGGCCTGCCTGCTCGTGCACCCGCGGCTCGCGGGGCCGGGCGCAGTCCTCCGCGACCAGGTCGTGCGCAGGGCCCTCCGCCTCATGCGCGCTGAGGGTGCGATGGGGTGTCCGGTCTGCCTCTCGTTCTGGACGACCATCGTCTGCGCGGTGGTGGTCGCGGTCGGGGCCTCCCCGATGCTGCTGGCGCCGCTCACTGCGTGCGTGCCTCTGGAGTTGATGAGGTTGGGCCGCGGCTCCTCCGCGGTGAAGTCGGTGATGGACCGGGCTCGTCGGCAGCGCGGGGAGCGGAGGGCCAGCGCCTGCGTCGGCGGGTGCGGAGGTGCCAAGAAGGTGGAGGAGGCGGCGTGAGCGATTCCGCGATGAACCTCGAGCACCTCACCAAGGACCAGATCTGGCAGCACGCCGAGTGGGGCCTTGCAGCCGTGGGCCCAGACGGGCGATGGCTCGACGCCAACCCCAAGCTGTGCGAGATCCTCGAGTGGCCCCTGGTGTCGCTGCGCGCGATGACGTTCCAGCAGGTCACCCACCCGCTCGACGTCAACGACGACGTTGAGATGACCGACAAGCTGCGCCTCGGGCAGATCGACCACTACACGATGTCCAAGCGGTACATCACCAAGACCGGGCGGGTGATCTGGATCAAGCTGCACGTGACGCCGGTGCGAGACCCAGAGACGGGCGAGTTCGAGTTCTTCCTCTCGCAGATCAGCCCGCCCATCGAGCTCACCGATGACCCCATGCACGTGCGTCATCGCTCGGCCTCTAGGGATGAGCCCCGCTCTCCGAAGTTGAAGGTGCTCGCGGCGATCAACGACAACTGGAAGCTGCTCGTCGTGCTCTTCGGGGCTCTGATGCTGGTACTGAACTTCTACTACGAGGTCCGACAGTTGCGGGAGGCAATGCAGGCGGCTTCGAGCAGTGAGCCGGAGGTCGCCGGTCCGTAGGCAGCGCCGACTATTGCTGAAGCAGGGCGCGCATCTGATCCTCATCGAGGATCTCAAGCACGGCGCCAGCGAGGGACGCCCTTGCGTACACCCTCTCAAGCACCTTCGCGCCGAACTGGTTCCGACCTCGGTAGTCCATGGCCAAGAGTAGGTAGTCTCCCATGTCAGACGAACGCGTCTCGACATGCTCGAACGAACCGTCGTCGTGCATGGTGCGTCGGACGACTGCGCAGAGTTGAATGTGCCGGCCATCGAAGGAGCTGAACCCGGACTCGATCAGCTCCGAGCGCCGGCGTTCAGCCTCTGCCTTGGCGATCCTTGCCCTTCGTGCCTCCTCTTCGGCTGCCTTCTGCTCCGCGTCAATGCTCCGAGCCGTGGCCAGTGTTGGGACATGTCGCATCGCAGCTTCGAGAAGGGCTGCATCCAACGAGGGCTGACCCGACGACAGACTCTCGGGGAGCTGGCGGTCGTACTCCAGTAGGTCGAACTCCTCTGCAGGCAGCCAGAGGAGCTTGAAACGGAGGTCCGCGTCATTGGCCAGCAAGGACAGCGCGTCTTCGAACCGAGTCACCGCTCCGTGCTCGGAGGCGTGTATCACCAGCCGAGCCTCCGACGCAAATCTCCGGGCCCGGTCAATGTCACCCGCGACCGCCGCCTCGTCGGCTGCGTCGATGAGGGCCGCCACTCGGGCGTCGCCTACGTGCACTCGTAGCTCGAGCGCCGGGCTGAGATCGGTCGCCTCGGAGACCGCGAGCGCGGCATCCAGAAGCGTGCGATACTCCTGATCGTCACCCCGATCCCACGCCGACCGCGCCTCGGCGACGAGGCGAACGACTTTCCCATTGGCGGCGTCGGTCTGCGCGCCGGCGATCTCCTGGGCGAGCGTCCGCAGCGCGGAGGTGTCAGTTGCATGAGGGACGTCCATTCCTGTGCGGATGAGCACAAGCGCCCGCTCGGTGTCGCCAACTCTGAACGCGTCGCGCGCCTCAACGACCAAGTCTTGGACTTGCCTGTTCGCGCTAGCCGTCCTCGCCGCTGACTCGGACTCCTGCTGCGCCCGGGCCTGCTCGCGCTCGGCTATCGCGGTGCGCCACGACGATGCCTTCGACGACGCGACGACCAAGATCAGGGCAAGGACGACCAATGATGCAACCCGGTCGAACATCGACCAGGGGTCGCCGCGTCTGATCCGCAGGAGTATGGCCCCCATCTTGCGCGTCTGGGGCGGGATCAGGCTGCAGATCGCCACCACGGCGAGGCCAGCGGCGACCATGGCGATGGACGGCGCGACAAGGGCGACGAGCACGGCGGCGACCAAGGCCGCGAGGCCCACGGCGAGTCGGCGCCGGACACTGTTCTTCCGACCGCCCTGCGGTCTTGAGTCTCTTGGGCTAGGCACGCTTCTGGAGGTCTCCCGGAACAGCACGTTATAGGGCGTAGGAACAGGCAGGCGGCGTTCCGCGGACATTCGTGTCCGCCCACGGCGGCACGCACGCTGTAACCTATGTGAGTGAGGTGGGCTATGGACGTGCTGACAGCCGCGTTAGGGAACACAGTCGGGCGGTGTCGCTGGCTGCCCCCTGTTGACGGCCTCCCAATACGCGAACCAGAGCGCGAGGCACTCTTCGCCGGTCGGGTTGAGGTGTTCTCCCTGCATCGCCACAGTGGTGGGCGTGGCCGACTGGGTCAGAGCGAGCGCGGCCACCGTGACAAGCGCGTGAACGACCTTCCGCATTGTGCTGTCCTCCTCGGGCGGGCGGGCGACCAATGCCCGACGCCACCCAGGGAGACCGCCATCTCCTGCATGGTGACAATCGCGAATTCCGGAGTTGCGTGATGGCCAGCATCTCGACAGATCGAGAGGGCGTCGCCTCATTCCTCCTCGAGAAGAACGGCCGGCGCGTGCGGGCGATGGTCGCCCGGAGGATGGGCCCGAGCGTGCGGCAGTTCTTCGACACAGACGACCTTGTCTCGACCGTCCTGCGTCGAATCGACAGGTTCATCGCCGAGGGCAAGTCGGACTTCGAGATCGAGGCGCAACTCTGGGCGTTAGTGACCAAGGTGACACGCCGTGAAGTGCACCGAAAGTCCGATTGCGCCGCCAAGCTTCGGCGCTGCCTCTACGAGACCCGGCCCGTGCCCGAGGCCGTCGAGCGAGCAGGCGACGACCTCCTGGCCGAGGCCATGACCCATCTGCGGAACGACTCGCACCGCCAGGTGTTGTACTTGCGAGTTGTGGTGGGTCTCAACTACGAGCAGATCGCCTTCGCGACTGACCTGACAGAGCGGACCGCGCGGCAGTACATGGTCCTCGCCAAGTCCACGCTTCGGGAGAAGATGGGGTCATGCAATGGTGAACGTCCAGCAGCAAGTTCCTGACTACCTGAGCACCAGCTATGCCAGGTCGATGCTCAGATGCCTGACGACCTCGGCAGTCGAACGAGCGATAGAGGACGAGCGCAACGGCTTCCAGAGTTCGCTGCCCGCTGGCTTTGGCCCGCTGCTTGAGTCCGGGAAGGCCCGCTACCTGCTGAAGCGCATGATCGGCCGCGGAGCCCATGGCGATGTGTTCGAAGCAGTCGATCGTCGTCTCGACTACGACGGTCGCGAGACGACCGTCGCGATCAAGCTGATGCCACCAGACTGCAAGTCCGATCTGTCGATCCGTGAAGCGCAGGCCGTCTGGGGGATCCGGCACCCGAACGTCGCCGCACTTGTCGATGTGGGCAAGGACCCGGAGGGTGACTACCTGGCGATGGAGTTCCTGCCAGGAGGGACGCTCTTAGACTACATCGAGGAGCGAGGCTGGCCTCGCTCAGCAACAGAGGTGGCCGAACTCACCCGCTCACTGTGCGACGGTGTGGCGGCGCTCCACGAACACGGTCTGATCCACTGCGATCTGAAGCCTCAGAACATCCTGATGTCTGAGGATGGAACCCCGAAGATCTCCGACTTCGGTGTGTCCACCTTCGAAGGCCGAGCGCCCATCGATGGGGGCCGCTCGCGCGCCGCGGGCTGCATGGCCTTCATGCCGCCCGAGCAGTACCGGGGGCGCCCCGTTCTCAGCTCAGACCAGTTCGCCCTCGGTGGGATGCTCTACTGGATGCTCACCGGGAGCCTCCCATGGGGCAACTCCATGGAGGAGCTCGAAGCGCTGCACGAGGGGAGGCTTGAGGACTGGCCGGAGCCCAAGCCCACAGGGGGGCCACGTGATCTGGCTGCCATCTGCCTGAAGGCCATGTCACCGAATCCCGACGGCAGGTACACCTCAGTCGGGGCGATGCGCGATGACCTTGATGCGTTCCTAGCTCGGCGCCCGGTGCACGCCCGGAGATCAGTCCCTCGGAGCTGCACGCTCTGGGTTCTGCGCCGGCCCTGGCTGGCGATTGCCTCAGCCCTAGTCCTTGCCACCTCCGTAGGCGCGGGCACGTGGTTGGTCCAAGCCAACGCGGAGATGTGTGCCCAGCGTGAAGTGCTGGCCCTGCGATCCGACGTCTCGGGTCTCATGAAGAAGTCGATCCTCCAGTGGCAGGGCCGTCAGAGTCACCAGTTCGCGAGCCTGTGGTACTACGAGTGGATCTTCGGGCCAGACCTGTTCAATGACCCCTCAGACGACAAGATCTGGGGCGAGCGGATCGACATCCTCCGGGCGGTCGCCGGCGAGGCCCCACGCCCGAGCGTCGAGGCTCTCATGACCGACGTTGGCCTGGCCTACTGGCTCGCGCTCGGGGCTGACGCCACAGTTCACACTGAGACGATCGAGGTCCTCGAGCGCATCGAGAGCGAATTGGACGACGTGATCGTGAACGAGGATGACCCGCTGCGCCGCGTCGTTGCCGCGGTCCGGTTGAGAGCAGAGGCGAACACCTGCCGCACGCCGGCGTGTGCTGATGACCTCGCTGCCCGGATCCAGGCCCACCTCGACGATGCAGACCGCCATCGATCGGGCGACGAGCCCCAGATGGTCGCCATGCTCGCCACTGCATTGGCGAACCTGCACAAGAATGTGTTGGCGGATGAGGACAAGGCGGCCAAGTGGGAGGAGCGTGCGAGAGACTCGCTCGCCCCGCCAAAGAAGCTTGACGCCGCAGTTGTCACCAGATAGACGGTTGGGGTCTCTCTGGGCATGCCAAGGCCCAGGACCAGAACCGACATGTTCCCGCCCACTGAAGTGCCTGACTACCTGCGCATTCGCGCTGGTTCGTTCGCCCCAAGGGACATCTCGGCCCGGCTGTCGTGGCTCACTGAGGGGATCACCTGGGCGGCGCTGCAGGACCTCGTGGGTATGAACTACGAGACGATCCGGCTTCAGACAGTCGGTAAGTCGCGGCCGTCGGTCGAGTTCTGTTGCCGACTGGCACGTGTCTCCGGCGTCTCCATCGAGTGGATCCTCCTTGGCGAGGGAGAGGCGTGGCCCGATAAGGCCCTTCGACGAGGGGCGTAGCACAAGGATCTTTGACGCAGTCGTGACTTTCCTTGTCCGCGACTAGACCCCTGTGCGTTGTCTGTTGGCAATGTGTCATCAAGATTTTCTGAGAGTCTCCGGTCACCCGCCGCGCGATGCGCGCTCTGCATATGGATCGGCAACGGTTGCCGATCCATCCAGCTCGTCTCTGGGGGGAGAGCAGTGGGGCCCGAGCGGTGGTGTCGCGTCGCGAGCCGCGACCAAGCACCTCCGCCTCGGGACCCAAACTTCCGGGTGGGGAGAGAGAGTGTCAGAAAATGCCCCCATAACCACTTGACATTGGAGCCCGTGCGGGTCACAGTGTCATCGGTCGCTTCTTCCGAAGGCGCGGCGTCACAGGATCGCGGGAAAGTGTGACGCGGAGCGAGTCGGGCAAAATTGAAGCGGCCCCGGGTGTGTCACCACCCGGGACCTAACTCCCGCATGGAGCTAGCCCATGCGTTCGCTACGCGCATCATACCGATCATCCGTGAACGGTCTAACCAGGCCCGGCGAACCCTCGCCAGGGCCTGTTTGCTGCGCGCTCCCACGCTGCCAGTTCCGTGCGCTCTCCCGAAGCGGAGGGTGTGGGGGCTGACCGCGTAGGCGGCGCCCTTCCCCCCGACGCGTTGGTGTTGGTTCCCGTGGCCGCGAGCCGCGGGTGACGTGTTGGTGCGCGGAGATCGAGAACCATGGGACGTTCGAGAGGACGACACGGGCTGATGGGGCGGATGCCCTCCCTCGGGCGGCTCAGGCTGTCATTGGGTCGTGGGTGTGCCATGCCCGGACAGCGTGACACAGCCCGGCGCGCAAAGCGTGTCGCATCTGGGGCGAAATCCGGCACATGTGTCGTTTCTGGCCCGAGCCGGAGGCGCCGGGCATGAACGAGGCCTTCCGCAAGCGACAGAGCACCATCCTGATCAACCTGCAGGACGCCGGGGTGATCAGCACCAAGCGCCTGGCGAAGTGGACCCGCAAGGACCCCCGCACCGCCGCCCGCTGGATATCTGGCCAGGCCGAGATGCCAGCCAACGCCATCGTCGCCGCGGCGAAGGAGGGCGGCCCCGACGTCCGCGATGCGCTGATCGATGGGCTGATCAACCTGCCCGCCGGGCGCGTGACCGTCTGCAACCTGGGCGACGCGGAGTCCGAGGCGAGCCTCGCCGCGGTGTTGGCGGACCTGTCGAGCGCCCTCGCGGTCGAGGTCGCCGCTCTGCAGGCCAACGGCTCCGTGTGCCGGCGAGAGGCCGATCAGATCCTCGAGACGATCCACCGGGCGATGCGGAGCCTGTCGCACTACGCGAAGAGCGTGGACCTTGCGGGCTCCCAACGCGTGTTCAAGCAAGCCAAGAAGCCGCCGTTCTCGAGCGTGCAGGCCGCGCCCGAGACCGGTCGCAGAGTGGATGTGGTGGCATGAAGCGAACCAGCGTCTACGACTACGACGACTCCCTCCGCGAGGTCCCGCTGGTGCGCCGGTACGACGTCGGGCAGGACTCCGTCCGCGAGCCGAGCTACGTCCACCGCGACGACCGCTTCACGACCGCGGCGATCGGCACGTTCTGCTTCGCGATCGCCTTCGCCATCCTCGTTGGGTTCGCCCTGCTCGGGGGTGCCGCATGACCGACCGCCAGATCAACAAGGTGAAGTGGGACCCCACGAAGGGCCGCACGCTCATCCAGTTCGACGTCGAGCGCGACGGGGGCGAGTGCGACTCCTTCGTCCTCGACTGCTTCGACAAGCCTCACCCGGCCCTGCTCAGTGCGATCGATGCGCTCGCGTCGCACGTCGCGGAGTGGTGCGAAGCAGAACCCTCTTTCGCGGAGGGCATCCAGGTCCGCGGCGTCAGCTTCAGCTGGACCGATGGGATCATGGGAGCAACGATCACCGCACTGAAGAGCCTGCGGGAGTGCAACTCGCCGCTGGTCCTGAACACGCCCCACAAGCCCTCTGAACCCTACTCCGAGACGGCCCCCGCTGACGTCTGCCTCAAGCCTGAGACGATCGACGCGCTACTCCGCGTCCTGCGGGAGACCGAGGCCTACATCGACGGCAAGCGCGAGCAGGGATCCCTGTTCGGCGCCGCGCCCGACTCCGCGAAGGAGGCGGCGTGACCTGTTGCTTCCCCACATCTCCTGACGCTACGTGCGGCGCACCCACCTGGCCGCGCGAGGCTATCTCCGCATCGGCGCGTGCGACAGCGCGTGCCGGTGTTTCACCGCCGGACCGTCGGCGGCGTGTCGCGAACACCACCCCGGACGGTCCGGGGCCTAGGCGGGCTGGAGAAGTGGTATCTCGCCGGCCTCATAAGCCGGAGGTCGCAGGTTCGAGTCCTGCGCCCGCTATTCCGCGTGGTCGTGGAGGAGACGACCGATCGACCTCGCGCGTGACCGGAAGGAGGTGGCCCGTGACGAGTACGTGAATTCCCACCGGGCCCGGTACCCGCCAGGTGGCGGGCCCGCTTCTCCTCTCCTCTTCGGAGAACCCTACACCTTCGTGACGCCGCTCAACGGGGGCGTCACGGAGTTCCCACCGTACCGGCGCCGGGAGTCGGCGTCGCGGGAAGCCGATCGCGTGGTTGGACCATGACTGTCCAGTTTCCGCAGGAGGTGAGCCCGGGTGTTCCTGGCGGATCACCCGGGCCTTCCAGTCCAGCCACCCGCGTAGGAGCGCGTTGCTCCGACCGCTGTTCTTGAAGGTGCAGTCGTCGGGTGGTTGTCCTGCGCTCCCGCCGCGCTCAACCGGCCCGGCGTGAGCTTCCATGACAGCAGCACCGTTCAACCTGGCACGCCACGCTCCGCCCGCCCGCACCTCTTGTCCCGCGCTCCGGATCACCGGACCCATCGACGCGCGTGACGCAGGTGGGGGGGGCGGTGATGTCGCGCGTCGCTGGCACAACCCGCTGCCGTCATGGATCGAGCAGAGCGCCACGTTCGCCGCCCTGACCCCCTCGACCCGCCTCGTCCTCCAATCCATCGCAGACCTGGCCGATCGCCCCGCTCATCGGGGCGCCTCGCTGACCGGCGCGATCGGGGGGACCCGCCTGGTCGAGCGCGCCGGCCTCAGCCGTCGCACGGTCGACCGCTGCATCACGCGCCTGCTCCGCCTCGGGTTCATCGCCCTGCTCGAGCGTGGCGAGAACCGACCGGGCCGCAACCCGACGGCCAACGTCTACGGCGTGCCCGCGCGCCACGGCGCCCTCAGCGCCAAGGACCAGGGCCGCCGCGGCCAGATGATGGTCCGCGGGAGCGACGGCGTCTACCGCCCGCACCGGCTCCCCTGCGCCGCCGAGCGGCCCGCCGAGCGGATGCCCACCGACCAGGACGCCGACCCCAACCAGCTCCTGTTGTGGGAGGCCCCCGACCGCCTCACCGGGGGGGGGTGGGGTAAACACCCATGTGTCAGGATGACACTACCCCCGTGTCAGGATGGCACACCACCATCCCCTTCCATCGGTAGAAAGACCAGACTGGGCGCACCAGCGCGCTTGAACGGTGAAGGCGGCTCGAACGGCGAGCGGTCTGGTGTCTCAATCGACAGAGTCGGGGAAGGCAGGGGCTCCGCCCCTGCAACCCCGCAGGAAATGCAACGAGGGGCCATCCCTGGTGTTCCAGGGCGTGAGGCCATACCTGTCCGGGACAGCGCTGGGAGGCAAACCCGGACCCCAACCGAGCGAGGCGGCTGCGGACGCGCACTCGGTGATGCAAGGTGCGCCCCAGCCACGGGCCCCGTGACGAAGAGGGCGGGACGCCGCGCCGCAGCGCTGTCCCGTCCCCCCACCTTCGCCAACGTCCGCCCCGACGACCTCACCTCGACACCGCGCCTGCTCGAGCTGTTCGCCGACGCGGCCCGCCGCGGCTTCGTCCGCCGCGACAGCGAGCGCGACCGCCTCAACTTCACCGCCGCCGCCCACCACGCCGTGCGCGTTGGCGCCAAGCCCGCCGCCCTCTTCGCCCACCTGGTCCGCCGCCGGAAGTGGCTGTTCATCACCGAGGCCGACGAGCAGGCCGCCTGGCAACGCCTCAAGCGCCACGACCTGGCGTCGGGTCTCGGGGCACGGGCGCCGGGTCTCGGGGCACGGGCGCCGGGTCACCGGGAGCAGGAGGCGCAGCGCCCGGAGCCCGCAACCCGGATCCCGAAGCCCGCGTTCTCCTCGCTCAGCCCCGACGCCCGCGCCGTCGCCGCGATCATCACCGCCGCCAAGCAGCGCGGCCTGAGCGCCCACGACCCGCGCACCCTGCTGCGCCTGTCAACCCAAGAACCCTGGCCGCCCGAGCGCTTCGAGCGCGCCGACGACGAACTCAGAGCATGGAGGGCGACCGGATGACCACGGCCACGGAGAAGATCAAGGCGGGCGACACGATCCTGCACCGGCCATCAGGCGAGAAGTGGCTGGTCGCCGCGACGCGCCGTGACGAACTCGTGTGCTACGGGTGGCCCGAGTCGATCGCGAAGCTCGACGACTGCGACCTGATCGAGAGCTGCACGGATGAGGAGCACATCGCGGTGCTGATGGAGGTGTCGCGCAGCAGGACCAGCGTCCGGTCGAACTGGGCGTACCACGCGCTCGCCGAACGTCCGGATCACTTCCAGGGGGGTGGGATATGAGCAAGCAGATCGACGACCAATGGCAGCTCGATCGGTTGCGTGATCACCGGCTGTACCCGGTCCAGGAGGACGGGAAGGTCACCGCGTACTACCTGCGGGAGCCCGACCCTGACGACCCCAGCAAGCCGGGCCGTCGCATGATGAGCGTGCTGCTTGTGTTCACGCCCGAGGGCATCGCGATCATGGGCGACCTCACCCCCGAGCGCAACGGGAGCGTCTCGGCGCTCGGCTACGGGCTCGGGTGGTTCGCGGGGCAGCTCTCCAAGGACTACCTGTGCGGGAAGTTCCTCAAGACCCGATGGGTGCCGGAGTTCGCGGCGCGGTCCCTCCGCGAGCACGAGCCGCGTGAGGATCTGAGCGAGCAGCAGATCAGCGAACTCGATGGCCTGGCCAAGGAGTGCGAGGACGGCGAGGTCAGCGCCGAGGTCTTCTACAACCGGTACGTCGAGATCTTCGACACGTGTCCCGACAGGATCGGAAACGACTTCGACCCAGGCCAGTCGGGGTGGCTGTACGCCATCCAGCGGAAGTTCGCTGAGCTGTGGGCGGCGCGAGAGGCGGTGCCCGCGTGAGCAGCAAGGTGGACCCGCTGGTTGAGGCGGCGGAGCGCTTGGCATTTGTCAGCGACTTCGTCCGCGTGAGCGACCTGCAGCGCGAGTTGGGGATCGGCTACACACGGGCGTCGAGGATGGTTGAGCACCTGTTGACGTCCGGCGTGCTCGGCGAGTATCGGCCCGGGTTGGGGCATGTTGTGCTCCGCAAGCTCGGAGGTGGGGCATGAGCGCACGTCGGAGCGACGACTACAACCTCGAGGCGGTGCAGCGCGTCGCCGATGCGCTGAGCGAGCCGATGCGCCTGGCGCTGTGGATCGCGTACTGGGCGCGGGCGAACGGTGAACCGGGCATCGGGCGTGACACGGTCCGATTGGTCTCGGTCGCGATGGGGCGGCCGCTGCGGCGTTGCACATCGACGCTGCTCGCCCTGCGGCTGCGGGGGTTGACCGAGGGGGACGGGTGGTACCTGTCCATCACGCCGCTGGGCGTCGAGGCCGCCGAGGTGCTGGTGCTCGACCACCACTGGCCGGACGCGGTCAGCCACACCTTCGACCATCGCGGGCGCATCGTCGAGATCGGGGGCTCGGCGTGAGCGGACACGAGGCGATGTGCGCGGCGTCGGATCAGTACCGGGCGTCGCTCTGCGATGTGCTGGTCAAGATGAACGCCAGGACCGACGGGCACTTCACGACGAGGCTGATCGAGCAACTGGAGCGCGACTTCCACGAGGCGGAGGACGCGGAGGAGAAGATGTTTGCGCACTGCGCGCTCGTCGGCGTGCTGACCACGATGCAGCTCAGGATCGAGGCCGACGGCCCGGATCCCGGACCCCGAGGCCCGGCACCCGGAGGTGGCGTCTTCCCAGATCAAGGAGCGAAGCGATATGACGATCACGTTCGAACAAGCGGTGGCGCGGGTGCGGCCGGTGCGGTACATCTCTTCGGGGTCGAAGAGGGTGAGCGACTTCGAGGGCGTCGTCGATATCGGGAAGGCCGACGGCGGAGGTGACAGCGGCACAGGCGTCTGGTCGTCCGAGTTCGCTGGCCCGGCGGCGTCGGCACCTTCGATGGCTGCGCACTTCCGGGCCGATGGGGGCAAGGACGGCGGGCCGGGGGCCGCGTGGGAGGCCGCTGAGCACGGGCTGGGCGTGATGCTGGCCGACCCGTGGTACATCGACGTCAACCCCAACGACCCGTCGAAGGGGTACATCCACCTGGGGCAGGAGCACGTGTACACCCGCGCCGGCGGCGACCCGTGGGCGCTCATCGAGGCGCTGTGGGAATGGCGCGAGGCGTTCCCCGATGTGGAGCTGGTGATCAAGACCGCGGCGCCGCGCGCGGGCGACACGGCGCGCGACGTGGCCATGCACTGGCGCATCTTCAGCCAGCTGGGCGCGATGTGGTGCCCGGATGCGGCGGGGGCGGGGTACAACGCGGGCGAGGAACGTCAGTACATCATGGTCGATGGCTACCTCGAGGGGAACGCGGGCGTGGTGGCGCCGGTGCTGTACGAGTCGGTCTACCAGGAGGACTGGGACACCCCGGGCCCGAACGGCTGGACGTTCGCGGCGTGGAAGCCGGCGAACCTGAGCAACGGGCAGAGGCTGCACCCGGCGGCGCAGTCGTGGTGGCGGGCGCAGCTGAAGGGCGGCGTGCCGATCGCGCTGCAGAACGCGGGGCTGGTGCGGGATTGTCTGCGGCGGGCCGCCGCGTTGCGGCGGGAAGCAGCGGAGCAGCAAGCAGCGAAGCCGGAAGGGAAGTACATCATCAGACCGTGGTTTGGCGGTCGCCGCGAGCCTGTTGAGGTCACTGTCGTCGGGGCCGCCGATGGGCAGATCGAGTTCAAGACCTACGGCGGGGACATCAGGCGTCTGAGCGCGCTCTCGTGGGCGGATGCCCACCCCGTCCGAGTGGGCGAGGCTGGTCCCGTTGAGGCCGGCGGCATGGACGTGGGGGGGGGCGATCTGCGCTCCAGATGGTCGGAGCTGGCCGCGCGGGCCGCAGGACGCGGCCCGGACGTGAGCACTGCGGGGGTTCTCGGGGGTGGCGGGGGCGGAGCCCCTGCCATTGAGGACACATCGTTCACGCAGCGCCCGTGCCTGGTGGCCAGCGGGAACGAGGGCGGGTGGCAGGACGTGGTGGACGGGGTGATGAAGGGGCTGGCGTGGTTCGAGGCCGACGACGCGACGGTCGCGGCGGGGCTGGGCGTGGCGCCCGATGGCGGGGTGTTCGTGGTCGAGCTGATGCAGGCGTTCGGGGCCGGCGGCAACGCGTTCATCGCGGCGGCCCAGGCCCACGACGGCTGGCTGCCGGGCGGGAAGGTCAAGCAGGAGGTCGTGGAGATGGTGCTCGAGCAGGGGTTGATGGAGGAGTGGGTGTGATGCGAGACGGATTCCAGAGGGCCAGAGGGCCAGAGGGCCAGATGAGGGAGGTCAGCGACTGCCGACTGTGCTGGTTCCTGCGTGGCGTGATGGCGGGCGTGCTCGTCGTGACGGTCATCCTGGCGATCACGGGTGGGCTGCGGGTCCGGTTCTCGGTGGATCGGGTCCACAGGTGTGAGCAGTGCCGGCGGCCGCTAGACGCCGTTGACCGGGCTGCGGATCGCGGGTGGAGGCTCGACGACGAGGGTGCGTGGTTATGCGCCTCGTGCGTCGGTTCCGAGATGTCAGCCCGGGACGATCTGAGTCTCTACGTCCATGGGGATCGGGTGTGCGTGCACGCGTGTACGGGCTGTGACGGAGACCACCACTGGCTCGAGGCGGGCTCGCCGGACTACTCGGACGACTCAGACTACTTCGATCGCGGCGCGCTGCCGGAGCCGGGGGCTCCGATCTTGGAGTGCAAGCACTGTGACGCCTGGGCCGTCGCGCCCGACTGGTGGGGCGACGATGAGGATGCCGAGTTCACGATCATCCTTGCGACTCCGGTAGACGGCGAGAGGGAGGGCGCTGATGGTGGTTGAGACCGCGGTGCGCGAGCATCCCATCCTGTTCAGCGCGCCGATGGTGCGGGCGGTCCTCAGGGGGGCCAAGACGCAGACGCGGCGGGTGGTGAAGCCGCAGCCGGAGCGAGACTTGGCTCCCATCGAGATCGCCGAGTTGTGCAGCGGGATGCGTCTGGGCCGACTGAAGTGCCCCTACGGCGTGCCGGGGGATCGGTTGTGGGTGCGGGAGGCGCACTACTGCGATCTTCAGCCGTACGACGATCGGCCGGTGTCGATCAAGCACGCCTTCGACGTCGTCGGTCCATCGATCATGGAGTCGATGTTCTACCGCGCCGACGCGGACGAGCAGTCGCCGTGCCCGCCGTGCTGCCAGTTGATACCTGAGTGCCAATGCGATGAGGTCGGGCGACCACGCTGGCGCCCCTCGATCCACATGCCGCGATGGGCGAGCCGGATCACGCTGGTGGTGAAGTCGGTGCGCGTCGAGCGGTTGCAGGCGATCAGTGAGGACGACGCGATCGCCGAGGGATACCAGCCGAGGTCGTTCTATCGCGAACTCGACGCCCACGAGGTTGCCAGTCGCGGCTCGCGGTTGACAGGTGATCCCGCGAACAGCCCCGGCAAGGTGTGGTTCAGTGACCTCTGGGACTCGATCAACAGCAGCCCCAAGCCGGTCAAGGCCGATGGCCGCATCGTGTTCTACCAGTCGTTCCCATTGGGCGGAGAGAACCGCACCGAGACGTACCGCGGCCTGCCTCACTACATCACCCCGAACCCATGGGTGTGGGTGGTGGAGTTTGAGCGGGAGGTGGAGTGATGGTTGCGCTGATCTTCGCCGTTCTGGGCACAATCTTCGTTGGGGCCGGCCTTCTCTTCTCCGTCTTCTTCGGCCAGAGCGATGACGGCAGCGATGGCTGCTTTTCGGTGTTCCTCACCTGCTTCGGAGTCGTGTTCTTCTGTCTCTCGGCGAGCCTTGATGCATTCGACGATGGTGTGGTCGCCGCTGCGAAGGGTTCGCACGTCGCCATCCCGTCGATTGACGAGGAGACGGGCGAGGCGACGCGGTGGCGCGTTGTGCGAAGGGGGGCGGAGTGATGGCGACACGCATCCTGGCCAGCAGGGCGATCAGTGCGGCGCGAAAGCGTCTGCCGTTGCTCAGCGAGCGCGAGCTGGAGGAGAACCTCTCCTACGCCGCCGACTCGATGGCTGAGGCGTACCGCATCGGCGCCGCCGAAGCGCAGCAGGAGATCGTGGCACGACTGACGCGGCTCAAGGAGAAGGAGGAAGTGGGCGATGCGTGACTTCGTGGACGTGACCGTGGTTGAGAACGGGCAGCCTTGGGTCGGGGGCGGCAAGCCGGTGAAGGGCGTCGTCAACGGCGACCGAATCAGCATCCCCACGCGCGACATCCGGGCCCTGCGGATGTGGGACCACGCCGCGACCAAGGTGCTGCTGAGCAGGGGCCGCGCCCTGATCGTTGAGGGCCTGGTCGAGGACGTGAAGCGGGCGTGCGCGGAGGAGACTGAGACGGAGGCCGACGATCTGTTCGAGGCGTTGGCCCAGGTTTGCACGCGGGTCGAGGCGCTTGAGCGTGCGGACGCCGGTGATGCTCACAGTCCAGTGGCACACCCGCAGGGCGACACGCGCGGGGGGGATCGGGGGTCGCAGGGGGCGGCGCCCCCCGTCCACAGACAAGGCGGCGGCGACGCTCCTGAAGGGAGCGACGCCGATGCGTGACGACCTGGTGCGTGAACTGCGTGGGTTGCTCGAGCGGTCGAGTGATGACGAGCTGATCGCGGCGATGACCGGGACGACGCGGTGGGCGCGGTGCGCGTGCAAGGTCCGCACGCTGGCCGGGGGGACCAAGCGGCGGCTGATGATGCACCTGAGCAATGAAGTGGGGGTGGGGGAGGGAGAGGGCCAGATGGCGGAGGGCCAGAGGGCCAGAGGAGGAGGGGGTCTGGGGGGCAGGACGCGGCGCGGGCGCGGGGCGCGGGGGGATGAGGGGAGGCATGGGCTGTGAGCAGGAGCGGCGAACGCGAGAGGAGGATCGGGGCATGAGCCAGAGATTCACGGACGACACCGAGAGGACTGAACACACCATCGATTCAGTCACCGGAGACCGCAGAAGGGGCTGGGTCGTCAATTTCGATGGGGCCACGTGCTTCGGCATTCCCGAATCGTCGCCCATTGAGCCGCGCCCTGGCATGGTGATCACGCTCTTTGGGCGGGGTTTCGGGCACCCGGTGCGCGGATGCTTGCTTGACGGGGCGTGCGTGTTCTACCGCACGCCGGAGGAGGAAAAGGCCAAGTGTCGGGCTGATGCCCAGGCGAGGGAGCGCGAGCAGCGCGAGCAGTTCGATCGGGAGCGCGAGATCCTCGACGCCCGGTACGACGCGCTGCCCGCGTGCTTCCGGGACCGCATCGACCGGTTCAGGTCCAACAACCCGGACTTCCGATGGAGGTTCGAGGCGTACGAGCTCTACTGCTGCGAGCAGGCGGTCGTCATCGCTTCGGTGATGAAGTCCGCGGGGGAGGTCCGTACGTTCGCGTCGATGGGTTGGGATGAGCAGGTGGCGCGCTGCCCCGGACTCGACGATGGCCACTCAGGCAACACCTTCGGCGCGGCGTGCCGGCTGGCGATGGACTACCTGACCGATCCGGGGCATGTGTCGCAGCGGCATGGCGCCCTCGCGCCGTTGGTCGGAAGCAAGGCGTACGGGTGCGTCCCAAGCGAGGAAGCGAAGGGGAGGCATGGGTTGTGAGCAGGAGCGTCCATGCGGTGCGGGCTCGGCGGGCGCTCACGAAGCGGGCGCGGGAGACCAAGGCGCGGCTGCTGGAGCTGGACGGGAGCGAGTGCGCCTACTGCGGGCTGATGATGCGGCCCAGCCGGCTCACGTTTGACCACGTGCGCAGCCTGGCGCGCGGGGGGACCAACGAGGTGGCCAACCTCGTGCTCTCGTGCGCGCCGTGCAACCGCATCAAGGGCGCCAAGCCGCTGGACCGGCTGGACATCCCCCACGCACGCCGCCTGCGCGCGTGGGTGCGCGCCATCGCCGGTGGTGACGACGACTTCGCGGGCGTCGACCCCGATGACCTGCTGCTGGCGCTGGAGGCCGTCGCGCGGGCGCACGGGCACTACCCGAGGGGCCGGCTGCTGCTGCGCGAGTTCCTGCGGCGGGAGTATGTGCGGTTGTCGCGCGGGCAGGTGCGGATCGGGCGCGAGGGTGATGTGGTGCCGATTGTGCGGGCGGTGCGATGATGCTTGTAGGTAGGTCAGCGCGGAACTTCATCGACGGGGGCGGGGGATGAGTGTTCGCGGCGGGAATGCGGCCAGAGGCGGCGGTGCCCGCCCGTTCCCATGACCGCCCGAAGCGCCGGCGAGATGATCCGCACGACCTGGTGCCTAGGACCCGATGGGGTGATGCCTCCGGCGGGGTTGCAGGGAGGGGCGGGGGATGAAGCTCACCGCCAAGGACCTGGTGCGACCCGGAGGCCGACACGCGTGGGGGGTGACTCGGGGGTCGCAGGGGGCGGAGCCCCCCGTACACAGATAAGGCGTTCACGCCTGGCCGAAGAGCCAGGCGCGAACGTGATCGGTGACGGCCTCCATCCGGGACCAGGGCCAGTCCTGCACGTAGCTCTCGTGGATGCCGTCGATCACGTGGCCCATGACCAGGCGGGCCGCGTTGTCGTCGCGCATCGGCTTGGACCGCGTCGCGAACGTCTTGCGCAGCCAACTAAACCCACCCCCACCCCCACCCCCACCCCCGCCGCCACCCCCACCCGAGCCCGCGTTGATCTCGAGGCCGATCTTCTTGCGGAAGCGCAGGAAGCGGAGGGTGTAGCTGTCGGCCAGGCGCGCCGGGTCATCATCGGCATCGCAGAAGATGCGCACGCCGGGCCCGCGGCGGCGCGTCGCCTCGGCCTCGGCCGAGCGGTGGTTGGGCAGCGCCACACCGTCGGGCCACACGGCCAGGAGTGCGGCGCGCGTCTCGGGCCAGAGCGGCGCGCGGCGGAGCGTCTCCTTCTTGTGCCTGAACGTGTCAATCGCCCAGCGTGGTCCGGACGAGTCACCCATGGGCGAAGCGAGCGCAACCTGTGAGGCCGGCGGCACGACGCCGCCGGGTCGCTGAGGCCCGCATGGACGCGGGCCGGAGGTCGAATCGCCCTGGGGAGTCTCGGGGGTGTCGGGGGCGGAGCCCCTGACATCTGAAGTAGTCAGCCTGAACAGGTCGTCGAGCTGGTAGCCGGCGTTGATGCCCAGCAGGACCATGGCCCGCCAGCGCGGGTGGTCGGTGGTGTTGGCCAGCAGGTGCAGCAGCTGCGGGCGCGTGTAGTCCATGCGGCGGGCCCGCTTGTGGCGGCGCAGGTGTTCGGCGGGCGGGCGCTTGAAGCCGCGCGGGAGCCTGGGCGGGTCGTGGCCGGCCTCGTCGAGCCAGTGCCAGAGGGTGCGGACGTTGTTGATGAACAGCGCCTGGGTGGTCGGGGCGTAGCCGTCGAGGGCGAGCTGGGCGATGAAGCGCGTGAAGTCGGTCGAGGTGAGGTCGGTCAGGCGCGTGGTCGGGCCGAGGATCCGCGTGAGGGCGCGGCACGCCTGGCGGCGGTTGCGGTAGGTCGACGTGCGGACCTGGCCGGCTTCGGCGCGGAGCTGCTCGGCGTCGAGATAGGCGTTGGCGGCGTTGCGCAGGGTGATGAGGCGCGGGGCCAGTGCGGGGTCGGCGTGGCCCTGGGTGATGAACGGCCAGCGGCGGCGCCAGTCGGCCAGCGCGGACTCGGGCTCGGACAGGACGCCGAAGTAGTACGTGCGGCCCTTGTGCTTCTTGGACCACTGACCGCAGGCGTGGGGGGTGAGGGTGGTGATGTCCGGGTAGGGCCAGGTGGGACGCGCGGCGGGCGCGGTGGTGGTGTGGGTCAGGCGGAGGGGTGATGGGAGGGTGGGGCGCGCGGGTGAGGTGTCACCGCGCGGTGTGTCGGGTGTGGTCGTGGGTGTGGTGACGGGGTGCGCGGGCATCGGGCAATCTCCTGAAAGAGACGGAGGGACCGATGTTTCCGCGTGGTGCTGAATACCCCCCGAAGGACTCGAACCTTCAACCCGCTGATTAAGAGTCAGCTGCTCTACCGATTGAGCTAGGGAGGCGTTTGGGGCATTATACCTCGGCGCAGGGGGGCCATCCAGCGGCTTGGCGCAGGCGGGGGGTTGGGGCGACGCCTAGCCCGCGTTCAGCCCGAAGAATCGGCAGATCCCCTTGCAGTTCCGCTTTGGCTCGAACCGGCCCTCGGTCATCCCCGCCACCACCTCCTCGATGGTCGCGAGGATCGCACGCAGGTCGAGGTCCGCCAGGTCGATCCGCCCCGCCTCCCCCGTCGCGAGCACCCAGTACTCCGCCGTGCCCGGCAGCGGGTCGAGCGGGTCATTGCCCGCCTGCATCGACGCGGCCATCGAGTAGATGCCGAGTTGGAGGTCGGTCGGCGATGGGGTGACCAGGTCCTCCCGCGCCTTGCCCGTCTTGTAGTCCACGATCCGGTAGCGCAGGCCCTGAGGCGTGTCGATCCGGTCGAAGCGGTCGATCTTGCCCGAGATCGTGTGCCTGGTCGAGATGGGCAACTCCATGCCCTCGGGGAAGTCGCGCTCGAGCTCCAGGATCTCGTAGCCGGCGTCGACGCCAGGCTGGTGCAGGGCATCGTGCGCCTGCGCGAGCATGGCGTTCATTCTGCGCTCGTCGAACTGGTCCAGCAGGTGTGTCGCGATCGGGCGCCTGCGGAGCGCCGCCTGGGCGAGCTCGCGCAGGCGGGTCAGCCCGGGCGGCAGGCGCGAGTCGGCGACCGCTTCTCGGTACTCCATGAAGAAGTCCTCGAGCGCGCTGTGCGCGACGTTGCCCATCACGAGGTGGATCGATGCGGGCTCGGGCAGGCGCAGCACGTGCTTGGCGTAGAAGCACCGCGGGCAGCGGAGGTACTGGTCGATCTTCGTGTAGCTCAGTTCGAGGGGCGGCTCGAGCGGCGCGAAGAGGTACTCGCCGCGCGGCGCATCGTGGAGGGCCGCCACGAGTTCCTCGCCCCACGTGCGGTCGGCGGGGTCGAGCAGGGCGGGGTCGGCCTCGCCCTCATCACGCAGGGCGCCGAGGAACGCGAGCCGCCGCCCCGCGAGAGCGAGCGACGACGCCGCGGCACCCGGGTCCGAGGCGCGCTGTTCGAGTTGTGCAAGGAGGGCGTGGACCGACCCGAGCGTGCGCCGGTGCGCATCGCGCCACGCGAGCGGGCTCGCGATGTCGCGCTCGGCATCGCGCCGGAGGGCGTCGACGGCGCTGCCGAGCTGCGCCTCCTCATCGTCGAGGACCTCATCGCTCGTGCGCGCCACGACCGCGTCGCCGCCCAGATCGTCCATGACCTCGATGAAGAAGTCCTTCGTCTTCGACTTCTTGTGCTTCGCCATGAGGACGAGCCTGCGCTCGGCGCGCGTCATCGCGACGTAGAAGAGCCTCCGCTCCTCGGAGGTGTCGTCGTCGTCGCCCGCCTCGCCCGTGAAATCAGCGGGGAGGAGGTGGGCGATGCCCGTGTCCTCGTCGGAGCCGCGCTTGGTCGGGAAGCCGTGGGGCGAGCGCACGCGGAGCACGAATACCGTGTCGAACTCGAGCCCCTTGGCCTTGTGGGCGGTGAGGAGCGTCACCGCGTCGGGGCCATCGTCGTCATCGTCGCCCGCGTCGTCGCCCAGCCGCTCGTCGTCGAGGCTCTGCATCGCCTTGTCGTCGTCGTCGAGGCGATCGTAGTACGACCAGAACGCGTGGAGGTTGGCCGGCGCCTCAAGCCTCGGCAGGCGTGCGTGGATGAAACGCACCGCGGTGGCGAGCGCGCTGATCGCGGCGGCGCGTTCACGGGCCTCGCCCGGGGCGACCGTCGCCCACCCCATGAGCTCGATCGCACGAAGGGCGACCTGGTCGGGCGTTGCGCTCGCGTCGAGCGTGCGCAGTTCGGCGAGCCAGGTCGCGAGCATCCGCCCCGCCCTCCGGCACTCGGGGCACGCGCCCCCTTGGTCGCGCACCCACTCGGGGAATCCTCGTGTGAGCCTGCCCCGCCGCGCCTCCTTGCGGAAGTGCGCGTGGAGCGAGGCGAGCTCGGCCGTAGGCGCGAGCAGGGGGGGGCGGCGCATGAGGCGGACCGCGTCGTGCGCATCGGTCGGGTCGGCCACGAGGCGGAGCAGCGCGAGCAGGTCTTCGACGACGGGGTGCTCGCCTGCGCGTTCGCCCGGCGCGTAGCGGTAGGGGACCTCGTTCAGTTCGAGCACACGCGCGGCACGCTGGAGCATCGTGTGGCCCCGCGCGATGATGCCGTAGGACTTCCACGGGCGGGGCGGCCGCTCTGCGTTGCGTTCGCGCTGGCGGTCGGCGTGCATCATCGCGACGATCGCCTGCGGGTAGAGGTCCTCATCGACAAACGTGATGCCCTCGACGGGCCCCGCGCCGCCCTTGTCCTGATCCCGATCGGGTCTGACGCCGCACCGGAGCGTCTTGTCGGGCTTGAATCGAGCCGACGCGGGCGTTGCCTGGATGAAGGCGCTGGAGACGTGCTGGATCGGGTCGGCGTTGCGGTAGTTGTCGCGCAGCTCGACGATGTGCGCCGCACCCCAGATGCCCTCGAACCGCTCGAACGCCCGCTGGCTCGACCCGCGGAACGCGTAGATCGATTGGTCGTCGTCACCCACCACCGCGACGTCGGGCCCGACCCCATCACGGGGCGGCGCGAGCAGCCGCAGCATCTCGATCTGCGAGCCGTTCACGTCCTGGAACTCATCGACCACCACATGGCGGACACCGCCCCGCACGACCGACGCGGCGTGGTCTGACTCGCGCAGCAGGCGGATCGGGAGCGTCAGGTACTCGTCGATCGTGAGCGTCCCGCCCGCCCGGCACGCCGATTCGTAGCACGAGTAGGCGCGTGCAAGCTCCGCGAACTCTCGCGACAGCTCGACCTCTCGCTCGTCCTTGTCCGCCCGCGCGTCCCACTCCGATGCGTAGGTGAGCGCATCCTCGGGGAATCGCGCGTGCTGGCGGCACATGCTCACGAAGTCCCGGCAACGATCGACCAGCGCATCGCGCCCGCGGTCGCCCACGTGCGTGAACAGGTCGTTGTCGTCGATCACGCGTGCGAGCAGGGCGCGCTCCTGCGATGAATCGGCGAGCACGGGCGTGGGGGGCAGCCCCACCACATCGGAGAACTGGCGCACGAACTTCGCGCCGAAGCTATGGAACGTCCCCATGCGCACGCGGGCCGCCCTGGTCGGCTCGACGATCTCACCGATCCGCCTCCGCATCTCCTGGGCCGCCTTGACGGTGAACGTGAGCGCGACGACCGATTCGGGATCCGCGCCGTCCTCGAGCAGCCTCGCGACCCGCGCGATGATCACGCGCGTCTTGCCCGTGCCGGGCCCGGCAAGCACGATGAGCGGCCCGCCCGCGTGCTCGACCGCTTCGCGCTGGTCATCGTTCAGGTTGAGGGACCGCCAGCCCTGACTCGTCATCGCGACAGTCTACGCGGTGCCCGTCCCGCGGCGCTGCGGTACGCTCACCCCATGGAGAACCTGTTCACGAGCCCGCCCCGACTCCCGCTGGTCGCGCCGTCGATCCTCTCGGCGGACTTCGCCAAACTCGCGGCCGATTGCGCCCACGTCCTCACCGACGGCGGCGCCGACCTCCTCCACATCGATGTGATGGACGGCCACTTTGTCCCCAATCTCACCATGGGGCCCGCTCTCGTGCGATCGCTCCGCGCATCGCTGCCCGAGGCGTTCCTCGACGTCCACGTGATGGTGACCGACCCGGCGCAGTACATCGAGCCCTTCGCGGAGGCTGGGGCGAACCACATGACATTCCACATCGAACCCGCGCAGGACGTGCGCGCCGGCGCGGGCATGGCGCCCCTCTCGGAGGGCTACGACCCGCGCGAGGTCGCGGGCAAGGTCAGGGCCGCGGGCATGACCGCTGGCATCGCGATCAACCCACCCACCCCCGCCGCCTCGATCGAGCATTGCCTCGAGGCCTTCGACCTTGTCCTCGTGATGAGCGTAAACCCGGGCTTCTCGGGGCAGGCGTTCATCCCGGACGTGCTCGACAAGGTCGAGGCGATCGCGCCACGCCTGAGCGGGGCCCAGCGGCTCCAGATGGATGGGGGGGTGAGCGCTGAGAACGCGGCCCGCTGCCGGTCCGCCGGGTGCGATGTGCTGGTCGCGGCGTCGGCGATCTTCGGAGTGCCACACGCTCAGCGGAGGCAGGCGGTGGAGTCGATTCGCTCCTAACGCCCCATAACCGGTGTTGAAGGCGAAGGATGGAGCCGATGTAGACCTCGGCGTAGCCTCCTCACTGTTGCTCCCGGGGGCCAGTCCCGGCGGAGGGTCGCACTTCATGGCCAAGGCGGACGACGTCGGGCTCCTCATCATCAGATGCGGGAGGACCGCATGGGACGAGGCGGGACGCTTCCAGGGCGCCGCGGACCTCCCCATGTCGGAGTCGGGTCGGGCTGCGCTCACCGAGTCGCTTGGCGATGAGGAAATCAAGGCGCTGACGCCGGCGACCATCCTGTGCGCCTCGGACGAGGCGTCGAAGGAGTCGGCGCAGCTCGTCTCGGCGGCGCTGGGCGGCAAGGTCCGCGAAGCTTCGGGCCTCGCGGGCATCGACTTCGGGCTCTGGCAGGGGCTCCTCGATGCCGAACTCCTCGAGCGCTACCCGACCGCGTACCAGCGCTGGCGCCAGGACCCCGCCTCGGTGAACCCGCCGGAGGGTGAGACGTTCCTCGACGTCGAGGTCCGCGTGCTCACCGCCCTGCGGAAGGCGGTCGAGAAGGCGGGGGCGAAGCCGCTCGCGGTGGTCTTGAGGCCATTGCCCTATGGGCTCGTGCGGACGTGGGTCCACGGCTCGTCGACGACGCGCCTGTGGGACCTGCTCGAAGACGGGCCCAATGCCGAGTACCATCGCGTCCCTCGCAGCCTGTTCAGGTCGATCCTGGATGCGATGAAGGCCGGGGCCTGAGCCAACACCCGACGAGCGCCCGGACCCACGCGTGGCGGTGGCGCGTCAACTCTCATGGAGACCTCCCCACAAAGGGCGATATGACCAGAGTGAACCCGCGAGCATGGACCGAACTCAAGCCGGCCCGCCAGAGGAGCGTGCCCGAGGGCCTCTGGCTCCGCTGCCCATCGTGCTCCGCGATGATCTACCGCAAGCAGATGGAGGCGAACCTGAGCGTCTGCCCCGAGTGCGACCACCACTTCCGCATCGGCGCCGTCGAACGCATCCGCCAGCTCACCGACGACTCGTCGTTCACGGCGATGTTCGAGAACCTCCGCTCGACCGACCCGCTCGGCTTCACCGACCTCAAGACGTACAAGGAGCGGCTCGCCGCGGAGCAGAAGAAGACGGGGCGGCCCGATGGGGTCGTCGCGGGCAAGGGCTTCGTGAAGGGCCGGCCCGCAATCCTGTGCTGCCTCGACCTGACATTTATGATGGGCTCGATGGGGAGCGTGGTAGGCGAGACGGTGACGCGCTCGATCGAGACCGCGACCGATGAAGACCTCCCGCTCATCGTCGTGTCGTGCTCGGGCGGGGCGCGGATGCAGGAGTCGGGGCTCTCGCTCATGCAGATGGCCAAGACCAGCGCAGCCCTGGCGCGTCACGCGGATGCCGGCGGGCTCTTCATCTCGGTCCTCACCGACCCGACCACGGGCGGCGTGACCGCGAGCTTCGCGATGCTCGGCGATGTCAACATCGCAGAGCCCGGCGCCCTCATCGGCTTCGCGGGGCCGCGCGTGATCCAACAGACCATCCGCCAGGAACTCCCGCCCGGCTTCCAGCAGGCGGACTTCCTCCTCAAGTCGGGCATGGTCGATCGCGTGACCCACCGCCACCGCCTGCGCGACGAGATCGCGCAGGTCATCGACTACGCGGGCAAGTAGTTCAGCCTTCCATCCCGCTCGGCTGCTCGGGCGTCGCCGGCTGCCCCTCCGGGTCGGCGGGCGGCTGCTGGATGGAGGCGGGTGTGCCGCCGTCCTGGGCACCGCCTTCACCCTGCGGGGTCGGGTTGATGGCCGCGTCGATCGTGATGTCCTCCAAGGTGTTGCGCGGATCGGGCTCCGCCTGAGCGGCGTCGTCGTCGTTGCCGAGCACGGGGCTCATCGGCCCGAGCATGTACCACGCGAACCCGATCAGGCTCAGCGCCCCGATCACGACGAGCACCCACACCGCGGGCGGCACGCCTCCACGCCCCTCGTCCTCGTCGTTGATCACGAGGTCGGGCTGGGTCGCGACGCGGGCGGTGGGCACCTCTCCATCGAGCGGGAGCGCGTGGGCGTTCTCGACGAGCGGCTGGGCCGAGAGCCATTCCTGGTGCCCCTCGCGCAGGATGTACTCCGTCGGGAGCACGCGCCCGGCGCGGGCGAGGCGGACGAGTTCGGACTCGGGGAGCGGCCCCTTCACCTCGCCGTTCTCAGAGAAATACCAACGCACCTCGCCGGGCATCGCGACGCCTCCTTCTGTGGATCAGACCCGCCAATGGTACCCCTGATCCGCGGGGGCTCGATCGCGAGGGCTTAGACTCCCGCAGATGGCCACGCGACGCGTCCAGACCTTCATCACGGGCCTCGTCTGCGGCACCGCGTACGCGGTGCTGTTCGGTGTGGCGTGCCGATGGCCCGAGGGGTGGGCGGCGATGCTCACGTGGCTCGCGCCCGCGCCGCTCATCGCGTGCGGGCTTCGCCGCCCCGTGGGGTGGCTCACGCTTGCGGGCGTGTACGTCGGCGCCATCGGGTTCTGGGCGTACTGGCACCAATGGGTGTGGACCAACAACGTCTCGCCCCTCGGGTTCGTGCTCATGTCGCTCTACCTCGGCGCGTGGGCGCCGGCGTATGTGGGCGCGGTCGCGCTCATCCGGCGGCGGCTCGGCCTCGCGTGGGCGATCGTGGCGCTGCCCATCGCGTGGACCGCGCTCGAATACCTGCGCGGCGAGGTCCTGTTCTATGGCTACCCGTGGTACCTCATCGCCCACCCCGCGATCGAGTCGGACGTCGCCCGACACCTCGCCTCGCTTGTCGGGGTCTACATGGTGGGTTTCGTTCACATCGCCGCATGGGCGGCGTTTGTGGGGCTGTTTGTCGCGATGCGGCGGCGCTGGCCCGGTGGGGGGTTTGGTGCGCTCGCCGGTGTGGCGCTGAGCGGGTGTGCGTTTGCGCTCATCCCGCTGGTGTCCATGCTCGTGTCGTCGGGCGGCACCCAGGTCACGGGGGCGCGGCAAGTGCGCATCGCGGCGGTCCAGACCAACGTGCCCCAGGACAACCGCGCGATGTGGACCCCCGACCAGCGCATCGCGGACTTCGCGCGGTTCGCGCAGCTCACGCACCGCGCCGCGTCCGCCGACCCGCCCCCCGACCTGATCGTGTGGCCCGAGACGATGTACCCGGGCTACTTCGGGCTGACGGACTCGGCCCGCGCCGCGATCCGCGAGGCGGGGCTCGCCCTCCCGCTCGAGTCGGGCGGGCGCGTTTCGTTGAGCGAATTCCCGGTTGCGATGCTGGCACTCCAGCGCGAGGTGGGCGTTCCCGTGCTTGTGGGCGCGGTGGCGATCGAATCGCTCGAGCTCGAGTTGCGGGACGACGGCACGGTGCGCGAGGAGGCGGGCGCGCATCACAACAGCGCATTCCTGCTGACCGATGGCGCCGTCACCGACCAACGCTACGACAAGCTCCGCCTCACGCCCTTCGGCGAAGTCCTGCCCTACGCGGAGTGGTGGCCCTGGCTCGAGGACAAGGTCATGGCGGTCGGCGCGCGCGGCATGTCTTTCGGGCTCTCGCGTGGCGATGGGCCGCGCACGATCACGGTCCCGATCGATGAGGGCGAGAGCCTGACCGTTGCGACGCCCATCTGCTTCGAGGCGACGATGCCACGCCTCTGCAGGCGCCTGGCGCGCCCGGAGGATGGGCGGTCGGTCGATGTCCTGCTCAACATGACCAACGACGGCTGGTTCGGCGCGTTTGACCCGGGGCGGCGCATGCACATGATCCTGGCGCGCTGGCGGTGCGCGGAACTCGGCGTGCCCATGGTCCGCGTCGCCAATACGGGGATGAGCGCCTCGATCGGGCCCGATGGGGCGCTCTACGCGTTGGGGCCCAACCTGGGCGAGCCGGCGCCGCCATCGCTGTCGGACGGGGTGCTCATCGCGGACCTGCTCGTTCCCATCGCGGGCAGCGAGGCGACGACCCTCTACGCTCGCCTCGGGGAATGGCCCGCGTCGGCGTGCGTCGTCCTCTTCTTCGCCCTGCTTGTGGGCGCTGGCGCGGGGGCTCATCGGGCCCGCAAGGCGTCCGCCCCGCCCGTTGAGGAGGCGGGCGAACCCGCGAGCCGATAGGGCGTAGCAAGCCACTTCATGATCTGGAGGCCACGCGTCATGCCATCACCCCGCCCCGCAGTGTTCACGATCACCACCCTCGCGCTGCTGGTCGGGGGCTGCGCGAATCAGCCGGGCGTCGAGGGGGGCGCGCTCGACGGAACTGGTCAGAGCGGGACCACGCGCGTGGACCGCTTGACGGCACGCGAGGCGGCGCTCGAACGCCTCGCGAACCTCGCCCAATCGCCCGACCCCCAGGTCCGCGCGCACGCGATCGAGGAACTCCAGAGCACGCCAAGCAGGATCGCGCCGATCGTCCGCGTCTCGCTGAGCGATCCCAACCCCGGCGTCCGCTTTACCGCTGCGATGACGGTGGGGGAGCTCCGCCTGCGCGAGCTGGGCGAGGCGTGCCAGCAACTCGTGAACGACCCGGACCCGAACGTGCGCATGGCGGCGGTCTACGCGCTCGATCGCACGGGGCGCGAGGTGGACCCGACCCTCCTCGGCTTCTACCTCCGCACCGGACAGCCTCGTGTTCGCGCGCAGGCGGCTTTCGTGCTGGGCGAGATGGGCAACGACTCCGCGATCCCCATGCTCCGTGAGGCGAGCCGGCTCGACGTGCAGACGACGCCATCGCAGCGCATGCTCCTGGACCTCCAGATCGCGGAGGCGCAGTACAAACTCGGCGACACCGACGCGGCCCACACCGTGCTCGGGCGTCTCTACCCGGATCGCGAGAGCCAGTTCGAAGCCGCGGCTCTCGCGGCCCAGATCATCGGCGAAGCCGGGATCCGCGAGGGCGCGAAGCAGCTCGTCACCATCGTTGACTACCGGGTGTCCGAGTCCGACTCGCGGTACCTCTACCCGCCCGAAATCAGGCTCGCAGCGGCCACAGCCCTAGCAAAGCTAGGTTATAAGAGTGGCAAGTACGTCGCGGACGCGTACGCCGCCGACCCGGACCCCTTCGTGCGCGCCCAGGCCGCGATTCTGTACGGGGAACTGGGCGATCGCGGTGCGATCGGGCCGCTTTCTACGTCGATGCGGGACGACCCGGACGGGTCAGTCCAGGCGGCGGCGGCGGGGGCGATCCTCAAGCTCGTGGGGCGCTGAGGCGGGGCAGCGGGAACGGCTCTGTTGGGGGCGCATCTGACACACGAGGCCTCTGGGTGTACACTCCCGGCCCTTCGCGGAGGAAAGCCACCGGTTTGAGTTGAACCGGGACGCCCTCTGACGCGAAGATGGTGGGAATTACCCCGCCGCGCCCGGGAGTGCTATCGGGCCCGGCGTTGGTTGTGTCTCTGGGCGTCCGGCGCGGGCGGCAGAGCCCCGTGGGCAGAAGCGTTTACGAGGAGTCGAGCGGTGCACATCGTCACGAAGTTCTTGGTTGTGCTGGCAGCGGTGCTCAGCGTGCTCTTGGCGGGCCTGTCGGTGGCTTACACCGCGAACGCGGACCGCCTTGTCTCGGAGTATCGCGCAGAGAAGAACAAGAACGCGGGGCTCAAGGCCTCGCACGAGGCCGACAAGGCCCAGCTCAACGCCGAGCGTGACCAGATGGTCGACCTGCTCGCTCAGAAGCAGAGCGAGCTGTCCGCTCTCCGCTCACAGCTTGATTCGCTCTCGCGTGAGCGCGACACGCTCGTCGCGGAGAACAGCAACCTCAGGCTCGATCAGGCCCGCTACACCGCCCAGATCGACGAGTTCAACTCGACGATCAGCACCCTCGCCCGCCTCGACGAGCAGCAGTCCGCCGAGCTCGCGCAGCTCCGTGACAGCCAGCTCCAGATGGGCCGGCGTGAGCTCGAACTCCTCGCGAGCCTGAACGATGCGCGGAGTGAGCTTGAGGTCGCCAACGAGACCAACCGCCTCCTCCAGATCCAGATCGCCGACCTGCAGGATCAGCAGGGCTCCGGGCGGATCAGCAGCTCGGACGGCGGCGAGCGCGTCGGTCGTCGGGCGCCCTCGGGCTTCAAGGGGCGCCTCACGCAGGTCACTCGGAACGACGCGGGCCAGATCGTCGTGTCGATCGATGCCGGGTCTTCGGACCAGCTCGCGGAGGGCATGGAGCTGACGATCTCGCGGAACAGCTCGTTCGTGGCGCTGCTCACGCTGAGCCGGGTCGACCTGAACGAGTCGGTTGGCGTGGTGGACCCGCTCGGGCGGGCGAACATCGATGTGCGTGCCGGCGACACTGTGGGACCGAAGTTCTGATCCCAGTTTGGGCTGAAGGAGACGACCTATGAGCCAGATCGGGATGCAGATGCCGGGCCGCCAGCGGACCAAGGCCCCGACCATCAACGCCTACACGGGCCTCATGCTCTGCGCCGTCGCGTGCCTTGGCGTGGCCCTCGTGCTCGTCGGGCAGGCGGCCATGACCGTTGGCCCCGAGGGAGGCCCCATGGACGCGATCAAGCTCCATGGCTCCAACCTCCAACTCAACGACTGAGCCACCGGGCACCCCACATATTGGATAACGGGTCAGCGCAACGCCTAGGACTCGTGTATACTCCGCCCTGACCCTATCGGACCGGGCGTTTGTTGCGTTTCAAGCCCAGACGGGCGGCGTGCCGAGTTCTGGGGAGCCGGGGCGATGCCCCACATGAACCGGCCCTGGGAGGGCGATCCGCGTGTGGCTCGATAACGTCCTCAGTTGGTTCAGCGTCGATATGGGTATCGACCTCGGCACGTGCAACACGCTCGTGTGCGTCCGCAACGAGGGGATCGTTCTCAACGAGCCCTCAGTCGTCGCGGTCTACAAGGGCACCAACCGCGTGCTCGACGGCGGGCAGGCCGTCGGCTGGCGCGCCAAGGAGATGCTCGGCAAGACGCCCGGCTCCATCCAGGCCATCCGCCCACTCAAGGACGGTGTGATCTCCGACTTCGAGATCACCGAGGCGATGCTCAGCTACTTCATCCGCAAGGTCAACGGGCGCGGTCGCCTCGTCCGCCCCCGCGTCGTGATCGCGGTGCCATCGGGCATCACGGCGGTTGAGAAACAAGCGGTCGAACAGTCCGCGGAGCGCGCCGGCGCCCGCATGGTCTACCTCATCGAGGAGCCCATCGCGGCGGCGATCGGCGCGGGGCTCCCGTTCGCAGAGCCAACGGCGTCGATGATCGTCGACATCGGCGGCGGCACGACCGAGGTCGCGATCATGTCGCTCGCGGACATCGCGGTGTGCGAATCGATCCGCGTCGCGGGTGACGACATGGACGAAGCCATCATCCGCCACATGAAGAACACCTACAACCTGATGATCGGCGAGCAGACCGCCGAGCGCATCAAGATCCAGATCGGCTCCGCGGCGCCCGTCGGCGAAGAGACGTCGATGGAGGGTCGCGGTCGTGACATGGTCTCGGGCCTGCCCCGCAAGACGGTCGTGACGAGCGAGGAGATCCGCGAGGCCCTGCAGGAGCCGTGCAACGCGATCGTCGAAGCGGTCACCCGGACGCTCGAGCGGGCGGCCCCCGAACTGTCAGCGGACCTGGTCGATAACGGCATCATGCTCGCGGGCGGCGGCGCGCTGCTCCGCGGGCTCGACGTCGTGCTCCAGAACGCGACGGGCATGGAGGTCCGCATCGCGGAGGACCCGCTCACCGCTGTGGCCTCGGGCACCGCCATCTTCCTCGAGAACCTCGAGGCGTGGAAGGACACGGTCGAGAGCAGCCTCGACCACTGATGGGGCCTGATCGGAGGAGGGTTCCATGGCGCGTCGGACGCCCGCCAACCTGCCGATCGTCCCTTTCAGCATCTTTGCGCTGTTGATCCTCGCGGTGCTGCCCACGAGCCTGACGGGATGGGTGCGCGAGCTGCGCGGGCCCTTCATCGCGATCATCACGCCCGTCGCGGCGCCCCTCTCGGCGCTGTCGACGTGGCTCCGCGAGAGCGACCGCCCCGTCGAGGATGCGCCGCGGGCGACGCGTGAAGCGCTGCTCGACCGCGCGGACACCTTCGAGCGCCTCTGGCTCGACTCGCTCCGTGAGAACGACCGCCTGCGCGGGCTCGTCCGCGACCTGCAGAGCGGCGTCGCGCACCCGCCCCGCATCCCCATCGATGAACTCGCCGCCGACCGCATCGGGCGCGACGTCAGGGGCGGCACGATCGACCTCAACCGCGGGTCGCGCCACGGCATCCGCCCCGACGCGGTCGTGCGCGGGCGCGGCGATGGGCGTCAGCAGCTGATCGGGGTCGTGACCGCGGTGAGTGGGCTCACATGCACGGTGCGCCTGATCACCGACGAACGGATCGATCCGCCCCGCGTCGTCGGCGCTGTGCTCCCGCCCGACCCGGGCGCGTGGGACTCGCTCGTCGAGGCGCCCCGCTGCCAGCTGAAGCCCACGGGGAGCGGGCTGCTCGTCGATGAGAGCTTCGGGATCGACCCGACGCGACCCGTGGCGGTGAACGATGAGGTCTGGCTCGACGACGAGTCGTGGCCCGCCGCGTCGTCGTTCCTCCTGCTCGGGCGCGTGAGCGCGATCGAGCCGACCGACGACCCGCTCTTCCGCAGGCTCTTCGTTAAACCGGTCGTCGAGGTCGGTCGGCAGGCGAGCGTGTTCATCCGTGTCCCCAAGCCGGGAGTTGGCGAGTGAACTGGGCGGCGTTCCTCATCCTGCTCTGGTTGTTCGCGGGGATGGAGTGGGGGCTGCGCGATGCGCTGCAGTTCGGGCAGATGGGCGTGGCCCCGAGCTTCCTGATGATCCTGATGGTGTTCGTATCGCTCTGGGCCAGCGCGAGCGCCGCGATCGGCGCGACGCTCGTGATCGGGATCGCCATGGACCTGTTGCACCAATACTCGATGCCGGGCGGGGTCGTGGTGGTCCTCGGGCCTCACGCGATCGGCGCGTTGCTCGGCGCCTCGCTCGTCCTGAACCTCCGGGCGCTGGTGTTCCGGCGTGACATCTGGACGATCGCGTTCCTGACGGTGTTCGCGACGGCGGTCGCAATGACCGTCGTGTCCGCGATGGTTGCGCTGCGGGCGGCCTATGACCCGAGCCTCGACTACCCAGGCCCCGCCGCACGCCTCGCGGAGGGCGCGCTGTCCGCGGTGTACACCGGGGTGCTCGCGATCATCGTCGGGCCTGTCCTCGGGCTGCTTCGACCGCTGCTCGGGTTCCCCGTGACGTCAAAGCGGGCTTTCTCGATCGACTGAAGCGCGGCGCGTAGAATGCCCCGGACCGACCCGCTCACCCACGCAGGAGGGCTGTGATGAACGACGAGACTACCGGGACCGGCGCGTTGAACTCGCCCGTGATCGACTCCGCCGATGCACGGCAGGCGCTGGCCGCCGCGGAAGCGTCCGCCAGCCTCCCGCCCGACCAGATCGATATCGACAAGCTCAAGATCACCCAGCTGTGGGACAAGTACACCGACGAGAACCACGAGGTGTGGGGCTTCCTTTACAAGAAGCGCATGGTCCAGTTGCTCGACGAGGGCGCGGGGTCTGAGATCTTCCTCAAGGGTGCCGAGCAGATCGCGCTCACGCAGGATCGCGTGCCCGACCTGCGCGTCGTCAACGCCCGGCTCAACGACCTCACCGGATGGTCGAGCCACGGCGTGCCCGGCTACCTCCCCGCCAAGTCGTTCTTCGCCTTCCTCGCCCAGCGCCAGTTCCCGACCACGGTCACCGTCCGGCCCAAGACGTCGATGGACTACCTCCCCGAGCCCGACATCATCCATGATGTGTTCGGCCATGTGCCCCTCCACGCCGACCCCATCTTCGCCGAGTTCCTCCAGACCTACGGCAAGGCGGCCCTCTACACCAACAACCCGACGCACACCGAGCGCCTCGCCCGCCTCTTCTGGTTCACCGTCGAGTTCGGGCTCATCAACGAGGGCGGACGGGTCAAGCTCTACGGGTCGGGCCTGATCTCGTCCGAGGGCGAGGGCCACCATTCGCTCGAGTCCTCGGAGGTCGATCGCCGCCCGTTCGATATGCAGCGCGTCTGCGATACCGACTTCGAGATCGACCACTACCAGCCCATCCTCTACGTGCTGGACTCGTTCGAGCAGCTGCGCGATGCGATGGTGAAGTACGCCGAACTCGTGCTCGACGAGGCGGGCAAGCTCGACGAGATGGAGACGCTCACGTCGTCGCGCTGATGCGCTGGGCGTGCGCGAGCCGATAGGTCCACGATGAGCCACGTACACGCTGCGCCGCTTGTGGCGATCACCGCCGACGTCGTCGAGGGCCGTCTGCGCGTGTCGCAGGGGTACGCGACGCGCGTGGCGCGGGCGAATGGCGTGCCGGTCGTGATCGGGCCCGATGGCGATGGGGGACCCGACGTCGATGCCCTCGCGGCCCGGTTCGATGCCTTCGTGTTCACCGGCGGCGATGACCCACGCACCGAGGCGTTTGGCGAGCCCACGCACCCGAGCGCCGAGGTCATGGACCAGGGGCGGCAGGCGTTCGAGATCGCGCTACTGACCCGCTTGGCGGAGTCGCATCCCGACAAGCCCGTGCTGGGCGTGTGCCTCGGCATGCAGCTCATGGCGCTGGTCGCGGGCGGGCGCCTGAACCAGCACCTCCCCGACGACACGCCCACCGCCTCGGATCATCTGGGCGATCATGCGCACCCGATCCTGCCGGGCGATGCGCTCTTCCCAAAGGGGGCGGTCACGAGCCACCACCACCAGGCGGTGTCCGAGCCGGGGAACCTCCGCATCGTGGCCCGCGCCCACGACGGCGTCATCGAGGCCATCGATGACCCGGCCAGGCGGTCGTACGTCGGCGTGCAGTGGCACCCGGAGCGGACGCGCCAGGCCCAACTCGGCCAGGCCTTCTTCGATCAGCTGGTGACCGCCTGCCGGGCAGGTGCCGGGGCCCGCGTTCATGGGTAGGGGCGACGGGCGCGTCGGGGTCCTGTTCGTCTGCATGGGCAACATCTGCCGGTCGCCCGTTGCGGAGGCGGTGTTCGCCGACCTGGTGGCCCGGCGCGGGCTTGCCGAGGCGTTCGACATCGACTCGGCTGGGACAGGCGGGTGGCACGCGGGCGAACGCGCCGACCCGCGCTCCCGCAAGGTCGCCGAGCGGCACGGCCTGCGGCTCGACTCGCGGGCCCGCCAGATCGACGGTCAGGACTGGGCCCGGTTCGCGCACGTGATCGTCATGGACGCCGACAACCAGGCGGGCGTGCTCGAAGCGGGCGCGGCCCCGCGCCAGGTGCGCCTGCTCCGCGCGTTCGACCCCGAGGTCGGGGCCGGCGAGCCGCCGGGCGTGCCCGACCCGTACTACGGCGGGCCCGAGGGCTTCGACACGATGCTCGCGATGATCGTGCGGAGCTGCGAGGGGCTCCTCGGGCACCTCCTGGACGAGACGGGCGGCTAGGGGAGTCTCCGACCGGGCGCGGGAATGGGCGTTCGTGGGGTTTGACACTCCGGGGGGCGCGATCTAGCCTTGTGCCTCCCGTTTTGGGCGATGTTTGGCCCGGTCTGTAGGCGGCGATCCCCGTTTCGGCTCGCCCGCCCCGGTGCCCCCGTTGAATCGTGATCAGCAGGCGAGGTTGGCAATATGCATCCGACACACAGGACGAGCAAGGGTCGCACCCGCCGGCGCAGGTCGCACGATTCGATCGTGGCCGATGAGATCGGGACGTGCCCCGTGTCCGAGGCGCCCAAGCAGCACCATCGTGCGTGCAAGGAATCGGGCTACGTCAGGCCCGGGCTGACGATCAAGGTGCCGAAGCTCGGCATCGGTGGCGACAACGACTAACACCGAGGGCCGGGAATGCGCTTCGCGATCGACGCGATGGGCGGAGATCATGCGCCTGACGCCATTGTCAGGGGCTCTCTCGATGCGCTCGACTATCTCGACGCGGACGACCGGTTGGTCCTCGTGGGCGACGAGGGGGTCATCGCGGACATCGTGAGCGAGCGCGGCGTGAGCGACCAGCGCATCGTGATCGAGCACGCGTCCGAGGTGATCGAGATGCACGAGCCGCCCGTGCAGGCCGTGCGCTCCAAGCCCGACTCCTCGCTCGTCCGCATGGCCCTGCTCGGCGCGGGGCGCAAGACCGACGAGCCCGCCGACGTCGTCATCTCAGCCGGCAACACCGGCGCGTGCGTGTCGGCCGCGACGATGTACATGAAGCGCCTGCGTGGCGTCCACCGCCCGGGCATCGCCACCGCCATCCCCGCGTTCCACGGCCCCGTCGTGCTGTGCGACGTGGGCGCCAACCCCGAGCCCCGGGCGCTGCACCTGGCGCAGTACGCCGCGATGGCCGAGACCTACGCCAAGCGCGTCCTCTCGATCGACTCCCCGCGGGTCGCTCTCATGAACATCGGGTCCGAGGAGAGCAAGGGCACGGGCATGATCCGCGAGGTGAGCGACTACCTCCGCTCCGCGGGCGACATGAACTACATCGGGTACGTCGAGGGGCGCGACCTCTTCGACGGCGTCGCGGACGTCGTCGTCACCGATGGCTTCGTGGGCAACACGATGCTCAAGCTCGCCGAGGGCCTCGCGTCGAGCCTGTTCAAGGCGATCGCCCACGAGGTGTTCAACTACGACGCCGACCTCGCCATGAAGCTCCAGCCCGCCATCGAGCAGCTCCTCAAGAAGAACGACTACCACGAGTACGGCGGCGCGCCACTCCTGGGCGTCAACGGCGTCTGCTTCATCTGCCACGGCTCGTCCGAGGCCCGCACCATCACCAACACCATCCGCGTCGCCCGCGAGTACGTCACGGTGGGCGTCAACGACGCCATCATCGAGCGCCTGGGCGAGATCGAAGAGCACCCCTCGCCCGCGTCGGAGCACGAGGCGGCATGAGCGGCACCCCGTCCAAGCGCGACACGCTCATGCCACGCGAGGCGCCCCGCATCGGCGTGCGCATCGCCGGCACGGGCTCCTACGTCCCGCCCAGGGTCCTCACCAACAAGGACCTCGAGGCCATGATGGACACCACCGACGAGTGGATCGTCCAGCGCACCGGCATCCGCGAGCGCCACATCTGCGACCCGGAGAAGGGCGAGGGCACGCTCCACATGAGCACGCAGGCCCTCACCCGCGCCCTCGACGACGCCCGCCTCGACCCGTCCGAGCTCGACCTCGTCATCCTGGGCAGCGTCACCGCCGAGATGACCTGCCCTTCCACCGCGTGCCGGCTCGCGGCCGACGTGGGCGCGAAGGGCGCCGCGGCCTTCGACATCACCGCCGCGTGCTGCAGCTTCGTCTACGGCTCCAACATCGCGCACGACATGATCCGCTCGGGCGCGATCCGCAACGCCGCGGTCGTCGGGTGCGACTACATGAGTTCGCTCATGGACTACACCAACCGCGGCGTCTCGATCCTTTTCGGCGACGCGGCGGGCGCCGCCATCTACCGCGCCACCGACGACACCTCGCGCGGCATCATCGCCAGCTCCATGCACGCCGATGGCTCGGGTTGGAAGGACCTCTTCATCCCGCGCCACGACAGCGACCGCCCGTCGGAGATGGCCGCCGCCGACGTCCACCCCCTCAACACGCTCCACATGAACGGGCGCGAGGTCTACAAGTTCGCCGTCGGCACCTTCCCCCGCCTGATCGGCGAGACGCTCGACGCGGCGGGCATCGGCTCGGGCGACGTCGACATGTACGTCTGCCACCAGTCCAACGCCCGCATGCTCGAATCGGCCCGCGAGAAGTTCGGCATCCCCCAGGACAAGTTCTACATGAACATCGACCGCTACGGCAACAGCTCGGGCGGCTCGGTCCCGTTGTGCCTCGACGAGCTGCGCAAGGATGGCAAGTGCAAAGAGGGCGACATCGTCATGTTCGTCGCCTTCGGCGGCGGCCTGACATGGGCGAGCGGCCTCTGGCGGGTCTAGGGCGGGCGCGGGTCTCAGGTGCCGGGCTTCGGGGAAGACGGCGCACCGCAGAGGCGCCGAGGCCGCGGACGAAGACGAGACAGTGTGGGTCTTGGGTCTGGGGTCTGGGGTTTGGGGTCTTGGGTCTGGGGCTCCGGGTCGTGCGATGCGCTCCGGCTCCCTCTCCCCTTGAGGGAGAGGCCAGGTGAGGGGTTCAAGACCAACCGCGAGCAAAGCGAGCTTCCGCCTAAGTCCCTCCCCGGCCCTTGAGCTGACCCTTTGGCGGGTGCCATGGTCAGCCCGAAGGGATGGCCATGTCTTCGAGCTCCTTCACAGGCAAGGTGCCCCTTCGCCGGATGCCATGGGCAACGTCTTCGGTGCAATGCGCTTCGGCTTCCTCTCCCCTTGGGGGAGAGGCCAGGTGAGGGGATCAAGAACAACCGCGAGCGCAGCGAGCCTCCGTCTCTCCCTCCTCTCCGCCTGAGGGAGAGGCCAGGTGAGGGGATCAAAAACAACCACGAGCGCCGCAAGCACAACTCCTCACCCCCTCCCTCACCCCCTCCCTCGCGCCCCCTCCCCCCAACCCCCACCACAAACCCCGCAACCACCCCAACACACCGCTATGAAACCAACACAAACCGCTTCGCCATCCCAATGCAGCGGTGCATCACGACCCCATACCCCTATGAAACGACGGCGGAGCCCTATGAAACGGCGCCGCAGCGGTACGGCGCCGCGGCAGAGCCCTATGGAGGCGCGACGGAGCCCTATGGGCTCGTGTCATAGCGGTATGACAGGGTTTCATAGCCGTATGGCAAGGCTTCATAGCGGTATGAAACCGCCGTCGACCGCCGCGCGGCGTCCTCATACCGGGGAGCGACGCCGATCGCGCGGCGTGAGGCGGGGTGGGGACGCTGGATTGGGGTGGCGGGGTGGTGCTGCCGCAGCGGACGCCTACGCCCCGTCGGCGTTGGCCGACTTCTTGGGCTCGCGCACTACTGCGTCGTAGTCATCCCCGCTCAAGGTCGTATCGTATAGCCCGACTTCCTCGCCCGCGTGTTTGTTGATGCCGAGGTACTCCAGACTGGCGTCCTCGTATCGTTTGAAACCCCAGACGGCCTGGTTCATGTGCCCAGCATTGAACACGCCGAGGCTGACGAGCAGGTCGAAATCGCCCTTCGTCAGGCCGGTGACTTTCTTGAAGAGGTCGGGTTCCAACTCGCGAATGACATCCTTCAGACTGCGCTCGCGGAAATCGGTGAGGTACATGAACACCGGCACACGGGTGGCGAACTTCTGGAGCTTCTGCTGGATTTCCTTGCGTTTGCTCTTGAACTCCTTCTCTTCCTCCGTGAGTTGTTTCTTCTCCTTCTCGGTCAACTCCTCTTGGTTCGCCTTCTTCTTCGCGTCTTTGATTGAGTCACTGCGGTTGATGATGATCTCCAGATCATCATTGAGACTACGAAAGCCCTCGATGGCCATGAGCGCGTGCATGGCCTGTTCGTTGGAGATGAGTTTCTGGAGCGTTGAGTTGTCAACGTTTACCAGAAGGGCACTTTCCCAACGCTGGGCGAGGAGCGTCGCGCTGGTGCCGCTCATCGCCTTATCGAGGACTGCGACAGCGTCAAGCTGGCGCATGCCGCCTCCTTCGCTGGCGAGCACAGGCAGGAACTCGATCAACTCCACAATCTTCTTTTCTGGGTTGCTCTCATCCACGTTCAGGCGGTCGCCGTACTCGACGAGCAAGCGTAGAGCGCGATTGGGTGCAAAGTCGAAGACGTAGCACTCGTCCTTGATGATCTCGACGCGGTTCGGGTCATCACCATCGGGGTTGTTCACCGTCCACGGAGACTGCACGCGGAACGCTGCCTGAAAGTAGGTCTCGGGCGACTTCAGATTTCGCAGCATGAGAATTCCGGTCCATGGCCGGACGGTCACGCCTGTTGTCAGCTTGCCGCAACTGAGGGTGATTGTCTTGGTCTTGAGCGGCCCGCCACCGTCTCCCATGGCCTCCAGCACGGGCGGCAGGGCTGCGGGGCCGATGCCTGCGGTGGGTCCGGCGGCGACGATCACGTCGTAATCGTTGTAGAACGTGTTGTGCCGCTTCTTGAGCAGGTTCGCCATCGCGTGACACGCGGCAACGCTCGGCATGAACCAGAAGGTGTGCGTGAGCAGCGGCAAGAGCCGTGCATCAGCGAAAGGCATCGGCGGTTTCTCGCGGCCCTGTTTGAGGTCGTCGTAGGCCGCTTCCTTGTATGCCCCGCGAATCAGGTCGAGCCATTTTTGTACATCTTCTCCGTGCACGAACTTGGCGGCGTGACCGGTGCCTTTCGCTTCGAAGAAGGTGTTGAGGTCAAACTCATCAAATTCGCCCTCCTTGGCGATCTGCGCGATGGAGTCTGGCACCTGATAGGTCATGAGTACCATGCGCGGAAGGGCGGCGTAGGGGTTGGGGCCGCCGCTGCCTTCCCAGTCGCGCTTGGCTCGCTGCTCATCGGTGTAGGTCCAGTTGAATATCTGCTCTTCGATGAACTCGCCGGTGGCAATCTGGCGGAACGGTGTGCCGGAGAGATAGAGATACGCGCCGGCGGTGATCGGCATGATCTCTTCATCGAGGTCTTCGATATCGCGGCGACTGCCGCGGACGGTGTCGAGCATGCGGAGGCCTTCACCCTCGGCCGCCTTGGCTTCGGCGCTTCCTTCCGCCTCGAAGAGTTCCTTCGCACCCTCACGCCAGGCGCCGAAGTGGTATTCATCGAGCATCACGCAATCCCAGTTGGTTGCGTGCACCCACTCGTTCTTGGCCTTGATGCCCCCGGCTTCGTTGCGGCCCATGTAATCCTGAAACGATCCGAAACAGACGGTCGGTTTCGAGAAGTCGGGCTCATGCCCTTCCAACTCGCGAGCCTCGTTGGGGCCGATGAACTGCCAGCCGTCGAAATCGACGTGGCGCTGCAAGTCGCTGCCCCAGGCATCTTCCACGGCGGGCTTGAAGGTGAGGACGAGCACCTTCTGCCAGCCCATCTTCCTCGCGAGTTGGTAGGCGGCAAACGTCTTGCCGAATCGCATCTTACAGTTCCACAAGAAGTGCGGTGTCTTGTCGGGCTCGTCTCGCTGCGCACGCTTGAAGTAGCGGGCGGTGCGGTTGACGGCAGTCTCCTGTTCCGGCCGCATGGAGAAGTTGAGATCGCGCGGCTCTTCGTACGCTTCGCGGTTGCGGACGGCGCTGATAGCGGCTTCAACGTCGGCGACTGTGCAGCGGAACCACTCGCCAGCAGGATTGTCATGTCCCGCATCGCAGAGGTACCGGTGGACATCGCGGTCGGTGAAGGTTGTGCCATCAGCGCGGATGGCGGGCTGCTCAACAACCAACGTCCACGGCCGCTCGCCGGGTGTAACGATGGGGTACTGCTGCCTGACGCGGTCTGCGGCGGCGCGGGTCGCCGTGTAACCGACCTTCAGGAGGCCTTCAAGTTCGGGACGAAACTCGGCGTAGGCGTAGATTGTTGGACGAGCATCTGGGCGATTGGGGAAGAAGGCACCGGGCATTTACACTTTGTCCCAGGGGCGGATCTTCGATTCGATGAATGCGACCTCGTCCGCGGCGAGGCCGTACCGCTTGGCAAGCTTTGCATCGTCCCAGTCCTGATCCATCGGCACATGCGGGACAAGAGCGAACTTGCTCTTGAAGATGTCCTGCGAGAATGAGAGTTGGGCGATGAGGAAACGAACAAGGCGTGTCGTCAGATAAGCGACCATTCTCTGAGCTTCGACTTCGCTGTCGAAATGATCTACGACGAGATAGGTCTCCGTGCAGATGGTGCCCGGGGGAAGCACATCAAGGACTGACAACACCTTGCGCATGCCGTTGCGATCCGGCAACCCGGCGTGGTCATACGAGACCTTTGAGATAATCGTCTTCCAACGCCCGATCATCTGCTTACCCTCGGTGATTTCCGTCCGAGGATAGGGACCTGATCCATTATGCCAACGCAGCGTCAATGAGCCCTTGTCCTTCGGCCGCGCGTATGTCCGTAGTCCGAAAGGACGGAGAGAGGAGACGGTCTCGCTGAGCGGCTTCTCCTTAGCCGCCCGGATCTTCCTGACAATTGGTACGGCGGCACTATGCCGAATGAGCGTGTCGAACTCATCGAGCGGTCGTACGCTGGCGATTCGCTCGCCACGGTGAACGTTCACGATCTCGCAGTCGCCCTGATCGTCGCGGTCCCAAAGGAAGTAGCACACGCCCCCTGCGATGTCGACGTTCGGGAAAACCTCACCGGCGTCCTCAAAGTCAACGATCTTGCGGAGTGATCGATCCTCGATCATTGACGCGCGAAAACGACTCAGGCCGCGGCCCCCACCGAACCAACGCGACGGGATGACCATGGAGAGGAAGCGAGGCTTGAGCCTTCTGGCCTGCTCGACGAACAGATTGTAGATCGGCGACGCCGCTCGCCCGTTACCGCCACCGTCACTCAGCTGGTATGGCGGATTGCCGACAATCACATCGAAGCGCATGCCAAAGATCTCCTTAAGGCTTTCCGTATGAATAAACTCGTATGCGTGCGACTCAAGGACATCGGCCCGCGAGTAATTCGTTTCAGAGGCAGGGCAATACACGCAGCGGCCCTTCGACCACGGATGCTCTAGTCGAACATACCGAATGTGCCCGTCTTCATCCTTGAACCTAGTGCAGAAGCTGTGCTTGCCGTTGGCGGTCTTAGTCCCGTACACCGTGCGCCGGCTCATGAGGCCGGTCAGTTCCGTGATGGCGATGCCGTAGAGCTGCTTCGTGAAGATGTGGTTGAGGCGTTCCTGCTTGTCCCGGATTTGATCGGTCAGGCCCAAGTCGAGCCGCTTGGCGATCTCGCGGAGGAAGACCCCGCTCTTGCACACTGGGTCGAGAAACGTGGTCCTGGGGTCGCGCCACAGTGAGGCGGGTAGCAGGTCGAGGACATCGTTGGCAACGCTCGGCGGTGTAAACACCTCATCGTTGCTCAGGTTCGCAAGGCAGTTGAGGACATCCGGGTTGTGCGTGGTTGTGGACACTTACAGCTCCCCCCTCTGCTGGGCCGCGGCCCGGCCGCGGTCTGTTACGCGCCACAACCCGTGGCGTGGCGTTTCAAGGTAGCCCTTGTCCTTCAGCTTTCGGCGAGCCCACCTCACCATGTTCTCCCACCTCAACCGAGGCTTACCCTCGTCGAGAAACTCCTGCTCCCGCTCGGCCCTCGATAGCCTGAACTGGTCGGCGAGCGCCTCGTAGACCGTCCGGCCTTCACTGTCTCGATCGGAAGGCTTCGCTTGCCCGCCGCGGCGGATCAGCTCGCCTAGGAGAGGCATTTCGATCTGGTCGTAGCTCGGGAACATTCGGAGGACGTCGGGGTTGTGGGTCGTGGCTGTATTCACCTAATTGTCTCGGACAGCGTATTCCTCGGCCAGTTTCAGGAAATGAACGGGCGGATGGTCGGCAACGGGTTTGGGCAGGTAGGCCTCTTCGCCCAGGTCGGAGAAGAGCGGGTCGTCGCGGTACTCGGCATGGCCGAGCAGGTGGTCGAATCGGAAATCGCGGCGCTTGAGCATGGCGGCGTTCACGGGCGACCACTCGGGCAGGATGATGGGCGTTTCGTCCGGCGTGCGGAAGCTCAGAGCATCGCCGCAGACAATGTTCTGCGACAGGATGAAGCGTACTGCGGCTCGGCAGGCGTCGGCTGTCGTGTCATCATCAGGCGGGCCGAACAGGCGGGTGTATGCATCGTCAAACTCGCCGAAGAGACGATCGCGACAGTGTTCGACGTTATCGGGGAGTAGGTCGATGCCGTAGAGACTTGTGGTGGCGAGGACCGCATCGCGTTCCCAGCCGCGCCGATTCTTGCGGCGGGTGGTGGGGGCGTGCCGGTGCGTGACGGTCTGGAGTTTGCGCCTGAGGACTTCGATGAGAAAGTTGCCAGTGCCGCAGGCGGGTTCGAGGAAGCGGGAGTCGATCCGCTCGCACTCGTGGGCGACCAGGTCGAGCATGGCGTTGACCTCGCGCGGATTGGTGAATACCTCGCCGTGGTCAACGATGCGCTGTCTGGATATTGGTGGGGAACGCATTAGCAAGCTTCGTTCAAGTGGGCGGACCAATGACATTGTAGTGGGCAGGCGGCTCCAGCATCTCGACCAGTAGGCCGACCACCGGGCGCGGCGTGAAGAACTCACGGCCGAGCTGCAGACGAAACACTCCTAGACCCGCCCCAGTGTGTCGTGCGCCGCGGTCCGGACCTCTCGAAAGCAGTGGCGCACACGGTCGCCGGGCACCGTGTCGATCGCCTCCTCGGGGATGGGCGGGACGCCCATCCCGCTCGGCGCCGATGGCGGGCTCGGGCGCCCGCCCCACTCGGAGGGCAAGGGGGCAGGGGTGCTTTGGATCGCACCCCCTCCGGCCTCGCTGGGCTCGGCCACCTCCCCCGCCGCGCGGGAGAGGCAGGGAGAGCGCGGCTCGCTGTGCTCGCGGTGATGTTTGACCCCTCACCTGGCCTCTCCCCCAGGGGGAGAGGGAGAGAAAGCGCGGCTCGCTGCGCTCGCGGTGATGTTTGACCCCTCACCTGGCCTCTCCCCCAAGGGGAGAGGGAGGGAGAGCGCGGCTCGCTGCGCTCGCGGTGATGTTTGACCCCTCACCTGGCCTCTCCCCCAGGGGGAGAGGGAGAGAAAGCGCGGCTCGCTGCGCTCGCGGTGATGTTTGACCCCTCACCTGGCCTCTCCCCCAAGGGGAGAGGGAGGGAGAGCGCGGCTCGCTGCGCTCGCGGTGATGTTTGACCCCTCACCTGGCCTCTCCCCCAAGGGGAGAGGCAGGGAGAGCGCAGCTCGCTGCGCTCGCGGTGCGTTCGTCCCCCCTCCGCGCTCTTTGCGCCCCCGCGGTGCATCCCCGCTACCCCCACCCGCAAGACACACGACCGACCCCCACCCCCGTCCACCCCCCACCCATACAAGACCGCCCACCCACCCGTCTCGGCCCCGCCCCCATCCATCGGGCGTGGCCCGTTCGGGGTGTTCTCCAAACGATCCGCTCAACAAGACACGCTCACCCAGAACAGCCCGCCGACACACCCATCCCGGCGCGCCCGGCGGCCGGCCAACGAGGCCGGCGGGGCGCGCCGATCGCACCACCGGGCGGCGTGGACCCTCACCCATCGGTCGCCGAACGCAAGAGGAAAGGAAGGCTCCCGATGGGAACCAATCTGCCGCAATCACCGAAGATCGATGCCCTCGAGTGGATCGAGAACCACGTCGACGTCTGGGCCAGCGTCGCCGCGCCCATCGGGCTCACCGTCGAACAGGTCAGCGAGGCCACCGCCAAGGCCGTCGCGGCGCGCAACGCGTACGAGGCCGCCGAAGCGGCCCGGCAGGCGTCGAAGGCCGCGACCCTCACCTGGAACAACGCGCTCTTCGATGCGCGCGACTCGGCCCAGGGCCTCGTCTCCATCATCAAGGGCTTCGCCGACCACACCGGCAACGAGGACGTCTACGCCATCGCGCAGATCAGCCCGCCCGCGCCGCCGAGCCCGACGCCCGCCCCCGTCACGCCGCGCTCGCTCACCATCGCGCTGAGCAACATGGGCGTCGTCAACCTCGCGTGGGAGGGCACGCTGGCCAACCGCACCTTCTACGAAGTGCAGCGCAGCTTCGCCGACACGCCGATCGAGAGCGACTGGACCCCCATCGGCTCGGTCGCCAACCGCTTCTTCGACGACAACACGCTGCCCAACGGCACGCCCAAGGCCCACTACCGCGTCCGCGCGGTGCGCGGCGCAGGCGGGGCCGGGTCGTTCAACGACCCCAGCCGCTACAGCAGCTGGGCGACGACGCTGATCGTGATGGGCGCGGGCGCCAGCGGCTCGGGCCAGTCGCAGCACAGCGGCGAGGGCGAGGGGCTCAGCCTGGCGGCCTGATCAGATGGCCAGATGGCAGGGGGCCAGACGATGAAAGGCGCACGGGGCGCGGCCTTACGGGCTGCGCCCTGTTTCGATGTGTGGAGGCTCGCTGCGCTCGCGTTGGTCTGTGACCCCTCACCTGGCCTCTCCCCCAAGGGGAGAGCAAGGGATGCAAGCCGCGTACGCCAAGGCACCCCAGACCCGAAGCCCCAAACCCCAGACCCTCCCGAACCACGAACCCCGAACCACGAACCCCGAGGCCCGAACCCCGCGACCCGGCCACACTCACGTCGGGCTCGGCTCGGGCGGCGTATGCCGCACCACATCGCCCTCGACCGCGAAGATGATGTCCTCCGCGGCGTTGGCCGCGAGGTCGCCGATGCGTTCCAGGTTCCGGCACAGGATGAGCGTGTTGAGGTAGTCCTCGGCGCCGTCCGGGTCGGCGCCGACGCGCTCGGCGGCCCAGCGGAACACATCCTTGTTGTAGCGGTCCACCGCGCGGTCGGTCAGGCGGATCTTCGCGGCGGTCTCGACGTCGAGGTCGCGCAGGGCGACGATGAGGTCGCGCGTCATCCCGCGGACGGTCTGGGCCATCGGCTGGGCCACCGGCGGGGGGACAACGCTCTCACCCCGTTCGAGCTTCATCACGCGCTTGCTGATCGAGCGGGCCAGGTCGGCCATGCGTTCGAGCGCGTGGATGATGCGCAGCGAGGCGATCAGGAACCGCATGTCGCGCGCAACCGGCTGCTGGCGGACCATGATCTCCATGCACTGGGCCTCGAGGTCGAGCTCGAGCTGGTCGATCTCGTCGTCGGCGTGGCGGACCGAGTCCGCGAGGTCGGACTGGTGGTTGAGCCACGCGTCGAGCGTGGCCTGCACGCGGGTCTCGACCTGGTTGGCCATGCGGTTCAGGGACGCCCGCAGGGCGTTCATTTCTTCTGTGATGGTCACTTCGATGGGCTCCTCACGCATCTCACCTCCAGAGACAGATTATGCGCGGAGGATGGCCTCGGCTTCCGGGGTGATCAAGATCGCACGATCGAGGCTCGCGAGGGCCTCCTCGTGCGCCCCATCGGCGGCCGCGGACCACGCACGGTTAATCTGGCGCTCAGCGACGGAGAAGCGGTCCATGAACTCCGCGAACCCGCCCAGCCCGAGCTTCCCGACCAGCGTCGCCCGCCCGCCCACGACCGCGGCGATGTGCGTCTGCTGCATCTCCCCGAGCGTGCGCACGATCCGGTCGAGACGCGACTCCACATCGTGGATGCCATCGAGCTCCGCGCGGAGCCCGCGCAGGCCGCCCGTGATGTGGGCGATCGCGGCGGTGGGGGACTCGGGGCTCTTGTCGTCGGCCGCGGCCTTCGCGGCGATCTCCCGCTTGGTCTGCGTCCGCACGAGCAGCCCGCCCACGATGAGCCCCAATACCGACAGCGCGAAGAGCCACCACAGGTCCCAGCGCGCAAAGCTGAACGACTTGACGCGGACACGCCCGTCAGACGAGCCGCGGACCGCGGCCAGCACCTCGCCCGCGAGGCGGTCGTTGCCCTTGGCCAGGGGGACCGCGTCGGGCGCGCCGGCGGCGCCCGTCACGACCACGCCCGATGCGTCGAGGCGGGCGGTGGTGTCTTCGGGCGCATCATCGGGCGGTTGGAGCGCGCCATCGGGCAGCGACACGACCGAGAGGAAGCTCAGCACCGTGGGCCAGTCGCCCGAGCGGATCGCCGCATCGGGGACCGCGAGCGGCGTGGAAGCGCGCCCGTCTTCGACCGTGATCGGGGTCGCGTCTTCGGGCGCAGCGCCGGCCATCTCCTCGATCTGCGTGAGCTGCCTGCGCGACAGCCCATCGAGCACGAGCCAGCCCGTCGAGCCATCGGCGCCCGGCGCGAGGGCGATGACGCCCACGCCCGGCTCGGCGGCGATGGCCTCGCCACGGTCGCCCAGCAGGCGGTACTCGATGATGGGGCGCCCGATCTTGCGGTCGCGCATCACGCCGATCAGGTCGAACGCCGAGGCGGGGCGCGATTTCGCGGCGTCGAGCGCCGCCTGGTCGAGCCGCGCTGCGCCGGCTTCGGCGTTGAGCGTGAGCGACTCCACCGCGCCGTCCTTGGACGGCACGTACGAGGTCGTCGCGCTGATCGTCCCCAGGCAGAGGAACACGGTCATGAGCAGGTAGCCGAGGAGCTTCATGGGTGTGGTCCTTCCGTTAGCCGACGATGAGCACGATGAAGTTGATGACGAGCGCGAGGATCGACTCACCGACGATGAGCCCCGCGGCCATGGGCACGCCCCATTCCTCGCACCAGCGCCGCCCGGCGGTCTTGCTCAGCACCATCTGGACGATGCACCCGATGCCGTAGGTCGCGATGTACTGGAAGGGGAGGTACATGGAGAGGCCGACCAGCACGCCGAGCCCGGAGAAGGCGCCGATGCCGAGCAGTGCGCCGAGCAGCGCGCCGAAGCCGTAGAGGGCATACGGCATCTCGCCGCCCTGGACGCCCGTGATGACCGCCTGCAGCGCCTGGGCCTGCGGCGCGACGGCGCCGTTGGGCGCGCCCGGGCCGATGGCGGGCCCGCCGAGCTTGAGGTTTGCGCCCGCGATCACGATGACCGTGAGCATGGCGATCGCCGGACCGATCCAGACGACGCCCAGCTCGACCATCTGCTGGCGGCGTGGCAGGCCGCCCACCAGGTGCCCCGTGCGCAGGTCCGACATCATGTCCGCCGCGAGCGTGATGGCGACGCACAGCGCCGCGCCGATCAGCACAGCGCCGACGACCGACCCTGTGCCTGCCAACAGCATGATGAGCACAACGGTCAGCAGCGCCATGCCCGAGATGGGCGACCAATCGGTCATGCCCGTGCACTGCGCGATGATGATGCCCGCGAACCAGATCCACAGCGCCCCGACGACCGCGATGATCGCCGCCCGCACGTGCGAGGGCAGCCCCGAAAGCAGGCCGGGCTTGGCGTTCTGCGTGGCGAGGTAGCCGTCCTTCTGGTCGGGCGTCCACGATGCGAACTCGGTGCGGGTGTCCTCGCCCGTGAACGACAGGTTGTAGCCCTTGTACTCCGACTCGACGGTCTGCTCGCCAAGCTGGACCTGCGTCACAGGATCGAAGCCGCCCGCGTTGAGCGGCTTGCTGCCCGTGAAGTCCGCGGCGACGAAGAGCAGCACCAGCGCTCCGATCGCGGCGAAGATGAGCGGGCGGATGCTCAGCTCGTCGCTCCCGCCGCCCGTCTTGCGCGAGGCGGCGACGCTCTTGAGCGCCTCCCGGATCGCGGGCAACGACGACACCACGCCCATCATCGCGCCGCCAAGCAGCAGGCCGATCCCCAGCGGTCGGTTGAATGCCTGGAAGCCGTACCCCGGCGCCTCAGCAGCGGACACCGAGCCCGGCATCCACCCCATCGCGTACGCCACGGGCGTCAGCACGAAGTACGCCAGGATCCCGCCCGCGAGCACGAGCAGGCCGGGCCGCCCCGTGATGAACCCCGCACCGATCGCGAACGGCGCCACCGCGAAGATCAACTCGAACTGCGCGGGCAGCCCGAGGGCGTGGCCCGCGTTGAACTCTTCGCCAACGAGGACGTGCTGCCCGCCGCCGAACAACGCGTTGCCCAGGTTGGTGTAGCTGAAGCCCGCGAGCGCCTCGCCGAGCCCGCTCGTCTGCCCCGCCGCGGCGGCCTTGGCGACCAGCGTATCGCCGAGCTGCGGGAGCCCGACAGGGAGAAAGATGAGCATCCCGATCAGGATGCCGCCCACGAGCACCACCGACTTCGCGGCCCCGGCGCCCGGCGACTTCAGGATCACCGCCACGCCCGTCCCCGTCGGGAAACGCAGGCGGTCGATGTCGATCATCTGTTTGCGGAGCGGGATGATGAACGCGGTGCCCAGGATCGCGCCCGCCAGGCACGCGAGCGTGATGAGCCAGAAATCGACGCTGCTGACCGACAGCTGGTAGCCGAGCAGGAGCAGCACGGGCACCGTGAAGATCACACCCGAGTTCGACGTGTTGATCGCGGATGCCGCGGTCTGGGCGATGTTGGTCTCGAGGATGGTCCCCTTGCGGAGGATGCCCCGGAGCACGCCAAACCCGAGGACCGCGGCGATCGCGGAGCCGCCGATCGTGAAGCCGATCTTGAGCCCCGCGTAGGTGATCGCAGCGTTCATCACCACGCCGATCACCACCGCGAACAGGATCGCGGCGACGGTCACCTCGCGGTAGCCGCCGCGCGGTCCCGCGGGATCAGCGATCGGGCCTGTCGGGGCGGTGGGGGGGATGGTCGTCCCACCCGCCTCGGGCGTGGCGTGGGGGGGTTCTGGGTCGGGCATGCGTGGGGCCTCCTCTCAAGGCGCACACCCGGACGGGGAGCGCCTGCCAAGCCACCATCCTGACGTGTGAACGCCGCCTTCACAAGTCGAAGGGTGCGTTGTGGGGACCCTGTTTACTGGTCCGCGAGCAGCGCGTCGGCGAGGGCCGAGAGTTCCGCGTCTTCGTCGGGTCGGGGCGGCGGTGCGGCGGCGGCTTGGGGAGCCGTGCCCTGGCCCACCATCGCCTGAACCCGGGCGCGCGGGTCGCCAATGAAGCTGACCCGCAGGCCGAAGTTCTCCGCGACCTTGACCGCCGAGCCCGCGCCGATCGCCTTGTCGCCGATGCACAGCTCGAGCGGGTCGTCGACGGTGTTGGGGAGTTCGATCATGCACCCCGGCACGAGGCCCACGACCTCCGCGAGCGACAGGGACCGCTCGCCCAGGCGCACGCTCACCGTCACCTCGATCCCAAGAACGCGATCAACCCCGCTCGCCATGCAAGGCGTATCGACCCGATCACGTGCGGGCTTGCCCACGGGGCCGGCGACCGCGTGCGGGCGTCCCCCCAACAGGGCGGGCCAGCCTTACCCCGTGTAGGCCCCCGCGAGCAGGGCCACGTTGTGCCCGCCGAACCCGAAGGTGTTGTTCATCGCGTAGGTGATCTTGGCGTCGCGGGGCGTGTTGGCGACGAAGTCCATGTCGAATTCGTCGTCCGGGTTGTCGCAGTTGATGGTCGGGACGACGACGTTGTGGCGCAGCGCGCCGACGCACGCCGCCATCTCGACGGCACCCGAAGCGCCCAGGCAGTGCCCCGTCATCGACTTGGTCGACGACATGAGCAGCTTGCCCCCCGCCGACTTCCGCGCGTGATCGCCAAAGATCCGGGTGACGGCGCTGACCTCCGCGGCGTCGCCGAGCGGGGTCGAGGTGCCGTGCGAGTTGATGTAGTCGACCTGGTCGGGGTTGAGGCCCGCGTCCTTGAGGGCGAGCGTCATGGCGCGGGCGGCGCCCGAGCCCTCGGGGTCGGGCGCGGTGATGTGCGACGCGTCGGACGAGGCGCCAAAGCCGACGAGTTCGCACAGGATCGTCGCCCCGCGGGCCTTGGCGTGCGCCTCGGTCTCAAGGACGAGGATCGCGGCGCCCTCCGCGAGGACGAACCCATCGCGGTCGCGATCGAAGGGGCGCGAGGCCCGCTCCGGGTCGTCGTTGCGCGTCGAGAGCGCCTTCATCACCATGAAGGCGCCGAGGCAGAGCGGGGTGATCGCCGCTTCGGAGCCGCCCGCGACGATCAGGTCCTGCTCGCCCGCCCGCAGCAGCTTCATCGCGTGCCCGATGCAATGGCCCGACGAGGCGCACGCGGTGGTGTGTGAGTCCGAGTGCCCCTGGAGGTTGAAGCGGATCGAGAGGTCGCCCGCGATCGCGTTGGCCATCAGGCGCGGCACGGTGAACGGGTTGAGGCGGTCGGGCCCCTTGTCGTGCATCTTCTCGAGGCCCTCGGCGATGGTCGAAATCCCGCCCACGCCCGAGCCCACGATCGAGCCGCAACGCGTCGGGTCGACCTTGTCGAAGTCGATGCCCGCGGACTCGACGGCTTCGATGCCCGCGCAGATGCCGAGCTGGGCGAAGCGGTCGATCTTCCGCGCCTCGCGGTGGTCCAGGCGATCGGGCGTCCACCCGCGGCAGGCGCCGGCGATCTTCACCGCCCACCTCTCATCGGGGAACCGGGCGAAATCCTCACCCTCGATGCGCGCGATCCCCGAACGCCCCTGCACCATGGAGTCCCATGTCGCGGGGGCGTCGTGGCCTATGTTGGTCACAGCACCGATGCCCGTGACCACAACCCTGTTCATGCCCTGGCCCATCGCAACTCCCGCTCAGCGTCGCGAGCGCGCCCGAGGCGCGCGCACGGCGCAATCCCTTGGTCGCGCCGGTCACGCCCGATGCGGCGCGCGAGCCGGTTCAGGCCGCCTCGTCCTTGGCCTTCTTGATGAACTCGATGGCCTCGCCGACCGTGCGGATGTTCTCCGCGTGCTCGTCGGGGATCGTCGTCTCAAACCGGTCCTCGAACTCCATGACGAGCTCGACCTGGTCCAGGCTGTCGGCGTTCAGGTCGTTCACGAAGCTCGTGGTGCGGTTGAGCTTCTCGCGCTCAACACCCATCTGCTCGGACACGATGTCGATGACCTTCGATTCGATCTCTTGCTCGGTCACGTCGGTACTCCGTTGCGGTGCGCCGCCCTACGGGGCGTGCGGGCGAATCGCCAATATAGCCCACATGTCGACTCTGGACCAACAGGCCCCTTCAGCACATCGTCAGGCCGCCATCCACGCAGACCACCTGACCCGTCAGGTAGCGGGCGTCGTCGCCCGTTACCGCCGCGACAATCGAGGCGATGTCCGCGGGCTTCCCAAGCTCACGCAGGGCCATCCCCGTGAGCACCTGTTCCTTGAGGGCGTCCCCCAGGGCGGCGGTCATGTCGGTCTCGACGAAGCCCGGCGCGATCACATTGGCGGTGATGTTCTTGGCCCCCAACTCACGTGCCAGGCTCTTTGTCAGTCCGATAAGCCCCGCCTTCGCCGCGGCGTAGTTCGCCTGCCCGGCGTTGCCCACCACGCCCGACGTCGAGGCGATGTTCACGATCCGACCGAACTTGCCCCGCATCATCGGGCGCGCCGCCGCCCGGCACGCCACGAACGGCGCCGTCAGGTTCACGTTGATCACGTCGTCCCACTCTTCATCGCTCATCCGGAGGACGAGGTTGTCGCGCGTGATGCCCGCGTTGTTCACGAGGATGTCGAGGCGCCCGTGCTCCTTCGCCACGCCCTCGATCATCGCGGCGATCGCGCCACGATCGCTCATGTCGCACGCGGCGGCGCTCGCCGACCCGCCGTTCGCTTCGATCGTGCCCGCCAGGTCCTTGAGCGGGCCTTCGGACCGGGCCACAAGGACGACGTGGCGACCGTCGGACGCCAGACGCTCGGCGATCGCACGCCCGATGCCCCGGCTCGCGCCCGTCACCACCGCCACACGCTTCTCAGTCTCTGTCATCACCACTCCTTCCAAGTGCGGAAGACAGCGAGCCTCCCGATGGGGGAGGCTCGCGTCTGATTCTATCACGATTGGACGGCGGGTCCGTCTAGCGGATCTTCCGCTTGGGCTTGCGCCCCCCGGGGCCGCTGGGGGCGTTCCCGGGCGAGGTCGTGGAGCCGCCGCTGTCGGCCCCGCTGTTCCGCTTCGCGTCCTCCTCTTCGAGGACCACGAGGAACTTCTTGGCCTCCCCGACGTGGCGAGGGAGGAGCGAGGCGCCATCGAGTTCGGACACGCGCGTTGCGGTCTGCAACTCGATGTCCATCGACTGCCACTTGAACCCCTTGTCGCTGCCCGTCTCCCACGCAAGGAGGTACGCCCCGCGGTTGTCCTGGATGCCGATGCCAACGTTGGTGCTCTCGCCGTTGTCATCAAGGGCGCAGACGCGCACCGCTTCGATCGACTCGGTGTTGTCGCCCCACATGCCCGCGGCGATCAGCGCATCGAGGATGCTGTGATCGCTGTCAACGATCGCGCCGCGCAGGGCCTCGTCATCGCCCGCGGCAAACGCGTTGGCCAACGCCGCGATCGCCATCGCGACCTCGGGTGACGGCGGCTCGAGTTCCGCGGGGAACGTCACCTTCTCGTGGAGCGTGACGTTCTCCATGGGATCCGGTGGCGGCGGCGGCGGGGGCGGCGCCTTCTTGGGCGGCGGTGGGGGGGGAGGCTCTTCGGCGCAGCCGGCGATGAGCATCGTGCTCATGGAAATCGCCGCGAGGGCGGTCGCCGCCTGCGCTGCCTTGGTGAAATCAATCTTCGGGCTTGTCATGGCTTTGCACTTTCGTTTGACGGTCGATTCGACGCATCAGCCCGGCCAGGACCCGACCGGGTGCCAATTCATGGTACTCGCCCACCCCGCGCTCGACGAGCCATTGGCATGACTCGGCCCAACGCACGGGATGCGTGAGTTGTTCCACCAGACGTTTACCGATCGAGGCGGCCATGGGTTGCCCGCCCTCGGCCTCGTGCGGTCGGGCGGTGACGTTCGACAAGACGGGGCACGCGGGCTCGGACCACGACACGCCCTCGAGCGCCTCTTGCAGGCGGTCGGCCGCGGGGGCCATGAGGGGCGAGTGAAACGCCCCAGCGACGCTCAGGCGCGTCGCACGGAGCCCCATCTCGGCGGCGACCGCCTCGCCCCGCTCGCACGCGCTGGCGTGGCCGCTCAGGACGATCTGCCCCGGCGCGTTGAAGTTAGCGGGCACCAACACATCGGACCCCGCCGCCTTCGCGCACACCTCGTCCGCCTGCGCTTCGTCCGCGCCAATCAACGCAAGCATCCCGCCCGACGACGCCTCCGCAGCGTCCTGCATGGCCCGGCCGCGGAGCGTGACCAGCTCGAGCCCATCGGCGAACGAGAACACCCCCGCGAGGTGCAGCGCGGTGTATTCGCCCAGGCTGAGCCCGGCGGTCGCGGCGAGCGTCGAGCGGTTCACGTCGGAGAAAAGCGCGTGGTAGCACGCAACGCTCGTGACGTAGATCGCGGGCTGGGCGACGTCGGTGCGGTTGAGCAGGTCCTCCGGACCCTCGAAGCAGATGGTGGAGAGCCTCGCACCCAAGCGGTCGCCCAGGATCTCATCGGCGGACCCGAAGGTCTGGGCCGCGACGGGCACACCCTCAAACCACGCCCGACCCATCCCGACCGCCTGCGCCCCTTGCCCAGGGCAAAGCATGACCTTTGGTTCTTCACTCATGGGCGTGGTTATACCGCAGTCGGCCCCGCAGCACCCAGAAACTGGTCTTGCGGAGGCCGGCGCGCGGGGTACTCTTTACCTTGGAGTCCTGAGGGTACCGCACGAGGGGAGATTGATCATGCCCGTACTGGCACTGGCGAGCGTCGTGTTTGTCGCTTCCGCGTCCACGCTTGCGACAGCCGATGGCTTTGTCGCTTCACCGTTCGAACAGGCGTTCTTGCCGCCCATTCACGCCCAGAGCGCCGTCGCGCCGGGGCAAGCCCTCCAGGGTGACGGGAGTGGTGGGTGCGCCTCCGTCCTGAGCGCCATCGGCAACACGGGCCCCATCTACCGCGATGGCGACCTGCTCTACGTGGGCGAGAACGGCCCCGATGCCCCCTGGACCATCCACGTCGTGAACATCGCCACGCCCGGCGCCGAGTTCGTCGAAGGCACGATCGATGCGCCCGTCGATCCCGTGGACGTCGCGGTCGTCGACGGCGAGATCTTCGTCATCAACCAGGACCGCACGCCGCTCTACTACCGCGACCTGGCGGGTGGCGAGTGGCAGACCCTCGACCTCCCCGCGAAGGTCACGCAGTGGAGCTATGGCAACATCATGTTCCCGGATGGCGCGGGCCGCATCTTCGTCATCCACATGTGGGAGGACACGATCGACGTCGTGGACATCGCCACCAAGTCGCTCATCACGACGATCACCGACCTCGAGTTCCTCCCCAACCGCCTCGTCTTCGCCGATGGCAAGATCGTCGTGCTGGGCGTCGGGCTCAACGCCCCCACGTGCGGCGCCTTCGGCCCCAACTTCTCCGTGTTCGATGCTGCGACCCTGGAGAAGGATTACCAGATGAGCGTCGCGGGCGAGTGCGCCGTCGAGGTGCTCGCGGGCGATGGCAAGGTCTTCGTCGTGTTCAACGAGTCGATCAAGTCCTACGACCTCGCGACCGGCGAACTGCTCGACACGCTGCCCGCGCCGGGCTTCCTCGGCCGACACGCGGAGCTGCACGAGGGCGAGGTCTTCGCGCAGTTCAACGGCGGCCTCATCGTGCGCACGCCCACATCGCTCGAGGGCTTCCTCGCCGTCTGCGACGTCATGGAGAACGACCAGGTCTGGATCCCGCCGCTCGAGGAGATGACGTTCGCGGGCGGAGACGACCGCCTGTTCATCACCAACCGCAACGACGACTCCATCTCCATCCTCGACATCGGCCCGCCATGCCCGGGCGACGTGAACGGTGACTCGGTCGTGGATTCCACGGACCTCAACCTCGTGCTCGGCGCCTTCGGGTGCGGCACGACCGTGCCTGACAGCGACTGCTGCTTCGACAACGGCTCACCGGGGTGCGACGACCCGGAGTGCGAGGCGATCGTCTGCGACATCGACCCCTTCTGCTGCCAGATCGCGTGGGATGGGGTCTGCGTCGGCGAGGCGATCTTCGCGTGCGGCGACCTCTGCGCAGGCCTCGACGACGTCTGCCCGACCGACCTCGACTTCGACAACGACACCGATTCCAACGACCTCAACGCGGTCCTGAGCGTGTTCGGCACGGATTGCAACCGATAGGGCGCCGACCCAGCGAGAGAGGGGGCGCCGGCAGAGCCGACGCCCCCTCTTGCAACAACATCGCCCGCGCGTTCGACCGGGCGGGGTGGCGCGCTCAGGGATTCCGCTGCCTGAGGGTGGTCCTTGACGACCCGCCCATGCCATCGACGCTCGCGATGTCGTTCCCGTTGCCGGAGCGTCCGGCATAGGTGGTCGTCAGGCCGCCGCCTGGCTGCCCGGCGAGGCCTCGGGCACGATCGGCGCGGGGCGCTCGATCTCGCTCACCACCCGGATGGCCCGCTTGCCGCGGTGCTGCCCGACGTGGGCGAGCATCTTCGGCTGGCCCTCGACCCGGAGCTGGCAGGGCTCCGTGAACTCGGTGTCTGTCATGATGACGTCGCCCACCGCGAGGTTCATGAGGTCCGAGACGGAGATCGTGGTCTCCGCGAGCACGACGTTCGCGGCGAGCGGCGCCGGGTTCAGGTGGGTCCGCACCTGCCGAGCGAACGTCTCGCGATCGCCCGCACGGTCGGAGAGGAACCAGTTCTGCGATGCCAGGTCCGCGACAACGGGCTCGATCACGTTGAACGGGATGCACAGGTTCATCGTGCCAGCGCGGGTTCCCATGCGCACCTCGAAGCCCACGACCACGACGACCTCGTTGGGCGGCACGATCTGGACGAGCTGCGGGTTCGACTCCATCTCCCCGATCTTGAAGTTGATCTCGCGCACCCCCGCCCACGCCTCCTTCAACGCATCCATCGCGCGCGAGGTGATCTTGGAGATCAGGCCCGCTTCGATCTGCGTGAGCGGGCGCTGAGGGACGAACAGGTCCTGGCTCGACCCGCCCAGCAGGCGGTCGATGATCGGGTACACGATCAGCGGGCTGATCTCGAGGCACATCTGGCCCTCGAGCGGGTCGGCGCTGAACAGGTTGAAGCTCGTCGGGTTGGGCAGACCCGACGTGAACTCCGAGTAGGTCATCTGGTCGCACGAGCTCTGCTTGATCTCGACGATCGTCCGCAGGAAGCCCGACAGCGCCGCGCCCAGGTTCCGCGCGAACGCATCGTGCAGCGTCTGCAGCGCCCGCATCTGGTCCTTGCCCACGCGCTCGGGACGGCGGAAGTCGTACTCCTGAACGTCCAGGTCGAGCGCGCCGGCGTCGGCACTAGGCGTCTCGACCGCCGCGAGCAGCGAGTCAACTTCACTCTGGTCGAGCATGTCCACGTCGGCAGATCTCCCCGCGCCCCGACGCGCGGGGCTCCCACCCGCTATCGGCCCTATCGCCCGCCCGCCTCAGGTCAACCCGCGGGCGACCCGCCCACTCTGGGGCGGGGGGGAACCCGCACCGGCTGGTAACCGGGGGGTCACCCGCGCGACCGCCTCATGGAGGGCGGGGAACAACGCCGACCGTCGCGGCATTCACCCCGCACACATATCCTCTGCGGATGCCCAACGGAGAACCCCACGTGCGAATCAGACCGACCCTGCGCCGATGCCTCGCCCTCGTAGCCGCGGCGTTCCTGACCGCCCCGGCACTCGCCCAGGACTTCGACGACTTCGGCTTCCCCCCCGACGGCGAGAAGGAAGTCACCGTCACCGCCGAGGCGTCGGCGCAGAGCGTCGCCCCGGGCCAACTCACGGTGATCGCGGTCACGCTCCAGTTCGCCGATGGGTGGCACGCTTGGCCGTCTGTAGCTCAGGACGTGCTGCCCAAAGAGATCGCCGAGTTCGCCTATCGGACCGAGATAGGCCTGATCGATGCCTCGGACCTGCCGCTCCGCGTGGGGGCTATGCAGTGGCCCAAGCTCTACGAAGCCAAGGTCGCGGGCTACGAGCAACTCATCCCGACTTATGGCGGCACCGCCATCGCGTACATCCCGATTCAGATCAACGCCGATGCCCCCGAGGGCCCGCTGACGGTTCCCGTGCGCGCGTACTTCCAGGCGTGCAACGACATCACGTGCATCCAGCCAGAAGACGTGCGTACGTCCGTCGAACTCACGATCGACGCGGGGGCGCCCGCTCAGACCCACACAGACGGGGCATTCGAGGGCTTCGACGACACCGCTCTGGGCGATTTCGTCATCGCGGAACAGCCTGACCTGCTCGGCCAGGACGCCGCGAGCGAGGGCGGCGCAGGGCGCTCGTTCTTCGGCATCACGATCCCGCCCGCCGATTCCGCTGCGGGCCTCATCGTGCTCGCGCTGCTTGGTGTCCTCGGCGGCGCGATCCTCAACCTCACGCCATGCGTCCTCCCCGTCATCCCCATCAAGATCATGACGATCACCTCCCATGCGGGGTCCGCCGCCCGGAGCCTCTACCTCGGGCTCTGGATGGCCGGCGGCGTGGTCGGCTTCTGGCTCGCCCTGGGCGTGCTCGCCGCGGTCGCGACGGGGTGGGCCGACCCCTCGCGCCTCTTCGGCATCTGGTGGGTCACGCTCGTCATCGGGTTGCTCATCGTGGCGATGGGCGTGGGCATCATGGGCTTCTTCAGCATCACGCTGCCCCAGAAGGTCTACGCGGTGAACCCCAAGGCCGACTCCCCGGGCGGCTCGTTCATGTTCGGCGTGATGACGGGCGTGCTCGGCCTGCCCTGCTTCGGGTTCGTCGCGGGCGCGCTGCTCGCGGGCGCCGCGACCATGCCCAAGGTCGCGATCCTCGCGGTCTTCGCGGGCATCGGGCTCGGCATGGCGTCGCCCTACCTCATCCTGTCCGCCAAGCCATCGCTCGTGTCGCGCGTGCCGCGCACCGGGCCCGCGAGTGATCTTGTCAAGCAGGTCATGGGCCTGCTGCTGCTGGCCGCGGGTGTCTACTTCGTGGGCTCGGCGTTCGACGCCTACGCCGCGGGCAGCATCGACCTCAAGAAGTCGCTCCCGTGGTGGACGAGCCAGGTGAAGTTCTGGGCGATCGGCGTGCTCGCGGTCATGGCGGGCGGGTGGCTCCTCGTCCGGACGTTCCAGCTCTCGAAGCACCTGGTCAACCGAGCCGTGTTCGGCCTGATCGGCCTCTTCATCGCCAGCGTGGCGACCGCCTACGCCGTCGACTCGACCATCAAGGCGTCGAACGACTTCTGGATCCCCTACGAGCCTGACGTGCTCGCCGCCGCGCGCGAGTCGGGTGAGGTTGTGGTCGTGGAGTTCACCGCTGAATGGTGCCTGACGTGCAGGTGGCTCGAGGCGACAATCCTGACGCAGGAGCCCGTGCGCGGGCTGCTGACTTCGCCCGAGGTGATTGCTCTCAAAGCGGATAACACGGCCGACTCCGCGCCCGGGTGGGATCTGATGAAGGAGCTGGGCCAGACGGGCATCCCGCTCCTCGTGATCTGGGGCCCGGGCCTCGAGGATGGCCCGTGGGTCAAGAACGGCTACACCTCGGGACAGGTGGTGGACGCCATCAAGAGAGCGAGCGGCAAGGCGGAGTGACCCACCCTCGCCCGCACGACCCGCGCAGGCCCCCCGATCTCACTGGTGCCCGCTGGATTGACACTCCCGACCGCCCGACCTACTTTTCTCTCCGCACCGGGCGATCTCCGCTCGGGGCCACAATCCGCGGGTGTAGCTCAGTGGTAGAGCGTCACGTTGCCAACGTGAATGTCGGGCGTTCGAATCGCCTCACCCGCTTCTGACGACAAAGGCCCGGCACGCGAGTGCCGGGCCTTGTCCGTTGAATGAGAGCCAGGGGCCGAGCACTCACGTCTTCGGGATGCACTTGCAGCTCGTCTCCGTCTCCTCCTCCGCGTTGGCCCAGATCGTCCGGTAGCGCGACATCGTCAGCTCCGCCTCGGTCTCGTGGCCCTGCTCCTCGAGCGCGCGGGCCAGCCCGTAGAGCGACCACCCATTGTCGCGCCACTTCCTCAGGTCTTCGCGATAGACGGCCTCAGCGTCCTCATATCGCCCCATCTTCATGTACACCGCGCCGAGCGGGTGGCGGATGGGCATGAGCCATTGGGGCGGCTCGCCGTAGTTGAGCCTGTCCTCGACCACCGCGCCCTCCGACAGCAGCGCCGCGGCACGCTCCCACTCGCCCTTCTGCAGCGCGATCTCGCCGGCGGCGAAGTAGTCCGCCACCTCGAGGATCGTTTCCACTTGCAGTTCGGCGAAGAACGGCAGGTCCACGGGCACGTCCTTCACCGCGACGCGGAACGCATCGAGTTCCGCCTCAGCGCTCTCGAAGTCCTTCTTGGCCGCGAACGCGACAGCGCGGTACGCGTGCCAGTTCGCCGTCGAGATCGGGAACATGTGGGGCGGCGCGGGCTCCGCGATCAGGTCGTCCCAGCGCCCGAATCGGCGCTGTACGTCGTAGACCGTGCTGTAGAACGGGTCGATGTAGATCGCGAACTGGGTCATGACCTGTTCGAGCGTCGGGCCTTGGCCGCCCATGCGCGCTCCCGCCTCGACGCACTCGGGCAGGATCTCCTGCATGCGCCGGGCCGCGTCCATCGCGACCTCCTCCTGCCCGACCATCATCGCACTGAACGCGAGCATGTGGGCGTTGTGGATCATGTACCCAACCTGGATGGTCTGCGGCGGCGCCTCGGCGATGTACTTCCGGTCCTGCTCGATCGCGAGCAGGTTCTGATCGATCGAGCGTTGCCACATCCCCGTCTGCACGTAGATGTGCGTCGGCATGTGACGCAGGTGCCCGCTGCCGGGCACGAGGTCGCACAGGCGGTCGGCCGCCGCGAGACCCCGATCCGGGTTGGCACTCGGCTCGACCGCGTGGATCAGCAGGTGGTTCGCGCCGGGGTGATAAGGATCGATGTCGAGCGCATGCGCGAGCACATCCACGATCTGGTATGTCCCCTCGTGAGGCGTCCGGTCGAGCGCATACAGGTCCCACGGGCGCCGGTTCATCATGGCTTCCGCGTAGAGCGCGCCGATGGTCGGGTCGCCCTGGTACGACCACCACACATCGCCCATCGCGTCGGCCCACGCCCGGTTCAGCGCCGAGCGGTCCTGGTGCGCATCCCCGTCGTACCGCGCCTGAAGAGCGTGCACGAGCGCGACCTCCTTGGGCGTCTCACTGTCGAGTTCGGCGACCGCCCGCTGCGCCGCGTCCCACGCCGCACGCTCGCGCTGCGCGTTGGGCATCGGGTCGTTGTAGTTGGGCCCCTCGCTGAACGCCACGCCCCACCACGCCATCGCGCACGTCGGGTCGAGCTGGGCCGCGCGGGCGAACGAACGCGTCGCCTCGTCGTGGTTGAACGCCCACAGCCACGCCATCCCCTGGTCGAAGTACGCCTGGGCCTCCGGGGACGCGGTCGTGACGGGGTAGCTCCGGTCCCCCAGCCCGTCGTACATCCGGGCGAGGTCGCCCGAGTGCAGCGGGTCGGGTCCCACCTCCGTCAATTGCAGATCGGCACAACCGCCCAGCAGGGCGAACGCCCCGCCAAGCGACGCAAGCATCGCGCGCTTCCTCATTGTGAGCCTCCTTCACGGCCTGAAACCCACAGTGGCGCAGACCGGCCCTGGGTGCTGCCACGGTTTCAAGCGAACGGAGCCATGAGGCTACCAGAAACGCTGCGCTCACTCGGTCTCGATGACCTCGCGCGGTGCGGCGTCGAGCTGGATGGGGAGCCAGACGTCGGTCGGCAGGCCGTAGGACTCGTAGCAGATCGAGTGCGGGCTGGTCGCCATGCTGTGGAGGCGCAGCGAATAGGCGCCCGGTTCGATTGGCTCCGCGGTGCGGAAGCACTGGACGGCGAGGTAGCCCCTCCCCGTGTCGATCGGGGAGTAGTAGTGCCTCAACTGGAGCATCTTGTAGGGCTTGTTGTGATCAATCTCGCGTCGGAACAGTGGGATGGTCGTGCCATCGGCGGATTGCACGTCCAAGTGGTCCGGGCTCACCAGACACTTCATATCGCTGAAGTCGCGGGCGCGGTCGAGTGCACCGCGCCCAGACTCGCCCGTGACATAGAACACCAAGTACACACCGCCATGCCCGACGAAGCCGCCAACCACGGATGGCGCCCGGTGGCCCACCGCCATCGCGCGTGCCCGATCATCGAACCCGTCGAGGGAGCCAGGGTAGGTAGGGTACCACCTGATTCTGATGGGCTCGTGATACGCCGATGCGCCCATCCGCTCGATCGGCGGCGGCTCGACGCGAACTTCGGACACTTGGGTCTCGGGGCTCGACGCGGGCTGAGGCGTATTCACAACCGGGGGTGCATCCACCTCGGCTGGCTCGGTGCCATCAGCAACACAACCGCTCAGAATCGCTAATCCGAGAGCGCCCACCAGTCCAGCCACATAAGACTGTAAGCTGAGCATGGCCGCTCCTCCCTACGCCTTCGCCACCCGCATCACCTCGCTCAGCGTCGTCAGCCCACGCCGGGCCTTCGCGAAGCCGTCCTCACGGAGCAAGGTCAGGTCGCCCGAGGCGTGGGCGGTGTTGGCCAGCGACGACGCGTTCGCGTGCTTCATCACCATCTCGCGGAGCGGCTCGGTCATGCGGAGCAGTTCGTACACGCCGATGCGCCCGCGGTAGCCCGTGCTGAGGCAGACCCTGCACCCCTCGCCCACGACGAGCTGATCATCCTCCCGCGGCTCGAAGCCCTCGGGGATGTCGGCGCCCTGCGGCTCATACGCCTGGGCGCAGTGCGGGCAGACCCGGCGCACGAGGCGCTGCGCCATCGCGCCCTCGATCGACGATGCCACGAGGTAAGGCTCCACGCCCATGTCGAGCAGGCGCGGCAGCGCGCTGGCCGCGTCGTTCGTATGGAGCGTTGAGAACACCAGGTGGCCCGTGAGCGAAGCCTGCACCGCCGCCTCCGCGGTCTCCTTGTCGCGGATCTCGCCGATCATCACGATGTCCGGGTCGTGTCGCAGGATGGCCCGAAGCCCGGCCGCGAAGTCGAGCCCCACCTTGTGGCTCACCTGGATCTGGTTCACACCCTGCACGTGGTACTCGACCGGGTCCTCCACCGTGATCGCCTTGACCTCATCGGACACAATGCGGTTGAGCGAGCCGTAGAGCGTGGTGGACTTGCCCGAGCCCGTGGGGCCCGTGACGAGCAGGATGCCGTGCGGGCGCGAGATCAGGTCGTCCCAGCGCTGGAGCACGCCCTCGGGCATGCCCAGTTCGTCGAGGCCCATGAGCACCGCGGTCTTGTTGAGCACGCGCAGCACGACACCCTCGCCAAACAGCATCGGGATCACGCTCACGCGCAGGTCGTACGTCTCGCCCTTATGGCGGAGCGTGATGCGCCCGTCCTGCGGGCGGCGCTTCTCGGCGATGTTCATGCTCGCCATGATCTTGATGCGGCTCACGATCGCCGAAGCGAAGCGCCCGATGCTCGGCGGCACATTGGCGCGCTGGAGCAGGCCGTCGATCCGGTACCGCACGATCAGGCGGTGCTCGTAGGGCTCGACGTGGACGTCCGTCGCCCGGCTCTGCACCGCTTCGAACAGCAGCTCGTTGACGAGGCGGATGACCGACGCCTCCTGGGCCCGCTCCTCGTCGTCCTCGACCTCGTCGATCGTGCCCACGCCGCCATCGCCGCGCTCGCGGGCCATCTGCTCGAGGGTGTCGCCGCCCACGCCGTAGTGGGTGCTGATGAAGTTGCGCAGGTCTTCCTCGTCGGCAAGCACGAGCTCGATCCGGCAGTCGGTCAGCAACCGCAGCTCATCGAAGACGGTGAGCTCGAAGGGGTCGCACGTGGCCACGCGGAGCGTCGCGCTGCCGGGGCCGGTCGAGCCGTTGTGCTGACGCTTCTCGATGGGCACGCACCGCTGCCCGAACACGATCTGGGGCGGGATCGCCTCAAGCACGCTCGCCTCGACCTTCACCTCCGTGAGGTCCACGATGGGCATGTCGAACTGCTCGCCGATGGCGCGGGTGACATCCGCCGGCTTCACCATCCCGAGGCGGATCAGGACCTGGTCGAGCCGCTCGCCCGTCTCGCGCTGCTCGCTCAGCGCAAGCTCGAGCTGCTCACGGGTGATCAGCCCTTTGTCGAGCAGGATGGTCGCGATACCCATAGCGCCCCCATGCTACCGGGCGACAGCGCCCGCCCGGCCCACGAATACCCGTCCAAGATCGGTACCGTTACACGGACGGGTAGGTGCAGCTCGTCCGGTCGGTCTCCCACACTGTTATCGACCGGAGGCGGGCCTTTCCATCGCTCGCTTCGAGGACCGCCGGCGCGAGGCGATCGAAGAACACCCTCGCGATGTGCTCAACCGAGGGGTTGACCCCCGTACTCCACCCAAACTCTTGCGTGTCCTCATTGAGGTGGGTGTGGTCGAACGGGTCGACAACGGTCTCGATGGTGACACGTTCGAGGTCCGCGAGGGTGAACGGTGGGGGCGTGGAACCACCGCCGAGGTCGACCTCGACCGCCGGCTCGATCCGGTAGTTGTGCCCGTGCCCCGAGGGGTTGTTGCAACGCCCGAAGGTGGCCCTGTTCTCCTCATCGCTCATGGACCCGACGTGCAGGCGGTGGGCCGCGGCGAAGTCGAACTGCTGACGAAGGACAAAGGTCGTGGCGCTCTCGGCGGTCATCTCGACACTGTACGTCGGCGTGAGCCGCCAGTTCAGGGAGACGACCTCGCACGGCAGCGTGCCCCGCACCGCATCGATCAGCTCCGCGAGCAGCGTCGCGGGCTCACGCGTCGGCTCGCGCTCGCACGCCTCACCGATCCTCGGCACCACCGCCGATCGCACCGCCGCGTCGATGTCCTTGATCGAGATGAGGTACCCCGTCTTCGGATCGGGCTCACCCCGCACGCCGACACTCACCTCGTAATACCGCCCAAGCCCAACCATCGACGGCGAGCCCCCGAAGCCGTTCTTCACGCCCACCTGCGCACCGCCCGCGCCGCCCTGCGGGCAATCGACACCATTCGCGTTGATTGCGAAGCGGACAGTCCGCTGGAGGTGGTACATCGTCGTAGAGTCTAGATGACCGACGACCGCTGTCGCAGACGAAAGGGAATGACATGCCTCAGCTCAAGCCGCGTGTGAAATGCCCACCGCTCGATGTCAGCACCGTCGGGGGCGGGCAGTGGTCGCTCGCCGACCAGTCGCCTGAGAACTTCACGCTCATCGTCGTGTACCGCGGCCTGCACTGCCCCGTCTGCAAGAGCTACCTGCAAACCCTCGACGCCGCCGCCGCCGACTACCGCGAGAAGGGCGTGCACGTGATCGCCGTCAGCGCCGACACCGAAGACAAAGCGAGCAAGGCCCGCGAGGAGTGGGGGATCGAGAAGGTGCAGGTCGGCTACGGGCTCACGCGACAGCAGATGGACGCCTGGGGGCTCTACGTCTCGGAGGTGATCAAGGACGAGGAGATGCCCGAGTTCGCCGAGCCGGGCCTGTTCCTCGTTCGCCCCGACCAGACGCTCTACTACGCGGCGTACAACTCGATGCCCTTCGGCCGCCCGGACCTCAAGGACTTCGTAAAGAGCGTCGGGTGGGTGCTCGACAAGGACTACCCGGCAAGGGGTGAGGGGTGAGCCGGGGCGAGTGGCGCTGCCCGCGCGGGCACAAGCCCCGGGTCGAGACCGAGCGACTGCTGCTGCGACCGTGGGGTGACGATGATGTCAGCGAGGCCTTCGCGCTCATCGATACCCACCGCGATGCGCTCCGCCCGACCATGCCCTGGGTCGATGCCCACCGCGACGCTGGGGCGTGCGCCGCATCGATCCGGCGCTACACGCAGTGCCACGCCGACGAACGCCCCGACGAGCTGGTCTACGGCGTGTTCCAGCGCGGTTCGGGCGAGGCGGTCGGCGGGGTCGGGCTGCACTCGTTCCGGTGCGAGACCGGGCAGGCCCAGCTCGGGTACTGGATCGTCCCGCCGGCAGAGGGGCAGGGCTACGCGGGCGAAGCGGCCCGCGCACTGATCGATCACGCGTTCACGCCGGGAGATTCGGGCGGCCTGGGCCTTCGCCGGATCGAGGTGCGCTGCGGTGCGGCCAACGCGGGCTCGCGCCGCGTCGCCGAGCAGATCGGCCTGCGCCACGAGGCGACGCTCGCGCAGGAGCGGCCTCTGCCCGGCGCCGATGACCGCTGGGACGACACCCTGATCTTCGCCGCCCTGAGCGACGACTGGGCGGAACTCGCGAACGGGTAGACTCCAGTGCGTCCGCCCACCCCACAGGAGTCCCGCCATGGCGCCCACGACCCCCACGGCCGTTCGCTTCGCTTGCACCACGGCGTGCCTGCTCTTCGCGCTGGCCGGCTGCCGCCCCGATGACCCCGCCGATGGCGTTCCCTCGGCCGTCGCTCCGCCCCAGCCTTCAGCGTCTACCGATGAGGCCCCCCCCATGCCCGACCCTCCCCGCGACCCCGCATATGTCCTCGACACCTCCGCCAACCGCATCGATGGCACTCCCACCGACCTCACCGATTACAAGGGCGACGTCATCCTCATCGTCAACACCGCGAGCAAGTGCGGCCTCACGCCCCAGTACGCGGGCCTCGAGAAGCTCTACCGCGACCACAAGGACCAGGGCTTTGTCGTCCTGGGATTCCCGGCCAACGAGTTCATGGGCCAGGAGCCAGGCACCAACGAAGAGATCGCCGAGTTCTGCTCGACGAACTTCGACGTCACCTTCCCAATGTTCGAGAAGGTCGTTGTGAAGGCCGATGGCGGTGGGGGGGTGCACCCGCTCTACGCCAAGCTCGCATCGCTCCCCGAGCCCGTCGGGGTCGAGCCCGATTGGAACTTCACGAAGTACCTCGTCGATCGCAACGGCAACGCGGTCGCGCGGTTCGGGCCCAAGACCCCCCCGGACGATCCGGAACTCATCGCGAAGGTCAGAGCGTTGCTCGCCGAGCCAGCTGAGCCCTCGACCTAAGGCCGACCAAGAGGGCGACGCCAAGGGCGGGCCATGTGAAGGTACCCTCCCCGCATGCTCTTCACCCAGATTGCGCTGTCGGTCGCCGTTGGCATGCTCGCGTTCGCGGGCCTGCTCCACCTCCTCCCGAAGCTCGGCGGTGGGGGCAGGGCCGCCGCGGGCTTCTTCACGCGCGCGCCGGGGCTCGACCTGGTCATCGTGGTGTTCCAGATCGTGCCGCTCGTCGCGGGTGTGGCTATTGACGGGTGGAAAGGCCTCGGCGCTGCTCTCTGCGGCATGCTGCTCGGCTACTTCCTCTGGGTCTGGCTCCACGAACTCACCCACCTCGAGGCGGTGCGCGGCAGGCGCATCGTCAAGACGCTCAACGGCGTGCTCGGTGGCGGGCTCAAGGGCAGGCTCCGCAACCACCTCGCGGTCTGGGCGACGGCGCTGGCGCTCCCGGTGTTCTGGTTCATCCGGGCCGCGGAAGTCTTCGTCTACCCCTTGCTCGTGCTCATGCTCGACTTCCCGCGCTACAAGCAGGGCGAATGGGTCGCCGTCTCGCGCCAGAAGTTCGAGGGCCTCGTCGGCCACGACCTGATCTGGTGCCTCTATTGCGACTGGATGACGGGCGTGTACTCGCTCGGCGCGGAGATGCTCCGCAACGTCGAGTCCTTCTGGTGCCCCATCCGCTTCTACTCGGGCAAGAAGTGCGACAACTGCGCGATCGACTTCCCCGATGTCAACGCGGGGTGGGTGCCCGCCGATGGCAACATGGACCAGGTCACGGACAAGCTCGAAGAGATGTACGGCGAGGCGGGCGGCAACCGGCGCGAGTGGTTCAATCACCCCGCGCGGCTGACGATCGAAGGGGCAGAGCCCGGCGATTGAGGGCCTAGTAGCCGGGCTTCCCGCACCGCCCGCGTTCTGACTCCTCATCCTCTCGGAGCGACTTGATGAGCTTCTCCGCCTTGCCCGCGGAGATCATGCCCCACTTGACCGCTTCCCCGATCTTGCGCTCGAAGTCGTTCTGGTCGTTGCCGAGCAGTCGGGCGGCATCGTCGGGGGTCATCGAGCCTTCCGCGACGTACGCCGCGATCTCCCGCTTGGTCGCCTCGCGGGCGCGGGTCTGCAGGATGTTGCGGAGCTGGGTCGAGACGATGGCGATGATCACGACCGTGAAGGTGCCCGCCACCGCCATGAATCCGATCACGTCTTCGTTGACACCCGCGAGCGTCAAGGGGGGCATGGGCATCGTGGCGAGCATGGGATTCCCTCCGATGGAGCAGCCGGGAGGCGGCCGCCGTCAATCCTACGATTGGGAATCCGCACTGGCCCGTTTCAGCGGGCGGGCCCGATCCGCGAGAGCACGTCGAGCACGCTCGCGGTCAGCTCCTCGTCGCGGCTCGCCGACACCCTCCCTGAGAGCTCGGAATGGCCCAGCTGGTCCGCGAAGGCGGGCCCCCGCTCGAGGGGGCGGAGCGTCACCTGGGCGACGCGCCCGCCGAACCGCTTCCCCCCAGGATCATCAGAGGGCAGGAGGAAGCCGCCACCGCCATAGACCCCGACCGCGTCGCCCGTGAACACGTAGAGCGTGGCGGCACAGTTGCTCGCCTGGAAGTCGATGGGCGTCTGGCCTGCGCGAGGGGTCAGGAACATGTGGATGTGCAGGATCGACCCCTCCGGGATGGCCGGTGCGGCGGCCAGCTCACGCAGGTCCTCGGGCCGCATATCAGAAATGAGGACGTGCGCGGTGTTGGGGTCGCTCGACGAGAAGACCTGGGTCACGGGCGCGGGGTCGAAATAGGCGCCCGTCTCGAGCGATTCGACCCGCAGGTTCGACCCGCCGCCAAGCCCGAGCGAAGCGCAACCCGCCAGCGCGAGGCCGGCCGGGGTCGCGAGGGCCAACATGAGCAGGGAACGTGAGCGCGAGTGTGTCCGCATCGGCCCAGCTTACACGCTCACGTCGCGCCATGACGCGGGGCCCGCGACCACGATCGGCGCCCGTGATCTCCCCGGCGCCGGGGGCGCGCCCGCCGGGGCGCGCAGGCCGAGCAGCGCCAGCGCATCGCGGTCCACAATCCCGCGCACCGCTTCCCGCGTGAGCCGCGAGAGCGAATCCCGCCGCGCCGCCGCCTGCATGTGGTACATCGCCTCGATCGCCTGCTCGGGCGTCGCATGGGGGAACCCCGACGCGAAGAGCAGCTTGTCGATCGCACCCCGCTCAAGCGCCTCAGACAGCACGCGGAGCATGGTCATGGGGCGCATGACGAGCGCCGAGACCTCGGCAAACGCCGCCGGGTGCTTGGCGATCATCGCGAGGGTGTCGTCCGTGAACGCGCGGCCCAGGTCACCAAACACGAGTCGCAGCGCGGGCAGCTCCCGCGCCGCATCGTCGAAGAGCAGGGGCGAGGCGTAGGCCGCGACCGATGCGGGGTGGTCCATGCACGGGTTGGACACGTGGACGACCAATCGGCGGCGCGCGCACGACTCCAGCGCTGCGATCGCCCGCTCATCGGTCGGCCGGACGCCCTGATCCGCGGGCGAGATGGCCACGCCGACCGCGCCGAGTTCCTGCGCCCGATCGAGTTCGGCCTCCGTCTCGGGGCTCGCGAGGTCGAGCCCGGCGAAGAAGAGCCGACGATCCCCGCGCGCCCGCACGTGGGCCGCGAGCGACTCGTTGACCAGGTCCGCTTCAAGCGCCGCCGCGCGGTAGCCAAGCACCACGCTGATGGGCGTGCTGAGGGTGGCGGCGTCGTGGTCGGCCGGGGATGCGGGCAGGCCCGCACCCTCGGCGGTCGCCCGCGCATCGCCCCAAGCCTCGTCCGCACCCCACACCCGTGTGCTCATGTCGATGATCATGCCCGTCAACCCTTCGAATCAGAATGACGAAACCGAGATGATACGCTCAATATCTGGGGAGCCCCGGGAGGCGGAGTCTCCACCCATAGTGCCCAACAGGGCCGAGGAGTCAGGGAACCGGGAGGCCCGCAAAGGCGTCGAACAAATCGCCGCCGCTCCTCGTTGATCGACGGTTCACGCTTCCGGTCTAGAGTTCTTGCAACCGATGGGGACCACAAGGATGCATCGCGGGCGGCTCGGAACAAGGCTCACTCGGCCCCTGGCGCTCCTGGCCCTCTGTCTCGTGATGGGCGAGGGCATCGCCATCGCCCGCCCGACGATCATCATCAACACGGGGCGGGGCGGCTACTCGGGCATCGGCATCCCCGCGCCCTCGCAGATCCACCCCATCTACGACAACTACCCCTACCGCTACTACGGGCCCGGCGTCACCCGTTTCTACCCGGGCTTCGGCCACACCTACTTCCAGACCAACTACCGGCGCTACGGGCAGTTCTACTACGCCTACCCGCCGTACTGGTGGCAGTACTACCAGGGCCGGTACTACTCGTCGTGGAGCAGGCGCTGGGGCTCGACCTACGCCCGCCCGCCCATCATCGGCATGCCCGTCTGGCGCGACCCCGCCGAGATGGACGCCGAGCGCGCAGCCCAGGACGCCGAGCGCGCCGCGGCCAACGCCCCGCCCGTGATCGAGATCGATGAAGCGCTCGTCGCCCTGCGTGCGCACGACTACGCCACCGCCGCCGCGCGCTACCGCGCCCGCGATGAGCAGCGCAACCAGGCGCTCGCCCTCGTCGGCGCCAACGAAATCGCCCGCGCCGTCGAGGTCTTCGTCGAAGCCTACAAGGGCGATGCGGACCTCGTCAGGCAACCCATGAACGCCCTCGGCATGGTCGGCACGCGGGGTGAGATGCGCCGGATCGTGACCCGCGCCGTCCGCTACGCCCACCAGGTGAAGACCGCCGAGGCGTGGTTCACCGTCGCGGTGCTCATGCAGGGCGAGGGCCGCGATGAGACCGCCCGCCAGATGCTGCAACGCGCCCGCGAGGCCGAAGCCGAGGGGCGCGGCGCCATCCCGAAGGCCGAACCCAGGCCCGCGGCGCAACCCGCCCCGCCAGCGGCACCCACCCCCGCCACCCCCGCCACCCCCCCGCCCCAGGCCCAGCCCACACCACCCGGTACACTCGCCGACCCGGATGATGCGGACATGGGGCAGGCGCCCAGGCCCGGCGGTGTGGTCCGCTGACGCCATCGCCCCAACTCCACCGCCCGCCGGACGAGGAGCGACACCAGCGTGAGTGAGCGGAAGCCGATCGTTGCGGGCAACTGGAAGATGAACATGGAGCGCAGCTCCGCGGTCGAGCTTGCCCTCGCGGTCGCCCGCGGCGCAGCGTCCCTCGACCGGGTCGACGTGGGCATCTGCCCCGCGTTCGTCCACATCGACCCAGTGGCCCAGGCGCTGCGTGGCGCAGCCCTACAGCTCGCGGTCGGGGGCCAGGACCTCTGGCACGAACCATCCGGCGCGTTCACCGGCGAGGTATCGGCGGGCATGCTGCTCGACGCCGGCGCCTCGCTCGTCATCGTCGGCCACTCCGAGCGCCGCCACATCATCGGCGAGAGCGATGAACTCATCGGCCGCAAGGCCGCCGCGGCCCTGAGCGCGGGCCTCACCTGCATCGTCTGCATCGGCGAGACCGAGCAGCAGCGCACCGCGGGCCAGACCGACGCCGTCAACGAACGCCAACTCCGCGCCGCCCTCGCCGACATTGACACGAACCACCTCGAGAACCTCGTCATCGCCTACGAGCCCGTCTGGGCCATCGGCACGGGCAAGACCGCCACCCCCGACGACGCCCAGGCGGCCCACGCCGCCGCCCGCGCCGTCCTGGCCGACCTCCTGGGCGACGCCGCGGCCCAGCGCACCCGCATCCAATACGGCGGCTCCATGAAGCCCGCCAACGCCGCCGAACTCATGGCCTGCCCCGACATCGACGGCGGCCTCATCGGCGGCGCTTCGCTCAAAGCGGATGACTTCCTCGCGATCTGCCAGGCGGCCCAGTAACGCCCCAACATCCCCTCAACGAGCCGCGACCGTGAGGGAGCGGACCCGTCAAGCGATCGCACCGCAGAGGTCGCAGAATGATGCGTTGTGCGCGCAAACAGGGCACGGCCCAACAGCCGCGCCCTTCTTCCTCTCCGCACCTCCGCGGTGCCTCCCGCTCGGGCTGCGCCCGATGACAGGTCGGAGACCTGTCCCACCCGAAGCCCGGAGCCCGAATCCCGAGGCCCGCCCTCACCCCTCCGCGCCTCCGCGGTGCATCCCGCTCGGGCTGCGCCCGAACACAGGTCGGAGACCTGTCCCACCCGAGGCCCGGAGCCCGGGGCCCGCCCCCCGAACCTACTTGCTCCCACCCCCCAGGATCTCCACCGCGCTCCACGCCGCCTTCGACCAAGGCGCCATCTCGACAATGCGTTCGAGCATCTCGCGCCCGCGTTGATCGCTCGGCGGGGCATCGGGCGGGTACGACGCGAGGTACTCGCTCAGCACGCCGCCGGCTTCGAAGGCCTGCTGGCTGCGCCGCTCGCGCGCCGGCTCGTCCATCCAGGCGATGACTTCCCTGAGCCGCTGCGGGTTGGGCACCTCGTGGCCCATGTCGTACTCGAAGACGCGGACGGCCAGGCGGTCGCGGGTCATCATGCGGGCCTGGGCCTGCGTGTTCTCATCGTTGAAGTCGCGCGTGCCCGTGACGATCGCGAGGCGCTGCTCGCGCAGCCGGCGGAGGGCCTCGCCCCGCGGCTTGGCGTAGGCGCGGGGCCACACCTTGCCCGGACCCGCCTTGGTCTCGTAGAACGAGTTGAGCCCGACGATCGGCGCAGCGCCCGTGAACACATCGGAGAACGTGCCCCACAGCATGGCCGACGTCCGCCCGCCGCCCGACCACCCGCTGACGTACACGCGCTGCGGGTCGACGTGCCACCGCGTGCGCGCGGTCGCGACCGCGTCGAGCGCGAGCTGCATGCGGTCGAAGATGGGGCGCTGGTTGCCGGTGTTGTTGACGCCGATGAGGATCATGCCCAGCTCGTCGAGGACGGGGTCGATGCTCTGCGGCGGGATGGCGTTGTCGGTGGGAGAAATCCAGACGAGCAGCGGCGCGGGCGTGCGGGGGCTGTAGCCCGCGGGGAGACGCACGTTCATCGTCTCGTCGCGCAGGTCGCGCCCGGCGGGGTCGAACTTGATGCGCATGCCGCGGTAGAAGCGGTCGTTGATGGTGGCTTCGTCGAGGAAGTGGGGGGAGGGTTCGAGGGGTGGCTCGATCTGGTGCGCGCCGATGGGGTGGGCGGGGGGGTGTGCGGGAGGTTGGGGGGCGTCGTCGTCACCGTCGTCGCCGCGCTCGTCGAAGCCGCCGCGGTAGGCGGGCCAGTCGGCCATGAGCGCTTCGAAGCGCCCCTCGATGAGCTTGGCGCGGGCATCGGGGCGCGTGGGGTCCGCCGGGTCGCGTGCGATGAGATCGCCGCGGGGCGTGCGCACGACCTCGACGGTGCGCCTCGCCTCGCCCCGCTCGAGGTGGACATAGACGAGCGTGCGCTCGCCATCGATGCTCGCGACGGGCTGTGGGTTGATCGGCGCCGAAGCCAGCAGGGGCTGCAACGCGCGCCGCTCGAGCACGGCAAGCCGCCCCGCGATGAGCTGCGCCATCGGCGCATCGCACACGGGCTCAGCGGGCGGATCAGCGGTGAGCGTGATGGTCGCGCGCGTCGGGCGGTCGCCATCGATGCGGAACGGGTGGTCGCCCTGCGCCCCACCGCCACACGCCAACGTGCACACCACCGCCGCGATCGCCCTGACCCATCGTGCCCGCACGCCCATCACCTCCTGGCTCGAAACTACCAGACGCCCGAGCGGTGCGCGGGTTCGCTTTGGCCCGCCCGACTGCCCGGACTATGATGGCCCCGTCTCGTCCCAGGGTGTAGCTCAGCTTGGTAGAGCGCGGTCTTTGGGTGGCCGAAGTCGCTGGTTCGAATCCAGTCACCCTGATTGTTGGTTGCCGCCCGGGGCGGTCGCGGGGGCGTCCGCCGGCGCGATGGGCGGGCGGAACGCCATGCAGAACTGCCACCCGCCCACGGGGTACTGGATCCTCGCGCGGTAGCCCCGGAACGCCGCAGCGTCCCACCCCAGATGCTCGCACACGGTCCGAATCAGCCCCTGGTAGGCCGGCACATCGGCGCAGAAGAACCGCGTCGCGTCACGCCCGAGGTACTCGATGGTCTCGAGCACGTCCATGCGATCGATGTCGCGCGCCGGGTCGTTGACCCACGCGGTGCCCTCGGTGCCCATGTCGTAGATGGCGAGGTCGGGGTCAGAGCCCGGGTACGCCTCGGCGTGGAGCAGCGTGTCGAAGACGAGCAGCTTGGACGGCACCGCGGGCGAGACGAACGCGCCCTTCGACGCCGCCGGGTCGTTGGTGTAGCGGTCGAGGGCGGCGTCGTGGTGATCGAACACAAGGAGATCGGTCGCCGAGCCGGGCCCGACCGAATCGCTCTCCGTGATGTAGTGCACGACCTTGCCCGCGCGGAGCGCCTTCAGACGACCGATGGGGTTCGTGCAATGCGCTTCGAGCGAGAGGCCGTCCTGCTCGATGGGCACCGCCTTGCCCTCGGGGAGATCGTGGGCGTCCTCGTGGTCGAGGCGTTTGAAGTTGAAGCGGACGCGCACGCCCGGGCGGAGGCGCTGCATGGTAAGGCAGCCGTGCACGACCGCGACGTCGTGGCGGAGCGGGTCGGTGGGGGAGGGGTGGACGAGCGTGAGGTTGAGCCAGACATCGCACATGACGCCCCGCAGCTGGCTGATGCCGCGGAAGGCGCTGGCTTTGCTCGCGAGTTCGAAACGCTCGCGGGCCTCGGGGTGCGCAGCGCTGATGATCGCGTCGAGCGCGGCGCGGGTGCCCGCGTCCTGGCGGATCAGGCGGTCGAAGCGATCGGCGACCTCGACGAGGCGGTCGCCCGCTTCACGCGGCGCGCCCGCCTGCACACCCGCGCGGGCGACCTTGCGGAGCGGGTCCGGGCCCGGGGCAGCGTCGAGCACGCCGAGCCCGTGCCCCTGGGTGCTCGCCTGGAGCACGCGCCCAGCGATATCGCGGTTCACCCCGAGCTGCTTCACGAGGTCCGCCGGGGCCGAGGCCCGCTCGGGGAGGCCCGCGAGGAGTTCCGCGAGGGTGTCGCGGAGATCAAGCCCGATCCGGACAGCCCGCGATTGGATATCGGACGACGAAGTCGCCGCATCCCCGTTCTTCGCTGCTGGTGCTGAGTCCATGGGCTTCACGGGAGTCATCGTACTTCGATTCGGCCGAGCCGTGCGGGGGATGCAGAGAATTTCGTGCAATATTTTGCAACAGATTGGCGAGGTGGGCGTAGACTACCGACGACCCAAACGTTCAGCCCCGGCAGCGTGGCCGGCTGAACCGATCACGACCCACACGAGAGATTCGCGACCGCGCACCCCCACGCCCGGCCGCCAACGAGGGAACCCCACCATGAGAAGCAAGACCCTTGCCGCCATCGCAAGCCTCACGCCCGCACTCCTGATCCAGGCCGCGGGCGCAGGCGCGTTCACCACGGGTGATGCCGAACTCACGCTCTCCTCCATCGCGAACAACAGCGTCTACGCGGAGGCGGTCGCGGTCATCGACGATGTCAACGCCGACGGGTGGAACGACATCGCGGTCAGCGCGCTCAACTACGACCCGATCAACGGCGGCGGCGCCGAGGTCACCAACGCGGGCGCCGTCATCCTCTACTCGGGCCAGGACGGGAGCGTCCTCAACGTGCTCGATGGCACCGAGGCCTTCGGCAACCTGGGCACCGCGATCATCGCCCTGCCCGACCGCGACGGCGACGGCGTTGGCGACATCGCGGCGGGCGCGCCGCGCATCGCCAACGGGCCCGACAAAGAAGCGGGCGGTTTCCTGGTCTTCTCGGGCGCGACCGGCGCGCTGCTCGACACCGTCCGCGGCGAGCTTGGCCCGTTCACCAACGCGGGCTTCTCGCTCGCGAGCGTGGGCGACCTCACGGGCGATGGCTACCCCGAGATCCTCGCGGGCGCCAACGGGCTTGGCGATTCGGAGCCCATCGCGCCGGGCTACGCGGTCCTCTACGACGGCGTGTCGCTCGCGGTCCTCCACACCTTCGAGGGCGAGGAGCCCGGCGCGGTCTTCGGCGGCGCGGTCGCCGGCGCGGGCGACACAGACGGCGACGGCGCCCCCGATCTGCTCATCGGCGCCTTCCTCCAGGACACCACGAGCCCAGACACGCAGAACAACATGAAGGACGCCGGTCGGGCCTACGTCTACTCGGGCGCCGACTACTCGCTCCGCTACTCCGTCGAGCGCTACACCGATGACACCTCGACCCCCTTCGCCAACTTCGGCGTGTCGGTCGCGGGCGTCGGCGACATCGACGGCGATGGCAACGCCGACGTTATGGTTGGCGCATCGGAAAACCAGCAAGGCCAGGGCGGTAACGGCTCGGTCGTCGTCTTCTCGGGCCTCACGGGCGATGTCATCTTCGACATCGAGGGCGCATTCGCGACCGGCGAGCAGCACGGCAGCCGGGTCGCGGGCCTGGGCGACATCAATGGCGACGGCACGCCCGACTTCATGGCCTCCTCCGCGCAGCTCTGCTTCGGGTTCTGCGGCTCAGGCCCAGGTCAGGTCATCGTCTACTCGGGAGCCGATGCCTCGCAGCTCGACACCTACGACGGCGCCGGCCCCGGCGATGTGCTCGGCGGCTCGCTCGCTTCGGGTGACCTGAACAACGATGGCGGGACCGACCTCGTCCTCGGCGCCCCCTTCGCCGGTGCGCCGATGAACGGGCCGGGCCAGGTCTACATCTTCATGGGCGAGCCCATGGCCCCCGCGTGCCCCGCGGACATCGCGGGCGATGACGGCCTGATCAACTCCGCGGACCTCAACGCCCTGCTCGCCGGCTTCGGCGGCCCCGGCGCGGGTGCCGGCATCGCCGAGCCGTTCGACACAACCGACAGCGCCGACCTCAACGCTCTCCTCGCCGTGTTCGGGACCGCGTGTCCATGACCTGACCCTCCACTCCGAGTGCGACGATGGATGGCCGCCCGCTCCCCCCCACGGAGCGGGCGGTCTTCGTTGGTACTCGGGCTATGATCCGCGCGATGAAGCCAAAGGGAATCCCCGACAAACTCAACGTGCTCCTTGTGGGCGGTGGTGGACGCGAGCACGCGCTGGCGTGGAAGCTCAAGAAGTCCAAGCGCGTGGCCAACCTCTGGACCACCCACCCGGGCAACCCGGGCATCGCGGGGCTCGCGCGCGCCCTCCCCTTCGACTACTCGCTCAAGGAGATGTACCGCCTCGAGCAGTTCTGCCGCCACGAGTCGATCAACCTCGTGGTCGTGGGTCCAGAGGACCCGCTCGCCGCGGGCATGGTCGATGCGCTGACCAACGACCAGACCGCCGTGTTCGGCCCAACGAGAGAGGGTGCGCAGCTCGAAGCCGATAAGGCGTGGTCCAAGCAGCTCATGCGCGGCGCCATGATCCCGACCGGGTCCTCGCGCGTCTACACCGATGTCGAGACAGCCCGCACCCACCTCCGCGCACGCGATGAAATGCCCGTCATGAAGGCCACGGGCCTCGCGGCGGGCAAGGGCGTCTTCATCCCGGACAACCTCGCCGATGCGCTCGAAGCGCTCGACACCCTCATGGTGGACAAGGCCTTCGGTGAAGCGGGCGCGCAGGTGATGTTCGAGGAGCGGCTCGAGGGGCCCGAGGTCTCGGTGTTCGCGCTGACCGACGGGCGCAGCATCCTCGTGCTCGACGCCTGCCAGGACCATAAGCGGATCGGCGAGGGCGACACGGGGCCCAACACGGGAGGCATGGGCGCCTATTGCCCAGCCCGCATCCTCACCCCCGAACTGTTCGAGCGTGTGCAGCACGAGATCCTCGTCCCCACCGTCGATGCGCTCCGGCGTGAGGGCATCGAGTACCGGGGCGTGATCTACGCGGGCCTCATGCTCACGCCCGCGGGCCCGAAGGTGCTCGAATACAACGTGCGCTTCGGCGACCCCGAGTGCCAGTGCCTGATGCGCCGGATCGATGGCGACCTCGGCGCGCTGCTCTACGCCACGGCGACGGGCCAGCTCGAGAGTGTCGATGTGTCATCGCACAAGGGGCATGTGTGCTGCGTCGTGCTCGCGAGCGATGGCTACCCGGGCAAGTACGCCAATGGCATCCCCATCGAGGGGATCGAGGAGGCCGAGCGCGTCGAGGGCGTCACGGTCTTCCACGCGGGCACGAAGCGCGAGAAGGGCGCTGGCATCGTGACAGCCGGCGGGCGCGTGCTCAACGTCGTCGCCCTCGCGGACACGATCGAAGCGGCCCGCGAGCGGGCGTACGAAGCGTGCGACAGGATCAACTTCGCGGGCAAGACGCTCCGGCGCGACATCGCCCATCAGGCGGTCGGCGCCCCGACCTAGCGCCGAACGGGCCAGGGAGTTAGCATGTCGGGCATGGTCGCCCCACGCCTCACCCGCCCATCACGCAACCCCCTCGCGCGAGCGCGTGAGGCCGCGACCCTTTGGGACCTCCCGCACCTGGGCGACCCGACCCGCGCGACGCCCGCATCGGGCCCGCGCACGACCACACGCTTCGGCGTCATCGCGTCGAGTTCCTCGGGCAATTGCTCCGTCCTCATCACGGGCGAGGGGCGCACCAAGCGCGTGACCCTCATCGATTGCGGCCTGTCGCCCCGGCGCGTCAAGGCCTACCTCGCAGAACATCACCTCGGCCTCGAGCGGATCGATGACGTCGTGCTCACCCACCTCGACACCGACCATTGCCACGCCGGGTGGAAGCGGGCGTTGCCAGCACACGCCCGGTTCAGGATCCATCGGAGGCACCTGGGGCGCGCGGAGCGCTCGGGCCTGCTCTACCGGCGGACCGAAGTGTTCGACGATGCGCTCGAACTGCCCACGGGCGTGCGCGCGAGCGTCGTGCACGCCTCGCACGATGCGGAGGGCGTCGCGGTCTTCCGCTTCGAGGTGCCCCCGGAGGAGGGGTTCGCGCACGGGGCATCGCTCGGCTACGCGACCGACCTTGGGCGGCTCACGCCGGGCGTGGTCGACCTCCTGCGTGGGGTCGATGTGCTCGCGATCGAGTCGAACTACTGCCCACACCTCCAGGAGCTGTCCGGCCGCCCCGCGATGCTCAAGCACCGGATCATGGGCGGGTCGGGGCACCTCTCGAATGAGGAGTCCGCAGAGGCGGTGCGCCTGATCAAACCCCGTCGGAAGGTGGTGCTGCTCCACCTCTCGAGGGAGTGCAACACGCCGGACGTCGCGGGGGCCCGCCACGGCGCGTCGCCCTGCCACGTTGTGATATCGGACTTTGCCCGCCCGACGCCGCTGATCCGCCTGTGATCGGGTCCGTCCCGGAGTGCCGATAACTCCCCCCGAGACATGTTTGTTGCAACGGTGGGGCGTTCCGGGAGGTATCCTTGTGGTAATGACGCGTCATGAGGAGCAGCTGTTGATCGAACTCGCCGCCGCCGGCGACCGCGCGGCGTGCGAGCGTCTCATCGCTGCCCACCAGAAATCGCTCTACGCCTACATGCTCCGCATGTCGGGCCGGCCCGACGTCGCCGAGGACATCGTCCAGGACGCCTTCGTGCGTGTCCTGACGAACCTGCACCGCTTCGACCCGCGCTTCCGCTTCTCGACGTGGCTCTTCACCATCGCCAAACGTCTCTACGTCAACGCGATGCAGAAGCACCGCCCGGTCTACGACTCCGATGTGGTCGGCGGGTGGCGGGGCAACTCCGAGGAGCCCGATGAGCCGGTCGTGCGACGTGAGAAGCACGGCCGCGCGAGCGATGCGATCGGCAAGGCGCTCATGAAGCTGAGCCCCGAGCAACGCGAGGTCATCGTCCTCTTCCACCAGCAGGAGTGGCCCATCACGCAGATCGCGGAGTACATGGAGATGCCCGAGGGCACGGTCAAGAGCCACCTGCACCGAGGTCGGCGTCGGATGCGTGCGTTCTTCGAACAGGCCGAGGGCAAGGTCAAAGCCAGTGTTGAGAGTGTCGTGGGGGCGACAGGGTGATGAGCAGCGAGATGAGAGACAACGACCCGCGATCCGCGGAGGACCAGATCATCGATCGCTACCTCGACGGGGACCTGCTCCCCGACGAGTCGTGCGAGTTGTTCGATTCACTCAGGAGCGATCCCGCCCGCTCGCGCGAGTTGTTCGCGATGCAGCGGGCCATCCACGCTCTGGGCGAGCCCGTGCACTCTCCCGACTTCTCGCGTCCGATCCTCAAGGCCGTCGGACGCCGGCGTGGGCTCGTCAGCGCCCCCGCCCGTCGGCTCTTCACGCTCGGGCGCGTCGCAGCGGCGGCGGCGGTCGTCGTGCTCATCGCGGGCCTCTACACGGTCCACCGCTTCGCGCCGGGCGTGACCTCGCCGGGCGTGGCGATCGAGCGTCCGCTCGCGGACCTCGAGAAGGGCGTGTCGAAGGACGTGCCCCGTGCGATCGAGTCGGTCCAGCGCTCCCTCGCCATCGAGGGCAACCTGAAGTTCGCGAGCGACATCTCCACCGACGGCGCCGAGATCCTGATCGACGAGCCGTTCCCAGCACTGAGCTTCAGCTCGTCGGACGTCGCGCCGGTCGAGTTCTCGCTTGAGTTCGACACCCTGATCGCACGGAACCTCGTCGCGACGGGCAGCGTGGTGATCGCGCCCGATAGCGAGGGGCTGGCCGTCGCGGACTCTGCGGCCGACGGGACGCCCGGGGCGGTCCTGCCCATCCTCGAAGCCCGCGCTGCCACCAGCCCGCTCATGGGCGGTATGCCAGGAGTGATCCAGCGTCCCGACGGCACGATCCTCCTGAGGGGCGCAGAATCGGTGTTCGATGCCCCGGTCGATTTCGATCAGGCTGGGGGCGACCGCCGGTAGGCCGTTCCGTCTCGTGGGTGAATTGAACTGAGGGTTACCAGATGCGTTGGCGTTGTGCCGGCAACCTGCGGTCTCGCTGCATCATCGCGGTCGCGATGGCGATCGCCGTCTCCGCGGTGGCAAGTGCGCGCGGGCCCGAGGTGTTCGAGGTCGCGGGCCTCGCGCCCGTCGGGAGTGACCTGGTCGTCGTCGTCGACGACGCCCAGCGGCTCCGCACGGGCGGGCTCGGCGCGCTCGTGCGCGACCTCCTCCTCGAGGGAAGCGAGGAGGCGCCGAAGGACAGCAACGCGAACGGAGCACTGCCCACCTTCAACGAAACAATGACGGCATGGGCGGCGCTGTCCAACCGCCTCGGGTGGGCGGGCGATGAGGCGTTCGACCGCCTGTTCGGCCAACGCGCCATGCTGGTGGTGCACCGGAGCGATGAGGGGCGCGAGTGGGCGGTCGTGAGCTGGGTCACGCCCGAGGTCGGTGAGCGGGTCCGCAAGAGGCTCAACGCCTCGCTCCGATCGTCGCTGGGCGGGCACCCCCTCTTCGCGCTCGAGCACGGGCGGTACGAGATGGTGGTGGGGGGGCAGCGCGATGCGCCGGTCCTTTACCTCTGGCCGGGCGATGCGGGCGGGCTCGGGCGTTCGCTCGTGACCGGCGGGCGCATCAACGGCAGCCTCCAGAAGCTCGCGGACTGCGAAGCCATGGGCCTGACAAAGCGCATCGCGAGGGGTGAACTCGGCGGTGACCCGGACGTGCTCGTGATGGCGGGCCTACCCCGCCCCGGCGCAGAGGGCGGCGGGCTCGCCCGGGGCGATTGGATCGCAGGCATGGCCGAGGTCCAGGACAACGCGATCGACCTCGCGTTCGTGGACAGCGATGCCAAGCTCCGCCCCCAACTGGGCCAGATCGAACCATGGGCCTTCGGCATGTTCCGCGCGCTGGCGGCCGATTCCCTCGCGACCGCGGTCGTGAGCGGCGTCGCGCTGCGGACGCTCGACGCGGGCAGCATCCCCGAGGAACTCGCCGCGACCCTGCGCCGCCTCACGGGTGAAGCCCAGGTCGTGCCGTCGCGCGTCGCGGCGTGCGTCCGCGCCGCACCGGGCGGAGGCGTGGACATCTCCATCGGCGTCGAGAGCACCAACGACCCCGACCTCGCCTCGCGTGGCGATGCCTTCATGGAGCGGATGCTCACCGACTGGTTCGGCGAGGTGCACTACAAGACGGGGAGGATGCGCGCGGGCGACGACGAGGTCCGGCGGGTTCCCTTCAAGGGCGGCGTCTCGCTGCCCTGGGACGGGCTCGCGTGGACCTACCGCCATTGCTCGCCGCTCATCGAGGGCTGCGCATCGGTGTGGTGGGCCGGCGGCGTGGGGACGCCCGGATCGGTCGAGGAATTCGCCGAACTGGTCAGCGCGAACTACCTCGACACCGAGATCCAGCCATGGGTCGAGATCGTCGATCTCCACCCCCGCAAGCTGATCGGGGCGCTCGAGGGTGGGGGGGCGATCGCGCTCCCCAAGGCCCTCGGGCAGGTCGAGCACGCCAGTTGGCGACGGTTCGCGGTGCCGTCTGAGGGGGTCGTCGTCGGGAAGGGACGCATCGAGTTCACAGAGTAGCGGCCCCACGGGACTCGCTTCGTCGCCGCGCTACGATCGACGGTCCCGAACCCGCAATCCAAAGAGACCCCCCATGCCCACCCAGGCCCTCCGCAACGTCGCGATCATTGCGCACGTCGATCACGGCAAGACCACCCTTGTCGACCGACTCCTCTATCAATCAGGCATGTTCCGCTCCGAGGCACTCGACAAGCTCGCGGGCGGTCAGCACGGGCTCATCATGGACTCGAACCCCCTCGAACGCGAGCGGGGCATCACGATCCTCTCCAAGAACTGTGCCGTGACCTACTCGGGCGAGGGCGGCTCGCAGACCCGAATCAACATCATCGATACGCCGGGCCACGCGGACTTCGGCGGCGAGGTCGAACGCGTGCTCCGCATGGCCGATGGCTGCCTGCTGCTCGTCGACGCCTACGAGGGCCCGATGCCCCAGACGCGGTTCGTGCTCGCCAAGGCGATCGCTGCGGGCCTCGAGCCCATCGTCGTCATCAACAAGTGCGACCGCCCCGATGCCCGCCCCCAGCAGGTCATCAACATGGTCTTCGACCTGCTCGTTGAACTCGGCGCCGACGACCACGCGCTCGACTTCCCCGTGGTCTTTGCCAGCGCCCGCAACGGGTGGGCGACGCGCGACCTCGACCAACCGACCGACGACCTGCGCGCCGTCTTCGAGGCGATCATCGAGAACGTGCCCCCCGCGGGCGGCGACGCCGAGGCGCCGACACAGATGCAGATCACCACCCTCGACTATTCGGAGTACGTGGGGCGCATCGGCATCGGGCGCGTGCGTCGCGGCACGGTCAGACGCGGGCAGTCGCTCGTCCTCATGCCGCGCGAGGGCGGGCCCACACGAAGGGTGCGCATCGGGCAGGTCCACGCCTTCGAGGGGCTCGGGCGGCGCGAGGTCGACGCGGTGAGCGCGGGCGACCTCTGCGCCATCTACGGCGTCGAGGGCATCGACATCGGCGACACCCTCGCGGACCCCGACCACGCGGAAGCGCTGCCCGCGGTCGCGATCGACGAGCCCACGCTCAAGATGGTCTTCCGCGTCAACGACTCGCCCTTCGCCGGACGCGAGGGCGATTACGTCACATCGCGCCAGGTCCGCGACCGCCTCCTCCGCGAGTGCGAGACCAACGTGGCCCTCAAGGTCGAGGCACGCGAGGGCGGCGATGAGTTCGACGTCGCCGGCCGCGGCATGCTCCACCTGGGCGTCCTCATCGAACAGATGCGGCGCGAGGGCTACGAGCTCGCCGCGGGCAAGCCCAAGGTCATCCTGCGCGAGGTCGATGGCAAGCTGTCCGAGCCCGTCGAGCGGCTCATCGTCGACTGCCCCAACGACGCGGTCGGCGCGGTCATGGAAATGGTCGGATCACGCAGGGGTGTCATGACGACCATGGACCCCCACGGCGACGCCCGCACACAGCTCGAGTTCGATATCCCCGCACGCGGCCTCATCGGCCTCCGCACACGCGTCATGAACGCGAGCGCAGGCGAAGCGATCATGCACCACGCCTTCCTCCGCTTCGAGCCCGTGGGCGGCGACATCGTCGCCCGCCAGCAGGGCGTGATGATCGCATCCGAGGGCGGCAAGGTCACCGCCTACGCCATCGAGGGGCTTGCGGACCGGGGCGTCATGTTCGTCAAGCCGGGCGAAGACGTCTACACGGGCATGATCATCGGCGAGCACGCCCGCGACAACGACCTGACGGTCAACATCACGCGCGCCAAGCAGATGACCAACTTCCGGGAAGCCAACAAGGAATCGTTCGTCCGCCTCAAGGCCTCGCGCGACCTGTCGCTCGAGCAGTGCCTCGAGTACATCGAGGAGGACGAACTGGTCGAGATCACCCCCAAGAGCGTGCGGATGCGCAAGCGCCTGCTGCAGGAGAGCGACCGGCGCAAGGCCGAGCGGTCCTCACGCGACAAGGCGGGCGCTGGCGTCTGATCGCCCCGATCAGTTCTCGCGCTCTTCCGCGTCGCCCTCACGGTGCACCCACGCCTGGACCTCGTCCATCGTCATGCTCTCCGAGCGCGGGATGTACACGAGCGCGTTGCGGTCGTTCATATAGGCGCCGCCCAGGGTGACGCTGATGTCGATCTCGTCGCCGTCACGCCAGATACGCATCGTCACGGGCTCGCCGGGCTTGCGGACGCTCACCGCGGACCGGAAGACGTCGAAGTCCGGGGTCTGCCGCCCATCGACCGCGACGACGATGTCGCCCGGGCGAAGATCGGAGCGCGAGGCGGGCTGACCATCGGGGATGGCGCTGATAATCACACCCTGCCCGTTGAAGTCGCGCGAGAAGCGCGAGGCGCGCGATAGCTCAACACCCACATAGCCCCGGATGATGATCTCGTCCTCGATGAGCTGCGGGACCACAGATTCGAGCGTCTCCATTGGGATCGCGAACCCGATGCCCGCGGACTGGCCCTTCACGGGCGAATTCATGTCGTTGATGATGTCGCGGAGGATCGCGCGGACGTTGTCGTCCTCGATGTCGTCGAGGTCGCCGCTCCGGAAGCCCGAGCGATCGGTCTGGTTGGCGATGGCGCTGGCCATGCCGATGATCTGCCCGTTGACGTCCGCGACGGGCCCGCCCGAGTTGCCCGGGTTCATCGCGGCGTCGGTCTGGATGTAATTGGTGTAGCCGTTGAGCATGCCGAGCATCGGGGCCGCTTCCGAGCGCCCGAGCCCCGACACGACGCCCTTGGACGCGGAGAACCGGATGTTGAAGGGCGAACCCACCACGAACACCTGATCACCGATGTGGAGGGGCGTGGTGGAGCCGCGACGCGCGGGGTGCAGGCCGCGCTCATCGCTGATCTTGAGGACCGCGATGTCGGTGTATCGATCGGTGCCCACGACGGTGGCGCGCTCGACGCGCCCGTCGTAGAGCTGAACGTTGATCATGCGCGAGTTCTGGACGACGTGGGCGTTGGTGATGACGTGGCCCTGGTCGTCCCAGAGCCAACCAGCCCCGGTCGAGCCCGACCCGCCACGGTACCGCACATCCACGTGGACGACGCCCGGCATCACCGCCTCGACCACCGCGCGGTTCTCTTCGTTGACCCGTTCGAGCTCCGTGCCGGCGTCGAGCCTCGCCTGGGCGAGCGACATCGACGCCGCGATGTTCGCCGAGTTGATCGAGAGGAGGACCGATGGGCCGGCGAAGAGGACGACGCTCGCGGTCAGGAGCACGAGGAGCGCGGGGGCCAGCGTGAAAAATCGTCGCATTCTGACTCCTTCGGGTGCGAAGGTTGGTTCACTGAACGGGCTGGGTGGGATTCGTCTTCATTTCATAGCGGTGCTCGGTCACCCCTCTTTGGGCGACCCTCGTGACCCATTCCGAAGCGGCGTCGCGGATGGCCGGGCCGAGCTTCGCGACCGCGGGGGCGAACGCCGGGCGGGCGTCGGTCATTCCAAGGAGGTCCTGGAGGACAAGGATCTGCCCGTGGCACGCGGGCCCGGCACCGATCCCGATCACCGGGACGCCCGCCCGCTCGACGAGCCTCTCGCTCACCTCGTTGGGCACCGCCTCGACGAGCAGCAACACCGCCCCCGCGTCTTCCAACGCAAGGGCATCATCCAGGACGCGCTGGAGCCCCGCTTCCGTCCGACCCTCGATCCGATGCCCACCGCTCACCCCCATCGTCTGGGGGCGATAACCAACGTGAGCGCACACCGGGATGCCAGCGGTTGTCATGCGTCGCACCAATGGGGCAAACGACGCATCCGCTTCGATCTTGATCACATCCGCGCAACCTTCGGAAATGAATCGCCCCGCGTTGACCATCGCCGCGTCTCCGCCCGCGTGATAGCTCATGAAGGGCATGTCCGCCATCACGAGGGTGTTGGGCGCGCCACGCTTGACCGCCGCGGTCAGGGCGATCGAGACGTCGAGCGGCATGTGGACCGTCGATGGGTAGCCCAGGATCACCTCCGCCGCGGTATCGCCCATCAGGAGGACGTGGACGCCCGCGCGTTCGAGCCAGCGGGCAGTGGTGGCGTCGTAGGCGGTCAGGCACGCGAATGGCGTGTCCTCGCGGGCCATCCGCCGGAGGGTCCGGAGGGTCACGGGCGGGCGGTTCGATGCGCTGGGCTGAAGACTCACGCATGCATGATACGCGGCGTCCGCCGGCCCGGACTGACGCCCGCGGAATGGACGGGCGGCGGTGTGGGCTTACCCTTGAGGTATGTCCCGCGTTGACCCATCACCCACCGCGCCCAGCGCCGCACCACCCCATCGTGTCGAGGACGCGATCGGAGCCCTGCTCGCGGGCCTCGATGCTCAGGCCCCACCCGCGCGGATCGGGGCGAGCGTCGCCCAACACCTCTCGACGCTCCTCGGGGGCGAGGCGACGGTCGTGGAGGAGACGCAGGGCGGGTCTCGCACCCCGGCGGGCGGTGGCGAGTTGGCCATCCCCATCGGCGACCCGGACGACCCGGCGTGCACCGTCGTCGTGCGCCGCATCGACGCCTTCTCGGAGCGCGAGGCATCGCTCGCGCGGACGATCGCCGGCGTCGGCTCGCTCGCCATCCGCAACGCCGAGCTCCGCCACGAGATCGATCGGGCCAACCTCGATGTGATCTTCCGCCTCGCCACCGCCGCGGAGTTCCGCGATGGCGAGACCGGCGGCCACATCCAGCGCGTGAGCCTCTACGCAGAGACCGTCGCGTCGAAGATGGGCGTGGGGCGCGATGTCGCGCGCCGCTTGCTCTTCGCGGCGCCCATGCACGACGTGGGCAAGCTCGGCGTGCCCGATGCGATCCTCCTCAAGCCGGGCCCGCTCACGGACGAGGAGCGCGCGCAGATGCAGCGTCACACGCTCATGGGCGCGCAGGTCCTCGCCGAGTCCACCAACCCGATCCTCGCCATGGGGCGCGAGATCGCGCTGTCGCACCACGAGCGCTGGGACGGCACGGGCTACCCCCACGGGCTCGCCGGCGAGTCGATCCCGCTCAGCGCACGCATCGTCGCCGTGGGCGACGTTTTCGATGCGCTGACCTCCCGCCGCGTCTACAAGCGGGCGATGGACCTCGACGAGGCGATGGGGCTCATCGAGGCCGCCATCGGGACCCACTTCGACCCCAACGTCGGGCGGGCCTTCCTCGACGCCTCATCGACGATCGCGAGCATCCGCGGGGCGTACGCGGAGCTCGACGGCGCGGAGCCGAATCAGGGCACCGATCGGGGCGTTCGGGCGGGCTGACTTGCGTCCGCCGGGGCCTAGCATGGGAACTCAGGTTCCGAGGCGGCGGGGTGGTGCGGCGCAAGCCCGACCCGCCCAACAAGGGCAACCATGACCGACCGACCCCACGCGTCAAGCAGACCCCCACGATCCCCGTTGACGCGCGTGCTCGACTTCTTCTCGAGCGTGCGCCTGGGCATCGTCCTATTGGTGATCCTGTTCGTCTACTCGTGGATCGGGAGCGCCGGGCTCGTGATGCCCTATTGGGGCATGCCGCGCCAGTGGCGCATTTTCGAGATGACCGAGTTCGAGTGGTTCCACACGTGGTTCTTCATCGCGCTGTGCCTGCTCATCGCGGCCAACATTACCATCACGACGCTCCGCCGGATCCCGCTCAACCTGATCAAGCTCGGGCCCTGGATCATCCACACGGGCATCCTGATCATGATCGCGGGGTGCCTGATCTACTTCGGGCGCAAGATCGAGGGCGACACGCTCGTCGGCGCCCGCAAGATCGTCGTCTCCGTCGAGGGGAGCGATGCGACGCTCGACCTCGTGCCCGTCGCGGGCGATGGCGGGCTGCTCCCCATGCCCGATGGCGGGCAGTACTCCGTCCGCGTGATGGGCGTGCACCCCGATTGGCCCCTCGCCACGCTCCAGGGCGAGAGCGCCTTCGTCGTCGACCTGAGCGTGCGCGCGCCCGATGGCACGCAGTTCGTCCGCCAGCTCTTCCGCGACACGACCGCCAACGTCGACCCGTCCACGTTCGACCAGGACATCGTCATCGACGCGGAGGGACGCTTCCAACGGGCCAAGACCGCGCTGGGCCGGCCCCTCGTCGACGAGGCGCTCACCACGCGCTTCGAGCCCACGCCCCAGGACACCTTCTGGCTCAAGGACAGCGCCGCGATCTACGTCCGGAGGGCCACGCCCGAGGGCGGCACGACATGGAGCGAAACGCCCCTCGAAGGGCTGCCGCGCTACAACGATTACGCCAAGGGCGGCGACCTCGCGCCGTGGCCCTCGCGCCACGCGGTCGACGCGGCGAGGCACGACCTCTCGATCGAACTCTCGGGCTTCGAACCGGGCCACCCGCTCGCCGGGGCGCAGTCGGTGCGCATCACGGGCTACCTCCGCTACGCGACGCTCGACCAGCGGTACGTCGAAGCGGGCGCCGAGGGCGTCCCCGTCGCGCGTCTCGTCGTCCAGAACCCCAACGAGCGCGGCGTGCTCGCAACCCTCCCCGACGCCAAGGCGCTCGACCCGGGCGATCAGGCGGCGCTGGTCTTCTGGTGGGTCGGCCAGGGCGACGATCCCGAAGAGGGCGTGCGCCAGATGCGCGAGCGCGGATGGCGGGCGCTGGTGATCGCGGGCCCTTCCACGCCCCTCCGCGTCATCAACCAGACCGCCGGCGGCGCGGTCATCACGATGCACCCCGCGCTGGGCGAGTCGATCACGATGGACGATGGGGCCTCGCTCATGGTCGAGCGCGTCATGCCATCGGCGATCGCGGCGACGCGCCCTGTCATCATCCCATCCCAGCAGCGAGAGCAGGGCGTCGACCAGGCGCGCCTCGCGGCGATGATCCGCGTCGAGGTGCGCTGGACCGACACCCTCGTCGAGAGCGCATGGCTGCCCTACAACCAGTTCGTCTCCGATGATCCGTTGCTCGACCGTATGTCGCGCGTCGACCCATCGCCCGCGTTCTTCATGTCGCCAGATGGCCCCATCGAGCTCCGCTTCTCGCGCGAGCGCATGGCGCTACCCGCGCCGGTGCGCCTCGACCGCTTCGTCGTCACGGAGCACGAGGGCGGCTTCACGGGCGAGACGCTCTCGATCCGCGACTGGACGAGCGAGGTCACCTTCGCCCCGGGAGAGAGCGGCGCCCCGACCGCGAGCATCTCCACCAACGACCCGGGCAAGCACCGGGGCTTCTGGTACTTCCAGGCATCGTGGGACCCGCCCGCGGGGCGCGGGCTTGCGCTCATCGGGGGGAGCAGCGCACGCGCGTTCACCTACACAGGGCTCGGCGTGGGCAACCGCCACGGCGTGTGGACCATGCTCATCGGCGCGACGATCGCGGTGCTCGGGATGATCTATGCGTTCTATATCAAGCCCGTGATCCGGAGGCGGAGGCTCGTCGCCGCGATGGCGCGGGTCGAGGCGGGGGCGCACGCCCGCGCCAACGGGTCGGGCGGCGCAGGCGAGTTGCGGCGCACGCCGTCGCGGGTCCGGGATGGTCAGGAGGTGTCGTCGTGAGCATGGGCAGGCGCATGGTGTTCGTCCTGATCGGCGTGGTGATCGCGGTGGGCTTCGCCGCGATGATCATGGCGATGCTCTCGAAGAAGGCCGTCGCGACCGAGGGCCTCGCGGCCCACGTCGACATGGCGCCCTTCGACCGGATCGCGGTGCACACGCCCGGGCGGTTCAAGTCGTTCGGGTCGTTCTCTTACGAGTCGATCGGGCGCATCGCGGGGCGTGAGCGCATCGCGGGCCAGCCGAGGGACTTCACCTACCTCGACCTCATGTTCCGCCCCCAGCGGTACGCCAACCTCCCCATGATCCGCGTCAAGAACAAGCCCATGCGGGCCCAGCTCGCCCGCGCGCTGTCGATGGGCGAGAGCGACGAAGCGACCTTCATGGACTCGGGCCTGCTGCCACGCTCCGCGTTCCGTTCGCCCTCGGTCCAGCAGCTCTTGGAGACCTGGTCACAAGACCTGATCAAGACCGCCAAGCACTCCAACGAGATCCAGAGCGCCTTCACGATGTCGGAGCCGGGCGTGCTCGAGGCGCGCCTCGCGGTCGTCCCCCCGCCCAATGGCGATGAGGAAACCCCCTGGCTCACGCTCGGCGAGTTCATGCAGGCGACGACCAGCCCGTCGCAGCCGCCCATCGTCGCGGGCATGGACCCGGGACTCGCGGCGGACCTCCAGGGCGCGATCGTCGAACTCGAGCGTTCGTGGGTCGAAGCGGGGCGGGCCGGGCAAGGCCAGCTCGAGGCCGCGGGGGCGCGCGTGTCCGCGGCGCTGGCCAACCTCTCGGGCCTGCTCGCGCAGGTCAACCCGTCGGTGTACCCATCGACCGACCGCCTGGCCTACGAATCGCTCTACTTCGAGTACGCCTCGTTCACCTGGGTGTGGGTGGTGTACCTGCTCGCGGCGATCTTCCTCCTCATGGCGGTCGCGTACCGATGGGACGGGGCGCGGTTCATCGGGCTCGGGCTCTTTGGCTCCGCGGCGCTGATGCACACGGGGGCGCTCGTGCTCCGGTGGTACGTCTCGGGACGGTGGCCCAACTCGAACATGTTCGAGGCGGTGACGACCTCCGTGTGGTTCGGCGTTGTGGTCGCGATCGTGTTCGAGGTGGTGGCGCGCCGGTCGAGCCTCCGCAACTTCTTCGCCCTGACCGGCGCGTTCGCAGCGATGGCCGCGATGATGTCCGCCAGCTTCTTCTCCCAGCTCGACCCGAACATCTCCAACATGATGCCCGTGCTCCACGACATCTGGCTCTACATCCACACCAACGTGATCATCGCGAGCTACGCGCTGATCGCGATGGCCTCCGTGACGGGCGGGCTCTACCTGATCCGGCGCATCTTCGGCGGGTCGGCGGACTACGCGAAGGTGGGCGGCACGGGCATGCTCCTCGAAGCGGGCGAGGTCGGCGGCGAGGATGCGGAAGGCAACGGCCCAACCGATGCGTTGCGTGTCGATGCACCCTTCGCGGCGCCCGCGGCCCCGAAGCGCTCGCTCGGCGAGGTCTTCGACGGCGCAACACTCGTGCTCATGGAGCTGAGCTTCGTCATGCTGTGGGCCGGCATCGCGATGGGCGCCATCTGGGCGGATCACTCGTGGGGACGCCCGTGGGGGTGGGACCCGAAGGAGGTCTTCGCGCTCAACACGTTCATCGTGTTCGTGATCCTGATCCACGTGCGCATGAAGACGCGCGACAAGGGCCTCTGGACCGCCATCCTCGCGGTGATCGGGTGCGCCGTCATGCTCTTCAATTGGATCGCGATCAACTTCGTCGTGAGCGGGCTGCACTCGTACGCGTAGCGCACGGCCCCGCCTACTCGATCATGACGACCACGAAGCGCCCTTCTTCGATCGCGAACTCGAGCTTCGAGTATTTCGAGCTGACCGCGTTGGCGTTGGGCACGCTCAGGACGTAGGTCTTGTCGGGCGTGGTCTTCATGAATACGCCGGGCGTGCCCTCAGCGCCGGGCATGAGCTCGAGCAGCTTCGCGACGTGCTTGCGGTTGCGCACGATGTACTTGCCCGCCTCGACCGGGTCGAGGCCCTCCTCCACGTACGCCTGCTTGGTCCGCTCCGCGAGCAGCTGCTCGTACATCATCTCGAACTCGCCCGCGCCGAGCGTCTCGTAGAGGTGGATGATGAGGTCGCGTGGCGAGCGTGAGACGAGGTAGTACGAGCCGTCGGAAAGGAGCCTCCGGTTGGGGTAGCCCGGCGCGGGCTCGCCGGGCAGTTCGTCGGGGGCTTGGCCGTAATAGCGCGCGAGGATGGCCTCCCACGACGTGGGCGCGCCAGTGGTGGCGCGGGCTTCGAGCTTGAGCTGGGAGTCGACGCCCTCGAGCGAATGGAAGCCACCACGCACTCCCACGACGCGCTCCTCCACGCACCCCGCCACGAGCGCAGCGGAACCAGCGAGCGCAAGGATGCCGAGACGCCGAGCCATACCCCTTGGATGCGCCGGGCGGTGGGTGTGTTCCTCCCGCCTCACGATCCGCCCCCGCCGTCCGGGCCAACCAGGCGCGCGATCTTGGCGTTGAGGTACCACGCGTGGTGCTCGAGGTGCCATGTGGCATCGACGAGCAGGCCCCCCAGGGTCCGCTCGCCCATCGACTGCGAGAGGGCGCGGCGGCCCCACGCCGCCTCATCGAGCGTCCCAAGCCACTCCGCGGAGAACTTGCGGAGCGTGTGGATTACCGCGACGAAACCCGCGATGGGCGTTTCCTTCGTGTACAGGTTCGCGTCGATGAAGGCGTCCTGATCCCACCCGTGGAGGAGCGGGCCCTCTTCGGACGCCGCCCGGCGGAACCGGTGCGCGAACGCGATCTCGGCGTCCGCGAGGTGGCCCACGACGACCCTGCACGACCACCGCCCGACCCCCGCCTCGGCGCGGAAATAGGTGTCCAGTGCATCGTCGGGCATCTCGAGGACCCGCCGGTCGATGAGGGTGATGCCTTGGGCGTAGCGTTCGATCAGGTCGGGCGTGGGCAGCGCCGCGAACAGATCGCGCTGCGGGGGAGCGCCGGTGGGGCCGATCGGGCCGTCACCGCCCATAACTGGCAAAGAGACATCGCTCATCGGGGCAAGGGTAGGGGGATGGGACGCCGGGTTCTGCGCGCCCCACATCACGCGATGCGATACCCTCCTGACGTGGAAACAGCCAGCATCGTGTCATTCCAGGTGGTTGACGGGGTTGCGGTCGCGCGGGTGACCGCCCCGACGGTCGGCGAGCGCGAGGGCGGCGTGATCTTCGAAGAGGCCCAGGGCGTCTCGGTCGCTGCGGGCGGACGCTACGTGTTCGACCTGTCCCAGGTCACCATGATCGCCTCCGCGGGCCTCGGCACCCTTATCAGGCTTGCGTCGACCGCCCGCTCGGCGGGCGGCAAACTCGTCCTGTTCGGGCTCAACGACTCACTGCGCCAACTGATCGCCATCACCAAGCTCGACAAGGTGCTCACGATCGTGGACGACGAGACCAAGGCGCTCAAGAAGGCCAAGGCGTGAACCCGGAGGGGCGGGCGTCGCTCTGTGTGTTCGTCTCGGGCACGGGGCGGACGCTTGCCAATCTCATTGCGCGCTGCCACGACGGTTCGCTCCCGGCACGCATCGGGCTCGTGGTCGCTTCGCGTGAGTGCCCGGCGTTGGGCATCGCGCGGGATGCGGGCATCGAGGCGCGGGTCGAAGCGGGCGAACTGAGCGCCGACCGCCTCGTCAAGCTGCTCGATGATCGCTTCGACTGGGTGGTGCTCGCGGGTTACCTGAAGCTCCTCCCCGTGCCGACCGGGTGGGAGGGGCGGATCGTCAACATCCACCCCGCGCTCCTGCCCGGGTTCGGCGGCGCGGGCATGTACGGCATGCGCGTGCACCGCGCGGTGCTCGAATCGGGCGCGGCCACGTCCGGGTGCACCGTGCACCTGTGCGACAGCGCCTACGACACCGGCGAGATCATCGAGCAGCGTACCTGCACCGTCGAGCCGGGCGACACGCCCGAGTCGCTCGCGCAGCGCGTGTTCGAGCTCGAACTCGAAGCCTACCCCGCGGCGCTCAAGCGCCTGATCGATGGGCGCCCCGCGGTGCCCGCGTCGCGGGGCAGCGAGGATCGGGCGTGAGGGGTGTCCCCACATTGGCCCTGTCCCTCGCGCTGCTCGCGCTCACGCCGATCGCTTCGGCGCAGTCGGAAGATGTCCCCACCGGGCTCGGTATCGAGGCGCTGACCGCGCTCGACCGCCAGCTCCTCAGGGCGATCGAGGAGCGCGAGTTCACAGAGGCCCGCACCCTCGCGACGACGATCCTCGATGAGCGCCCGCGCGACCCCCTCGTGCGCTACGACCTCGCGCGGGCCCTCTCGATGCTGGACGAGGGCGACGCCTCGGTCGAAGCCCTCCTCGACGCCATCACGCACGGCTTCACCGACTTCCACCGCATGGACATCGACCCGCTGCTCGCCAGCGCCCGCGAGGCGCCGGGCTACGCCCGGATCGTCGCGGGGTGGGGCGCACTGCTCCAGGCCCGCGCCGATGCGGAGTTCGAGGGCATGAAGCAGGCCTTCGGCGAGGAGTACACCTACACACGCGATGACCACCTGCGCCTCCAGTTCGCCTCCGCGGTGGACCAGGAGTCGTTCTCGCAGGCCCGCCACGAGATCGCACGCGTCGACCGCTTCGCCCGGGCGCAGGGCCTCTTCCCCGTGGCGCTGGCCGGCTCGCCCAAGCCCCACGCGTGGGTGAGCGTGTTGATCCCGACGCGCGAGGACTTCCGGCGTGTGCTCTCGATGCCGGGCGTGGGCGGCATCTACCAGGACCAGAACAAGCGGCTCATCGTGCGCGACATCGGCTCTTCGCTCCGCCACGAGTTCTTCCACCTGCTCCACCACCGCCACATGGGCGAGCTGGGCCAGCAGCACGCCTATTGGGTGCTCGAGGGCATGGCGTGCGTGGTGGAGGACCTGGAGGACGGTGAGGGTGACGAGCTCGACGTGATGCCCTCGTGGCGAACAAACATCGCGGGGCGGCTCGCCCGCTCGGGGTCGCTCATCCCGACCGATCGGTTCGCGACGCTCCGGCGCGACCAGTTCGTGGGCGAACGGTCGCGCGCCCGCTACGCCCAGGCCCGCGCGTTCTTCATGTTCCTCCACGAGAAGGGCAAGCTCGGCGAGTGGTACCGCGCGTACACCGAGTCGTTCGATGAGGACCCGACCGGCGTCCAGGCGATCGAGACCGTCTTCGGCGAGGGGATCCGGGCCGTCGATCGGGAGTTCCGCATGTGGGCGAGCGACCTGCCCGAGGTGGGCGAGGCATCGCGGGCGCTGGCGGTGCTGCCCTTCGAGGTCCGCCCGGGCCCGCCCGATGGGCTCCTGATCCCGGGGCGGGTCTCGCGCCGCTCGATCGAAGCGGGGCGGCCCCTGCGCCGAGGCGATGTAATCCTGCAACTCGAAGGCGAGGCCACGCCCACGATGGACGACCTCCACAGGTTGCTGGGCGAGCGTGCCGTGGGCGATCTCGTCCGCTTGAGCGTCCGTCGCGACGATGAGCGCTTCGACGTGACGGTCCGCCTCGTTGAGAGCGATGACGCCTCGTGGTGAGCGAGCCGCCCGCCGCCGCGCGCCGAGGGCGATACACTCGCCCCTGACCAACCCACCACAGAGGGATTGATGGGCACCAGACGCACGTTCTACTCCGACTTCCGCCTGTTCTTCCTGCGCGGGCTCGCGATCGCGCTGCCCACGGTGATCACGGTCGGCCTGCTCTTCTGGGCCTACACCTTCCTCAACAACAACATCGCCTCGCCCATCAACGGCGCCGTCCGGTGGTCGGTGCTCCGCGTCATGCCCCAGGTGGTCCCCGAGGCGAGCCACCCCGAGTGGTACACCGTCACCAAGGAGCAGATGGAGGAGTTCGCGACGCAGCGCCGGCGTGAGGGCCTCCGCCAATGGACCGACGCCTCGGCGATCGCGAAGGACCCCGCCGCCCTCGCGCGGATCAGGGCCAACAACCTCGAAGACCTCTGGTCGCGCCATTGGTACCTCCACGGCATCGGCTTCGTCGTCGCCCTCACGCTCGTCTACCTGACGGGCGTCCTGCTCGGCAACTACCTCGGCAGGCGCACCTACCAGGCCTTCGAGCGCCTGATGGTGCGGTTGCCCGTGATCAAACAGGTCTACCCCAACGTCAAGCAGATCACCGACTTCATGCTCGGCAGCGACGACACAAGCCTGCCCAAGGGGCGGGTGTGCCTCGTCGAGTACCCGCGCAGGGGCATCTGGACGGTCGGCCTCATGACGGGCGAGACGATGAAGACGATCGAGAAGATCGCCGGGACCCAGTGCGTCACGGTGTTCATCCCCTCGAGCCCGACGCCCTTCACGGGCTACACGATCACGGTGCCCGTCAAGGAGGTCTACGAGCTGCCCATCTCGTTTGACGAGGCGATCCGCTTCGTGGTGTCAGGCGGCGTGCTCGTGCCGGGGCGGCAGTCGCACGGGCCCGACCTCGACGAGCCGCACGAATACGCCCTCCAATCGGCGTCGGACTTGGCAGGGAGCGATGACGACGAGAAGATGGACCGGGCGTCGGGCCCCGAGGGGGCCGGCTGAGCCCCCGGGGGGCGACCCGACGAGTGAGGAGCCAGATGCGAATCGACGTTACCGGCAAGCACATGACAGTCACGCCCGCGATCGAGGACTACGCGGTCCAGAAGTCGCAGAGGCTCCCCAAGTACTACGATGGCGTCCAGCAGGTCAGGGTGATCCTCGAGGAACTGCCCAAGCACGAGTTCGCGGTCGAACTCTGCGTGGACGTCGAGCGTCACGACACCTTCGTGGCCAAGGCCCACACCACAGACCTGTACGCCGCGATCGACGAAGGCGTGGACAAGATGGTCCGTCAGCTGACGGATTTCAAGGAGAGGCTCAAGAACACCAAGCGCTGAGGGCGCTGGTGACGAGACGGCAGACCCATGAAGATGCTCGAGTTGATCAACCGTGACGCGATCGTGTGCCCCCTCGGCGCGTCCACGCGCGACGAGGCGATCGATGAACTGCTCGACGCCCTCATCGGCGCGGGCGCACTGGACGAAGAACACCGCGCCGGCGTGCGGCAGTCCATGATCGATCGGGAGAAGGTGGGCTCCACGGGGTTCGGCAAGGGGATCGCGGTCCCCCACGTGAAGCACGCCCAGATCACGAACATGGTCGCGGCGGTCGGCGTCAGCCCCTCGGGCGTCGAGTTCAACGCCCTCGACCGCCAGCCGGTCTACTCCGTCGTGATGCTCCTCAGCCCGTCGGACCAGCCCGAAGCCCACCTCCAGGCGATGCACACGCTCTTCAAGCACCTCCAGAGCGAGCAGTTCCGCAGGTTCCTGCGCCAGGCAGAGAGCCCCGAGGAAGTGGTGACCCTGCTCGACGACGCCGATCACGGGCGCGTCTGAACCCCGAACCCCGCGCCGCGCGGCGCGTCCGATGGAGCGGAGGCATCATTGCCCGATCAGGCCAGTGTCCAGGTGAGCATCGCCAACAGGCTGGGCATGCACGCGCGGCCCGCGATGCTGTTCGCCGACACCGCCGCGGGCTTCGACGCCGAGATCATCGTCTCGCGTGCCGACAACCCCGATGAGAAGGTCGATGCCAAGTCGATCATGCAGGTCATGATGCTCGCGGCGACCCAGGGCACGGAACTCGTCATCAGCGCCGCGGGCCCCGATGCGCAGAACGCCTGCGATGCGCTCGCGAAGCTCGTCAAAGACCGCTTCGGCGAGGGGTGACGCGCAGCATCACCCTTCCAGTTCACCGCCGCCCTGCGCCGGCGGCGCAGAGCCCGCGGGCGTCTGCGGGATGGTCACATCGGTCACCACGCTCGTGCCTTGCCCGAAGAGCGAGACGCCCACCTCGATCACGCCCGACGCGTGCCCATCGTTGGGGAGCGTGACACGCATGATGCGGGTGTAGAACTGCCCGTCGTTGAACGGGTTGTTGGCGGAGTTGAAGAGCACCACCGCCGTGGTGAACCAGAGCGTGCCCGCAATGCCCGAGCCCCACGAGTCCGTGGCCGGCTCGCCGATGAAGGAGACCTGGTCGGTGCCGCCGAGGGCGAGGAACGAATCGAACACGATGCACGGGACGAGGTCGATCGCCGCCTGGTTCATCGTTTCGAGGTTGGTGCCGAGCGGGTGCTGGTAGGGGGTCCCGCCGGTGAAGAGCACGCTGTTGCCGATCGCGACGGTGTCGACGAGGTTGAGCCTGTGCGCCTGAGACGCCTTGAGGTAGAGGTCGAGCACGCGGTGGCCCGCGAGGTTGGGCTCATCGTCATCGCCCGAGCACGAGGGCGCGGCATCGACGAGGTGCCAGACCGCGGTGACGCCCGCATCGGGTGGCGGGGTCTGTCCGCCGCCGCCCGGATCGCCGCCGCCACCGCCAGGCCCACCGCCACCGCCACCGCCCGAGCACGTGTTCGCGCCGCACGCCGTGCCGTCGCCCTGGTACGTGCCGCCCGCGGTCAGGCACGAGGCGCTGTCCATGAAGTCGCCACACGCGGTCTCGAAGCAGCACGCGCCGCCGTCCACCGGGCCCGATGAGTCGCAGACGTTGCCGATGCCATCGCCATCGTCGTCGCGCTGATCCGGATTGGCGATCGACGGGCAGTTGTCCTGCGCGTCCGGGATGCCATCGCCATCGGCGTCGCTCACGGGGAACGAGCACGAGAAACTCGCGCCGCACGCCGTGCCCTCACCCTGGAAGGTGCCGCCAAAGCCCGTGCACTCGGCTTGCGTGTAGGGGTCATCGCACATGCCCGTCGCCGCGAAGCAGCAGGCGCCGGTGGGCTCTGAGGGCACATCGCAGACATCGCCCGTGCCATCGCCATCGGTGTCGGCCTGGTCGGGGTTGGGCGTGTCGGGGCAGTTGTCGGTCGCATCGGGCACGCCATCGGCGTCAGAGTCGAGGAGGCCACCGCCGCCGAGTCCGTCGCCAGAGCCGTCGAAGATGTCATCGGGGTTCGCGAGCACCGCAAAGCCGTTCTGGGGATGCCCGACCCCGCGGTAAACCCGACCGAGACTTCGCCCGACACCGTGAGGTTCGTCGATGCCGTGATCCGTGCGATACGCACGTAGAAGTTCGATGAGTCGCCGAACAGAGTGACCGCCTCGATACCGCCTTGCTCAAAGAGCGTCGCCTCGAGGGTGGACGTGTTCACGGTTACCTGGCCCGCGAACGACGGGCTGCCCGCGGCGCCCTTCGGGAAGGTGTCGACCGTCAGGAAGGTGTCGAAAGCGACGCAAGGGTCCACCGTCAGCGCGGCTTGCGTTGGGGGCGCGTTGCCGCCTTGGCCATCCTGGAACAACGTGGCGCCGATCGCGGCCAGCGAGATGTCGATGGTGTTGACCGTCACTTCGTCACCGAACCGGACGTAGAGGTCGGCCGTGACCAGGTCCTCGAGGTCAGGGCACTGGCCCGTCGTCTGCACGGCGTGCCAGAAGGTGCTCAACCCATTGGCGCCGCCCCCACCGCCCCCGCCACCGCCACCCAGGTCAGAACCGCCCAGATCAGTACCGTTGCCGCTCCCGCGACCCGAATTGCTCCCACTCAGTGCGCCGCTCGTGCCGCCTCCCGAATCCGACCCCGAAGAGCCGCTGCCCAGCGCACCGCCCGCGTCGCCGCCGCCTGCGCCATCGCCCGAGGACGTCCCGCCGCCGCCGCCACCACCACCACCGCCCGCGAAAGCGGGGTCGCCCGATGCCGACGAGCCTGCGCCGAGCCCCGTCGTGATCGTCGCGGACGAGTTCGCAATCGAGGCGCTCTGGGCGCCACGGATCGCGGCACTGTTGGCCCGGCCCTGGGCCCTTTGGATCTGCTCCTGGCGGTTGCTCCTGTCGTAGCCCGCGACCGCCCGGCGCTCCCCCGCGCCGCGGTTGATGCTGTTGTTCGAGGGCGTGGGCCGGCCCGTGCGGGGCGTGGGGCGTTCGGCGATGCGCTCGGACTTCTCCCTCTGGGCCTCGCTGAGCGGAGCCCGCTGGGGCTCACGGTCCGGGCGCACGGGCGGGCCCGACGTGGGAAGGTCCGAACGGTCGAAGTTGGTCGTGAAACTCCGCGTTGCATTCGCGGCGGGCGGCTTGCGGACGTTGTACGACCCGCGCGGCGTCCGCCTCGGGCCTTGCAGGTCCTTGTCACCGCTCCCCGAGCCACCGCCCGAGAGGACGACCGTGACGACGACGAAGAGCGTCGTCACCACCGCCACGATGATCGCGAGTTGCTTGGACTGCACCGCTCCGCTCCTTCCGCCACGGGCCACACGCCCAGACCCGCTGCGCCCGTTCCGGGGGTGCGGTTCCGAGGTCGTGGCCCGCGCCACGCTTGAGTAAGAGCATACGCGGCGCGTGTTGCGCCAACGTTGCCAGGGCCAACCCGTCTCATCGGCGGATTCGTGGGTGGTTGGTCCGTCGAGCGGCCCTCAGGACGCCTCCAACCACGCCTCCTCCCCCGCCCAAGGGGTTCGGAGAGGGGAACGCGGCGTCCTGGCCCACATTGCGGACACCCACCGACCGACCCTAGACTCATGGTCGGGAGACGTTCGCCATTCCATCGCCATCGCTCACGGGGCTTCGACGCATGTCCATGACCACCACCCCTCGCTCAACCAAGCCAAGCAAGCCCGCGCCGGGAAGGCTCACCGACGACCTGCCCGACGACACCCTCGTGTCGTGGCTCCGCGACATGCTCATCATCCGCGAGTTCGAAATCCGGACGATGGCCGCGTACCAGGCCGCGAAGATCGGCGGGTTCTGTCACATCTACCTCGGGCAGGAGCCCGTGGTCGTCGGCACGTTCGCCGCCATCGAGAAGGACGACCCCATCATCACCGCCTACCGCGACCACGGCCACGCCCTGGCCCGCGGCATGGACCCACGCGCCTGCATGGCCGAGATGTTCGGCAAGATCACCGGCTGCGCGAAGGGCAAGGGCGGCTCGATGCACATGTTCGACAAGCCCAACTGGCTGTTCGGCGGGCATGGCATCGTCGGCGCACAGACGCCCGTCGGCGCGGGCCTCGCCTTCGCGGCACGCTACGAGTGGGAGGTGCTCAAGCGCGCGCTGCCCAACCCGGGCGTCAAGGAAGGCGACCCCGCCAAGAAAAAGGTCGCCCTCTGCTTCCTGGGCGATGGCGCCATGAACCAGGGCGCCTTCCATGAAGCCCTCAACCTCGCCGGCCTCTTCGACCTCCCCGTCATCTACATCATCGAAAACAACGGCTACTCGATGGGCACCTCGATCGCGCGCGGCACCACCATGGCGGACGACCTGTCGGTCAAGGCTGCGGCGTACGGCATCGACTTCATCGAGATCGACGGCATGGACGTCCGCACCATCTACGACGACTTCAAGCCCTTCGCCGACGACCTCCGCGAACGCCAACGCCCGGGCTTCGTGGACCTCAAGACCTACCGCTACCAGGGCCACTCCATGTCCGACCCCCAGAAGTACCGCACCAAGGACGAGGTCGAGGGCGCCCGCGAACGCGACGGCATCGACTCCCTCGCCCACCACCTCATGAACGACCGCGACGCCATGAGCGAAGACCAGTTCAAGGAACTGCAGAAGGAAGCGAAGGACATCGCGAAGGACGCCGTGAAGTTCGCCGAGGAATCGCCCGACCCCGAGGTCGAGCCCGAGTTGTACTCCGATGTGTACGTGAACCCGCAGAAGAACCTGTCGCCGACGCGGGAGTACACGGAGGGCTCGAAGAACCCGCTGCTCGAGGAGTAGGGGCGCGCTACTCGGGGCGGCTGCCAGGCACGCCGCACTCTGGGCATCTCGTGCAGTGGAGGCCGGCTAGGTCGTAGGCGCACCGCACGCACAGGCCTCGGCGGTGTCTCCGCACGAGAACAAGCCAGCGTTGTGAGAGCAGGACGGACCACCAGACCACCGCGTATGTGGCCAAGTTGCCTACGAACGCGGGCCAGCGCACGAGCGTCGGGATGCCGATGTGATGCAGCGGGTTGTCTCCTCCGATGCCCACCCACTGGCCGCCATTGTCGGCGAATCCCATCGCGGGAAACGGGAAGCCAGACCACGCCGCGAGATCCGGCCACTCGCTTTGCGGGCGGTTCGCCGCCACTCCAAGGCGGTGCATGAGTGCCTTGTAGGTCGTCGGCATCGCCTCTCTAGCGAGGACCTCCTTCTCGTACCAGGTTGGGTGGGCGTCGATCATGCTTGATGCGCCAACGGACAAGGACAGCAGCCGTCGCTCCATGAAGACGAGGACGCGCCCACCATCGCGTTCTGTCGTGACCATCGCCTCCTGCATGAGCAAGGGGCCGCCCGATGAGTGGAGGATTGCCCACACCACCGCGATCTGTGTCGCCAATGCAAGAGTCGCGATTGCAACAACCCACAGCATCGAGGTCCGTTGCCGGACTGCAAGAAGTACGAGGCCGCCGCGCAACGCCTACACCAACAACGTCGCCGGCGCCTCCAGGTACCCCCGCACAGTCCCCAGGTATTGCGCCGCCATCGCGCCATCGATCACCCGATGATCACTCGACATCGTCATCTGCATCTCGTGCCCGATCGTGATGACCGCCTCGCCGTCCTCATCGCGCCGCACCACCGGCTTCTCGATCGCGGCCCCGACCGCGAGGATCGCGGAGTTCGGCGGGTTGATGATCGCGGTGAAGTGCTCGACGCCGAACATGCCCAGGTTGGAGATCGTGAAGGTGGCATCGCCCATTTCGTCGATGGTGAGCCCCTTGTCGCGCGCCTTCTTCGCGAGCCGCTTGGTCTCAGCCGAGATCTGACGCAGGCCCATCTGGTCAGCACCGCGGAGCGTGGCGACGACGAGCCCGCCGCCGCGCTCCATGGGCAGAGCGATGGCGACGCCCACGTTGACATCCGCGTGCTGGTCGATCGACTTCCCATCGCCGCCCCACGAAGCGTTGACGAAGGGGTGCTCGTGCATCGCGAGGGCGCAGGCGCGGACGAGGAAGTCGTTGACGCTCAGCTTGACGCCCTGCGATTCGAGCTGGGCGTTGAGCTGCTCGCGCAACTCGAGCAGGGCATCCATGTCCGCGACGACCGTCACCTGGTAGTGGGGGATGGTCTGCTTGGACTCGACGAGCCGCTTCGCGATGGTGGCCCGCATGTTCGAGACCGCAACGGTCTGCGAGGCGAGCTGCGAGTCGAACGCGGGCATCGATGGTGGCCCGGCACGCCGAGCCGGGTCTTCAGCTGCCCGACCACCCCCGCCCGCCGCAGCGCTCTCCACATCCTTCTTCACGATGCGACCCGAGGGCCCGCTGCCTTCGAGCGAAGCCAGGTCAACACCCTTCTCCTCCGCAAGCTTCTTCGCGAGCGGCGATGCGAAGATGCGTCCGCCGCCGCCAGACGATGAGCCGTTGGCGGAAGCAGGCGTGCCGTTGCCGTTGGTCGCGGGCTCCGCGGTCGCGGTGGCCGTCGAGGTCTCGCCGGCCGCCGCCGCGTCCTTGCCATCGCCCTCGTCCTGGCCGCCCTGCTTGGCCTCGCTCTTGGATTCGCCGCCCGACTTCGACGCCGAGGCCCCGCCGGAGGCGAACTGCTTCTTGATCTCCGCCGGGTCCTCGCCCTCCTCAGCGAGCACGACCATGAGCGTCCCCACCTCGACCGTCTGCCCCTCACTCAGCAGGATCGAGGCGACCGTGCCATCGTCAAACACCTGGAGTTCCATCGTGGCCTTGTCGGTCTCGACATCGCCAAGCACATCGCCGGCCGAGACCTCATCGCCCTCCTTGACGTTCCAGGCGACAACGGTCCCCTGCTCCATGGTGTCCGAGAGGCGCGGCATGGTGACTTCGATGGGCATGGGGGGCTCCAGAGGGCCAGAGTGCCAGAGGACCAGAGGGCCAGAGTTCAGGATCGGCGGATTGTAAGCCCGCCGATCACTTCCGCGTAGCCAGTGCAAGCCGAAGCCCGAGGCCGAGGAAGAGGACGCCAGCGAGCCTGTCCATGAGCGTCGCCACCCAAGGTCGGGCAGTGACCAGCTTCGTCACCCGCCCCGCGGCCACGGCGATCAGCGAGTTCACCGCCCACGCTTGAAAGACGAACACCGTCCCGAGCACCGCGAGTTCCATCACGGGGTCCGCCGAGTCGGCCCGCACGAACTGCGGCAGGAACGCCAGGAAGAACACCGCCACCTTCGGGTTGAGCGTGTGGATGACAAACGCCTCCCACATGATCCGCCGGAGCGGGAGGGGAGCGCCGGCGCGGAGCCGCTCCCGGATCGACCCCTTGCCGCCGAGCAGGGCGCGGACGCCCAGGAAGACGAGGTACGCCGCGCCCGCGAGCTTGAGCGCGGTAAACGCCGCCGCGGACGTCAAGAGCAGCGCCGACAGCCCCGCGACCGCGAACACCGTGTGCGCGATCGACCCGCCCACCCCACCCGTCGCCGCGGCGACCCCGCCCGAGGCGCCCTGCGTGATCGAGCGCGTCAGCACATACAACATGTCCGGCCCGGGCGTGAGGTTGAGCACGAGCGCGGCGGACATGAAGAGGAGGATGGTGGTGGGGTCAGGCAACAGTACTCCAGATGGCAGAGGGCCAGAGGGCCAGATTTCAGAGAGCGGCCTGGCGGGCGCGGGTTCGGCTCAGGATCGCGCCGAGGATTCGCTTCAGTTCGCCAGCTTCGTCCCGGAGCGGCGCCAGCCTGTCCTCCGTTACCCAATCCCAGCGCATGAGGATCTCGAACCAGAACCTCGTTTCGTTGAGTTCCTTGATCGCGATACCAACGCACTTACAGAAGTCGCGCCTGCTCAAGGCCTCGTCCGCTTCGTAGCAGTTGGCGCCGACAGCCGTCCCTGCTGCAATCAACTGATCGATCACACGGAACGACCGTCGCTGCTCCTGCAGATGCTCGCCGAGCGCCACGCACCTGTCGCTGAACGCGACAATCCGATCGAGCAGTTCGGGGTCAATCCGGCCCATGGCTTCTTCTCTGGCCCTCTGGCCATCTGCTATCTGGCCATCTCCGCGGCGGTCTTGACCGCCGCGACGATCTTCCCCGCGTTCGGCAGATACGCCTGCTCCAACCCCTTCGCGTACGGCGTCGGCACATCTTCGGTGTTCACGCGCACCGGCGGGTGGTCGAGCCAGTCAAAGGCCTTCTCCATGATCTGCGTGCACACCTCGCTGGCCACCGAGCCGAAGGGCCACGACTGGTCCACCACGACGATCCGGTTGGTCTTCTTCAGGCTCTCGATCACCGCGTCGATGTCCAGCGGGCGGATGGTGCGCATGTCGAGCACATCGCACTCGATGCCGTCCCCCGCAAGCTCCTCGGCCGCGTCCATGCAGAAATGCACCGGTCGGCCCCAGCTGATGAGCGTGCAGTCATCGCCCTCGCGCAGCTGCGCAGCCTGCCCAAACGGGATGTAGTACTCCTCCTCGGGCACGTGGCCCTTGTCGCCAAGCATGCGCTCGGACTCGAGGAAGAACACCGGGTCGTCGTCCACGATCGCGGTCTTGAGCAGCCCCTTCGCGTCGTACGGGTTCGACGGGATCGCCATCTTCATGCCCGGCACGTTCGAGAACAGGCCTTCCACACACCACGAATGCGTCGAGCCGAGCTGCCCGCCCGCGCCGTCGTTGCCGCGGAACACGCACGGGCACCCCCACTGGCCGCCCGACATGTACAGCATCTTCGGCGCGTTGTTGAGGATCTGGTCGGCCGCGACGAGGGAGAACGACCACGACATGAACTCGACGATCGGGCGCAGCCCATACATCGCGGCCCCGATCGCCATCCCCGCGAAACCGTTCTCCGAAATCGGCGTGTCGATGATGCGCTTCTCGCCGAACTCTTCGAGCATGCCCTGGCTGACCTTGTACGCCCCGTTGTACTCGGCGACCTCTTCACCGAGCAGGAACACCCGGTCATCGCGGCGCATCTCCTCGGACATGGCCTCCCGCAGCGCCTCGCGGTACTGGATGATCCGCTCGCCCTCGCGCGAGGGCAGGTTGTCGCCCGAGAGGTCGGGGGAGTGGGGGGCGTGGCTCGTGGCGTCGATGGTGGTCATGGTGGGATCCTCGGAGGAGACACGGACGGTTGACAGGATACGCCGCTAGCGGGCCCGGCGCTCCCGCGCCTTCCCCGCCGCGTACCGCAGCGCCGCCTCCATCCCATCGGCCATCGCCTTCACGGTGTACACCTCCGTCGCCGTCCGATGGGCCTCGCGCGACAGCCGATCACGCAGCCCGCCATCCACCGCAAGCCGCCGCAGCGTCTCCGCCAGCGCCTCCACCGAGCCGTGCTCGTACAGCAGCCCGTTCTCCCCATCCACCAGCGCCTCGATCTCGGGGTTCTGCGACCCGATGTCGTCCGACGTCACCACCGGCAGCCCGTACCCCATCGCGTGCAGGATGCTCAGCCCGATGTTCTTCGGGTAGCAGAACGCCGTCGAACTCAGGAACCACTTGGCCAGCGTGTCCTCCTCGTAAATCGCCCCGAGGAACATCGCCCGCTCGCCCAGCCCCGCCGCCGCCGCCTTCGCATTCAGCGGCTCCATGTCCGGCCCCTTGCCGATCACGACCACCTTCAGATCAGGGAAGTCGGGCGCCAGCCTGGCCGCGGCGTCGAGCAACAGCGGCACGCCGTTGTCTTCATACAACCGCGACACGAACAGGAACACCGGCCCCTCTCCCAACCCCTGCTCGGCGCGGAACCGCTCCAGGATCGCCGGGTCACTCAGCACCTTCTCCCGCGCCGCCTGCACCGGCCCCTGCGGGATGCAGTTCTGCGCAGCGAACACCTTCTCGGCCGGCAGCCCGTACTCGTTGATGTACTTGTCCGCGATCGTCCGCGTGTACAGCACGACCGCATCGGCCATCTCCGCCGCGCGAAGCCGCGTCTTGGCCCGCATCGCCCCCCCCGCACCCCCCTCGCGCTTCGAGTACCCGTGGCCCCACAACACCACGCCAATCCCCGCCCGCTTCGCCCTCGCGATCGCGGGGAGCATCGTCAGGAACCGCACGTTCCAGCTCATCGAGACCGCGTCGTACGCCCCGGGCCGCAGCTTCTTCATGTGCGCCCAGTCCCACGTCAGGTCGCCCGGCAGCTTCCGCAGATCACGGTGCTCGGTCTTCACGCCAGGCGCTTCGATGTTCGGGATCGCCATCGTGCCGTACAGCACCTCGAGGTCGATGCCGGGCCGGGCCGCGAGCTCCTGGTAGAACGGCACCCGGAACGCCGGCATCGCCGACTGCTGGAGCATGCAGCGGAGCACAGGGGGGGGGGGCGGCTCGGCGTCGGGGCTCGGTGATGGCGGGGGCGCTTCGCTCATGGGGCCGGGAGTCTATCGGCCCGATCGCGGGCCCCGTCCGATCCTCCGCACCGACTCACGAGTGGGGTGGGGGTCGGGGTGGTGGGTGGGGGGGCGTCTCGCCCGCCAGCAAGATTGAGTGGGGTGGGCGTCCCGCCCGCCATCGGGCGTCCTCGCCCGATCCCGATCCCCCGTCGCATCGCCGAGCGAGACGCTCGCCGATCACGGGCGAGACGCCCGCGCCACTCCTCCGAACGGCGACCCTTCCCGCCCCCACGGCAACTCTTCCCGGCGCCCCGACAGCTCCTGTAGACGGCCCGGCAGCTCCTCCCGGCGGCCCGACAGCTCCTGTAGACGGCCCGGCAACTCCTCCCGGCGGCCCGACAACTCCTGTAGACGGCCCGGCAACTCTTCCCGGCGACCCGACAACTCCCGTAGGCGGCCCGGCAGCTCCTCCCGGCGGCCCGACTCCTGTAGACGGCCCGGCAACTCTTCCCGACGCACCCCGATAACGCCCCGAGCCAGCCGACTCGTGGGGCGCGACTCCCCGACCGGGGTCAGCCGACCCCCGCCGCCCGGGGGCCCGCGCGGGCGCGGGCGGTCGATCGCCGTTGATGGCGGCCGCCGCCGGGCCCATACTGGCCCCATGCGACTCGCCCCGCCCCCACGCCGCGTCCGCTTCTACCTGAAGGTGGTGGTGGCGATCATCGTGCTGCCGATCGTCGCGGCCGGGCTGCGCCTACTGCTGTTCAGCCCATCGCCGACCGAGCGTGACTACGCCGCGGAGATGGAGGCCCTGCTCGACGCCCGCAACCCGCCGCCCGCCGATGCCGAGCGGGTCTGGGAGGAGGTCGAGGGCAAGCTATGGCTGGCCAGCCTGCCCGACGAGGTTGGCGAGGACTGGCTGATCGCCGAGGACATCGAGGCCAACGGCTTCCTGCCGGGCTTCGCCGACGATGTCGCGGAGTACGAGACCGAGCACGCGCTCGACATGGCGTTCACCCTTCTCAGTGTTCACTACCCCGATCCGCTGTTCGAGATGCCGGAAGACTTCCTCTATCCCGAGGCGTACGACCGCGCGGTGGCCATGCGGTGGCGGGTCGAGGAAGCCGCGGCGAGCACGGTGTCGGGCGAGATGATCCAGGTCCTGAGCGACAACCCTGGCCTGCGCGTGCCGGCGAGCGGGCGCCTGTTCCTCAGGATCCACCCGCGGCTCGGCGATTTCCGCAAGCTGGCCCACAATGCGTACTCGCGCGCCTTGGTCGGCGTGCGCGACGGGACACCGGCGCCGCTCGCTATGTACCTCGAAGCGCTGCCGCCGATCGCGCGAGTCGCCGGCAACGACGGTTCGCCCTTGGGCCCGCTGATCGCTGCCAATGTCGCTGGCAATGCGGCCGAACACACGCGCACGCTCCTGCGACTGGCCGACCTCACCGAGCCCGACCTCGCCCGGGCCCAGGCGGCGCTTGACGAACTGGTCGGCATCATCCCGGAGCAGGCCCACGTCATCGAACTCGGCCGGCTCGACTCGCTCGACGCCATCGACCTCGCCTACCGGGGTCACAACGGCACGGTCCCGCTCCAGTCGCGCCTGATCCGCAGGCTCATCCTCTCGCACAGCGCCGAGCACAACCGGTGCGATCGCTTCTTCGATGAACTGCAGGCTTACGCCGAACTGCCCGCGCACGAGCGGGCGGTCATCGCCGATCCTGCGGACGGGGTCGCAGAGAAGTACGAGCTTGCGAAGACCCTGACGAAGGGTCGTAGCTTCACCTGCTGGGCGATCGACCGGAACCGCTTGAGCGTCGACGGCACGCGCATCATGATCGCCCTCCAACGCCACCGCCTGCGCACCGGCGCCTACCCGGCATCACTGGATGCGCTCGTCCCCGATGAACTCGATGCGCTCCCCGTCGATGGCTACGCCGCAGATGGCCGGTTCCGCTACCGCCTCATCGATGCATCAGCGCCCACCCCTCGCGCCGGCTACGCCCTCTACTCGATCGGCATCGACGGCAACGACGACGGCGGCACCCCGCCCATGGATGGCAAGCGTGCCCGCAACGCCCTGGCCGCCTCACCCGGCGACGACCGCCCTCCCGGGGACTATGTCTTCACACTCGAGGACTGACCCGGTTCCCGCGGCACGCGCACACAACGCGGCGGGTCTCCTCGGCCCGCCGCGCTGCGCACCCCATCGGGATGACTGATCGGGGGTCCTCGGTTCGGAGTCAGTCCGGGCAGTCCAGGCTCGCGCAATCCTCGCCCGGGAAGAACACTCCCCCAGCCTCAGCGCACGCGAAGCCCAGGAACAGGTCGAGGTGATCACACGTCCCATCGGGCAGGCAGCACGCGCCGAACTCGCAGATGAACACGCAGTCGGAGCCCGGCCCGCCCCAGTCGCCCGCGTTCAGGTTGCACACATCCTCCGACACGCCCTCGAAACACTCGGTGTGCGCGATGCAGCACGCGCCGAGCGCATCGGCGCACTCCACACTCTCGCACGTCGAGCCTGCCCCGAAGTACACGCCGCCCAGGAAGCCGCACTCGAGGCCCTCCTCGATGAAGCAGCCCTGAGAAGCGAGGCAGCATGCGCCCTCGCCCGTGAGCGCGCAGTTGATCTGGAAGCAGGCCTGGCCCGGCACAAACGCGCCGCCCGCCATCACACAGTCGATGCCCAGCGCAAGCCCATCGTCATCGCACGAGTCATCCGGGAGGCAGCAGGCGCCGAGCGTGCAGGAGAGCAGCGCATCGTCGCACGTCGAGCCGCCGCCGATCCATTGGCCGCCCGCGAAGTCGCAGCCCTCGAGCGTGATGTCCTCGATGCAGGGCCGGTCATCGAGGCAACACGCGCCGATGAAATCGTCGCAGTTGACGCTCCCGCACCCCGATCCGTCGCCCATGTAGGTGCCGCCCAGGAAGCCGCACTCCTCCGCGGTCTCAATGAAGCAATCGAGCCCGCCCAGGCAGCAGGCGCCCCCGCTCACGCTCTGCCCGAACGCCGCGAGCACGAGGTTGAGGTCTACCGAGTTGGTCTTGCCATCGCCGTTGACGTCGCCGCCCGGGCCAACTCCAAAGGAAGCGAGGACGATGTTGAGGTCCGTCGAGTCGATGACGCCATCGCCCGAGAGGTCGGGACCCGTCGCGGCCCACGCGGGGCACGTCAAGGCCAGGACTGCGAGAACGGCGCCGATCGACGGCGCACGCCGGGGGGTCGGTAAGCGATGCATGGTGGTTTCCCTCTTTCTCTCGGTGCCGTGACGACCGCGGCCAATCCCCCGTCGGGCTCGGCCCATGCAAAGGAAGCCCGAGCGGCCCCGCTCGGGCGCGCGGCAGGCGCTGGAGGCGTACCACGCCACCCGCGCTGACCCCCAACCCCCTGTCCTCCCGACCCTTGCGCCATGGGGCGTCGCCCCGCCCGCCGGGTCATACCATCGCCATCGCCTACACCACCCCCAACCAATCCGACCCCGACGAGTGGTACGACGACGGCCTCCGCTTCGAGTGCACCTCGTGCGGCGCCTGCTGCACGGGACCGCCCGGAGCCGTCCACTTCACCGAAGGCGAGGCCCGCGCCATGGCCCGCACGCTCGGCATCTCCTTCGAGCGGTTCATGGACGACCACACTCACGACACCCCCGCGGGGCGATCCCTCAAGGAGAACGAAAGCGAGCACGGCTACGACTGCGTCTTCCTCGACCGCGACTCGGTCCCCGGCAAAGCGGTCTGCACCGTCTACGACGCCCGCCCGTCGCAGTGCAGGACCTTCCCGTTCTGGCCCGAACACCTGAAGAGCCCACGCGCATGGCAGCGCCTGTCGCGCCGGTGCGAGGGCATCGGGCGCGGCCCCCTGATCCCCATCGACCAGGTCCGCATCCGGCGCGACGCCTGACGCCCACCCACCCCCGATTGCGGCCCGCGCCCACCCCCGTCACACTGGCAGCACCTTGGAAGTCTTCCTCGCCATCCTCGCCCTCGTCGTCGTCGCGCTCGTCGCGACCTCGCCCGTGGTCTACCGCCTCCGGCGCTCGCGCCTCGCGACGGTCATGATCAGCGGCGGATGGCTGCCCCTCGGCGTGGGCGTGCTGCTCGGCCCGGAGGTCGCCGACCTCATCGACGCGGACGTCGTGAGGTCCGCCACCCCCGCGGCGGTCGTCGCGCTCGGGTGGATCGGCTTCGCGGTCGGCCTCCAGGTCCGGCGCGAGGTCCTCGCCGCGGTGCCGCCCGCGATCGTGCGCCTCGCGGGCGTGGACGCCCTCGTCACCGCCGTGGCGATTGGCGGGCTCACATGGGGCGTGGTCGCGTGGTGGGCCGATGGCTCGGGCTCGTTCACGACGATGCTCGGCGCGGTATCGCTCATCGCGGCGGCGTCGCTCGGGTGGTCGCTCGAAACCCGCTCGCTCCGCGGCGCCGACTCCGACGCCGACCGCGCCGCCGAGGGCGCGATCCGCGCGGGCGGCAGCCTGCTGATCATCGTCGCAGTCATCCTCGCGGGCCTGGTCGCGGGTGCGAGCGGGCACGGGGACGTGCGCGGGGCCGCCAGTGACCTCGCCCTCAGCATCGGCGTCGCGCTCGTCCTTGGCGTGGTGGGCAAGTACGCGCTGGGCCTCGCGGGCAACGACAGGGCCCAGCAACTCGTCGTCTTCCTCGGGCTCGTCGCGTTCGTCGCGGGCGTCGCCGCGCAGTCGCTCGTCACCCCCATGTTCAGCGCGATGGTCGCCGCCGCGGTCATCGCCAACCTGCGAGGCCAGCAGCTGCGCTGGTTCGAGCGATTCATCTTCAAGGGCGAGCCGCTCATCGCCGCGATCGTGGCGCTGCTCGCGGGCGTGCTGCTCGAGACGAACCTATCAACGGGCGCATTCGTGCTCATCGCGGCGCTGATCGCGGCCCGCGTCGCGCTCAAGCCGCCCACCGTCGCGATTGGCGCGGGCGTCGGGCGATCGCGCGTCGTCGTCGGCGCGCTGCGACAGAGCCCGATCGCCATCGCGCTCGGTGTGGGCCTCGTCGTCGAGGAGGGCTCACGCTTCAGCAGGGAACTCCTGAGCGTGCTGGTGCTCGTCGGGCTCGCGAGCGAACTCATCGCGATCGGCGCATCCTCGGGCATCCAACGGTCGCGCAACCGCGCAGCCACGAGCGGCAGCAGCGCGGAGGGCGCACCATGAAACGCGTGCTTACCCTCGTCCTCGCGATCGCCGCGGTCTCGGGCGCCGCGTGGGTCGCGGGCGCCGTGGCGGGCCGCCACGGCGCGGGCGAGGTCCTCGACCTCCTGGGCAACACCTTCCGCATCCCCGACGCCGACCTCCGCGGCGCCGCGACCGGCGCGGGCCTCCTCCTCATCGGCTCATGGCTCGTCGGCAAGCTCCTCCAGTCCGTCCGCCTGCCCAAGATCACGGGCTTCCTCATCTTCGGCGCCGTCATCGGGCCGTACGGCCTGCTCGCCCTCCTGAGCGATGGCCGGATCACGATCATCACCAAGGACCAACTGGGCTACCTCACCCTCGTCAACAGCCTCGCCATCAGCGTCATCGCACTCACCGCGGGCGGCGAGATCCGCATCTCCTTCATCCGCAAGTCGCTCAAGGCGGTGTTGAGCGTGCTCACGGTGCAGGTCGCCGCGGTGCTCGCCGTCGCGGGCGCCGCCGGGTGGTACATCGTCGCCCAGCTCGCGCCCGAGGGTTCGCTCACGCCCGCCGCCCACGTCATGGTCGCCCTCGTGATCGGGTCGATCGCCACCGCCAGTTCGCCCGCCGTGGTCATTGCGGTCATCAACGAGATGGGCGCCAAGGGCCCGTTCCCCCAGAGCGTGCTCGCGGTCACGGTCTGCAAGGACATGGCCCTCGTCGTGCTCTTCGCGATCCTCCTCGCCGCCGCGAGCGCTGCGCTCCAGGACAACGGCGCGACCGCCAACGCGGCACACGACATCGTCCAGGTCGCCACCGAGACGGGTGGTCCGGCCACCGACGCCCACGGCCCCCAACACGAAGAGAGCGTCGTCGTCCACCTCATCAAGGCGCTCGGCGGCTCGCTCCTCGCAGGCGTGCTCGCGGGCGTCCTCCTCTCCATCTACGCCCAGCGCATCGGCGCCCACATGGCCATCGTCCTCACCCTCGCGTGCTTCGGCATGGCCCTGGTCAGCGAAGCGCTCGGCCTCGAGGCACTCCTGGTCGCCCTCACCGCGGGCATCCTGCTCGAGAACGTCTGGGGCGAGAAGGCCGAGCCCGTCTTCGACAGCCTCGAACGCCTGAGCCTGCCCGTGTACTGCATCTTCTTCGCGGTCGCGGGCGCGAAGGTCAACCTCGCATCGCTCGGCGAGGTGTGGCAGCTCGCCCTGATCCTGCTCGCCGCCCGCGCGGTCGCGGTCTGGGTCGGGACGCTCGGCGGCGTCGCGCTCGCGGGCGGGGACGCCGACCAGCGCAAGTGGCTCTGGACGGGCTTCGTCTCGCAGGCGGGCGTCGCGGTCGCCCTCGCGGGCATCCTGAGTTCCACGCTTGGCGACCACCCGATTGCCGGGGACTTGTTCAATGTCCTGCTCGCCGTGATTGCCCTCAACGAACTGTTCGGCCCGATGCTGCTCAAGCTGGGTCTGTCACGTGCGACCACGCCCGCAGGCGGCGGTCCACCCGCAGACCCAGCACCCGAGCCCCGATAGGATGCGGGCCTTCCCTGTCGCTCGGGCCGGTATTGGGAAGTTCCACAGGTCAGGCCCCTTGTCAGGCGACGCACGATGGATGGACCCGGGCTCTGGTTGGTGCTGATCGCGGTCTTCGCGCCGCTCGTCACGGGCGCCGCCACCATGCTCCTGCCCGCCAAGGCAGTCACGCCGCGCGTCCTCCTCGCCCTGGGCGGCATGGCGGGCGCGATCGCCGCCCTCGCCGCATTCCTCAACACCCACGGCCTGACCGCCGCGCCCACCGGACTCCCCCTCGCCCCCACCGTCAACCTCAACCTCACCTTCGCAGTCGACCAGCTCGGCGCGTTCTTCGCGCTCCTCGTCTCGGGCATCGGCGCCCTCATCGTCCTCTACGCCCGCGGCTACTTCGGCCCCGACCAAACCAGTCTCCGCCGCTTCTTCCCCATGCTCGGCCTCTTCGCCACCGCCATGATGGGCATCGTCCTCTCCGACAACCTCCTCGGGCTCTTCCTCTTCTGGGAACTCACCACCGTCAGCTCGTTCCTCCTCATCGGGTGGAACTTCAAGGACAGGACCGCCGTCCGCCTCGCCATCCAGGCGTTCGTCACGACGGGCGCGGGCGGCATCGCCCTCATCGCGGGCCTCATCACCATGGGCCTCGCGACGGGCGAATGGTCGCTCGCGATGGTCAACGCGTCGCTCTCTCAGGGGGACCACCTCCCGCACGCGCACCTCGTGCCCGTAGCCTTCGCGTTCATCTTCGCGGGCGCCGCCGCAAAGAGCGCCCAGTGGCCGCTGCACTTCTGGCTCCCCGGTGCCATGGCCGCGCCCACACCCGTCTCGGCCTACCTCCACTCCGCGACCATGGTCAAGGCGGGCGTCTACCTCCTCGCACGCTTCTACCCGGGCCTCCACACCCTCCCCGTGTGGCCCTGGATCCTCGGCGCGTTCGGCGCGGTCACCATGCTCCTGGGCGGCTACCTCGCGCTGCGCTCGACAGAACTCAAGAAGATCTTCGCGTACACCACCGTCTCCCAACTCGGGCTGCTCGTCTGCGCCTACGGCATCGGCGCCATCCCATACAAGTCGATCGGGGCGCACGCCGCCGCGGACGGCGCGCTCCACGCATCGAGCGAGTCCAACCTCATCTGGCCCATCACCCAGATCCTCAACCACGCGCTCTACAAGGCCCCGCTCTTCATGATCGCGGGCGCGATCGCCGCCGCGACCGGTTGGAAATACCTCGCCCAGATCAAGGGCCTGTGGCGCTCGCACCGCACGCTCGCGCTGATCCTCGTCGCCGCCGCCTACGCCATGGCGGGCCTGCCCCTCACCCTCTCGTTCGTCGCCAAGGAGGCCTTCCTCTACCAGGCGGTCCACGCCGCCGCGTCGGACCCGATCTGGTGGGCCGTGGGCGTCATGGCGGTCCTCACCGCCGCGTGCAACGTCGCGATCTTCGTGCGCATCACCGCGACCGTCTTCGCCCCCGCGGGCGACGACCAGCCGCACCCCCATGTCAACGAGACATCGCCCCTCTGGGGCGTGTTCGCCTGGTTACCCGCGGCCTTCCTCGTCGCGTGGCAGTTCATTGGCGGTATCGCACCGACCTTCTTCGAGTCCATCATCAGGCCCGTCGAGACCAGCGCCGCCTACTTCGACCACCTCCCATCACTCATCTACGCCATCACCCACCCAAGCACACCGCTCTTCCTCAGCGCCATCGCGATCGGCACCGGCATCGGCATCGGGATGAGCGGCGTGCTACGCAAGCCCGTCACCGACCCGCACAACGCGATCGTCCCGAATGGCCTGCGCGGCCTCGACGCCATCGGGTTCCGCTCCTTCCGCACCCTCCAGACCGGCGACCTGCGCTGGTACCTCGTCGCGGTCATCGGTGCGCTCATCGTCGGGCTCGCCGGGGCCGCGGTCTACGCCCCCGAGTTCCTGTCGCTCCCGAGCATCGTCTGGCCCGCCGGCCTGCCGATCACGCTCCTCGTCGGGCTCGTGCTGCTCTACGCGCTGGTGTGCGCCACCGCGCTGCTCATCCCCGGCATCGAGTCGCGCGTGCTCCGCGTGCTCATGCTGGGCGCATGCGGGTTCTCCGTCACGGGCATCTACCTGATCTACCAGGCGCCCGACCTCGCGCTCACGCAGATCATGTTCGAACTGGTGAGCGTGGTGCTCTTCCTCCTCGTGCTGCGTCTGCTCCCCGAGAAGGCCGCCGCGGACGCCATGCCCACCAACCGCGAGCGCATCCCGCGCGCCCTCATCGCGGCGGTCGCCGGCCTCGCCATGGGGTGGACCGTCCTCACCATCGCAACCGGCGTCGACCACCAGAACATCGAGCGTGTCGCCCAGGTCCAGACGCCGATACTCGAAGCCGAGATCCTCAGCACCGCATCCACGGGCGAGGCATCCCACGACGAGTTCCTCCCCGCACGCACCACGCCATCCAATCCCCAGCAGCTCGGGCAGTGGTTCCTCGACCACTCCTACGACGAACGCACCGACACAGAACGCAGCGGCGGCGGCCACAACGTCGTCAACGTCATCCTCGTCGACTTCCGCGGCTACGACACCCTCGGCGAGATCACCGTCCTCATGATCGCGTTGCTGGGCGTGCTCGCGCTGCTCGCCAGCGCGGGCCCCGCCGTGCTCTACGCGCCCGGCGGACCCCAGCCACACCTCCGCTCCACGCTCCTCCGCACCGCGATGCGCCTGATCCTCCCCCTCTCGCTCATCTTCGCGGGCTACGTCTTCTTCAAGGGCCACAACTCGCCGGGCGGCGGCTTCATCGCGGGCCTCATCGCTTCGGTCGCCCTCGCCGTCTTCCGCATGTCAGAGGGCGGCGGCTGCCTGCGCAAGCTCATCCCCATCCGCCCGGGCACGCTCGGCGCGCTGGGCCTCCTCGTCGCCTTCGCCACCGCAGTCCTCCCCATGCTCTACGGCTTCGCGCCGGGCGGCACCATGTTCGAGATCCTGCGCTCCCACCACCAGTACCTCCCGCTCACCGGCGCCGACAACTTCCACTTCACGTCCGTCCTCTTCTTCGACACGGGCGTGTTCATGGTCGTCGTCGCGGTCGCCGCGGGCCTCGTCAACCGATTCGAGGAGGAACTCGAATGACCGTCCTCATGGCCATCGCGGTCTGCGTCGTGTTCGCGGTCAGCGTCTACCTGCTGCTCTCGCGCGACCTCAAGACCGTCGCGATGGGCGTCTTCCTCGTCTCCCACGCGGCGCACCTCGCCATCCTCGCGATGAGCGGCCAGCCCATGGTCCCCGCCGGCGATGAACTCGTCATGCTCGGCGCGCCCATCACGGGCGACGGGCGCATCGCCGTCGACCCCCTCCCCCAGGCGCTCATCCTCACCTCCATCGTCATCAGCTTCGCCGTCATGGCGTTCATGCTCACACTGCTCGTCGTCACCCACCGCAAGGTGGGCACGCTCGACGTCGCCGCCCTGGGCAAATGCGACCAGTTCACCCCATCGCTCCTCGAAGATGATGAAGCACTCGCGAAGGCGGACGCCGCATGATCAACAACGCCATCGCATTCCTCGTCCTCCTCCCCATGCTCGCGGGCATCGTGTGCGCACTGGTCCGCAACAAGCCGCAGCTCCAGCGTTCGCTCACCATCATCTCGCTCATCGGCTCCGCCGTGCTCGCCATCGGGCTGCTCGTCGCCATCCCCGACCAGGGCTTCTTCGTGTCCTTCGCGGGCGGGTGGCCCGCGCCGTTCGGCATCGCGATCGCCTTCGACGCCGTCTCGGGCGTCCTCATCGCCGCCGCGTCCCTCGTCGCCCTCGCCTGCGGGTTCCACGCCATCGACCACCTCCCCAGGCGCACCGAGCGCACATGGTTCCACCCGCTGCTCCATCTCCAGATGATGGGCATCAACTTCTCCTTCCTCACCGCCGACCTCTTCAACCTCTTCGTCGCCTTCGAGATCATGCTCATGGCCAGCTACGCCCTGCTCTGCCTGGGCGGCGGCGAGCGACAGGTCCAACAGGCCTACAAGTACGTCACCCTCAACCTCGTCGCGTCGGCCGTCTTCGTCATCGCCGCGGGCTTCGTGTACGGCCTCACGGGCACGCTCAACTTCGCAGGCCTCGCCCAATGGGTCGCCCGACAGCCCGCCGGTGAGATCCCCCCCGCGTTCTCCGTCCTCGCGGTCCTGCTCCTCTTCGTCTTCGCCGCCAAGGGCGCACTCTTCCCCCTCTGGTTCTGGCTGCCCGACGCCTACCCAACGATGCCCGCCTCCCTCGCGGGCCTTTTCGCCGCCCTCCTCTCCAAGGTCGGCGTCTACGCCATCTTGCGCCTGTTCCCCCTCGTCTTCGCGGCGCCGGGCACCGCCATGGGCGGCACGCACTCTGTCGCCATCGACATCCTCGGCGTCGGCGCCGTCCTCACCATGGTCCTCGCCATCCTCGGCGCCATGGGGTCGCACCAGATGAAGCGCATCCTCGCCCTCGTCCTTGTCTCCCACGTCGGCTACCTCGCCTTCGGCATCTGGCTCGGCCTCAAGCACAACAACCCCGACGCCCTCAGCGCATCCCTCTTCTACATGATGCAGGAGATGATCGTGATGGCCGGCCTCTTCCTGTGCGTGGGCCTCATCGAGCGCCGCACGGGCTCCGACGACCTCCACAAGATCGGCGGCCTGCTCCCCCGCGCCCCATGGCTCGCGGCGCTCACGATGCTCCTCATCCTTGCGATGGCGGGCGTCCCACCGCTGCCGGGCTTTGTGGGCAAGATCCTGTTCATCCGTGAGGGTGTGAGCGCGGGCGCGTGGATCGCCACCTCCGCGTACCTCCTCGCCTCGATCCTCACGCTCATCGTCGCGCTGCGCATGTGGGCCCGCGCATTCTGGTTCCCACCACGCACCGCCGGCGACGCCGACCTCCCTCAGGGCGCCGAACTCAACGCCACCCCCGAGCGGCTCGGCTTCACCGGGGTCTGGGTCCTCGCCGGCGCCCTGATCGCCTGCACGATCGCCGCCGAGCCCCTCCTCCAGACCATCGGCGCGGGAACGCGGATGCTCCTCGAGCCGAGCGTCTACGTCGAGACAGTGCTCGGCCCCGGCGCATGGCCCGCCGAGCCCATCGCCGCCCTCGACGCGACGCCGGGCCTCACGCCCGCCACCCCACACGCGGAGGCCACCCCATGACACGGTTCGTCCTCCACCTCGTCCTCGCGATCGTCTGGTGCCTGCTCACGGGCAGCGCCAACCCGTGGAACTTCGTCGCGGGCCTGCTCGTCGGCGGCGCCGTCGTCTCCGTCTACTCGCGCGTCACGGGCCAGGGCGGTTACTTCTCGCGCATCCTGCGGATCGTCGCCTTCGGGTGGTACTTCATCGTCATCCTCACGAAGGCCAACATCGACATCGCCAAGGCACTCCTCCGCCCCAACCCGCCGCTCAAGCCACGCATCCTCCGCTACAACGTCGCGCACCTCAACGACGCCCACAAGACCACACTCGCCAACGCCATCACCCTCACGCCGGGCACGCTCGTCGTCGACATCTGCCCGACGGGCGACTGGCTCTACCTCCACTGCATGTTCGCCGAGCAACGCGAAGCCGTCCTCGAGGAGATCGAGGAACTCGAGCACAGGCTCATGAAGGGGGTGTTCGCTTGAACCCGCTCGTCTCACTCGCCGCCGCCGAAGCCAGCGCCCCAAGGGTCACGCCAGCGGGCCCCGAGGCCCCCGCCGACCTCTGGATCGAAGCGGCGCTCTTCCGCGTCGTCGATCTCGGCATCGTCTTCATCGCCATCGCCATCATCCTCTGCCTCGTCCGCATCCTGCGCGGCCCATCGCTCCCCGATCGGGGCCTCGCCGGCGACACCATCGCGGTCCAGGTCGGGGGCCTCGTCATCCTCCTCACCATCCGACTCGAGACCCTCGTCCTCTTCGATGCGGTCCTCATCGTTTCCATCCTCGGGTTTGTCTCGACCGTCGCCTTCGCGCAGTTCGTCGGGCGGAGGCGCAAGGCATGACCACCACCCTCCTCGCCGAACCCTTCATCACCGGCGCAGGCGTGCGCAACGCGATCGCGATCGTCACCCTCGCGGGCGGCATCTTCTTCATGTTCCTCGGCGCCCTGGGCGTCCTCCGCTTCCCCGATGTCTACGCGCGCATCCACGCCGCCTCCAAGTGCACCACGCTCGGCTTCACCGGCATGCTCATCGCCGCGTGCCTCCACCTCGCCGACCCCAAGGCGGTCGCCCTCGCGGTCATCACCATCGTCTTCACGTTCGTCGCGACGCCCATAGGCAGCCACCTCCTCGCCAAGGCGGCCCACCACGGCAAGGCCGACATGTGGCCCGGCACCCTCTCAGACGAACTCGCCGACGACAAGGCCGATCCCACCGCCGCCGCGTCCGACGAACTCATCGGTGTCGCCGACGCCGACGAGGCGCTGCAACTCCCCCTCAACGCCCGCGAACCACGCGCAAGCGAAGAGGCCCGCGAGCACACCACGGTCTAGCATCCCAAGGGGATCGGAGAGATCACGTGGCGCGCAGGCCATCGACAATCAACCAGGCGAGGAAGCTCCTCGCGCGTGGGAGCGTGGACGCCGCGATCGAACTGCTCGTGCGCGAAGCCGAAGCCCGCCCCAACGACCCGCGCACCGCCTCCACCCTCGGCTCCGCCCTCCTCCAACGCCTCAGGTTCGAGGACGCCGCCCACCACCTCCAGCGCGCCCGCTCGCTCGCCAGGCGCGACACCGCGTGCCGGCGCGACCTCACCGTCGCCCTCCAATCCCTCGCCCGCTACGACGAAGCCCGCGAGGTTATCGACGAAGCGCTCGCCATCGCCCCCACGGAGCCCACGTGCCTCGCGGTCAAGGGCGAACTGCTCGGCGTAACGGGCGACTTCGAGGGCTCCGCGTCGATCCTGCTCCCCCTCATCGAGAGCGGCAACCACGACTGGCGCTCCGCCGCCGCCTTCGCCCGTGTGTGCAGCCGCATAGACAAGCGACAGCTCGGGATCGACGCCATCGAGCACCACCTCCCCGCAGCGCCGCCCAGGAGCGGATCGCGCCGGATCCTCCTCTTCCGACTCGCCTCACTGCTCGACGCCGAAGGGCGCTACGACGATGCCTTCGCCGCCGCGACCGAAGCCAACCAGGCGCACCTCTCGTCGTTCGACCCGCTGGCCCACCACGCCGCGATCGACCGCGCCATCCAGACGTGGACCAAGCCGCGCGTCGAAGACCTCCAGGCCGCGGGCGTCGAATCCGACCTCCCCGTCTTCATCGTCGGCATGCCCCGCTCGGGCACGAGCCTCGTCGAGCAGGTCGCCGCCACGCACCCGCGCGTCTTCGGCGCCGATGAACTCCCCGACATCCACGAAGCCGCGACCCGCGTGAGCGGCGGACGCGCGCCCCTCTCCATCGTCACCACGCCCGAAGTCGTCGACCCCGAGGCGGTCACCGAGGAAGCCGAGCGGTACATCGAGCACCTCGAAGAACTCGCGCCCAGCGCCGACCGCATCACCGACAAGCAGCCCATGAACACGCTCCACCTGGGCCTCATCGCCGCGATGCTGCCCACAGCACGCGTCGTCCAGGTCGAACGCGACCCACTCGACACGTGCCTGTCCTGCTACATGAACGACTTCGTGGGCATCCCCTTCGCCTACTCACTCGAGCACCTCGCGGCGTACTACGCCGACTCCCAAAGGCTGCTCCACCACTGGCGCGACCAGCTCGACCTCCCCGTCCTCGACGTCGAGTACGAGGAGTTCGTGAGCGGGCAGCCCGAAGAAGCCAAACGCCTCATCGACTTTCTGGGACTCGACTGGGACCCCGCGTGCGAGGCCCCCCACAAGACCGAGCGCACCGTGAACACCGTGAGCAACGAGCAGGTCCGCCGACCGATCTACAGGTCATCGGTCCGCCGATGGACCAACTACGCCACCCACCTCCAACCGCTCCGCGACCAACTCCGCTCGCTCGGCGTCGAGATGCAGGACGAAGCGCACCACTGACCGGTCCGCCTGCCAGCACCCCCCGCTGGCGGGCGCGCAGCTGTACGCTCCACGCACCATGCCAACCTCGCACCCCTACGACCTCGCGGTGATCGGCGCAGGCATCGTTGGCCTCGCGGTCGCCCACCGCTACGCCGTCGCACGCCCACGCGCACGCGTCGTCGTGATCGAGAAGGAAGACCGAATCGGCGCGCACCAGTCCGGGCGCAACTCGGGCGTCGTCCACTCGGGCCTCTACTACCGCCCCGGCTCGCGCAAGGCCGCCCTGGCCCGACGCGGCGCCGACCTCCTCGAAGCCTTCTGCGCCCCGCGCGGCATCCCCTTCGAGCGGTGCGGCAAGGTCGTCGTCGCCACCAATGAAGCGGAGGCCGCCCGCCTCGACGACCTCCTCCGGCGCGGGCGGGCCAACGCCGTCGAGTGCCGACGCATCGACGCCGCCGAGCTGCGCCGCATCGAGCCCGCCGCCGCGGGCGTCGCCGCGATCCACGTCCCCGGCGCGGGCATCGTCGACTTCAGCGCCGTGTGCGGAGCGCTCGCGACCGACATCCGCGCGAGTGGGGGGGAGATCGAGCTGGGCTGCCGCGCTGAGGGCGTCACGCGAGCCGGCGATGACGGCGTGATCATCCAGACCGAGCGCCGCGAGTTCACCGCGCGCCAACTCATCAACTGCGCTGGCCTCCACGCCGACCGCGTCGCGCGCACCGCAGGCGCACCCCCACCCGCAACCCTCATCCCCTTCCGGGGCGAGTACTTCGAACTCCGCCCGAGCGCCCGCGACCTCGTGCGCAGCCTCATCTACCCCGTGCCCGACCCCGCCTTCCCGTTCCTGGGCGTGCATTTCACACGCACGACCGCGACCGATGCGAACGGCCCGCGCATCGAGTGCGGCCCCAACGCCGCCCTCGCATTCGCGCGAGAGGGCTACACCAAAGACACCATCGATGCGCACGACCTCGCGGGCATGCTCACGAACCCCGCCTTCCTGCGCCTCGCCGCCCGCTACTGGCGCACGGGCCTCGCGGAGTTGCACCGCTCCTACTCCAGGCCCGCCTTTGCCCGCGCCCTCCAACGCCTGATCCCCGACATCCGCGAGGACGACCTCGAACGAGCGCCCGCGGGCGTGCGCGCCCAGGCGGTCTCACCTCAGGGGAAGCTCCTCGACGACTTCGTCATCGTCGAAGACCCACCCATGCTCCACGTGGTCAACGCCCCATCACCCGCCGCGACCGCCTCGCTGGCGATCGCAGGACACCTCGTCGACCGTATCGGCGACCCCAGAGCGTAAGCGACGGGCTTCCCTGCCATCACTCCTCAGGCACCCCGATATCCTCGTTCCATAGCTCAGGCCTCGCCGCGATGAAGGCGCGCATCATCGCCTCACACCGCGGGTCGTTCGCGAGCACGACCTCAACCCCTTCGCCCGCGAGCCAGTCCTCGCGCCCCATGAAGGTCGCGTTCTCCCCGATCACGATCCGCGGGATCTGGAGCAGCACCGCAGTCCCCGTGCACATCGCGCACGGGCTGAGCGTGGTCGCCATGGTCAGCGTGTGCCAGTCGCGCCGCCGACCCGCGGCCCGGATGCAGGAGGTCTCGCCGTGCGCCGTCGGGTCGCCGTCCTGCACGCGCCGGTTGTGACCCGCCGCGACGATCGCCCCATTCGCATCCATCAGCGCCGCCCCGATCGGGATGCCGCCCTCAGACAGGGACTTCTCCGCCTGCTCGATCGCCGCGTCGAGTGCCGCCCGGTCCCGTTCGCTCAACTGACCCATGCCCATCGCCCTCTCTGCTATCGTGAGGCAGACGCGGTTGTCCCGCGCCTCGGAGTCCACCCCATGCACCCCAACCTCGTCCTCTTCGACCACCCGCTCATCCAGCACAAGCTCGCGATCCTCCGCTCGCGCGACACCAACCACCGCCGCTTCCGCGACCTGATGACCCAGATCGCCGCCCTCATGGTCTACGAAGTCACCCGCTCCTTCAAGACCGTCCCCGTGGACGTCCAGACCCCCCTCGAAACCACCGTCTGCCGGCGCATCGACTCGACCATCACCCTCGTCCCCGTCCTCCGCGCCGGGCTCGGCATGACCGATGGCATCCTCGACATCATGCCCGAAGCCCGCGTGGGCCACCTGGGCCTCGCCCGCGACGAGCAGACACTCCAGCCCAACGTCTACCTCAAGAAGCTCCCCCATGACCTCGATGCCGGGCCGGTCATCCTCGTCGATCCGATGCTCGCAACGGGCGGTTCGGCCCTGCGCGCGGTCAGCATCCTGCGCGAAGAGGGCGCGACCGACCTCCGCATGATCTGCCTCGTCGCCTCGCCCGAGGGTGTGAAGCGCATGACCGAAGCCGAGCCCACCCTCACCATCTACGCCGCGGCCCTCGACCGCCAGCTCGACGAGAACAGCTACATCCGCCCGGGGCTGGGCGACGCGGGCGACCGCCTGTTCGGCACGACGGAGCCCGTCGGCTAGCGAACCGGCGGGTGTTGCGCCGGGGCGCCGCGTAGGACCGCCCGCGCCGACGCCGCGTGATACTCTTTCATCATGCAACACTCGCTTCACGTCGCTGTTCTCGCTCTGTTCGCCGCGTTCACGGTATCGCTCACAAGCTGCGGCCTGTTCGGCGATCGTGGCCCCGTCGTCAACGACGATGCGCCGACGCACCGCTGGGTGCTCGTCGTCCTGACCAACCATGGCGAGATGGGCGACACCGGCGAGCCGACGGGGTTCTACCTGTCCGAGGCCGCGCACCCGTGGGTCACGTTCCGCAACGCGGGGTACGGCGTCACGCTCGCGTCGCCACTAGGCGGGCCCGCGCCCATCGACCCGCGCTCGCTTGCCGACCCTGATGAAGAGGGGCTCGCGTTCCTGGAGCGCTTCGCGGAGGGAGAGGTCGTCAACAGCACGGTCCCGTTGTCGCGCATCGACCCTGAGGACTACGCCGCGATCTTCTTCGCGGGCGGGCACGGCACGATGTGGGACTTTGCCGAGAGCGCCTCGGTGAAGCGGGCCGCGGAGGGCGTCTACGCGCACGGCGGCGCCGTCGGCGCGGTGTGCCACGGGCCGGCGGCCCTCTTGAACCTGCGCGCGAGCGATGGGGTGTACCTCCTTGAGGGCAGGGGCGCGACGGGCTTCACCAACGCGGAGGAGGACGCGGTCGAGTTGAGCGATGCGATGCCGTTTCTGCTCGAGACGCGCATGCGCGAGCGCGGGGCGAGCTTCACGAGTGCCGGGAACTTCGAGCCCTGGGTGGTGGTCGATGGGCGGCTCGTGACGGGACAGAACCCGGCCTCGGCCCGCGGGGCGGCGGAGGCGGTGGTGGAGATCATCAACGAGACGCGGAAGGCCGTGCCGGCGTGGCAGCGGTAGGCGGAGACCTCAAGCGCAGAGCTGGCCGAAGGATGCCAGCAGCGCGTTCAGGTCCTGTGAGTCGATCACGCCGTCACGGTTGATGTCGGCGTCGGGGTTGAATGTGGGGGCGTTGACATCGAGGCCGAAGGACGCGAGGAGCGCGTTCAGGTCGGCCGAGTCCACGACGCCGTCACCGGTCACGTCTTCGGGGCACGCGGGCGACTCGACGGCGACGACCGACACGGCGTCGTAGAAGGTGTTGATGAACACGCCGCAATCGAGGCGGGCGTACAAGTCGAGGCGGAAGCTGGCGGCGTCAGCGGGGAGCGTCGCGGTCTGCCCGACGTCGATGCAATCGAACTGCAGGACCCACCCCGTGTCGAAGCCGCCGGCGATCTCGGCGCCATCGCCATCGAGCAGCGTGAGCACCACGCGCCCGGGGTCGCAGCTGCCGAAAGAGGGGTCGCTGAACAGCACGGCTTCGACGTCGAGCGCCGTGGCGGTCGCGGGGCGTTGGTGCTGCTGGTACAGCCTGGCGACGACGCCCGAGTCCGCCGGCGCGCCGGTTGAGCCCGCGTCGAATGACAGCATCCAGGCGCCTTCGCACGGGGGGATGCCGTTGGCGTTGACCGTCAGTGCACCGAAGATCGGATCGCCGTTTGGGATCTCGGTGGAGTCGAGCGACCACCCCGTGAGGTCGCCGGTCTCGGCGCCGCCGTTGATGATGAGTTCACCGGCGCTGGCGGCGCAGGTCATCATCGCGCACGCGCCGATCGCGGCCCAGGAGTGATAGGTCGGAATGGTCATGGGTTGCTCTCCTCTTGGGTCCTCAGGGCGAGCGTACGTGGTGGGGCGGTGCGGACGCAATGGGTTTGTGGAGATTGTCGGGGCTCGGCCGGCCCCGGAGGCCTTCTCCGGGGCGACACGCCCCGGCTCGCGTGGGACCGGTTCAGCGGGCGGCCCTGGCGGGCCGGGTGTGGCGGGGCCTTGGCGGAGCAGCTCAGTTGCGGCTTTGCGGATGGTCTCGGGTGCGGCGCGCTCGTCGAGCGTGAGGGTTGAGAGGGTGTGGAGCGCCCCGGCTCGCGCGGCGCTGCGATGGGCGCGCTCGCGGGCTGCGTTGATGCGCTCGATCTGGGCGAGGTCGTCCCGTGTGCGCGGGTGGTCGAGCCAGTCGGCGAGTTGGGCGAGGGTGAGGGCGTGGAGCTGCGCGATGAGGAGCGGGTGGTCGTCGGTGGTGGTGATGTTGAGGAGGAGGGCGTTGTGCTGATCGGGGGTGAGGGAGACGGGGGGCGTGGGCTCGGGGTCGGTGGTGAAGCGGGGGGTGTGGGTGTCGTGGGTGGTGGTGGTCATGAGGGGACGATGGCGCGCGGCTGGGTGGGGGCAAGTGGGGAGTTGGGTTGTGGCGCGGAGAATGCGCGCGGGTGGCGCAGGTTGGGTGGAGAAAGTGGGCGGCGGGCGCGCAGTTGTCCGGGGCGACGGACCCGGTCGCCCGGATCAGGCTGTGGGGTGGACCTACGCCCCTCCGGAGCTCTGGTTGTGCGAGGGGCGGTTTCCCCGGGCTGCGCCCGGGGCAATGACGGGCGCACCCTTCGGGGGCGGGTAGTTGACCTCGCGCGCGTTGGTGTTCCTAGCGGTGGAGGCGAAGGATGCCTGAGATCGCCGCCAGCAATGTGGCGATTGTCGCTCATCGCGCGCGCCGCGACCACGCCAGCAACGCGGTACCGGCGAGCCCAGGCCCAACACCGATGGCAAGCCAGACGAGGCCAGCGACCCGGTTCTCGCCGAGGCTTGCGTCGAGAAACGTGCCTTGCATGCCGAGCACGAAGAAGCGAACGCCGGGTATCAGCGTCAACAGTGACACAAAGATAGGAAGCAGCCCCAACGCGCGGACCAGCGCGGGGCCCCAATCGCTCACAGATTCCCTCGCTTCTCCTGCTCAAGCTCCAGCGCCTCAAACAGCGCCTTGAAGTTGCCCTTGCCGAAGGACTGTGAGCCACGCCGGGAGATGATCTCGAAGAACAGCGTCGGGCGGTCCTGGAGGGGCTTGGTGAAGAGTTGGAGGAGGTAGCCCTCGTCGTCGGCGTCGACCAGGATGCCGAGTTCCTTGATGCGGTCGTGGTCTTCCTTGACGGCGTCGTGGCCGTTCTCCTTGAGGACCTTGTTGACGCGGTCCCAGACGATCTCGTAGTAGGAGTCGGGGAGGTTGAGGAAGTCGACGCCGCGCCGGCGGAGTTCGGCGACGGACTTGAGTTCATCGTCGGTCCGGAGGGCGAGGTGCTGGATGCCTGGCGTCATGTTGTGCCACTCGAGGTACTCGAGGATCTGGCTCTTCTTCTTGCCCTCGGCGGGCTCGTTGATGGGCATCTTGATGAGGTGGTTGCCCGACGCCATGACCTTGGACATGAGCGCGGAGTATTCGGTGGAGATGTCGTTGTCGTCGAAGTGCTTGAACATCTTGAACTCGAGCACGTTCTCGTACCAGTCGACCCAGACGTTCATCTTGCCCTCTTCGACGTTGCCGACGCAGTGGTCGACGTACTTGAGGCCGCAGGGGTTGTCCTTGTTGTACTGGTTGACGCCGAGGTTGGCGGTGCGGGCGAAGCCCGGGGCGAAGATGGCGCCCTTCTTGATGTCGGGGAGTGCATAGGCGCCGGTTCGGGAGACGAAGGAGTGCTGGGCGCGGCCGTAGGTCTTGATGCCGGCCATGGTGACGGTGCCGTGCTCGTCGGAGATGGTGCGGGGCTCGTAGGCGGACTCGCCGCCATTGGCGACGGCGCGCTCCCACGCCTTCTCGGCGTCGAACACGTTGAGGGCGACGTCCTTGACGCCATCGCCGTAGAGGCGGACCTCTTCCTGGGCGGGGTGGTCGGGCGTGAGGCCCGTGGTGAGGAGCATGCGGATGTTGCCCTGGGTGAGCAGGTAGGAGGCCTGGTCGCGCGAGCCGGTGGTGAGGTCCTGGTACTGCTCGATCTGGAAGCCGAAGGTGTAGGCGTAGAAGAACGCGGCCTGCTTGGCGTTGCCGACGTAGAAGCGGACGTGGTCGACATCGATGAGTTGGAGGGGGTCGGTGGAGGCGGAGCCTGAGGCGTTGGTCGTTGGGGTTGGGGCGGTGGTCATGGCTCTGGTCCTTTCGGCGTCTCGGATCTGGCTCGGGGGGCGCTCGGGGACGCGCCGCAATGCGGCGGGGCGTCTCGGGCACATGATAACCCGGAATCTGAGGAAAAACCTGTGAATTCTTCTGCCAGACTGCCATCTGGGCGAATATTCTTCTAGCCAACCCGGGCCGGGAGACCCGGACGCCCCTCGATACCCCCGTAGAGCCGCCAGGAGCCACTCGCCATGTCGATCGCGACCAACGCCAACAGTTCGCGCCAGAACGGGAGTGCCGGCGGCGACCACCAGGCCCGCCTCGCGGCCCGCGCCCGGGTGAAGTTCGACACGATCGATCTCGCGATCCTCGAGCAGCTCCAGACTGACTCGAAGATCACCAACGCGAAGCTCGCCCAGCGGGTGGGGATCTCGCCGCCCTCGACGCTCGAGCGTGTGAAGAAGCTGGAGGCCTCGGGGGTGATCAAGGGGTACGTGGCGCTGCTCGACGCGGATGCGCTGGAGAAGACGGTGAGCGCGATGGTGCACGTGACGCTCCGCGAGCACGGCGCGGAGGCGCTGGACAACTTCAAGCGCGATGCCTCGGGGTTCGGCGAGGTGCAGGCGCTGTGGCACACCGCGGGTGAGGAGGACTTCATCCTAAAGGTGCTCGTGACGGACATGCAGCACTACGAGCAGTTTGTGGTGCACAAGCTCAGCGCGATCTCGAACATCGGTCGCGTGCGCACGAGCTTCTGCCTGAGCGAGGTGAAGAACGAGACGCGCGTGCCGCTCGATGCGGTCGGGGCGGATGGGTCGGCGGACCTTGCGGCGGAGATGCTGCGCAGCGCGGACTGACGGCGGAGCGAGCGCGGCTATTCCGGCGTCGGTGAGAAGTCCGGGACGGGCCTGGCGTCGGCCTCTGCCTGTGTGGTTGCGAGGCCGTTCTCCGCGATGTCACGGATCAACCACTCCATTTCTCTGATCTCGCGCCGTTGGGCCTCGATGATCTCATCGGCGAGTTCCCGCACGCGCGTGTCTTTGATGCGGGCGCGTTCACTCGTGAGGATGGCGATGGAGTGGTGGGGGATCATGCCTTCCATGTAATCCGTGTCGGTGACGGTGATCTGGCTCCGGACCAGGGCGACGCCGCCGCCGAGCAGGAGTGCCGCGAGCGCGATGATGGCGATGTTCTTCGGCGTGCTGCGGTACATGCCAAGCATGAAGAGCAGCATGACGATCATCATGCCGCCGCCCATGATGAGGGTCATGAAGAGGCGTGTCTCGCTGAACCATGCGTGGTCGATCAACTGGTAGGAGTGCAGGTACATCAGGACGAACATGACCGTCATGGACGTGGCGATCATCGCCAGGAAGCGGAGGTAGGGGCCTGACCCCTGCGCCTTCCCATCGTCGTTGTGGCCCGCCCCGTCTGTTGCGTGGGTGTCGTGCGTCTTGTCTTTCATCGGAATGCCAACTTCCCTTGTGAGGTGGATGGCGGCGCGGCTGCGCAGCGGCTCACCGCTCGTAGGGTGGCGTCGAGAGTGCGGCGAGACAATGGGCTGGGTTTCCGAGATTGGTCGCGCGGTCCGGGGCGTTGGGCACGCTAGTCGGCGTACTCCCAGACCGTCACCTTGAGCTTCTGCACACCCCACTTGCGCGCCTGGGCGTGCGAGGGGTAGAGGACGTCGAGGCGTGCGCCCTTGATGGCGCCGCCCGTGTCGAGGACGGGGACGACTTCGTCGCCCGCGTAGCCGGGGACGGTGATGAGCGAGCCCATGGCGAGCACCTTGGGGTCGGCGGCGACGAGTCGCATGCCATTGGTCCAGACCGACTTCATGGTTGAGGTCTTGCCATCGGCCCACTTGCCGCACGAGCGGTGGTCGGGGGAGTAGGCGGTGACGGTCATCCAGATGGTCTTGCCGCGCTTGAGGGGGCGGCCGTTGAAGTAGCGCTCGTAGCCCGCGGGCGGGGTGATGATGCCCGACTCGTCGATGGTGGCGGGGGCGATCGAGCCCGTGGAGACCTCGTTGGTCAGGGTGGGTGCGGGGGCGGTGGTTGGGGCGCTCGCGGGGACGATGGTGGGGTGGGCGTGGTCGACCGCGACCATCGCGGGGGCGGGTTCGCCCCAGCGCTTGGCGATGACCGCAGAGCCCGCGGTGAGGAGGACCGCCGCCACGAGGGCAGCGGTCTCGGCCATGCGGCGCACGCGCACCGCGCGCAGTTCGTTCCGCTCTTGTCGCATCTTTGCGTGTTTCCCACCGACGCCGGGGCGGGACACCACACCCCGCGTGAGTCCCAGCGTCTTGTTGCACCTGGCAGGCCATTGCCGTGGCCGTGAGTGGACAGTACCCCACCGACAGGGCTAGGGCCACCTAACTTGGACGAGCGTTATCGGGCTATGCGTTTGCGGAGGCCCCAGTCCAGAAGGATCGGCCACGCGGTTCCGATCGCAGCGACCGCGCGGATTGTCCGGGAGGTCCATATCTCTGGTTTGGGGCGTTTCAGCCCCCTGACCACGGCGCGTGCCACCCGTTCGGGGGGTTGCATGAGGGCTTTGGGGGTGTTGCCCTGATGCCGCCTTGGGGCGTCGGAGTCACGGATCATGGCGTCGGAGAACTCGGTTCGTGTGCCGATGGGCATGACCGCGGAGGCTCTGACGCCCGTGCCCGTGAGTTCGAGGTCGAGGGCCCGGGACACGTGGCATTGGGCTGATTTGGTTGCGCTGTAGGCGCCGCAACGCGGGGCGGTGAACCTGCCCAGGCAACTGGAGCAGACGAGCACGTGGCCTGCGCCCTGCTCGATCATGTGGGGGAGTGCGGGGCGGATGGCGTTCATGGTGCCGAAGAAGTTGGCTTCGAAGATGGCGCGGAGCTCTTCGTCGGTGGTGTCGCGGACGGTCTTGTCGAGGCCGTAGCCCGCGTTGGCGAAGACCGCGTAGACGGCGCCAAACTCGGACCTGCACGCGTCGATCATCGCGGTGCAGGCGTCGGGGTTGGTGACATCGGCTTCGTGGGCGATAGCGTGCCCGCCCTGGCGCGTGATGTGGGCGACGACCTCTTCGAGCTTGTCGAGACGCCTGGCGGCGACGACGACGCGCATGCCCGCCTCGGCGCAGGCGATCGCGGTGGCGCGCCCGATGCCCGACGACGCGCCCGTGATGCAGATCGGCTTGTTGGTGAGGTCGATGGGCACCTGCGGTCAGTTGACGATCGTGCCCGTGATCTCGGTGATGTCGAGGGGCTGGGAGAGCTCGCGGGCCTGGACCCACTTGACCTTGCCGGCTCCATCGGCGGACTTGCCGATCACGACGGTGCCCCGGGCGGCGACGTTGAGCTTCTCGAAGTAGAAGCCGTAGGCCCGGCAGACCTCGCGGTGCATGTCGGCGAGGAGGGGCACCTTGATGGACTCGGCGTCGGCCCACGCCTTGTGGGCGAAGAAGGAGTCGGCGGAGATGCCCGCGACCTGTGCGCCGGCGTCCTCGAAGCGCTTGAGGTCGTCGGTGATGCAGCGCATCTCGGTCGAGCAGACGGGGGAGAAGTTCATGGGGTAGAAGGAGAGCACGACGTCGCCCTTCTTGACGTGCTCGCTCAGGGTCCAGTCGTTCTGATCCTGGTCCTTGAGGGTGAAGTCGGGGGCGGTCTCGCCCTTCTCGATGGGGTGCTCACGCGGGGTCAGTGGCATCGGGGGCTCCGTGGTTGGGAGAAGTCGTGGTTGCGGCTCGGCGCGCCCGGGCCGAGTCGCGTATCCTGAGGTCGGTCGCGCGCATGGCGCGCTCAGATGAGGAGACTGTATGCCCGTGGTGACGTCGTTGGAGGCCCGGTATCGGGGGGTGCTTGATCGAGTGGCGCTCGCGGCGCAGCGGTCGGGGCGGCGCCCCGAGGACGTCGTGACGATCGCGGTGACCAAGCACGCGGAGGTCGACGACATCGTCGAGCTGATCCGCCTGGGTCACGAGGACTTTGGCGAGAACCGGGTCCAGCAGATGCTTGACCGGATCGAGGAGGTCCGCGAGGCGATCACCAACCCGTCGGCGCGGTTCGCCCAGCCTGCGATCCGCCCCGGGACGATCGGCGCGATCACGATCGACGGGCCCGGGCTCGACTTCTCGACGTCGAACATCCGGTGGCACATGATCGGGCACCTCCAGCGGAACAAGGTGAAGAAGGTGCTGCCCTACGTGCGGCTGGTGCACTCGGTGGACTCCTTCCGCCTTGTCGAGGAGATCCACGCGTGGGCGCACAAGAAGGACCAGGATGTGGACATCCTCGTCCAGGTCAACTGCTCGGGCGAGGAGCAGAAGTTCGGGTGCGCGCCGCCCGCGGTGGTCCATCTGTGCGAGCAGATCGATTCGTACGTGCACCTGCGCCTGCGCGGGCTCATGACGATCGCGGAGGCGAGCGACAATCCTGAGGACGCCCGCCCGGCGTTCCAGACCTGTGCCGAGTTGTTCGACGACGTCAAGAAGCTCGGGTACGGCGAGGATCAGTTCAACATCCTCTCGATGGGCATGTCGAACGACTTCGAGGTGGCCATCGAGTGCGGCGCGAACATGGTCCGGGTGGGGTCTGCGATCTTCGGCGAGCGGGCCGGCGCGATGCCCGGGGGCGACGAGGACGAGTAGGCCCGCCGGGGTGGTGTGCCGGGCTTTGCTTGGCGTGCCTCTCTAGGGCGTGTTGCCTACCCTCCGGCTCGGCGGCGCGGGGTGCGTCGTCGGAGAGGAGAGAACGAGATGCGAACCTACGTGTATGCCGCGTGTGCGGCCGGGGCTTGTGCGCTCACCGCGAGCGCAAACCACATCGACTTCATCGTGGACGGCGAGTTCACGCTCGCGGGTCCCGGCGCGACGACGGTGTCTGGCGATCCGGGCAACATTCTGGGCGGGGCCCGCTTTGTCGGGGTGACGGTGCTCGGCGGCTCGGCGAGCGCGGAGAAGCTCGTAGGCAACGACTTCATCGACTTCACCATCGGGCTCAGTGCGCCGGCGACGCTCACGCTCAGCTACGGCGATGTGACCGACGGCAACGGACCGCTGAACGCCGACTTCACGACCGATTGGAACGCGGTGGTCGTCGAGGTCCTCGATGTGGGCGTCGGCGGTGGCACGCTCAGTGTGGTGTTCGAGAGTGATGGGCAGGCGGGGGTGTCGACTCGGCTCGTCAACGGGCCGGGCGTGTACGAGTTCCTGTTTGCCGAGCCCGGCTACGAGTTTGTTGACTTCACAGACATCGACACGGTCACGGCGCAGCTGACGGCCTCGCCCGGTGGGAGCTTCCGCATCGGTTCGATCACGCGCGAACTCGTGGAAGGCCAGGTGTGTCCGGGCGACCTCGATGGCGACCTCGACGTGGACTCGGCGGACCTGAACATCCTGCTCGCGGACTTCGGGTGCGAGGGCGCGGGGTGCACGGGCGATGTCGATGGGCTTGGCGGGACGAACTCGCTCGACCTGAACATCCTGCTCGCGAACTTCGGGAATACCTGCTTCCAGGAGGGCGCGTGCTGCCTGTTCAACGGCGACTGTGAGATCGTTCCGGAGGCGTTCTGCGTTGGGTTCGGTGTGTACCAGGGCGACGACACGAACTGTGGCGATGTGCGATGCGCGCCCGAGCCGACGGGCGCTTGCTGCGTCGAGGGGTTCTGCAATGAGGGCACGCAGACGCAGTGCCTCGCGGTGCTTGGGATCTACCAGGGCGACGGGACGAGCTGCGACGATTCGCCTTGTGGCGGCGACCCGGTGGGCGCCTGCTGCCTGACGGGCGGGTGCGCCGAGACGAGTGAGGCGGACTGCGTGCTCGCGATGGGCGAGTACCAGGGCGATGGGGCGTCGTGTGACGGGGTGATGTGCGACGAGACGATCGAGGGGGCGTGCTGCTTCCCCGATGAGTCGTGCAGCGTGCTCGATGGGATCGACTGCGTGAACGCGGGCGGCGAGTTCCAGGGGATCGACGTGCCCTGCGGGCCCGGGACGTGTTCGGGGCCCTCGCCGACGGGCGCGTGCTGCGTGTTTGATATCTGCACCGACGACGCGACGGAGCAGGCGTGCCTGACGCTCGGCGGGACGTTTGGCGGGGCTGGCTCGGTGTGTGCTGACGACCCGTGCGGGGTTGGCCTGACCGGCGCGTGCTGCCTGTTCGGGCAGTGCGTCGAGGTCCCGGCGGCGGTGTGCGCCTCGTCGGGCGGGGTCTTCCAGGGTGAGGGGACGACCTGTGATGAGGTGAACTGCAACTAGCGCGACCCTCGCGTCGGGGTGTCTGCCGATGGCCCGACGCTTTCCTGTCTGGACGCTGTGGAGTTGACCGGGACCCGAGGAGCCCGCAAGCTTCCCGTGGCGTGGACAACGACGAGACCAAACCCGGCGTCCCCTCTGACCCACAACCGGCGGGCGAGAACCTGATCGCCGCGGCTCGCGCACAGGCAGAAGCGGCGCGGAAGGCGATTGAGGCTGCGGAAGCGGCGGCGCCCGCGCCGCCTGCGCAGATCGCGGGCTACGAGATCCTGGGCGAGATCCACCGGGGTGGGCAGGGCGTCGTCTACAAGGCGATCCAGCAGAACACGCGGCGGAAGGTCGCGATCAAGGTGATGCTCCAGGGGGCGTTCTCGGGGGCGCGCGATCATGCGCGTTTCGAGCGCGAGGTCCAGATCCTCGCGCAGATCCGCGACCCGGGGGTCGTCGCCATCCACGACTCGGGGCAGGCGGACGGCCACTTCTACTACGTGATGGACTACATCTCGGGGCTCGCGCTGGATGAGCATCTCGCGCAGCGCGAGCTGTCGATGCGTGAGACGCTCGGGCTGTTTGTCCGGATCTGCCAGGGGGTCAACGCGGCGCACCTGCGCGGCATCATCCATCGCGACCTGAAGCCATCGAACATCCGGATCGACGCGGACGGCGACCCGCACATCCTCGACTTCGGGCTCGCGAAGATCGCGATGGGCGACATGTTCGGCGCCAAGCCCCAGGTCATGACGATGACGGGGCAGTTCGTCGGGTCGTTGCCCTGGGCGAGCCCCGAGCAGGCGGAGGGGGTGTCGGACCGGATCGACGTGCGGACGGATGTGTATTCGCTCGGGGTGATCCTGTACCAGATGCTCACGGGCGACTTCCCCTACGAGGTCAGGGGGTCGATGCGGGAGGTCCTGGACCACATCGTGCGGTCGCACCCGGGGCGGCCCAGCACGAAAGCCAAGGGCGTGCGTGACGAGGTAGACACGATCACGCTCAAGGCTCTGGAGAAGGACCGCGAGCGCCGGTACCAGACCGCTGGAGAACTGGGGCGCGATGTCGAGCGGTACCTGCGCGGCGAGATGATCGAAGCCAAGCGAGACAGCGCGACCTACATGCTGCGCAAGGCGCTGGGGCGGAACAAGGGGCTCGTCGGGGTGGTGAGCGCGTTCGTCGTGCTTGTCGCGACGTTCGGCGTGGTGTCGAGCATTCTCTGGGGCCTTGCGGAGGACCGCAGGCGCGCGGCGGAAGCGGCGGAGCAGAACGCGGACGCGGCGCTGACGCTCGCGGAGCGCCGGATCACGACGTTCCGCGAGGTCATCGCGGGCGCGAACCCTGAGAGCGGCGGGGGGGCGAGTGTTACCGTCCGCGAAGTGGCGGACAAGCTCGCGGACGACGCCGAGTCGCTGTTCGCGGGCGACCCGCGAGGGCGGGCGCTGTTGCGCCTTGACATCGCTGAGATGTACCACGCGCTGGGCCTGCGCAACCCCGCGATCGAGCAGGCGCGGCTGGCGGTTGATGAATTGAGTGGGCTTGTGGGTGATGCGGACCGCGACACGATCCGCGCGATGTCGGCACTCTCGAACATGCTGCGCTGGCCCGCGGGGGCCGACAGCCCGGAGGCGCGGGCCCAGACCCTCGAGGCGCAGCGGCTCTGTGACCGCGTGTTGACTGCCTACGAGAGCGCCCCGCTCGGTTCGGATCGGCGGCGCGCTCAGTACGCGGGCGCGCTGAGCAACCTGGCCCGCCAGCGGGAGCAGGCCGACGAGCACGAGGGCGCGGAAGAGATGTACGCCAAGGCGATCTCGGTCATGGACGCTCTGCCCGACTACCGGGACTCGAAGGATCGGATGAAGATCGAGGCGAACCGTGCGCAGAATCTCATGACGCTTGGGCGGGCCGACGAGGGTGAGCGCATCCTGCGTCAGCTCTGCGAGCGCGCTCGGTCGGCGCCCGAGGTCGAGCCCATCGAGCTCGGCACCTTCCTCCAACGTCACGCCAACGTGCTGTGGGCCGTCGGGCGACGTGATGAGGCGATCGAGCGGCGCAAGGAAGCGATCGATCTGTACCGTGAAGCGCAGGGCGCAGGCGGGCGCCAGGCGGCGATCCTCACGTGGACCCTGGTCGAGTGGCTGCAGGACGACGGCCGGACCGCGCGGGCGCAGGCCGTCGCGGCAGAGCTGGTCGATGAACTCACCCGGGCCTTTCCTCTCGGCCACGACCTCGCGGTGCGTGGGGCGTTCTACCGGGGCAGGCTTGGTGAGTTCTACCTTGCTTCGGGCGACCCCGAGCGTGGTGAGCGCGAGCTGCGGCGGGCGTGTATGGACCTCGTTGTCGTGAAGGATGGTGATGGATCGGTGGGGCGGTTCGCGAGGGCGCTCACAGAACACCTCGAGGAGGCCGATCGTCATGAGGAGGCGGAGGGCTTCCTCGCCGAGATCGCAGCGGCCCGGAGTGCCCGTGATGCGGGCCAGGAGCCCTAATCAGGCGGGTGCGGGCACGCCCCGCGCGACCCAGCAACAATCCCCCGCATGCCGCGTCCCCCGAGGCCCACTAGCACGCCGCCGACCGACCCCCCGCGCCCGCGAGGGCGGCGGCGATGGGTGCGCATCCGTCGGCTCACGGTGTTCCTGGTCTTCCTGCTCATCGTGAGCGTGGTGGTCGTCTCGCAATCGGGGGTGATCAGCGGTGTGGTGCTTCCCAAGATCGAGGAGAGCCTCGGTTGCGAGGCGGAGGCGGGGCGGGTGCGGTTGACGCCCGGTGGGCGGATCGTGATCCACGACCTCGAGTTGCGCCCGCCGGGCGGTGGGCTGGACTCCGAGTTCCTGACGGCGGGGACGATCGTCATCGATGTCAACTGGGGCGCGCTGGTGGGCGGTGGCGACGCGGTGGATGCGCTGCGCCTCATCCGTCCACGGGTGTCGCTTGTGATGGACCAGGCGGGGCGGCTTGACCTTGCGCGGCTCACGCCTCGGAGCGACGGGGCGGGGGGTTCGGGAAGGCTGCCCGGGATCGAGATCGTCGATGGTGTGATCGAGGTTGCGGAGCGCGGCCCGGCGGGGCTGCGAACCCTCGCGAGCCTGAACGTGATGGGCGGGGTGACGCCCTCGCCCGACCGGGCGGGCGTGGCGATCATCGATTTTTCCCAGCCGCCCGCGCCGAGCACGCGCGCGTCGGTGAGTGCCTCTGCGGGGTTGCGTGTGACGGGCGAGGTCGATGTCCGTGCGAGCGCTCTGGACGTCACGCTGGAGGGGATCGACCTTGCCGAGTGGCAGCGCCAGTCTCCGCCGAGCTTCATCGAGCCGTTCTGGGCGTCGCTTGACATGAGCGGGACCATCCCGAAGACGCGCCTGCGTTCGACGCCTGCGCGCGGGCTCGAACTGTCGCTCACGCTCGATGGGGTCACGCTCAACCTCCCGGTGCCCATGCTCGACAACGCGGTCGGGATGCGCACGCCCCGCGACCACGGGCTCCCGCCCGGCAACGCGATCCTCCCGATGCGTGGTGTGACGGGGACGGTGGCGCTGAGCGCCGATGGGATCGAGTCGGAGCTGAGCGGGCTCGTGGGGGACCTGCCGGTGCAGGCTTCGCTCCTTGCCGACTCGCTCACGGGCGATGGGGAGGTGAGCTGCAGGATCGATGTCGACCGTGCGCACCTGTCGCGCGACACGCCCTTGTGGAGTTTCGTGCCCGAGGGCATCGACACGCTGGTGGATCGGTTGGGCGGGCCGACGCTCATGCTGGAGGGCCACGTGCGCCTGGCGCGCCGGCTCAACGTCAACAACGAGCTTGTGACGGAGGCGTCGGGCGCGTTCGACCTCGAGGAGGGGACGGCGCGGTTCGATGCGTTCCCGTACCCGGTGCGGGATATCCAGGCGACGCTCACGTTTGAGGGGCCGCAGATCCACATCTACAACCTGACGGGGTTTGGCCCGAGCGGCGCCGAGGTCGCGGGGGCGGTCACGATCCGCTCGCGCCCGGGGATTGACTACGTGAACCTGAGGGTCACGGGCGCGGAGATCCCGATCGACGAGCACCTCATCGGTGCGCTGGACGGCGTGCGCCCGGGGCTTTGGGATGAGCTTGTGAACCGGGCGTCGTACGAGGCGATCACGGGTGAGCCTGCGACGGCACAGGCGCTGCGCGCCGGCGGGTTTGCGCCCGCGGGCATCGAGGCGGGGTCGACGATCGATGTGTCGGTGAGTGCGATCCGTGATGAGGGTGGGCCGCGCAAGTGGGCGTACCTGATCGACGTGCGCTCGCCGGAGGCGGGGCTGCTGCCCAAGGTGTTCCCGTACCCGCTGATCGCGGAGGAGCTGCGGGTGCGGGTGTCGCGCGACCAGGCGGTGATCCGCCCGACGCGCATCAGGTCGCCGGGCGGCGCCGAGGGGTCGCTCTCGGGCGTGCTGGAGCTCTTTGATGGCGGCAACGATTTCGCGCCGCACCTCGTCGCGGATCTGACGGGTCTCGGGTCGTTCGATGCGATGAGCCGCGCGATCGCGCCGTCGTGGCGGGACGACATCGAGGCGGACCGTGCGATGGCGTCGGGGGTGATCCGCGACCTCAACCTCGTTGGGGCGGGGCGCGCGCTGGTGACGGTTACCCCTGAGCGGTTTGACCCACCTGAGGGCACGCGGGTGGAAGTGCGCATCAGGCCTGAGGGGCTCGAGGCGTACCCCGGCGCGGGCGGGCTCGCGCTCCGCGCTGAAGAGGGCCTCGTGATTGTCGATGACCGGTCCGTGCGCATCCCTTGGCTCCGCGGGCACGTGGGGGGCGCGCCGTTCACGATCGATGGGCTCGCGCTCCCGCTCGCGGACGACGGGCCAGCGGGCGGCACGATCGAGGTCGAGGGCCTGGACGTCGAGGCGCGGGTTGAGGACCTGCTCCTCGCGCTCGGGCGCGACGAGGTCGCGAACACGCTCAGTGAACTCCGCGCCGAGCGCGCCCCGGCGGGGCGCGTGGATGCGACCATCGCGTTCGACGATGAGGGCGTTGGCATGACATTCGGCCGCCTGGCGGACGTCGTGATCGACGCCGATGGGCTTCGTCCGCGGGTCAGCTCGGAGGCGGGCGAGGTGCGGTATCGGGACGGGGTGGTGATGTTCGATGGGATTCGGGGGAGTTTGAGCGGCGAGGGGGACTCGTACCGGTGGCCCCTCGATGACCTCTCGGGCGCCAGCGGGCCTGACGGTATCGACCTTTCGGTGAGGTGGCGCGATGCGGATTTGAGGTCATCGCTTGTCCGTGGCGCGATCGCGAGCAACTCGCCCGAGGCGGCGGCGTGGGCGGAGGACTTCGGCGCCGGTGCCCGCTTCGATGCGGACCTGCGCCTGACGGGCGATGTCGAGGACATCACGGCGTCGGGGACCATCACACCCCGCTCGCTCTCGGTGGATGTGGATGGGGTCGGCTTCGCGTTGTCGGAGATGGGCGGGGCGGTGGTGCTCGACGGGCCTTTGCTCACGCTCGAGGGGGTGTCGGGGCGGGCGTCGGGGCTGACGCTCAACGTGGGGGGCTCGATCGATGGGTCGCGCGGGGCGTACGACCTGAAGCTCTCGGCGGAGGGGAACGAGATCCCGCCGATCATCCCCGCGCTGCTCCCGCCCTCGGCGCGGCGTGCGATCGAGAGCCTCGAGGTGACACCCGGCGGGTTCTCTGTCGCCGATGCGCGCATCGTCCACCTGGGTGACGACCGCGGGCCCGATGCGCCGTGGCGCGAGGTGACGGCGACGATCGCGTTCGATGGGATGTCGCTCAACCCGTTGACGCCCATCACGGATGTGCGGGGCACGCTTGCGGTGCGCCTGACCCAGGGCGAAGCGGGGGGCCCGATTGCTCTGTCGGGGGCCGCGACCGCGGAGCGCCTGAGCCTCCTCGGGCTCACGTTTACGAATGCGACGGCGGACCTGCATTCGGACGATGGGTCGTCGATCCAGGTGTCGGGGTTGCGCCTCGATGGGTATGAGGGGGCCGCGACGGGGCGGATCAGGATCACGGCGCGTGATGGGCCATCGGGGGAGGCGGTCGCGGCGTATGACGCGGAGGTCCGGTTGAGCCGGATTGACTTCGGGCGGGCGCTCAAGGACCTGGACGTTGGCACGATCCGGGTGGACTCGGACGGTGCCGACGGCGAGGCGCCACCGCCCGACGCCCCGGCGTTCCGCGGGTGGCTCGACGCCTCGGCTTCGCTCGCGGGCGTCGTGGGGGATCCGGTGTCGCGGCGCGGGAGGGGTGAGCTGCGGATCGAGGGCGGCGATGTGCTCCAGATGCCCGGCGCGGTGAACGCGATGCGTGCCGCGAACTTCCAGGGCGCGAGCAACGAGCCGCTCGACTACGCGAGCGCGCAGTTCCACGTGAGCGGCGACCGGATCATCATCGAGCAGGCATCGGTCGAGAATCCCTCGGGGACGTTCCGCGTGCTCGGGGCGGGCTACATCGACATCCCGACGACCGCGATCGAGATGGTCTTCACGCCCCAGGCGGCGGGTGTGCTGATCGTGAGCGAGATTTTCAAGGGGCTTCGCGACGAGATCGCGACGCCCTACCTGACGGGGACGCTCGCGGAGCCGAGGCTCGAGGTGCGGAAGTTCGGGAGGGTCCGGGAGATGCTCGCTACTATCTTCCAGGGACGCCCTCGCGACACGCGCGGCGATCAACCTGCCCAACCAAAGACCAACGAGGAGAACCCATGACACAGCGCCCCGCGCCGGGACGGAGGGCGGTCGATGACCCCGCCTTCACCGCCCGTATCGACCAGATGATCCAGGAGTCGGGCGGCGACCCCGCCTCGTACGACGGCCGGCTGATCCGCGAGCTTGTCGAGGCGTCGTTCAAGCTCATCACCGACCGGCGCGACACGGGGGAGCTCAAGCTGCTCACGCACTCGTTCAAGGAGCTGCGGTACGCCTACACGGTGTTCGACGACTACGCGGAGCCGCACAAGATCTCGATCTTCGGGTCGGCGCGGACGAGTCCCGACCACCCGGACTACAAGCTCGCGGTGGAGTTCTCGCGCCAGATGGCGGAGCGGAACTGGCTCTGCATCACGGGCGCGGGCGATGGCATCATGAAGGCGGGCCACGAGGGGCCCGGGCGTGAGGCGTCGTTCGGGCTCGCGATCCGCCTGCCCTTCGAGACGACCGCCAACGATGTCATCCTGAACGATGAGAAGCTCATCCATTTCAAGTACTTCTTCACGCGCAAGCTGATGTTCGTGAGCCAGTGCGAGGCGGTGGCGGTGTTCCCCGGCGGGTTCGGGACGCTCGATGAGCTGTTCGAGTCGCTCACCCTGATCCAGACGGGCAAGTCTGCGCTGGTGCCCATCGTGCTCATGGACCACGAGGACGGCGTGTACTGGAAGCACTGGGAGAACTACGTCGAGCACTCCCTCCTCGGCGCGGGGATGATCAGCCCCGAGGACGTCAATCTCTATCACATCACGAGCGATCCCAAGGACGCGGTCGAGCACGTCTGCAGGTTCTACCGGAACTACCACTCCTCTCGGTACGTCAGAGACGACATGGTGATCCGGATCAAGCGACCGCTCCGCGAGGAGGACGTGGCGGCCCTGCACGACGAGTTCGGCGAGGCGCTGGTCGCGTCTGGGCGGATCGAGCAGCGTGGGGCCCTCGACGGTGAAGGGGGGGAGTTCCCCGAGCTGCCGCGCCTCGTGTTCCACCACACGCGCCGGGCGTGGGGCGTGATCCGGCTGCTGATCGACCGGATCAATGAGTGCGATCCCGCGGGCCCGATGCCCCAGGAGCACACCCCGGCGACGCGCCACCCGTACCCGCAGAACCCCGATGGTGCGCACGATGACCCGAAGGGCTAGGTCCAGGCTTGCTCGGGCGTCGGTCGCCTTTGTGCTGGGCTCGCTGGGCGCGTGCGCGACGGGGTCGGGCGGTCCTGACGCCCCGCCGCCTTCGGTGACCGATGCGCGGCTGCCACCCTTGGCGGACATCGACCCGCAGATGCCCATGGTGCGTGGGGAGGCGTCGGGGCTCGAGGCGCATTGGTGGGTGGTGAACGATGCGGACCTCGATGTGGCGCGCACGCTCGCGCCCTACGAGATCGACCCGGACAACGAGGATGGGGCGCTCGGCGACGGCCTGCGTGAGTGGAAGGCCAACGGGTTTCGCCTGGCGCGGGTGCCGCTCTCTCAGTACGACGCGGTCCGGGGCGCGCTCCCGCCCTCGCGGACGTTCCAGCGCGTGTGGGTGGGGGAGGCGCCGGAGTGGCGCGAGCTGATCCGCGGGCGGTCGGCGGGGGGGGAGCGCAGGCTGCTCGTCGAGGGGCGCCTGACGCAGCTGCCGGCGGGCAAGTTACGGTTGCTGACGCGCGCTTGGGTGGTGCCTTCGGCGGGGGGGGCGAGGCTGCACGTCGAGGCGGTGCCTCAGATCGACCTGCCCGACCCTGGCAGGATGCGCCAGATGTTCGAACAGATCGACCGCCCGCCTGACCTGTCGAAGCGGGCGGACGGCGTCACGCTCGACGACCTGTTCCTGAGCATGAGCCTGCGCGAGGGCGAGATGGTGATTATCACGGCGGACCGGCCCGGGGCGGATTGGTCGCGGACGCCGCCGCCGCGCGATCAGCAGGTTGCGGTGCTCGAGGGTGAGATGGTGGAGGGCGAAACGCCTGACGACGATGGTTCCATCCCGTGGGACCCTGGTGCGAAGGCGCGGGGGCCCGGTGCGGGGCCTCGCTCATCGCGGGCGCTGACGATCGGGGAGGCGATGCTCGCTTCATCGCCCGAAGAGGTGGGGTACGGGGCGCCGAAGGTGGTGGTGGTCCTGATCCCGAGACTGCCCGACCGATTCCGGCTGTTGATCCCGGATGGGCGTTCGAACCCGGCGGAGGGGTCGCCGTAGGATGGCGTTGCTGAGATGAGACGAGCCCCGTGGATAACCTGTCTGTTCCTGTCGGCCACGCCAATGGCCGGGGTGGCGGCGCCGTCGTCGCCCCTCCCGCCCGACTCGCACCTCCTGGTGTACCCGACGCCCTACGGGTTGTGGATGCCTTCGATGGAGTCGATGGCACGCCTCGACCTCCGTATCCGCCAGCGGATCGACCTGCAGCTCACCCCCGAGGGCGATGCGGCGCCCGGGGCCCACAGCGCGAGCCTGGTCGTGACGAGCCCGATCACGACACGCGTGACCACGGCGACCGGCGCGATCGCCACGGCGAAGGTGACCACGGGGGCGCGGCGGATCACGGCGGAGCAGCGCGATGCCGCGGAGGCCGCGATGAGCGCGGCGCCGCCGGCGGAGGTCGCGGCGCCCGCATCGATGTCGGACGAGTGGTACCGGCGGACGCGTCTGCGTCAGATGTCGGAGCGTCTCAAGTCGCGGCTCGGCGCCTGATCAACCCATCGCGAGGGCCCCGCCCGTCTGGCGCATCGCGACCAGGCGTGGCTGGAGGTTGCGCCCGGGGCATGCGGTGGGCGCGAGTTCCTTGTGGGTGTGGACGTTGGCGAGGGGGACGCGGTGGCGGGCCATGGTCTGGTTGAGCATGGCCTCGACGGTGTCGAGCTGGGTGGGGGTGGGGACCTGGTGCTCGTAGTTGCCGAGGACGCAGATGCCGACATTGCCGGGGTTCTGATTGGCGACGTGGGCGCCTTGCCAGTCGAGGGAGCGTGCCTCCCAGACGCGCCCGCCGGGGTCGATGCAGTAGTGGTAGCCGATGTCGCCCCAGCCCGGTTGGCCCGCGTGTGCCCGTCGGATGGCTTCGATGCGGTCGCGGGCGGCTTCGTAGGAGGTGTCGGTGAAGGGCGACATGCCGTCGTGGTGGAGGGTGATGCGGTTGATGGGCTGCATGCGGGCCATGTTGCGGTAGTTGGGGTTGCCCTTGGACCACGAGGTGCGCGGGATGACGGCGACAGCGCCCGTGCGGGGCGGGGTCGTGGGGCGGATGGGCTCGTACTGGCGCTTTGGGGTGATGGCGGTGCGGGAGGACTGATCGGTGCCGGGCCAGAGGGGGCTTGGGAGGGATCGGGCTTGATTGGCGCGGCCAGCGGTGGATGAGCAGGCGCCGAGCATGGCGGCGAGCGAGCCGCCCGCGACGAGGCCCACGCCCCGCACCAAGAGGTTGCGCCTGGTCGTGTGCTGTCCGCCGTCGCCCTTGTGGTTGTCCATGCGCCTCGCCCCTTCGCTCTCCGTCTGCCCTTGTGAACCCGCCCGTTTGATTCACATCGGCTCGACCTCCCTACGCCCTTGATTCGGGCGGTCGAGTCGGCGGAGTGTATCGCGCGGGGGTCGTCCCCATAGGTGGGTATTGCCCGGATCGGGCCGCTGTTTTCAGTGAAAGTCGCGCGAGCTGCGTGCCAGGCTTGGGATCAACTGGTCGAGGTCGTCCATGTGGCTTGCGTGGACGTGGACCACTTCGCCCTGGCGCTCGACCTTGCCCCGCGCGATCAGGACCCGGCTCAGCCTCGCGGCCCGGCGGAAGCGCTCGAAGACCTTGGGCCAGACGACGAGGTTGGCGATGCCTGTCTCGTCTTCGAGTGTGATGAAGACGACGCCCGAGGCGGTGCCCGGGCGCTGGCGGACGAGCACGACGCCCGCGACGGTCACCTCGCGGCCGGTGGGGCATGTGTCTTCGGAGCGGAGGTCCCGGCACTCGATCACGCCGGCGGGCGCGAGACGCTTCCTGACGAACGAGAGCGGGTGTGCCTTGAGCGAGAGGCCCGTGGATTCGTAGTCCATGAGGACGTGCCGGCCGGGTTTGATCGCGGGGAGGGCGGTGGGCGGCTCGTCGAGTTCCTGGTCGGCTTCTTCGAAGAGGGGGAGGCGGTCGTCGCGCAGGGGCTTGATGGCCCAGAGGGCGGCGCGGCGGTCGAGGCCCATGGAGCGGAAGGCATCGGCTTTCGCCAGGCGGCGGAGGGCGCCGACTCCTATGCCGCTCACTTTCCACAGGCGTTCGATGGATGAGAACCCGCCGCGCTTGCGCACCGCGCCGACGACGAGCTCGGCGTCCTCTTCCTTGAGGCCCTTGACGAGTTTCATCCCGAGGCGCAAGGCGGGCCCATCACGCCCCCAGGTTTCCCACGACTCGTCTTCTCTTCTCCGTCTCTCCGTCTCTCCGTCTCGTCTTCTCTTCTCCTCGAGCTCGCACTCCCACGCGCTCCGGTTCACTTCGATGGCGCGGACCTCTACGCCGTGCTCCTTTGCATCGCGCACGAGTTGCGCGGGGGCGTAGAAGCCCATGGGCTGGGAGTTGATCACGGCGCCCGCGAACGCCGCGGGGTGGTGGCGCTTGAGCCAGCACGAGACGTAGACCAGGATCGCGAAGCTCGCGGCGTGAGATTCGGGGAAGCCGTACTCGCTGAACCCTTTGAGCTGCGAGAAGCAGCGCTGGGCGAAGTCTTCTTCGTAGCCGTTGGCGAGCATGCCCGAGATGAGGCGCTGGCCGTAGCGTTCCATGAGGTTGCCCTTGCGTTTCCACGCGGCCATGGCGCGGCGGAGGCCGTCTGCCTCGTCGGGCGTGAAGCCCGCGGCGACGATGGCGAGCTGCATGGCCTGCTCCTGGAAGAGCGGGACGCCGAGCGTGCGTTCGAGGACGTTGCGGACTTCTTCGGAGGGGAAGGACACTTCTTCTTCGCCCGTCCGCCTGCGCAGGTAGGGGTGGACCATGTCGCCCTGGATGGGACCTGGGCGGACGATCGCGACCTCGATGACCAGGTCGTAGAACGTCTGCGGGCGCAGGCGTGGCAGCATCGTCATCTGCGCCCGGCTCTCGATTTGGAACACGCCCAGGGTGTCGGCGCGCTGGATCATCGCGTAGACCTCGGGGTCTTCGGCGTGGTCTGTCATGACCTTGGCGATGCTGAGTTCGGTGTCGGTGGCGCGGGCGAGCATGTCGAAGGCCTTGCGGATAGCGGTGAGCATGCCGAGGCCCAGGCAATCGACCTTGAGCATGCCCATGGCGTCGATGTCGTCCTTGTCCCACTCGATGACGGTGCGGTCTTCCATCGCTGCGTTCTCGATGGGGACGAGTTCGTGGAGGGGGCCGCGGGTGATGACGAAGCCGCCGACGTGCTGGGAGAGGTGTCGCGGGAAGCCGACGAGCTGGGTGGTGAGTGCGCGGAGGTGGCGGGCGACGTCGGAGGTGGGGCCGAGGCCGGCCTCGCGGAGTCGGTCGTCGTTGGCCTTGTCGCCCCAGCGGTCGAGGTTCTTGGCCAGTGCGTCGACGCAGTCGAGCGAGAGGCCCAGCGCCTTGCCGACCTCGCGCACGGCGCTGCGTGTGCGGTAGGAGATGACCTCGGCGGTGAGGGCGGCGCGGTCGCGCCCGTACTTCTCGTAGATGTACTGGATGACCTCTTCGCGGCGCTCGTGCTCGAAGTCGATGTCGATGTCGGGCGGTTCGCGGCGTTCGCGGCTGACGAAACGGGCGAAGAGCAGGTCGAAGCGCGCGGGGTCGACCTCGGTGATGCCCAGGCAGTAGCAGACGGCGGAGTTGGCGGCGCCTCCCCGCCCCTGGCACAGGATGCCCTTGGCGCGGGCGAAGCTGACGATGTCGTAGCACGTGAGGAAGTAGGGCTCGTAGGCGAGTTCCTCGATGAGGGTGAGTTCGCTTTCGAGCATGGCGCAGACCTTGGCGGGGATGTCGCCTGTGTAGCGGGTGGCGGCGCCGCGCCAGGTGAGGTCGCGCAGGTACTCGATGGCGCTCTGGCCTGGGGGGCATGGCTCAGCGGGGTACTCGTAGCGGAGTTCATCGAGGGAGAAGTTGGTGGCGCGTTCGGCGATGGCGGTGCTGCGGGCGATCGCCTCGGGGTACTCGGCGAAGAGGTGGGCCATCTCTTCGGGCGACTTGAGGTGGCTCTCGGCGTTGGGTTTCAGGCGCATGCCGGCGGTCTCGATGGTGCACCCGTGGCGGATGCAGGTGAGGACGTCCTGGAGGGCGCGCCGGGCGGGGTGGTGGTAGTGCACGTCGTTGACGGCGACGATGGGGACGGCGAGGTGGGCGCCGAGCGTGGCGACCTGGTGGAGGCGGTCGGTGTCGGCGGGCTCGTAGGCGCGGGAAATGGCGAGGGAGAGGCGGTCGTCGTCGAAGACGGTGCGGAGGCCTCGGAGGGTTTCGATGAAGTCGTCGTCGAGCGCGGGTGGGGGGATGACGATGGCGAGGAGGTCTTGCGAGTGTTCGATGAGGTCGTGGAGGTTGAGGTCGCACTCGCCCTTGGGGGCGCGGCGCTTGCCGGTGGTCAGAAGAGTGCACAATCGCGAGTACGCAGCGCGCGTCGTCGGATAGACCACGATCTCAAGCCCCGCAGGGCTGGTCAGGCGGAGGCGGCAGCCGATGGCGATGGGAACGCCGGCCTCCTTTGCCGCTACATGTGCCCGGACGATGCCAGCGAGTGTGTTTGTGTCAGCGATCGATGCTGCGGTGTGGCCCAGTATTGACGCCTGCTCCGCGAGCTCCTCGGGGTGGCTTGCGCCGGTCAGGAACGTGAAGTTGCTCGTTACCGCAAGCTCGGCATAGCGCGCGGGGGTGCTCGGGTGAGCACTCCCATCTGCTGCTCTGCTGCTCTGCTGCTCCGCTGCTCTCTTGAACGGGTGCGGGTGCTCCTTTGGGTTGGGGTCTTCGGGCATAACCGTCTACCCCCACATCCCGTGCACATACCACCCCCCGCACTCCACCTCGCGGAACACCCACAGCCAGCGGCCGTGTTCGTCCTGGACTTTGAAGTAGTCGCGTGTGGGTTCGGCGCGGCGCCACCATTCGCCGGCGAGGCGTTCGGGGCCGATGGTGGTGCGGATGGTGAGGGTTTGGGCGCGCCAGGTGAGGTGGATGACGGGGCCGTCGGGGGTGATGGCGCTGGCCTCGATGGGGGCGGGGCGTTCGAAGAGGATGGTGGGGCGGTCGGGCGGTCCAAGCGTGCTTGGCGCGCGCTTGGCGCCGGCTGAGGCCTCGCGCCAGGCGAAGGCTCGTTCGGGGCGGTGGGACTCGTTGGTGTGGGCCTCGAGGACGCGGCCGCGCCCGAAGCGGGTGGCCATGGCGTCGATGAGTTCGCCGATGTCGCGTTCGTTCTGTTTGGCTGACGTGGTGTGGGCGGGCCCGCGGTCCCATTCGCGTTGCTCGTGGGGGAGGCGGACGCACTGGAGGGCGGTGGCGTGGATGTCGTCGACGCCGTGGCCCAGGTTGACGCGTTCGAGGCGGACCGAGACGAGGGCCCAGATGTGCCGGACCTGTCGGGATGCGCGGCTCATGGTGACGACGACGCGGGCGGGGTCGAGGTCGGCGCGGTCGAGGGTGATCTCGATGCGCCGGGCGCCGATGTCCATGGACTGCATCTGTGCGCACAGGTTGGCGAGAAGGTCGCGCACCGCGATGGCGATGGCTTCGGGTTGGGTGCATGGGCCGTCGAACGCGCGCGAGGTGGTGATGGGCTCCTGGTGGCGGATGGTGTGGAGGGTTTCGATGGCGGCGCCGAGGGCCTGGTCGAGGCGCATGAGGACGTGGTCGCCGAAGCGGGCGGGGAGGACGGAGCGCGGCAGGCCGATGAGCTGGGCGATGCGGTCGATGCCGACGTCGGCGAGGGCGGCCGCGGCGTCGTCGTCGATGCGGAGGGCGCGGACGGGGAGGGGTTCGAGGGCGAGGCGGAGGTGGCCGTCGTCGATGATGGGCGGTGATGTGGTTGGGGGGGTGGCGCGGGCCATGGCCCAGGCGCTGCCGATGGTGGGGGCGATGGCGCAGCGGGGGTGGAGGGCGAGGGCGCGCAGGCCATCGAGCACGGCGGCGGCGATGGCGGGCTCGCCGCCGAGCGTGCGGTCGCACCCGGTGACGTCGATGAGGAGGCCGTCGGGCTCGTCGGTGGCGACCATGGGGGAGAAGCGGTGGGCCCATTCGGCGAGCGAGCCGAGGAGGGCGCTGTCGCGTCGTGGGTCGGCGTCCTCGATGCGGATGCGCCCGGCGGGGAGGACGGCCTTGGCCTCGGCGACGGGGGTGCCGGGGCGCACGCCGGCGTCGCGGGCGCGCTGGCAGCACTGATCGACCACGCGTCGCTGGCGCACGTCGTGCGCGAGCAGGAGCGGGCGGTCGTCAGGCGGTGCGCCGCGTTTGCGGTCGCGCCGGCGCACCCGATCGATGCCGAGCATCGGGAACCAGACTGACATCACCCGTCTCATGATCCTGCCACACGCTCCACCTGCGGGCCTCTTGCGCGGCCAGCGTCCCACCGTTCATGCCGCTGCCTTTGTCGCGCAGGAGTTCCACCGTCCAGCGCGGCTGGTTGACTCGATTGACGTTCAAGGGGGGCACGGCCGGGCGAGCCGGCCGTGGCACCCGGGGCTCTGCCACCTCGGGGCGCACGCGCCAGCGGGTGCGTGCGGCCGAGAGTTCTTTGCGTTCGCGGGGCGGCCTGGCGAGGAGGGCGAGGGCGCGGCCCGCGGCGGCGGCGAGCTGGAGGCGGCGCGATTCGGGCATGCGCAGGCGTGAGCCGTCGCCGACGACGCAGGCGACGGCGGGGTTGCGGAGGGCGAGGTCGATGGCCCAGAGGCGGTCGGCGTCGGTGGGGGGGTCGATGAAGACGGAACGCTCGAGGAGGCTCGTGTCCGCTGCCCCGGCCAGGGCCCTTGGGTAGGGCCAGACGTGCCGCCCGATCCAGACGATCCAGCCGGCGTCGCCAGCCGTGCTCTTGGCCAGGTGGAGCAGGATCGTCAGGGGCGGGGTAAAGGAGTGGCGGGGGGGGAGAGGGGGGCTCATCCTCTCCTCCCCACCGAACCACTCGTGGACCGCCCCGCGGGTGAGGGTGGGGCCCCAACCGGTGGCGACCCCTGTCCCTTCCTCTGCCCCTCCGGTGTCTCTGCGGGCGTCGGCCGAGCGCTCCTCGACCTCGCGTATGCGGGCGGTGAGGGCGGTGATGGCCTGGGTTTGGGCTTGGAGATCGGCTCGCACTTTGTCAGGGTATATCCAAACAAAGACCGATCAAGAGGCGTGGCACGACTTTGTGCGAATCAACGTCCGGGGCCTGGGATGGGGGCCTGGACGCGGCTGGCCGGTCCGGGGCCGGATCCGCCCTGACGGGTGTCTGAGGCGGGTTTTCGGCCGCCGCGGAGGGCTCTGCGGTCGTCGCAGGGGGCACAAACACTGCCGCAGAGGGCTCTGCGGTTCTCGCAGAGGGCACAAACATTGTCGCAGAGGGCTCTGCGGTTCTCGCAGAGGGCACAAACATTGTCACAGAGGGCTCTGCGGTCGTCGTAGAGGGCACAAACATTGTCGTGGAGGGCTTCGCGGCCGTGTTGAACGGGGGTTATCCAGGGCGCCCGCCGTCTCCCCACCGCGCTCGCGCTCCGGAGGCGCTCGCCTGAGATGGGGGTTGGTGTGTTATGTGGCGTGTTTCTCGGGCATCTTCCTTTGACACCTTGCGCATCGGGGGTACTCTTGGCCCGGCCTATTGCCAGGCCTGTAAGGAGCCCCGTCGAGATGACCATGCGACCTGTCAACTACGACATCGTCCTCAATGGACCCGACGGGAGATTGCTCCGGCACTAGCGATGTGCTGAGTGCCTCTGCCCGTTCGAGTTCTTCGAGCGGGCCCCAGGTTGCGATTCAGACGCAGCGCCCGCTCACCGAAGCGGGCGTGTTTGTTTTTCGCCTTCTCAATCCCGCTTCCAGCGTCCTGACCTACCCCACGCAACCAAAGCCCCGCTCGGCGTCATAAGCCTTGGGGCCACACACGAAGGAGCGACGATGCAAGGGCATCTCGCCACCATCTGGAAACTGATGAAGGGCCAGCGGGCCCGCTACCTGGGCGCGATCGCTGCGCTCATCACCGCGTCGTGCTTCCTGTACCTGGCGCCGCTGACCACGCAGGTCGCGATCGATTCGCTCGGGCTCACGGGCGTCGATGTGGAGGCGGGCGATGCGTCGGGTGCGCAGGAGCTGGTCGCGGGCCTGCTGGGCGGACGCGAGTTCATCGCGGGCCACCTGTGGGTCGCGGCGCTGGTCGTGGTGGGCGTGACGGTGGTCGCGGGCGTGTTCACGTACCTGCGCGGACGGTGGAGCGCGATCGCGTCGGAGGCGATCGCGCGGAACGTGCGCGACAAGGCGTACGACCGGCTGCAGCGTCTGCCGGCGAAGTACCACGACAAGGCCGAGACGGGCGACCTGATCCAGCGGTGCACATCCGACGTGGAGACGCTCCGCGTGTTCCTGGCCAACCAGGTCGTGGAGATCGGGCGGGCGAGCTTCATGCTGGTGATCCCGCTGCCGCTCATGTGGGGGATCAGCCCGTTGATGACGGTGTCGTCGGTGGTGTTCCTGCCGGTGATCCTGGTGTTCTCGGTGTTCTACTTCCGCAAGGTGCGCACGGCGTTCAAGGCGTCGGACGAGGCCGAGGGCCGCATGACGACGACGATCCAGGAGAACCTGTCGGGGATCCGGGTGGTGCGGGCGTTTGCGCGGCAGGACTTCGAGAAGGCCAAGTTGAGCGAGCGCAACGTCGAGCACCGCGACTGCGACCACACGTTGTACAAGATCCTGGCGAAGTACTGGTCGGCGTCGGACCTGCTGTGCTTCTGCCAGAAGCTGACGTCGATCGGCGTGGGCATCTGGCTGCTGGCCGGCGGCAGGTTGAGCGTGGGTGAGTTCTTCTTCTTCGTCACCGCGGTGGGGATGTTCCTGTGGCCGGTGCGGATGATGGGGCGCATCCTGGCGGACCTGGGTCGGGCGCTGGTGGCGATAGCGCGCCTGCGTGAGGTCCTGGATGAGCCGATCGAGGCGAGCGATGCGGAGGCGGCGCTCGCGGCGGCGGGGCGCAGGCCGCTTGGCGGGGCGATCGAGTTCCGCGGTGTGCGGTTTGCCCACACGGAGGGGGCGCCGCCTGCGCTCGATGGGGTGTCGTTCAAGCTGGAACCGGGGCAGACGCTTGGGCTGCTCGGGCGGTCGGGGTCGGGCAAGTCGACGATCATCAACCTGCTGCTGCGGCTCTACGACCACACCGACGGGGAGATCCTGCTGGACGGTGTGAACCTGCGCGAGATCCCGCGCGAGCACGTGCGGGCCCAGTGCGCCACCGTGCTGCAGGAGCCGTTCCTGTACTCGAAGACGCTGCGGCAGAACCTCGCGATCGTGCGCCCGGGCGCGGGGGAGGAAGAGCTGGTTGAGGCGACGATGACGGCCGCGGTGCACTCGTCGATCGAGCGGTTTGATGATGGGTACGACACGAAGGTCGGCGAGCGCGGCGTGACGCTCTCGGGTGGGCAGCGCCAGCGGATCGCGTTGGCGCGGGCCCTGCTGCAGGAGCCGGCGATCCTGGTGATGGACGACTCGCTGAGCGCTGTGGACACCGAGACGGAGCGGCGGATCCTGGATGCGTTGCGGCAGCGCGAGGGTCGGCATACGACCATCGTGATCGCGCACCGGGTGTCCACGTTGATGCACGCGGACCTGATCCTCGTGCTCGACAAGGGGCGTGTGGCGCAGCGCGGCACGCATGACGAGCTCGTGGGACAGGGCGGGCTGTACCAGGACCTGTGGAGGCTCCAGACGAGCGAGCCTGATGACGGCGCCGATGCCGCGCGGCTGACTGAGGAGGTGGCGCGATGAGTGACCACTTGCTGAGGGATGAGGACCATTCGGGGCGGTTTGACCCGAAGGTGTGGGTGCGCCTGCTGCGCTGCGCGAAGCCGTACCGGCGTTGGCTTGCGGGGCTGGCGAGCGCGGGGATCGTCGTGGCGGCGATCGACGCGGTGCAGCCGCTGGTGACGGGGCTGCTCATTGACGAGGCGGTCGCCCATGGGATGACGACGCGGCTGTACGTGATCGGCGCGGCGTACGCGGCGCTGAGCGTGGTGATGGCGTCGATGGTGTGGGTGTTCATCCGGTGCGCGGGGAAGACCTCGACGGGGATCGCGCACGACCTACGCCGGGACTGCTTTGCGAAGCTGCAGGACCTGTCGTTCTCGTACTTCGATACGAGGCCGGTCGGGTGGCTGGTGTCGCGGATGACGTCGGACTGCCAGAAGCTGGCGCGGGTGATCCCGTGGGTGCTGCTCGACCTCGTGTGGGGCAACTCGCTTGTGGTGCTCATGGCGGGTCTGATGCTCGTGCTCGATTGGCGGCTTGCGTTGATCGTGCTTGGCATCGTGCCGCCCCTGCTGGTGGTGACGGTGTTCTTCAAGCGGCGGTTGCTGCGGACGAGCCGGCTCGTGCGGCGCACCAACTCGGAGCTGACCGCGGCGTACAACGAGTGCCTGATGGGCGTGCGCACGACGAAGATCCTGGTGCGTGAACGGGAGAACCTGGGCGAGTTCCAGGGGCTCTCGCAGAAGATGAATGACTACTCTGTGCGCAACGCGATGCAGTCAGCGGTGTACCTGCCGATCGTGATCTCGCTGGGCGCGCTGGGCGTCGGCCTGGCCCTGTGGCAGGGCGGGGTGACCGTGGTGTCGGTGGGTGGGGAGGGGCTGACGATCGGCAAGCTGGTCGCGTTCATGCAGTACGCGGCGTTCTTCTACATGCCGATCCAGGAGATGGCCGAGCAGTTCACGCAGTTGCAGAGCGCGCAGGCGGCGGCGGAGCGTGTGCAGTCGCTGCTCGAAACGGAGCCTGAGATTGAGGACTCGGAGGAGGTGCGGGCCGCGATCGATCGGCACGGTGTGGTTGAGCCCAAGGCCGGCTCTGCGCTCGATGGCGGCGCCCAGCGGATCGAATCGGTGGAGTTCCGCGGGGTGTCCTTCTGGTACAAGGAGGGCGAGCGCGTGCTCGATGACTTCTCGGTGCGCGTTCAGAGCGGGGAGACGATTGCGCTCGTCGGCGAGACGGGCGGTGGGAAGTCGACGATCGTGAGCCTGGCGGCGCGGTTCTATGAGCCGCGTGAGGGGGCGGTGCTCATCAATGGTGTGGACTACCGCGAGCGGAGCCTGTCGTGGCTGCAGTCGCAGCTCGGGGTGGTGCTGCAGTCGCCGCACCTGTTCTCGGGGACGATCGCGGAGAACATCCGTTACGGGCGGCTTGATGCGAGCGAGGATGAGATCGTCGCGGCGGCGCGGACAGCGAATGCGCACGAGTTCATCGCGACGCTCGAGAAGGGGTACGAGACGGAGGTGGGCGAGGGTGGTTCGTTGCTGTCGACGGGGCAGCGGCAGCTGGTGTCGCTTGCGCGGGCGGTGCTCGCGGACCCGCAGGTCATCATCCTGGATGAGGCGACGTCGTCGGTGGACACGCTCACGGAGCGGCTGATCCAGCGGGGGATCGAGGAGCTGCTCGAGGGGCGGATCGCGTTCGTCATTGCGCACCGGCTCTCGACGATCCGCTCGGCGGACCGGATCCTGGTGATCGATGGCGGGCGGGTGATCGAGGCGGGGGCGCACGATGAGCTCATGGCGCTGCGCGGGCGGTACTGGCGGCTGTATACGAACCAGTTCGTGCGCGAGGTGGGAGAGGGTGTCGCGTCGGCGTGATGGTTGCGCATGACGAGCGGCGCGCCCGCGTGAAGCCGACGCGCCGCTCGTGACAGAGGACGGGGTGGGTTGGGGGATCAGCCGTCGTCGCAGACGTTGCCGTAGTTGGTGAGGACGAGGTTGAGGTCGGTGCTGTTGGTGGCGCCGTCGTGGTTGATGTCGCCGCCCAGCGTGGCGCCGAAGGCGCCGAGGATGAGGTTGAGGTCCGCAGAGTCGACATCACCATCGGCGTCGACGTCGCCCGGGCAGTCGGCGATGAACGGGCCGACCTCGAGGTCTTCGGGCTCGGTGTGGCGCCACTTGGGGCCTGAGTGCAGCTCGGGGTCGAAGTTGGTGCGTGAGCGGTCGATCATGAAGCAGCCGGCGACGGCGCCGGGGAAGTCGGAGTCGACCTCGTACCACTTGCCTGCTTCGTTCTTCGCGAACTCGCGGAGTTCATCGGAGGCGCAGATGAAGACGTGGCCTGCGTCGTCGACCGCGACGTGTTCGGGGTCGTCGAAGTCGAAGTCGAGGGCTTCCATCTGGAGGAGGACGCCGTCCTGGACCATGAAGCCGCCCACGGCGTCTTCGTTGGGGGAGGCGATCCAGATCATGCCATCGGGGCCGACGGCGACGTCGGCGTTGGAGGCGAGGTTGAAGGCGGCGGGGAGTTCGTAGAACTGGACGGGGCCGTTGAACTGCTCGGGAATGACGCCCACGACGTCGAATTGGGTGGAGAGGGCGATGAGCTTGTCGTTGAGGTCGTCGTAGGCGAGTGCGCCGGGGCTGGGGAAGGAGGAGTTGGCGGCGGTGAGCTGTACTTCGTTGTGGTAGTCGAAGCAGTAGAGCTTGTTGCCATCGGAGGCGTAGAGCTCGTCTTTGCGGCCGAAGGCGAGGATGCCATAGTTGAAGTTGGGGGCGAGGACCTCCTGCTGGCCCGAGGTCGGGTCGAGCTTGACGAGCTTGCCCTGCTCGGTGTCGGCGTCGTAGAGGACGCCGACCATGACGCCCGCATCGGGCCCGATGACGAGTTCGAGGAGTGGCTCGCCGATCTGGACGATGTTGTTGCCGCCGCCGCCGATGGTGAAGCCGCCGTAGGGGGCGTAGTACTCGAGGAAGGACGATCCTGGCTGGAAGGAGTAGCCGGCTTTGGGCTTGAGGGCGACGTACTCGTCGATGATGCGCCAGTTGGAGTCGGAGCTGATGTTGGTGATGTGGCTCACGAGGCGCCAGGCGTTGGGGTCGTCGTCGGTGTAGACGATGCGCTGCTCGACGGTGCGGTAGTTGAGGCCGAAGGGGGACTGGGAGAAGAGGTTCATGGCGTCGTCGGCGGGGTCGCGGATCCACATCTCGTGGTCGTAGCCGCCTGTGGCCTGTGCCTTGGCGAGGGTGACGACGTGGCCCCCGTCGCGGTCGACGATGGGGAGGCCGTCGTAGGAGCCGATGATGTCGTAGCGGCCGTAGGCGAAGGAGACGAGGGCGCCGTTCTTGGCGGCGAAGGCGAGGTCGGGGAGCTTGGGGGAGTAGTAGCCGCTGGCGTACTTGTGGGTGTAGGTGAGCTTGTTGGCGTCATCGCCCGAGACGTACTGGATCCAGAAGTCGAGGCCGTTGTCCCATCCGGCGCCGTTGGTGCCCCCATCGGAGCCTGGTTGGGTGCCCATGATGACGCCCATGAGCTTGAGGTTGGCGGTGGCGGTGGCGTACTTGCTTTGGCTCTGGTAGTTGCCCGGGCCTGGGCCGATGTCGGGGAAGCCGTGGTTGGCGGCGTAGCAGAGCATGTTCATGGTGCTCGTGGGGACGCAGTACATGCCGCCGTTGCCCGGGAGACCTTCCTGGCCCGGCATGGTGGCGCGGCGCTGGTCGAGGTCGGGCATCTGGATGATCTCGTAGCCGTAGGTGTTGAAGTTGGTCCAGTAGGCGGTGACGACGTTGGCGTTCGCGATCGCGGCGGCGAGTGCGAGGGGTAACGCGGTCGCGGCGGCCCTGAGGGTGTTGCGGGGGGTGGTCATGCGTGCTCCCTTCGGCCCCGTATGGGGCGATGTGTGGGCTTCTTGGAGGGGGCCCACGCCCGACCCGTCGGCTCACAGAGGGAGAGAGGCGGGTGGCTGTTTGCGGGGCGCGCGGTTGGGAGGGAAGAAGGGGCGTGGGTGGGGGTCGCGGAGCGGCCGAGCGGGCATCCATTAGACTGACTCGGTCAGTGGGGGCCGACGTCGTGGCCCGCCGGCGCAATAAGGAGGTCATCGATGGGACTCGTGAAGGAATTCAAGGAGTTCGCGCTCCGCGGCAACGTGATGGACATGGCGGTGGGCATCATCATCGGGGCGGCGTTCGGGAAGATCGTCAGCTCGATGGTGGCGGATGTGGTGATGCCGATGGTGGGCATCTTCGGGAAGGCGGACTTCTCGAACCTGTATGTGCCGCTGACCAGTGCGGCGGCGGAGAAGATCGATGCGAAGGCCGCTGCGGAGGGGCTCGAGGTGCTCCCGATCGCGGAGGCGAGGGGGCTTGGCCCGGTGTTCGCCTACGGCAACTTCCTTACAGAGGTGCTGAACTTCATCATCGTGGCGTTCGCCATCTTCATCATGATCAAGATGGTGAACACGGCACGGAAGCGGTTCGAGAGGCAGCAGGAGGAGGCGCCGAAGGGGCCGCCCGAGCTGTCGACGCAGGAGAAGCTGCTCGTCGAGATCCGCGATGCGGTGCAGGCGAAGGGCTAGCGGGCGCTGCGGACTTGCCGGATTTGGGAATGCAACAGGGCGGGCCATGGGGCCCGCCCTGTTGATCGGATTGGCCCGGCTGGGCGCGGCTACGCCGCGTCGAGCAGGCGGTTGATCATGGCGTTGACGAAGCCGAATCGTGAGCCGGCGAACCTGCCGCCCGCGCGGTCCTCGGCCTCCTGGCGGGCGTCCTCGAGTCGGCCGGCGATGTCGGCGATGGCTTCGGGGGCCTCGTCCTGCCAGCGCTCGAGGAGGGCCTGAACCTTCTCGAGTTCCTCGTTGTCGAGCCAGAGGGCCGAGCAGGTGGGGCACTTGTCGACGATGACCGCGGTGTCTGAGGCGTAGTTGAGCACGGTCATGGTGGATTCGCAGCAGGGGCAGTCGACCTGGCGGTGGTGGGCGCCGTCGGGGATGCCCGCCATCGGGGCCCTGTGGGAGAGGGCGGAGATGAGCTCGTCGGGGAACGACTGTTCACGGACGTTGATGATGTGGATCATGTCCTGGGGGGTGACGAGTTCCCCGCCGCACGAGTCGCACGTGTGGATCTCGACACCCTCATAGGAGATGCAGCGGAGCTGTGTGGCGTCGACAGGGCACTTGTAGCTAGCCATCGGAAATTCCCCCCTGGGCGCGGTCGGGCCGCCCCCTCACGCGAGCGATCGGGCCACGCGGCTCGCTTGGCAAGCGCCGCGTGGTAGACTCCCCTGTCATGGGACAGTCTGTAAGGATTACGGACGTGGCGCCGAGGGACGGGCTTCAGAACGAGCCCGGTATCATCGGCACCGACGAGAAGATCAGGCTCGTCGAGGTGCTCTCTCGCTCTGGCGTGAGCGAGATCGAGGTGTCGTCGTTTGTGAGCAAGAAATGGGTGCCTCAGCTCGGCGATGCCGCTGAGGTCTTCGATGGGCTCGCGCTGATGGCCAAGCCCGCGGACATGGTCTACTCGGCGCTGGTGCCCAACGAGCGTGGGATGGAATCGGCGGTCGCGGTCAACGAGGACGCGGGCTACCAGTTGCTCGACAAGGTCAGCGTGTTCACCGCGGCTTCCGAGTCGTTCAGCCAGAAGAACACTAACGCAACGATCGCGGAGACGCTCAAGCGGTTCGAGCCCGTCGTGAAGATGGCGGGCAAGGCCGGGCTTGCGCTGCGGGGGTACATCTCGTGCGCGGTGGCGTGCCCGTTTGATGGGCCCATCGATGCCGCGCAGGTCGCGGCGGTCGCGAAGGACCTGCACGGGCTGGGCATCCCCGAGATCGATCTGGGTGACACCATCGGGGCGGCGACGCCTGAGAACCTGAAGCCGCTCATCGAAGCGGTGCGGGCGGCGGTGCCCGATGCGGAACTGACGCTCCATTTGCACGATACGTTTGGCGGCGCGGTGGAGTGTGTTGCGGCGGCGCTCGCGCTCGGGATCCGTTCGTTTGACGGGTCTGTCGCGGGGCTTGGTGGGTGTCCTTACGCATCGCGGCCCGGTCAGCCGGCGCCGGGCAACATCGCGACCTCGGCGCTCGTGCAGGCGGTCGAGGATGCGGGGTTCGAGACGGGGGTCGACCGCGAGTTGCTCGACCTCGCGGCCCGGTGTGCCGAGCAGATCATCGAAGAAGCGCAGGGCGGGGTGCTGTGAGCGTCCGCATTGAGCGGTTCACGGGTGGGAAGGCGGCGGAGTCGGGCGGTGCGGTCACGGTTGGTGAGATCGTGCTCGACCGGGGCGAGAAGCGCAACGCGATGACGCCCGAGATGCTCGGCGCGTTCATGGATGGCGTCGAGGGGCTGTCGCGCGATGACGCGGTGCGGGCGATCGTGGTGCGGGGTGAGGGCAGGGTGTTTTGCGCGGGGTTTGATCTGAAGATGTGCCACTCGGAGGAGGGTGTGCTCGAGGAGTTGCTAAGGGGGTTGTCGGGCGCGATCCTGGCGCTGCGGCGGAGCCCGAAGCCTGTGGTGATGGGTGCGCACGGGGCGGCGGTCGCGGGAGCGGCGGCGCTGCTTGGGGGGGCGGACCTGGTCGTGGCGGACATGGGGTGCAGGATCGGGTACCCGGTGGTGAAGATCGGGATCAGCCCGGCGGTGTCGGCGCCGACCCTCGAGCGGCTCGTTGGCGCGGGGCGCGGGAGGGAGCGGCTGCTCGACCCGGCCCTGATCGACGCGGAGCGGGCGAAGGAGATCGGGATGGTGCACGTGCTTGTGCCCGTTGCCGAGGATGTGACGCCCCGGGTGCAGATCGAAGCGATGAAGCTCGCGTGCAAGCCGCCCGGCGCGGTCTCACGCACGAAGGCGTGGGTGGGCGAGGTCGATGGATCGACGGATGGGGCCCTGCTCGCTCGGGCTCTGCGGGCGAGCCTGGGGCTGGTCGGGAGTGAGGAGCAGCGGGCGCTGCTCGGGCAGATGTGGTCGGCCTGACCTAAGGTGCTCGCATGACGGACCTGGCCACGCTTTCGATCGATGGGCGGATCGCCCGCCTGACCCTGAACCGCCCCGAGAAGCGGAACGCGCTGTCGCTTGATGTGCTCGCGGCGCTGGCGACGGAGGTTACCCGGCTCAGTTCGGCGGAGGTCGCGGGGTCGGGCGGGGCGCCATCGGTGGTTGTGATCACGGGTGAGGGGCGGTCGTTCTGTGCGGGGATGGACCTGCGTGCGGTGCTCGATGACCCGGAGGCGCCGCTGCGGTTGTTGTCGGCGATCGCGGAGTTGACGATCGCGATGCGGAAGCTGCCCATGGTGACGGTGGCGCGCGTGAACGGCGCGGCGATCGGCGGTGGGTGCGGGCTTGTCGCGACGGCGGACCTCGCGATCACCCACCCGGATGCGAAACTCGGTTTCCCGGAGGTCGACCTTGGGGTGTGCCCGGCGGTGGTTGCGCCGTGGCTGGTCGAGAAGGTCGGCGCGGGGGCCGCGCGGAAGGTGTTGCTTTCGGGTGGGACACTCTCGGGGCTCGATGCGTTCAACGTCGGGCTTGTGACGCAGTGCGTGCCTGTCGAGCAGCTCGACGAGGCGACGGAGGAGGTCGCGGCGCGGCTCGCATCGGCGGGGCCTCGGGCGCTGGCGGAGACGAAGCGTCTGCTCAACGAGCTCGAAGAGGAGCGGGGTGTGTACGAAGCGGTGCGTCGGGGTGCGCAGGTCTCTGCGGACGTCGTGCGGGGTGACGAGGCGCAGGCGATGTTGCGGAAGGTGTACGGGGCGTGAGCGGAGGTGGCGTGCGATGCTCGAACCTGTGCTCAGGCGTGCGGTGCGAGAGGTGAACTCTGAGCATGAGGCGCGGGCGGTGACACAGGCGGTCATGGGTGTGCTTTTCGGCGCGCTCGTGTTCGCACCGGTGTTCGTGCTATTGTGGATGATCTTCACGCGCGTTCATCGCCGGCTCGGCGGTCCCGACGGGCTGACGGGCGCCTGTCTCCTTACCGGCATGCTCCTACTTGCAACGTTCTGGTCGGCCTGGCGCCGGGTTGATCCGATGAAGAGTGTGGACCCGCTGAGGCCCGATCAGGAGGCGACTTGGGCCTTGCCCCAGATCGCGGCCGGCCCTCGTCACGCCTCAGCGGGCTTCGCGGTGTTGCTCCTCGGTGGGCCGGAGAACATCGTCGACGCGGTGGCCAGTTGGCGATCGCGCCTGCGGGTGGACGGGCCGTTGTACTTTGCGGCGGCGGACCTGCTCGGGCGGGCGGCGCAAGGGGTTGAGCTTGAGGTGATCGATGACCCGCGCCCGTTCGTGTTGCTCAGGCGGCTGCGGCTTGTGAAGGTCGAGGAGCGTGAGGAGGGGCTTGGGTGCGTGGTGTTGACGGAGAAGGGGCGGGATGCGTTGGGCGAGGCGGGGATGGTGTCGTTGTGAGTGGGGGTGACAAGGTGGGCGATCGTGCACCGCTTGAGTTTGAGGTGCCCAGGGCGCGGCCTGGGCCGCCGGCGGCGTTTCATGAGGCGTGCGAGGCGTTTGGCATCGGGCTTGATGCGGGGGAACTCGATCGGCTCGGGCTGTTTCTCGGGATGCTCCTCGCGGCCAACGAGCGCGTGAACCTGACGGCGATCCGCGATCCGGACGAGGCGTGGGTGCGCCACATCTTTGATGCGCTGACGTTGTTGAGCGTGCTGGGGGAGTTGGAGGCGTCCAATGAAGGCGCAATGCGCATCGCGGATGTGGGGTCGGGGGGCGGGCTGCCCGCGTTGCCGCTCGCGATCACGATGCCCGGGGCGCGGTTCACGCTGATCGAATCGACGGCGAAGAAGGCGGCGTTCCTGAGCGCTGCGGTCGCGGCGCTGGGGCTTGGCCATGTCGAGGTGGTGTGCGAGCGGGCGGAGGTCGTCGGGCAGGACCATCGGGTGCACCGCGAGGCGTACGACGCGGTGATCGCGCGGGCGGTGGGGAAGGTGAACCTGATTGCGGAGTTGTGCGTGCCGCTCGCGAAGGTGGGGGGCGCGGTGGTGCTCGTGAAGGGGGAGCGTGCCGAGGAGGAGCTGGCGGAGGGGAAGGCGGCGCTGCACCTGTTGCACACGGCGCCCGCGGGTGTGGTGACGACGCCCACGGGGCGGCTCGTCGTGCTCCACAAGCTGCGGAAGACGCCCCGTTTGTACCCGCGGCGCGTGGGGGAGCCCAAGCGGAGGCCGCTTGGCGGCATCGGGCTCGACTAATGCGGATCGCCCGCTATTGTCGGGGTTTCCCCGCTCCCGCAACTTCGACCGTCCAAACTACGGAGGGGCCATGCTCGGCAAGGTGTTCAAGGCGTACGACGTCCGCGGGACCTATCCCGATCCGCTCAACGAGAAGATGGCGTGGCGCATCGGCTTCGGCGTGGGGCGGCTGCTCCTTGAAGAAGCGGAGGCGGCGGGCGAGCGGACGCCGATGATGAAGAACCTGGTCGTGGGCCACGACATGCGGACGAGCAGCCCATCGCTCCGCGAGGCGCTGTGCCAGGGGATGGTCGATTCGGGCGCGAATGTGATCCAGGTCGGGCTCGTGGATACGCCGTTCGTCTACTTCGCGGTCAACCACCTGGATTGCGCCGGCGGCGTGATGGTCACCGCTTCGCACAACCCGCCCAACTACAACGGGTTCAAGGTGTCGCGGCGCAAGGCCAAGCCCATGGGCGAGGCCAATGGGCTCGCGGAGGTGCGCAAGTACGCGGCGACGGTCGACGAGAGCAAGAAGGGGACCGGCACCGCGAACCTCGAGGAGCGCGACCTGTGGGAGCCGTACCTCGAGCACGTGCACGCGTTCCTCGATACGCAGGGCGTGCCGCTCAAGGTCGTGATCGATGCGTCCAACGGGATGGCGGGCACGATGGCGCCGAAGGTGCTCGGGCGGAGGGGCAAGGGCGTCGAGGGCCTCGATGTCGTGGAGCTCAACTTCGACAACTCCAAGGGCGAGTTCGTGCACGAGCCCAACCCGCTCGTCGCGGCGAACCTGGCGCAGTTGCAGGAGAAGGTGGTAGCGGAAGGCGCCGACCTCGGTATCTGCTTCGATGGCGATGCGGACCGGTGCGTTGCGGTGGATGAGAGGGGGCGGATCATCGGGTGCGACCACCTGACGGCGCTGCTCGCGAAGGGGTTCCTCGCGGAGAACCAGGGTTCGCCCATCATCTACGACCTCCGGTCGAGCAAGGCGCTCGAGGAGGGCGTGAAGGCGGCGGGTGGCAAGCCCGTGCGCTCGCGCGTGGGGCACGTCTTCATGAAGGAGGCGGTGGCGCGCGAGGGGGCGTGCTTCGGGGGTGAGCTCTCGGGTCATTTCTACTTCGCGGACAACTTCAATGCAGACTCGGGCGCGATCGCGATGTGCGTGCTCCTGTCGACGGTTGCCAAGTCGGGCAAGCCCCTGAGCGAGCTGATCGCGCCGATCGCGCGGTACAAGCAGTCGGGCGAGATCAACTTCGAGTGCGAGGACAAGGACGCGGCGATCGAGGAACTCGCGGAGGCCTACATGGAGCGGGGCATCCTCGATGAGCTCGACGGGATCACCGTCGACTGCTTCGAGGATGAGGGGTGGTGGTGCAACGTCCGCAAGTCGAACACCGAGCCGCTGCTCCGCCTGAACCTCGAGGCGCGCGACCAGGCGACGCTCGACAGGGCGTTGGGCGAGGTGAAGCCCATCCTCGGGCGCGAGGTGAAGCACTGAGCGCGGGCATTCGCCGGCCGTCACTCCAGTTATGATGGTGCCTGCTCGATAGAGTGCCGATCTGGAGATGATGAGCATGGACGAGACGACCCCGTACACGACGCAACACGACGGCGGTGCTCCGCAGGCGCCGCCCACGGTGCAGGGCGAGCTTGGCGAGGGGCCTCGGAGTGTCTGGCCCAAGGTGTTCGGGATCATCTCGATCGTGTTCGGATCGCTTGGGTTGACGTGCACGTGCGGGAGCATGGTGAGCCTCGTGGCGGTCCAGCAGGTGGTGGCGAGCGGTCAGGGCCCGGCCGGGATGCCCGCGGGGGCGATGGGGCCGATGTGGTGGAACGTCATCTCGTCGACGGGGACGGTGATCCTCGCGGGGGTGTTGCTCGCGTCGGGCATCATGCTGGTGCGCCGGCAGCGGATTGGTGTGATGGGGCATGTGTGGTGGGCGATCGGGAAGATCGTGTGGGTGGTGGGGACGGGCGTCATCGGGTTCCTTCTTGTGACGTTGCCCATGATGCGTGGCCAGGGCCCGGGGGGAGCGGCGGGCACGGCGGTGCCGGGCATGGGGCTCGGCGTGGTCTTCGGCGTCTTCGGGCTGGCGCTGTACCTTGCGTATCCGATCACGGTGCTCGTGTGGATGAACCGTCGGGTGATCAAGCACGAGGTGGCGGACTGGCGCTGAGCGGGCGTTGAGCGGAGGGGTCGTGATGCGCTGCATGTCGTGCGGTTACCCGCTCTGGAACATCCCATCGCGCTCGTGCCCCGAGTGTGGCAGCGGGTTCAAGCCATCGGACTTCGACCTCAACCCCAACTCCGTGCGGTTCGTGTGCCCGCATTGCCAGCAGGACTATTACGGCACGGATGAGCGGGGGCACCTCGAGCCGCCCTCGTTTGATTGCGTGCGCTGCCATACGCGCATCGAGATGGACGAGATGATCCTGCTCCCAGCGCGCGGGGTGAAGGACGCGATGACGCGCGGGCGTCAGCCCGAGCCCAACCCGTGGCTGCGCAGGCGTGAGGTCGGGGGGTCGAAGGCGGGGTGGAAGACGCTTGGGCGTTCGCTCGTCACGCCGGGCTCTCTCATGAGCGCGCCGCCCGGTGCTCAGGCGCGTGTGCCCAACGCGGCGTTGTTCGCGTTGATCATCATGAGTGTGGCGGCGCTGCTCACGGTGGCGCCGTTCGCGCTGCTGATCGGGTTGGGGCCGGGCGCGCCCGCGATGGGTGTCAAGGGCGCGCTGGCGGTGGCCGCGGCCATCGTTGGCGTCATCGCGGGCCTGCTCGTGTACTTTCTCATCGCGGGCCTGGTGGGCCACCTTGTGATGGTCATCACGGGGGGCGCGCAGGGTGGGCTCGGGCGGTCGGTCGAGGCGTCGTTCTACTCCAGCGGCCCCTGGGTGTGCACGTGGGTGCCTTGCCTCAACCTGTACACGTTCCCGGTCGGGCCGCTCTGGGGTGGTGTGTCGTTCGGGCTCATGCTCCGGCGGGCACATGATTCCTCGGCGGTGCGGGGGGTCATCGCGGGCCTCGTGCCGCCGGTCCTTGCGCTGCTTGTGGCGGCGGGGGTGCTCGTCGGGCTGGCGATGCGTGCGAACAGCGGCTTCACCGCGGCCCGCGCGATGGTTCGGCCAACCACATCGGTGACCATGACAGGGTCGGCGCTGACGACGTACCAGTTGATGGGTGGGTGGCCTGCGCACGGCCTCGAAATGGTCCGCGATGACATGATTGAGCCCGGCATGGTGATGGGGCCCGGGCGTGCTCCGACGGCGGTGGCGCTGCCGGGCATCGATGTGCAGACGTTCAGAGCCATGTCGAGCACTGAGGTGGCCACGCTGACGCGGGACGCGGTGGCATCGCTGCCGGACGACACGATCGCGCACCGCGTGGGTGATCTCGTGTTCACCTACCACGGGCAGCCGACCGATGGGACTGCGCGCCTCGGCGCGTGGACGGTGGTGTGGGCGCCGCACCCATCGGAAGCGGGCGCGACGCCCGGCACGGGGGCGGGCTACGTCGCGATCGTCACAGCCGCAGACGGGAGTGTGCAGCCGTTCTTGAGCGGTGCGGCGTTCCAGCGGGCCTTGCAGGGCGAGAACGTGGCGCGGGCGGGCGAGGGTCTGGCCCCGTTGCCTGACCTCATGGACTTTGAGTGGGTCGCGACCGAATCTGCGCCGGACGCCCAGACGCTGCCGGATTTCGCGCCGCCCTGATGGGTGGCGTCATGTGGGCGTCGCGGGCCACGCGATCCAGAGGGCGCTGGGGACCGCGGGGTAGCGGACCTCGGCACGCCATCGCACGAACTGCTTGGGGGTGAGGCCCAATCGCTCGAAGGCGTGTTCGCTCACGTGTGCAAGGGTGTGCTCCGCGTCCTGGGCGGTTGGTTGTGTGGCGGTGGTCAGGTGTGGGTCGAACGCGAGGCGGGCGTGTGGTGGGGCGTCTTCGTAGCGCCAGACGGGTCCGTTGACTTCGTGGAAGACACTGACTTGCGGGGCGGCCTCGGGTGCGCACGACTCGTGGATGTAGACGTCGAGGACGTGGCGCTCGCTCGGGGTTCTGGCGCGGGTGCTGATGCTCAGCGCGCGGTCGGTGCGCAGGGGCATGACGCGGTCGAGGCGCTCGCCGACGACGCAGTCGACCGCTGCGAGGTCGCCGACGGGGCCCGGGGCGAGTTCGAGTTCTTCGACGTAGGGGTCGGTGGTGGGGACCCGGGTGAGGGATATCCCTGGCGATGAGAAGTCGCCGAGGAGTGGGAGGCCGCGATGCGCGCTCGCGGCCTGGTCGTCGATGGGGCGGCGGACGGGTCGTTGGGGGTCGGTGACGGTGGCCGGGCGGCCCGATCGTCCGACGATCCAGGGCAGGGCCTCGCGGTTGCGCACGAGCCCGAGCAGGCAGCCGATGGTCGCGGCGTCGAGCCTGCCCGGATCATCTGAGGGCCAGAAGATTGTGCATTGCGCCTGCACGCGGGCGCGCACGCCGAGGAGGAAGGCCTGCGCGTGGAAGGCATCGCGCCGGTGGCGCAGGCTCGCGGTGTCGCGGGATGCGCCGGGGAGGGAGTCGAGCAGGACCTGCGCCGCTCGGCGGTCGCTGCTGTGGCGTGCGATGACGTCGCGGACCGACGCGGCGGCTTCGCGGAGTTGGTCGATGACGGTCTCGCTGGCACCGCGCTGGTTTGCGAGGGAGTCGATGGCGAGGCTGAGGGCGGCTTCGCCCGGGAGGTGGGAGACGCCTGCGAGGGGTTCGGCGGTGGTGCAGAACCTGCTGAGTTTCCATGCGAGGGTCTTGTCGATGCCGAGCGCGCGCTGGATGTCGACGCCCCTCGGCTCGGCGATGCCTAGCTCGCGCAGCGCGCCGGCGAGGTTCCTTTGCAGGGCGTCGAGGGCGGCCGCGAGGTCGCGCTGGAAGGACAGGGAGGGGGTAGTAGTTGGGTGGGGCACGCTGGGGAATGTTCGGGCTAGGGCGGTCCCGTGCAAGTTTTTCTCTGGAGAAATCAAGAAACGTGGTGTGCGGGGACATTCGTGGGTGCACGGAGGGAGACGGGTGTACCCCGCCTCCGAGACAGATGAGCCCCACGAGACACCCATGAGGAGGACCACAATGTTCCTGACCAACCCCACTCCACGCCACCTTGTGCCCGCGACCGCCGTCGGGCTCTTGATGTGCGGCGCCGCGCTCGCGAGCACTTCGTTTGACGTGACCGTCGTTGCCGAGCCGGGCAAGACGGTGAACCCGATCGCGCTTGGCGCTGGTGGCGCGATGATCGCGACCATTGAGCACAACCAGTGGCACGCGGCGGTCATCGACAGCGCGGGCAACATCGAGAGCCTGCACGACCTTCCCGCGGACTGGATCAGCACGCCGAGGGACATCAACGCGTCGGGGCAGGTCATCGTTGACGTGGGCATCCCGCCCATCGGCGATGGGGCGTATACGAGCGTGCCTTACCGTTACACGCCCGGCGCGGGGCTCGAGAGTCTGCTCGATGGGTTGCCCCAGGCGACGGGTTCGCTCGCGGAGATGTTCATCACCGACGATGGCTCGGTGGGTGTGAACTTCTGGGGCTTCCCGTTTGTGTCGGCGGTCTACACGGATGCGGAGGGGTGGCGTGTGCTGCAGGACCTGCTGCCGTTGACCGACTTCTCAAAGATCGTCGACATGACGCCCGATGGCACCGTCGTGATCCACCAGCAGGGCAACGACAACTCGGTGTGGCACTACGACCTCGCGACGGGCGAGTCGGAGCAGGTGCTGTTCCTCGAGGGGACGGTCAGCCTGACGGGGCTGATCGCGAACGAGTCTGGGATGGTCGCGGGGAGCTACAAGAACACGCCGACGACGTGGTGCGGCTTCCGCGCGGAGGTTGACAGGTTCGAGAGCTTCGAGGGCGCCGTTCCTGCGGGGGCGTTTACGAGTGGTGTCGAGGCGATCGCGCCCAACGGCGCTGTGGGCGGTCAGTTTGTGACCTCGGACGGCGTGTTCGGCGTGTTCGCAACGGCGGGCGGTCTTGTGAACCTCGCGATGTTCCCGGGGGAGATCGGCGCATCCATCACGGGTGTGAACAGCGAGGGGGTGACGGTCGGCGGCTCGCACGATCCCTCGTACAGCTTCACGGGCTTTGCGATGGCGGCCGACGGGAGCGTGATCAACCTGCAGGATGTGCTCGCGGAGGCGGGGCACGACTTCTTCCAGGTCATGCCGGTCGACATCGATGACGAGGGGCGGATCATCGCCCGCGCCTGGACGATCGACGGGTTCAACACGCAGGTCGGGCTCATCCTGACGCCCGCGCCCGCGTGCCCGGCGGACCTGACGGGTGACAACTCGGTCGACTCCGCGGACCTGAACGAGGTGTTGAGCGGGTTTGGCTCGACGACGGGAGGCGACATCAATGGCGATGGCGTGACCGACTCGGCGGACCTGAACATCGTGCTCGGCGCCTTTGGCGCCGCGTGCGAGAACTGATCACCAAGTGCATCCGCCCGCGCGGCGCGAGAGCGCCGCGCGGGCCTTCGATCATGGTTGCGCAGCGCTCAGTTGCAGTCCGGGCAGCCGTCGCAGCTCTTGTCCATGTCGCAGCACTTGACGGACACCACGTCGCAGAAGACCTGGCCATCGGTGTAGAAGCAGTCGCACTTGACGACGCCCCAGCTGCACGGGACGAGGAGCGCCTGGATGCCCCTGTCGGTGACGGTGGCGCATTCCTGACCAGCGCAGTGGAGCGGGAGGTTGAGCCAGAGCGAATCGCCGGGGTCGCAGGCGGGCGCGAAGTCGATGCAGTTGAGGACCTCCTCCTCCCAGCAGTCCTTGCTGACCCAGATGTCGCGCCGGATTTTCTCGCCGCCTGAGCAGTAGACGGCACGGACGAGGTACCTCAGGCACTTGCCCTCTTCGGGGCTTGCGCCGTCCTCGGGGTTCAGCTGCGCGACGTAGGCCTCGACGAAGCCGATCGCGTCGGCGGCGGGCCACCCCGAGGAGGTGAACGCGTGGTACCACAGCGCGGTCGCTTCGGTGTCGGGGTCTGCGAGATACGCGTCGTTGTCGTCGGAGTACTCCGGGCCATCGATGGGGATGTACTCGGCGACGCGCTCGCCGAGCAGGCGGGCGATCGCACGGTCGGCGAGGGCCTCTGCGTCCGCGGGTGTCCACCCGTTGTCATCGAAGACGCTGACGAGGACCTCGGTGGGATCGGTGGCGGGGTCGATCGGGTTGGGGTCGGGGTTGTTGCCTGCGCCGAGGGGGCTTGCGAACAGTGCGAACAGAGCGACAGACAATACTCTCAGGGCGGCCTTGGCCATGGGGTGATTCTCCTCTCAAGGGAAAGCGTCACCTCATCGGCATCGGAAGTCAATGGTCTTGGCCATCGGGATCGCTGTGATCGCGCATCGATGTCCGGGCGACGTCCGAGAAGACTACTCGGCGTCGAACCTGCACCCATCGGCGGCGCAGGGTGATGGCTCGGCGAGATCGGCCGTCTCACCCAGCGGGGCGAGGCATCCGGGCTTGATCGATTCCCAATCGCAAGGGACCCATACCGCCTCGACGCCGAGGTTGCTCACCCATGCGCAGCCTGTCCCAGCGCAGTCGAGCGACACCATGTGCCAGCGGTGCTTGCCCTCGGTCGGTGGGGGGAGCGCCTCTTGGTCGGGCCCCGACGTGATCTTGGACCACGCGATCTCGCTGATCCATTGGAGGCGGCGGCGCGTGGCATCGCCATCGCAGGTCAGCACGGTGACGGGGACACGCAGGCAGAGGGGCGAACCCATCGCGGCGCCGGGCGCGGTGTGGGCTTCGCCCTTGATGGCCGAGACCATGGTGGCCGCCTGCAGGGCCGCGTCGGAGGCGGGCCATCCGGAGTTGCGGAACTCCGCGAAGATGAGCGCGGTGGGTGATGAATCGGGGTGGATGCACAACTGGGCGTCGGTGTCGGTGGCTGTCTTGGGTGAGAAGGCCGGAACGGGTTCGCCCTTCAGCCTGGCGATCGCGCGCTTCGTGAGCGTGAGGGCGTCGTTGGTGCTCCAGCCCTCGCGGTCGAACGCGCTGACGAGCACCGCGGAAGGCGACGAGGCGGGGTCGAGTGTTGGCGGCTTGGCGTGGCCCGGGTGCAGCAGCAGTCCGAGCATCACTACGGTCATCGCAACCAGGACCGGCCATCGTCTCATCGCGCCCTCCTCGACTCAAGCACCCCGACGAGTTCATTATAACAGAGGGCTACTCGCCCGGTATGTGGGCGATGACACCTTCCCAGGGGGAGGAGGCGGTGGCGTACTTACGCATGGGGATCCGCCCGGACAGGGCCGAGAGCCGCCCGGCGAGGCAGGCGTGGCGCATCGCGCTGGCCATGGAGACGGGATGGTTGGCGTGGGCGATGGCAGTGTTGAGCAGGACGCCGTCGGCGCCGAGTTCCATCGCGACCGCGACGTCCGATGCGCCGCCCACGCCCGCGTCGACGATCACGGGGTAGTCGGCGTCGCCCTCCTTGAGCGATTCGAGGATCAGGCGGATGTTCGCGGGGTTGAGCACGCCCTGGCCCGAGCCGATGGGCGAGCCGGCGGGCATCACGCTCGTCGCGCCCGCGTCCTTGAGCCTGCGGGCCATGACGGGGTCGTCGGAGGTGTAGCAGAGGACTTCGAAGCCATCGGCGACGAGTGTCTTGCAGGCTTCGAGCGTGCCGAGCGGGTCGGGGAGGAGGGTCTTCTTGTCGGCGAGGACTTCGAGCTTGACCCAGCTCGCGCCCGGGTTGCCGAGCTGGTCGAGCAGCTCGCGCCCGAGCCGGGCCACGCGCACCGCATCGTCGGCGGTGAAGCAGCCGGCGGTGTTGGGCAGGATCGTGTAGCGGTCGGTGTCGATGGAATCGAGCAACGACTGGCCCTGGTCGTTGAACAGGCGCTCCCGGCGGACCGCGACGGTGATCGCCTCGGCGCCAGAAGCGTCGAGTGCCGACGCCATGGTCTCCATGTCGGCGTACTTGCCCGTGCCCACGATGAGACGGCTGGTGAAGGTGCGCGAGCCGAGGCGCAGGGGCGCATCGACGGCCTCGGCGTTTGCACGCGGTGCTGGCTTGGGTTCGATCGATGGTGAGGGTGTCATGCCGGCATGATAGGGGGGGATTCCCGCGCCTCCCGCCTCGCCCGCGGTGGTGTTCCCGGTACGATCCGCCGCATGGAAGAGGGGTTGCGCATCATCGGCGCGGGCTATGGACGGACGGGCACGCTCTCGCTCAAGCACGCGCTCGAGCGGCTCGGGTTTGGGCCGTGCTACCACATGGTCGAGCTGTTCAAGGACCCATCCCGCATCGGGCATTGGGAGGCCGCCCAGCGCGGCCGCCCCGTCGACTGGGACGCGGCCTTGGCGGGCTACGCGTCCGCGGTCGACTTCCCCGTCGCGCTCTACTACGAGCAGTTGATGGAGGCCTACCCCAATGCGAAGGTGGTGCTGACGGTGCGCGATGTGGACAGCTGGTACGCGAGCGCGAGCCAGACGATCCTGCGTGCGCGCCCGTCGATGGCGCGGACGGCGTCGATCCTGGTGGGCCTGCCCTTCTCACGCAGGGCGCGCGCGCTGGCGCGCGTCGGGCGGCACAACGCGCGGATGATGCGCGGCATCGGTCGGAGTGAGGGCGAGGCCAGGCGCAGCTTCGAGGCGCACAACGCCCGTGTGCGCGCCGTGGTCCCGCCCGATCGGCTGCTGGTGTTCTCGGTGAAGGAGGGGTGGGGGCCGTTGTGCGCGTTCCTTGGGGTGGAAGCGCCCGATGAGCCGTTCCCGCGCGTGAACGAGCGGGCGGCGTTTGGTGCGCTGCTGGACTCGGTGTTGCGGTAGGGGGGCAGGTCGGGTGTGTCACTGCTCTGTGAGTTCCCACCCGACCGGGTGCTGCTCAGGGTCACCCATCGGCATTAGACTGCCCGCATGGGCGTCTGGTGGCGGTACAACCTGGTGCGGAACGTCGAGCCGGGTCAGGCGAAGGCGCTGATCGAAGAGGTGGCGCGCGAGGCGCTGCCCGGCCCGAAGCCGTCGCATTCGCGCTACGCGAGGTGGCAGCCGCAACTCGTGACGCGCGAGTTGCGCTGTCTGCAGCGCGGCGATGTGCTCGCGATGACGGACGAGGCGTGGGTGCTCGCGGGTGCCATCAGCAAGCGGGTGAACGGGCCGCACATCGAGGTCCGTGTGCAGGGCGACCATTGGGACATGTCGGTCTACGCGGGCGGGTTCGTGGTCGCGGACTTCAGCACGCGCATCGGCGCGCTCGCGGACGATCGGGCGACCCGCCGCCCGTGGAAGCGGGGCGGCGTCGAGGACCTCGTCCGCGTCTGGGGGTGTGAGCGCGAGGCGGTGGAGCCCTACCTGATCGACTGGGATGCGCTCGAAGCCCCGGTGTGGGCCCGCCCCGGCGACCGATCGCCCGCTGGTGAGTGGGCGCAGGTGGCGGACTTCCTGCGCGCGCTCGGGGCCGATGAGCCCAACGCCCACGCCGACCGCTTCACGGTTCAGGTCCCGGCGTGGGAGTCGAAGCCCGTCGAACTGCCGCTCTGGCGACGTGTCGTCGCGAAGGCGTCGCTGAAGCTGCGCGGCGCCCTGCCCGACCGCCCGCGGCCGAGGAAGGCCGAGCGCGACCTGTGGAAGCGGCGCAAGGCGAGCGTGCGTGTGGTGCACATGGGGCGTGATGACCTGGAGTAGGGCGCTGCGTCCTACGCCGCCCGCGTGTTCGCCATGCCCTTACCCACACCACCTGCACCACCCACCCCGCTCGCCGTCTCGCCCTCCGGGCGAGAGCGCTCGGCGCGCCACTGCTCTCGAGCAGTGTCTTCGAAGGCCCAACCAAGGACCGGGAGCGCTGATCGCAGAGCAGTGGCACACACGACCTGAGAGGACCAACAAGAAAGACTGACCGCGTGGGGCGAATTGTCTTGCTCGGCCCCATCGCGGGAGCGACACTTGGGCCACCAAGGGGGGGAGCCGAGCGGCGTTGCATCGCCGCGGGCGGCGCGAACCGTTGACAATTGGAGAGACAGATGAAGGCGAGCACAGCTCCCGCGTCGGTGATCGTGTTGAGGATGACCGGCGTGTGTGGCGTGGTGGCGCTGGCCGGGGCTGGCGGGGCGGCCCACGGCGGCGTCGGGTTCTACACCGACCTCGGCGCGTGGACGGCCGCGGTGGGCGGGGCCCAGGTGACGGTCGAGGACTTCTCATCGTTCCAGGGCGGCGGCTTCGTGCCGCTGGTCGAGGGGGTCAACAACGTCGGCCAGCTCCAGGTCGGCCTGTTCAACGGCACGCCCACGCTCGCCTCGATCGTGACCGACGGCCCGAACCCGGACCTGCACATCGACATCCTGGACCCGAAGTTCACCGGCCCGGACCTGGCGACGATCTCGAACGGCCAGCCGGCCTTCGCCTTCGCCGCCGACTTCAGCCAGCTCGGGTGGTCGGCGGGCACCGACACCGAGCACGGCCTGGTCACGCTGTGGTTCGGCGACCAGTCGGTCGTCGTCGACGGCTTCCTGGACGCGGCGGGCGACGGCTTCTTCGGCCTGGTCTCGGCGGTCCCATTCGATGAGGTCCGCTTCACCTTCGAGCTGACCGACCCGGCCGGCGCGGTCAACGACACCATCGAACTCGACAACATCCGCTTCGCGGCGCCCATCCCGGCCCCGGGCGCGTGGGCCGGCGGCGCGCTGCTGCTGGGCGCGGCGGGGCTGCGCCGGCGGCGGTGAGCGATCTGTGGGAGGGGTGGATACAAGGCGCGGCCGAGCTTGCGCGCCGCCCGGGGAGAGGACTCACCGTTCGGGCGCAGAAGAAACATCGATCGGGCCGTCGGTGCGGATGTAGATGATGCTCTCTCCCCGGGCGCTCGATGAGAGGTGGTGCGTCGCCGGCCCGTCGGAGCCGAAGTAGCTCCCGGGGTCGATGGTGTGGGTCTCGGGCCCGCCTTGCGCCCGGGGGCGAGCTGGCCCTGGATGACGACGGCGCGGAACACCGAGCCGTGGGCCTGGATCGATCCATCGAACCCGCCGGGCAGCTTGACGAACGACCCGCTCGGGCGATCGTCCTGCGGGTCGCCCCAGAGGAACGCGACCTTCGGTCCATCGTCGGCCGGGCGCGCGTTGGGCGGGTCGACCCAGACGATGCTCGAGGCGTCGAGCCACACCAGGTTCGACTCGACCACGTTGATCGGGCGGTGCTCGTGCTCGAACGCGTCTTCCGGTGGGAGGACGAGGTAGGGACCCTCATCGATCTCGACGTACACCGTGTTGGCGCGGCCGGACGCGGCGGTGATGTGGGTCTCGCCGGCCGGCTGGACCCAGAACGAGCCGGGGGGCATCCACAGGTCCGCCGCCGACGGGTCGTCGTTGTGGACGAGGCCCTCGATGACGACGCCGCGGTAGGTGATGTTGTGGATGTGCGGCGGCGATGAGAACCCCGGGACGAACTTCACCAGGAAGCCCGACGGCCCAGAGCCCGTGCGGTCGCCCCACAGCGTGCCCGCCCTCGGGCTGTTGTCGCCGCGCGCCGGGTTGAGCGGGCCCCACTCGACGTCGGACGCCAGCACGACACCGGGCGTGTCGACCGAGCCGGCCCGGGGGCCGGTGCACGCGGGCAGCGCGATGGCGAGGAGCGGGAGCGCGAGCAGCGCTGCGCGGGTGTATACGTTCTTCATGCCGGTTCCCCTTGTCATCGAGTCGCGCGTCTGCGGGATCGGTCAGTTCTCGATCACGACCTTGCCCATCCCCTGCCCGCTCTCCAGGCGCGCGTGCGCCTTCCCTGCGTCTTCGAGAGTGTACCTCGGCTCGTCGAGCACCGGGCTCAGCCCGCCGGCTTCGACGATCGTCGCGAGTTCGCGCAGGACATCCGCGTGCGCTTCGCGCCTGAAGTTGTGCAGCATCGGGATCAGCATGAAGACGACGTGCAGCGAGAGCCCCTTGAAGTGCGCGGGCGTCAGGTCCAGCTCGCACAGCGAGATCGTGGTGGCGACCTGGCCGTTCAGCGCCGCGGCCTCGAACGACTTCGCCAGGTTCGCCCCGCCTGGGCTGAAGTGTGTCCTGCTTTCGTCACCACGGGCGAGCGTGGCGTTGACGGCGGGGAGAGGAGGCGGAGGCGCCGGTTGTCGCTTCACATGGCGGTCTCGGCCCGGCGAGAGCGTGGCGTGGCCCTCGCCTGCGAGCGGGGGCGGCTCGTCGGTGACGAGCGCGGCGGGGCGATGATGGCCCGGGTCGCCCGCGCTGCGCGTCACGCGGCATGCGGGGCGATCTCCCGAGGGTCGGGCGGGGGTCCCAGGGCGGACACCGGCGGTACCCTACTGGCGTGCGGGCGAACTCCGGGCTGATCATGGTGTGCGTGCTGGTCTTCGTGGTGGCGGGGCCGGTGTGGACCGCCCTCTCGACGTTGACGATCGCGGCGCGGATCGGCGAGGGGGGTGCGGCGTTCTGCGCGCCGTTCTCTGACATCGGGGTCGACTGGGCGACGTACAGGTCGTTCGGCAGCACGCGGCGGGTGCGCACGACAGCGTCGATAATGCGGTTGCCCGTCAAGGAGATGCCCTTCGGGTTCTACACGCTCGACGGCGGCCGGGTGGAGTCGGCGGAGGTGCTCGAGGAGAACGAGATCGGCTGGCCCGTCCGTTGTGCGTCGTGGTCGATCACCTCAGTGCCCCATCCGGTCGCGCAGGCGCTCCCCGGCGGCGCGCCGCTCGAATGGACGATGACCGAGCGGATGGCCGACCCAAGCGCAGCGGCGCACCCATACGACCAGGCGCCCGGCATGCTCATCAGCTGGCATGAGGGCCCGCCCGAGCTGTTCGCATCCACAGTGTGGGCCGAGTACACCGACGCGCACCTCATCGACTGGCCCAAGCGCCCCATCGGCGGCATCGTGATCCCCACGCGCTGGTCGGCCCTCGGTGTCGCGATCAACAGCGCGTTCTACGGCGGGCTGTCGGTGCTCGTGCTGCTCGCGTGGCGCAGCGCACGGCGGGCGTGGCGGCGCAGGCGCGGGCGCTGCCCGGCGTGCGCATACGACCTGCGGGGGCTGGGCGGTGGTGGCGTGTGCCCGGAGTGCGGTGTTGGCTTCTCAGTGGGGCGCCCCTGACTCAGAGCCGGGGGCTTCAGCCCCCGCGGTCTTCCAGCCGCGTGGCGAGCCCCCGGACCGCGCGGGCTGAAGCCCGCGGCTCTGAGCGTGCATCACGACCCGGAGTGCGGGCGCGGCCGTGGCTAGGCTGCGCGCACCTTCACCACCCCAGTGCCCTTCGCCCCATCCGCCCCGCCCCCCACCCCCAACTGCACCGGCTGCGTCGCCGTGATGCCGCGTTTGGCCGAGCGGATGGCGGTGATGTGGTAGAGGACCATGCCATAGGGGTCGCCGCCGCCGACGGGGATCGTCTCGTCGGTGAAGCGTTTCTTGCTGGCGATGCCGAGTGTTTCCAGCGGCCCCTTCCCGCCGCGCTGGCGCTGCACGAGGTAGACGGTGCCCTGCGTGCCCTTCGGGTTGGTGCACTTCCAGCGCAGCGTGATCGCGCCGGTCTGCAGCAGTTCGGCTTCGATCCTGGTGGGCTTGCCCGGCGGCGGGGCCGAGCCGGGCCGCGAAGACGTGTCGGGTTTGGGGAGCAGCGCGGCGGTGTAGACGGCGGGGTCGTCGGTCGATTCGGCGTGGTTGCGGATGGCGTCGATCATGTCGGCGCCCGCGCCCGGGCCGGCGTGCATGGCGTCGACCGCATCGCGGAAGCGCTGGGCCGCGGCCCTGGCCGCTTGCTGCGCAGCCCGGTGCTCGAAGGCGGCGACGCGGGCCGCTTCGGTGAGATCGATGAGGTGGTTGACGCTGTCGGCGCTGAGCCCGATGAACGCCGCGTTGGACGCCCAGGGGCCCAGGCGGACCTGGTAGAAACGGATCCTGGCGGCGCGCGAGTTGGGGACGAGTCTCATGCCACCCCCCATCGGCCCGCCGCTGCGCCCGCGCCCGATGGTCGGACGCGCCGCCCGGATCAACCCCCGCGCCCGGGCACGCGCGCCCCTCATCATGGTGCACCGCCGCGCGGTGCACGTGCGGCTTGGCGCGGTGCATGTGCACCGCCGCGCGCGGCACATGCTTCGGCAGGAGGTGCGCATGCATCCCCCCCGGAGGCAGGCGCGCGGAGCACGTGCTCCGCGCGGGGATGACACTGCTTTTGCGCGCGAAGCAGTGTCATCGGGCGGGGGAGCAGGGTGGGAGGGTGTTGGAGGGGTGGGGAGGGGCGGGGTGCGGGGTCGGCATGGCGGTCGAAGGGGGAGAGAGAAGGTGGGCGGGCGACGGCATGCGCTCTGCCCGGAGGGCGATCGGGCGTTGCCAGGGGCGCAGCGCAGCAAGCCCCTGGTCCAGCAGCCCCAGCGGGCACCCGCCCGGAGGGCGGACGGGCTAAATGAAGGGGCGTCCGCCCTCCGGGCGGGGGCCGGAGCGCCTCACCGACCAGGGGCTCGCTCGCTCCGCTCGCCGCGCCCCTGGCAACGCGCGATCGCCCTCCGGGCGAGAGGGCTCGGCGTGTCTTGGGGTGGGTTCGGCATGCCCATCCCTTCGGGCTGAGCCTGGCACCCAGATGCCGGGCACCCGGCGCCGGAGTGTTCTCTTCATTGACCGCTACCTCTCTGCCGCCAGTAACTCTCCGGCCGACCGTTGGTCACGGCGGCTCGCTTGCCCGTGGTGCTCACGCCGGGGCGACACGCCCCGGCTCGCTGGGGAGCGGTCTACTTGATCAGCCACATCGAGCAGCAGCCCTCAATCGCTCTTCGGCGGCTTGGGAGGTCGCACGACCGGAGCGGTCGGAGGCTTCGAGCCCTTGGTCCCCTTGTCGCCTTGAGCAGCGACAATGCGACACGCGGCGGGCGCGCCGCCAAAGTCGACAGTTTCAGTGCGATCAACCATGTTCACGGTAGGTTGTCGCTGATTGGTGGACATTCAGAGACTCCTTTCGAATGCGCCTACTTGTCTTTCGGGGTCTTGGGTGCCGGTTTCGGACGGTTCTCGACGGTCGGCTCACTCTTCCGTCTGCCTGTCGGGACAACGCGGCATGGCGGTGGTCCGCCGCCCGCCTCTGTTGAGTCTCTTCGACGCTGCCCGTTGATACGCTCAGACATGAGGTGCCTCCGCTAGCTTGCTAGAAGTACGAACAAGCAAATGAACAAACTGCCTAACCAAAGGCCGCCCAGAGATGCATAATCAAGGCGATCGATCCACTTTGTGATACGCCGGTCCTGCTGGCGCTTCCGACTCTTCGTGAAGAGCTCCGCGCTAAAGCTCTCTTGCGCGGACTCGTCCAAGTCTTGCAGGAACAGCTGGCCTGCACGTTGGCTCAGCTTGGCCGAGATGCACGCGGACATGAGTGATGCGGCGAGAAGTACCCAGGCAAGAACAAGCGGCCAGAGTACAGTCAGCCCGCTCGCGCCCAACCACTTCGGCAGAGCTGCAGAGAACCCAAGGGCACCACCCGCGAGGGTGAGTACCCAACGGTCAAAAGACCTGGCCCAGTCAGAGATATGGGAAATGAGTAGTTCCCGCTCAGCGACGTAAGCCCGCTCAAATGTCGAGATGTCTTCGTCGTCCGTCATATGCTCAAGCGAGTATAGAGTTTGAAGCCCCAATGCTCGCGGGTGACAGCTTGTCCACGGTGTGCCCGCTGTCTCGAACAAGCGGACAATTCAGAACACGCTAGCCCCGCCCGACCGCATCAATCGGTGCGACCTCGCCGTCCATCGAATCGTCGTGGTGCTCACCCAGATCCGTCGGCTTCGGTTCTTTGAGCGCCGAGCCGTGGATGCGGCCGTCGGCGGCGACCTGGTCGAAGCGGACGTTGACGCGGGTGGAGACGCCGCGTTCCTGCATGGTGACGCCGTAGAGTTGGTCGGCGGTCTGCATGGTGCGCTTGTTGTGGGTGATGACGATGAAGTGGCACTGGTCGAGGAACTGGTGGATGATGCCGCAGAAGCGTTCGACGTTGGCGTCGTCGAGCGCGGCGTCGACCTCGTCGAGCACGCAGAAGGGCGAGGGGCGGCTCTGGAAGATGCTCATGAGCAGGGCGACGGCGGTCATGGTCTTCTCGCCGCCCGAGAGCTGGCTGATCGAGCGCGGCTCCTTGCCCGGCGGCTTGGCGATGATCTCGATGCCCGATTCGAGCAGGTCGACCTCGCCGGTTTCGGCGTCGGGGATGAGGCGGATCTCGGCCTTGCCGCCGCCGAAGAGGCGGCGGAACATGCCACCCGAACCCGAGAAGTTCTCGCGGATGGTGTCGAAGGCGGTCTCGAAGAGTTCGCGGCTGACGACGTTGAGGCGGGTGATGAGCTCTTCGAGGCGGGCGCGGGCGTCGTCGATGTCGGCGACCTGCTGGATGAGGGATTCGTTGCGCTCGACGAGCTCGGTCTCCTCGTTGATGGCGTCGAGGTTGACGTTGCCGAGCTTGGCGATGGCGGACTTGTACTCGGTGATGAGCGACTCGGCTTCCGTTTCGTCGATGGGCGCGACGGCGCCATCGGCCATGACGGCGCGGTACTCGAAGTGGTCGCCCGCGAGGTTGAGTTCGGCGTCGTCGAAGGCGCGTTCTTCCATGTGTTCGCGGCGGACGTCGAGTTCGCGCTTGGTGAGTTCGATGTCCTGGAAGGCGCGTTCGAGCTGGCCGGCGTGCTTGCGGGCGGTCTCGGTCTGTTCGGCGACGGCGTGGACCTTCGCGGCCGCCGCCTCGACGTCGGCGGTGAGGGCCTGGAGGTCGGCGTTGGCGCGCTGGGCGAGTTGGCGGGCCTCGTCGCGCTCGGTGACGGCCTCGGCGATGGAGGCGCGGTGCTCGTCGATGCGGGCCCGGCGGTCTTCGAGCGAGGCGGTGAGCTGGGTGAGCTGGCGGGCGGCGTCTTCGAGCATGGCCTCGAACTGACGCAGCTCGCGGCGGGCACCGGCGAGTTTCTCGGTGCGCTGGCCCGAGGCGACGCGGGCGGCGGTGAGCTGCTCGGCGGCGGCGTCGAGCTTGGCCTGGGTGGAGTCGAGGCCACGCTCGAACTCGGCGATGAGTTCGGCGACCTCATCGTGCTCGCGGTCGAGGTGGTCGCCCCTGTGACGCAGGTCGGTGAGCTGGGCTTCGAGGGTGTCGGCGCGCTCGCGGAGCTGAGTGGCCTCTTCGTCGATGGAGGGGCGCTCGCGGCCCAGGCGCTGGAGCTGGGCGGCCAGGCGGTCGCGCTCGGACTCGATGCCGATGAGCTGGCGCTGCTCGCGGGAGAGTTCGTTGCGCGCCGCGGTGAGGGCGTCGGAGAGTTGCGCGGCCTGTTCTCCGAGCGCGTTGAGGCGTGTGCGCGCGGTGTCGATCTGGGTGTCGAGCGTGGCGAGCTCTGCGCGGAGGTTGTCGAGCTCGACGCGGCGCTGGAGCAGGCCCGAGGATTCCTCGCCCGAGTTGGCGATGGGGCCGACGATGGTGCGCCCGTCGGACTCGACGATCTCGCCGTCGCGCGTGACGAAGCGGGCTCCGCCACCCCCCCCGCCGCCGAGCGGGCCCGAGGCGAGCATGAGTGCGGTGTCGAGGTCGCGCACGAGGAAGGTGCGGCCGAGCAGGCGGCGGATGATGGGGCGGTGCTCGGGCTCGCAGGCGACGCGGTCGGCGAGGCAGACGACGTGGTCGGGGGCGAGCTGGACGATCTCGGGGAGTGGGCGTGCGTCGGGCGCGCCGCTCGCGTGGATGGGGAGGAGGGTGATGCGGCCGGGCATGTCGGCGAGTTCGGGCGCGCTCGCGATGCCGGCGAGGGTGGGGACGACGAGGGCTTGGAGGTTTGCGCCGAGCGCCGCCTCGACGGCGGGGGCATCCTCGGCGCTGACGCGGAGGAGGTCGGCGAGGGGGTCGATGATCTGGGCGTAGATGGACGCGGTGTCGGCGGTTGCGGCGCGGGCCTCATCGCGGCGTTCGAGCACGGTGCGCACCGCTTCGCCCAGCCCGGTGCGCGCCTGGGCCATCTCGTCGAGGGTGGCGCGGCGCGAGTCGAGGCGGGCGTGGCGCTGTTCGAGGTCGTTGAGTTCGCGTGTGAGCTGGCCTTGCTCGGCGGAGAGGGAATCGGCGGAGCGGACCTGGGCGTCGAGGTCGCTCTCGACTGAGGCGACGTGCGCACGGGCTGTCTCGATACGGGCGGAGAGGTCGTCGTGGTCGCGCGTGAGCTCGGCGTTTTCGGCGTCGAGGGCGGCGCGGCGTTCGGTGGCGCGCTGGGCCTGGTCGTGGAGGGATTCGAGGCGCTGGCGGTCGGCGTCGAGGCGCGAGCGGACGGCGGCGCGTTCGCGGTCGAGGGCTGAGAGCTTGGAGCGGCGGGCGCCGAGTTCGTGGCGCTGGGTGGTGATGTCGTGCTGGAGCGTCTCGCGCTCGGCGGCGGCGGCGGCGAGCGACTCCTCGGCTTCGGCGACCTCGCGGTCGAGGGCTTCGACGTGGCGGGCGGCTTCGGCGCGTTGGGAGTCGAGTTCGGTGCGCTGGGCGGTGAGGTCGTCGGCGCGGCGGGCCTCGCGCTGGACCTGTTCCTCGGCGTCCGCGATGCTGCGCTCGCTCATGGCGATGCGCTCGCCGGCGCGCTCGGCGCGGTGGGTGGCGGATGCGGCGTCGCGTTCGAGTTCGGCGTGGCGCTGGGTCAGGGCGTGGCGGGCGAGTTCGGCGGCCTGCTTCTCGTCCTCGAGGGTGCGCAGCTCGGCGAGCGCGTGCTGGCGGTCGGTGTCGATGGTGACCTGCTGGCGGGTCAGGTCGGTGAGGCGCGCGCACAGGGCGTCGTACTGCTGGAAGAGCAGCGCGGCACGCCAGGCGTCGAGTTCGGACTTGAGTTCGGTGAACTTGCGCGCCTTCTGCGCCTGGCCCTTGACGATGCGGAGGCGGCGCTCGGTGGAGTCGAGTTGCTCGCGGACGCGGACGAGGTTGGTCTCGGCGCGTTCGAGCTTGCGCTGCGACTCGATGCGCCGGGCCTTGAACTTGGCGATGCCCGCGGCTTCCTCGAAGAACGTCCGGCGCTCGACGGGGTTGGCCAGCAGGAGCGCATCGACGCGCCCCTGCTCGATGATGGAGTAGGCGTCGGCGCCGACGCCTGTGTCCATGAAGAGTTCACGGATGTCGCGCAGGCGCACGCGCTGGCCATTGATCAGGTATTGCGAGGTGCCGTCGCGGTAGAGCCTGCGCTCGACATCGACGGTCTCGGTATCGATCGGGAGGGCGCGGCGGTGCTCACCCCGGCGCGTGAGCGGGCTGGCCTTGTCGGCTTCGCTCTGGGCCTGGTCGAGGGTGTCGTCGAGGCCCATGAGGGCGGCGCGCTCGGCGCGGAGTTCTTCGCCTGTCGTGTCGGTCGGTTCATCGGCGCTGTCGGTGACGACGGGGTTGTCGAAGGTCAGGACGACCGACGCGAGGCCCAGCGGCTTGCGCCCCGCGCTGCCGGCGAAGATGACATCGGCCATCTCCTTGCCGCGCAGGGACTTGGCCGAGCGCTCGCCCAGCACCCATTTGATGGCATCGACGACGTTCGACTTGCCGCACCCGTTGGGGCCGACGACTCCCGTGACGGGAGCGTCGAAGGTGAAGACGGTCTTGTCCGCGAACGACTTGAAGCCTGAGAGGGTGAGCTTGGCGAGTCGCATGAGGTCGGGCGGCCTTCCGTGGGGGCGTAGCGGGGCGCTGAGCGGGTCGCCGCCGCAAGGGCTCAGAGACGCCATATAGGGCGGGCCAGCGTGCGCACGCCGCATGAGATACGACATCTTGTGGGTCAGTATCTCAGGAAGGCGGGCGGGCATCAAGCCCACACCCCCGACACCCGAGGCCGACGGGGGAGTCTAGCGCTCGGGCCGTTCTGCTGAGCCGGGGGCCTTGAGGTAGGGGCCGACCTCCTTGTCCTCGGGTTCGTAGGTCGCGGGGCCCGGGGTGTCGAGGTCGGCGGGCGGGTCGACCAGCGGGATGAAGAGGTCGCTCTCGATCGCGCCGGAGGCGAATTCGGGACGGTCGGCGGGCTCGGCTTCCTGGATCCGGCGGAGGAACTCGGCGTCGCGGGCGTCGCGCTCGGGGACGAGTTGGGCGTCGAGGCCCTTCTGGTCGATGATCGCCGCGAGGGCGCCCACGACCTCGGAGTAGCCAAGGGAGAGGCCGGGCTCGGGGGACTCGGGCGAGGGGTCGTGTGCGCAGAAGAGGATGAAGTCGAGGAGGTCCGCGGGTGCGCGGGTGCGCATGCGCTCGCCGGTGCGGTAATCGCGGTAGAGGACGTCGACGCTGTCCGCACCCGGGCTGTTGGAGGTGATGACGAGGCGGTCGACGCGCAGGTCTCTCCCCTGGAGGTCGACGGATCCCGGGACGGGGGTGTCCCAGGCGCTGACGAGGAGGGGGCGGTTGAGTTCGAGGCGGTCGCCGAAGATCACGATGAGGGGGGTCTCGGTCTGGCGGAAGAAGATGAGCGGCTTGGTGGAGGGGACGACGTGGACCTCGAATCCCGTGGCGCGGACGCGTCGGATCGAGACGTCGGCGCGCTCGACGAGGGATCGGTAGGCGGCGACCCTGACGGAGATGTCGTCGTGGTTGAGCAGGCCGCGCAGGAACAGGTTGATCTGTGGTGCGGGGGGGAGGATGCCCAGGAGTCGGATGGCGCCGTTGCGCTCGCCGATCTGGCGTGCGCCCTCCGCGTCGGGTTCGCGCGTGGCGTTCTGGACGATCTCCTTGAGGTGGGGCGCGGTCGCGGCGTCGCCGAGGCGGGCGCCGACCTGGAGGGCGGTCATGCGGGGCACGATCTGGGGCTCGTTGTAGAGGTCGCGGACCGCTGGGATGACGGGTTCGCCCATGGCCTGGAGGGCCCACGCGAGGTCGTCGGCGAGGCTTGGCTGGTCACGGAGGGCGTTGACGTACAGGTTGGCGTACTCCGCGGGCGCGATGGTGTTGACCTGGGTGTGGGAGAGGAGGTCGATGAAGGTGGTTGTGTCGTTGCGGTAGTTGCGCGGGATGGTGATGGCGATGAGTTCCTCGCTCATCCCTCTTGCGACCGAGTCGCGGTAGCCCGACCTGGTGAAGCGGCCGTTGATGGCGCGGACGACCTGTTGGGCGCGCGCGTGGGAGGGCGTGTCGAGGCGGAGCGTCGGGCGGTAGGGGGTGATGACGGTGCCGCCGCCTAGCACGCGCCCGCGCGTCTTGACGATGTCATCGTCGTCGGTGACGCCCGGGTCGGAGAAGGGGTTAATGAAGATGGGGCCCCTGGCGAGGGCGACCGCGGGGGTGTCGGGCGCGGAGGGGTCGGCGACGCCTCGGCGGAGCTCGCACGTGTAGAGGCGGCCGCCCTGGAGGCTCAGGGTGCCGGTGCCGGGGATGGCCGAAACGCGGACATCGAAGATGGCGCCGTTGGGCGCGCCGGGTGGCATGAGGGCCTGGACGAAGACGACCGCGGTGTTCGGGTCGTCGAGCATCTGGTCGGGGGTGATGTTCGCGAAGACGGTGAGCTCGCGCCCGACGCCCTGGCGCAGCATCTCTCGCTCCATGAGGGCGCGGACGCCGAGCGGGACCTGGGTCGAGCCCGTGCCGTTGAGCCCGACGACGAGCCCGTAGCCCGAGACGATCTCGGGCGACATGCCTTCGAGCGTCGCCATGGTGCCCACGGTGCCCTCGAGCACGCGCGGCACATCGCGGCGGACGACGATCGAGGCGTCCTCGGCCTTCGGGGCGATCTGCCTCTGCGAGGAGCACGCGGGGAGCAGGACCACGACGCTCAGGGCGAGCGCGAGGACTGTCCAGGCGTTGCGGATAGCGTTGGTCACAGTGCGGCCCCCTCGTTCAGAACCCGATCGAACCCGATCCGTAGGCTAGCCGCGGACCCCGACGCGGGCCACGGGCAAGGTGTGTGGACGCGGGAGGTGTGGTTCTGGTTCCGGGAGGGGCGGCGGGGTCACTTCTTCTTTGGGCCTGGGCCTTGGTCTGACTCGAAGAGCGTGAGGGTGTACTCGAGTGAGTCGACCTCGCCCGGCTCGATGGTGAGGTAGCTGACATGGCCATCCATGAACATGGCGGTGGCCTTGTTCATGCCCCCATGGTCGCCCTCGCGCGACTCGCCCGTGTGGGCGACGAAATCCATGTTCTGCTCGAAGGACCAGACGAAGTGGGAGGGTGAGCGGGGGCCGCCGTTGCGGAGGAGGGCGGAGGCCTCGACGAAGTCGAGCTTGCTCGAGCCCGGGTCGAGGTAGGGGCCGCATCCGCCGGGGTACTCGTCGAACCACCACTTCACGTTGAGGTGGTAGGAGGTGCCTACGTCGTCGTAGGACGAGATGTTGAGGTCTGCGAAGGTGCCATCGTTCCAGAACGATCGCTGGTAGGTGCCCTTGTCGGAGGGGCATTGATAGAGGCGGACCTCGGTGCGGATGACCTGGGTCTTGTCCTGAGGGTCGGGCTTGTCTTCGAGCAGGAGGTCGGGGTTGGTGTAGGCGTTGAGGGGTCGCTCATCGATGGTGACTTCGTTGAGGCCCGACCAGTAGTCGGAGGTGGACTTGCCGCCGTGGGTCCAGGAGTTGAAGGCGACGGGGCAGAACGATGCCTCGGGGTCGAGCTTGGCGGGCACGAAGGGCCAACGCTCGTCGAAGTCGTAGGAGTAGTCGGTGGCGGCGATGGTGATCTGGCGCGACTGCGAGAGGCATTGGGCCAGGCGGGCGTTCTCCTGGGCTCGCCCGAGGGCGGGCAGCAGCACCGCGACGAGCACGCCCAAGACGGCGACGACAACGAGTAGTTCGATGAGGGTGAATCCGCCTCGGGTCGGGCGGGCGGGTGCTCGCGGGGTGCGATGGGACATCGGTGCTCCTGTGGGGGGCTTCCTCTGAGTGATACGCCTGGCGGGGCGGGATTGATGCAGTCGGGGTGGGACGGCCCGAGAATGGTCTTGCGTGCGGGTGCTACTGTGGGTCCATGCCATACGCCTATCTGATTACCGGTGCGAATAGGGGGATTGGACTCGAACTGGCGCGCCAGCTCAAGGAGGCGCGGAACATCGTCATTGGGACGGCGCGGGACCCATCGGACGCGGGCGAACTCGCTGAGATTGCGGACCGGGTTGAGCCGCTTGACGTGAGCGATGGGGAGAGTTGCGCGGCGCTGGGCGAGGCGCTGAAGCACGTGCCCATCGACGTGCTCGTCAACAACGCGGGGCAGTCACCCGAGCACGGCGGGCTCGCGGACGTCGACCCCGAGTCGCTCGATGCGCACCTTTCGGTCAACGCGGTCGGGGCGGTGCGCGTGACGCGTGCGCTGCTGCCCTCGATGCGGGCGGCGAGTGAGAAGAAGATCGTCAACATGTCGAGCGAGCTCGGCAGCATCGCGGACTGCTCGGGCGGGTTCTATGCCTACCGCATGGGCAAGGCGGCGCTCAACATGTTCACCGCGACGCTCGCGAGCGAGCTTGCGGGTGAGGGGTTCACGGTGGTGTCGATGCACCCGGGGTGGGTGAAGACGCGCATGGGCGGGCCCTCGGCGCCCGTGGAGATCGTCGACTCGGCGCGCGGCCTGATCGATGGGATCACGCACATGACGCGTGAGAACAACGGGGGGTACTTCGACTACACGGGGGCGGCGATGCGGTGGTAGGCAGCGCGGCGCGCACGACAAACGCCCGGAGTGCCGGGCGTTGTGGTGGAGCGTGGTTGTGCCTCGTCGTTAGTCGCAGACGGTGCCGAAGACTGCGAGGAGGAGGTTGAGGTCTTGTGAGTTGGTCATGCCGTCGCCGTTGATGTCGCCGCCATCGCCCGTGCCGAAGTTGGCGAGGATGATGTTAAGGTCCTGCGAGTCGATGACGTCGTCATCGTTGAGGTCGGCGCAGTAGGTGACGAAGAGGCGGACCTGGTCGGGGTCGGAGATGGTGACGAAGATGAGGCGGCCGATCTGCGGGGCGGCGATGACGGGCATGTCGCCGGTCACTGACGCGGCGGTCAGGATCTCGTATTCGGAGCCGATGGGTGGGACGAACTCGGGATCGACCTCGACGATGGTGCCGCCATCGACGCCGGCGGTGCCGGTGACCGCGAGCTGCGAGAAGTCCGAGAGGCCCGCGAGGGTGACGCGGAATGCGCCCGTCTCGGTCTGGGTGTAGTCGCCGAGGAGCGGGAGCGATCCGGTGGGGATGCCCGGTGCGAGTTCGCCCTGGTTGATGATCGAGGCGTTGATGTTGCCATCGCCCGAGATGGTGTGCTCTGGGCCGTTGGTGATGACCGAGCCGTTGAGCTGGGCGTCGTCCGCGGACGGGTCCTGGAGGGCGATCTCACCCGTGCCGGTGATGGTGATCGGGTCGGTGAAGGAGATGATGTGGTTGCCGACGCTGCCTGAGAACGTCCCGACCTCGATCAGGCCGTTGTTCTCGAGGGAGTCCTCGACCACGATGGTGCCGCTGATCCCGATCTCGAGCGGGGCGTTGAGCGTCACGCCGACGAGCGTTGTTCCCGCGGACTCGCGGACGTACGACCCACCGTTCGCGGCGTTGAGTTCGCCGCCGATGATCACGGAGCCGGTGCCGCTCTGGAATCGGATGAGCGAGTCGGCGCCATCGGCAAGCATGACGCCACCGCCCGACTGATCGATGGTGACGCCATGGACTTCGATCACCGCATCGTTGACCGCGGTGATCAGGTTGTTGTTGACCTTGTCGGCGCCCTGGAGGCGGAGGACCTGCGTCGTGTCGGCGATGACATGGCCATCGTTGGTGAGCGCCGCGTTGATGTTGCCCGCGCCCGCGATAGTGTGGGTGGAGGCTTGGGTCAGGTCGCCGTTGACCTGGGCGTCGTCGGCGCTGCCATCGTTGAGGCGGATAACGCCCGAGCCGTCGAGCTGCGAGGCCGGGGCGAAGTTGATGATGTGGTTCCCGACGCTGCCCGAGAAGAAGCCGAGATCGATGGTCCCGTTGTTGACGAGGCCCCCGCCTGTGACCTCGATGGTCCCGCTGATGTCAACGAGCAGGTCGGCGTTGAGGGCTACGTTCTGGAGGGTGGTGACACCGCTCTGACGGAGGAACGGCTCGGCCCCGTTGAGGGCGTTCAGTTCGCCCGAGAGGATGGTGGAGTTCGTGCCGCCCGTGAAGATTACCTGAGAGCCTTCGCCGTCGGCGATGATCGCGGGCGACGCGCCGTCGCCCGCTTGGGTCTGGTCGATCGTGATGCCCGCGATGTTGAGCACACCACCGCCTGTGGCGCCCATGACGTTGTTGTTGACCTTGTCGGCGGTCTGCAGGCGGAGCGACTGCCCATCGGGGTTGTTGGCCCAGACCTCGCCATCATTGGTGAGCAGGGCATTGATGTTGCCCGTGCCCGCGATGGTGTGGGCATCGGCTTGGGTCACTTCCCCGTTGACCTGTGCATCGTCCGCCGTGCTATCGTTCAAGCTGATGAGGCCCGAGCCATCGAGCAGGCTGCCTGGCGCGAAGTCGATGACGTGGTTGCCCGAGCTGCCCGAGAAGAAGCCCAGGTCGATGGTCCCGTTGTTGGTGAGGCCAGCGCCCATCACGTTGATCGTGCCGCTGACATCTACGAGCAGATCGGCGTTGTTCGTCACGTCCTGGAGGGTAGTGATCGCCGATTGACGGCGGAAGAGACCGCCGTTGACCGATTCGAGCGTCCCGCCGATGACGGCGGAGTTGTTGCCCGCGTTGAAGCGGACCTCTGAGGTTTCGCCGTCCGCGATGAGCGAGCCGCCGCCAGTCTGATCGATCGTGATGGAACTGACGGCCATGATGCCGCCGCCGACCGCGCCCATGAGGTTGTTGTTGGTCTTGAGGCCGTTCTGGAGCGTGAGGGGAGAACCATCGACATCGGCCCAGACCTCGCCATCGTTGATGACGGTGGCGCTGATGATCCCGGTGCCCGCGATGGTGTGCGTCGCGGCGTGTGTGAAGACGCCGACGAGTTGCGCATCGTCCGCGGAGGGATCGTTCAGGCTCAGCAGGCCGTCCCCTGAGAGTGTCGTGCCGGGCATGAGGTTGATGATGTGGTTGCCACCACTGGCTGAGAAGAACCCAACGTCGATGGTGCCGTTGTTGGTGATACCGGTTCCGTCCACGTTGACTGTGCCGCTGACATCGATAATCAGATCGCCGTCGAGGGTAACGCTATCGAGTAGCGTCGCACCGGACAGGCGACGGATAGGGGGTGCTCCGTTGGCGGTTTCGAGCGTCCCGCCAAGCACAGTCGAGTTGAAGCCGCTGGTGAATCGGATGAGCGAGTCGGCGCCGTCCGCGATGAGCGATCCACCTCCGGTCTGGTCGATCGTGATGCCGTTGATCCCGAGTATCCCGCCGAGTTCGGCGCCCATCGTGGCGTTGTTGACCTTGGTGGGGCCCTGGAGGGTCATCGCGAAGCCCGCGACATTGGCGAGGACCGTCCCGTTGTTGACCACTCCTGCGCTGAAGAGTCCTGTGCCGGTGATGGTGTGGTTTGCGCCGTTGGTGAAGTCGCCGTTGAGTTGAGCGTCGTCCGAGCTCGGGTCTTGGAGTCTAATGAAGCCTGTGCCGCTGACAGAGCCTCCGACATCGAGTATGGAGTTGCTTCCAGAGGCCGAAAAGTTGCCGATCAGGATCTCGCCATTGTTGGTGTGCGCGAAGGCGCCCAGAGTCATCGACGACGCAATGTCGATCAGCAGGTCAACATCAGGGTTCGACAGCGTGAGCGTATCGAAGCTCGGGTTGCTGCTCGACGGATTGGTGATGATGTAGCTGCCGCGCAGGCTGATCGTGGCGTCCTCGCCGATCACGTTGGGGACATTCATGGGCGTCCAATTGGCCGGGTCGTTCCAACTCCCGCCCGCCGCATTGTTCCAATCCGCGCCGAAGGCGGCGCCACACGAGCCAAGCAGGGCCGCAACAATGGCCCGACGGTTCATTTCACAGGTCATTTCTCTCTCCTCGTAGTCGCGGGCACCGCCTGCGATAGCAGAACCCAGAGTACCTCCTCGGTGGGTGTGAGCAAAGGGCCTTGAGAGCATCTTGTTGAGTGGTTCACCCGATAAGCGGGGCGGCCCAAGTTCGGGGTCGGAGCGCGCCCACGCCACGTCCCGCACGCCGACCGAAAAAGGAGGCACGGGGGCGCCCGGAACCGCTTGCTCGCCCACCGTCCGGCTCTTAGCTTCAATTGAAACCCAGTCGGTGCTGGGGATGGCCGATTCACGTCTCTCGCTGAGTCAAAGGGGTGCTGAAGATGATGGTTTCCTCGTGGGGATCGCTGCTCGCGGTCGGTCTGGCGTGTGGTGTCACGAGTTCCGCGCTGGGGCAGTGGGGGGGCGAGGCGCCCTTCGAGCGCGTCGCGATGGACGTGGACTCGGGGTTCATTCCCGACGTGAGCGACCATGAACACCGAGCCGTGTTCGTGCAGGAGGTGGGTGTTCCTGAGGCGCTCTGGCTCCGGGTGCACTTCGGTGACGTCAAGCTCGGCCCGTCGTCCTATATCCAGATCACCTCGCTCGAGGATGGCGACACGCAGTTCCTTTACGCGGAGCAGCTTGAGGAGTGGAACTACAGCTCGGCGGTGTTCAATGGCGATGCGGTCCTGGTCGAGGTCGTGTCACAGGGCGGGGGCGGCGTGAACCATCTGACGGTGGTCGAGCTCAGCGCCGGCGAGGCGCTCAACGCGCCGGCATCGATCTGCTTCGGCGTCGACGATCGCGTCCCTTCCGACGACCCGCGCGTCGGGCGCATGTTCCCCAACGGGTGCACAGCGTGGATGATCAACGACTGCCACCGGTGCATGCTGACCGCGGGCCACTGCGTGGGCGGCTTCAACCTCGTGCAGTTCAACGTGCCCTTGTCGGACCCGGATGGGTCGTGGAACTTCCCGCCCTCGTCGGATCAGTACCCCGTCGACTTCTCTTCGCTCCAGTCGCAGAGCAGCGGCATCGGCGGCGACTGGGGCTACTTCGGGTGCTTCGCAAACTCCAGCACAGGCCTGACACCGGGTGAGGCGCAGGACGCGGCGTTCGACCTGATCGACCCGCCCAACGTCACGGGCCAGTCCATCCGCATCACGGGCTATGGCACCACGGGCAACGGCGTCCCCGGCGCGTGGAACGGTGCGCAGAAGACGCACCAGGGGCCGTTCGTCTTCGAGAACGACTCGCAGCTCCAGTACCAGGTCGACACGACGGGCGGCAACTCGGGCTCGCCGGTCATCATCGATGGCACGAATTTCGCCATCGGCATCCACACCCACGCGGGGTGCGGGCTCGGCGGCGGGGCGAACAACGGCACCGCGAGCACGCAGAACGGGCTCGAGAACGCCCTCGCCAGCCCGCAGGGCATCTGTTGCCCCGGCCCGTTTGAGACGCCCGCCGGCGCGTTCACCCTGATCTCGCCCGCATTCGGCGAGGAGGACCTCGACCCCGATGATGTCGTGCTCGTATGGAGCGGCTCCGAGGCGGCGGAGTCGTACGACGTGCTCATAGGCACGACGCCGTTCTTCAACGATGGCGCCGCGGTGTACGCGGTCCAGGTGGGAACGACGAGCCACGATGTGCCCGAGGGTGTCCTCGACTTTGATACCGCCTACTTCTGGCGCATCCTCGCCAACAAGGGCAACGCGATGCCGACACAGGGCACTCCTGAGGTGATGGGCTTCTTCACGATGCCCGTGCCCGTCGACTGCCCGGCGGACCTGACCGGCGATGGCGTGATCGATGCGCTCGACCTGAACGTCGTGCTCGCATCGTTCGGCTCGGGCGATGGTGGTGACATCACGGGTGACGGCGTGACCGACTCCGCGGACCTGAACGAGGTGCTGTCGGTGTTTGGTGAGTCGTGCGACTGAGCCGTCGGATTCCGTCCCGTTGAAACAACAAGGCCCCGCTCGTTGAGCGGGGCCTGTTTCTGCGCTGAGTTGATTGGCCCGGCGTTACGCGGAGGCCGCTTCGGGCTTGGCTTCGTCGCCGTCGCCGTCGCCTTCGCCTTCGCCCTCGCCGTCGCTCGCCTCGGCGGGAGCGGTCTCGCCCTCGCCGCCTTGCTCGTGCTCGGCGGCGCGGGCCTCTGCGGCCTTCTGCTCCTCGAGGGCCTCGAGGTACTCCTGGCCCGTGCCCTGCACCACGAGGGTGACCGTCGCTTCGAGGTCGGACTCGGGGCGGATGAGGATCTCGTAGGAGTCGACGCGCTTGATGGTCTGGCTCAGGCGCACGTCGCGGTCGCGGACCGCGAAGCCCGCCTCGTTGAGGAGGGTGGCGATCTCGTGCTGGGTGACCGAGCCGTAGAGGAGCCCGAGCTCGTTGGCGTTCTTCTCGACCTCGATGGTGTGGCCTTCGAGGCGTTCGATCATCGACTCGCGCTCGGCGCGCTTCTGGGCGACTTCCTTCTGCGCGACGGCTCGCTTCTCGGCGAGTGAATCGATCATCTCCTGGCTCGGGGCCTCGGCCAGGCCGCGCGGCATCAGGAAGTTGCGGGCGAAGCCGGTGCGCACCTTCACCACATCGCCGACGATGCCGACGTGGTCAACGCTCTCGAGGAGCAAGAGTTCAACAGTCTTGGCCATGATTCTCGCTGTCCTTTCGGGGTTCGAAAGTTGAGGAGCCGGTCGTCACGATTGCGCCGGCCCCAACGGGTGATTCGGTTGTCGTCCGTCGAGCGGGAGCCGCTCAGAACGGGATGTCGTCGTCGGGGATGGGCTCGTAGGAGTCCGCCGACGGGCCACCACCATAGGCGCCCGCCCCACCCCCGTCGTTCCCGCCACCTCCGGCGCGGGCCTGGGCTGGCTGGCGCGCGCCTCCGCCACCTCCGCCACCTCCGCCGCCGCTCCCGCCCTGCCCGCTGTCCACGAACTGGAAGTCGTCGATGACGACCTTGAGCTTGGAGCGGTTGTTGCCGTCCTTGTCCTGCCATTGGTCGAGGCGGAGCTTGCCCTCGATGAAGACGGGGCGGCCCTTGTGGAGGTACTGCTGCATGACCTCGGCCTTGCGGCCGAACACCTCGCAGTCGATGAAGTTCGCCCGCTCGACCCACTGCTCCTCGCGGTTCTTGTAGCGCTCGTTGACCGCGAGCCCGACGGCGCCGACGGACATGCCGCTTGGCAGTTGGCGCAGCTCGATGTCGCGCGTCAGGTTGCCCATCAGGAACACTTTGTTGACGTTGCCAGCCATGCAAGACCTCCCTCCACCCCCGATCTAAGGGGACGGCTTCTGTTCGTATTCTAGCAGGGTCCGGGACGGCGCGTGGGCCGGGGCCCTCAGCCCTCCGAAGACGCCGCCTGCGGCTGCGCTGCGAGGGGCGCCGCCTGCTCGCCGCCCTCGCCACGCAGGGCGGCCTCGTCGGCCATCTGCTGCGACGCGTCGGCAGCCTCCATCTGATCGCGCGTCAGGTGGTCGGCGCGGAGGAACATGGCGCGCACGATCGTCTCGGACAGGTTGCAGTCGCGCGAGAGGCGGTCGATGTTCGCCGGGTCGCACGAGAAGTACGACAGGAAGTACGTGCCGCGCTTGTTGTGGTCGATCTCATAGGCGAGGCGGCGTTCGTCCCACTTGCGGAGCGCGATGACCTGTGCCTCGGCGCGTTCGAAGAGGTGGCGGATGTGGCCGGTCGCGGCGTCGAGGTCCGCGGCGTCCCCCTGGGTCATCAGGAACATGCCCTCGTACGTATTGGTCCGTCCCTTGGATGGTTCAGGCATCGAGTCGAGTCCTTTCTGCGCCGAGTCGCGGCGCCTGGTCTGATGGGGTCACGCGGCGTCTTCGGCCGGCGTCCCGTTGGTGTCTGCTTGCTCGGGGGCTTGGTCGCGCTCCCGGTTCTTCTTCTCTTTCACGTTGAACACGTTCATCGTGGAAGCAGTGTCGGTTGAGGCCCAGAGTTCCGCGGCGTCGGCGGCCCGCTCGCAGGCGCTCGCGATGGCGTCCTTCTGGTCGGGCGCGAAGCGCCCGAGGACGTAGTCCTTCTGGGGGATGCGTCCGGGCGCATCGATCCCGATCCTGCAGCGGGGGTAGGCGCTGGTGCCGAGGGCGCGCTCGATGTCGCTGAGCCCGTTGTGCCCGCCCGCGGAGCCGCCCGCGCGCACACGGATCGACCCGACGGGCAGCGCGACGTCATCCACGAGGACGAGCAGGTCCTCCGACGGGTCGAGCTTGTAGAAGCGGATCGCTTCGCCCACGCCCTGGCCTGAGCGGTTCATGTAGGTGGTGGGCTTGAGGAGCAGGGCCTTGGTGATCGCGGGGGCACGCTTGTGCCAGCGTCCCTCCGCGGGGTCGTAGTCGGCCGCGGCGCGGTCGGGGAGGAGCACCTCGAGCGCCAGGCCGTGGAAGCGCGACCGCCAGATGGCGCCGGGCGCGTGACGGCGCTCCATGGCGTCGATCGCCATGAAGCCCGCGTTGTGACGCGTGTTCGCGTACTCCGCACCCGGATTGCCAAGGCCGACGATCAGCTTCACGGCGCGATCAGCCCTCTTCTTCCTGCTTCTTCTCTGTAATGACCTCGGGCTGGGCGTCGTCTTCGCCGCCCTCGACGGCTTCGCCCTCCGCTTCCTCAACGGTCATCTGGATCGCGGCGACGATCGTGCCAGGATCGTCGAGGGCGGTGAGCCCCTCGGGGAGGGTCAGGTCGCTCACGTGCAGTGCATCGCCCACACCCAGTTCGGTCACATCGACGTCGATGTGGTCGGGGAGGTTCGCGACCGAGCAGCGGACGGTGAGCGTGGTGTTGGGGTGCACCATGATCGCGCCCGCGGCGCCAGACCCCTTGGCCTCGCCCACGTAGCGGATCGGCACGGACGATTCGATCTCCTGGTCGAGGTCCACACGCTCGAGGTCGACGTGCACCACGTTGGTGCCGAGGTAGTCGTACTGCAGGCCCTTGAGGAGCACGGTCTGCGAGGCGCCCTCTTCCTTGACCTCGATATTGAAGACCTTCTCGCCCAGCTGGAAGAAGCGGAGGGCTTCCTTGGCTTCGAGGTTGAGGGACACGGGGTCGCGCTTCTGCCCGTAGAGGACCGCGGGGAGGAGGCCCGCGTCGCGGTAGCGCTGGGCATATCGGGAGCCGAGCTTTTCTCGACGGGTCACGCTCAGTGTGTGTGATGCTTTCATTGCTTGCTTCTCCAGGTCGGGGCGGCCGAGCCCCGTGTGTGCTTGTGTGCTACCTCTTCGAGTCCGCGAGGCGGTGGAAGAGGGCGCTGACTGAGAGGTTGTGGTGGATGTGGTGGATGGCCTCGGCGAAGAGTTCCGCGACGCCGAGTTCCACGACCTTGTCCGCGATGGGCGCGTAACGCTCACGCCCGGGGATGGTGTCGGTGATGACGACGCGCCCGATGGGCGCCGCGGCGAGCCGCTCGATGGCGGGGCCGCAGAGGAGGGCGTGGGTCGCCGCGACGATGACCGACGATGCGCCGCGGTCCGAGACGAGGCGGGCCGCCTCGCACACGGTGCCCGCGGTCGAGATCATGTCGTCGATCATGAGGACCGTCTTGTTGCGGACCTCGCCGACGATGGCGCCGTGGCGGACCTGGTCGCCCGAGAGGCGGCGCTTCTCGATGATCGCGAGGTCGGCGTCGAGCAGGTCGGCGTAGGTCTGGGCGACCTTGACGTTGCCCACGTCGGGGCTGACGACGACGAGGTCGCCCAGCTCATCGCGGACGCCCTGGAAGTAGCCGTTGAAGACCGCGATCGCGGCCAGGTGGTCGACGGGGAGGTCGAAGAAGCCCTGGATCTGGGCCGCGTGCAGGTCGATCGTGAGCACGCGCTGGAAGCCCGCGGTGGTGATCTGGTTGGCGACGAGCTTCGCGGTGATGGGGGTACGCCCCTTGTCCTTGCGGTCCTGGCGGGCGTATCCGAAGTAGGGGATCACCGCGGTGATGCGCCGGGCCGAGGCCCGGCGGAGCGAGTCCGCGAAGATCAGCAGTTCCATCATGTTGTCGTTGACCGGCGGGCACGTGGAGAGCACGACGTAGCAGTCGCGCCCGCGCACGTCCTCGAGCAGGCGCACGATCAGCTCCCCGTCGGGGAACACATCGGTGCGCGCTTCACCGAGCGGCATCTGGAGGTGGGTGCAGATCTCGGTCGCGAGGGGGATGCTGTGCCTCCCCGCGAAGACCTTGAGGCCCGTGGCGTCGCTCCAGGTCATCAGGCGCTTCCCCCTTCTGCCGCGACCGGCATGCCAAGACGCTTCCGCAACACCGCGTCGACCTCGCCCAACTGCTCGGGCGTGTTGATCGACAGCACATCCTCGGCGGGCACCGCGTCGATCACCTCCACGCTCAGCCCGCCGGCGAGGGCGAGGGCGGGGACATCGGTGATGTAGTACTCGCCCGACAGCTCGTTCCGCTCGACCCGCTTGAGCAGCGAGAAGAGGGTCTGCACATCGAAGCAGTAATAGCTCGGGTTGACCTCGCGGATCGCGAGCTCCTCGCGCGAGGCGTTCTTCTGTTCGACGATCCGGGCGAACCCGCCCCGCGGATCGCGGACGATGCGTCCGTAGCCGTCGGGGTTGTCGAGCACCGCGGTCGCGATGGTCGCCGAAGCGCTGGATTCCTCGTGGCGGTGCAGGATCGTGGCGAGCGTCTCGGAGCGGATCAGGGGGCCATCGCCCGCGAGGACAAAGGTGGCGTGTCCCGCGGTGGCTGCTTCGGCGTGGAGCAACGGCTCGGCGCACATCACGGCGTGGCCCGTGCCCAGTTGCTCTTCCTGGACCGCGAACTCGATCGAGCACTCCTCGTCGGCCCAGTCGTCGAAGATGGCGCGGACGACTTCCTGCTTGTAGCCGACGACGACGATGACTCGCGAGCACCCCGCCTCGGCGCACGCCTCGGCGACCCAGCGCACCATGGCGCGGCCGCCGACCTCGTGGGCAACCTTGGGGAGGTCGCTGTTCATGCGCGTGCCCTTGCCCGCCGCCAGGATGATCGCAGTGAGTGTGTGCATGCCCACATGGGGCGGCCGCCGGTGAACTGGCCCGCAGGGATTCGAACCCCGACTGACTGGACCAAAACCAGCTGTGCTACCGTTACACCACGGGCCAAGGGCGTGGCATTGTTCGGCGGCCGCCGTGTCTCCTTCGCTGAGGGGCTGGCTCGCCCCGATTGACCCGTCCGACAACCAAATGACGGCCGGGCCCAGCGTTGTGTTCGCCCGTAGGGGCGATCCACAGACACGGACAAGACCGCAGCACGTCCCTCGGAGCTGGACCACCCGCGCCGCGAGGCGGAAGGCCCATGCCGCGCCTCACGCCGGCGCCCCACGAGGGCGACAGGCGATCCGTCACGGACGGCTCCCCCATGAGGGAAGTGGCGGAGTATAGAGGGGGGCGAGCGGCGGGCAAGCTAGTCGGTCCCGACTGCCTGATCCTGGTCCCGCGCACCGTGAACGACGTGGAGAATCTCAATCCGATCGCTGATACGGTAGTACACCAGCGCGCTGGCAAAGCCCGGGAGCGGGACCATCCGAACACCCTTCAATCGGGCGAATTCCCGCTCAGCGCCCAGGTGTGGTGTGTCGGCGAGCAAGGAGCAGATGCGTTCCACGGCGTCGTAGAGCGCCAAAGCACCATCGAGGCTATGTTGTGCGATGTGCTCGGCCAGGCGGTCAATCTCACGCACGGCTGCCGGATCGATCCAGACCGGGTAACTCACGAGGCCCGACGACCCCGTCGCTCGCTGAGCAGCGCCTTTTTCCGCGCGATCCACTCAGGGGTGACTTCGCTCCCATCCCCCGACTCAAGCCGCCGGACCGCCTCCACCAACGCATCCTCAAGGTCCTGCTCGTTGGCCTGGCGTTCCTGATCTGCCCTGATGAGCTGCCGGACATACTCCGAGGCAGTCCGAAAGCCCCCGCCCTGAACCTGGGCATCCACGAACGACCTCTGGGCCTTGGTCAGCGAGATGTTGAGGCTCGATGCGTCCACTGAGTCAGTCTACATCTATGACAAATATTGTCAAGAATCACGGCGACCTGGTAGCCCGTCGCTGAGGCCTGACCACTCCTGTGGCTCGGCCCGCCCCACCCTGGCGATGCGCCCGGCTGCATCCGGGGAGCCGCCCCACCACCCCCGGCCGCTGCTTCCCCAGATCGGGACGATGCCGAGGCTCCATGGCGCTCTGACATAGCCCTACGGCGCTCTGCCAAAGGCCTTCGGCGCTCTGGCATAGCCCTTCGGAGCTTTGACAAAGGCCTACGGCGCTCCCGCATAGGCCTATGGCGCTCTGGTAGAGGGCTCCCGTGCTCCGGCATAGGCCTATGGCGCTCTGCTCAAGGCCTCCCGCGCTCCGGCATAGCCCTTCGTTGCTCTGCTCAAGGGCTCCCGCGCTGTGGCATAGCCCTTCGGCGTTGGGCCCTTCGCCGCCTCTGGGACGCCCAGGGGTCGGATTTCACCCGTTTCGGGACAGGCCACCGCTCGATGTGTTCGATAGATTGCACCTGTGGGCGAAGGCATCGGCCAGATCCTGATCTTCGTGGTCATCGCGATCGTCGCGGTGGTGGGGGGGTACTTCGCCCACCTCGCGGAGAAGAAGAAGCGGGCCGCGCTCGCGGCGTGGGCGGCGGCCAACGGGTTTTCGTGGTCGCCCGCCAAGCGGTCGGGCGGGCCCTACCCGTTCCCGCCCTTCCAGAGCGGGCACTCTCGCTACTCCCGTTATCACATGAGCAAGACCCACCCCGGGCCCACGCCGGGGCTCGGCCAGGCGGGGTTCGACCTGTTCGAGTACCACTACGCCGAGACGTCGGGCTCGGGCAAGAACCGGCGGACGACGCACTACTACTTCACCTGCGCCGCGATCAAGGCGCCCGCGGACATGGGGGAGGTCGATGTCCGCCCCGAGCACTGGGGCGACCGGCTCGCGGGGGCGTTCGGTTTCGACGACATCGACTTCGAGGACCCGGACTTCTCCAAGCGGTACCACGTGAGCGCCCGCGACAGGCGGGACGCTTACGACCTGATCACCTCGCCCATGATGCGGTACCTGACCGCACGCGCGGGCGGGTGGAAGATGCGCTTTGTTGGGCCGCTCCTCGTCGTCCACATCAAGGGGCGCGTGAAGCCCGAGCGGTACACTGAGCTGGTGAGCTTTGTGGAAGGGCTGCTCGCCCAACTCCCAAGAACCATGGTGAACGCGGAGCGCGCCAAGCAGGGCCTCCCACCCATCCTCGAAGGCGGCGCCGCGGCGACCACCAGCAGATCAGACCTCATCGGCGGCGCCTGAACGCCGGCCCGCCCCAACCAAGACCTCTACGGAAGGACTGACATGGAAGGCTTACTCATCGCGGGCGGCATCCTGCTCGCTCTTGTCATCGTCATCGCGCTCGTCGTCATCGGTATCTACAACGGGCTCGTCAAGATCCGCCAGCACGTGCAGGAGTCGTGGTCCAACGTGGACACCGAGCTCCAGCGCCGCCACGACCTGATCCCCAACCTCATCAACACGGTCAAGGGCTACATGACCCACGAGCGCGAGCTGCTCGAGAACATCGTGTCGCTGCGCGAGCAGGCCGAGCGGGTCCGCCCGGGCGACGCCACCGAGGAGCAACTCCAGATCGAGAGCAAGCTCGGCTCTGCGCTGGGCCAGCTCCGCGTCCGCTTCGAGCAGTACCCCGACCTCAAGGCGTCTGCGAACTTCCAGGACCTGCAGAGCGAGCTGGCGAACACGGAGGACCGCGTCCAGGCGGCGCTCCGCTTCTACAACGCCAACGTCCGTGAGCTCAACACCCGCGTCGAGTCGTTCCCGAGCAACGTCGTCGCGGGCATGTTCGGCTTCTCGAAGGCGACGTACTTCGAGCTCAAGGACGAGGCGGCGCGGGATGCGCCGGTCGTGAGCTTCTGAGTCGCGCGCCCATCGAGTTTGATTCGCCCAACCTGGGCACGTTCTGCCCCGTCGTGGAGCGCGATGACCCTGCGGTGCTCCACGACGACTTTGCTTGGGTCGACAACCCGGAGACGGGCAGGCGCGAGCTTGCGCCCGGGCGCTTCGGGCGCCGACAGGTGGTGGCGCTCGTCGCTTTCCTGGGCTTCATGCTTGCCGCGGGCTACGGGTTCTCTCTGCTCCCCAATGCGCCGAGGACTTGGATTCTCCCCGCGATGGCATCGTTCTCGCTCGTGCTCGTGGGCGTACTCGCGCTGATGATGGCGGCGTGGCACCGAAAGGAGGCTGCGCGTGGCCCGCTGCTCGCCATCGATGGCGACACGCTTCTGTTCCCACGGAAAGGCGAGTCGATACCGCTCGCCTCGCTCAAGGGTGTGCGCATCGTGCGGGGCTTCCTGGGGTGGAAGGGCGCCAACTCGAGTTGGACGTTTCACCGCCAGGGCTGCATTGTTTGGGCCGACGAGTCAGGTGAGCTCCGCGAGACGCTCGTGTCCTGGGGCAAGTACCACACCCGGTTGCGACGAGCGCTCCAAAGCCTCGCCGACGAGCGGGGGCTTCCGGTCTTTGCCGAGCGTGTCCCGAGAGAGCTGATGAAGAGTGTGGTCGAGCCGCGGAATCGGTGGTGAGAGGAGGAGCAATGTCTGGTGAGCCCGATGGAGCCGCGGTCGCCTATGACAAATTCGAGTGGCAACGCGACGTCGACGGTGCAGACTGGGCCCTCACGCCCGGGTGGTCCTGGCCATTCTGGAGGGTCTTCTGCGTCATGCTCGGCTATGCCTTCGCGATTGCAGCGGTTTGCATATCGACCGGAATCTCGGGCGTGCCGCGCCTGCTCTGCTTCATTGCGATCCCGACGGGGAACATCGCGCTCGTGGTGACCGCCCTGCTGGTCGTGCGGGCGATGCGACACGAGATCGCACGGGGCCCGCTCCTCGCGATCGAGAGCGACCGGTTGCACGTGGTGCGACAGGGCATCTCGATCCCACTCGCGAGCGTTTCGGGCGTGAGGTTACCGGGGCGCGATGGTGTCCCTGCGGGCCGTCGGAGCGGCTTCGTTGTGTGGGACGACGGCCAAGGCGTCGCTCAGGAGACGATCGTGTACTACGCTCGGGTCGGTGAACAACTGCGTTCCTGCATGAGGCAGTTCGCCCACCGCAACCGCCTGGAGGTGCGCGAGCAGTAGGGGGAGTCGATCATTCCCAGGGCGAGCCCTGGCGCGGGTTGGGCATGCGCTCGCCCAGTTCGCGGAGGGACGCCCGATCACTCTCGGAGAGCGCCGTCGGCGCGATGACCTTCAGGACCGCGCGCAGGTCGCCCTTTACGCCCTTCTCATCGCTCACGCCGAGCCCGCGGAGGCGGAGTTGCCGCCCGCTCGATGAGCCCGCGGGCACGCTCAGTTCGACGCGCTTGCCATCGAGCGTGGGCACGTCGACCTTCGTGCCAAGGGCCGCCTCGGCGATCGTGACCGGGAGGTCGAAGACCAGGTCGAGCCCCTCGCGCCGGTAGAGCGGGTGCGCGCCGACTTTGATGGTGAGGATCAGGTCGCCCGACGGGCCGCCGCCCGGGCTTGGGGCGCCCTGGCCGCGCATGCGGAGCTTGGCGCCGTCGCTTGTGCCCTTGGGGATGGTGACCTCGATGGTCTGGGTGCGCCCGCCCCGCATGACGCGGAGGGGCTCGGTGCCGCCACGGGCGGCGGTCAGGAAGGCAACCTCGAGTTCGCGCGAGATGTCGCGCCCGCGCACGGGCTTGGAGCGGGTGCGAGCGGCGTCGAAGGGCGACCGCCCGCCACCGCCGAAGCCCCCGCCCCCACCCCCGCCGAAGAGTTCCTCGAAGATGTCACCCAGGTCGCCCGGGTCGGCGCCGGCGCCCGCGTCGCCCCCGATGTTCGACCAGGTGTACGTGCCCGTGGGGCGTCCTCCCGCGGTGCGGTGGTGTCGTCGGCCACCCCGGTCGTAGTCGGCGCGCTTGGCGGGGTCGGAGAGCACTTCGTAGGCGTCCTGGACCTGTTGGAAGCGCGCGGGGGCGTCCTTCGCCTTGTTGACATCGGGGTGGAGCTCGCGCGCGAGCTTGCGGTACGCCTTCTTGATGTCGTCCTCGCTCGCGTCCTTGGCGACGCCGAGGATCTCGTAGTAGTTGGGCGTTGTGGGCATCGAGGCAGACTGTAGCGCCGGACGGTGCGTTTCGGGTTGCGGGGTGTCACCGGCCGGTCCGCCCAGTCAGGGTCCGGTGCTTTGCTGGTTAACTGGCACGACCCGGGGACGTGTCGGTGGCACGCTAGAGCCCGAGGTCCTGCACCGCTCTGGCCGCTCGCTCCGCGCCGTCGGCGGGGTCGGCCAGGGTGCGCACGTCGATCACCAGCGGTGGTGGCGGCGTGAGCGTGACCATCGCCCCCCAGAGGCTGAGCACATCGAGCCGGCCGCGCCCCACCGCGACCCGCCCGCTCGGGCCCGCGTCGGTCAGGCGCACGCTCGCCACACGCCCGGCGTGGGCCGAGACCGCTTTGCCGGGCGTCGTGGTCGGCGCGGACATCAGGACCAGGGCGGGGTCGAGCCCGACGGAGTGCGCTTCGCCTTCGCGTGTCGGCCAGGCGTGATCGGCGAACCGCACGCCGAGCGCTTCGCCCATGGAGGCGACCTCGCGCGCGACGCCATCGCCCTCGTCTCCAACGGGCAGCGCGAGCGAGACGATGGGCGTCCCGCCGCTCAGCGCTGCGAGTTCGCTGGCGAGCTCGCCGGCGCCGCGGGCGGCGCCCAGGGCCCGGTCGGCGTGGGCGGGGTCGACGAAGTGCTCTGGGGGGATCCACAGGTCGAACCCGCTGAGCGAGACGTCGGCGCGGCGGAGCGATGCGCCGAGGTCTCGGCGGGCCGATCGGTCGAGGAGGCGTGGGCGCGTCTCTTGAAAGGTGGCATCGAGTTGTACGGCGCGCAAGCCGAGCGAGCGGGCCAAGTCGAGCCCGGTGCGCACGTCGCGCGCGACGCCGGGCACGAGGCCGGCGAGCGCGAGCGAGAGCGTCGGCATTGGGAGGTTCGTGCCATCCATGGGGGAGTTGTACCGCGCCGTGCGCATAGGATCACGCGATGACGAGGTCCCGCGCTGCTTTCGAGACCATCCACCTGACCCTGCTCGGCGTCTGGGCGGGCGCGATCGCGGCGACGGGGTTGGCTGCCGCGGTGGCGTTCCCGATCATGAAGCGGCTCGACCCGAGCCTGCCCGGGTTTGCGGGCTACCCGGAGGATCACTGGCGCATCGCGGCCGGGCAGGTGATGAACCCGGTGTTCCAGGGGGTGGCGACCTTCGGCGTGCTTGCGGGCGTCGTGGCCCTTCTGGCGCTGGTCATCGTCGTCGTCCGTGTGAGGCCGCGCGTTCGCTGCGGGCTGGTGTGGGTTCGGGTGCTCGCGACGAGCGGCGCGTTCATCTGCGTGTCGATCTCAACGGCGCTCGTCCAGTGGCCGATGCAGACCGAGCTCGCCAAGTTCATCGACAGCGCGCGGGCGGGCGATGTGTCGGCGGCCGACGGGCACCGCGAGGCGTTCGACAGGTTCCACCCCGTCGCTTCGAACCTGATGAAGCTCAACCTTGTGCTGGTCGTCGTGGCGTTCGGGGCTGGGGTGTGGAACGTTGCGCGTCCGGACGGGTCTGAGTCCACTGGGGCGGCGTCGTGACGACGGCCAAGCGGCCGCCGGTCCGGACGCCCGACAACCCGCGCGGCCTGCGCGACCTGCCCTTCGCGGTGCCCGAGGCCACCCCCGCGGACAAGCGCCGCGCCCGGCGCATCTACGACGCCCTCGAGCAGCGCTACCCCGACGCCCACTGCGAACTCGACTACACCAACCCCCTCGAGCTGCTCATCGCCACGATGCTCAGCGCTCAGGCGACCGATGTGGGCGTCAACAAGGCGACGCCCAGGCTCTTTGCGCAGTTCAGGACCGCGGGTGACTACGCAAGGGTCGAGCCCGAGGAGTTGCACCCTTATATCAAGTCGATCGGGCTCTACCGCAACAAGGCGAAGGCGATCGTGAGTGCCGCCCGCTCGATCGTGGAGGACTTCGATGGCCAGGTGCCGGCCACGATGGAGGGGCTGCTCTCCCTGCGGGGCGTGGCCCGCAAGACGGCCAATGTCGTGCTGGGCAACGCCTTCGGCATCAACGATGGCGTCGTGGTGGACACCCACGTCGAGCGCCTCGCCAAGCGGTTCGGGCTCGTGCCAGAGGATGCGACGGTGCCCATGGTCGAGCGTTCCCTTTGCGCTCTGTTCCCGCGCGACAAGTGGTGCATGCTTTCGCACCTGCTGATCTGGCATGGGCGGAACGTGTGCAAGGCGCGGGGGGGAACGTGCGCAGAGGATGCGATCTGCCGGAGGTACTGCGCGAACGCGGGGGTGGGGTGAGCCGAGCGTCTCTCGGGGTATGATCGTGCCGCCTTGGTTGAGGGAAGCGCGATGCGGCTTGTCACAAAGCTCAGGTTGGTTCAGGTCGGCGTCATCGCGGTGGCCGCAATGGGGGCGGCGGCGGTCGCCTACATGGGCTACGGCGCGCTCATCGAGCGTCAGCAGCAGACCGCGCTGGGGCTCCGGGCGGCGAGCGAGGGGCGCCGGCTCGAGGCCGCGATCGACGAGTTGCGTCGCGATGCGCACCTGGCCGCGAACCTCCCCGTCATCGTCGACGCGGCGCGCGGCGAGGCGAGGCCTGAGGCCATCCACGCGGTGTACACGGAACTCCTGAGGGCCAAGCCGTACTACGACCACGTGCGCCTGATCTCGGGCGATGGGGCGGAGGTCGCGCGTGTCAACCGCACGCCGACGGGTCTGGTGGCCGTACCCGAGACGGACCTGCAGCCCAAGGGCCATCGGGACTACGTCCGTGCGGGGCTCATGGCGGCCCCCGACACGGTCTACCTGCACGAGATCACGCTCAACCGCGAGAGCGGCACGATCGAGATTCCCCCGCGGCCCATGCTGCGTGCCGTGGCGCCGATCGATCGCCCCGATGGGACGCGGTTCGGGATCGCGGTCATCAACATGGACGTCGCGAGGCTCCTCAAGGGCCTGTTCCCGCTCGGCGACCCCTCGACCACGTACTACATCGCCGACACCCACGGCGACTTCCTGCTCCACCCGGAGCCCGAGAAGATGTTCGGGCGCGAACTGGGGCACGGGTATTCGCGGGCGGACGAGTTTGCGGGAGCGGGCGCGGCGGAGGGGTTGCACGCTGGGGGCGCCATTCACGCAGAACCGTTGCGCGTGGGCGCCTCCCTCCCCGAACTCACGCTGATCCTGCGCACGGACTTCGCGAACATCCCGGTGCGCACCATGGACGGCGCGGTGCGGTTGCTTGGGTTGGCGGGCCTGCTCGTGTGCCTTGCGCTTGGGTCGTCGTGGTTCCTGAGTCAGCTCGCGACGCGGCCCATCGAAGAACTCACTCAGGCGGCCCATGAACTCGGGCGGGTGGTCGATGACCACCGGGCAGGAGGGGGCGCACCGACGCTCCCGACGGATCGGAGCGATGAAGCCGGCATCCTGGCCCGGGCGATGAACGGGCTGCTGATGAGCATCGACGCCAAGCGCCGCGGGCTTGCCGAAGCCAACGAGCAGCTCGAGCGGGCCAACCATCGGCTCGAGCACTTCGTGCACGTCGCCTCGCACGACCTCCGCGAGCCGGTGCGCCGGATCGCGTTGCTGACGGACATGCTCCTGCGGAACGCCGGGGCTGATGGGGGTGGTGGGGGTGGTGGGGTGGGTGGGGTGGGGGGTGTGGCAGGCGACGAGCTGCTCCGGTCGCTCGGCGAGATGTCCGAGCGGATGGTGGACCAGATCACGGGGGTGCGCGAGCTTGCCAGCGTCGGGCGAGCCGGGCACGAGCTGGTTGACGTCGACCTCAACGAGCGGGTCAGGGGTGTGCTGGAAGACTTCGAGGAGTCGCTGACGGCGCGCGGCGTCGAGGTCGACGTGGCGCCCCTGCCCGTCGTCCGCGCGGCGCCGGGGCTCATCGACATCCTCTACTCCAACCTGGTCCGCAACGCGCTCGCGCACACGGGGCGCGGGCCGTTCCGCCTCGGATTTGGGGGCGAGGCCGAAGCGGATGGGCGTTGGCGGCTGTGGGTCGTCAACACGGGGTCCACCATCCCCCCGGTCGAACACAAATCTGTGCTCGACCCGTTCGTGCGCGGTTCCAACGCCGGCGATGGCACTGGCCTCGGGCTCTCGATCTGCCGTACAGTGGTGGAGACCCTTGGGGGAGACCTCTGGGTCGAATCCGGAGACGACGATGTCCAAGTCAACTTCAGACTCTGAGCGTCCGCCGCTGCGCCTGTCCCAGGAGGACCGGTGCCCGGGCCCGGTCGTCATGGTGGATGACAGCGCGCTCGACGTGATGATCGCCGAGGCGTGCCACGCGGATTCGAGCCTGGCGAACCCGTTCGTCCCGATGGCGGAGGGGGGCGAGCTGCTCCGCTTCCTCGAAGGCGTGCGCAGCGGTGACAAGGAGCTTCCGCTCGCGGTGCTGCTGGACATCAACATGCCGGGCATGGATGGGTTCGAGGTGCTGGCGGCGGTGCGGGGCGATGAGTCGTTCCGGGAGCTGCTGTACATCATCATGCTGACGCACTCGGACTCACCGGCGGACATCGAGCGCTCGCGCGAGCTGGGCGCGACGGGCTTCCAGACCAAGCCCTACCGGCAGGACCAGTACGTGGCGCTGTTCGATTCGCTTGCGTGCTGAAGAAGCAAGGCACCAGGGACCAGGCGCGAGGCACCAGGAAGACGCCGTGCACCGGCTCCCAACTGATGCCTGTTGCCTGATGCCTGTTGCCTTCCGTGAAAGGAGGGGCGCGGCTCACACCGGCGCCCCTCCCCAGTTACCCACGTCCCCCTTCAACCGCTGAACCCGCCACAACCCACCCGCGGTCATCCCCGGAGGACGCTCCCACAGCAAGCAGTGGTCTGAGTCAGGCGGCGAGCTTGACGGGGTTGATCCCGCCGGCTTCGGTGAAGGAAACGGCCTGCGCGCATGGCGGGGTCGCAGTGGCCACGGCAAAGGCCCCCGCGCCCGCTGGCGGGTGCCATGGTCAGCCCGAAGGGATGGCCATGTCTTCGATGCGACCGGTCACGTGTACGTCTTCAAGGCCCCCGGCGGCACAAGATCGACGTCGAGCACAACACCATCCATCTCCTCATACCACCGCGCGCTCGACCAGAGCCAATCCGTCGGCCGCTCGCACAAGCCTCGACGCACCGGGTTGCGATGGATGTAGTCGATCGCCGACCACAGGGCCTCGGGCTTCCACAGGTTGCGGTCGTAGCCGCCGCCGCGCTGCCAGAAGCGGTGCTCGTGCGTGCCGTTGTCGCGCTCGATGCGCAGGCGGTCGAGGAAGGCCGAGTCGTTGGCCTTGAGCCACGCGATCGCGTGCTGCGCGACGGGTTGCTTGATAGCCTGAAGGATGGTCTTGATCGCCACCGGCTCACCCCCCTCCCCCGGCATCGGGTGCAGGAGGATGTGGGTGTGCTCGGGCATCACGACGAACGCGATGATCCGGAAGCCGTGACGGTCGCGGGCGGACCGGATCGCCTGCATGAGCCACGATCGCGTGCGCTCGCTCGCGAGGAGCTTCGATCGCCGGTAACACGAGAACGTAAGTTCGTGCGCATTGCCGGGGATGTCGTAGGAACGACGCCGCTTCATGCTTAGCAGTCTACCGGTCGGTCGGCATGGCCATCCCTGCGGGCTGACCATGGCACCCATCACTCACAGATCACGGGCACCCGGCCCGGGCAGCCTGGTCTTCGTGGAAGCAGGGTCAAGCGCGCCCGGGACGGGGCGTGCACTGGAAGTGAGCTATGCTGGCCACGAGGTGGCGTGAACGAACCTCGCAAGATCTTCACTTGCAAGCGGTCCTCAAACGGCTACCTTGGCCCGGTCCCGGGGGACAAGGACTCAGTACAGGAGAACGAAATGAACTGGATGTTTGTTGCTGGGGGCGCCCTTGCGGGCGCAGCTGTGGTTCCGCCCGCGGGCGCGTCTTGGGCCTCTGTCCGGAGTGGGGCGCCCACGCCTCCATGGTACGACGGCTCTCGGGCGTCCCGGTCCGCGATGGTTACCTTCGACACCTGGGAGTTGAGGGATGGCGTTGGTGCGACCGATCGGGACGGGGCCGGCATGAGCGTCAGCTTCGAGCTCTTCGACGGGCGTGTCGTTCATGGCGTGACGGACATCATGTATCGTCGCCTCGGTGACCGCTTCGAGTGGCGTGGCGACTTGGTTGCGCCGGCAGCCGGTCGGTTCGTGATGGTTGAGCGTGAAGGGGTCGTGGCGGCGCGAGTGAACGTGCATGGCGAGGGCGAGTATGCGCTGCGACCGATCGGGCTGGACGCCGAGGGCGGGCAGCGGGCGATCCTCGAGGCGTTGCCACCGCTCGCGAACTACTGCGGGGGGAGTCACGGTGGCGTGGGGCTGCCGGAGCCGGCTGAACTCATGGGCTCGTCGTGCGGCTGCGTCGATGACGGGAGCGAGATCGACGTCCTGGTGCTCTACTCGCAGGACGCCGCCGACGCTTACGACCCGATGACCGAGACGGCCATCCAGGCCGCGATCGACCTGGGTGTGGCGATCCTGAATGACGCCCTCGATGGTAGCTTGGTCGCCGATCTCGATGTCAACCTGGTGGATGCTCAGGTGATCTCATACACGGAGGACCCCAACAAGCCGATCGGGGACATCGTCGACGAACTGGTGGATCCGAGCGATGGCGCGCTCGACGGGGCCCATACGCTCCGCGACTCGCTCGCTGCGGACCTGGTGTGCTTTGTGCCGGAGGTCGATGGGTCGCCGAACTTTGCGGGTAAAGTCTCGGGGACTGCGCCCTACGACCCAAACGTGGCCTTCTTCGTGATTGAATCTGCTCACGTTGACAGCACTGTCTTCGCCCACGAGGTCGGGCACCTGATGGGGGCCACCCACGACGATGGTGGCTACTTCGGCTACATGCACGGCATTGCTTTCACGTCTCAGGACGGCAACAACACGCCGTATCGGACGATTATGAGCCAGGTTGCCGGCCACCTCACGACGCACCACTTCTCGACGCCGGACGTGGTGGTGGCGGGCGTGACGATCGGCCAGACCGGGGTGAACGACTTCGCGACGGCAGCCGAGATGACGAAGGTGTCGGTGGCGAACTTCCGGCACGCGGGCTCGGCGTGCGACTGCAACCAGAACGGCGTCGCCGATGCGACCGACATCTCGAGCATGACCAGCGACGACGATAACTCCAACGGGGTGCCGGATGAGTGTGAGGTCACTGTCTTCGTTGATGGATCGCTGACCGGCGTTGGGGACGGGTTGAGTTGGTCCACGGCGTTCAACGACCTCGGCTTCGCTCTCGACAAGGCGGCGCTGAACTGCAACGAGCACAGCTCGGAGTTCTGGGTGCGTGAGGGCACCTATCTCCGATCGAACCAGTTCTCGATTGCGTCGGAAGTGGCGATGTACGGCGGGTTCGACGGCACGGAGACGAGCCGGGACCAGCGCGATCCGGTCGGCAACCCGACGATCCTCTCGGGGGACGACGATATGGACGACAGCGCGGTCTCGTTTGATGGCAACGGTATCCCGTCTATCTCAGGGAATACGAACAACGCCGTGCGGCTCTTCCGCTTCGATACGACCGATCAGGCCATCATCGACGGTTTCATCATCGAGGCCGGCCATGCAGACCCGGACATCGGCGTTCCCGCGGGCGGTGGCGGTGGGGCCTCGCTCGACAGCGGTGGGAAGGTCGAGTTCCGTGACTGCTGGTTCACTGGCAACGAGTCTGGCTTGCTCGGTGGGGCGGTGGACATCCAGGGGGAGGGGTCATATTGGTTCGACCGCTGCGTGTTCAAGGCGAACGTGTCGAACCGTGGTGGTGCGGTGGGCGGCGGGCCGGACACAGCGGGTGCGTTGTTTACTCAGTGCGACTTCATCGACAACGGCGCGACAACGGCCGGCGGGGGCGCGGTGTACATTCAGGGGGGGACTTGGCAGTTTGACGGCTGCCGTTTCATCAGCAACTCCGGCGCCTTGAGCGGCGGCGGCGGTGCGGTCCGGATGATCGACGGCGAGGCGCTATTTCAGGACTGCCTGCTGGTGGACAACCTCGCGGTTGGCGTCGGCGGCGCGGCGTCGGTGACCGGCGACGCCACGATCGAGCTGGTGAACTGCACGGTTGTGGCGAACAGTGCAGGGAGCCTGCCGGCGGGCCTGTTCATGAGCGGAACGGACGGCGATGCACTGAACTGCATCTTCTACGACAACGACGTGTCGGGTACGCAGAGCGACGTCGTCCAGGTTCGTGTGGTGAGCGGTGGCTCGCTTGTGCTCGGGTATTCGCTGCTCGAGGGCTGGGGCGGCTCGCTGTCGGGGGTCACCGCGACGGTGGTGAGCGGCTCGGACCCGCTGTTTGTCGGGCTCGCCGGCGATGACAGCACGTTGGGGACTGCCGACGACGATGCGTCGCTCGGCAGTGGCTCGCCTGCGATCGACGCCGGGAACAACTCGGTGGGCGGCCTGATCCAGGCGGTGGACATCGACCTGCACCTGAGGCCGCGGTTCATTGACGATCCGGCGACGACCGATGGCGGCTCGGGGACGGCCCCGATCGGCGACATCGGCGCGGTTGAGTTCCTGTCGCCGGATTGCCGCGCCGATCTGAACAACGACGGGGACGTTGACTCGACCGACCTCAGCCTCGTTCTCACGAACTTCGGGATTGGGGACGGCGGCGATGTCGATGGCGATGGTGACACCGACAGCACGGACCTCAGTCTCGTGAACGCCTCATTCGGCAACTCCTGCCCATAGGGTTCGGTGAGGCCGTGGCCGGCTTTGGTTCAACGGGGACGCGTCCGCATGCGACGCGCCCCCCTTTCTCGATCAGCGGGGGCGTTCGGGTTGGGCGTGACGCGGCCGCCCGGGCGTGCGGCGGGGCGTTGGGCGAAGCAGGCGCGGGGAGCCGATGCCGGGGCGAGCCCGTGGTCCGCTGGCCTCTCCCCCTCCAAAGGGCTATCCTCCGCCTCCCCCGCGGGGCCTCTGGGCCCGGTCGGGGGTCGGGTGTTGGTCGGGGCTCGCCCCGCCCCTCATCCAGCGGATAGAACATAGATCGAAAGGCGGGCGAGACGCCCGCCCCACTCGCCGACCTCCACCCCGCAGAAGGACCAAGGCATGGCCACCGAAGGTGTCATCACGCAGGTCATCGGCTCGACCTTTGACGCTCAGTTCCCCGAGGATTCGCTCCCGGATATCTACAACGCCGTGACCATCGACGCGGACACGCGCGTCGGCAAGCTCTCGCTGACCGGTGAGGTGCAGAAGCACCTCGGCGGCGGGCGCGTCCGCTGCGTCGCGCTGGGCTCGACCGACGGCATGAGCCGCGGCATGAAGTGTGTCGACACCGGCACATCGGTGACCGTGCCCGTGGGCGAGCAGGTGCTGGGGCGCGTGTTCAACCTGCTCGGCGAGCCGATCGACGAGCGCGGCCCGGTCAACGTCACCGAGCGCAGGCCCATCCACGCCAAGCCGCCCGAGTTCGACCAGCTCAACCCCAAGACCGAAATCCTGCCGACGGGCATCAAGGTCATCGACATGCTGTGCCCCTTCGTCCGAGGCGGCAAGATCGGCCTGTTCGGCGGCGCCGGTGTCGGCAAGACCGTGATCATCCAGGAGATGATCGCCCGTGTCGCCCGCGAGTTCGGCGGCTACTCCGTGTTCTGCGGCGTGGGCGAGCGGACGCGTGAGGGCAACGACCTCTGGCTGGAGATGCAGGAGGCCGAGTACACCGACGAGAACGGCAACAAGGCCCACGTCATCGACAAGGTGGCCATGGTCTTCGGCCAGATGAACGAGCCGCCCGGCGCGCGTCTGCGAGTCGCGCTGTCGGGCCTGACGATGGCCGAGCAGTTCCGCGATGAGTCGGGCAAGGAAACGATGATGTTCGTGGACAACATCTTCCGCTTCACCCAGGCCGGTTCCGAGGTGTCGGCGCTGCTCGGGCGTATGCCGAGTGCGGTGGGCTACCAGCCGACGCTGTCGACGGAGATGGGCGAGCTGCAGGAGCGGATTACTTCGACGGCCAAGGGCGCCATCACGTCGGTGCAGGCCATCTATGTGCCGGCCGACGACCTGACCGACCCCGCGCCCGCCACGGCGTTCAGCCACCTCGACGCGTTCGTCGTGCTCGAGCGCGGCATCGCCGAGAAGGGCATCTTCCCCGCGGTGGACCCGCTGGCTTCGACGTCGGTCATCCTCGATCCGGGCATCCTCGGCGAGCGCCACTACGCGGTGTCGCGCCGGGTGCAGGTCATCCTGCAGCGTTACAAGGACCTGCAGGACATCATCGCGATCCTCGGCGTCGATGAGCTCTCGGAAGAGGACAAGCTGATCGTGAGCCGGGCCCGCAAGATCGAGCGCTTCCTGAGCCAGCCGTTCTTCGTGGCCGAGGTGTTCACGGGCTTCCCGGGCATCTACACGCCGCTGGAGGAGACGATCGACTCGTTCGAGCGCCTGTGCGACGGCGAGGGCGACGACCTGCCCGAGTCGGCGTTCATGTACGTCGGCACGCTCGACGATGCGCGGGCGAAGGCCGAGAAGATGGCGGTCAGCGCGTAACGCGACCCGGCAATATGCATTCCTGAGAGGGCCCGCTCCGATGCGGGCCCTCTTTCGTTGGGCTCGGCGCGGGTCGCGTGTTCCTACTGCTGCACCGTCGCCCTGACGCGCACGGGGATCAGCTTCGCCGCGAGCACGATGATGATCCCCGCGCCCGCGATCGACAGGGCGGCGATCACGATCAGGCGTGTGAGGTCGCTGGCCAGGCGGTCCGCGAGCCCTTCGCCCCGTGTCGCGAAGACATCGAGGCGCGCGGCGAGGGCGTCGGGCTGGGTTGATTGTTCCAGGTTCTGGATCAGCGCGTTGGTCTCTTCGAGCGTGGCGGTCGCGGCGTTGATGGCGGCGGTGTACTCGGTGACGTCGAAGGGGCGACCGGTGTCATCGGGAGCGCCCTTCGCCAGTTCCGCTTCGCGTGACTCGCGCTGCATGCGCTCGATGCGCTCCATCAAGTCGTCCACGGTCTGCACGAGCTGGTCCACCGCGACGAGGGCCTCGTCGGTCGTGGCCACGAGCGTCGTGGCGTCCTGGGTCACGCCCTGGACACTGCGCGCGACGTCTTCCACCGATGCCGCGGTCTGCTGGGCGTCACCGAGCAGGTTGTGGATCGTTTCTTCGTTTTCGGCGAGGTCGTTGAAGAGCGCTTCGCGCTGCTCGCCGATCTCGGCGGGGAGTGTTTCCGCGACCGCGGTCGCCCGCTCGGCCACGCCCGCCGCCCTTTCGGTGGTCTCGATGACCGACTTCACTTCGGTGGTCGCGAGCGTCTCGAGGATGATCGCCTCGGCCCGCCACTGCGAGAGGATGATCAGGCGGGGCGTGAGCCACGTGGCGCGCTCGGCGAGCAGGGTCGCCTGGTCGAGCGACTTCGTGGCATCGCGCACCGGCACGAACGCGTTGAGGATCTTGCTGGGCAGGCTCGACACGCCGCCGACCAGGCCCTCGAGCGCCGTGCCGCGCCCGTAGCCCGCGAAGTCGGCGATGCGCACGTACCAGACCTCGGTGTACTCATGGCCGTGGTCGGCCCACCAGCTGTCGATGATGCCGAGCAGGCTGGTGCGTTGCTGCTCATCCATGACCGATGCGGCCAGACGCCAGGCGTCCTCGCGGAGCATCCTGGTCTTTGCCTGGACGAGCGGGTGGTCCTCGGGGAACTCCGCGACGCCGCGGTCGCTGGCCAGGCGTTCCTGGAGCGTGACGAGCACGAGCATGTTGAGCAGCGCCTGCTGCGGCGAGGCGTCGACCGCGATGTCGTACATCGCGGTGGCGCCGTCGATCTTGAACTGGTGGGCCTTCTGGCGCAGGACGGGGTCGGTGCGCCGGCGCTTGATCTCGTCGGCGGCGTCGGCGATGACGTTGCGGTAGCGGTCGGCGAAGGCGCGGATGCGCTCGCGGAGCTGCTCTGGGGTCAGGCGGGCGTCGGTCGAGGCCCCGCCGGGCACGGGAGGCACATCGACCTGCCCGGGCGGCGCATCGCCGGACGCCGTCGGCGCAGCGCGCGTGACCTCGCGATCGGGCTGGCCGCTCTGGCACGAAGCGATGGCCAGCGCGCCCGCCGCGCACACCACCGCGAGCCTCCGGCCACCCCCGCCACCCCCGCCACCCCCGCCACCCCCGCCCGGCGCGAACCCCGACCACCAGATCCGATCTGTCCTCATCTGCACGAATCGCCTCCTCATCCGCTGCCCCCCGCCCCAACCCGCCGCCCGGGCCCAGCGCGGGCGTGGCGGTGAGAGGCACTGTAGCGGCGGCCCCACTCGGCCGGCCGGTGGGAAGCGGCCCGAGCAACTGAACAGGGGCCCGGCCAACGGCCGAGCCCCTCGCAGGGAAGCGGGAAACGTGTCCGCCTCAGGCCGCGAGGCTGAGCCCTTCACCCCCCCCAGCGGTGTTCCCTTGCGCATCGCCCTCGCCCTGGCTGACCACGCCGAAGCCCATTGTGAGCGTGCCGCTCCAGGTGCTCGCGCCGCCGCCGCGCAGGGCCTTGACCTGGTAGGCGGCCTTGGCGATGCCGGTGGGGAGCGTGGAGTCGGTGAACGAGCGGTCGGCCGCGGCGCCGACCATGGTCCACGCGCTGTAGGGCCCCTCGGGGTTCTGCGCGGTCTGGCGCTGCACGATCCACGTCGTGCCGCCGGTGCGCGAGCCCTCCCAGTTGATGGTGATGGCGCCGTTGATGTCGACCGAGCCGCTCAGGTTGCGCGGCACGGCGGGCGGGCCGAGCGGGACCGGCTGGGCGGGCGCGGGGATCTGCGCGAGCTGGTAGACGGTGGGGTTGTCCGAGGCCTCGGCGAAGGCCTTGATGGTGGCGATGAGGTCGCCGCCGAAGTCGCGCATGGACACGCGCTGCTCGGTGGCGCTGGCGGTGGCGACCTTGCTGGCCTCGCGCGCCGCGAGCGCGGTGTTGTAGGCATCGCGCGCATCGGTGGTGAGCTGGATCATCTGCGTGGCCTGCTCGGCGGTCAGCCCGATGGCCGCCGCGTTGGCGGTCCACGCGTCGATGTGCTGCTCGAAGAAGGTGATCTGGTCGTTGAAGCCGCTCGGGACGATGGACATGGGGGTGAGTCCTTCCGTGGCGCCCCCCGCCGTGACGGCGCGGCGCGCTCCGCATGAGGCCGCGCACCGATGCGCGGCGTGCGGTGTTGATCGGTGCGCCAACAACGCACCTCAAGCCCGATCTGGGATTCGACGCGAGATCGCCCTTGCCCCCCGCCACCCCCCACCCCCACCACCCCCGCCACCCCCCACCCGGGGGGCCGCATAAGAGACACGGACGTTGCGTGATGGAGTGTTGTCGTTCGTTGACGGCGTGTCGTCGGCCGTTGACAGAGCGTTGTCGGCCATCGACAGCGTGTCATCGGCCGTTGGCCGAGCGCGTGCGCGCGGTGACGGGGTGTTGATGCGCGTTGATGGGGCGTTGCCGGTCGTTGACAGGGCGTCGGCGGGGTTCAACGGGCCGACGGCGGCGCGGGAAGCCGTGCCACTGACCGGTCCGCCGGTCAGTGGCTTCGCCCGGGCCTACCTCAGCGCCTCTGGCAGATACCGCCATCGCTCGTACCACTCGTAGGGGACCCCCTCTGGCGTCAGCAGTTCCATCGTCTGATCGCCGTGCTGCTCTCGGAGCCACGCCAGGAAGCTCGCGGCCTCTTCGCTTGGCAACGCGCTCGGCTTGATGTGCGTTGGGGTCTCCTCGGGCGCTCGGTTCCGCTCCAGTTCCTCCCTCGCGCGGCGATTGTCCACAGCAAGTTGACGAGAGACTTCTCTCGCGGACTGGAGGAGATCCTCCGTCTCCCTTTCGTCAGCGCGCCTCGCGCTCTCAGACCTCCAGATCAGGAGCACGACGACACCGACCACAAGCCAGATCGCGCAGCCTTTCAAGGACGCGACGACGAGGCCCCGCGCCTCCTTCTGGACGCCGCATCGGATCAGGGCCAGCAGGAGGCCGACGATGGGAACCGCGATAGCCAGCTTCTCTTCGGGTTTCATCTGCGGCATGGCGAGGACCTCCTTCGCGGAGGGAGTCTAACGGCGCGTGCCATGGGCAAGCCCTGCTTGCCCGTGCCGAGCCTCGAAGGAAGGCACGGGCAACGACGAAGACGTTGCCCATGGTGCCCGTCTCGGGGGCACCCGGCGGAACCGCTGGGCTGCCGATTTCCCCGCCCGGCGAGCCGGATCGAGCAGCAGGAAGCACAGATCTGAGGCGTCCCGGATTTCCCGAATGAGGACTAGCCACCCCCCCGCGTGCGGCTATCCTACACGTGCCTTCGGAGTAAGTCCGGAGGGTGGAGAGTTCACCATGTCAAGGACAATCTGGACTATGTTCCCGATGAACTTGATCATGCGACCTGCTCCATCATTATAGCAGGCTTCGTTCCTGAGCGGCGTTCGGAATGAGAGGCAAGGCTCGTCTCGGACGACGGTGTGCCTGCGGGCCGCCGAGTGTGCGCCGGGGGGACTCGAGTGGATGCCGCAGTCCCTCCCCCCGGCTGTGCTTTAGATGAATGCGGACAAGAGCGACTCGCGCTCAGTACCGGAATGGTACAAGCAGCGCGGCTACCCCCACTTCGATCGCCCTCTGACCCCAAGGCAGGCGATGATGACCGTCGGTGATCCCAACCGGATCGCCTCGCGGGCGTTTCTCCCCTTCATCACGTTCGACGTTTGTCAGCGGCGGTACAAGAAGATGGCGGATGGTGAGCGTGCACTCGATGTCAAGCGTCGGACAGTGGCCTTCGCATCCCATACGGATTCGTGCATCTTCTCCTACTACGCCCATTTGCTCCGGCCAGCGTATGAAGGCCAACTACATATGCGCGGCCTGCATCACAACGTGACAGCCTACCGTCGATTCAGGCCATCCAAATGCAATGTGCATTTCGCTGGCGAGGCCTTTGAGGAGATCGAACGCCGTGGGCCCTGCGTCGCGGTCGCAATCGACATCGAGAAGTTCTTTGATACGATCCCGCACGCGGCACTCAAGCGCGCGTGGTGCCAGATGCTCGGGGTCGATCGACTCCCGCCTGATCACTTTGCCGTGTTCAAGGCAGTTACTCGGTGGGCCCGGGTAGACCGGGCCGAGGTGATGGAGGTGCTCCAGATTGGGCGCCGGCGCCAGGAGAACTGGCGATTTGGCGATCCGCTGTGCACGCCGCAGGAGTTTCGTGACAAGATCCGGGGTGGTGGCCTGATCTCGCAAGGCCTACCGGGGTCGGGCGGGGAACCACGCGGAATCCCGCAGGGCTCGCCCATGAGCGCGTTACTCTCCAATCTGGTGATGCTCGATGTTGATGCGGAGGTTGCAGCAGTCGCGCGCGATGTGGACGTCTACTACCGCCGCTACAGCGATGACATCCTCCTTGTCGGCTCCGTTGACGACGTGTCTCGGGTTCAGGACGCGCTGAAGCAGGCCGTCGGCGCACTCGGGCTGTCGATCAACGACGAGAAAACTGCGTGGTCGGACTTCTCTATGGGTGCCGATGGCCAACTCGAGACAGAGCATCCGCTCCAATACCTCGGGTTCACGTTCGACGGCCAGCGGGTTGTGGTTCGTCCGCAGACCGTGGCGAAGTTCATCCAGCGGATGAAGCGAAGCGTGAAGTCGGCTCAGCGTGCGGCCCGCGCGGCCGAAGCCCGTGGGGAGTCCGGTCGGCTGCACCGCCAAGAGCTCTACGCTAGGTACAGCCACCTTGGCCCCACGCAACAGATGCGTCGGAGGAATCCCAATCTCCGAAGTAGCTTCTATAGCTATGCAGCAAGGGCATCGGACCAGTTGAGCCGTGATGAGATCAAGCGTCAACTGCGGAAGCACTGGCCGCGGCTCGCCGCCGAGATAGCTGTAGCTGAGAAGACCCTGTAATGACTGCACTCAGCTCTTGGGTTGGCCGGCTTCCTTCTGCGACAGGCGGGCCTTCATCTCTTCCAGGCGAGCTGGCTGGTAATAAAGATCCTCGAAGAGCATCTCGACAACGTCGAGCGCGAAGACAGCCTCTTCCTGCTCCACCTCGATCACCGCATCGGTCGCGTCCTTGATCGGGTGTGCGCCCCAGTTGCCGATCTGGCGGACGTGGTCGAGGGCCTCGGCAGTCGCCTTCCCTAACTCTGGCCTAGCCAGCGCCTCCTCAATCTCATCGAACAGCGTTCGCTTTGTGATCTCCAGTTTCTCTCGAATGAGGTGCTGCAGGCAGCGTCGCGTCAGAACCGCAGATGCCCTAGGCGACAGGAACAGCACTGCCCTCGCCTCGTCGTAGTCGCGCCGGATCTCGTGGGGAAGGTCCTTTGGCGCGCGGGATGGGCGTTCGAGCCGTGGCCATAGCAGAACGAGCCTCACTCTGTTTTGGGCGTCATAACCGGAACCAACCAATGCCCCTCCTCCGCATGCCGAGCACTTCAACTGGATGATCAGCCGGTTCGCGCGGATGTCGGGCTCGAACTTGGCAGTTGCGTTCATCTTCTGCCCGGGCATGAAGCTGGCGTAGGCACCGCACCGTGGACAAAGCGCCGCGAAGTTGCTAAGGGCACCCAGCTCGTCAGCATTTGGCTGGAGTGTTCCGGCGCGATGATTCAGTTCCGTTTGGATGTCGCGATGTTCTGCCATTCTTCTCCCCGGCGCAGCCGGAACTATGTCGCCATCCCCTCAAAGATCACCCGCTGCTTCTTCTGCGTCGGGTCGGCCACGGGGACGCTTGATCCCCGCGACCAAGCATACCACCCCGGCTCCGGCGCTCGAGTACACCATCAGCATGATCGCCCCGCTCGCGTAGCTCGCGCCGGGCTCGGGGATGTCGAATATCCCCCTGCCCATGAACTCAGCGGGCGAGGCCGCGATGCCCTCGCGGAGACCCCGCCCCGGCGGGGGCGTGAACGCGTCCTCACGCTCCACGATCGCGCCCGATTCGACCAGCACCTCGTAGCGGTCGATGAGAACGGTGTACCCGTTGCTGATCCGTGCGTACTTTGAGAACGGCAGTCGGACCAGCCCGATGTAGGCCCCGTAGAGGGCGCTCAGCAGCAGGGCCACGCCGCAGACGATCAGCGCACCCCGGCGGCGACGGCTCAAGTCGCCATCCCCTCGAAGATCACCCGCTGCTTCTTCTGCGTCGGGTCGGCTTCGGGGACCGCGCTCAGCAGGGCCTGGGTGTACTTGTGCTGCGGCGTCTCGATCACCTCTTCACGCGTGCCCTCTTCCACGATCTTGCCCTTGTACATCACCGCGACGCGGTCGCAGATGTGCTGGATCACGGCCATGTCGTGGCTGATGAAGAGATAGCTCAGACCGAACTCGTCCCGCAGGTCGGCCAGCAGGTTGAGGATCTGGGACTGGATCGACACGTCGAGGGCGCTGGTCGGCTCGTCGCACACGATGAAGCGGGGCTCGAGCGCGAGGGCGCGGGCGATGCCGATGCGTTGGCGCTGGCCGCCTGAGAACTCGTGCGGGTAGCGGTCGGCCGCGGCGCGGGGCATGCCGCAGCGTTCGAGCAGGTCGCGCGACGTGTCGTAGATCTCTTCCTTCGACTCGGCCAGGCCGTGGACCTTGAGCGGCTCGCCGATGATCGAGCCGATGCGCATGCGCGGGTTGAGCGAGCCGGCGGGGTCCTGGAAGATGATCTGCATCTGGCGGCGGAGCGATTGCAGGCGCGCGCCCGACGCGGCGAACATGTCCACACCATCGAACGTGACGCGCCCGCCGGTCGCGGGGATGAGCCGGAGGATCGTGCGGCCCACGGTGGTCTTGCCGCAGCCGGACTCGCCGACGAGGCCGAGCGTCTCGCCCTTCTTGACGTGGAACGACACGCCGTCGACGGCCTTCACGTAGCCGGTGGTCCGCTGGAGGATGCCCGAGCGGACGGGGAACCAGGTCTGCAGGTCCCGGACGTCGAGGAGGGGTTTGTCGACGGGGGTGGTGGGGATGAGTTTGGGCTTGGCCGTGGTGGCGGGAGCGTCTTGGGCGGGGATGTCTTGGGGGGGGGTGGCGGTCATGCGGGCATGATAGCGAGGGCGGGGGGCGTCGCGCCTCGTCCTATACTCGGCGTGTGACGCTGCTGCTGGTTTATCTGTTCATCGCGCTGGGCGTGTCGCTGCTGTGCTCGCTGCTCGAGGCGGCGCTGCTGAGCGTGCCGCGCGGGTACGTGGCGATGATGGTGGAGCGCGGCGAGCGTGCGGGTTTGTTGCTGCAGCGGATGAAGAACGACGTCGACCGCCCGCTGGCGGCGATCCTGACGCTGAACACGTTTGCGCACACGCTCGGGGCCGCGGGGGTGGGCGCTCAGGCGACGCTGCTTTGGGGCGAGGCGTGGATCGGGCTGGTCAGCGTGGTGGTGACGCTGCTGGTGCTGGTGTTCTCAGAGATCATCCCGAAGACGATCGGGGCGGTGCACGCGAAGGCGCTCGCGGGGTTCACGGCCCGGACGGTGCAGGGGATGATCATCCTGATGTGGCCGCTGGTGGTCGGGTGCAACTGGGTCTCGAAGCTGTTCTCGCGGACGCCCGAGCGGATGCCGACGGTCAGCCGGGAGGAGATCGGGAGCGTGGCGACGCTCGCGATGGAAGGCGGTGCGATCGACGAGAGCGAGGCGGCGATCGTCCGCAACCTGATCGCGCTGCGCGATGTGAGTGTCCATGAGGTCATGACGCCGCGCACGGTGGTGTTCGCGCTGTCGGCGGCGCAGACGGTGAGGACGACGACCGAGTCGGACCCGCCACGTTTCGCGCGCGTGCCTGTGGTGGGCGATTCGCTCGACGATGTGAAGGGGCTGGTCCACCGCCACGATGTGCTGCGTGCGCGGAGCGAGGGCAGACTCGACGAGACGTTGGGCGAACTGGCGCGGCCGATCCACATCGTGCCCGAGTCGGCGGCGCTGTCGGGCATCCTGAGCGAGTTCCTGCGCCGCCACGAGCACCTGTTCCTCGTGGTCGATGAGTACGGCGGGACGGCGGGGATCGTGACGCTGGAGGACGTGCTGGAGACGCTGCTCGGCGCGGAGATCGTCGATGAGACCGACCCGGCGCCGGACATGCGGAAGCTGGCGCGGCAACTGGTGGCGGCGCGCCAACGGGATGAGTGAGGGGGCCGGAGCTTGGGCCCGGGCTGCGTTAGCCGCGCGGCCAGAAACGGAGGGTGTCCTGCACGGTTGCGGTGGTCGGCCCGGCGTCGGTGGTGACGGTGAGTTGGGTCCCCGCTTTGGTGTGCTCGTGCTTCACCTGGGCCAGCGCGATGATGGCGTCGGAGAGCATGGGGGATCGCGTGGAGCTTGTGACGGCGCCGATGGGCTTGGCATCGTCAGCCTGCGCGAAGATGGGCGCGCCGGTTGTGGGCTGGTGGTCGTCGGATGCGCCATCGATGCGCAGGGCGACGAGCTGCTTCTTGGGTTTGCCCAGGGCATCGAGGCGGGCGACGACTTCCTGCCCGAGGTAGCAGCCCTTGGTGAACGACACACGGTCGCGTTGCACGCCCGTTTCTGCGGGGAGCGAGTCGGGGCCGAAGTCGATGTTGTAGTAGGGGGTGCCCGCTTCGATGCGCGCGATGTTGAAGGCGTGCCACCCGCCCTGGCGGAGGCGGAAGGGCTCGGCGTGGTCGGGGGTGTCGGCGAGGCCTCGCTCGAGGAGCGTGCGGTACACGGCGGGGACGGCATCGACACCGAGGTGGAGGTCGAAGCCCGGCTCGGCGGTCTGGTCGACGCGGTCGATGCGCACGGTGTGGTCGGCGATCGTGATGAGCGTGGCCTGTCCCTGCGCGAGGTCGGCGATGGGCGGGCCATCGAGGGGCGTCGAGACCGCGGCGAGGAGCGCCGGCGCCTTCGGGCCGTGCAGGGCGAGGGTGTGCACGCGGTCGGTCAGGTCGGTGAGGGTGACATCGTCGGCGATGACGAACGCATCGAGCGTCTCGACGGTGCGGGGCGCCGCGAGGATGTCGACGGAGAGCAGCGTGCGGTCGGGGAGCTCGGTCACGCGGAGGTCGGCGTCGATCCTGCCCTTGCGGTTGAGCCAGAAGCTCGGGTGGCTCTGGAACGGGCGCAGGTCCTTGAGTTCCTGGGTGAGCATGCGGTTGAGGAAGGCGTGGCGGTCGTCGCCGGTGACCTCGATGATCGCCCGCTGGGGGAGGTCGAGGAGGAGGCACCCCTTGCGGATCGCGGCGTACTCAGCCTCGAGCTCGCCGAACGTCTCGACGACCTGGGCCCCACCTTCGGCCGCCCCGTAATAGAGGAAGGACGCCTCGGCCTGCTCGTGTAGAGTGTGCAACGGGCTGATCGCAGCCAAGGTAGAACCCCTTCCCGAGCCTGGACCCAATCCAGGTCGGTCATCGTAGAACCCGTTTCCGAGGAGCACACCCAAGATGGCCCGCAAGCCTTCATCGTCCAAGAAGTCCGACCTCAACGTTGACCTGCTCCGCCGGTTGTGCGAGACGCCCGGCATCCCGGGGCGCGAAGAGCGCGTGCGCGAACTCATCGAGAAGGAGGTCAAGGGCCTGTTCGATGAAGTGACGACCGACCCGATGGGCAACCTGCTCTGCCGGCGCGACCCGCGGGGCGGGGGTGGGAGTGGGGGGAAGAAGGGCAAGGGCGAGCCGACGCGCGTGATGCTGCCGTGCCACATGGACGAGATCGGGTTCTATGTGAAGCACATCGATGACAACGGGTTCATCAGGCTCAACGCCGCGGGCGGGTTCGACACGCGCAACCTGTTTTCGCGCCGGGTGCTCGTCTGCACGAAGAAGCACGGCGACCTCGTCGGCGTCATGAACCCGGGCGGTCGGCCCATCCACATCGCGACGGAAGAGGACAAGAAGAAGATCCCGGAGGTCAAGGAGTTCTTCATCGACCTGGGGCTTTCGGGTGATGAGGTGCGCGAGCGGGTGCGCATCGGCGACATGGTCGTGATGCACGAGCCGTTCGCCGAGGTCGGCCACAAGCTCGTGAGCAAGGCGATGGACAACCGTGTGGCGTGCTGGCTCGGCATCGAGTGCATCCGCGCGCTGGAGGCCAACGGTGGGGAGCACGCGGCCGAGATTCATGTGGTGTTCACGGTGCAGGAGGAGGTTGGGCTGCGCGGCGCCAAGACATCGGCCAACGCCATCCAGGCGCACCTGGGCATTGGGCTCGACACGACGCTCAGTTGCGACACGCCCGGCGTGCCCGACGAGGAAGCGACGACTATCCAGGGCAAGGGCGCGGGGCTGCACCTGATGGACTCGTCGTTCATCGGCGACCACCGCCTGGCCGACGAGCTTGATGAGCTGGCGTCAAAGAAGAACATCCCGATCCAGCGCACGATCCTGGCGCGTGGCGGGCAGGACGGCGCCGCGGTCCAGCAGGCGATGGGCGGCGGGCGCGCGATCGGGCTGGTGGTCGGCACGCGCTACATCCATACCGTCACCGAGATGATCGACCGGACCGACCTGGCGGCTGCGCGGGACCTGCTCGCGGCGTGGCTGCCAACGGTGAAGTAGGGAGCCTGCACCTTCCCCACTCTCATCTGGCACTGGGTAGACTGCCCGGCAGGGCCTGGTGAGGGACCGACCACAAGCGAACGAATGGAGGATTGGGTCATGTCGAGCCGTTGGAGCATGTGTCTTTCGATGACCGCTGCCGTGTTGGTGCTGGGCCAGCCCGCGTCGGCGCAGGACCGCGACGCGACGCCCGGGTACAACCACAAGATCCCCGAGAAGATCATGACGCCTGACGCGGTGGAGACATCGCTTGGCACACTCACATTCTTCGATGGCATGCCCGATGAGCAGACGGTCGAGACCCTCTACGACAACCTCGACCGCATGCGCGGCGTGGAGACGTTCCTCAACGGCATCCCGGCGACGTCGATCGAGGGGCTGCGCCTGGGGCACGCCGACATCGGGATCGAGACGTCTAACCACTTCATGATCGCCGACAGGCTGTGCGATTCGAGCCCGCTGTTCCTGACGGCCAACACCGACACGGTCTACTGCTCGGGCTTCCTCCACCTCGACAAGGACGGGCCGACGGTCGTCGAGATCCCCGCCGGGTGCGGGCCCGGCACGGTCAACGATGCGTACTTCCGCTTCGTCGTCGACATGGGCGCCCCCGGGCCTGATCGGGGCAAGGGCGGCAAGTACCTCATCCTCCCGCCCGATTACGAGGGCGACCTCGAGGGCCCGATCGGCGGCAAGGCGCAGGAAGTCGATGGCGAGATGTACTTCGTGGTCCGGTCGCCGTCGTACGTCAACTGGGTCATCCTGCGCGGCTTCCTGGTTGATGGCAAGCCCGATGCATCGACGGCGATGTTCAAGAGCGGCCTGAAGGTCTACCCGCTGGCCCGCAAGGACAACCCGCCCGCGATGCGCTTCACGAGCGGTTCGGGCAAGAGCTGGAACACCATCCACGCGAACAACTTCGAGTTCTACGAAGAGCTGCACCACGTCATCGAGCGCGAGCCCGTCTCGATGCTCGACCCCGAGCTGCGCGGGATCTTCGCCTCCATCGGGATCGAGAAGGGCAGGCCCTTCGCGCCCGATGCGCGCATGAAGAAGATCCTGACCGAGGCGGTCGCGATCGGCAACGCCACGGCCCGGGCGATCGTCTTCAGGCCCCGGCTCGACGGCGTGGACATCTACCCCGACAGCGTGTGGATGACCGCCTTCATCGGCGGCGACTACCAGTGGCTCAAGGACGGCGGGGACGGCGGGCGCAACCTCGACGCCCGCACGCTCTTCTACTACCAGGCCACGGTGAACACGCCCGCCATGACGATGAAGATGGTCGGCAAGGGCTCGCAGTACGCCTATGCCGTCACCGACAGCAGCGGGGCTTACCTGGACGGCTCGAAGACCTACACGCTCAACATCCCGGCCAACGTGCCGGCGAGGGACTTCTGGTCGGTGGTCATCTACGACCCGCAGACCCGATCCGAACTGCAGACCGGTCAGCCCTTCCCGAGCAAGAACTCGAAGCGGAGCGACCTGGCGACGAACGCCGACGGCTCGGTGGACCTCTACTTCGCCCCCGAGCCGCCGGCCGGCAAGGAGGCCAACTGGATCCAGACGGTGCCGGGCAAGGGGTGGTACACGATCCTGCGCCTGTATGGCCCGCTCGACCCGTGGTTTGACAAGACCTGGCGACCCGGCGAGATCGAGCGTCTCGACTAGTCGGTTCCGCTCAATGCGCGCTCGGCCGGCGGCAACCTCGATCCAGCGAGAGTTGCAGAATCAGTCCGTCTCGCGCAGGCGTGGCGAGCGGAACACCACGCGCGCCCAGCACACCAACCGGAGCGGCGGCGGCCGCGCGGCGCCCCGCCGTGGCGGTGGGCGAAGGCGATGACTGCACACCCAACCTGCACTCCAATCGGACGCCAGCCTTCGGCCGGGCCTTCCCGACAATGAATAGAACGACGTAAGCGGCAACAGCCCCATGGAGGGGCGATGTGAGCGTGGTCAGGGATGAGAACGCTGGCATTCAGACGACGGCGCACTCTGCTATGCTGCGCGGGACGAGAGAACCATTCCGGAGCCCTGTGATGAGTGCATTGCGATCGACGCGAACAGTCTGTTTCGGGCCTCTGGCCGCCACCCTTGCCATCGCGAGCGGTGCGTTCCTTGGTGCGCCCGCGGCCGCCCAGGAGTCGTTGCCGTTCCCCCCGACCCCGTCGGCCTCGACCGCGGGCCTGAGCATGCAGGACTCGGTGTACAAGAAGCGGGTCACGCCCGACCGCCTGCCCGATGATGCGCCCAACATCCTCATCATCCTGATCGACGACGTCGGCCCCGCGACGGCGAGCACCTACGGCGGCGAGATCAACACGCCGAACCTCTCGCGCGTGGCCGACATGGGCATCTCGTACAACCGCTTCCATTCCACAGCCATGTGCTCGCCGACCCGGGCGTCGCTGCTCACGGGTCGCAACCACACGCGCATCGGCAATGGGCAGATCTGCGAGTTCGCGAACGACTGGGACGGGTTCAGCGGCACGATCCCCAAGTCGTCGGCGACCGTGGCCCAGGTGCTCCAGTGCTACGGCTACAACACCGGGGCGTGGGGCAAGTGGCACAACACGCCCGCCGAGCAGACGACGTCGAAGGGGCCGTTCGACTACTGGCCCACGGGCTACGGGTTCGAGTACTTCTATGGTTTCCTCGCGGGGGAGGCGTCGCAGTACGAGCCGCACATGGTGCGCAACACAACGCCCGTCCAGCACCCCATGCAGTTCGAGGATGGGACGCCCTACCACCTGACGCATGACATCGCGAATGACGCCATCCGGTGGCTCCGCGAGCAGCAGGCGTTTGCGCCCGACAAGCCGTTCTTTATGTACTGGGCGACGGGCGCTTCGCACGGCCCGCACCATGTCCCCGTCGAATGGGCCAACAAGTACAAGGGCAAGTTCGATGATGGGTGGGACAAGTACCGCGAGCGCGCGTTCAAGAACGCGAAGGCCAAGGGATGGATCCCGCAGGACGCCAAGCTGACGCCGCGTCCCGACACGCTGCCGGCGTGGGACTCGATCCCCGAGAGTGAGAAGCCGTTCCAGCGCCGCCTCATGGAGGTGTTCGCGGGCTTCACCGAGCACGCGGACCACCATGCCGGGCGTGTCATCGAAGAGATCGAGCGACAGGGCAAGCTCGACAACACTCTCATCTTCTACATCTGGGGCGACAACGGCTCGTCGGCCGAGGGCCAGAACGGCACGATCAGCGAACTCCTGGCGCAGAACGGCATCGCCACCCAGATCAGCGATCACCTGCGTGCGCTCGACGGGCTCGGCGGGCTCGAGGTCCTGGGCACGCCCCTGACCGACAACATGTACCACGCGGGGTGGGCGTGGGGCGGCTCTACGCCTTACAAGTCGACGAAACTCGTCGCGGCGCACTTCGGCGGCACGCGCCAGCCGATGGCGGTGTCCTGGCCGAAGAAGATCCAGCGCGACGGCACGCCGCGCCCTCAGTTCCACCACGTGATCGATATCGCGCCGACGATCTACGAGGTCCTCGACATCACCCCGCCGCGCGAGGTGTACGGCGTTCCCCAGGACTCGATCGACGGCACGAGCCTCGCGTACACCTTCAGCGATCCGTACGCGGAGGGCCAACGGCTCACGCAGTTCTTCGACGTGATGGGCAGCCGGGGCATCTACCACGACGGTTGGTTCGCGTGCACCTTCGGGCCGCGCACGCCCTGGGTCCCCGGCGCGCCGGACATCGTCAACTGGGACCCGCAGGAAGACACATGGGAGTTGTACAACCTCGAGGAGGACTGGTCGCAGGCCAACGACCTCGCGGGGCAGCACCCCGAGAAGCTGGAGCAGATGAAGGCGCTGTTCCTTCTCGAATCGACGAAGAACAAGAACCTGCCGATCGGTGGCGGGTTGTGGACCATCGCGCTGCATCCCGAGGACAAGCCCGCGACGCCTTACACGGAGTGGACGTTCTCGGGGCCGATCACACGCATGCCCGAGTTTGCGGCGCCGTCGCTCGGCAGCCGCCCCAACGTGGTCACGGTCGACCTGACCATCCCCGAAGACCCGGAGGGCGTCGTCTACGCGCTGGGTGGCTTCTCGGGCGGGCTCGCGCTCTACTTCGATGAGGGGAAGCTCTGCTACGAGTACAACCTGTTCGAGATCGAACGCACGCACATCCGCTCATCGCAACCGATCGCGGCCGGCGACGCGACGATCGAGGTCGTGAGCGGGTTCGAGCGGAAGGGACGCGACCTGGTCGGCACGATCACGATCAGCGTGAACGGCAAGCAGGTCGGCAAGGGCACGGTCCCGCGGAGCGCCCCGCTCGCGTTCACCGCGAACGACTGCCTGGACATCGGCAGCGACCTGGGCTCGCCCGTTTCGATCGATTACTACCAGGGTGATCCGCCGCACACGTTCAACGGCACGATCAAGGAGATGCGGGTCAAGTACCAGCGGTAGGGCCGCGGCAGACCAGCGAGGCGGGCAGATGAGCGTTGCGCACAAGATCCGTCATGAGGTCGTCGCGATCGCGCTGACGACGGCGTACTTCGCGGCGTGGTTCGGGATGCTGCTCGCGCTGAAGGCGCTGTTGCTCGCCGAGTACGACGTCCGGTTCCGCAGCTTCTCCGTCGCGCTGGTGGGGGCGCTCGTCGTGGCGAAGGTCGTGCTGATCCTCGATCATGTGAATCTGCCCGGGCCGCTCAGGCGTTCGCCGGCGTTCGTGGAGGTCGCGGTGCGCACACTCGTGTACAGCGCGGGGGCGCTGCTCCTGCTCGTGCTTGAGAAGGCGTTCGAGGCGCGCCACGAGTTTGGCGGGTTCGTCGCGTCGCTGAGGCGCCTGTCCGAACACGCGGACCTGAACCAGGTGTGGGCCACCGCGATCGCCGTAGGGGGCGCCTTGCTCGGCTTCAATGTGCTGATGCTCCTCCGCCGCCACCTCGGTCGGCGGACGCTGCTGGGCGTGCTCTTGGCGCCGCCGCCGGCCGAGCGGAGCGAGGGTGCGCCGTCGCCGGGGGCGACGGGGTGATCACGTCGCGCGTGCCCATCCGCGTCTCGGCACCGATCCTGCTGGTGGCGCCCGTTCTCCTCGTCGCGGGGGTGCTCATCGCGGTGCATACGGTGCAGGGGCGAGCGGCGGTCGATCGGCTCGCCTCGCAACAACTGGCGCAGATCCACGACCAGATCGCCCAGCACGTGGACGACCTGGTCGGGCTGCCGTCGCGCGTCGATCGCGTGAACGTGGCGCTGCTCCGCTCGGGCCGGCTCGAACCCGATGCGCTCCGCGACTGGGCGCCGCTGCTCATCGAGCAGTTCCGCGCGTTCGATGCGCTCAGCGCCATCACGTGGGGCGGCGCGGACGGCCAGTGCACGTGGATTGCCCGCTACATCGGCGATGATGAGCACCTCTACTACGCCATCAAGGATGGCTCGACGGGCGACACGATCCTCGAGTACCGGGTCGACGCCCAGGACCGGATCGCCGCTGAGCCCGCGGGGGCGTTCACGTTCGATCCGAGGGAGCGCCCCTGGTACACCGCGCCGCGGGATGCCGGCCGGCCGGCTTGGAGCGAGCCGTTCCTCTGGGTTGGCGGGAGCGATGCAGAGTCGGCCACGCTCGGGATCGCCTATGGGTGGCCCTGCTACGCGGACGACGGCGCGCTGATCGGTGTGATGGACGCCGACCTGAGTCTCCAGGACATCTCCCGTTTCCTCTCGGGGCTCGAGATCGGCCAGAAGGGGCGGGCGTACCTCGTGGACCACGCGGGGCTGATGCTTGCGGCCTCGACGCGCGCCCCGTTGGCGGACGACGCGGGCGGGCGCCTCGGCGCGTCGGATAGCCCCGAGGCGTGGATCGCCGCGTCGGCCGAGCACCTGCGCGCCACGTTCGGCGACCTGGGTGCGCTGAGCCGGGCGCACCAGGGCACGATCGAAGTGGGGGGGACGCGCGAGTGGGTGCGGGCGTCGCCCTTCGTGCACGACTCGGGGCTCCATTGGGTGATCGTCACGGTCGTGCCAGAGTCGGATTTCATGTCCGAGATCACCGCGGGGCGGCGGCGGAGCGCCTGGATTGCCGCCGGGGTCACCGCCGCGACGCTCGGGCTGGGCGTGCTGCTCGCGATGTTCATGGTGCGCCCGATCCTGGTGTTGTCGGCGCACGCGCGCCGGCTTGGCGAGGGCGACCTGGATCAGGAAGTCCACCTCGGGGAGGCCCGCGAACTCGTGCGCCTCTCGGACGACATGAACCAGATGGCCGATGACCTGCGGGACCGGATGGAACTCCGCCGCTCGCTTGCCTTGGCGATGGAGGTCCAGCAGAGCCTGCTGCCCGAGGAGACCCCGGCCATCGACGGCCTGGACATCTCCGGGCACAGCACGTACTGCGATGAGACCGGCGGCGACTACTACGACTACCTGGACATCGCCGAGCTCACGCCCGGCGCGGTCGCGGTCGTCGTCGGGGATGTGGTCGGCCACGGGATCGCGGCGGCGATGCTCATGGCGACCGCCCGCGGCATCCTGCGCAGCCGGTGCCTCGAGAGCGGCTCCCTGGGCGAACTGCTCGGCCACCTCAACGACATGCTCGTCGAGGTGACGGGGGGGACCCGCTTCATGACCATGGTCCTGCTCGCGATCGACCGCAAGCGGATGCAGCTCCGCCTGTCGTCGGCCGGCCACGACATGCCGTTCATCTACGACCCGGCTTCGGACACGTTCGCCGAGCTCAAGGGCGGGTCGCTGCCCCTCGGGATCCTTCCCGACGAGGAGTACCCGGAGACGACCTTCGACCGGCTCCGGGTCGGGAGTGTGGTCGTCGTCTCGACCGACGGCGTGTGGGAGGCGCAGAACGAGGCGGGCCAGCAGTTCGGCAAGGACCGGTTCTGCGACATCATCCGGGCCAACGCGGGCCGCCGCGCCCGGGAGATCGCGGCGGCGGTACGCACGGCGCTGGAGGACTTCACGGGCGAGGCCCGCCAGCTCGACGACATCACCTTCGTCGTCATCCGCTGCGTCGAAGCCAGGGGAGAGCCGCCGACTGGGCAAGCCGCTCCAACGGAGCCGCCGACGCCCGCGGGCGCGGGCCCCCGCGCACCCTTCAATGATTGAGGCGCGTGCTACTTCCCGCACGCCTCCGGGCACACCCTGCAATAGAACAGCTGGTTGATCGACTCGAAGGGCGTAGTCCAGTCGGTGGGCACATCCTTGCACCAGACGATCGTGCCGGGCCATCCGATGGTGCGGATCGGACGCCCGCAGTTCTCGTCTTCGCCCGGGTGCGGCCTGAGCGCGACCTCGTGGGCCATTTCCGCAAGCGCAGCGCGGTCGGTGACTGCATGATCGAGCGCGTGCGTCTTGCCGTAGTTGTTGAGCAGCTGGGTCAGGTCCTCCACATCGACCCGGCCGCTCCGATCGATGTCTGCGCTGAATGCCATGTCGGTGTTCACCTCGTCGCCGTAGTCGTTCAGCAGCATCGTGAGGTCCGAGGCATCGACGAGCAGGTCGTGGTTCAGGTCTCCGGGTGGCGCGGTGTAGCGTGCGTGCGGCTCGCTTGAGATGCGCTCGCCCGTCAGGATGTCGAATGACTCCGCGACGTCGAGCCCCCGCGCGGCGCCGCTCACCATCCTGGACACGACGACCAACTCGCTCACACCATCGCCGGTCAGGTCGTGGCCGGCCATCGTGTAGAGCCCGAAGCGCGCGTCCGGGTCGGTGCAGCGGATCAGGTGGAGCGGGTCCTTGCTGTACTGATGGATGACGCTGTCCGAATGCGGCCGGCCCTCGAAGATGTAGACGGTGCCCTGGGCCCTGCGCTTCCTGCGCCTGTCGGACAGGTCCTGCTCGGGCCTCCCGTAGGGGGCCGAGACCGCGAACTCACCGATACCATCGCCGTTGAGATCGCCCACCCCCGTCATGGCCCACCCGAGCAGGTCGGCGCCGAGCCACGACTCGATCTCGCGCTGCAGGCTCCCATCGGCGCCGGAGAACACGAAGACCTCTTCGTTGTAGCCGCCCATGGGCGTATGCCCGTAGGCCGCGGCCGCGAAGTCGGGCACGCCGTCGCCATCGACATCGCCGACCCCCGCCACCGAGCGGCCGAGGATGACCTTGTCGAGCACCGACACATCGTGCAGCACCGACAGGTCCGCGCCCGAGTAGACGATCACGCGACCCGAGTCGACCTGATCGGTCCTGTTCAGGTCGCTCGCCGGCGCGCCGACCGCGAAGTCGTCCACGCCATCGCCATCGATGTCGCCGATGCGCGCGATGTGAACGCCAAAGAAGTCGTCGGGGTCGGACGACTCGACCACGCCGAGCAGTTCCTGCGAACCGGCGGAGTAGACCTCGACCGACCCGTGCAGGGCGAGGCCGACCTCGTAGCGTGGCCTTGGGACCAGGACGTAGCCGTCGGCAGGGAGATGCTGACGCGCGGGGGCGGGCTGCTCCGCCGGCTTGCTGCGCTGATGCTCTGCGGAGGGCGCCCTCAGGACCAGGAGGCCGCCGACGGTCGTCAGCGCCACGACAGCGACGAGCAGGCCGGGGTCGCGTTGCAGTGTCATGCGGGCGCTCCGGGGTCGTTGGAGGAGAGGGGCCACCCGAAGGTACCAGCCCGGGCCGGGGCGAGTCAATGGTCGTGCAGGGGTGGGGGGTTGCCGCGGGCGAGTCACCGTGCCGGCAGACGCTCCTCTCACGGCCCCACATCCCCGCCGAGTTCCTTATACTCCGCCCCTGCCTCGAACGCATAGGAGACACCATGCAGACCCGATCCCTGTTTGCCCGGCTCACCATCCTCGGCGCGATCGCCGGCGCGGTCCTCGCGGGGGGCTGCGCCTCGAAGCCCGGCATCACGCAGACCGGCTTCCTCTCTGACTACTCGAAGCTCGAGAGCGTGAACGACAGCCGCATGCGGTACGAGTCGCCGCGTGCGTCGGAGTACGCGCGGGTCATCATCGACCCGGTGCAGGTGGCGGTGGGCGAGGGGAAGCTCGACGCCTCCGAGCGTGCCGAGCTCGCCCGTCACTTCCATGATGAGCTGGTGCGGGCGGTCCAGGGCGCGGGCTACCAGACGACGACGCGGGCGGGGGTGGGTGTGGCTCGCGTGCGGGTCGCGCTGACCCGGGTCGCGGCGTCCTCCTGGTGGCAGAAGGTCCACCCGGTGTCGCGGGCGGTCGGCGCGGGCACGGGCGGCGCCGCGATGGAGGGCGAGGTGATCGATTCGGTCACGGGCGAGCAGATCGGCGCTGTGATCCAGGCCGGCACGGGGAACCAGTTCGATGTGCTGGCGTTCTCGACCATGGACGACATCAAGAACGCGGTGAGCCAGTGGGCCGACATCCTCTCGGCCCGCCTCAAGGAACTCCACGACGCCCGGCGCTAGCTGCCAACGCAGGTGTGCGCCGGTCAGAGAAAGGCGAGTGAGCGGATGAGCGGGTTGACTGCATTCTCGATACGGGTTGTTGGCGTGATTGGCGTCATGGCGGGGCCCGCTGTGGCTTCGGGTGGTGTTCGATCGGAGGTGTTCGGGCCCGCCACGGCGGGGCGCTGGCTCTCGCCCGGCGTGCTCTCGGCGGCGGTGCAGGACGCCGAGCCTGCAGCGCCCGCAGCGTCCGCAGACGCGGAGGCCCGCGACGCCACCACGGTCACCTCGGGGCCCGACCGGGACAACCGTGTCCTGCCGCGCCCCTGGCGCGCCGAACTCACCCTGCGCGCCTGGCTCACGGGCGTCGAGGGCGACATGACGGCCGCCGGGACGCCCGTCGATATCAGCGCGAGCTTCCTGGACATCCTCGACGAGTCCGACTCGCTCATCGGCCTCTCGGGCCGGTTTGAGTTGGCATACCACAAGCTCGGCGTGTTCGTCGACGCGACCTACATGGAGGTCGGCGTGGACGACCGCGACCTGTCGGCCGACGTCCAGAACACCGACATCACCTACGACCAGAAGATCATCGACTTCGGGCTCACCTACCGGGTCGCGGAGTGGGAGCCGGCGGGCAGCGCCGCGAGCAGCCGGCTCAACGGCACGCTCGATCTCTACGCCGGCGGTCGCTACAACGAGGTCGACCTCACCATCGAGGTCCCGGGCCAGCCCGATGCATCGAGAGACCGCGACTGGCTCGACCCGATCGTCGGCGCCCGCCTGACGCTCCCCATCGCCAAGAGCTGGCACATCGGGCTCAAGGGCGATGTCGGCGGCTTCGGCGTGGAGTCGGACTTCGCGTGGTCCGCCGAGGCCCTGCTGGGCTACGACTTCAGCCTGGGCCGTGCGCCCACCAGCGTGTTCATCGGCTACCGCGCGATGGGGTGGGACTTCGACGAGGGCAGCGGCGCGCGCGAGTTCGAGTGGGACATCATCCAGCACGGCCTGATCTTCGGCCTGCAGGTGCGGTTCTGAGCGACGGCCGGCGCACCGGGATCTCGTTGGCAGAGAACAGCCCCGCGCGCTTCCCAGCACGCGGGGCCGGTGTTTGAGTGTGGCTCTCGTGGCGGTGGTCAGCAGGGGCTGCCGAACGCGCCGAGGAGAGTGTTGAGGTCTATGGCGTCGACGAAGCCGTTGCCGTCGAAGTCGGCGCCGGTCCCCGGCTCGACGTCCAGGCCGAACTGGCCGAGCAGGATGTTGAGGTCGGCGCTGTCGATGTCGAGGTCGCCATCGGCGTCGCCCGGGCAGGCCGGCGGCGGCAGGACCGGCTCGTAGGGCACGCGGGCGACGTACGCCTCGGTGTCGCCATCGGGGTTGATGCCGCGGCCGCAGACCTGGACGATGCCATCGCCCACGTGGATGCCGAAGGCGAACTCGAGCGTCCAGTCTTCGGGGATGGTGAGTCCGCGGTCGGCGAGCCAGTCGGCGAGATCGTGCACGTTGCGGTCCTCGTCCCAGATGACGGCGCGATTACCTTCGGCGCTCACACCCTTGCCAACGATCAGCGAGCCGTCGCGGGCGATGCGGTAGGCGACGGCGCCCTCGGCGCCGCCCTCGAGGTCGTCGAGCGGCATGGTGCCGGTGCCGGGCGTCCACTCGAAGCCGACGGTGCCCGAAGCGGTGGTCGCAAGACCGATCACGGTACCGCCGCTCTCGTCGATGTCGGTCGCCTCGCACCAGTCGGCGCCGCCGGGCAGGTCGTCGATGATCTCCGGCCCACCACCCGATGCGAGCCTGAATGCGCTGACGTTGTTGCCAGATGGGAAGTCGCCGAAGGCGCCGACGAGCACCAGCCCGTTGGGCGTTCCGCCCGTGAACTGCGAACTCGCGAAGTCGCCCGCAACACCCGAGTTGATCCACGCGCCACCGGGGACAGTCACGCTGTAGGCGATGACCTGCTCGCCGTCCGATGCGCGGCCCGCGGCGAGAGACCCGTCGTCGCTCAGGTAGAGGGGCAGCGAGACGGGGCATGACAGATCAGGGAAGCCCAGGCTCTCGACACCCGTACTCTCGGTCCAGGTGAAGCCGACGGTCTTGCGCCACTGGCCGCAAGGCCCCGACACCGTGCTCGCGTAGCCCACGACGACAGAGCCATCGAAATTGGTTGCGGTCGCGGTGCTCCCGATCGGCTCGCCGGGCAGGCTGCCAAGCCCGACCAGCCCCTCTCCTGCGCGCCACCGCCAGCCCTCGCCTCCGGCTTGTGCGACGCTGTCGCCGACGACCGTGCTGCCGTCGCCGGAGAAGCGGAAGGCCTGGCTGCCCGACTGCCCGTCGAGGATGCCGAGGGGGATGAACCGGGCGGTCGGCTCGCCAGCGGGGTGGACCGAGACGGCCCACGCGTCGGCGCCCGCGATGATGGTGGTCTCGATGTCGGCGCCGCCTACGCCCGACGAGTTGCCGCGGTAGATGCCTAACTCAATTGGGCCGCCGGACGCAGAGAAGTCGGGCTTCGCATCGCCGTAGAACTCCTCGCATGAGGGCGCGGCGACGAAGTCAAGGAAGTCTTCCGCTTCGAGACCGGCGAAGCTGGACTCTGCCCATTCATCGCCCTCGTTGGTGACCTCCAGTGCTCCAACGTAGAGCACGCCCCCCTGACGAAGGACCAGTCCCTGGGACTGCACGCAGCTGGTGTTCTCGACCGCGATGCACTTGCTCTGGATCGAGCAGTCGATCGCGGCGATGCCGCCGATCGCAGACGGATCGACTGTCGCATCAGTGGGAAACACGAAGGTGTACACAGCGTTGCTGCACCACTCTCCCGACGGGCCACCCGGGAGGTCGTGTTGGACCTCAAGAAACGCGCCAGGTATGCCACCCTCGGCCACCTGCGTGAGGCTCGCAATGCCGCCCAGCCCGTTCTGGATGGTCTCTACGGTGTACGACCCGGGCGCGAAGTCGTCTTCGGTGAATGTGATCGGCTCGCCACCCTGCGCAGCGCCTGCGGTCAGGGCGATGAGGATGGGCAGCATGGGGATGCTGCGCTGCCAGCTGTTCGTGCGATGCAAAGCCCGAGCGACATCGCTCCCCTGGGCCCCGAGCATCAGGGCGCCGGTGGCGGCGGTTCGTGCAGGGCTACTCTGCTTGTTGATGGTGTTCCAAAGTCTCATGTCTGTTACCTCCAGTTTGGTGGCGAGCGATGCGACTCTCGCCCGCTCTGTTGATGGAGCGGAGGTGGGTGTGGTGAGCGCCGAGGGAATCTCGGATTTCTTTCGCGAGAGCGCTTCCTGGGCCCTGAGGGCGTCTCGGAGGAGGTTGAGCGTGTGCTGGCGGTACCTCGGCGTGCCCTTGTGGATCGCGTTCAGAACGCCTGGCGCGTTGAGTTGAGGGATGTCGTCAGTCACCCTCAGGAAGCCCTCTGCGGATGCGGGGATGAGGAAGTTGTCGTTCCTGTAGGCGTCGAGCGCGGCAAGCATGTCGCCCTCGCGCTCGCACAGCTCGGCGAGGTGGAGCGCGGCGACAGGGTTCTCGTGCATCACCTCGCGATAGTGGGTGCGTGCTTCGGTGGTTTGACCTTGTGCGGCAAGGAGGTCGGCGCGGACGCGGGTGAGGCCGTTGTAGTTGTCGTGGCCCTGCATGGATGCGGCGCGGTCGAGGGTGGCTTGGGCGCGGGCGACGTCGTTGCACCGGAGGGCGGCATCGGCGAGGTTGACCATCAGGAAGCCCGCGTCTGGGAATGCCTCGACGGCGTGCTGCAGCCTCGGGTAGGCGCGGGCGGGTTCGTCTTGCCAGAGGTAGACCTGCCCGAGCGACGCTTCGATGAACGGGTCGAGTTCACCTGATCGCTGCGCTTCGCTCCATGCCGTGATTGCGGTGTCGACATCGCCTCGGATGAAGGCGAGGAGCCCCAGGCTGCGTGCGTCTTCGCGGGTGAGCTGCGCCCAGTCGGTTGGCGTTGAGCGGTCGGAGATGTAGGCGAGGGTTGCGGGGAGATCGTCGCGTGCGAGCCCGTGGGCGCTGGGCTTGTCCGAGGCCATCTGGATCGCAGCACGCACGATGCCACGCTCGCGGCGTGCGCGCGAGGAGAACGGCGACAGCGCGATGGAGGCGTCATAGTTCGACAGCGCTGGCGCAAAGTGCTCGGCCTCGAGCTGGTAGCCGCCCGCCTGCCCGTCCCAGAGGTAGCGACCCGCGAGGCGTGTGCCCTGCCCCGGGTCGATCAGCGCGAGGCGCGCATCCGCGAGGCGCTCAGTTGCGGCTGCGGGGCGTGCGATCAACAGCAACCACGCGATGACCACCACGCCCGCGACGGCGAGCCCGCCCAGGCACGCGCCGAACAGCTGCCGCTTGTGGCGCAGCGAGAACCGGTGCATGCGCACGATGGGGCCCGCGGGGCGGGCCTTGATCGCGCGGAAGGACAGGATCCGTTCGAGGTCGCCCGCCATTTCGCCCGCGGTCTGGTAGCGGCGCGCCGGGTCCGGGTCCATCGCCTTGGCGAGCACCGTCTCGATATCGCGCCCGCATTCGGGGTTGGCCTTGCGCAGCGGGGGCACTGCGGCGCGCTCGATCTGATCGAGTAGCGCGTTGGGCGTGTGGCCCTCGACGGCCCGCCGACCCGCGAGGGCGTGGTAGAGCGTGGCGCCGAGCGCATAGACATCGCTCCTCCGGTCGAGGGCACGCTGGTCGCCACGCAGTTGTTCGGGCGATGCGTAGGCGAGCGTGCCCAGGAAGGCGCCCTCGATCGTGCGCACCGACGACTCGACGTCGCGGACGAGGCCGAAGTCGGAGAGGAGGGGCGTCCCATCGCGCCGGATGAGGACGTTCGAGGGCTTGACATCGCGGTGGACCAGGCCCGCTTCGTGCACGGCGTGCAGCGCCCGCGCGATCTCCATCCCGACCCGGCAGATGAACGCGGGGCCGGAGGACTCGGGTATGGCGGCGCGATCGGCGCCGAGCACCGCCCGGACGCGGTCGATCGAGAGGGCGCCCTCGCTCCAACTCGCATCGTCGATGATCGCGGAGAGCGCAGCGCCGTCGATGAGTTCCATTGCGTAGGCGCACAGGCCCGGCCGGTCGATGACATCGTGGATCGCGACGATGTGGCGGTCGCGGAAGCGTGCGATGGCGCGGGCCTCGTCGAGGAAGCGCCGGCGCGCGCTGGGCGACAGGCTCACCGCGGCGGGCAGGACCTTGAGGGCGACGATGCGCCCGCCGAGGCTGTGCTGGCGGGCGGTGTAGACCACCGACATCCCGCCCCTCCCGAGTTCACCGAGCACTTCGAACCCGGGCACGCGCGGCAGCGGCTCGCCCGTGATCAGCCCCGCCCCGCCGAGCATCGAAGTCGCCAGCGCCACGGCACGCTCCACATCCTCTATGGCGCGGCCGAACTCCGCGGCGAGGTCGGGCACACGCACCGCCTCGCCATCTTCAAGCAGGGCCAGCACGCGCTCGAACAGCTCATCGAGCGAGCGGTCGCTGTCGCTGAGCGCAGGGGGTGTGGGGGGGTTGGACGCGCGCGTCGGTGGCGTGGTCCCGCCCTGGTTGTCAGCCTTGGTCTCGCACATCCTCGGGCTCCTCACCCAATGGAGCGGGAGAACTGCTCGCGGGCGTCGGGGTGTGTGGCGAGATGGCTCGATCGATCCGTGTGGCGGTCAGGGCGCGCTCGTAGAGTTCGGCGGCGCGCCGAAGGCGGTGCCGGGCGGCGGACTCGCCGATCCCCAGGGCGTTCGCGACGTCGGCGATGGGCATCTGCTCGATGACCCGCAGGCGGATGAGTTCGGCCAGGTCGCCCGGCAGTTGCCCCAGCGCCTCGCGCATCGCGGCGGCCTGTTCATGGGCGGCGGCGATGCGGCTCGGCGTCGTCGTGAGCGCGGGGCCCGCGAAGACGGCGGCGTCGTCGTCGTGCGCTGCGCTGTTGGTGTCGGCCCCACCGCCGGCCAGCGTGCTGAAGGGCAGCGTCGAGTGCCGCCCGCCGCGCTTCACGGCGTTGAAGTGATCGGCGGCATCGCGGACGCAGCGGTCGGCGATGGTGAGCAGCCACGTGCGGAACGCGCGCCGCCCTTGCCACTCGATGTCGCCGCGCGACCGCCACGCGCGCAGGAGCATCTCCTGGAAGACATCGTCGGGGCTGAGGTGGGCCCGGAGCGCGGGGCCGAGGCGCCGCTCGATGGCCAGGAGGAGGGAGGCGGGCCCTGCGCCCTCGATCAGGCGGTCCCACGCGCGCGAGCCATCGCTTGTGAGCGGATTGGGGGGTGGGTTGGGCGGCGGGTTGGGGGGCACGTGGTCAGGATACAGGAGGGGGGCTTGCGGCAGAACCGCGAAGCAGCAAAGCAGCAAAGCAGCAAATGAGGAGTGGCGCCGGGGCGTCTGACTCCGATTCGCTGCTTCGCTGATCTGTTGCTTGGCTGCTTCGCTGCCTGACATCCGGCGCTCTGGCCATCTGCCATCTGGCGATCTGATCAGGCCGCCAGGCTGAGCCCCTCGCCGCTGCCGCTCTGGCTCTCGCTCACGCGCCCGAAGGTCGCGGTGAAGATGGGCGAGACGGGGCCGGTCGAGTCGGCGCGCTGGCCCTGGATGGTGTACTGAGCGCTCTCGACGCCGGCGGGGAGCGTGTCGTCGGTGAACGACTTCACGCCCGAGTTGCCGAGGAAGGTGAAATCGCTCTCGCCCTCGAGGCGGCGCTTGATGGTGTAGCTCGTGCCCGTGCCGGGGTTGGTGGCCTTCCACGACAGGCGGAGCGCGCCGGTCGTGGTGTCGAGCATGCCGACGATGTTGGTGGGCTGGGCCGGCGGGGCCTGGGGGCTGGGCGGCGCGATGGGCGCGATCTGCGCGATGGCGTAGATGGCATCGGGGTCGGGCTGCGATTCGGCGTAGGCGCGGATGAGGCGGATGGTGTCGCCGGCGGTGGTCTTGGCGGCCGCGAGGGAGCTGTTGACCTGCACGGTGGCGGCGAACTTGGCCTGCTCGGCCTCGCCCTGGGCGGTGATGTCGGCGGCGAGGGTGGAGATGGCGCCGGCGAACTCGATGGCCTGGGCCGAGGTGAGGCCGATCTGCGCGAAGTTGTTCGCGAAGGTGTCGACGTGGTCCTGGCACCACGACAGGAACGCGCTGCGTGGTGACGTTGGATAGCTGTTTGCCATGATTCGTATCTCCTCGGTGTGTGCGCACCCGCGCACGGCGGCTGCGCACCGCACGGCGCACGACCGCGCTGGCGTGCGCGACCGGCGCAGGTGGGCTCCCGAAATCGGGGTCTTGGGTTTAGGTGCCGGGCTCCGGGCGGTGCCCCCCGGTGGCACGGCTCGCCGAGCCGTGTGCGGGCGCACGCCCGCGCGCCGCTCATCGCACCCTGCCCCACGCCCCGGGGGGCTCGCCCCGGGGAACAGGGCGGCGGCCCCCCCGGTGTGTGCTGGCGATCCCCCGGGCCGAGCCGCGGGCTGCGCCCCATAAGGCCGCGAGAGCGTGGCGGTTGGTTCGTCAAGCGCGGCGCTCGGTTGGTCAGGCGCGGCTCTTGGTTGGTCGAGCGCAGCGCTTGGTTGGTGAAATGCCGCGCTCGCGTGGTCGAGCGTGACGGTCGGGTGGTGGAGCGCGGTGCTCGCCCGGCCGGGGGCGATGCTCGGCCTTCCTCTCCCCGCTGGGGGGTGGGGGGTGGGGGAGAGGTCAGGTGAGGGGGTTGAGAGAGCCCCGCCGGAGGCGGGTTCCGAGACGAGCGAAGGCGCGGCGCGTCCCAGAGAACTGCGCGGCGGCTCGAACCGGATCGATCCCCATGTCAAGGTCGTTTCCGGTACGCTCGGCCACAATGGTAAAGCATCCGCTCGGCCCGCAATCCCGCGCCTATTACACCGCCTCGGCATCCCAGTTCCTCGGGCACTCCGACGCGGACGTACTCTCGGCGCTGACCGCGGCCAGTGAGTTCAACATCGAGACCACCCAGCGTGACGCCTGGCTCGAGCAGATCAGCATCATGCGGGCGGCCCTCGAGGGCTGGACGCGAGATGGGCTCGTCGCGTTCGAGTTCGTGGTTCCCCGGATGGGTCGGCGCGTCGACGTCCTGGTCGTGCTTGGTGGCGTTGTCTTCGCGATCGAGTTCAAGGTCGGATCCGCGCAGTTTCATTCGGCCGACCGCACGCAGGCGTGGGACTACGCGCTTGATCTGAAGAACTTCCACAGCACGAGCCACGACAAGACGATTGTGCCCGTGCTCGTCGCCACGGCGGCGGAGGCCTCCGGACCGCCCGTCGTCCCGCCAGCGGATGGGGACGGCGTGTTTCCTCCGGTCCTCGCGACCCCGGCGCAGCTTCGCGACGTGCTGAGGTTGTCTCTGGAGTCGGCTGGTGTGGCGATCGACTGCATCGCGTGGCTGGATGGCCACTACAGGCCGACGCCCACAATCATCCAAGCGGCCATCGCGCTCTACGGGGCGCACGGCGTCGAGGCGATCTCCCGGAGCGACGCGAGCGCCATCAATCTGTCGAAGACTTCGGATGCGATCTCGGACATCATCCATCAGGCCAGGAACCGCCGCCGTAAGTCGATCTGCTTCGTCACGGGTGTGCCTGGCGCGGGCAAGACCCTCGCCGGGCTGAACATTGCTACCAAGCACACCAGCAACAACGACGAGCTCTACAGTGTTTTCCTGTCGGGCAACGGGCCGCTGGTCAAGATCCTCTGCGAAGCACTGGCGCGGGACAAGCGAGACCGCCTGCGTGACCAGGGCGAGAAGCCACGCATCACCAAGTTGCGAAGCGAGGTCAAGGCCTTCATCCAGAACGTTCACCACTTCCGTGATGAATGCATCCGGAGTGGGTCGGAGCCGCCGATCGAGCATGTGGCGCTATTTGACGAGGCTCAGCGCGCGTGGAACCTGGAGAAGACCGCGTACTTCATGCGGCGCAAGAAAGGGATCGACGGGTTCTCGATGTCGGAGCCCGAGTTCCTGATTTCCTGCATGGACAGGCACGAGCACTGGGCGGTCGTGGTCTGCCTGGTCGGCGGTGGCCAAGAGATCAATACCGGCGAAGCCGGGATCGGCGAGTGGATCAGGGCCATCCTCAGGAGTTACCCGGGCTGGCATGTGCACATCTCGCCGCAGTTGAGCGATTCTGAGTACGAGGCTGGCCGCGCTCTGGAAATGCTGCGGGAGCACCCGCACGATCAAGTCCATGTTGATCCCAGCCTGCACCTCAGCGTGTCGATGCGGTCATTCCGCGCCGAGCATCTTTCGGGATTCGTGAAGGCTCTCCTGGATGTTGAAGTAGAAGAGGCACAGCGCCTGTGGGGTACGATCGGTGACCGCTACCCGATCGTACTCACGCGTGACCTGCGGGCCGCGAAGGGCTGGCTGCGACGGATGGCCCGTGGCAGCGAGCGCTACGGGATAGTCGTCTCGTCCAAGGCGCAGCGGCTCAAGCCGCACGCGATCGATGTCCGGGTGCAACTCGACCCCGTACACTGGTTCCTCGATGAGCCCGACGACGTGCGATCGTCCTACTACCTGGAAGATGCGGCGACGGAGTTCGATGTGCAGGGGCTCGAACTGGACTGGGCCTGCGTAGTCTGGGACGGTGACCTCAGGCATGAGCGTGGGGTATGGGACCACTGGGCATTCAGCGGGAGCAAGTGGAAACGTGTCCTGGCGGAGGATCGTCGGGCCTATCTGAAGAACGCCTACCGGGTACTGCTCACACGTGCTCGTCAGGGGATGGTGATCGTTGTACCTGATGGTGATCCGGCCGATCCAACGCGGTCGCCTGCGTACTACGACCAAACTTACCAGTACTTGCGGTCCCTGGGCTTGCCGATCTTGGAGCCGGCGGCTTAGCTCGGCACGGCCGGGCAAATCGGCCGCGGCACCCAGTGGCGCTTCGCACGTCACGGATCCGGGCCGTGGGCATCAGGGGGCCCTCTCCCCTCCGACCTCGCTGCGCTCGCGGTTGTTCTTGATCCCCTCACCTGGCCTCTCCCCCAAGGGGAGAGGGAGGGAGACGGGGGCTCGCTGCGCTCGCGGTGTTGATTGGCCCTCACCCGGATTCTCCCCCAAGGGGAGAGGAGGCGAGCGCGCGCACTCTCTCTCTCACACACTCTCCTCCTCTGCGACCTCTGCTACCTCTGCGGTGCATCTCTCCCTCCCCCAAGCCCCCAGCCCGCCCCCCCAAGCCCCTCCGCACATGCGCCGCGGTAGATTGGCCGCATGCGAACCATCTCTCCCACCCCCTCCGTCTTCCTCTGCCTTTGCCTGATCGCGCCCCCGGCCCTCGCCCAGGCGCCGGCGCTCCCCCCCGAGTCCGAGCTCGAGCCCGGCGTCACGTTCCGGGTCTACCAGGCCGGCGGGCCGCTCGAGCGCATCGCCGAGCCCGTGCCGGGCATCACGCCCAACGTCGATGAGCGGCGGGATGTCATCGACTACGCGACCGGCGGCTTCGGGCTCGATGACCGGTTCGTCGCGGTCGTCACGGGCTACCTGCGCGTCGAGCGGGCGGGCGTGCACGCGTTCCGCCTCACGAGCGATGACGGCTCGATGCTCATGATCGATGGCCAGCGGGTGGTGTGGAACCGCGGGCTGCACGCGGCGATGCCTGTGGATGGGTCGGTGCAGCTCGGCGCGGGGCTGCACACGCTCAAGGTGCTCTACTTCGAGAACGCGGGCGATGAGGTGCTGTCGCTCGCGTGGAGGCCGCCGGGGGTGAGTGGGGGGGGTGGGTTCGCGGTGGTGCCCAGCGCGAACCTGCGCACGGAGCGGGGGGTGACGCGGGTCGTGTCGCCGGGCGTGAAGAAGCTCGCGAGCGATATCGAAGGCCTCCGCCCCGGCGATGGCATCGTGCTCGAGGGCGTGCACCCGTCGTGGCGCATCGAGACGATCCACCCCGATGGGTTCGACCCGATGGTGGGGTGCATGGCGATGCTGCCGGATGGGGGTGGGGACGGGGATGGGGGGCGGCGATTGATCATCGGCACGTTCGAGCCGAAGAACAACGGCGTGCGCCTGGCCGAGCCCAACGGGCGGCTGTGGGCGCTGTCGAACCTCGACGCCCGGGACCCGAACGACATCGTCGTCGAGCCGTTCGCGGAGGGCTTCTACCACCCGCTCGGCATGTGCGTGGTCGATGGCGACCTGTACGTCGCCCAGCGCGATGAGATCACGCGCCTGTGGGACGGCGATGGCGATGGGACCTTCGAGTCGCGCGAGCGCTTCGCGCACGGGTGGACCTCCGACAACTACCACCACTTCACCTTCGGCCTCAAGGAGCACGAGGGGTTCCTGTACGCGACGCTCTCGACGTCGATCGGGGCCGCGGGCGATGACATCCTCTCGGGGGAGATCGTCGGGTCCAACGGGCCCAACCCCGCGGGGCGCGGCACGCTGCTCAAGGTCAGCCTCGACCACCGCACCGTCGAGGTCGTGTGCGGCGGATTCCGCACGCCCAACGGCGTCCTCGTCCTCCCCGATGGCAAGGTCCTCGTGGGCGAGAACCAGGGCGCGTGGATGCCCGCCAGCAAGATCAACCACGCGCAGCCCGTGCGCTTCTACGGCCACTACAACGAGACGCGCGTGAAGACGAGCAGGTACCCCGAGGGCGGCGAGCCGGCGACGTTACACGAGCTGCCACCCACACCGCCCGCGCTGTGGCTGCCCCAGAACGAGATCTGCAACTCGCCCACGTCGATGCTCCACATCCCCGATGGGCCGTTCGCGGGGCAGATGTACATCGGCGAGTTGAAGCTCGGCGGGATCAGGCGGGCGTGCCTGGAACAGGTCAACGGCGTGTTGCAGGGCGCGGTGTTCCGCCACACGCAGGGGTTCGAGGGCGGTGTCAACCGGTTGATGTGGGGCGAAGGCGGCTCGATCTACGTCGGGTGCATCGGCGAACTCGACACCTGGTCGTGGCGCGGCACGCGGACGGGCCTGCAGCGGCTCGTGCCCACCGGGGATGACGCCACGTTCGAGATGCACTCGGTCAGCGCGACCGCGGGCGGCTTCGAGGTCCGCTTCACCCACCCAGCGAACGCCGAAGCGCTCGCCGACCCGGCGCGCTATGAGGTCAGGCAGTGGCGCTACGTGCCCGGGCCCGAGTACGGCGGGCCCAAGGTGGATGAGGAGGAACTGACGGTCGATCGCGTGGAGGCCGGGCGCGATGGGCGGTCGGTGCGCCTGCACATCGCGGGCCTGAGGCCCGGGCGGTGCGTCTACCTGCGCGCCGATGTGCCCAGCGCGAAAGGCGAGCCCATCTGGTCGCCCGAGGCGTGGTACACGCTCAACGAGATCCCCGGCGAGCGCCCGGCCCCGGTCGTCAACCGCGCCGATGAATTGAGCGTGCTGGTCTTCTCCAAGACCGCGGGCTACCGCCACGCGTCGATCCCCGATGGCATCACGATGATGCGCCGCCTCGGGCGTGAGCACGGCTTCAAGGTCGAGGCGACAGAGGATGCTTCGGCCTTCACCGATGCAGGCCTGGCCCCGTTCGATGTGGTCTGCTTCCTGAGCACGTCGGGCGATGTGCTCAACCTGGCCCAGGAGGCCGCGATGCAGCGGTTCATCCGGCGCGGCGGCGGCTACGTCGGCATCCACGCCGCGGCGGACACGGAGTACGAGTGGGCGTGGTACGCGGGGCTGGTGGGCGCGCAGTTCAGGCGGCACCCGCCCGTGCAGGAGGGGCGCATCATGATCGTCCAGCCGGGCCACCCCGCGACGAGAGCGCTTGGAGAGGAGTGGACCCACACCGACGAGTGGTACGAGTTCCGCGACCAGCCCGATGAGGACATCCTCGACGTGCTCATGCGCGTCGATGAGAGCTCGTACGAAGGCGGCGGCATGGGCGCGAACCACCCGATCAGCTGGTCGCACGTGTACGACGGGGGCCGCGCGTTCTACACGGCGCTGGGTCACCCGAAAGAGGCGTTCACCGACCCACGGTTCGAGGCCCACGTCCTGGGCGGCGTCCGATGGGCGGGCGGGCTCGACGAGGAGTAGGGGGCGCGGCCCGCCCCGCGCGGTACGATCCCGTTGTACGGCACGTGGCGTCTCACTTCCGAGGTGACTGGCTCGCTTCCGATGCCAGGACGTTCGCCAACCGACAGTTCGCGTCGTGGACGTGGGATGGACAGGCGCCAACGGGTGACGGAGCTTCTCGAGCAGTCGATCTCGGCCGGGCCGGGCGCGGGTGTGGTCACCTCCGAGCTGTTGCCCATCGTCTACGACGAGATGCGCGCGCTCGCGGCCCACTTCGCCGCCGGGCAGCGGGCGGGGCACACGCTGCAGCCAACGGCGCTGGCCCACGAGGCGTTCCTGCGGCTGGCCCGCACCGATGACCCATCGTGGGACGGCACGGCGCACTTCATGGCGGTCGCGGCCAAGGCGATGCGGCAGATCCTGATGAACCACGCGGAGGCCAGGCGGGCCCAGAAGCGTGGCGGGGGGTGGGAGCGGGTCACGCTCGATGCGGGCAGCTCGCTCGGCGAGGTCCCGGAGGTCGAGGTGCTCGCCCTCGACGAGGCGCTGACCAGGCTCGCGGCACTCGACCCGCGCCAGGCGCAGGTGGTGGAGCTGCGCTTCTTTGGCGCGCTCAGCGTGCGCGACACGGCGCGGCTGCTCGGCGTGAGCGAGCGCACCGTCGAGCTCGACTGGCGGATGGCGCGTGCGTGGCTCCGCAAAGCCCTGGAGGAGACGCCCGATGAACGAGCCGAGCCATGAGTCCGTCCGCGAGGTGTTCTTCGGCGCGTGCGAGCTGACGGGCGCGGAGCGATCGGCGTACCTCGACAAGGCGTGCGCCGGGGACGCGGGCCTGCGCGCGAGCGTCGAGGAACTCCTGGAGCACGACGATGCCAACACGGCGCTCGACGCCGATGCGCTGGCGCACGTCGGGCGTTCGCCGGTCATCGCCGCGGAGGAGTCGCAACTCCCCGAGGAGATCGCGGGCTACCGGGTCGTGGGCCTGCTCGGCGAGGGGGGGATGGGCGTCGTCGTCGAGGCGCGGCAGGAGAACCCCAGCCGGCGCGTGGCCATCAAGATGCTGCGCAGCGCTATGCCGACCTCGGAGATGGTGGCGCGACTACGGAACGAGGGGCAGGCGCTGGCGGTGCTGGACCACCCGTGCATCGCGCGGGTCGTCGAGACGGGCGTCGTGACGAGCGAGACGGCGGGCGTGCCGCGCTCCCAGCCGTATTTGGTGATGGAGTTCGTCGATGGGCGGCCGCTGATGGAGTGGGCGCGCGAGCACGAGCCCCCCCTCGTGCAGCGGCTCGAGCTCTTCTGCAAGGTGTGCGATGCCGTGCACCACGCGCACCAGCGCGGCGTCATCCACCGAGACCTCAAGCCATCGAACATCCTGCTCGATGGGCGGGGCGACCCGAAGGTGCTCGACTTCGGCGTGGCGCACCTCAACGACCCGAACGCGCGGGCCGCGACGGTCGGCACCGGCACGGGGCAGGTGTTCGGCACGCTGCCCTACATGAGCCCGGAGCAGGTCCGGGGTGACGGCGGCGTGGACGTGCGCACGGATGTGTACGCGCTGGGCGTGGTGCTGTTCCAGCTGCTGACCGACCGCCTTCCGCTGGACCTCGACACCGCTTCGCTCGCGGCGGCGGCTCGGGCGATCGAGGAGGCGCCGCCGCGCCGGTTGGGCGAGGTGGATCGGTCGCTGCGGGGCGACCTCGAGACGATCGTCTCGACGGCGCTCGAAAAGGAGAAGGGGCGGCGCTACCAGTCCGCGGCGGAGTTGCGCGCGGATGTGATGCGATTCGTGCGCCATGAGCCGATCGCGGCGCGCCCGCCATCGACATCGTACCTGCTGCGCAAGTTCGCCAGGCGGCACCGTGTGGGCACGGCGGTGGGGGCGACGGTCCTTTCGGGTCTCGTTGTGGGCCTGGTCGTGGTGTCGGTGCTGCTCGTGCAGAACGACCGGGCCCGGCGGGACGAGGCGCGGGCGCGTGGGCAGGCGATGGCGGTCAAGGACTTCCTGATCGACATGATCAAGTCGGCGGGCGATGGTGAGCACGACCTGACGGTGGTCGAGGCCGTCGACCGTGGTGCCGCGACGTTCGAAGAGCAGTTCCACGACCGACCGTACGTGCGGGCCGAGCTGAGCGGCCACATCGGCGTGATGTACCAGAACCTGGGGCGGCTGGAGCAGGCGCTCGACTACCAGACGCGGTCGGTCGACCAGCAGGCGGCGCTTTACGGCGAGTCGGCCCGGTCGACGCTGCAGGCACGCCTCGACCGGGCGACGGTCCGTGCGGACCTCGCCCAGTGGGAAGACGTGCTCAAGGAGGCACACGAGGTGGCGTCGCTCGCGAGTGCAGCGTTGGGCGAGGGCGATGAGCTGACGCTGTCTGCGCGGGTGCTGCACGCCGATGCGTTGCAGGTGCTGGGTCGGTACGACGAGGCGGAACCGATCCTGCGCGACGCGATCGAGCGGCTGCCGGCGTCATCGATGCAGCGGCTCTTTGCCATGAACGTCCTCGGGGGCCTGTTGCTGTCGACCGGACGCCTCGATGAGGCGGAGCCGGTCATACGAGAAGAGAACGCGGGCACACGGGCCGCCTTCGGCCCAACGCACGCCAACACGCTGGCCTCGAACCACAACCTCGCCTCGGTGCTGTTGCGTGCTGGCAAAGCACATGAGGCGGAGCAGGTCTGGGCCGCGTCGATCGAGGCGGCGCTGACCGCGATGCCCGAAGACCACTGGCGGATCGGGTACCAGCGGCGCGGGCGGGCGGGTGCCCTTCACCGCCTGGAGCGGTTCGACGAGGCGCTGGGCGAACTCAACCGGGCCCTTGCGATCTTCAAGGGGACCTACGGCGAGGACCACTGGGAGTGCGAGTTGACGCAGAGGCGGATCGCGCAGGTCGTCGAGGCCCGCGATGCGGCCGAGGGGACCGGCAAGGCCCCATAAGCGCTCCTTCCTGAGATTGTGCGGGTTCTCTTTGCGCTCCTGCTGCGCCGATCCGGTGATCTGGGCGTGGCGACGGAAGCCGCGTTTCACCATCGGAAGGAGCAAGACATGCGCACGAATCACGCCATCATCGGGCTCGCGGCCCTGGTCGCGAGCGGGACCTCTCAAGCGGGCCTTGAGGGCCCATACGCCCCATCAAACTGGACCACGACCGGTATCGCCGACGGCACCACCGCGATCTACCCATCGCCCCTCGAGTCGATCGACCTGAGCCACGAGGTCGATCTTGGAAACCCCGGCGAGGGCGTGCCCTTCTCGGAGGCCAACTTCTCCGTCATCGCGCCCGACGATGGGATCGTGTCGTTTGACTGGAACTGGACGGGGTTCGCCGCCTTCTTCCAGTCCTTCGGCGGGCTCCAACTGTTCGCCGATGGGCCCGACGGCACCGAGGTGATCAATCTGTTTGATTTCCAGGACATCCCCGCTGAGTTCGATCTCTCGGGCACTGGCTCCATCGAGGTCCACAAGGGCTTCGCCTGGGGGATCATCGCATCGGGTCAGAACCTCGACTCCAACAGCGTGTTCGAGGGCACGGTGCGCCTGTCGAACCTCCTCGTGCTGCCCATCGATACGGCGGACGCGATGAACGCGAGTGACTGGGGCACGACGGGCGTCGCGGATGGCTCGGCGAGCATCGCGCCCGACTCTGGCTCGACTGACCTGCTCACGCTGAACTACGAGGTCGACCTGGGCAACCCCGGGCCTGGCGTGTCAGAGCGATCGGTGACGTTCAGTTCGGTCGCTGCGGCGGACGACGTGGTGCGCTTCAACTGGACGTGGGAAGGCTTCCACGCGTTCTTCCAGTCGTTCGGTGGGCTTCAACTGTTCGCGGACGGGCCCGAGGGGATGGTGGTCTTCGACATCGTCGAGTACCAGGATGTTCCATCCGAGTTCTCGTTCGACGGCACAGTCGCCATCCAGGTGTCTGAGGGCTTTGAGTACGGCCTCATTGTGACGGGCGAGAACAGCGACTCGAATTCTCAACTAACAGGCGAGTTGGTGCTCGACTTCGCGCATGCCCGAGACTTCTCCCAGAAACTCAACCCGAGCATGTGGTCGATCGAGGCGCCCGAACTGGGCGATGCGCAGGCCACTCCTGTGCTGCAGGACACCGGTGCGCTTGGCCTGTGGTACGACGTGAGCCTGGGCAACCCCGGGCCGGGCGTGACCTACCGCTCGACGGCGTACTCGGTCGTCGCGGCGGGCTCGGGTGAGGCTTCGTTTGAGTGGGCATGGGCGGGCTTCCACGCCTTCGCGTCTTCCTTTGGCGAGCTTCAGCTCTTTGCAGACGGCCCGGATGGGACCGAACTGATCGACCTCGTGGCGTTCCAAGATGTGCCTGCGCCGTTCGAGTTTTCGGGCTCTGCTTCATTAGAAGTCCACGACGGCTACTCTTTTGGCATCATCGCGGGTGGACAGAACTTCGACTCCAACTCGAACATCTTCGGAGAGATTGTCATCGGTGCATTCGAGGCTCCGCTGCCCCCTGTTTGCGAAGGCGATGCCAACGGCGACCAGGCCGTTGACTCAACAGACCTCAACGCGGTGCTCGGCTCATTCGGCGACGCGGTGGACCCGGGCACAAGCGGTGATGTCAACGGCGATGGCGTTGTGGACTCGCTTGACCTGAACGGCGTGCTCGCGAACTTCGGGACCGGTTGCTAGATCGTCTGACGGTCCTGAGGCACACGCCCAAGCCTCCGTCGGGCGACTGATACGCCCTCACGAAGCACGGCCTCGGCGCGGGAAGCGCGTCGGGGCCGTTTCGCGGGTTGACCTCCACATCGCGGTCGTCCGCCCCGCGCTGTACGATCCGCCCATGACGCCCAGACGTATCCTCGGCATGATCCTCTTGACGATCGGCATCGCGGTCGGCGGGACGGGCGCTGCGTTCATCCTCGCGGACATCTCGAACATCTACACCTCCGCGTCCGATGGCACGCTCGGCGTCGAGACCGATGAGGACGAACTTCGCGATGGCATGCGCAGGAACGCGTTGATCGTGGCCGGCGGGCTGCCGTTCGTGGTGTTGGGCACGGGGCTTCTCCTCGCGGAGCGGGTGAGGCGTCGCCACGCCCGCGTGCGGGCGGAGACGGCGCCAGCGAGCACCGGGCCAGGCCCGATGGCGTGACCCGCAACCTCGCTCGCGCAACACACTACCCTTAGGACCACTTCGGCCCGCACTGCTCGGGCCTGTCTTGCCGGAGGTGTAATCCATGCGTTGGTCGATGCTGTTCGTCGGGGTTGTGTTCTGGTTGCTGGCTACGCCGCATGCCGAGGCGCAGGGTGGAGAAGGGGGCACGGTTGATTTGCCCCGCTACCCCGCGATGAGCCCCGATGGGGCGCGGCTCACGTTCTCATGGCGTGGCGACCTGTGGGTGGTGGACGCGGGCGGCGGGCAGGCCCAGCGCCTGACGAGCCACCCCAACAACGACACGCTCAGCGCCTGGTCGCCCGATGGACAGTGGATCGCCTTCAACTCCACGCGCGACGGCGGCGACAACATCTTCCTGATGCGCCCCGACGGGTCCGACGTGCACCGCATCACCGACACCGACCGCTCGCTCAACCTCTCAGGGTGGAGCGCGGACGGGCGGTGGGTGCTCTTCGACGCGTCGATGGAGGGCGATGTGTACCGGGGCGTGCGCCCGTACCGCGTGAGCGTCGAGGGCGGGCCGATCGAACGCATCAACGGTGCGTTCGGCGCGCACCCCGTCGAGAGCGCCGATGGGCGACGCGTTGCGCTGACGCGGGGCGGCTCATCGTGGACGCGTCGCGGCTATCGCGGCCCCGCGGACCGCGATGTCTGGGTCTACGACGCTTCGGGCGACCGCTTCCGCAGGGTGACCGATTGGGATGGCAACGATGGCAAGGCGCATTGGGTCGGCGGCGATGACCTGCTCTACGTCTCTGACCGCTACGAGAACACGTGGAACCTGTTCCGCAAGTCGGCGGGCGACAACGTGTCCGCCGCGGGTCGCCGCCTGACGAACTTTAAGGGCCAGGGCGTGCTCGAGGTCGATACCGCGTGGGACGGCAGCGCCGCGGTCTTCACTGTCTGGGACACCATCTACACGCTCGACCTGCGCTCGCCCGGCAGCGAGCCGATCGCGATCACGGTCACCGCGCCCCAGGACGCGGGTGACGCCGTTGAGTTGAAGAACGTGAGCGGCGAGGTGAGCGAGGCGGCGCTGAGCCCCGATGGCGAGGTCCTCGCGGTCGTGGCGTACGGCGAGCTGTTCGTTCGCAACGTGAAGGACGGCAGCCCGACGCGACGGGTCACCGACACGCACGCCCGCGAGCGGGACATCGCGTGGTCGCCCGATGGCATGAAGCTCTACTTCGTGAGCGATACGGACGGGACCGAGTCGATCTACGCCGCGACCGTCGAGCTGACGCGCGGCGAGTTGAAGGAGCGCTTCGCGGAGGCCATCGTGCCGCCCGAGGAAGAGGAGCCTGAGGAAGGGGACCCCGAAGAAGCGGACGCCGGCGATGCCGATGACGAAGCGGACGCGGGTGAAGACGAGGGCGAGGACTCCGGCGATACAGATGAGGGCGACGACGAGGAGGATTCAAAGGACGAGGACAAGAAGAAGGAGCCGAAGGACAACCCCGCCGACCGATGGCACGATGCGATCCGTTTCACGATCGAGCCCGTCGTGCAGAGCGCGTCCAACGACCACGCACCTATGCCGAGCCCCGATGGGTCGAAGCTCGCGTTCCGGCGCACACGTGGCGACCTGATGATCCTCGATTTGGAGTCGGGCGAGGCCACGCCGCTCGTCCAGACGTGGGACCAATGGATGGACATCGCGTGGAGCCCCGACAGCTCGATGATGGCGGTCGCCCATCAGGACCGCGACTTCAACGCGGACGTCTGGATCATGCCAATCGACGGGTCGTGGGACGCGGTCAACATCTCGCGCCACCCGGACAACGACTGGGGGCCGCAATGGTCGGGCGATGGCAAGGTCCTCGCGTTCCAGAGCGAGCGCATCAACGAGGAGTACGACATCTGGATGGTCTTCCTTGATGAGGACCTCGAGGCGATGACACCTCAGGAGCGCGATGCGTATTTCGAAGAGGCGGGCAAGGCGGCCAAGAAGCGGAAGCCGTTGAAGCCGAAGATGGATGAGCCCGAGGATGACGGGTCCGACGAGGACGACGGCGAGGATGAGGCCGACGAGCCCGCGGTCGCGGGCGAGGGCCTCGAACTCGACGATGCCTACCTGCGCCTCCGCCGGGTCACGTCGATGAACGGCAGCGAGGGCGACCTGCGCGTCACACCCGCGGGCGACAGGATGATCTTCAGCGGGACGGGAGACGATGGGCGCGGCGTCTATTCGATCAAGTGGGACGGCTCGGAGAGCAAGCGGCTCCGGGGCGGCGCGGACGTCCAGCACCTGAGCCTCGACGGCTCCAAGCTCGTCTACATCTCGGGCGGGCGAGCCGGGACGATGGGCGTCGATGGGGGCAAGGCCGAGACCATCAACATCAGCGCGACCATGGAGATCGACCTCGCCGCGCAATCGAGCCAGAAGTTCTGGGAGGCCTCACGCATCCTGGGCGACACCTTCTACCACCCGACGATGAAGGACCTGGACTGGCCCGCGCTGACCGAGCAGTACCACGAGGCGGTCAGCCGGGCCCACACGCCCGACGAGTTCGGCTACTTCGCGGGGCGCTTCATCGGCGAACTCAACGCTTCGCACCTGGGCATCCGCCCGCCGGGAGAGGACCGGGAGAACGACCTGAGCTTCGGGCGGCTCGGGGTCGACACCGAGCCCACCGACGGCGGGTTCGTCGTCACGCGCGTGCTCTCCAACGGGCCTGCCGACAAGGGCGAGATGGCGCTCAAGCCGGGCGATGTGATCGTGGGCATCGAACTCGAGCCCGTCGAGCCGGGCGATACGCTCGGCGGCCTGCTCAAGGGACGCATCGGCGATGAGACGATCGTGACGGTCCGCCGGTCGATCGAGGCCGCGCCCGATCCCGTCGACCTCGACCTCCTCATCACGCCCATCAGCTACGGCGCCGAGGCGGGCCTGCGCTACAACCAGTGGCAACTCGACAAGGCCGCCATGGTCGATGAGTGGTCGGGCGGGCGTATCGGCTACCTCCACATCCGCTCGATGAACCAGAGCTCGCTCTACGAGTTCGAGCGCGACCTGTTCGCGGCGGTCGATGGCAAGGACGGGCTGCTCATCGATGTGCGCAACAACGGCGGCGGCAGCACCGCCGACCGCGTGATCGCCTCACTCGCGGTGACGCCCCACGCCTACACCGTGCCGCGGGGCGCCGACCCCTCGCACACCGACGGCTACCCACAGGACCGCCTGTTCATCCAGCGCTACACCCGCCCGACCAACATGCTCTGCAACGAGAACAGCTTCTCCAACGCGGAGATCGTGTCGCACGCGTTCAAGGCGATCGGGCGTGGCAACCTCGTCGGCCAGCAGACCTACGGCGGCGTCATCTCGACCGGCGGGACGCGCCTCATCGATGGCACCTTCGTCCGCCTGCCCTTCCGCGGGTGGTACCTGATGGACGGCACCGACATGGAGAACAACGGGGCCATGCCCGACATCGTCGTCGAGCAGACGCCCGAGGACGAGCAGCGCGGGTTCGACGCCCAGCTCAGGGCGGCGGTCGACGACCTGGTGGAGCGGCTGCCCTGACGGGCGACGCCACCCGACGGCGGTGGGCCGGTAGTATGGGCATCGCAAGCACGCGGGCGGAATCCCAATGACGCCCGCAAGGAGGTACCCATGCGCCCGAAGTTCCCTGTTCCCGCTCTGGCTGTGGCGTTGTCCGCCGGGGCCACGTCCTGCGCCCTGGCACAGAACACCACGCCCGACGCCGCGATGCTCATGTATCCGGATGTCAGCAAGACGCACATCGCGTTCGTCTACCAGAACGACATCTGGACCGTCTCGCGCGACGGCGGCGAAGCCCGCCCGCTCGCGGCTCCCCCCGGGCGCGAGGGCTTCCCCCGCTTCAGCCCCGACGGCTCGAAGATCGCCTTCGTGGGCAACTACGAGGGCGGGCGCGACCTCTATGTCATCCCGACCACGGGCGGGCTCGCCGAGCGCGTGACCCACCACCCCACGGGCGAGGTCCTGTGCGACTGGACGCCCGATGGCGACCTCCTCTACTACGCCAATGGGATGGCGGGCCTGCGCAGGCAGACCCAGCTCTTCACGGTCGATCAGAGCGGCGGGCTGCCCGAGAAGCTGCCCGTGCCGTACGGCGCGGCGGGCGCGATCAGCCCGGATGGCAGTTGGCTCGCCTACACGCCCTACAACCGCGACTTCCGCACGTGGAAGCGCTACCGCGGCGGGCTCGCGTCCGACATCTGGCTCTTCAACCTCGAGACCAACGAGTCGCGCCGCGCCACCGATTGGGAGGGCACCGACACCCAGCCGATGTGGCACGCCAACACGCTCTACTTCCTCTCCGACGCGGGGCCCGAGCACCGCCTCAACCTGTGGAAGTACGACATGGGCTCCGGCGCCAAGACGCAGATCACCAACTTCACCGACTACGACGTGAAGTGGCCCTCGATGGGCCCCGGCGCCGATGGGCGGGGCGAGATCGTCTTCCAGGCGGGCCCCGAGCTCTACCTCCTGAGCCTTGCCTCGTCGCGCGAGCGCGCCAAGGCCATCCGCATCAGCGTGCCGGGCGACCGCGAGGGCGTGCGCCCCCACGACGTCGACTTCTCCGAGTTCATCTCAGACGGCGCGGTGAGCCCCACCGCCAAGCGTTTCGCGATCGAGGCGCGGGGCGACATCTGGTCCCTCCCCGCCGAGAAGGGCATCTCGCGCAACCTCACGGGCACCTCGGGCAGCGCCGAGCGCGACCCCGTCTGGTCGCCCGATGGCAAGTGGATCGCCTACCTGTCCGACAAGTCGGGCGAGTATGAGGTCTATGTCACCCAGTCCGATGGCAAGGGCGAGACCCGCCAGCTCACCGACGACGGCGAGATGTTCCGCTACCTCGGCGCCTGGTCGCCCGACTCGGAGACGCTCGTCAACTACGACAAGTCGGGCAGGCTCCTCCTCCTCGACATCGAGTCGGGCGAGAACACCCTCGTCACGACAGACCGCTACGCCGAGCGCCCCCCGGTCAGTTGGTCGCACGACTCGCGGTGGATCACCTTCGCGGAGTCGCAGGAGAACCAGCAGCGCGCCGTCGTGCTCTACGACACGGACTCGGGCGAGAAGCACACCGTGACCGATCCGTTCTTCGACGCGAGCCACCCGACTTTCGACCGCAAGGGCAGCTTCCTCTACTACGTCTCAACCGAGCAGTTTGCACCTTCGTACTCTGAGGTCGACACGACCTTCGTCTACGACGACACCCAGAAGATCCTCGCGGTCGCGCTCCGCAACGACGTCGAGGACCCATTCCTCCCCGAGGTCGATGTCGAGGAGTGGGACGACGACGATGACGAAGCCGACGCCGACGAGGACGAGGGGGACGACGCGGAGGCCGACGACGACGACGAGGCGGACGAGGACCAGCACCCCCTCCACGGCGTGTGGCGCGGCACCGCGACGGGCCCCGAGAACATGATCCCCGGCGGCAAGATGGACATCGCGATGACCTTCATCGTCGATGAAGACGGCGGCATCGCCGGCTCGTCCGAGGCGATGGGCGAGACAAGCCCCTACGACTCCATTGAGTTCGACGAGGGCTCGGGCAGGTTCACCGCGAGCCGCACGGAGAACGGCGTGACGAGCGTCGTCGAGGGCACGCTCGATGGAGACGTCATCGAGGGCACCTGGGAGATCGACGCGCTGGGCATCAGCGGCACCTTCCGCATCGAGCGCACCGATGAGGAGCCCGATGCCGACGCGGTCGAGTCGGACGAGGCCGTCGAGGTCGTCGAGATCGACCTGGACGGCTTCCAGCGGCGCGCCATTGCCCTCCCGATCGAGGCGGGGCGCTTCTGGAACCTCGCGGTGAACGATGGCAACAAGCTCTTCTACATGCGCGCCGCCACCCCTATGCCCGCGATCAAGATGTTCGACATCGACGACCACGAGGAGGGCGAGCGGCAGGTCCTGGGCGGCGCAATGCAGTTCGAGATGTCGGCCGACGGCAAGTCGCTCGGCGTCCGCGGGCCCAACGGCGTCGCGGCCGTCAAGGCATCGCCCGGGCAGTCGTTTGGCAAGATGGTCCCCACCGACGCCATGACTTATCGCGTCAACCCCAAGGAAGAGTGGGCGCAGATGCTCCGCGACGCGTGGCGCATCCACCGCGACTTCTTCTACGAGCCCACCATGCACGGCGTGGACTGGCCCGCGGTCTACGACCGCTACGCCGCGATGCTCACCGATGCGTCCTCGCGCGAGGACCTGTCTTACCTCATCGGTGAGATGATCGCGGAGCTCAACGTGGGCCACGCGTACTACTGGGGCGGCGATGTCGAGGATCAGCCCTCGCGCAACGTCGGCCTGCTCGGCGCCGATTTCGAGCTGGCGAGCGAGGGTGGGGAGTCCGCCTACCGCTTCGCCACGATCCACGAGGGCGCCGCGTGGGATTCCGACGCACGCAACCCGCTCCGCGCGCCGGGCGTGAACGTCGAGGAGGGCGACTACCTCCTCGCGGTCAACGGCACGCCCGTCCCGACCGATCGCAACCCGTGGGCCGCGTTCCAGGGTCTGGCGGGCAAGGTGACGGAACTGACGGTGTCCAAGAAGCCGTTCATGGACGACGAGGCGCGTGATGTGCTCGTCACGCCCATGGGCAACGACCAGAACCTGCGCTACCGCGCCTGGATCGAGGACAACCGGCAGCACGTCGATTACCGCACGGGCGGCAGGGTCGGCTACATCTATGTCCCCAACACGGGCGTCGATGGGCAGAACGATCTCTTCCGCCAGTTCTACGGCCAGCGCGACAAGGATGCGCTCATCATCGACGAGCGCTGGAACGGCGGCGGCCAGATCCCCACCCGATTCATCGAGCTCCTTAACCGCCCCCGCACCAACTACTGGCGCGTGCGCGACGGGACCGACTGGGCGTGGCCGCCCGATTCGCACCAGGGCCCCAAGGTCATGCTCATCAACGGCGCCGCGGGCTCGGGCGGCGACATGTTCCCCGCGCTGTTCCGCCAGTCGGGGCTCGGCAAGCTCATCGGCACGCGCACATGGGGCGGCCTCGTCGGCATCTCGGGCAACCCGGGCCTCATCGATGGCGGCTACACCGCCGTGCCGACCTTCGGCTACTACGAGCCCGATGGCACGTGGGGTATCGAGGGGCACGGCGTCGACCCCGACATCGAAGTCATCGACGACCCGGCGCTCATGGTGGACGGCGGCGACCCGCAGCTCGACACCGCGATCGACGTGATCCTCGAAGAGGTGCGGCGCAACCCGTACACGCCGCCCACGCGTCCCAAGAGCCCGAACCGCTCGGGCATGGGCATCGAGGACAGCGACAGGTAGGCGCACCGCGTCCCGTCCAACCAGGATCCAAACACCGCCGGGGCCCCAAGGGCCCCGGCTCTCGTGTCCCCGATCGGATTACGGTCGATTGCTCACATGCGCCGGTCATGCGCGAGCGTACATATCCAAAGGTCCGGAGGGCTTGCCGCTCCGAGTGATCCACGAGAGAAGGAGAAGACCATGCCGAAGTCATGGAGCAAGAAGGACGAGCGCCAGTACGAGCACGTGAAGCAGAGTGAGAAGGAGCAGGGGCGCAGCGACGATCGCGCGGAGGAGATCGCCGCCCGCACCGTGAACAAGCAGCGGAAGAAGGAAGGGCGCACCAAAGAGCAGAAGGACTCCAACAAGTAGCCCGGTCAGCCAGAAAGGTGGAGGTGACGCGGGCAGGTCACGAGGTGGTCGTTGACCACGCCCACCGCCTGCATGAACGCGTAGCAGATCGTCGGGCCAACGAAGTTGAAGCTGCGCTTCTTGAGGTCCCTGGAGAGCGCGAGCGAGCGCTCCGTCTGCGCCGGGACATCGCCCATCGACCGGAACCGGTTCACGAATGGGCCGCCCGCAGCCGGGCTGTGCTCCCACAGGTAGGCATCGAACGAAGCGAACTCGTCCTGGATGCGCAGGAACGCCTTGGCGTTCTGCACCGAAGCGGCGACCTTGGCTCGGTTGCGGATGATCCCCGCATCGTTGAGGAGCCCGGCTTGGCGCGCCGGCGTGAACCGAGCGACGCGCGCCGGATCGAACCCTTCATACACCTCCCGGTACCGATCGCGCTTGGCGAGGATCGTCTCCCACGAAAGCCCCGCCTGCGCCCCCTCGAGGATGAGGAACTCGAAAAGCACCGCATCGTCGTGCACGGGCACGCCCCACTCGCGGTCGTGGTAGGGGATGGAAAGGTCTGTCTTGGCCCAGGCGCAGCGGGTTGCCATGCCGCGATCGTACATCCGCCGGGCGGGCAACAAGAAAGGCCCGACTGTCCGCGGTCATGGCGGTGGGCAGTCGGGCCTTCATGTTCTGCAAGTTGGATCAGCGCCGATCAGCCGCGGCGGCGACGCATCGCGACCAGCGGGGCGCCCGCCAGGAGGAGGCCCGCCCCGGGCGCCGGGATGACGGTGATCGTGAGCGACTCGAACAGGCCGCCGACCGGCTGGAACGGCCCATCCTCGAAGCCCATGTTGAAGCTGGTCAGGCCCGTGAAGTCATAGACCCCCGCGGCATCAACGATGTCGAGCGACGAGAGGGGATCGGTGTCGTACGCGACGTTGAAGATCGCGTGGAACGGTCCGAACGCGCCCGGCTGGTCGGTGGCGACGCCGTTGGGGAAGCCATCGATACTCGTGCCGAGGAAGAAGCCATCGACCGCGGGGTCGTCGTTGCGGACGATGAAGTAGGGGGTCTGGCCCGCGGGGTAGGGGTTGGCCATGCCGAAGGTATTGGCGCCCGCCTGGACCTGGAACGACGCCTGGTCGATGGCGTAGCCACGCACGGGGAAGTTGTTGCTGTCCACGAAGTCACCGGAGTCGAGCAGGAACGAGAACACCATGGCGTCGCCGGTGTTCGCGTCGCCGATCGGCCCCGAGTTCACGGAGTTGAACTCGAACTCGCCAGCGATCTCGACCTTCACAATCTCGGCGTTGGCAATCGCGGGCAGGGCGCACGCGGCCAAGGCCATCAGACAGACGTTCTTCATCCGGAACTCCTCCTGCGGGCCTCACCGGGCCCTTCATCTCTCATGCGGGCAGCGTCCCACCCTGGGGCGCACTCATGGACCAATACTCCGATGAGTGTACTCCTGTTCCTCTTCCCGTCAAATTTCCCCAGGGAAAGTCTGGGGGAACCGTTGCCGGGTTCCAGAACGGGGCTAGGCTGTATGTGGAGGCGACCCGCTAGGTATCCGAACAAAGGGCTACCACTTTGATCCAGCAGACGACCGACCCGAACGAGACCACGTTTGATTCCGCGGTCGGACAGGCGGTACAGAGGGTGCGCGGGGCGTTGACCGAACTGCTCTCCGCGGTCGGGGCCGACCCGGGGCGCCCGCAGGACATCTCACGCCGATTCGGGATCAACAAGAACCTGGCGTGGAAGCTGTCGAAGATCGCCACCGTGACCGAGCCCCACGAAGTGCTCCCCAACGTGCCGGGCAGCGCGGGGATGCGCACGGCGCTCGATGCGCTCGAGCGTGGCGGAGCGCCCGCGGCGTCCGTCGAGGCGACGCACGAGGCGGTCGCGCAGCTGGAGCGGGTGATCGAGGTGCACCTGGGTGATCGCTCGACGCTTCAGCTCGTGCTGTCGAGCGGTGCGCCAGAGAAGGTGCCCACCGAGCACCTCCATTCGACCCGCAAGATGGCGTTCCAGGGCAACAGCGCGATCTGGGGTGTCCAGGCGCGCGTGCGGATGGCGTCGTTCTTCCTCGCGCCCCACGCGGACGATGCAACCATGCTCGACACCGCGAGCGTCGGCGGGCTGCTCGATGTGCGCAGGCTCCGCGCCGATGCATCGGTCCCGTTCTTCATGCGGTTCGCGTACAACGACGATGGGTCGGCGCGCGAGGCGGCGACGCCCCTGCCCATCGAGGACTCGGGCGACGATGACCCGCTCATGCTCATGCGGAGCTTCTGCTCGAAGCCCATCCCGTCATTCAGGCGTGTATCGGCCGGCGCTTCCACCAGGTACCAGCTCCCCCCCGGGCCCATCGGCAACAGGGGCCTCCATTCCTGGGTCTATGGCGAGTGCTCCCATCAGTTCGCCTCCATCTATCGCGACGAAGCCAACACGTTCGGCGAGCACGCCGTCCCGCTCCAACTCCCCGTCGAGTGGCTCGTGGCCGACCTCCAGATCCATCGTGACCTCGCCTTCGCGATGCGCCCGCGCGTGCGCGTGCTCGGGCGCCTCATGGGCGGGCCTGAACCTATGGAAGGAGAGGACGCGGACGTCCTCCCAATCGCGGAGCACATCCAGGGGATCGGGCAGCCCGCGGTCGTCGCGACTCCCCTCATCCCTCGCTACCCCGACATCGTCCAAGCGGTGCACCAGCGCATGGGGTGGGACGCCAACGACTTCGTGGGCTTCCGCTTCGTGATGAAGTACCCGCCCATGCCCACATCGATCGTCTTGCAGCACGACCTCGCGGAGCGATAGCCCTAGGGGTGGTCGAGCAGTCGGCGTTGCTCCGCTTCTGAGATACCCGCCTCGGGATATCGCGGGTCGATGTCGCGGAGCGTGCGCAGGACGACCTTGGACACGAGCAGGTTGCGGTACCACTTCCGGTCCGCGGGGATCACGCGCCACGGGGCGTGGGGCGTGGAGCAGCGCGTCAGCGCCTCCTCGTACGCCTCCATATAGGTGGTCCATTTGGAGCGCTTGCGGAAGTCGTCCGCGGAGTGCTTCCATCGCTTGTCCGGGTTCTCGATGCGCTTGATGAGGCGTTCGCGCTGTTCCTGCGCGGAGATGTGGAGGAAGAACTTGAGGATCGTTGTGCCCGAGTCGGTGAGGAGGTGCTCGAAGGCGTTGATGTGCCCGTAGCGGGCCCGCCACGTCGCTTCGGGCGCGAGCTCATCCACGCGGACGACAAGCACATCCTCGTAGTGGGAGCGGTTGAAGATCGCGATGCGCCCCTTCGCGGGCGCGTGCTGGTGGACGCGCCAGAGGAAGTCGTGCTTCAGCTCGCGCCAGGTCGGCGCCTTGAACGATGTGACGCTCACGCCCGCGGGGTTGAGCGGGCCAAACACCTTGCGGGTGAGCCCGTCCTTCCCCGCGGCGTCCATACCCTGGAGGACGACGAGCAGGGCGTGCTTCCCCTGTGCCCACAGGCGCCGCTGGAGTTCGGTGATCTCCTCGACGTTGGCAGCGGTCTGCTGTTCCGCGTCCTGCCGCGCAACCTCTGGTTCCGTGTGGGGGTCGCGATCCGCCAGGCGCGCAGCCTCCGTGGGTGCGACGAGCAGTTGTTCGAGTGCGACAGAGTCAGGCGCCATGAGGTTCTCCCGGATTCGCCTTGCCGGTCTGGGCGATCCCGCGCATCCTATGTGTGTCTTGTGGGGGACCGGTCACGCAGGCGATCGGCCTTGTGACCGGCCGCATTGTCCCTGACGGGACGGAAGGAGTTCGCCATGAGACTGTGGAAGATAGCGGCCTGCACGGGCGCTTGTGGGATCGCCCTGGGATTGCTGGTCGGGGCACATCTGCCCGAGGCGGTGGCGGCGGGGGGCCCGGAGGCGCAGGCCGCGGCGGGGCAGTTCGACCGCCAGCCCGTGCTGATCTATGACGTGAGCGGTGGGACGTTCGGCGGGACCGTGCACATCAATCTCGTCGTCTATACCGATGGGCTCGTCGCCCTGTCCGAACTCACGGACTTCGGCGGCCCGCCCGCGGAGTTCAACCAGACCGAGGTTGCGGTCGTCGACCCGGAGACGATCGATGCATTCCGCATCGCGCTGGGCCAGGCCGGGGCCGCGAGCCTCGATGACGGCGTTGGCCAGGTCGCGGACCTCCCCACAACGACCGTGACGTACTTCCGCACCCCGGGCACGAGCGTCCGCGCCAACACGTTCAGCTACACGGGCGTCGGTGGGCCGTACGTCGACGTTGCGACCGTGATCAGCGAGTTCATTGAGACGCACTTCGGCGGCTGAGTCGCACACCACGGACTCAGCGGCGGGGCGGGGTGCATGTACCCCGCCCTGTCTCATCTCAGGGCGCGGGCTATTCCGTCGAGCGCGGGCCCGATCATGGCCGACTCCACCATGAGGTTGGTCACTGCGCGGATGCGCCCCGGCCCGGTCGCCAACATCCGGATGCCCTGAGCGTCGAGCGAGGCGCAGAGATCACCCGCGGCGGTGCGGGCATCGACGTCGAAGTAAACGATGTTTGTCTCGACCTCCGTGAGGTCGATGGTGATGCCATCGATCCGCGCAAGCCCTTCCGCGAGGCGCCTCGCGTTGGCGTGGTCGTCCGCGAGGCGGTCGACGTGGTGGTCGAGGGCGTAGATCGCCGCCGCCGCGAGGATGCCCGACTGCCTCATCGCGCCGCCCAGCATCTTGCGGAAGCGACGCGCCTTCTGGATGAGGTCCGCGGGCCCCGCGAGCGCCGACCCGACCGGCGCGCCGAGCCCCTTCGAGAAGCAGCACGAGACCGTGTCGAAGTGGGCTGCGTACTGCGCAGGAGCGAGGCCCGTCGCTGCGCACGCGTTCCACAGGCGTGCCCCGTCGAGGTGACGGGCGAGTCCGTGCTCCCCGGCCCGTGCGCACACCGCCCGCAACTCGTCCAGGGGCCAGACCGCCCCGCCACCCTTGTTGTGCGTGTTCTCGATGACGACGAGGCGCGAGGGGGGGAAGTGGTGATCGAGCGGGCGGATCAGCGCATCGAGGTCGTCGGGCGTGAACCGCCCACGCGCCCCATCCGCGAACGCGAACGTGCATCCGGAAAGCGCAGCGGGCGCTCCGGTCTCGTACTGGTAGATGTGCGAGCCAATGTGGGCGATGATCTCATCGCCGTGCTGGGTGTGAACGCGTATGGCGAGCTGGTTGGCCATGGTCCCCGATGGGACAAAGAGCGCCGCCTCCTTACCCAGCAAGGTTGCGACCCTCTCCTCGAGCGCCTGGACCGTCGGCTCGTCGCCCAGCACGTCGTCGCCAAGCGGGGCGTCCATCATGGCCTGGCGCATCTGGAGGGTCGGTTGGGTCACGGTGTCCGAGCGGAGGTCGATCGTGGGCATGGGGAGTCCTCAGGTGGCCTAGCGTGTGACCTTAGTGGAGGACGGTGTGCGGGTCGATCGGTGCGTGTGCAAGGAACGGAGCTTCGCGGACTTGCGCGATCTCGCCACCCGGGAGGGGCTCGGCTTCGAGGCGCTCCGCTCCCGGACGGGGTGCGCCGCCACTTGCGGGCTCTGCGAGCCCTACATCCGCCTGATGCTCCGGACGGGCCAGACCAGCTTCCCTCTTCTGAGCGAGGCGGAGGCCCGCCGGGTGTGCGAGCAGGAGGAGCGGGGGGCGCGGTAGGGTTGTGCGCATGACTGACCTCACTGTGCGTGCCTTCCAGGACCTGATCCGTGAGCGCTACTACGCGACCGACTCCGCCCGCGGGGCCGCGGGCACGTTCATGTGGTTCATCGAGGAGGTGGGGGAACTGGCGACGGCGCTCCAGGAGGCCGGGCCCGGCAAGTCGCCCACGCCCGCGCAGCGGGCCAATCTGGGCGAGGAGTTTGCGGATGTGCTCGCGTGGCTCGCGACCCTCGCGAACATCTGCGAGGTGGACCTCAACGCGGCGCTGACGAAGTACACCGATGAGGGTCGGGTCGAGGGGGTCAAGGACTAAGCCGGCCGGGTGCGGCGGCGGTGGACCACCTGACGATTGCGGTAGAGAACGAGTTAGGGGCCGCTATCCTGTGGTACCCGGATCGGTTCCACCCCCTATCAGGCCCCAAGCAGGGCAGGGAGAGCAGAAAGAGATATGACAGACGCCCGCGTCCGTCAGGAGACCCTCCTCGCAGTTGCCGCCAACACCGAGCGCCGCCACCAGCGCGACACGTCGACCGCCGACCCCGTCAGGGTGTTCGCGTGCGACGTCTTTACGCCCGATGTGATGCAGGAGCGGCTGCCCAAGCACGTGTTCCGCGCGGTCCAGCGCACGATGACGATCGGCGAGCGGCTCGACCAGAGCACCGCGGACACCGTCGCCAACGCCATGAAGGACTGGGCGATCGAGAAGGGCGCGACCCATTACACGCACTGGTTCCAACCGCTGACGGGGGTGACCGCGGAGAAGCACGATACGTTCCTCGTGCCGCGCGACCCCTCGTCGTCGATGGCGGAGTTTTCGGGCGCCCAACTCATCCAGGGCGAGCCCGACGCGTCGAGCTTCCCGTCGGGCGGGCTCCGCGCGACGTTCGAGGCGCGTGGTTACACCGCGTGGGACGCGACGAGCCCCGTCTTCCTGAGGCGCTCGGGCGATACGGTCACGCTCTGCATCCCGAGCGTGTTCGTGGCGTACGACGGGCACGCGCTGGACCTGAAGACGCCCTTGCTCCGCTCGATGGATGCGCTGTCGAAGCAGGCGCTGCGGGTGCTCGAGTTCTTCGACGCCGCCGACGGCGTCGGGCGGGTCACCGCGACGTGCGGCGCCGAGCAGGAGTACTTCCTGATCGATCGGCGGTACTACCTGTCGCGTCCGGACCTCCTGCTCGCGGGGCGGACGCTCTTTGGCTCGCCATCCGCGAAGGACCAGCAACTCGAAGACCACTACTTCGGCGCAATCCCCGAGCGCGTGCTGCGCTTCATGTCCGCGTGCGAGGAGGAACTCTACAGGCTGGGCGTGCCCGTGAAGACCCGCCACAACGAGGTCAGCCCGGGCCAGTACGAGATCGCACCGACGTTCTCGAGTCTCAACATCGCCTCCGACCACCAGCAGCTCATCATGCAGACGCTCGAGCGCGTCGCCCCGCACTTCGGGCTCGAGTGCCTCCTCCACGAAAAGCCCTTCGCGGGCGTCAACGGGAGCGGCAAGCACTCGAACTGGTCGATGTCGACCGACACGGGGATCAACCTGCTCGATCCCCAGGACGAGACGCACACCAACATGCAGTTCCTCGTGTTCCTGTGCGCCGTCGTGCGTGCGGTGGACATGCAGGCTGGGCTGCTCCGTGCGTCGATCGCGGACGCGGGCAACGATCACCGCCTGGGCGCCAATGAGGCGCCGCCCGCGATCCTCTCGATCTTCCTGGGCGACGGGCTCCAGTCGATCATCGATCAGCTCGAGAAGGGCACGCCCAAGACGACGCCCTCGAAGCGCCGGCTCGACCTCGGCGCGAAGACCCTCCCGCAGTTGCAGAAGGACACGGGCGACCGCAACCGCACCTCGCCCTTCGCCTTCACGGGCAACAAGTTTGAGTTCCGCGCGCTCGGGTCGTCGTCGACGGTGGCGTGGCCCAACATCGTGCTCAACACGATCGTGGCCGATGCGCTGGCGCACATCACCGATGAGCTCAGGAAGGCGGCGGGCGCGAACCCGACCGACGCCAAACGCCGCACCGCGGTCAAGAACGTCCTTGGCAAGATCATCAAGGACCACAAGCGTGTCATCTTCAACGGCGACAACTACGATGAGGCCTGGCACAAGGAAGCAGAGAAGCGGGGCCTGCCCCACCTGCGCAACACCCCTGATGCCCTCCCCGAGCTCGTCAAGAAGGAGGCCATCGGCGTCCTCTCGAAACACGGTGTGCTCAGCAAGGCGGAGCTCCAGTCGCGCTACAACGTCTACCTCGAGCAGTACGCCAAGGAGATCTCGATCGAGGCGTCGATGACGTCCCAGATCGCCCGTACGAGCATCATCCCCGCGGCGCTGCGCTACCAGACCGAGATCGCCGAGGCGGTCGCGGCGACCGAAGCCGCGGGCGTCGACTGCTCGGACCTGCGCGCCGACCTTGAGGACTACGCGGACCTCGTGCGCCGCGCCAAGGCGGCCACGTCCGCGCTCGACGAGGCGATCGCGGGCAACGGGTACAAGTCGGAGCTCAAGCACGCGGTTGCGGTGCGCGACAACATCATTCCCAAGATGAACGACGTGCGTGAGCTCTGCGATGAACTGGAGCGCAACGTCGCGGACGACTTGTGGCCCATGCCCAAGTACCAAGAGATGCTCTTCGTCAGGTGACGCTCAGCCCAGGTTGCCCGCGTGGAGCGGCGCGACGACCGCGAGCACGCGCGCGAGTACCTCGACGGGCGCACCGATCGCGTCGATCTTGTGCGCGAGCGATGCGTCGTAGTGACCGAGCACGGGCTTGGTCTCGCCCTCGTAGACCTCCCAGCGCCTGCGGATCACCTCGTCCTTCGCGTCGTCCGGGCGGTTCTCCTTGAGCGCCCGCTGGCGCAGTCGCTCGAAGATGGGCGTGGGGTCGTCGCACGTGAGGTGGACGAGCCCGAGCACCTCGCAGTGCTGGTCCATGATGGCGGCCTGAGCCGCGTTGCGCGGGATGCCATCGAGCACGAGCAGGTCGCGGTTCGGGCGGTAGGCGCCGACCACCTGCTGGGCTTTGATGTTCTCGTGCCAGACGGTGATGGTCACGTCGTCGGGCACGAGCTCGCCACGCGTCGAGTAGTGGAAGAAGGTCTTGCCGATCTCCGACTGAGGGTCGAGGTTGCGGAAGACGTCGCCCGACGAGTGGTGGAAGAAGCCCGGCAGCCCGCCGATCATCTTCCCCTGGGTGCCCTTGCCCGTACCGGGTGCGCCGAACAGCATCACAGCCTTGAGACGTTCCAACGTTGACCCTCCTGGGGATGGTGTCGATTCGCCGACGCGCGTCGAGCGCGGGACGGCGAGTCGGGAGCGTAGGTCCCGCGCCGGGGGGTCGCAACCCGCCCCGAATCCGGGAACGGCCAGCGCACCCGCGCCGGTTCGCGGGCGTTCCATGCCCCCATCGCCCGATGGTCGCCCTCGGGAGGCCTGACCATGTTCCTGACCGCGACGGACTGTGACTACTTCACCACGCTCGTGAACCGGATGCGCGATGCGGGGTGCACGCCCATCGCCCTCTATGGCGCGGGGCGCGTCGCCCGTTCGCTCCGCCCCGCGGAAGCGGGGGGTGACGTCGTCGCGATCATCGACGACGACCCGGCTCGCCAGGGCGGCGAATGGGCGGGGCTGCCCGTCGTCTCGCGTGAGGAAGCGCTGGCGATGGGCGTCCGGACGGTCATCGTCGCCGCCGAGCGGCCCGTGCAGGACAAGCTCTGGGCGAACCGGAGCGTGTTCCTCAAGGCGGGCGCGCGGGTCCTCTGCGTGCCCCAGCGGTTCGACGAGAAGCCGTGGGATGGGTGCCTCGCGGACCACTACGACCACACCATCGCGGTCCGCCAGGGGCTCGAGCCGTCGTACGCGCACGACTACCCGAAGGCGGATGAGACCGAGTCGTCCTGGCTCCTCGAACCGCTCCTCCAGTGCGTCGAGCCCGGCGATGCGGTCTGCGAGATCGGCACGGGCAACGGGCGTTGGAGCCAGCACGTCATCGCCCAGGCGAGCGCCTATTACGCGGTCGACTACTCCGAGCGGCTCCTCTTCGAGGTGATCGAGCACCGCTTCGCGGACCACCTCGAGAAACTCCACCTGATCCACGACGAGACCGCCACGCTCGCGGGCGTTCCCGATGCCTCGGCCGATGTGCTCTTCTCGTTCGATGTGTTCGTGCACTTCAAGTCCGACCTCGTGCACCAGTTCATCGCGTCGGTTGCGCGGGTCCTCACGCCGGGCGGCAAGGCGCTCATCCACTTCGCCACGTGGAACGACAACGCGATCAAGATCTGGGAGACCCAGCACACCGCCTCGCATGGCGGCGGGTCGAGCCTGATCTTCTACAACCACCCCGAGTGGTTAGCGACGAGCGCGAAGGCGCACGGGCTGGCCGCCCGCGAGGCCCGCGCCCAGATCGGGCAGAATGTCCTGATGGAGTTCACCAAGCCCGCCTGAGGGGCGACCGGCCGGCGCGGGTGGTATCCTGAGCCGCATGTTCGGCCTAACCCGGCGCTGGATCATCCCGACCCCTTCCGATGCGGCCGCAAGCGGATCGCTCGCGGGCCTCGACCCCTTGGTCGCTCGCCTGCTGGCGTCGCGCGGTTTCGACGGCGTCGCGGCCCGCGACTTCTGCAACCCTCGCCTCAGCGGCCTGCACGACCCATCGCTCCTCCCCGGGTGCGACCGCGCCGCCGAGCGTCTCCTTGTAGCGCTGGACGGGCGCCAACGCATCGCGATCTACGGCGACTACGACGTGGACGGGGTCTGCGCTACCGCGATCCTCTATCACACGCTCAAGGCCGTCCGCCCCGATGCGGACCTCGTGACCTATGTCCCGCACCGCCTCGACGAGGGCTACGGGCTCAACGCGGCCGCCCTCCAGGCGCTGCGCGATGAGGGCGCGGACGTCGCGGTGTCGGTCGACTGCGGCATCACGGCGGTGAACGAGGCGCGGGCCGCACGGCGCGCGGGCCTCGACCTGATCATCACCGACCACCACAACACACCCGCGGAGAGCGATGGCGGCGGGCTGCCCGATGCGTTCGCGATCGTGCACCCGCGCGTGAGTGGGGAGGCGGGGCAGCGCTACCCCTTTGGCGAGTTGTGTGGCGCGGGGGTCGCGTTCAAGCTCGCGTGGCGGCTCGCGAGCCTGCACGCAGGGAGCGGGCGCGTCGATGGTGCGATGCGCACGGTCCTGCTCGACATGCTCGCCCTTGCGGGCCTCGCGACCATCGCGGACGTCGTCCCCCTCGTGGATGAGAACAGGCTGATCGCCCGCTTCGGTCTTGCACGCACGCGCTCGACCGCGATCGAGGGGCTTGGCGCGCTGCTCCGCGTCTCATCGCTCGATGGCGAGAACATCGGCGCTGAGGAGGCGGGCTTCGTGCTGGGGCCGCGCCTCAACGCGTGCGGGCGGATGGGTCACGCACGCGAGGCGGTCGAACTGCTCACAACGGCGCGGGGCGGGCGCGCGATGCAGATCGCGGAAGAGCTCGACGCCCACAACCGCGACCGCCGCGCGACCGAGCGCCGGATCTTCGAGCAGGCGTGCGAACTCGCGGCAGCGGGGGGGATGACGGGCGACGACCAAAGGGCCATCGTGCTCGCGAGCGAGGGGTGGCACCCGGGCGTCGTCGGGATCGTCTGCTCGCGGCTCGTAGGACGGTTCGGGCGCCCCGCCGTGCTGCTCTGCAAGGACGGTGATGCGCTGAAGGGGTCGGGGCGGAGCATCGACGGGTTCAACCTTCACGCGGGGCTGTCCGCGTGCGCCGAGCATCTCGAGACGTTTGGCGGGCACGACATGGCCGCGGGCCTCGCGCTGCATGATGACCGCTTCGATGCGTTCGTCGAACGCTTCATGGAGGTCGCGAACGGGGCGATCTCCGTCGAGGACCTGACGCCTTCACTGCGTGTGGACTGCGAGGCCCAGATCGATGAGCTCTCGCCCGCGACCGCGAGGCAGCTGGCGGCGCTGGGCCCATTCGGGCGGGAGAACCCGCGTCCATCGCTCCTCCTGCGCGGGGCGCGGGTGTCGCGCGATGCGCAGGCGATGGGTCAGAACGGGCGCCACCTCCAGGTCCGAATCCGCGCGGGCGAGGGGGGGCGCGAGATGCGCCTAATCGGGTGGAGTTGGGGTGAGCGGTGCGATGCGCTCCGCACGGGCGTCGCGATCGACGCGGTGGTCACACCCAAGGTCAACGTGTTCCGCGGCGTCGAGAGCGTCGAGGGCGAGATCTCCGACGTCCGCCCGCTCTAGCGCTCAGCCCGACATCGTGCGGGCGATCGTGAAGATCGGGAGGAGCAGCGCGAGCGCGAGCCCGCCGATGAGGCCGCCCATCAGGATGATCATCGCGGGCTCGATGAGCTGCGTGCCCTGCTTGATGGCATCGTCGAGGTCGCGATCGGTCGCGTTGGCGATCTTCTCGAGCACGCTCGGCAGGCGCCCCGAGCGCTCGCCCGCCGCGATCATCTGGGACGACGATGGGGGGAGCAATGAGCTTTTCAGGACCGATTCCGCGACGGTGCCGCCGCTCGTGAGGTTGACTTCGAGCTCATCCCACAGCTCGTCCCAGAGCTTGTTGTTGGTGACGCCACGCACGATGCGCACCGCATCAAGGAGTTGCACGCCCGCATCGAGGAGCGTGCCGAGCGTTCGCGAGGCGCGCGTGAGGTAGTAGAGCGTGAAGATCGGGCCCAGGACGGGCAGCTTCACCTTGAGGAGGTGGGCGAAGCGTTTCCCTTGCGCGGTCGTCAGCGCGATGATCACAACCGCAACGATGGCCCCGGCAGACAGGGCGATGGTGAGCCAGTTCTCGCGGAGCCCCTCGGACAGGGCCAGCACGAACTGCGTCGGCGCGGGGAGGGCCGCCTCGCGCTGGGCGTAGATGCGCGCGAAGCGGGGAAGTACCCACGCGATCAGGAAGCCGCTCACGCTGATGGCCATGAAGAACATGATCGCGGGGTAGGTCAGGGCGCCCTTGATCTGACGCGAGGTCTGGCGGTCCTTGTCGAGGTACTCCGCGATGCGGGTGAGCATCTCGCTCATCTGCCCCGAGGCCTCTGAGGCTTCGAGCAGGGAGACCATCAGGCGCGGGAAGACCTTCGGGAACTGCGAGAGCGCGGACGAGAAGGTGTCACCACCGATGACCCGCTCCTGCACCGCCGACGCCACCCGGCGCATCCCCCGGTGCTTGGCCTGCGAGATGTACGCGGCCAGCGCTTCCGACAGGGTCACACCCGAGTCGAGCATGATCGCGACCTGCTCCGCGAAGTCGATGACCTGGGCCCGATCGATCGAGGCCGCCGCCTGGCGCAGGACGACCTTGTCCACGTCCGCCGCGGACACTGGGGCACTCCCGCCCACATTGAGCGCGATGACGGTCAGCCCCGTGCGCTGGAGTTGGCGGAGCGCATCGGGCACGGACTTGGCGGTGATGACATCGCTCACCAGTTCGCCCTTGCCGTCGCGTGCTTTGTACTGGAACGTGATCATGACTTCCCGCTACGCACAGACCCGGGTGACCTCGTCGATGGTCGTGAGGCCCGCGACCGCCTTGCGGACCCCGTCGTCTCTCAGTGTTGGGTGGTCCTGGGACTCGGCTTCGGCCCGCAACTCGGGGAGCACCGCCCCGGCCGCGATCAACTCGATCATGGGAGGGTCAGGCACGAACAACTCGAAGATGCCGAGCCGCCCCGCGTAGCCAGAACCTCTGCAACGCCCGCACCCGTCGCCCTGGAACAGCTCGCTCGCCTCGAGCTCGGCCCGTTCGAGCATCCGCAGCGCGACCGCATCGGGCTCGATCGCCTCCCGGCAGTGCGGGCAGATCTTGCGGACCAGGCGCTGGGCGAGCACGCCCTGGAGCATCGCCGCGACCAGGTAGGGATCGACGCCCATGTTGACGAGCCGCGGCGCCGCAGCAATCGCGTCGTTCGTGTGGAGGGTCGACAGAATCAGGTGGCCCGTCAGCGCCGCTTGTGTCGCGATCGAAGCGGTCTCCGCGTCGCGGATCTCGCCAACCATGAGCACATCGGGGTCCTGGCGCAGGAGTGCGCGGAGCGCACCCGCGAACGTGAAGCCCGCCTTGTCGTGCGTCTGGAACTGGTTGATCCCCGGGATCTGTGCCTCGACCGGGTTCTCGACCGTCGAGATGTTGAGTTCCTCGGAGGAGATCTCCGCGATCGCGGCGTAGAGCGTGGTCGACTTGCCCGAGCCCGTCGGGCCGGTCACGAGGACCATCCCGTGCGGCGCGGTAATCAGCCCGCGCCACGCCGCGAGCATCTCGGGCGACATCCCCATGCGGTCGAGCGCGATGATGGCGCTGCGGTTGTCGATGATCCGGATGACGATCTTCTCGCCAAACTTGCCCGGCATCGTCGAGATGCGCAGGTCGACGGGACGGCCCTCGATCGCGACGTGGATGTCTCCGTCCTGGGGTAGGCGCCGCTCGGAGATGTCCATGCCCGCCATGATCTTGATGCGCGAGACCACCGCGGGGTGCATCTGGTAGGGCGGGGTGAGCTTGACCGAGAGGCGTCCGTCGACGCGGAAGCGCACCCGGCACAGGTGGTCGCCCGCTTCGATATGGATGTCCGATGCGCGGTCCTGGACTGCCTGGAAGAGGAGGTAGTTCACGAGCTTGATGACGGGCGACTGGCCCGAGAGCTGCTCGATGTCGCCGATGTCGAGCGACTGGATCTCATCGGTCGAGAACTCGCGGACGTCGACGTCCTGGTAGATCTCGTCGATGACGAAGACGTTGGCCGAGGGCAGGTACGCCTGGAGCGTGGATCGGATGTCCTGGGGTGTGGCGGCGACCAGGCGGACGCGCTTGCCCGAGAGCTGCTCGATCTCCTCGATCAGGTAGAGGTTGGCGGGCTCGGATACCGCGACCGTCAGCGTGTCTTTCACACAGAAGAGCGGCAGGACGCCGTTCTCATCGACGAACTCGCGCGGCAGCGCGCCGAGGGAGCGAGGGTCGGCCAGGCGGGGCGTGATCCGCGCGAAGGGGATCCCGTAGCAGTCCGCGAGGCACTGCATGATGTCCGCGCCCGTCACGAAGCCGAGCGTCACGAGGACCTCGCCCAGGAGGGCGTTGTGCCCTTCTGTGCGCTGGTAATCGAGCGCCTCGTCGAGCTGTGCCGGCGAGATCGTGCCACGCGACAGGAGGGCCTCGCCGAGTTGGAGCCGGCGGAGCGGCCCACTCACATCAGGGTGCGATGGAGGAACGTTCATCGCAGGCTCCTGACCGCCGCCTCGAGGCTCGGATGCGACTCGAGCGCCAGGTTGAGCTCTGTGAGTTCGAGGATCGTGGTCACGGTCTCGTCGGGCTGGAGCAGGCGGAGCTGTCCGCCCGTCTCGCCGAGCGACTCCTGGAGGTCGAGCAGTGCCTCGAGGCCCGCGGAGTCGATGAACTCGAGGTGCTCGCAGTGGATGAGCAGGTGGCGCGCCTCGGTACGCGCCCGCGCCGCCGCCTTGGCGAACGTCTCCGTGTCGTCCGCGGAGAACTCCCCCGAGAGGGTGAGGACGGTGACCTGGCCGTAGTTCTGCGCAGAGACCTTCATGCCGCACGCTCCTCCGCACCCGCGCGGTGGCGGGCGACGAGGTCGTCGAACTCCGTCAGGTCGACGTTCATGAAATCGACGGCGAGGTCAGGGTCGAACTGGGTGCCTGCGCCATCGCGGATCTCCGCCAGCACCCGCTCGCGTGGCAGCGCGGCGCGGTAGGTACGTGTCGAACTCATCGCGTCGAACGCGTCGGCGAGCCCGATGATCCGCGCCTGAAGCGGGATGCGGTCTCCCGCGAGGCCCGTGGGGTAGCCACGACCGTCGTAGCGCTCGTGGTGGTAGAGCACGCCGGGGAGGAGGTCGCCGAACTGCGGGATGTCGCTCAGGATGTGGTGTCCGATCGCGGGGTGCTGCTTGATCTCGTCGTACTCCGCGTCGGTCAGGCGTCCGTTCTTGCGGAGGACGCTCTCGCGCACGCCGATCTTCCCGACGTCGTGGACGAGCCCCGAGATGCGGTTGCGCTCTGCCTCCGCCTCGTCAAGCCCCGCGACGAGGCTCAGGCGGTGCGCGAGGTGGGCCACCCGCTCGGAGTGGCCACGCGTGTAGGGGTCCTTGGCATCGATCGCGGACGTCAGGGCATGGAGCGTGCCCATGAACATGGCCTGCTGGTCGTCGAGGAGCCGGGCGTTTTCGAGGAGCGTCGCGATGGAGTTGGCGGTCGCGTCGAGGCGCTTGACGTCAACGCTCGTGATCTCGTCGTCGGGCCCGAGCTTGTCACCCACGGCGACGAAGCCCGTGACGCGCCCGTCTCGGACGATCGGGCGCAGCGCCGAGGCGCCCATGCCCGCGTGCTTGAGCACGTCGTAGTCGCGCCCCAGGACGGGCGAGTCGGTCGCGAGGCGGGACAGGATCGGTTGGCGCAGCTGGGCGATCGCGGGGGGGCTGAGCGGGAGGGGCCCCGTGGAGAATGAGTGCGCCGACAGATGACGCGCGATGGGGCTCATCGGGTCGAGCAGCACGAGCGACCAGGTGGACGGCGTGATGGCGACCAGTTCGTCGCACGCCATCTGGACGAACCGGTCCGGCTCGGTCAGCGCATTGACCGCTTCACCGAGCAGGTGGAGCAGCCCGATGTCCTCGTAGGCCTCCGTGAGTCGGGCCGAGACGGTGTCGAGTTCCGCCCTTGCCTTGAGGTCCGTGCCGATGCCCGCCGTGACCGATCGCAGGAGTTCGGTCATCTGGCGTGCGGACTCGGCGGTGTGCCCCGAGCCCGCCGCGATCGCGTCGCGGACCTGCTCGGTGTGTGCCGCGAATTCAGGCGCATCGGCAGCGCCTGCCCCGAAGAGGACTGTCGCGAAGGCGGCCTCGCACGAGCGCCCGGCCCGCGAGGGGATCCACCCCACCCACACGCCGTCGAACAGCTCTGAGACGACATGGCCATCGCCGGAAGAGTTCCCCGAGTAGGCGCGCCACACATCGGCGGTGAGTCCATCGCAGAGGGGGCGGAGGGCGATGGGGCAGGAGCAGAGCGATGCGCCCGTGCCGTGGGCGGGGAGCACCCAGAGTGGCGCACCGATCGCCTGACAGCGCTCCGTGAGCGCCTCGGTCATCGCCTGCGTCAGGTTGTGCCCCTCTTGTTCCGTCACGCCGCCTCACGCCCTCCGATGTCGTGCGCCGTTCCAATGAGTTCGGTCGCGGTCTCGAGGAGTTGGCGCGGGCCGAACGGCTTGGAGATCATCTTCTTGATGATGGTCTGCTCGGTATCTTCCTTGGTCAGCCCGAACCCACGGGCCGTCAGCATGATCGCGGGGATCGCGCTGGTCGCCTCGTCGCGTGCGAGCTCGGTGCACATCTCGACACCGTTCATGAACGGCATCTGCAGGTCGACGATGATCACGTCCGGGTGGAGCTCCCTCGCCAGCGCGAGGCCCTCCTCGCCGTCGGCGCCCATGAGGACCTCGAAGCCCGCGTTGCGGAACTTCAGCGCGACGACGTGGCGGATGTGCGCCTCGTCGTCGACCACAAGCACTGTTTTCTGATGCGGACCCGACATGGACGGAACCCAACCCTTTCTGTGCTAAGCCGCGGCGCTCACGCCCGCTTCTACCTCGTAGGGGATCGTGAACCAGAACCTGCTCCCCATCCCGACCTCGCTCGTCACGCCGACCTGGCCCCGATGCAGCGTCTCCACGATGTGGCGGACCAGGTTGAGCCCGAGCCCCGTGCCCTGCGCGATGCGCCGGTACGACTCGATCCGGTAGAACTTGTCGAACACCTTGTCCACCGCGTCGGCGGGGATGCCGAGGCCCGTGTCGATGACGGTGACGAGCACACCCCGGCTCGTCTCGTCGTTCTCCATCTGGACGGTGACGCGCCCGCCCTCGGGCGTGTACTTGATGGCGTTGCCGAGCAGGTTGATGAACACCTGCTGGACCATGTCGCGGTCGGCCCGCGCGGTGCAGGGCAGCGCGGGGGGCTGGACCGTGATGGTGATGCCCTTCTCCGCGGCCCGTGGCGCGACCGCCGAGGCGCTGCGTGCCGCGACGTCGTGGAAGTCGACCTCGTCGAGCTCGGGCGTGGTGATGCCCGCCTCGATGCGTGAGATGTTCAGCATGTTGTCGATCATCCGGGTGACCCGCTCGGTCTCGCTCTTGATGATCTGGTACGACTCCTGGCGGGCCTCCTCGCCATCGACCTCGCCATCGATCAGGAGCTCGAGGTATGCGTTCACGGAGCTGAGGGGCGTGCGGAGTTCGTGGGAGGCCTGCGACACGAACTCGGACTTGAGTCGGTTGATCTCCCGCTCCCGGGTCATGTCGCGCAGGATCGTCACCACGCCCGCGGCGGCGCCCGCGTCGCCGGGCAGGCAGACCGAGGTAACATCGAACGCGAGTGGCGTTCCGCTCTTGGGATCATCGATCGTGTGTTCGAGGTGGACACGCTTGTTGAGGACGCCCGCCTGGGTGACCTCCGCGATGAGGTCGCGCAGGACCGGATCGCTCACGACCTCGTCGAGGGGGCGGTACACCGGGGCGTCGGCAGCGACCCCGAAGAGCGAGCGAGCCGCTGCGTTCATGAGGGTTGCGTCGCCGAAGCTGTCGCTCACCACCACCGCGTCGCGGAGGCATTGGAGGACGGTTTCGAAGTGGGCCCGCTCGTCCTCGGACAGGCGCTGGCGGATCTCGACTTCGCGCACCGCCGCGAGCCTCCGCGCATCGCTCTCACGCCACGCATCGGCCAGAGGCCGGCACGCGGCGCCGAAGCTCCGCATGGGCCACTTCGATGCGCTGCCGCCCGACAAGGCTTCTGCGCCCACCTCGAACGACTGGTGGGCCACCCCACGCATCCACGATGCGAAGTCGGTCCTGGTCGATAGCGCAATGAGGAACAGCGCAACCGCAAACGCACCGAGGTTGGCCGCGCCCATGACAATGAGGGGTATCGGGTTCTGCGAGGCACCGCTGCCCGCCGCGAATGCGACGCCCACGCCCGACGCCACCGCGATGATCGCGGCGGCGCCGATCGCCTTCGGCAACGTTCGACTGCTCCCACTCTCCACCGATCGGCCTCCTTGGGTTAGTTGACTTCCGCGAGGCTTGCCTTGGACATGAGCTTGGCGCGGAGATGAGCCGCATCAGCGTTCGAAGGATCGTGCTCGAGCGCGAACTCGACGCTCCGGAGGGCGTCGCCCGGCTTGCCCATCTCTTCGAGGATCGCCGCCCGGAGGACCGCGGGACCCGCGGGCTGGTCCGAGTGTTCGATGGCGCGCGTCAGAGACGCGATCGCGTCCTCCTTCCGCCCCGTTTCGAGCTGCTGCAGGGCGAGGAACGTGTACCCCTCAGCCGAGCGGGGCGCGAGCGAGAGCACCCGCTGCGCCGCCTGACGCACCATGTGCCAGTCGCCAAGGATGAGCGCCGCATTCGCGAGGTTGAGCCACGCCTGGATGTCGGTGTCGCCGCCGGGCGCCGCGAGCATCTCCTGGGTGATGCTGCGCGCCTCAACGGGTCGGTCGAGCTGGAGCAGGCACTGCACCTGCAGATGGCGCAGGTCGGGCCGCTCCGAGGGATCGATCTGGCGCAGCATCCGGTCGAGATTGCGGACGGCGTCCCCGACGTCGCCGGCTGCGATCTGTGCCCTCGCGAGGTCCTCGACCAGGCTGGGCTCATCGGGCGCGAGCAGGCAGGCCTCTTCGAACAGCGCGGCCGCGCCCGCATGGTCGTTCCGCATCATCGCGATGTGCCCAAGCGTCTGGCGCACGCCCGCGTTGTGGCGGAATCGCTCCTGCTCGGGTTGGAGCAGCGCCTCCGCGGCGTCGAGGTCACCCGTCTCGATGAGCATCTCCGCCTGCGCAACCACGTACTGGGGGTTGTCCGGGTCTGCCTTGGCCGCGCGGGCGTACGCCTCGAGCGCCCCCACCGGATCGGAGAATCGCTCGTAGACAACCCCCTGGTAGAAGTACGCATCCGCGAACTCCTCATCGAGCGATGCCGCGTGCTCGAACGATTGGAGCGCCGACTCGAGTCTGGACTGCTCGAGCATGATCCGGCCACGGAGCACGTGCGCACGCGCGACGCTGTCGTTGAACGCGATCGACTGATCAATCGTCTTCGCAGCCTTCTCGAGGTCGCCCGCGAGGAACTGCTGCTGGGCCATATCGAACTCGGTCGCGGCCTTCATGCCGTCCATGCGCTGCTGCGCTTCTTCCTTGAAGGCCTGCGTGTGCTTGCCGTGCCCCGGGTTGCACCCGCCCGCCGCGGCGAGCAGCAGGAGGCAGCAGACACAGGGGCCTCGACGTGTGGGGTACTTCATGACAGGTCTCCGGATGTCGGTCGTTGTGGGGTTCAGTCGTCCGAGTCAGGATCGACGCTCGACACCTGTGCTTCGGGGTCGGTCTCGTCCACGGGCTCTTCGATGGCGGGGTCGCCCGACGATTGCGCGATCTGCTTGAGCACCTGCTCGATCGACAGGGGCTTGTTGGACGCGGCGCTGGTCGTCTTGCCTGTCGGAGTAGCCGGGGCCGCGGGCGCCGTCTCGACCGAGACCGCCCCGTTCGCGGTGAGCGGGCCGGAATAGACCGTGGGCATCTCGTGATACATCTTCCCGTCCGGGCCCTTCGTCATGGTTGTACCAGGCGCGGGCGACGGAGTGATCTGTGGCGCAACGGCGGGCGCAGGCCTGGCCGACGACGCCTGCTTGGGCATCGGTTGCAGGTCGGGCACGGGCCAGGTCCATGCGAGGTTCTGCCCGCCTGAGGTGACCACGAAGGGGCGCGGCGTAGGCATCGCACCCGCGTGCATCGCGGCCTCAGGCTTGCCCATGACGACCGGCTCGTGCTCGATCGGGGGCATGATCGCCGTCTGCTTGGTGAGCGGCGTGATCACAGTGTTCCGGTCGGTGCTCCGCGACATGGGCTCGGCACCACTCGCGCCACTCGCGGGAGGCTCATTCGGGATGGGCTCGTACCGCTCGCGGACCTCACCGTTCACGTAGTCGTGGAGGAGGCTGCGAGAGGGGTAGTACTCGTACTGACCCGAGATGCGTTCACGCAGGCGGAGCGCATCGGGCTGGTTCGGGTTGAGCTCGAGGGAGCGCCGGAGCGTCCAGTTGGCCCGCTCGAGGTCGCCCTCCGCCGCGAGGCGCTCGGCCTGCACGTTGAGCTGCGCCGTCTGGCGGTCACGCGACCAGGGCAGCAGCCCGTGGCGCGAGCCGACGCGGATGCGTTCCGCGTGGTCGAGCGCGAGCTCCGCTTCCGTGAGCAGCACGCGGTCGCTCACGACGGTCGGCTTGATCAGGAAGATGATCTCGGAGCGGTCGGTGGAGTCGTCGAAGCCGCGGAACGCGGTGCCGACCACCGGGAGGTCGCCCAGCACGGGGACCTGGCGGCGCGTGAGCTGCGTCTGCTCGCGGAACAGGCCGCCGAGCACAACCGTGGCGCCATCGGGGACCATCACGTTCGTGGTGATCTCCTGGGTGACCTCGTCCGGGATGGTGACCGCGGCACCGGTCGCGTCGGTCGCATCACGGATGATGCCCTCCGAGACCCGGGGCTTGAGCTCGAGGCGGATCAGCCCATCGTTCGAGATGAACGGGCGGAAGTTGAGCTGCGTACCCGTGTCGAGGAACTCCACCGTCTGCGTGGTGGCCGTCTCCGTCGACGTCGTGCTCAGGTAGCCGAGCTTTCGACCGACCAGCACGCGGGCCGACTGGCGGTTCAGCGCGAGGATCTTCGGGTTGGAGAGGACCGTGGTGTCCGAGACCTCGTCGAGGGCCCGGATGAACAGGGCGATGTCGTCGTGGAGGATGGCGGTCTTGAGCGTGCCGGGGCCAGCGAAGTTGCCGGGGCGGCTCACGACCGACGTGGCGCGGTTGTCGATGGGGGCGACGTCATTCTCGCCCAACTGGGACAGGGCATCGGCGGCGCCGAGGGGACCGCCGAAGTTGAAGAAGTCGAGGAACTCAAGGCCGTTGAGGAACGCGAAGTCCACGCCGAACGCGTTGGCCTCCGTGAGCGACGTCTGGACGATCGTGGCCTCGACGAGGACCTGGGCCGGGCGCGTGTCGAGCTGCTCGAGGAGCTTGAGGATCTCTTCGACGTTCTCCTCGAAGTCGAAGATGACGATGGTCGCCGCGAGGGCGAAGTCCTCGGCGCCGACGGGGGCGTCGTCCGGGATGGAGAACTCCGACACGTCACCGCTCGCCTTGATGGTGCCGCTCGACGAGAGGAGCGGCTCGGCGAACGCAGCCGCGTCCGAGGCATTGAGGTAGTCGAGCTGGACGACGCGTGAGACGACCTTCCGCTCGGCGGCCGCTGCCGCCTCGAGGTCGGCGAGCGTGCGCACGTAGATGAAGTTGCCGTCCTGCTTCCACCCGTACCCGTTGATGTTCAGGATGTTGGTGAGGGCTTCTTCGAACGTGACGTTGTAGAAGTTCGCGGTCACCGTCCCGCTCACGTCCTTGCTCGCCACGATGTTCTTCTTGGTCTGCTTGGAGAGCATCTGGAGGACGTTGCCCAGGTCTTCGTCCTGGACGAAGATGTCGACCGTCATGTACTCCGAGACTTCGACGCCGTCGTCGGCGCCGTTCTCCGACTGCCCGAGCGCCGACCCGGCGCCGGCGTGCAGCCCAAAGGCCGCGAGCAGCGCTCCGAGTGTGAGGGTGACGGACTTCTGGTTCCAGAACTTCATGGCTCAACTCCCTGGACACGGTCGCGGTTTACTCGCCCGCCGTCCTGAACAACTCCACGCTCACGCCGTCCTTCTCGATCACGACGCTTCCCTTGCGGACCTCGACGATCCGGAACCCGAGGGTCTCCTCCCCGGCCTCAAGCACGTGGCGGCCCTTCGACTCGCCCCGCAAGACCTCGATGACCGCGAGCGGTCGGGCGCCCACGATCAGGCTCCTCAGCTCGAGCGCGCTCGCTTCGTCGCGGACGCGTGCCTCGATCTGCTCGCGCGTCGGTTCCACCGGCACGGGATTGTCTTCGTCCGGAAGATGGGCAGACTTCGGCTCGATCTCGCCAGTCGGCTTGTCGGGGGTCGGGAGGGGGAAGTGGTCGCGGTTGAACGTGAACACGTCCCGCTCGAACGGGGGAGGCATCGGGCACACGACTGTCTCACGTGGGCCCCGGTCGGCATGCGCTGAGCCCTCTTTGGCGGGCTCGCCTGAAGACGAGCGCGACGGCTCTGCGGCCTCAGCGTCGCTCAGGCCCGGCGTGATGACGTTCCGAACGAACATGAACAGGAACACCAGACCCAGCGCGCCGAGTGAGATCATCTTCGGCCGCTGCGTCTCCCACAGGACTCTGAGTTCGATCGCCCAACGGTTCACGCGCCACTCCCCTCGAACGGCTTGTCCTCCGGGTCATAGAACACGTCGAGCATCATGTCGGCCTTGATTGTGTCCGCCTCGCCCACCTTGCGTTCCGGGTTCACCATGGTCAGACGGGTGATCCGGATCAGGCGCGGGAGGGACTCGATGTACTCGATCGCCTCGACCGCTGGGAGGAAGTGACCCTCGAAGTGGAGGGAGACGGGGACCGCGAAGACGCCGTCCGCCGCCTGGGGGATGCCCGTGGTGACCTCGCTGTTCTTGAGGCCTAGCGCGCTGAGTTTCTCGCTCAGGTCGCGCAGGAGCCCCGCGATGTCGCTCTCGGCTGGGATCGTGGTGGTGCGCGTCTCCGCGAGGAGGCTCATGCGATCGACCTCGCCCTTGAGCGCTGCGATGAGCCCAGGCTCATCGATCGGCTTGCCGATCTCGTCCTGAAGCAGCTCGATGTTGTACTGCAGCGCCGAGCGCTCCTGCAGCGCAGGCCTGATCAGGAGCAGCGACCCGGCGCCGATCATCGCGACGAGCCCGAGGGCTGGCAGAAGCGTCTCACCCCTGATCATGGCATGTCCCCCATCTGATCGACGTGAGCGAACTCGTAGTAGCGGTCCAGCGCGATCTGGCCCGTGATGCGGAAGACGCGCGCGGGGACCGCGCCGACCTGCTGGGAGCGGGCCGACTCGAGCGCCACGTTCTCGAACAACGGGCAATCGGCGAGCGTCGCCGCGAAGAGCGTCAGGGGCCCATCATCGGTCGCGACACCCTCGACCTCGAGCGAGAGAAAGCGGGTGGTGTCGAGGCGAGCCGGCGCCTGCTTCGTCCCCGCGATCCGTTGCCGCTTCTCGCGCGGGACGATCGCGGTGGTCGTGAGCGTGACCTGCTCGGGCACGCCCGACGCGATGATCGCGAGGACGCGCGTGGTCTGCACGGGCGCCGCCAGACGATCGTGGCGGTCGATCGCCGCAACGATCTCGTTGCGGGCCGACTTGAGCTTCGCGATCTCTTCCTGCCTGGTCCAGCGCGCATCCGCTTCCGCTTCGAGCGCATCCCGCTGCTGGCGCAGGGGCCCGATCCCGAGGCGGACGAGCGTGCTCGACCCGCCCAGGACGATCGCGAGTGACACATACGCCATGAGCCAGCGCTGGATCACGAGCCGGCGCCGCGCCGCTTCCTTGCACGAGGGCGGGAGTAGATCGATCAGAGCGCTCATGCCGCCTCCGTGCTGATGCTGTTGGCCGGCGGGGCGATGGTCGGCTCATCAAGCGCCTCGGCGACGAAGCCATCGCCCGGACGCGATGCTTTGGCGCCGAGCCCGCGCAACCCGACGCCCATCGCGGGCACGAGTTGGGGCTGGGGCATCCGGCGCTCGATCGCGCCGACCGCCGCGGTCATGTCGGCGCCGCGGAGCGGGTGCGCGACAACAGTGGGGGTCCGCGTCGACTCCTGGATGATCTCGCTCAGACGCGGCTCCAGCGCCGCCTGCCCGATCAGGACGCACCTCTCGGGGCGCGCACCGCGGAATGTTGTCCCGTGATGGCGCAGGCAGAGCGAGATCTCCTGCCCGATCTTCGACATGATCGGGCGGGTCGCCTCGAACAGCGCCCGATCGACCTTCTGGTCCGTCGCGGCCCGCTCCCGCGGGTTCCACGTGTACCGCAGGCGCTGGGCCCGGATGTCCTGGGCCGCGTCGAGGTCGACACCGAGCCGCTCGGCCGCGGCGAGCGCCATGTCGTGACCGCCGACGGGGAAGGACTTGTGGAACGCGACATCGCCCTCGCGTGCAAGGGTGACGTTCGTCTTGTCGCGTCCGATGTGGACGATCGTCTCGAGCGGGGCGCCCGCCTCGCGCTGCCAGGGCGGCGTCGCGCCACGAGCCGCCGCGATGAAGGTCGGCTCGATGGCGGTGACCATGAGCCCACCGCGCCGGACCGCCTCGACGATCGCCTCGAGTATCCGCGTCAGACCCCCGACGTAGATGATCTCATCCCGCGCCTCGTCACCCTTGCCGACCTCGCCCGCGCGGACGCTTGCCACGACGGTCGGCTGACCATCTTCGAACTCCAGCCGCGCGGGCCCTTCGAGGGCGGTCACTTTGGTTCGCTCGTTGTCACTCATCCGCGGTTGGCGGACCGTGCGCGAACGCACGAGCCCATCACGCAGCGCGAGGGTCGCGTTGCGACCCTTGAAACGCGACGACGCCACCGCCGCGGTGACGCCTTCCGTCAGCGCGGCGGCGAGTTCGTCGAGGCCGGCGCGGGGGTCGTCGCCCATGGGCAGCGGGGCCTCGAACGCGCCGACAAGCGACCACCCCGCCCGCGTCCGGCTCAGCTGCACCAACCGCAGGGTGTCAGCCCCTACCTCGATCCCGATCGGGAGCTTCGTTCGATTTGTCAGGGATGGCACCACCGCTCTCACTCGCCCCTTCTGCTCGATTACTCGGCTTCTTCCTCGACCTCGACGCGTTCGACGGTCGTCCGCCCCGTCAGTGGCTCGATGGTGATGGCGTAGGTCGCCAGGTTGGACCCGATGGTGATCGTGCCGCCCGGCCCTGGCTCGGGGCCTGTGAGCCCGCCCGCCGTGCCGCCGAGTTCATCGAAGATGAGCCAGTCGGACCCCTCGTCGTCCGGGTCTCCGAACAGCGCCGACAGCTCGACCTCGACCTCGAGACCCTTCGAGAAGTCTCGCGCGAGCGGCTTGTCGGGCTGGTCTGGCGCGTAGAGGAAATCTGTTGTCAGGTCGAACACGGGCCCGTTGACTTCCGCGATCGCGTAGCCAGGGCCGTCCACGAACGACCACCCGCCATCGCTCGGCGCGCCCGGCACCTTGCCAAACCAGATCATGCGACGCGTCTGGTACGCCATGGCGTCGGCCTGTGCGAACGAGATGTCCGAGACGATCGTCCTCGCCACGCCCTGCACACGCAGGACCCCCGTGCCCGCCATAGACGGGACCACGAGGAGCATCGCGATCGAGAGGACCGCGATGGTGATGAGCAGTTCGATGAGCGTGAAGCCCCGAACCGGTGTGAGCCGACGCGTAGTGCCCATGCGATCACTCCTTGATCTGGACGGCGGGCATCGACTTCACGTTGACGTCGATCCCCTGACGCAGCGAAGCTTCGAGCTTCGCGATCCGGTCGTTGGTCTTCTCGATCGCCACGAGGATGGCCTTCCGCTGCTGCGCGGAGTTGAGCGCAGCAGGCGGCCCATCAGAGGGCCCGGCCGCCGCGGCTTCGCTCACGCCCGGCAGCCCGTCCCCGCGTAGCACAAGCACGCCAAGCAGGAGCGCGATCGCGGTGAGGGCGAGGTTCTGGTAGCGGTTCGTATCGCGTGGCTCGTTCATGTCCATCGTGCCTCCTCATGCCCCGCGCGGGGGGCGCATAGGAAGCTCATCGGACACCTGAGGAACCGCAATCACCGAGAGTCCACCGATTCGAGGACATCAGATCGACGTGCGCGGCCCCCGGTCCGGGAATGCCCGCCACTCTACTGTTCGTGCGCGAGCAGGTCGTCCAGCTTGTCGTAGCCCGCGGCGTAGATAAACAGTTGCGTGCCGTCGGCGGAGACCTCGTAGTACCAACCGAAGTCCGCGGGCGGTTCGATCGCTTCCGCGGTCGCCGCATCGCCCGCGGTGACCGCGACTTGGGCCACGTAGCCGTTGAAGGGCGCCTCTTTGAGGTAGTCCTCCGAGACCAGGATGCCCCACCCGTCGTTGTCGAGCCCGCCGAGCGGGCTGACGGGGTCCGCGGTTGGCAGGATGCCCTGGTTCGACACGCGGTAGATCTCGAACTGGTGGTCGATCGTCTGGATCTGGCGACGCAGCGCGGACTTGACCGCATCTGTCGATGCGCTCGACACCATGGGGATGACCGCAGTCGCCAGGATCCCGAGGATCACGACCACGATGAGGACCTCGACAAGCGTGAAGCCACGCCGCCCATGTTGCTGAGATCGCGCAATGTTGCGAAGCATCCGTTGCTCCTTCAGGTGCCCATCCGTGTCTGTCGGGAACGGCCCCGACCGGCGTCAACCGATCGGGGCCAGCTGTGTCATGAGGCGCTCAGGCGATTAGCCGCCGAAGCCATCCTCGTGGGCGAGCAGGTCGAGCTCAGCGTCGTACGCCGCGGCGAAGACGGAGAACGTCGAGTCGCCCGTGTCGTCGTCCCAGTACCAGCCGTTGGCCGAATCGCGGTCCTGGCCCTCGGCGTCAGCCTCGGTGCCGACCACCACGGTGCTCTCGCCCGTGTAGCCGTTGACGGGCTGCTCCTTGAGGTACTCGCCTCCGACGAGCTCGCCCCAACCGTCCTCAGCCGCCGCGTCGAACCAACCGTAGTCGCCGTTGTTGCGGACACGGTAAAGCTCGACCTGCGAGTTGATGGTCTGGAGCTGGGACTGGATCGCGCCCTTCACCGCTTCGTTCGAAGCGTTGGTGAACTGGGGCACGACGATCGCGGCGAGGATCCCAAGGATCACCACAACGATCAGAATCTCAACGAGAGTGAAACCATTCCTGCACTTGCGCATGCGACTGACTCCTGCACAGGTCCCCTTCACGAACGCTCCCTCAACAGGCCGGGGGCCGGGATTCCCTCCGGGTCGCCACCGGTTCACGACCCGGTGATCCCCGTCGTCACCCCTTAAGGGAGAAGCCGGCTTGGCGGGGCGCCGCGCCGACCATCGTCGCGCACCGCACGCGACCCCCGACGCATCGGCGCGAACCGCACGCTCCTTCAGCACACCTTGAGCGCACGCCACACCACGGACGAGGGGGGACCCCCCGAGTCGGCACGACCGTCACCAACAGACCTTGTTCGGACGAGGGCGTGACCCCTAGCGGTCGAGCAGCAGGGGGACGACCTGATCGTTGGGCAGGCCAAGCGCACCCGCCGCCGCCGCCGCCGCGGTCGCGACCCCCACCTCATCAGAACCGATCAGGTTGCGCAAACGGTCCACCTGACGGTTCTCAGCCAGGTTCCCGCACCGATGCGCCGAATCCACCACCCGCGCGAGCAGCGCGACCTGCTGGTCAGGGTCCGATTCGGACAACGCGGCGTCGAGCAGCGCGATCTGCCCGCGGGACTCACAGATGGAGCTGACGACCGTTGCCACCATCAACTGGACCTCGCCCTCCGTCTCCTCGAGGGAGGCGATGAGCGAGCTGCCCGCGTCGGTCACGCTGAACACGTTGTCCCCGCTCGCCGCGATCTCGCCCAGGACACTGAGCGAACGCATAGCGTAATCGCGAGCCTCGTCGGCGCCCACCGGCGCGCCCGCGACGGTCTCGACAAGGTCGTTGGCGCCGACGACGAACTCAGACATCCCCGTGCCGGGGCGGGCGAGCCTCGTCAGGGGGTCATCCCGGTACCGGGCGCCATGGGTCTCGCGGTCACGCAGGCTCATGAAGGCGAGCACCGGCGTTGCCGCAAGCTTGGCATCGCTGCGGACCTCCCGCATGGTCTGCGCAAGGGTGATGGGGTCCTGATCGATCGCGATGAAGTCGATGCCCGGCGCCGTGGCGATGGCCTGACGGATCGAGGCAAGGTCGCGTGCGGGAGGAAGGACGGTATACCCATCTCCCTCGAGGGCTCCGAGGAGGTCCTGCTGGCGCTGGATATCTGCTGCGACCACGACCGCGAAGCGGGCAGCGGCATCGCGGACCGCCGCGGACAGCGTCGGCACGACGCGCTCGGCACCCTCGAAGTGCGCCTTCGGGGCCGCGCCGCCCAGAGCGATCGCCGCCTCGTAGCGGACCCGCCGGTCGGGGTAGCTCAGCGCCCCCGCGAGCGGCTTGGAGCCTTCGACGCCATTCCAGAGGCCCACGCCGCCGGCGGACCGACTCATCGCGCCGATGAGCTGGCGGGCAAGCAGGGTGTCGTTCTCGCTCAGCGCCAGCGCCAGGGCGCGCTGCGACGGGCCCGAACCCGCGGCGACCACGTAGAACGTCGGGTCCCGTGGGTCATCCCCAAAGAGAGGATGGCCCCACCCCTCAGGCTCGTCGAGCACCCGCGCGAAGTCCGCCGCGAGCAGCACCGCGAGGGCCCTGTCGTTGGACGCGTCAAGCGTGAGGGCACGCGAGGCATTCAGCATCGCCATCGTCTCGTGGTACACCTCGGTGCGGATGGCGGTCTGGAGCAGTTCGCCCTGCGGGTTCAGCTCCCACACGAGCTGATAGTCCTCGCCGGGGAACGAGATGAACGTCCCGTAGGCAGACCGCCTGTCCCGGAAGTAGAACTCAGCCAGTTCCGCGTACGCCGCCGCGGGGTCATTCACGATTGATGAGTCGCCACCGATCTGACGGATGGCAATATCCGCGGCCCTGCGGACCGCCTCGTTGTCCGTGGTCTTTGACAGTTCCGCGAGGGCGGGGAGCGCGCGACGGTAGCGGATGGCGCCGAGCACGTTGGCGATGCGCTCCTGCACCTCAGGCTGGGCGTTGGGGAGCGCCGCGACGAGCGGGCCCACCGCATCGTTCCCCATGTCGATGAGCAGTTCGCGGAGTTGGGCGCGGAGGAACAGGTCCCGCCCATCGGAGAACCGCTCGTAGATATAGGGCAGCGCGTACTCGCCCGCTTCCTTGAGGCGGTCCCACCCGAGCAACTGCTGGCGGGCGGTGCCCGTGAGCAATTCGATGTTGGCCTTGATCTCCTCCGGGTTGCGCGCCCGCGCCCGTCGCCCTCCCTCGTACAGGTTGGCGAGCCCAGCCGCCAGCGCTTCGAGGTCCCCGACGAGCATGGCCTCGCGGTACGCCTGGTCCCACTGCTCGGAGAGGCGCGGGTCGTCGTCGATCAGGTTGACGAACTGCTCCGGGGAGATGCCCGAGTCGAGCAGCGCCCGTGCGTTCGACGCGGCGAGCTCCGGGTTCGCGGTCTGTACGTAGAAGATGAAGTCTGCCAGAAGCTCGGTCTCAGTCTTGTCGCGTGACTGAGCCGAAGCCCAGGGGCATGCAAGCAGGGACAGGGACAGGGCAGCGACAACGGCTGCCAAAGGGCGAATAGCGGTGGAGTTGCAACGCACAACCGTCTCCTGTGCCGAGACTCATGCTCGGGCGGCGAACTAAGGCGGATCAGAAAGTCGACCCCGACCGGTTTCCGACCATAAACCGGGGCGAGCCGGGCACTGTAATGAAGCGCGACGAACGGTGTCAATCACACCCCACCCGTCAGGCGGGTGCCGGCCGGTCGCTATTCGGGAGGGACCTCCGCCCGGTTGCCGGCCGACCTTCCCCTACCGGACCACGCCCGATTCTGGGCATCTGCCCCATCAGACCGCCCCCAACGGGGCGTCCGTCACGGACGGCATTTGCGCGGTCCGCCGACCTACGGGGTCAAGCCCCTAGAGCGACCCGCCGATGCTCGGCAGGTGCCCGAAGGATCGGCGGCCAGATGCCCGCCCGCGCACGCACCGGCCTACGGAGAGGTGGAGCAATGACTGTCCCCGACAAGGAGGTCCTGACCACGGGTGAGGTTGCGAAGATCTGCAACGTCGCGCCCCGAACGGTCAGCAAATGGTTCGATACCGGCAGGCTCGAGGGCTACCGGATCCCCGGCTCGAAAGACCGCAGGATCCCCGTCAGCGCTCTCCTGCAATTCATGAAGGAACACCACATCCCGCTGGATGGCATCCACTCCGGACGACCGCGCGTCCTGGTCGTCGACGACGACCCCAACGTCACCCAGGCCCTCGCGGAGCACCTGGTCAACCAGGCGAACTACGACGCACGCTCGGCCCTCTCCACCTTCGAGGCGGGCATGGAGTGCGAGAAGTTCCGCCCCCACGTCGTGCTCCTCAACATCCACATGGGCGATTCCGACCCGGCGCAGTTCACCAAGCTGATCCGCGCCTCCGACGACCTCGCCTTCACACGCGTCATCGCCATGAGCAGCAAGCTCACCGATGGCCAGGCGGTCCATCTGCGGGGCCAGGGCTACGACGGCTTCCTGAAGAAGCCCTTCGCGGTCCGCCAGGCGATCGAAGAGATCGAGCGCGTCCACTCGCTCGTCCACTGACGCTTCGCGCCCAGCGCACATCTCGAGCATCCATCGGAAGCCGGGGTCCCCACGAGGAGAGACCCCGGCTTCTTGCGTTGGCGGACCCGCAGCAGGCCGGCAGGCTCGGCCTGCACGTCTGCTAGACTGCGTCCAAGGAGGCGCACCCATGAGCGACACACGCACGGACGGGGTCAGGTTGTACGACGGAGCGACGGAGGGGCTCGTCCCCGCGGACGTGGCGCCCGACAAGGTGAGCCTGCTCCCGGGGCGTCACACGCCCGAACCCCGCGCGGGCGAGTCGATCCGCATCCTGTGGGGCCAGGACATGCTCCGCGACATCCTCGACGGGCGCTACCGCGCGGTCGTGTGCGGCGTAAACGAAGAAGACAACGCGAAGGGCATCGTCGCCCAACTCGTCAGCATGGTGCCCGCGAGCCAGTGGCGCGAGCCCGCGGTGACCTCGTACGCGAAGCTCTTCCACGAGGCGGTGAGCGTGCACGCGACGGGCGATCGCGAGCCCTACATCCTCAAGTACGACCTCGACTCCGTGCTCATCCTCGCCATGCTCCGCCCCAAGGGCAAGGACCACTTCACGCTCGATGACCTGGGGCGTGGCTTCACGACGATCGTGAAGATGCTCGAGGGGCGGCGCGAGCGACAGCCCGTCGCGAGCGTGAGCTTCCTCGGGGCGCGATCGAACCGGCTCCTGGGGCCCGATGGGCACGAACCGAGCTTCGAGGGGGTGCTCCGCACCATGTTCGAGTCTGGCTACCGGGGCGACGTCTACCCCGCGCCCCAGATGTGGTCGATGGGCCACGTCGGCGTGTTCGCGAGCTACCCGTTCCCCGAAGGGCTCGACACGATGCGCGAGGGCGGGCACTGACAGGCCCTCGGCTCCGAACAACCGGCGCAAAAATAGGACGGCGGGCCGGTGCTGTGCCTGGCCCGCCGCCTGTCGAGTGAACGCAATGACGAATCAGTGCGAATGGGCGTAACAGGGCTCGAACCTGTGACCTCAGCGGTGTGAACACTGCGCTCTAGCCAACTGAGCTATACGCCCCGCGAAGGTGAGGATAGCAGCGCATGGGCGGGTGATCCAGAGCCTCGACCCGATAGGGGGCCGCCCGAGTAGAGGCGGACGACCTCGATCCCCATCGCTTCGAGCCAACCCCGGCGTGCCCACATGTCCGCCTCGTGGACCCAGGAACTGATAACCACCCGCCTGACACCGAGTGACCCGACGCCGGAGGGGCCCACGATCGGGAGCCCATGAAGGGCGCCCCCGGCGCGGGCGGGGTCGTCATCGATGACTCCGAGAATCGACCGTCGCTCCGAGGACCCGAGTTGACGCACCACCACGTCCGAGTGCGCCCCCGCGCCCCAGAGCCCCGTCGCCACCCCGTCGATGATGAGCGCTGCGACGCGAGCCGTGGCGTCGGGCGGGACCGTCCACGGGCGACCCGCGTCGACGCCCTTGCTCGGTATGGGGCGGTCAGGGCTCCGTGCGACCGCGCGGAGCGCGGCGATGGTCGCGTTGGTTGACCCGTCCGGCGATCGCTCGCGGCGCGCCCACTCGTGTGCACGCCGACCGGCGCCGCCCAGCCCGAGGGCGACAAGGCCCACAACCGCATCCGCGAGCGCGATCCCAGTCGCGCCGTCGTCCGCGTGCTCATCGACCGTCGCGATCACGCCGCCCCCTGACGCCTCGATCATCTCCCGTGCCCCGGCCGCGGTGTGGGTCGCAACGCCGGGGCGGGCATGCGCCATCGCTTCGAGGAGTGAGAGGCCCGCGCCCTCCCGCCGGGATGGCAGCACGAACGCATCGCACCACTCGAGGTGCGGTGTGACATCATCCGTGGGCTCGCGCAGGTCGACCGATGGCAGGTCGTCGCAGCGCTGGACGAGATGCCGCCTCGCGGGCCCATCACCCACGATGCGGAGTTCGTGCGGTACGCCCCGATGCGTGAGGGCCTCGCTCATCGCGGGCAGCGCCCCGCTCCGCTTGTCCGCGAGGTCGAGGCGGCCTGTGTAGAGGAGGCGGAGGGGGTGAACCCGATTGTCGTCGTCTGCATTGTCGTCGTCTGCTCGTGATTCGCCCGCCGTCACCCCGTGCGGAACCAAGCGGATGTCATCCGCGCGCGCGGGCAACACCGTGCGGAGCCGCTCCGCGATGGTCCTGCCCACACAAGCGAAGCCGCCCAGCGAACCCTCGAAGGCCCGCATCAGCGCATAGTCATACGCAAAGTCGGAGTGAAGCCACGCGCCGACCCGGTGTGCGGGCAACGCGTCGTGCGCCGCCGCGATGCACGCCTGGTAGCACGCGCCGGTCAGTTGGGGGCACACCACGACCGGACCCCGACCCCACCACGAATCGGTCAGCAGGCGGGCGTATGACACCGAGGCGTCGTGGCGCGACGCGGCATCGTTATCCCGCGGCGGCGCGACTCGGAGTTCCTCCACCCGGTACCGAGCGTTCGCCCTTGCACCGAACGTGCCGTGCACAACAAGCATGACCCGTGCGCCGCGGGCCGCGAGGCGCTCCGACGTGCGCTCCGCCCACATGCGCACCCCCCCAAGCCCGGGGTCGGGCAGCACGATCATCACCCGTAGATCGGAGGCATCGCTCGGCACGTTCATCCGCCCCAACCCCATCGAACCGGTGGGAGCCCGCGTTCCCATCGCTCCTCCATGATCGGGTGCGGACGCAAGCGGTCGATACAACCGGGGTGTCACACCCGAGAACCAGCACCATTCAGGGCGGTCGCGCTGTCCCGGTCTCGCCGCCCATTGCCCCTTGGGGGGTGTTGTCTTCGTGGGCCATGGGGCGGGCACCCGATGGGGACGCCGCGCTCGCCGCGTCGGTCCTGGGCCTCTCGGGCCTCGCGCAGGAACTGGGCGGGGTCGGCGGCGAAGAACACGCCCCGCTCGAAGCGGACGAACTGGCGGCCCGCGTGGCGCGGTGTGCGCGCACGGCGCATTGCGTGGGCGTCGACCTCGATCCCATCGCCGCCCAATGGGCCCAGAACGCGCAGCCCGGCTCCGCCCCCGTGCACTGGCGAGCCAACGATGGCAACGTCGCCTGGCGCGATCAGGACGGCACTTGGCACGCCCTCGCGGACCTGCGGCGCGCCGCCGAGCGGGCGCCCCTGCCCGACGACATCGGGTCCTCGCACCCCAAGCCCGTTGTGATCGATGGCCTGAGCACCCCCTGGCTCCTTGAGCGTGTGTGGCGCGAGATGCCGTCACGCCCAGATGGTTACCGCCCGCCGATCCTGGTCTTGGCCGAGTCCGGCACGGACATAGCCCGCGCGATGGCCATTGGCACAGAGGACAGCCTCTGGTCCGACTCACGCGTGACGATCTTCGCGGGCCCTGGCCGTTACGATGCGCTCGGCGCGTTCCTCGAAGACCGCTTGGGTTCCGCGCTGCCGGGGTGTGTCTTGAGCACGCCCGTCGCGCCACCCGCATCGCGCCCAGATCCCGCGCCGCTCGTCCAGACCATCCGCCGCGCAACCGCCCGCCAGCAGCAGGAGCACCGCACCCTGGCGCTCCAGATGAACGCCGTTTATGCGGACGGCGCAAGCAGGAACGCCTGGTCCGATGGCTCGCGCCCGCTCCGCTTCCTCATCCCGACCACACGCTACTCGACGTTCGTGCGCCACTCCGCCCACGACCTCGCCGCAGCGCTACGGGCCGCGGGCCACGAGGCGCGCGTGCTCCACGAGGAGTCGGACTCCGCGCGCCTCGTCACGGTGGGCTACCTCCGCGCCCTCGATGAGTTCCGCCCCGATGCCGCGATCCTGATCAACTACGCGCGGCGTCACCTGGGGGATGCCGTTCCGAAGGGGCTGCCCGTGGTCACCTGGGTGCAGGACCACATGCCCCACCTGTTCGGGCCGGGTGTTGCTGAGTCCCTTGGCCCGTTCGACTTCCTCGTCGGCCACATGCACGAGTCACTCTTCGAGTACGAGACGATCGCGCCCGAGCGTGCCAGGTTCCTCTTCGTCCCCGCATCCGAGACGACCTTCCACGATGGCCCGTGCGACCCCGCCCTCGGGCGTGACCTCGCGTGCGACATCGCCTACGTCTCGCACCAGTCGGAACCGACCCAGGCCCTCCACGACCGCCTCCGCGCCGCCTTTGCGGGGTCACCCCTGGCGCTGCGGATGATCGACGTGATCCACCCGATCATCGAACGATCCGGTGACGCGGTCGGCGAGGCGCTGCGGCTCAGGAGCTGCGTCGCGATGGATGCACACTGGGACGAGGCCGGGCTCGATCGCGACCCGCACATTCGACAGGCCGTTCAGGCGAACTACATCGCGCCGATGCTCGAGCGCTGCTTCCGTCACGCGACCCTCGCATGGGCCGCCGCCTGCGCGCAGAAACTCTCCCTGTCGCTCCGCATCCATGGCAACGGGTGGGATGCACACCCCACCCTCGCCCGCTACGCGGCCCCGGCCCTGGAGCACGGCGAGCCTCTACGCACGCTCTACCAGACCGCACACGTGAACTTGCACATCTCGCCCGCGTCCAACGCGCACCAGCGCGTCGCGGAGTGCGCACTCTCAGGCGGGCTCATGCTCCGCAGGGGGCCCTGCCCCGACGTCACGCTCCTGAGGCGCGAGGCGGTCCGACTGATGGGGGCCCACTTCGCCTCAGAAGGCACGCTCGCGCCAGCGCCCAAGGCGGAGCGGGTCGAGTTCAACGTCCGCCACCCCCTCGCCCCGGACCCGGCCCGGTTCTGGCCACTCTTCGAGCGCACGCCCGAGGACGAGGGCGTGCGCCCGAGCAGCGCATTCGAGATCCACGCCACGCCCGAAGGCCTCGCGAAGGCAAGCAGGGTCCCCGGCGTCCCGCTGAGCGCAATCCCCGACTACGCGTTCCCGAGCGCGCGTGAGACGCTCTTCAACGATGGGGCGGCGCTCAGCGCGATGATCGCGAGGGCCATCAGCGATGACGCGTGGCGTGCGCGCACAATCGTGGGTCATAGGCAAGCCGCCGCCCGGTCCATGACCTACGACAGCGCGTCGCGCACGATTGTCGACATGGTCGCCATGAACCTCGCCGAATCCCGGAGGGCCGCCGCGTGAATACCTCGCCAGGCGCACCGCGAACCGCTTCGCGCTACCACACCGACATCGTCTACCGCGATCGGGCGGAGAAGGCACGCTACATCGCGGACAAGTACGCGCCCGTCCTGCACGGGCGGGTCCTCGACGTGGGGTGTGACGCCCGCCAGCTCCGCCCGCTCCTCCCGCAGGGTACTGAGTATCTGGGCGTCGACCTCAGCGAGGAGGCGGACATCCGCCTCGACCTCGACTCCGACCTCCTGCCCTTCCCCGACCGCGCCTTCGACACCGTGGTGTGCTGCGATGTGCTCGAGCACCTCGAGCACATCCATCGCGTGTTCGATGAGCTCTGCAGGGTGGTGCGCGGGCACGTCATCGTCAGCCTGCCCAACGCGATCAAGTCGCTGCTGCAGGAGCTCTACGAGGGGTCAAACGGCGCAATGAAGTGGTACGGCCTGCCGGTCGAGCCCCAGAAGGACAGACACCGCTGGTTCTTCGGGTACGAAGACGCGGTCCGGTTCGTCCGCGAGCGCGGCGCGCAGAGCGGCCTGCGCCTCGAACAAGCCGATCCCGAGAGTGTCGACGGGTACTACTGGGTGAATGGAGATGGAGACGATGTGCTGAGCCACCCCAACGTCCGGCTGGGCACGATGTGGGCCGTCCTCAAGCGGGAGGAACTGTCGTGAGCGATCGGATCGCGGACCTGCTTGTGCTCGTGATGACGCCCGGCGTGAGCCTGCGCGTCTGGAGGGAGACGGGGCTGCTCGCCCGCGAATGGGCGATCTACCAGTTGCTCTCGGATCGGTTCGCCCGGGTCGTCGTCCTGAGCGATGGGTCCGAGGAGGACGAGATGATCGCCGAGGCGCTGGGCGTCGACTTCGTCGGGCTCGACGACGCGGGCGGCCTCGCGCGGGCAGCAGAACTCGTGGCGGGCAAGGTGGCCGACGCGAAGACAGCGGTCGTCAAGACCAACCAGCACGCCGGAGGCTCGCGTGCGCTCGAGGTGACGCGCGAGCTGCGGGACGCGGGGCTCTGCGCCGCGCTCGTCGCGCGCGGCGGGCACCTCCGATCGATGAACGTGGCGCGACGAGAGGGGTTCGCGTCCGAGGCCGCCGCCCAGGCCGCCGACGATGAGCGTCTGCTGATCCATTCCGCCGACCACGTCGTTGCCGCGACGGATGCGATGGGCGAACTGCTGTGTTGGCGCTACGCCATCGAGCCCTCGATGGTGAGCGCGGTCCCGAACTACTTCATCCCGCCGGCCGATCCGACGATCCTCGACGAGCCCGCCATCGAGCGCGACCCGAGGCTGGTGCTCGCGGCCGGTCGGCTCGCCCATGAGAAGCGCCTCCCGATCGTGCTCTCCGCGATGCGGGAACTGGGCCGCGACGTGCGCCTGAGTATCGCAGGAGACGGCCCCGACCGCGACGAACTCTCAGCGCTCGCCGAGGCGTACGAGATCAACGCGACCTTCCACGGGGCCCAGCTCCACGCCGAACTCAGCCGCCTCATGCTCGAGGCAGGGGTCTTCGTCCAGATGAGCGCCTACGAGTGGCACCCGAAGACCGTCATCGAGGCGATGGCGTGCGGGTGCGCGGTCGTCGTGGCCGATGCCCCCGGGCTGCGAGAGACCGTCCTGCACGGCGAAACGGGCTTGGTCGTCGGCGCCGACGCGGGGGAACTCTCCAACGCCGTGCGGGGCCTTCTCGAGGACGGCGCGCGTCGCGAAGCCCTGGGCGCACGCGCGCGGGAATGGGCGACCGAGCGCTTCGCCATCGCCAACGTCCTGTCGCTCGAGGTCCGCGCGATGGAGGCCGCGATCGAGCACGCCCGCGTGAGCGCACAGTCCACGCTGACCAGGCTCCGCCGGCGCGAACGGCGCGCCCGGACCTCGCGCGTCCGGTTCGACTCCGGGCTCACGGCGGCCGATCCGAACGCCGTCGCCCGGGCATTCGAGGACTGCGTGCACGGCTTTGTCAAACGAGTGGCACCAGACGTGGCGGCGCAGATGCTCGCAGAGCTCGACGCCAGGCTCTACACGATCCAGGGCGAAGCCGCGGTCAAGGCCAACGGCGGCCTCCACCCGAAGCACGAGATCCTCCGCTTCCACGACTTCTTCGTCGAGCGGATCGAGGCGGGCGACCGCGTGCTCGATCTCGGCTCGGGCATCGGGGCCCTGGCCGTGTCGATCGCGGACCGCTGTGGGGCCGGTGTGACGTGCATCGAGATCAACCCGAACAACGTCGAGATCGCGAGGGATCGCTGCACCGACGCGGGGGTTCAGGGCCGCGTCGAGGTCGTCGAAGGCGACATCACGACCGACCGCGCCGAGGGCAGCTTCGACGTCGTCGTCCTGTCCAACGTGCTCGAGCACCTCCCCGATCGATCGGCCCTGTTGCGCCAATGGCGGGCGTGGTACCAGCCACGCGCGTTCCTCATCCGTGTCCCCGCGTTCGAGCGCGACTGGCGGGTCGCGTGGAAGCGCAAGCTGGGCGTGGAGTGGCGCCTCGACCCGACTCACGAAGTCGAGCACACCGCCGACCAACTCCGTGAGGAACTCGCGGAGGGCGGGCTCGAGATCGTCGAGTGCACGACGCAGTGGGGCGAGTACTGGCTCGTGGCGCGCCCCATCGCGGGCGAGCAGAGCGCCGCGGCGTAGCGCCCCGCGTTCGCCGGGCTACCATGCGGGCCCAACCCGCAAGGAGCCGCTGTGCCACACCCCGAATCGCCCTGGCCCGACCTCTCGGGCCTCCGCCTGCTCGTGCTCGACTTCGACGGCGTCCTCACGGACAACCGCGTCATCGTCCACCAGGACGGGAGCGAGGCCGTCGTCTGCCATCGGGGCGATGGCATGGGTGTTCAGATGCTCATGGCGACAGGCGTGGACGTGTTCGTCCTCTCGAAGCAGAAGAACCCCGTCGTCGCGGCGCGGTGCAACACCCTCGGGATCCCGTTCCAACAGAACACCGACGACAAGCTGCCCGCGCTGATGGACCTGATCCAGTCGCGCGGGCTCTCCCCGGAACAGGTGGCGTACGTCGGCAACGACGTCAACGACCTCGAGGCGCTGCAGTTCGTGGGCGTGCCCATCGCGGTCGCAGACGCGGAACCCGAAGTGTTCAGCGTGGTCCGGTGCGTGACCACCCGCAACGGTGGGTTTGGCGCGGTCCGTGAGGTCTGCGACCGGATCATGGTGGCACAACGAGCCGATCGGTAGGGGAGCCGGGGAGTTCCCCAGGGGTAGTGTGGCGAGCCCCGCGTACCAAGAGAGACGCCCATGAATGGGGTGAGCGTCGCGCTGCCCGTCCACATCGCGGGCCCGCACTTCGAGCGTGCTCTCGCGTCGATCCAGGACCAGACGCACGCGGACCTCGACATCATGGTCGTGCTCAACGGATCGGACGCCCAGACGCGCCGGCGTGCGCGCGAAACGGGCGCGGGCGACGGACGCATCCGGATCATCGAGCTGCAGCACGCCAACCTCGCGGAGGCGCTCAACGAGGCGCTGAGGCGGGCCCACCACGAATTCGTCGCGCGGATGGACGCCGACGATATCTCCAGCGTCGACCGCATCGCCCGCCAATCGGCGCACATGCGCGAGCACCCGGCCCTCATCGGGCTCGGCACCGCGTTCGCCCGACTCGGCACGGGCGGCGAGGTCATGGAAGAGGTCCGCCCTCCGACCGACCCACGCGAGCTGCGCTGGCGTCTTCTCCTGGGCAACCAGTTCTGTCACGGCTCGATGATGCTCCGGCGCTCCGCCGTGCTCGCCTCCGGTGCGTACAACCCACGTTGCCGGCGCGCACAGGACTACGAGCTGTGGGCGCGGCTCTCACGCACGCACGACCTCGCCAACCTTCCCGACATCCTCTACATGCATCGTCAGCGCGACGAGCACGCAACTGCAGGGCAGGACCCGGATCAGGCGAAGGTGAGCACACGTGTGCTCCTCCACTACTGGCGTAACCTCCCGAGCGTGCGCACGGGCGATGCGATCCGCTCGCTCGAGCCCGCTCTCTGCTCCTTCGCGGAGGGCGGACCCGAGGCGGGCGCGAGCATCCGCGAGGTCGAGGGGTTCATGCGCGAGCACGGGCCGAGCCGGGAGGCCCTGACCGCATGGCTGTGGGCACGCGTCGAGCACACCGAGCGCCTGCTGGCGTCAACCCGCAGCGCGCGCGCACGCGAGGTCGCATCCCAGATCCGCGCCTCGGGTGTGTCGTCCATCTACCTGTGGGGCGCCGGGGCTCACACCGCGTGGCTGATGGCCCAGCTCGAGGGCAGCGAGGTCACGCCTGTCGGCATCGTCGACGATCACCTGGCGGGTGATGTCGCGCACGGCATGCGCATCCTCCGACCCGATGATCTCCGCCCGGGCGACCACGCCCTGATCTCGACCGACCTCCACGAAGACGCCGTCTGGCGGGCCAGCGCGCGCATCCGCGAACGCGGCGTGCGCGTATGGCGGCTCTACGCGCAGGATCACGAGGCAACCGGCGACGGCACCATCGCCCTCGCGAGCTAGCTCCTCACGCCGCCTCGAGCGCAGCGCCCAGGCGGGCGGACACCGCGCCCGCGACGCCGTCTAGCGCATCGGTCCATCGGAGCACCGGGCGGTCCCACCGCGACACGCGCTCGCACAAGTCTCCATCGAGGAGCGGCGTCACGACGCACGGCGCACCGGGCATCCCTTGAGGTTCACGGACAGCGTGAACCGCATCACCTGAGCGTGCCGCGGTGCGCGGGCTGTCATCGCACACGATCACATCGATGCCATGTGCGCAAAGGAGGCGCTCGAGGAGCCGCCCGTTCTGCCCGTGCCCCACAAGGATCACGCCGCGCTGGCGAGCGCCTCGTTCGACCGCGCGCTCGACGAGCGCCCGGGCCACATCGCGGGGCGTCGCGATGCACCTCGGCAGCCGATCGCGCGTCGCAAGCGCGAAGTCGGGCCCCGCCCAACCCCGAGCCTCTACCGCGCGCCACCATCGAGCAAGGCTCTCGACAAGCCGTTCCACGGGAGCACTTGGGTCGTGCCACGCGTTGGGCGGCAATCCAAGAGCGAACGGCGCCATCCAATGCGCCGCGACCGCGGCCTCCTGAGGATCGAGCCCCGCGCGCCCCACCACCCCTTCGATCATCGCGCACGCCCGCTCGACCCCACGCCCCGGGTCCGCGACCGCAGCGCTCGTCGCGAGGGCAAGCAGATGGCGACGGAGGACCTCATCCCGCTGGGGTGACCCACCCTCCCCGTGCGCACGCTCGATCACGAGCCGCGTACACCGTGCCATGTTCTCGAAGTCGTGGCTCATGCTCGCGGCCCGCAGGCGGTAGCCACACGTCACACGCTCAACGATGCGCCAACTCACACCCCGCGCTGACAGGCGGAGCCACATGTCCCAGTCCTCAACCGCCGTGAGCGACTCATCGAACCGGTCCCGCCCGAGCGTCGCCCTCGGCAGGAGCAGCGCATGGGTCGGGAAACGGTTGCGCTCGAGCAGGTCGGCGTGAGTGACGTCATCACAGAGCCAGTCCGAAACCCAACCGGTTCCCGTCCCGTCCTCGCATCGCCACTCGTTCCACCCCGCGACACACCCGCCAGGCGAGGAATCCGCGGCTCCAAGCAACGCCCCCAGCGCGCCAGGCTCCAGCCAGTCGTCGGCATCGAGGAAGAGCAGGTGCGGCGCGGCCGACTCGTCGATCCCCCGGTTCCGCGCGCCCGAAAGCCCGCGGTTGTCCTGTGACACCACGCGCACCCGCGGGTCGCGGGCCGCCCATGCGCCTGCGACCGCTGGCCCATCGTCGATTGAGCCGTCGTCGATCACCAGGCACTCGAAGTCGCGCATGTCCTGCGCGAGGACCGACGCGATCGATTCGCCCACCCATCGTGCGGCGTTGTACATCGGGATGACGACGCTGGCCCGTGGCACCACGCTTAGATCGGCGATCGCACAGACGGATCGGGGCGGCGGACCACCCCGTTTCCCACGCTTCGGGGGTGCCCCGCGCGCTGCAAGGCGCGGAGGGACCCTAGAGTCCGACCTTGTCCCACTTAGGAGAGGCCCCGGCGGGAAACCGTGGGGCCGGTTCGTTGATGCGCCGAAGCGGAATCCCACCCCATCTCGAGCCCGTCTCCCACGATCCAGGCGTCCGCGCGATCGTGGAGCACATCGAGTCGGGGTGGACGTGCGCGGGCGTGGGCGGCGCGGGCGGGGCCGCCTCGCTCATCCTCGCCGCGATTGCGCTGCGGGCTTCACGCCCCATCGTCTGCTGCGTCGCCCACCTCGACGATGCGGATGCGATCGAAGAGGAACTCCTCTCGCACGCCATCGATGCGCGCAAGCTGCCCGCCCTTGAGGTGCTGCCGGGCGAGTCGGGCGTGAGCCTTGAACTGTTCGCCGAGCGGCTCTCCGTGGTGAGGCAGCTCGTCGCGGGCGCCCCGCCGCGCGTGCTCATCGCGCCGGTGCAGGCGCTCATGCAGGCGGTGCCATCGCCCGCGCGGCTCGACGACCTCTCCATGACCCTCGCCCAGGGCGACGGGCGCGGCCCCGCGGAGATCGTCAGGTGGCTCGATCGCGCGGGCTACTCCCGCGTCGACTCCATCGAGGAAGCGGGCGACTTCGCGGTCCGGGGCGGCATCATCGACGTCTTCCCACCGGGCGGCGCCTCGTCGTCGGCCGGCCAGGCCGCGGGCAGCGCGCCGGTCCGCCTCGACTTCTTCGGCGATGAGCTCGACTCCATCAACGAAGTCGACATCGAGACCATGGGCTCGGACCGGCGTGTTGACGCGGTCGAGTTCCTCGGCGCTTCCCTCGAAGCGGTGACGAGCCACGATTCGATCAGCGTGCTCGAGTTGCTCGCGCCGGGCAGCGTGGGCGTGGTGGTCGAGACCGCAGAGGTTACGGAGCAGGGGCGTGGCTACTACGAGCGCGTCGCGGACAGCGGCGGGGTGTTCGGCCCGCCCGCCGTCTTCAAGCTGCTGGGCGAGCGCGCGCACGCGATCTGTGAGCTGAACCAGTTCTCTGCCCCCGCGTGGGGCGGCGACGTCATCGAGCTCCCGGGCCGCCCGCTCATGGAGTTCTCACGCGACGCGGCGGAAGCGATCAGGGAGCTCGGCGCCCTCGCGTCGTCGCACCGTGTCGTCGTGTGTTGCCAGAACGATGGTGAGGGCTCGCGCCTGCGAGAACTCCTCGACGAGTTTGCGCCGGACGCCACGGTCGAGATCGAGCAGCGCTACCTCCACCGCGGGTGTGTGTGGGGTGACGCGGAGGAATCGAGCGGTGATGGGGGTGGTGGGGGTGATGCGGAGAGTGGGGCGGTCGCGTACATCCCGCACCACGAGCTGTTCCACCGGTACGAGACGCGCCGGCGGGTCCGCCGGGTGCGTGGCGGCCAATCCAAGGAGGCGTTCTACGACCTCGAACCGGGCGACTTCGTCGTCCACTCGGACCACGGTATCGCGAAGTACCTGGGCCTGAAGTCGATGAAGCCCAAGGGCGTGCAGGCGACCGCGGAAGAAGCCGCCGAGGCACGGATGCGTGGCGAATCGGCGGGCGCGAAGCGCGCGAGCGAGGAGTACCTCACGCTCGAGTTCGCGGGTCGCACGAAGCTGCACGTGCCCGTCACGCAGATCGACAAGGTGCAGAAGTACATCGGCGGCGGCAAGGGGGGGCCGCGCCTGTCGACGATCGGCGGCAAGCGCTGGGCCAACCAGAAGGCCAACGTCAAGGAGTCCGTGCGCGACCTCGCCGCGGAGATGCTCCGCGTTCACGCCGCCCGCGAGGCGCTGCCCGGCGTGCGCTACCCCGCGGACACCGCGTGGCAGCGCGAGTTTGAAGCAGAGTTCCCATTCCAGGAGACCGAGGACCAGCTCGCGGCGCTCGTCGAGATCAAGCGCGACATGAGCGAGAGCCGCCCGATGGACCGCCTGCTTTGCGGCGATGTGGGCTATGGCAAGACCGAACTCGCGATCAGGGCCGCGTTCAAGGCCGCGGAGTTTGGCAAGCAGGTCGGCGTGCTCGTGCCCACCACGCTCCTCGCCGACCAGCACGAGCGCACGTTCCGCCAGCGCTTCGCCGACTACCCGTTCCGCGTGGAGTCGCTCAGCAGGCTCAAGGAGCGCAAGCAGGTCAACGATGTGCTCGCCGCGACGCGCCGGGGCGAGGTCGACATCCTCATCGGCACTCATCGCCTGCTCTCGAACGATGTACGGTTCTCCGACCTGGGGCTCGTGATCGTCGACGAGGAGCAGCGCTTCGGCGTCGAGCACAAGCAGAAACTGCTCGAACTCCGCGCCACCGTCGACGTCCTCACGCTCAGCGCCACCCCCATCCCGCGCACGCTCCACATGGCGATGCTTGGCCTGCGCGACATATCGAGCCTGACTACACCGCCGCTCGATCGGCGCGCCGTCGTCACGGAGGTCCTGCCCTTCAACGAGAAGCGCATCGCACGGGCGATCTCACGCGAGATGGCGCGCGAAGGCCAGGTGTTCTTTGTGCACAACCGCGTGCGCGACATCCAGAGCGTCGCGGGCGATGTCCAGCGCCTCGCGCCCGATGCGCGGATCGTCGTCGGGCACGGGCAGATGACGCCCGGCGAGCTCGAAGACGTCATGGGCAGGTTCGTGCGCCGCGAGGCCGACATCCTCGTCGCCACGACCATCATCGAGTCGGGCATCGACATCCCCACCGCCAACACAATGATCATTAACAACGCCGACATGTTCGGTCTCGCCGACCTCCATCAGCTCCGCGGGCGTGTCGGGCGGTACAAGCACCGCGCGTACTGCTACCTGATGCTCCCCGCCGATCGACCGGCGCGCGAGAAGGCGGTCAAGCGGCTCCGCGCCATCGAAGAGTTCTCGATGCTCGGCGCAGGCTTCAAGATCGCGATGCGCGACCTCGAGATCCGCGGCGCGGGCAACCTGCTCGGGGCCGAACAGTCAGGCCACATCGCCGCCGTCGGCTACGACATGTATTGCCAGCTCCTCGAACAAGCCGCCAAGGAACTCCGGAACGAGCGCACCGCCCGCCCGAGTGAGACCACCGTCGAACTCGGCATCACGGGCCAGATCCCCAAGGCCTACATCCCCTCAGAGAAACGCCGCCTCGAGGCGTACCGGCGCATCGCGACCGCCGCCACGCGCGACGAACTCGCCGCCATCGAAGAGGACCTCACGCAGGCGTACGGCGAGCCCCCCGAGCAGGCCCGCCGACTCATCGAGATCGCGGAGGTCCGCGTCGCCGCGTCGGCATTGGGCGTGCGCTCGATGACCGTGCGCGGCAAAGACCTCGTGCTCAGGTGCGAGGACCCCGAGGGCGTGCGCGAGCGGCTGAGCGAGGCGAAGGGCACGGTCCGCGTGCTCCCGCCCGAGCGCCAGGGCGGACTCGTCGAGGTCTACTACCGGCCTCCCGGCGCGTATCTCGACGGCGGGACGTTGCTCGTGGTGCTGCGGGCGCGACTGGGTTCGTCGTCAGAGGCCACCGCGGTTGCGTAAGGTGTGTCCATGGACCACGTTGGGCCACACCGGCGCGCGGGCGTGTTGATGGGCGCGGTTGCCTGCATTGCGGGCATCGTGATCGTGTTGATCCGCCCTACGGTCACGGGGGGCGCCCAGCGCGAGCCCGAGGGGGCGTTGTGCAACGCCGAGCTTTGGAGCTGGGTGGTCGCCGAGCCGCACCCGGGGCGCCACCTCTCGCTCCTCATCGATTGCGGCCCCGCGCACGCGGAGTTCTCCGGATGCGTGGAGTTCACCTCGACCGCCCTGCGCACCGACTACGACCGCTCCAACGATCATGCCCCGAGGGTGGCGCGCATGACGCGCCACATCAGGCTCCGCCCACTCACGGGCTCGCGCACCGACACGGAGCGGCTCGAATACGCCTACGAGCTGACCCTGGACCAGGCCAGGTGCCTCCAGCGGGACAGAGTCTGGTCCGCTCCATACCAACTGATCGGCACCAATAGCTCCTCCGCGATGCGCCACGCTCTGGAGGACTGCGGGTGCAGCCTCCCTGACCACATCCTCCGCGGCGGCGGGTTCCTCGGCACCTTCCCTGGGATCGACCTCTCCCCCGGTGAGGAGGTCGGCCCGGCGGACTGGGGCGAGTTCGGCCTCCCCGAGGGCCCTACGCCCCCGCAGGCCCCGCCAATCGCTCTGCCAGGCCAGGAAGTGGGCGGCGTGCCGGGCGTTGCCCCACCCCCGGACGCCAGATAGGATGCCCCTGTGGTTGAGATTGAGTCTCAGCCGCAAGGGAGTGTCGCCACATGTCACCGCTTCGAATGGCCCCGCTTGCCGGTGCCACGCTCATCTTGACCGTAACGCACGCCTTCGCCGGGCAGAGTGTCACCACGCTGCCCTCGCCTTCGGCCGACGTCTGGATGTACCCGCCCGGGGCAGCGGGCTTCTCGCCCTACGCGCCATCGTTTGGCTCGCCAATCGCGACGCCCGACCCGGACCGCCTGGGCTACTTCTTCACGATCTTCGACACAGCGGGCGTGGTGTTGGGTGACGGCGAAGAGGTGCTCGCACTCACCCTGCGCATCCGCCTGCTCAACTCCTCGAGCTTCGACCCCTTCGAGGGCTACGTCTACGACGACACCTACGACGCCTTCACCACCTACGGCGATGGGGCCGTCGACCCCGACCCGGGCCGCCCCATCGAGCTCTACGCGACCATGCTCGGCGGTGATTTGACACTCGCGGACTGGAACGAGGCATCGACGCCCGTCGAGGGCCCGGACGGCTACAACGCCAAGCCCGCCGACTTCTTCAATGGCGGCCTGCGCAACATCCAGAACAACGTCGACGAGGGCTTCGATGCAAGCCCCCTCGCCATCGGCACCACCGACGACCTGATGAACGACGACGGCCTACTCCGAGTGATGGACCTCGCGGAGCTGACCTTCGAGGTCGACCTGACCCAGGACGCGGTGGCGCGGGCGCACTTCACGGAGGACGTCCTCGCGGGCCATGTCGGGCTGATCGTGTCATCGCTCCACGCCGCAGGCGAGATGGGCGTGGGCGGAGACGAGGTCTTCCCGCGTTGGGCCACCAAAGAAGCATTCGGCGGGCTCGACGCCTCGCTCGACGTCACTGTCGGCACCCCGGCCGTCCCCTGCGAAGGGGACCTGAACGCCGACTTCGTGGTCGATTCCACCGATCTCAACGTCATCCTCGCGAACTTTGGCACGATGGGCCCCGATGGCGATGTCGACGGCTCGGGCGGCGTCGACTCCGTCGATCTGAACCTCCTGCTCGCGGCCTTCGGCGACGTCTGCAACCCCTAGGAGCCCTCTCATGCGCACGGCGCGTCAGGCGTTCACGCTCATCGAACTGTTGGTCGTCGTCGCGGTCATCGCGATCCTGATTGGCGTGCTGCTGCCAGCGCTCGCGCACGCCCGCGAGTCGGCCCGCGCGCTCACCGAGGTCAACGGCGCCCGCCAGCTCATGATCGGCTACTCGCTCTACTCTGAGGACCACGACGACCTCGTGCTGCCGGGCGTGCCCACGGGCAGCCCCGCGAACATCGCGCTCGAGGACGACCTGGGCAAGCCCTTCCCGTCCGAGGCATCGCCACTCATCAAGCAGCGATACCCGTGGCGCCTCGCCCCGTGGCTCGACCACGAGCTGCGCGGCACGATCCTGATCGGTCAGCAGGCCGCGTTCCTCGACCATCGCAACGAACTCAGCGAAATCGACTTCTACTACGGCGTGAGCCTCCTCCCCACGCTCGGCTACAACACGCAGTTCATGGGCGGCGACCCGACGCAGGGCCCGCTCTTCGTCAAGGCGTCCAAGCCCATCACCAAGGCGAGCCGGGCCACCGCCCCGTCGCGCCAGCTCGTCTTCGCCACCGCGAAGAACAAGCAGTTCGAGGGCGACTTCGCGGTCTACGAGTTGAGCGATGGCTACTACAAGGTGCAACCGCCGAGCACCGAGTCGTTCGATCCGCAGGCGAACTCAGTGACGTTCGGCTACGTCTACCCCCGGTGGAGCGGTCGCGCCACGGTCGCTTTCCTCGATGGGCATGTCGAACTGGTCCCGGAGGGCGAACTGAGGGACATGACCATGTGGGCCAACGAGGCCCGCCGGAAGAGCGATGCCGATTGGGAGCCCTCGCTCTAGCGCCGGGCGCTACCGCCTCGTTGCCTCGCTCAGCGCCACAAACTGCTCAACACTCAGTTGCTCGGCGCGCATCGACGGCTCGATCCCCTCGGGCCACGCGAGGTCGCGCCCCAGCACCGACCCAATCTGTTTGCGCCTCTTTGAGAACAGCGCGTGGCACGTCTCGCTCAGCGCATCGGGGTCATCCGTGAGCGGCGTCGATCTGCGCGTGATCGAGACCATCTCGCTCGTCACCTTGGGGCGAGGCCAGAAGCAGTGGGGGGGGAGCTCCGCGATGCGCCTGACTTCGCACAGCGCCTGGATGATGACCGAGAGCCCGCCGAAGTCCTTGGAGCCCGGCGCAGCGCGCAGCCGCTGGGCGACCTCCTTCTGGATCGTGACGTGCATGGACACGCAGGGCGCATGGTGCGAGGCAAGCGTGAGCATGAGCGGGCTCGCGGCGGCGTAAGGCAGGTTCGCCACCAGGCGGAACGGTCGGCCGCCCAACGCCGCGATCACCCCTGGGTTGAGCGCACGCTTCCCGTCGAGGCAGTCCCCCTCGATGAGCGTGATCCGCCCGCCGAGCCGTTCCCGCAGCAGGTCCGCGAGCCCGCGGTCGAGCTCGCACGCGACGACCTGGCACCCGCGCTCAAGGAGCGCCTCGGTCAACGTGCCCGTGCCGGGGCCGACCTCAAGGACGACATCGCCCTCGCCGACACCCGACGCATCGACGAGACGCGCGATCAGATTCTGATCAATCAGGAAGTTCTGGCCGAACGCCTTGCGCGGCGAGAGGCCGCGCTCCTCGAGCATGTGCTTGATCTCGGTGAGGGTCTGCATCACTCGGCCTGGCCGCCCCGCGTCGCATTGATTCCTCCCCCGCCGCCGGCGGGGGAGGTGGCGGTCCGCGGAGGCGAACCGTCGGAAGGGGGACCCTCGCATCGTCTGTGAGCCAGGCTCAGGATCGCATTCAACACAAGGGCGGTATCCCGGAACACCTGATCCGCGGCGAACCTGAGCACATCGATCCACCGACCCCTCATCCACTCGTCCCGCGCATTGTCCCGTAACCCCCTCCCACCGTGGCACATTCGGTCAATCTCGACCGCGAGGGCAGCCTCCTGACAGTAAGAATCCCCCACGAACGGCCCCAACGGGTGTTGCCTGCGGAATCGGAGGCCACCCAACTTTCTCGCGCGAAGTCGAGACCACAGGTAGCGCTCGGGCGGCGATGATTCACTCCGGAGGCGTCGCGCTCGCGTGGGGGTCACATCGGACTCAATCGACTTGTGCCATGGGCGCTGCATAAGGCCCATGCTAACCCGTCGATCAAGGCTCCCCCCTCCGACCGTTCCGCCTCGGGCGGATCGGCCACCTCCCCCGCCGGCGGCGGGGGAGGCATACGCGCCCCGATCGGGGGCTCTACCACACCCCATCGAGGATCTGGTCGATCGCGTGGCCCACACCATCGCTGGCATTGTCACGCGTGTGGCGGTCGGCCGCCTTGCTGACCTCGGGCACCGCGTTGTCCATCGCGATCCCGAGTGCGGCGCCCTCGATCATGGGGAGGTCGTTGACCTCATCGCCGATCGCCGCGATGCGTTCGCGCGGGACGCCAAGCTCCGCCGCGATGTGGCGGACCGCCGACCACTTGTTGACCTGGCGGTCGAACACTTCGAGCAGGTGGATCGCATCGTCCTTACCACCCTCAGCGCTCCCGTCGGCGCCCGACACCGCGGCGAAATGCTGGACGGTCGTCCGCTCACCGAACGCTTCGCTGACCGAGCGTGAGAGGTCGAGCATCCGCGCCGTGTGCGCCGCGAACCCGACGCGGACGGTGTGTTCGGGGTGCGGGTCGTGGTCCGGGTGGTCGATGAACTTGACCTCGATGTCCATCACGCTGAACCACCAGCGCGAGGGCTCCTCGAGCGGGCCCGAGTTGACCACCAGGTAGTCAAAGCCCGCGGCGTGGCGGTCCTTGAGCAGGAGGGGGGCCAATGACCGCGCGGCGAAGTGGTCGCACAACTCCCGGACGAGCGTGCGGTCCATTGCCCATCGGTGCAGCGTGCGCCCGTTCGGCGCCTCCGAGATCATCGCCCCGCCCGCGACGATCACAGGCACGGGCCCGACGCTCCCCAGCGCTTCGACGATCTGCTTGCTCTCGCCGAAGCCCCGTCCGGTGCAGACGACGATGTGGAGGCCCGCATCGCGAGCGCGCGCGACGGCTTCGATGCTCGCCTTGGGCAGCCGCCCATGCGGATCGAGCAACGTCCCGTCGAGGTCGATGGCAAGGAGGTCGTAGCGGGCGCTCACCGCATGAAGTTAACGTCGCCCCGCGCGGTCTGCCGCCCGAGTTGCCTATGGACATGGCGGGTGCCCCGCGGTAATCTGTAGACATGTCCGAGGGTGAGGCATGAGTGAGGGGGCCGCTCTCCCGGCGGCGACGCCGCACGACCTGGGGCCGCTCCTTGAGCCGGCGCTGGTGAAAGCGTGCGGCGGCCGCATCTCCGACATCCACTGGTTCAGGGCGGATTGGCAGCGCGGCGGGGCCGCAACCGCGTTCGCGAGCGCCCATGGGCTCGACGACACCCCACGCGACGTCGTGGTCAAGTTCCCCCTCGGGTGGCGCGAGTACCGCGCACTGACCCTCCTCGATCAAGCGCAATGCGGCGTCACGCCGCGTGTCGTGCACCACGGCGTGGAGCTGGGCGGCTACGACCTCGCGTGGGTCGTCATGGAACGCCTCCCGGGCCACACGTTGCGCGATGGCATCGGCAAGGCAGGGATAGTCAGTCTTGCGGAGGCCGCGGCGGACTTCTACCACTCCGCCCGCGAGGCGTGGCCCCTCGACACCCCGCCCGACCCCGTCGATTGGGAGGGCCTGCTCGCGAGGGCCCGCGATGGCGTGCGCGACAACTCGGTCGAAAGCGAGCAGGTCTGGGTCAACGCGATCAAGCGGCTCAGCCGCGGGCTCGTCCGCTGGGTCGCGGAGTGGCGCCAGCGCCCGCGCGACATCTGGTGCCACGGCGACCTCCACCCGGGCAACGCCATGCGACGCGCCGATGGCTCCGCTTGGGGCGCGAGCGGCGTGGTCCTGCTCGACTTCGCGGAGATGCACGTCGGCCATTGGGTCGAGGATGCGGTCTACCTCGAGCGCCTCTTCTGGGCCAACCCCGGCGCGATCGGTGGCGCGAAGCCCGTCTCGCTTATGGCCCGGGCGATGCGGAAGCGCGGCTTCGAGCTTGGCGAGGGCTACGCGCGCCTCGCACTGATCCGGCGCGCACTCATCGCCGGGTGTGTGCCCGCCTTCATGCACCGAGAGGGGCACCCCGCGTACCTGCGCGCTGCGCTGGACGTGCTGACGCGCTCGCTCGACGAGCTCGAAGCCAATTGAATGGGAATGCCGGCCCGGGCGCACCGTGCATCCCGGGCCGGCTGGCGAGGAGAGAATCGCCCGCGCGCACAGGCAGCGCACGCGGGCGCGACGACGCTCACTCTCACGTGGAGGTTCGTTGTGCGGGGCTCACCCGTGTCGTGCGGCAAGGGGATCGCACGAACTTCACAAAGGTACAATACGCGGGCGCGCCATCAATCCCCGAGCGCCGCACCCCGTACAGATCGCGCATCTTCTTTGGCGGTCCGATGCGAACCCGCACCATCGTGCGAAACCGCCATGGCCAGCGCCGCTAGGTCCGTCGAGTCGTTACCCAAGGTCCGCCGACAAGTTCTCCCCCGCCTCATCGTCCGTGAGGCCGGTCGCGAGTCGGATGTGCGTCGTCAGGCGCGCCTTCGATCCCGCTTCCATGATCGCTTTGTCGAACCGCGACGCCGCGGCACGCAGGACCGAGAACGTGGCCTCGTCGATGCCCTTGTTCCGCGCATGCGCTGCGACCTTCGAGAACGCGGCGGGCTTGGGGGCGCGCGTCAGCGCGAGCAACGGATCGCCTTCCGCGAGCATCCGCGTGAGACGTCGCGCCGTCGTGTGGTCGATCGCGAGTTCTCGGGCCAACTCCTTCGAGGATGCGCCCGCGAGCCCGAGCTCGTCGAGCACGTTCGCCAGCGCAGAGCCGAGTGCACTCCCGATCGATGCCCAATCCGAGGTGGGGTCGGGGTCGTCGCTCACACCCGGACCAACTGGTCGTAGAGGTCGCCAATCCCCGTGCCGTGCGTCGCCACCGTCTCGATCACGCCGCGCCTGCCCGCGATGTCGCGCAGGTCGCGCATGAGTTCGTTCTGGCCCGGGTGGTCGGCCTTGTTGCAGACAAACAGGTCCGCAATCTCGAGGATGCCCGCCTTGTCCATCTGGACGGCATCGCCCATGCCCGGCACGAGCACGACCGCCGTGGTGTCCACGTGATCGCGGATCCTGACCTCGTTCTGCCCGGCGCCGACGGTCTCGACGAAGACCGTGTCGAACCGCCCCAGGTCGCCGACAGGCTCACACCCGCCGATCAGCTCGATGATCTCGGGCAGCGCGTGGTAGTCCTCGCCGCTGATCGCGAGCGAGCGGTAGAAAACCCCTTCGCCGAGGCGGTTGAAGTCGACCCGTAGGCGGTCGCCGAGCAGTGCGCCGTGCGTGATGGGCGATTGCGGGTCGAACGCGATCACCGCGACGCGCCCGAGGGATGGGTCGGATTCGGCGCGCCGGGCATGCTCCGATGCGAGCGCCGCGACGAGCGTCGACTTGCCCGCACCGGGGGAGCCCGTCACGCCGATGACGCGCGGCGGGCGCCGGCGCGGGGCCGCGGACCGTGCCGCCTTCCCATCGTGCAAGAGTGAAATGTCGCGCGCCAGCTGCGCAGTCGCATGCGATGACACGTCGGGCTGGCGTTCCTTGACGGCGCTGCGCACCGCGTTCACGATGTCGAGCAGCCCAACGCCCGTGGTGAAGCACTCCGCCACCCCCGCCTCCTTCAGGACGGGGATGTCCTTCTGAGGCAGGATCCCGCCCATGTGGACGGGGATGTCTGGGCGGCCCACGTTCGCGAGCCCGTCGAGCAGGCGAGGCCCGAGCACAAGGTGCGAGTTCGACATCATCGACGCCGCGATCACGTCCACATCCTCATCGCGTGCCGAGATCGAGAGCGATGCGGGCGTCTGCCAGAGCCCGGAGTAGATCACGTGGATGCCCGAATCGCGCAGGGCGCGCGCGATCACCTTCACCCCCCGATCGTGCCCGTCGAGCCCCATCTTCCCGAGCAGTACCCTTGGGCGATGCGGGAGGTCAGCGCAGCGGTCGAGCTTCTCGAATTCGGTGGTCGGTGTGTTGAGTGCAGTGGGCATGGCGGGTCGTCAGGGTCCTTGGTTCAAACCAGATCGGGTCCAACGGGCAAGAATAGCGGGCGTCAGCCCTCGGGTGGATGGAGGCCTCATGTGAGCACGCTCGGTTGGATCGCGGCGATCATTGGCGGGTGGTACGCCTTCTGGAGCCTCGCAAGCCTCGCGGCGTACGGGTTCGACAAGCTTGCCGCCACGCGGGGGTGGCGACGCATCCGCGAGCGCCGCCTCCACGAGATCGACCTCCTGGGCGGTTGGCCTGGCGGGTGGACGGGCCAGCGCCTGTTCCGCCACAAGCTCCGCAAGGGGGCGTTCATGCGGTGGTACTGGGTGGGCGTGGCGCTGCACGTCGCCGCGTGGATCGTGATCGCGATCGTGGCGTTCAGGTGGGCGGGGCGGGGGTGACGACGAGACGAGCAGCATCCGCCATGGGGCTAGGACGAAGGAGTGAACCCACGCGTCTTACCTGCGGCTTTCCAATTGACACCGTTCCGACCGGTGCCATGCTTCCCATGCCCGACAGCTTCGCGGCGGGTCCGCGGCCCTCGCACGCTGTCGAGCGGGGCGGTGTGCTCCTCGGAGCGCCGTCTCGATGTGCCACGGGTGACGGCCCGTGGCAGGAGCCGTCCGGGCCACCGTGGACTTTGACACACGGGGGCACCGGGAGTCTCTGCGAAAGGAGGTGATCCAGTGAATAGCTGCGTCAATGTGAAGGGGCTGCGCGCGTGATCGTGGCCTGACGGGGCTGCGAGTCGCGCAGCCCGCGTGCAGCCAGACGCCCTGGCAATGCTGGGGATATGGCTCAACGGACCCCACGGCGTTCGCGCTGTGGGGTCTTTCATTTTGCGTTATCTCCACGTGTTTCCGGGCGTTCCTCGCCGCGGTCTGCACAGAATCTGCTACCGTCTCCCGTTGGAGAGAGTGGAGGATCTCGTGAGATGGGTAAGCAAGTCATAGCGCGGTGGTGCCGGATGACCGGCGCAGCGGCGGTCATCGCCTTTGCCACACACACACTTGCCGGCAACGGTGACTGTTGCCAGGCAAACGGGTCGCCCGGCTGCGAGGACGACGGATGCGAAACGGCGGTCTGCACCATCGACTCATTCTGCTGCGAGGTGCTCTGGGACTCGATCTGCGCCCAGCAGGCGGACCTCCTCTGCGAGGTGTGCCAGGTCGGGTCGGGCGGCTGCTGCGAGGCCAACGGCACCCCGGGTTGCAACAACCTCGAGTGCCAGGACAAGGTCTGCGCGGTGGACCCGTTCTGCTGCACCATCTCATGGGATGCCATCTGCGCTGAGCAGGCCAACGAACTCTGCACGGTGTGCGGCGGCGATCCGGGTGATTGCTGCGTCCCCAACGGCACCCCTGGCTGCAACGACCCCGACTGCGAGGCCGCGGTGTGCGCCGTCGATGCGTTCTGCTGCGAGACCGAGTGGGACACGGTCTGCGCCGACGAAGCAGAGGAGGTGTGCGCCGAGTGCGTGCCACCTCCGCCAGTCTGCCCGGGCGAGGGAGACTGCTGCTCCGACAATGGCACACCCGGCTGCGATGACCCCGCGTGCTGCGAACTGATATGCGCCCAGGACTCGTTCTGCTGTGAGACGTCGTGGGACACGATCTGCGCCGAGGCGGCGGCGGCACAGTGCGAAGGCTGCGCGGCACCGAGCGGGGCGTGCTGCATCGACCAGGAATGCTCCCAGCAGCCCGAGGAGGTCTGCCTCGCACAGGGCGGGACGTACCTTGGCGACGGCGAGCCGTGCATGCCGGGCGTGTGCGCTGACCCCGACCCGTGCCCCGGGCGCGGCGATTGCTGCGAGCCCAACGGCTCGCCGGGGTGCGAGGACGCCGACTGTTGCGAACTCATCTGTGCCCAGGACGACTTCTGCTGCGACACCTCGTGGGACGCCATCTGCGCCGACGCGGCGCTCGAGCAGTGCCGGGCCTGCGCCCCCCCCGACGTCTGCCCCGGCGAGGGCAGTTGCTGCGTGCCCAATGGCACCCCCGGGTGCGACGTCGCCGACTGCTGCGAACTGATCTGCGCTCAGGATGACTTCTGCTGCGAAATCGAGTGGGACCAGGTCTGCGTGGACGCCGCGGTCGAAGCGGCCCCGTGCGGGTCGATCTTCTGCGACCCACCGCCCGGGCCATGCCCGGGTGAAGGCGCCTGCTGCGAGGACAACGGCACCCCCGGCTGCGACGACATCGAGTGCTGCGAGGTCGTCTGCGGCACAGACCCGTTCTGTTGCGATCTGAACTGGGACGAGATCTGCGCCGATGCGGCGCTGGTCGCCTGCGATGTCTGCCAGCCTGAACCAGACCCGTGCCCGGAGGACATTTCTGGCGACGGAGTGATCGACAGCGCGGACCTCAACGGCCTGCTGTTCGCATTCGGCGAGAGCGGTGACGGCGACGTCGATGGCGATGGCGACACGGACTCGGCCGACCTCAACATGCTGCTGTTCCTGTTCGGCACAGTCTGCCCCAAATAGAAGCGGACCCCGCCTGTCCCGATCGGAGAGATCGCCGGGCGGATTCCCTACTCCCCTCCATATAATCCTATTTCCTATGGGTTAGTAGGTTGAAGGAGACTCCGCTTGCCGTAGAGTTGATCGATACCGCTTGTCTCGCCCAAGGTGGGCGTGCGGGTAGCCGACCCCAGATGCACGGAAGCACGGTCATGGAACTGCCCATCTTCACATCTGGGACCGATCCCGACGCCCGCGAGGCGCAAGCGGTCGATGAGCAGGGGCTGTGCGAGTACTCCAAGCCCCGGGAGCTCATCGATTGGGCCCTGACCCGCTTCCAGGGCCAGCAGATCGTCTCCACCACCGCGTTCGGCATGGAGGGGTGTGCGCTCATCGACATGATCTCGAAGGCCGGGGGTGGGATCGATGTCGTCTACCTCGACACCCACTTCTTCTTCCCCGAGACCCTCGCCCTGCGCGACCGCCTGATCGAGCGCTACCCCAACATGAACTTTGTCAACGGGGGCACCGACTACACCCCCGCCCAGCAGGCTGAAGACCACGGCGACGAACTCTGGAAGCGCAACCCCGATCTGTGCTGCCAGCTCCGCAAGGTCGAGCCCATGAAGGAAGTCATGAATGGGCGCGAGGTCTGGTTCACGGGGCTCCGCAAGAGCCAGTCGGCGGCGCGGGCGAGCCTCAAGGTGATCCAATGGGACTGGAAGTTCCACGTGCTCAAGTTCAGCCCGCTCGCCCACCTCGAGCGGGCCGACGTCTGGAAGTACGTCCAGGACAACGATGTGCCCTTCAACGAACTCCACCTGCGCGACTACCCGACTGTGGGGTGTACGCACTGCACCAAGCCCGTCCCGGGCTCGGCACCCGATCAGTATTCGCGGAACGGACGGTGGTCGGGGACGGACAAGTCCGAGTGCGGATTGCACTTCGGCGAGGGCATCTGACGATGCTGACTTCACGCGGGGGTGGCCCGCTCTGACGCAAGGAACGGCGCAATGAGTGACGGAGCAGACGACAACGCCAACCAATCCAAGGTCGAGGCGGCAAAGATCGCGGGCGATCACCTGCGCGGCACGATCCGCCAAGTGCTCGAAGACGACTCGATCCCCGCCTTCGAGCACGACGACCTCCAGATGCTCAAGTTCCACGGCGTCTACCAGCAGGACGACCGCGACCAGCGCATTGCGCGCAAGAAGGCGGGCCTCGACAAGGCCTACTCCATGATGATCCGCGTCGGCTTGCCGAGCGGCGAGTGCACCGCGGACCAGTACATTGCCATGGACAACCTGTGCGACTCGCACGCCAACGGCACCCTCCGCCTCACCACGCGCCAGGCCTTCCAACTCCACGGCGTCCTCAAGGGCAACCTCAAGGCGACCATGGCGGACATTCAGCGCAACCTCATGACGTCGCTCGCCGCGTGCGGCGACATCCCGCGCAACTTCATGGCCCCGCCCACCACCATCAAGACGCCCGTCTACCTCGAGGCCCAGCGCCTCTCGCGCGAACTCAAGCAGCAACTCGCCCCAGCGACCGGCGCCTACGTCGAAATATGGCTCGATGGCGAGCGCGTCAAGGAGGGCGCCGCGGAAGAGCCGTTCTACGGCGACCAGTACCTCCCGCGCAAGTTCAAGGTCGCGGTCGCGATCGACACCGACAACTCAGTCGATGTCTTCGCCAACGACTGCGGGCTCATCGCGATCACCGATGGCGCCGATACCGCGCGGGGCTACAACCTCACCGTTGGTGGCGGGTTCGGCATGACCCACAAGAAGGCCGACACCATCGCGCGCATCGCTTCCCCCATCTGCTTCGTCACGCCGGACCAGGCAGAAGAGGCCGTGCGCACCGTCGTCGAGATTTTCCGCGACCACGGCGAACGCGAGGACCGCCGCCACGCCCGCATCAAGTACATGCTCGAGCAGTGGGGCGTCGACAAGCTCCGCGCCGAGATGAGCAGGCGCATGGGCGTCGAACTGCCGCCCGCGGTCGAGACCCAACGCCCATTCCAGCACGACCACATGGGGCTCGGCGAGCAGGGCGATGGCAAGTTCTACTATGGCGTGTTCGTCGAGAACGGGCGCATCGCCGACTTCGATGGTGGGCCCCGCTACAAGTCCGCCTTCCGCAGGATCTGCGAAGAGCTCAAGCCCGAGGTCCGCTTGACGCCGATGCAGAGCATCGTGTTCGGCGAGCTCGATCGTGCTCAGGTCGACCGCCTCATCGACATCCTGCGCGAGCACGGCATCAAGACGGTCGATGAACTCTCCAAGCTCCGCCGGTACTCCATGGCGTGCGTCGCCCTCCCCACGTGCGGGCTCGCGCTTTCGGACTCCGAGCGTGTCATGCCCGGCATCGTCGACATGCTCGAGGAGCTCTTCGAGAGCGAAGGCCTCGCCGACCTCGACCTGACCGTCCGCATGACGGGCTGCCCCAACGGGTGTGCCCGCCCCTACAACGCGGACATCGGGTTCGTCGGGCGCAAGCCGGGCGTGTACAACGTCCACGTAGGCGGCGGCCTCTCGGGCGACCGCATCGCGGATGTCTACGCCAACGATGTGAAGGTCGAGGACTTCGTCGACACCCTCCGCCCGCTCCTCCGCGCGTTCAAGGCGGGGCGGAGCAATGGCGAATCGCTCTCGGACTACTACCAGCGAGCGATGGGGCGAACCGAGACCCGGATCCTCATCACGGGGGCCGAGGACCCGACCATCGAGACGGTCGACCTTACGGTGTCCGCCGCGGGTTGAATCGGGCCCGGGTAGGATCGCGAGATGGATGAGCCGGTCGTCATGCTTGCTGCGCACGGGTGCGGCGATGAGTCGCTGACCAACCGCGTTGTGCGTGGGCTGGCGCAAGTCGTGGGCGCGACGCTCGGGCGCCGGGTCGAGGCGGCGTTCAACCTCGGCACGCCGGGCTTTGGCGAGGTTGTTTCTGGCGCATCGTCGTGCCAGGTCGTGCCCCTCATGCTCGCGGAGGGGTACTTCTCGCGCGAGGTGCTCCCGATGCGGATCCGCGAGGGGGCCAGCGACTGCCATGTGGAGTTCGTCCCGGCATTGGGCACCTGGGAGCGCGTGCGCCAGCGCGTCGTCGATCGGGCCCGCCAAGCCCTGGGCGACCCCGACCCACACTCCCGCGTGCTCGTCGTCGGCCACGGCACGAAGCGCCACCCGGAAAGCGGCGCCACCACGTGTGAGCTGAGCGCCCGCATCGCCCGCGAGGCGGGCGTGCCAAGCGAGGTCGCTTTCCTGGACGATGAACCCCTGCTCGAGAATGTCGCGTGCCCATCGGGCGAACGCGTGGTGGTCGTCCCATGGCTACTCGGTGGTGGCGGGCACGCGCTCGAGGACGTCCCCGAGCGCCTCGGTCTCCCAGCGACAAGGGAACCAGACGCCGGCGCCGCGCGCCACCAGACCAGGAACGGGTGCGCGTTCGTGCTCCTCCCCGCGATCCTCCACGACCCCGACCTCCCCCAGATGATCTGTGAAGCCCTGACCACGCCGCGCGCGGGAGGCGCCCCGTGACCATCCGCGCGGGCACCGTCTACCTCGTCGGGTGCGGCCCGGGCGACCCGGGCCTGATCACCCGTCGCGGGCTCGAGCTGCTCCGGCGCGCCGACGTCGTCGTCCACGACCGCCTGATCGCGCACGCCCTCCTCAACGAGGTTCGGCCCGGTGCCGAGGTGATCGACGCGGGCAAGGCGCCGGGCGACCACAAGATGAGTCAGGACGAGATCAACGAGGCGCTGGTCGAGCACGCGCTGGCCGGGCGCATGGTTGTGCGCCTGAAGGGCGGGGACCCGTTCGTCTTCGGGCGGGGGAGCGAGGAGCACGACGCGTGCGCAGCGCGGGGCGTGGCCTGCGAGGTCGTGCCGGGCGTGACCAGCGCGATCGGCGCGGCGGCGCTCGCGGGGATACCCGTGACGGCCCGCGGGATCGCGCGGCACTTCGCGGTCGTGACGGGCCAGACCGGGTCGGGTGCGGAACTGAGCGATGCGGAGTGGGCGGGGCTCGGCAAGGTCGACACACTGGTCGTCCTGATGGGTGTTGCGCGGGTGGGACAGATCGCTCGTGGGTTGTTGGCTGCGGGCCGTGAGCCGGACACGCCCGTCGCGATCGTCGAACGAGGCGGCATGCCGGGCCAGCGCCGGATCGATGCAACCCTCGCCACCGTCGCAGGCGTCGCGGAGGCGCGGGACGTGCAGAACCCCGCCGTCATGATCGTGGGCGAGGTCGCGTCGATGGGGCGCGACGCGGGCGGCCGACTCGCCGGGCGACGCATCCTCGTGACCCGCCCAAGGTCGGCAAGCATGGAACTGCTGACCCAGCTCACACGGATGGGCGCAGACGTGATCGATTGCCCGCTGATCGAGATCGAGCCCGTCCTCCCCGAGCCCGGGTGGGACGCCGACCTTTCGTCGTTCGACGTCATCGCGTTCACCTCGCGCCACGGCGTGCGCGGGTTCATGCGCGCGCTCGCTGCGAGCGGGCGCGATCTGCGCGCCCTCGCGCGTGCGCGATTCGCCGCCGTTGGCCCGACCACCGCCGCCGAGCTCCGCGCCCACCACGCCACCCCTGACATCGTGCCCGATGAGCACCGGGCTTGCGGCCTCGCCGGGGCCATCGAGCGGCTCGCGGAGGGGCGGACGCTCCGGGTCCTCTTCGCCTGCGGGACCCTCGCCCGAGAAGAGCTCCCCGAGCGCCTGCGTGCATCGGGCCATCGCGTCGATGAGGCCGTGGTCTACCAGACCCGCCTGCTCGACATCGCGGCGCGCGAGCGGGCCCGGATCGAGGAGGGGATCGACGCGGTCCTCCTCGCGAGCCCGTCCGCGGCGCGGGCCCTCGCGGCGTCAGGCGTGGCGCTCGGGCGGGCCTTGGTAGGATGCATCGGCCCGAGCACCGCCACAACGGCGCAGCGCGAGGGCCTCGAGGTAGCGTTCACGAGCCACGAGCACTCCGACCGGGGGCTCGTCGAATCGCTCGTGGCGCAAGTGGACGCACAGGAGAAACACGCGTGACGGGCGCGAACCCCATTCAGGTCGGCCTCACATTGGAGCCATTGTCGGGCCCGATGACCGAGCCCGTGCGCGTCAACGAAGCGGGCGTGCTCATGATCGGACGCCAGGCCGATTGCGATGTCCGCCTTCTCGCCGACGAGTCGGTCAGCAGGCGCCACGCCCGCCTGATGTGGCGCGGCGGGCGGTGGTTCATCGAGGATATGGGCAGCCGGCACGGCACCCTCCTCAACGCGTCGGCGGTCCCCGCGGGCTCGCCCGCGCCGCTCGCGAACGGCGACTTCGTCCAACTCGGCTCATCGACCTTCCGCGTGCGCCACGGCTCCGCGACGGGCAGCGGCATGATCGGCACGACGATCGCGGGCGAGATGGCGCCCGCCGTGGTGCGCACGGTCGACGATGCGGAGTTCGAGGGGGCCGATCGCGTGCGTCTCGACCTGTTCGTCGAGTGCGCCGCCGCGATCGGGGGCGGGGGCGACGACGAGGCGTGGGGCGAGGCGCTGCTCCAGGCGGCGATCAAGGGCACGGGCTACGCACGGGCCGCGATCGTGCAATGGCCGCCGGGCTCGCGCATGGTTGAGGTACGCCACTTCCGCGCGATCAGCCCGCTGGAGAGCCCGCAGGACCTCGCGTGCTCGATCTCGCTCATCGCGGAGGCCGCGAAGGGGCAGACGGTCCGCCTCGAGGACTCAGCGGTCTCCGCCGGGGGCGAGAGCATTCAGCGGCTGCGCATCGAATCGGCGCTGTGCGCGCCTGTGCGCGTGGGCGATGCGGTCACGGAATACCTCTACCTCGACGCCCGCGCGGGCGAATCCCCACCCTCCCAGGGCGCAGGCGGGTTCTGCGACGGGCTCGCGAAGCTCTGGGGCATCGGGCAGACCGTCCTCCGCCAGCGCGAGCGCGAGCGCCACGAGCGCGAGATGCGCCGCGACCTCGACGCGGCGCGCGAGGTCCAGCAGATGATCATGCCCGACGACGCAGGACAGGTCGCCAACGTCCGCTACGCGATGCACATGGAGCCCGGGCGCATCGTCGCGGGCGACATGTTCGACATCTTCGAAATGCCCGATGGGCGTTCCGCGTTCCTCCTCGGCGATGTCGAGAGCAAGGGCGTCGGCGCCGCGATGGTCATGGCGGTGGCCCAGACCCACCTCCGCTCGACGCTGCTCCGCACGGGTGATCCCGGTGAGGCGATCCGCTCCCTTTGTCGACGTCTGCCCGAGCGCTCGTACGGCGGGCGGACCATCACCATCTGGGTGGGCGTCCACGACCGGCGAACGCAGCAACTGACCTATTGCGTCGCCGGGCACGGCTACTGGCTCCATGGTTCGGGCGATCACGATGCGGAACAGGTCGAGTTCGAGGGCGGGCCGCCCATCGGGACCGATAGGGACTACCCCTACCCCAGCGAGCGCCTGACCGTCCAATCGGGTGACCGCATCGTGGTCTATTCGGACGGCATCGCGGAGCAGCCGGGTCGCGCAGGCGAGGGCATGTTCGGGCTCCGGCGCGTCGCGGAGTCGATCAGGGGCGTGCGCGAGCCCGACGACATGGTCCGCGCCATCCTCCAAGCGGTGGCGGAGTTTGGTGGGACGACGAGGCTTGCAGATGATGCGACAGTGGCGTGCATGGCGTTCTCGTGAACCGCGCGCGCACCGGACGTGGAAGCAGCGCGTGCTAGCGGTCCTGGGCGGGCTCGTGGTCGCCTACGCGCTCTACCTGATCGCGGCGCCGTTCATCCAGCGGGCCGCGTATTTCCCGGGTCGGTTCATGACGCCTCCCGCGGGCGAGGTGCCCCGAGGGGTGGAGGTGCTCTGGCACGAGATCGAGGGCGGCGGGCGCGTCGAGGCCTGGCTTCGCGTGCCCGAGACCGCCTCGGCCCAGTCGCCCGCACCGCTTGCGATCTACCTCCACGGCAACGCGGAGTTCATCGACGACAGCGCCTGGATCGCGGACATCTACAACCGCAAGGGCTACGCGGTCCTGCTCCCCGAGTTCCGTGGCTACGGCCGCTCCGCGGGCTCGCCGAGCGAGGAGGGCGTTGCCCAGGACGTCGAGGCGTTTCTCGCGATGGTAGAAAGTCGCCCCGAAATTGATGGCACACGGCTTGTCGTGCATGGACGATCGATCGGGGCCGGCGTGAGCGCTGGTATCATTGAGAAGCACGCGCCCGATGGCGTCGTCCTGCAATCGGCCTTCACGAGCATGACCGCCATGCTGCTCCGCTATGGCGTGCCGCCGTTCCTCGCACGCGATCCGATGCGTGTCGACCACGCCATCGAGCGGTTCGACGGGCCCGTCCTGATCATGCACGGGACTTCCGACGAGATCATCCCCTTCACGCATGCGCTGAAACTGCGGTCACTCGCGCGGGATGCGACATTTCTCGAGGGAACCGGCGGTCATAATGATCTGCCGGGCACGATGGGGGAATACAGGGATGCGATCGAGGGCTTCCTCGCTCGACTCAATGGGGCCGACGTGCACGAGTGATGCACGTCGTCTAGACTGCTTTCGCGCCACCCCGTAGGTTCAAGATCGAGAGGGGGCTTGTGGTGCCCATCAGACCGAGGCCTCAGCACGCGGTGCACCCGCCTGCGATGTCGCTCCTCTCGATGTACCGCAAGGTACGCCGGGATTCCGTCATGTTGGTCGAACCGCTGAGCGATGAGGATCTCGCGGTTCAGTCGATGCCCGATGCAAGCCCAGCAAAGTGGCACCTGGCCCACACGACCTGGTTCTTCGAGACGTTCGTTCTCGCTCAGGCGGAAGCGGGCTACCGCCCCTATCGCGATGACTTCGCCTTCCTCTTCAACTCGTACTACCAAGGGGTCGGCCCCATGCACGAGCGCCCCGCGCGGGGCATGATCACGCGCCCGTCTGCGGGCGAGGTCATGGCCTATCGCGACGTGGTCGATGAGCGCATGGTCGCGCTCCTCGAAAGGGGGTACGACCGGCTCGCCCCTGTGATCGAGACGGGCCTGCACCACGAGATGCAGCACCAGGAACTGATCCTCTCAGACATCAAGCACCTCCTGAGCATGAACCCCCTGAGCCCCGCGTATCGCGATGAGGGGTGGGCGGTCAGCGCCGAAACGCCGCCAGCAGCGCGCTGGGTCCGCCACGGGGGCGGCCTCGTGGAGATCGGGGCCGATGGGCCCGCGTTCTCGTTCGACAACGAGCGTCCGAGGCACCGCGCGTGGCTCGAGCCCTACGAAGTGGGGGACCGCCTCGTCACGAACGGCGAGTACCTCGCGTTCATCGAGGATGGTGGGTACGACCGCCACGAGTTGTGGCTCGATGAGGGTTGGCACACCGCGCGGTCAGGCGGGTGGCGTGCGCCGCTCTACTGGCGCGAGCGCCAGGGCGCATGGCGCGAGTTCACGCTGCACGGCGAGCACGCACTCGACCCAGGGCGCCCCGTTCTCCACGTCAGCCTGTTCGAGGCGGATGCTTACGCGAGATGGGCGGGTGCGAGACTCCTGACGGAGGCGGAATGGGAAGGGGCGTTCCGCGATGCTCCGATCGGGGGCGTGGAGTCCGGCGCCTTCCATACTTCGCCCGACCTGGGCGACGCGCGGCTCCGCGGATCCATCGGTCAGGCCTGGGAGTGGACAGGCAGCCAGTACCGCCCGTACCCAGGCTTCCGCCCCCAGGGCGGCGCGTTGGGCGAGTACAACGGGAAGTTCATGTCGAGTCAGTTCGTCCTGAGGGGCGGGTCATTCGTATCACCGCGGGCGTCATTGCGCCCGACGTATCGCAACTTTTTCCAGCCGGAGAAGCGTTGGCAGTTTTCAGGGATCCGGCTGGGAAGGGATGCATAGATGACAACGCCCGAATCGACAGACGAATCGCCCGAGGTGGCCGATTCCGCGACCACCGCCGAGGAGTTCACGTCCGATCTCCGCGCGGGGTTGCAGGCCACGCCGAAGCGCATCCCCCCCAAGTACTTCTACGACAAGCGGGGCTCGGAGCTGTTCGAGGAGATCTGCCAGCTCGACGACTACTACCCCACGCGGACCGAGGAGTCGATCCTCACAGAGCGGGCGGGCGAGATCGCGGAGCTGCTCGGCCCAGGCGCCTGGGTCATCGAGCCCGGCGCGGGCGAGTGCACCAAAGCGATGAAGCTCCTCGCACGCCTCGACCGCCCCGCCGCGTTCTCCCCCATCGAGATCTCGGGTGAGTACCTGAGGGGCGTCGTCGCGGGCCTCGCGCTGCAGATGGGCAAGGTCGAACTCCTCCCGGTCTGCGCCGACTTCACGAAGCCCATGGACCTCCCCGAGCCCAGCGTGCCCTACAAGTCGCGCGTCCTCTTCTTCCCGGGCTCGACCATCGGCAACCTGAGCGAAGCGCAGCGCGCCACCGCGTTGAGCCGGTTCGCGGACCTCATTGGCGAGCATGGTTGGCTGCTCATCGGGATCGACCTGCGCAAGGATCGCGAGACCCTGGAGCGCGCCTACAACGACTCGGAGGGCGTAACCGCAGAATTCAACCTCAACGTGCTGCGCCGCGCGCGCGAGGAGTTCGATGTCGATATCGACCCCGACGCCTTCGAGCACCGCGCCGTCTACAACGAGCCCGAAGGGCGGATCGAGATGCACCTCGTCAGCAAGCGGGACCAGGTGGTAGTGATCGGCGACGACGAGGTCGCGATCGCTGGGGGCGAAGCCATCGTCACGGAGCACTCGAACAAGTTCACAATCGATGGCTTCGTCGATGAGGCCGCCGGCCACGGGTTCCGCAAGGAGCGCGCGTGGACGGATCCCAAGGGCCGGTTCGCGGTGATCCTCATGGCCCGCTGAACGACTGGGCACCCCGCGCCCACGCCGGTGGTGATGGGCACGATTCAACATGTTGATTCGGAGCCGGGCCACGGCTATCCTCGCCCGTGACCTACCCAGACACGCCACATTCACCCCCTCAAGCGGCCTCCGACGCCCAGGCCGGGCTCGATGACAGCACGTGCGGCGTGCCCGGCGAGATCGGGTGGCGCGACTGCCCGCTCGGGCAGGAGGTCTTCATCATCCACAACCGGATGATGAAGATCGCCGACCGCATCGTCGCCCACCTCGGGCTGACCGGCTCACGATGGCTCCTCCTCGGCGCCCTCGAGCGGTACGAGGACCCGCCCACCCTCAGCGCCCTCTCCGAGGATGCCCTCCTGAGCGTCCAGAACGTGAGCAGGATGGTCGCGGCGATGGAAGAAGACGGGCTCGTCGAACGCTTCAATGCGCCGGGGCAGGGACGCGCGACCTTCGTGCGCATGACCGAACGGGGCGTAGAAGTGAAGCGCCTCGCGCGGGAGCAGGGGCGTCGCTTCTCGAACGTCATGCTCCGCGGGATGGACGAGTCGGAAGTGGAGGAGACAAGGCGCGTGCTGCACCTGATCATCGGGAACCTTGAGCGGTTCGAAGAGCTTGACCCAGGAGGCGATCGTGAGGACTAGTCTGGTACTTGCCGCGAGCGTGGTCGTGGCGCTGGCCCATGGCGGCCGCGCACCGGCGCAGGGCCCGCCGCCCGCGACGGTGCGCTTCGACGCGGCGCGCCTCGAGGTCATCCCCCAGCAGCGCGAAGTCACGGGCGAGGTCCGCTCGGCCCGTCGATCGATGGTCGCCTCCCAGGAAGCGGGCCTGATCGTCGAGTTCGACGTCGATGTGGGCGACTGGCTCACCGAGGGCCAGGTCGTCGCCCGCCTCGACGATGTCCGCCTCTCCCTCGAGCGGGCCCGCCTCCGGACCGTCCTCGACGCGACGGAAGCCGAGATCCGCGAAGAGGCTGCATCGCTTGAGAAGGCCCAGCGAGACCTCACCCGCTATCGCTCCCTCGAGCAGCGGGGCGGCGCCCGCGCCAATGAAGTGGCAGACGCCGAGACCGAGGTGGCGGGCGCGATGGCACGGGTCGCGCGGACCACCGCAGAGGGTGCGAGCGTGAAGGCTCAGCTCGACCTCATCGAGGAACGCCTCGAAGACATGACGATCGTCGCGCCCTTTGCGGGCCAGGTGGTCGCCAAGTCGGGCGAGATCGGCCAGTGGGTGGGCGCGGGCGAGTCGGTGGTCGAAGTGGTCTGGCTCGACGAGGTCGACGTGTGGGTCGACGTCCCGGAGCAGTTCATCGGTGCGGTCTCGTCCGAAGGCGAGGCGATGACCGTCCGTATCAACGCCACGGGCGAACTGCTCGGCGTGAACGAAGCGGTCGTCGTCTCCGCGGGCAACCAGCGTGCGCGGACCTTCCCCGTGCGGGCGCGCGTCGCCAACACGGAGCGGAACCTGCGCCCCGGCATGAGCGTTGTCGCGCTGATCCCGACGGGCGAGCAGGGCGAGTCGCTCACGATCCACAAAGACGCGATCCTGCGCAACGATGCGGGCCCATTCGTCTACTTCGACCCGGGCAACGCGGTGGCCGCCGTCGCGCCGGTGTCGATCCTGTTCGCGACCGGTGACCGCGTCGCCATCCGCTCACCGATGCTGCGCGGCGGCGCACGCGTCGTGATCGAGGGCAACGAACGGATGTTCCCGGGTCAGCCCATGATCGAGATGGGCGGGAGACCGCCCGGGCGCTCGGCGGAAGCGCGGAGCGCTGCCGACGAGACCCCCGAGGGGGCGCGCTGATATGGACATCGTCCGTTTCGCCATCTCGCGCCCAGTGACCGTCGCGGTCGGGGTGATCCTGGTCGTGATGTTCGGGCTCATCGGATTCGGTGCCATCCCGATCCAACTCACGCCAAACGTCGACCGCCCGACGATCTCCGTCCAGACCAACTGGTCGGGGCGCAGCCCGCAAGAGATCGTCGATGAGATCATCAAGGAGCAGGAGGAGCAGCTCAAGTCCGTCGCGGGCCTCGACAAGATGACCTCCAACGCCTCCGAGGGATCCGCGAGCATTTCGCTCGAGTTCAACATCGGCGTGGACATGCGCCGGGCCCTCCAGGAAGTCTCCGACGCCCTGCGCCAGGTGCCCGAGTACCCGGAAGACGTTGATGAACCACGCATCGATGCGTCGGGCGGCGATGTCTCTAACGCCATCACGTGGATCATCATCGATATCCACCCCGACAAGCGCGAGCTGCACCGCGACTTCGATATCTCGACCCTCTTCGACGCCGTCGACCGCCAGGTCAAGCCCATGATCGAGCGCGTGCCGGGCGTGTCCGAGGTGAACGTTTACGGCGGGCGCGAGCGCGAGGTCCGCGTGCTCGTCGACAGCACCCAACTCGCCCACCGCGGGCTGAGCCACGCCGACGTGCTCAGCGCGCTCCGATCCGAGAACCGCAACGTGTCGGGTGGCACGATCGCCGAGGGCAAGCGCGACGTCCGCGTGCGCATGACCGAGCAGTTCGGGAGCGCTGAGGACGTCCTCGACACCATCGTCGCTTACGACGAGGGCGGCCCCGTCTACCTCCGCGATGTGGGCGAGGTCGAGATGGGCCACCAGAAGAAGCGCGGCTTTGTCCGCTCGGTGGGCGACTACGCCATCGCGATCAACGCGACGCGCGAGACGGGCACGAACGTGATGCAGGTGATGGGCGGCATCCGGCAGGCGCTCGCGGACGTCGAGGCCCACATCCTCCCCAAGCTCGACCCCGTCGCGGGGCCCGATCTGCGCCTGCGCCAGGTCTACGACGAGACCGACTACGTCGAGTCGGCGATCGCCCTCGTGCTCCAGAACCTGTGGGTGGGCGGCCTGCTCGCGGCATTCGTGCTCATGCTCTTCCTCCGCTCGTTCGTCTCGACGGGCATCATCGCGCTGGCGATCCCGGTGTCGGTCATCGGGACGTTCCTCGCGATGATTGCGCTCGGGCGCACGCTCAACGTCATCTCGCTCGCGGGCCTCGCGTTCGCGGTGGGCATGGTCGTGGACAACGCGATCGTGGTGCTCGAGAACATCTACCGCCACGTCCACATGGGCAAGCCGCCCATGCGCGCGGCGTACGAGGGCGGCAAGGAGGTGTGGGGCGCCATCCTGGCCTCGACGCTCACCACGGTCGCGGTCTTCGTCCCCGTCCTCACGGTCCAGGACGAGGCGGGGCAGCTCTTCCGTGACATCTCGCTCGCGATCGTCGCATCGGTCACACTCTCGCTCATCGTGTCGATCACCGTGATCCCCGCCGCGGCGTCGCGTTGGATGGGTGATCCCTCGAAGCAGAACCCAGGCCCGATCCGCCGCGCGTTCCAGTCGCTCTTCGGGCTCGCCCCGCTTGTCGGCGGCATCGCCCGCCTCGCGTCCGACACGCTCCACTGGCTCATGACAGGGTGGCGTGCGCACACGCTCCGCCCGCTCGTGATCGTCGCGATGACCGGCGCGAGCCTGTGGGGCGCTGCGATGCTCGCGCCCCCGCTCGACTACCTCCCCGCGGGCAACCGCAACCTCGTGTTTGGCGGCCTCCTGATCCCGCCGGGCTACTCCGTTGGCCAGATGGAGACCATCGCGGAGCGCGTCGAGTCGCAGCTCAACCCCTACACCTACTACGACGGAGACGCGGAACTCGCCACGCGCCCGCCCATCGTCTCCGCCCGCGAGATGGACCCCCGCGACCCCACCAAGCGCCTCACCTTTGAGCCCATGGGCGTGGACAACTACTTCATCGGCTCGTTCGGCGGCACGATGTTCGTCGGGGCCACGTCGACCGAGGACCTCAAGGTCAAACCCATCGGCACGCTCGTCTCCAACGCCATGGGTGGCATCCCCGACTCGTACGGCGGCGCTTCACAGGCGTCGATCTTCGGGCGCGGGCTTGACGGCGGCGACACCATCAACATCGAGCTCTCGGGGGACGACCTCAACCGGATCAAGGCGGTCGCCAACGCGATGTTCGGCATGCTCATGCAGGCCACAGACGACGACGCAGAGACCATTGACTATGGCCCGATGGCCGTCCGCGCCGAGCCCGCCAACTTCAACCTCACCCAGCCCGAGTACCGCGTCGAACTCACCCGGGCCGCACGCGAGATGGGCGTCCGCGCCGACGCGATGGGCACGACCATCCGCGCCCTCTTCGATGGCGCCTTCGCGGGCGACTTCCAGACGGGCGCCGACACCATCGACATCCGCGTGCTGCCCAAGGGCGGCCGACTCGACTACAAGGAGCAGTTGAGCGGGCTGTCCGTCGCCACGCCCGCGGGCCCCGTCGTGCCCCTCGACACCCTGGTCGACATCGTGCCCGGCACCGCGCCCCAGCAGATCGTTCGTATCGAGGAGCTGCCGAGCGTCTCGCTCCGGGTGACCCCACCCCAAGGGGCCGCCCTTGAGGAGGTCATGACTGATCTGCGCGAGAACTACATCGCACCGCTCGTCGCGTCGGGCATGATCGACAGCTCGGTGCGGTGGCGCCTCGAGGGTACGGCGGCGAAGCTCGACGAAGCCAAGGCGGCGCTCATGGGCGAGCCACGCTCGCCCGGCGCGCCGACCGCGGCGTGGCAGGGCATCGTGCGATGGGGCGCGCTCGGCATGCTCGTGGTCGGGCTGCTCGTCGGGCTCGCGCTCCTCGTGCGCATGGCGGCGAGGGAACAGGTCGCGACGGGCGTCTACGCGGCGCTGGGCGCGACGCTGATCGCCGTCTGCATCGGCGCCGTCCTTTTCATCGTCGCCACCCAGCCCCAGCTCGCGACGGCCCGAATGGTGTGGGCCCTCGTCGTGACCTACCTCCTCATGGCCGCGCTGTTCGAGAGCTTCGTACACCCGTTCGTGATCCTGTTCACGGTCCCGCTCGCCATCGTCGGCGGCTTCGCGGGCCTGCGCATCGTCCACGACTGGACGCTCACCAACCCCATGATCAACGCCCAGAACCTGGATGTGCTCACGATGCTGGGCTTCGTCATCCTCGTGGGCGTCGTGGTCAACAACGCCATCCTCATCGTCCACCAGGCGCTCAACCTGCTCCACGGCGATGCGGATTCCAAGCACGCCGCGGAAGTCGGCGACGACCCGATGCGCGCCATCGCCGAAGCGGTGCGCACCCGCGTCCGCCCCGTGTTCATGAGCACGCTGACCTCGGTGGGCGGCATGCTGCCCCTCGTGCTTTTCCCGGGTTCGGGGTCCGAGCTGTATCGCGGGCTGGGCTCGGTCGTGGTGGGCGGGCTGCTCGTCTCAACGGTCTTCACGCTCGTGCTCGTGCCCCTCGTGTTCAGCGTGACGATGGACATGCAGCTCGCGCTTCGCCGCGCGATCGACGGTACGTCGTCGGAAGGCGCCCCGCCGCCCGCCGCCCCGGCTCGGAAACCTGCATCAGAGCCAGATGCCGGAAAGGCCCGCCGACCGGCTCCGCCCGAACTGACGCCGGCCTGAGCACGATCGGTTGCGTGCGCCACACGAGAGCGGTACCGTAAGATCGTGATGGTGCCCGTCGCGGACTCGCGCCGGGTGAAAAGGGAAGTGTGGTGAGAAGCCACCGCGGACGCGCCGCCGTAACGGGCCAGTCCGTCCCCGCCAGTCAGCCACTGTGAACCGGGCAACCCGGTTTGCGGGAAGGCGGTTGGGGACAGAGCCCGGAGCCGGAAGACCTGCCATCGCGAGTTCGTGCGTCGTCCTCGCGTCAAGGGGCGGCCCCGGTGGTGTGCGTGTCCCCCGCGCCCCTTTCCCGTGGCCAGCCAAATGACACCAGCGTGAGGACCAAACCCAAGGTCAACGGGGGCGTCCTGCGCGAATCGGGGCGAACGAAGGGTCTCTGCTATGGCATCGTGCATCGGTGGTCGTTGTGGTGTGGTTGTGTTGCATGTGGGCGTGGGTGTGGGGGGGTGCGGCGTCGCCTGCGCCGACTTCACGTTCGATGACATCGCGTTCTGGGTGGGTGAGGGCGCCAACGAAGCGGCGTTCGTCGTCGACCTGGCCGATGGCGGCCCGCCCATCGCGTGGGGCTTCCGCTGGGACGGCGTCGCGACGGGCTTCGACATGTTCACCGCGGTCGCGGCTGCCGACCCCGACCTCTACATCCGCATCGGCGAGGAGGGACAGTTCGGCATCCCCGTCTTCGGCTTCGGCCACGACACCGACAGCGACGGCTTCGCCCTCACCGATGGCACCGCCTTCATCGATGGCATCGGCGTGACAGCGCCCTCCGACGATGCGCTCGCGGTCGACCCCGACGATCGTTACGTCGAGGGGTGGGCCGTCAACGGGTTCTGGGGCTATTGGGCGGGCACGGGCGAGCCCTACGCCGGCGGCTCGTGGGGCTTCGCGCCGGTCGGGATGCTCGACCGCGTGCTCGCCGATGGCGATTGGGACGGGTGGGCCTTCGCGCCGGGCTTCGAAGGCGATGCTCCGGGCGAGCCTGTCGCAGCTCTGCCGCCAACGACGTGCGCCCCCGACCTCGATGGCGATGGCGTCATCGACTCGGCGGACCTCAACGCGCTGCTTGCTTCCTTCGGCTGCCAACGTTGCCAGGACATCGATGGCGATGGGGCCATGACCTCCACCGATCTCAACCTGCTCCTGCAGGACTTCGGGGCCGTCTGTGACTGAGCGGACGGGGCACCGCGCCTTCACGCTCATCGAGCTCCTCGTCGCCATCGGCGTGGTGGCGCTGTTGCTTGGCGTGCTCGTGCCTGCGCTCGCGGGGGCGCGGGGGCGGGCGCAGTCCATCATGTGCATGTCCAACCTGCGCCAACTCGGCGCGGGTTGGGCGATGTACGCGGGTGAGTGGGACGGGCTCGCCATGCCTCTTGCCTACACCAATCCCATCCAACTCAATGGCGGCCCCGCCATCTACTGGTGGGGGACCAACGATGCGGGCGACGTCGACCACGAGGCGGGTTTCATCGCGCCGTATCTCGAAGCAGCGCTGCGCGAGGGGTCGGTGTTCGAATGCCCGGCCCAGCCCTGGGGCTCGTACGAGCCCCAGGGGGCCGCGAACTCGATCACGTCCACGTACGGCTACAACGGCTACTACCTTTCGCCCGCCGCTACCCCCGGGTGGGCCAACTTCATCGGCAAGCGCCCGTGGCAGCGCATCGCCTCGGTCCGCCGCCCGAGCGATGTCTTCCTGTTCGCGGACACGCTCCTCGCGGGCGACCCCCCATCGAATAACGCGCTGCTGGACCCGCCCATGCTCTACTTCGGCTCGGCCGCGGGGTGGCAGCCCAACGCCTACCCGACGACCTGCTTCCGCCACGCGGGCGCTGCGGTGGGCGTCCATGCCGATGGCTCGGCGCGGGCCCACACCGCGAGCCCGCACGACCTCGTCCACCCCGAGGTGGGGATAGGGTCCGTGGGCGACGACCCGGGGCGCCACTACGTCCCCGATTGGGAACGCTGGTAGACGCCTTCGCGAGCGGGGCTTGCAAGGAACGGGCGCCCGCCCGACATTCCTGCACAAGGAGGCGCTGGCGCTTGGCAGACGATGCGACGCACGCGGGTGGGAATGGCATGGCTCGGCTCGACGAGGGCGCGTTCGCGCGCCTCTACGAGGAGTCCTACCGGACGCTCTGGTGCATCGCGGCGGCGGCGCTGGGCGATCGGGCCGGCGCCGATGATGTCTGCCAGGAGGCCGCGATCGTCGCGCTCCGCAAGCTCGACTCGTTCACCGTGGGGACAAACTTCGGGGCATGGATGAGCCAGATCGTGCGCCACGTTGCGAGGAATGCGGCCCGGAAGGCGGCCCGCCGGCGCGGGGCCCCGCTCGACGGGGTGGGGGACATCGAGATGGACAGCCCGGGTGTGCCGAGCTTCGACATCGACTCAGGAGGACGACTCGCCCATGACCAAAGCGCCTTCGACGACGACGTGGTTTCGGCCCTCCAGGGCCTCGACGAGACCGCGAGGACGTGCCTGCTCCTCCGCACCGTGCTGGGCAAGGCCTACGCGGACATCGCTCGCCTCCTCGAGATCCCCGAAGGGACCGCGATGAGCCACGTCCACCGCTCACGCAGGCGGCTCCGTGAGACCCTCAGCGCAAGGAGCTGCGCATGAATACGCACGATGCGAAGCAAACGCGTGAGGACCGCCTCGAACGGTACCTCGATGGCCTGCTCGTGGGCGATGAACTCGCCACGTTCGAGCGCGAACTCGAAAGCGACCCCGCGCTCCAGGAACAGGTCGCGCTGCAGCGCCGAATCGATGCGTCGATGGAGCGGGCCTTTGCCCCACCCACCGAGTCAGCCCGGGATAGCCCGCTCGCGGCGCGTGATGGGGTCGTGGCGCGGGTCGGCCCGCGCGGTTTCCGCCGGGCGTTCGCGGTCGCGGCGAGCGTGGCGGTCGTTGGCGCCGCCGCGGGGCTCTCGTGGTGGACGATGCAACCCAACTGCGACCGCCCGAACCCACTCGCGCCGGTGTCGCCAGACCAGTACTACCACACGCTCGTCGACTGCGGGTTCGAGCCCGATTGGGTGTGCGGCACCGACGCGGAGTTCCGCACGGCGTCCGCGCGCTACGTGGGCGTGCCCTTTACCGTCGCGAGCGCGCCGGGGCTCGACGTGGTCGGGTGGATGTACCAGAACCCGGGCGTCATGCTCGCCCGTTCCTCGACGACCCTCCTCGCCCGATCCGATGGCGAACCTGTCGTCGTCGTCATGGACCGCGTGGATCGTGACGCCCCGGTCACGATCGATCCAGCGAGCGAGCTGCACCTGCACCGCACCGAGCGCGCGGGCGTGGTGTTCTACGAGGTCTCGCCCTTCACGGAGCCGCGCGTGATCACGCGCCTCCAGGACTGACCCCGCTGGGCCAGCGCAGCAAGAAGGGCGGACGTCTCGTTTGAAGCGCCCGCCCGGTCACGGCTCGCGGAGTGTCTGCTGTGTGTCCCTGCGATCAGGCCCGCCGGCGACGGCGCGTGAGCGCCCCGATGCCCGCGAGGCCAACGAGCCCAGCGGCGCCGGGCGTCGGGACCACCGTGATTGTCGCGATCAGGGTCGACTCCGAGAACGCGGAGGTGATCGAGTTGCCGTCGGCGGTGGTCGTACCCAGGATCGAGTTGAGGTAGTCGCCCGCGCCCGCGTCGGCGAACAGGAGATGAACCACGCCGCCCTCGTCGGCGCCGCCCACCGCGTCGACGCCCATGACGAACGCGGGGCCGTCGTTGATGTCGTTCACCTCAGAGCCGTTGTCCCAGACCATGGAGCCGAAGATGTTGATGGTCATCGGGCCGTTGAAATTGCCGCCGGCGTCGAAGAGTTCGATCGCGTTGTCGTTGCCGACGAAGAGATCATTGGAGGGCACGACCATCGAAGCGAAGGAGAAGAACCGGTTTGCGCTCGGGTCGAGGTCGAACATCCCCGTCTCGGATTCGCCCGGGCTGTAGACCGGCGCGGCGTCGCCCTGGACGAGAGTCGTGTCGACGCCCCCGGCCTGCTCGCTTGCGAAACGCGCCGAGATCGGGCCGGTGTTGCCCAACTCCGCGATCTGCGTGATGCCATCGAGGTCCGAGGCGGGCGAGCCGGCATTGAACACGTCGAAGCCCCCGTCGTGGAAGCCGAGCCAGAACGGCGTGAGCGCAAACCCGCCGGCGTCCTGGGTGTTGGTGATGGTGACGGAAACGGGGGCCGCGAGCGCGGACCCGCTCAGAGCGGTCAGCAGGGCGGCGGATGCGAAAGTCGTGCGCATAGCGATAGCCTCTCTCTCATGTCTGTGGTTTGAATCACTCTCGAATAACGGGGTGACAACTCACCCGCGCGGGTGAGTCGGCGCACGCTTGCCCGCCTTGCACGCGATCACTCAGAATCTTGCGCGGCCCGTTCGAGCCGCTGGCCGATCCGCTCGCGGGCCGCCTCTGACAGGCCCGGGCCGGGCTCTTGCGAGGCCCGCATGTCCTCGACCGTCTGCTTCATGATTTCGATCTGGCGCCGGGCGTGCCGGCATGAACTGCAGAGCACGGAGTGGATCCGCTCGCCCACCGCCTCGTGCCACTGGCGCTGGCCCTCGGGCACGCTCGTGCGCACGCGATCGGCCTCCTCGCATCGGAGGGTCAACACGTACCAGAGAGAGCGGAGCAGGCGCATCAAGCGGGCCTTCCCTTGGGCGAGTCAGGGTTCAACCGTTCGCCGAGGTGGCTCCGCAATCGGAGTTTGGCGCGGTGCAGCAGCGTCCAGACGTTCTGGCGGCTGATCCCCAGGAGAAAACATATCTCATCGGTCGGCACCTGATCCACCTCTCGCAAGAGAAACACCTGTCTCATAGAGTCGGGCAGCGTGTCCAGACCTTTCCACATCTCTTCGACGAGTTCAGCGCGTTCGGTGGGCGTGGGCTCGGCGCAGGTCCATGGTCGGTCGCGCCAGAAGCCATCCTTGAACTGGGGGGCGTCGCTCGCCAACTCGTTCCGGATCGATTCCTGCCACGTGGATTCACGGACCTTGCGGCGCAGGGCGTCGTACGTCTTGTGCCTCAGGATGCCCGTGAGCCACGTGAGTTCGGACGAACGCCCATCGAAGGTCGGAGCGCTCTGAATCGCCGCGAGGAGGGCCTCCTGGACGAGGTCCTCAGCGAGTTCGTGCGAGCCCACGCGTGCGCGCGCGAAGCGGAACAGCGCATCGCCGTGGCGTTCGAGCCATGCGCCGGGGTCGAGCGCATGCGTGCTTGCGGGCTCGCTCATCGGCTGGGGTATAGCGTGGTCAGGGCGGTGCGACAACGCGCCGCGTGCGCTTATCGGGGCTCGATAAGGGTCACGATGCCGCCTCGCCCAAGCGTCAGTTGGGCGCGCCGGGCGTCACGCTCGGTCTGGAACTCACCCACCTGCACGAGGTGAAGGGTCCGCCCCGTGGGGTCCTGGCGCGTCACGATCGCCACTTCTCCAAGCCCCCGGCTCTCAGCCCTCGTGCTGACGTCAGTCGCGAGCTTCTGGGCGTTGTCCTTGCGCGAGAACGCGCCGAGCTGGATCGTGTAGCCCGCGCGGTTCAGGCGCGCACGGATCTGTTCGCGCAGCGCGGGGTCGGTCGCGGACGCCATCGCCACCTGGTAGGAGCGCCGTGCGGGTCCCGACTGGCCGTTGGCCTGGTACGCGAGGCCCGCGTGGAACGCCGCCTGCGCCGATTCGTTGCCTTCGAGCTTGCGTGCTGCGCTTGAGAGCTTCGTCGCCGCGAGCGTGTGGTTGTCCCGCGCCGAGGCGATGAGCCCGAGGGTCGCCTGGGCTCGCCCCGCGATCTCGGGGTCGTGGTGGCTCTCGAGGGGCGAAAGCCACCCCTGCGCGCGGTCGAGTTGGCCCGGGTCCTTGGTCTGACCGAACACCGCGAACGCTGACAGCCCCGCGATCAGCGCCGCCTCGTCCCGCTCGGGTTGGCGTGACCGCGCGTACTCGCGCGATGCGGCGTCGTACGCCAACTGGTACCGCTGGCGCTCGTAGAGCGACGCCGCGGACTCGCTGGGCGCGTCGGGTTCGGTCGCGAAGATGTCCATGGGCCCGCCAGACTCGCACGCCACCAGTGCGCAGCACGCGAGCAACAGACAGAGCGGGCGGGCGAGGGAGCGGAGGAAGCGCGGGTGGTGGGCCATAGTCGGGTAGAGTAACGCGATGCTCATGAGGGGCTGGAGGGATCGGCATTGAACGTTCATTGGCCCATTTTACGCACGCTGATCTCGCACCCGCGGCGAGTGGCGATCCTGGACGACCAGAGCGAGTGGCCCGGGGCGAAGATCGTTGGCGGGTCATTCCACCTGGCAGATGTCCTTGCGGGCAGGTGCGATTCGCAGACCGTGGGGGTACTCCTTCCCACGGGGGGCGTGTTCCCCATGGCCGCTCTGGCGGGGTGGATGCTGGGCAAGGCGGTCGTCCCCATCAACTACCTGCTCGGGCGCGATGAGCTCCAGTACATCGTGGACGACTGCGAGACCGACGTGGTGGTGAGCGTCCGCCCGATGCTGCGCCATCTGGGGTTCGAGCCGCGCTGCAAGGAACTCATCGTGCTCGATGAGCTCGAGTTCTCAGGCGTGCCGCCCCTTCGCTGGCCCGCTCGGCCGGCCAGCGAAGACCTCGCCGCCCTCCTCTACACCTCGGGCACGAGCGGCCGCCCCAAGGGCGTGATGCTCACCCACGCCAACGTGGCGTCGAACGTGAGCCAGGCCCGTGCCCGCTTCGGGCTCACCTCGAACGACGTCGTGCTCGGCGTGCTCCCCCAGTTTCATAGCTTCGGGTTCACGGTCAAGACGCTCCTCCCGCTCACCGTCGGCGCGCGCACGGTCTATTCGGCCCGGTTCATCCCCCAACAGATCATCCGCCTCATCAGGCGCCACCGCCCGACGCTCTTCGTGGGCATCCCCTCGATGTACCGGGCCCTGCTGTCGGTGAAGTCGGCGACGCCGGAGGACTTCGCGTGCCTCCGCGCCGCCGTGTCAGGAGGCGAGGCCCTCCCAGCGAGCGTCGCGGACGCCTTCGAGGAGCGGTTCGGCGTGCGCATCAGCGAGGGCTACGGGCTCACCGAGACTGCCCCGGCGACCAACGTCTGCCTCAACGACGACTACAAGCCACGTTCCGTCGGGCGCGCCCTGCGTGGCATCGACACACGCATCGTCGACCCCGAGACAGGCATGGACGTCGGCCCGGGCAAAGACGGCGAGATCCGTTTCCAAGGGCCAAACGTCATGCGGGGGTACTTCAAGCTCCCCGACGAGACCGACGCCGCGTTTGATGAGCGGGGCTACTTCCGCACGGGCGACATCGGGCGTCTCGACGGCGACGGCCACCTGTTCATCACGGGGCGTCTCAAGGAGATGCTCATCGTGGGCGGCGAGAACGTCTTCCCGCGCGAGATCGAGGAGGTGCTCGACCAGCACCCCGACGTGAACGCGAGCGCCGTGATCGGGGTGCCCGATGAGGTGCGTGGCGAACTGCCTTGGGCGTTCGTGGAGCTCAACGAGGGGGCGACGTTCGACGAATCGGCCCTGCGGACCTGGTGCCGGGACCGCCTCGCGGGCTACAAGGTGCCGCGCCAGATCGAGCAGATCGAGCAGATGCCGCGCAACCCCACGGGGAAGATCCTGAGGCGCGCGCTCGCGCCAGCGCAGGCTCAGGGGTAAAGGGGAGACCCGCCCCGCGCACAAGAAGAGCGGCCCGGCGTTGCCGCCAGGCCGCTCTTACGAATGCCCGAGAGAGGGCTCGAACCTCCACCCCATTGCTGGGACTAGCACCTCAAGCTAGCGCGTCTGCCAATTCCGCCACCCGGGCATGGGCTGCGACCCCGGCGTCGAGGCCGGGGTGGGGAGACAGGATACCCGCTGACCCGCGCCGAGGCGAGCGCTGTGGGCTCTGCGGGCCCTATCCTCGCCCCCATGAGCGACCACACCGCTCCAGCCCCGCGTGCCCAACAGGCCCCCCCGAGGGCGGTCGTGCTCCTCTCGGGGGGGCTCGACTCCGCGACGTGCCTCGCGGTGGCCAGGCGCGACCTGGGCGAGCGGGGCGAGGTCCACGCGCTGACCGTGGTGTACGGGCAGCGCCACGCGCAGGAGGTCGAGGCTGCGGGGGCGGTGGCGCGGGGGATCGGCGCGGCGTCACACCGCGTCGTGCCCATCGACCTCCGCTGTTTCGGCGGCTCGGCCCTGACCTCAGACATCGACGTGCCCAAGTCCGACGCCGCGTACGACGGCTCGGATGCCCCTGACATCCCGATCACCTACGTGCCCGCCCGCAACACGATCTTCCTCAGCTACGCGCTCGCCTACGCGGAGGTGCTCGATGCGGCATCGATCTACATCGGAGTCAACGCGGTGGATTACTCGGGCTACCCCGACTGCCGGCCCGAGTACGTGGAGGCATTCCAGCGGATGAGTGACCTCGCGACGAAAGCGGGCGTCGAGGGGCACGGCCCACGCATCGTCACACCCCTCATCGATCTGCCCAAGCCGGACATCATCCGCCTCGGGCTGAGCCTTGGCGTGGACTACTCGCTCACCCTGTCGTGCTACGACCCCACGGAGGCCGGCCCGTGCGGGCGGTGCGATTCGTGCCGCATCCGGCGGGCGGCCTTTGCCGAACTGGGCATGCCGGACCCCGCCTGAGCTTGCCGGTCCGGGGTTCTCCCGCTGGCACCCTGCTTGCGATTCACACCCGCGCGCGATGGTGCGCGAGGAGTGACAACGCCATGCCGCGGATCGATCCCGCTTCGACAAGCCCGCTCACGTTCCGCCCCGTGGTCCATGGACGCACCCCTTCCCCGGATGTTGATCGGATCGCGCAGGCCGTTGCGGACACTTCAGAGGCCCTCGAGTCACTGAAGGGCGTGCTGAGCGGGTCGGCGGACAGCGCAGACCTGAGCAAGGCCATCGCGCAACACCTGCGCCTGATCGAGGAAGCAGCGGAGCAGAGCGCCCTTGCGGGCTCTGGCGTTGCGGTCGTCGGCGTGTCACCCAAGGTCGAGGCATACGACGTGGATGCCGACCTCGCGCCGGGCGAGGCACTCGACATCCTCGTCGAGGTCCACGCACCCGCGAGCGAAGCGGTGCTCGAGCTCAGCTTCACCTCCGCCGCGGGCACACCGAGCAGCCACTACGGCATCGACCTCGCAAGCCCCGACTCGCAGTTCAAGGTTGAACTCGCGGGGGCGGAGGGGGTGCAAGTGTTCAGTTTCGCATCGGGGACCACCATCAGCGACATCACCCAGGCGATCAACGCCTTCTCCTCGCAGACCGGGGTATCGGCGGCCATCGACTACTACACCGGGAAGATCCAGCTCGGGTCGGTCGGCGTCGGCTCCGACCAGTTCGTCTCCGTGAAGGTCATCGACGATGGCGGCGCTGCGGGGCAGGGCATCATCGAGGAGAACGGGGCGGTCACCGCGTTCGACAGCCCCGATGCCGCGGATGGGCTCGTCGACAACGGGACCGATGTCGTCGCGAAGGTCAACGGGCAGCAGGCGGTCGGGGTCGGGGACCTGATCACGTTTGAGTCCGAATCGCTGTCGCTCTCGGTTCTGCTCAACGACTTCGAGCAGGACCGCTTCCGTGCGCTCAGGATCGTCGGTGTCGGCGCAGCGGGACAAGAGGCCCAGGCGCCCGAGCCACCCACGGTTGGCGCGCTGAGCGATGCGCTCGCGCGGGGCGGCTTCAAGCCGCCGAGCCACCAGGCGTCATCGCTGCTCAAGCCGTTCGGCGACTGACCGCATCTAGCGCAGCGACCGCCCGCCATCGACCCGGATCACCTGACCCGTGGTGTAGGTCGCATCGAGGGCGAGCCAGCGCACTGCCTCGCTCGCGTCCTCGGGCGTCCCGGCCCGCGCGAGGGGCACGCGCGACAGATAGGCCCGCTGGGCTTCAGCGTCCGACTCGTACCCCGAGTCGGGCCACGCCACGACGCCCGGCGCAACGCCGTTGACGCGGATGTTGGGCGCCAGTTCGGCCGCGAGAGAGCGGACCATCTCGTGAAGGGCCGCCTTGGACATCGCGTAGGGCGCGAAGCCTCGCCGGGGCAATCCCATGGCGTGGATGTCGAGCATCGCGACGATGCTCGCGCCTCCCTTGAGGGTGCTCGCGCGCAGGCGTGGCAGCAGCGCCTGGGTGAGGAGCAGGGGGGCCAGCGCGTTGACTGTGTAGTGCTCGAGCGCACGATCGGGCCCGATCTCACCTATCGGCTCGCCCGAGTAGATCGAGGCGTTGTGTACGAGCACATCGATGGCGCTGAGCGCGGTGGGGAGGTCGTCTGCGAACGCGCTGGCGGCATTCGAGTCCCCCAGGTCGAGCGGCAGCACCCAGCAGCGCCCACCCGCCTGGTCGATCTCGCCCGAGGTACGCTCCGCCTCCTCGGCGCTTGTCTTGTAGGTGAGGGCCACATCGCACCCCGCCCGCGCCAGCGCGAGCGCCGTCGTGCGGCCAACCCGCTTGGCGCCGCCCGTCACCAGCGCGATCGGCCTGCTCACGCGCCCCGCCATTCGTCGTCGTCGCCCCACTCGTCGTCGGGATCGTCCTCATCGTCCGGGTCGAAGTCGAAGGCATCGGTGTCGTCGGGCGAGCCCGGGTCGTCCTCCGCGGTCTCGTCGAGCGAAGCGTCGTCGTCCGCGTCATCCACCTCGAACACATCGAACTGGGCCGGGGGGTCCTTTGCCCTTGGGGCGGGGTCCTGGATGATCCTGGGGCCCGCGCCACCCTCGCCCGTGAGGCCCGTCGATTCGACCTCGACCCGGCTGGCCGCCTCGCCCCACGGGCTGCCCTTGGGCGTCGGGGTCCGCTTCCCGCCCTCGATCCGGCTCCTCGCCACCCGGGCCGCGGCCCACCTGAGGCATAGGAAGACCATCAAGGCGAGCAGTATGGCCACGAGGAATGCGATGACCGCCGCGAGAATCTTCGCCCGCGACAGGTCGGTGGGTAGAGCGAGCAGTGTGGAGGGGCCCACGAGGGCGGTGACAGGCATGTGACAGAGGATAAGGCCCGTTGACGGAATCGAGTGGGGTGATGGGACGTTCATCGAAAGGGGCTATATTCGAGCCGCCTGGGGCATCGTCCCGAGAACATAGGGCCCGTCCGGGCGTTGTCGGGGTGAACAAGACCCCTGCAACCGAGCGTATATGCGGGCGGAACAACTCCATAGGGGATGCCTTGCCAAAGCAACGGCTCGGAATCCCCGATTCAAGAGTCTGGGTCCCCGCCTCGGGTGGAGGGGGCTCGACGAGTGCAGGTAGGAAAGCGAGGCGACATGTCCAATCGCGTGATTCGGGGCGGGCTCCTGAGCGGGTGCACGGCGGCCCTTCTGGCTCCGTTGGCCCTTGGGGCTGGTGATCGGGAGGTGGCGGACTGGTCCGATGCGATCTGGTCTGCCGCGTCATCGCACCGCTCCGAGAAGGCGCTGGCCCTGCTGCACAACCCACCCCAAGAGCTCGGCGACGCGGGGCTTGCTGGCATGTCCGACCGCATCTCGCTCGCGCTGGACAACGCGAAGACGTGGGAAGACAAGCGCCAGGCGCGGATGAGCGAGCTGCGCGATGAACTCGCGAGCCCCGATTCCACCGCTGAGGGGCTCCGCACGATCAACGAAATGATGGAGCTCGAGGACTCGCGCGAAGCGGTCCTCAAGCAACCGGGCGTGATCACGCTCGTCGACAAGGCGCGGCGCGAAGCAACCGTCGCGGAGCGCGAGCAGCGCTGGCTCGATGCGCTCGAGCTCTACTCACGCCTGAGCCTGATCTACGACATCGAGGGCACCTACGACGAGGACGTCACCCGGATGGCCCAGCGCCTCCAGATGCTCCGCCTCTACACCCCCGAGTTCCTCCACGGTCTGCAGGATGCCCAGCGCCAGGCGCGCGGCGAGGACCCCTTGCCCCCGTTCAATGCCATGGGCGAGGACTGGCGCGTCAAGCTCTCGGGCATCGAACGCGACATGGTGACGCGCCCGCTCTGGATCGCGTCCAAGAGCCAGGTCGACGGCATCGACCTCTCCGAGATGCTGCTCGGCGGCATCTCCGCGGTTCGGACCATGGTCACGACCAACGACCTCGCGCAGACCTTCCCCGGGCTGCGCAACCCAGACGGTGTCGATGAGTACCTCGACTTCCTCGATGAGACCGCGGGCGCGATCCGCGAGAACCCGCGGGCGATCGGCATCTCAAAGATGTTCGACATGGTCCGCACCGTGACCCAACTCGGCCAGGCAACCGTCAACCTCCCCGAGGAGGCGGTACTCCACGAATTCGGCAACGGCGCGATGGGCAAGCTCGACGAGTACTCCACGATCATCTGGCCCAACGAGCTCAAGCAGTTCAAGCGGAGCATCGAGGGCAAGTTCACGGGGGTTGGCATCCAGATCACGCTGAACGACTCCAAGGTGCTCGAGGTTGTGACCCCGCTCCAGGGCACCCCCGCGTCCCGCGCGGGGATCCGGAGTGGCGACCGCATCGTCGCGGTCGATGGCCAGCCCACGCTGGGCTTCACGCTGAACCAGGCGGTCGACCTGATCACGGGGCCAGAGGGCACGGGCGTCAACCTCGAGGTCGAGCGCGACGGCGTCACCGGCACCCTCAAGTTCAGGCTCGTCCGCGCTGAGATCCCCATCAACTCCATCAAGGGGTGGCGCCGCACCGGGCCGGGCGAGATGGACTGGGACTGGTTCGTCGATCCCGACAACAAGATCGGCTACGTCCGCCTGTCGCAGTTCTCGAACGAGACGACCAACGACCTCCGCCGGGCCCTCAAGTCGATGCAGATGCGTGGCATGAAGGGGCTCATCCTCGACCTGCGCTACAACCCGGGCGGCTTGCTCGACGAGGCGGTCAAGGTCTCCAACACCTTCCTCGCGAAGGACGGCGTCATCGTCTCTCAGGAGAACGGCTCGGGCTTCACGAGCGAGGTGCAGCGCGCACGCCGCTCAGGCGCCCTGCTGCCCGACATGCCCCTCGTCGTCATGATCAACGAGGGGTCGGCCTCCGCGTCAGAGATCGTCGCGGGTGCACTCCAGGACCACGACCGCGCGGTCCTCGTGGGCCAGCGTTCGTTCGGCAAGGGGAGCGTCCAGAACGTGTTCCCGCTCATCAACGACGCCGCGATGTTCAAGCTCACGACCCAGTACTACCGCCTGCCCGGCGGGCGCCTGATCCACAAGCGCCCCCAGCGCGCGGACTACGGCGTGGAGCCCAACGTGACGGTCAAGATGCTCCCTGAGCAGTTGCTCGAATCCCTCAAGCTCCGCAACGACGCCGATGTCATGCTCGTCGATGAGGAGGGCGCACCGATCCCGGGCGTCGAGTCGGCGGACCCCGACCGCCTGCTGAGCGAGGGCCTCGACCCGCAGCTGTCCACGGCCCTCCTGCTCGTCCAGAGCAAGGTGGCCGCCGATGGGCTCGTGCGGGCCGCCGCCCGTTGATGCGCTGAGTGGACACGACGCCCGCCGCGAGAGATGATTGAGCGATGGAGCCTGAGCGACGCGATGTTCTCGTGATCAACGACGCGGGCCTCGCGGGCCTGACCGCCTGCCTCATGCACTCCGCTCCCGAGGGTGTGGTGGTCTGGTCGCCCCCCGAGGGCTCGGCCCTCCTGTCCGATGGGGGCGAGGTCCTGACCCAGGACAGGAGCGTGCTGCTCAGCCGCCAGGCCGATGTGCTCGGGTTTGCCCGGGTGATCGAGCGGGAGGCGATCGAGCCTGAGAGCGGGCGTTCGGGCGGCGTGGGGCTCGGGATCGACCTGCTCCGGGCGGTTGCCGATGCGGTCGCCCTCGGCTGCGAGGCGGTCGTCTGGCCCATCGTGAGCGGGGATGACCTCGACCGCCTGTTCGAAGCGGCCGAGTGCTCGCAGCTCGTTACACGCCTCGCATCGCTCGAGCGGCTCACCGCGGCGTTTGCCGACTCCACAGACCGCTCACCCACGGGCCCCGCCCCAGAGCCCGTCGTACGGGTCGAGACGCCTTTCATCGACCTGACGCCCGCCCAGGTGAGCGAGATGGCCGACGACCTCGACGCGCCGCGTGAACTCTGCTGGGAACTCGAGGGGGGCCAGACCCCAGCAGCCGACCGCCCGGCATAACCCCGGTTGCCCCCTCCGATGAGCGGGATAGACTACGGGCTCGCCCACCGGCCCAACCTGGCCTGTTGGGCCGATGAAAGGGGATCGACGACGTGAGCTACGCCATCATTGAAGACTCCGGTTCTCAGATCCGCGCGAGCGTCGGGGATGAGCTTCTCGTCGATGCCCGCGACGCCAAGGCGGGCCAGTCGATCACCTTCGACAAGGTCCTGCTCGTCGGTGGCGAGGGCGCCCCGACGATCGGCACGCCCTACGTGGGCGGCGCCACCGTCCAGGCCGAGGTCGTGGATGCGGTCAAGGGCGACAAGATCCACGTGATGCGCTTCAAGCGTCGCAAGGGTTACCGCCGGAAGACTGGTCACCGCCAGAACTACGTGAAGGTGAAGGTCACCGCGATCAACGGCTGATCCGCTTTCCGCGAGACTGACGATTCCTCCAGAGCCGCGCTCCACAGCGCGGCTCTTATCGAATGCGCCGTCCCCGGTCCTCGCCCGGGCGGGGCGTGTCCGCGATGGGCTCCGCGAAGACGCTCGCGTTGCTCCGGAAGTCGCGGATGCGGGTCTCACCCGAGAAGCCCACGGGGCGGAACGAGATGCCGAGGCTCACATCGTCGCCGATCCCGTCGAACGAGAAGCCCGTCTGGACCGTCCATTGGAGGAAGCGTCGTGTGTAGGCGATGCCGACGTCCTGGAGTTCGGACTCGTCGAGGTCATAGCGGACGTCGATCCCGAGCGCGTGCTTGAGCGTGAACTCCCACGCGGCGCCCGCGTTGAGCGTGCGTTGATCGATCGGGTCGCGCTCACGGAACTCCGCGTACGAACGGAAGCTCGCGCCGTGGTCGAGTTCGAACCCGATCGAGGACTGCGTCGCATCGCCCGAGTCGAGCCCGATCTGGTGGCCGCCTACGAGCGAGAGGCCATCGGTCAGTCGCATGGCGCCGCGCAGGTCGAAGAACTCGCCGAGCGAACCGTTCTCCGGGCGTGAGTCGATGAACGTGAAGAAGGGCGATTCCTCCTCGATGTCGCCCGAGGCCCAGACGAGGTCGGTGTCGAGCACGATCCAGTCGACGGAGCGCCGGTCGGGGCCGCGCCGGGTCTGGAAGGTGTTGCGCAGGCCCACCCTGACGGTCGACCCGTCCGCGAGCGACTCGACGTCGTCGTCGAAGATCGGGAGGTCCCCCTGCTCGACGGTCGTGCCCGCGGTCCACGCCGTGACCTGCGGCTCGACGATGTGGCGGATGCCATCGAGGTCGAACAGGTCGGAGCGCGCGCCGTCGTCGACGCGGATGAATGTGGTCCCCGCTCGGACACCCACCGAGCCCCACGCGCGCCAGTTGTCGTCCGCGTCGCCGTACTCGTCGAAGTCGGTGTCGTAGGCGGTGAAGCGCCCCACGGCGAACGGGACGAGGTTCACGGGCCCCGAGGACAGCGGGACCTCGATCTCGTGGCGTGTGTCGAAGCGGGCGATCTGGTCGTTGGGCACGCCCGCGGCACTGAGCACATCCGCGAGCGAGTCATCGGGCGTCAGGCCCGCGGCGGCGTTGGCCCGCGAGAGCGTGTCGAACCCGAGCTTGCGCAGCGACGGGTCGGAGAAGCGCAGGTCGAGCACGCCTGCGCGGGCCTCGCCGAAGTAGGTCAGGAGGTCGTCGAAGAACGTGCGCCCGACGGTGTAGGCGCTGAGTTCGGGGAAGCGCTGGGTGTGGTAGCCGAGCGATTGGAAGAGGTATTCCGCGGAGACGAAGTCGTTGAACGCCGCGCGGGCCTCGATGAAGACCGCCTCCTGTTCCTCGAGGCGGCGGGCCCAGATGGCGCTCGAGAACTCGCGCCGGGTCTCCGCGTCGTCCTCGAAGAAGGCATCGACGAACGTCTCATCGGAGATCAGGGCGAGGTCAATGAAGAGCGACCACTGCTCCGTCAGCTTCCACGTCTGCTCGCCCATGATCAGATAGCGGTCCTGATCGTCCTGTTCGATCTCTGCGCCCGAGGTGAGGTGGTCGGTGCCATCGTCGTGGATGTAGTAGGCGAAGAGGGCGCCGTCGAGGTCACCCGAGCGCCACGAGAGGTCGGTGCCGAGCGCCGGTCCGCGATCGAGGTAGCCGTCGACGAGGAGCGTGGCGTCGTTGCCCGGCGCCGCGTCGAGGCCCAGGATGGTGTAGAGGTCCCACTCGGTGCGGACGACGCCCTCGCCGTCCTTGCTCCCGATGTCGATGCGGCGGAGCGGGCTGGGTCGGATGTCGCCACTCGCCCGCCCGATCGACGCAAGCGGGAGGTCGGCGGCGCGGAATGTCAGCCCCTTCGCCTCGACCTCGATCCCTTCCATGGCGCCGACGCCTCCGATGCCCGCGGGCGCGTTGCCGCTGGGCCGCCCCGAGAGCGTGAGCGACTCGATGCCGATCGAGAAGTGGGGCTCCGCGAACGCCACGTTGCTCAGGCGGACGTTCTCGCCCGACCATTGCAGCGCCGACTCCTGGCGGACCTCATCGGCGCGCAGGTAGAGCGGCATGCCCTTGTCGGCGTCGAACGTCCAGAAGACCGCGTCGAGCAGGATCGCGCGCTCGGACTGCACATCGACGAACACACGGGTGGCGCGCATCGAGTAATCCGGGGTCGTGACCTGGACGTCGCCCTCGAGGTAGACGCCTGCGACATCGACGGTGCTGAGGGCGACGGGATTGGCATCGGGCGAAGCGAGGAACACCACGCCGCGCTGGGCCTTGAGTTCCACGACCGTGCGGAGTTCAGTCGACTCGTACTGCACCACGATCCCGCCGTCGGCGATGATCGCGTCGGTGCCCGCGTTGTCGTCGAGGACCCGGCGGACGGTGTCGCCCGAACTGAAGCTGAAGACGCCGGCGGTGCGCACGGGCTCGCGGTCCGCGGGGGGGAGACGCGTCGCCTCGGGGGGTGCGAGGTCGTCCGGGATGCGGATGCGTGCCCACAGCGGATCCGCGCCGGCGGAGGGTCGCTGATCCGCGGGCCCGTCCAAGGGGGGCGGGCTCGCGTCGCCCGTGCGGAGCGTCGCGAGGTAGCGGGCAAGGCGCAGGTTCGCGGCCGCGAGGAAATCCGACGGCGCGGGGCGGGCGGTCTCGAACAGGTCCGCGCTCAGGCTCGGCGCGGGGCCGCGCAGGCGGGCCGTGATGAGCAGGCGATCGGCCCGCTGAGTGATGGCCGAGTCGCCCTTGGGGTCGCGTGCGTTGTCGAGGTAGATGGCCACCTGGCGCTCGCCCGCAAAGGGCTCGATCCAGATCGCGGCCCGATCCGCGATGAAGCGGTGGCCGCCAATGTGAATCGACACGTCGCGCTCGAGGAGCAGGCGGTTCACCGGGCCCTCGTTCCACGCCCAGGCGCGGGCCGAGCGTGCCACGAGCGTGGACTCCACAGGTGGGGAGGGGATCACCGTGCCGCCAAACCCGCCGCTCGCCGCTTCGGGGGCCTGGGCGCGCGAGGGCGGTCCCGCCACGAGGGCCATCGCCATGACAGCGCACAGGCACCGTCCGCAAAGGCGTCGGCGTCGGTTGTCGCGCGGTGCTGTGGGGGCTGCCATGAAGGCGGTGATGCTACGGACAGGCCCGCCCGGCCACAACCCGAGCGGCACGTGGGGCAGCGGGGGCGATCACCCGTTGCCCGTGACCTGTTCGATCTCATCGAGCGACGTGATGCCGCGCGCCGCGAGCCGCCACCCGGCCTGCTGGAGCGTCGAGAACACACCCTGCTCGATCGTCTTGCGGATCTTCTGGATGCTCGGCGATTGGAGCACCAGATCGCGGAGCTGGTCGTTGCCTGAGAAGTCGAGCATCTCAAAGATGGCGCGCCGGCCCAGGTAGCCGGTGCGCAGGCACGCGGCGCACCCCGTCGCGCTGTAGGTCTCGGTTGCGCCCTCGAGGAATTTCCCGATGCGGGTCGCCTGGCCGGGCGAGACGCGGACCGAGCGTTTGCAGTTGTCGCACAGCACACGGACCAGCCGCTGGGCGATCACGACGTCGAGCGAGTTGGCGACCAGGTAGTTCTCAACCCCCAGGTCGATGAGGCGGAAGACCGACCCGATGGTGTCGCGGGCGTGGAGGGTGGAGAAGACGACGTGGCCCGTCATCGCGGCCTGCATGGCGGTGCGCGCCGTCTCAAGGTCGCGGACCTCGCCCACGAGGATCACATCGGGGTCCTGGCGCAGGACCGAGCGGAGCAGCGAGTGGAAGTCCGACTTGTCACTCACGGGGATCTGCGTGACGCCCTCGATCGAGTACTCAACCGGGTCCTCGATGGTGATGACGTTGCGGGTGTCGCGGTTGATGGTGCGGAGCGCGTTGTAGAGCGTTGTGGTCTTGCCCGAGCCCGTCGGCCCGCACACGAGGAGCAGGCCCGTGTTCTGCTCGCACACCTTGCGGACGCGCTCGTAGATGTAGGGTGGGAACTGGAGCGACTCGAGCGAGCGCGGCACCGTCCGCGGGTCGAGCACGCGCAGCACGAGCTTCTGACCGTGGACCGTGGGTGTGAGCGAGGCTCGGTAGTCGATGCGATGCGGCGTGACCATGAGCGAGAAGTGGCCATCCGCGATATGGTCGCGCCCGCCCTCCCTGATTTGGCACGCGGTTTTGACGACGCGCACCGCGTTCTGGGCTGTCTCGTGGTCGACGTCGATGATCGGGACCATCGAGCCGTCGACGCGCATCCGGATGGAGGAGTGGCTGTCCTTGGGTTCGATGTGGATGTCCGTCGCGCGCGCTGCGCCCGCGAGTTGGAGCAGGCGACGGAGCAGCATGGGCCCGTCCGCCTCCGCATCAAGGGCCGACGACGCCTTGCCGTCCGTGTCGATGAGGACGGGGAGGATCGTTGATTGGGTGTCGCCCAGCGCGTCGACCTTGGCATCGAGTTCGCCGACCCACGCGCGGGGCTTCTCCTTGCGCAGCTTGGCGCGCGGGTTGGGGTCGAACGGGAAGGGCTTGGGGCGGCTCTTCCGCGCGCGCCTGGCGAGGGCGGTGGCGGTGGAGTCGTTGGACGGCTCGCCGCCCGCGTCGAGGTCGTCGGGGGTGAGGGGGATGTCATCGGGCTCGACGACCTGCTCAACGGGCGCGCTGACTTCGCGGACCCTGAACACGTGCCGCCCGACGCGGATGACATCGCCCGCTCGCACCTCCGCCTCCGCGACCTTCTTCTCGTTGAGCTTTGTGCCGTTGCGCGAGCCGAGGTCGCGCAGGACGAGCCTCCCGTGGCGATCCGCCTCGACCGAGCAATGGAAACGCGAGGCCCGGTCGTCATCGATCGGGATGCGGTTGTCCGGGTGACGCCCGATGGTCGTCTGGCCCTCGAGGATCGGGACCTCGGCGAGCTCCGGCACGTTGCAGACCAGCGCGAATCGTGGCGTCATCGTGACTCCTGGGGGGAGAGGGTGGCCTCCACATCTCAGAATACAGCCCGCCCCCAGGGGTGGCCCTCGCGACTCGATATTGGGCAAGACACCTCAGGAGTTGAGACTCAGTCTCAATGCTGCTATTCTCACCCTTGTGGCTCCGACCGGCAGGGGCCGCGTGGAGGGTCCGCGAATGCGTGAGGTGGGGATGACGTTGGAAGCGCTCAGGCGGGGCGAGACCGCCTCGGTGGTTGGCGTGCGTATCGCCGAGGGCCAGCTCGGGCCCCTCGGGTTGGTGCCCGGGCGCATCGTGCGGCTCAGCCGGCGGGCCGGGGCGACGCGCATCGTCGACGTCCGCAGCGACTCTGGTCCATGGCACCGGGTCGCGCTCTCGCGTGTTCTCGCGAGCGGGGTCGAGGTTGTGCCGATGCCAGAAGCAACCGAGGCTCAGCCCGACGCCTTGGTGCGTGGATGAGCCAGGCGACCGTCGCACCCCGCCAGAGCGAGCCGACGGCGCCGACGGGGGACCTGGTCGCGCTGATCGGCAACCCCAACACCGGGAAGACCTCTCTCTTCAACCGGCTTTGCGGCGTCCGCGCGCAGACGAGCAACTTCCCCGGAACGACCCAGGAGGCGCGCATCGGGCGCATGCCCGACGCGGGCGGCTCATCGCACGCGCGCGTCATCGACCTCCCGGGCGCCTACTCCCTCGGGCAGTCGTCGAGCGAGGCGCAGGTCTGCCGGGATGTGCTCGAGGGGCGCCTCGCGCTGCGGGGCGAGGCGCCGCGACGCCCCGACACCGTTCTCATCGTGCTTGATGCGACCAACCTCCCGAGGAACCTCGTGCTCGCGGGCGAGGCGCTGCGCCTGGGCATACCGACCGTTGTCGGGGTGTCGATGACTGACCTCGCGGAGCGCCGCGGGATCGGGATCGATGAGCGGGCGCTCTCGCGCGAGCTTGGTTGCGAGGTCGTCGTGATCGACCCGAGGCGGGGGAAGGGGATCGAGGAGTTGCGGAGCGCCATGGGACGCGCCAAGGTTGGGCGGCGTCCCGCGGTCGACACGCACGAGGCCCTCGTTGAGTGGGCGGACGGCGTCTACCCGCGCGTGCTCCACGCGAGCGATCCACAGCACGAAGACCTGACATCGGCCCGCATCGATCGCGTCCTCACCGACCGGATCGCGGGCACGCTCGCGTTCGCAGCCCTCATGGGCGCGCTGTTCTACGTCGTGTTCAAGCTCGCGGCGACGCCCATGGACATGATCGACTGGGTGTTCGCATCGCTCGGCGGCCTGGTCGAATCGGTCCTGCCGACCGGCATCCTCCAGGACCTGGTGGTGAATGGCGTCATCGCGGGCATCGGGGCGACGGTGATCTTCCTCCCGCAGATCGTCCTGTTGTTCTTCCTGGTCTCGCTTCTCGAGGACTCGGGCTACCTGGCACGGGCCTCGCTGCTGACCGATCGCCTGCTCCGCCCCTTCGGGTTGAGCGGTCATGCCTTCGTGCCGCTCCTGTCGAGTCATGCCTGTGCGCTGCCGGGCATCATGGCGGCGCGTGGCGTCCCCGATCGCCGGCAGCGCCTCGCGACCATCCTCACGGCGCCGTTCATGAGCTGCACCGCCCGGATTCCCGTGTACGTCCTTCTGACCGTCCTGCTGTTCCCCGGCCGCCCACTCTTCCAGGCGATCGCGTTCGGAGGGTGCTACCTCCTGGGGATTGCCGCGGGGCTCGTCAGTTCGCTCGTCGCGCGCCGCACAATCCTGCGTGGCGAGGGGCAGGAGCTTGTGATCGAGCTGCCGCCATACCGCCTGCCGAGCCTGCGCAACGCGATGTTGACGGCGGTCGATCGGGGGGTCGTTTTCCTGCGGCGCGCCGGCACGCTCATCCTCGCGGTATCGATCGTCCTCTGGTGGCTCGGGTCGTACCCCGTTGCGGAGGCGCCGGGCGACGCGACGGCGCTGCGCGATCAGGCAGAGCTAGTCTCGGCGGGGGGTGACGCCGACGATGCCGCGGTGCTGTTGGATGAGGCGGACGCCATCGAAGCCGCGCACGCATCACGATCGACCTACCTCGGTCGCCTCGGCGCGTTCGCCCAGCCGGTCTTCGCACCCCTCGGGTACGACCGCCAGCTCACCATCGGCGTCCTCGCGAGCTTCGCCGCACGCGAGGTCTTCGTCTCGACCATGGCGGTGCAGGTCGTGGGCAAGGAAGAGGGGGACGGCGTGCGCGAGGCGATCGCTCAGGCCAAGCGGGACGACGGCACGCCCGTGTTCACACCGGCGGTAAGCTGGTCGCTCCTCGTCTACTACGTGCTCGCGATGCAGTGCCTGCCCACCCTCGCGGTGACCGCGCGCGAGGCGGGGCATTGGAAGTGGGCGGCGCTGCAACTCGGGTGGATGGCCGGGCTGGCCTACGTGGCCGCGCTCGCGGTGTTCCAGATCGCGGGGGTGCTCGGGTGAGCGTGGTCGCTGGTGGCTTCCCGTGGGGCGATTGGCAGTTCTGGGTGGCGACCGCGATCGCGGTGCTCGCGGCGCTGTGGCTCATCCGCCGATCGCTCCCCCGGCGGGCACGCAGGAACTCGGGCAAGCGGGTCCAACTCACCGCTGGCGGCAAGGCGGTCGCCCGAAGGTAATCCGATTCGATGCAAGTGGGCTTCCTGAAGGGTCTTGCGGGCCCGGGTGTCGCACACGGGTCTCTTCTTTCGCGTTGCTGGTGAGAGATCAGCGCTCCGTCCGCAGATCAGCTGCGGGGACGGGCGCTTCGCCCGCCCGCGTCCTGGCTGGCTGCGCGGCATGGTCGTCGCGTGGACCCTCGCCCAACCACCACAGATGAGGAACAGAGAAGATGAAGACCCACAAGATGACCACCCTTTGCGGCATGGCCCTCGCCGCGGCCGTCGCGCAGTCCGCCCTTGGTGTCATGACCACCGTCCCCGCGACGAGCGACATGAGCAGCCCGTTCATCGTCGGCAACTACACGAGTTTCCAGGTGACCGGCGCCGACATGGCCGAGCGTCTGAAGATCACCGCGACCTTCTTCGACTTCGCGACAGGCGGGAGCGTGACGGAGAGCGCCACCTGGCAGCTGAGCGGCGCACCCGATGGTGGCGAGGCGCTCGGCACGTTCTGGTCGATGTCACAATCGGGCGATACGAGCTTCTCCCCGTGGCGCCTCGACGTGCCGGGCGGTGCCGCGGCGCCCACCATGATGATCCAGTCGATCCGCATGGAGTTCGACAACTCCAACACCCTCGACGGCGCGGTCTTCGACCGCTTCAACGGGATCACGGGCACGCCCGGCACCGCCACGGGCCAGGACTACCTCGTCACCGACAACTCCCTCTTCCTCGACAACATGGTCGCGGTGCCGCACTACACGCTGCCGGCCGACAACCCCAACGATTCGGTCCCCGGCGCGTTCGGCGATTCGTTCGCGGTCATCGACATCAACTTCGATGGCTTCTCGACCCCGCCCAGCGGCTATTTCATCGAGTTCGTTCAGGACACCGACCTCGTCGTGCCGACGCCGGGTGCCGCGGGCCTGATGGGCCTCGCGGGCATCGCGCTGGTGCGTCGCCGTCGTTGCGCCTGATCGCCAGTCCTTGTTCACCGGCACACGGCGGGGTGTCCCCTTGGGATGCCCCGCCGTTGTGTTTGCGCTATTGAACGAGCCCCTGCGTCAAGCGCATGAACGCGGTCTCTAGGTTCACGCGCTCTTCCGAAAAATGCACGATGCGGTAGCCGCTATTGACGAGGCGGTTGGGGATATCCGAGACGTCGTTGTACGCGGTGTCGTCGTAGATGATGTGGAGGACGGGACGGCGGCCGCTGCCGAGGCCCGACACCTCGAGGTCCTCTTCCGCGATCGTGATCTTCTTGATGCCCGCGACCGCTTCGAGCGACTCCGCCGCGAGTTCGGTCCGCTCCGCAACCGCGACGTGGAGCTGGCGCTCCAGGCGCGCTTTCCGCATGATCTCCGCGACCGGGCCGTTGAAGATCAGGTTGCCCTTCTCGATGATGCCCACGACGTTGCACAGCTCGGCGAGCTCGTGCAGGATGTGGCTCGAGATGAGGATGGTCTTGCCCATCCGGCGCAGCTCCTTGAGCAGCTCGCGGATCTCGATGCGGGCCCGCGGGTCGAGGCCCGATGCGGGCTCGTCCATGAGGAGGACCTTGGGGTCGTGGAGCAGGACGCGGGCGACCGAGAGGCGCTGCTGCATGCCCCGCGAGAGGCTCGCGACTTCGGCGGTGGACTTGTAGGTGAGGTCGGTCAGTTCGAGGACGTCGTTTACGACGGTCTTGCGCTGCTTGCCATGGATGCCGTAGGCCGCGGCGAAGAACTCGAGGTACTCGGTGACGACCATGTCCTCGTAGGCGCCCATGAAGTCGGGGACGTAGCCGATGAGGGGGCGGATCTGGCGGTTCTGGTAGCCGATGGTGAGGCCATCGACCATGGCCTGGCCGCGCGTCGGCTTGAGGATGGTGGCCAGGATCTTGATGGTGGTGGTCTTGCCCGCGCCGTTGGGGCCGATGAACCCGAAGCAGTCGCCCTCGTTGATGACGAGGTTGAGGTCGTTGAGCGCCGTCAGGTCGCCGTACTGCTTGCAGAGGTTGATGGTCTCGATCATCGGCATGGGGTTGCGGTCCCTTTGGGGTCTATTTGTTCTTGCCAAGGAGCTTCCGACGGTCGACCTCGGCTTCGTCCCTTGGCATCTCTGTGAACGTGACGGCCTCGGGCGCGAGCGGGTAGACCCACCGGATCAGCACCCGCCCCTCCGACCGGATTGGGCGTGGGTTGGCGCCAGAGCCGTAGCGCAGGGGCTCGGGCATCGCGACGTTGTCCACGTGGCCCGTGATGATGAGGCATGGCTGGGTCGACCAGTGCGAGAGGTCGAGCCCGTGGGCCGCCCTGCGCAGCGCGGGGCGCAGGTTGCGGTTGGTGGATCGCTTCGTGATGGGGGGCGGGAGCATGCCCGTGAACGACAGCCGCATGTAGGCGTCGATCTCCTCCCCGTTGAGGCTCGACGAATCGGGGCTGCCCGTGCCCCACATGGAATCCTGGAGCACAAGCTCCTCGAACCGCCGATCGATCGGTGCCCCCATGAAGCTGCTGGTGAGCGAAGCGAGGTCGATCTCCGCGCCGGGGTCCCAATTGCCCCGCAGCTTGATCGAGTACCCGTGCGAGAGCATCACAGACAGGGCCTCGTCTTCGAAGCGCCGCTCGCGCTCTTCCTCTTGCGTGAGTTGCCGCGTGATGAGGACCATCTCGACGTCTTCGAGCGGGCCCGGCAGTTCGTGCTTGATCTTGCCGAACAGTTCCCACGGCTCATCGGAGAGCGGCTTGTCGAGGCGCGGCGCCCACCCCGGCGCGATCGCGTGGGGCATGCGCCAACGGACGGGGCCGAACCAATCGGCGTGGACCGTCTTGACCGTCGCCCGCGCGGGGAGCGTCATCTCCTCGAGGTGGCGAGAGTCGCGCGTATAGGGGCGTGCGTCGGGGAAGGGCTGGGCGGTGCCGCTGTCGCCGTCGGACCAGGTCGTGAGCAGCGCGTGGTAGGGCGTGGCCTCTTCCGGATCGCCCATGGTGAGCGTGACATCGCCGTATGAGGGGAGCAGGACGCTCGCCCAGGTCCTGGCCCGCTGTACGCCCCGCCCGTACACCTGATCGACGACGGTAAAGTGGCGAGCGCGGACCTCGTTCTCCTTCATCGCGGTGGCGCCCGCCCACGCAACAAGCGTGAACACCGCTGTCGTGGCGACGAAGGCGACCCACGCGTGGCGCGAGAGCTTGTTGGCCTTGAGCAGGGCGAACCCGCCCGGGCCCGCGACGATCCAGTACGCGCCGAACACGATGAGCGCAACCAGCAGGCCAAGCCCCGATGATGCGGTCCAGTTGATCTCGGAGGCGAGGTACCGGTCGGCCCACTCACCCGTCGCGGAGCCCGACATCCCGATGGCATTGTTGGCGAGCGGGAGGTCGAACCGCTGCCCGAGGATGCGGTGCCAGAACGCATCGGCGCGGAGCACGCCGCCTTGGGCCAGGAGCGGGTGGGCCAGGTCGACGCCCACGAGCGTCACCATGCCGTTGCCGACAAGCCGGCGCGCCACCACACACCCATCGGGGCCCGCGAGCAGGCACATCGCGGAGTCGGGCCCGGCGTCCGGGTCGATCGGGTGGAGCAACTGCACCACCGAACGGTCGGGGAGGTCCTGATCGTCGTACATGCCACGCGTGACCAGGCCGCGGTAGGGCTCCATCGGGGCGTCGTCGAGACGCTCGATCTCGACGAAGGGCATGATGCCGCCGTCTTCGGGATCCCACAGCGGGTTCGCGCTCGTGAGCCAGGTCCCGCCGACGACCGGGAGGACGACGACGAGGTGGCCGCCGCGCTCGATCCATTCGCGGAGCGCGTGGACACTCGGGTCATCGCGCGTGCCGAGGTCGCCTGGCTCCCCATCGGTCCAGACGATGGTGTCGTACTGGCGCAGGCCGACCCAATCGGAGGGGAAGGCGCTGATGGGCAGGCCCTCGACGACCTCCGGGTGAGCGTGCGCCGGAAGGGGCTGGCCGCCGAGCCTCATCTCGTAGGCCGAGAGCCCGTACAGGCGTCTCCCGACGACGCCGATGAGCGGCTGGGATGCGCTCACGACCCCCGGCGCCCGGTTGCCCGGCCCGAGGCGCGTGACCGCGAGCTGCCGTCCGACGGCGCCCACATCGGCGCGGTACTCGTGCACCGAGAACACGAACGTGGTCGAGCGATCGAGTTGCCACGGCATGTGGGCATTGAGCCACGTGGCAACAGGCTGGCTCCCGTTGAGCACCACGATGCGCTGGTCCAGACGCGTATCGCCATCGTCGTCACGCGTGTGCATCCGCACCACCACCTCGCGGGGCGTGGGCACGGTGTCGGTCAGGCGGACGCGGATGCCGGCCCACTCGCCGGGGCGGAGGGCATCGCCAAAGCCGAATTGCTCGATCTCGATGCGGACCGCCCCGCCCGTCGCCACGTCCTGGGCCCGTGCGACACCCCCGCCCATGAGCGGGAGAAGGAGGGTGAGGGACAGGACCAGGGCTCGCCAGAGTGGGTGCACGCTCCGATTGTATAGGATTGAAGTCGCCCCCAGGTTCCGTCGATCTGGGGGGATATGGACCTCGTGGAGATCGGCATCCTGGCGACGATGGCGGGCGGGTGCCTCGCGGCGTTTGCCATGCTTTACCAACTCGGGCACGCCGCCCTCAACGCGCTGGCGCTCTACGACCTGGCGATCGACGCCCGTGAGTTGCACGAACGGTACCAGCGCCGCCTCGCCAGCCTGCGTGGCGAACCGATGGAGGTCGATGTCATCGACGACACGGCCGTTGCCACCGAAGAGGGTATCGAGGAGGCGGTCGCCGCCTAGCTCCCCGCGCGGGCGAGTTCGTCGAACAACGCCGCGTGCGTGCGAACGCCGAGCCGCCAGCAGTCGAGCTCGAACTTCTCATTGGGCGAGTGGACCCGGTCGTCGTCGAGCCCGAAGCCCACGAGCAGCGTGTCGAGGCCGAGCATCGCCTTGAGCATGCCCACAACGGGGATCGAGCCACCCGACTTGATCAGCGCGGCATCGACGCCCGCCGCCCGCTCGATCGCACGCGACGCCGCCTGGAGGAAGACGGACTCGGTCGAGACGTTGCCCGGGTGGCCGCCGCCGTGATCGATGAACTCGAGGCGGAACCCATCGGGCACGCGCGCCTGGAGCCACTCGTTGAACGACTGCGCGATCGCCTCGGGGTCCTGGTCCGCCACGAGGCGGAAGCTGACTTTGGCGCTGGCCCTGCTCGGGATGACGGTCTTCGCACCGGCGCCGATGTAACCGCCGACGATCCCGTTGATGTCGCACGTGGGCCGCGCCCACTCCCGCTCAAGCGCTGACCATCCCGTCTCGCCGACGTCCGCTTCGGGAGGCAGGCCGATCTTCCTGAGCGCACCCGGCTGGTCAAATCCGAGTTCCGACCACGCCTCCCGCTCGCCCGTCGTCGGCTCTACGACACCGTCGTAGAACCCCGGGATGGTGACGCGCCGGTCCTCATCCCAAAGCTGGGCCAGGATCTTGACCAGTTCGCTGTTCGGATTCGCCACACGCCCGCCCCACAGCCCCGAGTGCAGGTCCTGGTCGGGACCTTCGAGCACGACCTCCGTGTACGCCAGCCCGCGCACGCCGTAGGTGATCGCGGGCTTGCCACGCCCGAGCATGCCGGTGTCGGAGATCACGCAGACCTCGGCCTGGCGCAACTCCTCCTCGTGCTCACGGACATACCGCTCGAGGTTGACGCTGCCCGATTCCTCCTCGCCCTCGAGCAGGACGCTCAGGTTGACGGGCACGCCGCCCGCCTCATCGTGCCACGCGCGGAGCGCTTCGAGGAAGGTCGAGACCTGCCCCTTGTCGTCGCACGCGCCGCGCGCCACGATGCGCTCGCCGATCTCACCCGAGGCGGGCACGATCACCGGCTCGAAGGGCGGGCTCTTCCACAGGTCGAGCGGGTCGGGGGGTTGGACGTCGTAGTGGCCGTAGAAGAGGACGCGGGGTCCCTCCGCGTTGCCGTTCGTCGCCCAGACGATGGGGTGGCCCGGCGATTTGGGCGTGCCCGTCTCACGGAGCTCGACGCTGAGGCCCGCCTCGCGGAGTTGAGCCGCCGCCCATTCCGCCGCGGCGCGGACGTCGCCCCGATGGGCCGGGTCGGTGCTCACGCTCGGGATCCTGAGCCAGTCCATCAACCGCGCAATGCCCGCCTGCTCCTGCGCATCGAGCCTCGCCATCACCGCATCGAGTGCCATAGTCACCTCCTCGCGACACGATAGCGAGTGGAGTGGGGATCGCGTAGCGTTGGGCGATGGGCGACCCTCGGACCACGTGGGCGGAGCGGCTCCGCGCGATCGGCGCGCCGGTGGCCGATGGCGCACCCGCGCCCGACCCCATGACCTTCCGCGATGAAATGGGCCACCGTCGCGCCGCGGACGGGGCGTTCCTCGCGTGGCGGTGCCGAGTGGGTTGGGGTGGGGGGGATGGCGGCTCGCCCGATGCGGCGCTGTGGGCCGGTGTCGCCAACGGGGGGGCCGACCTGGGGGAGGTCGTCGATCGCATCGCGCGCGGACCGCGCGGCGAGGCGGACCGCGGCGCATTGCTCCCACAGTCCGGCTCGCCCAGCATCGAGGTGTGGACCGAGTCCGAGTTGTGCGCGCTGCACGCGCTGTCGTGGCTGAGCCAGCGCGATGCCAGCCTCGTGGAACGGTTGCACGACTGCGCGCGCTGGCACCTCGAGAACCTCCAGCCCGACAACGCCACCAACCGCCCGTGGGCGGCGCACGTGTTCATCGGGCTCGCGATCGAAGAGGGGCGGGACGACGCGATGCTCCACGCGCAGACGCTCATCCACAACTGTCAGGTGGCGCTGGGCCGACCCGACACGATTAGTGCGCACATCCTGCTCGATGCCGCCGAGTCGCTCCTGGGGTGAGCGATGCCCGTGAAGAACCCGGCCCGGCGAGCCGGGCCACCTGGGACTTCACGCCCCCGAGGGCTTCGGGTCCGATTGGCTGACGGTCCGCTCGTCGGTCTCGACGGTCTTGGCCGGCTCGCTCTTGGGCAGTTCCTTCGAGGACCGGCTCGACTCGTCCTCGATCTCGTCCTCAATGTTCTTGATGCCCTTCTTGAACTCGACGATCGTCTTGCCCACGCTCCGACCCACCTCGGGGAGGCGCCGGCCGAAGAGCAGCAGGCCGATGATGAGGATGACGATCCACTCCCAGCCGCCGGGCATCCACATTGCCAGGGTTGTCATGGTCATCGCCTACTCCTTCTGGGGCCGACGGGGCTCAGCCCGCCCTGACATCGTCCTCACATTGAAGGCCAACCCGGCCCGCAGGTCAACGAGCCCCGCCCTTGTCTATTCCTCGGTCTGCCGCTCGGCTGCAGCGATCACGTTGCTCATCAGCATCGCGACCGTCACAGGCCCCACGCCGCCAGGGACGGGGCTGATCCACCCCGCGACCTCCCGAACCTCCTCAAACGCCACATCGCCCGTGGTGCGCATCTTGGTCCCGTCGGGTAGTGGGGGGTCGATCGGGACGCGGTGGATGCCCACATCGATCACCACCGCCCCGGGCTTGATCCAATCGCCCTTCACAAGCCCGGGCACCCCCGCCGCCGCGATCACGACGTCCGCGCCCCGGCACGTGCCTGGCACATCGGGCGTGAACTTATTGCACGACACCACCGTCGCCTCGGGGCGCATGAGCATCACCGCGACGGGCTTGCCCACGATGTCCGAGGCCCCGATGACCACCGCCGTCTTGCCGCGCAGTTCGAGCCCCGTCGCGGCGATCAGGCGCACGACCGCGAGCGCCGTGCACGGGGCGAGGCTCGACCGCCCGTAGACGATGTTGCCGATGTTCGCGGGGTTCACACCCTCGACGTCCTTGCGCGGGTCGATGAGCCGCTGGACCTTGTAGGGGTCGATCCCCTCGGGCAGCGGCATGTGGACCATGACCGCGTGGACCTCCTCCTTCGAATTGAGGAGGAGGACCCGCCCCGCGATGTCGTCGAGGCTCGAATCGCCCGCGAGCTCGTGCAGGCGGTACTCGATCCCGAGCGATTCGCAGTTCCGCTTCTGGTTGGTCGCGTAGACGTGGGCGGCGGTGTCGTCCTCGTCCGAGACGAGGATGGCGTCGAGGCGTGGCGGACGGCCGGCGTCGCGCAGGGCCTGGGCGCGCGAGGCGACCTCGCCCTTGACCTGCTCCGCGATCGCCTTGCCATCGATGATCTGTGCGCCCATCGCGGTACGATAGCTGCGTGCCCAGCAAGCCGCGTTCAAACGCCAACCCTTCCACCACCCCCGCCGAGGCGCGCATCGCTGAGTTGCGCGACCTCCTCGACCGCGCGAACCGGGCGTACTACGTCGACGCCGCGCCTTTCATGAGCGACCGCGAGTTCGACGAGACCATGGCGGAGCTGATCGAACTCGAGTCGGCCCACCCCGAGTTCGACGACCCCGCGAGCCCGTCCCGCCGGGTCGGGGGTGAGCCGGTCAAGGGGTTCAGGACGGTCCGCCACTCGGTCCCCATGATGAGCATCGACAACACCTACTCGGAAGAGGAGGTGCGGAAATGGGTGGAGCGGGTCGAGCGGCTGCTCGGGGTCGGGGGCGGAGCGGATGATGCGTCCGTCGGTGAACTCTTCGCCTCGGGAGATCGTGCGAGCGGCGCCGCCAGCCCGGTCACCTACATCGCCGAGGCGAAGATCGACGGTATCGCGGTCTCGCTCCGCTACGAGCAGGGCGAACTCATCCAGGCGCTCACCCGCGGCAACGGCGTCGAGGGCGACGACATCACGAACAACGTGCGCGCCATCCCCGCGATCCCGCTGAGGCTGGCCGCACCCGCCGCGAGCCCCGAGCGTAAGCGACGGGCCTCCGCCGAGAACCGAGGGGAAGCCGGTCGTGCACGCTCCCGGCTCGCCGTGCCGGACATCCTCGAAGTCCGAGGCGAGATCTACATCCCCAACCCCGAATTCCTGCGCATCAACGAAGAGCGCGAAGCACGCGGCGATGAGCCCTTCATGAACCCGCGCAACGCCTGCGCGGGAACGCTGAAGAGTCTTGACCCGAAGGTCGTGGAAGAACGCCGCCTTGGGTTCCGCGCGCACGGGCGCGGCGAGGTGAGCGGGCCTGATGAGGCGACCAGCTACCTCGACTTCATGAGCATCATCCGCTCGCTCGGCGTCCCCGTGCAGGAACTCATCGAGTGCCACACCGCGGAGGACATCCTCGAGACCATCAAGTCTTTCCAGGGCAGGGCCGGGCAGCTGCCCTACATGGTCGATGGCATGGTCGTCCGCGTGAACGGCTTCGCGCAGCAGGAGACGCTCGGCACAACCAGCAAGAGCCCGCGCTGGATCATCGCCTACAAGTACCCCGCCGAGCGCAAGCCGACGAAGCTCATCGACGTCGAGTTCCAGGTCGGCAAGACCGGCAAGGTCACACCCCGCGCCATCATGGAGCCCGTCCTGCTCGCGGGCACCACCGTGCAGCACGCATCGCTCCACAACTTCGGCATCGTGCGCAAGAAGGACTTCCGCATCGGAGACACCGTCATCGTCGAGAAGGCCGGCGAGATCATCCCGCAGGTGATCGAGGTCGTCATGGATGCGCGCCCGAAGGGCACGAAGCGCATCAAGCCGCCCGAGGCGTGCCCGGTGTGCGGCGGGCCGGTCGAGGTGGAGCCCATCGAGGCCGAGCAGGACCCCGAAGCCGAGACCACCCGTCGGTGCATCAACCCCGAGTGCCCGGCCCAGGTGCGCGAGAAGCTGATCTGGTTCGCGGGCCGCCGCCAGATGGACATCGACGGCCTGGGCGAGAAGACCATCGACCAGATCCGCGAAGACCCCGACATCCCCCTCAACCACTTCGCCGACATCTACAACTTACATGCGCACCGAGACAAGCTCCTCGAACTCGACCGCATGGGCGAGAAGAAGGCCGACAACATGCTCGCGGGCATCGAGACCTCGAAGTCGCGCGGCCTCGCCCGCGTCCTCGCGGGCATGGGCATCCGCCACGTCGGCGAGTCCACCGCCAAGGCCCTGGCCCGCGTGTTCAGGGACATCGACGACTTGCTGGCCGCCGAGGAGTGGCAGCTCATGCCCATGGCCGTCAACCGCATGAGCGGCACGAAACGCGAGGCCCTGCTCGGCAGCGCGGGCAAGGTCGAGCCCGAGTACGAGACGGGCCTGGGCGAGGACACCGCGCCCGCGGTGTACCACTACCTGCACTCCAAGGCCGCGCACGACACGTTCGAGGCGCTGAGCGCCGCGGGCGTGGACCTGACCAGCAAGGACTACCGCCCACCGAGCGCATCTCCAGTCGCAGACCCCGCACAACAAGCCAACTCCCCCTTCGCCGGCAAGACGATCGTGCTGACGGGCACGCTCGAATCGTTCAGCCGCGATGAGTTGAAGGAGAAGCTCGAATCGCTCGGCGCGAAGGTCACCGGCTCGGTATCAAGCAAGACCGACCTGGTGATCGCGGGCGAATCGGCGGGCTCGAAGCTGGCCAAGGCGGAGGAGCTTGGGGTGGAGGTGTGGGATGAGGGGGCGTTGTTGGAGCGGCTGGTCTGACGAGTGGGGATTCGGGTGGCATGGGCAAGTCTGCTTGCCCGTTGTCCCTGGTGTCACCTGAAAGACACGGGCAACGAAGACGTTGCCCATGGCACCCATCAAAGACAGATCACGGGCACCCGGCGATTCGCGAGACCAACATCCCAGAGTAAGACCAAGGAGAGGCATATGTATGTATACAGTGAGAGTGGTTGCGACGATCTTCGCCGTTCTCGTGCATGGGGCCGTGTCAATGGGCTGACGGATCCAGACGACGTAATCGCCCTGCTCGAGCAGTCATATGCGGATTGGGCGGAGCTCGGTCTTCAGTCTGGTACAGTCAAGAACCCGAATCCTTGGCCACTCACGGCGAAGTGGATCGAAGAGGTGGTTATCCCGGGACCGCAATGAGAACCACAGCCGTTATCAACGTGTTCCTGAAGCGACTGCCACCAGACGCTGCAGAATCGGTGCGAGCTGGGTGGCCCACGTCATCCACTGCGGTGCGAGCTTACCTCGAAGCGGATGTGACCTCTGACAGCTATGAGGCCGCCCTTGCCGCGATACGCGCGAGCGGCTTGGAGCTTCCAGATCGCCACCCTCCAAGCACAGGTATGGCTAACGGTGTGTCCATCAGACTTGAGCGGGCCTACACCCCTGAGGAGCTTGGCGCCCTCGACTATCTGTGGTTCCACGCAGAGCAAGTGCAGGATCAACCCGGGAGGAACGACGAGGGACTCATCATCTTGGACTCGAAGGCGCGACGTCTCAAGCGGGCCTTCGTGTGCCCGCGCGGGTGGTCGTACAACGATGCGGTTGTGCGGGCCGAGGTGAAGGCAGGGCTCGAGCGTGCTGGCCTGAGCGGGGTGGAGTTCCGACCCGTGGCGACGCCCGGTGGTAGGCGATGCGATGACTGGTGGGAGCTTACCTCTCGAATCGTCATGCCGCCCCTAGCTCCGGGCGTCGAACTGAGTGAGGGGCCCAAGGGATATTGGGTAGTACCCAGGGAGGGCCTGTACACGCCGCCGGAACTGCGATATCGGCGAGAGGACATTGAGAGCATGCCGGCGCCCGACTTGGCGATCACTCGCGAGCGTATGTACGGCTCGAGCGAGTACGACTATCCGAAGATCGTGTCGTCGCGATTCTACCAGGTCTGTCACGAGAACGGGTGGGAGACGAACTGGGTTCCGGTACGAGTGGAGTGAGCCCAGCAGTCATGCGCACAACAGCAAGGCTCCACATTCAGAGCCGCGGAGTCTCGCCAGAGTTGTTCAGCGCGCTTGCACGCAGGTGGCCACTGTCAGCCCGGTCGATGTCGTTCTACCTAGAAGCCGAAGCGGGATCGGAAGAGTTCTCAGATGTGATCCGCGTGATCAAGGAACACGGTCTTGAGCCACCTGATCGGTTCCCACCCAGGCAGCCACGCGCACCGGTCACACTGACGTTCGAGAGGTGCTACCGGCACGAGGACTTCCTCGCCGCTCCGCTACTCTGGTTCCGAGCACAGGAGATCCCGGAGCAGCCTGCACGATCTGAAGACGGCTTCATCGTGCTCGACGACGACGGGCGAAGGGCCGCTGGGGCTATCCGCTGCCCATCTGGCGGCTCGACAGCTGATCTCGTCGTGCGCGTTGGAGTGCGTGAGCGGCTGGAGGGGAGGGGACTCCAAGGGCTCGTATTCCGACCAGTACGGTCTCCCGACGGCCGGTTGATCGACGAGTGGGTTGAACTAACCTCTGAGGTCAGCATGCCGCCGCTCGCTCCGTCGATGGAACTGAGTGGTGGGCCCCAGGGCTACCGGGTGATTCCGCGGGAGGGGCTGTATGTCCCACCCGAACTCCGGTACCGTCGCGAGGACGTGGCAGAGATGCCAGCCTTCGATATCGCGGTGACGCATGAGAGCATGTTCAACTCCGCGCCTTCCAGCCACCCAAAGGTCGTGTCGCAGCGCTTCTACCAAATCTGTCACGAGAACGGGTGGGAGACGAACTGGGTTCCGGTACGCTTGGAGTGAGCAGGGGCGAGCGCTCGCTGCGCTGCAGGCAGCCTAGCCGATAGGTGAACTCGAAGTGAACATCGAAGGTGCCGCGGACCAGATCGTCGAACGCGGCGTCGCGGCGGCAATGGGGCCCTACTGCGCGCTGCATTGAGCGGGGTTCCGGCGGGGCGCAGACCGCGGTGACGTTCAGCAGCGGCGAAGACCGGGGCAACGCGCCGAAGCTGGCGGCCTGACAGGACGGTCAAGCAACAAAGCAGCGAATCAACACAGCTGCAAATCAGAGCGTGGGGGCGAGCGACCCGTCGGGGCCCCGCGCTGTGCTGCTTTGTTGCTTTGCTGCTTCACAACACCAGACCCCCGGCCCACCCCTCCCCACCCCTCACCACCCCTCCGGAACCCCGGCCCGTATACTGCCCGCGTCATCGGAAACCACTCACACACCAGGTGATGCGGGAGGTTTGTCGCATGGGTGAGCGTGCCTCGGACCGCGGGTCCGCTGGGGCAACGGGAAAGGAACTGCCGGAGGTGTCCGGTCGGCCTGCCGGCGAGCAAGGCGAGCGCGAACTGCGGGAGAGCCGTGAGACGTTCATGCGCCTGGTCGAGGAGGCGCCGTTCGGCGTCTATGTGATCGACTCGGCGTTCCGCATCGTCCAGGTCAGCGCCGGGTGTGAGGAGGTGTTCCGCCCGTTCCAGCCGATCATCGGCAGGGACCTCGCCGAGGTGCTGCGAACGCTGTGGCCCGAGTCGTTCGCGGAGGAGGCCCTGGCCCGCTTCCGCCACACCCTCGAGACCGGCGAGCCCTACCGCTCGCCCGACACCACCGAGCGGCGGGCCAACATCGATGCCGAGGAGAGCTACGACTGGCAGTTGAAACGCCTGCGGCTCCCGGGCGGCGAGTACGGCGTCGTCTGCTACTTCTACGACCTCACCAAGGCGCGACGCACCGAGCACGCGTTGCGCGCCAGCCAGGAGCGCTACCGCCTCCTGTTCAACTCGATCGATGAAGGCTTCTGCACCTTCGACGTGATCTTCGACGAGCAGGGCAAGGCGGTGGACTACCGCTTCGTCGAGGTCAACCCGGCGTTCGAGCGGCTCACGGGCCTCGTCGATGCGGTGGGCAAGCGGATGCGCGAGCTCTCCCCCGACCACGAGCAGGTCTGGTTCGATGTCTACGGGCGCGTCGCCAGGACCGGCGAGCCCATCCGCTTCACCCAGCAGGCCAAGAGCCTGAAGGGGCGCACCTACGACCTCTACGCCTTCCGCGTGGATGAGCCGCACCAGAACCGCGTGGCCGTCCTCTTCGAAGACATCACCGAGCGGCGCAGGATCGAGACGGCCCTCCGCGAGAGCGAGGCCCGCTACCGCCTCCTGGTCGAGCGGGCCGCGGGCTACGCGATCCTCATGCTCGACCGCGAGGGCAGGATCAACTCGTGGAACACCGGGGCCGCGCGCATGTTCGGCTACGAGGAGCACGAGATCGTCGGCCGCCCGCTCGCGGACTTGTTCGAGAATCGGGATGAACTCTCCAACGAACTGGAGGAGGCCAGGTACGGCGAGACGGCCAGCCGCGAGGGGTGGCGCATCCGCAAGGACGGCTCGCGCTTCTGGGCCACCGGCGTCATGACCGCCCTAACCGATAACGGGCGCACGCGGGGCTTCGTCAAGGTGCTCCGCGACCACACCGAGTCCAAGCGCTACGAGCAGCGCCTCGAGACCATCACCCGGGAGCTCAACCACCGCGTGAGGAACCTGCTCGCGGTCGTCCAGGCCACCGCCCTCCAGACGATCAAGCACTCCTCGACCATGCACGAGTTCCGAGAGACCTTCGACCAGCGGCTGCGCGCCATGGCCCAGGCCCACTCGCTCGTGACCGAAACGGAGTGGACCGGTGTCGGGCTGCGCGAGCTGGTCCTCTCGGAAGTGGAGCACCGGGTCTCGGAGGCGTCGCAGGCCGACGTGGCGGGGGCCTCGCTCACGTTCAAACCCGACGCCGCGCTCACGATGCACATGGTGATCCACGAGCTGGCCACCAACGCGACGAAGTACGGTGCGCTGTCCTCGCCCGAGGGCAGGCTCGTGGTGCGGTGGAAGCTCGCAGAGAGCAAGGGGAGCCATGGCGAGGGTGGGCAGCGCGTCGAACTGACCTGGGAGGAGTTGGGCGGCCCGCCCGTGGAGCCCCCCACCAGGACCGGCTACGGCACGGTCCTCATCGACACCCTGCTCAGCTATCAGCTCAACGCCCAACTGGAGCGGGACTACGCCGAGGGCGGGTTCCGGTGCGCCATGTCGATCCCGTGGACCGATGAGATCGCCCTGTCGCCCCCCGCCACCCACCCGCCAGCCGCCGACTAGGCGGTCGCCTCATCGAGAAACGCCCGCAGCTCGGTTGGGTCGACTGGCTTGCGGAGCCAGCGGACGTCCGGAAGGTCGTCGACCGGCGCGAGCCCCGTCACCGCGGCACACCGCACCCCTTCGGCGACGAGCCGCCGGATGAGGTCGAGCCCGCTGCCATCGGGGAGCGAGACATCGACGAGCGCCGCGCCGCACCGGTGCTCGTGGAACAGCGCCATCGCGGCATCGATCGAGCGGGCGGGCCCAACCACGTCGTGGCCGAGTTCCTCACCCACGATGTCCGCCATGAGCTGCGCAATCAGTGGCTGGTCCTCAACGATCAGCACGCTGGATCGTGGCTTGGTCATGTGCGCTCCGCTCGGGCCGCCTGGCCGCCCCCCTCGCCGTGACCCCGGGCCGCGAGTGTACCCCCAATGCCCGGCGGTGTGGCGCCCGCCCCCATCTCACCATCTCCCATCGCCCCCGAACACCGCCCGTTTCGGGCAATCGCCCGCGGTCGGCCCGCTTGGGCTCAACCCCTCGCGCCAGACGCCCGACAAGCGTTCAACGGTCTCTTCCCTCAGCGCCACACCCCATGCAATCCGTCGAGTTCAAAGCCGAGCTTCGTGACCGTGCGCTGGCGATGCTCATCGCCAAGCGCAGCGGCGCGACGCTCATCCGCGAGATGTTCCAGCGCGACACCTACTACAGGGTCGCCGATGGGCGGCTGCGCCGGCGCGAGGTCGAGGGCGACCCCGTCGAGTACGCGTTCTACCACCGCCTCGACCGCATCAAGCCGACGGTCTGCCACTTCACGGTGTACGACGAGGAGCGGGCGCGCGAGCACTTCGGCGAGCGGGCGTTGCCCGAGTGGGTCGTCGTCGAAAAGACGCGGTCGCTCTACCTCATGGGCGCGGTGACCGTGTGCTTCGACGCGGTCCGCAGCGCGGGCGTGGGAGGCGGGCGGGGGGACTACTTCGAGGCGACCGCACTCGTCATGCCGTCCCAGCACCTGGGCGTGTGCCACAAGCTCATCGCCGGGGCGCGCGAGACGTTCGGGCCTGCGCTGGGTGAGGCGGTCGGGCCGGGATACGTGGAGATCGTCGCGGCGGGCCTTGAGGGCGCAGCCGCGGACGACGGACGGCCCGGGCGAGTCGATAGCGAGTAGGGACGGCCCGGAGATCGCGGACACACTCGCGACCGCGGAGCAGCAGGGGGGGGCTGGTGTCGGGGCGCACCGGACGACGCCGGACCTCACCGCATACAGTCCCACATGCGCCTTTCGCTGATCGTGCCCATCGCTTCGCTGCTCGCGCTCGGGGCCTCATTTGCCCAGGACACGAACGACGCTCCGTTGCAGGAGGCGAGGACCGCGCTCCTGGACGGGTACAGAGACATAGAGCTCCGCAGCGCATACCTCGACCGCCTCAGCGCGCTGGCGGTGCCGATCGAGCAGGTGGAAGACAAGCCCTTCCCGGAGCGGACCATCGATGATGCGCTGATCGAGATCGCCGCCCATCGAGCCGCACGCCTCGACGAGTTCCGGGCGGTTGAGACGCAACTCGGTGAGCCGCCGCCTCGCTCCCCCGCCCGCGATCGCAAGCCCCTGTGGGGAAGGGTCTTCCCCACGCCCGAGGCCGACACGCCGGAGGCGCGCAGCGCGGCCCGCCTCCTCTGGGAGCACGCGTACCTGACGCCGGGCGCGCTGAAGGGCGCGAAGGACCACGTCCGCGGGTTGATCCTCTCTCTCAATGACCCGCGCTCCATCCCCGTGATCCTCCACCACTTCCACCTGATTACGAGTATGCCCGCCGAGCGGGTCGAGGACGAGATCAACTGGCAAATGCAGCAGCGCGACCTGCGCGCGGTGGCTGTCCTGGCGAGCAGGCACAGCCTGCAGGACGAGGCCCTGCCTCTCCTACTCGATGCGCTCGACCGCAGCGAGGCCTGGCACGCCTCGATACCGGCGAGTGAACGCTACCTCCGCCGGCTGGGACTCCTTGGGCCCGCGCTGTTCGACGCCGACACCGCCCAGGCCTTCAGTCATCCTCCGGGCAGCCTGGCCGCTTGGCGCGACGCCGCCATGGCTTGTGACGCCGAGCCGGGCGCAGAGACGCTCGCCGGCGAGTTCCTCGAGGCGCTCCGCACCGCCCATGTGGAAGCAACGACGGATTCCAACGGCTCGCCCGACGAGTGAACTGGAGCGAAGCCGATCGATGCGAGGGCGGAGGGGACCGAGGCTACATCTCCCGAATCGCCTCGAGCACCGCCTCGGCATGGCCCGGCACCTTCACCTTGTCCCAACGCTTCACGACCTTGCCATTGCCGCCGATCAGATAGGTCGTGCGCACCACGCCCATGTACTTCCGCCCGTACATCGACTTCTCCTGCCACACGCCGTACTTCTCGCAGACCTTCGCGCCGTCATCGGCGAGGATGGGGAATGGCAGGTCGTGCTTGGCCGCGAACTTCGCCTTGCTCTTCACGTCCTGAGGCGACACGCCCAGCACCGCGGCGCCGAGCTTCCCGAACTGGGGGAGGTCGTCGCGGAACTGGCAGGCCTGGGCGGTGCACCCCGAGGTGTCGTCCTTGGGATAGAAGTAGAGCACGACCGGCGAGCCGGCGTAGTCCTTGAGCGCGTGCTTCTCGCCCTCCTGGTCGGGGAGGGTGAAGAGGGGGGCCTTCTTGCCTTCGTCGATCATGGGGGCAGTGTAAATGGTCAGGGTAGAGATGGCCATATGGCGAGAGGGCCAGATGAAGATGCACATGCGCGACTGTTGCTCACCCCGGCTCTGGCCCTCTGGCGATCTGCTATCTGGCGCTCTGTTCCGCTAAACTCCGCCCCATGAGTGAGCAGGAGGAACAGGCGGCTACCCCGCGACGTTTCGCGCCGACGCTCGCGCCGCCAGCGATGCGTTCGGCGTGGGGGCCGGGCGAGGTGATGGAGCGGTTGCGCAAGGCGTCGAAGCGGGGCAACCTCGCGGGGTTCGCGAGCAGGGGGGCAGACGAGTTCGAGGCGTCGGTGTTTGGCGCGCCGTTCGACCGGCGGTTGATCGGGGGGGTGCGCCCCGAAGGCGGCGGCTCGATTATCGCGTTCACCACGCAGCTCGACAGGAAGCCGATCGTGATCGCCTGGGTGGTGCTCGTGCTGACGATCTGGCCGGGCGTGCTGCTGACGCACTCGTTCCTGGGCGGATGGGCGTGGTACGCGTCCCAGTTCAGCTCGTGGAAGGCGACGTGCCTGTGGTACGTGCCTCTGTGCGTGCTCGCCGTGCCCGCATTGCTCGGGGCCCAGCGGAAATCAGACAGGGCCGCGGCGGGCGAGGTCGTGGTGGTGTGGGAGAAGATCGCGGGCCTGGTTGATGGGGAGGCCGCGGGGTGAGCGCGGGGCCGGTGCGCATCGCGATGTGGTCCGGGCCGAGGAACATCTCCACGGCGATGATGCGATCGTTCGGTTCGCGCCCCGATGCGTTCGTCACCGATGAGCCGCTCTATGCGCACTACCTGCAGACGACAAGACGCGACCATCCCGGGGCGCGGGAAGTGTTGGCCCACCAGGAGACCGACTGGCGGAGCGTCGTCGAACACCTGACGGGCCCCGTGCCGGGCGGCGCTGCGGTCTGGTACCAGAAGCACATGGCGCACCACCTGGTGGGCGACATCGAACTCGACTGGATCGACGGGCTGACGAACTGCCTGCTGGTGCGCGAGCCAAGGGCGATGCTGGCTTCCCTTGCGAGAGTGCTCGGCGAGGTGACGGTGGAGGAGACGGGCCTGCCCCAACAGGTCATGCTGTATGAGCGGCTTGCCGAGCGCGGCGCCCCGCCGCCCGTGATCGTGTCGAGCGATGTGCTGAAGGACCCGAGGGGGATGCTGTCGGCGCTGTGCGGGCGGGTTGGGATCGCGTTCGATGACGCGATGCTGTCGTGGGAGGCTGGGCTGCGCGAGACGGACGGGGTGTGGGCAAAGCACTGGTACGCGAGTGTTGCGGAGTCGACCGGGTTTGCGCCTTGGGCAGAGCAGCGGCGGGTCGAGGCGCCGGGCGGGCTCGAGGATGTGCTCGGGGAGTGCGAGGCGCTGTATGCGCAGTTGACGGTGGATGTATTGCGGGGTTGACGGTGGTGCCTGGTCGCCCGCCCCACTCGGTCGATGGAGATGGCCCGATGCTGCAGACGTACGACGAGCGCAACCGCGACCTGATCGTCAACATCAACGGCGCACTGGTGCACCGCGACCAAGCGGGCGTGAGCCCGTTTGACTCATCGGTGCAGAACGGCGATGCGGTGTGGGAGGGGCTGCGACTGTACGACGGGCGCATCTTCAGGTTGGTCGCCCACCTCGATCGCCTCTTCAGCGGCGCCGAACGGCTCCAATACCGGGGCGTTCCTTCGCGCGAGCACATCGTGAGTGAGCTGAAGCGCACACTCAAAGCGAACGATATGCGTGACGGCGTGCACATCCGCCTCACGCTCTCGCGCGGGCTCAAGTACACCTCGGGCCTCGACCCGCGGATCAACAACGCCGGGTGCTCGCTCTTCATCCTCGCCGAGCACAAGCCGCCCGTGTACGACACGTCGGGGGTCACGCTCATCACCGCCCGCCACCGCAGGCCCGGGCCCGACGTCCTCGACCAGACCATCCACTCGTGCAACCAACTCACCTCGATCCTCGCGAAGCTCGAAGCCAATGCCGCGGGCGCTGACGACGCCCTCATGCTCGACGCGCGCGGCTTCGTCGCGGAGACCAACGCGACGCACCTGTTCTTCGTGATCGACGGCGTCGTCACGACGCCCACCACGCACGCGTGCCCCGGCGGGATCACGCGCAGCGCGGTGCTCGATCTGTGCCTGCAGAACAACATCCCGCGCGCGGTGCGTGACATCGAGCCGGGCGAGGTCGCGGGCGCGAGCGAGGTGTTCTGCACGGGGACAATGGGGGAGATCGTGCCTGTGGTGCGGATCGACGGGCGAGGAACGGGCGGGGCGTCGCGGCCGATGACCGACCGCCTGCGGGCGTTGTTCACGCGGCTCGTCGAGCAAGAGGCCGAACCGGTGTAGAAATGAAAGGCCCCGGGTTGGCCCCGGGGCTTGCGGTGCATCTGGTATGCCAGGCGCGCCTACTCCATCTCGGGGCAGTCTTCGCCGAATGCCGCGAGGAGCATGTTGAGGTCGAACGAGTCGGTGTCCGCATCCGCATCGGTGTCGCCCTCGTAGCCCGTGCCGAACGCGGCGAGGAGGATGTTGAGGTCCTGCGAGTCGGTGACGCGGTCGCCGTTGAGGTCGGTCAGGCAGTCGATCTCGCCCTCGCCCGGCTCGTCGAGGTCTTCCGGGAAGATGTTGTTGAAGGCTTCGTTGTCGTGGAGGTCGGGGTCGTAGTTGGTCGTGCTGATGGTCGAGCGGAAGGGGCCATCGACCTGGAGGCCGTGGAGCGGGCTGTCGGGGTTCTCGACATAGGGCCCGCCGACCACCTTCTGGAAGACCTTGACCGAGCCGTCGCACGAGACGATGAGCTGCCCCATCTCGTCCACTCCGAGGGACTGGACGGTGCATGCCACGTCGAGCACGCCCGTGTTGACGAGCATCGGGGCGGCGGCGCCTTGGACCTCGACCTTGAAGAGACGCCCGGGCGCCGCATCGGTGTTGATCCACCAGGAGCCGTCGGTCGGGTCCTGGGCCAGGCGGGCCTCACCCGCCGATGGCACGCTGGTCGGGAGGTTGAGCACCATCGGCGGCGCGGTGAACGAGGCGGCGTTCCAGAGCATGAACATCTTGGCCGTGGTCGCGATGCCCGCGAGCTTCTTGCCCGCGTGGTCGTAGGCCAGCGCCTTGGGCGGGAAGGGCGGCACGACCTCGCTGACGACGGTGTCGTCGATCGCGGGGTTCAGGCAGAACAGGCCCTCAGGGCCGGCCACGTAGATGAAGCCGTTGGGGGCCTGGACCATCGAGGATCCCTCGTCGAGTTCCGCGATCACCTCGGTCTCCCCGGTGATCGGGTTGACAGCGCCCACCACGACGAACCCGTCGGCCTGGGCCAGGACGAGTGCGCTGTCCTCGAGCGCTGTGAACTGGACGTCCTTGATGACCCACGCCGGGTTGATCTGGACCGAGGGAAGGTTGGTGGCGCCCGCGCCGCCCAGGAGCTTGGTCGGGAAAGCGAACTTGATCACAGGAGGCTGGACATCGGGCTTCCAGCTGAGGCCGAACTTCGGCTTGATCTTCAATATCCCGTCGATGAAGCGGAAGCTCGTGTCCGACGGGTCACCCTTGACGCGTGTCATGACACGGAAGTTCGGGAACGCATCGACGATGACGAGTTCGTTGGTCGCGTAGAGCTTGCGGTTGACGTAGGCCAGTTGGACCGAGTCGGTCGAGGCGTCTGCGGGGTCGCGGACGTAGAAGACGCCCTGGGCGCTCGTGGAGTTGCCGCCCGTCCATGAGCCCTTGACGAAGCTCACGCAGTGCCCGCCCGATCGCTTGACGATGGGGATGCCGCCGACGTTCCCCGTCTGCGAGTAGAAGCCGTAGCAGAAGTTCGTGAGCGCCCCGCCGCACGCCAACAGTCCGAGGTTCGTGCCGGTCGGCGCAAGGCCCGAGCCGAACCAGGAAAAATCCACATCGAAGATGAACTGGAAGCCGCCGAGCCAGGCCTGCGCGCCGTCCTCGGCGTCACCGCCGCCTGTGCCTCCTGAGGGATCGGTGTCCATGAGGACGCCCATGATGCTGATCGCGCTCGTCGCGTCGTTGTAGAGCGTGGCGTTGTTGTAGGCCCACCACGCCTTGTCGCCCGGCGCGAGCACCGGGAAGCCGTGGTTCGCGGCGTAGGCCATCAGGTTGACGGTCGAGGTCGGGACGCAGTACATGCCGCCGTTGTTGGGCAGGCCCGGGACGCCCGGCGCCGCCGACCGCCTCTGGTCGAAGTCCGGCACGTGCTTGATCTCGTACGTCCACGAGTTGGGGTTCCACGCCGCGGTCACGATGTTCGCGTGGGCTGGCGGGGTCGCGGCGCTCAAGGCTGCCGCGAGGGCGGCGCTCCCGATGAGCGCCTGCAAGAGAGAATCGCATGTGGGTTTCATGACTCTCCGAGTTCCTTTCCGCCGCGTGTCCGCGGCGCTGTAACTCCCATTATCTCCGATGGGCCGGGCGGTTGGAAGGGGAATCCCCCGCGGAATCCATCCGCACTCCGGAGCCCCCCCTCTCACCAGAGAGACCCGAAGCCAGCGCACGGGGCGCGCCTGATTCGCCACCCGATCAGGCCGCGAACGGGGCCCGGGTCTACCATCGCGGAGCGCATGAATGACCCAACGAGCCAGACCGCGACCGCCGATCCCCACACCCACGCCGAGAGCGGGGCGACGGTGTCGTTCGTCTCGTTGGGCTGTCCCAAGAACCTGGTCGACTCGGAGAAGATGCTGGGCCTGCTCGCGGAAGCGGGGGTGCGCCCGGTCTCCTTCGAGGCCGAGGGCGACGAGCGGGTCGACGCGGTCGTCGTCAACACGTGCGGCTTCCTCGAGGCCTCCAAGGAGGAATCGCTGGGCGTGATCCGCGATGCCATCGAGGCCAAACGCGAGGGGCGCGTTGGGCGGGTCGTTGTCGCGGGCTGCCTCGTCCAGCGCCACCGCGCCAAGATGCTCGAATGGGCGCCCGGCATCGATTCCATGATCGGCGTCTTCGACCGCGACCACATCCTCGGGGCCGTGCTCGGCGCACGCGAGGAGCGCCAGTCGCTCGATCAGGCGTCCGACAAGCCACGCTACTGGATCGCCGGCAACGCCCTCCAGGCGGCGCGCGAGCGCAACATGCAGACCGTGGGCCTCACCGTTCAGGGCAAGGACGGCAAGGGCCTTGGCTACTTCGAGGACGACAGCGCCCGCCTCCGCCTCACCCCGCGCCACTACGCCTATCTCAAGGTCTCCGAAGGGTGCAACCAGAAGTGCGCCTTCTGCACCATCCCCTCGATCCGAGGCAAGATGCGCTCCAAGCCGCTCGACCGCATCGTCGCAGAGGCGCGTGAACTCATCGAGGATGGCGCCTTCGAGATCAACCTCATCGGGCAGGACACCACAAGCTACGGCGACGACATAGGACTCGGCTGGGACCACGACGGCAAAGGCGGCGGCGGCCTCCCCGCGCTGCTCCGCGAGCTCAACGATGCGGTCGATCGCCACGCGGGCGGGCACGGGTGGGTCCGCCTCATGTACGCCTACCCCACCAACTTCCGCGATGAGTTCATCGAGGCGCTGGCCGACCTCGACCACATCGTGAAGTACATCGACATCCCTCTGCAACACGCCTCTGACCGCATGCTTACTTCCATGCGCCGCAACGTCACCGCGTCGCACCAGAAGGAACTCCTGCTCAAGCTCCGCGAGCGCATCCCCCACATCGCGATCCGCACGACCATGATCACGGGCTTCCCGGGCGAGACCGAGGAAGACCATGAGCAGTTGCTTGAGTTCATCGACGAGGTCGGCTTCGAGGCACTGGGCGTCTTCGAGTACTCGCGCGAGCCGGGCACCCCCGCGGGCACCATGGACCAGGACCCCGACCTCTTTGTCCCCGCAGAGATCAAGGCCCGCCGGCACCACGAGATCATGGCCCTCCAGCAGAGCGTCGCGTTCGAACAGGTCGAACACATGGCCTCGCTCTTCGACCCCAATGACCCTGAGGGGTCGGGCGCACAGTTCGATGTCCTGATCGACAAGCCGCTGGCGGATCCAACGAGCCGCGACCGCAAGGGAGCGGACCCGGGGGCGCCCGGTGTCTACCAGGGCCGAGCCTACTTCCAGGCCGTCGACATCGACTCGGTCTTCAAGGTCGAGTCGAAGAAGCCCCTCGCAGCGGGCGAACTCGTCCGGTGCGTCGTGACGGGCGCCGACGGGTACGACTTCATCGCGAAGCCGCTGGAAGACCTGACGAAGCGGGTCTCGCTGCGTGTGATGGGTTAGTCATCACCGCTCCCCGATCTGGCACACCATCGTGAAGTCGCACGGAGCAGGGGGGTACTCCATCTCCGTGCGATACCCACGGAAGTGTCCCGGGCCGCCCCACCCCGCAAGCTCCAGCGCACGCTCCACGAGGCCCGAATAGCCCGCGAGCCGGGGCGTCTGCACGACCGCGGGGTGGCCCAGTTCGATCGACGGGGCGGGCTCGTAGAGGGTGTGCGCGTTCGCCGCGGCCCCGCCCGCGTGGGGGCGGTCCTCGAGCAGCCCGAACACGCGCGTCTGCGCCGCGCCAAAGTGGTCCAGGCTCTTATGGAGCAGCAGGTCAAACACGACTGCCTCGACGGGCGTGCGCACCGTCAGCGTGTACCGCCCGGCGGTGTTCTCTTCCGAACGCTCGGCTGGCAACACCGCGAGGTGCTTCTCGCCCGTCACGCAGGTCACCGCCGCCCGGCGTCCGATGTCGCCCGGCGCGAGCTCGTCATACACCCACCCGTTCACCCCTTCGAACTGGCGCAGCTCAGGCAGAGGGTGCGAGCAGAAGTCGGGCATGAGGGGCAATGTCCCGGGCCCGCGCACGCCGCGCGGGTCCAGGGGCTCGCGCCTGATGCGGATCATCTCGCTCTCTGAATCATTCGAAGCGCGAAGCCTGCGCACGATCCACGGCACATCGCCACGCAGGCGTTCGAAGTCGACCAGCCCACCCACCTGGATCGCATCGAGGAGCGTCGGCTCGTCCTCCGATGGACGCAGGGCGATCGTGAGCAGTTGGACACGCCCGCGCACGCCCCAGATCGCGGACCCCGCGCGGAAGAATTCACGCCGGGCCTCGAAGTCCGCATCGCCGCCGCGCTCCTCTCCCGCGCTGATCATGGCTTCGAACGTCCGCCGATCCCCCGCGCGCTCCTTCATGAACGCCCGCAGGCGCGCATCGGCGCCGCGCACCGCCTCGACGCGCCCATCCGCGACCCCCTTGAGGCCCGCGGCCCGGAGCACGATCTCGACACCGCCGGGCCCCGGCATGTGCTTGGCCGCCTTGATCGGGTCAGCGTCCTCGACGAAGCGGGACAGCTTCCACGCCAGCGTCTTGTCGATCCCGAGCTCGCGAGCAATCTCTGCCGGGCGGCTGCCGGGCACCGTGCTGCCCAATAGGTCCGTCAGGGCAGCGCGCAGATCCCGCAGGTGGCCCGTGGCATCGTGTGCGAACGAGGTTTGGGGGGGATCGGGCACGGGCTGCTCCCATTGAGTCTGTATGGACTTTACACGGCATCGACACGTGGCGGAAGAAACTCTGAGAATATCTGTAGAGATTTCTTGTGAGACGACCGGCGGCGGGGTAGAGTCTCCTTACGGGGGAACTTCGCAACAGGGAGATTGACCACCATGCAGACCACCACCCTTGCCGTCCTCACCGGGCTCGCCGCCTCGGCAGGCGTCCTCGCCGCCCAGCAGACCCAGACCGTGCCGTTCGAGTGGGACGTTCAGGAGTCGAACACCGCGGTCCTGCTCGACTACGACCCGTTCGATGACATGGGCGGTACGCGCGAACTGACGGGCGTCTCATTCTCATTCGAGAGCCTCTATTCGCTCAACATGCTCGCCGAGAACGGTGAGGACGAGCCCATCAGCGGCGACGATTGGTTCATCGAGACCGTCACCCTCTTCCAGATGGGACTCGACGAACTCTTCCTCGGCGCGCTCGATGTCGCGTTCATCGGGGTGCTCTCCGCGGATCTCGCGCCGAACGACGGCGTCCCCATGGAGGGCCCCGACTCGATCGCGTGGGCCTTTGAGGGCTCGATGGATGGCTCGGTCAACCTCGCGGAATCGGAGTTTGACCGCTTCACCAACGGCCCGATCACCGCAGACGCCTACCCCTTCCTCTCGCTCGCGATCACGCCCCCGCCTCCGTTCTTCGACCTGTACATCACCGACCACATCCACACGGGCGCCGTGACGCTGACCTACGCGTACGACCTCGTGCCCACGCCCGGCGCTGCTGGGGTGCTCGCGCTGGCGGGCCTCGGCGGCGTGCGCCGTCGTCGGGACTGATCGGCCTACTCGGGCGCCGCGGGGCTGACCTCGGCGCGGAGCGTGCCGCCCTCAAGGGTGATGGCGACGTCAAGCCCGAGTGAAGCGCTGAGCGCGCCGACGATCGACAGGCCGAGCCCCTGATGGCGATCCCTGTCGGCACGGTGTGCGCTGCCTCGCCAAAGCGGCTCGCTCATCCGGTCCACGTCTGACCGGGTGAGCGAGACCGGTTCGTTGAGTACCACCAGGACCGCGCGCCCGTCTCGTGTGCCATCGACCCTGACCTCGACGCGGCCGCCATCGGGTGTGTACTCCGTGGCGTTGTCGATAAGGTTCCTCGCTATGGCCCTGATCGCGCCGGGAGGCCCTTCCCATGTCGCGGATGCGTCTCCCGTGACGCTGAGGCGGATGCCGCGATCGTCGCACCGGGCGCGGGACCCTTCCGTGATCGCCCGCGCGAGGGGCAAGACCGTCACCTGACGAACCGACTCGTGCGCGAAGGCGGCGCTCCCACGCGCACTCGCGAGCAGGCATTCGAGGAGCGTCTCGACCTCTTCGGCGCACCCGCGGACCTCGCCCATGCTCCGTCGCAGGCGGTCGGGCTCGGGCCAGCGCTCGGCAACCTCCGCCAACGCCTTGAGTTCCGCGATGGGCGTGCGCAGCTCGTGAGCCGCGGCGTCCGTGAAGCGGCGCTCACCCCAATCGAACCAGAGGGGCTCGAGCACAAGTACTACGCCCCGGGCGTGGGCTTCATCCTCGAAGTCAAGCCCGAGACGGGCGAGACCGTGGAACTCGTCTCGATGACGACCGTCGAATGGCGAGCCCGTTCTCCTATCAGAGGCACTGACTGCGACGGCGGCGGCCCGCGAGGGCCGCCGTTGTCGCGTTCTGGCGGCCACGACCAGTCAACGCACCGGCGCGGTATCCTCGTCACCGGAATGACCGCCCCACGTGAGCCAGGCGAGCCCCTCGACCTCAACGACCTCGCCGCTGTCCACGCTGCCCACTCGGCCCCGGCGAGCTACCACTGCATCCAGTGCGGCTACGACCTCGGCGGGCTCGTCCCCGAGGGCGTCTGCCCGGAGTGCGGCACGCCCATCGAGCGCTCGATGCGCGGCAACCTGCTCGCGCACGCCTCACACGACTACGTCGCCACCCTGCACACCGGGCTCAGGTGGGTGCTCAACGGGATCCTCGTGTGGGTGGTCTGGACGCTGTTCGGCTCCGCCCTCTCGATGTACCTGATCTCCGCCGGTCGCCTCGCACCCGCAACCACCCCACCCGCAACGCCGGGCGGTGCGCAGGGCACGATCGCGGCCTTCCCAACCGCGAGTTTCACTGCGGCGGACATCGTCGTCACGGGTGTCGGCTTCCTCATCAACGCGGCAATCCTGTGGGGGTGGTGGCAGCTCAGCACGCCCGACCCGGGCTACGAAGGGCGTGACGATGGCTCACGGGCCCGCGTGGTCGTGCGGTGGGCGGTGATCGCGTACCTCGCCACCCAGGGGATCTCGGTCGTGACGGGGTTCGTCGCGTACGCGGCGTCTACCTCCGCGGGTGGGGTTGGCGCCGTGCTCAGCGCGGTGTCGTTGGGCGTGATGGTGCTCGACCTCGCGGCGTTTGCGGTGTGGTTCTTCGCGTCGATGCTCTACATCCGCTGGTTAGCCCCACGGGCCGAGTGCTACAAGGCCTTCAAACGGGCCAAGGTCCTGATGTGGGCGGGGCCATTGCTCGTGACGGTGGGGGCCTGCGCGTGCATCGGGCCCCTCGTCGCGTTGGTGCTCTATTGGAACATGCTCCACTGGCTCCGGCTCCGCATCAGGGAGATCCAGACGGATCAGCAGTTCGCACCCTCGTAACCAGCTTGCCGCCTGCTACAATGGGTGACGGTGCTCCCAGACCGATCGGTCTAGCTGCCCGCCGGCCCACTGAGCCGGTGAACCCCGACCACCCAAGAAGCGAGACGAGACGATGGCCGGCAAAGCCTCCACAGACCCCAACGTGTTCATCCTCCCCGACCTCGGCGAAGGCGTCCACGAGGCGGAACTCATCTCGTGGAAGGTCAGCCCGGGCGATACCGTCGAGGAGCACCAGACCGTGGCGGAGATGGAGACCGACAAGGCGCTGGTCGAGGTCCCCTCACCGCGCGCGGGCGTTATCAAGGAACTGTTCGGCAAGCCTGGCGACATCCTCAACGTGGGCGAGCCGGCGTGGACCTACGAGGACGGCTCGGGCGCTGGCGGCGGCAACACCGATGACGACGAGATCCAGCAGCCCTCGCGCACCGTGGCGGAGCCCGACCACACCGAGATCCCCGCCAACGGGCAGGCCGCGCACGCCGAGGAGCGTGAGGACGCGGGCACCGTGGTGGGCACGATGGGCGGCACGCTCGGCGCTGTGAACAAGCAGGAGGGCAAGGCCCTGGCGACCCCGGCCGTGCGCCGGCTCGCGCGCGACCTGGGCGTGAACATCGACGCCATCGCCGGCACGGGCATCGGCGGGCGCGTGACGGAGAAGGATGTGCGCTCGGCGCCAAGCGGCGGCGGCGGTGGTGGTGGCCGGATCGCCCAGGGTGCGCCGGCCCCGGTCGCCCGCCAGGCTGCGCCGGCGTCGGCCCCCGCTCCCACTGCTCCGGCGCCCGACTTCAGCGCCGCTGTCGCCCACTCCGCCTCGCCCGCGGGCGCGGCGACGACCGAGCCGTTCCGCGGCGTGCGCCGCACCATCGCCAACCGACTGCGCGAGTCGGTCGATACCGCGGTCCACTTCACGGTCATGGACGAGGTCGATGTCAGCGCGCTCGACACCATGCGGAAGCAGCTCGCCGCGGCGTCGGGCGAGAAGGTGTCGTTCCTCCCGTTCGTGGCCTCCGCGGTCTGCCGGGTGTTGCGCGATGAGCGCTTCCGCGCCCTCAACTCGACCTCCGACGACGCCAACGAGCAGATCATCCGCCACCGCGCGGTCCACCTGGGCATCGCCACCGATACCGACTCGGGCCTCATGGTCCCCGTCATCCGCGACTGCGATGCGTTTGGCGTGCTCGAGATCGGGCGCCACATCACGCGCGTCGCCACCGGCGCCCGTGACCGCTCGATCGCCCGTGAGGAACTCGTCGGCTCGACGTTCACCATATCCAACGTCGGCTCCCACGCGGGCCGATTCGCTACACCCGTCATCAACTACCCCGAGGTCGGCATCCTCGCGGTGGGACGCGCCCGCGAGGGCATGGTGGTCAGCAACGGGTGGTTCAAGGTGGGCAAGCTGCTGCCCCTGAGCCTGGCGTGCGACCACCGCGTGGTGGATGGCGCGACCGCCGCCCTCGCGCTCGCGGAGATCGTCAGGCTGCTCTCTGAGCCCAACCAGCTCCTCACTCCGGCGCGGAACTGACCCGTGGCGATGGACGGGCAGGTCCTGACGCCCTGGCTCTACCGCCGGTGGCGCTTCGACTTCCCAGCAGAGTTGTACCCCGCGGTCATCGAACGCCTACGCGGCACGCCCGCGCGTGCAGACGAGATGGCGCGAGGGCTGTCGCAGGACCAACTCACCTCGGCGCCCAACGATGGGTGGTCGGTCCAGCGCCACATCGCCCACCTCGCCGACCTCGAGACACTCCTCCACCAACGCCTCGACGCCTACGAAGACGGCGTGCCGTGCCTGCCCCCAGCGGACATGCAGAACGTGCGCACCGTCGAGGCCGACCACGACACGCTCGCAATCGCGGACGTGCTCGCCCGCCTGCGCGAGGTGCGCACCGCGAGCGCCGCACGGCTCGAGGCCTACCCGCGCGACTTCTTCGCCCGCTCCGCGTGGCACGAGCGGCTCGGGATGCAGAAGCGCGTGGTCGACACCTGCATCTTCTTCGCGGACCACGACGACCACCACCTGGCCCTGGCGCAGTCGGTCCGCCGGGGCGGGCATTGACCGCATAGGCGCAGCAGAACGGGGGGCGTGATGGACGCCCCCCGCGACCGTGATTCTGACCTGTCGCCGAGCCGGCGGGCTCAGCCCGCGTTGACTTCGATCCGACGGGCCTGACGCGCCGTCCGCTTGGGCAGGCTGACCACGAGCACGCCGTGGGCATAGCTCGCCTCCAGCGCGTCCTGGTCGATGTCCTCACCCAGGCGGACCTGTCGGCGGTAGTCGCCGACGCCGAACTCAGTGTGGATGCCCTGCGCCGACGCGCCGGTCCTGCCCGCGACACGCGCCGCGACGCTCAGGACCCCGTCATCGACCGTGATGTCGACCTGCTCCGCAGCCGTGCCGGGCACATCGAAGTGCACCTCATAGCGATCGGAGAACTCGTAGAGGTCCATGGCGGGGCGGTAGGTGACCTCGCGGGTCTTCGCGCCCGTGTCCTGGTCCTCCGGGCAGAGGCACGCCGAGTCGTTGACGTTGGGGTTGTTCATCAGTTGACCTCCTCAACGATGGTGTCCTCGGCGGCACCGCTGTCCGAGGGGAGCGCCGCGGGGCTGGCCTTCACCTCGATGCGCCGTGCCCGAGCCTGCTCCGCGAGAGGGAGAGTGAGCCGCAGGACCCCGTCCTTGAGCGTGGCCTCGGCGTTGTCCGCGTCGAGCGCCAGGGGCATGCGGACCGTCCGCTCGAACCGCGTGAGCGAGCGCTCGCACCGAAGCGGGGTCGCCCCCTCGGGGGCCTGCGATTCGCGCCGGCCGCGGATGGTGAGGACGTCCTCGTTGACAAGGACCTCGATGTCATGCATCTGGAACCCCGGCAGCTCGGCCTCGGCGACGATCGTGTCGCCCTCACGCCACAGGTTCAGAGCCGGGGTGCTCCGCGCGTGCGGGCGTTGGGGTGTCGCGGCAAGTGACGACCTCATAAGGCGGTCCATCTCGCGCGAGAGCCTGTCGAGGGTCGAGTTCGGGAACATGGTTGTCAGCATGGTTTCCTCCTTTGGGGCGGCTCCCTGGCACGCCCTGAAGAGGCAATTACAACCCGCGTGCCAAGCCGGGACGGGGCGTGGCGAGGGGCGGGCGCTGTCATGCTGGCAAAGGAGGCAGGCGGGGCCGCCGGTTTGGCAGCCCTCTGACGGTGAATGCCGATGGGTGGATTCGAACCACCGACCTAGGGGTTATGAATCCCTCGCTCTAGGCCAACTGAGCTACATCGGCGTGTCGCCCGCCGGGCGGTCCCAACGGGGACGGAGAGTATACGCGCCACGGGGCGGCGTCTGGGATCTCGGGTCCGTCCGCCCCTGCGGGCTACTTGCTCGCCCGGTCCTCGAGGCTCTTGATCTGGTTGCGGATCGACTGGGCCTTGCTGCCCCGCCCCGCGGCGTCGAGGGCCTTCGCCGCCCTCAACCCCATCCGCGACCACACCGACCCCGTCGCCATCGGGCTGTTGGAAGACGGGCGTTGGCACCGCCGCCACGCGTCCTCGAGCAGGCGCGCGAGCACATCCGGCCGCTTCGCATCGTTGAGCATCCGCTCGCACGCCTCGACCGCCTCGAGCACGAAGAGCCCATCGTTGGTGTAGTTCATGACGACGACGCGGTAGCACTCGTAGGCCTTGGCCTTCTCGCCCGCCTGCTCCCATTGGGCGCCCAGGCTCATGCAGACGCGTGCGGCGAGCTCTGGCTCGCGGGCGACGCGCCGGTGCAATCGCTCCCACATCTTGAGCTGATCACTCGGGTCTTCGATCGACTCGATCATCGGCGCCATGAAGGAGACCATGAACGCGGGGTAGTTGTTGCCGCACAAGCGGTCGAGAAGGTCGGTCCACTCCTGCTTCTGATCGAAACTCAAATCGGGGTGTGTGGCGGACTCGCGCACGACCTCCCAAGCGGGCACGTAGCCCTGGCACTGGCGCAGCGCCGCCTCCGCGAGGGCCAGGCGCGTGTCGAGCGTGGCGGGCCGGCCGTAACCCAGCGCTTCGATGAGGTCCGGCTCGATCCCATCGGGCGGGGGCGGGGGGTAGTCGCCATCTTCCATCTCGAGTTGGGCGAGCAGCCGACCGGCCTCCGTGAGCGCCGCGGCACGCTGGATCTTCTGGATGGGCACGCCGAAGAGCTGCGCGAGAATCGAAACGTCGCCCTCCGAGCGTCGCTCGCGGGTCTGCGGGTCGCGGGTGCGCCCGATGAGCTTCTTGTAGTCGTCCCAACAGCCCTCGTCGAAGTTCCACCAGGCGCGCCGGTTGCGCTGCTCGAGGTAGCCGATCCACGCGTGGCCCATGTCGGGCCCGCGGGCCGTGGCCTCGACCGTCGGCACGCCGATGCTCTTGCCGATGGTGCCCGCGAAGTAGGCCTGGTCGGCGCAGATGCCCCCGTACTGCTTGATGTTGGGGAGGGAGTAGCCGCGTTCGGTGACGAGCTTGGGCGCCCCCGTCTGCATGTGGTTGTAGTCGTACGCGACGTCGTGGTAGCGGTTGCCGACACGCCGGTCGCCCGCGTAGCGCTTCATCGCCCACTCCATCTCTTCGATCGGCGCGGCGTTGTTGACGACGTAGACGAGCAACTGGGGGGGCGTGGAGTCGAGGTCGAACACCATGCGGTTGGCGTGGCGCGCGTAGAAAGCCCAGATGAGCTTCGGGTCCGCCGCGGTGACGGTGTTCTCGTTGACGTGCTCGACGAGGTCCCTGTCGTGCACCATGCACACCGCAGCGGTGAGCTGGGGGAGCTTGGCCACCGCCTCGCCGTGCGCCTCGACGAGACGGGCGAGCAGGGCGTAGGCCCGCTTGATGTCGTCGTGCTCCTCGTCGAGCCCGAACACCACCGCCCGCGCCAGCGCATCGTGCTCGCGGAGGAAGGCCCACAGCGCGGGCGTCAGCGCGCCATCGCTCTGCCTCGACTGGCGGACGAGGCGCATCGCGAACGCCGCATCCTCGAACGCCTCGGGATCCTCCATCGACCCATACGCAAGAACAACGCGGAACAACCGCCCGAGTTCCGCTTCGGCAACCTCGAGGTCACCCTCGTCATCGAGGGTGTTGAGGATGCGCTCGATGTCGGCCCGGACGGTCGCCGCGAGCGCCTCGGCGGCGCGTTCGCCCCGCTCCCGCGCCTCGCGCCGCTCGCGCGGGCCCTGGGCCTGCACGGACAGGGCGGGCCAGGTCACCATGGCGAACACGAAAGTGCAAACGATCAAGCGGCGCATCCTGGGCTCCCGACTACCCTCACGTGCGGTTGAGAATACCCGCTCGGCCGGCCCTGACCAAGGGCCTTGCTACCTGGTCGGCCGTTCGACCGATGGCTCCAGGCCGCCGACGCCAGTCGGCTCGGGGGGTGGCGCGATCGACGCGAACGCGGCGTTCACCCGATCCGGGTAGTCGCTCGGGAAGCCCCACACTCCCGCTTGCCGCCCGTCGAGCTCCACGAGCCCGCGCCGGGCAGGGTCGAGCCCGCCCCGCACCTGCGCGATCACATCACTGCTGACCCACGCGTTGCCGAACCAGTACCCGTGGAGGAACAGCCCGCCGTTGCCCGCGCGCCCCTGCGCGTAGCCCACATCGATGACGTGCGTGTTGCCCGCGCCGGGCGTGAACGCGCCTGCCCGCCCGCCCGGGAGGTCCCTGCTGAGCCGCCCGAGCCGGGGCGATCCGCGCACGAGCAACTGTGAGAGCACGAGGCCCAGGTCGCGCCGCGACGAATAGAGCGTGATGCGTTCGGGGAGGTCCGCAAACCCATCGAGGTACATGTTGCGGAAGCGGTCCACATCCTCATCGGCGCCCGCGTAAATCACCGAGCCGATCTTGACCCGATCGCGCAGTTCCTCGCCTGAGAGACCCGAGTGCATCAGGCGGATCTCGTGGAGCGCGTCGGTGATCATCGGCGCGCCCGACGAAAACGACAGGATGTCGATGCGCGTCACGCTCGGCTCGGCGCTGAGCAGCAGGATCAGCTCGCGCAGGGCGCGCGTCGAGACCCGCGCCGTCGTGAGCTGCTTCGAGTACCCGATAGGGAGGTCCCGGGCGGGCCACGAGAACGCCACGGGCACCACGTCGCCGTGGAGGTAGAACGCGAACTCGCCGACGTAGCGGACGGGGTCCTTGAACGCTGTGTTGAAGCCCGGCACATAGAGCAGGACGCGCTTCCCATCGCCCAGGCGATCGTGCAGGGCCCGCACGAACGCCTCCTCCGGCTCGCGGAGCCTCGCCGCGGTCTCCTCATCGGCGAGGTCGGCGTAGCGCGGGTCCGAGATCGGGATCGTCCTCCACGACTCGCCGAACTCGCGCAGGTCCACGACCCGGACCGGCGGGCGCTTGTTCCGCGCCAAGCGGTCCGCGACGTCCGCGATCGAGTCACCCGAGCCCCCGAAGCGAACGGTGGCGACCCCGAAGCGGAGCGTCACGCCACGCTTGGAGTAGTAGCCCGTGCGGTCGCCGTGCTCGCCGCGTGGGGCCCTGTCGGTTGCGTAGAGGACGTCAATAGAGGCATCGCGCTCGGCGAGCGCCGCCGCGTCGATGCCCCGATCCGGATCGATGAGCACGTGGCGCGCGTCAAGCGGGTTGCCCACGCGGTAGGGGAGGGGCGTGGGCATTGCCTTCTGAGCGCACGCCCCGCCCGCGATGGCCAGGCTCCCCGCGAAGATGGATAGACGAACCCGCCCGAAGGACCGGGAGTTGAACCGCATGGCCGGCGCTCCTTCCGCTCGAGACCCCCTCGAAGGCGAGAATGTAGCGGAAAGGCCCCGCGCCGGCGCGGGCTACGGACGGCCCCGTCGCTGCTCCTTGCGGATGTCCTCCATGTCCTTCGTCGACTTCGACATCGTCCGATGCGTGAACGACAGGTGGCTGTCGGCGACCGGGTTGCCGTTGGTCGGGAACCAACCCCAGATTGCCGCCGGGCCTGTGTTCGTCACCGCCTCGGGCGGGTGCCAGTGGTGCGCGATCGGGATGAGGTACTCAGAATCCCGGTGGCGTCCGAAGTACTCCCACGTCTGCTCGAGCCTGGGCGGGCGGCTCGAGAACTCGCGCTGCTTCACGATGTCCACCGGGATCCACTGCCCGAACCCGGTTGCCTCGTCGAACAAGTAGAACTCCACCAGCGCCCGGATGACGGGGTAAGTCGCGTCCTCCTCGCGCTGCTCCTTCTCGTCGTAGCAGATCACCATCCGCGCCGGGATACCCGCGGCCCGGTAGACCGCGGTCAACAGGCACGCCATGTCGTGCTCGCTCCCCTTGCCCAACCGCGCCGCCACCGCGGCCCCGTTGACCTCGAAGCCCTCGATCAGCACCGCGTTGATGATCACCGTCTGGTTGCCGCGCCCCACCGACTCGAACCCCTGCCCCGACGGCTGGAAGTACTTCACCACCTCACCCGCGAGCGCCTTCGCCGCGTCGTAAGGCTTGGCGCCCTTCACGTTCCCCTGCGTCCAATGCTCCACGAGCTTCATGACATCGGGATGGGTCGACTGCACGAAGAGCTGCGGCTGAAGGTTCTGCGCGATCTCCGGGGGGTACTCCTTCTCGGGCCAGCCGATCTGGCGGGCCCGCTCCTCGTCCACCTCGACCTCATACGACGCGTTCGACATCTCGACTTCGAGCACGAGATTCGTCGCGTCAATCTGGCCGAGTTCCCACACCGCGAGCGATGTGGGCCCCTGGTACCCATCAAGGAACACGGGCTCATCATCGTGGACGATGCTGCCCGTGCGGACCCTCCCCTTGTAGCGCTCCGTGTGCGCGCGCGAGAACGATGTGTCGCCGAGGCGGGGGTAGACCACCGCGGCGCTGTTCACGTTGATGGTCGCCGTCGGGACCAGCGCCTGGTTGACGGAAGCGCGGTACTGGTAACCGAGCAGGCTCACCTCCGCCTTGAGCGTCCAGTCCTGGCGCGTCGTGACGTTGCGGGTGATGATGGGGCGCGGGCCCGCCTGAGCCGCGGGCTGGCGTGGCGCCTTCTGTCGCCCCCATTGCCCGAAGGCAACGGTGGTGGTGAGCGTTGCCGCGAGCAGCGCCCCGGTCGCGATGAGGGTCGGGGCATGCCGGCACGAGCGCGCTGTCATAGAGGCCTCCTCAGGAAAGCTACCTGAGAGTGTATGAAGCGCGGGCGGCTCCCCGGTTCCCTCTCAACCCAACAGAACCCGAGCGGTCTGGAGGGGGACCGCCGGGGCGCGTAGGGTCCACCCCGTGAGCGACCCGCCCCCAACGAATGTCCCGCCCGACCGCCTGACCCGCTTCGACGGGCGCGGCGCGGTCTACGCCGCCCACCGCCCGGGCTACCCGGATGGGGCCATCGATGCGCTGGTCGAGGGGCTGCCCGACGGCGCGACCGCCGCGGACGTAGGGGCGGGGACCGGCATCTCGTCCCGCCTGCTCGCGGCACGCGGCCTGGTCGTCATCGCCATCGAGCCCAACGCGGACATGCGGGACGCCGCCGAGCCCGACGATCGCATCACCTGGCGCGACGGCACCGGCGAGGCGACAGGCCTCGCGGACGCGTCGCTCGACCTCGTGCTCTGCGCACAGTCGTTCCACTGGATGGACCCGCAGCCGGCGCTCGCCGAGTTCGCGCGTACCCTCCGCCCCGCCGGGCGCGTCGCCATCATGTGGAACGTCGTCGACCAGCGCACGCCGGTCGGCGTCGCCTATTGCGACATGATCCAGCGCAACGCCACCGCTCCCATCACCTCGCCCACCCACACCGGCGCTCACGAGCACACCATGGAGCAGCTCTGGTCCGCGCCCGACCTGGCCAACGAGCGCCACCTCGAGTTCACCTACACCACGCGCCACGACTTCGAGGGCCTCGTCGGGCGTGCCGCGAGCTCGTCCTACTGCCCCCAGAACGGCTACCGCTACGAGGCGATGACGGGCGACATCGCCCGCCTCATCGATCGGTACGGCGAGGGCGCGGCCCCCGCGCGCGAGATCACCCTTCCCTACCAGACCCACGTGTTCCTCGCGGAGCGTGCTCCATGAGCAGCGTCGAGGTCGGTGTCGGGCAGGGCAACCCGTGGGGCGAGGGCGAGACGCCCTACGAAGCGATCGGCGGCGACGACGCCGTCCGCGCCCTCGTCGACCGGTTCTACGACCACGTCGAGCGCACCTCTCCCCTCATGCGCGAACTGCACCCGACCGACCTGACCGAGTCGCGCCAGAAGCTCTACGAGTTCCTCTCCGGATGGCTCGGCGGCCCGCCCCTCTACATCGAGAAACACGGCCACCCACGCCTCCGCATGCGCCACATGCACGTCCCCATCGACCACGAAGGCGTGAGCGAATGGCTCCGCTGCATGAAGCTCGCCATGGACGAGCAGGGGATCGAGGGCCAACTCCGCGCGTTCCTCGACTCACGCTTCGCGCACACGGCGCAGTTCATGCAGAACCGTTGAGCGCAGAGGCTCGAGGGTCCGCCTGACGCGCCGCGCCACACTCGGGGCAGATCGCCAACCCGCGCGCATCGTAGCCGCACGCGCCGCACAACCCTCGGCGAACGCGCATCGCACGCCGCAAGGCGCGTCCGAGCGCCGGCGCCCCGAGCAGGACGGCCCCGATCACGAGCGTGGAGGCGACGAAGCGCCAGGGCAGAGGTCGGAGCGGGAGGACCCGCTCGATCGGCGGCACCGAGCGTGTGGGACCGAGCGACACGGTGCCAGCCCGTTGGGGCAAGAGGATCGCCCCCGACCACGTCCGCTCGCCCCACGCCCGGTCCGACGGGTCCCAACGGGCCGTCGCCTCCATCGTGCGCCAGGGCCACCCCGCGCGCGCCATGACGACCGCACCGTCCGGCTGGCGCACCTCGTAGTCGCGCACCCTGTCCGCGAGCGTCCACGTCGCGCCGGGCGACTCGGCGCGGAGCACGAACACCGCGTTGCCACGCCAGTACGAGCCGTCGTGCATGGTGTGGCCGTACACGAACACCTTGCTGAAGGTCATCTCCGCCTGCTGGACGTCTGTGAGTCCCAACTCGACGGGCAGCAGGCCCCAGTTCTCGACCTGGACCGCCGAGGTCGCCCCGGGCTCGAACGCAAGCACCCCCGCCCACGCGATCGCCACCGTGAACAGCGCGCCGCCAACCAGCGCCGCCGCGACCCTCAGGATCGCTCCGCCACGCCCGATGGATCTGCTCGTCTCCATTGGCAGTCCATACCGCCTGTCGGGCGCGAGGAGGCGGCGCGATCGCGTGGCCAACCGGGGGCTTCTTCCCCTTTCCCTCCGTGCACCTCCGTGACCTCCGTGGTTCAACCCCTGGAACCCGATGCCCGAATCCCGAAACCCGCGCAAAAAAAGACCCCGGGCGGTGGTGGGGCCGCCCGGGGTGGCAAGAGTGAGGAGGCAATGTGGGTCCCCGTTGCAGGGAGCCTGCCCCCTCCGGTGGGAGTCGGAAAGGAACCGAGATGCAAGACCCGGGGGGGCGAGGTGGGAGTGCCCGCCCGGGCGAGTGACACCGGGCTCGCGCGCCCTCGTCACCTGGGTCGGCCCCCGCCCCGCCCGCCCCTCGGAGCTTGCCAGCAAGCGGGGCGGGCGAAACGGATGGGCCGGGTTGTCCGAACCCGTCCCGACCGGTGACCCGATCGGGAGGGGAGCTTGGTGTCCGCCGGGGTGGGGGAGGAGGAGGAGAGGGAAGCCCCGGCGGCGCTCAGAGAAAGCCGCTGCTAACTGCACCCCATCGAGTGCCCGCAGTTCAAACACCGGTAGCACGTGCCGTTGCGCACGGTGATCGTGCCGCACTCGTCGCACGCGGGTGCATCGGCCTGCGCATCACGCATGGCGTCGTTGAGTCCTCCTGTTGCGGTGGTGGCGCTCGATGAAGCAGACGATGCTTCGAAACCCGAGCCCGCCAGGCCCCCCGCGATCGGGTCGCCATTGGCGACGACCGTGCGCACCTCTTCGCGCGAGTGCGCGGAAGCCGTGATGCGCGGCTTGGCGGATTCGCCCGTCGAAGTCGGCGTGGCATCGGTGAGGCGCCGGCGGTCGGTGGGGGTGGGGGTGGGGGTGGGGGCACCCTCTTGTGAGTCGTCGAGGCTGATGCGGCTCACGCCCGTCGAGCGGTCGGCGGACGCCCTCTTGGTGGCGCTGCCCGACTCGGGACGCGAACGCTTGGGCGCATTCTCCTCGCGGTAGCCCTCGATGAACTGCATGCCCATCCAGCGGAAGATGTAATCCACCAGGCTCTTGGCGAAGGGGATGTCGCGGTTGGTCGTCATGCCCGCCGGCTCGAAGCGCTGGTGGGTGAACTTCTTGACCAGCGAACTCACCGGCACGCCGTACTGCAGCGCGACCGAGACCGCCGTGCCGAGCGAGTCCATCACGCCGCCGATCGTCGAGCCCTCCTTCGCCATGGTGATGAAGAGTTCGCCGGGCAGGCCGTCGTCGTACAGGCCGACCGTGAGGTAGCCTTCGTGGCCCGCGATGTTGAACTTGTGGGTGATGGAGCGGCGCGTGTCGGGAAGGCGGCGACGCATCGGGCGGTGCACGATCTTCTCGACGATCTGGATCGTCGCCTCGAGGTCCTCGCCGCCCGCCGAATCAGCCGCGGCGAACACATCGGTCGCCACTTCCTCACGGGCCGCTTCGATCGCGTCGTCGTCCTCATCGGCCGCGAGCACATCGTCGTCCTCGGAAGCGCTCTCGCTCTTGGTGCTGAGCGGCTGGCTCAGCTTGCTGCCATCGCGGTACAGCGCGTTGGCCTTGAGCCCGAGCTCCCAGCTGAGGCGGTAAGCCGACGCGATCTCCTCGACGCTCGCCTCAGCGGGCAGGTTGATCGTCTTGGAGATGGCGCCCGAGATGAACGGCTGGGCCGCGGCCATCATGCGGATGTGGCCCTCGACCGCGATGAACCGCGTGCCGTTCTTCCCACACCGGTTGGCACAATCAAACACAGGCAGGTGCTCATCGCGGAGCTGCGGTGCGCCCTCGATGGTCTGCGCCCCGCAGATGCGCAGGTTGAGCGCATCGACCTGGGCCTGCGTCAGCCCCATCTTGCGGAGCAGGTTGAACGACATGTCCGCCTTCGCAACCGCGGGGTCGATGCCGAGCCGCTCCAGGGCCGCATCACCCAGCGACCACGCGTTGAACGCGTGCTGCAGCTCGAACACGCCCGGCAGGGCGTCGGCAATCAGGCGCAGGTCGCCCTCCTCGAGCCCCGCACGCGTGAGCCACTCGGCGAACGTCATCGCCTCGCCGCCCAGTTCGCCGTCGGCGTTGGGCATCGGCGCGTCGAGGGAGAGCGTGCCCAGCACATGGATCAGAATCGCGCGAACCTGCTCATCGGTGTAGCCCAGCGCCTTGAGCGCGGGCCTGACCGACTGGTTGGCGATCTTGAAGTACCCCCCGCCCGCGAGCTTCTTGAACTTCACCAGGGCAAAGTCGGGCTCGACGCCCGTCGTGTCGCAGTCCATGAGCAGGCCGATCGTGCCCGTCGGCGCGATGACCGTGGTCTGGGCGTTGCGGTAGCCGTGGCTCTCGCCGAGCTTCAGCGCATCGTCCCACGCGCCGGTCGCCCGCTTGAGCAGGTCGGGCGCGTTGGCGATGTTGATCCCGCCCGCGAAGATGGCGTGGTCGATGGGCACGGGGCGGATGGTGAGGTCTTCCCACTCCTTCGCGTCGCGCTCCACGCCGTGCGCCGCGCGCCGGTGGTTGCGGATCACGCGGAGCATGTGCGCCCGGTTGTCCTTGTAGCCGGGGAACGGCCCGTGCTCGCCGGCCATCAACGCCGACATCCGGTACGACCGCCCCGTCAGGATCGCCGTCAGCGCGCCGCACACCGCGCGGGCCTCGTCCGAGTCGTACGCCACGCCGCCCTGCATGAGCATCGCGCCGATGTTGGCATAGCCCAGGCCGAGCGTGCGGTAGTGGTAGCTCAGCTCCGCGATCTCCTTCGACGGGTACTGCGCCATGAGCACCGAGATCTCGAGCACGATCGTCCACAGGTCGATCGCGTGCTCGTACCGCTCGGCGTCGAACGTCCGCGTCTCGGGGTTGTAGAGGCGGAGCAGGTTGATCGACGCGAGGTTGCACGCCGTGTTATCGAGGAACATGTACTCGCTGCACGGGTTGCTCGCGTTGATGCGCCCCGACGCCGGGCACGTGTGCCACGCGTTGATCGTCGAGTCGTACTGCACACCCGGATCGGCACACCGCCACGCGGCCCGGCACAGCTGGCCCCAGAGCTCGCTCGCATCGACCGTCCTCGCGACCTCGCCCGTCGTCCGCGACGTCAGGTCCCAACCCTTGCCCGCGTCGAGCGCTTCGAAGAACTCATCCGGGATGCGCACGGAGTTGTTCGCGTTCTGGCCGCTCACCGTGTAGTACGCTTCGCCGTTGAAGTCGTAGGTCAGGATGAGCCCGAGCTCCTCAGCGATCGCCTTCTTGTCGCCGTCGAGGTGCTTCATGCCCTCGACCAGCGCCGCGACCTTCAGCTCCTCGCGTGCCTTCCAGTTGATGAACTTCTCGATGTCCGGGTGGTCGAGGTTCAGGCAGACCATCTTCGCGGCCCGGCGCGTCGTCCCGCCGCTCTTGATCGCGCCCGCCGCGCGGTCGCCGATCTTGAGCCAGCTCATCAGGCCCGAGCTCTTGCCCCCGCCCGAGAGCCGCTCGTTCTCGCCCCGCAGCGCCGAGAAGTTGGTCCCCGTGCCCGACCCGTACTTGAACAGGCGCGCCTCGCGGACCCACAGGTCCATGATCCCGCCCTCGTTCACCAGGTCATCCGCGACCGACTGGATGAAGCACGCGTGCGGCTGGGGGTGTGTGTACGCATCCTCGGACTTGCGCACCGCGCCCGTCTTCGGGTCGGCATAGAAGTGCCCCTGCGCCGGCCCGTTGATTCCGTACGCCCACTCGAGCCCGGTGTTGAACCACTGCGGCGAGTTCGGCGCCGCGATCTGGTTGACGAGCATGTACTTGAGCTCATCCTCAAACGCCTGGGCGTCTTCGGCGGCGTCGAAGTAGCCGTGCGACTCGCCCCAGTGGCGCCAACACCCGGCGAGGCGGTGGATCACCTGCCGTGCCGATCGCTCCGGCCCCGTCTCGACGGTGGCCCGGCTCGCCGAGCCGGGTTCCCCCGATGTGGCTTTGCCCTTGGCCGAAGACCCGGTTCGGCGAACCGGGCCACCGAAGTCCGGATCCGCGATCCCATTCGGCCCGCCATCCCTCGGCACCCCCGCCTTGCGGAAGTATTTGCTCACCATGATGTCGGTCGCGAGCTGCGTCCAGCGCTCGGGCACCTCCGCATCCTTCATCTCGAACACCACCGACCCGTCCGGGTTGGAGATGCGCGACGAGCGGCGCGTCCAGGTGACGCTGGCGAACGGGTCCGTGCCTGCCTTGGTGAACTTCCGCGTGATCTTCATGGTTGCTTAGCTTCGCTCTCGACGTGATGAAATAACCGATTGGATGATCCGAGTCGTGTCAGCGCCATCTTGCCCCCAGCGCGCGACTGCCGGGTGGTCGTGGGGGGGGCGATCGATCACCCGCCCCAGCAGTGGCGTTTGGCGTTGCCTTCGCAGTCAGAACGCTTGGAGTAGCCCTCGCAGCTCGCGCCGACGATGGCGCCGTTGCTCGCGGTGCGGCGCCATCGCCACTCGCCCTTCTTGTCCTCGTAGAAGTCCCACGTGTCGTCCGCGCCGCCCTGGCCACACCCGCCCCACCCGTTGCGCTTGGCGTTGTCCTCGCACGCGCCCTTGGCGGAGTAGCCCTCGGTGGCCGCGCCGACGATGTTGCCGTTGGTGGCGGTGCGCCTCCAGCGCCAGTCGCCGCCCTTGTCCTCGTAGAACTCCCATTTGTCGTTGTCGCCTGCCATCGCGGGCTCCTTTCGTCGTTTGCGAACGTGTCAGCAGTGCAGCCCTTGCTACGGCGTCGGGTTCGGTGTCTGAGGTGACGCGCCGCTGGCCGGAGCATCCCACCGGCGGATGCGATCGTCGATGGTGTCGAACCGTTCATCACCCCCCGGCCAGCGCAGCTCGAAGCTGTCCTCGTCGATCTTCGTGTAGCGCGGCCAGTTGCCCTCGAAGTCGAGGCCCGCATGGCTCAGGACCAGTTCGGCCTCGTCCTGCGACAGGGGCAGTTGGTTGTTGCTCTCGTAGTACGACGACACGATCGAGCCCTCGGCACGCATTTCAAGCGCTCGCTCTCGTGCGACATGCAACGCGGGCAGCATGATCGAACCGACGAACACGAGATAGAGGATGGGGATGAGCGTGCCGATCGCCCCGATGACGGCGCCCGCGATCGCAAAGCCCCGCGGCTCCTTGCGCAACGCCACCAGGCTCAGGATCAGCCCGACCGGCGCCACCACCCCGCAAGTCAGCAGCGTGCCGGACAGCGAGACGATGAAGCCGGCGAGTCCCAGGCCGTTGGACTGGGGCTGCGGGGGGTAGTCGGGTTGGGGGGGGTAAGTGGTCATTGCGAAGCCCCGACGACAGCTCTCGCTGGCATCGGAGTCAAGTCGGGCTACTTCTTTCGGCCCTTGCTATTGCAGTTGCTGCGGGTCTGGCTGAGCGATGACCCGGCGGCGGACTTGGCTGACTTTGAGGCCGTGGGGCTCGAAAGCACCTTGGCCGCCTTTGACGCTGTCTTGCAGGTTGTCTGCTTCTTGTTGGCCATTGCCAAAACTCCATTCTTCTAGTTGGCTTTCTCCACCATCCCCAAGAAAGCTCTCATGATTCGGTCAGTTAACTACAACTACTTCTTGCCGTCGCCCTCCTTTCGTGTGGGTTTGGGAATGGGTCGGTTCGGGATATTCACTGGTTGGGATGGCGAACCGCCCGTTCCCTTGATTCGAGTGGGTTCGGTTCTCTTCTTGTCCTTGCTCATTTGGAGTCTCCAATGCCGCTACCATCTCGTCATAGTCAAAGAGTCGGACCTCCTTTAGTTCACTCCTCGGCACCCACACTCCCCGCGAGCCCGCTTCGGGGACCAGTTGGCCATCGATCTCCTCAAACGCTCGCTCCAAATAGAGATCTGCCTGAGCACACGGCTCCGACGCGACTGAGCTTGGATTGAAGATGCCGTACCTCTCGGCACCGTCGTGGAACACAAGAAGAACGAGGACTCCCTTCTTGCGGCCGAAGAAGGCCTGCTCCCAGCCCGTATCGACCCGGGCGCTCACCGACAGTCCGAGCCGCCTAAGCGATAGCCCGAGGAAATCATGACGGATCGCCAAGCCAGTCAACCCTCCAAGTAGCATCACGAGCGGCAGCAAGAGCACGACTGACCGTGCCACTTCCATAGACTCCGTCAGCTGCAGGGCGCCCTGGTCCAAGCGGGCGGCGGTGGTCGGGAAGAGGCTGAACCAAACCGCATAAAAGATGAGGGAGTAGGCGCAGAACTTGACGGCCCTTTCAACACGTTGCGGTGAACACCGCTGAGATATCCTCGCTTCGATCATCACCCACAATGCGCCGGGAGCCAACACGGCGCTGGCCAGTGGGGTGAGGGTCAATAGCGGTTGGAACAGACTCGCGGTCATGACTTGGTCCTAGCTCAATCCACCTTCGGCAACGTCAACCCACCCTGATCCTGATACTTCCCCGCCTTGTCCGCGTAGCTCACAGCGCACACGCGGTCGGCTTTCAGGAAGATCAGCTGCGCGATGCCCTCGTTGGCGTAGACCTTCGCGGGCAGTGGGGTGGTGTTGGAGATTTCGATGGTGATCTTGCCGCGCCACTCGGGCTCGAGGGGCGTGACGTTGACGATCAGGCCGCACCGCGCGTAGGTCGACTTGCCGACGCAGATCACGAGCACATCGCGCGGGATCTCGAAGGTCTCGACCGTCTCGCACAGCGCGAACGAATTCGGCGGGATGATGATGTGGTCGGAAGCCTCTTCGGTGGCCCGGCTCGCCGAGCCGGGCTCTTCGAGTGAGCCATTCACGACGTCCGCGCCATTCTCAGGAGACCCGGCTCGGCGAGCCGGGCCACCGGAAGCCGCTACGTCGACATCCACCATAAAGCGGTCATCGAAGCGCTTGGGATCGACCACCGCGAGCCCGCCGCCGCGCGGCGTGGGGGTGAAGATCTTGAAGCGCGTGCCGACGCGGACGTCGTACCCGTACGACGAGACGCCGTACGAGATGGCGCCGGGCCTGCGGGCGTTGTCCTGGAACGGCTCGATGCCGATGAGTTCGCGGATCTGGGTGTCGCAGAGCACGGGCATGGCCGTGGTCCCCCTTCGTTCTTGCCCCGGCTCGACCAAGCAAGGGGATAGCCCTCGGCCACTCGATGGCCCGATGCCCCCTGGGTCGCCCCGGTTGTTGCTGGCGGGTCTTTGCTCCCGGCCCGCCGAACCTCGCTCTCCCGCCCCCTCGCGCTGAGCCCTTGGGTCGGGCCCACCGTTGAAATCCGACCTGACCCATCCACCTGTCAGGGTCGCCAGAGGCCGGTGAGGTTGGGAATCGCACAGGCGGGCATTCATTGCCGGTCTGGCGAGCGAGGCAAGTGGGATCGTAACACAAGATGTGGTAGCAGACCAAGGAACATCGTCAAAATCTGGGGTCTGACGTGTCCGATAGCCGGGAACCTGCGAAAACCCCGAGAGGATGGGAGTTTATCGAGATCATCATCTTCCACCTGTCCACAAGGGATTGGGGGTGCAAGCTGTCACTTCCTGGCGAGAACACCCCATTTGGTGTCTGACGGGGGCATAATCCCCCAGCAAGCCCCCCGACACACCGCCGGGGGGTGTGGACAGTGGACACAGGCGGAGGGGCGATGGACGCTTTGCAGATGGACGAGCTCGCGGCACACCCCGATCACGACGCCCACCCCATGCTCGAGGGCCTCACCGACCCCCAGCGCCGGGCGGTCCAGACCACCGAGGGCCCCGTCCTGATCCTCGCGGCGGCCGGCTCGGGCAAGACGCGCGTCATCACGCGCCGCATCGCGTACCTCGTGGGCATGGGCGTCCCGCCGTGGTCGATCCTCGCGCTGACGTTCACCAACAAAGCCGCCGGCGAGATGCGCGAGCGCGTGCACACGCTGCTCACCGATGGTGAGGGGGGCGGGAGTGAGGGCGCGCCGCCGCGCGTGCGCGGGCTGACGGTGACGACATTCCACTCGCTCTGTGCGCGCCTGCTGCGCAGGTACGCGCCGCTCATGGCGGGCGCGGCGCACTGGGGCATCAAGGACGACTACACGATCTACGACTCCGACGACCAGCGCTCCCTCATGAAGCGCACCATCAACGCGCTCGACCTGTCGACGAGCAACTGGTCGCCCCGCACCGTCCTCAGCGCGATCTCGGACGCGAAGAACCGCCTTGTCGATGCGACGGAGTTCGAAGCGACCGCGAGCGACTTCTACTCCAAGACGATCGCGAAGATCTACAAGTCGTACGAAGCGGGCCTGCGCGCGGCGAACGCCGTGGATTTCGACGACCTGCTCATGCTCACGGTGCGGCTGCTGCGCGAATCCGACGAGGCGGCACGCGAGGTGCAGAGCCGCTACCAGTACCTGATGATCGATGAGTACCAGGACACGAACTACGCCCAGTTTCTCCTGTCAACGCTGCTCGTCGGCAACCCGGTCGATCCCCTCACCGGCGCGATGAGCCAGCCCAACGTCTGCGTCGTGGGCGACCCCGACCAGTCGATCTACGGCTGGCGCGGGGCCGACATCTCCAACATCCTCGACTTCGAGAAGCAGTACCCGGGCACGCAGACCATCACGCTCGGCCAGAACTTCCGCTCGCGCGCCCCGATCCTCGCGGTCGCCGACCACCTGATCAAGCACAACGTCAAGCGCAAGGACAAGGAACTGTTCACGACGCGCGAGGGCGGCGAGCGCCCGACGGTCGTGCTGTGCAGGGATGAGCACCACGAGGCCAAGCTCGTGACGGACTGGTTCAGGCAGCTCGCAGACACGGAGAGTCGCAGAGACGGGGAGGCGGAGTGTGGGGCGAGCGGCGAGGGGCTGCGCTGGAAGGACATGGCGGTCTTCTACCGCAACAACGCGCTGTCGCGTGTCGTGGAAGACGGCATGCGTCAGGCGGGCATCCCGTATGTGATTGCGCGCGGCACGGCGTTCTACCAGCGCGAAGAGGTCCGCGACCTGATCGCCTACCTCCGTGTCGTCGCCAACCCCGCCGACGACGTCTCGCTCCTGCGCATCGTCAACAAGCCCTCGCGCAAGATCGGCAAGCAGGCGCTCACGGCCCTCCAGACCTGGGCCGATCGCGAGGGCGAGCCGATCCTCGAAGCCATGCGCAACCTGAGCGAGGTGCAGGGCGTCTCCGCGGTCGCGCGTGGCGGCGTTGAGCGTTTCCTCCACATGCTCGACAACTGGACCGGCGCGGGCACGTTCATGGGGGCCAACGTCTCGGGCTCGCTCTCGGAACTCATCGACCGTGTGCTGCGCGAGTCCGGGCTCGAGAAGCACTACAAGGTCCTCGCGGAGAAGAGCGGCGCCGAGCAGGATGAGGAGCGCATCGCCAACCTCGAAGAACTCGTCTCGTCGGCCTCTGAGTTCGAGGCCGAGTACGACCCCTCGGGCGACCCCGCGTTCTCCGACATCGACGCCTCTGGGACGGGCTTCCAGCCTGCCTCTTCGGATACGCAGGGCGATGGACAAGAAGGAGACGGCCAGAATGCCCGCCCCACCACTGAGATCGCCAACCCGTTCATCGAACACGCCCCACCCCTCCTGGCCCTCCTCCGCGCCTACCTCGAGTCAATCGCGCTCGTCGCCGACGCCGACAAGGTTGACCCTGCGCGCGGCGCCGTCACGCTCATGACGCTCCACGCCGCGAAGGGCCTCGAGTTCCCCGCCGTCGCGATGATCGGCCTGGAAGAGGGCGTCCTCCCGAGTTCACGCGCCATGGAGAGCGAAGCCGACCAGGAAGAGGAACGCCGCCTTGCTTTCGTCGGCATCACCCGCGCGATGGAGCACCTCACCATCACCAGCGCCAAGTACCGCACGCACCGCGGCATGCGCGAGCGCGCCATCCCCAGCAGGTTCCTCCGTGAACTCCCCGAGCAGCACGTCATCATGTCCGACCAGGCCGATGAGTGGGGGGATGAGTGGGACGATGGGGGTGGTGGCGGTGGGCGTGGGCGCACCGCCTCCGGCGGGCCGGCGCAGGACGGCGAGCTCCGCTACGTCGACCCCGCGGTCGAGGATGCCATCGCGTGGGCCCGCTCGGGCGAGGCGAAGCGCGGCGGGCAGAAGGGCCCCGCGGCGCGCTTCCCCGAGGGCTGCCAGGTCCGCCACCCGCAATTTGGCGTCGGCACCGTGCGCGCCATCAAGTCGCGCGGCATGAACGCCCGCGCAGAAATCGCCTTCCGCGATGTGGGGGTGAAGACCCTCGTCCTCCAATACGCCCGCCTCGAACGCGTGGACTGAGCCACCACCGCCCAAACCGGGCTGACGCCCAAGCCGCATCGACCGCGCAAACACCCGATCACCGATCCGTGTCGATGGGCGCGAGCGCCGTCGCCGCGCAGTGGCGTTCATATCTCAATGGAGGCGGTGCGATGAGATGCACAGTTGCGCTGGTCGTCGCGGGCGTCGGTATCGTGGGCCAGTCCGCAACGGCCGGCACGCCCGGCTGCGAGCCCACGCTCATCTCGCAACTGGGCGCGACCGGGCACGATGTCGCGGTGCAGGGCGACGTCGCGTACGTCGCGGCCGGCTTGACGGGCCTGCTCCTGCTCGACGTCGCAGACCCGAGCGCCCCCGTGCAGCTCTCGAAGCTCGACGCCGGCCACTACGTCGAAACCACCGCCGTCGCCGGCCCGCTCGTCTTCGCCGGCGGCGGGGCCCGGCTCTCGGTGATCGATGTCTCGGACCCGAGCAAGCCCGAGGCCCTGAGCACGACCGTGGTGACGCACGATTGGGTGGGCGACGTCGCGGTCGTGGGCGACACGGTCTACGTGCTGACCTACAACGAGTTGTATGCCGTGGATGTGAGCGCGCCATCGGCGCCAGTCCTGAGCGCCACGCTCAAGGTCTTCGGCGCAGGCGCATCCCTCTCCGTGAGATCCGGCGTCCTCTACGTCCTCGACCTGGTGACGGGCCTGCACGTCTACGACATCACCGAACCCTCGACGCCGGCCTACGTCAGGTCGCTCGCGGTGGTGCCGGGCTTCACGAGCATCGCCTACACGGGTGACCTCGCGATCGTCGGGCTCGACAACGACTACGACTACGCGGTGCTCGACATGGCCGACCCCCTCGACCCGCAAGTGCTCAGCTTCGAGTTCGTCGAAGAAGCCGATCACGGCCATCACCACTCGATCGGCCTGGACCACATCGCGATCGTCGGCAACGTCCTGTGGGGCTCGGACTTCACCTCGATGTACGCCGCCGACGTGACCGACCCCTTCAACCCGATCCCGCTGACCCAGTTCGACCCCGGGCCGGGCGCAGAGGCGATCGTGCCCGTCGGCGACCTCCTGTACCTCGCCCTGGGCTCCACCGCCCTTGCGATCGTCGATCCGGGCGACGGGGTCGAGCCCCAGATGATCGGGAGCTTCAGCCTCCCCCCGGGCGGCACCCACATCCGTGTCGGCGGGCACCACGCCTACCTCGCGAGCGGCGGGGCCGTCTACGTCATCGACGTGACCAACGCCGCGGAGCCGGTTCAACTGTCGGCGATTGGCGCAGCGGCCAGCGTGTACGCGATGGACCTGATGGGCGACTACCTCTACATCGGGACCTGGGGCGACGGGATCAAAGTCGCGGACGTGTCAGACCCACTCCTCCCGTTGATCGTCGCGGAGCCGCCATCCAGCTACGGCATCCTGCGGGGCGTGGCGGTCGATGGCGCGATCGCCGTGACGGTCAGCAGCTACGACGAAGTGTGCATCTACGACACCGTCGACCCCGCAGACCCGCAGCCCCTCACGACGCTGGCGGGTGCCCCGTTCGACAATCCGCAGAGTGTTGTGATCCATGATGGGCTGGCCTATGTCACCGACACTACGAGCGGGCTGATCGTGCTCGACCTCGTGGACCCTAGCACGCCGGTCATCCTGAGCATCCTGGGCGGCCTCCCCAACGCCCAGCACATCGCGCTCGTCCCGCCGCACGCCTACATCGCGAACTTCTCGGCCGAGCTGAGCGTTGTCGACATCACCGACCCGACCAACCCCCAGCTCGTCGCCACGCACCCGCTCGCTGATAGCCCCGAGTCGATCGCGAGGGTCGGGGACTACCTGGTCGTCGGGATCGAGGGGGCAGGCGCCGAGTTGATCGATATCACCGACCCGCTCAACCCGATCACCACGAGCGCCATCGACCCGGACGTGAGCGGGTTCCGGGGCGTCGCGCTGGGCAATGGCAAGCTCTACGCCGCCGCGGGTCCGCACGCCCTGCGCATCTACGACGCCCCCGGATGCACCGCCTCGTGCGGCGATGTCGACGGATCGGGCCTTGTCGACTCGATGGACCTCAACCTCGTCCTCGGCTCGTTCGGCTGTCAGGCCGATTGCCCACCCGTAGACACCGATGGCGATGGGCTGGTCGGCGCATTCGACCTCGACACGGTGCTGATGAACTTCGGCACCGCGTGCGCGAGCCCGTGACCGCGAGCGGGCGGCGTCCGCGCTGCTGTATCCTGCGCCGATGCAGGCACGCTTGGCCCTCATCCTGACCTGGGGCGGCTCGCTCGCGATCGCGTGGGCGGCGTTTGCGCGCATGTTTGTCGAGCACGCGACCATCCCGTGGTGGGACCTCGATGTCACGCGCGCCGCGACCGACGAGCTGATGGTCCTCGCCGAGGCCCCGCCGATCGAGACCAGCATCACGTGGGCGTGGTCGCTTGGGATCGATGCGCTGGTGTGGCTCGCCGCGGCGTGTGTCGTCCTCGGCGCGCACCTCGCGGGACGGGCGATCGGCTGGCGCTCGCTGACGCTCGTGCTCACCGGCACGCTCGGCGTGCTGGCCCACGGGTTCTGGCTCACGCCCTGGCTCGCCGTCGGCGGCGCGGAGACGGTGCGAGGCTCGTTGCCGGACCTCGTCCGCGGGTCGGTGTGGGCGGCCGCGATGGTGGGCGGATGGGCGATGGCGCTCGCGTGCCGGGATGCGGGCGTACGCCGGGTGGTCGTGTCGCTCCTCCTCGGGGCGGGGCTGCTCCTCGCGGCCCAGGGCGCGTGGCAGTTCTTCGTCGAGCACCCGGCGCGCATCGAAGCGTTCGGCCGTGACGCCGCGGGCTCGCTCGCACGGTTTGGCGAGCAGGCGGGCACCCCCGGCGCCCTCGTCCTCGAACGGCGCATGAACCACGCCGACGCGACGGGGTGGTTCGCGCTCTCCAACGTCTTCGGGTCGGTGATGGCGGGCCTGCTCGCGGCGTGGTTGGTGGTGGGCATGCGCGCCCTCCGTACGAGCCACATCGACCGCCTTGCGGGCACGGCCCTGATCGCAGCGGGCGCGGTCGGGCTCTTCGTCGCGCAGTCGAAAGGCGCTGTTGGTGCGCTCGCCCTCACCATGGTCGGGCTCACGCTGGGGTGGACCATCGCGCGCCAGCGGGTGCAGTGGGTCCCGATGGCCCTCCCGCTCGTCGTCCTCGCGGGCGTCGCGATGCGCGGGAGCATCGGCGAGCGCATCGGCGAACTGAGCATCCTGTTCCGATGGCACTACCTCGTCGGCGCGGCGCGCATCGCTTCGGAGTCGCCCATCGTGGGCGTGGGGCCATCCTCCTTCCAGCCCGCCTACGCGCTGCACAAGCTGCCGATCAGCCCGGAGGATGTCAGCTCACCGCACTCGGTCTTCTTCGATTGGTGGGCGACGCTGGGCTTGTTCGGGTTGGCGTGGGTGGCGCTGTGGGTAGTGTGGCTCGCCAGTGCCGGGCGCCGGCTCGCGTGGGCCTCGGGCCGACGCGGGCGAACCGCGCCGAGCGCACCAGAGCGGGGCGACCGCGACCGTCACGAGCGGCTGGGCGTCTTCGCGATCGTCGTCCTGACCGTCGCGTGGATGCTCTGGCGCGGGAGCGGCGCACTCACGCTCGACGCGATCGTCGTCCGCCTGGTCGGCGCGGTTCTTTGGGGGGCGGTGTCGATCTGGCTGCTTGGCGCGTTGCGGCGCTGGGGCGGCGGGCGCGTGATGGCACTCCCCCTCGTCGCGATGGCCACCATCCTCGCGGCACACGCGCAGATCGAGTTGACCGCGGTCATCCCGGGCGCTGCCCTGGTCGTATCGCTCGCACTCGTACTGAGCGGCGGGCCATCTCGGCCCCCACGCGCACGATGGGCGGCGCCCGCCGGATGCCTCGCCCTCCTCGCGGTGGGCGGCATCCTCGTAATGGCGGGGCTCAGGGCAGGCGCGTGGGAGGCCCGCCTGTCCGACGCCGCGGCCGCGGGGTGGCGGGCGTCTGTCTTCGAGCGCATCGCGGTCCAGCTCAACGGCGTGGACGAACGGGAGTCCGATGAGGCGCTCCACCCGCTCGCGCAGATCGTCGGACACCGCATCGAACCCGCCCGCGCCGAGTCGATCGCCCGCCAGCACCAACAGGAGTCGACCCGCCTCGCCGCCCACCACCTGATGGACGCCTGGCGCAGCGAACCGGCAGAACCGACGCCCGCACTGAGGGCGATCGCTCTCCTCCTCCGCGACGACCCCACCCTCGCGGCAGACGCCGCCCGCGAACTCAACGGAGTGCTCCCGCGCAGCTCACGTGCCCGCGTCGCCCACGCCTCCGCGATCCTGATCGCGCTGGAGCAGGCCGCGACCGAGCCCACACGCATCAGGGAGGCAATCGAAGCCCTCGAAGCGGCGTGCGCGACTTCGCCCCACGCCCTGACACCCCACCTCCTCCTCGTCGAGGCCCACGTGCAGGCGGGCGACCTGGGCGTCGTCCCACCCGACCAGGCCCGGCGGGCGGCCTCGCGATGGGCCGAGCGGGTCATCGAGATCGACGATTCGCTCCGCCTCGACCCGCTCCGCCGTCTCCCTCCCAGCCAGCGCCAGGCGGTCGAGCGGATGGCTGCCGGGGTGGACGGCGGGGGCACCTCTCCCGAATGATCTGCGGATTGCACCGGTCTGAACCGACTTTTTGTATGACAATCCCTTGATTGCTCCGACAAAAGTGCTAACTTTCTTCGACGCCGGGGCTGTCGTGAGCCCGGCAGGTTGTTGTCAAGCCGACCCGGATCGGCACAGGAGAGCGGTCATGGAGACCGACGACGAGGACAACACGGGCGACACGGAGCCTGGCTGACAAGCCGGACCGCGCCATCGGATCCGGACACGAGCGGGGGCCCTTGGTCCCTCCACGACAGAGCAACAGACAAAGACGAGGATCGAGCCCCGCGTGCGGATGCGCTGGGGTGACGCCGCGAAGCGAAGGCCCCCTCAAGGGCCGCGGCGATGACGGAGCAAAGGGGCCGAGCCCCGAGGACCCTTCACAAGCGGGACACTGACATGGAACTCTCACACATCAGGAACATCGGCATCTGCGCCCACATCGACGCGGGCAAAACCACCGTCACCGAGCGCATCCTCTACTACACGGGCAAGAGCTACAAGCTCGGCGAGGTCCACGAGGGCACCGCCACCATGGACTTCCTCAAGGAAGAGCAGGAGCGTGGCATCACGATCCAGTCCGCCGCGACCACGTGCCCGTGGGAGCGCTTCGGCGAGACCTACCAGATCAACCTGATCGACACCCCGGGCCACGTCGACTTCACCATCGAGGTCGAGCGTTCGATGCGCGTCCTCGACGGCGCCGTCGCGGTCTTCGACGGCAAGGAGGGCGTCGAGGCCCAGTCCGAGACCGTCTGGCGTCAGGCCGACCGTTACCGCGTGCCCCGCCTCTGCTTCATCAACAAGATGGACAAGATCGGTGCCGACTGGGAGTTCAGCTTCGCCACCATCAAGGAGCGCCTCGGCGCCAACCCGATCGCGATGCAGATCCCCATCGGCTCGGGTCACGAGCTCGAGGGCATCGTCGACCTCGTCCTCATGAAGGCGTACTACTTCGACGTGGAGTCGCAGGGCGCGGTCGTCGAGGAGCGTGAGATCCCCGACGACCTCATGGACCTCGCCTCCAAGCACCGCCAGGAGATGATCGACCAGGCCTGCAACTTCGACGATGAGCTCATGGAGAAGATCCTCGACGGCCACGAGCCCACCCCCGAGGAACTCCGCAAGGCTATCCGAATCGGCTGCCTCTCCCGCGAGTGCAACCCCACCTTCACCGGCGCCGCCCTCCGCAACATCGGCGTCCAGCGCCTCATCGATGGCATCATCGACTTCCTCCCCGCGCCCATCGAGGTCCCCTCGGTCCAGGGCGTGAACCCGAAGGACACCGAGGAGAAGATGTCCCGCCCCAACGACCCCAACGCCCCCTTCTCCGCCCTCGTCTTCAAGGTCGTCTCCGACACGCACGGCGACCTCACCTACATGCGCGTCTACTCGGGCAAGGTCGGCAAGGGCCAGCGCATCCTCAACCCGGGCAACGGCCGCAAAGAGATCATCTCCCGCATCTTCGAGATGCACGCCAAGGACCGCAAGGCGCTCGAGGAGGCCACCGCGGGCGCCATCGTCGCGGTCGTGGGCCTCAAGGACTCGATCACGGGCGACACCCTCTGCGATGCCGACAACCCAATCATCCTCGAGCGCATGACCTTCCCCGAGCCAGTGATCTCGATGTCGATCGAGCCCAACTCGGCCGACGACAAGCGCAAGCTCGGCGATGCCCTGGTCACCATCCGGCGCGAGGACCCCTCGTTCCGCTCCGTCTACGACGAGGAAACCGGGCAGACCATCATCTCGGGCATGGGCGAGCTCCACCTCGAGATCATCAAGAATAAGCTCCTCAACGACATGAAGGTCGGCGTCCAGGTCGGCAAGCCCAAGGTCAGCTACCGCGAGGCCATCACGAGCCCCGCCGAGAACGTCCGCGGCAAGTTCGTCAAGCAGACGGGCGGGCGTGGTCAGTTCGGTGATGTGACCATCAGCATCGAGCCGTTCACCAAGGAGCAGGCCGAGGAGGCCAAGCTCAACTTCGATGGCAACGTCGCCTTCGAGAACAAGATCGTCGGCGGCGCGATCCCGAAGGAGTACATCCCCTCGGTCGAGGTCGGCGTCCGCCAGACCGCCGCGTCGGGCGTGCTCGCGGGCTTCCCGCTCATCAACATCAAGGTGAGCCTGATCGATGGCTCATCGCACGCGGTCGACTCGTCGCAGGTCGCGTTCGAGCAGGCGGCGCGTCTGGCCCTGGGCGAGGCGTGCAAGAAGGCGGGCGTCACCCTCCTCGAGCCCGTCATGAAGGTCGTCATCACCACGCCCGATGAGTACTTCGGCTCGGTCTCGGGCGATGTCTCGGGCCGCCGCGGCATGATCACCGATCAGGACGAGCGTGGCAACGCCCGCATCCTCACCGCCGAGGTCCCGCTCTCTGAGATGTTCGGCTACACCACCGCCCTCCGCTCCATGAGCCAGGGCCGGGCGACGAGCTCGATGGAACCCCTCGAGTACCGCCCGCTGCCCCCCAACATGGTGAAGGAAGTCGTCGAAGCGGGCTGATCGCCCCTCGCTGACAACCGATGACCCAAGCGAGCCGGGGCGATTCGCCCCGGCTTTTTGCTGGACGCATCTGATCCGGGGCACTCGTGTAGACTGCAATTCGAGGCACGCGCATGGTCCGACTCTCAAAGATCTACACTAAGACCGGCGATTCCGGCCAGACCATGCTGGGCGATGGCGCGATGCGCCCCAAGCACGCCCTCCGCGTCGCGGCGTACGGCGAAGTGGACGAAGCCAACTCTGTGCTCGGGCTCGCGGTGCTCGCGCTAAGGGACGAGCACGAGCCCCTCGCGTCTCACGCGCTGGCGATCCAGAACGACCTCTTCGACGTCGGTGCCGACCTGTGCGTCCCCATCGCCGAGGGCGAGCAGCCCGGCGCGAAGCTGCGCATCACCGAAGCGGACGTCGCGCGCCTTGAGGCCCTCATCGACGAACTCAACGCACCGCTCAAGGCGCTCGACTCGTTCGTGCTGCCCGGCGGCTCCGAGGCCGCGGCCCGCCTGCACCATGCCCGCACCGTGACGCGCCGCGCCGAACGCGCCGTGAGCGCCCTGATCGAAGCCGAGCCCGACACGACCAACCCCCAAGCCATGATCTACCTCAACCGCCTGAGCGACCTCCTCTTCGTGATGGCCCGCGCCGTCAACGCCGCGGGCGCCGGCGATGTCCTCTGGAAGCCCGGCCAGAGCGGTGGGGGGCGCAAGGGATGACCGCCACCGTCACCGCCGACTTCCGCGCTGAGTACGAAGCCGAGCGCACGCGTTTCTTCCGCAGGCGCTTCCTCTGGTACACGGGCATCTTCGGCACGCTGGGTGTGCTCGTCTCGTTCGCGGGCCTGGCCGGCTACTTCTTCATGCCCAGGCCGCTCATCCCGCTCTTCACCTGGTCGATGATCGTCACGTTCCTCTCCGCAACGGTGTACCCCGCCGCGTTCTTCTATGTGCGCCGCAAGCGCCGCGGCTTGCCGCGCCCCAAGATGATCCGCCTGACCTTCTGGGTGCTTGTCATCAACGCCATCCTGGGCATCCCGGGAACGATGCTGGGCTACGAGATGGGCATCGCCGGTGCGCGACTCGGCGTGGCGAAGAGTGTCCTCGACAGCACATCCAGGAACAACGAGCAGACCGAGGAAGTCCGTGCGGTCGCCGCGGAGCGTCTCGCGCTCGTCAACGAGCGGGGCGCGAGCGGGGACGACCGCTGGGATGCGGCCTTCGCCGGGCTGCCGCCCGACGTGCGCCATCGCGCCGATGCGGAGTATGCCCGAGCCCGCGGCGTGACGATCTCGCCGAGTGGGAGTTGGATCATCAACGTCATGGTCGCCCACATCCTTGCTGCGCTCTTCATCCCATGGACCTGGCGCGAGGCGATCAAGCCGCTCATCCCCATCATCGTGCTGAATGGCATCGGCCTCGCGAGCATGGGCGACCTCTTCCAACCCACGGGCATCGCCTTCTTCGCGATCTCGCCCCTCATGGGGGCGCCGGGCGTCCTCATCGCCGCCTTCCGAAGCAAGCGCCACCGCGACCGCTTCACCTTCCGCATGCTCAAGGGGCGCTACTCCGAAATCAAGCGCGAACTCGGCATGGCCCGCGAGATCCACGAGGGCCTCTTCCCCGACCCCATCCGCGAGGGCCTCATCCGATTCGAGTACGTCTACGAGCCCATGCGCCAGATCGGCGGCGACTACCTCTACGCCCGCGAGGTCCCCGATGGCTCGCTCCACGTCGTCATCGTCGACGTCACGGGCCACGGCATCTCCGCCGCGCTCACCGTTAACCGCCTGCACGGCGAACTCGACCGGCTCCTCGCGGAGAACCCCGGCGCGGGGCCCGCCATGCTCCTCACGGCCCTCAACACCTATATGCACCACACGGTGTCGGGCTTCTCCGTCTACGCCACGGTCCTCTGCATGAAGATCGACCCCGCTCATGACGAGGTGCGCTGGTCGAGCGCCGGGCACCCGCCCGCGTTCCTCCGTGCCGTCGATGGCACGATCCACCACATCGACTCCACTTCGATCGTGCTCGGCGCGTGCAGGGGTGAGGACTTCGAGAGCGAGGAGCGCAAGGCGCACTTTGGGCGGGGCGACACCATCCTTGCCTACACCGACGGCGCCATCGAGAGCCGGGACCGCGATGGCAAACTGCTCGGCATCCGCGGCTTCGAGCGCATGCTCGCGAGCGGCGTCCCAGACCAGCGCACCGGGTGGGCGGGCCGCCTGCTCCGCGAAGTCGACGACTACCGCCACGGCGCCGTTGAGGACGACGTGCTCATCGTCGAGGTCTTCCGCCCCGTCGAGGCGCCCACGGAATCCGATGCGAACGAATCGGGCCGCCCACTCGAGCGGTCACGCGCCTGAACGTCGTACACTGCCCCACAATGAGCGATACGTCGCCCCCGATCCCCGCTGAGCGAGACGCCGCGATCGCGCGCCTGGTCGACGACTACGGCGGGCGCCTCTTCGCCATCGCCCGCAAGCTCTGCGGCAACGAGGATGAAGCCGAGGACCTCGTCCAGGAGACGTTCCTCAACGCACACCGCTCATGGCATACCTTCCGGGGCGACGCAAGCCCCGCGTCCTGGCTCTTCGCCATCGCGGCACGCGCCTGCCAGCGCATGCATCGCAAACGTGCGGGCGAGCCCGCCCACCTCTTCTCCCTCGATGACGACGACCCGCCCATGCCCATCTCGGGGCAGCTCGGCGACGCCGCACCCAAAGGTGGCCTCGACGACGCCATCCGGCGCGAAGCGATCGCCCGAGTCGAGCACGCCATCGCCTCGCTGCCGATCGAGGCACGACTCCCACTCGTGCTCACGGAGATCGTGGGCCTGCCGGCCCGCGACATCGCAGCGATCATGGGGCTGAGCGAGGGCGCAGTCCGCGTGCGAGTACACCGAGCCCGCCTCGCGCTGCGCCATGCGGTCGATGCCGCGCTGCCCCAGCGTGACTTCCCCGAACCCGCCTACGACCGCGAGGTCTGCCTCGACCTCCTGGCCGCCAAGCAGCGGGCGCTCGACCTGGGCGTAGCCTTTGACGTGGGGCAGCCGGTGCTGTGCGAACGCTGCCAGGCCGTCTTCGCCGAACTCGACTTGGCCCACGATGCGTGCCGCCAGATCGCGGAGGGCGACCTCCCCGCTGAACTGCGCCAGGCGATCCTGGCCCGTCTCGCTGACAACTGAAAGTTACTCGGAATCCCTGTAACACCTGGGTGCCCGCCTGCCTCTCACCCTGTGAGGAGGCCAGCAGCCTCCCGGAAGGAGAAGGCGATGACCAACGTCTTCAGATGGGGGAGATGGTCGCCCTACGTGGTGGGAGCCGGGATCGGCGTCCTGTCATGGGCGACCTTCGGGCTCATGGGCAAGGCGCTGGGCGTCTCGACGACGCCCGTACGCATCGTGGGGATGCTCGAGGGTGCCGTGGCGCCGGACCACGTGCGGGAGAACGCGTACTTCGCGAAGTACCTGGTGGGCAAGCCCGGGATCGAGTGGCAGTTTGCGCTCGTGATGATGCTGGCGGTCGGCGCATGGGTCGCGGCCCGCCTGGCGCGCTCGCGTCGGAGCGAGCACATCCCACCGACGTGGGCGGCTCGGTTCGGGCCATCGCGTCCGCTCCGCTACGCCGGCGCGTTCGCGGGCGGCGTGATCATGATTGTCGGAGCCCGGATGGCGGGAGGGTGCACATCGGGTCACGCCATCTCGGGCGGGATGCAGTTCGCCGTTTCCAGTTGGGTGTTCCTTGCCGCGATGTTCGTCACTGGCGTGGCCACGGCGCACCTGCTCTACGTGAAGCGCAGCGCTACCGCACAACCTGGCGAGGTGAACCATGTTTGACACGAGCCTCTTCGCGAGCCCGCTGGTCCTCCTTCTCGGAGGGCTCACGGGCCTGGTCTTCGGGTTCCTCCTCCAGAAGGCCCACGTGACGCGGGCCGAGACGATCTTCGGCCAGTTCCTCCTCCGTGACTTCACCGTCCTCAAGGTGATGCTGACGGCGATCGCCGTGGGCGCGCTGGGAGTGTGGGCGCTCCACGGAGCGGGACTGGCCGACCTGCATGTCAAGGGCGCCGCCCTCCTCGCCAACGCGCTGGGCGGCGTCCTGTTCGGCATCGGGATGGCGATCCTTGGCTATTGCCCGGGCACGGGCGTCGCCGCGCTGGGCGACGGCTCACGTGACGCCGCCTTCGGCGTCCTCGGCATGCTCGTCGGGGCAGGGGTCTACGCGGAGATCGAACCGTGGGTCGCGCAAACGATCGGCGCGGTTGGAGAACTCGGCAAGATCACCCTCGCCGACTCGATGCACGTGAGCCCGTGGTGGCTCGTCGCTGCCATCCTCGTCGTCGGGGGACTCGCGCTGGGCGGGATTGAGGCGTTCGAACACCGCGCGAGAAGGAAGCCGCTCCGGTCCTAGGCCCGCACCCGAGCGCGGTCAGACGCCCGCGCCGGGGTCGAGCCGCTCCACACGCACCGAGTGCGCATCAACCCTGATCCGCACCCGATCTGTCAGCCCGACCCGCTTCGGGTCGGTCCCCTGACCCTTGATGATCCTCACCGCGGGCTCGATGGCGCGATGCGTCAGGCGGTCGCCACCCGCGCCGCCGAGCAGGTCGAGCGCAGCGCGCCGGAGCGCCTGCCCGACAACGATGCCCCTCTCGCGACGCATCGACGCGCGCGTCCACTCGAACGCCCCGGCCTGGTCACGCTCCGCCTGGGCGAGCAGGGCGCTTGCCGTGTCATCGACGACCCTCGCGGCGTCGTGAAGCAGCGCGCCCGCTCGCGTGCTCGCGTCGCTCACCCCCGGGCGCAGCGCCCGCAGCACGGGCGCCACCCGATGGCGCACCGCGGAGCGCAGGCGTTGCTCATCCGCGTTCGTGGGGTCCTCGAAAGGCGTCCACCCGCTCTCGTCACACACGCGCTCCGCATCCGCGCGACCGATGCAGAGCATCGGACGGATCAGACGGACGGGCGGCTCGGCGCGATCGAGCCGCCTCCGCGACGCGATACCCGCGAGCCCGCGGGGGCCCGCTCCGCGCATCAGCGCCATAAGCACCGTCTCGAGCTGATCGTCCGCGTGGTGCGCCGTCGCGACGAAGCCGATGCCGAGTTCACGCGCGACGCGCGCCAGCGCGGCGTACCGCGCCACCCGCGCCCCCGCCTCCCTCCGGTTCTCATCCACATCGGGCAGGTCTGCCCGCGCGAAGCCCGCACCGATCGCCTCCGCAAGCTCGGCGACGCCCCTCGCCTCCTCCTCGACCTCTTGACGGCTCCGCATAGGGTGGAGCACATAGCAGAGGGTCAGTGCGCCCGGCTCGCTCGCGCCGAGGCACAGCGCCAGCGCCGACGAATCGGCCCCACCCGAGCACGCGACGACCGTCGGCTCCCCCCCGCGCGTGAGCGCCCGCCAGCGGGCAACCACCGCTCGGGCCACTGGATCGAGGCGGGCGGGCAGGCGGACTTTGCGCTCGATGTTTCCCATGTTCGGGTCCCGACCCCACCCCGCCCTCTCGCCACGCCCGCGGGCGCGACGATGCTCAATCCACGATGGACGGGGAAGCGACAGCCGAGCATAGTGGCACTCTCGCAGCAGCGCCCCCCGGGGCGGGCGGGGGCAACGCTTCCGCGCTGCCGGGCATGCTCATGGCGATGGGCATCACACTCATCGCGGGCGTCCTGCTCTACCGGGCGCGGAGGGTGCGCGCCCGCGCCGGGACACGCACTTCGAGCAAGGACCGGGTCGAGCAGGTGCAGGCGGAGTTCCGCGCCCGCGCCACCCTCGACGCCCTCATGGTGGAGATGCAGGAGCAGACCCGCCTCTGCGCCGCCCAGATCGAGAACAGGGCCGTCCGCCTCGAGAAGCTCATCGCGCTCGCCGACGAGCGCATCGCCGCCCTCCAGACCGCGGCCCACCCCGAAGGGCCACGCCCCCAGGGCCCCGCCGAGCCCATCGTCACCGCCACAGTCTTGCACAAACCCGCCCTCGACCCCCTGACGCGCCAGGTGTACGAACTCGCCGACGAGGGACGCCCCTCCGTTCAGATCGCGAGGGAACTCGACGAGACCATCGGCAAGGTCGACCTGATCCTGTCGCTCCGGCGCGCCTGACGACCGCTAGCCAATCCAACTGTCATCAAACGCCATACCGGGCAGCAGCGGCGCAGCCCCCGACGACTCGACCATGCTCGCGACCGGGTAGGCGCAGTAATCGAGGCTGAACGCGCCCGCCGGGCGGTGGTTGCCCGACCACCCGAGCCCACCGAACGGCAGCTTGCCCGAGGCGCCCGCCGTGCCCGTGTTGACGTTCACGCACCCCGCGCGAGCCTCGACCAGGAACCGATCGATCGAGCCCTGGTCGCGCGTGAAGATCGACGCCGCGAGCCCATAGCGCGTGGCATTCGCCTGGCTCAGCGCCTCATCCAACGATTCGACGACACTGATGCGCACGAGCGGCCCGAACACCTCCACATCGCACCCCGCATCACGCCCCGGCCCATCGAGCGATGCACTGAACCGATCGACCTCGACGATGCCCGGCGTCAGGTAGTGCCCACCGCCCGCCGACTCGATCGCGGTCGACTCGAGCAGGATGCGCCCGCCTCCCGAAGCCGCGTCGCGCTGGAACGCCAGCACCGAGTCTCGCGCCTCGCCCCGGATGATCGGCCCCATGAACACCGGCTGCCCGCCCACACCATCCACCGGATCGCCCACGACAAGAGTCGAGGCGATCCGCTGCAAGAGCGGAATGAACTTCGACGCGATGCCGCGCTGCACGATGATCCGCCGGGTGCACGTGCACCGCTGACCCGTCGTCACAAACGCAGCACGTGCGCACTCGATCGCCGCCTGCTTCAGGTCCGCATCGTCGAGCACCACCGCGGGGTTGTTCCCCCCGAGTTCGAGCGCCACGATCCGCCCCGGGCGGTCGAGGTTCGCTTCGAGGATCCGCCGGCCCACGGGCCACGACCCGGTGAACAGGATGCCATCGACCCCATCGTGCGTCGTCAGCGCAGAAGCGACATCCGCCGCGCCGTGCACGAGGTTGACCACGCCCTCCGGCGCACCGCACGCACTGAGCGCCTCGACGAGCATCGAGGCGAGCATCTGCCCGACCGCCGGCGTCTTGTCCGACGGCTTGAACACGACGGTGTTGCCCGCGAGCAGAGCGGGGACGATGTGGCCATTGGGCAGGTGCGCCGGGAAGTTGAAGGGACCGAGCACCGCCATCACGCCGTGCGGGCGGAAGTGGCACACGCCCTTCTTGGTCTCACCCACGGGCACCTCATAGCCCGCGATGCGCCCACGCGCCGCGTGGGGCCCCGCATCGCCGGGCTCGATCGTGATGTCCACCTTGCCCGCGAGCAGGCCCGCCTCACCCTTCGAGTCCCACAGCGCCTTGCCCGTCTCACGCGTGATCAAGGCCGTCATTTCATCGACGCGCGACGCCGCGATCTCGCGATAGGCCCGCAGCGCTTCGATACGTCGCTCAACGCCCCACGCCCGCCACGCGGGCAGCGCGGCACGCGCCGCCTCGACCGCCTCACCGACATGATCGACCCGCGGCGACCCCGCCCACACGACCTCGCCTGGCCGGGCCGGGTTGTGGCTCGCAACGCCCTCGCCCGGGATGGGGCACGTCCGCCCACCGATCAGGTCCGCTGCTTCGTACGGCGCAGGGGTCTCGCTCACGCCGTCCCCTCCTTAGGCACGCCCGCCATATGCGTCGCGATGCCAAGCTCGATCTGCGCCTTGAGGTCGATCGGCGTCAGGCCCGCGAGATCGTCCTTCGCGAGCCCAAGCGCTTCCGCGACGGGCGCAGGCACCTCGATCGCCCCAGCCCCCGCCTCGCGGTACATCGAGTACAGCGCCCGGAACTCGCCCCCCTCGTCCTCCGAGCTGACGAACCCGAACTTGTCCGCGTTCGAAGGATCGCACAGCCCCGCGATCGTCACACGCGACGTGTCCTTCACCAAAGGGATGTCATCGGTCTGGGCCCGCAGGTGTGGCCCGCCATCGAACGGATCGATGTGCCCCCGGAACGCGAAGCCGAGGCGCTCGAGCAGCGCCCGCGCCGGGCGGGTATCACGCCCGACCTCGCCGATGATCGCGCGCGCCTCGGGCGGCAGCACGCTCATGTACATCGGGCCCTGGGGCAGCAGCTTGTCGAGGAACTCGCGCGAGTGCTGGCAGAACGCATCCGCCTCCGCGTAGCTCAGATTGATGAACCGCCTCCCCAGGTTCTCCCAGAAGGCGTTGGTGCCGTCGTCGTTGATCGGCGCCATCATCTCCGCGAGCACCTCGTCCGCGAACACCTCCCGGTGCAGGCCGATGTAGTGGAACCGGATGAAGCTGAGCTGCTTGCCGAGCCGCCCGCGATGACCGCGCGACGACACGTCGAGGATCAATCCCCCGATCTCCGTGCACCCCGTGGTGTCACGCTCGAGTTCCGCGATGAGGTGCGTGTGCCCTTCCTTCAGGTCCTTCGAGTAGTGGTGACGCTCCGAGAGTTTGAAGGAGAAGTTGGGATGGTCGACGCTGCCCATGTGCGCGATGATCGACGACGTGCCGAGGCAGTTCTTCGTCGCCGTGTCCTCGATCGAGAACATGAAGAGGGGCGATTCGCCCACCGCGCTCTGGTCGCCCTGCCCGATCTGCGGCGCCGATCCGTCCGCCGCGGAGCGGAAGCTCATCCGGCTCCGCGCGATCTTCTCCGCGAGCAGGTCGCGGTCCGCCGGCAGGTTGATGAAATGCACCATCCGCGCGAACTTGTACAGGTTCGTCAGGTCGTCGCGCTTCGTCCGCCGGATCAGGTACATGCCATCAGCCCCCGCTCGCGTGCATCGGGCGGAGCGGCTCCGCGGCCTGCTCACCAAACTCGGCGTGCACCTTCGCCATCGACTGCTCCACCACCTCGAACACACCCGCCCACTCCTCCTCGCGCATCACGCCCAGGGGCGGCAGCATGCGCACGTGGAACGGGTCGTGCCCGCAATAAAAGCAGATCACGCCGTCATCGAACAGCTGCCGGCACAGCCGCAGGATGGGCTCCTTCTTCCCCCCAAAGGGCGTGAAGCGCACCATGCCGCCGAACCCGCCCACCTTCTCGAGCACGAGCGGGTTGTCGGGGAACCACTCGGGGTGCTTGGCCATGAGCGCCTCGCAGTGCTGCTTGAACACATTGTGGTGGCGGGCGATGCTGCCATCGCGCCCGTAGTAGCCGCCATCACGGAGGCGCTCGAGGATCTTCGTGCCCACGTGCAGGCTCATGGTGCTGCCGATGAACGTGCCCGAGAGCAGCCCCGCCTTCGGGTTGTACTCGGGCGTGTAGAGCGTCGCGCACACCTGGCTCATCTTGCCCACGGTGCACACATCGATGTACTCCCCGAGCCCGAGCGCCTCGAAGCAGAACATCTGCTCCGTGCGCCCGAACGTCTGCACCTCGTCGGCCCACACCGCGACGCCGTGCGCCTTGCAGATCTCCATGAGCGCCTTGTGGAACTCCGGCAGTGCCGTGTTGAACCCGCCCTCGCCCTGCACGAGCTCGAAGATGAAGCACGCGTGCTGCTTCGGGTACCGCGTGATGGCCTCTTCGAGGTGCCACGCGACCATGTCGATATACCGCGTCGAACCCGAGACGTCGCCCGCACTCATCCGCCTCGCCGCAACGTGGTCGTAGAAGGGCATGTAATCGACGAGTGTGTTGAGCGGGACACCCTGTCGCCCGCCCGCCGAGTCGCCGATCTGGGCCATGGTCGTGCTGCGCCCCATGAAGCAGTGGCTGAACGCGATCACGCGCGGCGCGAGCCCATCGTTCTTCTGGTAGCACACCTTCAGCGCGTGCTCGTTGGCCATCGCCCCCGAGTTGCACAAGAATGCGTGCGCAAGCCTGCTCGACCGGCCCGCCTCGCTCACAAGAACATCCGCGAAGTCCATCGCCTCACGGTTCATCACGAGGTTGCCCTGCATCGCGATGTCGCCCGTCGCGCCGACCAGCGCCGCCTCCACAAGCCCCGGGTCCGAGTGACCGAAGAAGTGCACCCCGATACCCGTGATCATGTCGTACTTGACCGAGCCGTCGAGTAGCTCGACGAGCGTGCCATTGCCGAGCCCCGACCCGACGAGCGGGTACAGGAAACCACGCCCGCGGAGCACGCCGCCCCGCGCCAGGAACTCGTCGAACTCCTGTTTGAGCTCGGGCGAGCGGGCCCCGCGCACACCCGTCAGCTCACCCCGTCTCGACTCGAGTTCGCGCACGATCGAACCGATCCCCGACCGCACGCCCTCGCTCTCGCGGAACGCCTGCCCGACCGTCGTCTCTCCCACGCCCGTTTGCTTGTCAGCGCTCACGCCTCGTCCTTTCTCACGCCACCTCGACCCGCCCCTCGGCGAGACGCATCAACAACACCGCCAGCAACTGGCTCCGCTCGACCAATGAGGTCAGGTCGATCCACTCCGTCTCACGGTGCAGGTCGCCCCCACGGACGCCGAGTGTATCGATTGTCGCCAGCCCGGCGTCCTGCAGGATATTCCCATCGCACACCCCACCCGTCGCGGTGAAGGGCAACTCCTGTCCGAGCGACTCCGCTGCGCCGCGGGCGCCCTCCGCGAGCCGCCTGACCTGGGGGGTCTCCGCCTTCGCCGGGCGGTTGAAACTCCGCTCGACCTTGAGCGCCGGGAGGGCATCCACCGCGGTCGCGATGGCATCCATCTGAACCCCCAGGCGGTCCGCCGCTTCGGCATCGGGGAAGCGGACATTGCCATAGGCGCGTGCGAGGTCGGGCACGACGTTGGTCGCGATGCCACCCGTGAGCGGGCCCACGTTCACGCTCACCCCGTTGGCCATGTCCACCATGCCCTCGACCGCGACCAGCGCATGCGCCAGCGCATAGACCGCCGACACGCCCTTCTCGAACTCGCGCCCCGCGTGCGCCGACCGCCCGCGGGCCTCGATCATGAACTGTCCCGACCCCTTGCGCGAAATCGCCAGCGAACCATCGGGCAGCGCCGGCTCGAGCGCGATCCCGACATCCGCCTCCGAGGCGACACGCCGCAGCGCACGCTCCGAGTGGTACGACCCCGTCTCCTCATCGGAGTTGAGCGAGAACGCCCACGCGGTCTCGACGCCCGCCTCTGCGAGCGCCTCCAGCGCGTTCACCGCGATGAGGATGCCGCCCTTCATATCCACCACGCCGGGCCCGTTGCCGATACGCCCGTCGTCGCTTGTGCGCATCGTGAGGAACGTGCCCGCGGGATCGAACACCGTATCGATGTGCCCCGCGATGAGCACGCGTGGCCCGGGACGCCCCTCGCACCGCCGGCACACCGCAGTGGGGGGGAGGTCGGCGCTCACCCGGTTCCCACCAAGCCACGCGGGCTTCGGATCGCCCGCGATCAGCTCCGTCGAAGCGCCCAGCGCCTCGAGCCGCGCGATGAGCACCCCGCGGTACTCATCCAGCGCTGACGTGTTGTTGTACCCCGTCGGGATAGCGACATGGGCCGCGAGGTCAGCGCGCATCTGCGCATCACGCCCCGCGATCGCCCGGCACACACTCTCCTCCAACGATGTCAACGACGCACCCATCGGTCTCCTTCCAGCGCGGCTGACACTCTAGGCGTTGTCGCCCGCCCAACCCATGCGCCACACCCCGTCATAAACATGCACCGCGGGCCCTGCGCACCAGATGGTCCCATCGTCGCGCCACTCCACATCGAGCGCGCCACCCGGCATCGTGACCACTGCCCGCCTCGCACACAGGCCCGCCCGCGCACACGCCGCGACCACCGCCGCCGCCCCGCTGGCGCACGCCAGCGTTGCGCCGCTCCCCCTCTCCCAGGGCGTAACCCGCAGCACATCGGGCGCATCCACGCACACAAACTGCACGTTCGTGCGCTCAGGAAACGCGGGATGCGGCTCCAACTCACCGCCAAGCCGCGCGAGGTCGGTCGGAGCAGGCAGCGCATCGACAACCGTGACAAAGTGGGGGTTGCCCATCGAGACCCCCATCCCGCGCAACCCCTCGACGAACACCCAATCGCCGTCCCGCCCCCCGATCCGCGACTCGTCAATGGGCACGCATGCAAGCTCGAACTCCGGCGCCCCCATCCCCACCGCCACACTCCTCCCAACCTCAACACAGACCACCCGCCCGCCCATCTCAACGGAGAACGCGTCACCCCTCCCGTCACCCCGGTGCATCAGCAGCGCAACACAACGGAGGCCGTTCCCACACATCCCCCCGTCCGAGCCGTCCGCATTCCACACCTCGACGCGCGCCGCGTGCGCATCAGACGCGCAGATGACAAGCAGCCCATCGGCCCCCGCACCGAGCCGACGATCGCACACCGCGCGGGCCAGCGCCCCCGGCTCCGCGAGTGCCCCCCCGGCGCGCGCATCGACCACGACAAAGTCATTCCCGAGCCCGTGCATCTTCGCAAAGCGAATAGGCGTCACGCCGGGACCCCCTCGCGCCCCCCCGAGCGCCCGAGCGGCCCGACGACACAGCACGCCGAGAAGCACACCACGAGCACCCCCACGATGCACGCCCCCGCGGGCAGCCCCACCACCATGCTGATCACGAGCCCGCCCACCATCGACACAACCGAGAACACACCCGAGAGCACAAAGGTCGCGCCAAGCCGGCGCGTCACCTGCAGCGCCGAGGCGCCGGGCAGCACGAGCAGCGCCGTCGCGAGCACCGCCCCCGCAAGCTTCATCGACACCACGATCGCCACTCCCAGCGCCACGAGCAGCACCAACTGCGGCGTCCGCGTCGAGACCCCAAACCCCCGCGCCCCGCTCTCATCGATCGCCCAGAACATCAACGGGCGACGCACGATCCAGAGCGTCAACGCGACGCCAATCCCCGCGGCAACCGCCGCGACCGCGTCCGCGAGCCCCACGACCGTGATCGAACCAAACAGCCAATCCTCGATGCTCACGTTCTGCACACCACGCGTGCCGCGGCGCTGGGCCCACGAGAGCAACACCGCGCCGAGCGCCATGGAGGCAACGAGGAACACACCGATCACGGTGTCCGGGCGCAGCCGGCGTTGGTCGCCGGGCGCATCGCGCCCGCTCAACAACGCGATCCCGATCGCGGTCGCGATGCTGAACCCGCCGATGAGCCCGTAGTACGCCGTCGACGCCGCGATGCCCGCGCCGGTCACCCCGAGCGCAACCGCGAGCCCGACACCGCCAAACGCCGCGTGGCTCACGCCCTGCCCGATGAACGCGAGCCGCTTGAGCACAACAAAAGGTGAGAGGAGCGAGGCCGTCAGCGCGATCGCCACCCCGCCCACGATCGAAGGCCAGAAGAGGTCGAGGTACTCCATCGCCCGCGTCACGCCCCGCCCTCCTTCGCAGGACCGTGCACGTGGTCGCAGTCCTCGCGCGGGTGCGCATCGACATGCACACGCCCGAACACGTCCGACAGGTCGTGCTCGAACACCTCCGCGAGCAGCCCCGGCGTAATGCCCGACGGCGCATCGTGAAAGTGGAGCGTGCCACGCAGGCACGCGATCCGATCGCAGCGCGGCCCCGCCTCACCCGCATCTACCGCCGCGATCGAACGCAGGTCGTGCGTCACCATCAGGATCGTCAGGCCAAGCTCCGCGTGGAGCGAAGCGAGCATGGACAGGAACCGCCGGCGCCCCGACTCGTCGATCGCCGCGACGGGCTCGTCGAGCGCGAGCACCCGAGGCCCCGCCGCCAGCGCCCGCGCGATCATCGCCCGCTGACGCTGACCGCCCGAGAGCGTCCCGATCGGGCGCTCCGCCAGCGCCGAGAGCCCCACCATCCCGATCGCACGCTCGACCCGCTCGGCCACCTCAGAGCCGACCCCGCGCCACCACGGCGTGCGCCACGCGCCTCCCATCGTCACCACCTGGCGCACGCTGAGCGGGAAGCTCGTGTCGAGCCCGCTCTCCTGTTCCACGCTCGCGATGAGCCCCTCGCGCCGCGCCTCCGCGGGGTCGCGCCCGAACACCCGCACCCGACCGCTCGTCGGCGCGAGCAGCCCCAGCGCGAGTCGGAGCAACGTCGACTTCCCCCCGCCGTTGGGCCCGATCACCCCAAGGAACGACCCGCCCTCGATCCGCATCGTGATGTCAGACAGCGCCAGCGCACCGCCCGGGTAGCGGTACGAGACCCCTTCGAACGCGATGGCATGTTCAGGGCCTGGCGATGTCATAAACACTCAGTCCGGGCGCGGACGGCTCGGATCACCCCTCGAACTCCTCGAAGGCGCCCCGCTCGCTCTGATCGTCCAGGTACGCCTGGAACGCTCCGGTCTGGTACGACACAAAGCAGAACACGTGGTGCAGGGTCAGCCACTCGATGTCGCTCGGGTCCTTGTCAATGTCCTGGCGCATGCGGTTCAGCTCCGCCAGCATCTTCTCCGCCTTCATCGCACCCTTTCCTCCTCAGTCTTCGCCCACCCCGCGCATCACTCAACGGAGCGCGTGATCGTGCCCAGATCGACGACCGATCCATCACCCTGGTAGTAGTCCACGTTGAGCCCGTCGCCCGAAACGAACGTCAGCACAAGGCTCGATCGCCCGAGCCGACGGGCGTTCTCGTAATCCTCGCCGCTGGGCCCCGCGTACCCCCCGTTCCTGTGCTTCTGCGCATGCATGTGGAAGTGGAACAGCGCCTGGTCGCCCGACCGGATCATGTTGCGCGACGCCACGAACCGCTTGTCGCCGAACCGCTCGTTGGCGCGGGGCGGGTAGTGGTCGACCCGGAACGCCCCTTGCCCATCGAAGGCAACGAGCCCGCCGTGCTCGGTCGAGGTGTCGTCCATGTCCTGATCTGCGATGGCAAAGAACGCCCCGACCGCTCCCCGGTCCGCCACCAGGTCGTTCGCAACCGCGATCGACAACCGGTCCGCCCAACAGAGCTGCCGCCGCCACGCATGAAGCGTCTCACGCCCGCCCGCCCTCGACGTGCGCTCCCGCAGCGCGAGCCCCATCTCGATCTGCGACTCGAGTTCCCCCGAGCTCATGGCAAGCCACGCCGGGCGGTACCGCGACGCATAGACGAGCACAGGCAGGTGCCGAAGCTCGAGCCCCTCCCGGCGCTCACCAGAAAGCCCCGCCACCACGCCACGCGCCTCGCTCCAGAAGCTCGCGTTCTGCGCCGAGCCAAGCCGCTCGAGCCAAGCCAGCTCCTCTTGCGTGCGGGGCGTGATCGACAAGTCCACCGCGGCGCGCCGCAACTGCTCAACCAGCGCATCCCCCGACAGGCGAGCATCCTGGAGCAGCGCGAGCAGGTCCGCGCCGTCCGGATCAAGCCTGTTGAGCAGGTCCCACGCGGCGCGACGTCCCTCCGCATCGAGCGCTTCACCATCGACGCCGTGCGCAAAGACCTCGAACACCGTCGCCTCAACGGGTCGATCAGGGAAGAGCAGCTTGAGCGCCTGGGCTTCGACGGGCTCCCCGCCACGATCGGGCTGACGCGCCGGGCTGACCCACCGCTCAACGATCGCGGGCGCTAGTGCCTGCCAGCCGAGGTCAGCACCCTCCCGCGCGATCGCCTCCACAACCCGAGCGCTCGGCTCAGTCGGCAGGCGCAACACGAACATCGCCCCCGTCTCGTCGAGCCGCTCCTGGAACTCGACCAGTTCCTCCACCGCAGCGACCCGCACCTCCTCCGGGTTCCCCGCAAGCCACACCACCCGCTTGAGTTCCTCGTAGCGGATGCCGCGCAGCGCCGGGTCGTCCCGGCTCGTCTCCTCCGCCTCGCGAACCCCAGCGACGCGGGCCGCAACGGACGCCTCCTGATCCATGATGCCAGCAGCCTCCGCCGACCCGCGCGTGGGCGAACAGGCGGGCAGGCAAAGGACGCCAACAAGTACCGAGCAGGCAAAGGCGGGGCGGAGCATCGGGCCAGTGTAGCCCCAAGGGCTTCTCCACCGCCGCGCTGGGCCGCGCGGATGCCTAACATAAAGCACCCTATGCCCGATGATCCCCAGTTGAATCAGCCCTCGATCGACGACCGCGTGGCCCGCGTGATCGATGCGATCAGGCCCACCATCCAGGCCGACGGCGGCGATCTCGAACTCGTCGAGGTCACAGAGGATGGCATCGTCAGGGTCCGCCTCCATGGCGCCTGCGTCGGCTGCCCATCCTCGTCGATGACGCTCAGGATCGGGATCGAGCAGAACCTGCGCGACTACGTCCCCGAGGTCAGCTCGGTCCAGGCCGTGGACTGAATCGCTCACGCGCCGCCTGTCAACAACTCATGCACCCGCTCACGCCGCGCACAATCGCCGCTGCGGACACCATGCCACCTCATCCGGGGCGGTTCGACCGCCAATTGCGCCGTCATCCCCAGAAACGGCTTCCATCTCGCGAGGCGTATGTATACTTTGTGTTGCGATCAGAAGACGCTGGCATGAGGCCGTGGAGGATTGGGAATGCTCGTGATCACCCGTCGGGAAGGGGAAGAGGTCGTCATCGGCGATCCGAGGAACCCCATTGGCGTTGTGCGCATCACGAACATTCGCGGCGACCGCGTCCGCGTCGCGTTCGAGTTCCCGCGCGAGGTTGAGGTCCACCGGCGCGAGGTCGCTGAACAGATCACTTCCGCGGGTCCCGCCATCGCGGGCAAGATCGGCACCAAGATCGCCTCGGGCTAATTCCCGAGGGCATCGCCCCCATCGCAAACCCCGATCACGATTCGAGGTGACGACCGAGGATCGGCGCGAGCCGACCAACCTCGTCGAGCGGCACCCCCGAGGGGTCCGTCCAGATCGCCGATGACAGCGCGTTCGCCGCGGGCGACTCCGTTTCCTCGAGCATGCCCACGTTCGCGATCGCCGCCTGGAGCAACGCGAACGCCGCGGCGCCGGCTTCGCGCAGGTTCCCGATGATCTCACTCAGGAGCGACTCGCGGTCCTGTTCGGCCGACCGCGCCTGCCACGAGTCGTAGTCCGTCGGCAGCGCCACCAGCGCATACGCGATCTCCGCTTCGCGCGCGAGTCGCGCCTCGGGCATCGCGGTCATGCCCACCACATCGCCGCCCATCAGGCGGTGCATGTGGCTCTCAGCGCGCGTGGAGAAGCTCGGCCCCTCCATGCACACATACGTTCCCTTCGAGTGAACCCGCACCTCGAGGTCCGACCCCGCATCAATGAGCCAGTCCCGCACCACAGGGCAGAACGGATCACCCATCTCCACGTGCACCGCGAGGCTGTCGAAGAACGTGCGGGCCCGCTGCGATGTCCTGTCAATCACCTGGTCACACACGACGAGTTCGCCGGGCTCGATCTGATCGCGGAGCGAGCCCACCGCGCCCGTCGCCACGACATGGGTTACCCCGAGCACTTTGAGCGCGAAGATGTTTGCGCGATAAGGCACGCGATGGGGTGGCGTCTCGTGCGCTCCCCCATGGCGGGGCAACAGCACGGCCTCGACCGATGGGCCACCGCCCGATGCCAGCGTGCCCGTCATGAGCGGGCCCGAGGGCATCCCGAACGGCGTCTCGACGGTCTCCGGGCGGAAGCTACCGCCCCCGAGCCCGTCGATGAGCCGCTCACCGATCCCCGTGCCTCCGATGATGCCGAGTTTCATGCCGCGAGCTTACCCACTGCACGCCCCCCTCACGCGACCAGCGGGTGCCCCCCGACCTCCATCGGGTAGTGGCGGTCGATCGCCTCGTGGAGCTGGTGCGGGTCGGCAAGCACGAAGTAGCAGGGGGCGCCCACGCACGCGGTCGCGAACCGCACCGCCCGCGCAAGGTGCGTGGGCGTGGTCGCGGTCATCACCTCGAAGCCGTCCCACCTGAGCGGGAGCACCTGGAACTGCCACGCCTGTCGCCTCGTCACGAGGTCGAGCACCTTCGGATCGACCTCCTCCTTGGCGGGGTCGACCTGGAGAGCGAGCATCTCGTACTGGGCCACCCACGCCTCTTCCACCGCCTCGCGCGGGACCCCGAACCGCTCCTCCGCGAGCAGCCCAAGGGGCCGGCACGTCTCAGCCTGCTCATCGAGGATCATCTCGACCTGGTCCGGCGTCAGAATCCCCCGATTGACCAGAATCTCACCCAACCGGCTCACCGTCGCTGCCATGACTCCATCCCTCCTTGTGGGGCTGCTGGCCCCACTCAGCGAGATCGGCCACCGCCCGCCCCCTCTGGGGGGGTTGCCTCACGCGACCTGCGATCGAGGTCTGACTGGGCCGGTTGCGAAGGTGGGCGCTCGCCGCACCAATACGTAACGCGTGCTTCTGTCAGGATCCTGTTTGCATGAAATGGCGAAACGCCGCTGGCGTTCACGGGTACGACAGGGCATGATTGGGGTAGCCCGGAGGAGGGATCTACACCGAAGGGGGCCGTTGCATGTTCGAGATGTCCATCCACGCTACCGACGGCAAGGTCCTCAAGAGGCTCGAACTGTCCGGTCAGCGGGCGCTTCGTATCGGACGCTCCAAGGAGTGCGACATCCGGATCCCGATACCCGTCGTCTCACGCCTGCACGCGGAGATCGCTCCCCTCGACGAGGACGCGGTCGATTGGGTCATTCGGGACCTCGGGTCCACACACGGCTGCCGGGTCAACGGCCACAAGATCCACGAGCGCCCGATCCAGGACGAACTCGAGGTCCATATCGGCCCCATCAAGCTCCGCTTCGAGAGCCTCGCCAACCGCATCGGAGCCGAGCTCGATGCGATCCTCGATGAGGAGGAGGACGCCGAGCCCGCCGAGAGCACCGTCCGGATAATCGGGACCAAGGCGCCGCCGCTCGACGAGACCCTCCAATAGGCGCGAACCCGATCCGCACTCGGGCGTAAGCACGCCAGCAGCGCTTCACCTCGGCGTCACCGCGCCGAGCGTCTCTCTTCTCCTCTCCGCGCGCGGTTCGGACACGCAACCGCACGCGATTCAGCCCGCAACGCGGCTCACTCAGGGTCGTGCAGCGGGATGGGCCCGGGCCCGAGGGCCTGACGCCGCTCACTGATCACCCGCGACAGCGCGATCAGGGCACAGATCGCCTCGCGGATCTCCTCCTCGTCAATCTCGGTCACGCTCCCGTCCGAGATCGCCGCGATCGCCTCCGCGGACTCGCGCACCGCGTTGACCGCATGCCCATCCAGGCTCGCCTCGCTCCGTATGAGGTAGCCGCCCATCTCCTGGCAGACAAAGTCGAGCACCCTATCGCCCACTTCAGGCGTTGCCGCCTGCAGCGCGAGGATCATGCGCTCCACCGGGTTGGGCTGTGCGCCCGCAAGGATGCGGTTCACCTGCCGGCTCGAAAGCCCGATGGCGGTTGCAAAGTTCTTGTTACCGACACTCTCGACCAATGCGCGGAAGTGAGACGCGGCGCGCGCACTGAAGTCGTCCTCTTGACGCTTCTGCAGCATGGAGCCTCCTGCCGGGGGGGAACAAACGAATAAGGTGATCGTCCCCGGAATAGACACAGCCTATCTTAGCCGATGCCGCAGATTGTATTGTCAAGACTCCGTGAAACGGGCGATATTATGCCGCCGCGGGTACCGCCTGACCGGGTGCCGAGGCGGGCGTGCTCGGGCCGCTCAGCGTCAGACCCTCCGCCGCGGCGTACTCCTCGCCGAACCGGACGAGCCTCGCAGAGTTCATCACCACGAAGATGTCCGCCACGAAGTGGTACAGCGCCGCGAGCCCGAGCCCGAGGTGCGACCCGCCCACCGCCTCGAACCGCCCCGTCGCCGCGAGCGTCAGCCCGACCAGCGCGATGAGCACCGAGATCACGATGTTCTGGGTGATCACCGTCCGCGTCTTGCGCGAGAGCGTCACGAGGAACGGCACGCGCCCGATGTCGTCGGTCATCAGCGCCACGCCCGCCGAGTTCGTCGCGATGTCCGACCCCGACAGGCCCATCGCCACGCCCACGTCCGCCGCGGCAAGCGACGGCCCATCGTTGATGCCATCGCCCACCATGAGCACCCGCGCCCCACGCTCGACAAGGCGCTGGATCAGCGCATGCTTCTCCTCCGGGTGGCACTCCGCCTCGACCTGGTCGACCGCCACCGTCTGCCCGACCCGCTTGGCCACCGACAGGCGGTCGCCCGTGAAGATCGCCACGGTCCGGGCGCCGAGGTCGCGGAGCCGCTCGACCACGCTCTTGGCATTGAAACGGAGCTTGTCCTCGAGGCCCACGACGCCCATGTACTGCTTGTCGCGCATCACGTGGACGCCCGTCATGCCCTCGATCTTGCTCTCGACCTCGCGGATCTGTGCCTCTGCGCTCGGGTTGATCGAGATGAGCCACGAGGCACGCCCCGCGTGGATCTCACCGCCCGATGTCTTCGAGCGCACGCCCTGCCCATGGACCTCTTCGTAGTCCCCGCCCTTCTCGGGCTCGATGCGCGCCTTCCGCGCCGTCACCATGATCGAGCGCGCGAGCGGATGGTTCGAGTGCTGCTCCGCGTCCGCCGCCGCCTGGAGCAGGTCCGACCCCTCCACACCGTCGGCGGGCGCGAGACGCGACACCGCGAACTGCCCAGTCGTCAGCGTGCCCGTCTTGTCGAACACGAACGTGTCCACGTCCGCCGCCGCTTCGAGGTAGTTGGTCTGCTTGATCATGATGCCGAGTCGCGCCGCCGCCGCGAACGCCGCCATCATCGCGGTCGGGCTCGAGATGAGCAGCGCACTGGGGCACACCACGACAAGCACCGTGATCGCCGTCTCGATGTCCTTCGTCAGGTACCACACCAGCGCCGCGACCACGATCGCGACGGGCACGAAGTACGCCGCGACCTGCTCGATCAGCAGTTGGCGCATCGACTTGGACGACTCAGCCTCGCGGATCAGCGCCGCGACCTTGCCAATCGTTGTGTCCTCACCAACCGTCGTCACGCGGATATCGATCGTCCCGCTCAGGTTGGTCGTGCCCGCGTAGACGGGCGTGCCCGCCTCGGCCTCGACGGGCAGCGCCTCACCCGTGAGCGAGGCCTGGTTGATGCTCGAACGCCCGAAGATCACCTCGCCATCGACCGGCAGGTTCTCGCCCGGGCGGACCCTCACAATGTCACCGATGCGCAGGTCGGAGAGGGAGACATCCGTCTCAGCGCCGCCCTCCTCGATGCGCCGCGCCACGTCGGGCGTGAGTTGTACCAGGTCCTCGATCGCCCGCCGGGCGCCCCACGCCGTCCGGCGCAGCGCCATGTCGAACACGAGGAGCACAAACGCAACAAAGCCCGCGACCGCGTACTCACCGGTCGCGAACGCCGCGAGCACCGCGAGCGCTGCGAGCGTCGAACTCGTCGCACGCCCGCGCCGCATCTCGGAGTACGACGCCTTCAGGAGCCCGAGCATCAGCAGGAACGAGCCGATCATCGCCGGGATCTGGGCGACTTCCTTCGGCAGGGCCAGCCCCTGCATGATGAGCGTCGTCAGGACGAGCAGCCCGCCCACGAAGTAGGCCACGATCCACCGCTCGTTGCTCTCTTCGTGGTGAGAGCAGCACTGGACGCCGGACTCGTGCTCGTGGTCGTGCGAAGCGGCATGGCTCATGGGCGTGCGGGCTCCTGTCGGGCAAGGGTGGACCCAATTGGGTAGAGCGGGCATCCTACGTCGTGGATTGTCGCGAGGGCACCGCACGCAGTACGGTTGAAGCGGGGCATCGGTTCGAACCCGCCCCCATGGAGGCACGCAACCCTTGAGCAAGCACGTGGCAGTCATCGGCGCCGGGCAGATGGGGGTGGTCGCTTCCTGGCTCCTTGGGCAGAGCAAGGAAGTGGACCGCGTGAGCCTGTGGTGCCACACCCAGCGGGAAGCCGAGACCCTCGCTCAAACCCGCCAATCAGGGCGTTTGCCCCATGTCCAGTTGCCCAAGCCAGTCGAGGTCACATCCGAGGGCCCCCGAGCTCTCGCCAGCGCCGACCTCATCGTGCTCGCGGTCCCTGTCCAGTTCATCCGGCCCGTTCTGGAGGCAGTGGGGGAGGGCTTCGAACCGAGCGCGGGCGTGGTGAGCCTGTCCAAGGGCATCGAGAACGACTCCCTGCTCCGCCCACTCGAGATCGTGAGCGACGTCGTCGATGGCTCACCGCTCGCCGACGTACGCCCTCTCGCCGTCCTCAGCGGCCCCACCATCGCGGGCGAACTCGGTCGGTGCCTCCCCGCCACCATGCTCTCCGCGTCCCACGACCCCGACCTCGCCGCCCGTGTACAGACGCTCTTCACGACCAGCTGGCTCCGCGTCTACACGTCCGCCGACCCGCTTGGCGTGGAACTCGCCGGGGCCGCCAAGAACGTCGTCGCGATCGCTGCGGGCATCCTCGATGGGCTCCACGCGGGCTTCAACGCCAAGAGCGCGCTCCTCTCGCGCGGCCTCGCCGAAATCACCCGCCTGGGCGTCGCCCTCGGCGCCGACCGCGAGACGTTCTTCGGGCTCGCCGGCGTGGGCGACCTCGCCACCACATGCTTCAGCCCCGAAGGCCGCAACCGCTCGTGCGGCGAGGCCCTGGGACAGGGCCAATCCGTCACGGAGTACCTCACCCAGACCTCGAGCGTCGTCGAGGGCGTCGCCACCTCCGTGAGCCTGCGCGAATTGGCCCTCCAGGCGGGGGTCGAGATGCCCATCGGCGAAGCGGTCTACCGCGTCGTCCACGAGCAGCAGGACCCCATCGCTGCGATTGGCGAGTTGATGAGCCGCGAGCCGAAGCAGGAACGCATCGGGTAGCGCGTCTGCTCCCTGAGCGGGCGGGCCGCTTCACCCTCTACCATTGGGGTGGAATCGGGGTCGGTAGCTCCCGAACAACGCCCATGGGACCCAAGGGCGAGGAAGGCGATCTGAGCATGAGCTTTCGTCATAGCATGGCCGTGAACCTCACGCCGCTGGTATTGCGCATCGCGCTGGGTGTCGTCTTCGTCTGGGCGGGGTACGCCAAGGTCTGGCACAAGGACCAGGTCACGGGCGATGTCGCCGTGGCCTTCGCCCAAGCCGGCATGATCACCGCCGACGACACCGCCGCCATACCGACCAACGCGAGCGAGTCCCCGGACGAGCCGCTTCCAGAGACCTCAGACGCCGACGCCGACACGGACGACGGCAGCGTCGAGGAGGGCGCTGAAGAAGCGGCTGAAGCCGTCGAGGAAGGCGCTGAGGAGGCCGCCGAAGCCATCGAGGAGGCCGCGGAGGAGGTCGCGCAAGCGACCGAGGAAGCCGTCGAAGCCCTCGACGAATCAGTGAGCGAGCGTGCACGCTTCGCCGCCACGCTCGACACAACCAAGACCTACGAGGTCCGCCGGCTCGAGGGCCTCGCCATCCCGATGCAGGCCGCTATCGACCGCGACCAATGGCCCACGTTCCTGAGCAGCACCGGCGCGATGAAGGGCATGGCGTGGGCCGCCGCGATCACCGAACTGCTGTGCGGCGCGATGATCCTCATCGGCCTCCTTACCCGCCTCTCGGCCCTGGGCCTCGCGGGCGTCATGCTCGGCGCCCTCTGGATGACCCAGATCGGGCCCGCCATCGCCGCGGGCAACGCCTACCTTGGCTTCCTCCCCGACCCACAACTCGACAACGCCGCCGAGTGGACCAAGGCCTGGAAGGACCTGCTCTTCCAGTTCACGCTGCTCATGACAGCGGTGGGCGTGTTCTTCGCGGGCGCAGGCAAGCTGTCCATCGATGGCATCATGTTCCGCGAAAAGCGAGATCGCGCACGGTCAGAAGACTAACCCGCGCCGCCGCCTCACTCACCACCGATCGTCATCGCCTTCGGGGCTGAGCGGCCACTCCTCGCTCGTCACCCCGTCGACCGTTGTGCCGTTCTGAATCGAGGGCGCGATCCTCGAGAGGAACGACTGTGGGAACGGCAGGTCGTACGCGCTCGCCGCGTCGAGCCGCGTCACGTGCGAGTCTTCGAGCACCACCTCCATCGAGGCGAGGTTCTTCTCGAGTTGCCCAAGTGTTCGCGCCCCGATGATCGTCGAATCCACACCATCTCGCTGCCTGCACCACGCCAGAGCCACCTCCGCGGGCGTGCGCCCGATCTCACCCGCGATCGTCACGACCTCATCGATCGTTTCGCGCACGCCCTTCTGCTCGAGCCGATTGACGACCCACTCCTCGCGCGTCCCCTCGGACTTCTGATCGCTGTGCGTGTATTTGCCCGTGAGCAAGCCGCCCTTGAGCGGGCTCCAGGGCGTCACGCCCATCCCCATCTCGATCGCCATCGGGATCAGGTCGCTCTCGGGCGTCCGCTCGACGAGCGAGTACTCGATCTGCAGCGCAATCAAGGGCGACCACCCGCGGAACTGCGCGATCATCTGCGCCTGCGCACACTTCCACGCGGGCGTATCGCTGAACCCGATGTACCGCACCTTGCCCGATGCGACCAGGTCGTCGAGCCCGCGCACGGTCTCCTCGATGGGCGTGTGGCGGTCCCAGAAATGCATCCAGTACAGGTCGATGTAGTCGGTCCTGAGGCGCCTGAGCGAGTGCTCCACCGCGTCCATCATCGACTTCCGATGCGCACCGCCGCCGTTGGGGTCACCACGGAACATGTTGCCGAGCCACTTGGTCGCGATGACGACCCGGTCGCGCTTGTTCGTGCCCGCGAAATGGTCGCCGATCACCGCCTCCGAGTGCCCCTTCGTGTAGATATTGGCGGTGTCGAGGAAGTTGCCACCCGCGTCCAGGTACGCATCGATCACCCGCTCCGACGTCTCGACGTCGGAGGCGAACTCCCACTCGGTGCCGAAGGTCATCGTGCCAAGACAAAGCGGCGACACGCGCAGGCCAGACCGGCCAAGCGTGACGTAGTCGGTGAGGGCGGGCATGAGGGTCTCCTTCCAGCGGGCGCGTATGCTGGTCGCACTGTAGCGTTCGGCCCGCAGGCCGACCGTTCGCGCGAGGGATGCCATGGCTGAAGTCAGACTCGTCGATCACAAAGGGCGCCTCGTGCCGATCGTCGATCCGAAGGCGGTGCGGGGGCGTGTCCCGGGGCCCGTGCAGCGGTCCATCAACCGTGCCGGGATTGTCCGTCGGCAGGGCTGGCTCCCTGCGGCCTGCACGGTGATGGGAGGGTCGCTGGGCGCAACCGTGACGCTCGACATCCTCCACGGAAGGGGCCAAGTCTCCGTGGCGTGGACACTATTGACCTACGCGGCTTCGATCGTTGCGTGCTTCGGCGTGTTCCTCGGGGTAGAACGCCTACTCGGCAGACGTTTCGCCCGCCGAGCCGCGGGCCTCCTCCTCGACCACCACCTCTGCCCATCGTGCGGCTACGACCTGCGCGGGCTCGAACCATGCGATCGCGATCTCGTCGTGTGCACCGAGTGTGGCGCAGCGTGGCGCCATGCTGAGAGGAGGGGCGAATGAGGATCCGGCTCAAGGACCATGCGGGTGTCGTGCACGAAGTAGACTTGAGCCGCAACGACCTTCTCCCCGCAACACACCCGTCGGATGCCGATCCCGTCGCGCGAGCCCGCATCGCCTTCTCCAGGCTGGAGACCGAACTGCAACCCCCGGCGCTCGGGCTCCAGACCCTCTTCTGGATCGCCGTCTGGATCGCGGCGGGAACACTGGCCTGGTTCTCGGGCATCCCGCTCTGGATCAGCCTCCCGGGCATGGCGATCGGCGCAGCGCTCCTGCTGGCCGCGGTCAACGCGCTGCGCCCCGATCGCGAGCCGCGTCCAGCCGACTCACCCGCCCATCGCGCCTTCGTCGAGGCCGCTCTCGCCGCGCGCCTCTGCCCCGTTTGCGCCTACCCGCTCATCGAGACCCACGATGAACTCGCCCACGCCACCTGCTCCGAGTGCAGCGCTGAGTGGCAACTCTCATCACCTCCGACTTGACTCTTACATCACGCGCCCGCCCGCCGCTCCCCGATCCCATACAACACCCAGAACACCCCACACATCACACCCACCCCACCAAGCGCAACGACGAGGCCCCAACCGCCAACACCCTCCTTCACCACCGTCCACACAAACTGCCCCACACACAACGCCGACACGAAGAGCAGCGTCGGCACGCGCGGGATCAGGTTCACCACCAGCGCACCCACCGGCGCGCCCACCGCCACCACCGGCGCCGCCGCGAGCCAGTTGTAGAACACCTCGACATCCACACCAAACCGCTCGGGCATCGCCGCCCCGAGCGCCAGGTTCGTCCCGATCCCGACCACCGAGGTGAACGCCATGAGCACCACCGCCGTCGGCACCGCCACCTTCAGGTCCGCCCGGTACACCAGCACAAGCACCGCGTAGATCAGCACGTTCGCGCCCACCCCGATGAGCGACGCCACCACCCCGCCCGCCACCCCGATCGCGAGCCCCGCCCACAGGTCCACGCCGGGCCACGCCTCGCCCCGCCCCTCCGCGCCGATCAGACTGCGAAGCTTCGCGAAGTGCAACAGCCCGAAGCTCGCCCAGACCACCGCGAACAAGAGCTTGGCCCCAAGCCCGGGCACCACCGGCGCGACCAGCGCACAACTCAACGGCGTCCCGACCGCCGCCCCGACCAGCGCCGGCCGCAACAGGTGCCAATCGAGCGGCCGCCGACGCGACAGGATGTAAATCGACGCCGAGACCATCCCCACCGACTGGATCGCGAGCCCGAAGTCGCGCCCGAGCGACGCCGGCTGATCGTACAACAGCACAAGCACCGGGAACCCAACCGTCCCGCCACCCATGGGCGTCGACCCCGCGACATACGACCCCAGCGCCATGGCCACCGCGATCGCCCAATGGTCAACGACCTCACGCCACCACCCGCCAAGCTGCACGAGGCAGAACCACGCGGGGTAGAAGACCGCGAGCCAGATCACGAAGGGACGCAGGGACGGGCGAGGCATAGCCGCGAGTGTACGGCAGCGCAACTGCAAGGCGGGAGCGCGAGCGACCGGCCCTCCAAAGAGGCCCCGCCCGCGCTCAACCCTCCTCAAGCATCAACGCACACTCAATCAACCCCGCATGCGAGTACGCCTGCGGGTGGTTCCCCAGCGCCCGCGCCGCCCCGACCTCGTACTCCTCGGACATGAGCCCCGTCGGCCCGACGAGCCCGAGATACGCATCGAAAAGCTCACGCGCATCCGCATCGCGCCCCATGAGCTTGTAGCACTGGATGAGCCAAGTCGTGCAGATATGGAACACGCCCTCTTCGCCAGGCAGCTTGTCGTCGAAGCGGTACCGGTACACGCCCGGCCCATCGCGGAGCTCGCGCTCGACCGCCTCGACGGTGCGCACGAACCGCGGATCGTCCGCGGGCACCAGCCCCGAAAGCCCGACCCACAGCGCCGCCGCATCCAAATCGTCCTGCTCGTACGACGCCGTGAACGCGCCGACCCGCTCGTTCCACCCCCGCTCGAGCAGCTCGGCCCCAATCGCATCGCGCAGCTCCGCCCACCCGACGGGCACGCGATCGCGGAGCAGTTCCGCGCTCTTGAGCGCCCGATCGATCGTGAGCCAGCACATCGTCTTGGAGTGCACGTGGTGCCGCCGGTGGTCGCGGACCTCCCAGATGCCGTGATCCGGCTCGTGCCACCTGCTCTGCACCGCCGCCGCCATGCCCTCGACGACGCGCCAATGCTGAGGCGTGAGCGGCGCATCCCGCTTGGCCAACTCGTACACCAGCTCCACCACAGGTCCGAACACATCGAGCTGCACCTGTCGCGACGCCGCGTTCCCCACGCGCACGGGGCGCGACCCCGCGTAGCCGTGCAGCTCGCCGATCTCGCCCTCCGTCGTGAGCGGCTCGCCCGTGACGGCGTACAGCGGCGCGATCCGGTCGGGCGCTACCGCGTGCTCGAGCACCTCGAGCAACCAGTCGAGCAGGTGGACGCCCTCGCTCGCCGAGCCGAGCTTCACCAGCGCCAACGCCGAGATCGCAGCATCACGGGGCCAGCAGTACCGATAGTCCCAGTTGCGCACGCCGCCGATCGTCTCGGGGAGCGACGTCGTCGCCGCCGCCGCGATACCGCCCGACGGCCCATGCACCAGCCCGCGGAGCGTGAGCGCCGACCGCCGCACCTGCTCGCGGGCAAGCTTGGGCAGTCGCAGCCGGTGGCTCCAGCGCCGCCAGTAGTCGTGGGTCTCGTCGAGGCCGGCTTCGCCATCGACGAGCGGCGCGCGGAGCGTCCCCACGCCGAGGCGGAGCGTCATCACGAGCGGGCCGTTGCTCAGGTCGTGGTGGGCCACCGCCGTCTGGTGGGGCCCATCGGTCTCGAAGCACCACATCAAGCCCGGCGCATAAAGCACGATCGGCTCGGGCGAATCCAGCACCTCGAGCCCACCCTCGCGGGCGCGAAGAGCCGTCGGCGTGCGACCAAAGTCAAGCCGGGGCGCGAACGTCACCGTCACACGCCCGCTGCCTCGCACCACACGCACCAGGTCGGACCGCCCAGCGCGCTGGCGTGTGCGCCCGCCCGAACAGTCCAGGTAGTCCGTAACCTCGAAGCTCGGAAAGTCGGTCCGGACGATGAGCGAGTCGTTGACGTACGCCTGGCGGATGGCCCGCTCGCGATCATCCTCGGGCGCAACCGCGAAGAAACCCGCGCCCGCCCCGCCGAGCAGTTCCGCGAAGATCGCGGGCGAGTCGATCCGCGGCGCACACATCCAGCTCACCCGCGCATCGGGCGTGACCAGCGCGATGGTCCGCTGATCCGACAGCATCGAGTGGTGGTCGATCGCGACCGCCGCGCCGCCGCACGCCCACGCCGCGCGCCGCTCCGAGAGCTGCGCGAGCAGACGTGCGACCTCGTGCGGGTCCGCCACCCGGTGCACCGCCGCGGTCTCACCCTCGCCCACTTTCACGCCCACATCGGGCCCACGGAGCGTCGCGAAGCCGTCCTCGTCTGTGACGTCGTCCCCGATGAAGAGCACCGCGTGCGCACCCACACGTTGGCGGATCGTCGACAGCGCCGACCCCTTGTTCGTCTCCACCACCGTCAACTCGACCACCTTCTTGCCGTGCTTGACGAACACACCCGCAAGCCCCCCGGGCCCGCGCACCGCCTCGTCGAGCGCCCGCTGGGCCAGCGCGGGCTCCGCGTTGCGATAGTGCAGCGCGACCGAAGCGGGCTTGGTCTCGATGGTGAGCCCCTGGCCCGACCCCGCGATCGCGCGCAGCTCATCCTCGATCCGCTTGCGCAGCCCCGCCTGCGCTTCGGTCAGCGACCGTGTGAACCCGGGCTCGAACTCCGATCCGTGCGAGCCCACGAGATGCACCCGCTCGGGCAAACCCGTCAGCGCCGCCAGGTCGCTCAGCGCCCGCCCAGAGATCACCGACACGTGCGTGTCGGGAAGCTCCGCGAGCGTGCGCAGCGCCACGATCGACTCGCGCAGCGGGCGCGCCGCCGAGGGGTCCGACACGATGGGCGAGAGCGTCCCGTCGTAGTCACACGCGATGAGCAGGTGGGGTGTGCGCGCCAGCAGGTCGACACACTCATCGAGCCGGCGTGGCCTGGCCTGGGGGGCGGGCGCTTGCGTCATCCGCTGAGCCTCTCCATGAACTCATCCGCCCACGCGTACACATCGTGCCCGAACACCGTCTCACGCAGCGCACGCTGGCGCCGGGACGCTTCGTCATCATCCATCCGCACCGCCTGGAGCATCGCGGCCACCAGCCCGTCGCGGTCGTGCGGGTTCACGATGATCGCCTCACTCATCTCGCGAGCCGCCCCCGTGAACTCGGACAGCACCAGCACCCCACGCTCGTCTGGGTGGGCCGCGACGAACTCCTTCGCGATCAGGTTCATCCCATCGCGCAAGGGCGTCACCAGCATCACGTCCGCCGCCATATACAGCGCGATAAGCTCCTCCATGGGCAGGTTCTGCCTGAGGTACTCCACCGCGACGCGCCCCACGCTGCCGAACTCGCCGTTGATCTGCCCGACCTTCTCCTCGATTTCCGACCGCAGCTCCGCGTACTCGCCCACCGTCTCACGCGTCGGCACCGCCGACTGCACGAGCACCACATTGTCCACACTCACCTGGCCCGAACGGAGCATCTCCTGGAACGCGCGGAGGCGGATATCGATGCCCTTCGTGTAGTCCATCCGGTCGACGCCGAGCAGGATCTTCCGCCCGCCAAGCCGCTCGCGGTACTCCTGCGCCTTCGCGATCACATCCCCGCGCCGCGCAAGCCCGTCGATCACCTTCGTGTCAATCGAGATCGGGAACGCATCGACCGTGATCTCGCGCCCGTCGAGTTCGACGCCCCGATCGATGTCGTGCGCCCCCGCGTACCTGCACGCGAGTTCGATGAAGTTGCTCGCCCCCGTCGCGGTCTGGAAACCCACGACGTCCGCGCCGAGCGTCCCCCGGATCAACTGGCTCCGCCAAGGCAGCTGCGCGAAGAGCCCGCGCCCCGGGAACGGGATGTGGAGGAAGAACCCGATCCGCAGGTCCGGGCGCAGCGCGCGGAGCATCGCGGGCACCAGGTGCAGGTGATAATCGTGCACCCACACGAGCGAGCCGGGCCCCGCGGCACGCGCCGCCGCCTTCGCGAACGCCTCGTTCACGTTCTCATACCGACGGAACCACGACCTCCGGTACGTTGGCGGACGAACCGCGTCGTGGTAGAGGGGCCAGAGCGTGCTGTTGGCCATCCCGTCGTAGTAACCCTCGAGGTCCACCGCCGAGAGCGAAACGGGGACGTTGGCGATCCCATCGTGCACGAACGGCTCGATCCGCTCCTCAGCCGAGCCCGCCCAACCGACCCACGCGCCCTTGTGCTCGCCCTTGCCCCGCTGCTGGAGGATGGGCATCAACGCGGAAACGAGCCCGCCCGGGCTCGTCTGCCAGTCGCCATCGACACGCCGAACGGGCAGGCGGTTCGCCACCACGATCAACTGCCCGGGCTGCGCCGGGGCCGATCGCCCCTCTTCCGTCTCCGGTTCGTGGCGGGGCGCCGTTGTGGCGGGTTCGGCTGCGGAGGTCATCGGGCTCTGCGCTCCTGACCGACTCTAGGGGGCTCGAATCAGTGGGGGGGACCCGCCATTCTTCGGCGGTCACGGGGCTCTGCCTCGATCGCGGCACCCCCACCGCCACCCACATCGGTGACTCAGCTCTGACCCGCCCGGCTCCCCGTCTTCGACCCATCAAACGTCGCATCAGCCTCAGCGCCCAGGATCGCCTTCTTCACCTCATCGACAAGCCGCTCGGCCTGGAACGGCTTGAACAGCACGCACTGCAGCCCCTCCTGGCTCGCACGCACGATCGAGTGGTGCGGGTCGTACCCGAACCCCGTCATCAGGATCACGGGCAGGTCCGCCGACATCTCCTTCGCGCTCGCGAACACGTCATAGCCCGTCAGGTCGTCGAGGTTGATGTCGCTGATCACGAGGTCGAAAGGCCGCGACCCGAGCAGCAGCGCACCCTCGGCTGAGATCGTCGACTCGAGGCGGATGTACCGCTGCGCCTCCTCACCCGTCCCGCAAGGCACCACGGTGCACCCGCGCGCCGTCAGCACATCGTTCACGATCTTGACGATGTCGGGCTCGTTGTCGACCACAAGAACACGCCGCCCCGCCAGCTCCTTGTCGCCCTCCACCCCACGCGCAATCGCCTCCTCCACACCAAGCAACGAGCGCGGCCCGCCCGCCATCGCCTTCATCCGCCGGCGGATCGACGACACATCCCTCAGGATCCGCTTCAGGTGCGAAGAGTCATCGGCGTCCGACGAACGGTCGAGCAGCAGCTGGGCCTCGCGCTTCAGGTCCGCGAGCGGCTCCTCGAGCTCGCCCGTCACCGTCCCCGTCGCCGACTGGCTCGTCGTCCACCGCTCGACCAGCAGCAGGTTCAGGATGTGCAGCGCCATCGCGATGTAGTTCGCGAAAATCTCCGCGAACTGGCGGTCCGCATCCGAGAACGCGTGGCGATCGTTGCTCTCCGCGTTGAAGACCCCGATCACCTTGTCGAACAGGCGCAGCGGCACCGTCAGCGACGAGCCCGGATTGTCAATCCCGGACACGTAACGCTCGTCCTGCGACACGTCAGGGCAGATGTAGCTCTCGCCCGTCGCCGCGACATACCCCGAGATCCCGTTCCCATCTTCCGATGCGAAGAGCCTGACGTTCTTCGCGGGCTCGGGCAGCCCACAGCTCATCACGAGTTCGAGCTGGCCCGTCGCGGGCGTCAGCATCCGCACCGCGAAGTTGTCGAAGTGCAACAACTCGTGCGCCGATTGGATCACCCGCTCCTCGAGCACCGTGAGCCGCTCCGCCGCCGAGAGCGTCTTGATCGCCGAGGGGTCCAGGTGCACCAGTTTGCGCCCCGCACGGTTCACCGCGTCGATCCGCTGCTGGTTCCGCCAGCGCGCGCTCACGTCCCGCACCACCGCCGCGACATGCCGCACGCGTATCGCACCGTCCGCACTCCCGAGCACGGGCCAGACCCGCACCTCGTACCGCCGGCGCGCCTTCCGCAGATGGATGTGGTAGCACTTGGCCAGCCGCCCGACGGCCTCCGCGCTCCCGCCGTCGTCCATCGCGTTCGCAAACGACTCGAACGCCTTGCCCGCCACGCCCGCGATCCGCCCGGTCAGCGCGGGCCCAAGCCCCGCAAACCAACGGTTCGCCCACACCGCCGAGGCGCCCTCATCGAACAGCGCCACCCCCTCACCGATCGCGTGCAACAGCATCGCCGACTGGCGGGTGACCTGCTCATTCTCATCGGGCGTGAAGTCGAAGCCCGCACCGAGCAGGAAGTCCGCACTCCCGCTCGACACCGCCTTCGCCAGTTCGTCAGGCGTGACGATGCGGACATCGAAACGGTCCCTGAGCGATTGGGCAACCCCATCCGGATCCAACAGGTCATGGCCAGCCACAACCAGCAGCTTGGGTCGGTCAGCAGTCATCGAGCACGGCGGGGCACCCCGCCGGATTCCAATCGTTCACTCAACGAGTCTACCCCATTCGCACGCTCACGGTTCCATCGGGAACGCCCCGGCCCGCCGCGCGTCCCCACTTCACCACCTATCGGAACCCTCGACCCGCCCATGGCATAATCTTCACACATGATCTCGGTCCAGAGAGCATCAAAGCGGTACGGCCCCGTTGTCGCAGTCGACGACGTCTCCATCGATGTGCCCAAGGGGCAGGTCGTGGGCATCCTCGGGCCCAATGGAGCCGGCAAGACCACCACCATCCGCATGATCGCGGGCCTCCTCCCGCCCACCGCCGGGCGGGTCCTCGTCGACGACCATGACGCCATCGCGCAGACCATGGACGTTCGTAGAAGGCTTGGCTATCTCCCCGAGAGCAACCCCCTCTACCCCGAGATGCGCGTCCGCGACTACCTCGCCTATCGAGGCAGGCTCTTCGGACTGAGAGGCTCGGCCCTCCGCAACGCCGCCAACGCCGCCATCGAGCGGTGCTGGCTCTCCGACGTCGTCCGCAAGCGCGTCGCCCACCTCTCCAAGGGCTACCGGCAGCGCGTCGGGCTCGCCTCCGCCCTCATCCACGACCCGCCCGTCCTCATCCTCGACGAGCCCACGTCGGGCCTCGACCCCGCGCAGATCGCCGAGACCCGCAACCTCATCCGCGACCTCGCGGGCGAGCGCACCATGCTCATCGTGTCCCACATCCTCCCCGAGGTCGAGAAGACGTGCGATCGGATCGTCATCTTCGCACGCGGGCGCATCCGAGCCGATGGCGCCCCATCCGACCTCATCGCCCAAGCCGCACAGAAGGGGGGCGACGCGGGCGGCGGGTGGATCGTCCAGGTCCGCGGGGGTGCCGACTCAACCGAACCGCCCAAGGCGCTCAAGCGAATAGAGCACGCCAAGCTCCTCGACTGCACGCCGGCGGGCGACGGGTGGCTCACGTGCCGTCTCTCCGCACGCGCCGGCGCTGCCGACCTGGGCGAGGTCATCGGGCAGGCCTGCGCATCGGCCAACCTCGTGATCCGCGAACTCCGCCCGGACGCGGTCTCTCTCGAACAGCTCTACATCCGACTCATCGAGGACGCCGACCGGGCCACGCCCGATCCGCGCACCGCCGCCGCATGACCCCACTCCTCGCGATCACCTCAAGAGAGTTCGCCAGCTTCTTCCGCACATCGATCGGGTGGGTGGTCATTGCGCTCTTCCTCCTCATCGCGGGCGTCTTCGTCACCGCCAAGACCTACCTCCCGGGCCAGCCAGCAAGCATGCGCGAGTTCTTCACCCTCGCCCATTGGGTGATCCTCATGGTCGCCCCCGCGATCTCGATGCGTCTCATCTCCGAAGAGCGCCGCGCGGGCACCATCGAGCCCCTCATGAGCGCCCCCGTCTCCGAGTGGGTCATCGCCGTCGCCAAGTACCTCGGCGCCGTCGCCTTCTTCGCAGCCACGCTCCTCCCCACGCTCACCTATGTCGCGGTCCTCGAAGCCGTCGCCGACCCCGACTACGGCCCCATCCTCGCCGGCTATGCGGGCCTTGTCCTCGTCGGCGCCCTCTACCTCGCGGTGGGCCTGCTCGCATCCGCGCTGTCGAGCTCACAGATCGTCGCCTACCTCGCCACGCTCTTCTTCTTCATCATGCTCTGGTTCGTCTCGTCCGTCGGCGCGCAAGCGGTCGGCAACCCCTACGACGCCGTCCTCTACGAGCTCTCCATCAACCTCCGCGTCGCCGACTTCGCCAAGGGCGTCATCGACACGCGGCACATCGCCGTCTTCGGCGCCGCGTGCGCCTGGTTCGTCGCCATGAGCGCCATCGTCCTGGAAACAAGGAGGTGGCGCTGATGGCAACAAGCCCGCCCCCCGCCGAGCGCGCCGCCGCCTCCGCCGCAGTCAGGCGCACGCGCTACGCCTCCACCACGATCCTCCTCGTCACCGCGACGACCGCGATCGCCCTCTTCATCGCCGTCCTGGGCACACGCTTCAACGCGCGATTCGACCTCACCGCCACCCGTGCCCACTCCCTCTCGCCACGCACACTCTCCACCCTCGAAAGGCTCGACACCCCCGTCGAGATCGTCGTCGCCGCCGACCGCACCGCGACCGACCCCGAGTCCGAGCAAAGAGGCCTCGACCTCCTCGAGGCCTTCGAGCGCGCCTCCGACAACATCGCGATCACCATCATCCCCACGGGCCTCTCCTCGGGCGCCAGGACCCTCGACGCCTTCGATGGCGTCACCCAACGCGTCGCGAACCAACAAGCGGATCAGGTCGCCAAGCACGACGATGCGCTCCGCGCTTACCTGGGCGACCTCCGCGCCATCGCCGACCAGCTCGAGGCCCTCCACGACCCGATCGACACCGTCGCCCAGCTCCTCCCCGAAGCCGACAACCGCGCCGAGCAACGCTCCACACTCGCGTCGATCCAACAGCTCTTCGCGCTCTACGCCTCGCAACTGCGCGAGGGCGCCAGCGCCGCCGAGGCCGAAGCCTGGCTCGAGGTCGCGGGCCTCCGCCTCCCCCAGGCCGACGTCGCGGCGCAGGCCGCCGAGGGCGAGGCCCGCCCGCTCGCCCAAAGCCGCCAGACACTGGTGGGCCTCCAGCGCCAGGTCATCGACCCCCTCACGGGGCGCACCCCCGAAGTCGCCGACGCCGCCCGCGCCCTCGCCCGCCCGACCCAGCACGCCCTCGACCTGATCGCCATCGCGCAGGACCGCCTCAAGCGCCTCAAGCCGCTCGAGCCCGTCGTCGTCGCACGCCTCTTCGAATCCACCGAGGTCGTCCTCGTCGTCTCGCAGACAGGCGTCTCCGCGGTCGCGGTCGAATCGCTCTTCCCGCGGAGCCCAGTCCCGGGCCAGCCCGCACCCGACCAGCGCGCCAAAGCGGAAGAACTCATCGCCACCGCCATCGGCGCCCTCTCCGACGACCGCCGACCCATCGCCGCGTTCGTGCACGGCAACCCCAGGCGCATGTTCGAGGGCATCGGCCGACCCACGCCCACCGCCGCAGACACCATCGGCGCGATCGTCGAGAAGCTCACCCTCCGCCGCATCGACTGCATGGAGTGGGCGACGACGCTCGACGAGAACCCGCCCGACTTCTCCGCCCTCGACCCCCAGCGCAAGCGCCCGATCGTCTGGATCATCATGCCCGCGCCAAGCGACCCGCAGTCCGCGCGCGGCCTGTCCGACTCCGCGTTTGGCCTCGCCCGCCTCACCGACGCCGTCGAACTCCTGCGCAGCGCAGGCGAGAGCATGCTTTTCTCCATCGAGCCCTCGCGCCTGGGCATGCTGGGCGAAGACGACCCCGTCGTCGAATCACTCGCCCCGCTCGGCATCACCATCGACTCCGCCCGCCCCATCCTCCAGCGCATCCCCAATCCCTCAGTCCCCGCGATTTCCGCCTACCAGTTCATCCGCAATGCCGAGCCCGACACGCCCCTCACCCCCGCGGTCTCGGGCCTCGCGACGTCGCTTTTCCTCCCCATGCCCATCCGCGCCATCGAGCCGCCACCCGACGCCGTCCGCTACACCCCGCTCCTCCGCACCACCACCGCCGCCGCCCCCAACTCATGGGCCGAGGCGCAGTGGGGCGCCCTGCGCGGGGCATCACGCGCCGCCCCGTTCCAGCCCATGGCCCTCGCCGACCCGCCCACACCCGACGCCTCACGCGACGACCCCGATGGCCCCTGGACCATCGCCGCCCTCGTCGAACGCGAGCGCTCCCAGGTCTCGCGCCCCGACGCCGCCTTCTCGCCGCCCACCTCCGCACCCCAGCGCGCCGTCGTCGTCGCATCACCCGAGTGGTTCGACAACGCCACCCTCTTTGCCGGCGGCGCGATCGACGGGCGCTACGTCACCGCCTTCCCGGGCAACGCCGAACTCTTCGAGAACGCCGTCTACTGGCTCGCCGGGCGCGATGAACTCATCGGTGCAAGCCCCCGCGCCCGCGACATCGCCCGCGTCGAGCCGCTCACACCCGCCCAGGTCAACGCCATACGCTGGGGCCTGATCGCGATTCTGCCGCTCCTCGTCCTGGCGACGGGCGGCGCACTCCGCCTCATCCGCGGCTAGGGTCCTCCTATGTCCTTGCGCATCGTCATCATCGCGTGCCTCCTCGCCGCCACCCTGGGCGTCGTCGTCTACTTCCTCGCACCCGCCTCGACCAACGCGCCCGACGCAACGGGCCCGCTCCTCGACTTCGACCCGGCACGCGTCAAGCGCATCACCATCACCGAGCCCAACGCCGACGCGCACACCATCGCAAGCACCACCGACCGCGGCTGGGCATTCCTCAGCGCCGATGACCAAACCCCCGACCTCGCGTGGCCCGTCGACCCGCGCTACCCCCGCGCCCTCCTCCGCGCCCTCGATTCAACCCAGCGCAACCCCGCCGACGAAACCGCCTCGCCACCCGCAAACGCCATCACCGTCACACTGACCTTCCTCGACGACACCACCCACACCGCCACGCTCGATGCGCGCGCAGTGGGGGGGCAGGCCCGCGCCTGGGTCGATGGCGAGGGCCCCTTCATGGTCGGCGCCGACGTCCTCGACGCCACCGCATCCCCGCCCGCCTGGCGCATCCCGACCGCCATGCCGGGCGTGACACGCTTCAACGTCGCATCCATCGCGCTGCGCACCCCCGACGAGTCCATCCTCCTCACCAAGCGCCAGAACCGCTGGTTCGTCGACGAACCCATCAGCTCGCGCGTCTCGCCCGCCGCCATCACCGCGGCGCTCGAGGCCTTCGCGACCCTCGACGCCGTGCGCTTCATCGACAGGCCCGACCCGCCAACCCTCACCGCCGCCAACTTCGACAACCCGACGCTCGTCGCCGAACTCACCCTCTCCCAACCGCCCGCCAGCGATGAGCCACCCACCATCGTCTCGCTGAGCGTGGGCGGCCCGTTCTCGCCCGATGGCAGCACCGCCCTCGCCCAAAGCTCCCGCGCGCCAGATACCGCCCTCGTCATCCCCACCGCAACACTCGACCCTCTCCCGAGCAAGGTCGAGGGCTTCCTCCCCACAACCGCCACGGGCCTCACCCCCGCCGACATCGGCACCATCACCATCACATCCGACACCACGAACACCCAACTCACGCGCGAACTCGACACATGGAGCGGCATCTTCAACGACGAGCAGCGAAAGGCCTCGCCCGCCAACCGCGACCTCGCCGACTCCATCATCGCCTTCCTCACCCAATCGCCCGGCACACCAACGCTCCGCTCCGCCATCCAGGACCTCCCCAGCGCCACCATCGAACTCCGCGACCTCTCGGGCGACCTCCTCGAGAGCATCGACATCGTCGTGAGTGGGGGGGGCGAGGGTGATGGAATCACCGAAGTCGGCCTCGCGAACGGCGAGGCCATGGTGGTCTACCCGAAGGCATCGCTTCCACCAGGCCTCTCCAAGGCCATCCCGCCGGTCCCCAACGCGACCGGACTGTCTACACCATGACTCCGCGCACCCTCCGCTTTGCCACCTACGCCGATGCGCCCGCCCTGCGCGACCTCTACGCCTCACCATCCGTCAACCACCAGCTCGGTTTCGAACCCCCCGATGCGCCCGCGGCGGTCGACGACATGCTCCGCGCAGGCGGCCTCCAGGTCGTCGAACAGGCGGGCCACATCGTCGCCGCGCTCCGCATCCGCCAATTCACCCACCGCATGGCCCACGTCGCCGAGATCAGCGCCGTGGGCGTGAGCCCCGCGCACCAGGGCACGGGGATCGGACGCTGGATGATCGAGCAAGCCCTCGATCAACTCCGCGCGACCGGTATCCGCCGCGTTCAACTCACGGTCGCACTCGACAACACCCGAGGCGCCGCCTTCTGGCGCGCGTTGGGCTTCGAACAAGAGGGCACACTGCGCGCCTACTTCCGAAGGGCGGGCGAGACCACCGACCAGGACGAACTCGCCATGGCCCACATCCTGTAATTGCACACCCGAACGCGCCGCGGGCGCAAAGCCCGCGGGACCTCCCCAAGGACTACCGCCGCTTCCGCTGCTTGAACCGCTTCTTGGGGCTCGCCATACGCGTGCTCCCACGCCCACCACCAAACGCCCCAAGCCCCGCCATGTCGGGCATCCCACCGGCGCCCTGAAGGTCCTTCACCGCCTTCATCTTGTCGCGCACACCCATCCCCGCCATCTGCTTCGTCATCTTCGACACGCCCTGGAACTGCGTGATCAACCGGCTCACATCCTCGAACTTCGTCCCCGAACCCCTCGCGATCCGCTTCTTCCTGCTCGGGTTGATGAGCTTCACATCCGCGCGCTCAGCCTTCGTCATCGAACTCACCATCGCCTCGATGCGGTCGAGCTGCTTCTCATCGATCTCCGCGTTCTTAATCGCCTGCCCGACGCCCGGCATCATGCCGAGCAGCTGCTTCATGGGACCCATCCGACGCAGCGCCTTCATCTGCTTCATGAAGTCGTCCATCGTCAGCTCGCCGCGAGCCATCTTCTCCGCCATCGCCTCGGCTTCCTCGTCGGAAACCTCGGTCTTCGCCTTCTCGACGAGCGACACCACATCGCCCATCCCGAGGATCCGCCCCGCGATGCGGTCGGCATGGAACTCCTCGAGCTGGTCGAGCTTCTCGCCCACGCCGATGAAACGGATCGGCGCGCCCGTCACCTTCTTCACCGACAGCGCAGCACCACCACGCGTGTCCGAGTCGAACTTCGACAGGATCACCCCGTCGACACCGAGCCGCTCGTTGAACGACCCCGCGGACTTCACCGCGTCCTGACCCGTCATCGCATCAACAACAAGCAGCGTCGCGTGGGGCGTCACCGCCCGGCGAACGTCCTCGAGCTCCTTCATCAGGTCGTCGTTGACGTGCAGACGCCCCGCCGTATCGAGGATCAGCACATCGACGCCCGACTTCATCGCCGCCTTGTACGCATTCTGGCACACGCGCACCGCAACGCCCACCGCCTTGCCGTACTCCGCGACCTTCTCCGGCTCCGCGTAGAACTCGACCGCGGGCCCGCCCTGCGCGCGGAGCTGCCCCGCGATCGTCTCGAGCTGGTCCACGGCCGCGGGGCGCTGCAGGTCCGCCGCCGCGAGCATCACCGACTTGCCCTGCTTGCGCAGGTACGAAGCGAGCTTGCCGCACGTCGTCGTCTTGCCCGACCCTTGCAGGCCGCACATCATCACGACCGTCGGTGGGGGGGTGATCGAGGGGATCGCCCGCCTGGCCCCACCCTCATCCTCACCGCCCGAGATCAGGTCCACCAGCGCCCGGTAGACGATCCCGATCATCTCCTCGCCGGGCTTCAGGCTCTTGGTGACCTCTTGCCCCATCGCCCGATCGACCACGTCCGCGCAGAACGCATCGACGAGCCCATACTCCACGTCCGCCTCGAGCAGGGCGGTGCGCACCTCGTCCATCGCCTCGCGGATGTTGGCCTCGCTGAGCTTGCCACGCCCCGAGAGCCGCCGAAAGGCCGATGAGAACCCGTCTGAGAGTCGATCGAACATAGGAGCGAGTCTAGCGCAACCACCCCCGCGAGCGCCCCGCCCGCCTGCGCGTTATGTCAAACTCGTCCTCGCCCCACCCCTAATAGACTCGCCCACGCCCATGCCAACCTTCGACCCCCAACCCACCCTCACCGGCGACCTCGTCACGCTCCGCCCCCTCACCCCCGCCGACTACGACGACCTCTACGCCGTCGCCGTCGACCCGCTCATCTGGGAACAGCACCCTGCGCCCGACCGCTGGCAAGAGCCCGTCTTCCGCGCGTTCTTCGACGCCGCCATCGCGACCGAAGCCGCCTTCGCCACCATCGACAAATCAACAGGCCTCATCATCGGCTCCACCCGCTACCACGCCCTCGACGACCCATCCGAGATCGAGATCGGATGGACCTTCCTCGCGCGCTCGCACTGGGGCGGGCGCTACAACGCCGACGCCAAGCGCCTCATGCTCGACCACGCCTTCCGCTCCTTCGAACGCGTCGCGTTCTACGTCGGCGCCGACAACGTCCGATCCCAGCGTGCCGTCCAGCGCCTCGGCGCCACCCTCGCCGAGCGTCTCACACGCGCCGACCGCCACGGCAACCCGCTCCCGTACCTCAAGTACACACTCGCCCGCCCAACGGAAACGCCTACCCCGTGAGCCCGCTCGCCGCCACCATCCCGGGCGCCGATCCCACCTGGGCCGAGCCCCTCCTCCGCCTGCTCCCGGCAGTCGCAACCGCCATTACCCTCGACCGCCTCATCCTCGCGATCGCCAACCGCCGGGCCCGCCCGAAGGGCAAGCAGGGGGCCCGCCGGCCCCGCACCCTCCCGATCCGTCGCCCCTGGCTCACCGCCACCACCGGCAACCTCCTGGGCTGGCTTGCCGTCCTCCTCCTCATGCCCCTCATCTGGACCGCGACCTCGGGCGTCCCCGCCGCCCTCACCGCCCACCCAATCAAGCAGTGGTACCTCCACCTCCGCCTGCGAAGCCTCGAGGATGTCATCTGGCTCACCGGCGCCATCCTGATCCCGACCCTCGTCATGCACGCCACCACCTGGGCCGCATCCCGCCGCCGCCGCCCACCAACCCTCTGGCTCATCCCAGCCTTCGCCACCGCCGAGTTCGCCGCCATGCTCACCGCCGCCACCCTGACCCGCCTGCTAGGCTGAGACCACCGCTGGAGCCGTGGCTGCCGCCGCGTAAGGCTCAGATCGAGCCCTCGCGCCCCTCTTGAGACCCCACCTGATCCCAATCTCAAAGGTCCTATAAGATAGGTTATGTTAAATAATGTCGTATCTCGAAGAAATCACCGCTCCTCTGACCAAGGTCTTGAGCCATCACGCCCAACTCCCAGCGAGCCAACTCGCCGGGCACGCCGCCAACGTTGACTTCTGGATGGCCGAAGTCGCGCACCGGCTCATGGTGATCGACGGCTATCAGAAGCGCTTCAAGGCGATGAGGGAGGCACAACTCCAGCACCCCGGAGCCCACGGCGTCGTACCGCCGCCGCAGCGCAGCACCTCCGATGAAGACCGCAAGACACTCGCGCGAGACCTGCGAGACGCGGCGCACAGCCTGTTGGATCGCTTGGAGCGCGAAGCTCTCATCGATCAAACACGGGCTCAGGAACTGCGGAAGAAGCTCGCAACCTGACACGCCGGCTCTCGCATTCGCGAGCGGCCTTTACGGAAACCTTGCTCCGACGTCTTGCGGCGCCTCAGCCGGAATCGCGTGCTTCTTCCTTCGCGCTCTCGGGGGCATCGTCCGACCCCTTGGCCTCGTCGTCCGTCGGCGTAGCCTCGTCAGTCTCCATTTCCGAGTCAGGGGCCTTCTTCCCCCCGCCCTCATCCTCGGCGGAAGCCTCGGCTTGCTTCTCCTCCGCCACCGCGCGCGCAGCCTCCTCAGCCGCGATCGCTTCGAGGAACTCACCCCCCCACTCCTCACCGAGCCGGCGCGGCCAGAAGTCGGTGGGCGGCGTCTGCTCTTCATCGGGCGGGCGGATATGGTCGAACAGGCTGTCGCTCTGCTTGTCGTACGCGACCTTGCCGTTGATCACCGTCCATCGCACTAGCGTCATGTAGTGCAGCAGGTCGCCGTCGGCGATCGCGAAGTCCGCGTCCTTGCCGACCTCGATCGAGCCGACCCGGTGGTCGATGCCGAGCAGCCTTGCCGCGTCGAGCGAGATTGATCGCAGCGCTGCGTCTTCGGGCAGCCCGCCGCGCACGGCGAACGCCGCCGCCATGGGCAGCGTCAATAGGTCGCGCCCCGCAAGCCCCATGAGCGAGATCCCGATGCCGTCGTTGCCCCCAAAGAACGGCGTGCCCGCGGGCAGCACCGCGATGCGCACGCCGTGGTCGTGCAGGATGCGTGCGTTCTCGATCGTCGGCCCGTTGGGTCGGTTGGTCTGATCGTCGGGCTCGCCTCTCCTGCGCGGGAACACGATGCACTGCACGCCCGCGCGCGCCAGCTCATCGGCAACGGTCCACCCCTCCGACGCCCCACGGATCACGAGCTCGAACCCGTACTGCTCGGCAAGCCCCGCCAGGGCGAGCAGGTCGTCGGCCGACTCGGCCCGCGCGATGCCCCGCCGTTCGCCCGTGATCAGGCGCAGCGCGCCCTGCGCCGCCCGGTCGAGCTTGTCGCGCTTGGGCTCCTCCATATCGGTGTCGGGGTCGCGCGACTTCTCACGCTTGTACCGCTCCACATCGCGCTGGAACTGACGCGCCTCGTCGAGCGCCTCGCGGAAACGCGCCTTCGCCGTCGGGCGGTTGCCCGAGTAGTTCACCGATTCGAACAGGTCCTCGCCAACATCGAGTCCCTCGAGCGTGCCCGAGGCGGTCTTGTACGCGCCGTTGCCCACGACCGCCGTCGTGATGCCCGCGGACATCGCGAGCGAGCGGTTGAGCGACCACGCATCCGCCGAGTCGGGCGAGCGGATCACCCCCGACGACTCGGCCGCAACGAGCCCCGGGTACACGTGGTACCCCGATGCATCAATAACCTGCGCCCCCTCGGGGACCGCAACCGCGGGGCCGACCGCGTGGATCACATCGTTCTTGCACAGCACCGTGGCGCCATGGAGCACGGGGCCCGACACCGTGTGCACCGTGCCACCCGTGATGGCGAGCCACTCGTCGGGCTCTTCTTCTTCCTTCTCGTCCTCCCCCTCGTCCGCCTCCGGCTCTTCCTTGGGCGCTTCCTTCGCGGTCGGGTTCGGGCGCTGGGGCCGTTCCCGTCGCTGCGGGCGCTTCTCCTCAACGGGCGAGGCGCTGCTGGCCCCCGCCGATTGGGCCCGCGCAGCCGGCGTGCTCACGCCAGCCAACGCCAGCACGAAGGCAGCCAGGAGCAACACGGCAACATGACAAGCGGCTCGTCGTCTCATCGGCTCTCGTCCTCACGCTCCCAAACCGTCTGGCCCGCGATCATCACACGCGTCACCCGAGCACCCGGCGCGAGCGGGTCGGCATCGAAGAACGCCAGGTCCGCCTGCTTGCCCGTTTCGATCGTCCCGAACTTGTTCCCGACCCCTAGCAACTCGGCGGGTCGGGCCGACAGAGCCCCGATCGCGTCGTCACGACCGAGCCCGGCCCGGACAAGCTCCGCAGCGCCCGTCCTGAACTGCTCGTACGCCGACTCGCCATCGAACTGCGGCACGAACGCGATCGTGCACCCCGCCCGGCTCAGCTCCGCCGGGGCGTTGAAGTAGGTCGTCGTCTGGGGGAACGTCGACATCGCGGGCACCATCGCGATGAACGCCTCGCGCTCGCCGAACAGCTCCGCCACGTGATTCAGGTCGGTGAACCCCGTCGCCAGGACGAGGAACCGGTGTGCGAACTCGTCGTAGGGTTCGAGCACCTGGTCGAGGTGGAGCAGGTCCGACGCACGCCTGACCTCGATCAACGCGGGCGTCGAGCCATCACCCTTGATCAGATCGGCAAGCGGGCGGACGCTCTTGTCGATGGGAGGCGGCTCGAACTCGCCCACCTCGTCCTCTTTCTCACCCTCGCCGCCCGCGGGCTTCTCCTCGCGCTCATCGGCGGCACCCTTCTTCTCGCCCCCGCTTTCCTGCTCTTTCTTCCTCTCGGCCTCTTCCGCCTCGCGCTTGGCCTTCTCCTCCGCTTCCTTCTTCTTCTTCTCCCACTCCTCGCGCGCCTTCTCGACCTTGTCGAGTTCCGACTTGGCCTTGCGCAGCGCGCCGCTCAACGTGTTGCGCGCACCAGGCTGAGAAGTGAAATCGATGAGCAGGTAGGCCCCGCGCTTGACGAGTTGCTCGTCCGGGTCACCCGCGGTCTGGTAGACCGTCGCGGTCCCCGTGATGCCGTTGCCATCGGGGTAGTAGCCCGCGAGCGTGAAGCCGTGACGGAGCATGGGCTCGAAGTCGATCTGGTTCAGGTAGACCTCGTCGTCGGTCGTCGCATCGCCATTCACGCCGTTGCGCCGGAGCCCGCGCAGGCCGAACCGCGAGTGGGCATCGATCAGCCCGGGCATGACCACCTGGTCACGCGCCTCGATGACCTCCGCGTTCTTCGGGTACTCGAGCCCGACCCCCACAAGCGAGACCTCGCCATCCACGATGACGATCTCGCCCCGCTCGATGTCCTCACCCGCCGAGGTGATCACCCGCCCCGCCTTCACGACGACGAACTCCTCCTCACCCGGGCGCGACGCCAACGCGGGAGCCGCAAACGCACAGATCAAGCCCCCCAACACCGCCCCACGAGCCGCGGGGGCAAGCCCTCGGGTTCGGCCGCTGCGCTCCTTCTTCCAACGTCCAGCCATCAGAAGCGCCTGCCTTCCTTCTGGGCGTCGTGGGCGACCTCGCCATTCACGACGGTGAGTTCAACATGCGAGCGCGGGTCGAGCGGGTCGCCCGTCCAAAGACAGAAGTCCGCGTCCTTGCCCACCTCGATCGTGCCCATCCGATCGTCGACCTGCAGCGCCTCCGCCGCGACCGACGTGAGCCCCTTCAGCGCCGCCTCGCGCGGCAGCCCATAGTGCGCCGCCATCGTCGCCTGGTAGACCAGTTCCTCCTGCGGGATGACCGGCGAATCGGTGTTCATCCCGAGTTTGCGGACGCCCCCGTCGTACCAGCGCGACACGTTGCCGTGGATCTTGCGCTGCGTGAAGTCGAAGTACATCCCGCGCGGCCCGACCATCGTGATCACATTGTCCTCGCCCATGTCGAGCACGAGCGGCGCTACCTTCCACCCATCGAACGTCGAGTGGTCGAGCACGACCTTGATGTTGAGCTTCCGCGCGAGCATATCGACCGTCGTCATCACGAGCTGGTAGCCCTGGGTGTGCACAGAGGCCGGGAAGTCACGCCGGAACAGCCCGCGGAAGTCGTCGAAGACCGGGTCAAACGCGGGCTCGTCGTCCGACTCACCCTTCTCGAACGCCTCCCACGCCAGGTGGTAGTCTCGCGCGCCCTCGAGCGTCTGACGCGTGTTGAAGTTCATGAACGAACGCCCCACGCCCGTCCAGTACCACTCCGGGTTGCCCGCCTGCGCGATCTTGATCGAGCCGGGAGAGCGGACGATCACCTCCGCCACCGAGTCGCCAGCGAACTTCACCGCCGTGCCAAACCCCGACATGTTCGTGCCGCTGCCTGGGATGAGCAGCGCCGCCGTCACGCCGCCCTGCTGGGCGCGCTCGACCTCGAAGGTATCGGGCACGACCGTATCCGCAGAGCGCAGGCCCGGGTTCGTCAGGTACACCATGTCGTTCAGGTCGCTCAGGTCGCCCGCGGTGTGGTTGTGCAGCTCGATCAGGCCAGGCACAAGCCAGAGGTCAGGCCGCTCGACCACCACCGCGCCCGGGTACTCCGCAAGGTCCTTCGCCTTGCCGACCCAGTCGAACTTCCCATTCCGCACGACGACCGCCGCGTTGTTCACGACGCGCTCGCCCTCGTCCATCGTCAGGACCTTTGCGACCTTGTAGACCGTGACATCCTCGATGCGCTGCGCCCGACGCGTTTGCGCCGTCGCCCCCGCCACCCCCGCCGCGGCAACCGTGGGCGCCGCGTCCGCCACCCGCTCGTCCGCAGGCGCCCGCTCGGGCCCTCCCGCAGTCGCGGCCGGGCCGCACAGCGCGGCGCAAAGGGCGCCCGAGAGAGCCCGCTTCATCACTGTCCTCATGGCTTCACCTCACGTCCTGAGACGATGACACGCTCCACGACCGAGCTCGGGTCGAGCGGGTGCCCCGACCAGATCACGAGGTCGCCCTCGCACCCCTTCGCCAAATGGCCGACCCTTGAATCGAGGCCAAACATCCGCGCCGGCGCCCGCGTGAGCGCCTCGATCGCGTGCTCGGGCGAGAGCCCTTGCCCGACCGCGTACAACGCCACGTCCGGGAGCGAACGCGCCCCGTCCGCAGCGCCCGATTGGAACGCGAAGTCGATCCCCGCGCGCCACAGCGCATCGCCCTGGTGGTAGGGCTTGAAGTCCTCCGTGCGGAGCACCGAACGCGGCAGGATCACACCCTCCGCCTCGCCCCGCACACGATCGCTCACCGCGCCCGCGTCCGCCCCGTCGAGGATCACCACGTGCACCCCCCAGGGCCCCACCAGCGCATCGAGAGATTTCTCGATCTCCGCGGGCGTGTTCGCGCGCACCAGGACCGGGATCTTGCTTTCCAGCGCGAGCCGGAACGGCTCGAGCGCATCATCAACAGGCGGCGGGAGCGGGCGACCATCCTTGCCCGTCTTGCGCCGCTTCCGCGCAACCTTGAACTCCACGGCCTTCTTATTGATCCGCTGACCCGTGATGTCGATCGTGATCGGGCCCAGATCCACGACACCCGTGCAGTCCTCACCATCCAGTTCGAGCGTGAACGTCGGCACGCCAGGCATAGGGGCATCGACCTCGATCGTCCCCGTGATCGTCGTCCCGTCGACCACGCCGACGATCCGATGCTCGACCTCCGCCGCCTCGGGCTCGATCACACGCCCCTCGACCGCGGTGCCCGTCAGCTTGAGCGACACCCGCCCCTCGATATAGCCGGGCGGCGGCATGGGCGGCGCCGTGGCCCGCATCATCCACGTCCCCGTCACGGGGTCCTCTTCCGCCCCCTCCGTCGCCTCCTCGACGACGTTGTCTTCGGCCTGCTTCACCGCCTTGCCCGCTTCGCGCGCCTCGCGCCACTCCGCGAGGTCCTTGTCGTACTTCTCCCACTTCTCGAGGTACTTCTTCCCAGCCTCGAACCGCCCCTTGAACCGACCCTCGATCGACTCGGGGCTCGCCCCGCGCACGTCGAACGCGATCGCCGCGGTCTCCGCTACGACGCGGTCATTGCGCGAGACCCCGCCCGACTTCAGCGCCGCGACCTGAGACCCAGCGCCATTGAACGAGTAAGGCCCCGTCAGGACCGTCGTCACACCCGACCGCGCGACGCGACGGTCCGCGGCGTCGGGCGTGCCGATGAGCTTCGAGAGCTTGAAGTTGGGCGGCGTGGACGAGCGGTCCGACCCGAGCGCCAGGTGCCCGAACGCGTCGATGAGCCCGGGCGTGACGAACGAACCCGTCCCCGCATCCACAAAGCGCGCCCCGATCGGACGCGCCACCGACGAACCCACCGCCGTGATGACACCGTCCTCGATAAGCACCTCGCCCGGGCTCAGGTGCTCATCGGGCCCGAGCCACACCGTCCCCGCACGCACGACCAGCGCATCGCCCGATACCGCGTAGACCTGCTTGCCATCGACGAACACACGCTGCACCCGAGAGGTCAACCCGAGCGGATCGCCCGACAACACCACGAGGTCCGCATCCTTGCCGGCTTCGATCGAACCGATGCGCCCGCCAACACCCATCAGTTCCGCGGGCGTCCGCGTGATCGCCGCGAGCGCCGCCGCCCGATCGACCCCGCGCCTCTGGGCGAGCGCCGCCGCGAGCCGCAACTCCGACATCGAACCCGACGAGGGCGCGATCGCGAGCGAGCCGATCGCCGAGAGGTCCTGAACCTCGCGTGACCCCGCAGCCGGGTCTCCCCCGAGGTCCGAAGCGGGCGTGTTGTAGGAGGCATCCACGAGGTACACGAGCGGCACGCCCGTCTCGCCGAACACGCGCACGCTGTCGCCAAGCTCGCGCCCCCCCACGACGTACCCCGCGCGGCGCTGCTCACGCAACACCCTCACGCCCGCGAGCACATCCGGCGCCGCGTCCGCGCGGATCCGCAACGGCAGCTCGCGCTCCCACGCCTCACGGAGCTGCACGCGGTGGTGGTCGTAGCCATCACGCCCCGCATCACTCTCGAACGCATCCGCCAGCGCCTCTTGGAGCGCGAGGCGGTACTCGATCCGCGAGCCGGGCCGCTGGTAGCGCCCCGGGTCGATCATGTTGTCCGCCGATGGCGGCACCGGCGCATCGACCACCTTGGGCGGGTTCGTCGCCGATGCGATGAAATTCACCGCGAGGTCCGACTCCCGCGCGAGGGAGCGTGCCTCGGGCGCGCCCGCGAGCTTGACAACCCCGCCACGCCCCGACACGAGCCGCTGCTCACCCGGGTTAACATGCACCGCCGTCACGCCCTGCGCCAGCAATCGCCGGTGATCCGCGTACACATCGACCGCATCGGTCGCCGCGAACGCGCCGCTCACCGAGCGCGACGTCGACGCCGTGCCCGCGAGCCCCGAGTGCGCCCCCACAAGCCCCGGGATGATCGTCGCATCGGGGAGGTCGAGCACGAACAGACCGCCCGGCACCGGCGCGCCCGCTTCAAGCACCGCCGCGACCTTGCCATCCTCGATCACGACGACCGCGCCCTCCATGACCTCAGGCAGATCAGGCGAGACGGGATAGACCTTGCCCGCACGGATCGCAAACGTCGGCCCCTGCGCGGACACAGGCGGCACGGGCCACGCGAACGTAGCGGCAACGACCAGGAGCGTGATGAGAGCACGGAGCGGTTTCATTCGTCCTCGCCCTCACCCTCGCCCGAGGCCTCTGGCCCACCCTTGGCCTCCGCTGCCTCGCCCTGCTCCTCCTGCTCCCGATCAGCATCGATGTCACGCTCGAGCCTGAGCAGCCGCTGAAGCACGTGGTCCCGCTCGCGGTCGTAGGCGTGCACGCCGTCAATGTAGACATCCTCAACCCAGCTCGAGAAATCGAGCGGGTCACCCGAGAACACCACCACCGACCCGCTCTTGCCCGCCTCGATCGAGCCGAGCCTGTCATCGAGCTTCAGGATCTTCGCGGGGCTGAGCGTGATCGCCTCGATCGCCGCGTCCCGGCTCATCCCGTTCCGCACGCACACCGCCGCCTGGTACGTCAGGTACTGTTCCGCGTACACGCCGCCCGAAGCCGGCCGCAGCGCGAAGAGCACCCCCGCCTTGTCGAATACCGCGGGCACGAACGTCTCCCGCAGTTCCCCCGTCATCACGTCCCGCTCGCGATGGAACAACGACGGCGACAGAACCGCAGGCCGCCCCGCATCGCGGATCTGGTCCACCACCTTGTGCGCATCGGGCCCGACGATGAACACCGCGCCGTCCTTGAGCCCGTGCGCCTCCGCGACCGTCAGCGCCGGCGCCACGTCCATCGCCTGCCCGCAGTAGAACCACGCGGGGAAGTCGCCACGCAGCAGACGCATCAGGTTGAAGTGCTGGTTGTCGTAGTGCTCATCCTCGATCAGGTCGAGCCCACGCTTGCGCGCCTCCTCCGGGCCCACCTTGATCTTCTCGCCCTTCTCTTCGAGGTCCTTCTCGTAGCGCTGCTCCGCGAGGCGCTGCTTGTAATCGTCGAACTCCGCGAACGCCTCCCTGAGCGTCGCCATCTGCGCCATCCGGTCGAGCCCGCGCTTGGGCGACGTCGAGATCACCATCGCGGTGTCCGGCGCGACCGTCATCTCGTCGATGCTCCGCCCGATCGGGCGGACGACGCGCCCCACACCCCCCACCACGCAGTCAGCGCCCGGCACCACGTGCACGACCGCGTGCCCGAACCGCAGCGCATCCTCGTAGTACCGCGATGCGGGGTTGACCGCGTCGTACACGTTCAGGAAGGGCGTCACGGGCAGCGACTCGTTCGCGCGGTCGAGCCCGCCGGGCGTCGCCACGTCGATCATCGCGGGCATCACCGTCTTGCCCGTCACGTCGATCTCGACCGCGTCGAACGGCAGCTCCACGTCGGTCCCCACCGCCTCGATCACGCCATCGCGGATCAGGATGGTGGCGCCGTCGATCTCCCCGTCGGACACGGTGATGACGCGCCCGCCCGTAAGGGCCAGGACCGCAGGCGCCGCGTGGGCCTGAGCGATGGAGAGGGCAAGCAGCGCCGCGGCGCCAACGAGGGTCTTCAAGAACGCCATGGTGGTTCCCTTGTGTCCCGTAGTGCTGGTCAAAGGTCAATCCTTCTCCGAAAAGGCCACACGCCCGTTCACGATGACGAGCGCCGGCCGGCTCGTCGAGGCGAACGGCTCGCCCGTCCACAGCACGAGGTCGGCCCGCTTGCCCGCTTCAATCGTGCCCGTCTGATCCGAGATGCCGAGCACACGCGCCGGGTTGAGCGTCGTCGCACGGACCGCCTGGTCGAGCGTCAGCCCCTCGCGCATCGCGAGCATCGCCTGGCGAGACAGCGCATCCTCATCACGCATATCCTGCGCCGAAAGCGCCGGCTCAACCCCCGCGTCGAAGAGCGTCTTCGCCGTCACGAGCTTCATCCGCATTTTGTCGCGGCTCATCCCACGCATCCCAAGCCGCCCCGGCGCAACCGGCCCGAGCACCACGGGAACATCGCGCTCCCTGAGCTGCTCCGCGACAAGGTGCGCCTCCGCCGCCTCGACGAGCGTGAACGACAAATCAAACTCATCCGCGAGTTGCAGCGCCGCCTCGATGTCGTTCGCATCGCGCGCATGAATCCGCAGCGGCGTCTCACCCGAGCGCACACCCGCGAGCACCCGCAGCGCGGCGTCGGACGCCTGGTCGGCCCCGGTCACCTCGAGCCCCGCCTCGAGGCGGGCCGAGTCGTACATCGCCTTGCGGAACACCCACATCACGCCCATCCGCGTGGTCGGACGCCGCGTCCGCGTCGTCACGAAACCGCCCGATGGCATCATGTTGGGAAGGCCGAGCCCGTACGGATCAGAGCCAAGCGCCGCCTGCACCGACGCCGAAGAGTCGATCACCCGCTTGCTCATCGGGCCCGCGGTCCGCACGATCGCCCCCGTGGGCCCAATCACCGCCGACGAATCGGGCGCAAGGAACACCGTCGTCACCCCCGACCGCACGAGCCGATCAAAGTCCGGCGAGCGCAGGCTCACACCATCGATCACCCGCGTGTGCGGCACCACCTCAGAAGTCGACTCCACCCGGAAGGCGTCGCGCGTCACCCCCGACACCAGGCTGTGGAACAGGCCCGACGCCGGGAAACCACAGCACGGGCACCCGACCGTTTCCTCGTCCACCACGAAGTCCGCGTGGCTCGCCGCAAGCGGGCACGCCGCGAAGCCCGAGCACGCCGCACACGCGCACGCCTGCGTCGCACCGAACCGCTCGATCCCGCGCCGCGCCGCCTCCTCCCCCGCTTCCCTGTCAACCCAGGGCCCGAGTTTGCCAAGCAGCGGCGCAAGATCACCGCCCGCCACCCGAGGCCGCGGGGCCTCAAAGAGGTCTTCCGTCTCGATGATCGTGTTCGCATCGATGAGCCCGGGCGTCAGGTGCGCTCCCTCGACCTCGATGACCTCCACACCATCCGGCACGGGGACCCCGGGCCCCACCGCCGTGATCATGTCCCCATCGATCAGCACGACCGCGTTCTCGATCCGCGTGCCATCGCCCACGTGCAGGGTCGCCGCCTTGATGGCGGTCATCTCTGCGCTCGCGAGCGCCGCCGCCCCCAGCGCACACGCCATCATGGCCCAAGTGGTCAGCTTCCGCATCATCGACCTCCTGTCAGTTCAACGCCGATCTCGTCGCGGCGTGGCGGCTCGACATACACCCGCTCCCCCTCGCTCCACACGCGGAGCACACGCGAGTCGAGGCGCGCCGGATCGCCCGAGAAGAGCACCAGGTCCGCCGCGAGCCCCGCCTTGATGGACCCTACGCGGTCGGCCACGCCCGCGACCTGGGCCGCACGCGATGTGATGGCCGCGCGCGCATCGTCGGGATCGAGCCCGTAGGCGATCGCCAGCGCCGCCGAGGTCCGCAGCCCCGATGGGTGCAGCGCCGGTGTTCCCCCACGGAGGACAACGTCCGCGCCCGCCGCCGCGAGCGCCCCGGGCCCCGCGAGCTGCTCGGGCCGGCTGCCAAACGTGAGCGGCCCGACAATGAAGGGCCCACGCTCACCCTCGAGGTTCTCCGACAAACGCAACGCATCGGCGGTATGCATGATCGCGGGCGCGACCGCGTGCTCGCCAAGCGTGAGCAGCATCGCATCGGCATCGTCCACCGACGAGCAGTACGCCACCGCATCCAGATCGCCCGCGAGCAGGTCGTTGAGCCGCCGTTCGCCGAGCGTGTCACCCGCGCCCGACCGCTCGGCCTCCTCCAGCGCATCGCGAAGCAGGAAGATCGCCCCCGAACGCGAGGTCGGCCCGAGGTCAAGATCGAACACCTGCCCACCCATGGAGAGCACAAGCGGCCCATCCTCGCGCACCACGCCGATCTCTTCGTCCTTGACGTGCGTCCGGATCGTCGCCGAAGCGCCCGCCACGATCCGGTTCAGCGCGGGCGTGATGTGCACCGATGTGATCCCCGCCTCCAGCGCCGGACGCAGCTCAGGGCGCGCCGCATCGACCGCATCGATCACGCTGATCGCCGGCTCGATCGGGCTCACGCCCCCCGCCGTGTTGCCGACCACCGCGATCTGCGACCCGATGTCAATCAGACCGGGCGACAGCACCGCATCGGGGAACCGCTGGGCATCGGGGTCATCCGCGTGGTCCGAAGCCCGATCGACCGACCGGATCACGCCGTCCTCCACGACGACCGCCTTGCCTTCCGCAAGCGAGCCATCGGGCATCACCAACTGCCCCGCAATGATCACCGTGCGTGCACCGCACGCAACGGAAGCGAGCACCCCAATCGCCACGAGCCCGCCCACGACCGAACCTCGCATCACTCATCCCCCGTGCGCCGCGGCGCTGCATACGCGGGCTTGCCCGCCAGGAAGACCTTCTCGACCCGCGCCGCCTCGCTCCGCGGGTCACCGCTCCACACCACGAAGTCCGCCGGCCCCCCGCGGAACAGCCGCCCGTGCGCAGGGAGCCCGAGGAACCGCGCCGCATCGACCGTCACCGCTTCCAGCGCATCGATCCCATCGGCATACTGCGCCGCGAGCTGCGCGCTCGCGAGCACGAACCGCGACGGCGCCGTCGATCCGCCACCCCCGAAGTACACCTCAACCCCCGCGTCCCGCAACACGCCCGCCCGCGCCGGGTCGAGACGCGCGTACTCATCCCCCGAGTAGAGCCCGCCCCGCACCATCGAACCAAGCACGACGGGGAAACCCGCGTCTGCGATCTCATCTGCCACCAGGTGCGCCTCTGCGCCACCGAGCAGCGTCACATCCAGGTCGAACTCCTCCGCGAGTTCGATCGCGTTCAGGATGTCCGCATCCCGCTCCGCGCGCACCCTTACGGGCACCTCGCCGTCCAGCACCTCGAGCAGGAAGTCGATCTGGCGGTTGGGCTGAGGCTCGCGGGGCTTCTTGATCTCCTCTTCCTTCTCCTCACCACCCCCGCCACCGCGCCGCCCGCGCTGGCGCGGCGCCTCCATCGACGCCGCGCCCTTGGGCTTGTCCGCGTCGTCACCCTCGCCCTCTTCCTTCTCCTTCTCTTCCTCTTCCTCTTCCTTCTTGGCCCGCTCCTCGAGCTTCTCGATGTACTCCTCGAGTTCCTCCTCGTACACATCCGCGGCCTCGCGGTAGTCGAGCGCAGCACGGAACTGCTTCCGCAACTGGTCAAGCGTCGCGAGCCGCTGGGCGGGCGAGCGGTCCGAAGTCATGTCGATCGTGAGCCACCCATCCTCATTCACCACCTCGCCCCACGCTTCCCCATCGCGCACGAGCCGCACCGTCGCCCCGACGCCGAGCAGGCTGCCACGCCCCGGCGGGTCGATGCACACAACCGTCACCCCGTTCGCCAGCGCATCCTTGAACCCATCCTCCGCGAACGGATCGAACACATCCACCGCACGATGGAGCGGGTTGCTCGATGCGGGCCCGCCCGGATCAAGCCCGAGCCCGCTCCACACATCGATCAGGCCCGGCGTCACCGTCCCGCCCTTGAGCGAGAACCGCCGGGCGTTCTTCGGCACCTCGACGCCGTCGCCCATCCGGGCGATCCGCCCGTTCTGCACGACGATCGTCCCGTCCTCGAACACCCGCCCGCCCATCGTCACGATCCGGCAGTCGGTGAACGCGAACGACTCGGGCTCCGCCCGCCCCATCAGCCCGCCAAGCTGGGCCAACGCGCCGGGGCACACCAGAGCCATCGCGAGGAGCAGAGGGACGATCGCCACTCGGCACAGGCTGCCGGGCCGCTCGCGGTACATCATGTGGGCATCCTCCTCGACTCCTTGCTCGGGCTCGCTCAGCATACAACACCGACCACGCACGCGTGGGATGCACCAGGAGCCAATTCAGGGCCTGCGTGCCCCGCCCCCTGTTAGGATGGCCGCGTCAACGCATGGAGTGAACCACCTATGACGCAACACCCCGACTCGTCGATCGAATCCGTCCTCAAGGAGAGCCGGACCTTCGCGCCGCCCGCCGACCTCCCCGATCGCCTCGGCACCCCCCACTGCCCCTCCATAGAGGCCTACCGCGCCGCCTTCGACCGCTCGATCGCCGACCCCGATGGCTTCTGGGGCGAGGCCGCGGCCGAGCTCCACTGGTTCAAGCCATGGGACAAGGTCCTCGAATGGTCCCTCCCAGATGCCAAGTGGTTCGTCGGTGGCAGAACCAACCTCTGCTACAACTGCGTCGATCGCCACGTCGCGAAGGGCCACGGCGAGCAGGTCGGCATCATCTGGGAGGGCGAGCCCACCGGTGGCCCGGCTCGCCGAGCCGGGTCCCCTGACGACGGCCCCGAAGTCCGCCACCTCACCTACAAGCAGCTCCAGGACCAGACCGCCCGCTTCGCCAACGCCCTCAAGAAGCTCGGTGTTAAGAAGGGCGACGTCGTCACCATCTATATGGGCATGGTCCCCGAACTCGCCATCGCCGTCCTCGGGTGCGCACGCATGGGCGCCGCCCACTCCGTCATCTTCGGCGGCTTCAGCGCCCAGGCCATCGCCGACCGCGTCACCGACGCCAAGTCGAGGGTGATCGTGACGTGCGATGGCGCCTGGCGCCGCGGCGGCGTCGTCCCGCTCAAGGACAACGTCGACGCCGCCTGCGAGCAACTCCCCGACGGCGCGGTCGACCACGTCATCGTCCTCGACCGCTGCAACACCAAGCCCGCCATGCAACAGGGGCGCGACCACGACTGGGGCCAGCTCGTCGGCGCCGCCTCCCCCGACTGCCCGTGCGAGCACATGGACTCGGAAGACATGCTCTTCCTCCTCTACACCTCGGGCTCGACCGGCAAGCCCAAGGGCATCCTCCACACCACCGCCGGCTACATGGTCTACACGTACCTCACCTCGAAGTACGTCTTCAACCTCGTCCCCGACCGCGGCCAGGTCTTCTGGTGTACCGCCGATGTCGGCTGGGTCACGGGCCACTCGTACATCATCTACGGCATCATGAGCAACCGCGTCCCCACCCTCATGTACGAGGGCGCGCCCAACCACCCCGCCCCCGACCGCTTCTGGGACATCTGCGCCCGCCACAAGGTGACGCAGTTCTACACCGCCCCCACTGCGATTCGCGCCTTCATGAAGTGGGGCGATGAGCACCCCAAGAAGCACGACCTGTCATCGCTCGAAGTGCTCGGCACCGTCGGCGAGCCGATCAACCCCGAAGCCTGGATGTGGTACCACAAGGTCATCGGCAACGAGCGCTGCCCCATCGTCGACACCTGGTGGCAGACCGAGACCGGCGGCCACATGATCACGCCACTCCCCGCCGCGACCACCACCAAGCCCGGCTCGTGCACCCTCCCCTTCTTCGGCGTCGACGCCGCGATCGTCAACGAGAAGGGCGAAGAGCAGCCGCTGGGCACGGGCGGCCTGCTGGCTATCCGCAAGCCCTGGCCCGCCATGCTCCGCGGCATCTACGGCGACCGCCAGCGCTTCATCGACACCTACTGGTCGCGCATCGAGGGCATGTACTTCGCCGGCGACGGCGCCAAGCGCGATGAGGACGGCTACTTCTGGATCATGGGCCGCGTGGATGATGTCATTAACGTCTCGGGCCACCGCCTGGGCACGATGGAGGTCGAGAGCGCGCTCGTCTCGCACGAAGCCGTGGTCGAAGCCGCGGTCGTCGGCATGCCCCACGACATCAAGGGCACAGGCATCGCGGCGTTCTGCACCCTCGAACCGGCGCACCAGCCCGCCGACAAGGCCGCGGGCGATGCGCTCAAGGAGACCCTCCGCGCCCACGTCGGCAAAGAGATCGGCGCCATCGCCAAGCCCGACCAGATCAGGTTCACCGACGCCCTGCCGAAGACGCGCAGCGGCAAGATCATGCGCCGCCTGCTGCGCGACATCGCGTCAGGCTCCACCGCCGAGCAGGACACGACGACGCTGGAAGACTTCTCCGTGGTGGCGAAACTGCGGGAGAGTGAGGAGTCGTGAGGGGAGGCTGACATGATTGTGAAGGACAAGACTTCCCCTGTCGCGGATAGCCGCACGGCGCAGGCCGGCGACGCCGCCGAGAGGCAGATGGCGTTCTACCTGCGACGGCGCTACGCGGAGGACCCGAAGGTGCGCGTGTTCAACGACCTGCGCGTCGAGCGCGCCGGCGAGTGGGCGCAGATCGATCACCTCGTGCTGCACCGGCATGGCCTCGTCATCATCGAATCCAAGAGCGTGACCGGTGAGGTCCACATCAACGCCCAGCTTGAGTTCACCCGCGTCCAGGGGCGACGGAGAGAGGGCATGGCCTCCCCGATCCAGCAGGGGAAGCGCCAGGGCGACCTGCTGCGGGACCTGTTCACCGACCACAAAGAAGAGTTGCGGAACAAGGCCCTGCTCGGGCTCCTTCAGGGCGGTTTCAGCTACTGCCCGGTGCAGGTCCTGGTCGCGATCTCGGACAAGGGCATCATCGAGCGACCCGCGAAGGAGATCCCCGGCCTCCACAAGGCGGACCAGGTCGTGGACCAGATCGACGCCATCATGGCGCGGCACCGACGGGGCGCCCGCTTGACGAGCGTGCCGGATGGGGACTGGGGGATGTACTCGTTCCATCCCGACGAACTCGATCGCATCACGGCGTTCCTGCTTGCCCGGCACACGCCGCTGATCGCCGCGCAGCGACCGACCCCGCCGCCGCGCGCACCGCGGGCCCGACCCGAGCCGCGCTTGGCTGCGCCAGCGCCCCCCACCCCCATCACCCCCCCCACCCCTTCATCCTCCCCCACGCCCCCCACCTACGTCTGCACGCACTGCCATTCGACCTCACTCGAGGTGCGCTACGCCCACTCCTACTACTTCAAGTGCCTCGCCTGCGATCGGAACACCCCGATCAAGCACACCTGCCGCCGATGCGCAAGCCCGGCGCGGACCAGGAAGCGCGGCGCGCAGTTCACGGCCGTCTGCCAGGCCTGCGGCCACGATGAGCTGTTCTTCCGCAACGGAGCAGCGCCGGACTCATAACGTGTTCGCCGCGATGCCCCTGAGTTCTGAATGGGGTCAGCCCGAGGGATGGCCATGCTGCGTGTCACCCTTCTGCCCGAGACATAACGCCGCTCAACGAGCCGCGACCGTGAGGGGAGCGGGCCCGCCGCCCCGTGGGGGCGGAGGGAGTTTCGGCGCGCCCCTCCCACGGGTTGCGCGGTGCGTGCGCACCGCTGCACCCGTGGCAACACCCCGGCCGCCCCTTCGGGGCTGCGTCTGTGTGCCACTGCTCTGTGTGAGCAGTGTCTTGAAGGACCCCGCACGCTCGCACTGCTCGCAGAGCAGTGGCACACCCCGCATCCGGTTGGCCGGATGTTCTCTCAGCAGCGCCGCGACCGCCGTCGGCGGCGTGGTCTACACCATCACCGCCGTGCGCGGCGCCCTGCGCGGCGGCGACGCCACCGTGCTGCTGAAGTTCGGCACGAGCACGGGGTCGGGCGCGCTCGGCGTGACCATCGCTTCGCCTGCTGAGAGTGGCGGGGGTGGCGGCGTGAAGCTCGCTGCCTGAGCAGATCGCCAGATGGCAGATGGCCAGATGGCCAGATGAAGAAGGAGTAGTCGTAGTCGGGGCGCGGCCGTGGGGCTGCGCCCCTTTCTGTGCGCGCCGGGCGCGTCGGCAGGAGGAAGAGGCCCTCTCTTCCTGGTGCCTGATGCCTGATCCCTGATGCCTTCCCCAAAGCCGCCGGCGGGACTTGAACCCGCAACCTCGAGATTACAAATCACGCGCTCTACCAATTGAGCTACAGCGGCCTGATTCGGACAGTGTAGACGGCTCTCCGGGCCCGCCTCAAGGCCACCGGGGAGCGCCGCGGCCCGCGCAGCGCGCAAGGCCTACCCCCGATCGATCGAGACCCTCCGCTCACCCTCACCCGTGATCGCGATCGACACGCGGTGCGTCGGGTCCGGCATCGCACCCCCAAGCCGCTCGGGCCACTCGATCACCGTCACGCTCGACGCCACCAGCCGCTCATCGAGCCCAAGCGATTCCAGGTCCGTCGGCACCTCGAGCCGGTACGCATCGATGTGCACCAGCGCCTCGATCCCGCGCGCGACCGCATCATCGCCCGCCGGGTACTCGTTGATGAGCACGTACGTCGGGCTGTTCACCACCGACCGATCGATCCCAAGCCCCTCCGCGATCCCCGCCACAAACCGAGTCTTCCCTGCGCCCAGCTCCCCGTGCAGCGCGACGATGTCCCCCGCGCGCACCTCCCGCGCCAGCACGACGCCGAGCGCACGCGTCGCCCCTTCGCTCCCACTCACCACCACGCGCTCGCCCCTCACCCGTGATCCCATCCCGCCCCCGCCAGATCGACGGCCCCCGCGCCGCCGCGCACCCCCACACACACCGACCCCCCCGACCCCCCCGCCACTCCCTCAACAACCCGCCCGATCACCGTGAAGGGCGTCCCCGTCTCGGGGCACGCCTGAGCCATCGACACCCCCGCATCAACCGTGAACAACAGCTCGTAATCCTCACCATCCCCAGCAGCCTCGGCCGCGTCCTGCCCCGCCCGCCGCAAGGGCAACCGATCGAGATCGACCTCGATCCGCACCCCCGAAGCCGAAGCCACCCGTCCCGCATCGCGCCCGAGCCCATCCGATGTATCGACCATCGCGTGAAGCCCCGCCCCATACGCAGCGACAAGCCACAGCGCCTCGCGCACGCGGGGCTCAAACGAGCAGTGCCACCCCGAAGCAAACGACGACCCCACCAACCCGCTCACGCACACCAGGTCGCCCACCTCTGCACCACTCCGAAGCACCGCGCCGCGCTCCCCCGTCACCCGCCCGACCACACTCGCCGTCACCATCAACGGCCCATCCGCGCTCGCGATGTCGCCCCCCACGACGGGCGCACCAAACCGCTGCCCCCACTCGTGCATCGCAGCGCAGAGCTCATCCGCGTGCGCGTACCCCTTGGGCAGCACACCCGAAGCGAGCCCGACCCACGGCTCCCCACCCATCGCCGCGATGTCCGAGATGCTCCGCGCCACCGCCTTCCGCGCAATCACACCGGGCGGCGTCCCCGCCTCGAAATGCCGCCCCTCGACCACCTGATCCGTCGTCAGGAGCAGCCGATGCCCCCCCACTTCCACCACCGAACAGTCGTCCCCTGGTCCGACAACAACCCCCCCAGACCCCGCGAGGCCTGCAGAACGGGCGTAGATCAGGTCGAGGAGTTGTGACTCGTGCATCCCGATGGCAGTGTATGGTTCAGAGGGAGGCTCCGCGGGCCCACAAGGGCGAGGAACAGGTCCGATGGGTGGCAAGACGCGACAACGAGCGCAAGGCGACAAGGGTGTGGGTGCGCCCGACCTCGACCTCCCCTCCTGGGCCGCGCTGACACACGTCGGGTCCACCACCACCCCGCCGGGCTTCGTCCAGTTCTGGGAACGCGTACGCGACGCCGCCCGCGAAGCCACCCCTTGCCTCATCGAGTGCCAACGCCCCGACGGCGCCACCCACGAACTCAAGAGCACCGACGCCGCACGGGCCGCGCTCCGCATCGACCTCCCGCAAGGCATCGCCTCCCTCTCTGACGCCCCCGTCGTCGCGATCAAGCTGCACGGCTACGACGTCGCCCCCACCCTCGAACCCGACCGCGCCCTCACCCGCGCGGGCGTGGCCGCCCTCACCCTCCGCGTCCGCGGGTTCCCCGGCTCACCCGACCCGCGCGGCGAGCGGGGACGCTTCATCACGCGCCGCATCGAAGACCGCCAGGCGTGGTCCCTCACCGGCGCCGTCTCCGACATCCTCTGCGCATGCCACGCCGTGCGCGAAGCCGCCCCCAACGCCCGCCTCGCGCTCGTCGGCGAATCGCTCGGCGGCGGGCTCGCGATCATCGTCGCGTCCCAGCTCACAGGCCCCGACGCCATTGACCGCCTCGTCGTGGGCGTCCCGTCGCTGGGCGATTGGGCCTGGCGCCTCACCCACGACGCGGGCAACGGGCTGGGCGACGAGGTGCGCGCCCACATCGAGAGCCTCGCTGACGAAAGGCGCCGCGTCCGCGCCAACCTCGCGCTCTTCGACGCGGTCGTCCACGCCAGGCGCATCTCCGCGCCAACACTCGTCAAGGTCGCCCGGCGCGACCGCGTGGTGCCACCCTCCACCGTCGCCGCGATCTACAACGCGCTCGGCACCGGCTCGGGGCACAAGTGGCGCTTCATCACCGCGACCGCCCACGACGAGCACGCCCCCCACGCCGATCTGCGCAGGCACGCCCTCTTCGCCCAGGCCGGCGCCGAGTTCTGCGCCGCCACCGACCCCGTCAAAGCCATGGCGTGCTACGAGGGCGACCTCATCGCCTGACCCCTACGGCCGCTCCCACTCCCCCGTCGGCACGCCCCCCTCCGCGCCATTCCCCGAGGCCACCCAGACCACCCGCAACACATCGATATCGAAGTGGCTCGCGAGTTCGCTCGGGTCCACATCGCGCAGCGGACGCGCCCGGTTGAGCGCGAGCTGCCCCGCCCACGTGTCCGGCTCGGCCCCAAGCAGCACGCCCTCCGCGCGGATGTGCGAAACGAAGTGCTCCGCGTTCATCTCCGCCCCCGGGTTGCCCCGACACCGCCTGCAGAGCAGCACATCCAGGTCCGCGCCCGACCGCTCGCGAGTGATCCGGTCGTTCTTGCACACCGGGCAGACCGGCGGCTCGTTCGACGCGATCACGAGTTCCGCGACGATCGCCACCGCCTCATCCCGCGACACCCCGCCCTCCTGCAGCATCTCCTCGATGTCGTGCCGCCTGAGCCCGACGCGGACACGCCGGTTCTCATACCGCCGCGCATCGCCCAGCAGCGTCGCCACTTCGAGCAACGAATTGTCCGCGCCACGCCCCGCCCGCTCCACCGTCCACCCGGGATGCTCGCGCCGCCTCTCGAGCGTCGCCGCCAGCGCCCGAAGCCAACGGCGCTCCTCCGCCTCAGTCGCAAGCTCGCTCAACGCCAGACACACGCTCCGCGCAAGCCACGGGTGCTCATCCCGGTCCCGCTCGCTCAACGCGTACGCAAGCACGAAGAGCCGGCGCGCCAGCGCCTGACCCTCGGGCGATGCGAGCTCGTACGCCACTTCCTCGCCAAGCTCGAAGTACGCCACCGGGTCATCGCCCCGCAACGCCGCGAGCCGCGGCCCGAGGCCGAACAGCGCCGTGTCGTCATTGCGACGACGATCCGCGCCACCCATCACGAGCGGCAGCGCAACGAGCACGCACAACACAACCACGCGATGCGCCCGCATCAGACCCTGTCCTCCATCCCCGAGCGGATCATCCAGAGCCTCGCCTGGGCCCGCTCACACGCCTCGAACTGCCCGAACACATCGACCGCCCTGCGCCGCTGCGCACCAAGCTCGAGCACCACCGCCTCCACCCGCGCCGCCCTGCTGGGCCGCTCCGCCGCAATCACGTACGCCATCACCTCCGTCAGGCTCACCTGCTCGGCGGCGAACCGCTCCACCGCCCCGCGCGCCAGGCGGAGCCGCCCCGTCCGCCGGCGCTGCACCTCGTCGAGCGGCATGAACGTCCATTCACCTTCGATGTACCGCTCCGCGCTCCCCAACCACAGCGCAAACAGCGCGCCCGCCGGCTGCTCGGGCCGCCCCGTCCGGGGCTCGACCTCCTCGCCTGGCGCATCCGCGAGCGAGAACCCGCCGGAACTCATTGCCCTGGGCAAGAGCCGCGCACGCGACGGCGCATCGTCGCGCAGCGCGGACACGCGCGTCTGGTACGCCTCCTCGAACATCACCGCCGCCCACTCCACCGCGGGATCAAGCGATGCGCTGATCGCATCGAGCAACACGCCCACCAGCGCCCGCCGCGCCTCGAGCGCCCACTCGGGCCCCGCCGTCGCGGGCAACGATCGATCCGTGAGCCGCTCGACAAACCGCCCGACGTCCCCCGCCTTCGACGCATCAGACAATGACTCCAGCACGCCATTGACCACGAGCGGGCTAACACGGTGCCGCACGCACACCCGCTGGGCCGCCTCGCGCACCCCACGGTTGTTGTGACGCACCGCCACCCACGCGAGCACGTCCGCATCCGCGGGCCCAACCGGCCCCCCCGCGTTCCCGAGCTCATTCACGAGGCGCAGCACCACCTCGCGCCGGTTCCGATCACGGAGCAGCCGACGCGCCCACACACCGTCGTTCTCGCTCCCCGGGTTCGTGAGCACCGCGGGGTCGAACGCCGCCTGGTTCGCGATCAGCGGCGCCAACCGCGCGATCACCCGCTCCGTGTCCGCATCCTCCAGCGCGGCACCCGCGCCGCCCGCCTGGCGCCAGAGCAGCGCCGCCGACTCGTTCAGCCGCGCCAGCGCCACCGCGCTGACAAGCGAGTCACGCCCGCCCCCACCCATCGGCGCCGCGAGCAGTTCCCCCGCACGCGCCGCCCACTGGTCCGCATCGCGCCGCTGCTCGCCCGTCTCGGGCATGGGCAGCACCTCCGCGTACCGATCACGCAGCGCCGTCCGCTCCGCCGGGCTCGCCGATGGGCTGAGCATCAACCCGGGCGGGATCCCGCTCACATCGGGAGACGACGCCAGCGCCTCCGTCAACGAGGCCATGTCCGATTCGCTGATCCGCCGGTCGCTGAACCACCGGTAGAGCCGCTGCGCCGCCGAGGGCGATTCGCTCCACGCGGGCAACGCCACGAGCTGGTTGAGCAGCGCCGTCGCCGCACGCGACACGCGCACGTCTGTCCCCGCGACGAGCACCATCTCGATCACATCCAGCGCAAGCTGCTCCGCCTTACGCCCGTCCTGCTCCGCGTAATGACCGAGCACCGCCGCCCACGCCCGCCATGAGGCGTCCGCCCGATCAGCATCCGTCGTGCCGCCCTCGGGCGTGTTCCGCACCGCCAAGGCGCGCAGGCCCGTGTCGAGCCCCCCCCAAAACGATGGCTGCTCCTCCGCCTCGCCCGGCAGGCGATCGCTCAGCTCAACCGAGGGCCGCAGCGCCCCATCGATCGCGCTCCGCACACTGGGCGGCAGGTCGTCATCGCGCGACAAACGCACGAGCACCCCAAGCCCCCAGAGCCCCTCGACAAGCTCCGTTGGCGCGGGATACCCCACCACGTGGTTGAGCCGCTCCACAGGTTCGAGCACAACCGCAAGAGCGCGATCCGGCGCGCCGCCCGCGCGCCGCGCCGCCTGGAAGACGTAGTCCGACACCGCGCTGTGCATCGCGTTGAGCGTGGGCGGCGGCACCCGCGTCCAGTTCCGCGACAAAGCCCCGATCGACTCACGCATCGCCGTCAACGACCCGTCCGGATCGGTATCCGCCGTCTCCGCCGCCCGCCGCATGCCCGCGAGCAGCTCATCCGGATCGGTCAGCTCGACGCGCCCATCGGGCGTGCGGAACGCGAGCTGCGCCTGCGCGCTCGGAATGGTCCGCCGGGCAGAGTCGGGCGTTGACACCGCCGCCCCGCCCGCCGGCGCGTTGCCCACCGCGGCGCGCACGATCCGGAACACAGCCCCCCCCATGAAGAGCGTCCCGAGCGCGAGCACCACCGTCGCGATCGTCACCGCCCACCGGCGCGCCGACGACGGCGGCGCCGCGATCTCGCCCGCCGCCTCTCGATGCGCCTCCGGCGCACGCCCGCCTTGCGGGCGGGGCGACTGCGCCGCGACCCGGAGCGAACGCACCAGCTCGTTCAACGACCGACCCTGAGCGTGCGTGATCGCCGCAAGCCGGTGCTTCGCGACCTCGTTCCACCCCCCCGAGTGCACGAGCACCTGGAGCACCATGTCCCGGTACAGCGCCTCCCCCGGGTCAAGCTCCTCCACGGGCGCGCCCGCCACCTCACCGACCCGCTCACTCCCGGAGCCCATCCCCCACCGCGCGAGCAGCGCCGAACGCACCCCCGGATCGCGCAACTGCGCCGCCGCAACGTGCAGCGCAAGCCGGACCTCGTTCGCCTCCGGGCTCGCATGAAGCGGGTGCGCCTCGATCAACGCAAGCCGCTCCCGCAGCGCTCGCTCGATGCGCACGCGATCGACATCCCCCGCGGGCAGCCCAAGCAGCCCGAAAGGCCCCGCCGACAGGTCCACATCGCCCAGGATCCGATGGATGGGAGAACGCGCGCTCACTCACCGCCCCCCATGCCCTGCGCCTCGGAAAGCTCCCGCAGCCGATCGCCCCAGGGCGCTGGCCCGAAGTCGGGATACAGCACCACGTGCTGCTTCAACACCGCACGCCCACGCTCCACATCGTGCTCGAGCAGCGTCTCCACGATGAACACCCGGTACCGGAACCACTCCTCGCTCCCCGCTTCCACACCCGCGATGAGCGTGCGGTACGACTCCATGGCAACGTCGTAGAGCGACGACGCCCGCGCCGCCCCCCCGAGCCCTTCCAGCGCACGCCGATCGCTCGGGAACAGGGCAACCAGCGCCCGGTAGACCTCCAGCGCCCGCCCAAGCGCCGCCGCATCCCCGTGCGCCTCCCACCCCACCATGAGCGCCTCGCCCACGTTGAAGCGGACACTCGTGAACGCCGCGTTCGTCTCCTCGACCCCCTCACCGCTCATGTCGTCGAGGACGCGCTGCCCGTGCCGTGCCACGCCCGCCGCGTGCTCGACAGGATCCGCCCCCGTCCGCTCGGCCCGCCGCCACTCGCGCAGCGCATAGTTGTAGAACATCCGTGCGCTCGCCCGCGCCAATTCCGGATCGGCATCACGCAACTCCCCGACGAGCCGCTCCGCCTTCGCGGTGTCGCCCCGATGCAGCGCGATCTGCGCCGAGCGATACTTGAGTTCGGGGCCCAGGTCCGCCCCGTCCGCCTGCCCGGACGCGATCAGGCTCGTGATCGTGTCGAGCGTCCGCTCGGCGCGCGCCAGGTCGGGCGGCTCGGTCGCGAGGATCACCTCGATCATCCGCCGCGCACGATGCACCGCAAGCCCAGCCGCCTCCGCATCGCCACGCCCCGCGCGCCGCCGATCGACCGCGAGCAACGGCTCCGCCAACGACAGGTACCGCGCACCCTGCCAACTCCGATCCTGGGGCCCCGCATCGCGGAACAGCTCGTACGCCATCCGCGCCGCCCGCCGACGCGCCGACTCGCGCATCGCCGAGTCCTCGGGCACCGAGAGCAACTGGTGCAACACCGTCTCGCTCGGCTCCGCGTCCGAGGCACGCTCGAGCACCAACGCCGAGGCCCGATCGTCCTGCGGGTGATCCTCGAGGAACGCCTCCGCCGCCTCCACGCGCCTCTCAACCATTTCCTGAGTCGCGCCGGGCAGCTTCAGCCGCTCATCCAGCGACCGCACCACCATCCAGTGCGCACCCGCCACGTGCGAAGGGTCTGTCAACTCATCTCCCGCAGTCGCAAACCAATCCGCCGCCGCGAGCAGCGGGTCAGCCGCCCCGATCGCCTGCAACGACGATGCATCCGCGAGCGGCGCATGGAACAGACACACGCCAATCAAATGCGCCGTCTGCCCCGCGACCGCCCCGTACGCGCCCGCATCGGGCGCGCGTCGGGCCCGGATCAGGTCGATCGCCGCGTCCGCAAACAACTGGGCGACCACCGACGACTGCGACGGCTTCGACCCGTCCTCGCCCGCGGCACGCTGGGCCTTCCGCGCCCGGTCATACCGATCGAGCCCGCGCACAAAGCGCGAAAGGAACGAGTCCGACTCCCCCGTGTCGAGGTCGTACCGCTGGGACAAGTCGAGCACCTGCGCAAGCTGCCCGGTCGCCACGAGCTCACCGATCGCGACCGCCTGGACCCGCCCGATGAGCTCCTCCTCGCCGGGCGTCTCGGCGTCGGCCTCAAGAGTCCAGATCGCAAGCAACCGCGCCTGCGCCGCCCCGAGGGGCGACGTCAACACATGGCGCGACGCAAGCTCTTCGAGCTCCGCCCATCGCTCGCCGCGCGCCAGGATCACCAACCGCACCGCGACAATCTGCTCCGCGATCCCCGGCGCAAGCCGCCCCGACGCCTCCGCCGCGTCGAGCCAGTCCGTCGCCTGGCGCGTCCGCCCCCGCACCGACTCACACATCGCCACCGCGAGCACCGACCGCGCGATGTGCTCGTAGTTCAACAACTGATCGGGCAGACGCGGGATCTCGGGCACACTCCCCTGTTCCGCGTTGAGAAGCCACCCGAAGTGCTCCATCGACCGGCGCGCCCGCCCCGGATCGCGCTCAAGCTCCGCGACGTGGTACGCGCACCAACCCGCGAGATAGTGCGCAAGCGAACGGTGCTGACGCGCAAGCTCGATCGCCTCATCGAGCAGGTCGAGGTCGAACCCCCGCCCCGATTCCTCCTGACGCTCGAACGTCCGGATCCGCGTGTGCGCATCCTGTGCGATGTCCGCGAGCCGGTCCTCGAGCTCCGCGAAGCGCGCCGAGGTCTCCTCCATCTGCGCCATGCCCTCCGCGTCGAGCGTGCGCAGCCGCCACGCCTTCATCACGCCCTCCAGCCGGTCGTACGCCGCCCGCGCCAGGCTCAGGCGCAGCCCCGCCGAGTCCGCCTCAGGCACCCGCTCGAGCAGCAACTCCGACCGCCGCTCCCACTCCCGCTGCTCCACCGGGTCCTCGACCGCGCCGAGCAGCGTCTCATACACCGAGGCAAGCCGCGCCGCGATCTCCACCTTCCGATCGCTCTTGGCCGCCTCCAGCCGAGCCTCGAGCTGCTCGGCAAGCAGGCGCACCGCCCCGATCTCGTCGAGGTACGAAGAGACCTGCTCCTCCGCCTCGTCAAGCGACTGCGCAGCCGCACCGCCACACACCGCCAGCACCACGGCACCCACCACCAAGGCCTCAGTCCATCGGCACATACGTCCTCCGGATGAAACCCGCGTCGTACGCCGCCTGCAGCGCCGCGGTCGCCCACTCGGTCGCCACCAGGTTCGAACCCTTCACGAACACCCCGCCCTCGCGCGGCAGCTGCTCGAGCACCGCGCGCAGCTCATCCTTCGTCCGGAGCACCCGCTGCCCGATCCGGAACGCGGGCGTCCCCTCGACGAGCACCACTTCCACCACCTGAGGCTCGAAGTCCGCCGCCGAACCCGCGTTCACCTTCTCCGCCTGCAGCGCCGGCTCGAGCTGCGACTCGGGCGGCGTGTACGTCGTCGATACCAGGAAGTAGATGAGCAGCAGGAAGATCACATCGATCATCGCCGTCAGCTCGAGCCTGCGGAAGTGCCGCTTGTGCTTGCGCGGGGTGAACCTCATCGCCCACCCCTCCCGCCGCCACCACCGCCGGGCACCTCGGTCGCGAGCCGCCACCCGCGCACGTCCCGGTCCATCAGGTCCGTCGCCAGTTCATTGATATAGACCAGCGGCGCCGACCGATCCGCACGCACCAGCAGGTCGAGCGCTTCATCGCCACTCTCCGCGAGCGCCGCATCGATCCGCGCAAGCAACTCCGTGCGCGTCACCGTCGCGCTCTCGATGATGAACTCGCCCTCCTTCGTGATGTTGATCACGATCCCCGACCGCTCCTCCTCCGCGGACTCCTCGCCCGCCTCCTTGGGCAGGTCGAGCTGCGCGCGCGTCAGCTCGACCAACGAGGAGGTCGTCAGGAAGAAGATGATGAGCAGGAACACGACATCGACCATCGCGGTGATGTCGATCTCAACGCCGCGCCCCGCACTGCCTTGTGGCGTGAATCGCATACGGGATCACCTGGGGGGTGGGGGCGGGGACGGGGGAGATGGCGGCATCGCGGCCTGACCCGCCGGGCGGGGCGGCGCCGCCTGCACGCCGTTGGGCCCGGGGCCCGCCTCCCCCTCGAGGTGCGCCGCGAGCTCGCCCACCGTGACCGCGGTCCGCGCCGAGAGGCTCTCGATCCGGTTGCGGAAGAACGTCACCGCCGCCGTCGCCGGGATCGCCAGCGCGAGCCCGAGGATCGTCGTCACCAGCGCGAGCGAGATGTCGCCCGCGAGCTGGTCGGGCCTCGTGAACCCCTGCGCCGATGAGATCGTCGCGAACGCCTTGTTGATGCCCACCACCGTGCCGAGCAGCCCGAGCATCGGCGCGATGCCCGCGACCAGCGCGAGCCCCTCCGTCGAGCGCATGAGCCGGGCGACCTGCTCCTGACCGGCTTCCTCCAGCGCCCCCTTGAGCTCGAGCGACCCGAACGCCGACCGCTGGTACCGCGAGAGCCCCGCGCCGATCACGTGCGTCAGGAAGCACCCGTTGGCGGGCTCGTTGCAGTAGTCGAGCGCACGCCCCGCCTCGCCGTGCGCGAGCAGCGTGTCGAGCTCGTCCACGATCCGCTGGGGCGCCATCGCCGCCTCGCGGATCTGAACCACGTGCACCACGCCCATGAACATCGCGACGACCGACAGGCCGAGGATGATGTACCCCACGATCCCGCCCTTCGCGAGCAGGTCGAGCGCCGACTGCGTCGTCTCGGGCTCGGGCGACGCCTGGGCCAGCGCACCCCAGAGCGGCAACAGTGTGTCATAAATCAAGGTTGGTCCTCTTCCCTTGTCGGAGGAGTCGTCGCCGCCGGCACATCCGCCGGGGCACTGAGATCATCGCCGCCCGCGCCCCCATCGCCAAGCACGGGGTGGAGCGGCTCACGCGCGCGGAGCGCCGCGATGAGCCTGTCCGCCGCGCCCTCGCGCCCGAGCCCGCGGAGCGCCTGCGCAGCCTGGGCCTCGCACACGCCCGCAAGATAGGGCTGCGTCATCGCGAAGCGCGCGGGCAAATGCAGCAACATCATCACGCCCCGCATCCGCTCTTCCTCGCCCGCCCGATCGGCGAGCGCCTGCCCCAGCGCCGCCCGACGCCACGCCTCACGCCACGTCGAGAGCTCCGCCTCGAGCCCCTGCTCGAGGCGGTCGCGCGCATCGGCGCCACGCTGGTCGTCCCCGCGCGCCCGCACCATGTCGTGCGCCAGCGCCACCCCCGCATGGAACCGCACCTCGTTCGACCACACGGGCATCTCGCCCCGCTCGATCCCCGTCCGCGCCGCCGCCGCCTGGGCGTACACCTCGTGCAGCGCATCGACCACCGGGTCCCCCGACTGCAACGGCGCCGACCGCGCGATCGCACGCACCTCGGGCGTGTCCATCCAGATGGGCGGCAGCGCGGGCACGAGGCCCGTCGCCTCATCCGCGAGCGAGATCATCGCCCCACGAGCCGATTCGCCCGCGTGCGCCACACCCGCCCGGCGCAGCTCCAAGGCGTGCAGCCATGGCATCAGCGCCCCCGCCTGGTCGCCACGCCACAGCCGGCACCGCACCACGCCCTCCGCGATCACGAGCCCCGTCGGCCCGCCCAGCTCCGCGTACCGCTCGTGCAATGCCTCGAACAGCGGCGACGCGATCTCGATGTCCCCCCGCGCGAGCCGCGTCCGCGCCCGCCACACCTGATCCGACACCTCCGCAAAGTCGCCGGCCCGGGCCGCGTGCTCGCCCGTCACCCGCCGCACGTGGTCCCACCCGATCACCCTCGGCTCATCGCCGCCCACCCGCACACCGATCGCGCTCACCTGCTCGACCGGCGCATCGACGATCGTCCCGCCGCGCAGTTCGACAGGACCGAGCACCATCGCGGGCATGAGCACCACGCTCGCGAGCATCAGTTCGAGCCCCTCCGCCCGCCGCCGCCAGCGCTGCCGACGTGCTTGTACGACCCGCCCGACTGCTGCGCGATCTCGCGCATCACCTGCTCCGCATCGCTGTTGTCAAACGTGATGCAGTGGATCGGCACGAGCTTCCGCCCCTGCCTGTTCAGGATGTCCACCCGCTTGATCACCGTGTCCGACAGGCTGCCGAAGGCGCCGTCGGTCATGAAGTAGATCGCATCGGGACGCGGGTTCAGGTCGAACACGATGTCGAACGCCGGCAGCGGGTTCGTCCCCCCGCCCGCGCCCTGGCTCTCCACGAGCCCGCCGATCTCCTGCTTCGTCCGGTCCCGCGCCGCGAACCACCGCCCGCTCCCGACCGGCAGCGCCTGCTGGTTGTAGAACACCACGATGAAGTGCATGTGCTCGAGCAGCCCCCCGATCGACTCGAGCAGCTCCACCTTCATCGCATCGATTCGCCGCCCGCCGCCCGCCTCCATCTCGAAGTCCATCGACCCCGATACATCCACCACGAACGCGAACCGCGACCCCGTCGCCTCGACCCCGAAGAACCGGGCCGACCCGCCCCCCGACCCGATGTCGAGCCCGCCGCCGGCCCCGCTCACGTTCCCCGCGCCCAGGTCCGACAGGTCGCTCAGCTCCACCGTCCCCAGCAGGGCATCGTCGCTCAGCGTCGGCAGGTCATCGACGTTGATCTCGTTCTCGAGCGGCGACTCCACCGCCGCCTCCGCGTCCTGCAGGCTCACCTCGAGCAGGTTCGTCAGCTCCGACTCAGAGATCACCGCCAGCGGCACCTCCCGGCTGCCCCCGCCGGCGCCCCCCGACCGGTACACGATCACCAGCGCCGCCGTCAGCACGATCGCCATATGGATGAACAGCGACACCACCACCGCGAACACCCGCAGCTGCGTGTGCCACGACAGCCCGGCCTTCCGCGGGGGCGGCTGCGTGTTGATCGGGGCGTGGTCGTTCAAGGGCACATCCGGGCCGAGAGGAGTGAGGGGAGAGATGCCGGCGGCGGTCTGCGGAGATGCTATCGGGCTCCCCCGCCTCGACCCGCCATCATGAGATAGACCGAACACCTCCCTTTCGGTTTCAACCGAGGGGCGAATCGGCGATGCTGAAATGGGGATTGCCATCGCTTGACGCCGGGCGGCGGGCTCCTTCCAATGGCCGAACACCCCGGAGACCCCACCCGTGAGCAACGATCAACGACCGCGCCGCATCCTCCTCAAGCTCTCGGGCGAGGCCCTTTCCGGGCAGGGCAGGCAGGGCCTCGACGCCGACGCGACCGCCTGGACCGCCGCCCAGATCGGCGAGGCGGCCGCTTCGACCACCCAGATCGCCATCGTCGTCGGAGGCGGCAACATCGTCCGCGGCGGGCCGCTGGCCAGGAAGGGCCTCATCGGGCGCTACGAGGCCGACACCATCGGCATGCTGGGCACGGCCATCAACGCCGTGGCCCTGGCCGAGGCCCTCAGCGCGACCGGCACCCCCGCCCGCGCCATGACCGCCATCGCCATCCCCGACTACATCGAACGCTACCACCCGCGCGCCGCCGGCGCCCACCTCGACGCGGGCCGCACCGTCGTCCTCGGCGGCGGCGTGGGCAACCCGATGTTCACCACCGACACCACCGCCTGCCTCCGCGGCGCCGAACTCGGCTGCGCCGCCGTGCTCAAGGCGACCAAGGTCGACGGCGTCTACGACGCCGATCCGAAGACCAACCCCAACGCCAAGCGCTACACAACGATCAAGGCCCAGGACGCCATCGACCAACGCCTGGGCGTGATGGACCTGACCGCGATGGCCATGGCGATCGACAACGCCATCGAGATCGTGGTGTTCGATTTCTCTGTGGAGGGCAACATCGCGAAGGCGGTGAAGGGGGAGAACATTGGGACGCGGGTGGAGGTGGGGTGAACGCGGGTCTGGGGTCTCGGGTTTGGGGTCTCGGGTCTCGGTCTCCGGGCTTCGGGTGGGACGGGTCGCCGACCCGTCTTCGGGCGCAGCCCGAGCGGGATGCACCGCGGAGGCCCGGAGGGGTGAGGGCGGGCCTCGGGATTCGGGCTCCGGGCTTCGGGTGGGACAGGTCGCGGGCCTGTCATCGGGCGCAGCCCGAGCGGGATGCACCGCGGAGGCGCGGAGGGCTGAGGGCGGGCCTCGGGTTCCGGGCTCCGGGCTTCGGGTGGGACAGGTCTCCGACCTGTCATCGGGCGCAGCCCGAGCCGGATGCGCCGCGGAGGCGCGGAGGACGCGGAGGGGGAGACGAGGTGCGCGCAGCCGCCCATCCGCATCCTGTCACGCCTGCTCGGCGACACCCATCGACGCTCAGTCGGGCGGCTGGGCACGCTGACGGGCAATCTCATCCACGTACCCGGCGGAGAGGAGGCCGGTGGGCAGCGCAATGAAGCCGATGCCGAGGATGGCAATCACGGAGCCAAGCAGGCGGCCCAGCGGGGTGACCGGGTACACATCCCCGTACCCCACCGTCGTCAGCGTCGCCACCGCCCACCACATCGCGGCGGGGATCGAGCTAAAGGCGTCCGGCTGCGCGTCGTGCTCAGCGAAGTACATGAGCGTTGAGGCCACGATCAGGAGCATGACCAGCACAGTGAAGAGTGCGGCGAGGTCCGGACCCTTGGAAGCGATCACTCGCCCCAGGGTCTGCATCGCCGTCGAGTAGCGACCAAGCTTCGCCAGCCGCAGGAAGCGGAGCATGCGAAGGAGGCGGAGGGTGACGAGTTCGCCGCCGAGCATCGGCAGGACCAGCGGCAGGATCACGATCAGGTCGACGAGCATCACGGGACGTCTCGCAAACCGCAGGCGTCCCCGAAGCGGCGCCGAGTACCGCGGCTCCTCCACACACGACCACAGCCGGAGCACGTACTCGAGCGCAAACACGACAAGGATCGCCATGTCGGCGGCCCTGAACAACGCCGGGTACGCGGAGCCGATCGAATCGACCGTCTCGATGACCAGCAGGGCCAGCGAAATCAGGATGAGGCCGATGATCGACCAATCCACGAATGCGCTCGGCACATCACCGGGCCTGGCGGGCTGAAGAAGGTCGTAGGTGCGGCGGCGGATACCCACAGGTCAGGTGGCCGGGTGCACGCACCGGAGCGAGGCGCGGATGGCATCCGCGTGCTTGAAGATATCGTCCACTGTGCCGACCGGGATGCGCGACTCCTCCTTGGCCGCATCGAAGACGCCGAGGTACTTTGACCGCCCATTGAACCACAGTCGGCAGATGGGCTTCCGATTGTTGTCGTCGAGCAGGACCCCGAAGTAGCTCTTGACATCGCGCCCGGTGATGCGGGCTGAATCGATGTCCTCGCGGAGGATCGCCTTCACGGCGTAGAACCCCTCCAACTCCTCGATCGTCGTCTCGACCTCCTTCTTGGCGGCCCCCTCGTCCGCCGTGACCTCCTCAGAGCCCCGGCCATCCGGCGCGCTGCCGGGCGGGCCCGCTGTTGACCCGGCCCGGTTGCGCTCCAGCGCAGCCTCAAGGCGGGCCTCGACGCGCTCGGTGATCAGAGCCGAGCCCGCATCAACGATCAGCGGGCGGAGCTTCTCGATCACGCGGGTCGTCATCCGCCCGTCGTAGACCCCGGCCGCGATGAAGCGCACGAAGTCATCCCCTGGCGAGGCCAGCTCACGGGTCAGCACGGCCTGGATGGCGCACGAATACTTCAGGCGCTCGGCGACAGCCAGAACCGGCTCAAGGTCGAACGCCTCTTTCGTGAGCTTCTTCAACTCCTCGACCCTGGTGAGCGGGTCGTTGGCGATGTCAATCGTCATGAACGGCGAAGGGTCGAGCTTGTTGGGTTCGTCGAGGTCGCTGTAGAACCGGTAGACCAGCCCGTCGGTGAGCACTGCGATCCGAGCCGGGGTCGTGCTGAAATAGCGGTACAACTGCGAGCCGTAGCGGCTCAGGTCCGCCCCCACGCACTTGCACTCAAAGAGGATGATCGGCTCGCCGTTGGCCATAACGGCGTAGTCGACCTTCTCGCCCCTCTTGATCCCGACATCGGCGGTGAACTCGGGCACCACCTCGCGAGGATTGAAGACGTCGTAGCCAAGCGACTGTATGAACGGCATCACGAGCGCGTTCTTGGTCGCCTCTTCCGTCTGGGCGTGCTGGCGCGATGCGGGAACGCGCTCCGCCAACTGCATCAGCCGTTCGGCAAACTCCATAAGCGAGCCCTCCAGGTAGACCCTGGCCCGAGATTAGCTCTGAAGCATCATCCTCACAACCCCCAACCAGACGAGCCGGCCTCGCGGCTGGGCCTGAGATCAACCGGCCGGCCCCCACGTCCCGGCAAGCCCATCATTGCGCGCGACGTGCGGCCTCCGGCTCCCTCTCCCGCAGGGAGAGGGCCGGGGTGAGGGCTTCGTCTTCTTGTCTTCTTCTCCACGTGCTCGACTGCGCAAGAGGCCGAGCGATCGCGGCTCCGCGCAGTCGTCACCGGAGCGTTCACCGAGCGTGTAGAGAAACAAGATGAGATCACGAAGCCCTCTCCCGGCCTCTCCCTGCGGGAGAGGAGGCCGGAGGGCCGCGGCTCGCCGCGCACTCTGACGCCCGCAGGGCGCGCGCAGGTTGCCAGGGGCGCAGCGCAGCAAGCCCCTGGATCACGGCCCCTTGATGCACACCGCCCGGAGGGCGGACGGGGTTGCTCGCGCGCGTTCGTCCGCCCTCCGGGCGGGGTGCAATGTCACACCCAGGTCCAGGGGCTTGCTCGCTGCGCTCGCCGCGCCCCTGGCTACGTGCGCGCGCCCTCCGGGCGGAGACGCTCGACGTCGGGAGCGGGGCATCCTCGCATCACGCCCATCCATAGTCCCCCCCGCGCGGTCCCTCGTCGGCTCCCGCCCGTCCACGGTCGGCCCCGCGCCGTCCACGGTGGGTCATCGCCCGTCCACCGTCGGGCATCGACCGTCCACGGTCGATCGTCGCCGGTCCACGGTCGGTCGTCTTCCGTCCACGGTCGGCCCCGCGCGGTCCACCGTCGGTCGTCTTCCGTCCACGGTCGGCTCTGCGCCGTGGACGGCGGTTGTCGACGGCGGGGTGCAAGAGTTGCGCGGCCCGGCGTTCTGCGCTGAACTTGCGACATGCGCTCAACGCGCGGCACGCCCGCGCCGATGTCCGCGGTTCGGCGGCCCCCGATCGTCCGGGGGCGCCGGCGCGGCGTCGCGTGTGGTCGTCGCGCGTCCGACCTCCACACACTCTCCCCCCACACACGCACGAACGGAGGCCCAGTCATGGCCACTCTTCCAGACAGTAAGCTCGCGCGCATCGAGTTCTTCGAGAACCGCATCGCGCCCTGGACCACGAACGTCGACGCCATCGGCCTGACCGGGCCGCAGGTGGTCAACCTCGCATCGCTCACCTCCGCGGCCCGCGATGCCTACACCGCCGCGCAGGAAGCCCGCGCCGCGTCCAAGGCCGCGACGCAGGTCTTCCACGACGCGGTCGCCGCGATGGTCGGCGATGACGACGCCGGCTCGGACATGATCGAGCAGATCAAGAACCACGCCGAGTCGACCGGCAACCCCAACGTCTACGCGCTCGCGCAGATCCCCGCGCCGGCCACGCCCGGCGTCGCGCCACCGCCCGGGCGCTGCTCGGACTTCAGCGTTGCCCTCGAGCAGAACGGCGCGCTGGTTCTTACATGGAAGTGCACCAACCCGACCGGCACGTCGGGCACTTCTTATGAAGTCATGCGACGGATCGGCGCATCGGGCGCGTTCGAATACCTCGGCCCCGCGCCCGGCAAGACGTTTACCGATGAGACGCTGCCCACCAGCGCGGCCGGCGCCGTCGGCGGTATCACCTACCAGGTGACCGGCGTGCGCGCGGGGCTCAAGGGGTCGGTCGCGCAGTTCACCGTCAACTTCGGCGCCGGCGGCGAGGCCAGCGTGAGCGAGGTGAGCGCGCCCGTCAAGCTCGCTGCTTGATGCGCCGGAGTTGAACCACAGAGGGCACAGAGAGAAGAAGGGCTTGAGGGGCGCGGCCGCCGGGTCGCGCCCCTTTCTGTGCGCAGCATCCATCTTCACACTCTCTGGCTCTGTGCACCTCCGTGACCTCTGTGGTTCAACGCCGATTGCGGCGAGGCGGCTGTTGGGCCGTGCCCTGTTTGTGCGCACTCGCAATCTCTCCGCGCTCTCCGCGCCTCCGCGGTGCATCTGCTCCCGGAGCACCCCTCACCGGCCGCTCGCCGATTCCCCCTGGCCCACGAAGCGCTCGATGTAGCCGCTGTTGACCGTGATCGTCCGCCGCGAGCGGCTCCAGCCCGCGCCGCCGTCGCCCTCGGCCAGCGCGATCGTGACCTGCGAGTGCCAGTCGAACCGCCCGAGGGCTGCGCGCAGCTCGCGCTCGAGACCCGCATCGCACAGCCGCCCGATGAGCGCGTTGCCCGCGTCGCGCGTGAACCGCGTCTCACGCGATGCCTCGCCGTCGGGCATCCACAGCGGGCCGAGCGTGCGACGCCACGAGCGGTGCACCTCCGTGCCGTAGTCGCGGGCCGCGGCGATGTCGCCCTCCTCCATACCGATGCCCTCCGCGAGGTCGGTGTACTTCTCGGGGTTGGCCGCGACCGCGAGGGCCGCGATCTGGAACGCCCGCCGGGCATCGCTGTTGTGCTCACCGCTCACCGTCCACTGGCCCCGCGGCACCTCACCCGCCTCGATCATGAGCGATGTGATCCGCGCCTCGAGCACATCGTGGGCGCGGTCGGGCATGTGGTGCGTCAGGTAGTGCGTGGCAAACGCATCAGCGAGCGTCTCCTCGTTGGCGAGGACCGGCAGGTCGAACTCGCGGACCAGCGCATGGGCCAGCTCGTGGAGGACGACATGCACCGTCACATCGCGGGCAAACCGCTCGGCGTCGGTGAGGCCGGCGGGCTGCGCTGCCAGCGCTGCCCCGCCCACCACCCCGGCCGGCGCCCCACCACCGGCGCTCATCCCAAGCAAAGGCAACGCAATCAACACACAACCCGGCACGATCAAATGGCATCTGGCGTTCATCACCCCATGCTACCCGACGCCAACTCGCTCCCTGTGCCCCCCTGCGGCCTCCGTGGTTCAAGCAGAGTGCGAGCGCGGGGCCCGCCACCGATCCCCCATCTCGACCGCCAACCCGAGCCGCACCCGATACGCCCCCCCACCGATCTCATGGCCCCCGAACCGCCTCACGTGGTCCGTCACCATCTGCGTATCGAACAGCGTGTACCCGCACGCCGCCAGGTGGCGCACGAGCGTCACGAGGCACACCTTCGACGCATCGGTGCCATCGAGCGGGTCGCGCGTCCCATCCTCCCGGCGCTCACGCGGCGTGCAGAACATCGACTCGCCGAAGAACGCCCCGCCGACCGACACGCCGTAGATCCCCCCCACCAACGCGAGCGACCCATCGGCGCGGGGCAGCCACGCCTCCACGCTGTGCGCATACCCCGCATCGAACATCTGCGTGTACCAGTCGATGAGCGTCTCATCGATCCACGGCTCATCGTCCTCATCGCGCGGCGCTGCGCAGAGCCGCATCACCTGCGCAAACGCCGTGTCGGCCGTCACGATGAACCCGCGGTTCCGCATGGCCCGCTCGACCGAGCGCGGCACGTGCAGCCCCTCTTCGGGCGTCAACGGCAGGACGCCGCGCGGGTCGGCCGTGTACCAGCGCACCTCGCCCGTGTAGGCGCACGCCATCGGGAACATCCCCGCGCGGTACGCCGCGACGAGCCCGTCCACGATGCTGCCAGACTCCGGGCCGCGGCGCATCGCCGAATCCCCCATCTACCCGTTCGACACCCGCGCCTCGACGATCTCGAGGATCAGGTGCAGCACCACCTGGTGCGCTTCCTGGATGTGCTCGGTCTCATCGGCCTGCACGACCAGCGCGTGATCGCACAGCGGCAGCGCCGGGCCGCCGCCCTTGCCCAGCAGGCCGATCGTCGTCGCGCCCCGCTCGCGCGCCGCATCGAGCGCCCGCAGGATGTTCGCGCTCTTGCCCGACGTCGAGAAGACCACGACCACATCGCCCTCCCGCGCGAGCCCCTCGACCTGGCGGGCGAAGACCTCGTCGTAGCCGTAGTCGTTGGCGATGCACGTCAGGGCCGTGGGGTCGGCATTCAGACAGACGCCCGCGAGCGGCGCACGGGGCGACTTGTACTTACCGATCAATTCCTCGGCCAGGTGCAGCGCCTCCGCGGCCGAGCCGCCGTTGCCGAGCGTGTACACCCGCCCGTCACGGGCCAGCGCCCCCGCGATCGCGCTCCCGATCGCCCCGATCCGCGCCGACTGCGCGCCGAGCGAGCCGATCACCTCGACCGCGCGCAACACCCGATCGCGGACGAACGCCTCCAACACCACCGAATCTGTCGAGGTCGGACTGCTCATGGCCAACCGACATTCTAGGACACCCACCCGACCCACGCGCGGCCCCGCCCGCAAGCCCCCGATTCCGCGCACCCGCTCGGCTCGGGCCCGCGTGCGCCATACCATCGGCCTCGCGCGGGCGAGCGGACTGACCCCACGCGCGGGAGCGTAGCTCAGTTGGTAGAGCATCGGACTTTTAATCCGCTGGTCCAGGGTTCGAGTCCCTGCGCTCCCATTCGGCTTTGATTCGTCTTCACACTCGGGGCAGGTGGCTACCAGCACATGGCGGTTGTACACGCGAACTTCACGGGCACCGACCTCCACCTCTGGGCAGAGACGGGCGAGGCCGCGGACGGCATGGCCGCCGAGCGCGCCCACCCCTTCGCCGCGGACCCCGGGCGGCTCAGGCAGGCCCTCGGGCCCATGCCCGCCGAGCTCCGCGAAGCGACCATCGAACTCCGCCTCCCCACCGCCGATGGCTCACCCACCGCGAGCCCGACCCTCGCCCATCACTCGGGCTCGACCGACGATGAGGCCGCGGGCGCCGCATCCTTCGAGACCTGGTCGGTCCCCACCCTCGCCTGCCCCGCGGCCCACGCCCCCCGCATCCTCGAACACCTCGTCGATCTGAGCGAACGCTCCACGCGAGGCGGCGACCTGGGGGCAACCAATGGCCGCCTCTACCTCGCCGACTCCGCGTGGTACTTCGCCACCGCCGCCCGCCTCGGCATCCGCCTCCTCTCCGAACAGCGCTTCGTCCCCATGCTCGACTTCCGTGGCGGCAAGAGCGTGCGAGGCGAGTGGGCCCCCTGGCTGAGCGACAAGGAGATCGGCGGCGAGACCGCCCGCCTCCTCTCGGCCATGCCACCATCGGCCCGGGCCGTCGTCGACGCCCAGGAGCACGACGGGTGGAACGTCACCCGCTCGTTCATCTCCGCCGTGGTCGATGGCCTCGCGCGCCAGACCATGCTCGACGAGGACCTCCACGAGGCCATCGAAGACCGCGACCCCGAGGCCGACCCCCACGTCGCCATCCTCTCGGGCCTGCTCAACCAGACCACCGAGATCAAGCTCGCGTCCACCGACCCCATCGGCATCGCCCGCACCCTCCAGACCTGGGTCGCCACCCTCGAAGACCACGGGCGCGATGCATCGTGGAAGCTCCAGCTCGTCCTCGACGAGCCCGACGACGATGTCCTGCCCCCCGACCTCGCTGCGCCGAGCGACGGCGTGCGCTGGCCGCTCCGCTTCCGCCTCATGTGCGTCGACCGCCCGGAACTCGTCGTTGAAGCGGCGGACGTCTGGCTCCTCCGCGCCGAATCGGTCACCATCGAGGGGCGCAGGCTCGACTCCCCGCAGGAACTCCTGCTCGCCGAGCTCGGGCGCGCGGTACGCATCTACCCCAAGCTCGAACGCGCGCTGAGCGAATCCGCCCCCGAGTCCATCGAGCTCACCACGCGCGAAGCCTACGACCTCCTGCGCGAGGTCCGCCCGCTCCTCATCGAGCAGGGCGTCTCCGTCCGCGCCCCGAGCTGGTGGGACTCGTCCGCGGCCCGCCTCGGCGCACGCCTGCTCCTCCGTTCCGACGAGCTCTCGGGCCCCGACGGCGCACCGTCCCCCTCTTCCGCCGCACGCCCGCGCATGGGGCTCAACTCCCTCGTCGATTACGAATGGCGACTCGCGGTCGGCGACACGCCGCTCTCCCTCGAGGAGTTTGAGCGCCTCGCCGCCCAGAAGACGCCCCTCGTCCGACTCAACGGCCAGTGGATCGAGGTCCGCCCGGAGCACATGCGCGCCGCCATCGCCTTCGTCCGCGAGAACCCGGGGGGCCAGATGGAGATCGGGCGCGCCCTCCACATGGCCTACACGCGCGAAGCCGGCAACTCGGGCCTCAACATCACGGGCGTCGACGCCCACGGGTGGGTCTCCATGCTCCTGGGTGGCTCCACCACCGAGCACATGCGCCTCCCCGAGCTCGAACCCCCCGAGGGGTTCCACGGCCACCTCCGCGAGTACCAGCAGCGCGGCGTCTCCTGGCTCGCCTTCCTCGACTCGCTCGGCCTCGGCGCGTGCCTCGCCGACGACATGGGCCTGGGCAAGACCATCCAGCTCCTGGCCCTCCTCGAACACGAGCGCGCCCAGCGCCACGACGGCGTCAGCGAAGGCCCGACGCTGCTCGTCGTCCCCATGTCCATCGTCCGCAACTGGGAGCGCGAAGCGCGCCGCTTCACCCCCGACCTCGCCGTCCTCGTCCACCACGGCCCCGAGCGACTCACGGGCGACGCCTTCATCGACGCCGCCAACCAGTCAGACCTCGTCGTCACCACCTACGGCCTCGCCCAGCGCGACGTCGAATCTCTCGAGCTCATCGGGTGGCGCCGCGTCGTGCTCGATGAAGCGCAGAACATCAAGAACCCCCAGGCCAAGCAGAGCAAGGCGGTCCGCCGACTCAACGCACCGCGCCGCATCACCCTCACGGGCACGCCCGTCGAGAACCGGCTCTCCGAACTCTGGTCCATCATGGACTTCTGCAACCCGGGCCTGCTCGGCAGCGCGGGCGAGTTCCGCAGGCTCTTCGGCGTGCCCATCGAACGTCACCGCGACGCCGACCGCTCGGGCCAGCTCCGCGAACTCGTCCGCCCGTTCGTGCTCCGCCGACTCAAGACCGACCCCAAGGTCATCACCGACCTCCCCGACAAGGTCGAGACCAAGGAGTACTGCCAGCTCACCTCCGAGCAGGCCGAGCTCTACCAGGCGTACGTCAAGCGCATGATGCACGACGTCGACGAGGCCGACCCCCAGCACCGGCGCGGGCTCGTCCTCACGGCGCTCATCCGCCTCAAGCAGATCTGCAACCACCCCGCGCAGATCGACGCCGACCGCATCGCCGAGGGCTCGCACACCGCGGCGCGCTCGGGCAAGTGCATCCGGCTCATCGAGATGCTCGACGAGGTCATGTCGTCGGGCGCGCAGTCGCTCATCTTCACGCAGTTCCGCGCCATGGGCGACCTGCTCGTTCCCATCCTGCGCCACGCCTTCGACCGCGACGTCCTCTTCCTCCACGGCGGCGTCCCGCCCAAGAAGCGCCAGGAGATGGTCGACCGCTTCCAGCGCGCCGATGGCACCGCGCCGATCTTCATCCTCTCGCTCAAGGCCGGCGGCCTCGGCCTCAACCTCACCGCCGCGACCCACGTCTTCCACTTCGACAGGTGGTGGAACCCCGCCGTCGAGAACCAGGCCACCGACCGCGCCTTCCGCATCGGCCAGACCAAGAACGTCCACGTCCACAAGTTCATCGTCTCGGGCACGCTCGAAGACCGCATCGACCAGATGATCGAGAGCAAGATCGAACTCGCCGAGGGCGTCATCGGCTCCGATGAGGCGTGGCTCACCGAGCTGAGCACCGAGCAGCTCCGCGAGGTGCTCGAACTCCGCTCCGCGTCTGTCTTCGATCAGGAGGGCGTGGCGTGACCATCGCCGGCAACCCGTACAACATGCCGCGCAAACCTGAGAAGCCACGCCGCGTCGTGGGCGGGCTCAGGCTCGCGGCGAAGGACTGGCCGAACACGCTCGGTTGGGCCGGGCGCGCCATGCTCGACATCGCGGAGCGCGAAGCCCCCGCCGACATCATGATCGAGGCGCTCGAGTGGGCGACCAAGGGCCAGACGCGCCGCAGCGCGCTCGAGGTCGGGCGCATCACCGCCGCGGTGCAGGGGCCGGCGCCGCGGAGCATCGAGGTCGTCGTCGACTTTCCCATGCTTACACCCTCCGAGTGGTCGCGCGTGCTCGACACCCTCGCCGACCAGGCCTCGCACGCCGCGGACATCCTCTCGGGCAGCGTCAACGAGGGCATCGAGGAGGCATTCGCCTCGCGGGGCGTCTCGCTCATCCCGCCCGCCATCGGCCCCGAGCGCATCACGAGCACCCTCGGCGCACGCGGCGCCAACAACGGCGGCGGATGGACCGTCTACTCCTGCTGCGCCTGGCTCATCGCCGCGCAGATGGTCGACCGCGAGCCCGTCAAGCTCTTCGAGCTGCGTGGCCTCCCGCTCGACGACCTGCTCGGCGAGCTCCGCATGCGCCGCACCAACCCGGGCGCCGGCGACGACCGCCCGCCGATGCCCGGCACCGTCGCCGCCCACGAGGGCGTCGAGCGCTGCAGGGCGCCGCTCGACGAGCAGCTGGATGGCTTCTGGACCGCGGGCCCCGCGCTGAGCGAAGTGCAGACACCCATCCGCCCGCCCGAGGTGAGCCACCCGCTTCTGCGCCGGCTCGGCCCGAGCCCCTTCGACAAGGGCAAGTTCCCCCTCGCGGGCCTGCTCGCGACGTGCTACGACTTGATCTCTGAATCGGCGATCAGGCTCGATCAGCAGGAAGCCGAGGAGAGCGCGGCGGACGTGGTTGAGAGTGAAGACGACTAACGCACCCATTCAGCAGATCTCAATGATCGCTTCGACGCCGAGCCAGATGGGTAGTGCGAACACCGCTGTCACGATGTAGAGCACCCATACGCGGTTTCGCTCTCGCCGGAGTCGGGCAACCGCGAGGCGGGCGAGCCAGATCGCGAGTAGGGATGAGTGGACCGCGAACTTCGCGCCGTTCACCTCTGACCCGCAGAGTGATGCTGTAAGGCTGAGTGAGGCCCAACCCCACAGTGCGGCGAGGATGTAGGGCGTCTCGTGCCAAGTCGAGAGGGGATGCGGCTCGATCGCATCGTCGTCTGCGCCATGCTGACCCTTGTTGCTCGCCACAGTACAAGCTCCGCATGGCGGTGTCCGCCAGTTACACCGGCCCTCAGCGCAAGCTCGCGAGCAGCGCCGCGGGGTCCTCGCCGCGCCCGATGGCCTCGATGAGCGCCGAGCCGACGATCACGCCGTCGCATGCGCCGCGCAGCGCATCGACATGGTCGCGCGTGCGGATGCCGAAGCCAGCGCAGATCGGCTTCGTGCAGACGTCGCGCAACGACCCCAGGTAGGCGCGCACGCCATCGGTATCGAGAGTGCCGCCCTTCGCGCCGCCAGTCGTGCCGGTCGATGTCACGGCGTAGAGGAAGCCCGAGGTTGCGCTGCACACCTTCGCGAGGCGGTCGCCCGTTGTGACGGGTGTCGCCATCTGGATCACGCCGAGGCCCGCATCGACGAGGGGGCGCGCCATGACGTCGGCCTCGTCGAACGGGAGGTCGGGGATGATGACCCCCGCGACCTGCGCACCGCCCGCCCGCGCCGCGAGCGCCGCGAACCCGAACCGGAGCATCGGGTTGAGGTACGACATCAGGATGAGTGGCGCCGGCAGATCGCCCATCTCGGCGAGGGCGTTGAGCAGCCACCCGAGTGATGCGCCCTGCTCGATGGCAACACGCGACGCGTCCTGGATCGTCACCCCATCGGCCATCGGGTCGGAGAATGGCACGCCGATCTCGACGACGTCCGCCACGGCGCTCGCCGCGCACAAGTTGTCAATGAACCGCTCGCGCGTCGGGTAGCCCGCGGTGAGATACGCCACCAGCGCGATGCCATCCCGCTCGTGCCCCGTGCGAACCGCGGACTCGATGGCCGCTGCACCACTCACGCGCCACCGCCTTCGCCAAACCACTTCATGAGGATGGGCATGTCCTTGTCGCCACGCCCCGAGAGGTTGATGCAGATGTTGATGCCCGGACGCTCGGCGGCGATGCGCTTCGCGCCGGCGAGGGCGTGGGCCGATTCGACCGCGGGGAGGATGCCCTCGAGCCTGCAGCACTCGTCCAGCGCGCTCATGGCTTCATCATCGGTTGCGGTGGTGTAGGTGACGCGTCCGATGGCGCGAAGGAACGCGTGCTCGGGGCCGACGCCCGGGTAGTCGAGGCCGGCCGAGACGGAGTGGGTGTCCATGACCTGGCCGTCATCTGTTTGCAGCAGGGTCGAGTAGGTGCCGTGGAGCACGCCTGCCTTGCCGGTGGCGAGGGTCGCAGAGTTGTGACCAGGCTCGGGCGAGGTCCCGCCCGCTTCCACGCCGATGATGGCGCACGACTCGTCGGCGAGGAAGCCGTGGAAGAAGCCGATGGCGTTGGAGCCGCCACCGACACACGCCACCACGGCATCGGGCGCGCCGCCGAGGCGCTCCTGCAGTTGCTCGCGCGCTTCGCGCCCGATGACCGATTGCAGCTCGCGCACGACCCACGGGAACGGGTGCGGGCCGACCGCCGAGCCGAGGAGATAATGCGTGTCGAGGGGGTCGGCGACCCAATGGCGCAGGGCCTCGTCGATGGCGGCGCGGAGGGTGGCGTCGCCCGAACTGACACGCCGGACTTCTGCGCCCAGGCGCTCCATGCGGACGACGTTGGGCGCCTGGCGCTCGGCGTCCTTTGCCCCCATGTAGACGATGCAGGGGAGACCGAGTCGTGCGCACGCGGCGGCGGTGGCGACGCCGTGCTGGCCCGCACCGGTCTCGGCGACGATGCGCTTGGTGTCCATGCGTTTGGCGATGAGGGCCTGGCCTATTGCGTTGTTGATCTTGTGTGCGCCGGTGTGCGCGCAGTCGTCGCGCTTGAGGTAGATGTGCGCCCCCCATGCGTCGGATAGGCGCGGGGCGGGGCACATGGGCGTGGGGCGGGCGACCCAGTCCTTGAGCTGGGCTCGATGTTCCACGTGGAACATCTCGTCGGCGAAGGCTTCGCGCGCCGCGGCCTCGAAGCGTTCGAGGGCGGGGATGAGGGTCTCGGGGACGAAGCGACCGCCGAAGGGGCCGAACCGGCCTCGCTGGTCGGGGAGTTTGCCTTCGAGGAGCGCGGTGAGGAGTTGCCTGCGCTCGGCTTGCGGGATGGGGTTTGCGTCGGTCATGGGTTCGTGGTGTTGAGCGTAGCGTCCGCGGCGCGCACGGCCTCCGCAAAGGCGTGGATGAGGCGGGCGTCCTTGACGCCCGGCGAGGACTCGACGCCCGAGGAGACATCGACGGCGAACGGGCGAACGGTCCGGATCGCCTCGGCGACGTTGGACGGGTTGAGGCCGCCGGCGAGGACGATGCGGGCGCGGTCGGTGAATGGGGTGATGCGGCTCCAATCTGCGAGTTGGCCCGTGCCGGACCTGGGCCCTTCTACCAGTACAGTCGGGGTTGGGGTTGAGCAAATGAAGGTGTCGAGTGTGTCCTCGAAACCCGGTTCCACGCGGAACACTGGCAGGCGCTGTGCGCGCGGGATGGTGGAGAGGGCATCGGCGAAGTCGTTGGCGTCGGACTGGTGGGTGGCGTGGGGTATGAGGTTGGCGACGGCGTGCACGAGGTCTTCGGGTGGGTGTCGGTACACGAAGGTTGGTGTGACGAATGGTGGGAGGCGCGCGCAGAGGTCGGCGGCTTGCGCGGGGGTGACGCGCCGCGGGGACTCGGCGAGGACGAGACCGGCGGTGTGGGCACCGGCGCTGATCGCGGCCTCGATCCCCTCGCGGGTTATGATGCCGCAGACTTTGATGCGGGTCTGGTGTGCTTTCATGCGCGGGCCTCGCGTCCTGCGTTGATGATGGCGCGGGCGGCCTGTTCTGGGTACTCGGCGCGCATGAGTGAGGTGCCGACGAGGGCGAGGTTGTAGTTGAGTTGTGCGATGTGGGCGGCGTCGTCGGGGGTGGCGATGCCGGATTCGGCGACGCAGGGGTGGTTGGGTGGGAAGTGGTTGGCGAGTTCGATGAAGCGGGCGGGGTTGATGTGGAGGGTGGAGAGGTCGCGGCAGTTGAGGCCGACGAGGTGGGATTGAGGAGAAGAAGGGGAAGGAGGAGGAGGAGGAGGAGAGGAAGAACCCCTCACTTCGTCCGGGGCTCGTACCGGGGCGCTCTCGGCGCGTGTGAGCGCGGCGGTGATGCGGGCGAGGTCTTGCTGGTCGAAGGCTTCGGTGAGGGTGAACATGTCGAGGTTGCGGGCCTCGGCGAGCATGGCGTCGAGGGTTTGGTCGTCGAGGATGCGGGCGATGAGCAGGACGCCGGATGCGCCGGCGGCGCGGGCTTCGACGACCTGGTAGGGGTCGATGAGGAAGTCCTTGCGCATGACGGGGATGGTGGCGCTTGCGGCGATGTGGGCGAGGAGGTCGAGCGAGCCGTGGAAGCGGGAGGGCTCGGTGAGGATGGAGATGGCGGCGGCGCCGGCGGACTCGTATGCGCGGGCTCTGATGGTGAGCGTGTCAGACAATGGCGAAGAACCCAGCTCGGCGAGCTGGGCCACCAAGGGGCCCTCGGCGGGAGAGGTGGGTTTGATCTCGGCGATGAGGTCGAAGGTGTTGAGGGTGAGGGGGATGGGTGGTGGGGCCGAAGTTGCGGCGGCGCGGAGTTGATCTATAGGGGTCTGCTTCGATGCGATGGCGCAGCGCTCACGGGAATGGGCGGCCATGGCGGCGAGGAAGTCGGCGGGCGCATTGGTCATGGTGCGCTGCCGATCGCATCGAGGAGTCGGTTTGCTGAGCCGTCGTCGATGGCTTGAGTGGCGCGGGTGAGGGCGGCGGTGGGGTCGGGCTCGATGTTGGTGACTTCGAGGGCGAGGGCGGCGGCGAGGCGGAGGGCGTTGCGGTGGGCTTGGTCTGAACCGTTGGGAGAAGGAGAAGAACGAGAAGAAGACCCGGCTCGGCGAGCCGGGCCACCGGAGGCTGCGAAGACGCGGCGCAGTGCTGCGGCGTTATGGGGAGCGTCGCCGCCCTTCAGGTCTTCGGGTTGGCAGCGGGGGATGTCGAGGTCGGCGGGGTCGCGCGTTGTCTGGGTGACGTTGTTGGGTGTGACGTCGAAGAGGTGGAAGGGGCCGACGGGAGTGGGTTCGTCCCAGGCGGGTGAGCCGTGGATAACGAAGACTCGCTTGATGGGCAGGCCCGCGAAGGCCTCGGCCATGCGCTGGGCGGTGTCGAGTGAGAACGCGCCGATGACGGCGTAGGGTGGGGCGGCGGGGTTGGTGAGTGGGCCGAGGACGTTGAAGATGGTGCGCACGGCGAGTGCCTTGCGGATGGGCGCGATGGCGGCCATGGCGGGGTGGTGGTTGGGGGCGTAGAGGAAGGTGAAGTTGGTGCGCTCGAAGAGCGCGCCCTGGTCAGTGGGAAGACACTGTTGGGAGGACCCAACAGTGGCACGCGTTGGTTGGTTGGATGTGAAGCGCATGCCGAGGTGTTCGAGGAGGTCGGCGGCGCCGGATTTGGAGGAGACCGAGCGGTTGCCGTGCTTGACGATGGGGACGCCGGCGGCGGCGGCAAGGAGGGCGGCGCCGGTGGAGAGGTTGTAGGTGTGCGCGCCGTCGCCACCGGTGCCGACCATGTCGCAGGCGTTGTCGGGGACTGGGAAGGTTGGGGGTGTGGCCATGTCGCGCATGGCGCGGGCGAAGCCTCGGATCTCGTCGGGGGTTTCGCCTTTGGCGCGGAGGGCGGTGAGGAGGGCGCCGGCGAGCGCGGGGGCAATCTCGGATGAAGCGAGGGCGCGGAGGAGTTGATCGGCCTGCGCTTCGGTGAGATCTTGGTGCGCGAGGAGTTGCTCGAGGGTGGCGGTTGCGTTCATGAGAGGCCCTCGCGGGCGAGTTCAAGGGCGGCTTCGAGGGCGGCGACCTTGTGGCGGACTTCGTTGTACTCGGCTTGGGGGTTGGAGTCGGCGACGATGCCCGCGCCGGCCTGGTAGGCGTAGCGGCCGTTGTTGAAGGTGAGGGTGCGGATGCAGATGGCCTGGTCGGCGTTTGCTGGTGTGTGCTGCGAGGCGCGGGCGAAGTAGCCGACCGAGCCGGCGTAGAGGCCGCGGCTCACGGGTTCGATCTCGTCGATGAGCTGCATGGCGCGAACCTTGGGCGTGCCGACGAGCGTGCCTGCGGGGAATGAGGCAGCGAGGAGGTTGAAGGCGTCGCAGCTTGGGAGGAGGTCGGCGCGCACGCCGGAGACGAGGTGCATGACGTGGGAGTAGCGCTCGATGATGCGGTAGGGGTCGACGCGCACTGATGCGGGGACGGCGACGCGGCCCAGGTCGTTTCGCGCGAGGTCAACCAGCATGACGTGCTCGGCGGCTTCCTTGGGGTCGGCGAGGAGTTCGGCTTCGAGGGCGTTGTCGGCCTCATCGGTGTCGCCACGCGGGCGGGTGCCGGCGATGGGGCGGAGGGATGCGGCGCGATCATTCAGCTTGAACAGCGCTTCGGGCGATGAGCCCACGACGTTCATGCCCGCGATGTCGAGGAAGTACATGTAGGACGATGGGTTGAGCAGGCGCAGGGCGCGGTAGACCTGGAACGGGTCGGTGTGGCATTCGCCCGTCGAGCGGATTGAGAGGACGAGCTGGAAGACGTCGCCCTCGGTGATGTGGTGCTTGGCGCGGGCGACCTGGTCGATGTAGTCGGGCTCGGTGACGGAGTGGGTCGGTGGGGCGTGACCGGTGCGTGGGTGGTCGTCGGGGAGCGGGCCGCGGAGGGCGTGGATGACTTCGCGGCGGAGGGACTGGCGTTCCCACTCTTCGCCCGCGTGGAGCAGGGCGACGCGGCGTGTGAGGTGGTCGAAGACGAGGAGGGAGCGCGGGGCGGTGTAGAGGGCGAGGGGTTCGCCGGACGTGCGCGCCGCGGCGGGTGTGGCAAGGAGCGATGGCTCGAAGAAGCGGACGGCGTCGTAGCCCATGGCGCCGAAGATGCCGCCGGCGAGGGGGAGGGTCGGGACTGATGGGGCCAGGAGGGGCGCGCGGTCGCGTGCGTCGCGGAGGGTCTGGAGGAACTGGGCGGCGTTGGTTGGGCCGGGTTGTTGTTCGTTGTTGAGGGTGAGGGTTGTGGGGAAGGGAGGCCGACCCTGCGGGTCTGGAGACAGCTCGGAGAGCTGTCCCACCCCGGAGTCGATGCGGAGTGTGAAGGCGGGGTCGAGGCCTATGAAGGAGTAGCGCGCGAGGCGTGCGCCGCCCTCGATGGATTCGAGGAGGAAGCAGGGCTTGAAGGGCGCGAGGCGACGGTACGCCGAGACGGGCGTGTCGAGGTCGGCCGCGATGTCGAAGGGTGGTCGCATGGGGCTCTCGGGGTTGATGGGGTTTACATCGGCCGAGAGTTGGGTGGAGCGCCCTTATCCCGGCGAGCGGGACGTTGGGGGCTCGGTTGCGCCCTATGCGGCGCGGGATGGGTGATGAGCCCCTTCGGTCCTTGCGCGCGGTTGCCACCAGGATTTGGTGGGTGCGGGATGGGTGGGGTGGGTGGTCATCGGGGCGAGTGTAGGCGGAGGGATGGTTCGTTGTCATCTGCCTGCGGCTGATCGTCCTCCGGCTCACAGTGCGCGCGAAGCACCCTCTCACGCTGTGCGCGTGCGACCTTCCTCGCCGGGCGCGGGAGAGGATGAGGGCGTGGGGAGTTGTTGGGTGGGACGCACTGCTCAAGAGCAGTGGCACACCGCTTAGAGCGAAGAGAAGGGACCCGGCTCGGCGAGCCGGGCCACCGGGGGGGGGAGCCGGCTCGGCGAGCCGGGCCACCGGGGGGCGTTACTTGAAGGCGATGGAGCCGACGGCTTTGGTGCCGTCGGGCTTCTCGATCTCGATCCACCACTTGGCATCGGCGGGGAGGGGGTCGGGGGCGTTGGCGTGGATGTCGTAGTCGTCGTGGGATGGGGCGTACTCGCCCCTGCCGACCATGGATGAGAGGCGGTCGTTGGTGCCGATCCAGGCGCGGACGGTGGTTTGGCCGTTGTCGTTGAAGGGGAGCTTGACGACGAGGTGGCCTTCCTTGCCGGCTTCGACATTGCCGTGGCTCTGTGCGCACTCGACGGTCCATGGGCCGATGGTTGTGGAGCCGAGGTCGACTTCTTCGCCGTGGTCGTGGTCGTCATCGTCCATGCCGTCGTGATCGTCGTGATCGTGGTCGCCGTCGGCGTGGTCATGGTCGTGGTCGGCGTCGTCGTCGTGGTCGCCGTTGGTTGTGGTGGTGAGGGTGGAGTCGCCCTTGGGCTTCTCTTCCTTGCAACCGGTGATGGCGAGGGGGAGCGCGAGCGCGGCGGCGGTGATGGTGGCGAGTTTGAGCAGGTCGTTCATGTTCAACTCCTTCATGGGTGGGCGGGCTTGGCCCGCTTGGGGACAGGTGGCTTGGCCGGCTTGGCTGCTCTGTCTTCAGCGTACCCGAAGACGAAGGCGTAGCCGGCGGGGACAACGATGAGATTCAGGAAAGTCGACGTCAGGAGGCCTCCCAGCGTGACGATGGCGAGGGGGGCGAGCAGTTCGCTGCCCGGCTCGCCCGCGGCCAGGGCGAGTGGGACCAGGCCCAGCGCGGCGGAAACGGCGGTCATGAGGATGGGGACGAGTCGCTCGGATGAGCCTCGCATGATGGCCTGGGCGAGCGTTGAACCCTCGTGTTCGATGAGGTGGTTGTAGTGGTTGATGAGGAGGATGCCGTTGCGGACGGCGATGCCGAAGAGGGTGATGAAGCCGACGAGTGAGGCGATGGAGATGACGGGGGCCTGGTAGGGCGCTGATGAGAGGCCGAGCAGGGCGAGCGTGTTGTCGAAGGGGTTGGCGACTTCGGTGAGGTAGATGGCGGCGATGCCGCCGATGAGCGCGAGGGGCATGTTGAGCATGACGAGGATGGCCGAGCGGAGCGAGCCCGTTGAGAGTTGGAGGAGGATGACCATGATGAGCAGGACGCCCGCGCCGGTTGCGGCAATGGTCTTTGATGCGGCTTGTTGGGCTTCGAACTGCCCGCCGTAGGAGACGGAGTAGCCCGCGGCGTGGACGATGGGATCGACGCGCTCGCGCACGTCTGCGATGAGGTCGCCCAGGTTCGCGCCCTCTGCGACGTTGAGCGAGACGACGGCCTTGCGTCGGGCGTTCTCCCGCGTGATGAGATTGCTCGTGCGCTCGGGCCCGATGTCGGCGACGTCGCGCAGGCGGACGATGGCGCCGGAGCACCCCTGGAGCATGAGGGTCTTGATCTGGTCGATGGATTCGCGCTGGTCGGGCGCGAGGCGGACGACGAGGTCGTACTGGCGGACGCCCTGGTTGATGCGTGCGACGGTCTCGCCGTAGATCGCCTGGCGGACCTGTTTCGCGGCGTCCGCGGGCGTGAGTCCCACGGCGGCGAGGTCGGCGTGGCGGTAGCGGATGGGGAGGCTGGTGATCATGACCTCGCGGTTGGCGTTGACATCGCGCGCGCCGGGGAGCGACTTGAGTTCGCCTTCGATGCGCTTGGCGAGGTCGCGGAGCGTGGAGAGGTCATCGCCGAAGACTGAGATGGCGACGGCGGCGGGGGTGCCCGAGAGGACGTGGGACAGCCGGTGCTCGATGGGCTGGCCGACCATGGTTGTGATGCCGGGCACGGTCTCGATGATGGCGTCGATCTGCTCGCGGACTTCGAGGCGCGAGTAGCCCGCCTGGACGGTGACTTCGATCTCGGAGTTGGAGACGGGCTCGGCGTGCTCATCGCGCTCGGCGCGGCCCGTGCGGCGCGAGACGGCGCGGACGCCTTCGATCTCGGCGAGGCGTTCTTCGATGCCGATGGCGAGGCGGTCGGATTCGTAGAGGGAGGTTCCGGGCGGGGCCATGAGGAAGACGGTGAAGGTGCCCTCGTTGAAGGATGGGAGGAAGGAGGTGCCGAAGGTTGAGGCGAGCCAGAGTGAGCCGGCGGTGGCGAGGGCGGCGAGCGCGAGCACCGCGGCGCGCCAGCGGAGGACAAGGCGCAGGGTTGGTTCGTAGAGGCGTTTGAGGAGGCGGGCGAGCGCGGCGTCGCGGTCGTGGTTGGGCTCGTCGGGGGAGGCGGCTTGCAATGCCGCCCCACTGTTGTCCGAACCCGGCTCGGCGAGCCGGGCCACCGTGCGCCGGCCCACCCTTGGGAGGAGGTAGCGGCACATCGCGGGCGTCACGGTGAGCGCAACGATGAGCGAGGCGAGGATGGAGATCATGTAGGTGATCGCGAGCGGGCGGAAGAAGCGGCCCTCGAGCCCCTGGAGGAACAGGAGGGGCACGAACACCATCACGATGATGACGGTGGCGAAGACCATCGCGGGGCGGATCTCGTTGGAGGCATCGAAGATGACCTCGACGGGCTTGCGCCGGTCGGCGTCGGGGCGTGCGGCGTTCTGCTTGAGCCTGCGGAAGACGTTCTCCACGTCGATGATGGCGTCGTCAACGAGCACGCCGACGGCGACCGCGAGCCCGCCAAGCGTCATGACGTTGAGGCCGAGCCCGAAGTAGTCCATGACGAGCAGGCCCGCGGCGATGGAGATGGGCAGCGCGGTGAGGGTGATGATCGTGGTGCGCACGTTCATCAGGAAGAGGATGAGGATGATGGCGACGATGATGATGGCATCGCGCAGGACGTGGAGCAGGTTGTCGATGGATCGGTTGATGAAGTGCGACTGGCGCATGACGTCGCGGTTGAGGACCATGCCGGCGGGGAGGGTGGCCTCGGCCTGGTCGAAGAGTTCGTCGAGGCGGTCGGTGAGGGCGAGGGTGTTGGCGCCGGGCGACTTCTGGACGGTGAGGATGACGGCGGGGCTGCCTGATTCGGAGGCGGTGCCGCGTTTGAGGGAGGGGCCCATCTGAACGTCGGCGACCTGGCCGACCGTGACGGGGACGCCATCGGTGTAGCGGACGATGGTCTGCTCGATGTCGCGGACGGAGGTAACGCGGGACTGCTGTCGGATGGGGAGTTCGAGGTGGTCGACGTTGGGGAGGTAGCCGCCCGAGTCGGTGGAGTGGGAGGCGGCGGCGGCTTCGGCGACGTCGGAGATGGTCAGGTTGTAGAGGAGGAGGCGGTCCTGATCGACGTTGACCTGGTACTCGGGGAGTTCGCCGCCGATGGCGACGGACTGGGCGACGCCCGGCACGGCGAGGATGCGTGTGCGCAGCTCGAACTCCGCGTAGGAGCGGAGTTCCATGGGTGTCGCGCGGCCGTCGGGTGATGAGAGCGAGATCAGCATGACCTCGCCCGCGATGGAGGTGATGGGTGTCATCTCGACGTGGACGTCGGGCGGCATGTCTTCGCGGACGGGCGCGATGCGCTCGGCGACGAGCTGGCGTGCTTCGAGGAGGTCGGCGCCCCAGTCGAGGTCGACCCAGACGATGGAGAGGCCGATCGCGCTGGACGAGCGTACGCGGCGGACGCCGCCCATGCCGTTGACCGCGGATTCGATGGGGAAGGTGACGTACTGCTCGACCTCGTCGGCGGCGAGGCCGCCGGCTTCGGTCATGATGACGACGGTGGGCGCGTTGAGCTCGGGGAAGACGTCGACGCTCATGTTCGGGATGCGGTACGCGGCGTAGGCGATGACGCCGACGGCGATCACGAGGACGAGCGCGGAGTAGCTCAGCGAGAAGCGGATGAGTCCCTTGAGCATTAGTGGTCCTCCGCGTGCCAGGTGCCGTCGGCGTGGAAGTGGCCGCCCTTGGCGTTGGTATCGGAGGTGGCGAGCATGAGCTGGAATGCGCCGTCGAGCACGATCTGGTCGCCTCGCACAAGGCCCGAGTTGACGGAGACCCAGCGTCCATCGTCGAGGCCCAGGTCGGCTTCGATGCGGATGGCCTTGTTTGGGTCGTCGGGGTCGCGTCGGAAGATGAGGGGTGTGAGGCCATCGCGTTGCACGGCGGCGCTTGGGATGGCGAGCATCGGTTGCGCGGTGGTGTCGGTGACGATCTCGAGGTGTGCTGTGACGCCCTGGCGCGCCCACCCGGCGAGGGTGCCTGGCGTGGCGTAGAGGTCGATGGTGCGGTCGGCGGGGTCGGCGTCGAGGCCGATCCTGAGGGTGGCGTCCATGGTGTCAGTGAGGTCGATGGCGCCCGGCGCCCGCGTTGGGGTCGGGGGGACGATGGTGACGGGGAGGCCGTCCTTGAGGAGCGCGAGGTCGCTTTGGAGCGCGTGGGCGTGGAATCGGAGGCGGTCGGGTTGGATGACGGTCAGGACGGGCGACTTCTCATCGGCCCACGCGCCGTTGGTGAGGTTGATGGTGTCGACGACGCCCGCATCGGCGGCGGTGACGGTGATGGTGTCGATGGTGGTCCAGTGTTCGCGGCCGTCCGGGGTCGTTGCGGTGAGTTCGGCGGTTGGTGTGCCGAGCAGGGAGGAGGCCGTGGCGAGGAGGCTTGCGCGACGGGTCTTGGCGGCGCCGAGTGAGGCGCGGGCCTCGGCCTCGGCGGCTTCGAGTTCGGCATCCTTCTCGACGACCTCACCGAGGTCGGATTGGGCCTGTGCAAGGGCGGAGCGGGCGTCGGCGAGTTCGCTCGAGCGCCCACCGCCCGCGGCGGCGACACTCTCGAGTTGATCGACGCGCGCGGTCCAGAGCTGCACGAGGTCGTTGAGGCCCCTCTCGTGGCTTGCGTGCGCGGTGCGGATCGCGGGGTACGAGCTCAGCTTCGCGGTGATGAGTTCGATCTGGGAGGTTGCCTCGGCGATGCTCTGCTGGAGTTCGCGCCATGCGGGGGACTCGATGGTGTAGAGGGGGTCGGCCGGCTCGACGGCGTCGAACTGCTCGACGAGGAGTTCGACGCGGCCCGGGAGCATGGTGCGGTACTCCCGCCGGGCGGTGGGGATGAGTTCGAACCTGCCCGGCACGCGGAGGGTCTTGTCGATGCGCCTGGCTTCGACCTCGACGAAGGTGATCGCGAGGTTGGTGCGGACCGCGGGTGGGATGTCGATGCGGTTGGTGGGGGCGGCGGTCTCTTCGCGCGCCTCCATATCGGATGGGGGCGGGGCGTCGGTGCACGCGGCCAGGAGGGCGAGGATGGTGATGAGCGGGATGGAACGGGTGGTGGTGTTCATGGTGTGGCCTCCCCTGCTTCGTCGGCGGGGGGATCGATCGGGGCGGGGGCCTGTGGCTCGTCGGGGCCCAGGAGTTCGCGGAGTTGGTTGGCGATGGTGGATTCGGTGAGGCGGAGGTCGATCAGGGTTTCCTTGGCGTTGGCGCGCCGGTCGATGCTCTCGGTGAGGAGGAGGACGTCGACCTCGCCGAGTTGAGCGAGGTTGTCGAGGTCGGTGAGCTGGTCGTCGAGCAGTGGGACGATCGCCGCCGCGTAGGCCTCGCGCTGTTGGCGTGCGGCGTCGAGGCGTGTGGTGAGTGAGGCGAGCCTGTGGGCGAGTGCTTCGTACTCGGTGTACACGGCGCTGCGGGCTGCATCGCGCTGAGCGCGTGCTTGTGCGATGCCTTGAGCGTTGGCGTTGAGGATCGGGATGGGGATGGAGAGGCCCAGGAGGAGGCGTCGGTCGTCTTCCTCGCCGTAGCCGCCCGCGATGGAGAGGTCGGGGTACTGCTTGCGGACCTCGGCGCGGAGGGTCTGCTCTGCGGTGTGGTAGTCGGCTCGGCGGATGGCGAGGGAGGTGTTGTGGTTGATGATGCGGTCGTCGGTGGCGTGTGGGTGGGGTGGTGTGGAGAGCGTGGGGATGAGGTCGACGTCGGCGCCGGGCGGGAGGCCCATGACCTCGAGGAGCTCGAGGCGCGCCTCGCGCTCGCGCGCCTGGGCGGCGAGGAGTTCGGCGCGACGTGACGCGAGGTCGATGTCGAGCAGGCGGCCCTCGGTGCGCGGGAGTTCGCCCGCATTGACGAGGGACGTGGTGATGCGGGCGGCGGCGTCGAAGTCGGTGAGGAGCTCGGTGAGGAGGACGCGCTGTTCGCGTGCGGCGCTCCACGTGGCCCATGCCTCGCGCAGGTGGGTGCGGGTGCGCCACTCGGCATCGGCGAGGCGGCGGAGTTCGGCTTCGTGTTCGGCGCCGGCGCGGTCGCGCTCGGCGGCGAGGCGGCCCGAGATGGGGAGGGTCAGTCCCAGCGTGATGCCCCACTCGAGCGGGGAGCTTGCGCTGAGGATCTCGGCGGCGTCGAAGCCGAGCTCTGGGTCTTCCCACTTGCCCGCGTTGTCGGCGGTGGCGCGGGTGATGCCCGCGGCGGTGCGGGCGTTGCGGAGGTCGGCGTTGTAGAAGAGCGCGATGGCCTGGCCCTCTTCGACGGTGATGCCATCGGAGGGGTCGAAGGTGGTGGTGGCTTGCGCGGGCTCTGCGAGGCGGAGTGCGAATGCGCGGAGGGGCTCGGCGTCGAGCGAGCGCGTGGCGAAGGCGTCGGCGTGGGCGCGCACGTCGAGCGGGGCGGGCTCGTAAGTCTGGCACGCGCCGATGGTGAAGAGGGTTGGCGCGAGCGCCAGCGCCGCGAGGCGCCGGCGCGGGGTGCGCCGAGGGGGTGACATGTCGGGGTCTCCTGTCCGAGGGTGTGGATACGGCGCGCGGGCAGCCCGCGTGCGAACGGATCGGCACTCTGGACAGGGACTAGACCTGGAATCGGACGGCGCGCACTGTCCCTACGGAGGGTGGTGTCGGCGCGTGTCGTGGGCGCACTGGCGCGATGGTGACCGTCGCGGATGGGGCAAGGGTCTGCGCGGGGAGCCAAGCGGTGACGGCGACGGGTGGGACGAGGTCCCATGCGTCGGCGGCGTCGTGGCGCGGGAGCGAGGTGAGGTCGGCGACGGCCAGCTCGATGTCGGTGCAGCGCTCGTGGGGGTGGTCGTGGTCGTCGGGCGCGTGGGGCACGGGGATGGCATCGAGCAGGCGCGCGGGGCGGGGCTCATGGTGGTGATCGTCGTGCGCGTGTGCGCATGAGCAGGACGTGTGCTTGTGGGCCGTCTCGTTGGCAGCGGCGGGAAGCTGGCACGCGGCGTGGGCGGCGTGGTGGCCGAAGCAGAGGAGGACGGAGGGGACGCCCAGCCCGCCGAGGACCGCCTGCAGGCTCACCGCGGTGAGGAGGAGAGCGGTGATGGCGGCGCGGAGGGGCATGGGGGGAGTCTCGCTCGGAATCGGCGGGCGGTCAAGCGGTGTGAGGGGCGTTGCGCGGGCGTGATGGTCAGGGGGATCGGTGGATGGCCCCTTCGTCGATCAGGAGGAACTCGGTGCCGGCAAGGGTGGCGAGGCGGCCTGAGACGGTGACGGGCTCGCCCAGGAAACCACGGACGAGATCGCGCGCAGATCGGCCCTCGGCGTCGGCGAGGATGAGGTGGCGCGGGGCTGCCCCCCCACTGCCCGGCCCGGTCCCCCCATCGTGGGTGAAGAGCATGGGTGGGATGCCGCCCGCGATGCAGAGTTCGGCGCAGGCCTTGTGGGCGCGTCCGTCGCCCGGCTTCATGGCGCCGAGGTAGCACTTGGCGTCGAGGATCTCGCCCGTGAGGGTGATGGGGTGGGGGTTGATGGAGAGTGTGGGTGGTGTTGCGGCGGCTGCGAGTTGGTGGATGGCGCTGTCGTCGTCGAGGAGTTCGATGATGTGGCGGTCGGCTCGGGTGAGGGCGAAGCCTTCGAGACGGATGCGCGTGGCGTCGAGCGGGGTGAGGCGCTCCTGTGAGCCGAGCTTGCCCATTTCGACGACGGGGATGAGTGCGCCCGATGCGTCGTCGAGGAGCATCGGGTAGGGGTGGGCGATGAGTGTGCCCGTCCATTGGTGTGGCGCGGTGGTGTCCCAGACGGCGGGGCCCGGGTCGCGCTGTGCGGCGGCGATGATGGCGCCTGCGCCGACGAGCACGAGGAGGATCGCGGGGATGACGAAGCTGAGCGAACGCCGGTGGGCGGTCGGGAGGGGGAGGTAGCCGACGTAGAAGTCGTTGGTGTTGGCTTCCGAGTTGGGGGCGTCGGTCATGGGGTGGCATCCTTGGGGAAGGGCGCGGGGTCGACCTTTGTGCCGGGCGGGTTGGGTGTGGGGTTGATGAGGATGCGCTTGCCTTCGATGCGGATGTCGTAGGTGGGGAGTTTCTCGGTGTAGGGCGGGGGAGAGGTGGCGTCTTCGGGTCGGTACTGATAGCCGTGCCATGGGCATGTGATGCAGCCGTTGATGACGCGGCCCTCGGCGAGGGGGCCGCCCTGGTGCGCGCAGGTGTTGGAGACTGCGGAAAAGCCTTTGTCGTGACGGAAGACCGCGATGCGCTGCTCGGTGGCGGGCAAGGGAGACCCGGCTCGGCGAGCAGGGGCACCGACGCAGATGAGTTTGGCCTGGTTGAGTGGGATGTCGTCGACTGAGGCGGCGTCAATCCAATTGTCATCGTCGACGACCTGCGGAGACCCGGCTCGGCGAGCCGGGCCACCGTAGAGGGCTGCGGTGATGTGGAGGGCGCCGATGGTTGTTGCGCCGGCGATGAGGAGTGCGGGGTAGATGGGGCTTGGTTCGGATTGGAGCGGGCCGAGGGCGACGTGGAGGAGGACGAGGCCGTAGGCGGGGTAGGCGAGCATGTGGAGTGATTTCCAGGTGCGCGGCGAGAGGTTGGCGAGCCAGAAGTCGTGGCTGGTTGCGGCCATGACGAAGAAGAAGATGAGGGCTATGAGGCCGAGGAGTTCGAAGGGGAAGGCGCTGATGGAGGCGAATGAGACGCCGCCATCGATGAGCGCGGAGGCGGGGTTGCGGACGCCGAACCCGCCGTAGAAGGCGAGGGCGATGAGGGCGTGGAGCGCTGCGACGAGGAAGAAGGCGACGCCCAGGTGGCGGCGGTTGTAGAGGAGGGGCGCTGCGCGGTCGGTGAGGCGGGCGATGGGGCCTATGGCGAGGATGATGTGGAGGAGGATGATGGCGAGGGTCGCGGTGGCGCGCATGAGGATGATGGGCGGGGAGATGTCGTTGGGCGCTGGGTTGAGGGCGGTGGTGATGATGACGAAGACGGCGAGGTAGGCGACGATCGCGCCGGCCATGATGAGGTCGTAGGTGCGTTTGTGCGCGTTCCACTGGACCCACTTGTAGGCGGCGGTCATGGGGTCACCGTCGGTGTTGGGGCGAGGATGATGAGCGCGATGAGGATGAGGACGAGGGTTGGGGCGAGGGTGAGCCAGATGAGTCTGTGGCGTGTGATGAGGGGGTGCATGGGGCGTCGCGGGTGTTCGCCTGCGCAGGGGTGGCCACGGATCGCACGCGGGAGGAGGAGGGGCCAGAGGGCGAGCGCGCCGGGGATGAAGATGATGCGGGTGCGGAGGGGCGCCTGGGCGGCGACCGGGTCGAGTCGCGGGGCGCCTCGCCAGACGAAATAGAGAGCGAAGGCAGCGCCGATGAGGGCGTAGATGGCGAGGCCCGCCGTGAGGATGTTCAGCACGGCGTGGGTCATGCGTTGAGCATCTCCACACTTGCGTTGAACGCTGCGGCGATGAACGCGGCGAGGCGCGGCGGGCGGTCGGTTCTGGCCATCGGCATCAGGTCGTTGAGTGTGAGCAGGGCCATCGGTGGTTGATTGTCGCGGTGGCGCCAGTTGCCGTAGGGGAGGTCGGGCACGGGACTCGGTGCGCTCCCTTCCTTGGACCAGGGCGAGACGTACCAGTAGCCCGACTCGTCGATGGAGTCGGGCGGTGTGAGGCCCACGCCGATGGTCTTGGTCATGTTGTTGTCGGTGTCGCGGCTGACGACGAAGAGCGATGCGGCGTCGAAGTGGTGGGGCCAGATGCGCGGTGTGGCTTCGTCCTGATCCGCGCCGTGCTGCGTGCCCAGCACCTCTCGTATCCTGACCAGCGTCATCGCGGCGTGGTCGTAGAGTGACCAGAGGCTCTCCCACGCCTCCATGTTGTTCTGGGTCAGCTGGAATGGTGCGCCGTGGGTAACTGGGTGGTCGGAGAGGTCCGGCGCGGGAACGCTCTTATGCTCCGGCGGCCCGGCGAGCCGGGTGGCGGTATCGCGGACCCAAGCGGTCAGCTCGTCGGCCGTCGCGCCATTGATGTCTCGCCAGGCACCCTCACTGCCCGCACGGATCGCCACGCTGGCCTGATAGAAGTGCAGGTGGGCGCGGAGTCGGCCGCCACTCACCGAGAACTGCTCGCGCTCGTCGAGTGTGAGGGCGGTGTGGGCGTCGTCGTCTCTCGGCGTGCCCCAGGACTTGCCGACCTCGACGACCGCCTGGGCGGCGTGGTGGTACTGCCGCCAGACGTCGGGGCGGTCGTGGTGCCCTTGGAGGGTGAGCGTTGGCTTCCAACCCCGCCGCCGGGGCATGATGTCTTCTGGCGTCAGCATGCGGTCCCTCATTCCCAATGTACCGAACCGGATAGCGGTCAGAGGCTACCGGACCGGCGGTGTCAGGTCTCGTGATCTGGGCCGACCAACTGGCTAGGGCCTATCGGTTTCCGATTCGCACTCGATGCGTCTGCGAGGCGTCGCGGCGGAATACACGGGCAGGCCCATCGGTTCCCTACCATTGGAGTCTCAGGAGGTTCGACCATGCAATTGCGTACCCTCTTCGTGTTCCCCTTCGCGGTCGTGGCGAGTGTGCTCGCTGGTGTGACGGTTGCTGGTGCGGGGGGGCACGGCACAAGCCCTACGAAGGAGGCCGGCGTGAAGGCGGAGGCGACAGCGCCCGTGTATTCGAAGTCTGGTTTCAAGGTTGAGCGGCTGTCCGATGAGCGGATCGCCACGCTTGCGGAGAAGCTGAGCGAGGAAGATGCGCAGATCATCCTGAAGAAGGGGACCGAGCCCGCGTTCTGCGGCAACCTTCTCGACAACAAGATGGACGGCGTGTACACGTGCAAGCTGTGCGAGTTGCCGCTGTTCGCATCTGATGCGAAGTTCAAGTCGGGCACGGGTTGGCCCAGCTTCTTCCAGCCGTATGACGCGGACCACGTGGAACAGATCGAGGATCGGTCGCACGGGATGGTGCGGACGGAGATCCTGTGCCAGCGGTGCGGCGGCCACCTTGGACATGTGTTCGATGATGGTCCGATGCCGACGGGCAAGCGGTTCTGCCTGAACTCGGCCTCGCTCGTCTTCTACGAGAAGGGCGAGGAACTGCCCGCGGGTGCGCAGCCGATCACGTTCGAGACGGCGTACTTCGCGGGCGGGTGCTTCTGGGGCGTCGAGGACCGGTTCCAGCAGGTGCCGGGCGTGATCGATGCGGTCAGCGGGTACCAGGGCGGGCGGACGAAGGATCCGACGTACAAGGACGTGTGCTACACGGACACGGGGCACGCCGAGTCGGTGCGGGTGACCTTTGACCCGGACGCGGTGACGTATGCGCAGCTGCTGGAGTGGTTCTTCAAGTTCCACAACCCGACGACGCTGAACCGCCAGGGGCCCGATGTGGGCACGCAGTATCGCAGCGCGATCTTTACGGTTGGTGAGGACCAGGCGGAGCAGGCGCGGGAGTTCATCAAGCAGCAGCAGGCGGGGAACCCGCGGTTTGCGGGCAAGTCGATCGTGACGCAGGTCGAGCCTGCGGAGGCGCACAAGTTCTACGCGGCCGAGGAGTATCACCAGGACTACCACCTGAAGCATGGTGGGAGTTGTGCGCTGCCGACGGAGTGATCGGGGCGGCGCGGGGGTCGGTGCCCCGTCAGAATTCTTGTGGGATGGCGTGGCAGTCTGCCCGAGCGGTTTACGCATGTGAGGGCTCAGGACCAACTGAGACCCCATGAGAACCCATTCTCGGAGACAGACACCATGCGTATCGCTTCCCTGACCGCCGCCGGCGTCGTCGCGGTGGGCGCCCTGACGGGCGCCGCCTCGGGCGCCTTCCAGTTCTTTGATGATGAGGCCTTGTTCCTTGCGGCGGTGAATGGCGCTCCGCTCGTGTTGGAGGACTTCGAGTCGGCGACGCCCAACGTGGCGCTGGGCTCGTTCGCGAACCAGGGCGTGGTCTGGAGCGCTCCCGACACGGATGTGGTCGCGGTCTCCGACGGCGGGTTCCCCGTGGAGGGTCAGGCCCTCACGCGGAACGTCCCCGGCCCGGGCTCGCTCCGTGCCGCGTTCGATGAGCCGACCTACGCGTTTGGCGGCTTCGTGGCGAGTGCGCACCCGACGAACTTCGGCATCGACATCCAGGTGCTCCTGACGGTTGCGGGCGAGCAGTTCTCGATCGGGCTTGATGACTCGGAGAACCGGTTCATCGGTGTGGTTTCGGACGAGGCGTTCAACCTCGCGGAACTCACCGCTTTCGCGCAGATCGATGGCACGGTGCCTCTGCCCAACTTCGGCATCGACAACGCCCGCTTCACGGGCGTGAACGTCCCCGCCCCCGGCGCCTTCGCGCTGGTCGGCCTCGCGGGCCTGAGCGCGACGCGCCGGCGGCGGGCTTGCTGACACACCACCTCTCCGCTTGATGGGAGCGTTGGAGGATTGAGAGAATCCCACCCGACGGGTCGGCCTTTGACGGGGCCGACCCGCTGTTCATTGTGCGCGACGCGATGGCGTGCTACTGGCCCGGGCAGAACACGCCGAAGTTGAGCAGGATGATGTTGAGGTCGATGGAGTCGGTATCGCCATCGCCGTCGATGTCGCCCGGGCAGTTGCCCTTGCCGGCATCGCACCCGAAGTTGCCGAGCAGGATGTTGAGGTCGGTGGAGTCGATCTGGCTGTCGCCATCGAGGTCGCCCGGGCAGGCGGAGGCGCCGCTCACGGTGGCGGTGTAGCGCCCGCCGCACGCGGAGAGGTCGGTGAAGGCCGTTGGTGAGATGTAGAGCCAGTAGGTGCCCGGCTGGACGTTGGCGGCGAGGACGATGGTCTGGCACTGGAGGACGTTCGCGCCCGCGAGGGCGTTGGCCGGGCAGCCGTTGTTGCCATCGACGATGAAGACCAGGGGCTCGAACTCGGCTTCGACTGTCCAGACGAGGTTGGTGGGCTCGGTGAGCACGACCTCGTACCAGTCGGTGTCGGGGACGGGATCGGGGAACTTGGTGTCGAAGATGCCCGATGTGCCGCAGACGGTCTGGCCCAGTTCGAGGCGCTGGTAGACGGGTGGGTCGGAGCCGCAGCCGCCGTTGTAGGTGTCGACGTAGCCATCGAAGCAGGTGACTTCGCCTTCCATGATGGCGTCGGGGTCTTCGCACGGGACGAAGCATGGGCAGAAGAAGCAGGTGGTGTTGGGACCGGCCCACTCGCCGCCCGCGGCGATGCACTCGTCCTCTTCGAGGACTTCGCAACCAACCTGGTCGAAGCAGCACCCGCCGAACACGACGCCGCACGCGGGGTCGAGTTGCTCGCACGTGGAGTTGGGCGTGAAGACGCCTCCCTGGGCGACGCATTCGGCGATGTCGACGCCGTCTTCGCAGGATGCGCTGGCGACGTCGCAGCAGGCGCCTGATGCGCCGCCGGGCGTGCCGCCCAGACAGAAGTTGAGGTTGTAGTCGATGAGCTGGGATTGGCAGCCGTTGCAGAAGGAGCTGCCCTGTGAACCGCCGGAACTGAGCCAGAGGAACCAGCAGTCCTCATCGCCCATGCCGACGATCGAGATCCATCCGTCGGTGATGATCGCGGGCGTGGGAAGGGTGACGCGGTACTCGTTGAGCTCGGCGAAGATGTAGTCGACGCCCGTCGGGATGCGCTCGGCGACGCCCGTGAAGGAGTAGACCTGCTCGCCCGGGACGCCGCCCGCGTCCTTGTAGAAGGAGATGGAGAAGGTGTTGTCGCTTTCGATGCACTCGAGGAAGTTGGGGCCGCCGATGGGTTCGAGGTCGAAGCCCCACCAGGTGATCGTCTCGATGGGGCCGAGGACGCCCTCGAAGTTGTCGAAGCGGGTGAAGGGCGAGGCCTCTTCGGATGAGCCGCCTTCCCAGAAGAAGGCATCGGGCGCATCGGGGCTCTGCTGGTAGAGCGAGTCGAAGGGGCACTGGTTGGGGACGAAGCAGGGGTCTTCGGGGCCGTCGCAGTCGCCGCCTGTCACGAAGATCCCGTTCTCCATGGCGTTGCACTCGAACTTCTGTGTGTTGATGCAGTCGCCCGGGAGGCAGCAGGCGCCGAAGGCGCAGGGGTCTTCGAAGCAGATGGTGCCGAACCCGAAGAAGGTGCCGCCGCCCGCGGCGCACTCGGACTCGGGGATGACATCGCAGACATCGCCCAGGCAGCAGGCGCCGTCGGTGAGTGCGCAGGGGTTGTCGGCGCAGTCGGTGCCCGCGCCGAGGTGGTCGCGGCCGTTGATGACGCACGGGTAGACGGGGGCGTTGACGCAGTTCTGGGTGTCAGGGTCGCAGCAGGCGCCGACGCCGCATGCGCCCGAGGCGCAGTCGCTGCCCAGGATGAAGACACCGGCGAGGGCGGAGCACTCGGCTTCGTTGAGGACGTCCTCGCACCCGTCGGCGGTGCAGCAGGCGCCGGCGCCTGAGCCGGCGGGCTCGACGATCAGGGTGTCGCCCCCGCCGCCGAAGGACTCGCCGGTGTGGAGGAAGAGGTCGGGGATGTTGACCACGACGCCCGCTCCCTCGAGCGACTCGTGGCCGACCGCACGGTCGCCCGCGAGAGAGACACCGACAACAACCGCGGCAGCACCCGCGACGACAACGCTCAAGTTCGGACGCACGCGATCTCTCCTTTGCCCCACATTGCCACGCGGACATGTGAAAGCTACAGGACACGCGCCCGGCGTCAAGGTCGTCGGCGGGGAGAGCGGACTTATCGGATGGAGGTGTGGCTCGGGAAGGGTCAGGTGTGGTCTTCGACCGGCGGGCACGAACAGATGAGGTTGCGGTCGCCGTAGGGGTTGTCGACCCGCCCGACATGCGCCCAGAACTTGTGGTTGCGGAGCCAGGTCGCGGGGTAGGCGGCGGTCTCGCGTGGGTAGGGGTGGGGCCAATCGTCCTGGGAGACGACCGCGATCGTGTGCGGGGCGTTGACGAGGGGGTTGTCGTCGCGTGGCCAGTCGCCCGCGCTGACCTTCTCGATCTCGGCGCGGATGGCGATGAGCGCATCGCAGAGGCGGTCGAGTTCGTGCATGGGCTCGGACTCGGTGGGCTCGATCATGAGCGTGCCGGGGACGGGCCATGCCATGGTCGGGGCGTGGAAGCCGTAGTCGATCAGGCGCTTGGCGATGTCATCGATCTTGACGCCGGCGGACTTCTCGAACGCGCGGCAGTCGATGATGAACTCGTGCGCGACAAGGCTGCGCGCACCGCGGTAGAGGATGTTGTAGTGGTCTTCGAGGCGCTTGGCCATGTAGTTGGCGTTGAGGATGGCGACCTGGGTGGCGCGGGTGAGTCCCGCGGAGCCCATGAGTGCGATGTAGACCCACGAGATGGTGAGGATGAGGGGCGAGCCGTAGGGCGCGGCGGCGATGGGGCCGATGGCGTGCTCGCCCGCGGTGTCGGGGCGCTCGACGGGATGGGTCGGGAGGAAGGGGGCGAGTTCGTCGGTGACGCCGATGGGCCCCATGCCGGGGCCGCCGCCGCCGTGGGGGATGCAAAATGTCTTGTGGAGGTTGAGGTGGCAGACGTCGGCGCCGCAGCGTGCGGGGCTTGTGAGGCCGACCTGTGCGTTCATGTTGGCGCCGTCCATGTAGACCTTGCCGCCGTGGTCGTGGACGATGTCGCAGACTTCGCGGATGGTGGCCTCGAAGACGCCGTGGGTGGAGGGGTAGGTGACCATGAGGGCGGCGAGGGCGTCGGCGTGGGCGGCCGCCTTGTCGCGCAGGTCGGCCATGTCGATGTTGCCGCGCTCATCGCACTTGATAGCGACGACGCGCATGCCCGCCATGACGGCCGACGCGGGGTTGGTGCCATGCGCGGAGGTTGGGATGAGGCAGACGTCGCGCTGGGTATCGCCCTGGTGCTCGTGGTAGGCCTTGATCACCATGAGGCCCGCGTATTCGCCCTGCGCGCCGGCGTTGGGCTGGAGGCAGATCGCGGGGAAGCCCGTGATGTCGGCGAGCCAGCGCTCGAGGGTGCGGAAGACGTGGGTGTAGCCGCGCCATTGGGTGTCGGGAGCGAAGGGGTGGATGTCGGCGAAGCCCGCCCAGGTGACGGGGAGCATCTCGCTCGTGGCGTTGAGCTTCATGGTGCACGAGCCGAGCGGGATCATGGAGTCGGCGAGGGAGAGGTCGCGCCGCTGGAGCATGGTGATGTAGCGGAGCATCTCCGTTTCGGAGTGGTGGGCGGTGAAGACGGGGTGGGTCATGAAGTCGGAGGTGCGGGCGCGGTCTGCGAACTTGAGCAGGCCCGCGGCTTCGGCTTCGCTCAGGAGGTCGTCGACGCTGAACGCGACGGGTGAGCCGAAGTTGAACGCTGCGAGGATGCTCTCGATGAGGGCGCGGTCGACGGTTTCGTCGAGCGCGATGCCGATGGTGCCATCGTCGTAGGCGCGGAGGTTGATGGAGCGCTCGCGTGCGGCGTCGTGGACCTGGCGTGCGTGGGAGGCGGTGCGCCCGCGCCCGAGCTTGACGCGGAGGGTGTCGAAGACGGGGGTGTCGCCGAGCGTGGTGTGGCCCAGTCGCTCGAGGCCCTTGATGAGCGCGGCGGTGTGGGCGTGGACGCGGTTGGCGATGGCGCGGAGACCGTCCGGGCCGTGGTAGGCGGCGTAGAAGCCCGCCATGATGGCGAGGAGGGCCTGGGCGGTGCAGATGTTGCTTGTGGCGCGTTCGCGCTTGATGTGCTGCTCGCGGGTCTGGATGGCCATGCGGAGGGCGCGGTTGCCCTGGACGTCGCGCGAGACGCCGATGATGCGTCCTGGCATGCGCCGGGCGTGCTCTTCGCGGGTCGCGAGGAAGCCCGCGTGCGGCCCGCCGAGCCCCATGGGCACGCCGAAGCGCTGGGCGGAGCCGACGGCGATGTCGGCGCCCCACGCGCCGGGCGGCTCGATGAGGGTGAGGGCGAGCAGGTCGGTGGCGCAGGCGACGGTGGCGCCGGCGTCGTGGGCGCGGGTGGTGAGGTCCTTGTAGTCCTCGATGCGTCCGTCCGTGGTGGGGTATTGGAGGAGGACGCCGCACACATCGCCTGCGCTGAAGTCGAAGGCATCGGGGGTTGCGACCTCGACGACGACGCCGAGCGGGTGGGCCCTTGTGCGCACGACCTCGATGGTCTGCGGGTGGCAGTCGGCGGCGATGAGGAAGCGGGGCTTCTTCTGCTTGGCGATGGAGAAGCACATGCCCATGGCCTCGGCGGCGGCGGTGCCCTCGTCGAGCAGGCTCGCGCCGGCGAGGGGGAGGCCCGTGAGGTCGGCGACGACGGTCTGGAAGTTGAGGAGGGCTTCGAGGCGGCCCTGGGCGATCTCTGCCTGGTAGGGCGTGTACTGCGTGTACCACCCCGGGTTCTCGAGGACGTTGCGCAGGACGACGGGCGGGGTGACGCAGTGGTGGTAGCCCATGCCGATGCACGAGCGGAAGACCTGGTTGCGCCCGGCGATGCGCGAGAGTTCGAGGAGGAGCTCGTGTTCGCCACGGGGTCCGCCGATCGCGAGGGGGCGGTCGAGGCGGATATCGGTGGGGACCGCGGCGTCGGACAGGGCATCGAGGGAGCCGAAGCCCAGGGTGTCGAGCATGTGCGCGATCTCGTCCTGGCTCGGGCCGATATGTCGGCGGACGAAGGTGTCGACGTGGGCGAGGAGGGCCGCGGGGTCGCTCGCGTGTGTCGTGTTGGTGGCGTGTGTGGAGGTCATCGGGGCGTCGGTGATTTGGGTCATCGGGCGTGGTGTTCCCTCTGAGGTAGGGCGTGCGGGGCCAGAATTGGACAGTGTAGCGCTGAATGGGCCAGCATCGCCCCTTGGGCGGCCCGGTATCGCCCCCCTGCTAGCATGACGATCGCTCCCGGACGCGGGCTTTCCGCGTCTGGATGGTCGACCCCGTGGGCCCGCCCGACAAGAAGGACCGCAATGAACCGCTCCACGCTCCGCTCCCTCGGACCAATCGCAACGACTTCCCTTTGTGCGCTGGCGCTCGTGGCGTGCACGACCTACCCGAGCACGGACACGGGGTTGAACGGGCAGCGCCCGGCATCGGCGGCGCCCGCGAGTGCGCCGGCCCCGGCGACGACCACGCCCCGCCCCGCCTCTCCCTCGGCGTCCGCCGCGCCGACGACGCAGCTCGAGCGCGTGCTCTCGGGCCTCGACGACGACACCGCGGACTACCTCCAGCACATCGTCACGCTCACGAGCCCGTACTTCGAGGGGCGGGCCCCCGGCTACCCGGGCAACCAGCGGGCGGCGGACTACATCGAAGCGCAGTTCACGAGCCTCGGGCTCGAGCCCGCGTTCCCGCTTGTGGGCAACCCGGGCGAGGTCGGGTCGGAACCCGGCTACACGGGGTATCAGCAGCACCTGACGGTGAATGGCGAGACGGAGGTGATCTCGACGGCCGCGTCGTACACCATCGCGGGTGAGACGACCGCGCTCGAGGTCGAGGAGGACTTCAACCCGATGGCCGTCGCGACCGACGGCTCGGCGACGGGCGAGATCGTGTTCGTCGGGTATGCGCTGGACGTCGAGGAGAAGGAGTATTCGAGCTTCGGGGATGCGGACCTGACGGGCAAGATCGCGCTGATGATGCGGTTCGAGCCGATGGATGCGCAGGGCAAGTCGCTTTGGACGAGCCGGGGCGGGTGGAGCCGGGAGGCTTCGATCCTCGGGAAGATCGCGAACTGTGTGGAGCGTGGGGCGGCGGGGGTGATCCTCGTGAGCCCGCCGGGGGCCGACGACCCGCGTGCCGGGCGGCTCGAGACGGTGCGGACATCGCGCTGGGGTCAGTCGGTCGGCGTGCCCATGGTGATGCTGAGCCAGAAGGCGGCCAAGCGGCTGGTTGATCGGGCCGAGCCGGAGGGGCGGTCGCTGCTCGACCTGCGCAAGCTCGCGGACGGCGGCGAGGCGACAACGGTCACGTTCGATGGGACGTTTGCGATGCAGACCGATCTCAACATCGCGGAGATCCCGACGCACAATGTGGGCGGCGTCCTGCGCGGGAGCGGCGGGCTCGCGGACGAGTGGGTCATCATCGGCGGCCACTACGACCACATCGGGTACGGCTTCTTCGGCTCGCGGAGCCCCGAGAAGATGAAGGGCACGATCCACCCGGGCGCGGACGACAACGCATCGGGCACCGCGGGGGTGCTGCTCGCGGCGAAGCTGCTCGCGGAGGCGTACGCGGACAACGCGGGGCGCGCCAGGCGGTCGGTCCTGTTCCTTGGCTTCACGGCCGAGGAGATGGGGCTGATCGGCGCCCGCCACTTCGCGCAGGAGATGACGCTCAAGGACACCGATGTCACCGCGATGCTCAACCTGGACATGATCGGGCGCGTGTCGGACAACGAGCTGACGATCTACGGCACGGGGACGGCGCCCGAGTGGGACGGCCTGCTCGCGCGGCGGTTCAGCGGGTTCGAGGTCAACAAGATCAGCGCCTCGGGCGGGCGGTCGGACCACGCGGTGTTCTACCGCCAGGACATGCCCGTCCTGCACATCTTCTCCGGGCTGCACGACCAGTACCACCGCTTCGATGACACGTGGCCGCTGGTCAACTTCACGCAGGCGACCGAGGTCGCGCGCGATGTGGCGGGGCTCGCGCTTGAGCTGGCCGAGCGGCGCGATCAGCTCGCGTTCACGCCCACGCAGACGCAGAGCCGCCCGTCGAGCCCGCGCATGGGGAACATGAAGGTGCGTCTCGGGATTGCGCCGGCGAGCTACGACGAGGGCCAGGTGGGCGTGCCGATCGGCGGGGTGAGCCCCGGGACCTCTGCGGCCGATGCGGGCCTGCGCGAGGGCGATGTGATGACCCACTGGAACGGCGAGGAGCTCGCTGGTATGGAGGGCCTGATGGTCAACCTGCTCGCGGCCGAGCCGGATGATGTGGTGCAGGTGACGGTCCAGCGCGGCGGGGAGTCGGTGGACATCCCCGTGAAGCTCAAGGCGCGCGAACGCCCGCAGTAGGGCGCGGGGCCCACGCCCTGAGCGCGACCGGTCGGTCGGGCTGCATCCGAGTGTCGATGGAGGGAGTGCCGCCCCCTCTGGGGTGGTTTGGGCGGGGTCACGCGGCGAGGGGTTGCCGGGTGCGCTTTCAGGCCGCCTCTTTGGGCGGGGTGGGGCTCTGGGGGCAGCGCCAGGGGCGATCTGCAGGCTATCGGGCGAGACGTTCGGTCATCGAACGTGGACGTGCGGCTCTCGAACGTGGACGCTCGGCTCTTGCACGTGGACGCTCGGCTCTCGAACGTGGACGCTCGGCTCTTGCACGTGGACGCTCGGCTCTCGAGCGTGGACGTTCAACTCCTGAACGTGGACGTTCGGCTCCCGCACGTGGATGGTCCGTTCCCGAACACGGGCGTGGTGTGCCCGTACCAGGACCACCCGCCCCCGAACGGGGGTGCGCGACCCGGGTTGGTGTCGATGGGGTGTGTGGGGGTGTGTGGGGGTGGTGGGGGTGGTGGGCCGGGTGGCCTGATGGGCCGCTCGGGCTATCCTCGGGCTCGAAACATCGATCGGGGCCCCGATGGCGGCCCATCAGCGGAGGGATAGCACCGTGAAGCTCACCATGATCGGCACCGGGTACGTCGGCCTCGTCACGGGCGTGTGCCTGAGCAACGTTGGCAACGACGTCGTCTGCTTCGACATCGACCCCAAGAAGATCGATGTGCTCAAGAAGGGCGGCTGCCCGATCTACGAGCCCGGCCTCACCGAGCTCATCGAGCACAACACCAAGGCCGGGCGCCTCACGTTCACCACCGATGCGGACCTGGCCTACCGCGACGCCGACATGGTCTTCATCTGCGTGGGCACGCCCACCGGCGACGATGGCAAGACCGACATGAAGTACGTCTGGTCGGCGGCCGACGACATCGCGAAGGTGATCAAGGACCTGGGCCCGGACCAGAAGCCCAAGGTGGTGGTGGTGAAGTCGACCGTGCCGGTCGGGACGACGTTTGCCGTGCGGGACCGGATCCGCGAGGCGGTGGGGCCTGATATCCCGTTCTCGGTCGCCGACAACCCGGAGTTCCTCAAAGAGGGCGCGGCGATCAACGACTTCAACAAGCCCGACCGGGTCGTGGTGGGCGTTGAGGACGAGCGGACGGGCGACCTGATGCGCCGGCTCTACGAGCCGTTCGTGCTCCAGGGGCACCCGATCTTCGTGCTCGATGTGCTGTCGGCGGAGATGGTGAAGTACGCATCGAACAACTTCCTGGCGACGAAGATCAGCTTCATCAACGAGATGGCGCTGCTGTGCGAGAAGTTCGGGGCTGACATCGCGAAGGTGCGGCAGGGCATGTGCTCGGACAAGCGCATCGGCGACCAGTTCCTGTACCCGGGCGTCGGCTACGGCGGGTCGTGCTTCCCGAAGGACACGCTCGCGTGCATCGCGATGGGCGAGGAGGTCGGGCTCGACATGCCCGTGTCGAAGGGGACGCACGAGGTCAACCAGCGGCAGCGCCGGATGTTCTTCGAGAAGATCAAGGGGCACTTCGCCGACGCCGGTGGCCTGAAGGGCAAGACGCTCGCGTTCTGGGGCATGGCGTTCAAGCCACGCACCGACGACATCCGCGAGGCGCCCGCGGTGGACATGATGAAGTGGGCGAAGGGCGAGGGCGCGACGTGCCGGGGGTTCGACCCGGTCGCGGCGGCCAACGTCGAGATGGAGAACCCGGGGCAGTTCGAGATCGTCGATGAGATGTACCAGACGCTCGAGGGCGCCGATGCGGTGGTGATCTCGACGGACTGGGCGGACTTCAAGACGCCCGACTTCGAGCGGGTGCGTTCGCTGCTGAAGGGCCCGGTGATCTTCGACGGGCGGAACCTGTACCGCCACACGACGATGCGCGATGCGGGGTTCCACTACTACTCGGTCGGGCGTCCGACGATCCACCCCGCGTAGGGGTCAGATCAGGGACTCGAAGGTGACGACGATCTGCCAGAGGCCGAGCGCGGCGGGGGCGAAGATGAGCCACCGGTGACGCTGGATATCCTCGCGCCCGACGGCCATGGAGGCGAGCCACGCGAGCGTCATGAGCAGGACGGGCTCGAAGTAGCGCTGGGCGAGGACGACGTTGAAGCCCTGGGCGGTGAGCCACCCGAGCATGGTGAGCATGAGGACACTCGCGCGGCGGACCTCGCCGACGCGCGTGGAGCCGCGCCAGAGGACCCACAGGACCATCGCGCCGAGGGGCGCGGTGAGGTGGAAGAGCGGCGTGCGCCCGTCGATGAGCTCGAAGGGGCGCTCGAGCATGGTCATGTCGCCATCGACGCGCTCGAAGTGGCCGCCCGTGAGGCGGCCGAACCGCATGACGAGCGTCCAGAGCCAGCCGTATTGGCGGTCGGTGAAGGCCCATTGGGTTTGCGGGATGACCGATGCGGCAAGGCCGACGAGCGCGGAGATGACCATGCCACGGGAGAGGGCGAAGTCACGCGGGCGCATGGCCCAGAGCGGCGCGACGAAGGCGGGGCCGAAGATTGCGATGAGTGTGAGGGCGTAGGGGAAGGCGGCGCCGGCGTATCCCTCGCGGAAGTGGGCGCGCATCTCCTGGTTGTCGGGGACGAGGCCGCCCCACGCGATGGCGAAGGCGGCGACGACGGCCGCGGGCGCGATCACGCCGAACAGGGACGCGAGGAGGACCCCCCACTGCCACCCGGTCGTCTCGGTGCGCCAGCGGAGCACGCGGGGGACAAGGATGCAGAGGGGTGTGGCGACGAGCCCGATCAGGCCGATCGGCGCGACGACCCACACGAAGACCTGGCGGACGAGGACGACGCCCACGCTCGCGAGGCCCGCGCTGAAGACGCGCATGGGCGTCGGGCGGGCGACGATGCTCAGCGTGAGCGAGACCATCGCCATGAGGAGGGCGAGGTTGTCGGTGGTGAGCGAAGAGGCGGAGAGGAGCACGTGCGGCGAGAATGCGATGGGCATCGCGAGCCCCACCGCGAACCAGGGGGACACGCACCGGCGGACGCCCATATACACGCCCAGGACGAGCGCAGCGCCGAACCACATGTTGAGCACGTGGGCGAAGCGGTGGCCGCCCGTCACGCCGTAGCTCATCGCCATGAGCAGGTGCCACCCGGGGGTGGTGGCGGATGGGTAGTCGACGAGGTTGAGGTCGGGCCATTGGGCGGCGAAGGCCTCGATGACGGGGGTGTGATAGTTGGTGGCGTCGAAGGACTCGCTGGAGGGCATGTCGATCGTCGCGAGGGCGGCGAAGAAGAACGCGAGCACGAGCGCAAGGGGCGCCGCGGCACGATCGAACCGCATTCGTGGGGCGTCAGCCCCCCCTTCGCTCATCGGTCAGACTCCATGTGCGCATCCGCGCCGAGTATACTCCCGCTGCTTCTCCGCAAAGACCCCATGTATCGGCCCCTCTCACCCGTGCTCTCAACCCTGATGAAATCGCTGCACGCTCCCGTCTATGCCTCGCGGCTTCGCGTGCTCACGGGGCTCATTGCGCCCCACCTGCGTGAGGGGGACAAGGTCCTGGACGTTGGGTGCGGTGTGGGCACGCTCGCCCACACCATCACGAGCAACCCCGCGTGCCCGAGCGGCGTCGTCGCGACGGGGCTCGAGCGGTTCCCGAGAGGCGGGGAGCCCATCGATGTCATCGCGTACGACGGCGGGGCCTTCCCGTTCGATGATCAGTCTTTCGATGTGGTGGTCATCGCGGATGTTCTGCACCACGAGGCGGACCCCGACGCCCTGCTCGGCGAGTGCGCCCGGGTGGCCCGCCGGCTCCTGATCATCAAGGACCATCAGGTGAAGGGGCCTTTCGCGCACAAGCGGATCAGCCTGATCGACTGGGCGGCCAACGCGCCGCACGGCGTGCCTTGCCTGTACCGCTACAACACGCCGGCGGAGTGGGCCGAGGCGGTCGGGCGGCTGCCGCTCGAGCCGCGCGAGGTCCACTCGCGGATCAGCCTGTACCCTCCGGGCGTCGATCAGTTGTTCGGGGGCTCGCTCCAGTACCTTGCGGTCCTCGAACGACCCGGACCTGGTGAGGCCGCATGAGCGGAGCCCAGCCCCAAGCCCCGCGCCCGCCGCTCGCGATCAGCCTGCTCAGGCTGGCGCGTCCCGTGCAATGGAGCAAGAGCGCGTTTGTGCTGTTCGCGCCGCTCTACCACCTGCGCGATCAGGTGGATGAGGGGCTGCCGTTCGTGGAGGCGTTGACGGCGATGGCGCCCCCCGCTCTTGCGGCGGCGGCGGCGTTCGCGCTCGCGTCGAGCGGGTGTTATGTCATCAACGACATGCGCGACCGCGAGGCGGACCGCGCCCACCCGCGCAAGCGCAACCGCCCGATCGCCGCGGGGCACGTCTCGGCGGCGCAGGCGTACGCGTTCGCGGCGGCGCTGTTCGTCGCGTCTGCGGCGTTGGTACTGGTGTTCATCCCGCGCGAGGACGCGGGGCTCGTCGCGGCCGCGATCGGGGCGTATGTGGCCAACGTGATCGCGTACTCGCTCTACTTCAAGCACAAGGTGATCGCGGATGTGATGAGCCTGTCGCTCGGGTTCGTGCTGCGGGTTGTTGGCGGGGCGCTGGCGATCGGGATCAGCCCGACGGTGTGGCTGTTGAACGTGGTGTTCTTCCTGTCGATGTTCCTGGCGTTTGGCAAGCGGCTCGGCGAGCGCAAGGCGTTTGCACGCGGGGTCGAGAGCGAAGAGGGCGTGGGGCTCGCGGTGTCGCACCGGCGCGTTCAGGGGGCGTACACGGACAACGTGCTGTCGATGGCGGTGGTGGTGACGGCGGTCGCGACGCTCATGACGTATGCGCTGTACGTCGAGGCGCAGGCGGTGCGGTACGTCAACGAGGCGGTCGGGCTGCTCTGGCTCACGCTGCTGCCCGCGACCTACGGGCTGCTCCGGTGCATGGTGATGCTCGATCGGGGCGAGTACGACGACCCGACGGAACTCGCGGTGCGCGATCGGGGGGTGCAGGCGGCGGGCTTCGCGTTTGCGCTGATCACTGCGGCGCTGTTTGTGTGGAGCACGTGGGGTCAGGCCGGGGCAGGAACCACGCCCTAGAGCAGGCCAAGCCCTTCGAGGTCCTCGATGGGCTCGGTGAACGAGCACGACCCAAAGCTCACGGCGAACGACTCGCGCGCGTGGACCAGTCGCCCGAGTTCGATCGTGCGGTCGCGCCAGCCCACGGATTCCTCGGTGAACACGAAGTTGGCGGGGTTGGACTCCGCGATGACCTCGCGCGTCTCCTCTTCGGTGATGCGCAGGCCACGGACGAGCGCCGCGGCGATGAAGACGTTGAGGAAGCCGTGCATGGTGGCGCGGGGGGCGCCGTCCTCGTAGGTGAGGGGGTGCTCTGAGCGGACCGGGTGGTGCAGGCCGGCGGTGGCCTTGAAGGCGACCTCCGCGGCGTTGCAGCACCAGATGAAGCGGGCGACCTCATCGATCGTGGGGATCGCATCGGGGGTGACGCCGCCGGTCCTGATCTTCGCGCGGGCGCCCGTGCCCGCGATCGATGCGATGAGGCCACGCGGGTCGCCCGTGTGGTCGATCTCGATGAAGGGGTCGATCTGCTCGGGGATGATCTTCATAGCGGCGTCGACATCCGCGGCGCTGGCGGCCTTGAGTTCGATGACGTCGATCTCGGCGCGGGTCATGCCCGTGTCGGCGTCGGTGTGGCGGTTGTTGAAGGCGAAGATCGCATCGATGTCGGCGCGGAGGTTGGGGCCGATGAGGCCTGAGATGCGCCAGGGCTCATCGGTCGAGGCGGCGGCGAGGCGGTCGGCCGCGGTCTTCTCGAACTCGTCGAGGCGGGCGATGGGGACGATGAGGCGGGCGAGCATGGGCGCGTGGTCGCTTGCGCGGTAGTCGGCGTAGTTGGCGATGACGGGGTCCATGGGGAGCTTCGCGGGGGGGAAGAGGCCCGCGTAGTCGATGAGGCCCGTCATGAGGGTGGAGAGCGTTGCGGGAGGGGTCTTGGCGGTCATGGGGGGAGTGTAGAGGCGTGGGCGGGGGGTGCGTCCGTCTGGGTTCCCCTATCCTCATGGCGATCGGAGCCAGCATTGCCCGCAGACCGCATCGTCACAGTGACGCTGAACCCCGCGATCGACCGCGTGCTTGAAGCGCCGCAGTTCCGGCCTGGCGAGCACCTTCGGGCGACGCGGCTCGCGCAGTACCCGGCGGGCAAGGGGATCAACGTGTCGCGGGTGCTTGGCGTCCTCGGGTCGCGGTCGATCGCCACGGGGTTTGTCGGGCGCGACCAGCTCGCGTTCTTCGAGGAGCGGCTCGAGCGTGAGGGCCAGGGCAAGGTGGTGATGCAGCTGCTCATCGTGCGCGGGCAGACGCGCGAGAACATCACGATCATGGACCCCGTGCTCGATACCGAGACGCACATCCGCGAGCAGGGGTTCAAGGTCCGGCGGGAGGATGTGAGGCGGGTGCTCTCGAAGGTCGGGATGCTCGCGCAGGAGGGCGCGGTGGTCGCGATCTCGGGCTCGCTGCCGCCCGGGGTGACGCCCGGCGACCTGCGCACGCTCATCCATCGGTGCGCGGACCAGGGGGCGATGTGCGTGATCGATACATCGGAGCGTGTGCTCCCCTGCGTGCGTGGCGAGCCGATCTGGATGGCCAAGCTCAACAACAAGGAACTCGCGGTCCTCGCGGACAAGCCGACGGAGACGTTCGAGCAGGTGATCGCGGCGGCGCGCTCGATCAGCAGGGCGGAGGGCGGCACGGTTGCGAACGTCATCGCGACGCGCGGGCCCGAGGGTGCGGTGCTCATCCCCGCGGGGGGTGAGCCGATCGTCGGGCGGGCGTTTGTGCACCCGGGGCTCATCGCGAGCACGGTGGGGTGCGGCGATGCGCTGCTCGCGGGCGTGCTCCACGAGTGGACGCGGTCGCACGACTGGGAGGCCGCGCTGCGGCTCGGGATCGCGGCGGCGACGGCGAACGCGATCAGCAGGGAGCGGGGCTCGATCAGGCTCGAGGACATCGAGGAGTACACGCCGCAGGTCACGATCGAGTCGGCGGGCTCGGCGGTGTGACGGGCGCGGTCACAGCGCCCGACGCGGCCTGACGAGGACATTGGCGATCAGCAGGCCCGCGACGAGTGAGACGGCGATGAGGGCGACGCCGAACGCGGTCTGCACGCCGGCGAGTGCGTCGTGCTCGAGGAAGGAGAGGACGCTCCGCGAGCCGATGCCGCCAGGCACGAGGAGCATGATGCCCGGGAGGGTGACCACCGCGGAGGGGCGGTTCATGAGGCGGGCATACCCGTTGGCGCAGACGCCCACGATGAGGGCACCGATGGAGACGCCCAGTTCGGGGCCGAGGATCGCAGCGCCGAGGCGGGCGCCGTAGAAGGCGACGACCCCCGAGAGGGCCACGGTGAGCATGTCGCGTGGACGCGCGCGGAAGAGCACCGTGAGCGGGAGGGCGGCGACGAGCAGCGCAAGCGCTTCGGTCCATCCGGGGAGGGGCGCGCCCGGGGTCGTGGGCGGCGCGGAGCCCTCGACGATCATGGATGCGATCCGCTGGCCGACCGCGACGCCGAACCCGATGGAGACGAAGGTGGTGAGCGCACCTGTGAGTCGGGCGCTGCCCGCGACGAGGTTCTTGGTGGCGAGTTCGTTCATCGCGAGCGTCAGGGTGAGGCCCGGCAAGAGGACGATGAGCCCCGCGATGATGATGGTGGTCTGCTCGACGGCGCCGACCACCCACGGCGCGAGGCCGGCGAGGAGGGCGACGGTGGCGCCCGCGAGGAACTCGACGAGGCGGGCCGACTCGCGGTGGCGGCCCGCGAGGAGTGTGAGCGCGCCGACGATGAGGCCGACGAGCCCGGCGGCGGCGACCTCGCGAGCGCCGCCCGCGAAGAAGCGGGACGCGGCGGCGGAGACGATGCCGAAACTGCCGACGACCGCCCACGGGGGGTAGCGTGGCGGGGCGTTGATGACGTCGCGGATACGGGCGATGCCGCGCGCGGGGCTCAGGCGGCCGTGCATGACGCGTGCGAGGGTGTCATCGAGCGCGACGAGCTTCTCAAGGCTCACATCGCCCGGCTCGACGCGGAGGAGCCAGGTCTGCTGGGCGGGTCCCTCGCCGATGGCGACCATCACGGAGGTAGGTGTGGAGAAGAACTGGGCGGAGACGCCCAGGCGTTCGGCGCACTCGGTCAGCGCGGCTTCGAGGCGGTGGGCGGGGGTCCCATAGGCACAGAGCGCGCGGGCCATGTCGCGGAGGAAGCCGCCGATCGCCTGGTCTCTGTCCTCGGTGTGGCTCGTACGCACAAGCGTCGATCGTACGCCCCCGTGTGGGCGTGCAGGGGGCCCTGCGTTTTCGCAGCACCGGTTTGGCGGGGCTCCGTTCGGGTGGTATGTTGGGTAGAGGCAAAGGCTGCCGAAGGAGGGGCGATGACAAAGCGACCCGGAGCTGGCTTTACCCTGATCGAACTTCTGGTGGTGGTAGCGGTGATCGCGCTGCTGATCGGCGTGCTCCTCCCGGCGCTGAATGGCGCTCGCGAGTCGGCGTACACGACGCTCTGCAAGTCGCGGATGCGACAGCTCGCGATCGCGGTGATGGCCTACGCCCAGGACTACGACGACCAGGTCTGGCCCCAGTTCGAGTGGGTCCCGATCGGGTACCAGATCGCGAATGCGGACGGACAGGTCGAGGAGAAGGAGGGCACGGGCGTGCTCTTTGACTACCTCGACAACGTCCACGAGATCGTTGCGTGCCCCAAGGCGAAGCGGAACTCGAAGTCAGGGTCGGAGCAGATCAACCCGTGGAACACGTACACGGGGGTGAACTTCGACTACACGATGATCGGGCGCTTCCAGGGCATCCGGACCAGTGCTCCGACGAGGGTGTCCTACTACACCAAGACAGAGCAGTTCCAGCCCTGGCAGAAGCCGCCGGTGTCGATCCCGCACGATGAGACCAGGTTCCAATACCTCCCGGGGATCCCGATCTTCGTGGAGGAGAGCCTCTACTTCTTCAACGACGGGGTCACCGATGGGCTCTGGGGCAACGCGGACCAGATCTCCGATCGCCACAACGACGATGGGCATGTGGTCTTCCTCGATGGGCACGTGGAGCTCTTTGGGACGCCCCAGGGACCCGACCGCGAGGAGTACGAAGCGAAGGACTTCGACTGCAACGACCTCTACGTGAAACGGCAGGGTCGGAAGTGGATCAGGCTCGAGCCGACGGACACGAACAACTCGACGAACTGGGACGAGCGGCCGTTCGGCTGGGCGAACTTCCCGAAGCCATAGTCTGTCTATGCATTGATACGGGCGGGGTGGAAGTGGTCCGGCCGGGGATGTCTTGTGGAAAACTGTTGAATAGTTATCGCCCTTTCCGACTTCACCAATGTCGGTTCGGTGAACATCCTCACGGGAGTTTGACAGACGCCCGAGTTTTCTTAGAATGATTCCACGCAGCGGCGAACTTCTGAACGCCGCTTCCGTATAAACGCCGAAAGACGAACGGAATTGGGCCTTCGGGTGGTCTGAAACCGTGAGTGAACTGAATACCCCTTGTCAGCGCCTGGGGGAGATTATCCTCCGGGCCTTGCGTCAGCGTAAACATTTCAACGATTTCTGAAATAGATGCCAGCTCTCAACGTTTCTCTCAACAGGTGAACATGATGAATCGCTCCCATTCCAACCTCGACCGCTTCGCCTCGGGCTCGCCGCTTGAGCGCATGAAGCGTCGTCACGGCGTCGCTCTGTCGACGGCCCCGGCTGCTGCGGGCAAGAAGCCTATGCGCGCTCTGTCGCGTCAGGATGAACGAATCCTGAAGCAGGTGCTCGAGAAGCCGATCGACTACATCGACAACAAGCTCTTCTACGAGGCGGACGCCGAGAAGCGCATCTACGAGGAGGTCCCCGACATCCGCAAGCCGGACGCGTCGTGGTACCACCCCGTGATGGACGACCTTGGCACGCCGCGCGGCCGCATTCCCAAGCCCTCGGACCAGGTCATCCTGACGGGTGCCGAGGAGCGTGTGCTCTTCCTCCAGTTCAACTACGCCCGCCACGCGATCGGCGTGATCCAGAAGGAGATCGAGGCATCTCCCTCCCGTCAGCCGACGGAGGAGCAGGCCCGCGAGATCCTGCGCTGGTACTACAAGGCCGACCAGCTGCGCGAGCAGCTCGCCGAGACCAACCTCGCCCTCGTGCTCGCGATGGCCAAGCGCACCCGCATGAGCGAGGTGGACTTCGCCGACCTCGTGTCGGAGGGCAACATGGCTCTCCTGCGTGCGATCGACAAGTTCGACTGCGAGCGCGGCTTCAAGTTCTCGACCTACGCCTGCCGGGCCATCCTCAAGGCGTTCTCCCGTCAGGGCATGAAGCTCAGCAAGTACCGCCAGCGCTTCCCGACCGACTTCGACCCCAAGCTCGAGAAGTCCGACTTCCTCGACACCAAGCGGGCGGAGTTCGTTTCGGACGCCGCGTCCGAGGTGAAGCGCATCGTGACCGCCAACATGTGCGAACTCTCGGACATCGAGCGGACCGTCATCGAGCACCGCTTCCGCCTCGAGTCGGGCCAGACCGAAGAGAAGCCCATGACCCTCGAACAGGTCGGGCAGATCATCGGCGTCACCAAGGAGCGCGTCCGCCAGATCCAGAACAAGGCTCTGGAAAAGATCCGCTTCGAGCTCGAGAACGGCTTCCTGAGCACCACCCCTCGCAAGTCCGAGGAAGAGGGTCAGGAAGACGACGGGAGCCTCGCCCAAGTCGAGCAGCTGATCGACGCCGCCCTCGCGGGCGTCTGAGCGAGCCGCCCGCAACCAAGCCCCCTACCACGCCCGGCCGCATGGCCGGGCGTTTTTCGTTGAGATGGAGATAGGTGGGCCTGATGAGAAACCGCGGGCTTGCGCCCGCGGCTCGGTTGGTCTCACTCGGCGTTCAGAGGTGATGCGACCGGTTACGCCGATTCCTTGCGCTTCACGCGGAGGTCGCCGAGCGGCTTGCGTTGCACGATCGCTTCGCGGTCGATCACGAACTCGGAGCCCTCGCTCGCCAGCTCGGGGAGTTCGTAGACCAGGTCGAGCATGAAGTCCTCGACGACGGCCCGGAGGGCACGGGCGCCCGTCTTGCGTTTGATCGCACGCTCCGCGATCTCTTCCAGGGCGGAGTCGGTGAAGGTCACCTTCGCCTTGCTAAGCGAGAACAGGTACTCGTACTGCTTGATGAGCGCGTTCTTGGGCTCGGTGAGGATCGAGATCATCGCGCTCGAATCGAGCGGCATGAGCGGGACCATGATGGGGAGGCGGCCGCAGAGTTCGGGGATCATGCCGTACTCGATGACGTCCTCGGGCGCGACCTGGGCGAGGATCTCGCCGGTCTCGACGAGTTCATCGGTGCGGTGCGCATCAGCGGTGAAACCGATGCGGCGCTTGCCGAGGCGCCTGCGGATGATCTCTTCGAGGCCCACGAAGGTGCCGCCGCAGATGAACAGGATGTTGCTCGTGTCCATCTGGATGTACTGCTGCTCGGGGTGCTTGCGCCCGCCCTGGGGCGGCACGTTTGCGATCGTGCCTTCGAGCATCTTGAGCAGCGACTGCTGGACCCCCTCGCCCGAGACATCGCGCGTGATCGAGACGTTGTTGCCGGTCTTGCCGATCTTGTCGATCTCGTCGAGGTAGATGATGCCGCGCTGCGCGGACTCGAGGTCGTAGTCGGCGGCCTGGAGCAGCTTGAGCAGCAGGTTCTCGACGTCCTCGCCCACGTAGCCCGCTTCCGTGAGCGTGGTGGCGTCGCCGATGGCGAATGGGACGTTGAGGATGCGGGCGAGGGTGCGCGCGAGGAGCGTCTTGCCCGAACCCGTCGGGCCCACCATCAGGACGTTGGACTTCTCGAGTTCGACGGGCGCATCTTCGGCGCCGAGGTGGTCGAGTCGCTTGTAGTGCGTATGCATGGCGACCGAGAGCGCACGCTTCGCGGCGGTCTGCCCGATCACGTACTGGTCGAGGAACTCGGTGACCTGGCGTGGCGTCGGCGCTTCGGTAAATGTGGTCTTGCCCGCGGAGACGCGCCTGCGCTCCTGCTTGAAGATGTTCTGGCAGAGGTCGGTGCAGTTGCAGCAGATATAGACGTCCGACGGCCCTTCGACCATCGGCCCCACTTCACGGGAGGTCTTGCCGCAGAACGAGCAGGTGGTGACCTTGCGTCCGCGGAAGCCGCTATCGCCCGCGTTGGTGTCGTCGCCGCCATTGGTCGGGCGGTCGCCATCGCCGCCTTGCTTCTTGGTCATCAGGACCCCTTTGGGTGATGTCTCGAATGGGCTTGATCTGAGCCCCAGAGTCTATCGTCGCACCGTCCTGTGGTCTGTATCAGAGCCCCTCAGAACGCGCCTAGGACTATCGGCAAGCGGGGCATTCGGGCGTCAACGCTCGCCCCCCGGTATGTACTCGGCCCCGTGTTGGGGGGTTCAGTCTGTATCCGGACGTGCTGCGTTTTCGCCGGGGTTGTCCCCCTCGTCTGGGGTAGGTGATGGGCTTGGGAGCGGGTCGCCCGCGAGGTCGAAGCCTGGCTTGGCGGTGCGCTCGGGGAGGGGCTTCTTCGGGCGCAGGCTCTCGGCTTGTGCGCGGGCGGCGGCGGTCTTCGGGTCGTCGGCGCGCGATGCGGCGCTGATGATGGCATCGCGCACGGCGCGGTATTCGTCGTCGGAGAGCCTGCCCTCATCGCGCATGCGCTCCGCGGAGGCGAGGGTGATGGGCGGCGCCGGCTGGACGTCGGTGCGTTCGGCGAGGTGTCGGCGGGCGAGCGTCACGCCGATCCAGAAGAGGATGAACACCCCGATCAGGACGCCGATCCACAGGTAGAACTCCGGTTTGACGTCGAGACCCATGGAGCTCAGACCTCAGTGTCCCGCTCGGCCCGCACCTTCTCGTTGTACTCGTCGACCGGGAGCTCCTTGATCTTGGCCTGGCTGACGAGCGCATCGAGCACCTTGTGCTCGCGGATCTGGTTGACGATGACCTGGCCCTGCCCGCGCTGGATGATCTCATCGCGGAGCTGATCGGCGCGCACGCCGCGCTCTGCGGCGATCTGCGCAATGCGGCCCGCGACCTCGCCCTCCGTGACCTGGACCTCCTTCTCCTGCGCGACCTTGGCCACGATGAAGAAGAGCTTGAGCTGGCGCACGGCGGACTCATCGCTCGAAGCACGCATCTCGGCGAGGCGGTCCTCGACCGCGGCGGGGTCGAGCCCGCGGTAGGCGAGCTCCATGCGGGCGCGCTCGATGTTGCGGGCCGCCTGTGCGGTGGTGAGGCGCTCGGGGAGGTCGAACTCGACGGTCTCGACGAGGTGGCGCGAGACCTGCTGGCGCATCGCGGCCTGCTGATCGATGAGGGCGCGCCTGTTGAGCTGGAGCATGAGCGTCTCGCGGAACTGCTTCTCGTCCGCGAGGCCGTACATCTGGACGAGCGTGTCGACGGATGCGGGGACGATGCGCTCGATGCGCGTGGGCTCGAAGGTGATGGTGAGGTCCGCGCCGCGGACCTTGGGGTTCTCGTGGTTGTCGGGCCCCTTGACCTTGACCGTCGCGGTGTCGCCGACCTTGGGCAGGCCGAGCTGCTTGGCGAAGTCGTCGACCATGACGCCCAGGATGGCGCCCTTGCCATCGGAGTCGGCAGCGGGGATCTGGATGACCGCGTCCTGGATGTCGACGACGGGCTCGTCCTCGCCCTTGACGGTCATGACGCCGTGACCGATGTAATAATCGCCGGGCTGGGCGTCGTCCTGGTGTTCGAGTTCGCCGTTGTTCTGGGCGAGGCGGGCGATCTGGTCGTCGACCATCTCGTCGGTGACTTCGATCATGGGCTTCATGATCTCGACGCCCGAGACGTCGGGTGTGTCGAACTCGGGGGCGATGTCGACCTCGACCGCGAACTCGATCGTGGTGTTCTCGTCGATCTCAAGGTCCTTGAGCTCATCGCCGCCCTCGGGGTCGCCCAGGACCTGGAGCTTGTGCTCGTCGATGGCCTGCTGGTACGCGGCGGCGACGGCGCGGTTGCGCGCCTCCTCGCGGACGTTCTTGCCGAACCGCTTCTCGATGAGGTGCTTGGGTGCGCGCCCCTTGCGGAAGCCCGGGAGGGCCGCTTCGTGCGACAGGGCCTCGAGCGACTCGCCGAGCTGCTCGCGCACCTGCTCGGGCGGGATCGTGATCGAGATCTTCTTGCGGCACGGGCCGACCTCTTCGATGGTGAACTGCGTCGCGGTCGCTGTCATTGGGGCACCAGGCTCGGTCTAGGGGACTCGGGACACGACGCCACACCCCCGAGGGCGCCCTCGGGGTAGCGTCGGGTGAAAGGTGAAGATAGCCCCCCCACGCCCTCGGGACCAAGGGGCCCCCACTCAGACGCGTCTGGGGCTAGACTTGGCCCCCCACTCGCCGGAGTGGCGGAATCGGCAGACGCAGTGGATTCAAAATCCACCGGGGTAAAACCCGTGAGGGTTCGAGTCCCTCCTCCGGCATTCCCGACCCTTCCCCCCCGAATCACCCCCGAACGTGTCAGGAGAGAGAGCCGTGGCAGATCAGCAGCAGCCCGTCCAGGTCCGTATCGACGAGTCGAAGATGGCGACGACCTACGCCAACGTCTTCCGCACCTTCAACCTGGGCGAGGGCATGGTCATCGACTTCGGCCTCAACCTCCCCCAGCAGACCCAGCAGGGCCAGCCGCCCGCGACACATTTCGGGATCGGCTCGCGCGTGGTCATGACCTGGCCCGCGGTGAAGCAGCTCGCGGCGACGATGGGGCAGGCGGTCAAGGCGTATGAGGAGCGGTTTGGGGAGATCCCGACGCCCAACAGCAACCGGAACTCGGGCGGCGACGAGGGCACACGCTTCGGTTGATCCGACCGGAGCGAGCCGGGGCGTGTCGCCCCGGGGCCCGACGTCACACGCCCGTCTTCCCTCACCAACGACTCGACTTGCTCGTCGACACCTCGTCCGCTGGCGGCGGCGGGGGAGAGGTTGTGTGCGCTCGGTCTGTTGTTGTTCGCGCCGGGGCGGCACGCCCCGGCTCGCTTTGGCGCGGGGCGGCGCTTGGTCAAGCGCGGGCGGGTTGGACGATGCCTCGGCATTCGCCGAAGCCGATTCGGCGGTAGCCGTCGCGCTCGCAGTAGCCCTTGATGATGACCTCATCGCCGTCGGCGAGGAACTTGCGCTCTTCGCCGGTGGGGAGCTTGATGGGCGTGCGCTGCGTGCCGGGCACGACCTTGGGCGGGTTGGCGAAGGGGTCGCCATCCCACGTGAGTTCGAGGAGGCAGCCGCGGGCGTCGCGGGTGGGGCCTGAGACAGTGCCCGAGGCCATCAGGTCGCCCGGCTGGAGATTGCACCCGTTGACCGAGTGGTGGGTGAGCATCTGCGCGATGGTCCAGTACATGTCCTTGAAGGTGCCCTTGGAGAGGCGGACGGGGTCGAGCCCCTTGTCGCGCATCTGCTTTGAGGAGAGGTGGACTTCGAGCGTGATGTCAACGCCGCCTGCGGCGCGGTTGCGCTGCGAGTCGAGGTAGGCGAGTGGCTGGGGGTCGCCGGCGGGGCGCTCGTAGGCGGGGGTGCGGAAGGGCGCGAGGGCTTCCATGGTGACGATGTAGGGCGAGACGGTGGTCGCGAAGCTCTTGGAGAGGAACGGCCCGAGCGGCTGGTACTCCCACTTCTGGATGTCGCGGGCCGACCAGTCGTTGACCAGGCACATGCCGAAGATGTGATCCTCGGCCTCCTCGATCGAGATGCGCTCGCCGAGCTCGTTGCCACGCCCAACGACGAAGCCGACTTCGAGTTCGTAGTCGAGCATCTTGCACGGGCCGAACGCGGGCGAGCCGCCGTCCTCGGCCGGCGCCTGCTGGGAGACCGGGCGCGTGATGGGCGTGCCCGAGGGCACGATGGAGGAAGCCCGGCCGTGGTAGCCGATGGGGATCCACTTGTAATTGGGGAGGAGCGGGTTGTCGGGGCGGAACATGGAGCCGACGTTGGTGGCGTGGAAGGCGGAGGCGTAGAAGTCGGTGTAGTCGTGTGGGAGTACGCATGGCTCCACCGTCACGCTCGCGCGGTCTATCAAGGCGCGCTCCCGCACCTCCGGGAAGCGCTGGAGGAGGGGTGAACCAGCGCGGAGCAACTCGCTGATCCGCTGACGAATCTGACGGCGCTCCGCGCCGTCGTAGCCGGTGATGAACGACACACTCCACACGGGCAGCTGTTCGCCGTCTTCGTCCTTGAAATCGTCGAAGACTCCGATCTCCTCGCAAGCCGCAAGATCAAGAACCTTGTCACCGATAGCGACCCCTGCGGGGCCCAGGTCGTGCTCAAACCCGAAGTCGCAGAACGGCAAATTCTGAATCGGAAAGTCCGTCCCCGGGTCGTTGGCGGATTCCACCCAGGACTCGAGGCTCGGGTCGTGTGTCTCGTCGATTTCGTATGGCATGTGGCCAGTCTAGCAGTCGCCCGCGCTCGCGCGGGATGCGCTCCAAGCACCCGCGGTGCTCGCGTCCCCTCCCCCGCCCCCGGCGGGGGAGGTGCTGAGCGCAGCGAAGCGGAGGGGGTGTGTCTGGAGTTGCATTGAGTTCAGCGGCACCCCACGCCATGACTCGGCGCGACGCAGGGCCTATGGCCCAGACCCCCTCCGTCAGTCGGCTGCGCCGTCTGACACCTCCCCCGCCGGGGGCGGGGGAGGGGATGGTGGTCTTCGGCGTTGTTCGGCGTTGACGGTGATGGTTCGGAGGACCGAGTCGATCTCTCGGAACACCTGGTTGGCGGTGAAGCGCAGCACCTCGATGCCGCGGTCGCGCATCCACTTGTCTCGGGCTCGATCGTGGAGCCCTCGCCCTTGGTGGGACGTGCCGTCGATCTCGACAACCAGCGCCGCTTCGTTGCAATAGAAGTCGGCGATGTACGGACCAAGCGGATGCTGACGGCGAAACCTGAGGCCGCCGAGTCGGCGGCGCCTGAGTTTCGACCAGAGGAACCGCTCGGGCGGCGATGCCTCGCGACGGAGGCGGATCGCCCCGACCCTCGTGACTGGGGAGGACACGACCTCCTTGTGCAGGGGGTGCTTCCTTGGGTCCTGTTCATGAGGCACGGGGGCAAAGGGTAGCAGTTGGCCCAGACCCCCTCCGCCTCTCCGCCTTCGACGGATCGGCACCTCCCCCGCCGGGGGCGGGGGAGGGAGCGCGCATGCAGCGCCACATATGTCACCCCGCACCAGGCGCACGAGAAAGGCCGACGGGTTGCCCCGTCGGCCTTGTGGTGAAGTCAACTCAGTTCCGAACTGCGATCACTCGCAGTCGTTGCCGAACTCCTGGAGGATGAGGTTGAGGTCGACCGAGTCGGTGTCGCCATCGCCATCGGCGTCGCCATCGGGCGAGTTGGTGCCGAAGTTTGCGAGGACCTGGTTGAGGTCGGCCGAGTCGGTCGTGCCGTCGCCCGTGAGGTCGGTGGGGCAATCGGGCGGCGGGGGCAGGTCGTTGATGACCCACGCGAACGTGCCCAGGCCCTCGGCGCCGTTGGCGCCGCCGATGCGGAGGAGGTAGGTGGACCCGGCGTCGACGGGGAAGGTAATGCGCGAGGCGCCGCCGTCGTCGTTGGGGTTGCCGTTGTTGTCGCAGTCGAAGTCGTCGTTGCAGGCGAGGGCGCTGGCGCCGTCCGGGCACGAACTGGTGTAGGCCGCGATGACGGTGTCGAAGTCGGACCCACACGTCTGGACGGTGGCGATGCCGTCCTGGGTGGCGCCCAGGAGGAACCAGACGTCGGACTCGATGGCGCAATCGCCGGGCTCGGCGGGGCCGTCGGTGCTGGCGTTGATGTTGTTGACCGAGAAGATGCCCGGGAGCTTGGGGGCGCCGGCGTCGGCGCAGTCGTCGTTGGTGGGGACGGGCGGGGCGCCGATGTCCCAGGTGAAGGAGCCGAAGCCCTCGTCGCCGTTGAAGCCGCCGATGCGGACGTAATAGGTGGCGCCCATCTCAACGGGGAAGGTCACGCGTGACGCGCCGCCGTCGTCGTTGATTGCGCCGTCGCCGTCGCAGTCGATGTCGTCGTTGCAGGCGATGGCGCTGTTCGCATCGGTCGGGCAGGTTGCGCCGTCGTAGACGAGGATGACGGTGTCGAAGTTGGTGTCGCCGCAGGTCTGGAGCGTGGCGATGCCCGTCTCGGTGGCGCCGAGGCGGAACCAGACGTCGGATTCGATGTCGTCGCAGTCGCCCGCTTCGAAGGGGCCGTCGGTGTCGGCGTTCTGGTTGGTGAGGTCGTAGGTGCCGGGGATCTTGGGGGTGCCGGCGTTGATGCAGTTGTCGTTGGCGGGGATGTCGGGGTTGCCGATATCGAGGCACCCGACGGAGTTCTTCTCGTTGTTGATGGAGTTCTGCGAGCCGCTGGTGAACTGGTTCGCGCAGGTGATCGACGGGTTCATCGTGAACCCGGGGCAACCGCAGTGGAACGCGCCCCAGAGGTGGCCGAGTTCGTGGGCGGTGAGGTCGGTGGCGCAGGTGAGGCTGCCGCAGCAGTCGCTCTGCGAGAGGCAGTAGGCCTGGTTGGAACAGATGACGCCGATGTTGAAGGCGATGCCGATCGTGCCGCCGTTGAGGTTCCTGCCCGTGAAGAGGTGGGTGACGTCGCGCTTGATCTCGCTCTGGGGGACGTTGGCGAGCCACCAGTTGCGGAACTGGCCCAGGAGCGTCGAGGCGTTGTTGCTGGAGTAGGGGTCGTCGGCGTTGGAGGTGCGGATGATGATGCCCGTGATGACGTGCGTGATGTCGACATCGTCCTCGTACTGGTTGTTGACGATGTTGATGACGAGGTTCATGCGGTTCTCGGTGCCGCCCTGCCAGTCCTGGAAGAACTGGAAGTCGGCCTCGAGGGCGAGTTCGGTGATGTGGAAGACGAGGCCGCCCTCGTTGGGCGCGGGGTCCTCGACGGGGCGGGCGAGCGGCGGAGCGCCGAACTTGCCGCCGAAGGAGGCGGGGATGTTGGGCTGGGCGGCGCCTCCGATGACGGGGCCGTCATCGACGCCACACGTGCCTCCGTTGGGGAGCGTGTCGCGCTGGTTGTAGACCGCGTAGAGGTCGGGGTCGGCGCCGGGGAAGCGGTGCGAGATGGGCTCGACCCAAAGCGCCTCGCCATCGGGCATGGTGACCTTGGCGTAGAGGCCTTCCACCATCATGCCGCCGCGGACGTGGGAGCCCTCGAGGCCCGCGATCGAGCCCTTGAGCGTGCGCACGGGCGAGGGGGGCACGGGGGTGAGGTTGCCCGCCGCATCGGCGTGGTAGACCTGGTAGCCGACTCCGCGGACGGAGTTGGGCGTGAGGTTGAGCATCAGGACTTCATCACCCATCGGGACGTCGAAGGCGACGGGGACGCTCGGCGTCTTGTCGACGGGCATCTGGAAGATCGTGACCTTGGTGACGCCCAGGTCGCTGGCGACCAGGTCGGGATCGGGCATACCGCCCAACGCCGAAGCGCCAGTCAGCCCTGCAAGGGCGACAGACATGACACAGAGATTCCTTCGATTCGGCATCGGACAGCTCCTCTAAAGTCCAATAACACAATCCCGCCGAAGCGCGATTCGAGGACCAGCCGACGCGAAGGCGTAGCCTGAGGGGTCCCCACGATGGATGAAAGCTAACTCCGAGGATCGGCTGGGGCAAGACTTCGCTCCGGCCAAAACCGGGAGCGTGGCCCCAGAGCCCGTCAGGGTCAGGAGTCAGCAGGCGGACCCGAAAACAGCCAGGAGGATGTTGAGGTCTGCGGAGTTGACGAGGCCATCTCCGTCGAGGTCGCCGTTGGTATCGGGCGTGACGGACATGCCGAAGTTGCCGAGCAGGATGTTCAGGTCTGCGGAGTCGGCATCGTCGTCCCCGTCGATATCGCCTTCGCATGGGGTGGGCGGCCGGGGCAGGTCCGCGGAGCCCGTTGCGAAGCCGACGATCGTGAGGGCGCCAAGGCTCGGGTCGCTCTCATCGAGCAGGATCGCCAGGGAGACGCTTGCCTCGAGGGTGAGCGTGTTGTCGGAGACGATGACGGTGCCCGAGAACGAGTCGGCGATGACGACGCCCTGCTCCGCGAGGTTGATGGTGTCTGAGCAGGGCAGGCCTGCGCCGCTCAGCCCGATGCAGACGGTGCCAGATGCGTCGTAGCTCACGCTGCCCGACGGGAGCGTGGGGACGCCGATGAGCGTGAAATCGTTGCCCGAGAGTGGCCCCGTGATGCCGACGCCCGGCTGGGCGTAGCTCACGGAGAGATTCGAACCGGTCGCGGTGAGCGATCCCAGGAAGACCCCGATCGAGAGGTCGATCTGGTCGGTGATGTTGAGCGTGAAGTCGGTAAGGGTAATCTGTGTGGGGGCGTTGTTGTCGTCGAGTTCGACCTGGACGGTGCCCGAGATGGGCGATGAGTCGTCATCGCACGAATCCCCCAGGATGCACAGCTCGACATCCACGAACGATGAGGCCTGGTTGACGGGCACATCGACGGGGTCGCCGAGGGCGATCGCGCCAGCCGCACACAGTCCCAGAACCCCAGCAACCGCCTTCAGCTTTGTCAGTCCCACGGCCTCTCCTTGGTTTGGCATGTCTCTCTCTCGCGATTGACAGGGTACCTGATGGACGGCCCGATCGGAAACATCGATCTCGCGGGAGGGCCTATCGCACGTCGTTGACCGCCGTGGTGGCGTTGAAGCGCGCATCATCGTCCATCCACGCGTTCGAGCCGCCTTCCTCGGCGCCCGCCCACGCGTGGTGGAGCCAGTAGCCACGCCCCCTTGCATCCGGCTTGTCGAGGCGGGTGTAGCGGAACGATCCCGACTCCGCGTATGGGTCGGCGGGCAGGCTTGCGATGACGCCGGGGACGAGTCGATCGAGCGTGTCGGGGTAGTCGCCGTGGCGGGCGCGGTAGACCTCGAGGGCCAGCGCCACGCGCAGCGCTGCGAGGATGGTCTGCTCCTCGATCATGCTCAGCACCATGTCTGGGCGCATTCCCAGGTGCAGGCCCATCATGCTCGTAGGGATGGCCCGGTGGTTCGCGTAGATTGCTTCGTGCTGGTCCCACCAGGTGTGCGGGCGCCTGGAGATGTCGATGAGCGCGGCGTCGTGGTTGGTGAGCGCGGTGGTGAGGTGGTCCGCGCGAGGCCATGAAGGCGGCGGGGAAGGGCGAGACGAGGCCCTCGGCGCTCAGGTCGTCCCACTCAAACCAGCCCGTGACCACGTAGCCATCGGCGTCGTACATCGAGCGGATCGCGAGGCCGGTGTAGGCCGCTTCGCACTCGATGACACGCGCGGCGTCCATGATGAACCACTGGCGGTCGAGCGCGGCGACCATGCGCTCGGCGGTTGGTCCATCGAGGTGGCCCGCGGCGACAAGGCGGCAGATATCGCGCCAGACGGTCTTGGTGATGCCCATGGCGGTGAGCTGCGCGGTCAGGGTGGGGTTGATCGCAACGGCGCGGCGGCAGGCGAGTTGGTGCTCGAACGCGCGGGCTGTGGCTTGCGGGTCGGCGTTCGCTATTGCGAGCATGAACAGGCCCCGGCTCAGGAGCGCGAGGCGCCGCCCGCCCGAATGGGCATCGCCCATCACGCCGGCGACCCACCCCGCTTCCGAGATGGGCGATGCCGCGGCTTCGAGCACGTCGGCGGAGGGTGGTGCGCCATCGACGAGTTCCACAGTGCGGGTCACTGTCCGGTGGTCGAACGGAGGGAAGGCCAGGTCGAAATGCGTGGCCTTCGCGACCTCATCGAGTTTGGCGAGCACGCCCCGGCGGTGCACGTCTGCGAGGACGTGCGCCTTGATCGCGTCGAGCATCACTTGCTTGTGCGCGGGGACCGCTTCGCCAAAGAGGTCGGCACCGGCCGACATGACGAGCGTGTGCGCGGCATCGGAGAAGTCGCGGTGCGGGTCCTCGCCCGGGGGGTAGTCGGCGCCGAGCTGGCCCGCTTCGATCTCCGCCGCAACCCACTCGGAGATCTCCCAGTCCCTGTCCTTGATCAGGCGGCCCGCCTCGACGAACGCGGGCCACCCATCGGCCGCGCCCCCACTCGCTTCGCTTGCGCCCGCGTGCTGGGCTTCGCGCGAGATGCGGAGGATGACGTCGGCCCATGGTTCACCGCCGAGGACTGGGCGCGAGGTGTAGGACTCGTACACGCCCCAGGCGGTGAGCGAAGTGGTCAGGACCAGGGCGAGGAGGAACCAGTTGCGTGGGCGGCACCACGGTGTGAAGAGGCTTAGGAGCTTGACTGGGGTTCGCGCCACCATCGCTCGAGCGTACCGCGCTGTCTCGCCGCTGATGGCAGCAACTGTCCTGGGCCAAAAACAACGGTCGGCCCTCGGGAAAGGGCCGACTGTTGGGGTTGTGATGCTATGTGTTTCCTACTTGGAGATGCAGGAATGTGTTGCGGGGGCCTTGAAGGCCCCCGCGGAGGACCGTTTCAGATCGCCTTAGCCGCGACGACGGCGGATGCCGGCGAGGCCAGCAACACCCGCGAGGGCGAACGCGCCCGGAGTCGGGATGTTGTACCAGTAGGTGATCTTGACTTCGCCGGTGACGCCGAAGTCGGTGATGTTGATGACGGCGTTGGAGGCGCCAGTGACGGAGAAGCCGCCCTGGCCAGCCACCTCGGCGTCAACCGTGCCCATGCCAAGGAAGGCGGACAGGTCATCGACGCCGTCGAGAAGGAGGGCATCGCCACCGTTGGTGTCGGTGAGGAGGCCGAAGTCGAAGAAGTCGGGGCCGGAGCCGGGGACGCCATCCGAGGGGCCAACACCGCCGGACTGCGCAGAGTCAGCCAGGTTGGCGGAAATGGAGGCCTGTCCCGGGGCGGGTGCGGGGACGTCAACGGTGACGAACCCGGTGAGCTGCATGCCGAACTCCGGGGCCGGCTGGGGGTTGGAGTTCTCGGCGGTCACCATCGCGGAGATGGTGGCGACGAACTCGATCTGGACCGCCTTCAGGATGAGGCCGCCGCTGTTATCGAACTGGTCGAAAGGCAGCAGGACGGGTCCGAAGGGGGAGAGCTCACCGCCGAAGGGCACGGTCTGCATCTCCATAAAGTCGCCCAACCCGGCCTGAGCCGAACCGGCCACGGCCATGAGGGCGGCGGTTGCAAACGCGTAAGTCTTCATGATCATCTGCTCCTCAAATCTCCCGATTACCCCACGTGGGCAGTGCGGAAGCATCTCTCTCGTTCCAAACCTCAAAGGGCTCCTCAACCCGAGAGGCAGGAACACTATGACAGATGGAGCAGGCGGTGTCAACCGCAACTCTGGCAAAAACCACAGCCAAGTCGTCAACGTCTCATAACGGAGACGGCGACATCGGCGCAGTTACAGCACGCGACAAGGCGGCCCATGTAGGGACGCCTTGCGCTCAACTCTCGCAGTTTAGATCAAACCTGGGCAATTGCCAGCCGCAGGTCCAAACAGGTTGTGGCAAGGCTCCCGGACGGACCTAGCGGATTATCGCCTCCTACGCAACCCAACGAACCCAGCGAGGCCGAGGAGGCCCGCGGCGCCGGGGGTCGGGATGTTGTAGTGGTAGATGATCGTGACTTCGCCTGAGGCCTGGAAGTTGGACACGATGATCTCAGCCGACGAGGCACCGGTCACGGTGAACCCGCCCTGGCCGAACACTTCCGCGTCGACCGTGCCGTTCCCAAGGAACGCCGAGACGTCATCGATGCCGACGTTCAGCACGTCGCCACCCATGTCCGAATCGCTCAGGAGGCCGAAGTCGAAGAAGTCGGGGCCCGAGCCGGGCACGCCATCGCTGCCCGCCACGCCGCCCGACGAGGCCTGCTGGTTCAGGTTCACCGAACCCGAGAGGTCGCCGGGGGCCGGCGCGGGAACGTCAACATTGACGAAGCCCGTCAGCTGGACGCCGAACTCCGGGGCGGCCTGCTGGTTGTTGTTCTCAGCGGTGACGTTCGCCGAAATCTGAGCGGTGAACTTGAGCTCAACCGCCTTCAGGATCTTCTCGGGGCCTTCTTCAAACTGATCGAACGTCAGGTTGATCGGCCCGAAGGGCGAAAGAACGCCGCCGAACGGCAGCGTCTGGCTCTCGGAAAAGTCACCAAGGCCACCGAAGGCCGAGCCCGCGAAGCAGGCAAGGACCGATGTGGCTGTCAAGACTTTCATGCGCATCGTATATCTCTCTTCTCTAGGCCCCCCAGCGTTCCCGCGCTGAAGGACTCCCAAGGCAATACCTGGGGCGGAAGAGAGCATCGAGCGCTCGTCCGCACCACAACCCACCTTGAGTATGCCCGCGATCCCCAGATGATGCAAGGGGAGAACCCTAGAAATCGTGGATGGTCGCGGAATCAACGAGTCCAATAACTTCTGGGCGTCGGAGTGTTCGGCGGTTCGGGTAGGCGCTCTCCCCTAGTGGCGAAATTAATCGCTGCTAACCGACAAATCGGTCCATCGTGGTTTTCGGTACTTGCTTCGCGTCGAGATTCTGTCAGGATGATGTCTCAAGGCTCTCGGACGACCGTGCCGTCGAGCCGAGACAGAGGAGCCTCGCCATGCTAAGTCGTTCCGAAGCCGCTCAGAGCGGTCGCGCTTTCGTCTATGCGGCTGTGTTGGCGCTGTCGTCTGCAGGCGCGGCGTGGGGCGGTGTCCCTATCTTCTATGTGGATGCCTCGGCTGCTCCGGGTGGGAACGGGTCGTCGTGGGAGCTGGCGTTCTCAGACCTTCATGACGCGCTTGATGCGGCGGGCGGAGAGTCCAGTTCTCAGATCTGGGTGGCGGCGGGCGTCTATGTGCCCGGCAAAGGCTCGACCGATCGCTCGTCGACGTTCGAACTCGTCGACGGCGTCCAGATGTTCGGCGGCTTCGCCGGGATCGAGACTTCGCTCGACCAGCGCGACCCGAAGGTCAACAAGACCGTGCTGAGCGGGAACCTCGGCGATCCTGACGACGCGAGCGATAACGCGTACCACGTGCTCGTCTTCGACGACTTCTTCGCGGAGGCGACGCTCGACGGCTTCATCATCCAGGACGGCGAGGCCACAGGTGAAGGGAGCAACCAGGATGTGGGCGGGGGGCTGCGCATCCGTCTGGCGTTCCCAACGATCAACAACTGCGTCTTCCGGGATAACACAGCGGAGGACTCGGGTGGAGCGATCGACGCGGACCTGGCCGCGATCACGATCACGGGTTGTTCGTTCCTCGAGAATAGCGCTCAAACGGGCGGCGCGGTCAACCTGGGCGATGGTGGGACGATCATCGCGAGTTCGTTCGATGGCAATTCGGCGGGCTTTGGCGGCGCCCTGGCTGCGTGCTGCGGTCCGACGACGCTCTCGCGGGTCTCGTTCCACTCGAACTTCGGCAACTTCGGCGGAGCGCTCTTTGTCTCGAACGACATCCTCAAGGTGAAGCGGTGCGGCTTCTACGACAACGTCGGTGCCTCGGGGGGTGCTGCGTATGTGGCGGGCGCTGGCCAGAAGACGTTTGTGAGCTGTCGGTTCGGTGACTGCGTCTCGACGGAGGGGGGCGCTCTTTGGACCTCGGCGGTCACGGAACTGACCAACTGCCAGATCGTGCGGAGCCTCGCCTTCACCTTCGGCGGCGGCATTTTCACTACATCGGGGGCGGTCCTTGACATCAACAACTGCACGATTGCGCAGAACGAAGCGCTGTTTACGGGAGCGGGCGTGTACCTCGGCACGGGCAGCGCGGACATCGTGAACAGCATCCTCTGGAAGAACAAGGACTCGAACGGGGAGAAGCAGTCGTCGCAGCTTCGGGTGACGAGCCTCGCGACCGCGACATACACGTACAACCTGATCATGGGCTGGGAGGGCGAGGGCGAGGGCAACTTCCAGGCGCCTCCCAAGTTCGTCGCCCCCGCGGGCGAGGACAGGATTCCGGGCAACGAGGACGACAACTACACGCTGCTCCCCGAGTCTCCCTGCATCGATGCTGGGAACGGCGACGCACTCCCGGCCGATACGGCGGACCTCGACGAGGACGGGAACACCGACGAGGCGGTCCCCGCGGACGTGAATATGCTGCCGCGGGTTCTGGACGATCCGAACACGCCCAACCAGGGCGCGAACCCGGACATCCCGGTGGACCTGGGCGCGTCTGAATTCATCCCCGTCAAGCTGCTCTGCCTGGGCGACCTGAACCTGGACGGCGAGGTGAACTCGCTCGACCTCAACATCTTCCTGTTCGAGTTCATCCAGGGTGTGCCCGGCAACTCGCCAGCGGACATCGATGGCGACGGGAAGGTGACCACGCTCGACCTGAACCTGCTGCTGAATTCGTTCGGGTTCGGGTGCGACGAGCGGTGATCTCGGGCGGGGCCTCAACGGAGCCTTGATTGGCCCAGCGCCTCGCGCTGCTCGTTGAGGTGGTTCCACGCGGGCGTGTGGCCTTGGATGAGCTTGGCAAGCTGCGAGGGAGAAACCTCGAGGCGGATCGCTGCGCTGCGCGGGTCCCACCCGGCGGAGGCGAGGACGTCCATGGCTTCGGCGAGCAGGGCTGGGTAGTCCCAGTGGCTGGTGTTGCAGACGATCCGCCCGTCGAACCTGCCGCTCGGCGTTGGCGCCTGGCTTGGGCCTCGGCGCGGGGCTTGGACCCTTGAGAACCAGAGTCGTGAGCCGATCTCGCCGAGCGGGACGGGTGTGCGGTGCGCCGTGGCGAGGGCGAGGCGGAGGCGTGTGATCGCGACGGGGGCGTTCTCCCGCGCGGAGCGGCGCTCGCCCGCTTGGGCGGTGATGCCCGTTTGGTTGTGGGTCAGGATGACCTGAGTCTGAACTTTGTTGCGGTGCTGACCGCCCGGCCCGCTCGTGCGCCCCTGCCCCTTGGTGACTTCGCGCAAGAGGTCGTCCTTGCTCAGGCACGCGGGGTGGGGCCAGTCTGGCTCGCGCGGTACGAAGTCCATCGGGCTAGCACGCTACCGTAGGGATTGCCGAGAGCCGGAGGTCCGCGGCGTGCCCCTCGCGCAGGAGGTGGTGGGCGAGGCCCGCGATCATGGCGGCGTTGTCGAGGCAGTACTTCATGGGAGGCATGATCAGGCGGACGCCCCGGCGGTCGGCGAGGGCGGCGGCCTCCTCGCGCAGGCGCGAATTGGCGCTGACCCCCCCACCCAGCAGGATCGACCTGGCGGGCGGGGCCGCGTCGATCGCTCGCTCTGTCTTCTTGGTGAGCGCGGTGACGGCGGCGCGCTGGAAGCTCGCGGCGAGGTCGGCGCGGGTGGTCTCGTCGAGGTCGTGGTGGTCGCGTTCGAAGGTGGCGCGGTGTTTCCCGCTCGCGTTGGTGTCGATGGGCTTGCCGCGGACTGCGTAGAGGAGCGCGGTCTTGAGGCCCGAGAAGGAGAAGTCGAGCGAGGCGGGGGCGAGGAGCGAGACGGGGAAGTTGGTGGCGCGGTCGTCGCCCTTGGTCGCGAGGCGGTCGATCTCGGGCCCACCGGGATGGCCCAGGCCGAGGATGGTGGCGGCTTTGTCAAACGCTTCGCCCACGGCGTCGTCGATGGTGCCGCCGAGGCGTGTGATGCGGGTGGGTGAGGCCACGTTGTAGAGCGCGGTGTGTCCGCCTGAGACAACCAGACCGATGGCCGGGAAGAGATCCGGGTCCTGTGGGCGGTCGAGGAGGCCCGCGTAGAGGTGGGCGTGGACGTGGTCGACGCCGACAAGGGGGAGCGAGAGGGACCACGCGAGGGCCTTGGCGGCCGCGACGCCGACGAGGAGCGAGCCGATGAGGCCCGGGCGGTGGGTGACTGCGATGGCGTCGAGGTCGCGGGGCTCGATGTTGGCGGCGACGAGTGCGGCGCGGAACACGGGGGTGAGGCGTTCGACGTGGGCGCGGCTCGCGATCTCGGGGACGACGCCAGCGAACTCGGCATGGAGATCGTGCTGGGATGACACAATGCTGGAGAGCACCTCGCACCCGTCGCGGACGATGGCGACGGCGGTCTCATCGCAACTCGACTCGATGGCGAGGATCAATGACATGTGGCAAGGCTAGGCGTTTGGTGCGTGCGGGCGGGGTGAGGGGCCTAAGGTCTTGGCTGGGTTGCCCCGATGAGACGGGCCTTAGGACAGATGCCACCAGCCAAACGCGAACGAACAGACGTCAAGATCACGCGCGAACGCGCGGTGCTTGCGGCGGTCCACCTTCCCGAGAGCCGGTTCGATGAGCGCGACCCGCTCGGGGAGCTGCGCGCCCTGGCGGAGAGCGCCGGGGCACGGGTGGTCGGCGAGCTGATCCAGCGGCGCCAGAGGCCCGAGGCGGGCACGTACATGGGGAGCGGCAAGGTCGAGGAGCTCAAGGCGATGTGCGACGAGCTCGACGCGGGCGTCGTGATCTTCGACCACGAGCTCTCGCCCAAGCAGATCGCGAAGATCGAGGAAACGATCGGGCGAAAGGTGCTCGACCGATCGGAGCTGATCCTCGACATCTTCGCGACGCGGGCGACGACGCACCAGGCCCGCCTCGCGGTCGAGCTAGCGCAGCTCGAGTACACGTACCCGCGACTCCGCGCGATGTGGACCCACCTCGAGCGTATCGTGGGGCCCGGCGGGATCGGCGGCATCGGGACGCGCGGGCCGGGTGAGCAGCAGCTCGAGATCGACCGGCGGATCGTGCAGCGCAAGCGTCTCGCGCTGAGCAGGGAGCTCGAGGAGATCTATCGGCGCAAGGAACGCGAAGTCGCGGCGCGGAATCTCTCGCAGTTCACGATCGGGCTTGTGGGGTACACCAACGCGGGCAAGTCGACGCTCTTCAACCTGCTCACGGAGGGCGGGGCGTACGCATCGGACCGCCTCTTCGCGACGCTCGTCACGCGCACGCGCGAGTGGAAGCTCGGCGGCGGGGTGTCCGCGATGCTCTCCGACACGGTCGGCTTCGTGCGCGACCTCCCCCACCACCTCATCGCATCGTTCCGCGCCACGCTCGAGGAGGCAATGCACGCGGATGTGCTGCTCGTCGTGCTCGATGTGTCGGACCCCTCGGCGGAACTGCAATACGACACCGTGATGAGCACGCTCGACGAGCTTGGCAAAGAGGCGACGGCGCGGGAGCCGGCCTACAGGCCCCCAGAACGGGTGGTCCTGCTCAACAAGTGCGACCGCCTGCGCGACAACTCGGAGGTGCTCGCGTGGCAGTCGCGTGCGCCGGGCTCGATCGCGATCAGCGCGACCAACCCCGATGACGGGGGGATCGAACAGCTCCGCGAGGCAATGCTCGGGCGGGCGCGGGGGCCGCTTGAGGAGGTGGTGATCGAGCTGCCGCTCAGTGCGGGCAAGCAGATCGATCGCATCGAGACCCAGGTTGAGGTGCTCGGTCGGGAGTATGGCCTGGACTGTGTTCGGTACCACGTGCGGATCGGGTCGCGCCAGCTCGCGCAGCTCCGGGCACTGGGCGGCTCGGTCGCGGTCTCAGCGGCTTGACACCCCCACACGCTGTGCGCCGCCCCCAACTCCTGGGAAGAGGTGAAACCACGCAATGGGGCAAAGGGTCCGGACGGGCGTGCCGATGAAAGAAACGCGGCGTCGCCTCCACGACAGAGCCCCTGCCGCTTGTGACACTCGGGATCGCTGCAGGATTGACAGGGGAACGAGGCGCGATGTCGCAGGAGCTGCTCCAGAAGATTGTGCATTGCCCGTCGCTGCCCTCGCTGCCGGGCGTGGCGCTGGAGGTGCTCGACCTCACGCGTGACCCGAACGTCCCGATCGCGGTCTTGGCGCGCACGGTGGAGAACGACCAGGCGCTGTCGGCCAAGATCCTGAAGACGATCAACTCGAGCTTCTACGGGCTGACCAGGCCCTGCCCCACGATCGCGCGGGCGGTCGGGTACCTTGGCCTCAACACGGTGAAGTCGCTGGTGCTGAGCTTCAGTGTGCTCGACACGTTCCGGGGTGAGGATGAGCCTGTTGGCGTGGGCATGATGTGGCAACGGGCGGTCTACAGCGCATCGGGCGCGCGCTCGATTGCCCAGCGTGCCGGTGAGGGCGTCGACCCGGATGAGGCGTTCATTGGCGGGCTGCTGCAGGACATCGGGATGCTGGCGATGATGTCGGCTCTGGGCGAGGACTACCTGGGCCACATCGTGACCGCGGGGGAACTGCACGATGAGTTGCCGGCGATCGAGCGGGAGGCCTACGAGCTGGATCATGCACAGGTCGGTCGCGCCCTCGCGGAGGCGTGGCGGCTCCCCGAAGAGCTCGCGGATGTGGTCGCGCGGCACCATGCGCCCTACGCGGAGGACGAGCCGTTGCTGCTGTCGGTGGCGCGGCTGGCGTCGACGGCGTCTGCGGCGCTCTGTGTGCGCTCGGACACTTCGGCGCCCGCGCGGTTCCGGAGGGAAGCCAGGAAGGTCCTCGGTCTCGACGACGAGGCGATCGCTGAACTCCTCGCGGAGGTCTCGGAGCGTTCGGCCGAGCTCTCACGCCTGTTCCGGACGGATGCGGGTCAGAAGGTCGATTCGCGGGCGTTGATGTCGCAGGCGTCTGAGCAGCTGATCGCCCACCAGATCACGATGGAGCGTGAGCGCGCCGACATGGCGGCGGCGAACCAGGACCTCGCGGAGAAGGTGATCACCGACGGGCTGACCAAGGCGTTCAACAGGGCACACTTCGACACGACGCTCGAATCGGCGCTCGCCTCTGCCCGGGAAGGCGGGAGCGCGGTGGCGGTCATCCTGGGTGATGGCGACCACTTCAAGTCGATCAACGACGAGCACGGGCACGCGGCGGGCGATGCGGTCCTGGTGGAACTCGCGGGTCGGATGCGGGAAGCGGTAGGCGACGACGGGATGGTCTTCCGCTATGGCGGTGAGGAGTTTGCCGCGGTCCTTCCCGGCGCGGCGCGTGCCGTCGGTGGGCGGATCGCGGAGCGGGTAAGGAAGGTCGTGGAGGCCACTCCCTTCTCGCTCGAGGGTGTGGAGTGTGAAGCGGAGACGCTTGATGTGACCATGAGCCTTGGCGTCGCGGCGTTCGAGCCCGACAACCCGACGGCGTTGGCCGAGCCTGCTCAGCTGCTGGCGGCGTCGGACCGCGCGGTGTATGCGGCCAAGCACGCGGGGCGGAACTGTGTCCGGGTCTTCGCCCCACGCGTCGGTGAGCAGCCGGCGTCTGGTTCATCGCGGGAGAGCGCACCCTCGGCCGCGCGCGTGCAGCGCGAGAGGGCGCCGATCGCATCCGGCGGAGGCGCGGCGCCGGGGACCTTTGTCCTTGTGCTCGAGGACGACCCCCTCCACGCGAGCATCATCCAGCACCACCTGGGGACGATCGCGGGGGTCACGACCCGCCACGTCGAGAGCGCTGAGGATGCGATCTGGTGCCTGCGGAGCGGTGGGCGACGTCCTGACATCCTCGTCGCCGACCTGCACCTGCCCGGGATGGATGGGACCACGCTGGTGCAGGCGGTGCGGGAGGCGTGCGGCGGGGGATCGGCGATCCCTGTGATCGTGATCTCATCGAGCGATGACCCCGACGCGGTCGAGCGAGCGTTGGCGGCGGGCGCGAGCAGCTTCGTCTCGAAGGCGGCGTTCGCTGACAACCCCTCGGCTCTGATCGACCAGGTGACTTCGGTCCGGCGGTCGCTCGCGGCGTGACGGCCCCCAGAGCGCTAGCCTTCGCGGGGCGGAGTCCCGCTTGAAGGAGGTCCCATGAGGCTCTTCGCGATGATCGTTGCTTCGGTGCTCGTTGGTGTTGCCTCCACGCCAAGCCTTGGCGTGCAGAGGGGCCATCACCGCCTGTGCTCCAACCTGACCGAGTGGGAGCAGCCCGTGCTCTACGAGGTCGAGCTGAGGAGCAAGGTGGAAGCGCAGATGATGATGGCGATGGACACCCGGTGGGAGTTCGACATGCGGGTCAAGCTCACGCGTGAGAGTGCAGCGGACGACGGTTCGGGCGTCGTGACGCTCGTGCACGAGCGTATCCGGGTCGACCTCGGTGGCCAGCAGCCGACCACGGGGGCGTTCGATTCCGATGCCCCCCGCGCCAACGCCGACTCGACGCTTGGCAAGGTGGTCACGTCGATCGTGGGCAAGCCCGTCACGATCGAGGTCGACGGCGCTGGCAAGATCACCGCGGTGCGTGGGCTCGACGCGCTCGCGCCCGCCGAAGCCGCGGCGAACACGATCTTCCGTCAGTTCTTCGGCGAGTCGGAGTTCAAGCGGATGTACCAGCCGCTGTTCGCGGTCAAGCAGGACCCGCCCACAGCGGAGCTTGGCGAAGAGTGGACCATCAGCACGGAACAGTCCACGGGCCTGGAGCTCGCGCGGGTGGACCACCGCCTCAAGCTCGAGCAGATTCGTGGCAACGAGGCCCATGTGTCGATCGGGGGCGAGATCCAGATGGGCGAATCGGGCGGTCTGATCAAGACCGACGAGTCGCGGATCGAGGGCAAGGCCTATTGGGACACGGAGGGCGCGCAGCTCGACCGCTTCGAGACCGAATCGCTCCTGCGTGCTTCTGGTGATGCGCCCGGGATGAACCTGAGCATCAAGCTCGATTCAGCGACGAAGCTCAAGCGTGTGAAGGGCGGCGGCGCGGGGCGGCCGACACGCTGAGTCAGCCCTGGTCCTGCTTCTGCTGACGGGTGTAGCCGTACTTCCGCTTGAGCGGCTTGACGACGAGCCCGTCGCGGATGGCGCGGGTGGAGACGGTGACCTTCTGGGTGCGCCCGTCGATGACGGCGTAGACCTTCTGGAGGTTGGGCTTGAAGGTGCGCTTGGTGCGTCCCGAGACGTGGAGGCCGAAGCCGCCCTTCTTGATGGCGGCGCCCGAGCGGGCGACGTTGCATCCGACGGCGGTCCGCTTGCCGGTGAAATAGCATTCCTTGGACATGGCGAGTCGTCTCCAGGGCGCAGGGTGGTCGGTCCCTGAGCGGGGGCAAGCCTAGCCCGCGCGTCGGGAGCGGACAAGGGGCGGTCGGGTCCTAGAGTCCGCAGCGATGCCGAATGCCCCTCTTGCCGCGGCCCTGATCACCCTATGGAGCGCCATGCACGCCCAGCACGCCCCCAATACGGACACCAACCGCAAGCCAAACGGGCTCGCGGGTCAGACGAGCCCCTACCTTCTCCAGCACCAATTCAACCCGATCGACTGGAAGCCGTGGGGGCCTGAGGCGTTCGCGGAGGCCCGCGAGCGGGATGTGCCCATCTTCCTGTCGGTGGGGTATTCGACGTGCTATTGGTGCCACGTGATGGAGCGGGAGTCGTTCGAGGACGGGGCGACCGCGGCGGTGATGAACAGGCTCTTCGTGTGCGTGAAGGTGGACCGCGAGGAGCGGCCCGACGTGGACGACATCTACATGGCGGCGGTGCAGCTGTTCAACCAGGGGCACGGGGGGTGGCCCATGTCGGTGTGGCTCACGCCGCCTGGGAGCGGTGGCGAGGGCGACCCGGGGCTCAAGCCTTTCTACGCGGGGACGTACTTCCCGCGCGAGCCCATGCATGGGCGGCCGAGCCTGACCATGGTGAGCGAGCGCCTGGGCGAGGCGTGGCGTCAGCAAAGGGGTGAGGTGATCGAGCAGGCGGAGCGGGCGGCGGGGGCGGTGCGCGAGCAGCTGAGCGCCGGACTGACGCCCGTGCGGGTAGACGAGCAGACCATCGCTGCGGCGATCGGCGGGCTGCTACGGAGTTTCGACGAGGCCAACGGTGGCTTCGGCGGTGCACCCAAATTCCCCCAGCCCGTCTACACCGATTTCCTGATCGACTCGCTCGACTCCATCGACTCGCCCGCGTTCCGCGCGCAGAGCGAGCGGACGGTTCGAAAGACGCTCGATGCGATGGCGCAGGGGGGGATGTACGACCAGGCGGGCGGGGGCTTCCATCGGTACTCGGTGGACGCCGAGTGGCTCGTGCCGCACTTTGAGAAGATGCTCTACGACCAGGCGCAGCTCGTGTCGCTCTACGCGAAGTGGTTCGCGCTGAAGGGTGATGCGTTTGATGCGCGGGTCGTGCGCGAGACGCTCGGGTATGTCGAGCGGGAGATGACGGGCGCGCATGGCATGTTCTTCTCGGCGCAGGACGCGGAGGTGGATGCGCGGGAGGGGGCCAATTACCTGTGGACGATGGAGGAGTTTGAGGCTGTGCTCGGCGAGGACGCGGCGTTGGCGGCGCGGGTCTACGGCGTCGCCGACGGGCCGAACTTTCGCGACCCGCACCATCCGGGCGAGCCGGCGCGGAATGTGCTTCACCTCAAGGAGCGGCCGAGTGCGCTGGCGGAGGGCCTGGGGCTGACTGCCGATGAGCTTGCCGGGAAGATCGAGTCCATCGATGCCCGCCTGTACGAGGCTCGTATGCAGCGCAAGCAGCCCGGGCTCGATGACAAGGTCATCGCGTCGTGGAACGGCTTGATGATCGGCGGCCTCGCGGAGGCGGCCCGGGCGCTGCAAGACCCCCACTTCCTCGAGGTGGGCGAGCGTGCCAGCGATGCGGTGTGGGGGATGCTCCGGGATGACGCGGGCACGCTTCAGCGGACGTTCCGTGGTGGATCGGTGTCGGGTGATGCGGTGTTCGAGGACTACGCGATGCTCATGCGGGGCGAGCTTGCGCTGCATCGGGCGTGCGCAGCACTCGGACGCGACGGCTCGAAGCACTTGTCGCGGGCGGGCGAGCTGCTGCGCGAGGCGCGGGCGCGGTTTGGTGACGGGGCGGGCGGGTTCTACGACACGGAAGAAAGGCGGAGCGACCTGTTCGTGCGCACGCGCGCGACGTACGACGGTGCGCTGCCCTCGGCGTCGAGTGTGATGCTCCACAACCTGATCGACCTGTTCGAGGCGACGGGCGAGCAGGAACACCTTGATGGCGCGGTCGCGCTGCTGACTTCGATGAGCGGGCACATCGGCGCATCGCCCATCGGGCTCGTCAATGCGACGCGCGGGGTGCACCGCCTCATGGCGATCGATGAGACGATCCCGGATCGGCTCGGGCGGCCTGCCGACGAGGGCGACGCCGCCGCCGGGCCGGCGCGGGTGCTCTCGCGGACGAACCGGGTGGTGGTGCCAAGCGATGGCGAAGCGACGCTGGAGCTACGGATCGAGATCGACGAGGGGTACCACCTGAATGCGCACGAGCCGGGCGTTGAGGGGCTCGTCGGGCTGAGTGTCGCGGTCGAGGGCGGGGCTGGCGTCGAAGTCGAGGCGGCGTACCCGGAGGGCTCTGGGTATGACGGCGGGTTCGAAGCGGGCGGCGCGTTGATGGTGTACGAGGGGGCCTTCGATCTGGCGGTGACGCTCCGGCGCTCGGGGGCGTGGAGCGGGCGGCCCATGCTCATCGTGACCTACCAGGCGTGCACGGATTCGGCGTGCCTGCCACCCGAGACGGTCGAGCTCGACATCGCGATCGATCCGGGGGACTAGCGGGCGCGACGTTTATCGGGGCGGCGCATAAGGGTTCGGTCGCGGGATGCGGCGTGCTACGATCGTGGCTATGCCGACGAGTACAGATGCGCTGGGGGGCTTGGTGGAGCAGGCGGCCACCCGGGCGAAAGACATCCGACACGACCTGCATCGTCACCCTGAGCTTGGGCACGAGGAGCATCGGACCGCGGGTGTGGTGCGCGAGGAGCTCCGCGGGCTTGGTATCGAGTTCGTCGCAGGGCTCGCAGAGGGCACGGGCGTCCTCGGTTGGCTCCCGGCGACGGGCGATGCCGGCAAGGCGATCGCGCTGCGAGCGGACATGGATGCGCTGCCCATCGAGGAGGAGACGGGGTGTGCCTATGCCTCGTTGACCTCGGGGCTGATGCACGCGTGCGGTCACGACGGGCACACCGCGATGCTGCTCGGGGCGGCCCGGGTGCTTGCGGGGATGGACGAGCGGCCCAACGATGTGATGTTCGTGTTCCAGCCCGCGGAAGAGGGCGGGGGCGGTGGTCGCATGATGTGTGAGGACGGCGCGCTGAATGGCACGCGGATTGGGCGGCCCATCGACATGATCTACGGGCTCCACGGGTGGCCCGACCTGCGCGTGGGCGATGTGGCGACGCGCACGGGCGCGCTGCTCGCGGCGACCAACGAATTCGACCTGGTCGTGCGGGGCAGGGGCGGGCACGCGGCTCACCCGGAGGTGACGCGCGACCCCATCGTGGCCAGCGCGCACCTGATCACGGCGCTGCAGACGATCGCCTCGCGACGCGTCGAGGCGGCCGATGCGCTTGTTGTGACGGTCGGCTCGATCCAGGGGGGGCATGCGAACAACGTGATCCCCGAGACGGTGAAGATGAAGGGCACACTCCGCACGCTCACCAAGGAGACACGCCAACTCGGCATCGCCTCGATCGAGCAGGTGTGCGCGGGCGTCGCGGCGTCGATGGGCGTCAAGATCGATATCGACTGGTGGGGTGGGTATCCGTCGACCCACAACCACCCCGAGCCGACGGCGCGATTCCGGCGCATCGCGATGGAGCGGCTCGGCAGCGGGCGCGTCCACGAGCGCCCCTCGCCCACCATGGGCGGTGAGGACTTCGCGTACTACGGCGAGCACGTGCCGGCTTCGTTCTTCTTCCTCGGGCTCAAGCCCGAAGGCAGGGAGACGTACCCGAGCCTGCACCACCCGACGTTCGACTTCAACGACGATGCGCTGGCGACGGGGATCGAATTGATGGCGGCGATGGCGCTGGGCGACGCTTAGCCAACGATCAGCGCTCCGGCGGATGGCGCCTGGAGGACGCCCGGCTCGGCGTGGTCGCACGGCAATGTCATGGCGGCCCGGTTGGCGAGCGTGTCGGCGGCCCTTTGCGCGAAGTCGCGCGCGTTGATGCCCTCTTCGAGCATCGAGTGGATATCGAGCATGATCCCGAACGGCTGACCCTCGCGCGCATCCAGGAACGATGCGCACCGCGTCGGGTCGCAGAGGACGTGCCGCGCATGCGGGCGCAGGACGAGCGTCCGTCCCGATGACTCAAGCAGCGGGCGCAGGCGGTCGCACGCGGCGTCGAACGCGTGGGCAGCGGGCGCGAGCCAGGCGCGGGGGTCGCGCGCGAAGAAGTTCGCCGCATCGCGATCTGGATGCCCCGACCACGCGACGATCAGAGGCGGGCCATCGGCGCCCACCCCGGGCGCGTCATGCAGCAGGTTGCCCCCCCACCACGTCGCGACACGCTCGCCCGTGGCCGCGTCGAGGATGCCCTCGCTCGCGCGGCCCGCGCTTCGGGTCTGGTGCTCGTCGGGCCAGGTGAGTCGTCGTCGCATGGGTCGATCGTAGCGGCGCGCAAAGAAACGGGGCGCCGCACTCGAAGTGCAGCGCCCCGCGGTCGGAAACGGTTTGCTCCTACTCAGCTCGCGATCAGCAGTCGGTGCCGAAGGCGAAGAGCAGGATGTTGAGGTCGGCCGAGTCGGTGTCGCCGTCGTTGTCGAGGTCGCCGTCGGCGTTGAGACCGAATGCGCCCAGGAGGGCGTTCAGGTCGACCGAGTTGACCGAGCCGTCGCCATCGATGTCGCCCGTGCAGACGGGGGTGTCATCGCAGATGATGCGGCTGACGGTGAAGACGTCGATGCCCGATTCGGTGATCGAGCTGTTCTCGGGATCGGCGACAACGAAGCGGACCTGCACCTGATCGGTGGGCTCGACGAAGTCGGAGACCTTGAAGTTCACGATCTCCCAGGCGCCGGTGGTGCCGGAGGTCTCGTCGACGAAGACCCAGCTGTCGCCGCCGTCGTTGGTGACCTCGGTCACGAGGAGGTCTTCCTCCTTGTTGCCCTGGTCGGAGGTGAAGTGCCAGCGGGCGTAGCTGATGACGGCGTCGGTGCCAGCGATATCGATGACGGGGGAGACGAGGATGGTCGGGCCGTTATCGACGTCGAAGGAACTCGCGGGGGCGTCGGTGATGCCGTTCATGGTGACGAAGGCGAAGTCGCCGTCCTGGTTGCCCTGGGCGTCGTCGGCGGGCGCCGCGGCTTGGCCGAGCCAGCCCGAACCGACGGGGTCAGCGACTTCCCAGGCGCCGGCGGTGAGGGACGGGTCGTTGATGACCGTCCACCCGGGCGCGCCCTTCTCGAAGTTCTGGATCTCGACATCGGTGCCCAGCGAGACGAGGATCTCGTTGAAGATGCCCGGTGCCGGATCGGTGATGGTGCCGATGGTGGTGAGTTCCGCGGTGACCTGGAAGCCGATGGTCGAAGCGCAGTCGGCGCCGTCGAGCAGGCCCGTAAAGATGTTGGCGCCTTCGGCGGGGGTCATAGCGACGGAGACGACCTCGCCGTCATCGACCTTGGAGTGCAGGGTGACGGAGCCATCGACGACCTCGGCACCGCCAAAGGTGACGATCTCGACGGTGATGGGGGTCGCCTCTCCGGGGGCGACGGTGCCGGGCACGCCGCCGACGAAGGAGAACGAGCCGCCCGAGGGGGGCACGTTGATGTAGATGTCGGTGCCCGAGCAGCGGCCGACGACGAGGTCGAGCCAGCCGTCACCGTTGATATCGATGGGGGCGACGTCGTGCACGCCCTTGAGGTCGTTGGTGGCGATGTTGGCGACCTTGCCGCCGATCGTCTGCTCGCTGAGGGTGATGGAGGGGGTGTTGCCCTGGTTGCGGTAGATGTGCATGCGGCGGTTGCAGCCCGGGATGTCGATGTCGACGTCGGTGATGAGCACGTCCTTGAAGCCGTCGTTGTTGAGGTCAGCGGCGATGGAGTTGCCGCTGAAGCCGTCGTCGAAGCCGCCGCCGGTGTACTGATAGGTCTTGGTCTGGAACGTTGCGAAGCCCTGCCCGTCGTTGCCCGTGTTGAGCATGAACTTGTCGGCGCCATCGTCGGAGATGATGAAGTCGGGGAGGCCGTCGTTGTTGAGGTCTGACCAGTTGGTGAAGTAGACAGCGCCGCCGATGAGGTTCTTCTGCGTCATGAAGACGCCCTCGTTGGCGGGGTTGTTGTAGATCTGATCGGAGGAGCCGGCGGACTGCTTGGTGAGGTCGAGGACGCCGTCGCCGTTGAGGTCGACCATGTAGCCCGAGGCACCGAAGCCAGTGGAGACCATGCTCGAGGTCAGGCGCGCGGAGGTCTCGTCAACGAAGTGGCCCGTACCGTCATTGACGAGCAGTTTCGCGTTGGTGAGGTCGGCTGGTGCGTTGGAGCCGGCGGCGTTGTTGTAGTTGACGAACCAGAGGTCGGGCCAGCCGTCACCCGTGCAATCGCCCGCGTCGATGTGGCAGCCGTTGGGGCCCGCGACGTTGGACATGTTGGGGATGCGGTCGTTGTCGAACAGGAAGCCGAGCCAGTCGCCGTTCCCGTCCACGCCCAGGTTCATGTAGACGCGGGGGTGGGTGATGTGCTTCTGGCCATTGCTGTAGGTTGGGCCCGTGACGAGGTCGAGCCACCCGTCGAGGTCGACGTCGACCGCGAAGATGTCGCGATCGTTGGTCGGGGTGAGGAAGCCCTGGTCGCCGGGCACCGTGGACGCCGAGGCGAACTCGGTGGTGCGGTCGACGAGCACGCCGCCCTCGTTCATGAGGAGGACGTTGGGGAACTTGCCCGCACTCGTGAAGGGCTGCTTGCGCGCGACGGCGAGGTCGGTGTCGCCATCGAGGTCGAAGTCGCCCCAGGCGTAGTCCTTCTCCTGGAAATCGTTGACGACCAAGCCCGAATCGGCGACGACTCGGTCGTTGGTCTCATCCTCGTACACCACCCAGGCCTGCCCGAAAGCTGAGCCTGTGAGTGCCAGGAGCGTGAGCGAACACGCCGCGGTCGCCGCTCGTTGCATCAAGTCTGCCATGTCTTGTCTCCGTGCCCTGTGGGGCGGGTATTTGTGCCGCGCTTGTCCCTCCGGCTCACAGGAGCACCCACGCGGCAGAGCGCTCCATGGCCGCCTGTGCCGAGCCCTGTCCCCCTCGCGCTGAAGGCCGGTCCCCGGCCTCACCCCCGGCGAAAACGGCAGGGCTCTTCTCCATACAGCATACCAGCCGTTTGGGCGGCTACATAGCCCGATTTCTGGCGAGGCTTACCTATCTTGCCATGGGGCTTCGCTGGCTGCGGGCAAGCGTCCCGCAACCTGCCGCGCCCCAAGGGTCTGCTCAGAGGGGGAAGGGGTTGAACATCGTCAGGAGGTACCGCCCCTCGCCAGAGCAGGGCGTAGGGCAGCCTGTGACCACGCCGTCGAGGGGGCGGAGGCGGATCACGTAGCTCCCTGGGGGCAACTGGGCGTCGAGGAGCCTGATAGGGCAGTCCTCGGTCAGGCCTGAGGCATCGGCGTCGATGGGCTGATCGGGCGTCGCGAGCGGCGAAATGCTGAACTCGAAGGGGAACTCGGCCTTGAGCATGATCGTGCGGTAGATCGTCTCGGTGGTTGAGAGGACGTAGCAGTCGGTGTCGGCGGTGGCGCCATCTGACCAGACCGAGCCGCAGAAGAAGCCCGCGGTCGGGATGGGCTGGCCCGTGTCGGGCGTGTCGTTCGCGTTCTGGCCGCACAACTCGATCTCTGACTGGGATCCCGACCCGCAATAGACACACCCTGGTTGATCCGGGGCGGTGCAGGTCTCGGCGGCAGCATCGAGGCGAGCGCCGCGGAGCACGGTGTCGTTCCCGCTCACGATCACCTTGTACTCAAGGCCTGCGGTCGCGCACCAGGTGACTGAGGTCTCAAGCCCGACACCGCACCCGCAGATGCTCGACGCGACATCGGCGCACGCCTCGTCCCACCCTGCTTCGCAGCAGCGCGCATCGATCGCGCAGACCGCTGCCTCGCAGGCCTGGTCGTCACATCCGGGCCCCGGTTGCGGATCGCAGCAGCCGCCGCCGATGCTCGCGGGCGAGGCGTTCGGGGGGCCCGATGTCGCGATGCAGCAGGCCGAGGTACAGGGATCGAGCGGGTCGGCGTCGCCCACGACCGCCAACTCGAGCCCGAGGGTGTTGATGGTGAAGGTGAACTCCTCGCCCGTCCCGATGGTGGTGAACCAGACGGCGGGTTGGGGTTGACCCGCGCATGTGGTGTGGTCGGGCGTCGCGCCGTCGAGGGTGAAGCCGATGATCTGGCCGGGCAGGATCGGGGTGGGGTTAGAGCACAGGTCGTTGGGTGGGGATGCGCACTGCCCGCCGAACTGGGCGAGCAGGGTGTTGAGGTCGAGGGAGTCGGTGATGCCATCGCCCGTCAGGTCGCCCGCGCCGGTCGACCCGAACGCGACGAGCAGGATGTTGAGGTCGAGCGAATCGACGATGCCGTCACCCGACAAGTCGGGGCATGAGCCGGCGTGGGTGGGCGCAGCCAGTGCGCACACGACAAGCGTGAGTGCGAAACGTTCCATGATGTGCCTCCGGACCAAATGAGGAATGCGAATGAACGCATTCCGATACGGTGCGGTGGGTGGGTTGGGTCCCCTGTGTCGCGTGGCTTTTCCGCAGGTTGTTGGGTGCGCTACGCGTCGTCGGTCGGGGGCGCGTCTGAACTCGGCGCGATGAGGCGCGCGGCGCGTGCGCGGCCCGCGTTATCGGTTGAGCCGCACTCGGGGCATGGTTGGCCGGTGAGGCCCAGCAGGTCGTAGCCGCAGGCGCACACGAGCTCGTTGAGCGTGATCGAGAAACCGAGGTTGCACCTGGGGCACGCCGACTCGCCTTGTGGTACGACGACCTGGGCCGCGCAGTTGGGGCAGACGAGCTTGACGTGCGCATCGGCGAAGCGCGTGCTCTTCCGCCCGAGGGCCTCGATGCGCCGGCGCTCGGCGGTCGCCAGGCGTGAGACGATCGGCGTGCACGTGGCGCTGAACGCGGTGAGGATCCACGCGGCGGCGAGGACGCGCGGGAGGAAGTCGTACCCGAACTGGTCCTCGAACATGTCCGAGAAGGCGAACGACGCGGCGGTGAACGCGGTGGTGGTGTAGGTGATAGCGAGGGCGATGGTGCGGGCCCATGCCCACCGCCCGGGGAGGTCCTGGACGAGCGCGAGCGAGCCGATCGCGACGCCACCCGCGGTGATGAAGCACGCGGGGAGCACGACCTCGGGCCACTCGGCGCGGCGGACGATGTCGAACTCCCAGATCAGCCCGACCGAGGTGACGGTGCCGATGGCGACGGCGACGAGCGCGACCGCCGCGGCGATGCGTGGCACGACCAGACGGTTGGCGCTGGTGAAGGCGACGAGGCAGATCATGCTCACAAGGCCCGCCCCGCCGCCCAGCGCCGCGGTACCCCCAGTGCGGAGCGCCCAGTCGGGCGGGTCGGGGATGACGACCGCGCCTATGCCCGCGATTGCGCCGAGGCCGAGGCAGACGAGCGCGCCGATGAGGAGCACGCGCCGGATCGCGGCGAGCGGGAACATCACCGACAGTTCTTCGTTCATGCCGGTCCTTACCGCAACGGCGTGCCTACACGTCGAGCAGCAGGCGCTCGGGGTCCTCGATGCACTCCTTGATGTGCTTGAGGAACGTCACAGCGCCCTCGCCATCGACGATGCGGTGGTCGTAGGACAGGGCGAGGTACATCATGGGGCGCAGGGCCATCTCGCCGGGCTTGCCCGGGTGCTCGATGGGGCGCTTGATGATGTTGTGCATGCCCAGGATGCCCGATTGGGGCGGGTTGAGGATGGGGGTGGACATCATGGAGCCGTAGACGCCACCATTGGAGATCGTGAAGGTGCCGCCCTGCATGTCCTCAAGGGCGAGCTTGCCCTCTCGGGCCTTGGTGGCGAGCTCGGCAAGGCCGCCCTCGATGCCCGCAAAGTCGCGCGACTCGACGTTGCGGAGCACGGGAACAACGAGGCCCTTGTCGGTGCCGACGGCGAAGGCGATGTCGCAGTAGTCGTGGTACTCGACCTCGGGGCCCTTCTCGCCCTCGGCGATGAAGGCGTTGACGGAGGGGACCTTCTGGAGCGCCGAGACCGCGGCCTTGGCGAAGAAGGACATGAAGCCGAGCTTGACGCCGTGCTTGGCCTGGAAGGACTCCTTGTGCTTCGAACGGAGGGCCATGACGTTGGTCATGTCGCACTCGTTGAAGGTGGTGAGCATCGCGGCGGTCTGCTGGGCCTCGACGAGACGCGTGGCGATGCGCTGGCGGAGCGTGCTCATGCGCTCGCGGCGGACGCCTCGCGAGAAGGAGGCGGCGCCGTTCGCGGAAGGAGCGGCGGCTGGGGCCGCAGCGGTGCCGTTCTGGTGGGTCTGGAGCCATGCGAGGACGTCGTGCTCGCGGATGCGCCCGCCCGGCCCGGTGCCCGTGACCTTGCTCAGGTCGATATGGTTCTCCTCGGCGAGCTTCCGGGCGACAGGCGTCGTCTCACGGTCGCCACCGGCGGGCGCGGGAGAGGGTGTCGTTGACTCGGCTGTCGTGCGGGGTGGTTCGGACGGGGCGGGCGCCGGCTCGCCGCCCTTGTCAGTTCCCGACGCGGCGCTGGCGGGCTCTGCCTTGGCGGTGCTCGCGGCGGCCTTCTCGGGGGCCTTGGCGGACTCGTCGATCGTGCCCACGGAGGCGCCCACCTCGACGGTGTCGCCCTCGGCAGCGCCCCGCTTGATGACCCCCGCGACGGGGGATGGGAGGGGCATGGTGACCTTGTCGGTCTCGAGCTCGACGAGGTCCTGGTCGCGTTCGACGTAGTCGCCATCCTCGACGAGCCAGGATGCGATGACGGCTTCCGTGATCGACTCGCCGAGGGCGGGGATGGTGATGTCAGTGGCCATGTGTCGCGACCTGTCAGTGATCCGTTCGGGGCGGCGGTGTGCGATGGACCGCACGCACACGCCGAGACGGGCAAGTCTATCGCCCGCGTCCGATCATCGGCCAGTATGGCGGGCGGTCTTGGGCGATTACGAGGCGGCGGCCACCCCTTCGGGTGCCCCGAGGGCGTCGGTGAGGAAGGCGTCGAGCTGTTCCTTGTGCTTGGAGGGGGAGCCCGTCGCGGGCGTTGCGCTGGCTGGGCGTCCGATGTAGGGCAGCGTCCACCCCAGGCCCTCGTGAAGCGAGATGAACATGTGGCCCCAGGCGCCCATGTTCTTTGGCTCCTCCTGGACCCACACCACCTCCGCGTTGGGATACGAATTGACGATGTCCTCGATGCGGTCGTAGTTGAGCGGGTAGAGCTGCTCGACGCGGACGATGGCCGAGTCGTTGCGCCCGATCTCCTCACGCCGGGCGGCGAGGTCGTAGTAGACCTTGCCCGTGCACAGGATGACCTTGCGGACGCCCTTGCGGTCTGCGTCGCCCGCGAACATCGGGTCGTCGAGGACTTCCTGGAAGCCGCCATCGGTGAGGTCGGCGACGGAGCTCGATGCGGCGGGGAGTCGGAGCAGTGACTTGGGCGTCATGACGATGAGGGGCTTGCGGAAGTTGCGCAGGACCTGGCGGCGGAGCATGTGGAAGTTCTGCGCCGGGGTCGATGGGTAGCAGACCTGCATGTTGTTCTCGCCGCAGAGCTTGAGGAAGCGTTCGAGTCGGGCGGAGGAATGCTCGGGCCCCTGGCCTTCGTAGCCGTGCGGGAGCAGCAGCGTGAGGCCCGACCAGCGGTGCCACTTCGATTCCGCCGACGCGATGAACTGGTCGATCATGACCTGCGCGCCGTTGGAGAAGTCGCCGAACTGCGCCTCCCACAGCACGAGCATGCGTGGCGAGGCGAGGGAGAAGCCGTACTCGAAGCCCATGACGGCGTACTCGGAGAGGCACGAGTCGTAGACGCAGTACTTGGCCTGTCGGATCTGGTTGTTGTCGTTGACGGTGCCGACGTCATGGTTGGTGCCTGGCACGCCCTGCTCGCGGATGTGGTTGAGCGGGACGTAGAGGTTGGCCGTCTCGTTGTCGGTGAGGACGGCGTGGCGGTGGGAGAAGGTGCCCCGACGCGAGTCCTGCCCGCTCATCCGGACGATGACGCCCTCGATGAGGAGCGAGCCGACCGCGAGCAGCTCGCCCATCGCCCAGTCGAGCGGCTTGTCTTCCTCGACCGCGGCGGCGCGCTGCTGCATGAGCTTGACGAGCTTGGGGTGGGGCGTGAAGTCGTCGGGCCAGGTGCCCAGGGCCCTCGAGATCTCAAGGAGGTCGTCGCGCCGGACGGAGGTGTGGACGGGCTCGAACGACCACTCTCGCGAGAGGCCCACCCATTGGCGGTGGCCCGGATCGGGGGTCGGGTCGACGGGCGTCTTCTTGGCGCTGAGGTAGGCCTTGTCGAGGTTCTCTTCGAGGGAGCGCCGGATCTCCTCCATGTCGGTCTCGTTGATGACACCGTCCGCAAGCAGGCGCTCCGCGTAGGTCTTGAGCACGCTCGGCTTCTTGCGGATGAGGGCGTAGAGCTTGGGCTGGGTGAAGGCGGCCTCGTCGGTCTCGTTGTGGCCGTGCTTGCGGTAGCAGAGGAGGTCGATGAAGACGTCCTTCTTGAAGCGCATGCGGTACTCGATGGCGATCTCGATGGCGCGGACGCACGCTTCGGGGTCTTCGCCGTTGACGTGGAGCGCCGGCGCATCGGTCATTTTGGCGACGTCGGTGCAGTAGGTCGACGAGCGCCCGTCCTCGGGGCCCGTGGTGAAGCCCAGCAGGTTGTTGACGACGATGTGGACGGTGCCGCCGACGTTGTACGCGGGGAGCTGGCTCATGTTGAGCAGTTCGGTGACGACGCCCTGCCCGATGACCGCCGCATCGCCGTGCAGGATGATGGGCATGACCTGATTGCGTTCGGAGTCGCCATGCAGGCGCTGCTTGGCCCGGCATCGCCCGAGGACGACCGCGTTCACCGCTTCGAGGTGGGACGGGTTGGAGGCCATGGAGAGCCAGATGTGCTTGCCCGAGGGGAGGACGCGGTTGGAGGAGAACCCGCGGTGGTACTTGACGTCGCCGCCCTCGCCCTCGTGCTCCTTCCACGCATCGTCGAACTCGGTGAAGATCTGCTCGTAGGTCTTGCCCAGGATGTTGGTGAGGACGTTGAGCCGCCCGCGGTGGCTCATGCCGAACATGAGCTCCTCGACGTTGAACCGTTCCCCCGCGACCTCGACGAACCGGTCGAGCATGGGGATGACAGACTCAGCGCCTTCGAGGCTGAACCGCTTGACGCCCGGGTAGCGCTTGCCGCAGAAGTATTCGAAGAGCTCGGCCCTGTGGAGTTGGTAGAGGATGTGGGCGCGCTCGCCCCGCTCGAGCGGAGTGGGCTCGCGCTCGATCCTGCTCGTGAGCCAGGCGCGCTCCTCCTCCGTGCGGGCGTGCATGACCTCGACGCCCGTCGTGCCGCAATAGGCGCGTTCGAGGGTGTCGATGATCTGGGCGAGGGTGAGCGATCGCGGGTTGGCGCCGCCCGGATCGGTGACGCGGAAGGTGGACGAGCGGTCGGCGTCGGTCAGGCCGTGTGCGGCGGGGTCGAGCGAGCGGGGGCGCTGCCGCTCACGGTTGAATGGATCGATGGTGGCCGCGAGATGGCCCTCTCGGCGGTAGGCGTCGACGAGGGCGTCAACCCCCGCCTGCTTGTCGCCACCCGAGGGGGCGGATGCGGCGCCGTTGAGGGCGGGGGGTGCGCTGACGCCTCGCGCGGTGGCGAGGTCGAAGCCCTCGAAGAAGGAGCGGAGGCCTGGCTCGACGCTCTCGGGTGAGCGGAGGTAGGCCTCGTATTGGGCGTCGAGGTACTCGCTGCTCCAACTGTTGACCGAGGGACGGGCGGGTGTGGGTGCCGGGCTCATGGTTGCCTCATCGAATCGGACCCCTGAAGGCGGGGCCTTGGAGTGGATCACGCGGGCGCCGAGGGCCGGTTGGGTTGAGCGCCCACGCCGACAACGCCCGATCAGGGAGTGTAGACCGAGAATCGACACGTATTGGGTGGCGCATGAGGCGGATCACCCGTTCGCTGGGTTGCGGTACAGTGCCCACCCACCCAACTGCCCTCGCCACCCTCGCTTCAAGGGAGCCCATGGACCACTACGACCTCTGCGTGATCGGGAGCGGGCCCGCGGGCCAGAAGAGCGCGATCCAGGCGGCGAAGCTCGGCAAGTCGGCGGTCGTCGTCGAGCGGCGCGAGGTCTTGGGCGGCGTCGCCATCAACACGGGCACCATCCCCTCCAAGGCCCTCCGTGAGGCGGTCCTGCACCTCACGGGCTTCAAGCACCGCGGGCTCCAGGACGACTCCTACCGCACCCGCAACGCGATCACCATCGAAGACCTCACCCATTGGTGCCAGCACGTCATCCGCAACGAGATCGACATCGTCCGCAACCAGCTCGGACGTAACGGCGTGGACACACGCATCGGCGCGGGCTCGTTCATCGACGCCAACACGGTCGAGGTCCGCCACGGGAACGAGACCGACAAGATCACCGCCGACTACGTCATGATCTCGACGGGCACCAACCCGGCGCGCCCCGAGAACATCCCGTTCGACGAGACCCACATCGTGGATGCGGATGGCATCCTCAACCTGACCCGCCTGCCCCGCTCGCTGCTCGTCGTGGGCGGTGGCGTGATCGGCTCGGAATACGCCTCGATGCTCCAGGAGATCGGCGTCAAGGTGACGCTCGTCGAGAAGCGCAACAAGCTGCTCGAGTTCCTCGACTCGGAAGTCACCGAGGCGCTGCAGTACCACCTGCGCCAGAGCCGGATGACGCTCCGCCTTGGAGAAGAGGTCGTCAAAGTCGGGTTGATCGATGCGCCCGAGGGCACCAAGAACAACGATGGGAAGCTCGTGGAGGTGCTGCTCGAATCGGGCAAGACGCTCCGGGCCGAGGCGCTGCTCTACGCGATCGGGCGTCAGGGGGCGACCGCGTCGCTCAACCTGAGCGCCGTCGGGATCGAGGCGGACAAGCGGGGGCGGATCGAGGTCAACGAGCACTACCAGACGAGCGTGCCGAACATCTACGCGGCGGGCGATGTGATCGGGTTCCCGGCGCTGGCCTCCACGTCGATGGAGCAGGGCCGGCGGGCCGCGTGCCACATGTTCGGCGCCCAGCGCGACTCGGAGGCCCGCCTGTTCCCGTACGGCATCTACTCGATCCCCGAGATCTCCATGGTCGGGTGGACCGAGGACCAACTCACCGAGGGCGACATCCCGTTCGAGACGGGCGTCGCCTACTACCGCGAGATCGCGCGCGGGCAACTGCTCGGCGATGAGAAGGGCATGCTCAAGCTGCTCGTCCACCAGGAGACACGCCAGATCCTGGGCGTGCACTGCATCGGCGCAGGCGCGACCGAACTCATCCACATCGGGCAGGCGGTCATGGCCTTCAACGGCACGGTGGACTACTTCATCACCACGGTGTTCAACTACCCGACGCTCGCCGAGTGCTACAAGGTCGCGGCGTTGAACGTGGTGAACAAGCTGGCGAATGTGTAGAGGGCGGGGTTCGGGATTCGGGACTCCGGCGTGTGCCACGGCCGGCTTGCCCGGCCGTGTCTTCGACGTTCCCCTGCAACTCGGCACGGGCCGGACGAGTTGGCCGTGGCACCCGAATGCGAGACGCCGAGTCTGAGTGCGCTGGAAGGCTTGGATCGAGCGTCGGAGCACAACGCCCGGAGGGTGCGCGGGCGTAGCCAGGGGCGCTGCGCGGCAAGCCCATGGAGTGCGTCCAGGAGGGTCAGCCGCCCGGAGGGCGGACGATGCGCGCACCGCGCTACCAGTGGTTGCGTCCGCCCTCCGGGCGGTGACAGAGACGCGGACGGGAACCAGGGGCTTGCTCGAAGACTCGCCGCGCCCCTGGCAACGGTCGCTCGCCCTTCGGGCGTTGGATCACACGGGCTTGCCGCACTCGGGGCAAACACCGCGCTGAAGGCCGACGAGGCTGTAGCCACACTCTCGGCATAGATCGCCGCCGAACTCGGTCGGCGGGCGTGTCCTGAGGTAGGCGTAGTGCAGCAAAGCGGCGAGGGCCGAGCCGCCGAGTGTCTCGATCGGGAAGGCGCTCAGGGCCCAGATGACCCAGATCAGGCCGACAATGCTCACCGCGAACGTCAGATAGGGGTAGATGACCCAATACAAGAGAACGAGGGGTGCCCATCGCGAGGGCAGGATGCGGACTGATATCCACCACGTCAGCGCAAAGACGCCACCGACCATGAACGCCCACAGTAGATCGATGAGAGCCGGAGGGGCGGGCGTTTGCCCGTAGAGGACTCCCTCTCTGAACAGCCACAGGTAGACACCGAAGAGCACGTCGGCGGCGGCGACGAACACGAGGGTGTGGCGGGTTCGCGATAGGCGAGAATCGCTCGGCATGGGACTCTGTGTGCCACTGCTCTTGAGCAGTGTTCTTGAATCACCCCTTCCATGTCGCGCTGCTCGGAGAGCAGTGGCACACACCCCCTCCGGTGCTACCCCCGCACCGTCCGCTGCTCGATGCGCTTCTCACTCTTCGTCTTCACGATTGCATCGACGTAGCAACCGGGCGTGTGGACCTGATCCGGATCAAGCTCGCCCGCCTCCACGATCTCTTCGACCTCGGCGATGGTGAACTGCGCGGCGGTCGCCATCATGGGGTTGAAGTTGCGGGCCGTCATGCGGTAGATGAGGTTGCCGGCGGTGTCCGCCTTGTACGCCTTCACCAGCGCGAGCTTCGCCCACAGGCCGGTCTCGGCGATGTAGGTGCGCTGCTCGCCCTTGAAGTCGATCTCGCGGTGCTCCTTGCCCTCGGCGATGGGCGAGCCGACGCCGGTGGCGGTGAAGAACAGCGGGATGCCCGCGCCGCCGGCGCGCACACGCTCGGCCAGGGTGCCCTGCGGGTTGAACTCGACTTCGAGCTCGCCCTGGATGAACTGGCGCTCGAACTCGGCGTTCTCGCCCACGTAGCTCGACACCATTTTTTTGATCTGGCGGGTCTGGAGCAGGAGGCCGAGGCCCCAGTCGTCGACGCCGGCGTTGTTGGAGACGGCGGTGATGCCCTTCACGCCCGAGTCGCGCAGGGCGATGATGAGCTGCTCGGGGATGCCGCACAGGCCGAAGCCGCCGACGTGGACCATCATGTCATCGGTGAGGCAGCCGGCGTCTTTCGCGGCGGCCATCGCGGCCGCGGGCGTGTCGTGGGTCTTGTTGAGCATGGTGCGGAGGATAGCAGAGGGGCCATTGGGCCTCACGCTGCTCCCGCTGCCTCGGTGCAGGAAAAACGACAAGCCGGGCGTTGCCGCCCGGCTTGCGTGTGCCGCCGTCTCGCACCGCCCCCCACAGAGCAGCGCGAGCGTGGCTCGTCGGATCAGCCCTCGCCCGGGAGGGGCAGCGGGATCGGGTCCTCAAGCGGGAAGAAGCTGTTGATCGTGTCGAAGATGATCTCGGAGGTCGCGGCGTACTCGGTGCCGCCGAAGTAGCTGAAGGTGTTGCCGCGGGCGTTGGTGCCCGGCGAGCGGAAGAAGCTGACGGTGTTGACCGGCGCATCGACGACGAAGAAGCCACCGTCCTGGAGCGTGCCCGCGCCCGCGGCGCCCAGGTCCTTGATGAGCTGGTCGACATCGGGGTGGAAGGCGATGCGCGCATCGATGAACTCACCGCCGCCCGGGATGACGACGTTGTTGGCGAGCGAGTAGGCCATCAGGCCATCGGAGTAGACGATGAGGTTCTGGTGCACGGGCCCGACGAGCGTGCCGCCCGTCTGGTCGAAGATGAGCACGGGCTCGCGGGCGATCTCGAGTTCGATCCCTGGGATGACGACGTCGCTGCGATCCTCCGCCGTCGCGGGTTGGGAAGTGAGCATCGCGGCGAGGAATGTCGAACTGACTACACCGAGTGCGAATGCGGCTACGGTTGAACATCTCATGTGAGCTTTCTCCTTCTCACAGGTGTGGGGAATGCCGGGGCGCACGCCTCGGCATCGAGCCGGTTCGCATCGTCGGATCGCGCGGTTCTGATTATTTGACCTAGGGAGAACTAGGCGATCTCACCCCGTCGGGCTTGCGCAGGATCGCGGCGTTGAAGGGCCGCCCCTCGCGTCGGTACTTCCGTTCGAAGTTGGTGCCCACGACCTCTCCCTCGCCCGCGGAGTCGGGTGAGGCGAAGTGATGGCGTGTGAAGGCGGGGGTATCACCCGAGCACCAGCGCTCGAAGTGCGCTTCCATCCACGCCCAATAGTCCATGTGGTCGGTGACGATGCGCAGTTCGCCGGTGGGCTTGAGGACGCGTGCGGCGTCCGCGAGGAAACGGTCGCTCAGCATGCGGCGTTTGTGGTGGCGCGGCTTGGGCCACGGGTCGGGGAAGTACAGATGGAGCACATCCACGATGGCGCTGGGCACGCGCCAGTGGAGGAACTCGCCCGCGTCGGCGAAGAGCATGACGACATTGTCGAAGCCGTGCCTGCGGATGCGGTCGGCGGCGTAGATCCAGTACTCGTGGGCGTACTCGATGCCCAGGAAGTTGGTGTCCTCCTGAAGGGCGGCCTGCTGGGCGAGGAAGGTGCCCTTGCCCGAGCCGATCTCGAGTTCGAAGGGGCGATCGGGGTGGGCGAACCACGTGCGCGGGTCGAGCCACCCCGCTTGGGGGTCGGTGGCGATGGAATCGGGGAGGGGCGGGAGATCGGCGGCGAGGCGGCCGGGCCCCGTCGGATCGAGTTGTCTGCCTCGTGCGGTAGCCATAGAGCGGGTTCTTGGAGAGGTTTGCGGTTCCTAACGGCGACCGAGCCAATCGCGAGAGCGTATAGGAGATTGTGGGGTTGGGTTCGGCTCGAAGGGCAAATGAGCCGATCCCGAATGAGGTTGTAGGTGGGTGGCCGATCGGGGCTGAGCAGGCCCTGCTCGGGGTTGGGGCGGACGAGGGTCCGCGGGTGGACTCGCTGCGAGCGCGTGCCGACGCGCGGCGGGCGCCCGTGCCCGTGCGCCGCCCTCGGAGCCTCCACCATGAACGAACTGAAGCGGGACGACTTCGGGCACAACTACGAGCCGGGCAAGGGCGAGGGCGGGGGCGGGGCTGCCGCTTCGACGCCCAGCGACCGCGTGCGCGGCATGTCCGCGGAGGCGCTCGACCTGATCCGCGGCAAGCTCGACCGCAAGGGCTTCCACGACCGCAACTGGGAAGGCTCTTTCGAGGATTACCTGGGCATGGTGATGGAGCGGCCGGAGGTCGTCCGCAACGCGTACCAACGCGTGTACGACATGGTGATGTCGTTCGGGTTCGAGCGGTATCGCCAGTTCAAGAACGACCTGGTGCGCTACCACTTCTTCTCCGACCCGATGGGCGGCGGCGCAGATGGCATCTACGGGCTCGATGAGCAGCTCATGCAGCTCGTCGATGTGTTCCGCTCCGCGGCGTCGGGCTACGGCACGGACCGGCGCATCCTGCTCCTGCACGGGCCCGTGGGCTCGAGCAAGTCAACGATCGCGCGCCTGCTCAAGAAGGGCATCGAGCACTACTCCCGCACCGATGATGGGGCGCTGTACACGTATTCCTGGATGCTCGATGAGCACGCGGGTCCGACCGCCAAGACGCATGAGTTCGCCAGCCCGATGCACGAGGAGCCGCTGCTGCTCGTGCCCAAGGAGGCGCGCGGGCCCCTGCTCGAGCGCCTCAACGAGCGGTACAAGGCGAGCGGCAAGAGCCAGGGCACAATCAAGCTCTACGGCGAGGTCTCGCCGTTCTGCAGGCGCGTCTTCGCTGATCTGATGCGCGAGTACGACGGCGACTGGGGCCAGGTGATGTCGCACGTCAGGGTGCGCCGCCTGATCCTCTCTGAAGAGGACCGCCTGGGCATCGGCACCTTCCAGCCCAAGGACGAGAAGAACCAGGACTCCACCGAGCTCACCGGCGACATCAACTACCGCAAGATCGCTCAGTATGGCTCGGATTCCGATCCCCGCGCCTTCAACTTCGATGGCGAGCTCTGCATCGCGAACCGCGGCATCATCGAGTTCATCGAGATCCTCAAGCTCGACGTCGCGTTCCTGTACGACCTGCTGACGGCGTCTCAGGAACGGGTCATCAAACCGAAGAAGTTTGCGCAGACGTTCATCGACGAGGTGATCATCGGGCACACCAACGAGCCCGAGTACAAGAAGCTGCAATCGAACGACCTGATGGAGGCGTTCCGCGACCGCACGATCAAGATCGATGTGCCGTACAACATCCGCCTCGACGATGAGGTCCGCATCTACGAGAAGGACTTCGGCAAGGCCCGGATTGCAAACATCCATGTCGCGCCGCACACCCTTGAGGTCGCGGCGATGTGGGCGGTGCTGTCGCGCCTGCAGGAGCCCAAGAAGGCCGGGCTCACGATGATGCAGAAGCTCAAGCTGTACAACGGCAAGTCGATCCAGGGCTTCACCGAGGATTCGATCCGCGAGCTGCGCGAGGAATCGCCCCGCGAGGGCATGGAGGGCATCAGCCCCCGCTTCCTGCAGGACAAGATCTCGAACACGCTCGTCTCGCCACAGGCGGTCGAGGAGCAACAGATCAACCCCTTCATGGTGATGAACGAGATCGAGGCGGGCCTGGCCCACCACTCGCTCATCAATGACCCCGAGACACGCAAGCGGTACAAGGAGTTGCTCTCGCTCGTCATGCACGAGTACGAGGACATCATCAAGGGCGAGGTCCAGCGCGCGATCGTGGCCGATGAGGATGCGATCGGGCGGCTGTGTACGAACTACATCGAGAACGTCCGCGCCTACACCCAGAAGGAGCGCGTCAAGAACCGCTACACCGGACGCGATGAGGAGCCCGACGAGCGCCTCATGCGCTCGATCGAGGAGAAGATCGATATCCCCGAGGCCCGCAAGGACGACTTCCGCCAGGAGATCATGAACTACATCGGCGCCCTCGCCCTCGACGACAAGAAGTTCGCGTACAACACGAACGCCCGCCTCTACAAGGCGCTCGAGCTCAAGCTGTTCGAGGACCAGCGCGACACCATCAAGCTCAAGAACCTGGTGTCGAGCGTCATCGACGACGAGACCCAGCACAAGATCGACGTCATCAAGAAGCGCATGTGCGACCAGTTCGGCTACAACGACCGCTCGGCGGCGGATGTGCTGAACTACGTGGCTTCGATCTTCGCGAGGGGTGACAAGAAGGGCGATTAAGAGCGTGCCCCCGCCCGGCCGGGAGCGGTCGGCGTGGAACGGCGAGCGGGGGCTATGATCGCCTCCATGCACCGCCCAGGCTCCAACCCCGAAGACATGGCCATCACCGACTTCATGTGCGACTTCTGCGGGCGCACCTGGGATGGCGGCTTCCCTATGGTCGAAGGCCACCAGGGCGCGCTGATCTGCGGGCGATGCCTGAGCGTCGCGGATGCGGAGGTGGCGCCACTCCAGGGTGACAGCGACAGCGCACGCCACTGCACGATGTGCCTCGAGGAGCGCACGCAGGTCGGGTGGGCGAGCCCGTTGCGTGATGAGGCGTGGGCGTGCAAGCGTTGTATCAACCAGGCGGCGGTCCGGTTGCAGCGCGATGAGGACTGGGAGTGGGAGCGTCCCGCGCGATCGGGGTGAAGGCACCTGCATCCGCCCGGCGGGCGTTCGGTAGGACGCTGGCGTGACGACGAGGGGAAGCGAGAGCGAACGGGGCCCGCGCGCCGGGTTTGTGTCGCGGACGCTGGGAGTTGGCCCGGGCGAGGTTCGCCTGGCGCTGCTCGGCGCGCTGTGCTCGTGGTTTGTGATGGCGTCGTACTACATGCTCAAGCCGGTCCGTGACGAGATCGGCGCCGCGGGAGCGCGCAACCTGGAGTGGATGTTCTGGGGGACGTTCGCGGGCACGCTCATCGCGAGCCCGGTCTTCGCGGTCCTCGCGTCCCGCCTCCGGCGTGGGGTCTTCATGGGCCTCGCGTTCCGGTTCCTGGGCGTGAACCTGCTCGGGTTCGGCGCGGCGTTCCTTGTTCTCGATGGCTCGGCCCTGACGTGGGCGGAGTACGTGTTCTTCGCGTGGATCAGCGTGTTCATCATGTTCGTGGGGTCGCTTGTGTGGTCGCTCATGGCGGACGTCGCGAGCGCTGCGGGCGGGAAGCGGGCGTTTGGGATTGTCGCTGCGGGGAGCTCGCTGGGCGGGCTCGCGGGCTCTGCGGTCACCGCTTCGCTCGCGGCAGACGTAGATCGCGCGGTGTTCCTTGGCGCGGGGCTCGCGCTGCTCGAAGGGGCGGCGTGGGTGGCGCGGGCGATCGATCGGCGCCTGCCGGGACGCCCCACGCCGGTCCGTGACGCGCTCGACGAGGTCGAAGGGCGAGGGGCGCTGACGCTTGGCGGCGCGGTAGCGCAGCTCGGTGCAGGCGCTGTGCTGATCACCCGCTCGCCCTACCTGCTGCTCGTCTGCGCCTACCTGCTCTTTCACACGTTCGCGGGCACCGCGGTCTACTTCCAGCAGGCCGACATCGTGGGCGAGCTGCTCGAGACGCGGGCCAAGCGGACCTCGTACCTCGCCACGATCGACATGTGGACAAACGCGCTGAGCCTGTACGTGCAGTTTCTCATCGTGGGACGCATCATGTCGCGGCTCGGGACGTGGGTGCCGCTGTTGCTGCTGCCGTTGGTCTCTGGCGTGGTGCTCGTGTCGCTCGGGTGGGGGCAGGCGGAGGGGCTCGGCGCCTCCTCACTTCTCGTCCTGCTTGCGCTGCTCCAGGTGGCGCGGCGTTCGTCGAACTATGCCCTGGCCAAGCCGGCGCGTGAGACGCTCTTCACGGTCGTGTCGCGGGGTGAGAAGTACAAGGCGAAGAACTTCATCGACACCGTGGTCTATCGGGGTGGCGATGCGGTGTCGGGGAGCGCGTACGAGGCGCTCTCGGGCGCGATGCCGATGGGCGTGCTCTCGCAGGTCCTCGCGCCGCTCATGCTCGTCTGGGGCGGCCTCGGGCTGGTCCTGGCGCGGTTGCAGGGCAGGCGTGCGAGGGGCCTGCCCGAAGAACCTGCAACCGGACCCGCTCTCGCGAGTTGAATGACCACTGACCCACGCAACCGGAGGGACCCCACATGACTATGACTCGACGGAACTTCGTGCAGGCGACCTCGATCGCGACGGGGCTGGCGGCGATGGGCTCGCTCACCCCGCTGCTCAGGGCCGCGTCAGGACAGGCGGACAAGCCCTTGCGCATCCTCATCCTCGGCGGCACTGGCTTCATCGGGCCCCACATCGTCCAGCGCGCCATCGACCGCGGCCACACGGTCACGCTCTTCAACCGGGGCAACCGCAACGAGCAGCTCTTCCCCGACCTCGAGGAGCGGATTGGCGACCGCACGGAAGAGGGCGGGCTCGATGCGCTCAACGACGGCGAGTGGGACGCGGTCATCGACACGTGGCCCTCGGTGCCGCGCTATGTGCGTGAGGCGGGCATACTGCTCCGCGATCGCGTGAAGCAGTACCTGTTCGTCTCGACGATTTCCGTGTACGCATCACACGCGAAGATCGGGATCGACGAGACGGAGCCCGTGGGCGTCCTCCCGGACCCGACCGTGGAGGAGGTCACGGGGCAGACGTACGGCCCGCTCAAGGCGCTGTGCGAGCAGACGGCCCTCGACTTGTACCCGGGCGGCGCGACGGTCGTGCGTCCCGGGCTCATCGTTGGCCCGCGCGACCCGACCGACCGCTTCACGTACTGGCCACTCCGCGTGCGCGATGGCGGCGCGGTCCTCGCACCCGGTTCGCCATCGGATCGGACGCAGATCATCGATGCGCGCGACCTCGCGAGCTTCATGATCCACACGCTCGAGACCAAGGCGGTGGGCACCTACAACGCGACGGGCGTGCCTATGGCCATCGGCGATGTCCTGTTCACCTGCAAGGAGGTCACCGACTCGGATGCGGAGTTCAGGTGGGGCGATGCGGACTTCCTCGCGGCCCAGCAGGTGTCGCCGTGGGGCGACATGCCCGCGTGGGTGCCGCCGGTGGGCGACTACGCCGGGTTCGGGAGCGTCAACGTGGGCAAGGCGGTGAGCGCGGGGCTGACGTTCCGCCCGCTTGCGCGCACGATCGACGACACCCTCAAGTGGTACGACAAAGAGCCCGAGGAGCGCCGGGCACGGGTCCGCGCGGGCATCGCACGCGAGCGAGAGAAGGAAGTGCTCGCGGCCCTCGCCAATCACCAGAGCGCGATCGAGTAGCTCAGAACCACCCGCGCTTGCGCAGCATGAACAGGACGCCCACGCCGACGCCCGCGCACAGCACGATGGAGACGAGCATGCCGCCCCCCCACCCCTCGAGGGGGTTGCCCCCCACGTTGGCGCCGAGCAGGCCCGTGAGGAAGCTGAGCGGGAGGAAGATGGCGGAGATGATCGCGAGGAGGTAGAGCCTCGTGTTGAGCTTCTCCTCACGCTCGGCGCGCAGCTCGCCATCGAGCACGCCCGCCTCTTCCCCCACCGCTTCGACGTCGTCGAGCAGGCGCGAGAATCGGTGCGACGCCTGCTTGATGCCGGCGCGGTCGTCGTCGGTGAGCCACGCGACATCCGCCTCGGCGAACGTGGCGATCGCCTGCTGCTGGGGTCGGAGGTGCATGCGCATGCGCATGGCGCGCCGGCGGACGTCGCCCAGGCGGTGGGCAATGGCGCCCGAGGGGTCTTCGGACTCGTTGAGCGCGTCCATGGTCTCCTCGAGGTCGTCGACGACCGCCCGGGTGCGCAGGGCGAGCTCGTTGAGCAGCGCCTGGGCCATGCCCGCGATGGTGGTTGGGCCCGTCCCCTTCTCGAGCGCCTCGCGCACGGCGCGGATCGACTGCATGAAGTGCGCACGGATCGTGATGATGCGGTCCGCATCCATCCACAGGCGCACCGCGATCATGTCGTCGGGGTCGGCGCCGGGGTTGAGGTTGACCCCACGGAACACCGCGATCACGCCGCCCGCGTGCGGGTCGGCCTTGGGACGCGTGTTGGGCGCGAGGAGGGCGTCCACCGCCCACGGGTCGAGCTTGGCTTCGTCCCGCACCCAGCTCCGCGCCCGCTCGCTCGCGAGGTCGAGGTGGACCCAGAGCGGGCCCTCGCCCGTCCACCACCCGCGGACGCCTGCCCAATCGAGCGGGCGCAGGCTCCCCTTGCCGTCGAGGACGCGGGCGTAGATGAGGCCGTCTTCCTTGTTCAGCTCAGTGGCGGAGTCAGCGGTCATGGCGTTCTTGTACCCGATCGGGCCCGCGGTTGCCCCGCCTGTCGGTGGGCTCGCGGAGGGGCTCTGTCTGGGGTGGGGTCAACGCCCGACACTGTGCGTACGAGGGTCACACCAGTCGCTCGAGCGCATCGCGTAGTCTCGCGTGCAGCTCACGGTCCTCGCCCAGCGCATCGGCCCGGCGTGCGTTCGCAAAGTCGTACGCCTCGAAGGGGCCCTTGAGGCGCGCCTCGGGGTCCTCTGCCGCGAATCGCGGGACGATGTGGGCGTGGAGCCACGGGACCTGGTTGCACAGGATGAGGTAATTGAGGCGCTCGCAGCCGGTGGCTTCGCTGACTGCGTCGCCAAGCAGGGCGACGTCGGTGAGGAACTGGGCGCGATCGGCTGGCGCGAGGTCGTTGAGGTGCGCCGGCGTCGGGTCGGGGAGCAGCATGCAGCAGCCTGTGATGGGCGCGGGCTGCTGGTTGGAGAGGATGGCGTAGCCCGAGGGGAGCCTGGCGAGGACCTGAGGGTCGTCGCCTGACTTGATGCGGGTGATTCGGTTGGCGATGGGGTTGAGGTCCCTCACCCCACCATCTCCGCCAGATACCGCCCCGTATGGCTCCCGTCAACCCGCGCCACATCCTCGGGCGTCCCCGCTGCGACGATCATCCCCCCGTTGTCGCCGCCCTCGGGCCCGAGGTCGATGAGCCAGTCGGCGCACTTGATGACGTCGAGGTTGTGCTCGATGACGACGAGTGTGTTGGCCTGGTCGGCGAGGCGGTTGAGGACCGTGATGAGCTTGGCGACGTCCTCGAAGTGCAGGCCCGTGGTGGGCTCGTCGAGGATGTAGAGGGTGTGGGTCTGCTCGGCGGTGAGGGTGTTGCCCTTGCCAAGCTCTGTCGCGAGTTTGATGCGCTGGGCCTCGCCGCCTGAGAGCGTGGTCGATGGTTGGCCGAGCTTGATGTAGCCGAGGCCGACATCGCGCAGGCACTCGGCAAAGCGGAGGATCTTGGGGTGGTTCTCGAAGAACCCGCACGCGTCCTCGACGGTGAGGTCGAGCACCTGCGCGATGTTCTTGCCGCGGTAGGTCACTTCGAGGGTCTCGCGGTTGTAGCGCGTGCCGTGGCAGACCTCGCACTCGACGAAGACATCCGGGAGGAAGTGCATCTCGATCTTCTTGACGCCCTGGCCCTGGCAGGCCTCGCAGCGCCCGCCCTTGACGTTGAAGGAGAAGCGCCCGGGCTGGTAGCCGCGGATCTTGGATTCCTTGGCCTGCGTGAAGAGCTTGCGGACATCGTCGAACATCCCCGTGTAGGTGGCGGGGTTGGAGCGCGGCGTGCGCCCGATCGGTGATTGGTCGACCTCGATGATGCGGTCGATCTTATGGAGGCCGTTGATGCGCGTGTGCGCGCCGGGCTTGGGCTTCGAGCCGTGCAGTTCCTTCTTCGCGGCTCGGAGGAGGATGTCGTTGACGAGTGTCGACTTGCCCGAGCCCGAGACCCCCGTGACGCAGGTCATGCCGCCGAGGGGGAAGGTGGCGTCGACGTTCTTGAGGTTGTTCTCGCGGGCGCCCTTGATGGTGACCGCCTTCTTCGGGTTCAACTTCCGGCGGTCGGTGGGGATATCGATCGAGCGCTCGCCCGAGAGGTATTGGCCCGTGATGGAGGCGGGATCGTCCGCGACTTCCTGGGCGGTGCCCTGCGCGACGATGCGCCCGCCGTGCACGCCCGGGCCCGGGCCGATGTCGATGAGGTGGTCGGCGCTGCGGATCATCTCCTCGTCGTGCTCGACGACGATGACGGTGTTGCCGATGTCCGCGAGGTGGCGGAGGGTCTTGATGAGGCGGGCGTTGTCGCGCTGGTGGAGGCCGATGGTGGGCTCGTCGAGGACGTAGCAGGCGCCAACGAGCCCCGAGCCGACCTGGGTCGCGAGGCGGATGCGCTGGGCCTCGCCGCCCGAGAGGGTGGCGGTCTTGCGGTCGAGGTTGAGGTACTCGAGGCCGACCGATGCGAGGAAACCGAGGCGGGCGCGGACCTCGCGGACGATGGGCTCCGCGATGCGCTGCTGCTCTTCCGTGAGGTTGAGCGCCTCGATGACGCCCAGCGCGTGGTCGATGTTGAGACGGGTGAAGTCGGAGATGTTGACGCGGTCGGCACTCGTGGTCAGGCCGTGCGACTTGCGACTCTCGATGACCGCATCGGAGAGGGCGCCGCTCGTCGGGATGAAGACACTCAGCGCCTCGATGCGCAGGCGGTCGCCCGCGCAGTCCGGGCAGATGTGCTCGGCCATGTAGTTGCCCAGGAAGTCCTTGACGAAAGTGCTCTCGCTCTTCTCGTACCACCGGCGCAGGCCCGGGAGGACGCCCTCGAAGGTGTTGCGCCCCTTCGTGCCGCCACGCAGGAGGACCTCGTAGTCCTCATCGCTCATCTCGGCGATGGGCGTGCGCTCATCGACGCCGAACACCCTGCAGAACTTGCGGAGGCGCCTGCGGTACATGGGCGCGAACGGCCCCGCCTTGTGCCAGGCGTCGACGCCACCTTCCGCAATGGAGAGCGACCAGTCTGGGCAGACGAGTTCCTCGTCGAACTCGAAGAGGGAGCCGATGCCGTGGCATGTCGGGCAGGCCCCGTGGGGTGAGTTGAAGGAGAAGAGGCGTGGCTCGAGCTCTTCGAGGGAGCACTCGGGGTGCTCGGTGCAGGCGTAGTGCTCGGAGTAGACGGTGTCGGCCCATGCGCCCTCGGTCTCGACCGAGATGACGACCACCCCCCCACCGACGCGGAGCGCGGTCTCGACCGACTCTGCGAGGCGCTGGCGGCCCTCTGCCTTGACCACGATCCGGTCGACGACCGCCTCGATGGTGTGCTGCTCGTAGCGCCCGAGGCCGAGGGGATTGTCCGAGTCATCCTTGACCGCTTCGCGCAGGTCGGTGACGACGCCGTTGACGCGGGCGCGGATGAAGCCCTGCTTGATGAGCCCATCGACGACTTCCTTGTGGAAGCCCTTCTTCGTGCGCACGACGGGCGCGAGCACCATGAGCCGCGTGCCCTCGCTCATCGACGACACGGCGTCGGTGATCTGGGATGGGTTGGCCGAGGCGATGGGCAGCCCGCAGCGCTCCACGACGCTGCCGTCCTTCTTGCTCTTCTTGACGCTCCAGCATGTCGGCGTGCCGCAGCGGGCGAAGAGGAGGCGGAGGTAGTCGTAGATCTCGGTGCTGGTCGCGACGGTGGAGCGTGGGTTGTGCCCGCTTGAGCGTTGCTCGATTGCGATGGTCGGGGGGAGGCCCTCGATGTCCTCGACGTCGGGCTTCTTGAGCTGGTCGAGGAACTGGCGTGCGTAGGCGGAGAGGGACTCCATGTACTTCCGCTGGCCCTCGGCGAAGATGGTGTCGAACGCGAGGGAACTCTTGCCCGAGCCCGAGAGGCCGGTCACGACGACGAGGCGGTCGCGGGGAATGTCGATGTCGACGCCCTTGAGGTTGTGCTCGCGGGCGCCGCGGACGCGGATGGTGTGGCGGTAGGCGCGCGCACGGTCCGCGTCGTCCTGGTGGTGGGGCAGGCGCACGCCGGGCGGCGGCTTGACGTTGGGAGCGCCGTCGATCTCGACCTTGACGGGCTTCCGCTTCGAGTTGTTCCGCTTCTTCGACGTCACCTGGGGCATGCGATCTCCACCACTCCTGAGCGAGGGCGATGATAGCGCCCGCCGGCCCCGGCACCCCCGCACGTTGTCGCCCGCGTTAGGATGGGGCGATGTCAGATGTTCCCTCGGGTTTGCTCATGGGATTCGTCCTCGACGGCGCGGGCGGCGGGCGTGCCATCGACTCGTGGGACGACGTGCGCGCCTGGACGCCCGCGGACGGGGTCCTCTGGCTCCACTTCGACCGCACGAGGCCCGACGTCCTGCGGTGGCTCGCGGCGGAGTCGGGGGTGGTCTCGTGGATCGGCGATGCCCTGGTCAGGCCCGTGACGCGCCCGCGCGTCGCGGAGCACGACGATGCGCTGCTCGTCATCCAGCGGGCCGTGAACATGAACCCTGGCCAGCACGTCGAGAACATGATCGCGCTGCGCATGTGCATCAGCGCCGACCGGATCATCACGTCGCGTGGCCGCCCGCTCATGGTCGCGAAGGTGCTTCGCCAGGCGATCACCAACGGGCGGGGGCCGAAGAACGCGGGCGAGGCGCTCACGTTCATCACCGACGACCTGTGCGAGCGAGCGGGGAGCGTCATCGCGAAACTCGAGGACGATGTGGACCGCGTTGATGACGAACTCCGCGAGTCGTGGCGGCTCGGGCCGCTGGGCGCTGAACTCGGCAGGCTCCGGCGGGAGACAACTGGGCTGCGGCGTCACCTGACGCCCCAGCGCGATGCGGTCGCGGCCCTCGCGGTCGCGAAGGCGACCTGGCTCGACGATGCAGACCGCCTGATCCTGCGCGAGCAGGCCAACCGCCTGATGCGCCGTATCGAAGACCTCGACGCCATCCGCGAGCAGGCTTCGGTCACCCAGGACGAACTCGCGGCACGGTCCGACGAGGAGCTCAACAAGCGGCTCTACCTCCTCGCGATCCTGACGGCGATTGCGCTGCCCCTCTCGCTCATCACCGGACTATTCGGGATGGAAGTGGGCGGGCGGCCCGGGCAGGGCCCGCTTGGGTTCTGGGCGGTGTGCATCGTGATCGGGGTGGTGACCGCGGTGGTGCTCGTCATCCTCAAGCGGCTGCGCTGGTTCTAGTCGTCCTCTCGCGTGGCGGTGCGCGAGAACGTGCCGCTCGCGAGACCCTCGGGGGTCCACACATCACCCATGCGCTGGCCGTCGGTGGCGGAGCGGAGGCGGAGGTAGGCGACGGCGCCGCCGGCACCCGCGAACGCGATCGCGAGGAGGGCGATGAGCCCCCGCACGATCGCATCGATCGCGACTGAGTCGGGCGCCACGCGTGCGGCAAGCGATCCTAACCCAAGTACGAGTGCGCACGCGATCGCGAACTGGGCGGCGATCGCGAGCGTGAGCAGCGCCGTGTGCACCGGCCGCGCCACCAGGTAGGCGAGCGTGCGCTGCTGGGCGTCGGCGCCATCGCTCCCCTCGCACGCGAACGCGCCGACCGCCACGCACCACGCCACGCCCATCACGCACCACCACGCGAGAACACCAACCGCGATCGCGACGACGCCCCCGACCGACCACAGCAGCCAGCCACCCATGATCGCGCCGAGGATGAACGCGAGCCCGCTTGTGACGCTCTCGACACGGCGCAGCCCGGCGCCCATCTCATGCCAATCACCCACGACGTCACCCGCGGTCCTGAGTGCCGCGAGCCGGGCGACGCCCATCGCGCCCACACCGGCGATCGCGGTGAGCAGGAGCATCAGCACGCTCGCGCTGAGGGGGGCTTCCACAAAGAGCGCCTCCCACGCCTTGGGCACGAAGATCAGGGCGGCGGGCGTCTCCGCAACGCTCGCGCCATCGCGCATAAGGAACGAGAGCGAGACGAGGTCGAACGCGCCGACCGGCGTCACCTCACCGCTTAGCCGGGCGCGCCCGGGCGTGCCGCGCAGCGCATCGAACAGGGCGCCTCCGCCCCACAGCGCGACGACTGCCGCCCCCGCGGCGAGCAGCGCCCGCCACGAGAGCGCCCACCTCCACACCGACCAGACCGAAGCGTCGACATCCGCTGCACCGCTCACGCCGACACCTCCGCGCCATCGACCTCGACCCCGCGCACTTCCAGTTCCTGCTTCGCCGCCCACTTGGGCACCCAGATCGAAGGCCCCTCGATGAGCGTCAGCTCGGTGCTCATGCGCCGCTCGGTCAGCTCCGACACCGCTGCCCACGGGACGGACAGCCCCGGCACGAGCGGCAGCATCACCCTGACGTGAAGGTGGTCGTCGTCGGGGCAGAGCGTCACGCAGTTGTTCAGGCCTATCCACCAGCGGCGCACCGAGATCGAGGCGATGCGCGCTCGCGGCGCGTTGGGGCCTGGCTCAACCGACGGGTAGAGGCGGGCGAGCTCGCGCCACCTCGTCATGCGCGCAAAGCCCCACACGCAGAAGGGCACAAGCACTGCCGGCACCACGATCGCGCCCGCGCCCGCGAGCAGGCCCGCACGCCACGACACGGTGGCACCCACGATCGTCCCGATCATGATCGCGTCGACGAGCAGGATGGCGATGACCCCGTTGCGGATCGTCGTGGCGTTCATGAGGGGCGATGATACCCCGTCGCGGGTCAGCCGCTGCGGGGGCGCGCCGTGCCGACGCGGCCTGCGCGCACCGAGGTGCTTGCGCTAACGGGCGATGCGCCGGGCTCAGACGAGATGAACGCGGCGATGAGGGTCGCGCGTGCGCCGTCGAGGCGGTCGCCCCCCGCATCGTTGAGGTCCAGTCGGAACAGGTAACCCTCGCCCACAATGGTCTTCATGCGCGAGGCCGAGGCTCGCTCGGGTGGGAGCACCCACGTGGCGAGTTGCTGGCCGCCCGCCCCGACAAGGATGAACTGGAACGTGCCCTCGGCGTGGAACGGGAGGTCGGCCCGTCCGCTGAACAGGTAGACCGTGGCTTCGAAGGTGTCCGCGTAGCCATCGCCGTCGGTGTCGAGTGGTGTGTCGCCGACCGCGAGGAGGAGCCGGTCGGCGGCGAGCCCGCGCGGCGCCGGGAGGTCGCGGGGCTTGGTCGGCGTTGGTGGCTGGGGCCCGTCTGCCACGCACCCCGTGAGCGTCGCGCCGGACCCGCCCAGCAGGGCAACCGCGGCGAGCGCGACGACCCACTTCTTCCTCGTGATGTTCTCATCTACCACCCGTCGGCCTCCTTTGGATCGGTCTTGGGCCCCTCGGTTGGCTTGACCTCGGACGCGGGTGGGAGGTCGACGAACGGTGCGACTTCGCCCGTCCTGAACTGCTGGGGGAGCAGTTCGATCAGGGTCTCGGGCTTGGTGAGTTCCTCGAGCGACTCTGACGTCATCTCGTCGGTCGTCCGCCCCGCCATGTCGCGGTCTTCGACGATGACCTGGGGCGTGAGGATGATGAGGAGTTCGGTGCGCACCGAGGTCGTCTGCTCGGTTCGGAAGACGTGGCCCACGCCGGGGATGTCGCCCAGGAAGGGCACCTTGGTCTTGCGCGTGTCGTTCTGGTTCTGGATCAGCCCGCCGATGACGATGGTCTGCCCGTCGCGGACGGTGACAGTGGTCTCGGCCCGTCGCTGGGAGATGACGGGGGCTTCGAAGTCTTCGGAGATCTGGGTGGTGCGCTGGCTGAGTGCGGAGATCTCGGGGGCGATGTCGAGGCGGACGAAGCCATCGGGGGAGATGTTTGGCGTGACGGTGAGGATGACGCCCACGTTGCGCGGCTCAACGGTCGATTGGAGCCGGCCGTCGTTGAGCGTGGTGACGCCCGTGACGATCTGGATCTCTTCACCGACGTTGATCTCGGCTTCCTCGTTGTCGTTGACGGTGACCTCTGGGCGGGAGAGGACTTCGAGGCGGCCCTGGACCTGGAGGGCCCTGACGAGGAGGTCGAAGTCGGCGGAGGCGACGGCGAAGTTGGGCACGCCGATCGCGGTGGCGACGCCCGTGCCCGCGGCGGTGAACGCGCCGCCCACGTTCCGCGAGCCGATGCCGCTCAGCCCGAAGTCGAGGCCCCACGACTCTTCGGTGTCGAGCGTGACCTCGGCGAGGAGGACGCGGATCTTGACCTGGGCGGGCGCCCTGTCGAGTTCGTCGATGAGGCCGCGGATCGTCGTCTCGTAGCGGGGCGAAGAGGAGACGATGAGGCGGCTCGTGCCGGGCACGCCCACGACGCTGATCTCGCTCTCGAGCTGGCGCAGGACGGAGCCTGTGCGATCGGGGCCGAGGAGGGTCGCCATGCGGTCCTGTTCCTGGTCGATGAACTGCTGGAGCGCGGGGGCGACGTCCTCGACGCGTGCGTTCTTGAGTTCGAGGGCGAACTGGACGCGCTGGGCGCCGGGTTGCTCATCGAGTTCCGCGACGACCTTGCGGACGAGGGAGAGGTACTCCTGCGTGCCCGAGACGAGGAGCGTATTGGTGCGCGCATCGACGGTGATGGCGAGTTGCTGGCGTTCGTCGGGGACGACCGTGAGCGTGGTATCGCCGAGCGTGAACGCCGCGGGGTCGTCCTCGCCGTCGCCGCCCTGCGCAGCGCCCGCAGGCGTCAGGACGTAGGCCTGCCCCTGGCGTTGGAGGTTGAAGAGGTCCTGGAGGAGGACGCGCATGTTGTCGGCGTCGGCGTTGGTGAGGTGGAAGACCTCGATCTCGCGCTGACCGCCGGGCGAGGACTCGAACTCCTGGATGAGCTCCTGGATGAGCATGTTCATGCCGGGGGGCGCGTTGACGACGACGCTGTTGGTGCGCACGTCGGGCGTGAGCGTGACCTGCTCGCGGATGGCGGACGAGACTTCTGTCTCGGTCGGGGCAGCGCCCTTGACGTCTTCGAGGGTCTCGCGCGTGGTGGAACGGAAGAAGCGGAGGATGGTCGCCTGGCGATCGGACGCGCCGCGCCCCGAGAGCGTCTGTCCGGCAAGGACGTTCTGGAGGAGGCTGACGACCTCGAGCGCGTTCGCGGATTGGAGCGGGATGATCTTGATCTCGCGGACGCCCAGCGAGATCGCATCGCCGTCCATCTGCTCGATGAGTTGGCGGATCTTGTCGATGTCCGCGGGGCTGCCGTTGACGACGACCGCGTTCAGGCGGGCGTCGGCGCGGACGCGGAGGGCGGCGTCGCCACGGGTCCGGCGGACCTCATCCACGTAAAGCTCCTCGAGCAGGTCCACCATGTCCTCGGCGTTGGCGGTCTTGAGCGTGAAGACCTCGATGCCCTGATCGCCCGACGCCTCGCCTTCGGCGAGCAGCCTCATGAGGTCGCGGATGACCTCGAGGTTCTCGTTGCTCGCGGCGACGATGAGCGAGTTGGTCGCTTCGTCGGACTGGATGGAGACGACGTCTTCGGTGGCGCCGCCCGAGCGCTCGGCGGCGCGGAGGCGGTCGCGCATCAGGCTCTGGAGCTTGGGCGCGAGGGTGGAGGCGTCGTTGGCCCCCGCGGGGATCACGTGGAGGCCGACGGTCGAGAAGACCTCGCCATCCGCGTCGAGCGTGTCGAGCAGGCTGTCGACCAGCGCAAAGCTGCGCGGGCTCGTCGCGATGATGAGCGAGTTGGTGCGCGAGTCGGCTTCGACCGTGAGGCTGTCCTCCTCACGGATGGCATCGGCGCGGACCTGCTGGTCGAAGAGGTCGCGGAGGAGCCCGGCGACGCGGTCGGCGGCGGCGTGGCGCAGGGGGTAGATGCGGACCATGTCCGAGCGGGATGCGCCCTCGACATCGAGCTGCTCGACGAGGGCCTTGACGACCTCGACGTTGGCCGTCGAGCCGACCGCGATGATCGCGTTGAGGACCTCCTCGGCGAGGATGTTGAGCTGGGACATCGGCGCGAAGATCTGCGACTCGGTCAGGCCTTGCGGGTTGAGGTTCCCATCCCTTCGGAGGATGCGGAGACGCCCGACCTGGCGCTGGAGCGACGCGGCTTCGGGGGTGGAGTCGACGCCTTCGATCAGGACCTCGCGGAGGGTGTCGGCGAGGCGGGCGGCGTCGGCGTGCTTGAGCGGGATGAGGACGGGCTCGATCCAGTTGGCGGTCGAGTCGCCATCGAGCTGCGTGATGAGGACCTCGGCGAGGGCGACCGCCTCCTCACGCCCCGCGACGATGAGCGCGTTGGTGCGGTCGTCCACGGTGACGGCGATCTCGCCCGCGAGGGCACGCCCCGTCTCGGTGGTGGGCAGGCCGCGCAGCTGTGTGCCCGGGGCGCGGCGGAGGGCCTCGCCTTGCGAGAAGAGCTGCTGAACGACCTGCGAGAGGCGCTGGGCCGAGGCGTTCTCGAGGTGGAAGATGCGGATCAGGACCGCATCGCCTTGCGGGAGGCGGTCGAGCATGGTGGTGAGTTCGCGCAAAGCGGTGACGTTGGCGGGCGTCGACGCGATGAGGACGGCGTTGGTCTGGGCATCGGGCTCGATGCGGATCGGCGCGCTCAGGTCGACCTCGATGTCGCCCTGCCCGATGGCCTGCGAGGTCATGCGCAGCCGGCGGACCTGTTCGGCGAGTGATTCGGAGAGGCGCGTGCGCGCGGCGGTCTGCGATGGGTCGACCATCTCGCGCAGCGTCGCGGCGACCGCACCGGCCGACGCGACGCTCAGGCGGACGAGCGCGATCTCCTGCGTGCCGCCAACGGGCTCGGCGTCGAGTGCGCGCACGAGCGACGTCACCACGGGGCCGTCGATGGGGCTCGCGAGGACGGCGATGGAGCTGCGCGTCGCAAGGGGGAGGAGGACGACGGGCTCGCTCACGACGCCCGGGCTGTCGGGCGGCTGGGGGCGTGTGACGCCCAGGGCTTCGAGCTGCTCGCGGACCTGGTCGGGGCTCAGGTGCTGGACGTCGATGATGAACAGGCCCTGGCCCGGCACGCCGGTCGGCAGGCCGCCCTCGCCTGCGCCTGGCGCGGGGCCATCGACCTCGCGGACGACCGCTTCGATCTCCTCAAAGAGCTCCTGGCTCGACGCGATGACGAGGGCGTTGGTCTGGCGGTCGGTCTCGATGGCGAGGCGCTCGCCCCGCTCCTGGGCGGCGGTAGAGAAGGTGCGCTGGAGGGTGCCGGCGACGCGCGCGGCGGGCTGGCGGTGGAGCGCGAGGATGCGCACGCCGACCTGGGTCAGTTCGCCCTGTTGCTGGAGGGTCTCGGCGAGGGCGCGGATCTGGGCGAGGTCCCCGTCGTTGGCGCGGACGATGATGGTGCCCGAGGCGTCATCGCCCACGATGGAGACGGAGCGTGAGGAGCCGCCGCGCTGGCCCGTGCCCCGGTACTCGTAGAGCTGGCGAAGCGAGCCCGCGAGGGTAGATGGCTTGCCGGCGCGCACGGGGATGATCTCGGGCGCTGGCATGCGGGCGAAGTCGGCGACGTCGATCGAGGTGACGATCGCCTTGATCTTGTCCATGTCGTTCCGCCCCGCGGAGACGATCAGGCTGTTGGTCATGGGCTCAGCCGAGACGGAGACCACCTCCTCGGAATCGACGAGCACCGACGGGGGGTCGAAGAAGTCGTTGAAGCGGTTGTTGCCACGCGTGCGGGCCTCCTCGCGCTGGCGCTGGCGCTCACGCTCGAGTTCGGCCTGGAGGGGCGCTTCGAAGGCTTGTTGGATGGCGCGCGCGACGGACTGGGCGTCGGCGTGCTGGAGCGCGATGACTTCGAGTTGGCGGGCGGTGTCGTACTCTTGCGAGTCGAGCTTCTCGAGGAGGTTCCGGATGCCCGGCCACTCGGACTCCTCCGCGGAGATAACCAGCGAGTTCGTCGAAGGGTCGGCCACGATGGAGACGTTGCGCGCCCCGGGCGTCTGGGCCTCGAACGACGTACGGCCGTAGAAGACGCGGAGCGCCTCCTGCACCTGGGCGGCGTCGGCGAAGCGGAGCGGGACGAACTCGGTGATGCGCTCTTCGAGCGGTGGCTGGTCGAGTTGCGCGAGCAGACCCTCGATCTCGATGAGTTGGTCGGACGTCGCGGCGACCATGATGGTGTTCTCGTGGTCGGACGAGGTGATGCTCGGCTCGGGCACGCCCGCCTCGCGCGGGAGGCTCCGCACGAGCGTGCGGAGGTCCATCGCGACATCGATCGCGAGCGCGTGCTTGAGCGGGATGATCTTGTAGACGAGCGGGCTGACGGAGGGCTGCTCGTCGAGCTGGCCTATGAGGGACGCGATGAGCTGCATCGAGCGCTCGTCGGCGGAGACGAGGAGCGTGTTGGAGCGACGGTCGGGCGTGATGCGGGCCTTGACGGTGATGGGCTGGCCGTCTTGATCGGTGAACTTCTGGACCTGCTGCTGGAGGGCGCGGCCCCGGCCGCTGGCCTGCTCGTCGAGGTTGAGCGCTTCGGTGAGCGTGCGGGCGACTTCTTCGGCCCGCGCGGCCTGCAGGTTGAACGTCTGGAGCGTGACGACCTCGCCCTCGTCCTGGGCGTCGAGTTGCCTGACAACCGCGAGGACCTCTTCCATCAGGTCGCCCGGGGATGCGATGACGAGGGCGTTGGTGCGCGAGTCCGGCGACGTGATGACGCGGCGCTCCGCGGGGCCGCCACGCGATTGGAAGATGTCGCGGATAGCGCGCGAGACCCCGTCGGCTGTGGCAAACTCGAGGGTGACGATCTCGACGAGGCGGTCGCCCGCGAGGTCGGACTGGTCGAGCTTGGCGATGATGTCGCGGACGAGGGGGAACTCGGCGCCCGGGGCGGTCACGATGAGCGCGTTGCCATCGCGAGAACCGATCACGGAGACGGGCGAGCGGTCCTGGCCCTCGAGGCGGGCGCGCTCCTGGAAGAAACGGGCGACGCTCTGGGCGGCGCGTGCGGCGTCGGCGTGCTGGAGGGCGATGGTCTCGACGAGCAACTCGCCCGTGTCGCCTACCGCCTCGTCGAGCTGGGCGATGAGCGCCCCGACGCCATCGAGCTTGGCCGCGGGGCCGATGGCGATGAGGGAGCGTGTCTGCTCGTCGACCTCGATGCGCAACTCGGTGGGATCGGGCGGTTCCCACCAGCGCCTGCTGCTGTTGCCGCTTGCGAAGGCCTGCTCCGCGGCCCGCTCGACGACGCCCAGGTTGGCGCGCTCGACCTTGAAGACACGCACCACAACGCCGGCGGTGTCAGGCTGGGGGCGATCGACGGACTCGACGACGCGCGTCATGGTCTCGAGGGCCTTGCCTCGCCCGATCAGGACGATGGCGTTGGTGCGTGTATCGGCCTCGAGGGTGACGACGCCCGCGTCCTGGTCGCTCCCGCCCCGCCCCGAGCGTGCGCGCGAACGCTCGATCCATTGGAGTTCATCGCGGAGGTTGAGGAGGGTGCCGCTCACCTCGCCCGCACGGGCATGCTTGAGCTCGATGACACGGAACTCGAGCTCGCCGAACTCCTCGTCGTTGTCGAGGGAGCGGGCGAGGGTCTCGACCTGTGTGAAGTCGTCGTCGGTCGCCGCGACGATGAGCGTGCCCGATCGGCGGTCGCCCGTGATGGAGACGCGCCGGCTCTTGGAGCGTTGGCCCGGCGTGGTGGAGGTCTTGGCGCGGTCGTCGAGGAACCGCTGGAGCTGGGTGGCGACCTGCTCGGCATCGGCGCGCTCGAGGGTGATGGTGCGGATGGGGAGTTCGGCGATGTCGGACTGATCGACGCTGGCCACGAGCTCGCGGATCTGGGCGAGTTCTTCCTCGGGCGCCCTGACGAAGAGCACGCCCAGCGCGTTGTCGCCCGTGATCGTGATGCGGTCCTGGCGCGCGGGGTCGTTGCCGACGATGACGCGCTGGATCGTCTGGGCGACGGCGCCCGCCTGGGCGGTCTGGAGGCGGATCATCTCGAGGGGACGCCCGTCCATCGGGTCCATCTCGCCATCGAGGGTCGTGAGCAGACGCGTGACTTCCGTGTGCTGGTCGCCCGACGCGGTAACGAGGAGCGTGTTGGTGCGCGCATCGGCGACGAATCGCGCTTCGGTCCCACGCGGGGCGCCCGCGGCAACGCGGGCGGCTTCAAAGGCCTGTTGGAGTGTGCGCGCGGCCTGGGCGGCATCGGCGTGCTCGAGCGCGTACTCGCGGATCATCTGGTCGTCGGCCACGGGCGATTGGTCGAGCATCGCGACGAAGCGGTCGATGACGGGCAGCGCCTCGACGGGCGCCGCGACGATCAGGCTCCGCCCGTTGGGGCCCGCGGTAGCACGGACCGAGCCCGAGGGGAGCTCGACCTCGCGCTGCGTGCCGTCGGGTTCGGTGAGCATGACGACGAGGGGCTCGTTGTTGCGCACGCGGCGCGCTTGTCGGCCACGCGGCGTGGGGAGCACGAAATCGCTCACCGCCTGCGCTGCACGCCAACCCTCGACGGTCTCGAGCGGGTAGACCTTGACGGTGACCGCGGTCGAACGCCCGGGCGATGCGACCGCGGCGATCAGGCCCGTGAGGGTGTCGAAGTCTGTGTCGTTGGATGCGACGATGAGCGAGCCGCCCACGGGGTCGGGGATCACGCCCACATCACCCGTGAGCCCGCCGGGGTTCTGCAGGCCTGCGCGCCCGATGCGTGAGACGGTGGCGTTGACGAGGCGGCCCACGTGGTCGGCGTCGGCCCCCTCGGGCAGTTCGACGATGCGGATGCGCCCCGGCTCGCCGGGCATCTGCTGTTGGAGGAGGAGGGCGAGCTCGGCGACGCGGTCGGTGGCGCGCGAGGAGCCGAGCAGGATGAGCGAATTGGTGACGGGGTCGATGGCGATGGTGACGTCGGCGCTCTCTTCGTCGGCTTCGAGCGCGCCAGCTTGCGCGAGGGCCATGCCGTGGTAGCCGATGATGAGGCGGAGGCGCTTGGGGATGAGGATCTTGCGGCGCGCGAGCTCGAGCGATGTGGAATCGTCGATGGGGTTGTCGAGGCGGCTTGTTGGTGTGCCGGTCTGCTCTGGTTGGTCGGGCTCGTCGGCGCCCGGCTGGGAGCGCTTGAGCAGTTCGTCTGCGCTGATGACCTCGACCTTCACCCCCCCCCGCTCCTTGAGCAGGCGCTGGAGCGTGAGGGCCATGGTCGCGGCGTCGACGCGCGAACGGTCCATCGGGACGGTGCGCATCTGGCGCGAGCCCGCGATGGTTGCCTCGTCGAGCTGGGACACGACCTCGCCGATCGCTTCGAGTTGGTCGGGGCCGCCCCGCACGATCAGGGAGTTGCTCGCCTGATCGACGCGGACGGTCGGCGGGGCCTGGCCGCCCGACTCTTCGAACACCGCTTCGAGGTTCTGGGCGACGTCGGCGGCGGTCGCGTTGGTGAGCGTGAAGATGCGGAGCGGGCGGGTGGCGGCGCCGCCCTCGACGTCGAGCTGGGCGACGACTTCCTCGGCGACCGCGAGCACCTCGCGCGGCGCGGTGATGACGACGGCGTTGAGGCGCGGCTCGGCTTCGACGCGGACGTCGGGGCCGGTCTCCATCGAGTTGCCCCGGCGGGCGAGTTCCCAGCGCATCCATTGATCGAGCTGCTCGCCCTTGAGGAGCCGCTCCACGATGGGCGCGATGGCCTCGGCACGCCCGTGCTTGAGGTAGACCGTGCGCACGCCGACCGACTCGTCCTTCGGTGCGACGTCCAGTTCGTTGATCAGCGTGAGCAGGTATTCGACATCGAGCTCGGCGCCCGAGAGCACCAGCGCGTTGGAGCCGGCCGCGGCGGTGACGGTCGCCTCGCCACCGGAGGGCAGGTCGATCCGGGCGAGGGTGCGTTCGAGCGCATCGGCGGTCGGGGCGGCCTCCGCAAAGACGAGCGGGACGATCCGCACGACGTCGCGCCCGATGGCGGTGGCGTCGGTATCGAGGCGCCCGACGATCTCGCGGGCCGCGTCGAGGACGGAGGTTGGCGCGGTGACGATGAGCGAGTTGGTCGCCTGGTCGGCGACGACTTCGAGGAGGCCTTCCTCGTCGTCGAGGCGCCCGCCGTCGCGTTCGACCTGGGCGCGCAGGCGAGCGAGGAGCAGCTTCTGCATGACCGGCGCGACGCGATCGGCACGGGCGTTGGTGAGTTGGAAGAACGCGAAGTCGGTCTCGAGGCCAGCGAGCCCGCCTTCGAACTCTTCGATGACCGCTTCGATCTGCGTGAACGCGCTGGGCGGCGCCGACACGACGAGCGTGCGGCTCGCGGCCTCGGCTTCGATGACGACCTGGGCCTGGCGCGGGCCCGCATCGCCCATGTCGAGCCCGCCCGAGCTCGCGAGCTTGCGGAGCGTGCCCGCGACGGCTTCGACGTCGGCACGCTCGATGCGGTAGGTGCGGAGCGTCATCTCACGGGAGACCTCGGCACGGTCGAGCTGGCGGACGAGTTCCTGGAAGCCGCTCATGCGCTTGGCCGGCGCATCGACGATCAGTGAGTTGGTCTGCGCATCGGCGCGGACCACGACCTCGCGCGGCTGCTTGAGGTGGGGCAGCGGGCGGCCGCGTGAATCGAGGGGGACGGGCGGCTCGGGGTACATCTGGTCGATGGTGCGGGCCAGTTCCTCGGCGCGGGCGACCTTTAGGGGGAAGATGCTGATCTCGCGGCCCTCGGCGTCGTACGACTGCACATCGTTGAGGTCCTCGATGATCTGCGAGATCTCGGGGAGCAGCGCGGGGTGGGCGCTGACGATGAGCGAGTTGGTGTTGGCGTCGGCGCGGATGGTCACGGGCTTGGCGGCGCGCTCCTCGGCGGGACGCGAGGAGTAGGCCTGCGTGAGCACGCGCTCGATGTTCGTCGCTTCGGCGGTGCGCAGGCGCAGGATGCGGAGCGGCTCGGTGGTCGCGTCGGAGGGCACATCGATCGAGCGCACGAGCGAATCGATGATGGCGTGCTGATCGTCCTGGGCGGCGACCATGATGGCGTTGTTGCGCTCGATGGCCTCGAACACCGGGTCGACGCCGCCCGACCGGGTGAACGGGCGGGTGGACTCGAGGAGGTCGTTGAGGAACGCGACCGCGTCGGCGGCGGTGGTGTGCTGGAGCTCGATGAGGCGCAGCTCGCGTGGCGGGCCGGCCTGGTTCTCGAGCTCGTCGAGGATGCGCAGGAAGCGCGCCATCGACTCATCGTCCGCGACGACCATGAGCGAGTTGGTTTGCGCGCTCACCGAAACGTCGACGGTGCCAGCGCTGGGCACATCCGCGACCTGCTGGTCGTAGATGGTCATGGCCCGCTGCGCGACGTCGTTGGGATCGGCGTTCGCCAGGCGGACGACACGCAGGCCGCGCTCGATGGGGACGGCGCTGAGGTCGGCGAGGATGCTCTCGACCTGCTCGTGCGTCGTGTCGTCGCCCGCGACGATGAGCGTGCCCGACACGGGCTCTGCCTGCACGGTGACGGGGACCGACGGCTTGCCCGGCTGGGCCTGAGCCGACAGCACGCCCTGGCGGGCCATCGCGTTGAGCGTGGCGGCGACCGCGTTGATGTCGGCGCGTTCGATGCGGTAGGTGCGGAGCGTCGCGGCGGGCGGCAGCTCGACACGGTCGAGCTTCTCGACCAGCGCCTTGAACGCGGGGATGCGCTCGGCGGGCGCATCAACGATGAGCGTGTTGCTCGCGGGGTCGGCGCTGACGTTGACCTCGCGCGGCTCCTTGAGGTGGGGCAGCGGGTTGCCGCGCCGGTCCACGGGCATGGGCGGGTCGGGGTAGAGCTTCTGCATCGCGGACGCGACGTCCTGCGCCTTGGCGACCTTGAGCGGGAATATCTCAGTGACGCGGTCGGCCTCGGTCTCGGGCGTGTTGAGCCCGTCGACGAAGGCTTTGATCTCCTCGAAGTCCTGGTCGCCCGCGCTGACGATGAGCGTGTTGGTCGAGGGCTCAGCGCGGAAGTCGACGGGCTTGAGGCGGCGCTCTTCGACCGAGCGCTTGGCGTACTGGTCGCGGAGCATGAGGGCGACCGCGTTGACGTCAGCCGAGCGGATCGTCAGCAGGCGGAGCGGGGGCAGGTCGCCCGGTTCGAGCACATCGAGTCGGCGCAGGTGCTCGCGGACGAGGGCGAGCTGGGTGGGCTCACCCGTGACGAGCAGGGCGTTGCCGCTCGGGGCCGGCTGGATCGTCGGCTCGACCATCTCGCGGCCCGCTTCGCTCTCCATGGTTGCCGTGACGAGCGTGCGCAGTGGTTCGAGGATCCTGGAGGCGTCCGCGAACTCGAGCTCGATGAGTTCGGTCGAGCGCGCGGGCGGGGTGAGCCTTTGCACTTCCGCGAGGAGTGAGGTGAAGCGGCGCATGCCCGGTTCGTCTGCGGTGATCAGGAGGTGGCCCGTCGCGGGGTCGATGCGCCAGGCGACCTCACCCACCGCATCCGCGGGCAGGCCCGCGCCGAGCTCATCGAAGAGCGCCTCCGCGCGGCCAGCGATCGCGGCGGGGTCGCCCGACGGGACATCGACGACACGGAACTGCTTGGCGCCGGGGTTGGGGTCGCTCAGTGCATCGATGAGGGACTCGATCACGCCGAACTGCTCGGGCGTGGCCCGGACGACGAGGGTGTCGATGTCGTCGGCGGGTTCGAACGATGGGGCTTCGTAGGGCGAGCCGTCGGCGGGCGTGAGCATCGCCTTTGCGAGACGCGAGAGCTTCTGGCTCAGCGCTGAGGGCTGCATGGCATCGACGGTGTAGGTGCGCATCTGCCGCGTCACGCCGCTCGCGCCCTCGGCCGTCTCGAGCAGGCGCGCGAAGCGGTCGAGCGCGTCGCGCGGGCCGATGAGCGTCGCGAAGCCCGACTCCTCGTCGAGGTCGACGCGGACGGGCTCGCCGCCCTCGCCCGCGGTCGCGTCGAAGAGCTCGCGCGCCTTGGCAATGGCGGCGGCGCTGGTGCGCCCGTTGAGGCTCACGATGCGCGCATCGAGCGGGTCGCCCGCGGGGCGGTCGATGGCGCTGAGGAGCGCTCGGAGCGAGTCGCAGTCCGCAGGCGTGCCCACGATGATCACGCCCCGGCCGCCCGGCGCGGGGGCGAGGCGCATGGCGTTGGCTTGGCGCGGCGTCATGAGGCGGCGGGCCGCTTCGATCGCGGCTGGCGCCTCGGCGTGGGCCAGCTCGACGACCTCGGTCTTCGACTCGATCCGCGACGGCGGCGGGCCGCCCGGGTCGTCCTGCGATTGCGAGACGCTCGGGTCCATCTCGCTCAGGAGCGCGCCCGCCTGGGCGATGCTCGCGCCGTTGCCGATGATGGTGAGTTTGTTGGTCGTGGTGAGCGGGACGGTGGTCGGGCGCTTGTCCTCGGGCATCGCCTGGAAGAGGGAGTCGACAGTCTTCTTGGCTTCCGATGCGGTGAGCGATTCGAGGAGGAAGGTCGCCATCTGCCTGCCGACGCCGCCGTCGCCCGGGACGTCGATGAGTTCGATGATCTCGCCGATGGTCTTGAGGCGGCCCTCGGGTCCGAGGGCGATGATGGAATTGGTCGATTCGTTGGCCTCGAGTCGCACGCCCGGCGCCATCTCGTTTTCGACTTCGACGCGCTTTCCCTTGGGGTCGAGCACGACGGTCTTCTGCCGCTCGGAAATCAGCACCTTGATGCTGCTCATCGCCTCCTCGGGCGTGATGTGCTTGAGGGGGAAGATGCGGATCGTCTCTTCGAACGCGGGCTTGGCGTCGATGGTCTCGATGATGCGGCGGAGCTGGCCGATCTGGCGGGCCGACTCGGTGAGGATGATGGAGTTCTGCGTGGGCAGCGCGACCGCTTGGCCGTAGCCGCGGATGAGCGGCTTGATCTGCTCCGCGAGGTCCTTCGCGAGCGCGTTGTTGAGCGGCACGACGACGGTGACGAGCTGCTCGGGCGAGACACGGTCGCCGACCTCATCGAGAGAGACGACGGGCGCGTGGGGCTTGACGCTCTCGAGCTTTCGGAAGAAGAGGAACTGCTCGGACTGCTGGAGCACGAAGCCCTTGGTCTGCAGGATCGTGTTGAGGACCGAGAGGGCCTCTTCGAGGTCGTAGTCGCTCGCGGAGATGTAGGTGATGGACCAGTTGCCCGGGACGTCGACTTCGCGGATCACGGGCAGGCCAGTCTGGCGTGCGAAGAGGTCGAGCAGGGCGTCGACCGGCGCATCCTTGAAGTTGAAGCGGATGGGCGCGGGCGAAGCCACTTCGCCGTCACCGCTGTCCTGGGCTAGGGCGAAGACCCCGAACCACATCACTACCAGCGCCGCCAGTGCGCCTCTCGCCATGCCATGCCGCATGTGCGGTCCCTCCGCGATCGGCCCTTGCGGACCGGAGCATCAATCCCGATTCCGAATGCCCGAGTCTACTGACTAGGCATGGGGCGGTCGCGGCTCGCCAGCGTCTCGCCCAGCGCCAGCGCGTAACGATCGCCCCCGATTGAAATGATCGCCATTCCGTCCTGAACGCCTGCAAAGACGGCATCGAGGTGCGACTCGCCCTGGGTCAGGAGCAGGGTCTGCCCAGAATTGGCGTGCGTCAGCCACAGTTCGGCGACCGAGCCAACTTCAACCACGCCCGACACGCGCCAATCGGCGTAGGGCGGCGCCTGAGGGGGTTTGGGCGTCGGCTTGCGAGTCGGCTCGGTCTTGGGGGGATCAGGCTTGGGTTCCGGTTTGGAGGGGGGCGGCGGCGGCGCGAAGACGTTGCGCGAGGCCAGCCTCGTAATAAGGGCCTCACGCTCGGCATCGAGCGGCGTTGGCTCGGGGGTGAATTCCTCAGGAGGCAAGTCCGCGAGCACGATGGTCTCAACATCGATCGCGAGACGGATCACTGAGCCGCCCTCTTCAGGGGTCAGCGAGACACGCCCCGTGCGCCGGGGCCAGGGCTGGGTGTCGAGGAGGGCGAGCGTGCGCACGACCTGGTCGACGTCGCCCCGCCCCGAGAGCGAGCCGGCGATGACGTCGAAGTCGCGGACCTCCTTGAGGCCCTTCAGCACGCTCAGTTCGCGGCTGCCGGGGTTCACCGCGCCGCCCGCGTGGCGCGAGGTGACGGAGACATCGCGCAGGCCCGCGGCCTCGGCGAGGGCCGTGAGCGCGAGGCGGAGCGTGTGCACGCCCTTCTCGGGGCTGCCCGCGATGGTGCGCGTGGCGATGTCCTGAATGGTGCCCTCATCGCGTTTGAGCGTCGCGGCCTGCTTCTCGCGGAATTCGATGCGCGCCTCCGCCTTTGTGATGTCCTGCTCGAGCGTCTCGATGTCTGCGACGACGCCCCGATCGAGTGTCCACCACCCGAGCCCGCCCGCGACGACCAGCGCACCGGCGATGCATCCTGCCTGCACGATGCTCACGGTCACGATGCGCCCCCCTCCTCCTCGTTCGCGCCCGAGTCGGCGGACTCGACGTTGTTCTCGATCACGCTCGTCGGGTCGTTGATGGAAGTGGTCAGGAGGAGGTTGAACGCGCCATCGGCTTCGTCGGGCCCCACGGGTGACGCGACGTAGCGTCCATCGGCAATGAACCGCCCGCGGAAGGCCTCCGCGATGGGGCGCGCGCCAGCACGCCCGCCCACGCGGAGGGTCGCGCGCATGCCCATGGTCCAACGGTCCGCGCTGTACACAGCGCCCCTGCGCTCGCCCTTGGCGCGCTCGTACCACACCGCCGTCTCCGCGGCGCCGTTGACCTGCCCCAGGATGACCGAGCCGTCGACCGGGACCGCATCGAAAACCACCCCCAAGTGTTCGAGCCACTCGGGCGAGACCTCGCTCCATCGCGTCATGTGCTCGGCGCGGGCCGAGGCGAGGATTGCGGCCATCTGGCGCTTTGTGATGTTGCCCTCGCGCTCCTCGAGGTCCGCCAGTTCCGCCTGGAGGTCGGACCGCTTGAGGTTGAGCCACGTGTACACGCCGCCGTAGGCCAGGAGGGCGACGAGCGCTGCGGCGAGGACCCTCTGACGCAGGCCGGCGGACTTGTCGGGCTCCTTCCACACGCGGGCGAGATTGAGGCGCGGGCGGTCGACCGCCTGTTCGAGGAGGACGCCCGCGAGCGGCATCGACCAGTGCGCCGGGCACGACGAGGTTCCATGCACGCCGTCGTGCTGGAGTTCTGTGGCGAGCCCGAATCGGTCGCCCGCGTGCACGACGGACACGGGGAGTTCGAGGGCCTCGCCGATCGCTTCGCCCACGGCTTCGCCCCACCCCGGGTCGGCGAGCACGAACACACTCTCGACCTCGCGCGAGACGGGAGCCATCCGGTAGCTGACCCACGAGCGCTTCGCCTCGCGTGCCGCGGCGCCGCACGCCTCCGCGAGCGCGTCGCCCTTGAGTTCTTCAACCGACGCGGGGAGGTCGGCGTGGCGGGAGAACAGGATCTGCCCGTCGCCCATCACCATGAACTCGCAGCGCGGGCCGTCGAAGGTGACCACGAGCGAAGCGCCATCGCGCTGTTCGACACGCTCGGCGAGCACCGCGGCGAGGCCCGTCGACTTGAGCGTGACCCGCACGAGCGTGAGCCCGGCGGCGCGGACGAACCGGCGCACCCAGTCCATGCGGTCGCTCGTGAGGGCCGCGGCCATGACGTTGGTCGGTCCCGACTCGCCCGGGTCGCCCACGACGAGGTAGTCGATGGCAGCGCCCTCGCTCGGCATGGCGAGTTGGCGGACCATCGCCAGGCGGACCATGCTTGGCAGTTCGTCGTCTGCGCCGGGCGTGCCGGGGAATTCGAGCCGCTTGACGACGACACCCGAGCGCTCGAGGGCGATCACGGCGGCGCGGGCGGTCATGGCGTGGGCCTTCAGCTGGGCCTTCACCCACGCGCCGACCGCGACGGGGTCGGCGACATCGAGGCCCTCGGGCAGCGCCTCGCGCACGCAGCGCTCGAGCATGAGCCTGCCGTTGCGCACGCCGCCCGACACCGCGGTGAGGCGGCCTCCATCGATGTCGATCGCGATGACTTTGCTTGGCTTGCTCATGGTCCGGTGTTGATGCGCCTTCTACCCACTCGTCCATCGCCCGATGCGGTTGTCGGCGGGCTCTCCGGTGCTCGGCGAGGGGGACCCACCCCCCTGCCCGCCATCGGGCTCGTGAGCTGATCCATCGTCGGCGCCGAAGCCCGAGCCATCATCGCCGGGCGTGAAGGCGTTGTCACCTGGCGCCCCTGATGGACTGCCCATGGCCGCGGGCTCACCCAGATCGTCCAGTGTCATCGGCTCAGCGAGCCCATCCGAGTTCGAATTGAAGATCGCGAGGGCGTCCCGCGCGACCTCCTCACGCTCGCCGAGCATGCCGGCGACCGCCGGGAGCATGGTCAGGTCGCGCAGGAAGGCGACCCTGGGGCGCGGGGCGGCGAGGTCGATGACCGCTTCAAAGATGATGGGCTGGGCGAGCGTCAGGTCGGAGAGGTCGCCCGAGCGGGCGGCGTCGTCCTCATCGCCCCGCTCGATGCCCGCCTCGATGCGCACGCGGTACTGCAGGGAGCGTGCGCACAACCAGTCGCAGGCCCCGCCGAAGCCTTCGGTGGCGATGACGCCTTCCGCGACGGGCCACGCGATGGAAGCGCGCCGGTCGTCGCCCAGCGAGCCGCGGATGCTCACGATCTCGTCGGCCATGTCTTCGTCGATGCCCGGCAGTGCCGCGAGGACCTGCGCGGGCGCGGTGTTGATATCCACAAGGCCCACGCGGTACGGGTGACCATCGGTCGTGAACGCATCGAGGACCTCGACCCACTCTGCCGCGTCGACGCCGAAGTTGTTGAGGACCGCGATCAGGTCGCTCACCTTCGTGAAGGTGACATCGTTCTCCATGAGCTGCCTGACCGCGTTGGCCGCGCCCGCGTCGTACCTCTGCTCGATCGCTTTGCCCAGGTCCTCTGACCACTCCGCGTTGAGGTTGATCCTGCGGTTGCCCGCGTGGTCGCGCCCGCGCTCGCCAAGCCCGGCCTGAATGTCGGGCTCGAAGGTGTAGACGCTCAGCACGTCGGCGAGCGGTGTTGATGGCTCGATGGGCGGGGAGCCCGCGGAGCGCGAGATGGACTCTGGCGGCGACGAGCTGAGCGCCGCGCTCACCTGTCCGCCGTCGCCCCAGATCATCATGGGCGTGACCTGGCTCACCCGGAGCATGTCGCCGATCGACTCGAAGGGCCTGGTCTCGCGCTCGGCGACGATGGCCTCGGCGAGGGCTTCATCGATCATCGGGAGCACCGCGAGCATCTCCGCGGTCGCCTTGTTGGGGTTGAGGAGCGATGGCTCGGGTCGCGCGAGCGCACCGTCGGGCCACGCGATCAGGCGGGCCACGCCACGCCGGCCGCTCTCGTCGAACACCGTGTAGCCCGGGCTGAGCTCGGGGGATGCGCCGAGCAGAAGGCGGTCGCGCTGGGCGTTGAGCTCGGCCATCACCGCCTGCACGCCCGAGAGCGCGAGCGATCGCGAGACTCCCGATCTTTGCAGCGCCGAGCTGCTCAAGGCCGAGGAGCGTGCCGCGTGCATCGCGGTCGCGCCCACGAGCGCCCCGAGCGCGAGGATCACGAGCACCGCGATCATCACGAGCCCGCGCTTGGCGCAGGACGGTCGCTTCATTGCACGCGCCCCTCTCCCGCATCGACCGATGCATCGGGGACCGCGATGATGCGCAGGCGGTCGGGCTGCCCCCAGACGCGGTCCTCGATGGGGAGTCCCATGTCGTCGGCGGGCATCGCGTCGAGGTCTTCGAGTGTCATGGGCACGCCCGCGGCGCCGAGGCCCGCGTCTGGTTCCTCATCGAACTCGGGCGTGGCGAGGACCGGCGGCCGCCCCGCGGGCGCGAACCAGATCGCGACCTCGACCGCGACGGGCAGCTTCTTCTCTGTGGCGCTGTCGAAGGTGTCGCGCCAGTCGGTGCCATCGTGGTAGCGGAGGCGGAGGCGTTCAACCCGGCGCGACACCTCTTCCGTCGAAGACCCGCTCGCGCCGGGGAGATACCGGGTAATGGCGAGCGCGCCGGTCTGATCGTTCCACGCGAGGCTCGTGGCCTGGATGTCTCGGAGGGCGTCGCCCGCATCGGCGACGTTGGGCATGGACGCGCGCGACAGGACGGTGATGGAGGTCGCATTGCCGCGCACGCCGCCCGAGCCGGCGTGGGCGGTCACGCACGTCGCGATATCGCGCTCGAGCCTGTCCATGACGAGCGAGCCGCTCTGCAGGTCGGCGTTGATGTCGAGGAGGGTGCGCCGCCCGCGCTGGAGGTCGCGCAGGAAGGTAGTGGTCGCGCCCGCGAGGAACACGAGCAGCGCGAGGGCGACGAGGACCTCGACCAGACTGAACGCACGTCGCCTCATGGCGTGCCTCCCCCCGCGCTGCCACCGCTCGCGGGCGGGAGGAGAAGCTCGCCCGCGAGCGCATCCTCGGGGTTCTCATCCTCGCCGACCTGGCGCGAGAGGATCAGGAGGCGGTGGAGCGTGAAGCTCGCCCGGCGGTCGCTCTCGCGCCCGGGCATCATCGTGGTGGCGCCCTCGGGTGCGCGCCACGCGGTCACCGTGACGTGCGTCAGGCCGCTCACGCCCGAGCGTTCGCTCTGCACTTCGAGCGTCCACTCGGAGTCTGCCGGCGGCGCATCGGGCACGGGCACGCCCGGGATGTCCTCGCGCCACTCGGGCACGGGCCCGTCGAGGTCGCGGAGCGTGGCGATGCCCGCCTCGATCTGCGCCATCGCGGAAGCCGCGAGGTCCGCCGAGCGCGCCTGGTCGCGCATGGCGCGGGCCGTGGCGAGGCCGCCACGGACTGACGTGGAGATGGCGAGGGCAGCGCCGACCAGGATCGCGAGCGCGAAGATCATCTCGATCAGGATGGCGCCGGGTCGGCGTTTCACCGCACACCTCCGTCCTCGGGCAGACCGTCATCTCTCGTGGTCGGCTCGGCAGAGGGCTCGGCCTCATCGGGTGCGTCGACGGGCGGGTCGTCGCGGATCAGGCGGACCCGCCCGCTCACCGCGCCGACCTCGATCCACGCCCGCCGGCCGCGCGCATCGACCAGCGCGAGCCGACCGACGCTCAGCGCCGACCCGTCGGGGAAGAACGTCGCGAGGGGCAAAGGGTCGGGCTCGGCCCCGAGGCCACCGATCGGCGCGACGGGCTCGAACGCGCTGGCCGCCATGGGGTCGGCGGGGTCGGGCTCGAGCGTGGGGTCGATGATGCGGTAGCCCGAGGGGAGCGACAGGGGCACCATCTGCTTCCACTCGGGGTCGTCGTCTTCGGTCGCGCCCGGGCGGGAAGCGAGGTCATCGGGGAGGAGGCCGCCGTCGGTGTCGCTCGCGACGCCGCCCGCTGCGCGCGAGAGCACCAGGACGATGGCGCCGTTCGCGCGCTCCTCGACCTCAGCGTTCAGCGCCTCGCCCCGGCGCATCGCGTCGAGCCGCGCGTTGGAGAGGGCCGATTCGGTCAGCCCCATCGACGCGGTGAAGGAGTTCTCACGCCACGCGGCCGCGACGTTGGGCCACGCGATCGCGGCGACCATCGCGATGATGACGAGCACGATGAGCAGTTCGAGCAGGGTCAGGCCGGCGGTGTCCCGGCTCGCCGAGCCGGTGCATCGAGGACCCGGCTCGGCGAGCCGGGCCACCGGGAAGCCGTGCGTGCCGGTCATCGCCAGAGCTCCATGTCCTGATCAACCGCCCGAGGGCACGGGCGGCAGACCCGCCGGGACCCCCGAGCCGTCGTCCTCGAGGCCTTCCCAGCTGACGATGTCGTCGTCGGTGCCGTCCTCGCCGTCCTGGCCGTACGACCACAGGTCATAGTCGGCGCCGTGCTCGGAGGGGATGACGTACTGCCACTCGTTGCCCCACTGGTCCGAGCGGATGGGCTTCTTGAGGAACGACCGCCACTTCTGATCGATGATCGACTCGTCCTCGGTCTCGAGGACTTCCCGGCTCCACAGGGCCTCGAGGCCCTCGTCCTCGGTCGGGTAGCGGTCGAACGCGACGTTGAACTGCTCCAGCGCATCGCGGATGTTGTTCATCTCGATCTTCGCGACGTCCACCTTCGAGCTCTTGCGGGCGCCGACCACGTTGACCGCGACGATCCCGCCGAGGATCACCATGATGGCGATGACGATCAGGATCTCGATGAGGGTGAAGGCGCGGGCGGACGCCGGTCGGCGGCGGTTGGTCTTGTGAAGCATGGGATCGTGTCCCCTCCGTGTGCTTGGCTCAACGTCTTGACGTGTCTCACGGGCGTTGGGACCGCCCGGTCTTCAGTATCCTACTCACCTGCCCCACACAGGCTCCAACGACGCCCACGCCCCCGATTCCGGCCCCAACACCCGTTGGGCCCACTCCGTCTCTCAGTCTCTCCGTCTCTCCGTCTCTCCGTCTCTTCCCCTAGCCCGTCATCTGCCCGAACTGCAGCATCGGCAGGATCAGGCCCGCGGCCACAAACACCACGCAGACCGCGATCGCCACGATCACCATCGGCTCGATCAGCCGCACCGCGATCGTGAGTTGGCGATCCGTCCGCTGCTCCACCGACTCGGCGATCGTGACCAATGTTGGCTCGAGCGTGTTGGCCGACTCCGCGACGTCGATCATCTCGATCACATCATCAGGGAACAGCCCCGACTCCCGCAGCGGGCCCGAGAGCGGCTCGCCCGCGCGGACCGCTTCGATCGCCGACTCGACCGCGGCGCTCATGCGGGGCAGCCCCGCCGCATCGCGCGCGATGTTCAGCGCCTGCAGCATGCCGACGCCGCTGCCCATCAGCGTCCCCAGCATCCGGCACACCCGCGCGACCGCCAGCGAGCGCAGCAGCGGCCCGACCACCGGCAGCCGGCTCGCGCCCTCCACCAGCTTCACGCGCACATCGTCCCGCTTCCACGCGTAGCGCAGCCCGACACCGCCCGCGACCGCGAGCACGATCAGCACAATCCCATAGCTCCGCACGAACCCCGAGATGCCGAACACCAGTTGCGAGATCGTTCCCAGCTGCACGTCCTCGTACGTCTCGCTGAACATCGGGATGAAGAACGCGAACAGGATCGTCAGCACGGCCAGGCCGACGCACACGATCGCCGCCGGGTAGATCAGGCTCCCGACCACCTTCTGCCTCAGCTCCACCTGATTCCGCACAAGCCCGCCGAGCTGGGCCAGCGCCTGCTCCAGGAACCCACCCGCCTCGCCCGCGCGCACCATCGCCACATGCACAGGCTTGAAAACGCTCGGCACATCGGCCATCGCATCGGCGAGCGTGCGCCCGTCCTCGACCTCACTCGCGAGCCCGTCGAACACCGCCGCGAGCTTGGGCGCCGACTTCCGCCGCCCGATCAGCCGCAGCGCCCGCAGCAGCGGCACACCGGATCGCACCAGATCGGCCACCTGCGAGTACGCCGTGGCGAGGCGGGCCTGCCCCACGCGGGGCCCCTTCGAAGCCGCAGCGCCGGCCCCGCCCTTCTGCCCCGCCAACTGAATCGGCGTCAACGACCGCCGCTCGAGCTCGGCCAGCGCCGCCTGCTCGGACGCCCCCGAAACCACCCCGCTCACCCGAGCCCCGGCGGTGTTCATGGCTGTGTAGCGGAAGTCGGCCATCGGGACAGGATATCGGTGGGGAGGGGGAGGAGGCATCAGGGATCAGGCATCAGGCACCAGGGGGAAGTTGCTGAGCGCTGAGTGCTGAGTGCTGACGCTGCCCCTCCGCTAGATCACCAGCAACTGGCGATGACGGTGGACATTGGGACCTGATCCTACGGCTTTGAGTCCCGTAGCTGGGAGGCGATCTCGTCGGTGGTGGGCAACCCGCCGGGGTACATGCGGCATCCCATGCTCGGCGATTCCGGCTTGGGCAGCCCGAAGAGGTCGTCTTCACCGACAAGAGCGGTCGGGGTCGGGTAGCCGCGGCGAAGGTCGTCCTCGGGCAGAGACTCCTGATCGATATAGATCACCTCGAATCCGCCGACCGCCTTGGCGGCGGCCTCGACGCGCTCCTTGAACGGCGGAGTGTTAGGACATCCGGCAAAGCCAAGGACCTCGATCTTCACAGCGTCTCTGGTATCTGGAGCCGCGACCTGCTGGCATCCCGCAAGACAGAAGCAGAGACAGAGGCCGGCAAGGGTGCATCGCATGATGGCATGGTAGCCCCGCTGGGGCCGGGAGTATTCCGAGCCAACTCACATCGCCGGGTGCCCGTGGCCTGTGATTGAAGGGCGCCATGGCCAAGCCCGAAGCGACGGCCATGTCTTCGAGCACCGTCAGTAATCAAGTGCACAGCTCCAACGCCCTCGGCGGCACGTGATTCGCCGGGTGGCATGCTCAGCCCGAAAGATGGGCATGCCGAGCATCACATGGCCATCCCTGCGGGCTGACCATGCCACCCCCCCTACCCCCCCCACCCTCCGCCCCATGAACGGCCGCCGTTCGTCCATGGACGCTCACCGTTCGTCCACCGAAGCTCGTGTTTCCTCCACGAACGGCCATCGTTCGTCCACGAACGGTGATCGTTCCTCCATGAACGATCGTTGTTCGTCCATGAACGGTCGTCGTTCCTGTACGGACGGTCATGTTTCGTCCACGAACGGTTGCCGTTCCCTTAGGAACGGTCGTCGTTCATCCACGAACGGTCATCGTTCCTAAAGGAACGGTCGTCGTCGGCACACCCCTATAACTGAGCGGGGGCCGATCTGTGACGGCTGCGCCGTCGCGCGCCCGTCGGGCTGGCGCAGTTGTGCGCTGTGCGACGGCGGCGGCCCATGTGATCGGCCGAACATCGGCGGTCTCGGTGAGCGTGCCGTGGGGCGAGCGCCGATCCCTGACTGCGCCGGGGTCGGCGGGTGTGCCGCGGGGCCGGCAACACCCTTGCCCCACACACACTCAGATCGGAGCATCGTTATGGCCACTCTGCCGGACACACGTTTGGGCAAGATCGAGTTCTTCGAGCAGCGCATCGCGCCCTGGACCACCAACGTCACCGCCATCGGGCTCGAGGGCACGCAGGTCGTGAACCTCGATGCGCTCACCACCGCGGCCCGCGATGCCTACGAGGCCGCGCAGGCGGCGCGCAACGCCTCCAAGGCCGCGACGCAGGAGTTCTACGACGCCGTGGCCGCGATGGTCGGCGGCGACGACGCCGGGTCGGACATGATCGAGCAGATCAAGAACCACGCGCAGTCGACGGGCAACCCCAACGTGTACGTGCTCGCGCAGATCCCCGCGCCCGCTGCGCCCAGCCCCGCGCCCGCGCCGGGCCGCCCGTCGAACTTCGAGGTGAGCCTGGTGCCCATCAACGGCGCGCTCACGCTCCGCTGGAAGTGCGCGAACCCCGCGGGCACCAGCGGCACCATGTACAAGGTCGAGCGCCGCATCGGCGCCTCGGGGAGCTACGTCACGCTCGACACCGTCGGCGAGAAGTCGTTCACCGATGAGTCGCTGCCGACCAGCGCCGCCAGCGCCGAGGGCGGCGTGACCTACCAGATCACCGCCATGCGCTCGACCATCAAGGGATCGCCCGCGGGCCTGACGATCAACTTCGGCGCGCCCGGCTCGTCCGGCATGACCGCGACCAGCACCAGCGGGCCCGTGAAGCTGGCGGCCTGAGAGAGATGGCCAGATAGCAGAGGGCCAGAGGGCCAGATGACTGTGAGGGGCGTGGCTTTGGGCCGCGCCCCTTTCTGTTGCGCTTGTGAGAGTGGCTTCCTCTGTGCACCTCTGTGACCTCCGTGGTTGGCCCGCTCTGATTGAACTACGGAGGGCACGGAGGGGGCGCGGAGAGGGCGGGGGGGGGGGGGGGGGGTGGCTCAGGGCGTTGGCGTCTGGAGGTCGACCGACACCGGCGCGTGGTCCGACACGCCGAGCCGGCCCGGGTCGCGGTGGACCTCGCAGCCCGCGATGCGCCGCCGCGCGGCACGGTTGGCGAGGAAGTGGTCGATCCGCCAGCCGCGATCGAGTTCCCGCGCCCGCCCCCGGTTCGACCACCATGTGAAGGGCCCCATCTCGGCGTCGGGGTGGTGCTCGCGCAGGATGTCGTGCCACCCCGCGTCGAGCGTCGCGCCGAACCACGCGCGCTCGTGGGGGAGGAAGCCCGAGGTGTTGCGGTTGGACCGCCAGTGGAAGATGTCGCGCTCGGTGTGCGCGACGTTGAGGTCGCCCCCGAGGATCACCGGCGAGCGCGAGCCCGCGAGGGGCGACATCCACCCCGACATCGCGGCCAGCCAGCGGTCCTTCACCCTCTGGCGGTGCTCGCCGGAGGAGCCCGAGGGCAGGTAGACGCTCGCGATGCGCACGCCCCGCGTCGACACCATGAGCACACGCCCCTCGGGGTCGGCCTCGCCGATGCCGCGGGCGCTGACCCGCAGCGGCGAGCGCGACCAGACGGCCGTGCCCGCGTAGCCGGGCTTGTCGGCAGAGTGCCAGCGGGCGTGCCACCCCTTGGGCTCGACGACCTCGGGGGGGAGGTCCTGCGGGCGGACCCGCGTCTCCTGGAGCAGGAGCACATCGGGCTTGATCTCGGCCAGGTGATCCCAGAACCCCTTGCGGATCGCGGCCCGCAAACCGTTCACATTCCATGAAGTGATGCGCATTGGCGGGCAGTGTAGGAGAAACCGCCGGCCCATCGCCATTACGATGGCGGCATGGTGGGAACGAGAACGGAACGGATCGGGTTGGTGTGTGGCGTCGTCCTTGCGGGGGGGGCTGCGCTGGGTCAGGGCTTCGTCGACGCGACGGCGCGGCTGGGGCTCGACGCGACTGGTGCGTCGCGTGTGCGGTTCGCGGATGTGAACAACGATGGCTTCGCGGACATCGTCTATCAGCCGCCGGCCAAGCGTCGGTTTCCCGAGGCGCCCGTGGTGATGCTCCACTCGGGCGGGGGCTCGGCGGGCGGGACGGGCGTTCGCTTCGCGGCCTTCGACGGGCATGGCCTGCCCGCGCTCGAGCCCAACGACATGGTCGTCTTCGCCGACCTCGATGACGATGGCCTCACGGACGCGATCGTCACGCGCTACCTGACGAGCGAGGCCGACTCCGACGCCCGCCCCGGCGCCGACCAGACCGGGTGGTGCAAGGGGCTCGGCGAGGGGCGGTTCGGCCCGCTCGTCCCCATGCCCTACGCATCGCAGGGCACGGTGTCGGCCATCGCGGTCGGTGATGTCAATGCCGACGGGCTCCTCGATGTCTGCCAGGGCAACTGGTACACCGCGTATGGGCAGTCGCTCAAGGCGCTGCGGAACGACCGCCTCGTGCAGGTGGTCGACGGCGCGGGCAACCGCAACTGGCTCGGCTCGCCGTGCGAGCCCGCGACCGCCAGCCTGATCGAAGAGACCGACCTGGGCGGGCGGCCGACGTACGGCATCATGCTCGCGCACCTCGACGATGCTTCGACGCACGCGCCCGAGCTCCTCGAACTCAACTACGGCAGGCGATGGAACAGGCTCTGGGCCGTGGCGAGCGGTGGTGAGCGTGCGCCGGGGCAGACGCTCGCGCGGGAAGACATCGGGCCACGTTCTGGCTTCGATTGCGACGACATCCGCCACGGTGCGCACCCCGATTGGCTCAAGGAACGGGCCAAGACCGACCCGCGCTTCGACCGTGACGATGAGCTTCCCTACCGCGCCAACGGCAACACCTTTGACGCGGCGGTCGGCGACATCGACAACGACGGCGACTTCGATGTGTTCCTCGCGGAGATCACCCACGCGTGGGCGGGGGAGTCGTCGGACCGCTCGCGGTTTCTCGTGAACCGGCTTGCCGAGACGGGTGCACTCCGGTTTGAGTCACCCGAGACCCTCAGCGTCGATCGCATCCCAACCGGTTCGAGCGATCCAGAGGTCATCCAACGCTGGAACCAGGGCGATCTGTTCTGCGAACTCGCGGACCTCAACAACGATGGCAGGCTCGACCTGATCCTCGCTTCGGGCGACTACCCCGACCCGCCGCCGTACGACGAGCGCCTGCGCATCTACCTCCAGAACGAGCGGGGCCTGTTCGATGACGCCACGGCGGCCCTCGGCATCGACCACCTCGGGTGCGGGCAGGTCTCGCTTGCCGACATCGACCACGATGGCGACCTCGACATCCTCGCGGCCCAGTCGTTCACGCGCTTCGGCCAGGCCCGCGCCCTCGCGGCGGGTGTGGCCAACGGGTCGCTCACGCTCGACTGGCCCGCCACGCCCGACCTTGAGCCTGACGACCCGCGCCGGGCTGGCCCGCCGCTTATAGAGGGCAGCGCCCGCCCGCGCCTGCGCCTCTTCGAGAACCGGTGCGCGGGCGCGAACCGGTCGCTTGTGCTGAGACTCGTTGGCGACCCGGGTGCGACGCCGCCGGTGGCGCGCGATGCGCTGGGCGCGATCGTCCGCGTGACTGCGGACACCGATGGCGACCCCGCGACCGCCCCACTCACCATGTCACGCCAACTCATTGGCGTTGGTGGGCACGCGGGCAAGCAGCACGAGTTCATCGTGCACGTCGGGCTTGGCAAGGCGGGCGTGGCCGAGCGTGTGGAGATCGCCTGGCCGACGATTGGGAGCGGGACGACCGTGCTGGAAGGCGTCGAAGCCGGGCGGCATGAGGTCCGCTACGCGGCGGATCGCTAGGGCGCGGGCTGGGTCGGGTCCTGCGCCGGCTCGATCACCCGGAAGCTCGGGCTCATGCCGAAGTCCACCATCACCCCGATGAAGCGTGGGCGGTCGAACAGGCCCGCCTCCCACCGGCTCTCGTTGAACACGGGCTCGGCGCGGACGCTGCCCACCACGCGCCAGTACTTCTGCGTCTTGTCCTCGTTGATGGCGCGCACGAACCTGGGGTCCGCGATGGGGACGGGCTGGGTGTCGTAGGGCAGCCCGCTCGAGGGGTCGATCACGACGATGTCCCAGCGATCGCGCCCGCGTTCGTCGACGTTGGGGCGTTCGATGCGCACGAGCCACTCGACATCGCCCCGCAGCTCACGTTGGACATCGCGCACCCACCGGCGGACGTCGCGCGAAGCGCGGTCGCGCTGGGCCTGCGTGTCCATGGGGATCGCGCCGAACGCCGCGGCGTACCGCGCCTGGAGTTCGCGGACGAGCGCCTCGGGCGCGACGAACGGGTCGTCTGGGGGGAGTTCCGCGGTCCTGGGCTTCGCCGCGGGGCTCTCGTCGGGCGGGGCGGGCGCATCGGGCGCGGGCGTGGCGGCGGCCTCGAGCGCCTTCACGCGCTCGGTGAGGGCGGCGTTCTGCTGCTCGCACTCCGCCGCGGAGCGCTTGGCCTCGGCGAGTTGGGCCTCGAGCTGCGCGATGCGCTGGCGGAGGTCGTCGTTCTCGCGCCGGAGTGTCTGCAGGCTCTGGTCGTCCTGCGCCCATGCGGGCAATGCCAGCGCGAGCACCACGCCCAGCGCGAGCAGGATCGATCGGAGCGGCGAGGGGGCGGTGTGGTCTGGCATGTCGGGGCCCTTCTCCATCTGGGAAGCCCGCGGGCGCGGGCGCTCTTACTATATGGCCACGCGCCGCGGCCAGCAGGTCAACCGCCCGGCGCCGGAGGCGAGGCCACGTGCTGATCTCATCCACCAAGGACAGGCCCGGCGCGCTCGAAGACCTCATCGACCCCGCGCTGCTGGCGAGGCTCGAACGTCTCGACGTCCGGACCCTCAAGATGTTCCCGGGCAAGCTCCAGGGCGAGCGCCGGTCCAAGAAGCGGGGGCAGTCGGTCGAGTTCGCGGATTACCGCAACTACGCGCGGGGCGACGACCTCCGCTTCATCGACTGGAACGCCTACGCCCGCCTCGAGCGCCTCTTCATCAAGGTGTTCCTCGAGGAGGAGGACATCGCGGTCCACATCGCCCTCGACGCCAGCGCGAGCATGGACACGGGGCGGCCCGGCAAGCTCGCCTTCGCGAGCCGTCTCGCGATGGCCCTGGGCTACCTGGGCCTGGTCAACCAGAACCGCGTGGGCCTCACGGTCTTCGGCATGCCTGGCATGCCCGAACCGGCGCGCCTCCCCGACGCCCGCGGGCGTCACCACGTGCAGCGCCTGGGCCAGTTCATCATCGACAACGTGTGGGCCCCCAAGTCGGGCAAGGCGGTTACGGGCGGCGAGGCGGGCCCCCGCGCCGACTTCAATCACGCCCTGTCCTCACTCGCCCGCATGCGTGTGGGCAAGGGCGTCATGGTGGTGGTGAGCGACTTCCTGATCCCCGATGGGTACGAGCCGGGCCTGCGCGCCCTCGCCGCGGCGGGCGGCTACGACACCTACTGCATCCAGGTCCTCTCGCCCGGCGAGGTCGAGCCCGACAAGGAACAGACCGCGGGCGGCATCGGGCTCGCGGGCGATGTGCGGCTGCAGGACATCGAGACGGGACGCAGCGCGGAGGTCACCCTCACGAGTGCGCTCATCAAGCGCTACAAGGAACGCCTCGACGCGTATTGCGAGACCCTCACGAGTTATTGCCTGTCCCGCGAGATGGCGCACGTCCTTGTGCGCAGTGATGCGGACCTCGCAAGTTTCGTGTTGGAAACGCTCCGCCGGCGGGGTATGGTGGGGTAGTCCAAAGCCCGCCCTGAGCCCGAGGCGACCCATGCCCCACCGACGACAGACCACGCTTGCCTTGGCCGTCGCTGGGCTGCTCGTAGCGCCCGCGGTTGGTGGTGAGCCAGAGCCGATCTATACCATCCTCTACGTCGATGACGATGCGCCGCCTGCGGGGGATGGACAGTCTTGGGAGACGGCGTACCGGTATCTGCAGGACGCGATCGCAGCCGCGAATGCGCTCGGTGAGCCCGTTGAGATCCGAGTCGCCCAGGGCGTCTATCGCCCCGATCTGGGCGAGGGGTTCACACCGGGCGACAAGGCTTCGGGTTTCATACTCGACAAGAACATGACGCTCAAGGGCGGCTACGCCGGGCCGTTCATGCCCGACGCAAACCAGCGCGACCCGGCGGTGTTTGTCACGACCATCACGGGGGACCTCAACAGCGATGATCAGCCGGATTTCGTGAACTACGGCGACAACACGACGGGCCCCCTGCTCGATGGCGGCGCTGTCATCGGGCCCAATGGTGCGACCCTCGACGGGTTCACCATCCGCGGTGGCGCGAACGCGACCCTCGCCGCCAACGTCCGCGGGTTTGGACTGATCCGGCACTGTGTATTCCGCGAGAACATGTGGGTGTGGACTGGAGCCGGGGGATTCAGCGGCGGCGGTGCGCTCTACCTGCGCGGTGCGCAGACGGTCGAGGACTGCTCGTTCTTCGACAACTACTCGGGGGCCATGGGTGGGGCGCTGTTCTTCCGTGCCGATGGCGGTACCGCCGTCGTCCGACGGTGCACGTTCATGCGGAACCGGGCGGCGGTCGGGGGCGCCATCGCCATGTACCGATCCATCAGCGGAGGCCGGCTCGAAGTCCTCGACTCCATCATTGCGTACAACAGCACGCACGACGAGAGGGAGTGGAGTGGCGGGGGCGGCGCCTTCCTAGGATCCTCACTTGTCGTGAACTGCACGATCTACGGCAACCGCGCGCCCAACGGCCACTCCGGTGGCGTCCTCGCCGGTGAGCAGATCGGATTCTTCGGCGCCCCCGACATCTACAACACCATCCTATGGGGCAATACGGACACCGGGTCCGGGCTCTCGGCGCAGGTCTCAGATCTCGGCACGGTCCTCAATGAGGTCTTCCTCGGACACTGCCTGATCCAGGGCGACACCGAGCGCCTCGATGGGTGGGTTGAGTTCCATGATGAATGCATCTCGGTGGACCCTGGGTTTATCGACACCATCGGTCCTGATGGCGTGGTGGGCACGGGCGATGAGGACTTCCGCGTGGGCGCGGGTTCGCCCGCGATCGATGCGGGCGACACGGACGACGTCGAGTCTTTCATTGGAGACACCGACATCGCGGGGCTTCCGCGCGTCCACAACGACGGTGTAGCAGAGGGCTACGGACTCATCGATATCGGCGCTCACGAGTACCAGATGAACTGCGATGGCATCTGGATTCCCGACAGCGAACAGATCGCCTTCGCCCCTTGGCTCGACTGCGATGCCAATGGGGTGATCGATTCGTGCGAGGTGGAGTTTGACTGCAACGGCAACGGCGTGCGCGATGCGTGCGAGCTGGCCGATGGGCTCCTGTCGGACTGCAATGCGAACGGAATCCCGGACGCCTGCGAATTGGCGATGGGCCTGACAACCGATGACGACGTGAACGGCGTGCCCGATGAGTGCCAGCGGCTCTATCTGTACGTCAATGGAACTGCGGTCGTCGGCGGGGACGGGCTGAGCTGGGACGGCGCGTTTAGCGATCTGCAGGATGCGCTCGGGCTTGCCGAGGCACGCCCGGGGCACACAGAGGTCTGGGTCGCAACCGGCGTCTACACGCCGGACCGTGGGACCGGAGATCGCGATGCGTCGTTCCGCCTGGGAGGCGGCATGAGCATTTACGGAGGCTTCGCCGGTGACGAGACTCATCGCCACGAACGCAATCCACGAACGAACCCTACGGTGCTAAGCGGCGATCTCGTGTCGAACGACCTGCCCGACTTTTTGAATCGCGAGGACAACGCGCAAACGGTTGTCGTCGCGGGCCCGACCGACGGCGCATGCGTGCTCGATGGGTTCACGGTTCGCGGCGGGCACGCGACCTCGGGCGTGTTCGCGGTTGAACTGTTCTACAGCGACGGTGAGCTCAACGACTGGGGCGCGGGGGTTCGTATCGGGGGTAACCAGGTACGGCTCGTGGACTGCATCATCACCGACAACGACTCCGCTTGGCAGGGCGCCGGGGTCTACGTGACTTTCGATGCGCGTGGCAGCGTGATCGAGCGTTGCGTGATCCGCGGCAACCGCGCTGGCTACTGGGGGAGCGCGATCTCGGCAGAACCAGGCGCCCTGCGAATGTCGAACGCGCTGATCGCCGGCAACACGGTCATGGACGTAGCTGAGGTGGCCGGCGGCACGGTCTTCCTCCGCTCCCGTAGCGTGGGCGGCATCAATGGGCTTGGCAGCGTCTACGGCATGGAGCTGAGTGGTTGCACATTCACGGCCAACCAGGTGTCAGTATGGGGCAGCTCGATCGGCGAGATCGCAAAGAAGGACTCGGTGGTCAACTCCGTGTTCTGGGGGAACCAGCCCGAGTACTTCGTCGATCAGTTCGGCTATCCGCCGGGGTTGCAGGGGTTCGCGTTTTCTATCATCGGTGGCCTGGCCCCCGAGTATGTGGACGAGGGCGTGGCTTTCTCGATCGACGACCCGGCCTTCGTGGACCCGATCGGCCCCGACGGGGTTCCGGGCACGGGTGACGAGGACTACGCGCTGAGCCCCGGTTCGCCCGCGATCGACTCGGGCAGCAACGAGCGGCTGCCCACGGACTTGTTCGACTTCGACAGCGACGGCGACACACAAGAGGCGCTTCCGTTCGACCTGACCGGAGCGGCGCGCCGAGTTGATGACCCAGCTTCGGAAGATGCGGGTGAGGGGTCCGCCCCGGTCGTTGACCGGGGGGCTTTCGAGTTTGTGCCGCCGGATGTCGATTGTGCCGAGGACCTCACAGGTGACGATGCCGTTAACTCGGCCGATCTGAACGCTCTCCTCGCGGCGTTCGGCGATGGCGTACAGGGCGACATCGATGGTGATGGCGACACCGACAGCGCCGACCTGAACCTGCTGCTTGCCGCGTTCGGTGAGGCCTGCCCATAGGGTCAGGCGCACCGATGCATGCGGACCACTCCGCCCCGATCGGTGTCAGCCTGAGTATTCCGACCACGCCTGCGCCTGAGCCCTTCGCGACCTTCTCTCTTCCAACGCCCGCTCGTCTGGGCTACCTTGGAACCAGTCCCGGCACACCGCCGGGCTCAATGGGGCGCAGCGGCCTCGGAGGGAAGAGACCATGTGGGGATGCAGCGCCTTGGGTATTTCTGTGACGACTGTGTGCCTGACCAGCGTCGTCACGGCCGGGCCACTACCCGTCATCGAACCGCTCATCCTCGAGGGCGACGCCCTCGGCGGCTTCGTCGTGAGCACCGTCAAGAAGCCATCGATCAACAACGACGGCACGTGGCTCGTCGAGGTCGATACCTCGGGGCCGCAGGGCGCCGATGAGATGATCGTGCGCAACGGTGTGGTGCTCCTCACGGAAGATGAGCCGGTGGCGGCGCCCGCGGGCGCGGTTGTCGAGAGCTTCGACGGGCTTGCGCTCGACAACGCGGGCAACTCCCTCCTCGGCATGTTCCTCGATGGCACGGGCGGCTTCGACAACAACGCCGGCGTCTACTTCAACAACCAGCTCGTGAAGCAGTTGGCCGACCTGATGGATGCGCCGGGCCTCTCGCCGGGCACGCCCTTCAGCAACCTCAGGGATGTCAAGCTCAACGACGCGGGGCTCGCGCTGGTCGTCGGCTCGGTCAGCGACCCCAACATCCCGGGCTCGGGCGACGAGGCCATCTTCACGATCGACACGACGACCGGCGAGGAGACGCTGCTCGCCATCGAGTCGGGCCTGCTCCCGGGCTCGCCCGATGCGGTGCTGCAGTTCCTCGCCGAGCCGCAGCACAGCGCGCTGAACAACCAAGGCGTCGCCGCGTTCATGGTGGACTTCGTGGGCGACAACGCGAGCGACATCGCCATCTATGTCGGCGGCGACCTGATCGCGCGCGAGGGCGACCCTTCGCCCATCCCCGGCCGCAACTGGACGGGGCTCGCAATCGGGCTCGACATCAACAACTCGGGCGGCCACGCCTTCACGGGGCGGCTCGATGGCGACCCCTCGACCGAGATCGTCGTCATGGCCAACGGCCAGGTCATCGCGCAGGAGGGCGACCTGAGCCCGAGCGGCCACGTCATCGACGTCTTCTCTTCGCTCGTTCGGATCGACGACAACAACAACGTGCTCTGGTACTGGCGATTGGTCGTCGCCAGACTTCGACACCGACTCAGCGATCTTCCTCAACGACCAGGTCCTGGTCTACGAGGGCGTCTCGACCGCGGGCGGCATCGTCATCGACTCCATGCTCAACATCAACCTGACCGACGGTTTCGACATCTCCGACAACGGCCAGTGGGTGATCTTCACCGGCGCACTGGAGGACGGGCGGCAAGGCGCGTTCCGCATCCAGCTCCCCCCGGCGCCCTCGCCCTGCCCGGCAGACGTCAGCGGCGACGGCACTGTCGACTCACTCGACCTCAACGCGGTGCTCGCGGGGTTCGGCGGGCCCGGGCCCGGCGGCGACACGAACAACGATGGCGTCGTGGACTCGACGGACCTCAACGCGGTGCTCGCGGGCTTCGGCAGCGTCTGCCCGTAGGACCCGATCAGATCGGGAGGTCGTCGTCGGCCTGGAAGGGCGTATCGGGGCCGCCGCCGTCGCGGAAGCCCTGCTCGGGCCCGGTGGCCTGGCGACCGCGGAACGAGCTGCCGCCCGCGGCGGGGTAATCGCTCTGCTTCGGCGCGCTCGGCGCAGCGCTTGGCGCCGATCCGCCGGCGTGGCGCCCTGGCGATGCGTGGTTGCGGAAGCGCGTCGTGCGGTCGTCCCACGTGAGCTTCACGGTGCCCGTCGGGCCGTTGCGCTGCTTCGCGATGATGACCTCGGCGAGCCCGATCTTGTCCTGGTTCTCGATGTCGAAGTCGGGGTGGTTGGGGTCCCACGCCGGCTCACCCCGGTGGTAGTACTCCTCGCGGTGCAGGAGCAGGATGACGTCGGCGTCCTGCTCGATCGAGCCCGACTCGCGCAGGTCGGCCATGCGGGGGCGGTGGCCCTCGCGCTGCTCGGCGCCGCGGTTGAGCTGGGCGAGGCAGATCACGGGGACGTTGAGCTCGCGGGCCAGGGCCTTGACGCCGCGCGAGATCGTCGAGACCTCCTGCTGACGCCCATCGCGCGAGGCCGAGGGCGCCGACATGAGCTGCATGTAGTCGACGACGATGCACTTCACGCCGTGCTGCTGGACCATGCGGCGGGCCTTGGCGCGCAGCAGGAGGATCGTGAGGCCGGGCGTGTCGTCGATGTGCAGCGGCAGCTCCGACAACTCCGCCGCGGTGTCGATGAGGCGCTGGAACTCGTCGGAATGCAGGCGGTTGGTGCGGAAGCGGTGCGAGTCAACGCCCGCGCGGGCACAGAGCAGGCGCTGCACGACCGAGTGCCGGCTCATCTCCATGGAGAAGAAGCCGACGGGCGTCGCCGGGCCGTCCTCGGCGTGCGGGCGGCCGCCCATGGCGATCTGCTCGGCGATGTTGAGCGCAAAGGCGGTCTTGCCCATCGAGGGGCGGCCCGCGACGATGACCATCTCGCCGTCCTGCAGGCCGCTGGTCATGTCGTTGAGGTCGTAGAACCCCGTGTCGAGGCCTGTGAGCGAGCGGCCCTCGTTGGCGATGAGCAGCTCCATCGTCTCCTGGAGCAGGACCGCGAGCGACTTGTCGTCGAGCGTCGAGGACTGCTCGGCGATCTTCATGATGTCGCGCTCGGCGCAGTCGAGCACCGCGCGGGCCCCGCCCGCCTCGCCCTCGCCCATCTCTCCGGCGTGGTAGGCGTTGTACAGGATCTCACCGGCGGTGGAGATGAGCCGGCGGAGCTGGGCCTTCTCGCGGACGATGCGCGCGTAGTACACGGCGTTGGCCGCCGACGGCGCCGACTCGGCGAGCGTGACCAGGTAGTCGGTCCCCCCCACCGCCTCCAGCGCATCGCTGTCGCGCAGCGCCTCGGTGAGCTGGACCAGGTCGCCCGAGTTGTGCTGGTCGTAGACCCGCTTGATGGCCTCGAAGACCACCGCGTGGGCCTCACGGTAGAAGTAGTCGCCCGTGGGGACGAGCGCGATGACCTCCGCCGTCACGCGCGGGTCGAGGATGAGCGAGCCGAGGAGGCTCATCTCGGCTTCGGGCGCGTTGGGCGGCAGCTTGTCGAACAGCTTCGCGGGGTCGACCGCGGGCTTGAACCGCCCCTGATCACCCCCACGCGCCCGCACGACCGGCCCTTGTTCGCTCTCTTTCACCATCGGGGCCGAGGATAGTCCAGCGCGCGCACCGCCGCCCAATTGACAGCACGCCGACCGACATGTGGATGACTCGCGTGGATAAGGCGGGCGGCTTGACAGCACCCGCGCAGGCCTATCCTCCCCCATGATCGACCCCACACTCCCCGATCTCACCAACGCGTACAAGGTCGACCAGCACTTGCCCGACGACCTGGCGGGCGTCAACCCCTTCGCCACGCTCCGTGACTGGTTCGACGAGGCCCACGCCGAGCAGGTCACGCCCAACCCCAACGCGATGGCGCTCGCGACGGTGGACGGCGACGCCGGGGGCGGGCGGCCATCGTGCCGGGTGGTGCTGTGCCGGGGGATCGAGATCGACAAGGGGTACATCGTCTTCTTCACGAACCGCCAGAGCCGGAAGGGCAGGGCGCTCGACGCCACCGGCGTCGCCGCGGCGACGTTCCACTGGGACGATTTCGACCGCCAGGTGCGCATCGAGGGGCGGGTCGTCCGCTCGCCCGACGACGAGTCGGACGCCTACTTCGCCGGGCGCGGCACGGCGAAGACCATCGCGGCGTGGGCGAGCGAGCAGTCATCCCCCATCGCTTCGCGCAAGGAGATGATGAAGCGGATCGAAGCCACCCTCCACCGCTTCGGCATCGGCGAGAACGAAGCGAATCCCCCCCACGTCCCGCGCCCGCCGCACTGGGGCGGGTATCGGGTGTGGGCCGAGTCGATCGAGTTGTGGGTGGGCAACACGAGCCGGATGCACGACCGTGCGGTGTGGCGGCGTGAGTTGGGCGAGGCGTGTGATGGCGGGTTCACGCCGGGGGCGTGGGAGGCGACGCGGTTGCAGCCGTAGGGATTCAACGCGGAGGCGCGGAGGTCGCGGAGGGGGAGAGAAGCACCGCGAGAGGGCGCAGTGAGGGGGAGTCATTGTGCCTCTGCTCTTGTGCGGCGCCCCGTCACGACGCCGAGTCTGAGCGCAGCGAAGGCTCGGATCGAGCGCCGCACTCGGGGCACAGGCCCAACCCGGCGAGTTCGTACTTGCACGCCACGCATAGGCCCCGCTTCCTGCGTCGGCGTGCGCGCAGGGAGCGGAAGGCGGCGATGAAGCCGAGCCACGCAGCGCCCCAGAAAAGTGTGTCGATGAGGAATGCGGGCCAGTGGATCAGGAGGGGAAGGCGTCGTTCACGCCCGAAGGCGTCGCGGTGGACGAGCACACCGTTCCGAAGCACACCAAGATCAACTTGCGGCGGGGTTTCTCTGAACGCATGCTCAGACGAGACCGCAGTCAGGGGCAGGCCTGCCCGACTGTACCCGGCGGAGTAGTACGGGAGCGGCGAGTTGCTCATGATGCGGCCGCCACCGCTGTAGTGCTCGAACCAGGCGCTCCTGCCGCGGACGCCGGGCCCCCACCCCTCAGCTCCGAAACGTGGAGCGGGCCAGTCGTCCGGGACATCGATGGGCCAGTCGAGGTCGTCCTCGACATCGACGCGGTGCCCCCAGTTCGACTGCATCATCCAACTCTGGTCACTCTGGGACTGGACGACCAGACGCGGCCTGGGCATGACCACCTCCAGCCATCCGAGTTGCAGGGCCAGCGAGATGGCCCACGCCAGCATGCCGGTGGTCGCCGCACCCAGGGCGAGGCAGACCACTACGTTCGAGCAACTGGGGCGGGCGAGTCGAGCGCGATCGGTCTTCGCTGCGGGCTCGGGCATCAGGTGATCCTACGTCGACGGCGTGCCGCACTCGGGGCACACCGGTAGGCCGGCTTGATCCGTCAGGGGGCCCCACGGAGGAGATCAGTGAGATGCGTCAGCAACGGGCCGGGTGGCGCTGTTGCCAGCATCTCTCGGATCCGACCGGGGACGTGGCCGACGACTCCTGCGCTGGCCCTCCTGAGGGTGGTGTCGGTGGCTGCTTCGCGCTCGATCGCGGCGCAACCCTCAGCGGCCACAGCGATCGCGAGGCGATTCCACAACGACGGGTACTCGTCCTCGTTGGTTCGGGTGACGGCGACTTCCACCAAACAGCCCAGCGCGGCTCTCGCGCACGCCTCGCTGACACTCCTTGAGCTCACCGCCAGAGCGAAGTGCGGAAGGGGATCACCGTCTTCCCACTGGTTCTTCTCAGAGAGGTCGGTCCAGTTGATCAAGGCGCAAGCGCAGAGCAACTGCATGGCGCACGCTTCGCGTCGCGCCAGTTCCGTCTCAAGGACAAGAGTGGTCCACGGGACCCTGCACATGCGACCGCAGAACTCGAAAGAAGGGTACGACAGCGCCTCAGGAAAGCGCGCCTCCTCTATGGCGGGCCGGAGGTCCGCGCTGATCTCGCCAGCGCAGTAGTCGGAGTGGGCCCAGGATGTGGTGGTCCTGACGACATCGTCCCATCGCGCAGCCAGAACGGGCCTGAGTTCCGCAAGGACGTAGCGTTCCATGGTCATGCGTCCCCCTCCCTTAGTCCGCCGCGGGCCGTGCCCCGCTCACGCGATGGTACAAGCCACGGCCGACGCCCGGATGGCAGCGCTCGTCCCCTGTGCCGCTCGGTGGCCGGCGCGATTCGCTCGCGCCGTCCTCCGCGCCCTCCGCGCCTCCGCGGTGCGCTCCCGCCCGCTCAGTCCCGCCCGAGTTCCGGCTCGAAGTCCAGGTTCTCAACCAGGAAGGCCCACATGTCGGCGTACTCCTTGATGATCATGCCCGTCGGCTTGCCGCTGCCGTGGCCGGCCTTGGTCTCGATGCGGATGAGCATCGGCGCATCGCCGGCCTGGGCCTGCTGCATCGCCGCGGCGAACTTGAACGAGTGGCCCGGGACGACGCGGTCGTCGGTGTCGGCGGTGGTGATGAGGGTGGCGGGGTAGTGCATGCCCTTGCCTCTTTGGCGCAGGGCCTGGTGGTAGGGCGAGTAGGCGTAGAGCGCCTTGAACTCGTCGGCGTCGTCCGCCGAGCCGTAGTCGTCGACCCAGTAGCGCCCCGCGGTCCACTTGTGGAAGCGGAGCATGTCCATGACGCCCACCGCGGGCAGCGCTGCGCCGAAGAGTTCGGGGCGCTGCGTGATCACGGCGCCGACGAGGAGCCCGCCATTCGATCCGCCCTGGATGGCGAGCTTGCTGGGGCTCGTGTAGCCCTCGTCGATGAGGTGCTCGGCGGCGGCGATGAAGTCGTCGAAGACGTTCTGCTTGTTGAGCTTGGTGCCCGCATCGTGCCACGCGTTGCCGTATTCCCCGCCGCCGCGCAGGTTGGCCAGCGCGAAGACGCCGCCCATCTCCATCCACGCGAGGCGCGTGACCGAGAAGCCCGGGCGGATGGGGATGTTGAACCCGCCGTAGCCGTAGAGGAGGGTGGGGTTGTTGCCGTCGAGCGAGAGGCCCCGCTTGTGCGCGATGAACATGGGCACGCGCGTGCCGTCCTTCGAGCGGTAGAAGACCTGGGTGACCTCGAACCGGCTCGGGTCGCAATCGACATCGGCCCGGCGGAACAGCTCGGACTCGCCCGTGATGAGGTCGTAGCGGTAGATGGACGGCGGCGTGGTCGGCCCGGAGAACGAATAGAACGTCTCGGTGTCCTTGCGCTCACCGCCGAACCCCGAGGCGACGCCGATCGTGGGGAACTCGACATCGCGCACGTGCGTGCCATCGGGGCGGAACATGCGGACCTGGGTGAGCACATCCTTGAAGTACGAGCACACGAGCATGTTGCCGGTCATCGAGACGGAGCGGAGGGGGTTGTCGGACTCGGGGATGACTTCGACGAGCGCCGGCTCGGTTGGGAGGACCGACGTGATCCCCATCTCCTGCAGGAGTTGGTCCTCGAAGTCGATCGCCCCGTCGCGGATATCCCACTTCACCACCCGCTGGTTCGGCGCCGAGAAATCCGTGTGGAAGTAGAAGATGGGCCCATCGTTCCCCACCATGTCCCACTTGTGCTCGAAGTCCCCCACGAGCACGCGGGGTGTCGCATAGGAATCGCTCAGGTCGCGCACCCACAGGCGGTTGCGGTCGTCGGTGCCCGTGCTCGCGTAGATCAGGAGGTAGCGACCGTCCTCGGTGACGTACGGGTACAGCCCCCACTCGGGGTGCGCCGGCTGCTCGAAGACGAGCGTGTCGTCGGCCTGGTCGGTGTGGAGGCGGTGGTAGTACACCTTGCTGTTGACGTTGAGCGCCTGGAACTCCTCGCCCTCTTCCACTTCCGGGAAGCGGTTGTAGAAGAAGCCCTTGCCGTCCTTGGTCCAGGTGAGCGAGCCGAACTTGATCCACTCGAGCGTCTCGGGCAGCATGCGCCCGGACTCGACCTCCATGATGTGCCACGTCCGCCAGTCGGACCCCGACGCCGACTTGCCGAACGCGAGGTAGCGCCCGTCCTCGGAGAAGCGCATGCCCGACAGCGCGACGGTGCCGTCTTCCGACCACGTGTTGGGGTCGAGCAGCACCCTGGGCTCGCCGCCCGCCTCACTCATGATGTAGACGACCGACTGGTCCTGCAGGCCATCGTTCTTCGAGTACACGTAGTAGTCGGCGACCTTCGAGGGCGCGGAGTACCGCTCGAAGTCCCACAGCTCGGTGAGGCGCTCCTCGATCGCCTTGCGGTACTCGAGGTCCTCGAGGTAGTCGAACGTCACCTCGTTCTGCGCCTGCACCCACTCCCCCACCCTCGACGACTCGCGGACGTCCTCCTCGAGCCAGCGGTAGGGGTCGGCGACGGGCGTGCCGTGGAGGTCGTCGACCTGGTCGACGGTCTTGGTCTTCGGGTAGCGGAGCTGGCCCTCGCCAAGCCCGAGCGGAGCACACACGCCGGCGATCGACAGGGCGACAACAACAGTCTGGAGCTTCATAGTGCGGGGCCTCTGGGGTGAAATCGGGGTCTCGAGGCGATGGTACCCCCCCACCCCGCCGCCCGTTGCAGGCCCCCGGCGCCGCCGCCGGGCCCACCCCATGCTCGACCGCCCCCCGCGCCACCACTACAATGATGGCGCTGCCGCGGGTGTAGTTCAGTGGTAGAACGTCAGCTTCCCAAGCTGAATGTCGCCGGTTCGACTCCGGTCACCCGCTTTGCCAAGACGCCGGTAACTCCGGCATTTCCTCGCCATCCGGCGCGCCTCGCTGAGCGTGCCCATCGCGCGGTTGGCGCACACTTTGGCGCACTCGACTTGTCGCCGGGCGCTCTGAGTCGAGCCGAGTCGATGGTTCATCCGACCTCCTTCGCCACCAGCATCGCGTCCTCGATCGCGAGGTGCGCGTAGATGTCGGTCACGTTCGTCTTCGAGTGCCCGAGGATGAGCTGCACGGCCTCGAAGCCCTTCTCCTTGCGCAGCCTGGTCGCCAGGTTGTGCCGCAACTGCTGCGGCGACCAGTGTGCCACGCCGTGGTCCTTGCAGAGCCTGGCGATCGCCCGCCCGTAGCTCTGCGTGGTGTAGTGCTCGCGGACCCGCCGGCCCGTCGCGGCGGGCAGGGGCCGATCCTCGCTCGTACCCCGCCGCTCCCTGATTGCCCGCAGCGGGCTGAACAGGTACCCGTCCAGCCGCCCGCCCGCGCCCCTCCCCTCGAGGAACGGCCTCAGCACGCCCTGCGCCTTCGGCCCCAGCGGCACGTGCCGGGCCTTCCCGTGGTGCGCGGTCTTGTGCTTCGGCGGCCTGTACACCCACACCTTCCCGGTCGTGTCGATGTCCACCGCCCGCATGATCACAACCTCGCCCGGCCGCATCCCCGTGAGCCACTGCAGGCGCACCATCGCCGCGACCGTCGGCGGCGCGACCGCCAGCACGGCGTCCACCAGCGCATCGGGCACCGGCGTCACGTCGTCGGTCACCCGCGCCTCGCACCGCCCGGGCGCCAGCGGCGACACCGCCTGCAGCCCGACCAGCACCTCCGGCGGGCACAGCTCTTCCTCCACGAACCACTTCCACGCCTTGCGGATGCGCCGCACCCGCGCGTTGACCACGCCCAGAGACAGGTCATCGGCGACCATCCGCTCGCGCACCGCCTTCAGCGCCGTCGGCGTGAACCGCCCCACGCGCAGCGACCCGAACAGCTCGCGCACGGGCCGCAGAGCGTGCTCCATGTTGACCGCCTCGCCGGTGGGCGACCCATCGGGCCGGCGGTAGTGCCCATCGGCCCACGCCTGGAAGCGGTCGGTGGCCTCGGTCACGGTCGGCTCGGGCGGGGCGAGCCCGGGCGTGCGGAGCCTGGGGTCGCGTGCCCAGTCGTGGCAGAACCGGCGGAAGCGGTCCCACGCCTCATCGCGACGCCGCCCGAACGAGCGGCTGTGCCGCGCGCCGAGCTCATCGACCCACGAGGTGCGGTAGTAGCCGTCCCCGCCGCGCCGCAGCTTGAGTGATCGCGTCGCCATGATGGCCGCCCGCCTCTCCGCGATCATGCTACAGCGCCCCCTCGCTGCTGTGCAGGGGCTCTGCCCCTGCAACCCCGCCGGAGGCGAACAGCCCACGGTCGATCACCGGGCGCTCGATCGACCACGTCAGCAGGCAGCACCCGAACGGGGGTCGCCCCGGCGCCTGCTCGGTCTCACCCGCCTGGCGGAACCTCGGACGGCCCCGGATGAACTCGACGCGGAGCGGCGAGCATGGGCGATCGCGGAACGGCTCCACCAGGTCGTGCCACCATGCCTGGTCGGTCCGATTCGAGGGCGCGAGCAGCACGATCAACTCCGCGACGAGCGCCTCGTCCCACGCCTTCTCGATCCACGCGCGGATGCTCGAGAACGGCGGATTGCACCACACGCGCTCGCCGGACCACGGCTGGGCAAGTCCATCCGCGAACACGTCGAAGAAGCGCTCGCACTTCGCGTTCTCGGCGGACGCCGCGACGTCGACAGTGAAGCCACCGAACCGCGCCGCGATGCCGGCGAAGACGCCCGGGTCCGTCGCCCGGTCATCGACCTCTGCGATCGCCCCCGCGAGGGCAACCTGCTGAGGGTGGTTCCTGGCAGCGCGCCCGACGATCATCCCGGCCCCCCCGCCTTCGAGGCGGACGCGGTCACTCCGAGCCGGATGACATTGCCAGCGATCTTCGCCAGCGCCTCCTCCTGAGCCTCAACCGGCCCGGTGACGATGACCATGCCATCACGGGCCTCGACGACGATCGTCTTCGCCTTGCCCTCCGCCGCCGCCACGATGCGCAGCTTGCCGATCTCGTCGGCGGCCTCGGCGCACAGCGAGTTCACGCTCTGGTCGAGCGTGCGAACGGAACGGAGCCGGTCCTCGAGTGGCTTCATCCCCCGCCCCCGTCGATGAAATCTTCGAGCGACTTCGGGTCCACCATCACGATGCGACCCACGCGGACGCCGCGGAGTTTGTCGGCGCGGACCATCTCCATCACCGTGCGGTCGGCGCGGGCCAGCTCGTCCTCGCCCGGCTCGTCGCCCTCGACCAGCCCGAGCCGCCGGGCGGCCTCGACGCGCGAGATGAGGTGCCGCGGCTGGCGCACCTTCCGGTCCAGCCGCTCGAGCAGCGACGCCACCCGCTCCACCGCCCCCCACTCCGAAGGCGACACCAGCTCGTCCATCCGAGTGTCCCCACGCGCGATCATGGCTTGTCCCCCTGGTGCTCGTGCTGCCAGGTGTTGAGCGCCTGCCCCTGCTGCCACTGCCGGAACTCGCCAGTGATGAACCGGTAGGTCTTCACCCGGGCGAAGCAGGTGATGTAGAACTCCTGCCCGGCGAGCCCGTACTGGTCGAGCGCCAGGTGCGCCCGCACGTGCTCCTCGACGGCGCCCGGCGTGCACTGGGTGCTCAGGACAGACGACACGAACCGGGCCACGATCGCCGCCACCTCGGCCTCGATGGTGTCCGCGGCGTCGTGCAGCGAGTCGTAGAGCTTGCGGATGTCATCGACGCGGTAGCCGATCGATGCGGCGATGCTGATGGCGACGCCGTCGCGAGTCGTGAGCGTCTGCGGGGCCACGACGTTGAGCCGCCTCCGCACGCTCTGCCGATAGACGCGGTCGCAGAACGGGATGCGGATGTGCATGCCCGCCCGCAGCAGCCTCACGTGACGCCCGAACCGCACCCGAAGCCCCTGCTCCCACGGCGCGATGAGGATGAACCACGTGAAGACGTTCCCGATCTGACGAAGCACCTCTCGCACAATCATGGCGTGGCTCCCATCGCCAGGCCGAATCGGTACCCGACGTAGAACGTGATTCCGAGGCACCAGATGATGCCCAGAATGCAGATGAAGAATCCAACCGAGGGCGGCTCGAACGGCGCGGACTCGTACGGCTCGCTCAGCGAGTCCTCCGACGTGGCAGAGCCCCTGCCCGGCGCGTCGATCTGCCCGATGGTGGCGAGTCCGATGCCGACTCCGATGTAGGCGACAACCCATGTCATGCCCCGATCCTCCTCTCGCGTTCGAGCTTGGCGAGGTACCACCCGGCGAGGCCGATGGCGTCGGCGGCGTCCATGCCGCTGTCCTTCGAGCGGTCGTAGCCCGGGTGCAGCAGCTCGACGCGGCTCGCCCGGGCCTGCTTCTTCGCGCCGCCCGTCCAGTCGATCTCGTTGACCATCACCACCCGCTCCATCCCGAAGACGTTCCACAGCGCGTGGTCCACCTGGCCGGCGGCGAAGCCGTACACGCTGAGCCCGGCGCCCTGCGTCTTGCCCCGCTTGTTCCGTGCGACCTTGCCCGAGGGCGTCTCGATCACGATCACATCGGGCGCCATCCGCCGCGCGTGGGCGACCATCTCGGCGGCGATCTGCCGCGCGCGGAGCGTCGCCGGGTCTTTCGTGACGCCCTTGACCAGCCCCCACTCGAGCAGCTCGCCGACGCCATGCCGCGCGACAGGCCCCTCGCTCAGCAACGCGAAGCCGGTCTTCGTGCTCGAAGGGTCCACACCCAGGACGCGGAGGGGATCAGGCATGGCCATCCTCCTTCTGAGGGACCCACAGATTGTTGCCAATCTGAGCCTCTGCAGACTCGACCCGGTAGTCGTTCTCTGCCATGCCCACGAGCAACGCGCCGAGTTCGCGCACCTCGATCTCAGAAACGCTCGGTTTGAGTTCGATCGCAACGCAGATGACGCGGATACCTTCCTCAGCCATCGACCTCCCCCTTCACGTGCGGGCACTCGCGTAGCTGCTCCGCGATGTAGCTCACGCACTGCTCGGCCGACCAGCACCGCGGCGGGACGATCATCACGGGGATGCCCCGCGACTCGGCGAAGGCGACCTCCTGGTCGGCGCCGTCCGAGCTGCCCGGCAGGCGGACGAGGGCATCGGGCTTGAGTCGCTCGATGAGCGCGAGGTCGAACGTGATCCACTGCTCGTGCGTGAGCGTGTGGCGGGTGTCCTGCTGCATCGACCAGTGCGGGCAGACCGCGTGGACGTTCGCCCTTCGCAGGCCCTCCCACACGTCCATCGCGAACGCCGAGCACCGCGTCGGGTGCGCCGAGTACGGACCGGCGATGTAGACCCACGGGAGCGTGCTCATACGCTGATGCCTCCAACCTTCTCGCCGATGAAGATGAGCAGGCCGAGGTACGCGGCGAAGACCTCGGTTGCTGCGCGCGGGGCGCGCATCGCCACGATCACGAGGCACGTCACCAGCACCGGCGCCAGCAGCAGCGCGCCGACGACGATGAACGCCGCGATCCCGAACCACGCCCGGAGCGTCTGCATGGTCACGCCGCCCCTCCCCTCCGGCGGGGTTGCAGGGGCAGAGCCCCTGCCTTCCCACCGTCATCGCCGCCACCGCTCTCCAGGCACCCATCGAGCCCGTGCGCCAGCGAGGCGCGACGGTCGTCCAGCGGCTCGAACTCGTCGTCGCTCATCACGTAGGTGAACGTCCCGCCTGGGGGCACGCCCGGCTGGTTGGGGTCGAGCCGGACGCGTGGGCGCTCGCCGCGGGCGGTGTGGCTCCGCCCCTGCACCGTGCCCATGAACCCCGCCCACGCGTTGCCGCCAGCGAGGTAGACGCGGTCGCCCCGCCGCAGCTCGAGCAGCGAGCTGGGCACCATGCGGTCCTCGAGGCACACCTCGTTGGGGCGGACGCCCTGCTTCACCTCGCCGCGCTTGTTGCGCAGCTCGAGGAGCAGGATCTGCCCGGCGTCGGCGGTCTCGGTGACGGCAGAGATGGTCCACACGCCGCGGCTCCGCTCGCCGGTGTGCCCGAACCACAGTCGGACGCGGGCGCCGGCCCGCATGCGCAGGCCGTTGCGGTCGTGCATCTCGTAGAGGTGTTCAGGCATCGGCAGGGGTCTCCTGGTCGGTGGAGGGCGTGGTGGTGGGCGAGGGAGTGGAGGGCGTGGGGTCCTCGATGGCAGGGGCTCCGCCCCCGCCACCCCCGCCGGAGGACAGGATGCGATCGCACACGCGCTCAAGCTCCTCGACCCGCGTGCAGACCTGGGCCAACGCCTCGAACAGCTCGTCGGTGGCCGTCTCAGACTCCTCCGCGCACGCCCGCTTCACCGCCTCGGGGCTGCCATCGACGACCAACACGCGGCCCCTGCTCAGGATCAACCTGGTATGCGTGTGCTTCTGCAGGCTGCTGTTCCACCCATCCTTGCTCATCGCCCGGATGTCGCGCGTCGGGATGCTGATTCGGTCGCCGTTGACGACGCCCTTCACCGGCTTGCCGCCCCCGACCCAAGGCTGCCCGTTCTCAACCACGGTCACGTCCACGAAGTCACGCATCGCCCACTTCCTCCTTCTCCTTGAGCCGCGTCAGTCGTGCCACGATCTCCTGCTGCGCTTCGGCGGCGCCGATGCGGTACGCCTCAGCCATCGAGTCGGCGGCGTAGGAGAGGGTCTCCTCCAGCTCGCGCTCGCTGAGCAACGGCAGACGCTTTCGCGCCGCACTGATCGCCCTGCTGGCCAGGATGCGTGTCGCCATCACTCCGCCCCCCTTCGCACAACGCGCCACCGCGTCGCCTCGCCCGTCTCCTCGTCGATCGACGGGATGGCGACGTGCGAACCCTTCGCAGCGGCGACCACACCATCGTCGAATGCATCAAGGCTCGCCGAGAGACAGAAGAACACGACTCCGAAGCAGGTGAGGAACACCGAAAAGCAGCCATCGCTGCCGTCATCGCTCTGGCCGAAGAAGACGGAGAAGAGAAGGCCGGCCCCAACGAAGATTGTGCCCAGAACGGCGAAGATCAGCGCAACCATCACTCCACCTCCCGCTCAAACTCCACCACCCACACCCATGGGTTCGGGGTGATGTAGTGAGGCAGGCCGCGGTACGTCTCGGTGCGGTTCTCTCCGCCCAATGGGAACGACTGGTAGAACACGATGCGGCCATCGGCCTTGACCGGCTTGGGGCTGCTGTTGATCGAGTCCCAGAGGTCACTGAACCACACCTTGCCGGGGCTGTTCGCGGGATCACCTGTCAACCGCGAGCCGCGACTGGCAACCTCGTGGGCGTCGAGTTCGCGATAGAACGACCTCGGCTGGTATCCCTCGGCGATCGCGTCGTCCTCACTGATCGCCTGCAACCGCTCGACGCGCACCGACTTCACCACCAGCGTGATCCGGCTCGCCCAACGCGGCATGTGGATCGATGGGCGCCAGCGTGGTCGCCCGACCTCATCGCATTGGCACTCAGGGATCAACTGGCAGCACGGCGGGCACGGCGACTTCTCGTCCGCGTCGGCGCGGTAGAACATCGACTCCATGATCGAAGGACCGACGACGTCGAAGGCGTGCTTGATCGACACCGGCCGATCGTCGTACGGCTGAAGATCGCAGTAGTGCGCCTCCCGCACCCACAACCGATCCCCCGGCACGCCGTAGGGGCACTTCAGCCCCCCCGAGTCCGATCGCTTCTCGCCCTCTTTGAACCAGAACCAGCGGCCACCGAAGTGCACACCACTCGCAGCGCCCCGCCCAGGCTGCGGCTTCACCACCCGCCGCGTCTGCGTCTTGGCCCCCCTGAGGATCGCCCGCACCATCGGCGCCGAGAACAGGATGGGATGCTCGCGCACCGCGATCTCAACCACCATCAGCGCCCTCCCTCTCGCCGTCTACCGGAGTCGCAAGATCGCCACGCAGGAACCAGCACAGTCGGCAGTCGCTGACCTCCCTCATCTGGCCCTCTGGCCCTCTGGCCCTCTGGAATCCGTCTCGCATCACACCCACTCCTCCATCAACCCCTGCTCGAGCACCATCTCCACGACCTCCTGCTTGACCTTCCCGCCCGGCAGCCAGCCGTCGTGGGCCTGGGCCGCCGCGATGAACGCGTTGCCGCCGGCCCCGAACGCCTGCATCAGCTCGACCACGAACACCCCGCCATCGGGCGCCACGCCCAGCCCCGCCGCGACCGTCGCGTCGTCGGCCTCGAACCACGCCAGCCCCTTCATCACCCCGTCCACCACGTCCTGCCACCCGCCCTCGTTCCCGCTGGCCACCAGGCACGGGCGCTGCGTGAACGATGTGTCCTCAATGGCAGGGGCTCCGCCCCCGCCACCCCCGAGAACCCCCGCAGTGCTCACGTCCGGGCCGCGTCCTGCGGCCCGCGCGGCCAGCTCCGACCATCTGGAGCGCAGATCGCCCCCCCCCACGTCCATGCCGCCGGCCTCAACGGGACCAGCCTCGCCCACTCGGACGGGGTGGGCATCCGCCCACGAGAGCGCGCTCAGACGCCTGATGTCCCCGCCGTAGGTCTTGAACTCGATCTGCCCATCGGCGGCCCCGACGACAGTGACCTCAACAGGCTCGCGGCGACCGCCAAACCACGGTCTGATGATGTACTTCCCTTCCGGCTTCGCTGCTTGCTGCTCCGCTGCTTCCCGCCGCAACGCGGCGGCCCGCCGCAGACAATCCCGCACCAGCCCCGCGTTCTGCAGCGCGATCGGCACGCCGCCCTTCAGCTGCGCCCGCCACCACGACTGCGCCGCCGGGTGCAGCCTCTGCCCGTTGCTCAGGTTCGCCGGCTTCCACGCCGCGAACGTCCAGCCGTTCGGGCCCGGGGTGTCCCAGTCCTCCTGGTAGACCGACTCGTACAGCACCGGCGCCACCACGCCCGCGTTCCCCTCGAGGTAGCCATCGACCATGATGTACTGACGTTCCTCGCCCGCGTTGTACCCCGCCCCCGCCGCATCCGGGCACCACATCGCGCCCAGCTGGCTGAAGATGCGCCAGTGCATGGCCACGTCGCGCGCCGTGTCGCCCGCGCGCGGCGCCGCGGTCTTGATCACCAGCTCCACATCGGGGAACGCCTCGCGCCATTCCCACAGCGCCTCGATGAGCGCCCACGGGTCGCCGCCGGCGCGGGTGTACACGTGCTCCTGCCCCAGGTGGATGTACCCCTTCGACGGGTCGTTGGGGTTGACGTCGATGTACCACGGGTCGGCCAGCATCACGCCCAGCCCGTGCTCAGCGGCCTCCCACGCGGCCCCCGGCCCGCCGTCCTTGCCCCCATCGGCCCGGAAGTGCGCAGCCATCGAAGGTGCCGACGCCGCCGGGCCAGCGAACTCGGACGACCAGACGCCTGTGCCGCTGTCACCTCCGCCGTCGGCCTTCCCGATATCGACGACGCCCTCGAAGTCGCTCACCCTCTTCGACCCCGAAGAGATGTACCGCACCGGCCGCACCCGCGCCACCGCTTGTTCGAACGTGATCGTCATATCGCTTCGCTCCTTGATCTGGGAAGACGCCACCTCCGGGTGCCGGGCCTCGGGGTCCGGGATCCGGGCCGTCGGCCTCGATGCATCGTGGTCAGCACGCCGACGAGCGCGCAGTGCGCAAACATCTTCTCCTCCGCGTCCTCCGCCTCGTGGAAGTCGCGCTCCAGTTGCTCGATCAGCCTCGTCGTGAAGTGCCCGTCGGTCCTGGCGTTCATCTTGACCAGCACATCGCAGAGCGACGCCCGGTACTGATCCGACGCCGCGCACATCGCCTGGTGTCCGCTCACGCCGAGCCCCCCAATCCCGGAACCCGGACCCCGGGGCCCGGGCCCCGAACGCCGCCCCCCGGCTCCGCCTGCCACCGCTCCACGCGCCGCTTGGCCTCGTCCCAGTCGCACTCCTCGTCCAGCCAGTCGCCCCGCTGCGGGTTCTGCAGCAGGCTCAGCAGGAGTCCGCCCGGGCTCCGCTCGGCCTTGCGCGCCACGTGGCAGCAGCACGCGACGAACCACACCAGGTCGCCGCGCCGCACCCAGCACCGCGGGTCGCCCTCGAGCTTGTCGAACAGCCCCATCACCCACGCGTCGTCGCGCAGGTCGGCACGGGTCACGCGCGGCGGCAGCGGCATCCGCGCCGCGGCCCGCCGCGCATGCGAACGCGCCGGCAGAGCGCGCGCCGGTTCGGCCGTCTCGGCGCGCTGGCCGTACGGCCGTACGGCCGTATTCTGATCAGAATGATCGACGGCCGTACGGCCGTGGCCGTCCTGGCCGTCAGCGCGCTGCGCGCAGACCCCCCCCAAACCCCCCCCAGACCCCCGAGCGCGCACCGCCCCCGCAGAAGCCGAAAAACCGCCCTCAAGACCCAAAGAACCGCGATTTTCACCCCAACCCATGGGCGCATCTAGGGAAGCCTGCCCACCCGCCCGAGCACCCCCCCCGACACCCGAACATTCTTGAGCCATCGGAGTCCCTCCCCCATCCCCGGCGGGGTAGGCCCGCGCTTCCTCTGGCGCTCTGGCCCTCTGGCCCTCTGGCCCTCTGGCCCCCTCTGACTCTCCCTCCGCGCCCCCCGCGCCTCCGCGGTGCGTCCCGTCTCCCAGCAACCTCTCCCCAAGCTCAAACTCGCTCGCCGACCCCTTGTCGGCCCCCCGCTTCGTGCACGTCAGGTACCCCCCGCGCTCCAGCTCGCCCAGCGCCGCGTACGCCTGGTGCGCCCCCACGCCCGCCACACGGGCCAGCATCCCGACCGACACGCTCAGCGTCGGCTTGCGCCCGGTCGCCTTGTGCAGCCCCAGCAACGCGCTGACGACGAGCGCCACGGGGTCGCGGGCCGGGTCTTGAGCCGGGCCTCGGGTCCCGGGCGCCGGGCTTCGGGGTGGGGCGGGTGGTGCGGGTGGGGGCGGGGGTGGTGTTGTTGTCGTGGTGCGCGTCATCGCCGTCCTTCCTCCTCCGTGAGTGGGGCAGGCGTCCCGCCTGCCTCGCCCGGGCGTCCCGCCCGAGCGAACCCGGCGCGCTCGCGCAGCAGCCAGTCCAGCGCCACCTGGGCGCACAGGACCGGTGTCGCGCGCCCGTGCTCGATGGCGCACACCTCGATCCCCAGCGACCGCGCGTGCGACACCTCCCGGTCGGCCCCGGGCGATGGGCCCGGCAGCCGCAGCACCAGGTCCGGCCGCACGCGCTCCATCAGCTCCAGGTCAAACGCGATCCACTCGTCCCACGCCAGGTGGCGCCGCGTGTCCTGCTGCATCGACCAGTGCGGGCAGACGGCGCACACGCCGCGCATGCGCAGCTCTTCCCACACGTCCATGGCGAACGCCGAGCAGCGCGTCGGGCACTCCGAGTACGGCCCCGCGATGTACACCCACGCCGCGCCGCTCATGCGTCATCCCCATCAGCGATCGCGCGCTCGATGATCCTGAGTTGGCGATCTCCGAGCGCGAGGTGCGCCAATGCGCCGACCCAGCGGTCGACCTGGTCGCCGTCTTCTTCGAGCCGCGTCGCCCGCGCATCGATCGCCTGGATCAGTGACTCAGGCAGCCCGTCCATGCACGCGTGCGCCTGGTCGCGCGAGGCCACCTCCCTCAGGTACGCCGGGTCGTTCGCCTGCATCATCCACCACCCCCGCCCAGCGCATACGCCGCAGCGACCGCACCCGCGGCGATCACCACGCCGGCGGCCAGGATGGCCATCGCCGCCTCGTCACGCCGCCGCCGCGCCGCCAAGTGCCCGGTGCACACGCCGAGCGTGCTCATCACCCCGAGCACAGCGATCACGCCCAGGTCATCCGCCATCCGCGCCCCCCTTCCCGCTCACCACCGCGGCCCCGTGCGCGATGCCCAGCCGCATGGCGTGGGCCAGGTGGGCCTCGATGTGCCCCACGACGGCCTCGCCGACCAGCGTCGCGTGCTTGGCCAGGCCGAAGCCGGCCACGACCACCGGGTCGCCCCCGTCGTCCAGGAAGCGCACCACGCCCCGCGTCGGGTCGATGTCCACGACCGAAGCGGCCATGGCCCGGCACCGCTCGAGCTGGGCCTCGCTCAACTCGCCGACGTCCACGACCGTCACCGGCCCGCCGCCGTCCCGCTGCTGGTCATCATGCTTGTGCAAGTCACTCATAAGACGCCCGGCGGCCGTCAGGCCACGGGGCGCGCGTGGTGTTACCTTTGGATCCGTGATTCAGCATCACGCGAAAGACAGTGTTTCGGTCGTGCACCTCCGGGCCAAAGCAGCGGACGGGTGTGTCCGTGCGAGTGATGAGAACGACGCGCGCCGACGACCGCCGCCGACACCCGAGACAAGCCCGGCGGCAACGGTCAGGCCACCGCCGGGTCGGAGAGAGGAGAGAAGCCCGGCTACTCGGTCGCGCCGGAGAACACATCGATGTCCACGACGCGTTCGGCGATCTCGGTCGCGAGCCAAGCGACCGCGTCGAGCTCGGCGCGCCGGATGTCGGCGATCACTGGCTTCAGCATGAACCCCGCGCTCTCCGTGTCGATGTCGAGCGCGCAGGTCACGGCCACCTCCGGAGGCGTAGCGTCGCCGATCGGATCGAACCAGGGCGTGCTGAACACGACGTCCTCGGGCAGGTCGCCCGCGCCGCTCACCTGCCGCTCGATCGATGCGCCCATCGACTCACGCCCGTGCTGGACCTCCGATGCGCCATCAGTCCGCTTGCTGAACTTGATCTGCCGGAGCGTCGGCAACAGATCGGCGGGGCTATAGGTGTCCCTGAGCGTGGTGCGGAGCGATCGGATCAACTCCGCCTGACTGTGCCAGTGCTCGCCCTGCCACCGGCCAATCTCGCCAGCGGCCTCGTTGATGTTCGCCCGGAGGCGGACACGCTCACGGCGCCGACCGTCCCCCTCGTCGAGGATCGCCACGGCCCCGCTGAGCGAGACCAGCACCATGGTGTCCCTGGTGCTGCCGAGCCGCGTCACCATCGCGCAGAACGCCCCGATGGTGGTCGCGGTGTAGCTGCGCGGCCTCGGCTTGTGCTCGATGATGCGCGGCTCCGTGTCGCCGGGCAGGTACACGATCGACTCGTCGCCTCCCCCCGGCACGCCGATGATCTTGGCCGTCGAGTGCTCGACGGCGTGGTCCTGCAGGTGCTTGATCGCTTCGCGGTCGATGCTGTTCAAAGCGCACCCCCGTCCACCTCATCGAGCGTCCCCTGGCGGACCGCCTCGGGACTCAGGTCGTTGAACACGAGGCCGCCGTTGCCCTCGGGGCGCATCTGGTAGCGCTTGCTGCGCACCGGCGGGAGCTTGGACTTGATCTCGAACTCCACGTCGCAGTCCTCACACACGCCGGCCTGCCCGCTCTCGGGCTTGATGGCGATCTTCATGGTCACCTCGCGCGCCGTCTCGTCCCCCGGTCGGTCCAGGCAGTCCTCGACAACGCGCTCGATCTCTCGGTTCAGCGCCGCCTGCACGCGCCCGTCGTCGATCACGCCGATCGACTCAACACTCAGTCTCCGCTTCATGCCGTCTTCCTTTCTGTACCGGCGGCCTTCGATGCCGCCCTCTCGGCCGTCTCACGCGCCATCCGCTTCATCCACGCCGCGGGCTTGGCCGGCTTCTTCACCGCGCCGTTGCGCCCGCGCCGGGCGTCGGTGCGCACGCCCACGCCCATCGCGTAGGCCACGCGCACCACCTCATCCAGCTGCTCGCACACCACCTCGGCCTCATCGGGGCCGACGCGCCCGTCGTTCATCAGGGCCTTGGTGTACGCGTCGACCACATCGGCGGCCTCGCGCATCAGCCCGCCCAGCGTCGCCGCGCCGGGCGCGCACGCCCCCGGGTCGACCGTGATGCGCCCGGAGCGGGCCAGCATCAGCCCGCGGTACAGCGCATCGCGCACGTACGCGCTCGAATGCATCGACGCCAGCGCGACCACCGCGTCAAACGGCATCAGCCGCTCGCCGCTGGCCCACTTGCGGGCCGTGCGGTCCACGCACCCGCACAGCCGCGCGACCTCGCGCGTCCGCAGGTGCCCGCCAGAAAGCAGCCCGCCCAGCACGCCGGCCTGGTCGTCCAGCAACGCCGCCCGCAGCTCAGCGGTCGACGCCATGGCGGTGGGGGTTGCGGGTCCCGGGTTCGTTGGGTCTGGGGTGGCGGGTCTCGGGTCTGGGGTGGCGGTGCTCACGACGCACCGCCCATCACGTCCTCATAGGCGGTCAAGCGACGCGCAGCCCTCGTCTGGTACGCCGCCTCGGCTTCGGCCAGCAAGTCGCTCCATCCGCCCGCGCCCTCAACAACCGACTCGCCGCGGTCCGAGGTGTAGATGAGGCGACCATCCGTGCACAGGAGACCAAGCCGGTCCAGGGCGTCCACCGTCTGGCGGACCGACCACTGGCGGTGCGTAAACTCGGTGCGCGCCACGACGATCACCGCGTCGAGATGAACACCGCGATATCCCTTGAGACACTCGGCGCGGTGCACCGACGCGAGCACGGCCTTCTGGCACATCGACAGATCAGGGACCTCGCTCACGACCCACCGCCCTTCGCGTTGCGGACCACCTCGGGGTGCTGGCTCTGCATGTGCCGCGCGAGGTTCTGGAAGGTCCGGTTGCAGCACGGGCACACGCCCGCGGCCACGCGGTTCCTCACGCGCGTCTTGGCGGCCTTCTCGGCCCGCCGCCTGCGCTCGGTGTGCTCGAGTGCGCTCCGCGTCTGATCGTGCGCGGCCCGCTCACGCTGCTCGGCGCTCAGCGCGGCCTTCAGTTGCCGCCTGAGCCGGTCGTTCTCGCCGTTGTTGCAGGCAAACCCCCACCCGACCTTGCAGTAGGGGCAGTTCCACGCCGATCCCTCCTCGTAACACGTCTGGTGGTAGCGCTGCGCGATCGCGTACACGCCGCCGCATTCGCCGCAGTTGATCGTCGTCAGGTCCGTTCGTGCAACGTAGGTGGTGGCGCTCACGACCCACCCCCACCACCACCGCTCGCCATCAAGTCCTCGACCAGCTGCCGCCCCTCAGGCGACCCCGGCGCATCGCAGTCCAGGATGTGGCTCACCACATCGCCATCGCACAGGCCGCAGTGGCATGTCTGTGTACGGGGGGCTCCGCTGTCTGTATGCGCAGGGGCTCCGCCCCTGCCACCCCGATCCCCCCCGTGCTCTCCGGCGTCCGGCCCGCGTCCTGCGGGCCTCAGCGACCCGGCTGCATCCATGCAGCCGGCCTCACGACCCCCGCGCCCGCCGGATCCGGGTGTGCCGCTGCTCTGTGAGCAGTGATCCCCCGCCAACTCCGCTGGCGGCAACTCCGCCCGCATGCCCGACGCCCGATGCCCGGTCCCTACTGCCTTCCCCATCGCATCCCTCCGAATCTGGCCCTCTGGCCCTCTGCTATCTGGCCCTCTGGAAATCTGGCCCTCTGATCCCCCCCGGCCCCAACTCACCCGTTCACGCGCCGTCCCGGCCCTCCGCGGCGGCCCTTCGTGCGGCACACTCACCGCATGCGCACCGGAACGACGCCCCATCGGCGGGCCCGCGCCCCTCCGACTCGGCCTTGAGCAGGCACAGCGCCTCGAGCACCCGGTCCGCCATGTCCGCCGGCACCGTCGCGGCACCCAGATGACTCCCTCCGCGCCCCGCCGCGGGGTCGATCCCGCGGACCCTGGCCTGGATATAGACCCGAGGCGGCTTGGCTGGCCTTCCTGGTCGTCCGATTCGGTCGTCTTTCGCACCGATAGTCATCGGAAGCACCATACACCCGACTTGAGACCCATGAAAGCACAATTCCAGAAAACCGACCGATTCGGTCCGAATCACGACGCTATCCGCACCGTAGACGGGCTCAAATCGGGGGTCAGAATGCCTCCTATGGCATCATCGGACCGAAAAACGACCCGATCGGAGCATGGCCGGGCGAAGGGATGGATGCGGATCCCTCTGGACATGCCCAACCCGCTCGGAAGGGCCTACAGGGCCCTTCGCGACCAGCCATCGACCAAGCGCAACAGCTCTCGGACCCATTCAGCGGCCGCGCTGAGCCTCTACATGGCCCTTCCCGACGAGGTCCGCGAGGCGCTGCGTGACTTCGTGCTCCTCAACGACAGCGAGCCGCTCGCGTTCGACTGGACCGGGGCCATGCCCGCCCTGCTCGACGCCCTGAGCGAGGTCGCCGACCCCGTCTCGGACCCCAAGACCGGCGACGACACCGGCCAGCGCATGCTCACCATCCGCTACCCGCCCAGGGTCATCGACGACAAGGGCACCACCGAGCAGGAGTGCGTGCACTACCTCATCCCGGTCCGCGACGCGTCAGCATCGTCGTCGTCCAAGCCGCGCACCGCGGCCAACGGCGCCGGCGCCTGAGGCCCAGCCTCTGCCACCGCCCCGACCCACTCCCCAGCCGCGCCGCCGGCGTGCCGGATCGTCAGCAGCGCCCGATCTGCAGCGGTCCCGGCCACCGCCTCGCCGTGCGCCATCCGCAGCGGCCCATCCTCTCGCCCCAGACGGCCCACCGGACCCCGATACGACCCAATGGCCTCATGCAAGCGCCCCTCTTCCCTGCCACCCGGTCATGGCCCGCCGCACCATCGCGCGGGCAGCCGCCCCAAGAACCAGCGTGCGATACGATGCGTACACCGCCCCGAGTGCCCCCCGGGCACAGATTTGCGGTCAAATCAGGGCGTTCGCCCTAGCTGGGCGGCTTCAGTCCGACCGCCCAACCGCCATGGCGATGAGCCAGAACAGTCCGATCAGCGCGAGCACGATGCCGAACCCGAAGGCACCTTGGTTGCCGCCGTCGTTGATGAGCGCGATGGCGCCGCCTCCTGCAACCAACCACCCCGCCAGCACCACCTGCGCAATCGCCTTCCGCACCCCGCGGTAGCCCAGCGGCTGCGCCCGCTCACCCCCAAGCCGCGCCCGCTCCTCCTCCAGCTCGGCCCGCGCGCGCGGCCCCGCCTTCTCGGTCTGACTCAAACGCACCCCATTGGGCAGCACCGCCACGCCGCGTGCCGCCGCGACCTTGGCCGCCTCGCCCTCGGTGTTGGCGTTGACCGCCACCTGCCGGTCCTTGCCCGTCTCCTTGTCCACCCCCGCCACGATGTACATCGCCATAGCCGACCCTCCTGAGGAAGGCACCAGGGACCAGGGACCAGGCACTAGGGGGGATGAAAGATGGCCGCCCGGTCCTGAATCCCTCCCTCCTGGTGCCTGATGCCTGATCCCTGATGCCTTCCCCCTCCCCCTGGTGCCTGATGCCTGATCCCTGATGCCTTCCCCCTCTCCCAAACATACCCCAAGACCCCCACCCCTGCAGGTCCGATCCACCCCCATTCCCGGACCACTCACGCTCCCTCTCACCCCCCCAGGTCCCGGAGCTCCACCCGCACCTCGAGCTTGCCCAGCCGGTCCTTCACGTCCTTCAGGTCGTCGACGTTGCCGTCGATCGACAGGTCGTACTTCTCCATCAGGGCCGTCACGCGGGCCAGCGTCTCGGCCGCCGCGTTCTGCCGCAGCTCGATGGCCCGCACCATCGCGTCCTGTGCCTGGTCGATGGCGCGCTGGGCCGCCCAGTCGTCGCCGGCGTCGCGCGACGTGTAGCGGTCGCCCATCTGCCGCACCAGGTCGGCCATGGCCTCCTGCAGCGACACCATCCCGTCCCGCAGCTCGTCGATGTCGCGGTCCTGCACGCTGTCGTTGCGCCACAGCAGCAGCCCGGTGCCCAGCAGCCCGAGCGCCACCGCCGGCACGATGTTCTCGCGGACCCGCTCCCACGGCGTCCGAACCAGCTGCGCCTTGTTCCCGTTCACCTCGACCTTGCACATCGCTACGAGCACCCCCTGCACCGGTGCGCATCGGGCACCCCGTTCTCGTCGTACCCCGGAGGCGGCCCCAGGCCCGGCCCCCCGGTGGCCCGGCTCGCCGAGCCGGGTCCCCCCCCAGCACCACCCCCCCCAACACCCCCAGCACCCCCTGCCGCACCACCCACCGGCACCAGCGCCGCGCAGAACTCCGGCGTCGCCAGGTCGTCGTCGCACAGCTCAAACACCCGCGGGTTCCCCCCGCCACCCCCACCGGCCCCGCCCACCGGCTTCACGCACTTCGTGAACCCCTTGATGTCGATGTCGACCCCGCCGGCCCCGAACCCGGCCCCGAAGTCGCACCGCACCGTCTTGGCCACCGGCACCAAGCTCCCCCCGCACTTCACCAGGATGATGATGTTCTTGAAGCAGCCCACGCCGCTCAGCGGGAAGCACCCGGCCGGGCACGGCGCGCCCGGCCCCACCGGCGGCGGGTCGCCCGGCCCCGGCGCCGGGATGATCGGGTCCAGGAACGGCGGCCAGCCGCACCCGCGGTCGAAGCACGAGGCGTCCTGCGGGTCGCACCCGCTCAGCGGACCGATCGCGAAGCGGAAGTCCCACCGGTTCTCGACGTAGAAGCCCGTCGGCAGCGTGTCGTACACCTGCAGCAGCTGCACGTAGCCGCTGGCGTTGCCCGGCGCGCTCATCCGCACCGCCCCCGACGACTCGACCACCTGGTAGCTCAGCCCGCTGCTCACGCCCACGCTCAGGGCCCCGCAGTGCGGCCGCAGCAGGTTTATGCCCTCGGACGCGAAGCCCATCACCGCGTTCACATTGCCAGGGACCACCTCGGCTGCCAGCCCACCGGTCTCCTCGAAGACCTCGCCCTCGGAGTTGGTGTAGACCACCGGCATGTCCACGTTCGCGCCGATCGCGTTGCACGTCGCGCCGGCGGTGGCCCCCTCGGGCGGGTCGGCCAGCAGGAACGAGGCCTGCCCCTCGGCCAGCCGCGTCTCGGCGTTGGACGAGCCGAGCACAAACAGCTGGCTGAACCGCCAGGCAAGCTGCACCCACGCGTTGCCGGGCGCAAACGCGAACCCCGGGCTCCAGCACGGGCACTCGGCCCGCTCGGGCGGGCACAGCCCCGAGGGGTCGCGCACGCCACCGGGCAGCGCCACCCCCGGCACCAGGCACAGCCCGCACCCCGGCCCCGGCGGATCATCCGGGCAGTCCCCCGGGCACAGCAACCGCGCCCCCGCAGCGCACGCCTCGGGCAGCCCAGCGGGCGAGATGTACCCCTTCGCATCGATCGCCGTTGATGTCCCTTCCTGATCAAGGCCGGCGGCACGATGCCACCGGATTCCTGGAGGCCCGCACGGACGCGGGCCGGTGTGGCAATCGCGCGGGGGCGCCACCGGGGTCGCAGGGGGCGGAGCCCCCCGTACCCAGAACAGCGTCTAGGAGCTTCCCAGCGGGAAGCTCCTGGACGGCTGGTTCGGCCCCAGCGGGATCTCGCTGGTCACCGTCAGGCTCCCCGCCGCGTACTCGGTGATCGCGCGGGCCGCCGGCCCCAGGCGCCGCTCGTCGATGACGAAGTCGGCGCCGTGGTCGGTCATGTCGAACCCGCCGGCGATGTGCCGCAGCTTGTCGCCGGTGGTAGCGCTGCCGGCCATCTCCACCTCGGCCCGCGGCCCGTTCACGATCAGCTCGCCGGTGTTCGAGCCGTCCTCGAACGTCGCGGTGTCCTCGTAGCGCAGCTTGCCGGCCGCGACGCGGCCCACGCAGTCGCGCCGCACCACCATCGACCCCCCGCCCATGTCCAGGTCGTCGATGATGTCGCTGGCGTGGCTCTCGATCACGCCGCGGGCCCCGGGCCCGGTCGAGACGTGGTTGAACTCGCAGTCGTCGTTGCCGTTGAACTCACCGGCCTCGACGTGCAGGTACGTCCACGCCCCGTCCAGCCCCCACAGCTTCATCGCAGGGTTCAGCATCGCCGCGATCGACACCGCCGAGATGAGGTACAGCACGCCCGACCCGTGCAGGGCCAGCGTGCTGGTGCTCGTGCTGGTGATGCCGCCGAAGGTGATCGGGCTGCGCTGGATCAGGTTCACCCCCGGGTAGGTGATGAACCCGCCGATCGTCTTTGCGCTCTGGTCCAGGTTGCCGGTGAACGTGTGGTCGCCCGGCTCCTGCAGCACCAGGATGTCGCCGTTGCTGATCGACCCGAAGTGGGTCGCCAGGTCCAGATTCGTCGCGGGTGTCCCGCCAATCAGAATCGCCATCGTTGCCGTGCCCCTTCCCGGTGGCCCGGCTCGCCGAGCCGGGTCCCCTTCCCTTGTGTGTGTGTGTCAGCCCCCGCCGCCCGACGGCCAGCTGCCGTCGCCGCCGATGTCCCCCGCCGTCGCCTTGGCGACCGCCTGGTCGCGCTGCGCCTTGGACGCCGCGATCAGCGTCGCCTTGCCCGGCGGCTTCTCGATGTCCAGCTTGGCCACGAAGGCCGCGTGCCCGTCGATCGCCAGGATGGCGCTGCGCAGCGCCCGCACCTTCTTCACGATCTGCCCGTCGCTCAGGCCCTCCTGCCCCGGCAGCCAGGTCCGCAGCTCGAGCAGCGTGTCGTCCAGCCGCGCCTTGCACGCGGCCACGCGCTCGGGCGTTCCCAGCTTCTCGCCGGCGTCGGCCATGCACCGGTCGAAGTCCTCCACGGCCCGGACCGCCTCGAGCATGCCCGCAAGCTCCACCGCCAGCGCCTTGGGGTCCCCCTGCGCGCCGTTGACCCACTTGCCCACCAGCGGCTTCACCGCCGCCTTCACCGGCTTCATCTGCGCCACCGCCTGCGACGGGCTCAGCCCCGCGGCCCGGGCGCCGTCCACCAGCACCATCGCGTGGTACGCCGCCTTGATCTCCACCGCGACCGTGTCGGCCGACTTCTTCGCTCGCGCGTTGCTCATCTGGCCCCCCTTCCCCCCTGGTGCCTGGTCCCTGATGCCTGGTCCCTTCTCCGCATCACGCCACCTCGTGGGTCTGGATGGTCGTCGTCACGTACTGCCCGACGCTGCCGGTCGTGCGCATCGTCAGGTTGGTCGGCGTGTCGTAGGTGTGGTACGCCCGGTAGCTGGGCGGGCTGGCGTAGCCGAAGCCCCCGCAGGCAAGCACGTGGATGCGCAGCTCCACGCCGGCCTGGGCCGCCGAGCAGTTGGGCTTCACCCGCGCGTAGGGCGTGATGTCGATGCCGCGCACGTGCGGGGCCGACTGCAGCACGCTCGACGACGCCGTGGTCGGGTCCCAGTCGCTCATGGCGTTGGTCTGCCGCCGCAGGTTCGCCCGCCCGCTGCTCCACGCCGTGCCCCCCTGCGGCCCCGACAGGTCGAAGGCGTGCATCGACAGCCTCCGCAGGTGCGGCCCCACGTCGACCCACTCGGGGCCCCCGTCCACCGCGCGGAAGCTCTGCCCGGCCGACCCCAGCGCCCCCTCGAACACCCGGTGCACGAACGGCACGGCCAGCGCCGGGTTCTGGCCGAAGCCCGAGGCCCGCGACCCGAGACCCGGACTCGGCCCCACATCTATGCCCGGCAGCCCCACGACCCGGAACACGACCCGCAGCCGCACGCCCGACTCGGCGGTGCTCACCTGCCCGTTCAGCCAGCCGTCCCCATCGACGATCAGCCCTTCGAAGGCCAGCGTGGAGCTGTCGAGCACCGGTTCGGCCAGGGTCCCGAAGCCCGAGCGGCCCAGGTCGAGGGCGCCGTAGCCCATGAGCGCCGCGTAGTCGGTCCCGTTGGCCCCGCCCACCAGCGTCACCTCGCCGCCGCTGAGCGTCCCGCTGACCACCTCGGCCTGGCAGCTGACGTGCAGCGCCCCGGCGACGACCTCGGGCCCGATCGGCCCCTCCTCGAAGCCGTCGCCCAGCCCCGACAGGTCGATGTGCCGCTCGATGACCCACTCGCGCAGCCCCTGGACGATCATCGGGCACCCCCCGGCTCCGGCCCACAGGGCGCCCACACCACGACCTCTCGCCCGTGCATGTCCAGCCCGCTCACCGGCAGCCCGGTCTCCAGGTCGAACCCCTCGACGCGCAGCGTGCAGCGGGCGCCGACGGGCGCGGGGATGATGGGGGGCCGGGGGGCGATGTCCGCCCGCACCGGCCGCCCCATCGAGGGGGTCAATCCCTGGATCACGCCGATCGCGGGGCTGCGCAGCGCCTCGACGTCGTAGGTGATCGACGCCGCGTCCACCGGCTGCCCCGGGCCGTTCGACCCGTTCACGCCGACGACCCGCGCCGGGAAGTCCAGCGTCACGCCCAGCGCCTCCAGCTGCGCCAGCGCGCCCGCGGTCACCCCCAGCTCGCGCAGCGCCGCGCGCACAGCGTCGACGATGGCGTTGACCTCGCTGGCAAACAGCGGGTCGCGCCGGGCCTTCGTGACAGGCAGGAGCGCCGCGTTGGAGGCCGTCGCGACCGTCACAGCACGGCCTCCAGGAAGGGCACGTAGGCGGTGGTTCCGTACACCTCGAACTCCTGCGGCTGCCCGTTCGGGTTGCCCGCCTGATCACGGCGGATCTGGGTCACCTTGTGCAGATCGGTCCCGAAGTCGAAGACGAAGTCCACCTGGAGCAGCCCGGGCTGCAGCGCCTGGTGGTTGACGGTCCGCGGGCGCAGCCGGTGGGCCGACACGTTGAATGGCTGCTCGGAGTTCAAGCCCTCGATGGCGCTGAGGCTCACGCCGTCGCTGTTGACCAGCGGCAGCACGCCGGTGAACAGCGAGTCCCAGGCCTCCACCCACGTCCCTGAGGTCTGCTGGGTCCGCAGCACGATGGTGGCGGCGCGCGTGGCGATCCCGACCGGCTCGAGCAAGGGCTGCCCAGCGGCGTCGGCGCGGACCTGGAGCTGCCCGGTGCTGGCGGTGAAGCGCGTGCCCAGCGGCTGCAGGTTCCCGCTGAACCCGAACTCGGTGGGGCTCTCGTAGTCCACACGGACAAAGTGGCGGTACGGCGCGGCCTCTGGTTCGACCCGCACGGCCACGACATCCTCGTACCCGGGCCCGTACGAGTCGCCCAATTGCGGGATGCCGGGCGCGGTCAGCGCATCCTCAGGCAGGTGCTGGTGGACGTCGAACCAGCGCACGCCCCGGCGCTGCCCGCGCTCAACCCACAGCCGCGGGAACTTCCCGATCTCGAGGTCGAACTGTTGCTCGGCAGGGTTCATCCAAGCAGCCCCACAACCCCATCGCGCAACCGTTCCACCACGCGGTCGGCGGCCCGCGTCAGGTTCTGCAGCGCATCGGTGTTCTGCTTCTGCACGTTGACCCTCTCGCTCTCGGTGGTCGCGAACACGCGCTGGGCCACGGCCCCGCCCGCGCGGCCCGCGGCGGTCAGGAAGCTCGCACCGTCGGTGGCGTCCCCGCCAAGCCCCACCCCGGCCAGCCGCGCCGCGCTCAGGCGGTTGATGAGCGCGATCCGCCGCCGCTTCTCGGTCGGGCTCAGCGACTCGTCGCCGACGACCCGCCGCAGCAGGTCGACGCGTTCGGTGGCGATGTCGAGCCGGTCGGCCTCGCCGGTCCGGCCCTCGGCCCGCAGCGCCCGCGCCTCCAGGCGTTGGTCCTCCAGCAGGTTGACCCCGCGGGCGATGCGCCTGGCCCGCGCCCGCCCGGCGGCCTCGCGGTCGATGTTCTCCATCTCGGCCCGGTGCCGGCGGGCCTCGGCGTTCTGCAACTCGGCGACGCCCGAGGCGCCGGCGCGCTTGCGGTCCTCGATGGCGTCCAGGGCCTGCCGGTGCCGCTCGCCCTCGGCGGCGCGCAGGGCCGCGATCTCGCGCCCCTCGGCCTGCAGCGCGGCAATCCGCCCGGCGGCGACCGCCGCGGCGTCCTCGCGCGCAAACCCGCGGTCCAGCCCCGCGTTGCGCCCGGCGAACTCGCGCCGCAGCTTCTCCTCCAGCACCTGGCGGGCCCGCGGCTCGGCCTGGGTCCGGATCTGGTTCAGCCGCTGGGCCTGCAGCACCTCCAACTGCACGCGCTGGGCGTCGCGCCCGCGGCCCTCGGCGGTCAGCGCCGCCGCCTCGCCCGAGCGCGTGTCCACGAACTCGCCCAGCAGCGCCTGCTGGCGGACGAACGACACCTCGCGCCGGCGCTGGGCCTCCAGGACCAGCTGCTCGTCGCGGATGGCGTTGATCTGCCGCACCGACCGCGGGGTGATGCCCCCGTCCTCGATCTCGCCCTGCCGCGTCTGCAGGTCCAGCGCCGCCTGCGTGAAGCGGGCGTTCACGTCCGCGACCGACGACGCGCGCGGCCCGACCGCGCCGGTGCGCACCAGGCTCGCGCTGCGCACCTGGCTGGCGGCGCTCAGCGCCGCGACCATCGCCTCTCGCTGCTTGTTGGCCGCGACCGCCGCCCGCTCCTGGCTGGCGGCAAACGCGTTGCCCGCCGCGACCAGCAGACCCATCGCCGCGCCCGCGGCGCTCAGCACGCCGAGCATCCCCGTCACGGCGCCCGCCGCCGAGCTCAGCGCCCCGGTGAACTTGCGCACGTTGGCGGTCTTGGCCTCGATCGACGCGCCGATCCGCCCCAGCCCGGCCATCGTCTCGGCCTCGGCCCGCTTGATGCCGCGCCGGTACTCGGCGTCGTTCACCGCCAGGTTGTAGACCACATCGCTCACGCGGCCTCCCCGCTCAACGCCTCGGTCCGCGCCTGCGTCCGCCCCGCCGCCGCCAGGTTGCCGTTGATGATGTCGGCCTGCGCGATCGCCTTGGCCACGCCCCGCGCGTAGCTGTTACGGACCACCTTCGCCCCGGCGACCTTGGCCACCGCCAGCCCGCGCCGGCCCACGCGGAACCGCCGCTCCACGAACCGCGCGTGCGGCTCGCGGTGCCGCAGCTCTGCGACCACCAGCGAGCCCAGCACGCGCACGCTGCCCACGCCCCCGTACACCCTCCGCCGCAGGCTCGCCAGCCCGCGCAGCGACGCGTTGTTCTTTGTCTTCCGACCGCCGATCAGGATGACCGGGGCGACGACCCCGCCATCCTCAAGCTCGTAGAACTCGCGCAGTGTCTGCCGCGCCCGCTCCACACGCTTCTCGGCCTGCCGGATCCGACGGCGGACCAGGCGGTAGTTCTTCCAGCTGGTCTTGAACCCAGGACGAGCCTTCACCTTGCGCTCGAACTCCTCCCACGCCTTGAGGATGCCAAGGCTCTTGTCCACCTGGTCGCGCAGGCGCTTCTCGATCGCGCCCGAATCCTTCGGCTCGCGCAGCGGCAGCAGGTTCAGGCGCTTCTGCACGCCGCCCACGCGGGCCAGGTCGTTGTGCACATCGGCCCAGCCGTTCTTGTAGCGGTTGGTGTCGGTCGGGCTGATCGTGTGCATCTCGCGCGCCGCCGCCGCGCCCGCCGTCGCGGCCGCGCGCACCCGCGCATCGTCGCCGGCGCGCAGGATGGCCGCGTTCTTCCGCCGCATCCCCGACATGTCCACGCTGCCTTTGATCACCGTCAGGGGCTCCGCCCCCGACACCCCCGAGTCACCCCCGGGCGTGCCGAGCACCGGGCCGCGTCCGTGCGGCCCTCTTCGACCCGGCGGCGTCCGTGCCGCCGGCCTCACGACTCCGATCCCTGTGCCGTCCGTGGCCCATCACCCGATCCCCTTGGCGCCGAGCCCACCGGCCAGCGCCGCCAGCATCTCGCCCATCCGCCGGTCCCGCCGCGCCTCCTCGGCCTCGCGCATCCGCTCGAAGGCCAGCAACCGGACGCGCCGCTCGGCGGGGAAGCCGTCGAACGCATCCAGCGCAATCCCAAGCCGTTCGCACAGGCGCAGCATCAGGTAGCCCCCGGTGATGCCGTAGTCGCCGGCGTCGGGCAGCCGCCACTGCCGCCCGGCGTCGCGTCGCCCGTCGGCCCGTCGTGGCACGGGCCCGATGAATTTCCCAGCCGGCCCGCCGTCCCGATGAGCCCGTCGTCCAGCGCCGCCGCGCCCGGGATGTCGTCCAGCTCGCCCTCGTCCAGCGCCCGGCCGATGGCCGCCAGGTGCTGCGTGAGCGCCGTGAACACCGCGTGCGTGCGCGACGCCAGCGTGCCCTTGTCCTCGTCCAGCACCGTCCCCCGCAGCCGGGGCAGCACCTCGGACCGCAGGTGCTCCAGCGTGTTGATCGCCTTCAGGCGCAGCGGCCGACCGTCGTAGTCGATCACCTGCGCGAACAGCTCCTTCATCTCCGGGTCGGTCAGCGCCCCGCGGACCTCATCGGCAAACGCCTCGATCCGCTCCCTGCCCCAGCTGTCGTCCCACTTCTCGCCCTTGGCGTCCTCGACGCCCAGGGCCACGCCGACCACCGCCGCGGCCTTGCGCTGCATCGTCAGGTGGTTGCGGCGCAGGAACGCGGCGTCGCGCCACGCGTACTCGTCCTTGGGCACCTCCGGCTCGAGCTGGTCCTCGACCCGCGTCACCGTCGTCTCGGCCACGAAGCGCACGGTGAACGTGCGCTGCGACGACCCGAGCCGCACCTCTTTCTCCAGTGGCCTGTCCAGCAACTCCGCGATCCGCATGTCGATTCCCCCTCAGGTTGGTCCCTACGACAGGGGCTCGGCGCCCCGTCACCCCCGAGTCACCCCAGGGCGCCTCACATCCCGGCCCGCGTCCGTGCGGGCCTCAGCGATCCGGCGGCGTCCATGCCGCCGGCCTCAGTCGTCCTCCTCGCACCAGTCCTCGTCGACCCCAAGGTGGTCTCCATCCCAGCTCATTTACGGCACCGCCGCGAACACGATGTCGTCGCTCATGCTGATGAAGTTCAGGTTCAGGCTGTCGCCGTCGGCGCCCTCGCCCGAGCCGGCGATGGTGATATCACCGTTGTGGTAGCAGTTGGTCAGCGTGCCGCGCACGCCGCTGGTCTCGGCCAGGTCGTCCCACCACTCGACGTACATCGTGTACGTGGTCACGCTGGCCTTCTTGCCGGTGCGGCTGTCGGGGTCCACCACGCCCTTGATGTCGTCGTGGTCCACCGCGTCCTTGATCAGCCCGTCGGTGTTGGGGTTGAGCTGGAAGCTGATGCCGCACGGCTGGTCGGCGCCGCGGCGCCCCTTGCCGGTCAGCGCGCTCAGGTTCCGCTCGGGCGTCACCGGCGCGCCGCCCCAGGTGATGTTCAGCGACGACGGCTCGATGAAGCCGATCGTGTGCTCGTCGGTCCCGTCATCGATGATGACCTTGCCCGCGTGCATGTACTTCAGCTTCGCGACCGTGATCGCGTTCAGGTTCTTGGCGGCCATCGGCGTCCTACCCCTTCCAGGTGGCCCGGCTCGGCGAGCCGGGTGCTCCCATCAACTCTCGATGCTGACCCCGCTCATCCGCGTCACCGTCCCGCTCACCACCACCACGCCCGTGCGGCTGCGCGAGTCCTCGCCCGGCGGGTCCGGCGTGTACTGCGCCGCCTCCGTGCGGATGTCGTGCCCGTTGGCGACCGACCGCTGGTAGCTCAGCGCCGCCTTCACGCGCCCGGCGCACGCGCCGAACTTCCACGCGCTCAGCGCCGTCACGGCCCGCGGCGAGCCGATGTTCACCGTCACCACCAGCTGCGCCTCGTCGGTGGTCGTCGTCCCGACGACCCCGGCCAGGTCGATGAACGCCAGGTGCGCCCACGGCGTGGTCGGGCTGAAGTCGGCGCTCTCGGGGTCCGGGCTCGGCTCGCCGGGGTGCAGCAGCAGCACCTCGCCGGCGTCGATCGCCCCGAACCACGAGTCGATGACCCGCTCGACGTACCCAGGATCGATCACCGCCCGAGCCATCAGCCACGCCCCCGTAGGGGGCGGCCCGATGGCCTTGACTGTGGACGGGGGGCTCCGCCCCCTGCGGCCCCCGAGTCGGCGTGCTCAACGCGGCCCGCCCAGGGCGGATGCCGCCGGCCTCTGGCCCTCTGGCCCTCTGCCATCTGGCCATCTGCCCTCTGGTCCCTGGTGCCTGGTCCCTGATGCCTCGCACTCCCCACACGCTCACCCCCCCCGCCTGCCGCGCACGATGACCACGCGCCCGCCGACCTCGTCGCGCACGCCGACGGCCTCGTACACATCGCCGCCGTCGGTGATGGTCCATCCGGTCGACGGCAGCAGGCTCAGCCCCTGGGCCGCCAGGTCGGCGACCTCGATGGACCACTCGGCCTCCTGCTCGCTGGCGTTCTGCCCGGCCCCGGCGTTCTTCTTGCGGCGCGACCCGGGGAGCCTGATGGCGCTGACGGTCACCGGCCCATCGGGCGCGGTGTTGGCGCGCGTGCCCCCGGCGTTGCTCCACCCGCCCAGCGCCGTGGGCGTCAGCGTCACGCTCGCATCGGCCAGCCCGAGCTGCGTGTCCGCCGCCAGCATGTCGAGCTCGTCGCTTATGGTCATGTCAGGGGCTCGCTCTGTGTACGGGGGGCTCCGCCCCCTGCGACCCCGGTGGCAGTTGTCTGTGCACGGGGGGCTCCGCCCCCTGCGACCCCGGTGGCCCCCCAGCGCGTGTCGAGTCCGGGCCGCGTCCATGCGGCCCTCTTCGACCCGGCGGCGTCCATGCCGCCGGCCTCACGCCCATGCTGTCGCGCCCGCACTGGCAAGCGTGTCGCCCCTTCCCGGTCCCTGGTGCCTGGTGCCTGGTCCCTGGTGCCTTCTTCCCTCTTGCCCGGCGCCGGGGGGGTGTGGCCACCGCCCCTGTGGCGCCGGTTCGGAGGGAGTTGGTCCCGGATCAGCTCAGCGTGCCGTGCAGCGAGTAGAGCGGCTCGCCGTACAAGAAGTCGCGCTTCACGGTGGTCTTGGCCAGGTACTCGTCCTTGTCGATGGCGTACTCGCTGCCGGGCCCGAGGAAGTGGGCCTCGACGGCGCGTTTGGTCACGATGATGAACGGCTTGCGCTTGGCCGGGCTGTCGGCCCGGTGCAGGATCACCGCGTCGGTGTCGGTCAGGTCGGGGTCCGCGAACAGGTCAAACTTGAAGTCGTTCACGTAGATCCGGCCCGTCCCGCTGGCTTCGTTGACGCTCGCGATCACGTTCGTCTGCCCGCTGGTCAGGTTGTTCGCCGCGATCGAGGTGATGCCCGAGGCGAACATGTTGGTCGGCACGGCCGCCACGAAGTGCCGCGCGAAGCGGTTCAGCGCGCGGTTGCGCTCGTCCTTGAAGCCGATCATGTGCCCGGCCATCCCGGTCAGCACGTCCACCATCTCCTCGGGCGTCGGCGCCGTCGCGCTCGCGACGTTCAGCGCGGCCACGTCGGAGTTGGTGATCTTGTTGCTCTGGTTGGCCTGGCCCAGCGAGTGATCGGTGTCGTAGAAGGTCTGGCCGTCGTAGCTGTTGTTGCCGCTGACGGTGCCGTTGTTGTGCAGGGTGATCACCTGCTCCCACTCGTCGAGCACGTGGCTCTCTGCCAGGTCGCCGATGGCGGCCTGCACCGTGCCGGTGTCGTCCTCGTCGTAGTCGTCCTTGTCGATGACCACCGAGTTGGGGTACTCCTCGCAGTCGTACACGATCTTGTGCGACGCCAGGCGCCCGCGCTCCTGCCCGCCCTCGCGCTTGCCCGGCTTGGGCACCGCGCCCACAAACCCGAACGAGCCGGCGCTCGACCGGACGGTCTTCTCCATCGCGATCATCGCGATGATCTGGCGCACAGGCTTGGACTCCAGCTCGACCATGAAGTCGCCGGTCACGTCCTGCTGCCGGAGGTTGCTCTTGAGGCTCATGGCCTACCCACCCTTTCGTTTCTGTCCCCGGTGGCCCGGCTCGCCGAGCCGCGGTCCCCTGTGTGTCGCCGTCCCGCTTAGACCGAATCACCCGACGGCCCGAAGGCCACGTCCACCGTCCCGTCGTCCCACACCTTCACGGCCCGCCCGATCAGCGAGTTGCTGGTGCTGGTCGTGGTCAGCGTGTCGTTGTCGCTCATGTAGACCGGCTGCTGGGTCAGGTTCGCGACGCTGCTGATGCCGGTCACGCTCACGCGCTTCAGGATGCCGCGCTGGATCACGCGGACCCGCTTGGCGCCGTCGGCGCCGCCCGAGTTGTCCACGTACTCCTCGGCGAAGCCGGCGAACACATCGCCGGCCGTCAGCGCCTGCACGTAGCCGCCGTCGAGGCCGACCGCCGAACCCTGGTAGATCACCGCCGCCGCCTCGACGGGCAGCCCGGTGTACGCGTCGGGCCGCGTCGCCCCGTACGTGCGCGGCTTGTTGACTGAGAGTGCCATTCGCTCTGCCCTTTCTTTGAGACGGGGCCTCGGTGCCCGTCACCCCCGAGCCGCCCTGTGCTCTGTGCTCCCGCTTACCCCGCCGCCTGCAGGAAGCTGATGTGGTCCACCGGCTTGCCCCGGTCCAGGTTCGACTGCGCGTCGGCGTCCTCGATGCCCTTGATCGCTTCGAGCTCCTCGATCGAGGCCGCGGCCTGCTGCTTGTTCTTCTTGTCCTCGTCGTCGAGCGCATCGGGCGCCTCGGTGCCGCTCGCCGCAGCCTCCGCGTCGCCCGCATCATCGTCGGGGGGGGTGGCGGCCTCGAACAGGTCGGGCCGCATCTCCCTGATCTCGTCGAGCGTCAGCGCATCGATGTCCACCATGCGCCCGCCGTCGGCCTCGGCCGTGCCCTCGTCGCCCGTGCCCTTGCCCTTGTCGTCGTCAGCCATTGCGCGGCCTCCTGCTTCGAGTTGTGTGGTGTCCAGTGACGCGGCGACGCGCTCGACGACCGCGCCGTAGTCGGCGCCGACCTCGACCAGGTCGATGGCCCGCGGCCTGGCGTTGTGCCCGAGGATCAGCGGGCCCTCAAAGGTCCGCCCGTTCACGTTGACCGTGTGCCCCTCGGGGACCCACTCGGCCTCGTACTCGGTGATGGCGCTGATCTCGATGGGCGCGCCCGCGTCGATGTCGTCCACCAACGCCTGCGCCCGCGCGTTGGTCAGGAAGTACCCGCCCACCTCGAGGCCACGCTCCGTGATCTTGAAGGTGTCGGCGGCGCCGACGCGCTGCCCGTTGACGTGGCTCTCCCGGCTGATGAGCTTGCGACCGCCCTCGGGCAGCTGCATCGTCGCCAGGTCGAACACGACCTCGCCGTACATCTGCCCGAACGCGCCGCCCGAGTAGGCCACGCCCTCCCATCGCCGCTGCTTCTTCTGGTCTCCGTCAGGCTGGCCCTCGACCGGCGCATCCGACACCGCCGCGCCGCTCAGCAGCGCGAGTGCCGTCTGTCGCTTGTGCCGATCTGCCCCAGAACCCATCGCGAACCACCCCAACCCATGGGGCGCCCGGTGCCACGACCACAACATACGGGGTAGTCAATGGGGTGTCAACCTCAAATTCGGAGAAGAAGGCATCAGGCACCAGGGATCAGGCACCAGGTGGGGAGACTGCCTGTTGCTCCGGCTGGTCCCTGGTGCCTAGTGCCTAGTGCCTAGTGCCTTCTTCTCCCCCTGATGCCTAGTGCCTAGTGCCTAGAGCCGGGCCGCGGGGGGCGGGGGTGACCCCGGAACGTCAAGCCGTGACACCGAACGTCCAACCTGTGGGACCCCCGCCCCCCGCGTCCCCTGAGTCTCCATGCATGAGTCTCACATGCGCCTGAGTGGGGCGGGCGTCTCGCCCGCCTCCGCCGGGGCGTCCCGCCCCGGCGGACCTCCCCCCCCTGATGCCTGATCCCTGGTCCCTGATGCCTTTCCCCCCCCTCACACATACCCATCCAGCGGCCGGAACCGGGCCCGGCTGCGTGAGCGGTTCCGCGCCGCCCCGCCGCCCCCGGTCAGGGCCAACCCGGCGCTGGTCGCCACAACCGACTGCTCGGCCCCGCTGTTCTCCTGCATCGCGTGCGCGTACAGCGTGCCGAACGGGACCCCCGCCAGCTCCGTCAGGTTCAGCGTGACCGTCGCCAGGATCACCGGCGTCGAGGCCGCGAACACCACCGAGGCCAGCGCATCGACGCCGAGCTTCACATCGGCAGCCGACGGCGCCACCGACCGGTCGGTCACGACCACGTACGCGTTCCCATCCACCTGGTCGGTGCTCACCTGCACGCGCAGCGACGACGGCGAGGTCACGGTGAGCGTCGGCGTCCCCAGCGTCGGCGCAGCCATTATGAATCTCCGATGTCAGGGGCTCCGCCACCCGCACCACCAACCGCGGCGCTGCCCGGCGTCGCCATCAGCTCGAGCCCGCGGCCCCTGGCCATCTCCTGCGCCTCGGCGAGCTGGTCGTACACCTCGTCGATGGTCCCGCCGCGCTCGCGGATCTTGTCCTGCGGCGTCGCGAAGCCCGCCTCCACCTCGGCCCGGTCGGCCTTGACCTGCTTGTCGGGGTCCACGCTCACGCGGCTGGGCTGGCTCCACAGCGCCCGCAGCAGGCGCGGCTCGGGCGGCAGCCGCCGCTCGGCGATGAACTGGGCCACCTTCCACGCGTAGATGCGCTGGCACCACTTGCGGCAGTGCGAGCGCCGCTTGGGCTTGGCCGCCAGGTCCGCCAGGTAGTACGCCATGCGCCCCGACGAGAAGTTCACGGTGCTCATGTCGCGCATCAGCATCTGCCGGGGCAGCAGCCCGCCGGCCGACATCACGCCGATGCTCGCGTTCAGGTAGGCGTCGTAGGTCGTGCTCGGCTGCTCGCCCTTGACCTGCTCCACCGTCTCGCCGATGCCCAGGCTGAAGGTCTGCCCGGCCTCGAACTTGAAGATGTTGTCCACGCGCGACCCGTCCGAGCCCCCACCCCCGCCGCCCCCCCCACTCGTCTCCTGCGTCCCGGTGCGGGCCGCCAGCGGCACGCCGCCCGGGCTCTCGGTCTTGAACACCAGCGCCAACACCGCCGCCAGCTTGGCCGCCAGCTGCACCGCCTCACGGTACTCGGCCAGCTGCACCGCCGTCTCGATGATCCGCGCCCCCGGCGGGCGCCCGCGCACCTGCCCGGCCCGCCGGAAGAACCCGGTGTGCACCACCGCGCCCGCCGGCACGAAGTGCTCGGCGTCGCGGGCCAGCCGGACGTTGCCCCACTTGTCGTAGGGGTGCACGTAGTACCCCAGCGCCGCGCCGGTCTCCGAGACCAGCACGCCGTCGATCACCTGGTGGCCCGGCTCGCCGAGCCGGGTCCCGTCGAGCCCCACGGTCCCGCTCGCGTCGGTCCGCGAGCTGGCCAGGCGGTCGCCCTCGATGAACGCCAGCGCGCCCGACTCGTCCAGCACGGTCAGCGCCTCGCCGTCGCGCACGTCGGCCAGCACGCACCAGCGCTGCGCCTCGTAGAAGTCCATGCGCCCGGCCAGGTCCACCGCCCCCGCGTCCTCGGCCCACGCGGTGAACAGCGCCACGGCGCGCTGCGAGTCGGGGTCGCCCGGCAGCGGCATCGGCATGAGCCCATCGGGCCCGAGCACCTGGTCCACCCACGAATCGATGTAGCCGCCGTAGACCGGCTCGTTCTCGTCCAGGAAGCGGCTGACCCCGACCAGCGAGCGCCGCTTCAGCCCGGTGTGCGACGCGTCGTTGCCGCCCCGCAGCATCGCGTCAAAGCCACGCCGCAGCCGCGTCGGCTGCCCGGCCTCGTTCAGCGCCGCCACCGCGACCCGGTTGGTCACCTCGCGCAGCACCTCACGCGGGTCCGACGACGCGGCGGCCGACGCCGCCCCGCCACCCCCGGCGCCACCCACGCGCCCCGTCACGCGCCTCAGCATGGACCCCAGCCCAGCGATCGCCAGACCACCTTTCCGCCCCACAGAGCCCCAGTGAACCCGAGCCCAAAGAAGAAGACCGCCCGCCCGGCGTCAGGGCCGGACGGGGGCCACGCGCTCACGCACCCACGTTCGTGTACCCAAGGCACGCGGAGCAGGAGGTCGTGGGGAATCTACCTCAACTGGATGTTGGGGTCAACACCAGATCATGGTACAATCCGATGTGGGATGGCCCGAGTACCCTTAGCCGGCAGGCTCGTGGAGACGCTGGTTCGAATCCAGCCCGGCGGGGGAAACGACCGCCCAGCACGTGCAAGCCGTCCGTCGCCTGATCAGCGCCGTTCGGCCTTTGAGGCCCGCCGCACGGATGCGGCGGGAATCGATGAGGCCCGCACGGACGCGGGCCGGGATGTGGAATCGCCCGGGGGAGCCCTCGGGGGTGTCGGGGGCGGAGCCCCTGACGGAGACACACATGGCCTGGACGTACAGCGGTTACGAGTCCGAGACCGGCGCCACGGCCCAGCGGGCCATGCTGATCCAGCACATCAAGGAGGTGCGCGACAGCATCAGCGCCAACCTCAGCGCTGACGGGCGCTCGCGCGACGTGAGCCCCCTCACCGAGTACCTGCAGTCTCTCATGGACGAGAAGGCCCGCTACGACAAGCAGCTCGGCCTGGGCGCGCACCAGCGCACCAACCCCCTCGGCCTCGCCGACTTCAGGTAGGTGTACGGGGGGCTCCGCCCCCTGCGACCCCGGAGTCTCCCCTGGGAGCCTGCGCATCCGGCCCGCGTCCTGCGGGCCTCATCGACCCGGCGGCATCCATGCCGCCGGCTTCAAGCGCCCCGCGCCGCGTCTCCCCCCGGTCCCATCCCCCCTGGTGCCTGGTGCCTGGTCCCTGGTGCCTCTCCCGCCCGGTCCCCGGTGCCTTCTCCTCACCGCACAGCCCGCAACCCCCCGCGCCCCGCGCGCTGCTCGGGCGTCACCGGCCTCCACTCGCCGCGTGGCGGCCTGATCTTCGCGCCCGCGCCCGCGGCCATCGCCGGCGTCACCCGCTCCACGCTGCTGATGCCCAGGTACAGCGCCAGCGCGTAGTTCATGCACGAGCAGTCGAACCAGTCGTTGCGACGGTGCTCGCCGCGCTTGTGCCATTCGTAGTGGTAGTTGCCGCGCCGGTCCTTCATCCGCCGCCGCTCCTCGGCGCTCTGGTGCCTGGCGTACTCGGCGTCGACCCCGCCCTCGGGCCAGTGGCTGGCGCCCTCCATCGGCGGCTTGATCGCCCGCGCGGCGCTCCACGCGTCCTTGACCGCGTCGGTGCCGAACAGGACCAGCTCCACGGCCCGGCTCAGCCCGTGCTTCTCGGGGTCCGGGCTCTGGCTGGCGGCCACCATCTCGCGCTGCTGGCCCGACCCCTTCATCGGGACCACGTAGCCGCCCATCAGCTCGGCCAGGCGGTACACCTCGCCGGTGCGGTGCCCCGAGTCCACGCCCCAGAACGCCACGGGCATCGCGTGCGACTCGTCGCCCTCGACCGGGTACAGCTCCCACAGCCGCCGCCCCACATCCGCCCACGCGTCGTGCTCGAGCACCACGCCGGCGTGCGGCGTCGGGCACTCCACCACGCCCCAGTCGATCAGCCAGTTGTGCATGGCCCGGCCCCCGGCCCACGCGCGCACCTCCCAGTACGCCACGTCCGGCTGCACGTCCACCGTCCCCAGCAGCAGCCCCGGCGGCGGCGCGGGCAGCGACCGGCTCACCAGCGGCGTGTAGTCGGGCACGCGCCCGCGCCGGTAGCGCGGCCGGGCCACCCCGCACACCTCGGCGGGCTGGTCGCGCGTCATCGCGATGAACTCGTCGGCGTCCACGCGCTGTCCCGGCGCCACCCACGCCTCGGCCAGGAAGCTGCCCACGAACTCACGCGTCATCTCGCAGCGGTCCTCGATGAACTTGGCCGCCACGTCCCCGAAGCGCAGCCAGGGCGAGCAGAGGCTGCTCAGCCGGTACCCGCGGTGGTCGCTGCGCACGCGCGTCCCCGTCACCCGCCCGTCGCGCGTCATCTGCTCGCCGCGCCGCACCCAGCGCCCGGCGGCCAGCATCGCCGCCTTGTGCCGGTTCTCGATGCGCCCGGCGCAGTGCCCGCACTCGTACCAGCTGGCCCGCTTCACGTGGTCCACCAGCGCCACCATCTCGGCCTCGCTCAGCGACCCCACCGCCTCGCGGCTCACACGCGACCCATCGGGCATCGTGAACCGCAGCCCGCCACCTTCACCCTTGCTGCCCCCCCCACCCCCACCACTGAAGCGCAGCACCTGGAAGCCCCCGCAGTGCGGGCACGGCGTGTAGTACTCGGCGCGGTCGCTGCGCGCCAGCTCGGCCCACACCCCGACGCCCTCGTCGGTGGGCGTCGAGGACTGCACCATGCGGAACTCGCGCCCGAAGGCGTCGCCGCGCCGCTCGGCCAGGCTCAGCGCGCTGCCCTCGGTGCCGCCCTTGCCCTTCATCTCGATGGGGTACTTGTCGATCTCATCGGCCAGCACGAGCCCGATGGGCTTGCTGGCCAGCTGCCCGGGGCTGTTGGCGCCCACGAAGTAGAGCACCATGCCGTTGTCGAACTCGACGCGGTGCACGGTGGTGTCGGCCCGCCCGGGCAGCTTGTGCCGGGCCAGGCGCGGGGCCTGGTCGATCACCTTGCCCATGCGGTCCTTGCTGAACGCGCCCGCGGTGTCCTTCGAGTCCATCAGCCACATGGTGTCGATGGGCCGCTGGTCGATCGTGTAGCCCGCGTAGATCATCAGCAGGTTGGTCTTGCCCAGCTGCGTGCCCATGCACAGCGTGACCTTGCGCACGTCGGGGTCGGTGAAGTCGGCCATCGGCTCGGCCAGGTACGGCGTGCGCGCCGTGCGCCACGGCCCCTGCTCGGGCCCGCGGTTGACCAGGAAGTGCGCATCGGCCCACTCGCGCACGCCCATCCGCCGGTCGGGCATCACGTGCTCGCGCAGCAGCGACGACAGCAGCGGGCCGACCGGCGCGGTGCGGATGCGGGCGGGTGGGGTGGGGGCGGGTGGGGTGGGGGCGTTGGGCGCGGCGGTCATGTAGGGCAGCGAACCAGCAAATGCTGTGCTGCCGGTCGCCCCTACGCTGATGTGCTGCCTGCTCACCCCTCCCCCTCTGGCGCTCTGGCCCTCTGGCTTTCTGGGTCCGCCTCCCCCTCCTCCTCCTCCATCCAGTCCCACGCCGCCAGCCTCTGCCGCAGCAGGTCCAGCTGCTCGCCGATGGCGTCACGCGCCTTCTCGGCGTGCTCGGGGTCCAGGCCAAGGGACGTGCCGACCGCCGACACCAGCCGCGTCTCCATGGCCTCGCACAGCCGCCCGAAGCCGTGCATCAGCTTGCCCATGTGCCGACGCACGTCGTCGACGCTGACCACCTCGGCGGCGGCCCTGGCGTTCTTCATCCGCTGCTCGACGATGCGTTCGGCGGCCAGCATCATGTCCAGCTCGACCACGTCCCTGGCCGCGTACGGGTCGCGCTGGTCCAGCGGGCGGGCCCGCTCGTCGCCGGCCGAGCCCTTGAGCGGCTCGCCCAGCGCGTTGGTCCCGTGCTGCCCGCTGCGGGCCGCGGTGCCCTTGCGCGCGTCCTCGCGGGCCCAGGCCAGGCACGCGTCGAGCGGGTAGCGGAAGGTGCGTTCGTTGACCTGGACGTAGGGCAGCCCGCGCTTCCGGTAGCGCGAGAGCGTCTGCCGCGTCAGCGGCTTGTTGCCCGCGCCCGCCAGCGCCCGGCACACCTCGGCCGCGCCGACCGTCCCGTCCAGCTCGGCCTTGACCCGCACGCGCTTCTGGCGCTTGGCGGCGGGCTCCTTCTCCTGCTCGCCGCCGCCGCGCTTGGCCCGCTTCTTGGTGGTCTTCTTGGTAGGCATCAGGGACCAGGCATCAGGCACCAGGTGGGGACGCGAATCCCCTGATGCCTGGTGCCTGGTGCCTAGTGCCTCCCCTCGCCGCTTTGCTGCTGCGCCGCATCCCGCGCCGCGCTCAGATCCACCACGCGCTGCTTGGCGCGCTGCAGCCTGGTCTTCGCGTCGGCGATGCGCTGCGCGAAGCGGCGCTTCACCCCGTCGAACTCCGCATCCAGCCGCCGCAGCTCGTCCCGCGCCAGGTTGCGCTCGTGCTCGGCGTCCCCGATCGGGTCCGGCCTCTGGTCCGTCATGTGTGCCGCCCTACTTTCCTGGTCCCCGATCCCTCGGCTCCCAACTGATGCCTGATCCCTGGTGCCTGGTCCCTGGTCCCTGATGCCTTCCCCCTAGTGCCTGATGCCTGGTGCCTGGTGCCCTCCTCCCCCCCTACGCCCTCACCATCTCCTCGCGGATCGCCGCGACCGATTCCTCGAGCCGCTCGCGCTGCCCGCGCATGTCGCGCAGCTTCGCCTCGGCCCTGGCCAGCTCGCGGCGGGCCTCGGCGGTGCGCTCGCGCAGCCGCTTGCCGTTGCCGGTCTCGCCGCTGGCCCCGGCCTCGAGCTGGCCGCGCAGGCGCACCTCGTTGGCCCAGTAGTCGGCGGTCTGCTCGGCGTTGGGCAGATCGCGATTGATCCGCGCCTGCTCGTCGCGCACGGCCTTGAGCTGATCGCGCAGGTACGCGGGCGCGCAGCCGATCAGCTCGGCCCGCGCGCTGGCGACGCGCTCGACATCGGCCTTGGCCGCGACCACCGCATCGGCGGCGTCCTTCACCTTGGCCTTGGCCGCCTCGATCGCGGCGTCGGCCTCCGAGCGTGTGCGCACCAGCGCCTCCTCGGCGCTGGCCACGAGCTCGCCCAGGCGGTCGGCATCGGCGTCGGCGTGTTGTCGCAGCTCGGCCCGGCGCTGCGCCAGGCGGACCATCGCGGGCCACTCGCCCTTGTCGAACTGCGCGGCCGGCAGCAGCGCCGCCACCTCGCCCGCGCACTCGCTCTCGGTCAGCGACCCCTCGCCCACGGCGCGGGCCAGCCCGTACAGCCGCGCCACCGTATCCTCGCGCGCCCGCTCGGCAACGCCCACCGCGTCATCGACGGCGGCCCCGAGGTCGTGCGGCGCGGGGGTGGCGGGTTCCGGGTCCCGGGCTTCGGGCGCCGGGGTTGGTTCGGGTTCCGGGTCGGGCGCGGGGCCTGGTTCGTCGGGAGTGGCGTCGCCAGCCTCGTCCCCTCCCCCGCCCCCGGCGGGGGAGGTGGCCGCGTCTTCGCGGTCGGAGGGGGTCTCCCCACCCTCTCCCTCGGCGGCCTCTTCGCGTCGCGCCAGCTCGTCCTCGATCGCCTTGGCCATCGCCTTGTTGCTCATGCCCGGGTCGAGCTCGAGCCCAAGCTCGGCCGCCTCTGCCAGCAGTTCGGTCTTGTTCTTCGCCATGATCCGATCCGTCTCCTGTTAGGGGGGTTTCAACCGAACGCGTCCAACGCCCGGTCCTGCACCGCGTCCTGGTCGAGGCCCGGCGCGACCCAATCGGTGCGTGGACCGTCGGGCGTGATCTCGCCCAGCGCCACCGTCTCACCGTTGCACACCACGCCCAGGCGGCCCACCAGCTCCTGCACCTGCTCGACCGACTCGCCGACCACGGTCATGCCGTAGCGCTTGCCGTCATCGACGAACTCGCAGCTGAAGAGTCGCAGGCCCTGCATGTCGGCGGCCTCCCGTTCCGGGCGGGGTTGACAGGGGCGGCGAGCCCCTGCATCCGCAACGCGTGTGTCTCTGATCGATCAGTCGACGGGCGGCACGCCGGCGAACAGCTTGGCGATGTCGAAGCCCGCCGCGGCCAGCGCAGCGGTGACCGCCTCGATGCGCTCGCCCTCGGCCAGCTTGGCCTGCACCCAGCCCTGCACCGCATCGCTGTTGGCGATGTCCACCTGCGACGCCACCAGGTCGGCAAACAGCGGGCCCGCCGCCTCGACCACCGCCGCCGTCTGCGGGTTGATCGAGCCGATGCGGACCGTGCTGCCCGTGTCGTCCTGGATGATCTCGATATCGGTGAGCGCCACCGAGTCGCCGGTGAGGGCGCCCATGCGGATGAGGTCGCCGACCGCGAAGTCGTAGCCGGCCAGCGGGATGGTGTTGGAGATGCCGTTGAGGTCGCCCAGGCCCTCGGGCCGGCGGACGAAGCCGTAGTGCAGGTTGTCCAGCGTGGTCCGCAGCTCGTCGCCGTTGTCGAAGAGCGACGACTGCTTCACGCCGTCGACGGTGATCGGGTCGTTCGAGAGGTTGGGCGGCGGGCTCTGGGTGGTGCAGGCGGCGACGGCCGCGAGGCACAGGCAGAGCGCCGCGAGGCGCGCAAGACGGCGCGCGATGCCGGGCATCGTCATGGTCGGACTCCTGAATGTTGGGATGAGCGGTCGGCGTCCCGGGCCACCAGGGCGACGACCGCCATGGAGACGAAGGCGGCGACGAGCTCCCAGTTGAGCTGCGACCACACGCTGACATCGGCCCCGGCCAGGTCGGCGCGTTCGAACGCGCCCGACACCTCGCCGGCGATCCCAGCCACCGCCGCGAGCAGCCCCGCGATGGTCGTCTTCGGTGATTTCAGCCCCGCCTTGAGCGCCCCAGCAGCCATCGGTGTCACTCCTGAGAGCGAACGCCCGGTGTCACGTTGTCGCAGCATACCCGCGCCCACCCGCTAGGGCAAATCCCCCACCCCAACGCGCGCGTCCGCTAGAGCCTCACCCAACCCCCCACCCCCCGTCACCCCTGTCACACCCCCCAAACCCCCACCCCCCCAAAAAACCCGCGACAACAACACACCTGCGCGCAAAAAAGTGACACTCCGAAGAACCTACGGGGGGGTGGGTGTGCTCAGCACACCCGAGGGGTGGCCACACGCCCGCACAGACGCGAAGAACACGGGTGTTTGTCACAATGCGACACGCGAGCAGACGTGCTATAAATGCCGGACCTACCGACGTTTCCGGCGAATGTCCACACGCTCCGAAGGCTAAAGGTTCGAGTCCTTCGGGGGGTATTTTCTGGGGCCTGCAAAGGCCCCCTTTTTGTGGACTCTGCCTACTCGGTTCGGGTTGCACGAATCCCGGCTCCGCGCCGGCGCCATGGAAGGCGACACAAATGGGCTTCGCTCTCATCGAACGTTGTATCTACTGCGCCGCGGCGATCGACCCCGCCAGGGGTAGCGGCGATCACGTGATCCCCGACGCATTCGGTAGGTTCATCGGGGGCCTCCGCTTCCGACGGCTCTGCCGCGATTGCAACTCGCGCGTCGGGCGCGCGGAGGAGACGCTCATCAGGTCCTCCCCTGAGGCGTTCATGCGTCGCTACGTTGAGCCCGCTCTACCGAAGACCGGGCGAGGGAAGCGGGGCCGGGGCGGCGCCGCTGCGTCAGGCGGGGGACGGCCCACCGCGCTGATTTCGCGCGACGGCTGGACCGAACTTGTGGAGCCCACAGCAGAGGACCCGAATACGGTCAACTCCGTGGATCAACTGGTGTTCCGCGACACGCACGGCGTTGAGGACCACAAGAAGCTCTCCCCGGATATGTCTCCCGGCGCAATGCGCCGCATCGTCGATGGGGTTCCCAACTGGACCGAGTTCCGGTTGCTCGCGGAGGACAACTTCGAGCGGTACGAGCGCCTGCTGGCCGACGCCGGGTTCCAGATGGTCTCGAAGTCGGTAGTTCGGGATGAGGGCCTGCACCGCGAGCCGGGATACATGCGCTTCCGCTTCGACCCGATGGCCTACTACCGGGCGGTCGCGAAGATCGCATTCCACTACTACCTCGCCGTCAATGCGCGAGGTCTGCGTGGAGATGAGCCGGAGTTCGCCGCCATTCGGCGTTTCATCATGTGTGGAGACATTCACCCCGCGGAGTTCTTCGAGGTCGATGGGCCTCGCTTCCTGACCCCGTTCGGCAAGCTGCCCGATGGGCGGGCCGTCACGAACGCGCACTGGTTGCACATGCTGGGCGCGTACGACCAACGGCGCCATGTGGTAGTCCAGGTCATGCTGTTCATCGGACCAAGGCACCTGCCCCACTCGCTTCATGTGCGACTCGGGGCAATCCGGTCCCCCATCCTGCTGCCGACGCCCGCTCAAGCTCATATCTACGAGTACCACGAGAGCGCCGGCGCCGACGGGGCCTCCGGCGTTGTCTACAAGGCGAACACGTCGAGGGTGGCCTAGATTGCCCCGCCCTCACGGGCTTTGACCTCGAACTCCTCTCGGTCAAGGGGGCAGTCGACGAGGTCAAGGAAGTCGGACTTGTTCAGGCAGCACTGCCGAGCCATCATTCCGAGAAGCGGATCGCCGATCGACTTGCCGCGCGCTCCGTGACTGGTCTTGGTCTTGATCTTCGTCTTCTTCCCATCCAGCGTGTGGTAGATGAACCAAGCATGGTCACCCTCCCTACGCTCGAAGCCCTTCCGCTCAAGCGCCGACTCGATGTCGCGGACCTTACGCGGCACTCGGTGGTACCTCCTGGAGCCGCTGCGCGAGGCGCCTCTTGAAGTCGACAGCAGCAGGGGACAGATCATCGTCGGACGCCTGTGCGTACTCGCGGTACGAGAACGCGAGGTCGGCAACGATCTCGTCGTAGAGATCTGCGCGAGTCGTCGCCGCGATGAACAGGTTGAGACCCTCATCGCTAAACAGAAACACCTGCTTGGTCTCATCGTCTAGCTCGGGGCTCACCTGCAGAGGTGGCCCAAGTCGCAGCCTGAGTCCGTCGACCTCAATCTCCGAGATGTAGAACGGGCTCAAGTCAACACGTTCGATTGTGGTGACGTCAGACACATTCGACACGTGGCCCTCTGGAGTTCGAGATACCTGCCCCGTCACCTGGATGTAGTCGCGGCGGCTCTCCCAGATGTCGGCTTCGATCTCGTCCTCATAGGAGCAAGAGATAAGCGTCCCAGTTACCGGATGCCGAATCACGAACTGACGAGAGTCGAGCAAGATGCGCTGAAGCTCACCAACCACCGTCCCTTCTTCGACCTCGGGTTGATCCGCCTTCAGAATCCTATTCACGTCTCGACGGAGCCCGTACCCCAAACGTCGCGAACCTCTGGAGCCGACGGCAAAATCAAGGACCCACTCTGAGCCTTCAGATGGGGCCATGTCTTGGAGTGTGCGCAGCATGAGCGAGCGGAAGCCCGTCTCAGGGATAACGCGCCGGACGCGCTCTACGTCGTCTTCAATCACGGCGTCGGCGACCTCGAAGACGTCGTCGAGCCCCGCGTAGCCATTTACGTGCGGCAGTTCATCCTGACGACGCTCATCTACCTCTGACACCGCGATCGCATAGCTGCCTGCCGTCGGAATCCCGCAGCGAAGGATGTGGGCCTGCCGAAGTTCCGTAGAGGGCTTGAACCGGCGCTTGATCCCAACTCCCTCCTTGGCGGCTGCGGCGATCAGGACTGCCTTTTGGAGCTGCTGGAGCGTCTTCACAAGGACATCCGCCGGGACGGTGTTTCCCTCCGTCTCCGGGCCGACGACCTTCATTTCCCCCCTGCTGCGCTCCCGCACATTCCACTCCTCAAAGCCAGATACTATCGGTTACGCGGGCCCGCATCGCCAGGTTTCCCACAAGCTGAGGGGAATACGCCCCACGGCCACGCGGCAGACCCGGCTCGCTGCAACCGTGACGACGAGCCGGGCGGGTCGGTGGAAAGCCCCCGACGAGGCAGTGAGAGAAACCCCGCCGGGGACCAATCAGGGACTGTCAGCCCATGAGCGAATCGAGTACATCGGCTTGGGCTTGGGCGATGGTGTCGATGGCGAGGGACTCGGCTCGGTGACGACCGCGTCCGGGTCGGCGCGCTTGATGGTGCCGCTCGGCGTCCGGAGGTAGCCCTTGGGTAGCGGGTTCGCGGCGTCGCCTGACTCCTCGACAGAGAGGGCGGCCTCGTACCGCTCCAAGGTTGACTCGCCCGACCGGATCGAGTCGCATCCTAGTGGTCGTGCGAGGGGCGCAGCGCAGCAGCCTCGCCCCCTACCGCCCCCGCGCCTGCTCCACCGAGTAGTTCGGCGCTTCCTTTGTGATCCGGATGTCGTGCGGGTGGCTCTCGACGTTTGATGCTGCGCTCACCTTGCAGAACCGCGTGTTGGCCCGGAACTCCGCGATGGTCTGGCAGCCGCAGTACCCCATCGCGGCGCGAAGCCCGCCCGTCAGCTGGTACACGAACTCGCCGAGCGGGCCGCGGTAGGGCACGAGGCCTTCCACCCCTTCGGGCACGAACTTGATGGTCGCGAGGTCGCCCGAACGCTTGGCCTTCTCGAGCTTCTCGCCCTGGGCGTAGCGGTCGGCCGAGCCCTTGACCATGGCGCCCTCACTGCCCATGCCGCGGTAGGTCTTGTAGCGCCGGCCTTCGGAGATCACGAGTTCGCCGGGCGATTCGTTGAGCCCCGCGAACAGCCCGCCCATCATCACAGAAGACGCGCCCGCCGCCAGCGCCTTGGCGATATCGCCCGAACTCCGCACGCCGCCGTCGGCGATCACGGGGATGCCCGCGCCCTCGGCATAGCTCAGGGCGTTCATGACCGCGGTGATCTGCGGCACGCCCACGCCCGTCACGACGCGCGTCGTGCAGATCGAGCCGGGCCCGATGCCGACCTTGACCGCATCGGCGCCCGCGTCGATCAGGTCCTTCGCCGCCTCGGCGGTGGCGATGTTGCCCGCGATGACCTGGATGTCGTGGTTGCGCTTGATCTCGCGGACGGTGTCGATGACGTTCTGCGAGTGGCCGTGGGCCGTGTCGACGGTCAGCACGTCGACCTCTGCGTCGATCAGCGCCCGCACCCTGTCGTACTGGTGTACGCCGACCGCCGCGCCGCAGCGGAGCCTGCCGCGTGAGTCCTTGACGGCGCGCGGGAAGCGGTCGGCCTGCTCGAGGTCGCGCATCGTGATCAGGCCCGCCAGGTGGCCCTTGTCGTCGACGAGCAGGAGCTTCTCGACCTTGCCCCGGTTGAGGATCTGCTTCGCCTGGTCGAGCGTGGTGTTGGGCGAGGCGGTGACCAGGTTTTCGCCCGTCATCACATCGCGGACGGGCACATCCTCGGAATCGATGAACTTCAGGTCGCGCTCGGTCAGGATGCCGATGACCTTGCCGCCACGCCTGAGGTCGGCGCTGCCCTCTTCCACGACGGGGAAGCCCGAGACGTGGTAGTCGTGCATGAGCCGGCGGGCGTGCCCGACCGTGTCGCCCGGCCCGAGGGTGATCGGGTCGGTGATGACGCCGTTCTCGGATCGCTTGACCTTCTGCACCTCGATCGCCTGCACATCGACGGGCATGTTCTTGTGGATGATCCCGATGCCGCCCTCCTGCGCGAGCGCAATCGCGAGGCGCGACTCGGTCACGGTGTCCATGGGCGCAGAGACGAGGGGGATGTTGAGTTCGACGCCGCGCGTCAGGCGGGAGCGCAGGTCGGCGTTGGCGGGCGAGACGGAACTCGCCGCCGGGACGAGGAGCACATCGTCAAACGTGATCCCGTCGGCGATGATTTTGGCATCAATCGAAAGTGGCTGGTCACCCATGGGACGATGATGCCAGCCTCCCCCCCGTTCGTCAAACGCCCGGGCATGAAGATTGCATCGCGGGAGCCGCGGACGTCGCGCAGGCCCCGCCCCCGAGGCCCGACCCCCGGCTCCCGATTCCCGCCCCCCTATCCTCTCCCCATGCAACGCCAACAGGTCTCCTCCGGCACCATGTGGGAAGAGCGCAACGGCTACTCCCGGGCCGTCCGCGTGGGCCCCTTCGTCTACGTCGCGGGGACGCTCGCCACCGACGACAAGGGCGCCCTGGTCCACCTCGAATCCCCCTACCGCCAGACGATCCACGCGCTCGAGAAGATCGAGCAGGCGGGCCTGATCCCCCTCGGCGCGACCCGCGCCGACGTCGTGCGCACGCGCCTCTACGTCGTCGACATGGCCGACTGCGACGAGGTCGGGCGCGCCCACAAGGCGTTCTTCGGCGACATCATGCCCGCCGCGACGATGGTGCAGGTCGGGCCACTCGCAGCGCCCGAGGCGCGGGTGGAGGTTGAGGTGGAAGCGGTGGTGACGGGCGGCGACGAGGTCACACCATGAGGGCCACGCTGTCCATACTGGCGGTGAGCTTCCTGAGCGCCGCCATCGCCGCGCCCCCGCCCCCACCTGGCGAATTCCTGGGGCTCACCCCGCCCCCAACCAAGGTCTGGCTCGGCGAGGGCCCCACCGACCACATCCTCCACCCCAAAGCCACCGGCACGCTCAGCGCCATCATGCTCTTCGCCGCGTTCCCCGATGGCGAGGAAGACCTCACACCGCAACAGCTCTACGACCGCCTCGTGCCCGGCGCCGTCGAGTTCTTCGACAAGGCCTCGTACGGCAAGTGCCGGCTCGAAGTCACGCCGCACTTCGAGTGGCAACCGATGACCGGTCCATCGACTGACCCGGTCTACGACTGCTCGAAGCACGACTCCCACGAGCGCTACATCGCCGAGGTCGTCGCCGCGGCCGATGACGACGTCGACTTCCGCGGGTGCGATGTCATCTACGTCGTCGCCAACCGGGCGCCGGGCGTCTTCAACTCGCCGACCTTCAATGCGCACGACGGCGATGGCTTCACCGCCGACGGCCACGAGGTCCGCACCGCCGTCACCTTCGGAAATGACATCCGCCAGCCCAACTGGGGGTGGCAGACGCTCGTCCACGAGACCGGCCACGTGCTCGGCCTGCCCGACCTCTACGGTTACGCCAACGATGGCGCCTACAAGAACCTCCACCGCTTCACCGGCTCGTGGGACCCCATGGGCTATCAGTGCCACTCGCGCCACTTCCTCGCGTGGCACAAGCACAAGCTCGGGTGGCTCGACGAGGCACACTTCGAAGTCGTGCGCGAGGGCACGAAGACGGTCGAACTCTCGCACATTGAGACCGATGAGGGGATCAAGGCGGTCGTGCTGCCCATCTCGGTGCGCGAGGCCTATGTCGCGGAAGTGCGCCACCTGAGCGATGAGCACTCGACGCCCGGCGTGCTGATCTACCGCGTGTCGCTCGACGCGCGCACGGGCGAGGGGCCGATCACGGTCATGCCCGCCAGGCCCGACGACGACAAGGCCCACCCGCAACTCGCCCGCCGGTACATCGCGCTGTACGACGCGCTGCACCGCGCGGGTGACCGCTTCGGGGACGCCGAGGCAGGCGTCGAGGTTGTCGTGCGGCAGCGTCCGGGCGAGTCAGGCTTCGAGGTCCACATCACGCGCTGACCGCCCGTGCCCCTCTCACGGGCCGCGTACTATCTTCGCTGCTGCTCAATCAATCCCGCTCCAAGCCAGATGCCTTGCCGAAACCCGACTTAGGAACCAAGTAGCAAGCCCGCAGCCAGAGAGCAGAAGTCTCCCGTGCCGTCGAGTCGCAGCCCATCACGTCTTCTCCTCGGACTTGCCGGTCCACGAACGGTTGTGGCGTGCGTAGCGAGTTCGTTTGCGCTGAGCGTGGCTATCGCGTGGGTCATCGCGCTGTGGCCACCGACGCGGCGAAGCATCCCATCTCTCGAAGAGATCCGGCACTGGGACTTTGTACCGGTCGAGAGACGAGTCACTGAGGAGCGCAACCCGACGACCACCCAGATCGAGAGCAGCGACCTTCTCGTGACCTACTTCGGCCCAGGAACGACGACCTGGCAGAACGTGAGCGGGCTTGGGCGTGTCCTCCGGCGAGCCCACTGTGACGAGGACGACTCAAGAACGACGATCGAGAGACTCTCCTGCGGCTGGCCGTGGCAGTGCCTCTACGCAGAGCGGGTTGACGACTATGGCGCGCAGGACGTCGGGTCTTGGCGTTGGGGGATCACGCTTGACCGCCGCCGCGTCCTTCCGCTCTTGCCACACTTCTTCGCACTTGCAGGAAACACTGCGCTCTACTCCGTCGTGATGGCGTCAGTCGTGGGCGCCGTCCAAGTGCTACGCTCGCAATGGCGCCGCAGGCGCGGCAGATGTCAGAGCTGTGGTTACGACATCACCGGTTTGCGCGCGTGCCCCGAGTGTGGGACGCCCCGGGGGCCGTGACTCGGAAGGCGTGCCATTGGCACACTCCGGCTGCCCATGTTCCAGTCCACCTGAAGACACGGGCAACGAAGGCGTTGCCCATGCCACCCCCCACCCCCCACCCCCTCACGCCGCACGCGCCCCCACCGATGCGCCCTTCCCCGTCCCGATGTTCACCGCAAGCACCTCCGACTGCGGGCCGGGCGTGCCGCCGCGGTAGGGCCTCACGGTGTAGAACACCTCCGTCGCGCCCGCGGGGAGCGTGGTGTCGGTGAAGCGCTTGCCCGGCGCGCCGGTGCCCAGGAACGTCGGCTCGTGCTCGCCCGGCAGGCGGCGGGCGATGAGGTACGTCGTGCCACGGGCCCCGCGCGGCTGGCGGGCGTCCCACGTGATCGTGAGCGCGCCGGTGGTCGCGTCGAGCGTGGCCCGCAGGTTGGTCGGGCGGGTCGGCGCGGGCAGCGGGGCCGGGGGCTCGGGCGGCTGGACCTGCGCCGTCGTGTACACCGCCACGGGCTCGGGCGATGCCTCGGCGAACGCGCGGATGGTGTTGACCGTGTCGCCCGTGAGCGCCCGCAGCGCGCGCATCTCCGACTCGACCACCTCGGTCGCGGCCCGGTACGCCTGCAGCGCCTCGCCCTGGGCTTCGCGCGCTGCGCGGGCCGCGGCGACCGCCTGCGCGAACGCCGAGGCCTGCGCGCCCGTCAGCCCGATGGCCGCCGCGTGATCGGTGAACACGCTTGTGTGCGCTGCGCACCAGTTCAGGCGGTGCGGCGGGCTTCCAGCCCGTCTCTCGCCTTCTTCTCCTCATCCTTCGGCCGGCGCCCACCCGCCCGGGCAGATGAACCGCCCATGCGCATCGCCTACGCCTCGCGACCACCCCGCGCCGGCGGGCCGGCTCCCGCCTCTCGGGTGGTGGAGCGCCGCGCCGCGCGCCTCCCGCGCCCCCGCGGCGCGCAGCGCGAGCGCCGTGTTGCGCGCCGCGGGGTTCATGGAGCGCAGGGGTCGGGCCGCGGTGCGCTGCGCGGAGCGGCGTGGGCGCAGCGTCACGCCCACGGGGCGCGCCGCCGCGTTCGCGGGGTGCGCCCTGGGGCCCGCGGGGCGATCTGGCGACGTGACTTTGAACCACAGAGGACACGGAGGGGCACAGAGGAGGAGACGACCTTCGTGTGCTATGGGCTCGGGCTGCTCGCCCGTGGCTCGCCGCAACTCAAGACACGGGCAACAGGGACGTTGCCCATGCCACCCGCCCGTGTCCCGGTCCACCTGAAGACGTGCAACGCGATCGACGGAGGGCGTACAATCTGCGCCATGCGAATGCGGTACGACTTTCCGCCTGACAAGATACACAGGGGCATTCGATTCTGGGAGCTTGAAGAAGGCGATGGCGGCACCTACCTCTTCCACTTCGAGGAGGAGGGGTCGCCGTGCAAATGGGACACTTTCTACACCGGCATGAGCATGGAGGAGACGATGTCCGACCTGGAAGAAGATGGGGACGTGAGCAGGTCAGACTGGTACGAAGTCGAGTAGCGCCGGGTGCCCAGAGCCTGGGTGCCATGCTCAGCCCGAAGGGATGGGCATGCCGAGCAACCAGCGGTGCCCGAAGACATGGCCATCCCTGCGGGCTGACCATGCCACCCTTCGGTCCACCTGAAGACACGGGCGACGAAGACGTTGCCCATGCCACCCGTCGTCGAACCAAAGTGGGAACGCTGGCCCTGGCAATCTCTTCAATCAGGAGTTTTGACGTGAATCCGGACCTCCAAAGCTCAGTGCTGAAGCCCCAGCAAATGACCGCCTGGCCTGTCTGGGAGTTCGATGAGGATAGGGAGTTGTTCCTGACCTGTGACGTCATGAGCCGTGACCAGGTACTTCTGGCTGGCAAGTCTTGTTGGAGCCAGTGGTTCTCTGCCATGATCAGCGTGAACGACCGTGTGTTCTTCGGTGCCGCTGTAGTTGGTGCCGCCGTTGATGTGGCGGACCAGAGAATCACTGCGATAGAAGTCGCTGGGCCACAGACCAATGTCATTGTTAATCGGAACCCCGTTCATATGGAACAAAGGTTGCTTGCGATCAGGGATCTCGAACAACTTGTGGGGGAGACTATCAGAAGCCTCGGGTGTCGCGCCGAGGTGAGGCTCAGCGATGGGAAACCGGTGGAGGGCGAGTTCGTGTTCTGAGCCCATTGGGCCACGAACATACTCAGCATCATGCGCGAGCTAAGTAGCCACGGCGTGAATACCGACGACGGCAATCAGGCAACGACAGTTACAGCCAACGTATCGCGCTGCAGCAGAGCGGACCCACGCCGGAACAGATGAAGGGGTGGTACGCCGGGTGCCATGCTCAGCCCGAAGTGATGGGCAAGCCGAGCATCCAGCGGTGTCCGAAGACATGGCCATCCCTGCGGGCTGACCATGCCACCCTCCGGCCCACCCCAGGACACGGGCAACGAAGACTTTGCCCAAGCCACCGGCCGCACGGGTCGGGCCGCACAAGCGATGGCAGGAGTTCGTCACTGCCCCTGTGCTGTTGCAGCGAGAACTGCGCTCCTCGCCTGCGCCCCTTCAAGCACAAGTTGCGTGGTTTGGCCAGCAACCGCCGTGATCTTTGGGACACCAGCAGCGTCGAGTTGGGCCTGCTGGCCAGCTCGAAGTGCATCGAGCAGGGCGAATGCGGTCGGAGACGTAACAGGGCCCGGCACCAGGTAGTAGACGCCCTCAGTCGTCCGTGGCACGTCAGTCTGTACCTGCACGATGTCTGCAACCACCTCGCCATTCGGAGGTCTTACCGGGAACGTCAGCACAACCTGGGCATCGCTGCGGATGAGCGAAACCTGCGTCCAAAGGGCGATGTCACCGGGATCGTAAAGGTCGTCAGCGTTGGTCAAGGTCATGTCGAGTTCGACTGGCCGATCAACCCGCTGGACGACCACATCGCCCAAATCCACATTCTGCGCGGTCTGTTGTGCGGTTAGCGGGATGGAGAACGATTGCGGCCCACGCATCGCTACCACGAGCTCCGTGCTGGTCCCTTGGCGGATTCCGTGCATCGTGAACACACCTGCCGCGTCACGGAACACCCCGAACCACTGCCCACCACGAGCCCCGATCCCAAAGGACGCGTCCGGGATGGGGACCCCCTGATCGTCGACGAGTCGACCGGTCGCCTCGATTGCAGGCGAGGCCTCGATCTCAATCTGGTATTGCGTTTCGGCCGGGTCCGTCTGAGCGAAGTAGTGCGGAGCGAAGTGGTACGTCTGCCGCAACAAGTCAAACTGTGACACCGCCAGCGCTCGATCATCGGGGGACAGGTCGAGGTGGAAGGAACCGTCCCAAAGCCGCGCGACGATGTCGGGGTCACCCGGCTCCAGTTCGATGGTGAGCGTCACCGTCCCATTGGCACTGGTCAAACCAAAGGCGGCCCCATCGTCCGAATACACCTGTACCGGTGCGTCCGCAATCGGGGCACCCGCTGGGGTCTCGACGCTGACCGAGACGGTCACCGGTGCGGCACAGGCCGACGCGCCAAGGCAAGCGATCAGCACAGAAAAGCTTCGGACTCTATTAGTCATCGTCAACTCCATCCTCATTGGTCGAGAACCCCCTGCTACGCCCCCGCTCATCGAGCATCCGCGCCATCCCCGCGCGCAGCGGCGTCGAGAGTTCGATCACCAGCGCGCCCGCCACGCACGCCGCGGCGGCTTCGCTCCCGATGCGGCCCGTCTGCACGAGCGCAAGCACCACCACGACCTGCGCCGCCGAGCGTCAACGCGAGGCGTGCGCCGAGCCAGCGCAGGTCCCCCGAGATCACCAGCACGAGCACCAGCGTGATCCAGAAGTCGCCCGAGCCCTTGAGCACGTGCCAGTCGGCCCCGAGCATCGCGGCACACGCCAGCGCGGGCAGCGCGATGTTCCGCGCCACGAACGCCGAGGCGCGCTTCGGCGCGGGCGCACCCAGCGCGATGCCCAGCGCGCCCACGATCGCGACCCCCCCCACCACGACCGCGCCGACCGCGCTCGCGACCGCCCCGCCCAGCCCGAGCGCCAGCGCCACGCGCGTGTGCGCCGGCAGCGTCGCACGGAGCGGGCCCAGCGCCGTCATCGCCAGCGCGACCGACACCCACATCGCCTGCGTCCGATCGATGGGCAGGACGACGCTCGCGCAGAGCCACGTCCCTACAAACGCGCCAATCGGCGCCGACACCCCCGCGGCGAACGTGGAGGCCCGCCGTACGCCCTCCGCCGCCGCCGCCCGGACCGTGGCGAACGCCCCCATGCCGAGCAGGGCCGCGAGGATCGCGGTCCAGCGGAACACCATCGTGTCGTGCGCACGCTGCGCCGCGTCCGCCTCGCGTTGGAGCGGCGCGATGACCTGCAGGTCGTCGAACGCGACCTCCTCGAGGGCCGCGGGGCTCACGCCCGTCGCGAGGATCGCCTGGCGGCGCGCCTCCGCGCCCGACCGGGCGCTGTCGAGCGCCGCCCGCTCAGTGGCCGCCCCCACGAACACCGCCTCATGGAAATCGGGCACCACCCGCCCACCGATGCTCGCCCCGAGCAAGAGGCCCGCGAGGATGCCGCCCGCGATCGCCGGCGCAAACCGCCCGCCGGGCGCGCCCGCCACGCGCAGCAGCGCCGCGAGACCGGCGGGCACCCCGACCACAAGGGCGATCCACATGAACGCGATGGCGGGGCCTGACATCGGCGCAGTGTAAGTGATGGGTTCACCGCGGAGGCGCCGAGGACGCGGAGGAAGGAAGAAGCAATCGAGCTAACACCACGGCAGTACGTCAAACCCAACCCTCCTCGCGCCCCCCCGCATCGCATCCCCCCCTTGGTAGCATGCGAGCGATGTTCACACTCGCCGCGTGGCTCCACGACCTCGACCCCGTCGCCCTTTCCCTCCCGGGCGGGCTCGCCATCAGGTGGTACGGCATCGCGTACATCGCGGGCTTCGCGATCGCGTGGTGGGGGCTGAGCCAGCTCGCCAAGCGCGGGTGGATCGCCATCCCGCGCGAGGCGGTGGGCGATGTCATCCTCGCCACCATGATCGGCGTGATCATCGGCGGGCGCCTCGGCTACGTCCTCGTCTACAAGCCATCGCTCATGCTCGACTTCGGCGGCGGCTTCCCGTGGTGGGGCCTCTTCCGCATCAACGAGGGCGGCATGGCGAGCCACGGCGGCATCGTCGGCGCGATCGCGGGCGCATGGTTCATGGCGCGCAAGCTCAAGCTCCCCCTCCTCCATGTGCTCGACTGCCTCGCGCTGGCCACGCCCATCGGCCTCATGCTCGGGCGCCTCGCCAACTTCGTGAATGGCGAACTGCTCGGGCGCATCGTCGCGGGGCCCGGCGAACCCGCGCCGTGGTGGGCCGTGCGCTACCCACAGGAACTGAGCGAGCGCGAGGGGGAGATCTCGCACACCCCCGCGCAGACCCTTGAACTCGAATCGCTCGCGCTCGAGGCCAACGTCGCGCTGGGCACGCCCGATGCCGCCCTGACCTACGGCGCCATCGAGCGGGCCGTGCAGACGGGCCACGCACACATCGCGGAGCGCCTGGCCCCCCTGCTCAACGCGCGGCACCCGTCCCAGCTCTACCAGGCGCTGGCCGAGGGCCTCGTGGTGCTGGTCGTGCTGATCCTCGTGTGGAGGAAGCCGCGACGCGCGGGCATCGTCGGCGCGTGGTTCCTGATCACCTACGGCGTCGGGCGGATCGCGACCGAGTTCGTGCGCCTCCCCGATGCCCACTTCGGCGCCTCGGCGCGCCTGCTCGGCCTGAGCCGGGGCCAGTGGCTCAGCGCCGCGATGGTCGCGATTGGCGCTGTGATGATCTGGTGGGTCTGCCGCCGCGCCGATGCCACGCGCTACGGCGGGTGGGGCACCCGGGCCAGCGCCGACGAGGCCGGCGCTGAGCCCTACCCTCACACCGGTGCAGGACCAGCTCGACCAACTCGGCTTCAAGGGCAAGCTCCGCCCCAACCAGGAGCGGGCCGCCCGCGTGATCCGTGATGAACTCAAGCGGGGCAACAAGCGGCTGCACATCGTCGCCCCGCCGGGATCGGGCAAGACAGTCCTCGGGCTCTACGTGTGGGCGTGCGAGATCAAGCGACCCGCGGTCGTGCTGAGCCCGACGTCCGCGATCCAGTCGCAGTGGCTCGCGCGGACCGACCTGTTTGACGTGCCTGGGTTGCCGGGCTCGGTGTCGGATGATGCCGGGCGGCCGGCGCTTCTGACGAGCCTGACGTACCAGTCGCTGACGCTGCCGCGACGGCGCGATGACGACCTGGATGCGCAGGCACGCGAGCTGTGGATCGCAAAGCTCTGTGAGGAAGGCCACGCCGACGACCCGGCCGAGGCGCGCGTGTGGATCGACGACCTCCTCACGCGCAACCGCGCGTACCACGACCGGCGCCTCGCCACCTACCGCAAGGGCGTGATCGAGGGGATGACGCGGGGCGACGACGCGAGCGACGCCCTCCACGTCTCGTCACGTGAGGCGATCGCGCGGCTGCGCGCGCACGAGGTGGGGTTGATCATCCTCGATGAGTGCCACCACCTGATGGGGCACTGGGGGCGGGTGCTGAGCGATGCGCAGGAGCTGCTCGACCGCCCGGTCATCCTCGCCCTGACCGCGACGCCGCCCATCGGCGAGGGGCGCGACGACCGCGACATGGCGCGCTACCGCGAGTTCCTGGGTGAGGTCGACTTCGAGGTCCCCATCCCCGCGGTGGTGAAGGAGGGGCACCTGGCGCCGTACCAGGACCTGGTGCAGTTCGTGCGCCCAGAGGATGCGGAGCTGTCGTTCATCGCGGGGGCTGATCGGCAGGTGCGGGAGCTGGTTGAGGAGTTGGTCGCGGGGAGAGACGGAGAGACGGAGAGACGAAGAGACGGAGTTGACGACGGCGATGCTGGAGGAGGCGGGCGCACACCTCTGCTGCTCGACTGGCTCGAGGTCGTGCTGCGCGATCGGGTGCTGCCCACCGGCGCGGTGAAGGACTGGCGGTCGTTCGTCCGCCGGGACGCGGCGCTGGCTGATGCGGGCAGGCTCTTCCTCCTCTTGCGCGGGCGTGCGCTGCCAACCGGCGTGCCACGCATCGAAGCCTCCCTGCGCGCCGAGCCGCCCACAGAGGACTCGGTCGCGATGACCGTCCTCGACCGCTACATACGCAACGGCCTCCGGCGTTCTGCTGACCCACGCGACCACGCCCTCGCGGAAGAAGCGGTCCGCCGGCTCCGCCTGCTTGGCGTGCAGATCACCGAGACGGGGATGCGGGCGTCGGCGTCACCCGTGTCGCGGGTGCTGGCGTACTCGCGCGCGAAGTCGGCGGCGATGGTCGGGATCCTGGCGCGTGAGTCCGAGGTGCTGGGCGAACGGCTGCGGGCGGTGGTGGTGTGCGACTACGAGCGGACCTCGGCCGACCTGGGCGCGGCCGCGGATGTGCTCGACGAGGAAGCCGGCGGCGCGATCGCCGCGTTCCGCGCCATCCTGGGCAACGACCGTACCGACGCCCTCAACCCCATCCTCGTCACGGGTTCGACCATCCTCGTCGACGACGACCTCGTCGACCGCTTCACCGCGCATGCCCGCGAGTGGCTCGAAGCCCGGGGCGTTGAGGTCGAGTTGAGCGTCGACCATGCTGAGGGCTTCGCGCAGGTGCGCGGGTCGGGTGAGTCGTGGACACCAAGGACGTACGTCGCGCTCATCACCGCGATGTTCCAGGACGGCACCACCCGCTGCCTCGTCGGCACGCGCGGCCTGCTCGGCGAGGGGTGGGACGCCTCGCGGACGAACGTGCTGGTGGACCTGACGACCGTGACGACCGCCATGAGCGTCAACCAGCTCCGCGGCCGGTCGATCCGGCTCGACAAGGAGTGGCCGGAGAAGCTCGCCAACAACTGGGACGTCATCTGCATCGCCGATGAGTTTGCGCGGGGGCTCGCGGACTACGAGCGTTTCCGCGACCGCCACGCGACGTGGTTCGGCGTCACGGAGGACGCGGAGATCGAGAAGGGCGTGGGTCATGTCCACGCCGCATTCACCGATGCGCGCCCCGAGGGCATCGCGACCCTTCGCACGATCATCAACGAGGACATGCTCGAGCGGGCCGGGCTCCGCAAGGCGGCTCGCGACCGGTGGAAGATCGGGCAGCCGTTCGAGGGTGTGCCGACCGAAGCGCTCGAGGCGCGCCTGGGCATGGGCGCGGGGTTCCGGACCGGCGGCCACCTCGGGGCCCGGGTCGAGTGGAATGATGTGTCGCTCACGCAGGCGATCGCCAGCGCCGTCGTCGGCGCCCTGCGCGAAGCGAAGCTCATCCAGGCCAAGGCCAAGGCGAGCGTCACGCCCCGCGCGGGCGGCTACCTCCGCGTCATGCTGCGCGGCGGGTCGACGCAGGACACGGCGCTCTTCATGCGCTCGGTGCGCGAAGTGCTCGGCCCGCTCGACCGCCCGCGGTATGTCATCCCGCGGTACGTTGACCAGGCAGAGCAGACGCTCGTCTCACGCCTGCTGCCCAAGGTGATCGGGCGGTACTTCCAGGTGTACACGACGCGGTATGTGATGCTCCACGCCGTGCCCGATGCGATGGATAAGAACAAGGACCTCGCCGAGGTGTTCGGCCGCCATTGGAACATCCACGTCGGGCCCGGTGAAGCGGTGTACGCCTTGCAGGGGCGGGGCGAGTCGATGGTCGCCGACGCCGAACAACTGGGCATGACGCCGACCGTCACGCCGCGCTTGACGGGTGTGTTCAGGTAGAGCGCGGCGACGTGATCGCTGCGCCCCCCACCGTCACCGGCACGAGCAGCACCAGGAACGCCAGGTGGTACCACACCGGCGCTCGATCCCAGGCGCTGAGCTCCACGCCAAGCCCTACGAGCAACAGGAGCGCCCCGAGCACGAGCGCCGCCTTCCCACCTTTCGCGATCGCCCCGCACGCCAACCCGGCTGCGAGCGAGCACACCACGCTCAGCACGAGCGCCGCGGTGCTCATCGTCGCGCTCATGCGCCCCGTCTCCTCATTGAGTCCACCCGGGATCGCCGCCATCAGCGCGAAGTTCCCGCCAAGCCAGAGCACCGTCCACACCACAAACCCTGCAACGACACCACCAATGGCCCGTCCCATCGCACACCTCCTGCTTCCTGCTTTGTCAGACCGATCCTGCCGTCGGCACACCACGCGCCCGCGGCACCGTCATCCGTTCGTCTCTACCAGTCGCGCCAGTGCTCCGCCTTGCACTTGGCGGGGGTCATCACAGGGGCGAGCACCTTGAACATCCTGAGCAACACGCGGTAGCCCAACCCCGGCTTGCCGTTCTCGACCACCGCCTTGAGCGTCTTCACGATCATCGGGCCGCCCTGCTGCATCGACTTCGCGGTCTTCGTGCCCACAGGCATCTCGTCAACCGTCAGCGTGAACTGCACGCCTTCGGCCGTCTCCTCCAGGTCGTAGATCACCTTGCACCACGGGTCATCGAGGTGCGTGAACCGGTGCGTGTGCGCAAACCGCTTGGGCGGGTCCCACTCGAGGACCTCGCCGATCACCGAGGTGTACTTGCCATCGGGCGTCTCCATCGCGAAGTGCGACCCGGGCGCTGTGCCACTCCGGCGCATCTGCGCACCGAAGATCGCGAGTTGTGGCTCATCGGTCTTCGTGATCTCGTGCCACACCTGCTCCATCGTGCCGCGGATGGTCGTGCGGAACACCGCCTTCGTCGTCGCGTGCCCAGTGGACGCCGCAGTCGCTGATTCGCTCATTGGTCGTCACCTTCGTCGTTCATGGCCTCGATGCGGTGCTTGATCGACGTCACGCGGCTCGACCACAACTTCGAGTACTCGCTCGTCCACCTGTCGTAGATCAACTGGATGGGAACGGTGTTGTGATAGAGCAAGCGCTTGCGCCCTTCCTTCTTGCGGATGATGAGCCCCGCGTCCTCGAGCACCTGGATGTGTTTCAGCACGGCGATCCGGCTCGTGCCGAACTGTGAGCAGACGTCCCCCACGCTGATGCCGGGCGAGCCCTTGACGAGGTCGAGGACCCGACGGCGGTCGGCGTGGGCGAGGGCCTGGAACACCGCATCCATGGATTCAGGCCTCATATGTAATTGATAGGTTACATATTGACCGCCCCATGTCAAGCCCCTCATCAACAAATTCCACCAATGGCACGACTGCCCCCTCGCACCCCCACGCCCCCCACCACGGCGCAACCCGCCCCATTGGCGTACATTGGCCCCCCATGGCGAAGGACCAGACCACCAAACCGACGGGCAGGGGCGACGCGGGCGACCGCCCCGTCACGCGCGTCATCGGCGAGTGGACCAACCTGCACCTCTGGCAGATCCAGCCCGTCCGCGATGTCCTCGTCGTCGCCGCGGTGTTTGGGATCGTCCAGCTCGGCTACATGCTCCGCCTCGTGACGGTCCCCCTGCTGCTCGCGATGTTGCTCGCCTACCTCTTCGAGCCCATCGTCCAGAAGCTCACGAAGAAGTTCGCCTGGATGAGCCGCAACTTCGCCGCGGGCGCGATCATCGCCACCGTCGCGCTCGTCATCGTGATCCCGGCGACCATCGCGATCAGCTTTGGCGTCGTGCAGGCGGCGGGCTTCGTCGCCCGCGCGAGCAACAGCGCGATCCACCTCTACGAGTTCCTTGACCACGCCAGGCTCAACCCGCTCTGGGCGCCCGACCAGAGCGCCGAGGAGTTCCTCGCCACCCAGCCCGCCGAGGCGCGCGAGGCGTACGAGTCGCTCCCGGAGGGGTTCTGGAACACCGCCGCGCAGTTCATGGCGTCCAACGTCGACGTCAAGAACGAGGTCATCCAGTGGATGGGCGAGCAGGCCGGCGACGATGCCGAGTTCGAGGACTGGGCGCGTCAGAACGCCGGCAAGGCCGCGTCCATCCTCACGCGCGGCGCCATCGGCTCGCTCAGTTTCGTCATCGGCACCGCGACCGCCATCGGCTTCATCGCCTTCCAGCTTTTCCTCACGGCGTTCTTCTTCTTCTTCTTCTCATCGGGTTACGGCAAGGTGCTCGCCTTCTGGGAGAGCCTGATCCCCGAGAAGCGCAAGAGCAAGGTCGTCGACCTCGTGCGCCAGATGGACGGCGTGATCGCGGGCTTCATCCGCGGCCGGCTCACCATCGCGCTGATCCAGGCCGGCGTGTTCGCGATCGGTTACTTCCTCGCGGGCGTGCCCGCGGCGTTCATCCTCGGCATCGCGGTGGGCATCCTCTCGATCGTCCCCTACCTCGCGCTGATCGGCATCCCCGTCTCGCTCTCGCTCATCTTCCTCGACCCGCCCGAGGGCTTCCGCAGCGCGTGGTGGTGGATGACCTTCGCCCCGGTCGCGATCTACTTCATCGGGCAGGCGCTGGACGACTACGTGCTGACGCCGATGATCCAGGGCAAGTCGACCGACATGGACACGCCGACGGTGCTGTTCGCCTCGCTGGCCGGCGGCGTGCTCGGCGGCGTGTACGGCCTGCTGGTCGCGATCCCGGTCGCGGCGTGCCTGAAGATCGTGATCCGGGAAGTGCTGTGGCCGAAGGTGCAGGAGTGGGCGCAGGGGAGGGCGAAGGACCCGTTGCCGCTGGGGCAGAAGGACGGAGCGGAGTAGGCCATCATGACCCGCGCGGGAGGCGCCATCGTCGCATCGGATGTCGAGCGCATCCTGAGCGTGTCGGCCTACGGCCAGCCGACCTTCTCGGCGCGGGATGAGCTTTGGGGATGGTCGCGATCACTGTTCGAGGCGCTCGGGCTTGAACCGACCTACTACTCGCTTGGAACACCCGGGAGTTCCGGGAAGTACCAGCGATGGCCCGCCCGCGGGCCACGCCGAGAGCTCGATCGGTTGTCGAGATCGGATGACTTCGCGCTGATCTACTGCGAGACGGATGCGCCATCGTACGATGCGCTCCTCAACTGCTCGTGGTGTACCCTGAGAGATGAGCAGCTGTTCTTTGTCGTGCTGAACAAGTGCTTCGATGTCGAAGCCCGCGAACTCCTTCAGCAGATCGCCGCGACGGGACCGTGGGATGCCGGCTACGCCTTCGCGACACACGCCGGATCGCAGGTCGAGTGCTACGCCCTTACCTGTGGCACCGGACGGAATCCGCCGGAAGATGAGGCGAAGCTGATCGCGTGGTACAACGCCGATGTGGATACGCGTAAGACGATCTTGCGCGATGTGCTCCCCTTCACGCTCGTGACCGGACGCCACCTCGCGGCGGTGCCCAAAGGCACGCCACTCTCCGATGTCATTGCTCGGCACGGCGCCTTCACTCGATGCTTCTCCGACACACTCCACCTGTGGGAGGTGCCCTTCGAGGACCTCCCGCAAGCCGAGCAGGAACTCAAGTCACTGGGCCTGCTCGTCCGTTGAGTGCCGGGTGCCCGGCACGACTCCCCCACCGCCCCCGCGACTCACCAATCCGGCTCAGGACCGAAGCTCGAGAGGTCGACTTCGACTTCGATCGGCGTCGGCCCCGACCACGTGCGGCCATCGGGCAGGGTGATGCTGTCGAACGCGAGGATCAGGCGCGAGGTTGCGCCGGGGTGGACATGCTCGGCGGGGATGCTGACGTTGATGGTGTTCCCCCAGCCGCTGCCCGAACCACTCCCGCCTCCCGAGACGCTGTTGTACCGGACGCCACGCCGCCCCGACTCAAACGTGCACAGGTCGGTGCGCTCGCCGTCGGGCGCTTCGGCCAGCAGCATCCCCGATGAGGCGAGCGAGGCCTTCAATTGAAGCCCCGGGTCGATCGCGAACTGGAGACTGAGGGTGAAGTGCCGGCGGGATCCAGACTGCGTGCCTCCTGTCCATCGGTGCGGGTGCAGGTGTCGGCGCACCCATGAGGCGATGGCCTCCTTGGGGTTGGGGCCGGAGGGCTCACCATCCTCAACGTTCAAGGCGAGCGTTGCCACCAGGTCAACGGTGCACGGGCACGAGTTGGGATCGGCGGCGAACGCGCGGAGGTGGGTTGCTTGCGGTGAGTAGCGGATGCGGACGTATGCGTTCTCGATGGTGGGCGTGTCCGGAGCGCGGATGAGCATCGCAAAGCTCGACGGAGCCATCCCTCTCACGGGAAGGCCCGGGGCGCAGTTCGATGCGATGTTCGGCTCATCGCCGCGGACGAAGCGGTGACCCCGCTCTCGGTAGATCGTGAACCCATCGGGCAGCGCAACCTCGATCAGGTGCGCGCCCGACGCGGGGATCCGCCCCGCCGGGAAGTCGAGGTTGAGCACAAACGTCTCGCCCGGGCGGACCGGGGTGTCGTCGAGCCGCCACAGCCTGGGCGTGCAGGCCGACTTGATCGCCGGCTGGAGGGCATCGCTCCCGATCTCACCGGCGGCGACCATCTCCTGCAGGGCGACCGACCACATCCCGCTCCACGGCTTGGCCGGATCGACGATCCGCGCGAGGAGGAACTCGGTGACGGCCGCCCTCACCCCCGCCGACGTCGCGGGCGCCCGGGTCAGCGCGAGCACCTGCCAGTCGACGGCGTCGGTGTGGATGTTGCCCGGGCGTTCGAGCGACCGCTCGATCGCACGCCACATCTCCATCTGCTGGGCATCGGTGAGTGCGCCCTTCGCCAGGCGGCCCTCGAGCACCTCGCGCGCGTCGCGCGCGATCGGCGAGCGCGGCCGCTCGATGCCCCACTCGATCAGCGTCGGCGTCGACAGCACGCCGATGACCCGCTGCGTCGAGATGGCCCCCTGCGCGCCCATGATGACGATCGCGCCGATGATGGCCAGCCCGCCGACGCCGATCCCGAAGCGCCGCCAGTGGCGCTCGTGACGACCGATGGCCACAGCGGCAGGCGCGCCCAGCACCACGCCGCACTCCGGGCATTTGGGGGTGTCCATCGGCAGACCGGTCAGTTCGAATCGGCAGGCTGCGCAGTGCGGAGCGTCGCCGACCCGCGTCCCGCACCAGCCCTTGGTCGCCATGGCGATGAAAACAACGCTGAGGATGAGCAGCAGCAAGCCAGCCACACCAGATGATAGGAGTTCCTGACGCACGGGCGTCCGCCGCCCTCCCGGACCCCGGGCCGTCGGGCGCGCTTCATCACCTGCTCACCACCCCAGGCTGCTTCGTGGCAAGGACCTCACGACGCCTCTCGATCTCTGCGAAGGGCTCGCGCAGCATCCATCAACGCTTACGGAATCCGCGTCATGGCTGGTCCCTGGTCCCTGGTGCCTTTGTCCTACCGGCAGTCGGTCCCGAAGGCCGCGAGCAGCAGGTTCAGGTCGGCCGAGTCGGTGTCGCCGTCGCCGTCGATGTCGCCGGCGTTGGTCGAGGCGAAGGCGGCGAGCAGGATGTTGAGGTCGCCCGACTCGGTGGCGCCCGAGCCGTTGAGGTCGGTCGGGCACGGTGGTGTGACATCACCGGCGAACGCCAGGCCGCCGATGTTCGCGCCGATGTTGTAGGGGCCGACGGCGACGTAGCCCGCCGCCGACACGGCGACGAGGTTGGAATCGAACGCGCCGAAGCCCGCGGTGTAGAGCTGGCCCGTGTCGGGGTCGAGCGCGACATCGCCGACGTCGCCCTCCTGGCCCGGGTCGAACAGGCCGGCGGCGCTGGGCGTGCCGAGCGGGTCGATGACCTGGAACACGCGCGGAGGGTTGTTGGCGTTGAAGTCGGTCGCGTACACCAAACCGGCGGCGTCGTTGAAGTCGATGTTGTCCATGTCGGTCACGCCCGAGATCACGCCGGAGCTGGCGATGACCGCGCCGTCGAGCCCGATCTGCGAGATGCTGTCAGTAAAGAACGATGGGCCGTGCGAGATCAGGGTGCGGTCGTTGGCCGCGTCGTAGCCCAGGCCCTCGATCTCGACCACGCCCGGCGGCAGGCCGGTGATGGGCTCGCTGGTCGCGGCCTGCGTCTGGAGGTCGATGCGGGCCAGGCGGAAGTCGTTGCCCACCCCGCCCGACCGGAACAGCGAGAGCAGGTCGCCCGACGGGTCGTGGTACGTGAGGCGCGCCGCGATCAGGCCGTCGGGCAGCGTGAACGTGAAGAGCGGTGTCGCGGCGCCGGTGGCCGGGTCGATGGTGACGACGGTTGACGTCGATGTGCCGACGTCGGTGAGGGTCGTGCCGTAGAGGGTGGACGCGGCGGCGGGTGTGGGCGTCGCGATGGTGTGCACGCACGCGGCGGCCGCGGTGATCAGGAGCGTGTTGGTCTTCTGCATTGGGGGTCTCCTCCCGCTGCAAGGGTACTGGACGCCCGGGTCTCCACCAAGGGCCGCGATGGCAAACGCGGCCCTTGGCGCCGCGGGCGCGCACCACAACCCGCCGCTTATCGGCCCGAAGGAACGCACGATGCGTGCTAGACTTGATCGAGGCCGATGACGGCCGAGGAGAGAGACTCATGATGCACGATCGATTTGGAGTGGCGCTCGCCTGCGCCGCGTGCGCGATGACCGTTCTCGCCGGCGACCCACCCGCCCCCCCCACGGCCAACCTCTACGGCATCGGCCTGATCGACGACGTCTATCACCTCGTCGAGATCGACCTCGATGATGCATCGCAGACGATCCTGTTCGCCTTCGATGGACCCGATGGCCTGCAGTCGAGTGGGCTGGCGTGGCACGCGCCGACGCAGCGCTTCGTCGCCGTCGCGACCGACGGCGGGCTGCTGCCGGCATCGCTGGTCTTCATCGATCCGGCCACGCAGGACGTCGAGGCCGTCCCCATCACCGCCTTCGACGGCATGGGCTTCATCCGCATCGCGGGTGTCGCCGCACGCCCGCTCGACCAGGGCATCTACGTCAACTTCGGCACCGACCCGGCCATCACGACCGAGGACCGCGTCGCCGCGATCGCGCCCAACGGCGCGCTCATCGCGCTCAGCCCGAGCATCGGGCCCGACTACGACCAGATCGCCCACGACCCCAACGACGACCGCATCATCATCTTCAACTTCAACGGCGTTCCACCCGAGGCCACGCAGATCTCCCTCCCGCTCAACAACCCCAACCCGGACGTGCTGTTCAACCCGGCGTTCTCGCAGACCACGCTCGACCCGGCGATCCAGCCCGGCACCGCGACGATCTACGCCGTGCGCCACGACGCGCCGCCCGGCGACCTGGTGATCGTGAACCCGGGCGCGTACGTCTCGGTGGGCGACTTCGACCTGCTCCGCCCGCAGGGCATCGCGTTCGCGCCGCCCATCGTGCCGATGGGCTGCCCCGAAGACCTCGACGGCAACGGCAGCATCGACTCGGCGGACCTCAACGCCCTGCTGGCCGCTTTCGGCTCGACCGATGGCGGGGACATCGACGGCGATGGCGACACCGATTCGGCCGACCTCAACCTCCTCCTCGCGGCGTTTGGCGACGACTGCGCGCCCTGACCGCCGCCCCCCGTCCCATCCCCCCATCCCGCACATCTAAGGACGCCCTTGGACCAACCCTTGCCGCGCGGTACCCTGAGATGCGGTTTCCCACAGGGAGGGCGCATCATGGCCAGATCACCGATCGTGCGGACAACGTGTGGTGGAGCGGCTCTGGCGCTCGCGTGCACAGCGCCGGCACACGCCGGGGGCCTTGGCGGCATCGTCGGCTTCGGCGGCGTCACCTACGAGCGCATCGGCTACACCGTCACGCCCAACGCCGCGGCGGTCGAGGCCGCGGACCTCAACGCAGACGGCATCAACGACCTCATCGTGCGTGGCGAGCAGCTCGCCATCCTGCTCGGCATTGGCGATCGCGCATTCACAGCGCCGACGCTCTACGACCTCCCCGTGGGGACCAACGCGACCACCTACAGCAGGCTGGCGCTCGGAGACCTGAATGGTGATGGGCTGCTCGACGTGTTCGTGGGCGGGGAACACGGCGCGGTTTACCTGGGGGACGGCGCGGGCGGGCTTGCCGCTCCGATCGTCGTGCTGAAGGACGGCCTCTCGCGCCCGGGCTGGCCCGTGCTCGGTGACATCGATGAGGACGGCGACCTCGACCTCGCCGCGGTCCCGAGCACCGATGGCGGCGAGTTCAGCATCTGGCGCAACGACGGCACAGGCGCGCTGACCTTCGACACCGCCCACGACGGACAGGTCGCCATGCCCGCCGTCGCGCTCGCCGACCTCAACGCCGACGGCCACCTCGACCTGATCGGCGGCTCGATGTACGACACCATCGTCGTGCGCCTGGGCGATGGCGCAGGCAACTTCCCCGTCAAGACGACGTTCGGCTACGCCGGCCCGAGCGCGCTCGACATGGCGGATGTCGATGGCGATGGCGACCTCGACGCGGTGCTCGGCAGCAACCTCGCCTGCCCAGGCTTTTCCTACAACGCGGGCGATGGCGCGTACACCACCTACGACTGCGACAACCAGGGCACGCTCGCGGGCGAGATCAGGGCCGCCGACTTGGACGGCGATGGCGACCCCGACGCCGCGCAGACAAGCAGCTTCGGCGGGCCGCTCCTGCTTCTGGAGAACGCGGACGGAACGCCAGTCGCAGGCCCAAAGATCTGGGAGGTCGATGGCGGGCGCGGCCTCACCATCGCCGACCTGGGCGGCGGCACACCCCTTCCCGAGATCATCGTCGGCGTCTCGAACATGGGCGGCGTCGTCATCCTCTGGGCGCTGCCACCAACCTCATGCCCCGCAGACCTCGATGGCTCGGGCGCTGTCGACTCCACGGACCTCAACACCCTCCTCGGCGCTTTCGGCTCGACCGATGGCGGGGACATCGACGGCGATGGCGACACCGATTCGGCCGACCTCAACCGCCTCCTCGCGGCGTTTGGCGACGACTGCGCGCCCTAACCTCTCTGCGTGTTCTCACTCGCCCCGATCCGCCATCACCTCGCCCCGCTCGACCTGCCGCCCGACGTCTACGACGCGGTGGTCGCGGAGATCAAGGGCGAGCGGTCGCCCATGCTCCGCCCGGCCTCCGCGATCGCGGCAGCCGTCGTCTCCACCGGCGCGGTGGTGGGCGCGCTCTCCGCCTTCGGGCGCGCGCACACCGTCGTCATCCTGCTCGCGTTCCTCATCGCCCAGCTCGTCGTCATCCTCGCGCGCAACGCCGCGACCCTGACGCTCGTGATCGAGGTCCTGCGCCGGCACGATATCGACGTCTGCGGCCGCTGCGCCTTCGACCTGCGCGGCCTCCCCGCCACCACCCTGCGCTGCCCCGAGTGCGGCTACGTGCGCGAACGCATCCCCCCCACCCCCAACCCCACCTCACCCTCACCCCACGCCACGACAACCACGCCCCCAGCCGCTCCGACATCCGAGAACACCAACTGAGCGGGAGTCGGGATTCCCCGCTCGGGGCGCGCTTGTGCGCGTGTAGACTCGTGGGGGAAGAGGAGGAGAAGAGAGACCATGATCCTTGAACTTGCCGCGGCCGCGGGCATCTGTGCGGCCAGCCAGACGCCCGTGCTCCCCGCGCCGCGCGTGATCGTGCGGTCGGGAACGCCAGCGCTCGGCTACCCGGGCCCCTTCGACTTCGAGTACATCCACCGCCCATCGATCAACGCCAGGGGCGATGTGATGTTTGGCGCCGACATCGAGAACAACACCTCCGCGGTGTGGCTCAGCACCGCCCAGGGCCTGCAGACCGTCGTCTACGGGTTCCAGCCGGCGCCGGGACTGCCCGGCGTGAGCTTCAACAACCCGTGCATCGGGTGCTCCAACGAGTTCCCCATGCTGAGCGACACGGGCCTGATCGTCATGGACATGAGCCTCCTCGGGCCCGGCGTCAACAACCAGAACAACAGCGCGATCTACTCGGGCACACCCGATCAGCTCGAACTCATTATCCGCGAGGGCGACACCCCGCCCGGCTACGACCCGCCCGTGAGCTTCTGGGGGCCGGGTGTGGTCGCGGCCATCAACGACGCGGGCGTGACCGCGTTCTCCGCGTCCACCTCGGCGCCCGGGATCGACTACGCCTCGGTCTGGATGGGCACGCCCGGGGCGCTCGAGGTCGCGGTCAAGGGCGGCACGCAGGCGCCGGGCCTCGACGCCGGGTTCCTCTTCGCGGGGTTCAGTGTCGCGAGCCTGAACAACGACGGCACACTCGCGTTCAAGGCGGGCGCATACAACGGCAACACGCCCCACTCGGGCGTGTGGGCCGGGCAGGCCGGCAACCTCTCCCTCGTCGCCGAGGCCGACACCCTGGCCCCGGGCACGCCCTACACCTTCAACGGCAATTACAACGATGGGTTCAACGATGTCAGGCTCAACAACACGGGCCAGGTCGCGTTCACGGGCTACCTCGACGGGCCCGATGGCAACGAGAACGGCATCTGGGCCGGCACGCCCGGCGACATCCACCTCGTCGCCTACGAGGGCGGCACGGCCATCGGACCCAACGGGCCCGACACGGTGCTCGGCGTCTCCCGCGCTGCGCTCGCGGACAACGGCAACATCGCCTTCCTGGGCTACTTCGACAACCCCAACACCGCCCCCTCCGACGTCGTCGTCTACCGCACCACGCCCGGCGCCGATCTCGAGATGATCGCCGCGACTGGCGCCGAGGTCCCGGGCCTCAACGGCGCGCTCCTCAAAGGCTTCGACCAACCGCTCATCAATGCGCTGGGGCAGGTCGGGTTCCTCGCCACACTCATGGGCGACGGCGTCACGGCCCAGAACGACGAAGCGCTCTTCCTGACCGGGCCCGATGGCACACCGTTCCTCCTCGCACGCGAGGGCGATGCCTTCGAGGTCGAGCCCGGCGTGTTCGAGACGATCGTCGGCTTCGGCGACCTCGTCGGCTCAACCTCACAGGACATCGGCCGGACCGGCATCTCCGACAACGGCGAACTCGTCACCACGCTCCTCTACCCGGGCGGCGTCGCCGCGGTCGCGTTCACCATCCCAGCGCCGGGCGCGGGCCTCGTGCTGCTGCTCGGTGCGGGCGCCGCCGCCCGCAGAACCCGGCCCGCCAGCCGCACGGCCTGACCAGCGCGCGTCGAAGCCTCGCCACTCGGCCCGCCACGGGAGCGGCCCCCAACGGTCAACCCGCGCGCGCAGGCTATCATCCGCCGACCCGACCGCCACCCCAACCGCAACCCCCCAGCCCCCCCCAGCCGCCCCCAGGCCGCCCGAGCGCGGTCATCGTCAACGACCGAGACCCGCCGCACCATGAACATCCGCAACTTCTCCATCATCGCCCACATCGACCACGGCAAGTCCACCCTCGCCGACCGCCTGCTCCAGTCCACCAAGGCCGTCTCCGACCGAGAGGCCCGCCAGCAGCTCCTCGACGACATGGACCTCGAGCGCGAGCGCGGCATCACCATCAAGGCGTCAGCGGTCACCGTCCCCCACGAGCACAAGGGCGAGCCCTTCATGCTCAACTTCATCGACACCCCCGGCCACGTCGACTTCACCTACGAGGTCTCCCGCGCCCTCACCGCGTGCGAGGGCGCGATCCTCATCGTCGACTCCACCCAGGGCGTCGAGGCCCAGACCGTCGCCAACACCTACCTCGCGGTCGAGAACAACCTCGAGATCATCCCCATCGTCAACAAGATCGACCTCCCGGCGGCCCAGCCCGAAGAGGTCGCGATGGAGATCGAGCAGGTGCTGGGCCTGCCCGCAGAAGACTGCATCTTCGTCAGCGCGAAGACGGGCGAGGGCGTCGAGGAACTCCTCGCGGCCATCTGTGACCGCCTGCCCCCACCACGCGAACCCGAGACCAAGAACCTCCGCGCCCTCATCTTCGATTCGCACTACGACGACTACCGCGGCGTCGTCGTCTACATCCGTGTCTTCGACGGCCGCATCAAGCACGGCGACAAGATCCGCATGATGGGCACGGGCCGCACCTTCACCGTCACCGAACTCGGCAAGTACACGCCCAAGCCCACCAAGGTCCAATCGATCGGCCCCGGCGAGACCGGTTACCTCATCGCGTCGATCAAGACCCTCAAGGACGTCCGCGTCGGCGACACCGTCACGCTCGACCTCGACCCCGCCAGGCAGGCGCTGCCCGGCTACGAAGAGCCGCACCAGATGGTATTCTGCGACTTCTACCCCGCCTCTTCAGAAGACGGCAAGGGCACCGACTTCGAAGAACTCCGCGAGGCCCACGAGAAGCTCGCCCTCAACGATGCGAGCTTCACCTACGCCCCCGTCCATTCCGAGGCGCTCGGCTTCGGCTTCCGCTGCGGGTTCCTGGGCCTGCTCCACATGGACATCATCCAGGAGCGGCTCGAGCGCGAGGGCAAGGTCGAGATCGTCCAAACCGCGCCCACCGTCACCTACCAGCTCAAGACCCGCGACGGCGGCGAGATGGAGATCACCAACCCCGCCGACCTCCCCGACCCATCGCAATGGATGGAACTCCGCGAGCCCATCGCCAAGGTCGAGATCATCGTCCCCGGCGAGTTCATCGGCGACATCATGAACCTGTGCGGCCAGCGCCGCGGCGTCCTCAAGAACCAGATGATGGTCTCCGAGACGCGCCAGCTCCTCACCTGGGAGATCCCCCTCGCGGAAGTCATCTACGACTTCTACGACAAGCTCAAGGGCATCACCCGCGGCTACGGCACGATGGACTACGAGATCACCAGCTACCGCGCCGACCGCCTGGCCAAGGTCGACATCCTCATCAACGGCGACCCCGTCGAAGCCCTCTCCCTCATCTGCCACAAGGACAACGCCGACAAGCGCGGCCGCGAGCTGCTGGTCCGCCTCAAGAAGCAGATCCCGCGCCACCAGTTCGAGATCCCCCTGCAGGCCGTCATCGGCGGCAAGATCATCGCCCGCGAGTCCATCAAGGGCTTCCGCAAGAACGTCACCGCCAAGTGCTACGGCGGCGACGTGACCCGCAAGCGCAAGCTCCTCGAAAAGCAGAAGAAGGGCAAGAGCCGGATGAAGACCGTGGGGACGGTGCAGATCCCGCAGGAGGCCTTCATGGCGGTGCTGGATCAGGGGGAGTAGTCCCACGGTGGCCCGGCTCGCCGAGCCGGGTCTCGGGTTCCGGGTCTGGGGTCTTGGGTGGGACAGGTCTCCGACCTGTCTTCGGGCGCAGCACCCGCCGTCACCGGTCTGCCTCTGAGCGAACTGATCCGCACATGATCCGGGCGGTCGCACGCCAGTCCATGAAGACCACGCGAGCAGACTGCCCCCGATATCGGAGAAAGCTCGCGTGTTGGCGCGCGAGGCGTCGCGCACCTTCTGTGATCTCATGGACATGCTGCACGAGGAAGACGGAAGCAGGCGCGTCGAAGAGGCGCGGGATCTGATCGCCGTTCTTGCCAGCGTGCTTTGGCTGCATGGGAACACTGACCGATCGACCCTTCAGAAGGCAGGCAATTGTCGTCTGCTGTCCGCTGACATGACCGTGCCCAAGCAGATCGCTAGTCTCCGTCGGGTTGTGTCCCTGCTGATGTACGACCTCCAACAAGTCGCTCAACCGCGCTTCGATGTCATCCTCAAGCAGGGAGAGCGGTGCAGCGATACCTGAGATGTCGCTGTGTTGGAATGGCCCGAACTCGTCGATCTCCCATACGCTCATTTCGAGGTCTGGTTCGGATGGCAAAGATGGACGATCACGACCAATCTCGCTGGCAATTGTGCCCGCAACCAGACCTACGCCGACGCCCGGCGGCAGCAGGAGATGGTGCCGACGAATGAGCCCCTTGATCGCTGCCGTACTCGGGTGTTCGAGCCCGATCACGTCATCACCAAACGCCCCGGGATCGGTCAGACCGTAGGTGCGAAGGGCGCGAGCTATCGCGTCGAGTGCCCAGCGCCTATCACTTCTTGACGAGTCGCCGTGCAATGCGTGCCACCCCTAGAGTACGTTCCATTTCGTGCCAACGATAGATGATGCCGCCAGAATTCGACGGGTCAGGCTGCCGCTCGATGAGGCCTGACTCGAACAGATGCGAACAGACCTTCGAGACCGTAGCTTGGCTTTTGCCTGTCAACGACCTCAACTGTTCCGGGGTCTTCGGGCCGTCCGCCATCAAGAGGTACATCTCGGGCGCGCCAGCGCGCGCTCTGAGCAGAGCTTCGACGTGAGCTTGGCTGTTCGGGTTCGCGGCGATTGAGAGGCGCGTCATGCGCTCGACGTTGTCGAGCTGCGTTCGAATCGCAGCAATGTCCCGCTGTGTGTGCTCAGACTCCGGCATCCTCGCTCTCCTTGTTCTTCACAGCGGTGGCCTTCGACTTCTTCTTCAGCCGTTGCTTCGTCACCGACACCGTGGCTGGCGTCGTGTCCAGGACATCAGCGATCTCACGGTCGGTCGCGCCTGTCGTCATCAGCAGTCGAACCAAGTCCTTCTGCGCCCAGGTCGCTCGAAGCTGGGCCGCGAGGAGTCGGTTCGTGATCTTCGCTTGTGTGAGCAGATCCTCGATCCCCACAGACTTACCCATCGTTGGACTCCCCCTTCTTCTTGCGCTTCCGGTCCTTCGCGAGCACGGATGACACGTCGTTCGCCTTCACAGCCAGAATGGAAGCGATTCGGGTCTGCGGGATGCCGAGGCCATCCAACTTCCGAATCGCTTCCGATCGCGTACTACACCCGCCGTCAAGTGCGATCATCACCCGGGTGAGGTCATGGATCGCCTGGACGATGTCCTGTGTGTCACTCACTTGTCCGCCTCCTGAGTCGCCTTCTTTGCCCGCGAAATGGCCTTCGATGCCGCACCCTCCGACTTGCCGAGCATCTCTCCAACTTCTTTGGCGCTAAACCCCGCCTGTGACAGGAGCAGTTCGGGCTTGTCGAACGCAGCGCCGGTGACCTGCTGCAACTGGAGAAACACGAGAGCCTTCAGGTACTTGATTGCCTCGTCACCCATGACATATCTCCTGCTTTGGACCAAATATCGTCTGCTTAGACATTCTTGGAGCCAGTATCCCGTTAGTCGCGGGATTTCCGAGATCTATGATAAGCGCACAGACACCGAACGTCAAGCAAGGTGATGTGTGCTGTGGACATATTGTCGGTACCCTGACCGACCATTGAGCTGCTTGTAGGTCCCAAGAGGGTGTCAGTCGCCAGCGCGGCGGGCGGCATTGTCCGCCTCTGACAGTGCTACGCTGTAGTCTAGGGCACGCTTGGATTCCCCCAGCGTCCGGGCGCCATGCTCATCCCGCCGAGTGCCCGCCCTCTGGGTGCCATGCTCAGCCCGAAGGGATGGGCATGCCGGGCTCACCAGAGACATGGCCATCTGAGGGCTGACCATGCCACCCACCCCAAGGCCTGGCACTGTTCGTCAGAAACAAAGACGGACACGCCGGCTCGCTCGCGGTTCCGGCCGGCTCCCCGTATCACAGCGCCAGCGGCTTGACTCCTTGCTTGAGTTGGACAGGCACTCTGAGAAGGAGACCACAGATGAACCGGTGGATCGCAATCGTCCTGCTTGGCGCGCTCGGCGCCGCCGTGTGTACGGTCGTCGGCGACGACCTGGAGTTCGAGGGGCACGACCTGGTGGAGCCGGACTGCGACGCCATGAGCTCATGGTTCGAGTGCCGCGACATCGATACGGCGCCCCCGAACGTGTTCCTGGGCTACCTCTACATGCACCACACGAGTGAGACGCTCGGGCCCGATGGGAACACGCAGTACCCGAACGGCGACCCGTATGTCACGACCGTCACGGCCTGCTCGAGCTGCCACTTCACCGGTGGCCACGTGCCGTTCGGGTCCCCCGTGTACCAGTCGCCCAGCAAGTACCAGGCGGACCCGGAGACGGGCCTGGGCCCGTATTTCCGCCCGCTCGGCTATCACCGCGACCTGGAGGACTCGGTCATCGACTGCTTCCGGAACTGCATGAACGCCGCGCAGGCGCCCGAGAAGACCGATCCGGTCATGGTCGCGCTCGTCGACTACATCCACTGGGTGTCCGACGGCATCATCGACCCCGCGGCCCAGGACGACTGGACGCTCCTGCCACCCGAGGCCGGCCCCGGGCTCCCCGCGATCGCGGGCGTCTCCTCGATGCGGGCCGACCCGGCCCGGGGCGCGATGCTGTACGGGACCAGCTGCTCGGAATGCCACGATGAGGACGGCCCGGGCATCGGTGAGTACAAGGTTGGGGAGGAGCGTCCACGGGTGCCGGCGCTCTGGGGCGTCCAGGACGGGTACTCGCGCGGTGCGGCGTTCTACCGCACGCCCGTGCTCGCGGCGTACGTCCAGACGCACATGCCCTACGACGATCCCAAGACCCTCACCGATCAGGATGCGCTCGACATCGCGGCGCACATCAACGCGCCGGACAAGGCGAGAGCCGGCGGGATGGCCGATCAGATGTACTGCCACGACGACCCCGATGGCATCCCCTCGGCCCTCCGCAAGCCGGCCGACTGGCTCGTCGGCTGCGAGTACCCGGGCGAGCGGGCGTTCTTCGAGGCCCAGGGGATCGACTTCGACGACATGGTGCTCAACGGCCCGTGGGAAGCGCTCACCGCGTGGCGCGCGGCCGAGGTCCAGCGGCTCAAGGGAGACATCGACGGCGATGGGAGTGTCGGCTCGGCTGACCTCAACGCGGTGCTCGGGTCGTTCGGGGTGTGCCCCGGGTGCCCTGCAGACCTCGATGGCGATGGCGTTGTGGGTTCGAGCGACCTGAACATCGTTCTCGGAGCGTTCGGCGCCGCGTTCTGAGGCGAAGCGGCCCACCCCGCCGATCAGATGCGCAGCGGCCGCAGGCGACGCTCGGCCCCGGGCCTTCTCGCCATTGGGTCTTGCATCGCACCGGCGCTTCCTCCATACTCGCCCACAGCGGGCAGAGCCCGCGAGAGGAAGTGGAGCATGGCGTCGAGGCGTTTGACCGTGGGCACGCTGGTGCCCCTTCTCGTGCCCGCCGCCCCGGCGCTGGCCTTGACCACCCCCCTGCTGACGAACGGGAGCTTCGAGGTCGGGCAGCCGAGTGATGACCTGCCCCAGCTGGCCGGTGTATGGGGGATCGACGGCGCGACGTTCGTCGGGCCGACCGCCGGCATCACGCCGCTCGACGGCGCGCAGATGCTCCAGATCGACAGCACCATCCCGGCGTGCAACCCGCAGGGCAACGGGCTCGGCGGCGACATCGGCCAGTTGATCGACGCCGCGCCGGTCGCCGGCCTCATCGCGAGCGGCAACGCCGTGATCACGGCGAGTTGCTCGTTCAACCGGGTGGATGCGCCGCTCGCCGACACCGAGTTCCGCATCACAGTCCGGTGCTGGGACAAGCCGGCCCAGGATGTGTTCGATGACTGCACGCCGGACGGGTGGATCCTGCTCGACAGCGAAGTGCTGATCTCCGATGGTGATCCCGAGACCTGGGAGCAGATCACGATCGAGGTCCCCGTGCCCGTCGAGACACAGACCATCGAGATGGTGCTGTCGATCTTCGAGAACGTCGCCAATCAGGCGCCACCCAACGAGTTCGAGGGCCACTTCGCCGACCACGCGACACTCTGCGTCGGCCCGGCGTGCCCCGAGGACCTGAACGGCGACGGCTCGATCGGCTCGCAGGACCTCAACATCCTGCTGGGCAATTTCGGGTGCATCGGCGGCGGGTGCGCAGGCGATATCGATGGGGACGGCGATGCGGACTCGAGCGACCTGAACCTGCTGCTCGCGGCGTTCGGCGAACGTTGCTGACCGGCCCCGCGCTTGGCCGGGGGCCGGTCAGGTTCGGCGCGCCATGCTCGGGAGGGCGAAGGGTGTCTGCAGCGCGCCCGCCCGCTCGCCGCGTGAGCCGATGGTCCGAGAGATGCGCTCGCCTCCACGCCGTCCGCGGCCCCGCGATCACGAAGGGAGTCCCCACGCCGAGAGGTCTTGAAGGGCGCTCGCCGCTCTTGGTAGGCTGGGGCCCGACGGTACGTTCCACGGAGGGAGAGGCCGATGAGAACCATGACGGCGACGGCGACCCCGACTCGGCCGACCTCAACATAGTCCTCGCGGCCTTCGGCGACGTGTGCCGGTGAGGCGAGATCGGGCCCCGTCCCCGTCCTTTACACTCCGGCATGCCACCGAGACCCAGCATCCTCTGCATCGGCGCCGGCGGGCACGCCTGCGTGCTCGTTGATGCGCTCCACACGGCCGGCGCCGATGTCATCGGCTTCCTCGATTCGGCGCCGGAGTTCCAGGGCGCAACCGTCATGGGCCACCCCGTGCTCGGCCAGACTGAACTCCTTCATGACGACGAGGCGCTGGGCGCGCTCAACGCCGACGCCTTCATCATCGGCATCTCCAGCACGGGCCCCATCCGCCACCGAGACCGGCTGTTCGGCGTGTGCCTCGGCGCGGGGCTCGGGCCGTGCGAGGTCCGCCACGCGTCCGCGACGGTTTCCCCCAAAGCCACCCTCGGGCGTGGGTGCCAGGTCCTCGCGCGCACGGTCGTCCAGCCGGGCGTGCAGCTCGCGGACAACGTGCTCATCAACACGGGCGCGATCGTGTCGCACCACGCGCGGATCGGTGCGCACACCCACATCGCGCCGGGCGCGGTCGTCCTGGGTGAGGCGCAGATCGGCGCGGGCGTGCACATCGGCGCGGGGGCTGTGGTCCGTGAGTGCATCACGATCGGCGATGGCGCGGTGGTCGGCATGGGCGCCGCGGTGACAAAGGACGTCCCGCCGGGCGCAACCGTACTCGGCGTCCCGGCCCGCCCCGTGTAAGCGCACGACGAGCGGGTCGCCCTACTTCGGGAACAGGAACGTGATCGCGAAGCGCAGCCCCCACTCGGGCCCGCCCGAGGGCGCATCCGCGTAGTAACGACCACCCACCTGGAAGTTCACGGGCTGCGTGCCGAGGTGACGTGAGCTGCCCGACCATCAAGTTGAGCGGGATGGTCCACTCGTCCTCGTTCCAGTCGTAGGTCATCTCCGCGTTGAGCGTGAGCGAGGTGGCGGTGGGCCACGTATACGAGAGGAACGGCTGGAGGAAGGTCGCGTTGACCTCCTCTCGGTCGTCGGGGTTCGTCACGCCCCAGATGTGGTTGACGAGGGCGCCGTAGGTCCACCCCTTCTCCTGGCGCAGCACCACGGCGGTCGGGCCAAGCCCGAGCTGTTCGGAGCGTAACTGCGGGTCGGTGCCCGTCGGGAGCAGCGCGACCGGCCCGACGCCCACGATCCACCCGCCGACGGGCTCCTTGGGCGAAAGGAAGAACGACTGCACCACATCACCGATACCCGTGTCGGAGTCGAGCCCGTCGGCGAGTTCCTCCTGGTGGATAGTGGGGATGATGGTGCGCGAGATGACGTTCCAGTCCTCGTTGAGCTCGATCGGGATGACGGGTTGGATGTTGAGGGTGTAGCGCGAGGCGTCCCTGGGGCCAAAGCCCTCGTCGTAGTTGAATTGGAAGGGCACGCTGATCAGGTCGGCGACGGGGTTCTGGAGCTTCTGGGCCAGGTCGGACGCGCCACCGCCGCCCGCTGGGCTGTCTGCGGCGGCGGCGATGTCATCGCCCGTGTCGGCGTTCGTGGGTTGTGCGAGGGAGAGTTCGTAGCCGTCGTCGAGCCGCCAGCTTGCGGGGATAACGGCGGCCTCGCGGCGCGCGAGTTCGCCGTCGGAGCCGACGATGAGTTCGGTGCGCACGCGTTGGCCTGCGCCCAGAGCGTTCGCGGCCAGGCACGCGCCAAGCGCGGCGGTAATGAGCGACGAGCGGTTGGCCATAGGCGTCTCCTCCGCGTTGCACGGGTCTGAGTGGCGCATATTCCCGTGGTCACGCATGGTAACGAACGGGGCCTGGGGATCCCCGTGCGGGTTCAGCGGGGCGTGTGCGGCGAAGCCCCATGGTCGCCGGGACGGACGGGCGGGGCGGTGGTCGCGGCGGCTGGGGCGCCACACTCGGGGCACGTCTCGAGGCCGTGGATGTCGTAGCGGCAGCGCACGCAGAGGCCACGGGACATGCGCCGGCGCACCCGGGCCGCACTCAGCCCCGCGATGATCGCCCATGGCAATGCGGTCCAGAGGGCGAGGTCGACGATGAGGCCCGCCCAGATCGGTCGCAGCGGGAGGTGCGCGCTGCCGACGCGGTAGCCGCGTGCCCCCCAGCCGCGCTCGATGGGCGAGTTGCCCTCGCTCGCGGCTTCGGTCTGCATTGCGAGCATGGGCCAGCCCGACTTGCGGACGGCGATGCCGTTGTAGTCGCGCCCCGCGTTGGCGCGGTAGTAGCCGAACCCGTGGCCGTAGATCAGGATGTCGGGTTCGAGCCATCCGGGCGGGGCGGGGGCGGGCCAGTCGAGCACGGCGCGGATGTCGTGCGATTGCATGCCGCCCAGGACGCCACCCTCGCGGACCGCAGTGACCTTGTCGAGGTGGCCCCAGTTGGTGCGCGCGTGGAAGCCCTCGAGGAGCCAGGCGCCGCCCAGCGTCATGGTGAGGGCGAAGGCGATGCAGAGGGTGGCGCCTCGCCACCCGATCCAGAGGTGCTTGGATGTGCGCCCGGAGTGAGGCATGGGTGTGTTCCGACGGGTGAGCCACCCGACAGGGTGGTGGCGCTTGAGCGGTCTGCGGGTACATGTCTCAGCGAGGCCGCGATCCGACACGTGGGCGTGCCCGGACGGCGGTACTCTTAATCATGCAGAGAAGGCGTCGGCGTCGGAACCCGATGCACCGTTGACGGTTCGAGCGAATCGAGGGAGCACATATGCTAGGAGCCATCGGGATCTTCGTGATCCTCTACATCCTGATCATCCATTTCATTCTTGGTTTCTTCTTCACGTGGATCGCGAACGCGGTCGCCCGCGAGGACTACGGCGTGCCCAAGGGCGTCGGGATCCTGATCGTGACGGCCATCGCGCACATCGTCGCCCTGGCCTTCCTGTTTGAGCACATCCCGTCGGAGGCGTGGTGGGTCACATCGAACGCGATCCGGTTCGGCATTCTGACCGTGCTGACGTGGTTCGTGTGCGAGACGACGTTCAAGCAGGCGGCGATCATCGCGGCGGTGTACACGGTGCTGCTGCAGGTCGTGCTTGCGGTGCTCGGGATGCTCATGGGTTGAGGGGGCGGGGCCCGCGAGCGGTTGGTCTCCTAGGCTTGGGGGACACGCACGCCCGTTGATCGAAAGGTGACCGATGCCCCCCGAGACCGCTACGACCGCCCCCGTCCTCACCGCCGACTTCCTCCGCGCCCACTTCGAGAGCGCGAAGCGCTACGACGACTACGTGGCGACCGGCGCTCCTGACAAACAACAGGCGTGGGCGAAGGTGTACGACGCGGCGGAGCTGAGCGGAGCGCAGAAGGAACTGCTGGGCGGGTTCACGCGGGAGATGAAGGTGCTCGTGTCGTCGGGCGTGTGGTGTGGCGACTGCGTGCAGCAGGTGCCGTTCCTCGAGCGCATTGCGCGGGCCACACCAGAGCGCAACGGGTCACACCTGGTCGACGTGCGGTACGCCGACCGCGACGAGCACGCGGACCTCGCGGCCCAGCTCAAGATCTGCGGCGGGATGCGCGTCCCGGTCGCGGTGATCATGGCCGAGGACTTCGAGCCCTGCTCGGTCTTCGGCGACCGCACCCTGACCCGCTACCGCGCGATGGCGGCCCGCCAGCTCGGCGCTTCGTGCCAACTGCCCGGCGCGCCGGTCGATGGCGATGAGCTCAAGGGCACGCTCCAGGACTGGCTCGACGAGATCGAGCGCGTGCAGTTGATGCTCCGGCTGAGCACGAGGCTCCGCCAGAAGCACGGGGATTGATTGAGGCGTAACGCCAGGATGCGGCGCATAATCCGGCCATGACCACTCAGGAAGAACGCGAGTACGTCCTCGGCACGGACCCTGCCGAGCTTGAACGCATGGGCTTCCAGCACCGCCTGTGGGCGACCGAAGCCAACGAGCTGTGGCGGCGCGCCAACTTCGCGCCGGGGCAGACCATTTTGGACGTCGGGTGCGGGCCAGGGTTCGCCTCGCGAGAGCTCGCGGAGTTGCTCACACGAGAGGGGCGGGTGATTGCGCTCGATGAGTCGCGCCGGTACCTCGACTACCTGCGCGCGAGCATCGCATCCGTGGGCGGCGAGGGGTCGGCGCCGATCGAGGTGGTCGAAGGCGATGCGCAGGCGATCGACCTGCCCGAGGCTTCGGTCGATGGCGCGTGGACGCGGTGGGTGCTGCACTTCACCCCCGAGCCCGAGCGGGTGGTGGAGAGCGTGGCGCGCGTGCTCCGCCCGGGCGGGCGGTGGGCGGTGCAGGACTACTGCGCGTGGCGGAACCTGTTCTGGGGTCCCAGGTGTGACACGCTGCCGCTGCTGCGCAAGGGGATCCTCGGGATGTACGAATCGCAGCGCGCGGATTCGGACATCGGTCGGAAGCTGCCGGCGATGTGTCACCGCCACGGGCTGCGCGTGCGCGACCTCTACCCGATCAGCGCGGTCATCCGGCCCGATGAGACGCGCTGGCAGTGGCCCATGACGTTCTTCACGATCTTCCTCCCCAAGGTCGTCGCGGCGGGGTTCCTGACTGAGGACGAGCGCCTCGCGATTATGGAGGAACTCGCGGAGGTCGAGCGCACGCCCGGCGGGTTCTTCTGGACGCCGCCCATGATCGGCTTGGTCGTCGAGAAGGCGTAGCCGGTCGCTCACGCGCTCGCTGTGCGCGATGAGCCGTGCTCGAGCACGCCCAGCACAACTAACGCCACGACAACCTGTGCGCCCGCAAGCGCCGCGGCCCACCCGTCGAGCCGCGCGAGGAACACACCCGACAGGCCTGTGAGCGCGGTAATGCCATAGACAACAGCAAGTGTCTGCCACACAGACAACCCGCGTGCGCGCAGGCGGTGCGACAGGTGCTGCTGGTCGCCGACAAAGGGGCTCTTGCCTTGCGAGAGCCTGATGAGGGAGACGGAGCAGAGGTCGTAGATGGGGACCGCCAGCACGCAGAGCGGCATGAACACGGCGTACCACGATGATGCGCCATCGCCCGCGCTCTCCACAGGCACATACGTCGTCCGCACCGTCAGGAAGGCGAGCAGGAACCCCACCACGAGCGAGCCGCCATCGCCCATGAAGATGCTCGCCCGCCCGCGGAGCGGGGCGTTGAACACGAGGAAGCCGAGCAGCGCACCGATCAGCACCGCGAGCGTCAGCCCGACGAACCACTGCGGCTCGGGCTTCGACAGCGCCGCGAGCATGAAGAACGCCGACGCGACGACGCCCACCCCGCCCGCGAGCCCGTCCATGTTGTCCATGAAGTTCATCGCGTTGGTCACCGCGAGGAACCAGAGGAGCGTGAGGGTGATGGAGAGCCACGCGCCGCCAACGTAGCCATCGGCGGCTTCGAGCAGGCGCACGTCGAAGGGGATGATGAGTGAGAGCGCGGCGAGGGCCATGAACGCGAGCTTCGGGAGGGCGCCCATGGGTTTGCGGTCGTCGATGAGGCCGACGATGTGCAGGCCGAGCATGCAGGCGAGGAGCGTGAAGCCGCATGCGAGTTGGGCGCGCATGCCGGGAATGTGGTCGCTGAGCGCATCGGGGATGGTGATGGGGCCGAGTTGGTTGTCGGTGAGGCGGATGAGGACGAGGCCCGTTGCGATGGGAAGAGCGATGGCCCAGAAGATGGCGATGCCGCCAATGTTGGGAACGGGTCGGACTTCGAGCTTGGTGTGGCCCGCGGCGCCGTGGCCATCGAGGAGGGCGCGGCGTCGGCCGAGGGCGCGCACGCAGATCGTCAGGACGAGCGAGAGACCAAACGCGCAGGCCGCGGCGGTGGCGACGAGGGGGAGCATGGTGCGGAGGATAACGGAGTCGTTGGGGAGGAAGGGAAGGAGCGACGGGCAAGATGCCCGTCCACCGAGGAGCTACGAGATCGTCACACCCACGAGCCGCCGCTTGCGGATGTTCTCGTTGCCGAGCTGGCCGCACGCGGCCATCGACTCGCGTCCCTTGGTGACGCGCCGCTTGCAGAACTGGCCGTGGGCTTCCAGCCGCTGCAGGAAGCGCAGCACCGACTCCTCGCTCGGCGCAGGCCAGGGCGAGTCGCGCCGCGGGTTGTACGGGATCACGTTCACGCAGCAGCGGACGTTGCGCAGCAGCTCGGCCAGCTCATCGGCGTGTTCCATCGCATCATTGACACCCGGGATCAGCACATACTCGCAGCAGATCGCCCCGCCGGTCCCGCCGCCGCGGATCGGCCACGTCTCCAGCATGGGGATCAGCTTGCCCAGCGGCATGGCGCGGTTGATCGGCATGATCTTCGACCTGATCTCGTCGTTCGGCGCGTTGATGGACACCGCCAGGTTGAGCCGCTTCCACCCGTGCTGGGCGACCTTGTCGCGCAGCATCGCCAGGCCATCAAGCCGCCCGACCGTGGACAGGCTGATGCGCTTCATGCCCAGCGCAGCCCCGTGGTGGTCGGTCAGCACCTCGATCGCGCCGAGCACGGCCGCCGCGTTGTCCAGCGGCTCGCCCATGCCCATGAAGACGATGTTCCTGCACGCCACGCCGAGGTGGTGCTTGGCGGCCCACCACTGCTGCGTGATCTCGGCGGTGGTCAGGTTGCGGATCAGCCCCATCTGCGCCGTCTCGCAGAAGTCGCACCCCATCGCGCACCCGACCTGCGAGGACAGGCAGAGCGTGTACGACACCTCATCACCGCGTCGCATCGGGATGATGACGGATTCGGTCTCGAGTGTGTCGGGGAGGGTGCGGGGGGTGCGGGGAGTTGGTGGCCCGGCTCGCCGAGCCGGGTCTTCCGGGTTCTCCGAGGGCTGGGAGAGAGAGGAGGGAGGAAGAGAAGGAGACCCGGCTCGGCGAGCCGGGCCACCGGGAGAGGCGCCCGGGATAGGCAGCAGGAACTTCCGCACCTCGCCGTGGTCCGAGTCCGAGCGCTGCACCCTCGTCGGCTCGGGGACCAGGGGGGAGGGGGTGCCGCGCGGGTCAACCCCCTCGCGCCAGAAGGCGGTGTACGCGTTGGTGGCCTGGCCGGGACGCAGACCTCCCTCGACGCCCGCGCGGACGAACGCCTCGCGCGTCATCGCGAGGGGGGAGGGGTCTACTGGCTCTCCGGGCCGGGTCTCCATGAGCAGGAGGATAGCGCCAACTCGGGGCGCTCTCGTCGGGGGCGCTGGCCGCGGCGTCGGCGAGCATGGGAGCTACCGCGCTTCGGGCTTTGCCTCGGGCTCACGAGCGTCGAGCTTCGTCTTGTGCTCAACTCCGTCGATCGTCGTCGTGATCGTGATATCGCCCAGCTCGACGAACCCGACCGGCCATTCGCTCAGGTCAACCGGCTCATACACCGGCGCTGGCTTGAGAAGCGACCAGGCGTTCACGACAACCGCATAGGCGACGACAGCAAGCGGGCTCAGCAGCAGCACCCAGACCGCGACCCGGCCAACACCGCGCGACGACCGCGACAGCGAAGCCCGCTCACCCCGCGCCCCCGGCACCGGTTCCGGCTCGTCGCCCACATCCACCTCGCCCCAATCGATATCCACCGAGTCCGACCGCGTTTCTTCGAGCAGCGCCCGCGCGCGGGCGGCGTCGCTCTCGCGCACCATCACGGTCGTGGGCGTCATGGAAAGCGTGCCGAAGACGCCGACCGCGCCGCCGATGTAGTCCGAAGGGCGGCTCCACGCGTCGATCCCCGCATCGTCCAGCAGGGCGACGATCGCCCCGGCCGCGGGCTCGTTGTGCGCGGTGGTCAGCTCGACCTGGCGGTCGGGGTCCTTCATGCAAAGAGGATACGGCGCTGATGCCCCGTCGCGTGTCCCAATCGGCGGGCGCTCGGACAGGCGCCCGTTGGGGCAGTCCAGACGGCGACCGCGGCGGCCTGGTCACGCCCCATCATCGACGAGGTCGAGCTTGCTATCCGGCACGGGTGTCCCGCACTCGGGGCAGCGCGGCAGGCCGAGGGTCGGGTAGCGGCAGTTGCCGCAGCGCCCCTGGCGAGCGCGGCGGGCGGCGCAGGCGTGTCGGATGGCGAGCACGCCGAGCCAGGGGATGGCGGTCCAGAAGGTGATGTTGAGGAGGAAGGCGGGGAGGATGGGTTTGATGGGGAGGCGGAGGTCGCCGATGGGGAGGCCGGTTTGCCAGGCGCTGTCGAAGTGTTCGACAGGGGGATCATCGCCCGTCTCGGCCTGCTCGGTCATCAGACAAGGGACTGGCAGGCCGTACCGCCGACCGTTGGCGACGCGGAGGAAATCGACCGACCGAATGTGAACCGCCGCGGTCTGACGCCATCCGATTGATCGCCACTCCTCGATCGCATCGGGATACGCTGGCCAGTCTGGAGGCGTCTGCGAGGGCCATCGCATGCCCGGCCGGTGGTTGGGATCGGCCCAGCCACCGCGCACTTCCTCGCTGAGGATGGAGCGGGTGTAGACCGGCTCAAAGGGACGCAGGCGCGGGGAAGCACTGATCGCCCACGCCGACCCGACCGTCATCACCACGCCGAACACCACGCTGAGCGCAGCGACCCACCCGCCGGGCCAGAGGGCGCCGGCGAGCGCGGCGGGCTTGGTGTCGCGTTGTGGGGGTGGGGTGGGCACGTGGGGATGGTACGGGGCGTGCCGATCGGTACGAGCCCCGAACGGAACGAAGGGTCCTGGCGGGCCAACGTGAAGAACCCCTCACCGCGTTCGGGGCTCGTACAGGGGCGGCGCAGCTTCAGAGCCGGGGGCTTCAGCCCCCGCGGTCTTCGGTCAGCGCGTGTCGAACCGGGGGACCGCACGGGCTGAAGCCCGCGGCTCTGAGTCGGCCGCCATTGGGGTTGTCTCGGCGGGCATGGCCGCTCTGTCGCATGACGAGATGCCCCGCGTCGCGTACGCGATGCGTGACATCGCGCACGTCAGGGGGTTGGCTCGCCATCGTCCGGGGTACGCCAAGGCGCAGATCCCGAAGCCCGACACCTCATCGCAGCCCGGCTCCGCGCCCGCGCCGGGCAGGCCGCATGACATCCGGGCCGTGGTCGAGCAGGCGGGCACGGTGCAGCTGAGCTGGAAGTGCAGGAACCCGACCGGCACGCGGGGGACGATCTACCTCATCGAGCGGCAGGTGGGCGGGAGTGGGAAGTTCGAGCCGCTCGGGGCCGTGGGCAAGCGGAGGTTCGTCGATGAGACGTTGCCGCGCGGGGCGTGTGTTGGGGGTGGCGGGGGTGGCGGGGGAGGAGTGAGCGGTGTTGACGGCATGGTGACGTACCGCATCACGGCGCAACGCTCGACGAAGCGCGGGGCACCAGCGGTGTACACGATGCAGTTCGGGGGGTTTGATGCGGGGGTTGGGGGTGGGGTGAAGAAGAGCACGGCGACATCGCTGGCGGCTTGACGCGTGCGTGGTCGAGCTAGTCAGTGATTGTCACAAATAGTAAGATCAACTCCTCGATCTCCTTCCCACAATCGGTTACGCCCTCCCTGTCGATTCCGTTCTCGAACAACTCGTCGCCGAGGGCATCCTGGACCAGACTGCGGTCGTTCATCGCAATCGTGAACTCGCCATCGCCTGAGAGGTTGGAGAGTAGGTCCGGCCGGCGTCTCTCCATGACCACGCGGAACAGTCCCCGCAGCCTCGATGGAATCTGAACTGATCCGTGATCCCTACTCATTGCACTGCTCCTTCTTCACAACAAGGAACGTGCCGCACTCGGGGCATTGCGTGAGGCCGGTGGCGTCGTAGCGGCAGTGCGGGCATTGGCCGGGCTTGAGGCGGATGCGGTTGCGGAGCGTGCGCACGCCGAGGGCGGCGGCCCAGGTGAGCATCGCGTAGAAGGCGGTGTTGGCGAGGAAGGCGGGCCAGATCGGGCGGACGGGGAGTGAAGCGCCGTTGTCGAGGGGGATCCCGCTCTGCCAGGGGTTAGAGCGAACGAGTCTGTAATCTTCGGTTAGGTGATCGGTCCGGAGGCCTTTGAAGGGCAGGCCAGACAGGCACGACCTGATCGCGTAGTCATTCAACGGTTCTCCCCCACGGGCGGTACTCACGCGGTGATACCCAATGCCGCCCCGGACGCTCCGGACCCGCGGTGCCGACCAGCCTGTGGGAACACCGATCGGCCACGCCAGTTCGCGGATAGGCGTGACCTCTGACGGGTCATAGAACTCTCGGACTCGCCGTGCGTGGTCATCGGACAGCGCGAGCCAGCGTGTCGTGCCCCGCGTGAGCTTCCACCCGCCGACCCGCCCGTACCCAACCGCCAGCGTCCACGAAACCGCGAACGCCATCAGCACGCCGACCAGCATGCACACGACCACGGCACGCCAGCCGGGGAGCAGAGCGCGGGCTCGGGTGAGCGGGGCCATGCCGGGAGTGTAGGGGACGGGTGCCGGGCTCCGGGCCTACAGGCTCGGCGTGCGCCCGCCATCCACCGGGACGTTGATGCCGTTGATGTACGCCGCGGCGGGCGTCGCGAGGAACGCGATGGCCGCGCCGACTTCTTCGGCCCGCGCAAAGCGGCGGGCGGGGATCGTGGCCTTGATGCTCTCGGCGACCTCGGCTTCGCTCACGCCCGCCTTCGCGGCCCGGCCCGAGAGGATCGCATCAAGCCGGTCGGTCTCGGTGAAGCCGGGCAGGACGTTGTTGACCGTGATGCCATCGGGGCCCAGTTCGCTCGCGAGCGTCTTGGCCCAGTTGGCGACGGCGCCACGGATGGTGTTGGACACGCCCAGGTTCGGGATGGGCGCCTTCACGCTCGTCGAGATGACGTTGATGATGCGGCCGTACTTCGCCTCGCGCATGCCCGGCACGACGGCCTGCGTGATGACCTGGTTGGTGAGGACGTGCAGGCGGAAGGCCTTCTCGTACTCGTCGGGGTCGGCGTTGATGGCCTGGCCCGCGGGCGGGCCGCCCGTGTTGTTGATGAGGATGTGGAAGGGCCCATCGCCGCTGACCGCTTCGTGGACCACGCGCGCGACGACGGCGGTGTCGTGGAAGTCGGCGGTGAGGAAGGTGTGCTTCTGGTCGTGCGGCGTCGGGAGCTCACCCGCGACGCGGGAGAGCAGGTCGGCGTCGCGCGCGAAGAGGGTGACCGATGCGCCGAGCGAGGCGAGCTCGATCGCGGCGGCCTTGCCGATGCCCCTGCTGCTGCCGCAGACGAGGGCCCGTTTGTCGTTGAGGGAGAGGTCCATGGGGCGGACGCTAGCGGGGATGGGGTGCGGGGGCAACGCGTGGGCCTGCGTGGGGGCTCATGCGCTGAGCGCTGGGTAGTCGGTGTAGCCCGCGGCGTCGCCGCCGTAGAACGTGGACTGGTCCCAGTCGTTGTAGGGCCCGTCCTGTGCGATGCGCGCGGGGAGGTCGGGGTTGGCGATGAAGAGCTTGCCGAAGAGGACGGCATCGGCCAGGCCGTCGCCGATGCGCTGGCGCGCCGAGTCGGCTTCGTAGCTGCCGTTGGCGAGGTACGCGCCGCCGCCCGCGCCCTTGAAGCGGGTGCGGATCTCCTTGAAGACCGCTTCGTTGGCGTCGTCGTCGCGCCCCCCACTGCCGGCGAATTCCTCGACGACGTCGATGAACGCGATGCCCAGCGAACCGAGCTGCTCGGCGAGGTAGCCAAACGTGTCCTTCGGGTCGTCGTCGTGCATGCCGTTGAAGTCGCCGAGCGGGCTGACGCGGTAGCCGATGCGCCCGGGCTCCCAGACGTCGAGCACGGCCTTGGTGACCTCGACGCCGAAGCGGGTGCGGTGCTCGACGGGGCCGCCGTAGGCGTCGGTGCGCTTGTTGGTGCCCGTGCGCAGGAACTGGTCGATGAGGTAGCCGTTGGCGCCGTGGACCTCGACGCCATCGAAGCCGGCGTCCTTGGCGCGCTGCGCGCCCTGGCGGAACTGGTCGACGACGCCCGGGATCTCGTCGAGCTCGAGGGCGCGGGGCTCGGAGACCTGGACCATGCCCGAGTCGTTGCTCGTGTAGGTCTGTGAGTCGGCGCGGATTGCGGAGGGCGCGACGGGCTTGGCGTTGCCCGGTTGGAGGTCGGTGTGGCTGATGCGCCCGACGTGCCAGAGCTGGAGGTAGATCCGCCCGCCCGCGTCGTGGACGGCATCGGTGACGAGCCGCCACCCGGCGACCTGCTCGTCGGAGTGGATGCCCGGCGTGAAGGCGTAGCCCTTGCCCTGTGGCGAGACCTGGGTGGCTTCGGAGACGATGAGGCCCGCGGAGGCCCGCTGGGCGTAGTACTCGGCGTTGAGCCGCCATGGGACGTCGCCCGGCTGCTTGCTCCGCGAGCGCGTAAGCGGGGCCATCAGGATGCGGTTGGGGGCCTGGAGTGTTCCGATCGTCACGGGCGCGAGCAGCACATCGCTCATGGTTGATGCTCCTTTGTGTGGCCCGGTTGAACGGACGGGGCAGGGAGGCTATTCCACGCGGGATGCGGGGACGCTCTATCCTCGGGCCATGGGGTTGTTCGACCCGAGCAAGGCAAGGGGCGCGCGCAAGGCAGAGGGTCCGGCGGCGCCGGCGGTGCGGGACGGGGCCGTCCCCGTTTCGCGTCTGGCCGAGATAATCGCGCTGACGCTCCGCGATGGCATCGCCTCGCCGATCCGGGTGGTGGGCGAGGTGTCGGGCTTCCGCGATCGGACGCATTGGTACTTCGACCTGAAGGATGAGGGGGCGGTGGTGAGCTGCGCGTGCTTCGCGCAGGCGGCACGGAAGCAAGGCTTCACGCCCGAGAACGGGCAGGAGGTCGTCGCGACGGGGCGGGTCGACTTCTACGCGAAGCAGGGCAAGACGCAGCTCTACGTGGACAAGCTCGAGCCCGTCGGGGCGGGGGCGCTGGAGCTGCGGTTCCGGGCGCTGTGCGAGGAGCTGCGCGGGCTGGGGTGGTTCGAGGTTGGGCGCAAGCGGGCCCTGCCGGCGTTCCCCCGGCGGGTCGCGGTGGTGACCTCGCGCTCGGGCGCTGCGCTGCAGGACGTGATCGACACGGCCCGCCGGCGCTGCCCGGCGGTTGAGCTTGTGGTGTGCGATGTGCCCGTGCAGGGCGACGGCGCGGCGCCCGCGATCGTGCGCACGCTGGGCGAGCTGTCGGCGCGGCATGGCGAGCTCGGGATCGACGCGGTGGTCGTGACGCGCGGCGGCGGGTCGATGGAGGACCTGTGGGCGTTCAACGAGCGGGCGGTGGCGCAGGCGGTGCTCGACTGTCCGGTGCCCATCGCGCGCGTCCTCCGTCGGTGCGCCGACCCGCGCCGGTTGGAGCGCGCGCGGGAGTCGCTCGAACGGGCGGGCGGTCTGCTCATCGACGTGCGGGGCGAGCGGCTCAGCGCGCTGGAGCGGGAGCTGATCATCGCGGGCCCTGCGAGCGTGCTTGCGCGGGGGTACTCGGTCACGACGCGGGCCGATGGGAGTGTGGTGCGCTCGGGCGATGAGGTGGGGCCGGGCGATGTGGTGCGCACGCGCGTGCGCGATGGGGAGTTCAGCTCGGTGGTGGAGGGCGGCGGCGGTGGCAGGGATCGTCCCGTGCCAGAACGTACGCCGGAGGCGCCTCCGCCCCGGCGCGCATCGCGCCGGAAGCGCCGGCGCAAGGGCGGAGCGGACCCCGATCAACTCGGGCTGTTCTGAACGGCCGCGGGTGCCGGGGGGCGGAGTTGCGCGCGGAGCGTGTGGTGGAGCGAGCCCTGGGCGTAGTTGAACGCCACGCTGCCCCCCAGCTCGTGCCGCATGAAGCCCTCGATAAGCCTTGTCCCGGTCCCCGGTGGGCTCAACGCCTTGGGCGGGATGCCCTGCTCACGCCAGTCGATGACGACATCAACAGAGTCCGTCTCGGCGACCGGCGTGGCGGTCCACGAGATTTCGAGCGAACCGCCCGCATCGCCCAGGGCGCCGTGGAGCAGGCTGTTGGACATGAGTTCCTGGATGACGAAGCCCATGGGCGTCGCTTGGCGCGAGGGGACGCTGACGGGGGGGGCCCTCGAGAGCGGCGCGGCCGGGCACATCGGGGGGGAGCATGACCCTGATAAGCCCGGCGAGGTCGAGCGATTCGTATCGGTTGGTGGTCAGGACGGCGTGGATGTTCGCCTGCGCGCGGATGCGCCGGCGCATGGCGTCGGCGAATGCGCCGACGGTCGGGTAGCTCCGCTCGCAGAGGTCGACGAGCGTGAGCAGGCCGCCGAGTGAGTTCTTGACGCGGTGGTTGAGCTCGCGCATGAGCTCGTCCTGCTTGGCGAGCGCCGTGCGCAGTGCGATCTTGTCGTTGTGACGGTCGGTGATATCGCGTGCGAGGACGAAGCAGCCGGTGACGGGCTGGCCCGAGCCGTAGCGTTCGGGGACGCAGTTGAGGCGGTAGGTCCGCTCGCGGTCGTGATGACGGACGGTGAGGTTGTGGTCGACCTCGACGCCGGACAGGGCGGTGAGGACCGCATTGGTGACGGTCTCGGCGATCTCGGGCGGCAACGCTTCGGCGGGGGTGCGGCCGACGATGTGCTCGACGCGAACGCCGAGGACCTCCCCGGCAAGCTTGTTGCAGTACCTGAATCGCTGGTCTGCATCGACGTGGGCGATCATCGCGGGGACGGAGTCGATGGTCACCTGTAGCCTGCGTGCGGTGTCGCGGAGCCGGTCCTCTGCACGCTTGCGCTGTGAGATGTCGCGCGTGACGCCGACGATCTCAAGCCGGCCCGCCTCATCGTTCTGCACGGTGTGGACGCTCGTCTCGCACCACACGTCGTGACCATCGGCGTGCCGCTTCCTGAGGATCGCGGTCTGCGGGATGCCGCTGAGCACGCCTTCGTGGTGGCTCCTGATCCGGTCCAGGTCGTCAGGGTGGATGAACTCCCATGCGTGGTGCCCAAGCACCTCCTCCTGCGTCCGCCCGAGGATCGTCTGGCAGGCGGGGGAGACATAGAGATATTGACCATCGGCGCTGAATCGCGCGATCATGTCGCGGGCGTTCTCAGCCAGGAAACGGAACCGCGCCTCGCTCTCGCGGAGGAGCTCCTCCGATTCCACGCGTTCGTTGATGTCGGTGGCAGAACCCATGTAGCCGACGAAATCGCCCGCCTCGTAGCGGGGGATGCCCCGGTCGAGCAGCCATCGGTAGGTGCCGTCCTGGCGCCGGAGTCTGTACTGCGACTCGAACGGGATGCGGTGCTCGTGGGCCACGTTGTACCCATCGACAGCACGCTCGCAGTCGTCCGGGTGGAGCAGGCGGTTCCAGAGCCCGTCGACTGGCGCATCGGGGCTGCTGCCCGCGAAGCGCTTCCAGGTCTGGTTGAAGAACGTGCAGCGCCCGTCCGCGTTGGTCATCCAGATGAAGACGGGGGCCTCATCGGCGAGTCGCTGGAAGCGTGCCTCAGACGCGACGGCGGCCTCACGCGCCCGGTGCTGCGCGGTGACATCAACGAACATACCCCGAAGCATGATGGGCGACCTCTGGTCGATCGACACGATGTCGTGGATCCAGCGCGTCGAACCATCGGCGTGGACCATCCGGTATTGGAACTGGTGGTCCTTGAAGCGCTGGGTCGCGGCCCTGCAGAACGCAAGCGCCGCATCGCGGTCATCGGGGTGGATGCAGTTGTACCAGAAGCTCTCCCTGTACCAGTCGTCGACGGGAAACCCGAGCAACTGCTCGGCGGCGGGCGACACCGAAGTGAAGCGCATCGCCTCCCAGTCGAACTCCCAGCTCACGACGCCGACATCGACGATCGCCGGTTTGAAGCCCGCGGCGATGTCCATGGCCGCCTGCTCGATGCCCATACCAGCGCCCCCTCCGCTCAGTGGGCGGCCCCCGACGCCGCGCCCTTGTTGGCGTTGGCGAAGGTGGCCATGAACTCGACCAGCTTCCGGCAGCCCTCGATGGGCATGGCGTTGTAGACCGAAGCACGCATGCCGCCGATCGATCGGTGGCCCGCGATCGTCTTGAGCCCCTGGGCGTCGGCCTCGTTGATGAACTGCTCGTCCAGCGCCTCGGTCGGGCACTTGAACGTGATGTTCATGAACGAGCGGTCGTTCTTCTCGACCACATGGGGGATGAAGAAGTCCTGCCCGTCGAGGTAGTCGTAGATGACCGCCGCCTTCTCCTTGTTGTAACGTTCGACCTCTTCGAGCGTGCCGAACTCCTTGAGGAGCCACTTGAAGGTCTGGCCCATGAGGTAGATGGCGAAGGTGTTGGGCGTGTTGAAGCGCGACTCCTTCTTGGACTGGGTCTTGTAGTCGAGCATGACGCCGACCTCACCCGGGTCCGGTGCCGTGGCGAGGAACTCATCGGAGATGACGACGAGCGCCTGCCCCGACGGCCCCAGGTTCTTCTGCGCGCCGCCGTAGGTCATGGCGTAATCGGTCCAGTTGATGGGTCGCGAGAAGTAGTCCGACGACATATCGCAGATGAGCGGCCCCTTGGCCCTGGGGATGCGGCCCCAGTACTGCGTGCCGAAGATCGTGTTGTTGGAGCAGAACAGGCAGTAGGCGGCGTTGTCGGTGAAGGAGCACTCCTCTTCGCGCGGCAGCCGCTCGTACTTGATCTCCTTGGTCGAGCCGGCAACGTTGACGCTGCCGCCCGCGATCTCGGCGTAGACCTTCGCCTCCTTGACCGCGTCGGACATCCACTTGCCCGTGTCGAGGTAGTCGGCGGTGGTGCCCTTGCGGAGCCACGCCATCGGGATCATGTCGGTCTGGGTGGTGGCGCCGCCCTGGAGGAACAGCACGCGGTAGTTGTCGGGGACCTTGCCGATCGCCCGGCAGTCGGCCTCGGCCTCGGCGAGGATGCGGTCGAACTCCGGGCCCCGGTGCGACAGCTCGCACACGCCCATGCCCGAGCCGAAGATGTTCCACATGTCCTTCTGGGCCTGCTCGAGCACGGGCTCGGGGAGGACGGCGGGACCAGCAGAGAAGTTGTACGCGCGATCGGACATGGGCGGGCTCCCTCGGGGTAACGTGTGCGTGCCCCATGATATCCGCAGGAGAGCCCGCCGCCCGCTCCGAGCCCGGTTGTCCTAGCACCCCCCACCGAACGCCGCGAGTACGGCGTTCAGGTCGAGCGAATCGACCACGCCATCGCCCGTCACGTCGCCCGCGAGCTCGCCCGCGCTGCCGAATGCTGCGAGCACTCCGTTGAGGTCGAGCGAGTCGACCACGCCATCGCCCGTCACATCAGCGGGGCATGCGGTGCATGCCGCGAGGGTCACGATGCGAACTCCGCCCACCGTCTGCTCGGCGGCGTCGATGTCTGAGGGATAGCCCAGCGCGACGGTCACGCCGCCCGACTTGGTCTTGTCGGGGAGGAGCGCGATGCCCCGTGCGAACGACTTCGAGTCGTAGCCCGGGATGCCTGGGAAGGAGAGCTGGGTCTCGGTCAGGCGGAACTCGTCTTCGACCGTCCCATCGGGGTTGAGCAACACGATCCAATAGGCGCCCTCCTCGTCCTCCGTTTCGCCCACCACCATGTCTACGATTCCATCTCCGTCGAGGTCTCCGATCCCGCCGACAGATCCGCCAAAGCGCGTCCCGCCGAAGCTGGCATCGTCTTCGAGGTCGCCCTCGAAGCCGCCCGCGGTGTCCGAGATCTTCTGCGTGGTGTGGACGGTGCCATTCGCATTGAGGAACAGGATATAGACAGCGCCCTTGTCGTCCGAGACGTTGTCGCCCCCACCATCGTCGTCGCCGTACACGCCCACCGCAAGGTCCGTGATGCCGTCGCCATCGAGGTCGGCGAGCGACGCGACGGAGTAGCCGAACTGATCGAACGGCTCCAGGTCGCCCGTGAATCCGCCCTGGGTCGCCGAGACCTTCTGCTCGCCCTTGACGGTGCCGTCTGGGTTCAGGAAGAGGATGTAGACCGCGCCAAGAGCGCCGTTGTTGCTGGAGCCGCCATCGCAGTCGTTCCTCGCACCGACCGCGAGGTCGGGCGACCCGTCGCCATCCAGGTCGCCCAGACCCGCTAGCGCGTAGCCGAAGTTCTCCGTGCCCTCGCTACACGTGTCGAGCGGCCCGACGAGGCCGCCCGCGGTCGCGGAGATCTCCTGCTGCGCTTTCACCGTCCCATCCGCGTTGAGGAACAGGACCCAGACGCGATCGAGGTCCGATGCACCAATCGAGTTGCCCGGGATGCCCGCGGCGATGTCGGGCACGCCGTCCCCGTCGAGGTCGCCGAGCCCAGCGACCGCCGCCCCGAAGCCGCCGCTGACCTCAAAGAACGGGCCAGGGACAAACCCACCGTCCGTGCCCGAGATCTTCTGGTGACTTTGGACCTCGCCCGAGGCGTCGAGGAAGAGGATCCACACCGCACCGTAGTCAGACAGGTGCGGCGCGCCCACGAAGTCGGCCCCATCGTCATCGCCCGGCGCCCCGACTGCGAGGTCGACGATGCCGTCCGCATTCACATCCCCGATCGAAGCGACCGCGCGCCCGAACGCATCGGAACTTGAGGGAAAGTCATCGTTGATGAGTTGGGACGGGGTAAGTTCGCCCGTGAACCCTCCGATGCCCTCGGAGATCTTCAGGTCGTCGGAGACCTCGCCCACATCCGGGCATGTGGCGGTCCCGCCTAGCGCAGTTCCTGCGCAGACCAGACTGCAGTGGATCAGAGCAGTCGCAATGCGTGTCTCGTGCTTCATGGGGCACCTCCTTAGTAACAGAGAATCGAACTGCCAAACTCTCGCCCATGAATACTCCCAGCAGAACTCGCGACCCACACCCCATCTGCCAGCAGAGCCGTCGCGTGCCGTGTTCACGCACCGGGGATCGGGACATGCAAGGAGAGCAGGTCGCCCCACATTGCCCCCTATGCAAGTGTCCGGACCGGGATCGTGTGCCTGCTTGCGTTGAAGGCGCGGGGGCGGGCGTTAGACTCGGCGCATGACAAGCGACGTCCTCATCATCGGCGGCGGCGTCATGGGCCTGTTCACCGCGGTGCACCTGCGCCAACTCGGCGTCAGCCACGTCACGCTCATCGAGAAGCGGTTCTGCGGCGCCGGGTCGTCGGGCAAATCGGGCGCGATCTGTCGCCAGCACTACTCAAACGAGGTCACCGCCGGACTCGCACGCGACTCGCTTGCGCGGTTCGCCAGTTTCGCGGGCGACTTCGCTAACGACGGCGGGTTCAGGCGCACGGGCTGCCTCTTCTTCGCCTCGCCCGAGAACGCACAGGCCCTGCGCAACAACGTCGAACTCCAGCAGTCCTGGGGCATCGACACGCACATGGTCGGGCTCGGCGCATCGGGCGGGGTCGGTTCGATCGAGCCCCGCTTCGACGTGAGCGATGGGCCCGCGGCGTGCTACGAGCCCGGTGCGGGGTGGTGCGACCCGGCACTGGTGCTCCACGCGCTCGAGCACGCGGCGCGGGGTATGGGGGTCGAGGTGCGTATCGGGGAGCGTGCGCGCGCGATTGAGACCGACGGCGGGCGCTGCCAGGGTGTGACGCTTGAGGGTGGTGAGCGGATCGAGGCGGGGACAGTCGTGAACTGCGCGGGCCCGTGGGCCGCCCCGCTCGCCAGGACCGCGGGCGTCAACCTCCCGATCAACGCCACGCGCCCCCAGATCGCCTTCACGCGCCGCCCCTTCGACGCGGGCGGATTCGATCGCGACCACCCGATCGTGTGCGACCTCGTCAACTCGTACTACTGCCGCCCCGATGCCGCGGGCCTGACGCTCATCGGCGGCCTCGACATGGAGGCCGACCCGCCTGTACCCGATCCAGATGATGAGGCCGAGGGCATCGCGGACGGCATCGTCGCGACACTCAACGCCCGCCTCGCCAACCGCTTCCCCGCCATGCAACGCGCCCGCTCACGGGGCGGCATGAGCGCGCTCTACGCCTGCACGCCCGACTACCACCCGATCATCGGCCCGCACGCGGGGTGCGAACGCCTCTACACCTGCGCTGGCTTCTCGGGCCACGGCTTCAAGCTGAGCCCAGAGGTCGGGCGCGAGTTGGCGCACCACATCGTGAAGGGCTCATGGGCGGACCACGACATGGACATCTTCCGGGCAACCCGGTTCGAGGATGGTGACCCTGTGAGGGGGCGGTATGAGTATTCGATCCTGGGGTGAGCCTCGGTCTCGTCAGCGTCGCCGACGGCGCGCCGCCACAAGGCCCGCCAGCGCAACCGGTGCCGCGGTCCCGGTGGTCGGGATGAACTGCAACTCCATCTCCTCGAACCACAGGAACCCGTCCGCCACGCCATTGCCCGTGAATCGCATCGAGCCGATGCCCTCGTCCGCCTGCCACCCGAACCACGTCCACCCGCCCGAGAACGGCACAATCGCTTGGATCGTCTCAATCAGTTCGCGATCGCCGTTGTAGATCTCGACGAGCGCGTTGTCCGCGCCCGAATTCGTGTTGATCCAACCGCCGAACGCGGCGACGGGCTGGAAGAACTCGAAGAGCCCCGGGCCCTGGGCGAAGCCGATCATGTGCGGGCCGTTGATCGGGACCACGGTCTTCCCCTGAAAGGTGCTCGAAAGCTCGATCTTGATCGACGTCGTGCCCGCTTCGCTCGTCAGGGCCCCGAACCCGTCAAAGAGCGGCTTCGATACGCCGTTGGACTTGTCGGGGAAGATGCACGGCTCGGAGAGGTCGCCCACGAACGGCCCGACCTCGATCACCCCGGCGTGCGCAACCGCGGTGAGCCCCAGGCACATCGCCCACATGCTTGCAGTTCTCAGCATCGGTACCTCTCTCTCCCTTGGTAGGCAGACACGACCCCCCACCACCCTGCCTTCGACGAGCGTGCTCGTCGCGGGTTCCGGCTTCTCTGGAGAATGGAGATTGGAGAGGTGCGGGGTGCGCTGGGCACGCCCTACCGCCCTGGAGGCGCCGTCTCGGTCGTATAGCTCGGCGCCGGCTCGTACCCGAACACCCCATCGGGCAGATTCAGCCACTCGATCGCCGTGCCCGCAAGGAGGCGGCGCTTCACAACATCGGTCAGGTCGTACATCGAGTCGATCATCGCGCCGGCCTTCTGCTCGCCGAGCGGGAACGGGTAGTCGGACCCCATCGCGACGCGCTGCTCGCTCATGATGGCGATCAGGTAGCGGAGGGCGTTACGGGAGTGGACGAGCGCATCGACGTAGAACTTCGACGGGCGGTCGGGCTGGGCGAGGTAGTGCCAGGGTGAGTGCTTGCAGTCCTGGGCGACGAGGTCGGGCCGACAGTTGTAGCCGTGCTCGATGCGCCCGATCGTATAGGGGAACGAGCCGCCGCCGTGCGCGAAGAGCACGCGGAGGTTGGGGAGGCGGTCGAAGATTCCGCCAAAGATCATGGAGCAGATGGCGCGGGCGGTTTCTGCGGGCATGCCCACGAGCCAGGGCAGCCAGTACTGGCCCATGTCCTTCTCGCCCATCATGTCCCACGGGTGGACGAACACCGACGCCCCGAGCTTGTCGCACGCCTCGAACACCTCAAACAGCGCGGGCTCGGACAGGTTCCAATCGGGCGTGCGGGGTTGCTCGATGTGGCTGCCGATCTGGATGCCCTTCATGCCCAGGTCGTTCATGCAGCGCTCGAGTTCCCTGACCGCGAGGTCGGGCGACTGCATGGGGAGCGTGGCCAGGCCGATGAAGCGGTCGGGGTGGTCCCTGCACAAGCCCGCGATGTGGTCGTTCAGGTGGCGCGCCATCTCGAGCGTGTGCTCGGGCTTGGCCCAGTAGCTGAACATGACGGGCACCGTGCTCAGCACCTGCGCCTGCACGCCCAGCGCATCGCACTCCTCGATGCGCACCGCGTGGTCGAAGCAGTTGAGCGCGACGTCGCGGAACTTCTCGCCATCGATGAGCATCCGCCCGCCGCAGCATTTCCCGTGGTCGTCGTGCTGCTGGAGCATCGTGACCCACCGCCCGTAGCCGTACTTGTCGGCCAGGTCGGGCCACTCGGGGGGGAGGATGTGGGTGTGGACGTCGATCTTGAGGTGGTGTGTGGCCATGGTTTGATTCCGTCGAATTCTAGCGCAGGCCGGTCTGCGTCAGTCTGGTACGAGCCCCGAACGCAGTGAGGGTTCGCAGCGGTCGACCTCCGAACGCCACAAGATCACTCGGCGTCGCGTGGCGTAATGTCGATCAGCACGGGCTTGTGGTCCGCCGCAAATCCCTCGGGCGCGGGCGTGTTCCGCCAGTCGGCGCCGACCGGCCTCATGGGCGTATCAAAGATCACCGCCGAACCCTCGATCACCTCCGCCTTCAGGTTGTCGTTGACCAGGATGAAGTCGATCGTGCGCCCGCTCTCATGGGTGTACGACTCGCTCAGGTCGATGCCGATCGTGCACACGTCGGTCAGGCCCGATGTGAAGTAGGTCTGCATGGATACTTCATCGGGCTGGGCGTTGAAGTCGCCCAGGATGGCCACGTTCGCGTTCGGGTTGCTCGCCTCGATCTCTTCGATCAACTCGACGAACTTCACCGACTCGCGCTCGCGCCAGTAGTTGTTGAACCGACCCGACTTGTGGTGCACGACCAGGAGCGTGAGGTCGTACCCCTCCGCGCCGTCCTCGCCCGGCACGTTCACCGTCACCTTCACGGGCGAACGCCTGCACGTGATGGGCTCGCCCGCGTAGCGGTTGGGCTCGCTGCCGTAGAGCTCGGGGTGCGTGCCGCCCAGCGGCATGTTGTCCCAGAATTCCGGGCCCTCGAGCGGGAACCGGCTCAGCACACTCTGCTCGATGCCGCGCTCCGCGCCGATGTCCTCCGACGCGACGTAGTCGTAGCCCATGCCCGCGAGGTACTTGTCGCGGAACTCGACCAGCGCATCCTTGCTCTCGATCTCCTGCAGGCACAGCACATCCGCATCGATCGCGCGGATCGCCTTCGCGACGCCTTCCTGCTGGCTCGCGGGCTTGGCGCGGATGCCATCCCAACTGCTGAACAAGTCCTCCTCTCGCCCTTCGAGGGCGGGGTCGTCGTGCTCGTCGAAGAGGTTGAGGATGTTGTAGGTGGCGATGCGGATCGTGCCATCGCGCCGGGGGACGGTCGGGGTGGACCCCTCGGCGGTGGATGCGCCCGTGGACGCGGCGAGCGGCGTTTCCGACGCGGAGGACCTGGGGAGGTTGGGCTGCTCGGCCCCCTCGGGCTCGCACGCGGTGAGCGGGGTAAGCAACAGGAGTGTCACGAGCGGGGCAAAGGCGGCACGCGAGCGGCAATGGGGCATGGGCGGACCTCGTTCTCTTTGTAGGGGTTGGGCAAAGCGTACCCGCTTGGCTCGCCCCGTTGGCGGGGCTTATCCGGCTTGGACCCCGAGCACACTCCGAACGGCGGAGGCACGGGGTACGGATCGTCAAAGGGAATCCGCGGATGAGCCGATCCTGAATGTTCTCGGTGGGAGCCGAGGGCCGGGTGTGGCGGACCCACGCACCGGCTCGGGCGTCAGTATGACCTTCACGCCCACCCTCGCGGAGCGAACTTATGACCGAAGCAGCCCTCGTGATCACCCCCTCAACCACTCGCCTCGACCGGACCCGGCGGAGGCTCGTGCTCGCGGCGGTGGTGGGCACTGCGGGGGCCGCGGGCGCCTGCACTGGGTTCACGCCGACGCGCGATGTGCTCGGCGATCGGGGCGTCGTGGTCCGGTCGGTGACCATCGCCGAGGACGAGCCCTGGCGCCACGACGCCCACGCGGCGGTCGCGGAGGCGAACGCCGAGTAACCGCATGCGGTAGCATCGCCCGAGCGCGTACGACGCGCGGGAGGACGAGCCGCACATGGCGCAGCGCGAATTCGAACAGAGCATCCACACCGACCTCGGCGGGCAGTTGACCTACGCGTCGTACCTCGCGCTCGACCGCGTGCTGGACTCCCAGCACCCCAAGAGCGACCACCACGACGAGATGCTCTTCATCATCCAGCACCAGACCTCCGAGCTCTGGATGAAGCTGCTCATCCACGAGTTGCGCGCCGCGATCGCGCATATCCAGGGGGACGAACTCGAGCCCTGCTTCAAGATCCTGGCGCGGATCAAGGCGATCCAGGGTCAGTTGTTCTCGCAATGGGGCGTGCTCGCGACGCTCACGCCGAGCGAGTACGTGAAGTTCCGCCACATGCTCGGGCCCGCCTCGGGGTTTCAGTCGCACCAGTACCGCATCATCGAGTTCCTGCTCGGCAACAAGGATGCGAATGCGCTGCGCGTGTTCGAACACGACCCGGCGCTGCACGGTGAGGTGGCCGCGGCGCTGAATGCGCCGAGCATCTACGACGAGTTCCTGATGTACCTCGCGAGGCGTGGTCACGATCTGCCCAAGGACGTGATCGACCGCGACTGGTCGAAGCCACGCGAGGGTTCAGAGGCGGTCATCGAGGCCTTCGCGACTATCTACAACAACCCCGATGACCATTGGGACGCCTACGAGATGTGCGAGAAGCTCGTCGATGTCGACGAGTCCCTCGCCCTCTGGCGCTTCCGCCATATGAAGACCGTTGCCCGCATCATCGGCTACAAGCGCGGCACGGGCGGCTCGTCGGGCGTCAGCTTCCTCCAGAAGGCGGTCGAGATCAGGATGTTCCCCGAACTGTGGGACGTGCGCACGCGGATCGGGGCTTAGCCGCGTCCGAGAATTGTGCGGTGCGCGCTACGGCGATGGAGCACCACACCTTCACATCGCTTTCCACTTGGTTGGTCATGGTTGCCTGGGTAGCCTCAACGCAGCGCCCCGAGTGGTGAGCGCGAAGGGAGAGCACTGGAATGGGCGTGGTCTACAACATCGGTGCGGGTCTGGTTGTACTCTTGCTCGCGGGCACCGCGTGCGCCGAGGCGGTCACGGTCGAGGAATTCACCCCTGAGCTCGGCGGGCTCGTCGCAATCGGTGTTGACGAAGCCGCCGACTTGCTCTTCCTCTACCCGACTTTCGGCGACGTTCAGGTGCAACAGCTCGACGGCACACCCGTCTCCTCGTACGAACAGCCGGGGAACAACAGCAACGACTTCGACCTCGATGTCGCCCATGTCGACTTCATGCTTGCGGCGGTCGAGGTGCCCGCTGGGTCACTGCTGATCTTCAACGGCGAGTCAGACCCACAGCGCGTCTGGGCGGTCGAGCCGGTCACGGGCACCGTGATATCCGAACTCGTGCTCGGAGAGCCTATCGGCCAGCTCGTGGGTGGCTCGCTCGCGCCCGATGGCTCGGCCCTCTACCTCGTGGACTGGTCCAACGACGTGATCCGTAGCTTCGATATGCAGACCGGCGCCCAACTCGACAGCTTCTCCGTCCAGCCCGAGGGCAGCCCGTCGTTCGATGTTTTCTTCGGCGACATGGACGTGGCGGCCAACGGCAACATCCTCATCGTCAGTTCAAGCCAGACGCGCATCCGCGAGATCACGCCAGACGGTGAGTTCGTCCAGGATTTCGACCTGGGCGGGCTCGGGCTGCCGGGCATGTCGGGCATCGACACCTCGCCGGACTCCCGTGTGGTGTACGCCTGCTCGACCGGCGGCCTGTACTGGCGCATCACGGGCGTGCCCGTGCTCACACCCGCCTGCGCCGCCGACTTCAACGCCGATGGCACGGTGGACTCCACCGACCTCAACCTGCTGCTCGCCAACTTCGGCCAGTTCACCACCGAGACCGACGCCAACTGTGACGGTGTGGCGAACTCCGACGACCTGAATGTGCTCCTCGGCGCGTTCGGGAACTCGTGCGACTTCCAGGTCCCGGAGTAGCCTTTCGTGCCCGGTGAGCCTCGGCTACGATCGTCCTTCCACACACACCCGGCAGCATCGTGCTGTCGGCGCGGAAGGAGATACCGATGACCATCGCCAAGCCGTTCAACCTGATGAAGTGGGTCGAGGACAACCGCGAGCACTTCAAGCCGCCGGTGATGAACAAGCAGTTCTGCAACGAGGCGGACGACGTCATCGTCTTCTGCTCCGTCGGCCCCAACAACCGCAACGACTACCACGTCAACCCCACCGAAGAGCTGTTCTACCAGCTCAAGGGCGACATCGCGGTCAAGATCCGCCCGCTCGACGGCACACCCCCCCACCACGTCGTCATCCGCGAGGGCGAGATGTGGCTCTGCCCGCGCATGGTCCCCCACCGCCCGCAACGCCCGGATGACACGATCGGCCTGATCGTGGAGTTCCCGCGCGTGATCGATGGTAAGACCTACGACGACGGGCTCCGCTGGTACTGCGAGGAGTGCGACACGCTCGTCCACGAAGCCAGCTTCAGGCTGACCCACATCGACGAGGACCTGCACAAGGTGATGGATGGCTTCTGGGGCGGGCCCGAGGCGCGGCGGACGTGCCCGAAGTGTTCGACAGTGATCGAGCGTGCGGGGCAGTTTGACTTGTCGATGGCGCAGCCTTTGGCGGCGACGTAATGGCTGCCGCGACGTCGCCCGTAGCCAGGCTTTGGCTGCTCTTCTGGGCGCTGTCCACTGTGCTGGTCGTCACCCCTGCTCGATCGGCTGCAGACCCGCCTCAAGAAAATCGAGTGGCGCTCCAGGGCCTGCAGCGCCGCCTCGTTGAATCGATGGGAGACGAGTACATCGCGGTCCGCGATGAAGCGCTCGCTCTCCCAGGCGGCAGTCGCGCAGTGCTACTCGCCTCCCTCCGCGCCGGCGAGGAGTACTCCCTCGAGCGCGTGCTCGCTCTGATCCTGGAAGCCCGTAGTACACGCCCCGACCACGCGGCCGAGTTCGACGCCAACCTTGCCCATGCCGTTGAGAACCCAGACATGGGTAGTCGCAGTGGACGGCCCTTGTACCGCATCTGGACAAGCTCCCTGCCCAAGGAGCAGCATCCCTTCGCGTTCGAGGAAATGATCAAGCTGAAGACGCCGGTCGGGGCTGTCAACATGATCCGCACGCCCATTCTCGACGACATCCCCTTCTGGCTCTACAAGGCGACACACGAGGGCATCGGGGCGGTTGGCGGCCTTGTACGGGCGACGGAGGGTCATCCGGAGGAACGAGATCGCCTCCGACCGATCGTGCTGGGCCTTTACCGGAGCGCGCGGGCTGCGGGTGAGGTCGAGACCGTGGTGGGCGTCTACTACATGTTCCGAGCGTTTGGGACCGATGCCGATCTGCGCATCCTGGAGGAGCTACGCGATTCTGAGCGAGATGTCGTCTGGCAAGAGCTTGAGGACGCTGCACAGGCGCGTCTTCGGGCGTCTCAGGACTACGACCACGCTGTACGGGCACTCCAAGAAGCGAGGGCCACGGGTGCCGACGATGCTGCCATCGCTGAGCGACAAGTGGCAGTCGACGACGCGAACCGGAGGGTCGATGGGGCCGAGTCGCGGCGGAAGAAGCTCAACCGGATGTGGGACGCTATCAACAGCAACATCTCTCATCTGCAGCGCGACCTCGCGCAGCGTCGTGCACCTGCGTCGCCGCCCGACGAGGCGGATTGAGCACTACCGCGCCGCCGCCATCTCCATCGGCAGCGTCTCCACAATGTTGCGCACCACATCATCCGTCGCCATGCCCTCGGCCTGCCCCTCGAAGTTGAGCAGCAGGCGGTGCCGCAGCGCCGGCAGCGCGACGGCGCGCAGGTCGTCCGTCGAGGCGGTCGCCCGCCCCGCGACCAACGCCCGGCACTTCGCGGCCAGCACCAGCGCCTGCGCCCCACGCGGGCTCGAGCCCACGCGGACGAACCGGTTCACCGTCGGCGTCGCGAACTCGCCGCCGGGGTGTGTCGCGAGCACAAGCCGCACGGCGTAGTCCTGCACGTGGTCCGCGATCGCCACACGCTGCACGAGCGCCTGGTGCGCGAGGATGCCATCTCCATCGATCACGGGCGACACCTCGGCCTCGATGCCCCGCGTCGTCCGCGTCAAGATCTCGCTCAGCTCGGCCCGCCCGGAATACCCCACATCAAGCTTGAAGAAGAAGCGGTCGAGCTGGGCCTCGGGCAGCGGGTACACCCCCTCCTGCTCGATGGGGTTCTGCGTCGCCATCACGAAGAACGGGCGGGGCAGCTTGTGCGTGGTGCCCGCGACCGTCACCGACCTCTCCTGCATCGCTTCGAGCAGGGCCGACTGTGTCTTGGGCGTGGCGCGGTTGATCTCGTCGGCGAGCACCAACTGTGCGAACAACGGCCCGCGCTCGAACACGAACGCCTTCGCGCCCCCCGCCTCCTCGCGCACGATCGTGGTGCCCGTGATGTCCGCGGGCATCAGGTCGGGCGTGAACTGCACGCGCGAGAAGTCGAGGCTCAGGGCCCGCCCGAGCGTGCGCACCAGCAGCGTCTTGCCAAGCCCCGGCACACCCTCGAGCAGCACGTGCCCGCCGGTGAACAGGCACGTCAGCACGCCGTCCACGACCTCGGCGTGGCCCACCACCGCCTTCGCGACCTGCTCACGGACCGCGTTGAAGTCGGCCTGGAACTGGGCCGCGGCGGCGCGGACTTCCTCAACGGTCTGCGGGGCTGGCTGATCGGACATGGGGGCTCCTTCTGGGGCGAAGGATAGCCGGGCTCATGCGGGACGAGCCGCCACCGTCACGGCCGCGGCTCGTTGAGGCGACTAGAACCGCACCGTCAACCGCAGCCCGACGAAGGGCGATGCGTCCGCCTCGATGTCGTCGAGTTCGTGGCCGCCCTCGTCAAGCAGTTCGAACTCGCGGTAGACGACCAGGCCGCCGCCGAAGGCGAGTTCGACGTTGCGGGAGGGCGCCCAGTTGAAGCCCACACCAACCGCGACCGAGTCGTCGCGGAGCACACCCTCGCCCAGCACATCGCCGTCGTCGTCGAGGCGGTACTCGCGGCCCTGGAACGCGGCGAAGCCCACGAGCTTCCACGTGCCCGCCTCGTCGAGGTCGGCGGCGAGCTGGGCGCCGAAGCCGCCCGTGACGGGGGTGACGGCACGCCCGGCGCCGGTGGTCGAGAAGGTGAGGCGGTCGTTGATGTTCCACCTGATCTGGAGCGCGGGGATGAAGCGCGGGTCGTCTTCGAGGCGCGTGGTCACGAGCAGGCCGCCGCCAATGAACAGGTTCCTGTTGAACTGGTAGCCCGCGCCGATGATGCCGCCGCCCGTGATGGAATCGCCGAAGTCCGCGCCGGACTCGAGCGACGCCGCGGCGAACCCCGAGAAGATGGCGGTCCACTGGTTGTCGAACGAGTAGATCGCGGAGACCGATGCGCCCGCGGTCCAGAAGTCCTCGAAGCGGTTGTCGTCGAGGCCCGCGAGGAGCGGGTCGCCCGAGAAGTCGTAGTTGGAGAACTCGCCTCGGAGTGAGAGGGAGATACGCCAGCCGTTGGCTTCGGGGAAGTCGATGCCAACCTCGCCCACGGTGCGGGCGATGGAGACCTCCGAGTCGACGCCGCGCAGGTCGGTCTCGAAGTCGTAAACGAAGCCGCCCTGGAGGGACAGGGTGACCTCGTTGGCGCCGGGTCGCCCCGCCGCCTCCTCAACGGTCTGGGGTTGATCGGGCGGCGTCTCCTGCGCGAGGGCCGGGGAGGCGCCCAGGCAAGCGGCGGCGAGCAGCGCGGCGAGCGACTTCTTGTGGGGTCGTGTCATAGCGCCCACTATACGCGCGAGCGCAGCGTGAAGAGGACCCACTCGATCGCCTGCAGGATCGCCGCGGCGATCACGAGCCACGCCCAGACCTCGCGCGGCGCCGAGCCCGAACTGACGCCCGCGACGTTGGAGCGCCCCGCGACATCGACCCGCTCGAACGTGGCGATAGCGGACTCCCTATCAGAAACCATGTTGATCGCGAGCGGGCGCGGCTCGTCACCTCCGATGGTGAGCTCGTAGACGCCGGCGCGCGGGATGGGTGCGAATGTGGCACGCCCGCCGGAACGCCCCACGGTGGTGCGCTCGGTCCCCGCGCCCCGCAGGACGACGCGCGCGCCCTCGGGTGCGCTGACGGTAATGGGTGTCGTCGTCGTCGAAGCGACGCCGCCCCCCGCGCCGGCGCCCGTGAGGAGGTCCAGGGCGTTGGCGATGAAGACGGGGAAGCTCCGGTCGGTGCGCCAGTTGGTCGAAGCCAGTTCGGGCGCGATAACGATGCGCCTGACGCCCTCGCGTTCGAGCAGGGCCATGACGGCGCCGTCGACCGTCGAGGCGAGCGGCGTGGCGCGGGTACGCCTCGATGCCTCACCCGTGCCATCGGGGAGGCGCAGCACGGGCGGGTCGTTCATGAGGAGGGTGTTGAGCGAGACGCCGCGCATGACGGGGTGCGTGCGCAGCCAGAACGCGATCCCCTGACCCGCCCCCCCACCATCGCCACTCTCCCCACTCCCGGCTTCGATCGCGAGGCCCGGGATGGGAAGGGCGGCGCCGATGCTGATCGAGGGGGCAGCCGGCAGCGCATCGGGGCGGACGCGGTCGAAGACGATGAGGTCGAGCGGTGGTGCGCCGGCGGCAGCGGTTGCGCGGTCGGCGTACTCGCTTGCGGTCATGGGTTCGATGGCGTCGGGGAGGGCCGCGTCGAGGGCGTCGTAGAGCGCCCACTCGGATGCGCTGGAGAGCGGCCCGGGCGTGACGAGCCCGACGCGCACGCCCCCCTCGGGTTCGAGCACGAGGGCCGCGGTGTTGTCAGTGGTGAGCGCATCGCTGACCGCGAGGCGTGCGGCGATGAGGCCTCGCTCGGCAACGACTTCGAACGTCGCCCCCGCCGAGCCGGCGCGCCCCTGGTCATCGGGCCCAGGCACATCGACGGTCGCGGCATCGATGCTCTCGCCATCGAGCGTCAGGAGGATGCCCACCTCGCGCCCACGCGCGCCGGCGTTCACGATGCGCACGAACACGCGCACAAGGGCAGGGTCGTCGATGTCGCGGCGCGCACTCATCGCGGCAATGCCCACGTTGTCGCGATCGGCGTCGGGCGGTGGGCCAACGCGCACGAAGTCGATGGGCGTCTCGCCAAGCGTCGCGCTCGACGCGGCCGTCTGGCGCAGGTCGCCATCGGAGAGGAGGACGACGCGCCCTGCGCGCTCGCCTTCCACCTCGGCCCGCCCAGCGGTGACGAGGGCGTCGATGGTCGCGAGCAGCGCGTCGAAGTCGGCTTCCTGATCGGTCGGCTCGATCGAGTCGATGGCGCGCCGGAGCAGGCCGACGTCGCGCGACCACTCGGTCAGTGCTTCGGGGCGCGACGCAAACGAGACGACGACCGCCTGGGCGCCAGTGCCACGCACGCGCCCGACGAGGTCGCGTGCCCTTGCCTTGGCTTCATCAAGGCGTGTCGTGGTTTGGGGGCCTTCGCTCGCGCCGTCGGTGGCGCTCATGGAGCCCGAGGCGTCGATCACGATGGCCACGAGGTCGCCGCCCGGCCCTGGGGCATCGATCGCGGGGCGGGCGAGCGCGCCGATCAGGCCCGCCAGGACGAGGAGTTGGAGCAGCAGCAACCACGACGGGCGGACCCAGCGGAAGGGGACGTTGGCCTGCAGGTCCTCGACGGCCTGCTCCCAAAGGAGGGTCGAGCTGACGCGCGCGGGGCGACGGCGCAGCTTGAGCAGGTAGAGGGCGACGAGCAGAGGCACGCTCACCGCCCCGGCGATGATGCCCGCCATCGGATCAAGGAAGGTCACAGACGGCACGGGCGGAGTCTAAGCCTGACGCCCGACCTGACCGCCGTCGCGCGAGGGCGAAGGGGTCCGCGTTGGGATCTGGGGCGCGAGGATGTCGAGGAGCCAATCCGCAAACGCGGTCTTGTCGAGGACGCCCGAATCGCTCCGCCCGCCCGCGGCCGAGAACACGCTCGCCTCGATCTGGCCCGAGTCCATGGTCTCGAGGGGGTTGGCGACGATCATGTCGAGGCCCTTGCGCTCGAGCTTGGCCCGCGCGGAGGCTTCGAGGCGCTCGAAGGGCTCGAGGGCAAAGCCGACGAGGAACTGGGCCTCCCGGCGAGCCGAGCACTCGGCGAGGAGGTCGGGGGTGCTTTCGAGTTCGAGGGTCATGGAGCCGCCCCGCTTGAGCTTGGAGGTATCTGGGTCGAAGCCCTCCGGGAGTTTAGCCCGATAATCAGCGACTGCGGCGGCCATGACAAGGGCATCGCACTTCGGGAACCACGTCTGGAGGAGGCCTTGAAGGTCCGAGGTGGTCCGGAACCTGTGGACATCCACCCGCGTATCGCCACAGACCCTGGGCGTGGGGCCCAGGAGCAGGGTCACTCTCCATCCACGAGCGACGGCCCGTTCGGCGAGGGCGATCCCGAGCCGTCCGGACGAGCGGTTGGCGAGGTAGCGGACCGCATCGATGGGCTCGTGCGTCGGTCCCGCGGTGATCAGGAGGTGCGGCTCTGTCATGTGTGGTTGGCGTACGCCTCGAGTGGGCTGGCGGTCCAGAAACGGGTGGGGCGCGCGGCGAGGCGTGCGACCCACTACAGTTGCATGGTAGTCGCTGGGCGGGGCCCAGCGGGCCTGCTCTGCTTGCAGGGCGGTGGCCCGGACATGAGATGAATCGCAAGGCCTGACGGGGTTCGCCGCGATGGTGGCCCGGTCGTGGGAGTGGTATGGCACGCTCGCGGATGAAACTCGGACAGATCCTGGTCAATGCTGGCGCGATCACGACGGACCAGCTCGAGACCGCCCTCGGGATGACCAAGGGCTCGGGCAAGCGCCTGGGCGAGGTGCTCATCGACGCGGGGCTCGCGAAGGAAGAGGACATCGCCAAGGGCCTCGCCAAGCAGTTCGGGCTCGACTACTTCGACCCGCTCGATGCGGGCAACAAGGAACTGATCGACCCCTCATCGATGTCCGATCGCCCGGGCGTCGCGGAGGAGCTCATTAAGAAGCACCTGATCCTCCCGATCGGTCGCGAGGGCAGGCGTCTCCAGCTCGTCGTGCACGACCCGACGGACATCGAGCTGCTCGACATGCTCCGCTTCCGCCTCCAGCTCGAGGTGGACACGAAGATCGGCGCCCGCTCGCGCATCAAGTCGTACATCGACTCGGATATGAAGGGCGGCAAGCCCAGCCTCACGGGGGACTCGGAGTCGCTCCTCACCGAGTCGATCGACCGCTCGATCGACCGATCGGTGGATAAGTCCGTTGACACGTCGATCGACCAGGCCGCGGAGTCGGCGCCGATCATCAAGCTGTGCGCACGCATCATCACCGAAGCGGTGAACATGCGCACGTCGGACATCCACATCGAGCCCATGGCCGATCGTGTCCGCCTCCGCTACCGCATCGACGGCGTGTGCATCGAGCGGGACAACCTGCCCAAGCGCATGCAGAACGCCGTGCTCGCCCGATTCAAGCTCATGGCGGGCATGAACATCGCCGAGCGGCGCATCCCACAGGACGGGCGCATCAAGATGCCCGTGGGCGATGACATCATCGACTTCCGCGTGTCGGCGTGCCCCGCGTACCACGGCGAGTCGATCGTCGCCCGTATCCTCCGCCCCGATTCGGTCCGCATCGGCCTCGAGAACCTTGGCTTCGAGCCCGACAACCTCGCCATCTTCAACCGCATCATCAGGCGGCCCAACGGCATCTTCCTCGTGACGGGCCCGACGGGTTCGGGTAAGACCACCACGCTCTACTCGGCCCTCGACATCCTCAACCGCCCCGACAAGAAGATCATCACCGCGGAAGACCCGATCGAATACGCGTTCACGGGCATCAACCAGTGCCAGATCCGCGAGGGCATCGGGCTGACGTTTGCCAGCGTGCTCCGCGCCATGCTCCGTCAGGCGCCGAACATCATCCTCGTCGGTGAGATCCGCGACCGCGAGGTGGGCGAGGTCGCCATCCAGGCGGCGCTCACGGGCCACCTCGTGTTCTCGACGCTCCATACCAACGATGCGCCCTCCGCGATCACGCGACTGATCGACATGGGCATCAAGCCGTTCCTCGTGGCGTCGTCGATCCAGGCGGTCATGGGCCAGCGCCTCATCCGCACGCTCTGCAAGCACTGCAAGGAGCCGGACCCGTCGCCCGATCCCAAGTACCTCCGCCTGACGAACATCGGACCCGAGGACCTGGCCAACAAGACCATCTACCACGGCGCCGGCTGCGAGCACTGCTCGAACACGGGCTATCGCGGGCGGAAAGCCATTTTCGAACTCATGCAGATGAACCCGCAGCTCCGCGACATGGCGTTCCGGTGCGAGTCGGTGGCCAAGCTCCGCGGCGCCGCCCTCGCGAGCGGGATGCGGTCTCTGCTCGAGGATGGCAAGCTCAAGATCCTGAACGGCGTGACCACGCCGGAAGAAATCGCGCGTGTGGCCCAGGTTGAATCGCTCGATGTCGAACCCGTCGAGGCCACGCCCGCCTGACCCTGACCCCGCCGCGGGGCGCCGACCCCGCTATCAAGGAGTGCCCCAGACATGTCGTCCATGCAGATCGATCGACTGCTCGACACGGTCATCAAGCTCAGCGCGTCCGACCTCCACCTGACGGTCGGACGCAAGCCCACCCTCCGACTCCACGGCGGGCTTCGGAACCTCGACACCAAGGTGCTCGAGTCCGACGACATGGTGACCCTCATGAAGGCCATCACCCCCGAACGGAACCAGGAGGAGCTCCAGGAGGTCGGCACGACCGACTTCGGGTTCGCCTACGGCACCGCGGCCCGCTTCCGCGTCTCGGTGTTCCGCCAGCGTGGCGATCTGGCCATCGTCTGCCGACTGATCCCGAACGAGCTGCTCACGTTCGAGCAGATCGGCCTGCCCGAGCAGTGCCGGGAGCTGATCAGGCGGCCGCGAGGGCTCTTCCTTGTGACGGGGCCGACCGGCTCGGGCAAGACGACCTCGCTCGCCACGATGCTCGACTACATCAACATGAACTTCGAGCGTCACATCATCACGATGGAAGACCCCATCGAGTACTACCACTACCACAAGAAGTCGATCGTGAATCAGCGTGAGGTGGGGGTGGACGTGCCCGACTTCGCGGAGGCCCTTCGGCGTGCCCTCCGCCAGGACCCGGACGTGATCCTCGTGGGCGAAATGCGAGACCTCGAGACGATCGAATCCGCGATCCGGGCCGCCGAGACGGGCCACTTGGTGTTCGCGACCCTCCACACGACGGGTGCCGCGAAGACGATCGACCGTGTGGTCGACGCCTTCCCCGTCACCCAACAGAACCAGATCAGAGTGCAGCTCTCGACGTCGCTCATCTGCGTGCTGAGCCAGGTGCTGCTGCCCCGGATCGACGTGAAGGGCAGAGTCGCGGCCTATGAGTTCCTGGTGATCACCCCTGCTGTGGCCAACCTCATCCGCGAGAACAAGAGCTTCCGAATCGACTCGTTCATCCAGACGGGCAAGAAGCTTGGCATGCAGTTATTGGACGAGCATATGTGGGGCTTCTACACCAAGGGCATGATCTCCGCAGAGGAGATGGTGGACAAGGCGAAGAACCCTCAGGACCTTACAGATCGCGTCCACAAGCTCGGCCGGCAGATCGGTCGGATGGAGCTGGACGCCGAAGAGGAGCCGGCGAAGTCCTGAGAATTCGGCACACAATCCATGTGTCGCTAAACAGAAAAAGCCACTTCTCACTCGATTATCGAGGATCAGGACGCCATCATATCTCGAAGGTATGTTGGGTGTCCTATTGCCCCCCCCACACAGAGTCTGGCGGCGGGTCCGCGAATGAGACACTTGAGAGGATGATTCCATGGCCGGCCCTATGGGTAAGCGATCTGTTCCCCCGAGCGAGTTGAAGCGCCGGAAGATCGGACGTGTCCTGAACAAGCTCGGTCTGCTCTCGCGTGAGCAGTTGGAGCAGGCGCTGATCAAGCAGCGCGAAGAGGGCCGGACCCGCCCGGTGGGTGAGATCCTTGTCGAGATGGGCCTGGTCACGGAGCGTGACGTTCAGGAGGCGCTCGCCGGCCAGGCCGGCTTCGCCTTCATTGACCTCGACGCGTTGGAGATCGAGCCCGAGACGCTCGCGGCCCTCCCGGCGGAGACCGCGATGGCGTACCAGGTCGTCCCCCTCGAGTACGACCGCCCCACCAAGAAGCTCAAGATCGCGATGAAGTCGCCTGATAACTTCACAGCGGTCGACGACCTGCGCCTCCTCATGGGGTTCAAGGTCGAGGCGTTCGTCGCCCCCCCCGAACAGGTCGATGCCAAGCTCAAGGAGCACTATGCCGGCAAGGAGAGCTCGCTCTCTGACGTCGTGGGCGAGATGAGCTCGGACGAGTCGCTCTCGAAGCTCGCGGACCGCAAGGGCTCGCCCGGCGCGTCGATCGACCTCGAGGCGGTTCTCGAAGCGTCTGAGGACAATAAGGTCATCAAGCTGCTCAACCTGGTCCTGCTTCAGGCGATCAAGGACCGGGCGTCGGACATCCACTTCGAGCCCTTCGAGGACGAGTTCAAGATGCGGTACCGCATCGACGGCGTCCTCTACGAGATGGTCCCCCCACCCAAGTACCTCGGGCCCGCGATCGTGAGCCGCGTCAAGGTCATGTCGAACCTGGACATCGCCGAGCGGCGCCTGCCCCAGGACGGGCGTGTCGAGCTCCAGGTGGGCGGCAACCCCGTCGACCTCCGTGTGAGCGTCCTCCCGACCATGCACGGCGAGTCGGTCGTGATGCGTGTGCTCGATCGCTCCAACGTCAAGCTCAACCTCGACCGCGTCGGCCTCCGCGCCGACGACCTCGAGACGGTGCGCGGCATCATCACCCGCCCCAACGGGATTGTGATCGTGACGGGCCCGACCGGGTCCGGCAAGACGACGACGCTCTACGCGGCCCTCCAGGAGCTCAACGACGTCGATCGGAAGATCCTGACCGCTGAGGACCCCGTCGAATACGACATCGATGGGCTCTGCCAGGTCCAGATCAACCCCGATGCGGGGTTGACGTTCGCGAAGGCGCTGCGTTCGTTCCTTCGTCAGGACCCCGATGTGATCCTCGTGGGTGAGATCCGCGACCTCGAGACCGCGCAGATCGCGGTGCAGGCGTCGCTCACGGGCCACCTCGTGTTCTCGACGCTGCACACCAACGATGCCCCGAGTTCGATCGTGCGACTCGTGGACCTGGGCCTCGAGCCGTTCCTGCTCACCGCGACGATCGAAGCGATCGTCGCCCAGCGCCTCGTACGCACGATCTGCCCCAAGTGCAAGGAGCAGTACACGCCCACGGAGGAGCAGCTCATGGAGCTCAACCTCACGCACGACGATGTGCAGGGGCGGACGTTCTTCCGCGGGCACGGCTGCGAATCGTGCCATGGTTCGGGCTACAAGGGCCGAATGGCCCTGTTCGAGATCATGGGCATGGACGACGGCATGCGCGACCTCGTGATGAACCAGGCGAGTTCCGCGGTGCTCCGCGAGGAGGCCAAGCGCCGCGGCATGCGGACGCTCCGCGACTCGGGCCTGCTCGCGCTCTACGAGGGCCAGACGACGATCGACGAGGTGGTCCGCGAGACCGTGACAGAGGACTGAGCCCAAAGGCGACGACCTGAACCGACCCATTGGCGGGCACGAGGCCCGCTCGCAAGCACGCGTCAGAGGAGGCGCTCACCATGCCGACATTCCGCTACGAAGCGCTCGACAAGTCAGGCAAGCAGCAGAAGGGCACGATCGAGGCCTCGACGTCCGAGGAGGCGATCCAGCGCATCAAGCTGCAGAGCCTCTTCCCCACGTCGGTGCGCGAAGAGAAGGTCAAGAAGACCGAGAAGACGGTCAACGAGGACGAGGCCAAGGCGTCGCGTAAGCGCTCGACCGGCGTGTCGCTCCCGTTTGGCAAGGTGAAGAACAAGCAGCTCACCGTCTTCACGCGTCAGCTCTCCACGCTCCAGGACGCGGGCCTGCCCCTCCTCCGCTCGCTCCAGATCCTCGAGGAACAGCAGAAGCCCGGCCTGCTCAAGGGCGTGCTCCAGAGCGTCGTGGAAGACGTCGAGGGCGGCTCGTCGCTCTCTGAGGCGATGGCCAAGCAGCCCCGCGCGTTCAGCCTGCTCTACACCAAGATGGTGGCCGCCGGCGAGGTCGGCGGTGTGCTCGACGTCATCCTCCAGCGCCTCGCGGACTTCCTCGAGAAGGCCCAGCGCCTCCGCCGGAAGATCAAGGGCGCGATGATGTACCCCGTCTTCGTGATCCTCGCGGCGGTGGGCATCGTGACGTTCATCATGTGGAAGATCATCCCGAAGTTCAAAGAGATCTTCGCGGACTTCGGCGTGGAACTGCCCAAGCTCACCATCTTCCTGACGGAGGTCAGCTCGTGGGTCGCGGGCACGATGCCCGGCCAGGACATCCCGGGCGTTATCTGGATCGTCCTGGCGCCGATCGGCATCTGGGTGTTCCTCAAGCTCGTGCGGATGACCAAGCCCGGTCGGGCCACGACCGACTGGCTCGTGCTGTACTCACCTGTCGTGGGCGGCCTGCTCCGCAAGTCGACGGTGTCGCGCTTCACGCGAACGCTCGGCACGCTCATCGCCGCCGGCGTGCCCATCCTCGAGGCCATCACCATCACCAAGGAGACGTCGGGCAACTACGTCTTCGAGAAGGCGCTGGGCAACGTGCACGATTCGATCCGTGAGGGCGAGACGTTCGCCGAGCCGCTGCGCGAGTCCAAGACGTGCGACTCGATCGTCGTGAACATGATCCAGGTCGGCGAGGAGACGGGTGACATGGACACCATGCTCCTCAAGATCGCGGACAACTACGACGAGGAGGTCGACACCGCGGTGTCGGGCCTCGTCGCGCTGATCGAGCCCCTGCTCGTGATCGTCCTCGGCTTCATCGTCGGCACCATCGTGGTCGCCATGTTCCTCCCGCTCGTCGCCATGATCGATTCGCTCCAGTCGTGAGGTCACTCATGTTGCACGCATCGGACAATTCATCGCGTCGCGGGCGTGGCTTCACGCTCATCGAGCTGCTCGTCACGATCTCGATCATCACGATCCTGATCGGGATCATCGTCGTCGCGCTCGGGCGGGCCCTCCGCGCGGGCGAGAAGGCGACGAGCCAGTTCCAGGTCAACGCGATCGGGACCGCCACCGAGTCGTTCCGGACCGACTTCAACTATGTGCCCCCCCTGCTCACCCCCGAGACCTCGGGCGGCAACCTCTACAACTTCGGGCCGCGTGGCAGCTACATCGTGCCGCAGGAGCACGAGACCAACTTCAACAACCTGAGCGACCTCCTCGAAGACAACCGCTACGCGTCCGAGTTCACCATGGGCGTGTACCTGCTCGGGGTTGGTGACCTCGATGGGTCGACGGGCGGCCCCGCGGACAACAGCGCCGAGGACGACGGCAAGGCGCTCGATGGCATCCGCTCGCCCGGGCGCGACCGCTCGTGGGGCGGCGCCGCGGATCGGGCCGACCACGAGGCCGAGACCGAGGGCCAGGTGTACGGCCCCTACCTCGACGCGGGCACCATCGACCTCGAGTTTGTCGAGGACACGGGCCTCTACCGCATCCTCGACGTGAGCGGCAACGCGGTGCGTTACTACAAGGGGTTCCCCACCAAGGTCCGCTCGGGCGACACGCCCAACCCGCACGCCTATGTGCCGGACTCCCCCAAGCAGTTCCCCTCGGTCCAGCGCGTCCCCGTCGAACTCCGCTCGTTCGAGTCCGTCGAGTTCCAGGTGACCGGCGATGGCACGCCCGACCTGTCGCTCGACTCGGACCTGCTCAGCGCCGACTTCGCGGTCCTCGCGGCCAACGGCGACCCGTTCGAACGCAACGGCCAGACCTTCGCGCCCTTTGGCGACCGCCTGCCCGTGAGCGGCCAGGTCGCGCCCGTGCTCGTCGATGTCGATGGCGGGTGGCTCAGCACCGCGGGCGACGACGGCGAGGAGTGGGATCTGATGATCGAGTTCCTCAAGAGCAACGCGAGGTACGTCTCCCAATGATGATGCACACCGCCCATCGCCCGCGCCCCCTACGCCACTCTTCCCGCGCGTTCACGCTCGTCGAGCTGCTCGTCGTGCTCGTGGTCATCCTGATCCTCGTGACGCTCGTGGTCGGCGTCGGGTCCGCGGTGCTCCGGAACCAGAAGGTGACGGCGACCAAGGGCGTGCTCAGCGCGCTCGACCGCTCCCTCGAGGAGTACATCGCGGAGCGCGGTGATATCCCGAAGTACGACGCGGAGCAGTACATTGGCACGCCCGGCCCGACGCTTTCCACATCGGGCGGGGGCGTGTGGCCCTGGTCGACCGACCCGACCGGCCCCGAAGATTACAAGGGCGTCGACCACATCCGCCGCCCCGTGACCTCGGTGTTCCTCGAGCAGACAAGCGGGTTCGGCGCCATCGATGAGATCATCGGCGGCGTCTCGCCCGACTTCATCTTCCAATCGGTCGTGAGCTACCCCGACGGCTCGGGCAGCTACGAGACGCGCCCCGCGCCGGTGCTCGCCGACTCGTGGGCCAACGACGACTGGTCGTACATCGCGCCGCGTAACCAGAGCGCGAGCGGCTGCCCCATGGGCGACCCCGTGTTCGACAACAACAACGACTGCACGCCCGACTGGGACATCATCGGGCCCAACGGCAACCAGCTCATCTACTACGTGCACCCCTCCAACCGCCTGGCCCAGGACCTGTTCGGCAAGTGCAGGAACAACCGCCCCTACTTCATGTCCGCCGGCCCCGACAAGCTCTACGGGCTTGGGGGCGACTACCAGGACGTGGGCGAGATCACCGATGAGGAACTCGGGGAGGCGCTCGACGACAACATCTACTCGTACGAGCCCGAGCCGGTCGACCTCGACGACACCATCAACCTGCGGAGGGAGCCCAAGTGATCGCCCGCCGCCCCAACCCGATCCTGCGCACCGCGTTCACGCTCGTCGAGCTGCTGGTCGTCATCACGATCATCATCATCGCGTCGGCGCTCACGCTGCCCGCGTTCAGCAGGGTGATCCAGTCGTCGAACTATGCGCAGGGTGTGAACCTTGTGACCGCGACGCTCTCGAACGCCCGCGCCCTCGCGATCCGCAACGGTCGGCACACGGGTGTGGCGTTCTTCTTCGACGCCGCGACCCAGCGGTGCACGCTGCAGGTGCTCGAGCTGCAGGGCCAGCAGAGCGCCTACCTGTCGCCCTTCTCGGGCGGCAATGATGCGTGCGACCCGACGCAGTCGGGCTACAACGTGAACTCGGCCCAGGCGTTCGCCCCCGCGTTCAACAGCCCGCCCGTCGAACTCCCGCCGGGCCTGATCGTGTGCGGGCTCTCGTTCAGCGTGTCGTGTGCCGATGCGCTGATCGATGTGGACACCGCCCACTGGTACGCGGGCGAGCGGGCGAGCGACCCGGACTCGGGCGATGACATGTGGCTCTGGCTCTTCCCGCACAACGACCCCAAGCTCTACACCGACATCGACTCGACGACGCGCGTGGGGCTCGACCCGTGGCCCGTGCTCGTGGGCAACTCGAACGCGATGTCGCGCGATGTGGCCCGCGCTGCGGTCCGCCACTCGCAGACGTTCTTCGTGCAGTTCACGCCCGAGGGCACTGTCTCGACGACCACCAACACGGGCGGGAGCAACTTCATCAACGCCTACATCGAGTTTGGCGATGCCCCGCTGGACGAGGACGATGCGCTCGCGGGGCCGTGGGACGAGCCCGCGGTGTTCGACCCCGACCTCGACCCGCCCGACCTGGGCGGCGACAACCAGCGGAACCCCGAGTGCGTGATGCGCGCCGTCGCAACGCTCGCGGTCGTGGACATCGAGGACCTCGCCACCGCGCCCGCGATCGCCGAGCCCCGACCCTGGCTCTACCGCGCTGAGGACGTGCAGAACTCGGTGGCGCCCCAGCCGGCGTGGATGACGAGCTACTACGACGACGAGAAGGTGATCGCGGTCAGCCGGTGGATCGATCGCAACGCACAGATCCTGGCGTTCAACCGCTACACGGGCCAGGTGATGAGGAGGCTCGACCGATGACCGCCCGCAGACGACCTTCCAACATGGCCGGCGCGGCGCGTGGCTTCACGCTGCTCGAGATCCTGATCTCCGCGTTCATCATCGCGCTGGGCGTGCTCGGTCTCACGGCCCTGTTCGCGGGCACCGCGCGTCAGCAGCAGGTCTCCGCCGAGCTCTCCGAGTCGGTCACGACGGGGCAGAACGCCAGCGCCATCGTGTCCGCCAAGATGGGGCGGCTCGACGCGGACGATGTGAGCAACCCCAACGACTTCGGCAACTACAAGCAGGCCGGCGCCCTCCTGACCCAGCCCTGCTCGGGCGACCCGCTCTACTTCGACGTGTGGTACCCCGTGCCCGCCATCGCCCAGGCCGACGGCGTCGGCGCCTCGCTCTCGGTCAACCCCGACAGCGCAGACGACGGGCTCTACTTCCTCGTCGAGGAGACGCTCCCCGTCATCGCGTACAAGCGCGACCCGACGGTGCCCACGGTCGGCGCAGCGCTCTCGGTGGGCAGCGCCAACAACGAGGCGTTCAACAGCTCGCTCATCAACGATGCGGACACCATCCCGCTGCCCTCCCCCTACAACCTCTCGGCCCCCGACGGCTTCATCCCGCTCCGCCACAACCGCATCGACGCGCGGAGCGTTGAGATCCGCATCCGCTACGCGCGGGTCTCGGTGGTGAACGGCATCACGATCGACACGCCCAATGCGCTCAACGACCCGCCCGACGGGCTCGCGCACACGGGCCCCCCGTTCGAAGCCGAGTACCGATGGACCCCCTACCGCCAGCCCTTCAACGAGCACGGCGGCAGCACCACGGCGTACGTGCCCAACTTCAACTACTGGTCCAACCCCGGGCGGTACGCGGTCTTCTTCCGCAACGGCGTCTACGACCCCAACCCCGACACCGCCGACTACATCGTGCTCGACCTCGAGAACAACGACCTCGACTCCGAGGCCTTCGCGCGCATCGCGTCGATGTCGCTCGGCCCGCTCCGCCAGAACGACGGCCAGGAGTTCGACCTCATGGTCGACCAGATCCGCATCCAGCGGTACAGCTGGCGCTCCGACGAACTCGTGTCCGCCAACGACCGCGTCTACGAGACCAACGACCCGACCTTCGGCAGGCGCGCCGACGCGGGCTACTCGCTGCTCTTCTCGAGGAGCACCAACGGGCTGACCCGTGTCGCGGTGTTCACCTACACCGTCGAGCCGCTCGGACGCACGGGTACGTTCATCCCCCCCGAGACGTGCAACGACGTCGCGTTCATGGGCGAGACGGGCGTGCTCCGCGAGATCGAGGTCACGCTCGGGTGGGACGACACCCGCGAGCTCTACCACGTCACGGTCGACGAGGACGACGCCAGCGGGAACAGCCTCGAATGGGCGGTCCAGACGGGCTCGATCCTCCTGTTCAAGGGCGAGGAGTCCGCCGACCCGCTCGATTCCAAGGGCGCCGACCTGGGCGTGCGTGTGATCCGGCGCGAGCGCCTGACCAACGGCAACTGGCGCGGCTTCCTTGATGACGCCCCCCGCGCCGCGGGCGGGGCGCTCCTGCGCGACCTGGGCAACACGCTCAACACCACCGCGTGGGTCATCCAGGACACCGTCACCACCGCGGCCCCCAACGACAACTCCGCGTGGCGCCTCCGCCCCGTCGAGGTCCGCGTCTTCCCCGTGAGCTCCAACAAGTAAGGCCCCCCCATGCGCCCCACCCGCTCACAATCGGCTTTCACCCTCGCGGAACTGCTCGTCGCGATCGGCCTGGTTGCGCTGCTCGCGCTGGGCATCAACCAGATCTTCGCGAGCGTCAACAAGCTCGTCGGCACGGGCAGCGCGATCGCGGAGGTCAACGCATCGATCCGCGTTGCCGAAGGCCAGCTCCGCGACGACGCCCAAGCGTTCGCGCGCATGGACCCGTCTGAGACGTGCATGGTCATCCGCGGGCGCATGCTCGGCGATGTCGACCGCGACGGGACGCTCGATACCGACGAGACCGCCGTGTACCTGAGCCGGGCCGATGAGTTGGCGGACGCCGAGGAAGGCCTCTCGCCCTACGAGCCGGGCAGCAGGGCCATCACCGTCCGCCTCGACGAGGTGCTCTTCCTCACCCAGGCCGACGCCGATCAGTACCAGACCTACCAGGTGTTCAACCGCGACGAGGCGGAGTTCCCCGTCCAGGCGCAGAACGCGCTCATCTACCTCGGCCACGCCCTCCGCCCCTTCCCCGACACCGACTTCAACGACAACGCCAACGACCCCTGCGATGTCCCTCAGCGTTTCTTCATCCCCGATGGCGACTTCGGGTCCGCGGCCGGCGACACCAACCGCTTCGACCCGACGGGCACATTCGACGGCGGTGAGGGCGCGGGCAACGTCTCGAAGGAGGAGCGCAACCGCTACGCGGGCGACTGGTTCGTCATCCGTCACCAGCTCCTTCTCGCCGGCGGGCTCGTGATCGATCCCCCCACCGCGGGCGCCGCAACGCGCGAGTACGCCCCGCTCGTACGCGACCGAGAGATCGACTTCCGGTTCCCGGGCGTGTCGGACACCTCCACCCTCGGCGGGCCCGTCGTGACCGATGAGCTCAACCCGCGCTTCACGCGCCAGGGGCGGACCGACATCTGTGCGCAGGACCTCGAAGACGTCATCAGGTGGCTCCAGGGCATGCCCGGGCGGACCCCCGCGGTGAACTGCAACATCGCGGACAACGACTACCAGGAGTCCCTCAACTGCGAGAGCGCCACCGCGTTCGGCTCGGGCGTCCTCAACTTCTCCGCGGACAACTGCGACAACGCCGGCTTCCAGATCCTGCTGAACAACAACGGGGCCGACGCCCCGCTCTGGGTCCAGGGCGGGCTCGGGTGCAACTTCACCGGCGGCATCTACACGGGGCAGAACCTCGCGACGCCCGCCGATGTCGTGTTCGCCAACACGATCGGGGCCAAGAGCGCCATCGCGGGCATGATGACGCGCCGCCTCGCAGAGTCCGAACTGCCCGACCTGTCGCGCTGCATCACCGCTCCCGACGACCCCAACGATCCGGCCCCGGAAGACTTCCTCATGGACGTCCACTCGACGTTCGCGATGCAGTGCTCGAGCCTCGAGGTCGCGTGGAGCGATGGCACCAGGTGGACGCCGCCCGCGGCCCAGATCAACGAGGTCATCTACTTCGACGTGTCAGACAACCAATGGCGCCGCGGCAACCAGTCGGTGCCCGACCCCGAGGACACGCCCGTCTATGGCTACGGCGACATCGTCTGGTTCGACTACCTCCTCCCGCGCGAACTCTTCATCGAACTCGCGCCGCATCTCATCGCCGCGACGCCCGACCCCGCGTTCCCGATCAACCCCAACGACGACCTGTTCCCCAACCCCGAGGTGCCCATGGGTGAGCAGGTCGATCGCCTGATGCTCCCGGGCCAGGGCGACGCGGCCTACGACCCCATCGCGAGCTTCGGCGCCGACGACCTCGACGCCGACGGCTCGCCCGATGAGTACCTCGCGATCTTCCCGTTCTCCCAGCCCCTCTCGGAGCCCGGCGGCGGCTTCGACGATGAGACGCCTTGGCCCAAGCCCAAGCTGCTCCGCATCCGCATGACCCTGCACGACCCCGCGCTCCGCCTCTCGGGCGGGCGCCAGGTCGAAGTGATCCTTTCGCTCGACCCGTCGAGCTTCTGATACCCCGTGGGTGGCCGTCGCGACGACGCCCACCCGAGTCTTCCCGCTTCTCCCAACACAAGGGAGCCACGACCATGAGACGCCACAACCGACACATGACCCCCGAGACGATCGCCTACGAGCGCGCGCTCCGCAACGAGCGGCGCGGCACGATCATCGTGCTCGCCCTCGCGGTCCTCGCCATCATCTCGATCGCGGCGCTGTCCTACGTCTCCATCGTGCGCATCGATCGCAACGCCACCTCCGCCGTCGCTTCTCAGGTCAACTTCCAGCGCCAGGTCAACGGCGTCACGGGCCACATCGGCGCCATCATCGGCGCCGACCTCGCGGGCGGAAAGATCGTCACCAACAACGTCCCCAAGTTCGACTCCAACGGCAACTCCATCTGGCCACGCTTCTTCGAAGACGGTGAGACCTGGGACTACCCCTTCACCGACCTCGACTGGGTCGCCGACCCGGAGGATTACGGCCCGAACGGCAACAGCTTCTACGAGCCCTCGAGCGCCAACTACTACGAGCGCGTCGCCCGCCCCGAAGAGGCGTGGCTCGCCTCGACCGAGCCCCGCTGGACGCCCAACCCCGACAACACCACCATCTGGCCACAGGTCACCAACCTGCGCTCGGCCCTCACCTACTACCCGCGCGAGGTCGCCCTCGACGCGGGGTGGTGGGTCCGCGGCGATGGCAAGTATGTCGACCTCTACGACTGGTTCGACAAGGCCACCGTCGATGGGCGTGGCAACCCGGGCCTCGACCTCCTCGCACTCGACACCACCCCCACCGAACTCCACGGCGACCCCATCGGCCCCGAGGGCGGCGTCTGGTTCCCCGCCAACGCTTCGGACCCGCGCCTCACCACCGCGGTCTTCGGCACCTTCATCTCCGAACTCCACGACAACTCCGTCCCGGGCGAACTCACCAACTTCGACCAGCGCATGTGGGTCGATACCGATGGCGACCTCCGCCCCGATTCCCGATGGACCCAGCTCCCCGAGATCCTGGGCAACCTCCAGGGCCTCAACTGGGTCGTCGCGGCCCGCATCATCGATGCATCGGGCTTCGCCAACTACAACTCGCACATCGAGTTCAACTACGACACCAACGACCTCGCCAGGGTCAGCACGGGTCGCACCCCCGCCGACTTCGACCTGATCGGCCTCCTCCAGACCGCCGCCAACACGACCGACTTCGACGCGAGCGTCATCACCAACCAGCTCGCATCGTCGTTCCCCGACCACCTCGAGATCGGGCTCGGATTCACCACCCAGCTCACGAGCGCCCTCAACTCCCAGACGCCCTACACCGTCCAGAGCTACAACAACTGGACGTTCGGGAACCGCCTGACCCGCGCACAGCGACTGGCCCACTACACGCTCATCGGCAACTCGCCCGACAGCACGAACATCGGCGGCGCCAACTTCTACCGCGACACCGACCTCATCGACCTCCGCTCCTACTGGGCCACCAACTCGCGCGCACTCTCGCGCATCGAAGAGCGCCTCGATGGCCCCGAGAACGGCGGCTACCTCCCCGGCAAGGACGACAACGCGGGCGACTTCGGCCCCACGCGCGCACGCGAAGAAGTCAAGCTCGCCCGCCACCTCGAGGGCCCGCTGGGCGAGGCCCAGCCGCAGGCCGAGCGCATCCGCGCCGATATCCGCAGGCTCCTCATGCCCGTCACGGGCGAGGGCCTGTTCAGCCCGCTCCCCATCGCCAACCCCAAGCACCCCGCCTACACCTCCAACTCGGCGCTCGCGAAGGTCGTGCTGCCCATCATCGAGCAGCGCGCCAACGCCGGCAGCCTCACCAACGAAGAGGTCATGGACATCCTCGCGGCGTACGCGTGGGCGCTCCTCCCCGAGGCTTCGCTCGACCCCGTCTACCCCGACTCGCTGACCACCAACGCCCCGGCCTCGCAGACCGACCCCTATTACGGCGGCGGCCCCAACGGCCCCGCCGAGGCCTACCGAGACCAGCTCTTCAACGCCCCCGACATCGGCGCCGCGTATGCCTTCATGCGTGCCGCGGCGAGCGTCGTCAACCTGATCGACGCGATGGACGATGCATCGCCGGCCTTCAACGCCTCGACCATCGACGATCCACCCGTGATCGCGCGCATCCGCAACCTCCCCGCGGCCAACGCCTCGCTCTACAACTCGGGCCCGCACGATGTCCCCGCGGGCCTCATCGACCAGGGCGTCATCACCGACGAGCCCGGCATCTTCGAGCTCAACACCGTCTTCCCCTTCGCCACCATCGCGCAGGACCTGCTGCCCCAGGAATACGTGGGCACGCCCGCGGAGGGCTTCACCGTCGTCGGCACCGAGCGCACGCCCTTCCTCGTCGAAGCGTCCTCCCTCATGGTCTACCACGACTCGCAGACGCTCCAGGAAACGGGCGGTGGCCCGGGCTCCATAGGCAATCTCCCCGAGGACTCGGCGGAGGTCGATACGGGCCTCGGCGCCAACTTCCTCGGGTGCATCATCTCGATCGAGCTCGGCAACCCCTGGCCCCAGGAGGTCCGCGTGAGCGACTACCGCATCGAGCTCGTCAACGGGCTCACCACAGCGGGCGTCAACGGACGCCGACTCTCGCTCGACCTCGACGAGATCAACACCGGCGGCACCACCATCCCCCCGGGCGAGCGCAAGATCTTCAACTTCCTCATCCGCAACGACGACGGCACGGGCATCAGCGGCGCCTTCGGCGCCAACGCCGAGTTCGACGAGATCCGCGACTTCTGGGAAACCTTCCTCGACCTCTCGCCCAACGGCGACAAGGAACTCGCCTTCACGCCCAACGACTACGAGCCCGACGTCTACGACAACATGTACAACATCGTCACCTACGACGGTTTCGACATCCCATCGATCATCCACTCGCTTGGCGAGGATGAGACCACGGGCCAGCGCCGCCCCGCGACGGTCAACCTCATCCGCAAGGCCTCGACGGGCGATGTCCCGTTCGACCTGCTGGTCGATCGCATGTCTCCCCCCTCGCAGACCAACAACATCCCGACCTTCCCCGTGAGCGGCTTGTCCGACACGGGCGGCGGCGAACGCTACGAGTCCCAGCCCATGTGCTCGCTCGGCAACCCCGAGGGCGCGCTACGCATCGCCTTCCTCTCCTCGCTCCACCGCCCCGACAACCGCAGCGCCCTCGGCTTCCCGCAGGAGTCGGGCTTCCCGGCCTACGTCGTCGAGGACCGCGAGCAGAACGTCATCCTCCCGACCGCGGATGAACCCCCCATCGGCATCTGGTGGCACGAGACGCCGCCCGCCAGCGACCCCAACTGCGAAGAGGTCAGCCCGCCCCCCACCGACAACCTCTTCGAGCCCGCCAACATCGCGCTCGACGACCTCACCAAGGACGACTTCGTCTACGTGGGCAACGTGGGCACGCTCAGCCTGCCCCCCTTCCAGATCTTCTGCCCAGACGAGCCGCTCAAGACCAAGGCCGACCTCCTCATGGTCTCCGCCTTCGCCACCACCTACTACAACGACGTCAACGCGGCCACCAACCTCAGCATCCCCGACAAGGAGTGGGTCCGCGATGCGTGGGACACCTCCCGCGTGACCGACTTCACCGGCGCCACGCCGGCGGGCGCCTGGCTCACCCTCTCCGAGCAGCTCGCCCAGACGCACAACTTCCTCTACTGGAGCAACCAGGACCTCGCCAACCCCTACTTCGGCATGCTCGACCCCACCCGCTGGAACCTGTCGGACACCGATCCGGTGCTCAACTGGCCCCAGCAGCGCGCCCCCGAGGTCTACGGCATCCCCGCTGCAGTCCGCGCCATCGACTGCTTCGAGGTCATCGACCCCATCTCGACCCTCGTCGAGGGACGCATCAACATCAACAGCGCACCCGATGAGGTCCTGCGTCACATCCCCTTCCTCTCGCCCAAGCAGCAGATCACGACCGCAGCGGGCGGCACGCTCGATATCGGCGCGTTCTACGACGAGCGCCTGCTCGCCGTCCAACGCCACCGCGACCGCCTCGACATCAACAACGTCCAGTCGACGCCGTGGAACGAGACCAACCTCCCGGGCTTCCGCCAGACCAACCAGCTCGGCAACGCGATCAACCAGGCGCGCGGCTTCGTCACCGCCGCGGAACTCGCGCTCCTCGAAGGCCACGAGGTGAGCGGCGGCCAGCTCACGGGCCAGCTCCAGGCCAACCCCACCCGGTTCGGTGAACTCGGCAACGACGGGCAGACCGATGGCCTCCCCCTCGAGCTCTACGGCTACGACACCACCACGCTCCCGCCCGCGGGCAACCTCGACGAGGCAACCTATGGCCTCCCCGAGTTCAACCCCGTCGACGACCCCGAAGAGCGCACCGCGATCTACCGCGGCATGGCCAACACCGTCACGGCACGCTCGGACATCTTCATGGCCACCTTCGTCCTCCGCGGCTACAGCCCATCGGTCATCGATGGCATCGACATCGACAACGACTTTGGCGGCGACGCCCAGGCGGCGATGGACTCCGAAGAGTTCTTCCCCGCCTACGAGAGCCGATGGCTCGCGGTGTTCGACCGATCGAACATCGTCACGCCGACCGACAGGCCACGCCTGCTCAAGCTGATCGAGCTGCCCGTGATCAAACCGTGATGGAGTAGCTCAAGGAAAGAATGCCTGCGACGGGCGGGATCCGCCGGCCAATGGCCCGCCCGCCGCGGCACTCACCACCGGGCGTACCTCGTTAGTAGCGAGGTACGCCCGGGTCTATTTCAACCGACCAGCGGTCGATCCCGCCGGCCATGGAGTACGCCCGGTCGATGCCCGCCGAGCGCAGCACGCCCGCGACCTTGAGCGAACGCACCCCGGCCTTACAGAACACGACGACCCGCTCGCCCTCGTGTTCCGCGATCTCGTCGACCCGGGACGCCACCTCGCCCATGGGGATGTGCAGGGCCCCCTCGATGCTCGCTGTGGCGACCTCGTCGTGCTCCCGGCAATCGAGCAGCATCCACGCCCCGGGCCGCTCTCGGGCGGCCTCCGCGACCTGGGCGGGCGTCACTTCCCACTGCTCGTTGATCCCCCGGCTCATGGGGAGAGGTTAGGCGACTCCGTCCGCTTCGGGCTCCGTGGGCCAATCGGGTCCCACCACACGCCCGATAGCCTCCCGGCAGACCTCTCCCTCGAACCCCCGCCGGGCCAGGGCGCCGAACAGCCGCCGCTCGGCCGCGACACGGTCGAGCCCCCGAACCGAGCGCAGGCGCGACTCCGCGAGCGCCATCGCGTCTTCGAGCGGGTCACGGGCCTCGACGGCACTCGCAGCCGCCTGGCGGGCCGTGTCGGCGTCGATGCCCCGCTGGCGCAGCTTGGCCTCGATGAGCCGCCGACCCGCGGGCTTGCGGTTGACCAGCGAGCGGGCGATCGAGGCGCCGAGCTCGGCATCGTCGAGCAGGCCCGCACTCGTCAAGTCGTCGATGGTGCGCTCGACGGTCCGCGCCGCGTGGCCCCGCTTCGCGAGCTTGCGGGCCATCTCGCCCTTGCTGGCCATGCGTTTCGACAGGCTGTTGAGGGCGAATCGCCTGGCGCGGTCGAGGTCGGACGCGGTGAGGATGGCCTCGCCCACCTCGCGCGTCCACGCATCGCCCGTCCGGATGGCAAGGGCATCGATCGCTGAGCGTTCCATGGCGCAGACGTAGCGACCGCCCGCGTGGATGGCGCAGCGCATGGGGTCGCGCTGCGTCGGCTTGATGGCGATCCGGCCGCCCTCCTCGATCGATTCGACCACCTCCGCGAGGCGCTGCCCCGCATCGCGCTTCTGGCGCGTGGTGTCGTCGAACAGGCCCATGGGGTCAGCCCTCCAACTGGGTGAGGTACGCGCCGATCTCGCCGATGGCCTTCTCGTCACGGGCGGCCTGGGCCTTGGCGAGGCCGTCGCGCAGCGCGATGACCGCCTCGCCCGACCGATCGAGCTCTTCGAGCGATGTGGCCTTGTGGAAGTAGGCGTAGAGGTAGGCATCGTCGCACGCGAGGCACGCGTCGTACCACCGCACGGCCTCGGCGTGGTCACCCGTCTTGGCGTGCTCCTGCGCGATCATGTAGGGGACATCCGCATCAGCCGGGTCGGCCTCACGGAGCTTCATCAGTTGGTCGAGACGGCTCATGCCCGCACGATACTCGATCTCGCGGGGCCGGCCGAACCCCCCGCCAGCGCGGAAACTACACTCCCCTATGACCTCCGCCCCTTCCTCCACCCCCACTCCTCCCCACCCCTTCCCGCGCACGCCCACGCGCCAGGTCGTGGCGGGCGACGACCGCGTCGGCTACGTGCGCATCGGCGGCGGCAAGCCCACGGGTCGCCACCCCGACGCGACGCCCGACGCGCCCGCTGAGGCTGGCGGCCCCGCCCCGGTGTCGGTCCAGACCATGACCGCCGGCTACACGCACGACGTCGAGGGGTGCATCGCGGAGATCAACCGCATGGTGGCCGCGGGCGCCGACATCGTCCGCGTGGCCGTGCCCGAGCGGAAGGACACCGATGCGCTGCGCGAGATCATCCCGCAGGTGCGCGTCCCGATCGTCGCCGATGTGCACTTCCACTTCAAGCGGGCGCTCGAAGCGATCGACGCGGGCGTCCACAAAATCCGCCTCAACCCGGGCAACATCTCGGACCGCAAGCAGGTTGAAGAGGTCATCGACGCGTGCAAGGAGAAGGGCCTGCCGATCCGCATCGGCGTCAACGAGGGCTCGATCATCGAGCGCAAGGACAAGCAGAAGCGCAAGACCGAGCTTGGCAAGTACTTCGCCGGCCACCGCTCGGGCCACCTGCTTGCGATCATGATCGCCAAGCTCGAGGAGTACCTCGACATCTTCTACGAGCGCGACTTCTTCGACATCTGCATCAGCGCGAAGTCGATGGACGCCGGGCTCGTGATCGACGCGTACACCGAGATTGCGGCACGCTTCGACCACCCGCTCCACCTGGGCGTGACGCACGCCGGGCCGAGGGAGACGGGCGCGATCCGCTCCATCGCCGCCCTTTCCGGCCTGCTCACCCAGGGCATCGGCGACACCATCCGCATCAGCTACGCGAACGACCCGGTGTTCGAGGTCGAGGATGGGCTCGAGCTGTGCTATTCGCTCGGCCTGCGCGAACGCCGCGGCGTGGACCTGATCGCGTGCCCGACGTGCGGGCGCATCCAGGTGGACCTGTTCACGCTCGTGCAAGACGTGCGCACGACCCTCGCCACTGAGATCCGCGTGCCGATGAAGGTCGCCGTGATGGGGTGCGTGGTGAACGGGCCCGGCGAAGCCGAGGGCGCCGACGTCGCGGTCTTCGCGGGCGATCGGCGCGGGATCATCTACGTGCAGGGCGCGAAGGTGGCGAACGTGCCGGAGGAGGAGATCCTGGACCGGTTGCTCCAAGAGTGCCTGGCGTTCCAGGCCAAGGTGGAAGCCGGCGAGGCGCAGCTCGGCGAGAAGGTGGTGGAGATCGTGCCGCCCGATCCGATTGGGGAGCTGGGGTCTGGGGTGGAGAAGATAGCGCGGGGGGATGTGGAGCGGGTGACGCGGTTGACGGTGGGTGGGGAGTGATGTGGAAGCGGAAGCCCAAAGGGGAGCCGAAGTCTGTCACCGCGCCCGACCGGAGAGGGCGTCCGCCAGTCGTGGCCTGCGAGCGGACAGACCTCCCTCAGTCGAGCGCAACAGGTGAGGGAGTTCTCCTGAGCAACGGATACTGCGGCATGATCCTCTACGAAACCCGGTGTAGGGAGGGTCGCGGAGATGTGGCGATCCTCCGGCTGCATGGCGCCCGTATGGTGAAGATTGGTGGCCCGAACGACGAGGCGTTCTATAGCTGCCACCCCATAGGGGCTGGCGGCTGTATTGTGGAACTCCAACACTCCCCGCTGCCCCAACGCATCGCGATCCAGCACCACAAGGACAGTCTCGACACCGGACGCCATGGGACGCACTACCTGCTCTCCTTCAAAGAGAACACAATTGAGCTCGTTGCCGACCGCTTAGAGTTCGAGCGCCGGGTAGCGACATGGCGAGAGGCCCTCCAGGTCGCGACAGAGGAGTCGTCGCTGCCCTTCTGGGACTAGGTCGTGCCAAGCGTGTGTGCAGCATTCCGCCCCGTTGGTTTGACTACTTGACCCATGCCCACCTGCCCCGCCTGCAACCACGACATCCCCCCCACCGACGTCAACGTCGCAGAGGGCGTTGCGCTCTGCAGGCCGTGCGACCACCTCCACCGCCTGTCGGACCTCGCCTCCTCCGAGCCCGCCCCCCCATCCGAAGCCGGCGCCCGCGACCGCATCGACGCCGACACGCCCGTCCCCGAGGGCCCGCCCGACCCCGTGCCCGGCACGTCCTACCGCGATGACGGCATGTTCGTCACCATCACCGCATCGCCGCGCAACTTCAAGCACGCGCTCATCGGCCTGCTCATGTGCGTGCTCTGGAACGGGCTCATCTCAGCGGGGCTCTTCGCAGCGTGGACGCGCATCCTCGTGGCGCTGGGCGTGGCGCTGCCGTGGGTCCCCAGCGGGGGTGCGCCGGCGAGTGGCTTCGTCGCCGATGCGCTCAAGATGCCCATCGGGCTCGCGGTCTTCATCAACGTCTTCATGATCCCGTTCCTGCTCGTCGGGCTCGCGATGCTCGCGGCGACGCTCTACGCGATCGCCGGGCGGCTCGAGGTCGTGGTCACCGACATCGAGGGGTGGGTCTGGCGTGGCGTGCTGGTGTGGGGGCGCAAGAAGCGGTTCGACCCGATGACCGTGACGCACCTGGGCACCCGCGTAAAGATGGAACGCGACTCGAGCGGAGACGTCCACGTCGAGAAGAAGATCTTCATCGGCCTGCCCGAGGGCAAGCCCATCAGGTTCGGCTCCACGCTCACCGATCAGCGGCGACAGTTCGTCGAGCGGGCGCTACGCTACGCGGTCCTCTCAAGGAGACAGACGCGGTGAATGGACGCCTGGCGATCGGAGTGAGTGGCGGAGCGCTCAGTTTGGCGGCGCTCGTCGGTTGCGCCGGATCGCCCAACCCCGCGTTCCCGCTGACCACCGAAGCCGCCCGCGCCGATCTGCGCCAGATGCGCGATGACAGGCAGCCGCTCGACCGCCCCGTCTTCGTCGCGGGCGGTTGGAGCAGCCCGGGCGTGATCGTGCGGGTCGTCGCCGACCGCCTGCGCGCGACGACCTCCACGCCCGAGATGGTGCACGAGGTGTCGTTCTTCTCAACCGGGACGTTCGAAACCGCGGCGGCCCGCCTGATCGAGAAAGTCGACGCGGCCGCGCCGTCGGGCGATGACGGGCAGACGGTCGAGGTGGACGTGGTCGCGATCTCGATGGGCGGGCTCGTGGCGCGGTACGCGGCGTTGCCCGAAGCGCCGGGTGGCAAGCGGCTTGCGCTGCGTCGACTCTTCACGGTGTCGACCCCCCACCAGGGCGCGCAGATGGCGACGGGCTTCACGATCGACGATCGCGTCCGCGACATGGTCGCGGGGTCTGACTTCCTGGTGCGCCTCGACGAGGCGGTGGCCTCGGGCGAGGCGGACTACGAGGTGATCCCCTACGCGCGCACCCACGACTGGATCGTGGGCACGCAGAACGCGGCGTGGACCGACGGCACGCTCATCTGGGTGCCCAACATCCCCGGCACGCCCGCCCATTTCGGCGCTGCGACCGACAGCAGGCTCGCGGCGGACATCGCACGACGCCTGCGGGGCGAGGCGTCGTACGTGCAGGACCGATGAGCCAGGCGCAATGACAAGCCGCGGGCGTCGCGCCCGCGGCTCGTTCGTGAACCCCTCGGTTGTCCGCCAGGCCCTACCGGAAGATGAGCACGCGCGGCGAGGTCAGCAGGACGGGCTCGGTGCGGGCCTGGAGCATCGCGGTGAGCGCATCGCGGACCTGAGCGAAGGCCTCCTCGCCCATCACCTCGCGGAGCAGCATGAACGTCGCGGACGACTCAGCGCTGACGCCCGCGAAGGGGAAGGCCTCTTCGAGCATCTCCTCGAACGACTTGGGCGCGGGGTAGTCGAGCACGTCGTACCCGCCCTCGTAGAGCGAGAGCTGCATCGCCATGTCGTCGATCGCCTTGTCGATGCCGCCGATCGCATCGGCCATCTTGAGCTCGACCGCCTTGTCGCCCACGAACAGGCGCCCCTCCGCGGTCTTGGAGATGTCCATCTCGGTGCGGGTCGTCTTGACGCGCTGCACGAACTGGTCGTACCACTGCGTCATGAGCGTGGCGATCTTGTTGCGTTCCGTGTCGGACCAGGGGCGAGCGGTGCTCATCATGCCCGCCATGGGGCCGCGCGAGCGCGGGATGACGTTGGCGTGGATCTTCTCGTGCAGGCCGCCCATGGTGAGCTTGCCGCCCACGACGCCGATGCTGCCCACGATCGAGGATGGGTTGATGTAGATCTTGTCGGTGCCGACCGCGATGTAGTACCCGCCCGACGCGGCCATGCCGCCGATCGACGCGTACACGGGCTTGTCCTTCGCGATGCGGCGCAGGCCCTGCCAGATCGACTCGGACGCGATCGCGCTGCCGCCGGGCGACTCGATGCGCACGACGACGCCCTTGATGAGGTCGTTGTCCTCGATCTCCTTGAGGGCCTCGCGGATGGTCAGGCTGCCCACGGTCTCGGACGACATGAAGCCCGCAGAGGTGGACTCGCCGTCCATGATGGGCCCCTTGATGTGGAGCACCGCGATGGTGGCGCGGGTCGGCGTGTTCATCGCCGCCTGGCCCGAGAGCATCTCCATCATGGTGGAGAACGCCTCGAAGAAGCCCATGTTGGCGTAGTCCTTGCGGGCCTTGTCGCCAAGCGGGCCGATCCGCGTGACCCACGCGAACTCGCCGTAGCTCTTCTCGAGGTGGTCGTCGAGCTTGAGCCTGTCGACCTCGCCGTCGAGCAGGCCGTACTTGATGGCGACATCGGGGAGCGCGAAGAAGCAGTTCTCCATGGCGCCCTCGAGCTGGGCGTCGGTCATGTTGCGCCCGCTCTTGATGTCCGAGGTGATGGTGTCGTACATCCCGTCGAGCAGCTGGGTGATGTTCTTCTCCCACGCGGGCGTGGGCGAGTCCTGGGCCAGGGTCTCCATGGCGCCTTTGTAGTCGCCGATCATCACGCGATCGAACTTCAGGCCGAGCCACTCGAGCGTGCCCGCGAGGTACATCTCCTCCATGTACACGCCCGGCAGCGAGACGGCGCCGCCCGCCTGGATCAGTGCCTCGTCGGCGTGGGCGGCGAAGCGCAGCTCGTTGGTGCCATAGATCTCCGTGAACACGGTGATCTTCTTGCCCGCGTCCCTGACCTTCTGCATCGCGGCGCCGAGCTCATCGACCTGCGCCGGCGTGAGGGCGGGCTCCTTCAGGCGGATGACCAGGCCATCGAGCGTGGGGTCTGCCGCCGCGGCTTCCAGGCCCGCGACCAGCGTGCGGAGCGTCGGCTTCTTGGGGGCCATGCCGAACAGCATCGCGCCCGGCGCGGTGCGGTCGGCGACCGAGCCCTTGATCGTGATGTAGCCGACCTGGCTCTTGGCCAGCGCGGGCGGGGCGAGCGTGGCCGCGGCGGTCGTCGCCAGGGCGGTGAGGGCCATGGAAAGCGTGCGTTTCATGAGGGGTCCTCCTTCTGGGCTCCTGAGAGCCTGTCGATGGCGGGCGAGGGGCGGGCGCAGGGCGACCTCGCCCACGCACGCTCATGCTAGGTTGTTGGGGTGAGCCGGCGGGAGGTTTCGCTCCTGTCCCCAAAGCGGGCCCCGCGGACACGCCGGCTCAGTCGTACCCGAGCTGTTCCAGGTCGCCCTCCTCGAGCCCGAAATGGTGCCCGATCTCGTGGAGCAGCGTCACCATGATTTCCTCGTAGACCGCGTCGTCAGCCTCGGGCTGGGCCCACCCGCCCGCGAGCCCGATGATCCCAACGCGGAACAGGCGGATGTCGTTGGGCAGCTCGCCGGGCCCCTCGACGGTGCGCTCGGTCATCATCGCGCCAGAGAACAGCCCGCAGATCTCATCGGCGAACTCCCGCGTCGGCTCGGCCCCGTGGTCGGCGGCCAGCGACGCGAGCAACGCGCCCTCCGGGCGGTCCTCGACGATGAGGGGCGTCTCTTCGAGCAGGGCCGCGAGGTGCTCGGGCAGCTCCGCGAGGGCCTCCTCGAGCAACGCATCAAACCTGTCTCGCTCGGCATCGGTCATGCTGCCGTCTAGGATACCGCCATGGACCTTGAGACACGCATCGCACAGTTCGAGGAACTCGTCCGCGAGGACCCCTCCAACGACGTCGCCCACTTCTCGCTCGGCTCGGCCTACGCCCAGGCAGGCCGCCCCCGCGAGGCCGCGACCAGCTTCGAACGCTGCATCGCGGTCAACCCGCAGATGAGCAAGGCGTACCAGCTCGCCGCCGAGCAGTACCTCGCGATGGACGATGAGGCCAAGGCCCTCCCGCTCATGGAGAAGGGCTACTCCGTCGCCACCATGCAGGGCGACATGATGCCCAAGCGCGCCATCGCGGCGCTCTACGAGGGGCTCGGGCAGGCCCCGCCCGACGTCATCGACCCCGCGAGCGATGACATCCCCGAGGGCACGTTTGTCTGCAAACGGACCGGCCGCCCCGGCACCGAGATGGAACGCCCACCCTTCAAGGGCGCCATCGGCGTCTGGATCAGCCAGAACATCACCGTCGAGACGTGGAACGACTGGATCAAGCAGGGCACCATGGTCATCAACGAACTCCGCCTCGACCTCTCACGTGATGAGGACGCCGAGAAGTACGATGAGCACATGTACAACTTCCTCGGGCTGACGCCCGACAAGGTTGAGGAGTTGCAGGCATCGTGAGTGGTCAGGTGGTGGCCATGGCGGGCCTGGTCGCCGTTGTGGTCGCGGTGTGCGGGTGCAGCCAAACGGGCGACAGCCCGAAGCCCGGTGCGACTGACGACGCTCGCAGCACGCCGGACGGCTGGGTTGAGTTCCCAGACGACCCGATGACCGCGGGGTTCTCGTTCAACGGACCGCCCAACTTGCGGCCTATCCCAATGCACGGCACCGACTCACTTGTGCTCGGGTACCAGTGCCCCGATGTCGAGTTCACGATCGACTTCGGCATGTACTCCGAGGACGTGACGCGGCGCAGCGGGAGCCCACCGCAGCAGGTCACGATCGACGGGCGGGACGCGATGATGCGCATGTCCGACTCGGGCGCAGCTCTGTTCATAGGCGAGGTCTACGAAGGGGGGCACACGCGCTTTGGCCTGAGCGCGACCATCCACTCGGCGCGAGGCCGGGAGATCATGGAGGCCGTCTTTGCGAGCCTCGACTTCCACCGGGCGCACGATAGTGCGCCAGCTCGTGGGGATGGGTGAAATGCACCGTAACGAGGTCCTCGCCGAGTCCATCGCCCGCGCCCGCCGGCTGCTGCCCATGTTCCTGGGCGGGTTCAACGACGACAACCGCATCGCGCAAGCCCCCAACCTCCCCAACCACGCCGCGTGGACGCTCGGCCACAGCGCCTGGGAGTTCCACGAGCTGGCCGCGAAGCTCGACGGCGCCCCCATGCTGCCCGATGGCGACTTCATCGCGGGCACGACTGCGCGGGGCGACACCGATCGCTACGCCGAGGCCGACATCGAATCGGGCTCCACGCCCGTCGCTGACCCTGCCCGCTACCCGACGCTTGATCGCGGGGTCGCGATCTACGAACGCGCCTGCGACCGCCTCATACAGGCGCTCCGGGATGCCGACGACGCCGCCCTCGACGCCGAACTGGCCGTTGGCGACGCGGCCCAGCCGCTCTACAAGTGGGTGCTCGTCGCGACCTGGCACTCGGGCTACCACACGGGGCAACTCGCGGACCTGCGCCGGGCGCTGGGGATGCCGCCGTTGTTCGGGCCGGCCTAGCTCCAGGTCTTGCCAGCAGCGAGTCGGCGAGAGTCCGTGCGGCCCTCGGGTGGCTGATCGCGTAGTGGCGCGCGAGGATGAACAACTGCTGCAACGCCCACGCTGCGGGGCGGACTCGCTCCGCGTCGATCACCCTGCGACCATCCCGAACACCCCGAGCACCGCGTTCAGGTCCACCGAATCCGTCGCCCCGTCCGCGTTCACATCCCCCGCGCAATCGCCCATACACCCCGTACACCCAAACGACCCGAGCACAATGTTCAGGTCAGCGCTGTCCACCACCCCACTCCCGTCGAGGTCGACCATCTCGGGGCCGCCCGGCGTGGTCGAGAGGTTGATGAGCACGCTGATCGTGTCAGCATCGAAGTCCGCGGTCACGAGGTCAGGCGTGCCATCGCCCACAACGTCACCCACGTTGATGTTGATCGGGCCAACCCCGACCGGGAACACCCCGCCACCCGCGAACCCCCCGCCGCCTGTGTTGAGGAGCACGCCCACCGCGGCGTCATCAAACGCGCCGACGGCGATGTCGATCCGCCCATCAAGGTTGAAGTCCGCGATAGCGCCCGCGAGTGGACCCGCGCCGACCAGGAAGGGCGACGCGGCCCCGAAAGTGCCATCGCCCACGCCGTAGAACACCTCGACCCGCGCGAGCGTGACCGTCACCACCGCCACGTCCAGGCTGCCATCCTCGTCGTAATCCGCGATCGCGACCGAGTGCGGGCCGGGCGAGGTGGGGTAGCCCACCGCGGGCGCGAAGGCGCCGCCACCAAGCCCGAGCAGCACGCTCATCGTGTCGCCCGATGCATCGGCGCTGACGAGGTCGGCGATGCCATCCGCGTTGAGGTCGCCCGCCTCGACCGCGACCGGTGCGGCGCCCACCGCGAGCAACGCGCCTTGCGTGAGATTGCCCGCGCCATCGTTGATCATGATGCGCAGCGCATCGGGGCCGATCATCGCGACCGCGAGGTCGAGGTCGCCATCGTCGTCGGCATCGAACAGCGCCCCGCGCACAGGCGCGGCACCGCCCACGCTCACCGTCGCCGCGTCGGCGAGCGTGCCGCCACCCAACCCGAGCAGGACGCTCACGCTCCCATCGAAGCGGTTGATGCAGACGACGTCTGCGGTCGCATCGCCATCCATATGGCCGATCAGCACCGACGAGGCGAAATCCCCGACCGCGTAGCTCGCATCGAACTCGAAAGCCCCGCCCACATTGCGCCACACGCTGACACTGTCCAGCGCGGAGTTGGCGACGACCAGGTCGTTCAGGCAGTCGCCATCCAAGTCGCCCAGCACCACCGAGTGCGGCTGGCCCGGCGAGGGCAGCGTGGCCACGGTCTCGAACAGCTGGGCTGGGGCCGACGCACCCAACGCCGCCACCGACGCACACCCGACGACCAGATAACACCGGCGCATGACAAGCCCTCCTCCCTCAGACTACAGCGCAGTCGGGCGACGTGGAAGGCAAATCCCGTTCACGAGCGGGCGGGCGGGCCCTGTGCGGTCACATCTCGATCTCGTGGGCTTCCTTCGCATCCTTGGGCACACGTATCGACTCCACGAGCCGCTGGACGTGTGGCGGGGGCGCGGGCGTGAACCGCGAGACGACGCCCGCGACCGCGAAGTTGATGAGCATCCCGATCGATCCGATGCCCTCCGGGCTGATCCCGAGCAGCCACTGGTCGCGCGTCCCGCCCAGGAACTTGAAGTACACGATGTACGCCGCCGTGAACCCGATGCCCGCGACCATGCCCGCGATCACGCCCTCGCGGTTGGCGCGCTTCACGAAGACCCCCAGCAGGATCGCGGGGAAGAAGCTCGACGCCGCGAGCCCGAACGCGAGCGCGACGACCTGCGCCACAAAGCCGGGCGGGTAGATGCCGAGCACCCCCGCGCAGATCACCCCGACGCCCGCCGCGGCCCGCGCGAGCATCAGCTCCCGCTTCTCCGTGATGCCCGGCATGAAGGTCTTCTTCATCAGGTCGTGCGACACCGCGGTCGAGATCACGAGCAGCAGCCCCGCGGCGGTCGAGAGCGCCGCCGCGAGCCCGCCGGCGGCGACCAGCGCGATGACCCAATCGGGCAGGCGCGCGATCTCCGGATTCGCGAGCACCATGATGTCGCGGTCGACGTAGAGCTCGTTGGCGTTGGTCGTCGGGGCATTGGTGACGAGCCGCTCGCCATGATCGCCACGCCCGCTCGGCGCATCATCCACCCCACCGTCGCGATGAGGGGCATCAGGCGCGCTCTTGTCGTCCACCGGAGATGTGCCCGCCGCCCGTGCCGACGTGGCGCCCGCGACAAAGCTCGGCTTGCCCTCAAACGCAGCCCCGCCACCCACGTACTGCACGCGCCCGTCGCCGTTCTTGTCCACCCACGCGATGAGCCCCGAGTCCTCCCACGTGCGGAACCAGGCGGGGATGACCCGCTCGCCGTCGACCGCCGCCGCCGCGTCGTAGCGCGCATCACGAACCGAATCGAGCAGGTTCGTGCGGGCGAACGCCGCGACCGCCGGGGCGGTCGTGTACAGCACCGCGATGAACAGCAGGGCCCAGAACGCGGACACGCGGGCATCGCGCACCTTGGGCACCGTGTAGAACCGGATGATCACGTGTGGCAGCCCCGCAGTGCCCACCATGAGCGCGAGCGTGATGGCGAGGACGTCGGAGTAGCCCTTGGGCCCCGAAGCCGCGATCCACTGCGTGGGCGTGGCGGTGTAGGCCGCGAAGCCCAGTTCCTCGTTGAGCCCATCGAGCTTGTCGAGCAGGGTCACCGGCTCGCCCGCGGCGATGCGCGACCCGATGTCGCCCGCAAGCTCAGCGCCGAACCCGACCTGTGGGATCGGGTTGTTGGTGAGCAGAATCGAGATGAAGACCGCGGGGATCGTGAACGCGAAGATCAGCACGCAGTACTGCGCCACCTGGGTGTAGGTGATGCCCTTCATCCCGCCGAGCACCGCGTAGAAGAAGACGATGCCCATCCCGATGACGACGCCGATCTCGACCTCGACCTCGAGGAACCGCGCGAAGACGAGCCCGACCCCCCGCATCTGCCCGGCGACATACGTGAAGCTGATGAAGATCGCGCAGAGCACCGCGACCACGCGCCCCACCTTCGAGTAATACCGCTCGGCGACGAAGTCGGGCACCGTGTACGCCCCGAACTTGCGCAGGTACGGCGCGAGCAGCAGCGCAAGCAACACATACCCGCCCGTCCACCCCATCAGGTACACCGACCCGAAGTACCCCGCGAACGAGATGATCCCCGCCATCGAGATGTACGACGCCGCGGACATCCAGTCCGCGGCGGTCGCGGCCCCGTTGGCGATCGGGTGAACACCCTTCGACGCGATATAGAAATCACCCGTCGATCGCGCACGCGACCACACCGCGATGCCCATGTACAGCGCAAAGGTGAGGCCCACGATGACGAACGTCCAGGCTTGCACGTCCACGGGCGGGGCCTCCGATCAGTCTTCCGACACGCCGAACCGCCTGTCGAGCCGGTTCATCAGCACGATATAGATCACGATGAGCACGACGAACGTGTAGATCGAGCCCTGTTGGGCGAACCAGAACCCGAGCTTGAACCCCGTGCCCGGCAGGCGCCACTGGTTGAGCCAATCGGCGAGCAGCACGCCAGCGCCGAGCGACACCGCCGCCCACACCACGAGCAGGACGAGGACGTAGCGGATGTTGGCCCGCCAATAGGCGCGGAGGTCGGTCGATGGACTGGCCATTGGGTCAATGTAACCAATCGAGCGGGACCTGACCGCCCCAGACCATTCAGGCGGACCCGAGGTGGCTCTCCGATCTGCGCTTGTCTGGCGAGGTCACGGCCGATCGCCGAGACAGGGGGTGAGTGGCGGTGCGCCGTGGCCGGGTGGTCACGCGGATCCGCATCGGGGGAGTGAGCCATCATGTTGACCATCGATGAAGCGCAAGCGGGGCTGCACCGCGCCAGGTTCTCGGGCGACATCAACCTGCACGATTCCATCCGGGGCGATGACCAGCTCGGCTCGCTCATGGAACAAGCATCCCGGCGTGGCGGCGGCCACGTCGTCCGGCGCAACCTGCTCGCGACCGCGGTCCGCGTCGACCCGCGCCTGCTCCCCTCGCTCCAGAAGCTGACCTCCGCGGTCGCCGAGCGGGCCAACATCGCCGAGCCGCTCGAGTTCTACGTCTACGCGAGCCCCGAGATCAACGCGTGCGTGTGCAGGGGCAAGGAGCACCTGCTCGTCATGCTCTCCAGCGCCGCGGTCCAGAGCCTCACCACTGAGGAGCTCGAATTCGTCGTGGGCCACGAGCTGGGCCACGCGCTCTACGGGCACCTCGACATGCCCGTCACCCTCGCGCTGAACTCCGGCGCGAGCGTGAGCGAGCGCGAAGCCATGAAGCTGCTCGCCTGGCAGCGCAAGGCGGAGATCTCCGCCGACCGCGCGGGTCTTGTGTGCTGCGGCTGCCTCGACACCGCCGCGACCGCGATGTTCAAGCTGCTGAGCGGTCTGTCCATCGACGGGCTCAGGGTGAACCCGCACGAGTTCGCGGACCAGTGGGCCGACCTGGCCCGCGAGGTCTCGCTGACCGAGGGCGGCGGCGCTTGGGGCCTGACCCATCCGTTCCCGACCCTCCGCATGAAGGCCATGATCCACTTCTGGGAGACGGGCCACGCGGCAGACATGATCGACACCGCCGCGGGCGATGGCTGCCTGAGCGCAGCCGACCGCGAGATCGAGTCACTCCTGGCCCTGATGGACCCCCTCGCCCGCGAAAGCGGCGAGTGCGTGGACCCGCTCATGGCGCCCGTGTTCCTGTGGGGCGGCCTGTTCGTCGCGACCCAATCGGGCGCGACGCCCCAGCAGTTCGATGCGGTCCGCGGGCTGTGCGGCTCGGAGGCCTTCGCGAGCGCGACCGCCTCGGGCACGCCCGATGCGCCGACATGCCGCGCGAAGTTCGAGGGCGAACTGTCGAGCCGGCGCAAGGGCCTCTCGGCGCGTGAGCTGCACAGGCTCTTCACGGGCCTCGCGGGCGTGGCCCACGCGGCGCCCGTCCAGGAAATCGCGATGCAATCGTTGCGGGACCTCGCCGGCGTATGCGGCGTGGACCCGAAGTTCGTCGATGGGGCCGTCCGTCAGGCGGCCTGAGTGTGGCTTGTCCCCCGGGCGCCGCCCGGGCGACGTTGCGTGGAAAGGGGGTCCCATGGGGACTTCGACAACGAATGATGTGCTGAAGCAGGTTGAGGATGTCGCGGCGCTCGCGGGCTACAACGTCTCGCGCCACGCGAGCGGCGGCGGCGTTCAGATCCCGTTCGACATGGGCAACGGGCGCTCCCAGATGGTCGTCGTCGTGCCCATCGGCCAGGCCGGCAACGGCAAGGACGTCGTCCGCTTCTACTCGCCCTGCATGGTCGTCAAGAAGGGTATGTTCAAGGGCCTGAGCAAGACCCAGGCGATGGACCTGCTCCAACGCAACGCCAGCATGCTCTGGGGCTCGTTCGGCGTCGCTTCGCTTGGTGACTCGGAGGGCATCATGGTCCTCTCCAACCAGCTTGTCGAGACGATGGACGTCGAAGAGTTCAAGATGCACGCCAACTACGTCGCGATCGTCGCCGACGAGTACGAGCGCGAGCACGGCCAGGACAACTTCTGAGCCCTCCCGACAACTCCATGGACCGCTCCACGAGCCCGTCGCCCTTGGCGATGGGCTCGTGTCGTTAGACTGAACGCCACATGGCCACCCCCTGCGCAACCGCCCCCCCACTCCCCCCAGCCCCGCCCCGCCTTATCGCGATGGTGCACATCGGCGCGCTGCCCGGCACGCCCGCATCGCGCGAGCCCATCGGCGCGATCGCGGCCCGCGCCGCCGAAGAAGCGGCCCTCCTCGCCCGCGCGGGCTTCGATGCGGTCCTCATCGAGAACATGCACGATGCCCCCTACCTCGCGCGCGACGTCGGCCCCGAGATCGTCGCGGGTATGACGACCGCGGGGCGCGCTGTGCGCGAGACGGTGGGCGATGCGTTCCCGCTGGGCGTGCAGGTCCTCGCGGGTGCGAACCGCGCGGCGCTGGCGGTGGCCCTCGCGATCGGCGCGGGGTTCATCCGGGCCGAGGGTTTCGTATTCGCATCGGTCGCGGACGAGGGGCTGCTCGCCAGCGCCGATGCGGGCCCGCTCCTGCGCTACCGGCGCGCCATTGGCGCTGAGCACGTCGCGATCTACGCAGACATCAAGAAGAAGCACTCCTCGAACGCCATCACGGGCGATGTCTCGCTCGCGGAGACCGCCCGGGCCGCGACGTTCTTCCGGGCCGATGGCGTCATCGTGACCGGCAGCACCACGGGCGCCGCGGCCGACGATGCCGATGTGCGCGAAGCCAAGGCCGCCTGCGAACTGCCCGTCCTCGTCGGCTCGGGCGTCACGCGCGACACCGTCCGCCAGACGCTCGCCCTCGCCGATGCGATCATCGTCGGCTCGGCCCTCAAGCGCGACGGCGACTGGCGCAACCCGCCCGACCCCGCCCGCATCGAAGCCTTCGTGGAGGCGGCTCGCGCGTGAGCCGGACGCAACCGCACCCCGACTCGGGCGTATCTGAGCCCATGGGCGACCCAAGCCACCCCGCACTGTCCCATCGCCCGCGCTGGCTTGTCCCGACGCTGCTGGTCTCAGGAGCTGTCATCACGGGTTCGATCAGCGCGTGGGCGCTGTGGTCCGCGAGGGGCCTCGAAGCCAAGGTCTCGTTCAACGCGCGCGCGATGGCCAACGACGTCGTCGCCGCCGCGCACCCGGGCGAAGGCCCCAACGGGTGGGACACGTTCATCGAAGCGACGACGATCGCCAACGCAATCGGGGAAGATGTGCACCTCACCGCGGAGCGCCTCGCGGAGCTCAGGCTGCTCTACCCGGGCCAGACGGGCGCCGTCGCGACCTGGGGCTACGTCGATGTGCACTCGCTCCTCGAGCCGCAGGCCGTCATCCCGCCCGAGCCAACGGTCGTGTTTCACGGCGCGTCGGGCACAAGCCAGTGGAAGCTCGGCCCGGACGTGAGCGTGATGGAGCACTACGAAGCGTCGTGCGACCTCTACGCCGATCAGCTCCTCGCCCACCTCACACTCCGCGAGTTCGAGCGGCGCGGGCTCGATGAGCTGCTCGACCAGGTCGCCGCGACGCCCCGGCTCGTGCGGACCTTCGAGGGCGATGGCCCGCTCGTCGAGGCCCTCATTCCTGAGCTGAGCCCCGCCCGTCGGTTGGCCCAGATGGAGTCCGTGCGCATGCAACTGGCGCTGCGCGACGGGCGCACCGAGGACGCCCTGCGCGCCTTCGAGCACGCCCTTGCCATTGGGCGGGCCGTCGCGTTCCAGGCAACCCTCATCGACCGACTCGTGGCGATCGCGATCTACGAGCTCATGCTCGACCCGCTCGACGTATGGCTCACCGACGCCCCACCCGACCGCGAGACGCTCCTCCGCATCGGAGCGATCCTGCGCGAACAGGCGCTGATCGGCTCGCACGCGACGTGGATCGCCACCGAGCGTCTCACGGCCGAGGACATCGTCCAAAGGGTCTATTCCGACGATGGCGAGGGCGACGGCATGCTCGTCGTGAGCGAGTTCGGTTGGCTCAACGACATGGTCTCGCCGAGCCCCGCGCCATCGGTCGACGGTCGTTGGTTCAACGCGGCGGGCGCACTCGCGCCATCGCGCAAGGAAACCCTCGACGCCTTCGCGACGTTCTACACCAACCTGGAGCAATCGCTCGCGCGCGACAAGAGCGGGGCGGCGCAAGCGGAGGTCCTCTCGGTCGACGAAGTCCTCATGGCCAGTGACAACATGTTCGTGCAGCTGCTCGCCCCCGCGGTTTCGAAGGCCTGCGCGAACATCAACGGTACGGAACAGCACATCCAGATGACCCGCATCGAGGTCGCGCTCGAGGCCTACCGCGCCGAGCACGGCGTCTACCCCCCCACGCTCGCCCACCTCGCTCCGATCCTGGGCGAGGTGCCCGCCGACCCGCTCACCGGCAAGCCCTTTGCCTACACGCCGCCGGAAGACCCGAGCGCAGAGGGGCGTGTCTACGTCCTCGCCGTGCCGGGCTTTACCGTCGTGCCCGACTCGGGAGGCAGCGCGCCAGCGTCCACTGCGCCCTCGGCGTTGGCCCGCGAGAAAGCCCGCGAGAAAGCAGCGAACTCAGACTGACCCGTCCCTGCGCGCAAACGTGTGCGCATCGTGGTCCTTGTAGACGCCCGGGAACACCAGCGCCCGCCCGTGCACCACGCAGTACACGCCCGGCTCAAGCAGGCTCGTCGCGAACACCGACTCCGTCAGGTTCTGCAGCGCATCGGTCCGCTTGAGCTCGAACGGGCGGAACGCGCCCGTCAGGATCACAGGCACCTGGAGCGAACCACCAAGCTCCGCATAGAGCAGATCACCCGTCACCGCGAGCGTGTCCGTGCCGTGCAGCACCACCACGCCGTCCGACCGCTCCAGCGCCTCTCGCACACCCGAGACGATCGCGGCCCGATCGGCGTCGTCGAGTTCCAGGCTGTCCTTGTACATCAGCACGCGGTGGTAGACCTCGGTCTCCGCGAGGCGGAGCCGGCGCAGCATGCCATTGACCACGCTCCCACGGTTGATCAGCGCCTGGGCGGTCTCGTCGTACTCCTTCTCGATGGTCCCGCCCGTCGAGAGCACCTCGACCCGCCTCATGACGCTGCCTCCTCGCCACTCTCGATGGGCACGGGCCGCCCCGACTCGTCGACCGCGACAAGCACCACCTCCGCCTCCGTGACACGGCGGGCAGCCTGCCCCCGATGCGCCTGGGCTTCCACCACCACGCACACACGGAGCGAGGTCCTCCCCTGGCGCTTCGTCCGCGCCCACAGCGAGACGACATCGCCCACATTGACCGGCTCGAGGAACTCCACGCCGTTCATCGCCACCGTCACCCATCGGTACCCGCCGCGTCGGAGGGCCTCGACAAACGCCGCCTGGTCGATGAGCGAGAGGATCACCCCGCCGAAGATCGTGCCCTGCGGGTTCGTGTCGCGTGGCATCATGACCTGACGGATGGCGGGCAGGTCGTCTGGATGGGGGCGTGCATCGCTCATTGCGGGGCCACTCTAGCCCGCCCGCACCACTTCTGGGCGGGGGATGGGCGGTGCTCGGCGATAGCATGTGCCAGGACCCATGCCCACGCCCGCCGACCAACCCGAACTCACGGCCCCGCCGCCGCCCGACGATCACGACATCGATGACCGCTTCATCCCCGTGCGCATCGAGTCCCTCGTCGCGGGCATGGCGCGCGAGGCCCAGGCGGCCGGCGTGGGCGAGCGCATGCTCGCCCAACTCGCCGACGCCCTCCGCGACGTGATCGGGCAGGAGTCGGTCGCGCTCCGGCGTGCCCTCGACGCCACCTACGACCCATTCAACCCCGACCGGGACACCATCGAAGACGTCGCGCTCGACCACGACGACGCCGGCGCCCGCGAGGCCCTCCGCGACGCGGTCGACTACCTCCTCGACAAGGCCAACTTCTTCCGCCTCTCCGACGTCCAGATCGAGAAGGCGCTCAAGGAAGCCAACACGCACGGCATCCGCGTCCGGTTCAAGTGGGACCAGATCGAGGAGCTGCACCTGTGGGTGCGCGGCCTCGCCAAGACCGAGCGGAAGTTCCGCACGATCAAGGCGCCCATCAAGGGCAGGCTGCGCGAGATCGATGTCTACCGCAGGCTCGTCGTCGTCGCCAAACTCCGTGACGACCGCCACGTTTACCTCAAGCTCTTCCGCAACATCCCGACGGCGGACCTCGAATCGCTGCTCCCCCACGCGCGGGTCTCGATGAACTGGATGGACCGCGCCAAGGTCGCCGCGGGCGCGGGCGGCACGCTCGGCGCGCTGGGCACCGCCGCCGCCAAGGCCGCCGCCGCCGCGTCCCTCTTCAACGTGGTCTACCTCGTGGGCGTGCCCTTCGCCCTCCTCGGGTGGCGCTCCTTCGCGGGCTACCGGCGGGCCCTCTCCCACCGCGACCGCCAGCGCACGCAGAACCTCTATTACCTCAACCTCGCGTCCAACGCCTCGGTCATCCACACCCTCATCACGCGGACATCGGCAGAGGAGGTCAAGGAAGCCCTCCTGCTCTACGCCGCCTGCGCCACGCAGATGTGCGGCGTACCCGCATCGGTCGAGCAACTCGACGAGCGCATTGAGCGCTTCCTCCGCGAGCGTTTCGACATCAAGGTCAACTTCGATGCCCCCGACGCCTTCGAGACGCTCGACCGTTTGGGCCTCTGGGCCGACCGCCCCAACTTCGAGGTGCTGCCCATCGAGCAGGCGATCGCCAAGCTCCGCGAGCACTACTGCAACCGCGCGACCTGGTCCTACCACCACGAAGCAGTCCGGGCACGACGGGCCGCCCAACCCGCGACCGAGACCGCGTAGGCCATGCGCATCCTCGCGCTCAACCCCTTCCACACCGGCTCGCACAAGGCTTTCCTCGAAGGCTGGCAGCGCCACTCGCGCCACGACTTCACCACACTCACCCTCCCCGGCCGCCATTGGAAGTGGCGCATGCGAACCGCCGCGATCGAGCTCGCCCCGCAGGTCAACGCCCTCGCGCGTGAGGGCCACACGTGGGACGCGATCTGGGCCACCGACATGCTCAACCTCGCCGAACTCGTCGCCCTGCTCGACGAGCCCCTGCGCACGATCCCTACCATCCTCTACATGCACGAGAACCAGATCGCCTACCCCGTCTCCCGGCGCGCCCAGAGCCACGCCGAGCGCGACCTGCACTTCAGCATTTCCAACGCCGTCTCAACCCTCGCGGCAACACGGGTCTGGTGGAACAGCCACTACAACCTGGACTCGTTCATCTGGCGCCTCGGCGAACTCAACCCGCACCCGCGCATCCGCCTGTTCGACGGCCTGCGCGAGCAGGTCCAGTCCCGCTCGACCATCGAGCCGCCCGGCATCGAGCCGCCGCCGGCGGGCCTGCTCGCAACTCCCGGGCCAACGCGCGCGCCGGGCCCCCTCCGCATCGCCTGGGCCGCGCGCTGGGAGCACGACAAGAACCCCGAGGCGTTCTTCTGCGCCATCGAGTCACTCAGCGTCGGGCGCTACCCCTTCCGCCTGACGGTCCTGGGCCAGCGCTTCTCGTTCACCCCACCGATCTTCGATGAGATGCACGAGCTGCTCGCCGACCACATCGACCACTGGGGCTACGCCGAGTCGCGCGATGACTACCTCCGCGCCCTCGCGGCGTGCGATGTGCTCGTCTCCACCGCGGGCCACGAGTTCTTCGGCATGAGCGTCGTCGAGGCCGCGGCCGTCGGGTGCGTGCCGCTCGTGCCCGAGGGGCTGGCCTACCCCGAGGTGCTCGACTCGATGGCGAACCCCGACTTTTTCTACGACTCGCCCGGCGCGCTCACCGGCATCCTCGCCATGCGGGCCGAACTGGCCGCCGCCGGCAAGCCGCCGTTCGAACCCGCGCTCACCGACGCCGCCCGCGCTCGAGCCGAGCGCTACCTCTGGCCCACCCGCGCCGCGGCCATGGACGACGCGATCGGAGCAGCCGCTCGCGCCTGAGTCAGAGCCGCGGGCTTCAGCCCGCGCGGCCCGACGACGCCCCGAGCCGCGCCGCGCGTGATACCGTTCACCCCATGGGCTTCACGCTCGGCCTCATCACGGGACTCGTCCTCGCCCTCATCGCGGGCGTGGTCGCGATGCGCCGGCTCGAACGCCGGGCCCGCCTCGCCGAGCGCCAAGCCCAGCGCGCCCAGCGCATGGCCGAGATCGGCGCCATGACCTCGGGCCTCGCCCACGAAATCAAGAACCCCCTCTCCACCATCGGCCTCAACGCCGAACTCCTCGGCGAGGCCATCGACGACGACGTCCCCGACCCCGACGCCCGCAACCGCCTCACCCGGCGCATCGACTCCATCCGCCGCGAGGCCGACCGCCTGCGCGACATCCTCCAGGACTTCCTCCAGTTCGCGGGCCAGGTCCACCTCGAAGCCTCCGACCACGACCTCAACGCCATCGTCGAAGAGATGGTCGACTTCTACCTCCCGCAAGCCCAGCACCACCGCGTGCGCCTCCGCACCGACCTCTCGCCGACCCCCCTCCCCATCCACGCCGATTCGCGCCTCCTCAAGCAGGCCATCCTCAACCTCATGCTCAACGCCACCCAAGCCATGAGCCCCGGCACCGCCGACGCGGGCGTCGACGAGCCCCCCGTGACAAGCTCATCCGACGGCGCCCCGCGAGATATCTTCCTCCGCACCAGGCGCAACGACAGCGCCCGCCCACCCGCCGCGGAACTCCACGTCATCGACACCGGCCCGGGCATGACGCCCGAGACCATCGACAAGATGTTCAACCCCTACTTCACCACCAAACCCTCAGGCTCAGGCCTCGGCCTGCCCACCACCCGCCGCCTCATCGAAGCACACGACGGCACGATCAGCGTGCACTCGGAAGTGGGACGCGGGACGGACTTCACGATTGCGCTGCCGGTCCGCGAGGGGGCGGCGGTGTGAAGCCCGCGCCCGCGCTCGCCACCTACGACGCATCACCGCCAGTCACACGTCCCAGGAACCCGGTCACCGCCCCGCACGCTGCCCCGAGCGCCGGGTTTCCCACCCCTGCAACCCCATCCCCAAACCCCGACACGTTGAAGTTGTGGTCGCCCCCCTCGATCGTCGCGAGTTCCACGCTCGCCCCGGGATTCGCCGCCACAAGCTCGCACACGCGGTGCGCATGATCGATGGGCACCGAGTCGTCCGCATTGCCGTGCACGATGAGCAGCGGGCACGCGATGTCGCCCGCATCCTCCGCGAGCAGGTCGCGCCCCGGGAACTCGATGTGGTGCGCATACCACGAGGGCCCCATCCGCACCACACCACCCCCCCACTCATCCGGCCCGCGCGAGCAGGGCTTCTCCACGTAGCCCTTCTCGTCGAGCTCGCGCCGGAGGTCATCGCTCAGGCGCGTATACACCGATGTGCCCGCGAGCGAAACCAGTGCGCTGGGCTTCACCGCCCACCCCTCGCGCTGCGCCATCGCCGCGACACGGATGATCGTCGCCCCCGCGCGCGAATGACCGACGAGCACCAACGGTGGCCCGGCTCGCCGAGCCGGGTCTCCCGAAGCTCCGCCCGGCTCGCCGACCTCGGCCCCCATCTCCTCCATCACCGCCTTAATGTCGTGCACACAGTTCGCGAGCGAATCGTTGAAGAACGCATCCCCGTTCGTGATGTCGTCCCCATCCTTCGCCACGCCCGCGTGCGAGAGCGTAAACCGGTGCACGATGAGCCCGAGCGAAGCGATATGCGCCGCGATGACAGGCGTGATGTTGCGGTCCTTGTTCCCTGTCCACCCGTGGATCACCAGCGCCACGCCCCGCGGCGCGCCCTCGGGCGTATGCGTGTTCCCATGGATGGGCAGGCCCCCGGCCCCCTCGATCGTCCACGTCGGTGAGATGCTCATGCGTGCAGTCTACGCGAAGACGTGCCACTGACCGGCCCGCCGGTCAGTGTCCTCGCGCTCCATGACACGCCTTACCCGACCGCCCGCTCCGCCGCCGCGATGTTCGCGCGCAGGTGCGCCGGGTTGATCGTCCCCACCACCACGCTCGATACGCCCGGCGTGGTCAGCGCAAGGCGGAGGCACTCCTCGGGCGTGTGCGCACCGCCCACGTGCCCGCTGATCAACGCCTTCTTCACAAGCACGCCAACTCCCCGCGCCCGCGCCGCCTCGATCGCGGGCAGGTCGCCCAGGTGCTCCGGGTTGAGCGTCACCATCACCACATCGCACCGCTCGACCGCGAGCAGTGCACCCTCGGGCGTCTTGGTGCTCACACCGATCGCCCGTACCTTGCCCTGCTCCTTCAGTTCCTCCAGCGCACCAAGCCCGCCCGACTCCTCGATCACCGCCACATCGTTGCCATCCGAATGCAACAGCACCACATCAACCCGCTCGGTCCGCAACCGCCGCAGGCTCCGCTCCACGCTCGCCCGGACACCCACTGGCGAGAAGTCGAACGTGCTCCGCACGCCGTCGAACGCCTCGCCCGCCTTCGTCACGATCACCCACTCGTCGCGCTGCCCATCGAGCAGCCCGCCGAGCCGCTCCTCGCTCGTGCCGTACGCCGGCGCGGTGTCGATCACGTTGATCCCCGCATCGCGCGCCGCCTCGAGCAGCTCGCGCGCCCGCTCATCGCTGGGCAGCTCGTAGCCGCTCGGATACTTCATCCCCCGGTTGCGCCCGAGCTTCACCGTCCCAAGCCCGATCGGCGAGACCTCGATCCCCGTGTTCCCGAGCGCGCGGTGCTGCATGGAACGAGTCTAACCACGGAAGCCACGGCGGTGCACCCAGACAGGCCCGCATGATGAAGCCTGAGATCGCGCATGCTAGAGTCGGGCCTTCGTGCACCGCGATCCTCCGTCATCTCCCCAGTTCAACCACTCGCATGCCCACCCCCCTCCCCATCGACGCCCTCATCCTCGGCGGCGGCATCGCCGGCCTGTGGACGCTCGACGAACTCGTGCGCACCGGGCGCTCCGCACTCCTCATCGAAGCCGGCGCGCTCGGGCAGGGCCAGACCATCTGGTCGCAGGGCATCCTCCACGGCGGGCTCAAGTACACCCTCCGCGGCTCGCTCACCGAATCGGCCCGCGCCATCCGCGACATGCCCGCCCTCTGGCGCGACTGCCTCGATGGCAAGAGCGAGCCCGACCTCAGCGACGTGCGCATCCGCGCCCCCCACTGCTGGCTCTGGCGCACCGACTCACTCCGCTCGCGCGTCGGCATGATCGGCGCCCGCGCAGGCCTCCGCGTGGCGCCGGAGAACATCGCCGAGACCGACCGCCCCATCGCCCTGCGCCATGTGCCGGGCACCGTCGCCCGGCTCGACGAACAGGTCATCAGCCCCGCATCACTCCTCGGCGCCTTCCTCGCCGCCCACGCAGACCGCATCCTCCACGCGGCCCACGACCGCATCGCAATCGAACGCCTCACCACGGGCGGCATCACCGTCACGCTCACGAGGCCCGACGGGACCGACACGCTCACGCTCGCCCCATCCCGCCTCATCCTCGCCGCAGGCAATGGCAACGCGGCCCTGCGCGAGCAACTGGCCCTCCCCACGAACGCCGCCCAGGTCCGCCCCCTCCGCATGGTCATGGCGCGCGGCGACGACCTCCCCGAACTCAACGGCCACTGCGTCGACGGCGCGCACACCCGCGTCACCATCACGACCGACCGCGATGCGCAAGGGCGCACCGTGTGGCAGATCGGCGGCGCGGTCGCCGAGCGGGGCGTCGGCATGGAACCGGGCGACCTCATCGCGCACGCACGCGAGGAGGTCGGCGCGGTGCTGCCCGGCGTCGACCTCGCGGGCGTGGAGTGGGCGACCTACGACGCCCCCCGCGCCGAGGGGCGCACCGCGACCGGCGCCCGCCCCGAGGGCACGACCGTCCTCGAAGAGGACGGCGTCATCACCGCGTGGCCCACCAAACTCGTCCTCGCGCCCCACCTCGCCCGCGAGATTGCAGACCGCATCCCCGCGAGCCCCGAGCGGAAGCGAGGGGTTGCGCCCGATGCCGTGCACGACTGGCCACGCCCGCCAGTCGCGACGCCACCATGGGACGCACCGGGCGCCGATTGGGGCTAAGACCGACTGCTCAAGGCGGCGGTGGGATGATCAGCTTCCACCCCGCCCTGATGTTCGTCCCGTCGCGGTTGATCTTCGGGTTCGCGTCGCGGATGCGCGTCCAAAGCGACGCCCTGCCGTACACCGCCATCGAGATATCCGTGAGCGTGTCGCCCCGCGCGACGATGTACTCCGTGAACCCCGGGTCGGGCTCGGCGGGCTGCTGGCCCGGATCGGCGGGGATCCCCTGGACGTTGCGCGGGTCTTCGGGCACCTTGATCTGCTGGCCCTCGCGGAGCGTGCGCATCGGGTCGAGCGATGAGCCGTTCATGCGCGCGATCGCATCGACGAAGCCCGCCGAGCCAAAGTACCGCTCCGAGATCGAAGTGAGCGTGTCGCCCTTCACCACCGTGTGGCGCCTGTAGGACGGCGGGATCGTGGGGGCCGGCTCGCCATCGCCACCGCCGGGCTCGACGACCACGGGCGCATCCTCGGCCTCCTGTCGGCCACCCTCACCCCCATCGACCTCGGGCGGCGGCGCCTGGAACGACACCTTCACGTCCGAAGGCTCGGGCGGCGCAGTGCGGCGCGCGGGCGTGAGCCAGTACGCCACCACCCACACGCCGATCAGCGCGAGGCCAACCAACCAGACCCGGTTCGGGCGTCGCGCCATCCTGGCGCCCTCCCTTCCCGACCGCCCGCGGCTCGATTACGCCGGGGCGAGCTCTTCCGAAGCGCGAGCCCCCGTCCGCGTGACCTTCGTCACGCTCGGCGGGACCTTCGACGTGAACACGAGCGGCGCCGCGACCGCGACCGATGAGTAGGTACCCACGACCACGCCGCAGAGGAGGGCGTAGGTGAACGACGCGATGCCCTGGCCGCCTACGAGGAAGAGCACGAGCACCGCGAGGAACGTGGTGCCCGACGTGATGATCGTGCGCGAGATCGTCTGGTTGATCGCGAGGTTGATGGTCTCACGCGTCGCGTAGGGCAGGCGCCCGCGGTTCTCGCGCACACGGTCGAGGATGATGATCGTGTCGTTGAGCGAGTAGCCGATGATCGTCATGAGGGCCGCGACGAGCCCCAGGTCGATGCGGAACGGCTGGATGCCGATCGCCGCGACCGCGGGGACCATGTCGTACAGGATCTCCGCGAACGCGATGAGCCCGATCACCGCGAGCACGTCGTGCACGATCGCGGTGATCGCGGCGAGCGAATAGCGCACCGAACCGAAGCGGATCCAGATGTACACCAGGATGAGCGACATGCTGAGCACCAGCGCCACGATCGCCTGCGCCTTGAAGGTCGACGCCATCGCGGGGCTGAACCGCTCCACGCCCGAGAGGGTCTGCGGCACCGTGAGCGCCTCGCGCGTGATCTCCCACTCCTGAGTCCGAAAGCTCGCGAGCGCGGTCGCATCGCCCGTGTCGAGGTCGCCCTGATGGACCAGGACCACCGCGGACGTGACCGCGTCGTCCGTGCCCTCGAGCACGACGAGCTCCGTCTCACGCGACAGCGCATCGTCCGCAACGCCCGCCTTCCGACGGGCGCTGGTGAGCCGCTCCGACAGCTGGTCACGCGTGCGCACCGGGCTGATGTCGTCAAGCAGGATCGCAAGCCCACCCCCATAGGCGCTCACGTCGTAAGCGATCACGTCCTGGCCCTGCAACACCTTACCGAGGTCGTTGTCCGCGATGTTGAACACCGGCGCCGAAGCCTGATCGCCCGCCTCGCTGCCGTTGAACTCGAGCTTCGGGCGCGTGTCGAGCATGTCCGCGAAGATGCGCGTGACCGCGGCGCCGAGGATCCCATCCTCGGTCAGCACGGTGCGCAACTCGAACTCATCCGAACGCACGCCGTCCGCTTCGGGATCAACCGGCACGATGCTCGTCAGCGAGCCGTTGAACTCGCTCAGCACCTTCGCCTCGACGTCATCGGGGTTGGCTTCCAGCGCCTTGGCCGCCTCCGCGGCGCTCGCGTCGAGGCGGTCGGCGACCTCCTGACGCGACACCACCTGAGTGAACTGGGGCGTCAACTTCGTGCCGCCACGGAACTCCGTGTCGAGCATGTTCGCCCCCTGCTTCACGATCATCGCCACGCCGAAGCCCACGAAGATGAGCGAGATCACGAGGAACACGGGGCGGAGCTTGATCCAGTCGATACGGGGCGACAGCACCCTGTCGATCGCGGGCACCGCGATGGGCAGCTGCGACATCTTGCGGACGCCCACCTTCTCGATGAGCAGCGTGAAGATCACACGCGTCACGAAGAGCGAGCTGAACATCGTCGCGATCACGCCGATGCCGAGCGTGATGGCAAAGCCCTTGATCTCCTGGGTCGCGGTGTACGCGAGGACGACGCACACGATGAGGTTCGTGACGTTGGCGTCGACGATCGTCGAGAGCACCTTCTTGAACGCGGTCCGCACCGCGATGCGCAGGTCGCTGCCCGCCGCGAGCTCCTCGCGGACGCGTTCGTAGATGAGCACGTTGGCGTCGACCGCCATACCGAACGTGAGCACGATGCCGGCGATGCCGGGCAGCGTGAACGCCGCCCGCGCTGCGCTCATGCACCCGAGGATGATGATCGCGTTGACGATGAGCGACACGCTCGCGATCAGCCCGTACGAGAAGTAGTAGAACACCATGAAGACCACGACGACCGCCAGCGCGATCCACGCCGCCCGCAGGCCACGCTCGAGGTTGTCCTGTCCAAGCGTCGGCGCGAGTGTCTTCACGGAGATGGGCGACTCGCTGAGCTTCGCCTGGAGCGCGCCCGCGTTGAGCGTGCGCACCGTGTACGTGATCTCCTCTTGCGAGAAGTTGCCCTGGATGATGCCCCGCGAGGAGATGCGCCCGTTGATGTTGGGCCACGAGTAGACGTACCCGTCGAGCAGGATCGCCATGGGCTGCTGGAGGTTGTTGCCCGTCAGCTCGCCCATGCGCCTCGACCCGAGCGCATCCATCCGGAAACCGATCGCGGGGCGCCCGTACTCGTCCTGGTCCGCGAAGGCCTGCGCCACCGACCACTCGCCCTCGGCCCCCGTGAGCCGCTGGCCCGGCTGGTCCGACAGGAGCACGTAGAACGTCCCGTCGCGCTCCTCGACGATCTGCACATGCCCGATCGCCTCGCCTTTGTCGTTCTTGGCCTGACCGCCGAAGAAGCCCACCGCGTCGGCCTGCACCGCCTCCCACTCTTCCACGTTCCGCACGAACTTGTCGAGCGACTTGAGCGGGAACCACTTGTACCCATCGGGGTTGCGCCCGTCCTCGAGGAACTGCGCACGCAGCGCCTGCTCGTTCGCGAGCGTATTGACACGCGGGGCGATCCGGTACTCGAGCACGCCCGACCCGCTCAGCAGCCGCTGGAGCTCCGCAGGGTCGTCGAAGCCGCTCCGGTTCTCCTCATACTCGTCGTACGCCTCGAGCACCTTGTCCAGCGCCGCTTCGCCGCCATCAAAGGTCGACAGCCGCTCGCGGATCGACGCGAGCGAGGCCTCGCGTGGCGAGGGGATCATCGCGGGCGGGCCGCCCGTCTTGTCGATGATCCGCGTGCCCTTGTCGGACAACGTCAGCGCTGAGCGCACCTGCTGGCGCGTCACCACGGAACGGAGCACCTGGCTCTCCGCCGCCTCGAGCACCTCGCCCGCGTTGGCGGTCTGCTGGACAAGCGCCTCGCGCTCGCCCGTGTCCGCATCCGCGGGCAGCGCATCAAACGCAGCGCGGAGCGTCGCGTACTCCTGCGCCGCCTGGCGCACGCCCGACAGTAGCTCATCGAGCGGCCCGCTCGTCGCCAGCGCATCGATCGCATCCACCCGGTCCTGCCCGCCCCGACGCATCGCACGCTGGAATGCGGTCCGATCGAGCTCGAAGGCCTTGAGCTCCTCGAGGGCCGCCTCGTACTCTGCCTTCATCGCCGCGGACTTCTCGCCGGGCAGGGGCATGGTGATCTCGATGCGGTTGCGCCCGACGGGGACAAAGCTGATCTCGAACAGGCCGTTCGGGTTGATGCGCTCCTTGAGGACCTCGATCGTGCGCTCGAGCACGTCGTCGGGGTCGCCCGGCTGGATATCAACCGTGTAGACCAGGCTCGTGCCGCCCGCGAGGTCCTTACCCTTGCGGAGCTTCTCGCTCGGCGGGTTCAGCGCGAGCAGGCAAAGCACAAGCACGAGCCCGATCAAGATGACGTTGCGGAGAATGTGTTGCATGACGTGGGTTGCTCTTCCTTGCTGATAGCCGAGCGATCGCCCGCTCAGGGCGTGTAGGCCGTCTCTTCTTCGGCCTCGGAGGCCGCGCTGCTCTTGTTGTTGTCCTTGACCGTGGCGGGTTTCACGATCACCTGGACCGCGTCGCGGGCGAACCGGATCTTCGTGTTGGTCGACTCATCGACCTTCACCACCACCTCATCATCGCGCACGTCGGTGACGATCCCGAGCATCCCCCCCGCCATCCGCACCTTGTCGTGACGCTTGAGGGCCGAGAGCAGCTCCGCCCGACGCTTCTTCTCCTTCCGCCCCGAGAAGATCGACATCACGATCATCATGAGGAGGAAGACCATCAGGATGGGGAGGAACCCGCTGAACGGACTCGCGGGCTGGCCCCCGCCGGTCCCCGTGCCGCCAGCGCCCGGCGCACCGCCACCGGGAGCCCCACCACCACCAGGCCCAATGGGCGCCGCGCCGATCAACGCGTAGTACGAACCCTCACAACCCTGCTGCATGCCCCGACCTCACCCTCCGCGTGGGATCGATACCGCACCCGCACCGGGACACTCGCCCAGAGCAGGTTCGACCCGCGCCGCAGAGAATCGCAGAGCATACCCATCCCACCCGACCAGAGATAGCACAACCGCCCCCCTGTTCCGCCTCAAAGCCCCACGACCGGCCAAGCCTCCCCCAACCCCGCCCAATCGTCGGTCGCGATCGCCACCCGGATGTCCGCCATCAGACGCTGGAAGTGCCGAACATTGTGCAAACTCACCAGGATCGCCCCCAGCATCTCATCGGCCAGGAACAGGTGGCGGATGTACGCCCTCCCGAACGGCCGCCCGTCGGGCGTCGCCCACCCGTGTGCCGCGGGGTCGCACGCCACGCAGTCGCACCCCGGGTCGATCGGGCCATCGTCCTCCGCGAACTTCGCGTTCCGCAGGCGGACCTGCCCCGCCCGGGTGAACGCATTGGCGTTCCGCCCGTTCCGCGTGGGCAACACGCAGTCGAACATGTCGACACCCGCACGCGACGCCGCGACCAGGTCCCGCTCGTACCCGACACCCATCAGGTAGCGAGGCTTGTCCTCCGGCATGAGCCCCGCGGTGTGCTCCACCACGCGGACGATCTCCTCGAACCCCTCTCCTACCGCGACCCCCCCGATGGCGTAGCCGGGCAGATCGACCGAACACACCTGTTCGACGCAGCGCGTGCGCCGATCAAGGTCGGTCGCGCCCTGGATGATGCCAAACAACGCCTGGTCATCGGGGCGGGCGTGAGCGGCTTTGCACCGCTCGAGCCACCTGATCGTCCGCTCCTGCGCGAGGTCCAGACGGGCCTCGTGATCAAGGCCCTTCATCGGATCGCGCCTGGGCAGGTTCCCCCCGGCACCACCGCCCGCCGCGGCGCGCTGCGCCGCGAGACGCTGTCGCGTCTGGTTCATGGTCTTGGGGTCAACAGACGGCGGGCAATCATCAAAAGCCATGATGATGTCCGCACCGAGCTTGTTCTGCGTCTCAATGGACCGCTCGGGCGTCAGCTTGACCTCGCTCCCATCGACGATCGAACGGAAGCGCACGCCGTCGTCGTCGATGCGCGAGATGTCGGACATCGAGTAGACCTGGTAGCCCCCCGAGTCGGTCAGGATCGGGCCGGGCCAACCCATGAAGGGATGGAGCCCGCCGCGCCGCTCAACCATCTCAGGACCCGGTCGCAGCAGGAGGTGGTACGTGTTGCCAAGCACCACCTGCGTCCCCGTCTGGGCGACCAGCGGCGGCAGCATCCCCTTCACCGTCGCCTTCGTCCCCACCACCATGAAAGCGGGGGTGTCGAACGACCCATGAGGCGTCGTCACACGCCCGACGCGCCCCCTCCCACTCGCCGAACGCGCCACAACTTCAAAGCTCAAGGAACCCATGAGCGGAGAGCCTAGTGCGCAGCACTCGCCCGGGCTCGGACCAACTCACGCCCCACACCCGCCAACCGGCTCCGCCAGGGTCGATCGGTCATAGCATCCCTCGCCACGCCCGAGGGAGCCCGAAGATGCCCGCAGCACCCACCACCGTCACCATCGGACGCGATCTCTACCGCACGTCGGTCCAGATGGGCGCACACACGCTCATCGCCGACGAACCGAGCGCTATGGGCGGCGCCGACGAAGGGCCCAACCCCTACGACCTCCTCCTCGCGGCACTCGGCTCGTGCAAGGTCATGACGCTCCGCATGTACGCCGACCGCAAGGGGTGGCCCCTCGAGAGCGCATCGGTCTCGCTCGCACACGAGCGCCGCCACGCCCAGGATTGCGAGCGCTGCGACACCTCAGAGCCAAAGCTCGATCACATCGACGCGACGCTCACCCTCGAGGGCGACCTGAGCGACGACCAGCGCCACCGCCTCCTCGAGATCGCCGACCGTTGCCCCGTGCATCGCACGGTGACGAGCGACCTCCGCATCAAGACCGAGTTCGCGAACGCCTGACACTCACCGAGGGCGAGCCCGAGAGAGCCCGCCGTCCACGCCGATGACCTGGCCCGTGATCCACCCCGACCCCGGGCTCAGCAGGAACGCGATCACGCGCGCCACCTCGTCGGGATCACCGATCCGCCCGAGGGGGTGCATCGCCTCCGACGCCTTCCGCGCCGCATCGTTGCTCACCAGGTTGGCCGCCAACGGCGTGTTCACAAGCCCGGGCGCAACCGCGTTGAAGCGGAGCCCGCTCGTCGCGTACGACGACGCGGCGGACCGCACAAGCCCCTCCACCCCCGCCTTCGCCGCCGAGATCGCCTCGTGGTTCGCGATGCCGACCGTCGCGGCACAGCTCGACATCAGGACAACGCTCCCACCACCCCGGCGCATCGCGTTGCCCGCCGCCCGCGTCAAAGCAAACGCCGTGCGCAGGTTCTGGCGCACCGTCTGATCGAACTCCGCCATCGACACCGAGTGCGCAGGCTTGATCAGGATCGACCCCGCGAGGTTCACCGCACCCGTGATGTCAGGATGCGACTTGAAGACGTTCTCAATCGTTCCCTCCTCGCAGGCGTCGAGCGTCACCACCTCGCCGCCCACCGCCTCGCAGACTTCCTGCAGCGGCGCTTCGCGCCGACCCGCGAGGATCAGCTCGGCCCCATCCTCCGCGAGCCGCGCGCACAACTTGCTCCCGATACCGCCCGCCGCCCCGATCACGAGGCACTTGCCCTCAAAGCCGTTGCCCACGCGAGGCCCCCTTTGTGCTGTCGAACGCCGTCCCCCGCGCGAGCCGGATCGGCCCCCGCGCACGCGATGGGTCAACGACCCGCCCACCCTGCGTGATCCGCACCACGTCCCTCGACGCCAGCCGACGCGCGGCCATGCGGACTTCTTCCATCAACTCACGCCACCGCCCCACACCGGACACGCGCGCAACCTCGCTCGGGCACACCGACGAGGCCTCGCTCCGTCCGCTCAGCATTGACACGATCATCGACTCGAAGTCACGGTCCCGCGCAGTGACCCCACGCGACCGACACGCCTTCGAGCAGTAGCGGACGCGATCCCAATCGCGTTCCCACTTCTTGCGCCACGCGAACGACCGCCCGCACACGCCACACACCTTGTGCGCAGTGACCTGCATGCGAGTAGGTTTCACATGAGACGGGCCGGCAGACGCGTCGATCTAGCAGAGTTCCGCGGGCTGGCCGAAAGCCTCGCCGAAGTCGAACACGCCCTGGAAGTCCTCGATCGTGTCGTCGTCGGTCTTGCTCATCAGGCCCGCATCGACCAGGTTGAAGACGATGCGCCCGAAGTCGTCGGTCCGCCGGATACCCCAGTGGTTGAGCACGACGCTCGCGAGCGGGCCGAACTGGGCCAGCGCGTAATCGCGCAGCCCCATGCAAAGGTCCCGCCCCGACACGTGGCGGCTCGAGTCGAGTTCCGCGTCGAACGCGAACTCGTCATCCTCGAAGTCGATGTCGAAGAGCTGCTCCACCGTATGGCGCAGCCCGTGCTGCACAAAGGCGTAAGCCTGCGGGGGGTATTGACCAGCGCGTTCGCGCACCTGGTCCCAGATCAGTGCCGTCTCGGCGTCCACCACACACCTCCTGCCAGGGGCCCGCTCTTGTCCCACCAAGGGCGCTCCCGCAAGGATGTCCACATACTAACCGCCAACTTATCCGCCCGCTCTCCACCAGCGAACCGACAGCCGCGGCACTCCCCTATCGGCTCACGTGGGCGTTGCCCTCCACCCACCATCGAAGAGGCCGCTCTACCCATTCACCGGCCGACCCGATCCCGATCCGAGGCCCGCACGAAACGCGCCCAATCGGGTTATCGCCCTCCCCGTCCTCGACCCACAACACACCGGACCTCGTCAGATCGATACCGTTCAAAGACCGATCAATCGCCATCGCCTCGCACAACTTCCCCGGCCCCGAGCACAGGTCGCGATCGCGCAGTGCCAGTTTGCGCCGACGCGCGCCGCGCCGTTCGTGCATCGAGTCGAGCCCCTCCATCGGCTCGAGCGCGCGCACCAGTACCGCCACCGCCTCGCCCTCCTCGCCCGCGACGACGTTCATGCAGTGGTGCATCCCGTACGTGAAGTAGACGTACGCGAGCCCCGCCTTGCCGTACATCGCTTCAACACGAGGCGTGCGCCGCCCTCCATACGAGTGCGCCGCCTTGTCCTCCGCGCCCAGGTACGCCTCGACCTCGACGATCCGCCCCGCCACCCTGAGGCCATCGACGTCGCGCACGAGCAGCGCACCGAGCAGGCGCCGCGCCAGCGCCTCGGGCCCGTGCGCAAAGTCTGCGCGCCCCCACCGCCGCTTCACGCCTCACCCACCCACCGACCGCCGCCCACGACCAGTTCCGCCACCGCGTCCGACCGCATCACCAGCGACGCAGGAGACGCGCCGCACGCGACATCGACCTCCACCGCCGCGATCCCGCCCATCGCACCGCGCGATGACCCATCCGGGAAGCGGAACGGCGCCTCGTCCAACCCCAGCGCCCGTGCGCCGCGTGTCGTGCACATCGCAAGCAGCATCTCTGGATCGGCGCTGTCACGCCGAGCGAGCAGGCGCGCATCGTCGAGCGTCGACAACCGCCCCGCCTGGTCTTCTGGCAGGTTGATGATCGAATCGGTGCCGAGCGCGACGTTGATGCCCGCATCGAGCATCGCGCGGTAGCGGTGCGGGCCAAACGCCCGGTCCTGCCCGAAATACGCCGACGCACGCGGGCAATACACCACGCTCGCCCCGAGTTCCGCGAGCAGGGCCATATCACCGTCTGAGCAGTCATTCACGTGCGCGATGGAGAGCGCGGGGAGCACTGCCCCGCCCAACGCCTCGGCCACGTGCCCGATCGCCGATGCACCATGCCCGATCAACTCACGCACCGACTCGTCCCACGACCCCACGCGCCCCAGCAGGTCGATGAACGCGCCGCGGCCGTGGGTAATGAACTCCCGCTCCTCGGGCGTCTCGCCCGCATGGGTTGCGAGCGGCACGCCGTGCTCACGCGCCAGCGCAGCGCACTCCCGATACACGAGTGGCGAGCACGAGTACGGCGCATGGGGCGACAACCCGATCGCCACTCCACACTCACGCAGCGCGATGTCGCCCCCAACCACCTCGCGCGCGAACGCGATCCCCCGCGCCTCCGAGAGCCCGATCCCGAACAGCTCGACGTACGACACCCCACGAAGCGGGGAAGCGCGCAGGGCGCGCACGGCTGCAGTCCGCATCGCGCCCGCGATGTCGCCCACCGCCACCACCCCGCCCGCGAGACTCCGCTCAACACCGAGCGCCACCGAACGCTCGATCCCCTCGTCATCCCCGAGCCGCCCCTCCATCACCACACGCCCGAAACCGGGGAACCCCTGGCCCTCGTCGTACGCGCGGCAGCCGATGTGCGTCAGATCAAGGTGCGTGTGTCCGTTGACAAGCCCCGGGATCAGCACACACGACGACCGATCGACGAGCCTCGCCCGCCCCGCCGCCTCGTGGCGTCCAACGCTCTCCGCCGACCCGAGAGCGAGCACCACCGCCTCGTCCTCCCCCCCACGCTCGACCAGGACCTCGACGGGCGAAGGCCCACGGGCGCCCGCCGCCCCATCTGCGATCGCGTGAGCACGGATGCGGGCCACGGGTCGATTCATGCTGTGCTCACGCCCTCGCCGATCATGGGGGATACGCCCTGACGAGCGTGTCGGGCTATGCTAGCGCCGCGTGAAGCCGGGTCTTCCCGGACGCAGCCCGAGAAAGGAACACCCCAATGCCCAACCTCCGACCACTCTGCCTCATCGCGCTCGTCAGCGCCCCCCTCCTGGGCGGGTGCGTGTCCCAAGGCGAGTACGACTCCACCGCCACCTCCGCACGGAGCCTCGAGTCCCAACTCCAGGAGTGCCAGGACCGCAGCTCCGACCTCCTCGCGTCCATCGGCATGAAGGACGACGCCCTCTCCCAGAAGGACGCCCAGATCCGCGCCCTCGAGGAGCAGCTCGGCGAGAAGGACAACCTCCTCGCCCAGGTCGGCGAGGTCGACGCCCGCTACGCCGAGCTCGAAGCCTCGCTCCGCAACCTCCCGATGGGCGGCCTCGACCCGCGCACCGAGCAGGCCCTCCGCCGACTCGCCCAGCGCTACCCCGACCTGGTCTACTTCGACGCAAGCACGGGCACCGTCCGCTTCACCAGCGACCTGACGTTCGCATCGGGTTCCGCCACCGTGAAGGACGGCGCCAAGGCGGGCCTCCGCTCACTGGCCGACACGCTCATGAGCCAGGACGGCGGCGCCTACGACATGCGCGTCACGGGCCACACCGACTCCCAGCAGATCGCCAACCCGCAGACCAAGGCCAAGTTCCAGAACAACCGCATCCTCTCGATGTACCGCGCGTACGCCGTGAGCGAAGCCCTCCAGGGGTTCGGCGTCCCCGCGGCGCGCATCGAGACCGCGGGGTGGGGCCAGTACCGCCCCCTCGTCCCCAACGCCCCCGATGGCAACACGCCCGCCAATCGCCGCGTCGAGATCCAGCTCGTCCCCGCCAGCAACGCCATCCCGAGCGCACCGTCCGCGGGCGGCTCGCGCTCCAACTCCAACAGCGCCCCCGCCGACCCGCCCTCGCGCCGCGAGAGCTTCCCGATCAAGTAAACGACACCACGCCCCGGCTCGCCGAGCCGGGCCGCCATGACACAAGAAAGGCCCGGGCAAACCGCCCGGGCCTTTGTCATTGGCTCACAGTGGTGCGAGCGCTGATTACTCCGCGACGCACCCGAAGTCCGCGAGGAGCAGGTTCAGGTCGGCCGAGTCCACATCGCCGTCGTCGTCGAGGTCGCCCTCCGTCGGGTCGGGCTCGACGTTCCCGAAGTTGCTCAACAGCACATTGAGGTCCGACGACGTCGTGTCGCCGTCGCCATCGAGGTCCGCATCGCACCCCGTCGGCTCATCGCCGCCGAAGTCGATCAGCGCCGCGAGTTCCCGCCCGTCGTCGAGCACGACCTCGACGATCGCGTACTGCCCGCTGTCCGACAGGTGATACCCATCGACGATGCCACGGACCGTGTCGACGAGCGAGCCATCGATGATCGTGACGCCCTCCTGGATGATGAGGTCATCGTTCAGGAAGAGGCCCGTGTCGATGTCGGTGTTGGGATCATCCCAATCGCCATACCACAACACGCTGCCGTTGTTGGCGATGTGGACCGGGCCCGAGCCGAAGCTCGTGAACACGAAGCCGCCCGGCGCCGCATCGCCCTCCTGGCGGAACTTGCCCTCGTGCGTGACGATCGCCAGGTTGCTCGCGCTGTCGCCATCGAGCGAGCCCGTGAAGACGTACCCGCCCACATCGTTGAGGTCGAGCTCGGTGCTCGTGAGCGTCGCCCAATTGCGCCCCTCGATGGGCGAAGCGAAGCCCTCCTGCGCGATGAGCACATCGCCGATGTAGACCCCCGCGTCGAACGCCGAGTCGCCCTCGAAGTCGACGCCGAACATCACCTCGCCCAGGTTGTTGAACGCCGTCTCGTGCGGGCCCGTGCCAAAGTCCTGCACCGCCTCGGTCTGGCCCGGGAGGAAGTCGCCCTCCTTCACAAGCACGACCTCGTTCGGCGCCGCGCCGGGGTGCCCGATCTCGAGCAGCACGAGCGCGCGGTCGACCGTCGAGTTGATCTCCGGGTCGTCGATCGACGCGGTCACGAGCAGGTTCTCCTGGTCGTTGATCTTCACATCAAAGAACCCGATGTAGGGCGTGCCGGGCGTGAACTCGGGCGCTGCACTGATCATGCCCTCCTGGACCTTGATCAGGTCGTTGAAGAACACGCCCGAGTCGTCGTCGTTGCCGTTGGGCGTGAAGTCCAGGAAGTGGTTGAACCCGCCATTCCCGGAGTTGTTGATCGTGATGGAATCGAAGGAATCGAGCGCGATCGGCGCGATGAGGGGCAGCTCCTGCCCCTCCTGCAATTCGATCCCGTTGCCGCTCAGCAGCACCGAATCGATGTCGGTGTTGGGGTTGTTGGTGTCGGCCTCGACAAGCCAGTCGCCGTTGTCGTTGATCGCGAAGCCGCTGATCGTGGAGACCTGGCCCACACCCGCGATATCGTCACCCTCGACCACGAGGGGTGTGATGACGGGCCCGCTCGTGTTCAGTTCAACCGCGAACTCGGCGAAACTCAGGATCTCCATGTCGTCAGACGCCATGGCGAAGAGACCGCCGTCCTGCGCCAGCGCGAGGACCTCACCAGGCGTGCCCTGGTCGCCACCCTCGCCGCCCCATGCCGCGCCGATCGGGCCGTAGTCGGTCAGCACATCGCCATTGCCTTGGCCGATCTCCGCGAGCGAAGCCTGCCCGCTCACAAGGTCGATGGTCACGCGAAGGAACTGCTGCGTGTTGTCGCCAGCGTTCGTCAGCGCCGCGACGACGCGCGGGCCGTGCGAGAACGCGATCGAGATCGTGCCTGTCTCGTCAACCTCATCCCAGATCAGGAGGGCGTCGGTCTCGACGCCCACGTTGTCGGGGTCATAGAGGAAGTCGTAGCGGACCGATGCGCCGTTCGCGTTGGCCACATTGAACGCGTCGTGGCCCGCCATGACAATCGGGTAGAGACGGTCGCCGCCGTTGACGAAGTCGTCGGAGATAGCCAGCGGGGCGGCCCCCGCGTGGTTTGCCGCCCAATTCAGGAACCCCGCGGGCGGCCCATACGTCGTGTAGTCATCGATCGTGCCGGGCCCCTGGTCCGACACGCCCAGGTCACCGTACTGGCTCGTCGAGAGCACAAGGCCCGCGTGGGCACCGATCGAGCACGCAAGGCCGCACGCCAGCGCGAGCTTCATCGTCGTGTTGACTGTCATCGAATCCTCTCTCTCCCGGCCGCTCCGCGGCCTCACAAAGGGCGTGCGGTCAGCACGCGCTGCCAAACGCGGCGAGCACCGCGTTGAGATCCTCCGAGTTCACCTGTCCATCGCCCGTCACATCGCCGCTCTCGCCCGCGGGCACCGAATCGCCAAACGAAGCGAGCACGCTGTTCAGGTCTTCCGAGTCCACGTCGCCGTCCCCATCGGCATCGCCCGGACAATCGGCAGCGGGTGGCGCCCACGCCACAACCGCATCGGGCGCCACGCCCTGCGTCGAGTACACGGGGCCTTCCCACTCGAACGAGCCATCGACCGGGTCCACCTCGAACAGGTAGACCCCCTGGAGCCCATCGGAGATGGTCGAGTTGTCGGTCGCGAAGAGCAGGCCCGGCGCCGTCGCGATGTCGCCAAGCGTGCCCTGTTGCCCCACGTCGAACGAGAAGCCCGTCGGCGTGAGCGAACCGTCCTTCTCACTGATGAAGAACGAGTGGATCGTCGCGTCCGAGCCATGCCCCGCAAAGAGCACCGCGTTGTCCGGGCTGACCGCGAGGTACGCGGGCGACGAACCGGGGCTCGTGAAGGGCGAGCCCGCGACGGGCGTCAGGAACCCCGTCTCCTGGTTGACCGAGTACGCCGAGATCTTGTCACCGCCCGACGAGATCCCGCCCGCCGCGTAGAGCGTCTTGCCGTCGGCGCTGAAGGTCAGGTCGATCGGGTACGCCGCCGTCGTCACTTGCTGCACCAGGCTGAGCGAGCCGTCCTGGCCGTACGCGAACACGCGGATCTGGTTGCCGCCAAGCGTGCGCCCCGTGTAGACGAAGGGCAACCCCTCAAACGACTCGACGCTCGATGTGAACCCGCCCGTCCCCATCGCCGAGGCGAAGTCGAGCGACTCTCCATCAAACGCGTAGGTGCGCACCGCGTACTGCCCCGTCCCGAGGTTCGTCTGGAGCACCGCGAGGAGCCCATTGGTCAGCCACTCGACATCGAGCGGCGAGTTGGGCACGAGCGTGAGCACGACCTGCGTGAGCGAGGCGTCGTCGTTGACCTCGAAGATCCGAAGTTCTTCGTTGACCTCCTCCGCCGACGCCCGCGTGACCGCGAGGTACCGCCCATTGGGCGACAGGTCGATCGCGTAGGGGTTGGTGTTCGCGTCGTACTCATCGACCAGGCTCAGCGAGACGTCCGGGTTCACCCGGAAGGTCGTGACGGTGCCGTCGAGGTTGCCGTTGTTGCCGACGAAGACCGCGGGGGCCGATGGCTGGGCGAGAGCGCCGCTCGCGGCGCAAAGTCCGATCGTGGCGGCCCCAACGCCGCGCCATGGGAGGGTGTGGCTCATGATTCAATGGTACAGATCAGCCCGCCCGGGGCAATGGAAAACCGAACCCCCACACGACTCTGGGCCGCCCTAGCGGTACGGGCGGACCCAGATCGAGTCGATGTCGTTGAGCAGCTTCGCGAGCACTAGGTTGATGAAAACGATCGCCACGAAGCTCGCCACGAACCCCTCCGTGGTCGCCCGACCCACCCCTTGGGCCCCCGATCGGCAGTGGAACCCCTTGTAGCACGCGACGAGCCCGATCGTCGCCCCGAAGAACACGGACTTGATGAGCCCGTTGGCCACATCGAACCACCCGATAAACCAACGGTTGAAGTCCCAGTAGGCGGTCTCGGGCACGCCGTACAACTGGGTGATCACGAGCCACCCCCCGATGATGCCGCACACGTTCGAGACGATCGTCAGGATCGGGATCATGACGACGCACGCCACGATGCGGGGCGTCGCGAGAATGCGGATCGGGTCGGCCCCCATCACGCGCATCGCGTCGAGCTGGTCGGTCACGCGCATCGAGCCGAGCTCGGCGGTGAGCGAACACCCGACACGCCCCGCGAGCATGATCGTCGCGAGCACCGGTCCGATCTGTTTCACGATCGAAACGTTCACCACGCCACCGAGCCGCCCCGCCTGCCCGAACGCATCGAACTGATCGAACCCCTCGATCGCCAGGATCGCCCCGATGAACGCGCCCGTCAGCGCAAGCACCGGCGCCGACGCCGACCCGATGAAGAACAACTGGGGCCCGAGCCGCGACCACCTGGCCCACGTCAATGGCGCCGCGAACAGCGCCCAGACCACCGACCACGCGAAACCCGCAAAGCGACCGCTCCGCTCAATCCGCTTCGTGATGGACCCGCCCACCGCGCTGATCATGTGGCGAGGGTAGGGTCGCGCCCCGCCCCTTGCGCCCACCACGCTCAGGCCCCGAGGCGTCCCATGAGCCGCGACGCCACCGCATCCGCGAACAGGTAGCCCCGATCCGTCGGCCGCCACCGCGCGCCCTCCACCGCGATGAGCCCTTCGCGCATCAGCGCCTCCGCCTCATCCGCGAGCGCCCGAGGGTCCACCCCATCGACTGCGCCCGCCGCCCCCACCAGCGCCCGCCCGTCCACGCCCTCACCGATCCGGATGCCCATCATGATCGTGTCGGCGAGCCCCCGCCGCACATCGGGCGGCTCGTGGTCGGTGATCGGGCTCGCCCCCCCCGACGCGTTCACGCCCTCCATCCAGTCCGTCAGACGGGGCACGTTCTTCCACCGATGCCCGCCCAGGTGGCCCGACGCCGAGGGCCCCGCCGCGAGCCACGCCTCGTTGCGCCAGTACGCCAGGTTGTGCCGCGACTCGCCACCCGGCCGCGCGAAGTTTGACACCTCGTACCGCCCGAGCCCCGCCCCCGAGCACATCTCGACCGCGGCCTCGTACAGGTCCGCCTCGTGGTCGTCGCTCGCGGGCGTGAACGCCCCCGCGCGCATCCGCTGCGTCATCGCGGTGTTGGGCTCATACGTCAGGCAATAACAACTCACGTGCTCGATCGGCAGCGCGAGCGCCCGCCCCAGGTCATCGCGCCACTCACCCATGGTCTGCCCCGGCACGCCAAAGATCAGGTCGACGCTCACCCGCTCGATCCCCGCCTCCCCCATGATGTCGAGCGCACGAGGCACGCTGCCGGGCGTGTGGATCCGCTCGAGTGTCTTCAGATGCCGCTCGTTGAACGACTGCGCGCCAAGACTCACCCGGTTCACCCCGCCCGACACCAGCGCCCGCGCCAACTCGGGCGTCACCGACTCGGGGTTGCACTCGACGGTGAACTCAACCCCCGGCCCAAGCACAAACCCCTCACCCAGCGCCGCGAACACCCGCTCCCAGAGCCCGACCCGGAGCAGCGAAGGCGTCCCCCCACCCACGAAGACCGACGTGAGCCCGCCTCCATCGTCCCCCCACCGCCCGAGCCAGCGCAGCTCCTTGCTCAACGCCGCGACGAACGCCTCCTGACGGTCCTGCGAGTCGACGAACGAGTAAAAGTCACAGTAGTGGCACTTGTGGGCGCAAAAGGGCACATGGATGTAGAGGGCCCGCGCCCGCGCCTCAGGCGGCGGCGACAGGGCGCTCGCGAGAGTCGGCGCGACGCCCCGGATCGACGGCGTGGTCGGGGCGGTGTGGGTGGTGGGCGGCGGGGTCTTCATAAGGCATCGGCGGTGGAACCAGACCCCCGCCACGGGCGAACGGGTTTCCGTTAGGATAGCGCTGTGGACGCAACACTGATCTTCTTCAAGCCGGATGGGACCCGTAAGGACATGCCGCTGTCCGAGGGAACCTATGTCATCGGGCGTGGCGACGGGGCATCGCTCCGCGTCCCCCTCGGGAGCATCTCCCGCTCCCATTGCCAACTCAAGGTCAGCGAAGACTCCCTCGTCGCCGAGGACCTGGGCTCGCTCAACGGGACCTTCGTCAACGGCAAGCAGATCGAGTCGCCAACGGCCCTCGCCGCGGGCGATGTGGTCAAGGTGGGCGACTGCAAGATCGCTGTCCAGATCAATGGCGAGCCAGCCGACGTGCAGATCCCGTCCGACGCCCTCTCAGGCAGCAGCATGGTCGACACGCCCATGCCCGCCTCACGCCCGCTCGACGACAACGCCACGTCTCAGCCGGGCGTGGCCAACGAGGGCAGCAGCGAGTTCGATTTCGACTTCGACTTCGGCGACGACGACAAGTGAGCAGCACCCGCTACGCGGACTTCTTCTGCTCCTCCCCCTCCGTCGACGTCTTGGCCGCCTGGGGGATCTTGATGTTCGTCCCGCACTGCCGGCACCGCACGACCTTACCCCGCGCATTCGCCGGCACGCTCAGCAGCGAGCGGCACGTCAGATTCGGACAAATGATGCGCAGGGCTTGAGGAGGGGACATCGGGCGCTCCGGGCTCGGGACGGCTTACACTGTCTTCGGCCCAAGGGCGGCCCGCCTCAAGGGAGAGCGGGGGTTGTTCCTCGGGCCTCCACACAGGGACCGGCATGCCGGAAGGGACAGCCGTCACAACCACAACCGCCTCAAACACGGGAGTCGTTCACGTGGGCACACCTAGGGCCGCCGCGACAGGCGTGATCGGGCTCCAATGGGGCGACGAGGGCAAGGGCAAGATCATCGATCTCCTCGCCCCCGACTTCGCCGCCACCGTCCGTTTCAACGGCGGCGCCAACGCGGGCCACTCCGTCGTCATCGATGGCGTCCGCCACGCCACCCACCTCGTCCCGTCGGGCATCTTCCACCCCGCCACCCTCGCGGTCATAGGCAACGGGTGCGTCGTCGATGGCGACCAGCTCGTCCGCGAGCTCGACGCCCTCGCGGGCAAGGGCCTCGACGTCTCGGGCCTGCGCCTCTCCGACCGCGCCCACCTCGTCCTCCCCTACCACAAGGCCGAGGACGCCCTCCGCGAAGACGCCATGACAGGCGGGCAGAGCGGGCGCGCTATAGGCACCACCAAGCGAGGCATCGGGCCCGCCTACGCCGACAAGGCCACGCGCTCAACCTCGATCCGCGTGGGCGACCTCCTCCGCCCCGAACGCCTCGAACGCAGGCTCCGACGCGTCACCCAGATGAAGAAGTCCATGTTCGGTGCGCTCGGCTCCGCCACCCCCCTCGACAACGAAGCCTTCAACGCCGACGCCATCCTCCGCAACTGCGCCGCCCTCGCCGACCGCCTCGCCCCCTACATCACCGACACCACCTACCTCATCCACGACCTCCTCAACGAGGGCAAGCCCGTCCTCATCGAGGGTGCCAACGCCACCCTCCTCGACGTCGATCACGGCACCTACCCCTTCGTCACCAGTTCCAACTCTTCCGCCCTGGGCATCGCCGCGGGAACGGGCATCCCCCCCCGCTCGATCGGTGATGTCATAGGTGTCTTCAAGGCCTATTGCACGCGCGTCGGCGCAGGCCCCTTCCCCACAGAACTCGACAACCCCCTCGGCGCCCGCATCCGCGAGCGTGGCAACGAGTTCGGCACCACCACGGGCCGCCCACGCCGGTGCGGGTGGCTCGACCTCGTCGCCCTCCGCTACGCGTGCATGGTCAACGGGGTAAGCAGGCTCGCCATCATGCTGCTCGACGTCCTCGCGGGCTTCGAGGCCCTCAACCTCTGCACCGCCTACAAGACCGCTTCGGGCACCACCGACCGCTTCACCCCCGACGCCGACGCCCTCGAGGGTGTCACCCCCGTCTACGAGGAGATGCCCGGCTTCGGCGAGCAGCTCACGGGCGTCACGTCCCGCGCCGACCTCCCCGCCAACGCGGTGCAATACATCGACCGCATCGCGGAGTTCGTGGGCGTGCCCATCGAGATCGTCAGCGTCGGGCCCGACCGCGTCCAGACGATCATGGACTGAAGCGAGGACCGCCACCCCATGCCACGAAGCGTCCTGCTCCTGGTCAACCGCGACAAGCCCAAGGTGGTCGCCTCGCTCGACGAGGTCAGGCGCATCATCAACGCACACGGCACCATCGCCCACGAAGCCGACGCCAACGGTGAGCCGCTCGACGACGCCCACGGCGCCGACCTCATCATCGTGCTCGGGGGCGATGGCACGCTCCTCGCCCAGGGGCGCAGGTGCGCCCACCTGGGCCTCCCGATCGTGGGCGTCAACCTGGGCACGCTGGGCTTCATGGCGGAGTTCGACCTCGAAGGCCTGCGCCGACACAGCGCCGCGATCATGTCGGGCGACCTCGACGTGCGCGAGCGCGAACTCATCGCCGCCCGCGTCGACCACGCGAACGCCGGCTCGCGCGAAGCCCTCGCGATGAACGACATCGTCATCACCGCCGGCCCGCCGTTCCGCGTCATCGAGGTCGCGATCGAGATCGATGGCCACGCCGTCCCCAACGTCAAGGGCGATGGCGTCATCGTGTCCACGCCAACCGGCTCCACCGCCTATTCCGTCTCCGCCGGCGGCCCGATCCTCGCGCCCGACGTGCGCGCCATGGCCATCACACCCATCGCCGCCCACTCGCTCGCCTTCCGACCGCTCGTCGTCGCCGGGTCGTCGCGCGTCACCATGTCGCTCCTCCGCGCGAACACGCTCGAAGGCTGCGATGGCCTGCGCGATGCGGATGGCGAGCCCCTCCCCACGGGCACCACCCTCGTCATCGACGGCCAGGAGTTGCTCCCCCTCGCCGAGGGCGACACCGTCAGCGCCACCCTCCACCACACCCCCGTCAGGCTCGTCCGCAACCCGGATTCCAGCTACTGGGCCACCCTCGTCCGCAAAATGCACTGGGCCGCCCAACCGGGCGCAAGGCCCCAATAGAGCGCCCGCCACCCGAACGGGTTAGCATCACACCATGCGCCGAGCACCCCCACTCATCGGTTGGACAACCGTGGTGGTGGCCGTCGCGATCGGCGGCGTCGTGAGCCTCCCCATCGCGTGGGCGCTCGCCATCCACGAAGAGCGCAAGCCAAGGGACGACCGCTTCCCCCACCGCAACATCCGCATCACCTGCGCGACACAAGAACTCAAGTCCAGGTACACGTGGTGGGACCGCGCCCAAGTCAGCGTTGGCTACGTCTCGTGGCCGACCGGGTCGTCCATGCAGGCCCACCCCGACGCCAACATCCGCATCAAAGCCCAGCGGAACGATGCGCTGGGCACAAGCGTCTGCACCTGGTTCGACGACGTCCCATCCGAAGTCGAGGTCGAGGCCCAATACGCGGGCGTGCCCTTCCGCGTCTTCCGGGGCTTCCGCGTGCGCACGGGCAACCCGATCGCCACCCACGAGCGCTGGCGGCTCGACACCACGATCGCCAAACCCACAACGGGCATCGGCTCGATCACCGTCCCCTACCAGCCCCTCGTCCTGGGCATCGCGGGCAACGCCATCGCCTACGGCGCCGTCTTCATCGTCCCCGTCGTCGCGTGGCGCGCAGCGCGCCGACGCCGCTGGGAACGAAGCGGACGGTGCCACGCGTGTGGCTACGACACCCGGGGCTTCCCAACATGCCCCGAGTGCGGCGTCCCCGTTCCCACCGGCGCAGGAAGCGCTCAGCAGCCCCAGGCCGCCGAGCGCGCCTCCGCGACCGACGTGTAGATATCAAACAGCTGCACGAGCTGGCACTGGCGCAACACACCGAGGCAGTGCTCGGACGTGATCACCAGGCGCACCTCGCCGCCCCGCGTCATCGCGGCGTTGCGGATCGCGACCGCCGGGCCGAGCTGCGTCGATGCAAGCATCGGTCCCGATAGGTCGAGCACCACCTTGGGCGACTCCGCCGTGCTCATCCACCCGAGGACCTCCTCGAGCCTCGTGTGCGTCGAGCGGGCGTCCTGCGGCAGCCTGAACACCGCCGGCTCACCCGGGTTTGCGGGCAGACCCGCCTCGGGCTCGACCGCCACCTTCCGCTTCATTCCTAACGCTCTCATGTCTGATACTCCCTCCCAGCGGTAGGCCCACACCCCCGCCTTAGGGACCATCGGAACAGGTGGGGTCGCGGGCAAGTCCCGACCCGTAGAAGCGGGAAGCCCCCCCCGCGCATGTGGTACCCCCCACACGACCGCACCCGGTCCTGGGGGAGAGAGCCTGATAACACGCGGTGCCGCGCGCTACTTCCTGGTCTTGGGACCCGCTTCGAGCGTGTGCTTGCTCTTGTGCTTCACAAGGTTGAGCACGTCCGTGAGGTTGCTGGGCGTCGTCACGGCCCACTCGGGCCAACGGACCTCGCCCACCTGGACCGCGCTCGCGATGCCCTCCCGCAGGTACCGCGTCAGCGTCCGCGATGGGATCGCCTCGAACACATCGAGGGCAAGCGGGACCGACACGCGGGGCGCCTCCGGGTCGGGCACGACCACGCCCCACGGGCGGCCCGCCTCCGCGTCATCGCGGTACGAGAACGACCAGCGCCAAGGCAGCCCCATCCACCCGAACGACTCAACGAGCCCCTCGCGCCCGCGAAACTCCGCGAGCAGGCGGTCGAAGAAGTCGAGCGCCTGCCCCGAGTAGTGGTCGCGGAGCTGGTCAAGCGTCGGCGCGCGGAACTGGTCCTCCCACGGCAAAGGCCCGATAACTTTGGCTGGCTCGTCCCGCGTCGTCGTCATCAAGAGCGATTCTAGAACCCTCCCGCGCCCGCTTCTCGCCAATCACGCGCCCATTGTGGGCGTCGGATAGAGTCAGAGCCGCATGACGACCACCCCCGACAACCCGACCTCACCCGACCGCACGCGCCAGGACGAGGCCGCACTCGACTCACAGATCGACCTCGCCAGCGCCACCATCCTCCTCGTCGACGACCACGAGCAGAACCTCGAGCTCCTCGAGGCCTACCTCGAAGACGTCGGGTGCGCCGTGCGCACCGCACGCGACGGCGTCGAGGCCGCGGAATCCGTCGACCGCTCCATCCCCGACCTCATCATCCTCGACGTCATGATGCCACGCATGTCAGGGTTCCAGCTCTGCGAACGCATCAAGGGCGACCCCGCGACACGCGACATCCCCGTCGTCATGGTCACCGCACTCTCGGAAGTGGGCGATGTCGAGCGCGCCGTCGAAGCGGGCGCCGATGACTTCCTCACCAAGCCCGTTCACAAGATCGAACTCGTGACGCGCGCCAAGTCGCTCCTCCGTGTCAGGCTCCTCAAGAAGCAGCTCGACGACGCCCTGCGCAGGCTCGGTCGCGAGTAGTGCCGCAATCGCTCACGGCGCAGACTCGTCCATCGCGCCGGGCGAACCGCCGCGCTGCGCTTCCACGATGAACCTGTTGATGAGGTCCCGTACCCCGGCCGCGTCCGCATCGGGGCACCTGATCCCCGTGTCGAGCACAACCCCGCTAGAGGGCGCCTTGCTGAGCCTGAGACGCTTCCACAAGGGCCCGACCCGATCCATGCGCACGCTCCCGACCTCGTCCCACGTCCGCCGGTGCGTCGCAGGTTCCTTCGGGTCCGGCGGCCCGATCGAGAACCCCCACACGCCGAACACCATCCGCGCCGAACCAAGCCGCTCCCGCTTGCCCCCCGTGACAAGCAGCACCACCGCCGCCCCAACCATCAGCACCATCACCACCCCGTACGTCACGAAGCGCCCAGGCAACATGAACACAACGGGCCAGAACTGAATGGCCACGAAGAACCCCGCGCCAAGAAGCCCCCACGCCACCTTGCGCCACACGGGGCTATCGCCAAGCCGCGGCACGCCGTAGAGCACCACGATCTCGGGCGAGAATGGCGCACCGCATTCGGGGCACACCCCACGCTCGCCAAGCCCACCCAGCGCATACCCGCACGCCACGCACGCCCGACCAAGCCGGCACGACTCGCACCCGGGCGTCCCGCACTCCGGGCACACGCTCCCCGCACCAAGACCCGTCAGGTCATACCCGCACCCCGTGCACGCGGGCCTGACCCGCCCTTCGTAGTCAGGCAAAGGCCCGGCGCACGTGGGGCACGCGGCGACGCCCACCAACGGGTCGGGCATCGGTCGCGCACGCCCCATCGATCAGACGACCGGCGAGGGGCCTTGGTACTGCGCCGAACCGAACCCAAGGATGCAGTAGAAAATCGGCGCCAGGAGCCAGAGCCCGATCCCGAACAGCGCGCTCTTCCCGAACGCCTTCGCGATGTCGAGCGACACGATGATCGTGATCACCATGTTCACGATCGGGATGAAGAACAGGATGAGCCACCACCCGGGCCGCCCCGCGATCTTGCACAGGAAGTAGAGGTTCAGGATCGGGATAATCGCGCCCCAACCGGGCTGCCCAGCCTTCGTGAACACCTTCCACATCCCCGCGATCACCAGCACGACCACCGCGAGCCAGATCAAGAGGGCGATCACACCGCCGATACCACCACCGCCGTTATTGGCGCTCTGAGCAAGTTCGAACATCCCGGGCCTCCGTAAGGGGTAATAAGAGAGTCTCGCCGTGTTATACCGGAACGCGGCGCGGCCCGCGAACCCACGCACGCGGCCCCACCACAGGACCATCGCAACGCACCGACGATGCACGCCGCGTCGCGTTCGTCATGGTTCAGCACCGGCCAAGGCCCCGCCCCACGCCCGCGAACCGCCTCCATCGGGACATGCCCTAGAAGATCTTTATATATTCGCAAAAACCAACGCCCACGCCCCGCCGAAACCCGTGCCACCACGAGTTTCCTAGAGGAGCACCCCCATGCAAGGCACTCGTCCTCGAGGCGCGCATGCTGCCTCCCCGATGGCTCGTGCGCTTGCGGGCGAGACGTGCGACACCTTCAACTGCCTTGAGGAAGGCGCGTGCTGCCTCTCGAGCGGCTGCCTCGACACCGTCAAGGCCGTCTGCCTCGGCGTCAACGGAACGTTCTTCCCCGGGCAAGGCTGCGGCGAGGTCGACTGCAATGGCAAGTCCCTCGGGGGCGACCTGAACGGCGACAACAAGGTTGACTCCGCCGACCTCAACATCCTCCTCTCGGGCTTCGGGTGCAACACCCCGCCCTGCGTTGGCGACGTCGATGGAGACGGCGATGTCGACTCCACCGACCTCAACGTCCTTCTGGGCAACTTCGGCGACACCCTCCTCGGCGCCTGCTGCTTCGATGCATTCCCCTGTGAGGAGATCACCGAAGACGAGTGCGAGAGCGCCGATGGCGACTTCTTCGGCGAGGGCACATTCTGCGACGAGGTCAACTGCTTCTGACCCGAGCCGCAAGCCCATGGTGCAAACGCGAAGGGCCCGCCCCCATCACGGGGCGGGCCCGTTCTCTCCTCTTCTCATGGTTGATCCCGTTCACGAAGCCGCCGCGGCCAGGTCGCGAGCCTCATCGACCGTCAGGGGCTTGGGGCCGCCATACGCCGCATCGGTGAACCCGAGGATGCAGTAGAACACGGGCGCCAGCAGGAACAGCCCAACGCTGAACAACAGGCTCTTGCCAAACGCCCGCGCCACGTCCACCGAGATTACCGCCGCCGCGACGATGTTCACCAGCGGAAGGAAGAACAACACCGTCCACCACGCGGGCCGCCCGGCGACCTTCGTCAGGATGTACAGGTTGTAGATGGGCACCAGCGCCGCCCACCCGGGCTGCCCCGCCTTCACAAACGTCTTCCACAGACCCGCGACGATCACGACGACCACCGCGAGCCAGATGACCATCCCGACCAGACCGCCGATACCGCCACCAGCGCCGTCCATTGCAAGCAAACAGTTCATGGTTGATTCCTCCTGAGTACGCAACCACGCGTGAGCCACCCCCTCCCTGCGCCGCACAGCCAAAGAAAATGACAACAGGGGCGGCCAACCGGGCCACCCCCATTCACGCTCGACTCGGGAATCTCTCAGGCGCGCGGGCCGACCGCCGCGGTGCCGGGCATACACGCCTCCACCGGCACGCTCGCGTCCCCCGAGTAGTAGCACGTCAGCACGGAGGCCATGTCCTCCTCACCCAGCGCCACCCGCTCCGCGATCTCCCACACGCCATTGCCAAGCACCGCCCTGAGCGGCTGCTCACACCGCACAAGCCTCGGGAACGTGCCGCGGAGCTTGCGGTCCCACACCGAGTGGTACCTGAGCAGGTCGTCGGGGTACACGACCTTCCGCCTGCGCCCCTCGTCCACCGCGCGGAACGGGCGCATGATGTTGAGGTACCCGTAATCGTCGGTGACCTCCTCACCCGCCGCGATGTCGCGCACCGCGATCTCGAAGTTGTACGCGGTGGTAATGCAGTTCGAGCTGAACGAGTGGTTCACGAACCGCGCGTGGTCCCAGCACAAGACCCAGTGCCCGAGCTGGTTGCGGAAGCAATAGCGGTCGAGCACGTCGTAATACGCCGGCCCGAACGCCGCCACCTCCTCGATGGTGAAGGTGCGGTCGAGCAGGTCCTGCGCCCAGGTGATCGTGCCTTTCGGGATGTCGCGTGTCGCCACCACGCCGTACCCGATCTCCGCGTTGATGAAGCGGAGCTCCGTGTCGGGGTGCATCATCGGGCGTGAGCCCTTGTCGACCCGCCGTCTGCCCATGGTTCGGAGCCCGCCAGGGTTGGCCACGACGGCCGGGGCACGAGTCGGGGCGGGGCGACGGTCGGTCGGGGATGAGATTACGCGCGCCTGCGCCCCGTGCAAGAGGAAAACCCCGCGCAATGCGCTTTCGGCGTCGGCGCCTCAGGCCCCGGCCCGGTCCACCTCGGTGTTCACCCACTGGATGATCGCCGCCCACCCCAGGCTCTCCGGGTCGCCAACAAAGTACGACGGCACCACCGACTCCACCTCGAAGCCCATGTGCAACTGGAACGACAGCGTCGGGTCGTTCAGCCGTCCCGCGACCACCTCGCCCACGTACTGCTCGGCCGAAAGGCGCGCCGCGTACCGGTGGTACCCGCGCAGGCGCGACCCGGCGACCACCCGCCCCAGCCCGAGCTGGCGCACCAGATCGAGACGACCCCGCTGGTACAGCGACCGCCCCACGCCCCGCCCCTGGAACCCCGGGCGCACCATGACGTCCGCGGCCAGCAGCGTGTTCCCGTGCACCGGGTCGTGGTTGGTGTAGTAGCCGTCGGCGGTCAGCGCGTTCCAGGTGTCGGTGGACTCCTGAGCGTCCCAGTCGATCACCAGCCCAGAGCACACGCCGACCACCAGCCCCGACGCCTGCTCAATCGCCACGAATTGGCCCTGCGGGAACGCCCGCAGGTGCGACGAAAGGTGGTCCTCCTGCCAAGGCGTGATGTCGGGGTAGATCAGGCTGGCGATCTCGGTGATGCCCGCAAAGTGCTCGGGCGCGGTGTTGCGCACCACGATCTTCCGGCGCGGGCGGACCCGCTTGCGGGCCGAGCCCGGAGGCGTGGGCGCTGCCGCATCGGGCACGGGCAGCGCCACCGTTTCGACGCGGAACGGCTTGGCCTCCACGCTGTCTCGCAGCGGGCGGACGGTCCCGTTGACCCGGTTCCGCTTGAGCACATCCAGGGCCAGCTCGCCGATGACCATCGTCTCCTGGTTGGGGATGCCCTCAGCAAGGATGCCATCGCGGGCGAACGGGAAGTCGCTGGGCGTCAGGATCGACGCCTGCCCGTAGTTGAGCGAAACCGCGGGCACCATCGGGAGCGAGCCCACCGTCGCCGCGTTGATCACGAACATCTGGTTCTCGATCGCCCGGGCCTGGGCGCAGTACCGCACCCGCAGGAACCCCTGGCGGTCGTCGGTGTAGCTCGGCACGACCAGGATCGTCGCCCCCGCGTGGGCCGCGGCCCGGCACAGCTCAGGGAACTCCACGTCGTAGCAGATCGCCACCGCGATGCACCCCATGGGCGTCTCGAACAGGCGGAGCGTGTCACGCGGCGTGACCTCCCACTCCTCTTTCTCGAACCGCGTCATGTTGATCTTGCCCTGCACCGCGTGCGTGCCATCGGGCGCAAAGAAGTAGCTGTCGTTGTAGATCGTGTCGGGGTTGTCGGGGTCGGGCGACGGGATCGAGCCCGCGACGATGTGCACCCCGCAGGCACGGGCCAGCGACTCGAACGTGTCGAGGTAGTCAGGCAGCCGCTGGGCCAACCACCGGACCTGCTCGCCCATCGGGCGGCGGATGTCGCCGAGTGTCAGCAGCTGGACCGTGAAGTACTCGGGGAAGACGAGCAGGTCGCAGTCGTAGTCCGCCGCGGTGTGCACCAGCGCCGCGACCTGTTCCTTGAACTGCGCGTAGTCCCGGACCGGGCGGACGAAGTACTGCAGGGTGGCGACACGGGCTCGGTTCATGGATGCCGCCTGCGCAAGTCGGGGCCTCGCGCCGTCCCGCGGGGCTCACTCACACCACACCCTGCCACATCATCGCCTCGGCCACCTTCTGGAAGCCCGCGACGTTCGCGCCGACCACGTAGTTCCCCTTCTTGCCGTACTCCTCCGCAGCCGCCGCGGCCTCCTTGTGGATGCCCTTCATGATGTTGTGCAGGCGCTTGTCCACGTCCTCCCGGCTCCACTGCTCGCGCTGCGAGTTCTGCGCCATCTCCAGCGCACTCGTCGCCACACCGCCCGCGTTGGCCGCCTTGCCAGGCCCGAACAGCACGCCCGCATCGATCAGCGTATCGACCGCCTCTTCTGCGGTGGGCATGTTGGCGCCCTCGGACACGAGCTTCACACCGCCCGCCACGAGGTTCTTGCCGTCCTTGCCGTTGATCTCGTTCTGCGTGGCGCAGGGGAACGCGGCGTCCGCCTTGACCGACCAGAGCGGGTTGTGGTCCGCGTTGCGATCGGTCTCGTGGTATTCGCACCCGAACTTCTCGGCGTACTCGTGGATGCGCCCGCGCCGCTCGTTCTTGAGCTCCTTCACGAACGCCAGCTTGTCGCGGTCGATGCCCTTCGGGTCGTGGATGAAGCCCGACGAGTCCGACATCGTCACGGGCTTCGCACCCAGGTCGAGCAGCTTCTCAACCGCGAACTGCGCCACGTTGCCCGAACCCGACACGAGAGCCGTCTTGCCCTCGAGCGTCGAGCCCGCCGCCTGGGCCATCTCGGCCGCGAAGTACACGCACCCGTAACCCGTCGCCTCAGGACGGATGAGCGAGCCGCCCGAGTGCAGCGCCTTGCCCGTGAACACACCCGTGAATTCGTTGCGCAGGCGCTTGTACTGGCCGAACATGTAGCCGATCTCGCGACCGCCCACGCCGATGTCGCCAGCGGGCACGTCCGTATCAGGCCCGATGTGGCGGAACAGCTCGTTCATGAAGCTCTGGCAGAACTTCATCACCTCGTTGTCCGACTTGCCCTTGGGATCGAAGTCCGACCCGCCCTTGCCGCCGCCGATGATCTGGCCGGTCAGCGAGTTCTTCAGGATCTGCTCGAAGCCCAGGAACTTCAGGATCGACAGGTTCACCGACGGGTGGAAGCGCAGCCCGCCCTTGTAAGGCCCGATCGCGGAGTTGAACTCCACCCGGTACCCCCGGTTGACCTGCACGTTGCCCTCATCATCAAGCCAGGGCACGCGGAACTGGATCGCACGCTCAGGTTCCGCGAGCCGGTGCAGCAGCTTCGCCTTCGCGTACTGCGGCTTCTTCTCGAACACCATGTCGAGCGAATGGGCCACCTCGCGCACCGCCTGGAGGAACTCGCCCTCGTTGGGGTTCTTCGCCTCGACCCAACTCATGAACTCACCGACGTACCCGCTCGACATGCCCTGTCTCCTTTGCCTGCCTCGGAGCGGGGCCATGGGGTGCCCGCCCTCGCCCCCGAGGGCCCCGCACGGGACCACCAGAGGGACGGATAGACTAGGCTCCATCGCCCCCGGCGTGAAACGGACGCTTCGGGTGGGCCCGATCTCGGGCGCGTAGCTCAGTGGCTAGAGCACTCGCCTTACACGCGAGGGGTCCCCGGTTCGAGCCCGGGCGCGCCCATTTGACCACGCCCGATGGGGCGCCCGGACCAGTTCCGAGTTTCGAGTGGGGCGGGCGTCTGGCCCGCCCGAACACACTCGGGGCGTCCCGCCCCGATCAACACACGCCCACATGCGCCCCCCACCCCTCCTCCTCAACGCGATCTACCTCCTCGCCGCCCTCGCCTCGGCCCCATGGTGGATGCGCAAGACCCGAGGCGGGTGGAGCGAACGCTTCGGCAGGACCGCCCCACTCCCACCCGCAGGCCGCCCACGCCTCCTCATCCACGCCGTCTCCGTGGGCGAGGTCAACCTCATCGCCCCGCTCGTCGACCGCCTGTCGGGCGAGCTCGACATCGTCGTCTCCACCACCACCGACACGGGCATCGCCCGCGCCGGCAAGCTCTACGAGGGCCGCGCCCACGTCGTCCGCTACCCCCTCGACGCCACCTGGGCCGTCCGCCGGTTCCTCGACGCCGTTCGCCCCGACGCCATTGCGCTCACCGAACTCGAACTCTGGCCCAACTTCATCCGCGCATGCGAACGGCGCTCCATCCCCGTGGGCGTCGTCAATGGCCGCCTCAGTGCGCGCTCGTTCCGCAACTACCGCGCAGCGCGCGGCGTCGTCGGGTGGATGTTCGAGCAGCTCGCCTTCGCCGCGGTCCAGAACGACGACTACGCCGCGCGCTTCATCGAGATGGGCGTGCCCCGCGAACGCTGCCACGCCGTCGACACCATGAAGTGGGACGCCGCCGTCGCAACCGTTGACGACGCCGACGCCAAAGCGCTCGCGGCCGACATGGGCATCGACGCCGCACTCCCCCTCATCGTCGCGGGCAGCACCGCGCCCGATGAGCACGCCCTCCTCCGCGACGCCGCCGCCCACGCCTCACGCGAACGCGCCACACCCATCCAACTCCTCTGCGCACCGCGCCGACCCGAGTGGTTCGACGACGCCGCCTCCGACCTGCCGGATTGCGTGCGCAGATCAAGACCAGGCGCGGGCAACCCCACCTCCCGCCTCTTCCTCCTCGACACGATCGGCGAACTCACCACCGCCTACGCCCTCGCGGACCTCGCCGTCGTCGGGCGCTCCTTTGGCGACCTCCACGGCTCCGACCCCATGCAGCCCGCCGCGCTGGGCAAGCCCGTCGTCATAGGCCCCGCCGTGGGCGACTTCACCCAGACCGTCGCCACCCTCCGCGACGAATGGTCCATCATCCAGACCACACGCGAGGGCCTGCCCGCCACGCTCGCGCGATGGCTCGCCGACGACGAGGGGCGCAAAGCGCTGGGCCAGCGGGCCGCCGCATGCGTCGAACGCCACCGCGGCGCCACCGAGCGCCACGCGCGTCTCATCCTCGACATGCTCGCCTCCCACGCAAACACTCGTTCACCATGACCGCCGCCCGCCCACACATCGCCGAAGCCCGCCGAATCGTCGTGAAGCTCGGCTCCGCCGTGCTCACAGGTGGCGCCCCACGCCCCGACGCCGCGTTCATCCACGACACCGCGGCGCACCTCTGCAGCGCGCGCGAGCGGGGCGTCGAAGTCATCCTCGTATCGAGCGGCGCGGTCGCCGCGGGACTTGGCGAGATGGGCCTGGCCACCCGCCCGCACGACGTCGCCGAACTCCAGGCCGCCGCCGCGCTGGGCCAGCCCAACCTCATCGCCCTCTGGCGCCAGGCGTTTGCCCTCCGCAACACCCGCGCCGCCCAGATGCTCCTGAGCCGCGCCGACTTCGACGCCCGCGACCGCTTCCTCAACATCCGCAACTGCATCACCCACCTCCTCGCCCACGACGCCGTCCCCGTCATCAACGAGAACGACTCGGTCGCCACCGAAGAGATCTCGCTCGGCGACAACGATGTCCTCGCCGCCAAGCTGAGCGTCGCCGCACGTGCCGACGCCCTGCTCCTCCTCACCACAGCCCCGGGCGTCGAAGACGGCCAGGGCGCGGTCGTCGACGAAGCCCGATCCGCGGCCGACCTCGCCGCGCTCGTCCGCCCCGCCACCAGCGCCCAGGGGCGAGGCGGCATGGCCACCAAACTCGAAGCCGCGCGCATCGCCAGCGCCGCGGGCATCCCCACCATCATCGCGCCGGGCCGACCTGCGCAGACCCTCTCAGCCATCCTCTCAGGCGACCAGATCGGCACGTGCATCGCGCCCACCAACACACCCCACGCGGGCCGACGCGCCTGGATCGCCACCGCCGCCACGCCCTCAGGCGCCATCGAGATCGACGACGGCGCCGCCCGCGCCCTTCGCACAGGCGGCGCCTCACTCCTCGCCAAGGGCATCACCGCCGTGCAAGGCAGCTTCGCCCCAGGCGACCCCGTCCGCATTGTCACGCGCGACGGCGCAGAGGTCGCGCGTGGCCTCACCAACCTCGCCTCACGCGAGGCACACGCCGTCATGGGCCGCCCGTCAGACGAGCACGAAGCCATCCTCGGGCGTCAGGCCCACGAGGAAGTCGTGCACCGCGACAACATGACGCTCTCATAAGCCGATCGACCCGACCGCCGGACCTCAACCCTCGCCGCGCCGCGACCACAAAGCGCCGAGCGTCCCCGCATCCGGCGCGCGGTAAGGCCTGAACACCTCCGCCGTCCCCGCCTCTTCCGAGTAGAAAAGCGCCCGATGAGGCCCAAGCCGCGACGCCGCGGGCGTGTCGATCAACGTCGTCGAATCGCTCGCGCTCATCTGGAACGCCACACGCCCGTCGAACTCACGCATCGCCTGACGGTCGAACAACCGCTCCGCGGCGCTCATGGTGTCGCACCACGCGATCACGTGCACCCCCACCGCCGCACCCTCGCGCAGAATCCGCGCGAGCAGCTTGTCCGCCTTGTCGTCCCCATCCTCGTCCATCGAGAACCCGAAGTCGTCCGCGCGGCGCAGGTCGCGCAACCGCTGGGCCGCGAGGATCGTCAGGAACACCGGCGCCTCATCGCCCGCCGCCGCCCCCGACTCCACCCGCGCATCCACCTCGCCCGCGATCGCGATGAGCGTGCGCAACAACTCGCCCGGCTCGACGCGCCGCGCATCCTGAGGCAGCGCCGCCACCACGTCCGCCGTCGCGCCACGCCACGAGTCGCCCGCGTTCGACGGGTCCACGATGTAGAACATCGCCGACCCCTCCGGGTACTGCGCCGCAAGCCCAACGTTGGCCGCCAGCGCGATCCCCAGCGCCGCCTCATCCTGCTGGGAGACGATCAGCAGGTTCGAGCCGCTCTGGTGCGTGAACCTGCACGCCGTCGGCTCCTTGATCGCGACCGCATCGCCAAGCCACGCGAGCGCACCGACCGCGGGCGCAGCGCTCGGCGCCTTCGCGATCGCCCGCTGGAGCGGCCCGTTCCGCCCGAGGTCCGCCGGCGCATTCCCCTCGAACACGATCGCGGGCTCGCCCCACCCCTCATCAGTACGCGGCGTGCGCTCCCGCGCAAGCGTGCGCACACGCCCGAGCGCCCGCTCGCGACGACCCTCGGGCAGCCACACGATCTGGAAGGGCGAGTTCCCCTCGACGAGCCCGGACGCGTCGTTGTAGATCGCCTCGCCCGGGCGCGTCAGCAGGCGGGCCGCCGCGTTGTCCTCGTTCATGATGAGGTACGAATCCGCCTCCGAGCACTGCAGCGCCACACGCACACCCATCTGCCCCATCGTCGACCGCGCAAGCGAGTACGCCCCGCCGAGCGTCTGCGACCCGAGGATCACATGAATCCCGAACGCACGCCCCTGACGCACCAGACGATCCAGCAGCAACGCCGCATCGCCCGCGATCGAATCGTCCTCGACAAACAGCTCCTGGAACTCATCGATCACAAGCAGCGTGCGCGGCGTGCGCACCTCAGGACGCGCCGCGCGGAACGCCGCAAGGTCCTGCACCGCCGCATCGCGGAACAAATCACCGCGCCGCTTGAGCTCCGCATCAACCCTCTTCAACACACTCAACCCAAACTCACGATCACTCTCGATCGCGATCGCCCGCGCGTGCGGCAGGTCGTGCAACGCGTAGGTCTTGAACTCCACGCCCTTCTTGAAGTCGACCAGGTAGAACTCAACCTCATCGGGCGAGTACCACAGCGCCAGGTTCGTGATCAGCACGTGCAACAGCGTCGACTTGCCCGACCCCGTCTTGCCCGCGATCAGCGCGTGCTGGGCCGTGCCGCGCCCAAGCGCCATCCGTTGCAGCTTCGTCGCCCCCGCCCGCCCGAGCGGCACCGCGAGCCCCTTCGCGCTGCTCTCACCCCAAAGCTCCGCCTCGCCGGGCGACACCGCCTCGAATGGCACCTCGACGCGCGTCGCGTCCTGCCCGGCGTCGCCCACCGCGCGCACGACCTGCGTGAGCCGCTCCTCGCTGGGCGGCTCGTCCACTTCAAGCTCCCACTCGCGCACGGACTCATCCTCGCACACGAACCGACCATCCCCCCACGCAAGCGTGAGCGACTGCTCCTCGATGTCGCTCACCGAGATCCCGTTGGGCAGCTCCTCGCGCCGGTCCATCGCGATCAGCGTGTACACGCCACACCGCGCCCCCGAAGCGATGATGCTCGCAAGCCGCCTGCACGTCGGCTCCTCGAACGCCACGGGGAAACCCGAGATCACGAGGAACCGATACGGCTCCGCGATCTCGCCCGCCTGCTCGTTGTAGTCCGCGATCGTCTCGAACTGGTTGCGCAGGTAGCTCTGGATCACGCTCTCCATGTGCTCGGTGAGCTCGGTCAGCCGCTGCTCGATGTGCTTGGGCTCGGTCCAGATCCGGTGCGTGACAAACGCCTCGTTGTAGTCCGCCAGGTGCATGAACCCCGCGAAGTCCTGGCCGAGCGAGACCGGGTCGATGATCGTGAACCGCGCCTTGCCGGGCGGCAGGCACGTCAGGTACCGCAGCATCACCGAGCGCAGCAGCGCCACCGCCTCGCGCCGCCCCGCGCCCGCATCGTCCTTCGCCCGCCCGCGCTTGCCACACTTCAGCAGGAGCGACCCCGCGCGGGGCACCTCGAGCGCAACGGGCAGCCGCCACGCCGTCGGCCCCGCCGGCGTCAACTCAGGGTCGCCCGGCAGCCCACCCTCGAGCTGCTCCAGATCGACCCCGATCCGCGCCACCAGCGCCGCCTGGCACGCCTCCATGGGCGGCGCCCAGCTCTCCCACGACGAGGCGCTCCAATCGGGCCAGTGCTCATCGTCAAACGCACCCAGCGCATCCGCCTCACGCCGGAGCGTCGCGAGCCCGCTCATCCACGCCTCGCGCATCTGCGCCGACTCGTGGTCGCGCAGGATCGCCGCCTCGCGCAGCGCCGTGTCCCGCTCCTCACGCAACGCCCCCGCCGCCTTGTCATGCTCGGCCTGCGCCTCGCGCCGCCGACCCTCGCCCTCCGCCCGGGCCGCGTCCGCGCGCTCCCCCACCGCACGCTCGGCTTCGAGCAGTTGGGGCAACTGCTCACGCTCCAGCGCCGCGACCGCGTCATCCCGCGCCCGCTCGATCTCCGCGAGCTTCGACTGGCTCGCCTTCCCCGTCGCCTTGAGCTCCGCATCACGCCGGGCATCGAGCGCCGCCGACTTCTCCTCGTACCGTCTCCCCGCCGCCTCCGCCTCGACCTCGATCGCCTCGCCGATCGCCTCGAGCGAGCGCGCGATCACGCCGCACCGATCACGCCCCGTCCCACGCCCGAGGCGGCGCAGCCCAAACGCCATCGCCGCGCCCACCACAAGCCCAACCCCAACACCAACCCCAAGGCCCTGACCAACCTGCAGCCCATCGAGGTACCACCCAAGCCCCCCACCGACCACACCCGCAAGCCCCACCACGAGCGCCATCGTCGACCGCCGCACGACCGTCGTCGCCCACGACTTCCCCAGCGCTTCGAGTTGCTCCTCGCACACGCTGAGCCTGCTCTCGATCGGCGCCTCGGGCGCCTCAGCACCAGGCGCGCCCGCACCCTCTGCGCCCTGGCCCTCCGATGCCTCGCCACCCCCGCCAAACTCCGCCGCGCTCTGCGCGAGCGTCGCCCGAAGCCCATCCAGCTTCGTCCTCCGCACAACCGCCTGCTCGTGCGCCGCCTTGAGCGTCGCCCCGGCCTGCGACCTGTCGGACTCGATCATCGTCTCGTTGACCCAGATCGCCTCCTTCGCCGTCGCCTTGACCTTCGCGATCTTCGCCGCGGCGCTCGACTGGTGCTGCCTCGACACCTTGTCGTAGGTCGCGCGCATCTGCCGCGCACGCCCCCCCATCGTCCGCTCGACCTCATCCAGCGCCGCCCGCTCGTCCCGCGCCGCACCGCTCAGCTGCTCCTCCAGCGCCTCCTCAAGCTTCGCGAGACTGCGCTCGTACACGCGGACCGCATCGCCCTCCGACGCCGACCACGCCGAGGCGATCCGCGCCTCCGCCTCGCCCCGCTCCCTCGTGATCCGGCGCGCCAACTCCAGCGCCGCCCCGAGGCGGTCCACAAGCCCAGGCCCCTTCAGGTGGCCCGCCGCCCCACTCCGCTCAGCGATGGGCTGGTCGCTCGTCACATGCACTCCGAACGCGCGGAGGCCATGACCTCGTCCATCTGCTGCAGCGCCTGCAGCGCCGCGCGCACCCGCCCGTCCAGCGGGTCGATCACCTCTTGCCGCATCCGCTCGGCCATCACGTCACGCCACCCTTCCCGCGCCCGATCCCAGTTGATCACGAGCACATCGTGCGACTCCTTCAGGTTGCGGATGCTGCTCGCGAGTGTCATCGAACGAATTCCCTCATCAGTCCGACCATCCTATCACCAACCCTCACGCCTCAGGCTTCCACGCGGGCCGCGAGTGCTCGTCAAACACCGCCTCGATCTCACCGCCCGCGATCACCACGCTCCACCCGTAGGGCAGCGCGAGCAGGTCCGTCAGCTCGGGGCACAGCCGCGCCACGTCCTCGCAGCGCGTCGCCCGCAGCCCACCCTCACCGGGCGAGGCCTCGCGCATCGCATCGCCCAGGTACCAACCCGAATCGCCCAGCGCCGGGCGGGCGTACCGATGCATGAGCAGCCGCTCGCACGCCAGCCACCCGACCTCGACGACCGCCTTGTCGAGCATCACGGGCAGCTCGCCACGCAAGTCCGCCTTCGCAAACTCCTTCAACGCCGCGCGATCGATCAGCGCCGCCTCAGGCATCTCATCGTCCAGCGCCCCGATGATCAGCCGCTTGCGCACCTCGCGCCCGGGCGTGCGCGCCCCCCACGTCACCCGCTCACCCCCACCACGACCACCACCACCGCCGCCGCCCACCCCCCCGGATGACCCGCCCGCGAGCGGCTTCTCAGCCTCCGCGGGCGCCGTCATGCTCACGTACTTCTCGAGCTCACCCGCCATCTTCGCGAGCCGGTCCGTCGCGCGGGGCAGCTCCCCCGAGAGGAACGTCGCGAGCGAACCGATCCGACCGCGGAACAGCTCGTGCTCCTTCTCGAGCCGCCGCCCCCACCGCTGCGTCGCGCGCATCCGGTCCTCCGCCTCCGCGAGACGCGCCTTGGCCTTCTCGATCCCCTTCTTCTCATCGACGTACGACTTGCCCGCCTGATCGAAGCTCGTCAGCCTCGCGCTGTTGAGCTTCTGCTTGGCGCGCGTCAGCTCCTCCTTGCGCCGCTGGATCTCGTGCTTCCAATACGGCATCCGATCGAGCCGCACCCAGTCGAGCGCACGCTCCACCTCCGACGACGCCTGCTCCAGCGCCGCGCTCGCCTCCTCCTGGAAACGCTTCAGGTCCACGCGGAACTCGCGCAGCCCCTCGATCGAACTGACCTTGGGCCCTTGCATCGTCGATCAGCGCTGGCGCAGGTACTCCTCCGCCTTCTCGGCCTTCCGCATCAGGAACGGGACCTGGCGGTCCGTCGCCGCGACAAACCGCGCGAGCACGCGCATCGTGTCCTCGAACTCCGCCGCGAACTTCTGGTGCTCCTGGTCACGCCAGCTCTGACCCAGCGCGTTGAGCCGCCCCTGCAACTGCCTCATCTGACCATCGAGCTGACCCGAGAACCGCTTCAGGTCGTTGGCGAACCGCCGGACTTCATCGGGATCAACAATCGCCTTCGACATGCGCAGCCTCCTTGCCGGGTGCTGTACGGGTGATCAGGACGCGCGGATGCACGCCCGCTTGCCAAGTCTACCGCCCAGATCCTGTCCCAACCCCGCCGCCCCGATCAGCGCCCCGCACCAAACAGGTGCTCCAGGATCACATCGCGCACACCCGTGCACGCCATCGAATCGCTCCCCGTCCGCTCGCGCGTGATGAGCAGGGGCGACTCGCCGAGATCCACATCCGCCGACACACGCCCGTGCGACCCCTTCACGAGCGTCGCATCAAGCGGGATCACATCCATGAGCGTGCGGAACCCGAGCTTCTTCTTCGCGAGCCGCCACGCCAGCGCCGCCTTAGGCGACCGTATCGCGGGGTCGATGAACAACTCCACGGGGTCATACCCGGGCTTGCGATGGATATCCACCGTCCGCGCAAAGTCTGGCGCCCGCGCATCATCGAGCCAGTAGTAATAGGTGAACCACGCCCCACAGTCCGCCTCGAGCACGAAGTCACCCGACCGCTCGTGCTGAATCCCCGCTCGCACCTGCTCATCGCGCCCGAGCACGCGGCCAACCCCCTCGATCCCCTCGCACAACCCGCGCACCACCTCCCGATCGCCCGCATCCCGCACGTACACATGGGCCACCTGATGGTCGGCCACCGCGAACGCACGCGAGGCGCCCGGATCGAGCAGCTCGAGCCCATCCTCCTCGCGCACACGCACCAACCCCGCCTCGCGCAGCACCCGGTTCACATGCACAGGCCGGTCCACAGCCTCAATCCCGTACTCACTCACGATCATGGGCCGCACACCGCGCTCCTCAAAGAACGCCAGCAGCATCCCGACAAGCTCATCCACCTCGCCCGCCGCAGCCCGCGCCTCAGCACCATCGGGCCCATACTGCTGCAACGCATAGTCCAAGTGCGGCAGGTACACGAGCGTCAGCGTCGGATCGAGCTGCGCGTGCAGCCGCATCGTCGCCGAGGCGATCCACCTACTCGACTCGATCGAACTCGCGGGCCCCCAGAACTTGAACAACGGGAACCGCCCCATCGCCCCCTGAAGCTCATCACGCAGCTCGGGCGGCTCGGAATAGCAGTCGGGCACCTTCCGCCCATCCGCCTTGTACATCGGGCGTGGCGTCACCGACCACTCCGCGCTCGAGTACATGTTGTACCACCAGAACATGTTGAGCGTCGTCACCGACGAGTCGCGCTCCCGCGCCGTCTCCCACACCTTCTCCGCGCGCACCAGGCGGTTGCTCTGCTTCCAGAACTTCACCTCCGCCGCCTCGCGGTCGTACCACCCGTTCCCCACGATCCCATGCACACTCACCGGCTGCCCCGTCAGCATCGACGACTGCACCGATGTCGTCACCGCCGGCCAACACGGGCGCAGCGCCGTCACATGCCCCGCATCACGGAACGCCTTGATGCGAGGCGTCCACTCGCCTATGAGCGAGTCGGTCAGGCCAACGACCAGGATGACCCCAGTGGGATACGCCAACTACGTCCCCTTCACAACCCGATGTCCAACCACCGTCACCCCGAACAGCACGAGCGCAAACACCATCAACCCCCCCCGATCCATCAACCCAAGATAGAACGCATCGATCAGACAGAAACCCGCAAGCCACGCCATCACGGCCTGCTTCGTCCTGGGCCGGACTCGATTCACCAGCATCGCCGCCCACACCCCCCACCCGATCAACACCACCAGCCCGATCACCCCAAGCCCCTTGTTCTCGATCGGCACCCCCAACACGCCCACCACCGGAACAAGAGGCAACCCCCACGCCGCCATCTCCCAGGTGGCCCGGCTCGCCGAGCCGGGTCTCCCCCGACCCTCAAGGTGCTCACTCCGCGCAATCACCGTCAACCCCACCGTGTACGCCAACACAGCCCCCCCGACCCACGCCATCCCCCACGCGAGTTCACCACCCGCAATCGCCGCCGCAAGCGGGTACACAAGCCCCCGGCACGCCCCCATCAGCACAACCGCCCACGCGTGCCGCTTGTGCAGCACGTCGTACCCAACGATGCACCCCACCAGCGCGAGCCCGACCACCCCCGCGCCAAACCCCATCGCCGCCGCGACCACAAGCCCCCACACCAGACAGAAGCACGCAACAAACGCAGCAGTCCGCCGCGAGATGCGCCCGCTCGGGATGGGCCGCTTCGACCGCTGCCGCGCATCGATCGGCGCATCGACCACATCGTTCAGCGCCATCCCCCCGTAATACAGCAACGCCACACTCACAAACGCGAGCGCCACACGCCACCACACCACATCAGCCCCAGCGAGCGCAACCCCCACCAGCACATTGCCGAACACCGTCGGCATGTTCGACACACGCCCAAGCTCCGCAAGCGTGCGCACACTCAGTTGAGGACGAGCCTTCGCCATGTCACTCAAGATACCGCAACCCGCATCCCCCCCGCCCCGGCGGGGGAGGTGGCTCGCCAAAGGCGAGTCGGAGGGGGTGGGATCCGCCAAAGACGGATGCAGACGAACAGAGACACGCAACCGCGCGAGCCCAGAGCGTCAGCGACGGGCTTCCCCCAACCACCCATCCCCAGAGTAGCCGGTCGCTCACGCTCCTGGCTCGCAGGCGCACCCCGCTTCAATCCCTCAGAACAACCCCAACCGATAGAACACCACCGTAAAGATCAGATCCGCGATGATCACCGCCACCACCGACTCCACGACCGTCGATGTCGTCGCCCGACCAACCCCCGCGGCCCCGCCCGTCACCTTGAGCCCGTTCCCGCACGCGATCAACCCGATGAGCAAGCCGAAGATCAGCGCCTTGCACACCCCCGTGATGAAGTCGATGGGCCCGACCTGGTTCACCGTGTTCTGGTAGTACGTCGTCCACCCGATATCGAGCACCACCTTCGACATCAGCGCCGCCGAGCCGATCGCCACCAGGTCCCCGATCACCGCGAGGCACCCCAGGCTCACGATCGTCGCCACCATGCGGGGCACCACGAGGAACCGCACCGGGTTCAGCGCGTGCGCCTCCAGCGCCTCGATCTCCTCCCCCACCACCATCGTCCCGATCTCCGCGCTGATCGCGGCGCCCGCAAACCCGATGAGCACGATCGCCGAGATCAACGGCCCGAGTTCGCGCAGCACCGCCACCGCGATGATGTTGGGCACAAGCTCAACCTGCCCGAGCTGATCGAGCGGCGGCGCCATCTGGAAACCCAGGATGAACCCGATCGCCCCCGACACCAACGACACGATGAAGATCGATTGCACGCCCACACGCACCGTCTGCGAGGCGATCGCGATCCGACCGATCCGCACGTCCCGCTTGAAGCACGCACGCAGCACCCACGACCCGGTCCCCGCAAGCAGGTACCACATCGCGCCGATGTGATCGACCACGCCAAGCGCCCTGCGCCCGACCGCGGAAACGAAACGTGCTGGGCCCCTCGGGGCGACGCTGCTCATAGCGCCGCCATGCTACATCACCAGCGTCCGCGGCGCGCTCACATCGCGCTGGCTTCGACCCGATCCGCCGCGATCGGGAACACCCGATCAAGCCGCGTGATCTCGAAGATCGACCGCACCTTGTCCTGCAACCCGCAAAGCACAAGGCTCGACTGCGCCTTCCGTGCCTGCTGCATCGCATCGACGAGCGTCGCGACGCCCGAGCTGTCCATGTACGGCACCTGGGCCAGGTCCACCACCAGACGGGTCGGGTGCTTGGACAACGCCGAGCGGAGCGTCTGCTGGAACTCCGTCGACACGCTCAGGTCGATATCGCCCGCGGGCGAGACCACGAGGTCGGGGCCTGATTCTTCGGTTGAGACGCTGAACCCCACGGGTAGTACCCCTCCGGTCGCTCCCAGTCCTTCTCAAGCCGCGGGGCCAACGCCCCTGGGCAGCTTGCGTTTCGAGAGGATAAGCCTCATGCCACCCTCCGGCCGGCGCTCATAGTGAGCCGAATCCATCACGTTCCGGATGATGTACACCCCAAGACCCCCCGGACGGACGTCGTCCAGGTCGCGTCCCCTGATCCGAGCGGGGTCAACCTGGGCCGCCTCGTCCTCGATCACGATCTTGATGCCACCCGCCGGACCATCCTCGTCATCTATCGGCCAGATCCGAACCCAAATCCGCCCCTCGGGCGAGCGCTTGTACCCATGACGGATGATGTTGCTCAGAGCCTCGTCCACCGCCAGAGCCACCTGACCGCACCCCGCCTCATCGAAGCCAAGCCGCTTCGCGATCGCGGAGACGAGGTCCCGCGCCCCGCACAGGTACCTCGGCTGGCTCAAGAGCTCCACCGTCACCTCCGCCGGCGTCGTCGGGATCGTCTCAACTTCGTTCTCGTGGCTCGTCACGGCTCCAGGGCCTCCGCGTGGGAGCATGATGCCTGTCCCCCTTGCTCGGTTGGCACGCCATGGGCGCCTCATTGTTCGCCCAAGGCCGTTTCACAGATCGCCCGGATCGCCCGGACTCCATGACAACTCACCCGATTCAAGCGCCGCACGCCACCGTTCGATGCTCGCTTTCCGCTCACGTTCCGGGGCGAACGCCTCATACCCGTAGCTCTTGCCCGTCAGGTCCTCCAACGCCTCGATCGCAAACATACGCATCGCGGGGTCCTTGGATTCCAATAGTCCAATAACATCTCCCAACTGCGACCGGTCCCGCGCCTCCACCGCCGCCGCCAGCGCCTGCGTCCGCCCGATCGGGTCATCCGAGCGGAGCGACACCTCGGGCTCCGACGCCGAGCACCCCACGACCAACGCCGCGAGGCCCCCCCAGATCAAAGTGTGTGCCGCCTTGCCCGATCGCATGGGTGCGGATGATACTTGCCCTTCCCCATCCGAGCCTTATCCACCTCAGGAGTGCACATGACCCCACGCCCCGCCGAGGAGGCGGTCCTCGTTCTCGACTTCGGCTCCCAGACCGCGCAACTCATCGCCCGACGCATCCGAGATGCGGGCGTCTACTCCGCGCTCGTCTCACCCGACATCACACCCGAAGAGGTGCGCGCCCAAGGCGCCAAAGCACTCGTCTTCTCAGGCGGCCCCGCGTCCGTCTACGCCGACGGCGCGCCGAAGTGCAACCCCGACCTCCTCACCATGGACCTCCCCATCCTCGCCATCTGTTACGGCATGCAGGCCGCGTGCCACGCCATGGGCTGCCGCGTCGAGCAGGCAGACCACCGCGAGTTCGGGCGCGCCGCACTCACCATCGAACGCGAACACCCACTCCTCAACGCCATCCCCACCGCAACATCAGTCTGGATGTCGCACGGCGACCAGGTGCAGGACGTCAACGACGACCTCATCACACTCGCCTCAACACCGACCTGCCCCAACGCCGTCGTCACCCACCGCGAGCGCCCGTTCTATGGCGTGCAGTTCCACCCCGAAGTCACCCACACCCACCACGGCACCGCCATCTTCGAGAACTTCCTCTACCGCATCGCCAGGTGCAAGGGCACGTGGAAGATGGCCGACTTCCTGGAAGCAGAGAGCCAGCGCATCCGCGAGCGCGTGGGCGATGGCAAGGTCATCTGCGGCCTGTCAGGCGGCGTCGACTCATCCGTCGTCGCGGCGCTCCTCGGCCAGGCGATCGGCGATCAACTGACCTGCGTCTTCGTCGACAACGGCCTGCTCCGCAAGAACGAACGCGAACTCGTCGAATCAACCTTCCGCGACCACTTCGACATCGACCTCCGCGTCGCCGACGCCGAGGCCCAGTTCCTGACCGACCTCGCGGGCATCGACGACCCTCAAGAGAAGCGCAGGCGCATCGGCCACCGCTTCATCGACGTCTTCAAGGAGACCACCGCCGACATCGCAGCCAAGGCGAGCGCCCCGCTCTTCCTCGCCCAGGGCACCCTCTACCCCGACGTCATCGAGTCGGGCCACGGCCACGCGGGCCAGTCGGCCAACATCAAGCTCCACCACAACGTCGGCGGCCTCCCCGAAGAGCTCGGCTTCGAACTCGTCGAGCCCGTCCGCGACCTGTTCAAGGACGAAGTCCGCAAGCTTGGGCAGGTGCTGGGCCTGCCCGACCACATCGTCTGGCGCCACCCCTTCCCAGGGCCCGGCCTCGCGGTCCGCGTGCTCGGCGACATCACGAAGCCCAAGCTCGATGTGCTGCGCGACTGCGATGAGATCCTCCTCGAGGAGATCCACGCCGGCGAGCTGTACCGCAAGACGAGCCAGGTCTTCGCGGTGCTGCTGCCCGTGCAGTCGGTCGGTGTGATGGGCGATGGGCGGACCTACGAGAGCGTCGTCGCCATCCGCGCCGTCGAGACCCAGGACTTCATGACCGCCGACTGGGCCCGTATCCCCTACGACGTCCTCGCACGCATCTCCAACCGGATCATCAACGAGGTCCGCGGCGTCAACCGCGTCGTCTACGACATCTCGAGCAAGCCACCCGCGACGATCGAGTGGGAATGACGTACCTACACGCGATCTCCTGCCCCCTCCAACTCCAACTCCCCCTTCCCCGCCCTCCGCCTCACCCAGTTCAACGGCCTGCGCACCCCATCCACCCGCACCAACCTCTTCATCAACCGGTACCGCCCCGGGAAGTCGATCAGCAGCAGCCCAAGCACGATCGACAGCACCCCCTGTCCGGGCAGCACAAGCATCGCAATCCCCGCCACCACGAGCACCCCACCCAGCGCGTTCTTCACGATGCGCAGCGCCAGGCGCACCACCGCCGGCACGCCGTCGATCCGACCACGCGGCCGCTCCTCGTGCGCGAAGTAGTCCGAAGGAAGCGCAATCGCCACCGCTGGGATCGCGATCATCGAGAGGATCACGAAACCGATCCCGATCGCAGCACTCACGATCAGCGCCACCTGGTTCGTTTCGATCCAATCCACCACGCCGGGCATCCGCGATCCTATGGGGCTCGCAACGCCCCACGCCCCCCCCGATCCGCACCGGCCTGCGCCCACGCTTGGCCGACTCAGCCCGACCGCCGCTTCCCCACGCCTTCGCCCCGCTGCACGTCCGCCCCGACCCGGCACGCCGCGCTGCTGATCCGCCGCAGGCTCGCGAGCAGATCCAGGTGGATCGCGGTCGACTCCTGAGTCTCGGACACCCCCGACGTCAGCCGCTCGAAATGGTGCCCACGCAGCGCATGCTCCGTCTCGTTGACCGCCGACTTGTGGGCCAGCAGCTCCTGCGCCAGGGCCTTGTCCCGACGCATGAACACCGTGTCCGCGAGCAGGAGCGACTCCCCCACCATCGTGTGGAGCCGCTCGAGTTCCTCCCACCCCTCGGTCGAGAAGCGGATGCCGAGGCGGGCCCGCTTCCCCACCAGACTCGCCATGTTGCGGTCGATGATGTCGCCGATCGTCTCCAGTTCGTTCAAGTAGTGCAGCTGGATCATCAACTCGTGCCCGTCGATCTCGTCGCCGCGCAACCGGGTGAGATACCCCTGCACCTCGCGGTTCAAGGCGTCCACATCGTCGTCACGCCGCGCCACGGCTCGGCTCAGGTCCAGGTCGCCCGTCGCGAGCGCCTGCCAGATGTCCCGGTACATCTCCCGCACGATCTCCGACACGTGCATCACCTCGAGCGCCGACTGCGAAAGCGCGAGCGACGGCGTCTCGACCGAGAAACGGTCGAGGTGCCTGGGCCGCACGCCATCATCGCTCCCCGCCCCACGGGGCACGACCACCCGCGCCACCCACATGATCGGCCCGACCAGCGGCAGCCCGATCGCGAGCAACACCACGTTGAACGCGCTGTGCACCGTCGCGAGGCGCGTCCCCACCGCCCCGGGGACCAGGTCCGCCCATCCCACGATCACGCCGAGCCCCCACACCCCGACACACCCGAGCGCAAGCTTCAGCCAGAGGTGCGCCACCGCCAGCCTGCGCGCCTCGCTCTGCGACCACCCCATCACGAGCATCGTCAGCGCCAGCCCCACGTTGACCCCCATCACCGCCGCGACGCCCAGCCGCATCGTGACCACACCGCTCGCCATCAGCGCGATCACCAGCCCGATCGTCGCCTTGCTCGACTGCAGCGCAAGCGTCAGGACGGCCGCCAGCGCCGCCGCCGCCCACGGGTACCCCTCCGCCACCGCCATCAACGCCGCAAGGTCGCCGTCCCCCGCCCCCGCGAGCCCGTCTCGCGCACCCTCTGAGATGATCCCCATCGCGAGGAAGATGAACCCGATCGCCAGCACCACCTGACCGATCCCGCGGGCCCGCCTCGAACGGGTCCCCTGGAACAGCGCAACCCCGATCAGCACGAACACCGGCGCAATCGCCCAGATGTCCAACGCGATGAGCTGAACCGCCACCGTGAGCCCCACGTTCGCGCCGAGCACGACCGCCAGCATCTGCGCGGGCGTCATCCGACCGCCACGCACCGACTGCACCGCCATCGCCGCCACCATCGAGCTCGACGGCGCCACAGACGCAACGACAAAGCCCGCCAGCGCCGCGCGCCGCCGGTTCCCCGCAACCCGTCTCATCCACGTCCCGAGCGCCGGACCGAGCAGGCGGTCCACCCCCTTGTTGAGGAACCGCACGCCGAACAGGATCAGCGCGACGCCCCCAGCAATCGTCAGCAACGCAAGCACGCGTGCGGCCCTCCGGAACAGCCTCAACTATAGCGCCAGCCCCGCGCCCAAGCTCACGCGCACGCGATGGGCCATGCAATGCCAACCCTTCACTACAATCGGCGCATGACACAACGGGTCGTCCGCATCTCCCTCCCCACCGCCACCTACGACATCGCCATCGGTGCGCGCATCCTCGACGAGATCGGCGAACGCCTCGCCTACATGTTCCAGGCGCGCCGCGCCTTCGTCGTCATCGATGGCAACCTCCCCGATCCGCTCGTCGAGAACGTGCTCACGCGACTCGACGAATCGGGCTTCGACGCCGCGACCGCCGCGATCGACGCGACCGAGACCCACAAGACCATCGACACCGCGTCGCGCCTGCTCCACGAGTGCGCCCTCGCGGGCCTCGATCGGGGCGACCCCATTATCGCGCTGGGCGGCGGGCTCACGGGCGACGTCGCGGGCTTCGTCGCCGCCACCTACAAGCGGGGCTGCCCCGTCATCCAATGCCCCACCTCGCTCCTCGCGATGGTCGATGCATCGGTCGGCGGCAAGACGGGAGTCAACCTCGCGCTGCCCGATGGCCTCCGCAAGAACCTCGTGGGCTGCTTCCACCAACCTGCCCTCGTCCTCGCCGACCTCGACGCCCTCGCCTCGCTCCCCGACCGCCAGTTCCGCTCAGGGCTCGGCGAGTGCCTGAAGCACGCCCTCATCAGCGCCGACGTCGACGATGAACTCTGGGAATGGACCACCACCAACCTCCCACGCCTCCGCACGCGCGACGCCGTGCTCCTCCCCGACCTCATCGAGCGGGGCGTCAGGGTCAAGGCCCACTTCGTCCAGAGCGACGAGCGCGAACAGGACGCCACCTCGCCCACCAGCAGGATGATGCTCAACCTGGGCCACACCTTCGCCCACGCGCTCGAGTCCATCGAGGGCCTCACACCCGACGACGACCTGGCCCGCGCCGAGCCCCACCCGCGCCTCCTCCACGGCGAAGCGGTCGCCTATGGCCTCATCGCCGCGGCCCACGCGGCACAATCGCTCGCCATCCTCAACGCGGCGGACGCCTCCACAATCACCAATGGCGTGCAGGCGATGGGGCTCACTCCCCAGATCAAGGGAGGCCTCGACCCCAAGCGCACCCTCGCGCTGATGCGCCACGACAAGAAGGCTCGCAATGCGGGCCTGCGCCTCGTCCTCCCAACCGCCATCGGGCGTTGCAGGATCGTGGAGGGCGCGAGCGAGCGCCAGGTCCTCGCCGCCATCGAGTCGGTCGCGATGGAGAAGTGACGAATCTCCTGAATGGGGCCCCCTTCCGCGCGCGTTCTCCTTGCGTGACTTGGGATAGCTCCATTGCGAAGGGCGGCGCAATTCCTTATCTTCGGGACGTGCGCCCCTCGGGCGAAGCAACGAAGCTCCGCTCGGCGATGGGGTGCTTGCGAGAGGCGCGCATGAGCGATTCTCCGGATATCACAGGCGCGGTGGAGCACGCGAGCTCCGAGCGTGCCGCACCAAGCCCCATCGACGGCGCCCCGCCCATCACCTACCGCTTCCCACGCTCACCCGGGCGCGACGGGGACGATTCGCTCGAGCCCAACCGCCCGCGCGCAGAGATCGAAGTCGTGGCCTGCTCCCACCTCCCAACGAGCCCCGGCCCGTGGCTCGAGCAATACGCCGCCAGCGTGGCCGACGCGACCGACCGACCCGTGGCCCTCGTCTCATCAGAGGACGGCGACCTGCGCATCGACGTGATCGGCGCCGATGCGCCGTCCGCGAGCGCGCTCGAGGACGCCGCCGACGCGGTCGAGGCGGTCGCGCGTCTCCGCCCGCTCTGGGTGATCCGGGGCGACGACACCGACGCCTCGCGGCTCGCCACGCACCAGGGCATCGCCCGCCTCACCCTGCTCGCGGGCGCGGGCGAGCCCGCGGTCATCTCCGCCTACCGCGTCATCAAGTCCATCGCCGTCGAGCGCGCTGAGCGCGACCGCGCCACGCTGCCGGGCCTGCGCGTGGCCGTCATGGGCGTCGATCGTGAGGAGGGCGAGCGAGTCGCACGCACCCTCCACGAGACCGCGAGCACCTTCCTCGACGAAGACATCGAACTCGCCGGCTGCATCGAGCGCATCGCGCCGACCTCCGCGCGACGCGTCTACGAGGGCCAGGACGGGGCCACCACGACACAACTGGTCGCGATGATCCTCGCCGCCAACGTGGACCTGCCCGATGCGCCCCCTCGCCCGCGGACCCGCAAGCCACCGGCCGCCCTCAGCGAAGGCCCCGAGCCCAATCTCGCGGAACTGTGCGACCTCGTCCCGCTCGACATCACGCCCCCCGACGACCCCGACACCCTCCTCGCCCACGACGAACTCGGGCGAATCCACGTCCTCGTCCACGATGCGCCCGAGCCGGGCCTGATGCGCGTCATGGCCGCCCAGGCATGGGCCAGCCTCAACGCCACACTCATCGCCCGCGCCGCCGAACTCGAACCCGTCGACGACGAGCCCGTCGCCCACCTCTTCGCGCCGAGCGCCAAGCCCCTCATGCCCCTGCTGGGCTCACCCATCCGCCTCCACGTCGCGGTCCCCGCGCCGGGCGCGGAGGGCGCGCTCTGGTCGTGCGTCGATCTGAACTGAACCCAATGCCGAGTCGCTAAGCCGACTTGGCCAACGCCCGCGCCCCGGCGGGCTGGCTGAATGCGCCCGCGAGGCGCGCCAGGTCGAACGCCCCGCCCCCGCCCGCCACCGCGTGCTGGTAAGGCTCGAGGAAGCTCCCGCCCAGCATGGCGCAGGCGCTCCGCATGTCGAACACGCCATCGCACCCAGCGTCGCCCGTGGGGCGGTGCACGCAAGCGGCGCGCACATCCTCGATGACGCGGGGGTCCGCTGTCGTCGTGCCTCGCCGGAACGCCAGGCTCCGCAACAACTCCAGCACGACCAGCCCCCCGTGCGCGCCGACCATCTCGTACGTCGCAACCTTGTCGAAGCCATTGACGAGCAGCATGCGCACGCCCGCGATCCCAAGAACGCCCGCCCGCATGAGCCCGACCCGACCCTCGAGGCCACCCTCACCCCGGCAGAGCGAACGCGCATCTCGCGCGTTCGCACGCAGGTCCGTGTCGAGCAGGAGCGTCGGCGAAGCCGGGCTCGACGTATCGTCGAGCCAACCCCCCACGTGGAGGCAATGCCCATCGAGCCCCACCTCCACCGTCTCGCTCAACCGTCGCCCGTGAGGACGACCCCCCGCGAGCGCGATGTTGATCGTGGGCGAGGCGGGCGGCAGAGGCGCCGGCGCCCCCCATGCGTGAAACGACGCGATCGTGTAGCGGTTCGGCACGGTCACCCCCTCCAGCTCTGACCCTGTCCACGTGGCCGCCCACGCGGCCCCGCCCCATCGGTCGGCCCGATCCGGGGGGGCAACCAGCGCGATCTGGTGGTCCCGCACACCCGCTTCGCTCTCGTACGTGTCCGATCGGCCTGACCACCCCAACCGGCCCGGTTCACGGGGCATACCGGTCCGCAAACACGCCAGAGGCCCACGCGCTCCCCGGATTCAGGGGGTCAGCGCTTGCCCTTGGACATGCGATCGAGGAACGCCAGTTCTTCCTCCGACAGGCTCTCGCGCCCCTGGGCGGAGACCTTCGCGAGCAGGCGGTCGAGCCGCTTCTCATCACGGTTCCGCGGGAGGAAGTCGTCGAAGAAGCCCGCGACGAGCTGGGGACGGCCGATGAGCACCGCGCCCGCGATCGCGCCCCCGATGTGGGCCGCGTGCCCGCCCGCGTTGGGCGCGCCGTCGAGCAGGTAGTACATCTCAGCGCCGAAGAGCAGGGCCGCGGCGACCCAGAGCGGCATCGGGATGATGAAGAACAGGTCAACCCTGTCGCGCGGCGCCACGATCGCGCTGGCCGCGAGCACGCCGAACACGCCCGCCGAGGCGCCGATGAGCGGCGTGTAGATGTCCTGCACGAGGAACGGCGTCCCGATCCCCGTGAGCCACCCCGCGAGGTTGAGCACGAGGTACAGCGCTGCGCCCGCCATGCCGCACGCCAGATAGAAGCCGAGGTACGTGCGGCGCGAACGGAGCCGTTCCTCGATCACAGGCCCGAAGAAGAACAGGCCCAGACAGTTGAACCCGAGATGGACGATGTCCGCGTGGAGGAACTGGAACATCACCAGGCGCCACACTTCGAGCTCGACGAAGCCCTTGCCCGTGGAGAAATACCCGACCCCAGCAAGAGGCGGATACCTGAGGAAACGGCTCTCGCCGATGATCGGGTACACCTCCTGACCTTGCACGCTCAGAGGGATGCCCTCACGCCCATCGGGCATCACCCGTGAGACGGCGGCCCCTGAAGCTTGGCGGGTCCTACCAATCGGCACCGCCGTCGACGAATCGACGATCGGGTGCATGAGCCACTGGCGCGGCTGGCTCGCGGGACGCTCGAACGCCTCGACGACCACCCGGTTGCCCGGCGCGACGTCGTTGAAACCCGGCGCCGTCAAGACACCCATGCGCGCCTCGATGCCCCACCCACCCATCGCGAGCAGGGCATCAATCACAAAGACGCCAACACACACCGCGATGATCCACGACGTCACGCTCCACCGACGGGGTGAGAAACGCGCGCCATCGAACCGGTTCGGGCGGCGCTCCTTGATGTAGTCTCGATCCGCAACACCCATCCCAGCAGGCCCCCTTCTCGTGCGATGGGCATACAACGCCCAGCCTCGACCACCGTGTACGCCCACACCCTAACGACGTTCGGCGGCGCGTTTCTTCTCACGGAGCCTGTCGAGGAACTTCCGCTCGCTCCGCGTCAGGCTCTGCATGCCCTCGTTGGCGATCTTGGCGAGGATCCGGTCCTCCTCCTGGTTGTCCTCTTCCTCGCGTTGGGCAAGCTTGAGTTCGCGCCGCGAGGGCTTGGCAGGGGCGACATCGCCATCCCCCCACGCGGGCCCGCCCACCGCGCCAAACCCCGACGCCCCCGCGATCTCGACCTCGCTCTGAAGCCTCTGCCGCTCGGTCCAGCACGAAATCCCGCCGAACACCGCGATGATGAGCAGCATCACCTGGCTCGTCACCAGCGCCACCGCGCCGAGCACCAGCGCGCCCACGAAGCCGACCGTGACCGACACCGCCAGCGCCTTGCGGAACCCCATCGACCGCCACAGGACCGCGTGCACCACGCGCCCCCCGTCGAACGGGTACATGGGCAGGAGCATGTTGAACGCGAAGAGCAGCATGTTGATGTAGTGCACCCACCACACCGCGCGGAGCAGCGTGCCCACGCCCGCCCCGCCCCAGATCGCGCTGAGCGCACCGCCCGGGTCGAAGGGGTTGAAGAGGACCGCCCCCCATCCGTTGTTGGTCGCGAGCAGGATCGCGGCGGTGATCGGGAAGATGACCACGTGCACCGCGGGCCCGCCGAGCGTGGTGATGAGGTTCGAGCGCCAGTCGTGGGGCGGCATCACGAGCGCAAGCCCACCCCACGGCAGCATCACAATCCGGTTCGCCTCGCCACCCACCCACCGGCACGCGAAGCAGTGGCCAAACTCGTGGATCAGCACGAGCCCGAACAGCGCGCCCATCGCCATGAGCAGGTACCCGGGCCCCATCGCGGACGGCACGAGCGAGCCGAGCAGCTGCGCGACGATGTAGATCACCATGATCAGGTGCACGCGCACGTCGATCGCGAACGCGCGCATCACCTTGAACGACCACGTCAGCGGGTTGTCGGGGTTCTCGAAGACACGCCCGAGCGCTGCGCGCCACCCGCCCCCTGCCGAGCCGCCCTGGTTGTAGTCGCGGTCTTCGAAGCCCAACGCGCCCTCCCGTGGCTCAGCCCTCTGGTCCCAACAGCCCCATCCGATCGGCGATCAGCAGCAGCGCGATCGACTTTCCATCCACAAGCTCACCCGAATCGATGAGCCCCAGCGCCTCGGCGGCGCTCACCACCTCGACCCGGATCTCCTCGCCCTCCTCGAGCCGTTGGCCCACGTCGCGAAGCCCGCGAGCCACGAAGCCGTGCATCCGCTCGTCGGTCATACCGGGCGTCGTGTAGAAGGAAGCGATGGGCTCGATGTCCGACGCCTCGTAGCCCGTCTCCTCGATGAGTTCCCGGCCCGCGGTCTCGATGGGCGGCTCATCGGGCTCGAGCGTCCCCGCGGGCAGCTCCCACAGGTCCGCACCGACCGCGAACCTGCGGTTGCGGATCATCACAACCCGCACGCCCTCCTCCCCCGTGAGGAGCGGGAGGATGCACACCGCCCCCGGGTGGCGGATCACCTCGCGCGTGACCTCAGCGCCGCCCCGCCCCCTCAAGCGGACCCGCTCGACGGTGAACTTCTTGCCGACGACGAGTTGTTCGGGGTCGCCCGATGGCTCCATGGGGGGCATCATATGGGCCAGATGCCCCGAGCCACGCCACCCACCCCCTCGCCCACCCCACCCCCCACCGCCGACCCCGCGACCGCGCCGCCCGAGCCCACCACGCCCACGCGCGAGCCGATCGTGCGCCTCCGCAACGTCTCCAAGCGATTCGGCGACCTCATCGTCCTCGACGACGTCTCGCTCGACTTCCATCGGGGCAGCACCACCGTCGTGCTCGGGCCATCGGGCGCGGGCAAGTCGGTGCTCATCAAGCACATCGTGGGACTCATCGAGCCCGACAGCGGCCACGTCGAGTTCGATGGCAAGCGCGTCGATGGCGTGTCCGAGAAGCGGCGCGTCGCCATCCGCAAGCGCATCGGCTTCCTCTTCCAACTCTCCGCGCTGTTCGACAGCATGTCGATCCGCGAGAACCTCGAGTTCCCGCTCATCGAACACACGAAGGACACCGCCGCGGCCCGCATCCGGCGGGTCCGCGAGGCGCTGGCCCTCGTCGACCTCGAGGGGGTTGAGGGCAAACGCCCCTCCCAGCTCTCGGGCGGCCAGCAGAAGCGCGCCGCCCTCGCGCGGGCCATCATCCTCCGCCCCGACCTCATCCTCTACGACGAGCCCACCACGGGCCTCGACCCCATCCGCGCCGCGGGCATCAACGCGCTCATCGTCAAGCTCCAGCACGAGCTCGACGCCACATCCATCGTCGTCACGCACGACCTCGCGAGCGCCAAGGCGGTGGGCGACCGGGTCGTCATGCTCCGCGATGCGAAGATCGCCGCCGATGGCACGCTCGACGACCTGTGGCAGAGCCCCGACCGCCACGTCCGCAGCTTCCTCGCGGGGCGCTACGAGGCCGACGTCGAGGAGCCCCCACCACCGCCAGCCTCACCACCCCCATCCGCCCCACCGCCCTCGGCCCCACTCCCCTAACCTCTTGCTCTGATCCCCCGCCCCCCCTGGACCCCTGATGCGACGAACCCTCCGCGACTTCATCGTTGGCCTCACCGCGCTGCTCGGCGTCGCCGGGCTCGCGGCCATGCTCCTGATGTTCGGCGAGCTCGACGTCTTCGCGCGCAAGACCGGCTACGAGGTCACCTTCATCCTCGACGATGCGGGCGGGCTCGTCCCCGGTTCGGTCGTCTCGCTCAACGGCGTCCGTATCGGCTCGGTCGTCTCGACCACCATGCCCGAAGACCCGCGCAAGGGCGTCCTGATCAGCGCACGCATCCGCGAGGCGCACCGCGTGCCGTGGGACGCCACCGTCGGCATCCGGCGCGACCTGCTCGGCGAAACGACCCTCAACCTCACGATCGGCGCCGATGCCCCCGACGGCGGCGGCTTCATGGAAGCGGGCGACCAGCGCAGGACCGCCGCCAAGGGCATGTTCGACGACCTGGCCTCCATGGTCGATGCGCGACTCGCCACCATCGAAGAGACCGCCGCGTCGATCAAGGACCTGAGCGAGACGTACACGCGCGTGGGCGAGCGCATCGAGACCATGCTCGCCCCGCCCGCGCCGGGCGCGGGGCCCAACGACCCCAACGTCGCGCGCACCCTCGCCAACCTCGACGCCGCGCTCCTCGACGCCCGCGAATGGCTCGGCGACGACCAGCTCCGCGCCGATGCGCAGGAAGCGACCCGCCGGGCGACCGCGGTCCTCAACGATCTGTCGGGCGCGATCGAACGCTGGGACACCACCGCGGAAGAACTCGCCAAAGCCGCGACCAAGGCGGGCGACAAGGCCGACGAAGCCGCGGCCGACTTCAAGGTCCTCGCGGGCACCATGTCCGAAGCGATGTTCGAACTCCAGGGCCTGATCGCCGAAGTCCGCTCGGGCGACGGCACCATCGCCCAACTCGTCAACAACCCCGACCTCTACCGCTCCCTCAACGACGCGGCCACACGACTCGAGCGCACGCTCCTCGAAGCGCAGCTGCTGCTCGAGAAGTACCGCAAGGAAGGCATCCCGATTCAGTTCTAGGTGGGAGGCACCAGGGACCGGGGACCAGGCATCAGGTCGGGTCACTGGTGAGACGCCCCGGGGCCGGGCCGGCTGAACAGAAGGCGCCGCATGAGACGGACTGTCCTCATCACGATGTTGCTGCTCGCGGTCGCGGGGGGCATCTCGTTGTGCCGCGAGGCGCCAACCCCAACCGGGCCGGCGATCCCTGCCGCCGGGACCATGCTGCTGGGCGGCAACTCGGGCCTCGGCGGTCCCTACATGGACTGCAGCCTCGCGCCGTGCGAGGCCGAGCCTCCTGCCGCTTTGAAGGGCGATGTGCCTCAGGACCCGGCCTTCTGGGTCGCCGACAACCGCCTCTTCGCGCGCCACGCCGGGCAGACCTACGTCTTGCAATGCCCCGATGATGCGACCTTCGATGGCCCCATCTCACTCCGCCCCGTAACGGACACTGACCGCGATGCCATCAGCCTCGCGCTCGTGGACGACACGTACTCGTGGAACGTGGTCGTTCGCCTGCCATCGATGGATGTGTGGATGTCGAGCCGCGAGCCTCACCCGAGGCCGGACTTCTGATCCCAATCGCGCGTGCATCAACGCGCACCGTCGCCCAGCGCACGCTCCTGCAACTGACTGCTGGAGAAGTACCGCAAGGAAGGGATCCCGATTCAGTTCTGAGGGCCCACCTGGCGTGCGTGGTGCACGCCGCCGATCGCGATGAGGCGCTTGCCGTCGAGCCACCGGAGCGGGACCGTCCCGTTGCCGATCGCTTGCGCTTCGCCGCCCGTCATGCCCGTGAGCGTGAGCGTCGATGTGTCCGCTTCCCACGCGCCGGTGACACGATCACACCCGGCATCAGACCCCACGATCGCGCAGGCCCCGGGGCCGGTCAGCTCGAACGTCCCATCGGCGTCGAAACGCCACACGGACTCCTGCTGATCCCGGACGCCGCGCCACGTGGCGCCGCTGAGGAAGCTCATCATGTGCGCCGCATCGCGCAGCGGTGAAGCGCCGGGCGACGGCATGCGGTTGGGCGCGGGCTCGGGCTCGACCACAGGCACAGGCACCGGGGTGGGGGTGGGGGTGGGGGTGGGGGTCGGGGTTGGGGTGGGGGCTGGAGCGGGTGCCGGGGCGGGCTGCTCGTTGCCGCACCCGAACAGGAGAAACCCGGCGAACACGATCAGGGTCGGGCGGAACATCCTCATAACGGCGGGCCTCCTCGCGGGCGCGGCTTGGGAGCGTTGAACGAGGCCAGCGTACCCCAGCGCCCAGCGCCACGCGAGCATCCCCCCGGCCCGCTGCTCCCGCTCACCCAACCTCCCCTCTGTCGGGTGACGCGACGCCGTGCATCGCGCACGTGACGCGACACATCGCGTACGTGATGCGACGCATCACGTACGTGAACCCGCCTCTCGCGTACGCGGCGCGGGGCATCACAGCCGCAACAGGCGGGATCGCGTACGCGGGGCCGGGCATCGCGTACGTGAACCAGGGCGCGGCGTACGCGATGCGGGGCATCGCGTCATGGGGCGGAGACTGGGCTGGGTTCAGGGGAGCCGCGGCTGGGGGGCGTGCCGCGGGGCCGGGCTGACGCGTGCCGTTACGATGGCCGCATGAACCTGCCCGACTGGGCCATCTGGTGGGCCGGCGGCGTCATCGTCGCGGCCGGGCTGGTGCTGCTCGCCTGGGGCTGGCGTGGCGACCGGGCGCGGGGCCGCCGGCGCTGCCCGAAGTGCTGGCAGGAGCTTGGCGATATCCCCGGTCGCCGCTGTCCCGAGTGCGGGCACGAAGCGCAGGATGAGCGCGCCCTCGGGCGGACCCGGCGTCGGCGTTGGGCGGTGTCGCTCGGGCTCCTCCTGGCCGCGGGCGTGCTCGGCGGGGCGGCGGGCTACCGCGTGTACAACTTCTGCGGCCAATGGTTGGAGGACCTGGCAGAAGATGCACCTACCTACGAATACAGACGCGTGGAGTAACCAAGACGAAACACGGCCGGACAAGCCGGCCGTAGCACCCTGCTTTCTTGCCCCCTCCGCCTCGCTGCGCTCGGCACCTCCCCCGCCGGGGGCGGGGGAGGAGACTCACATCTCCGCGCCCTCCGCGTCTGCGCGGTGAGTCGCCCCGCCTCACGCCAGCTCGGGGAACATGTCCTTCACGACCTTCACCAGGTCCTTCACGTGGCTGATCGACTCGTCCATCAGCTTCTTCTCATCGCCATCGAGGTTGATCTCGATGACCTTCTCCACGCCGCCCGTGCCGAGCACGCAGGGGACGCCGACGAAGTAGCCGCCGATGCCGTACTCGCTCTCGCAGTAGGCGGCGCAGGGCAGGATGCGCTTCTTGTCCTTGATGATCGCCTCGGCCATCTGCACGCTGCCCGACGCCGGGGCGTAGTAGGCGCTGGTGCCCATGAGCTTGACGATCTCGCCGCCGCCGACCTTGGCCCGCTCGACGCAGGCGTTGATCTTCTCGTCAGAGAGCAGCTGCTGGACGGGGATGCCGTGCACCGAGGTGTAGCGGGGCAGGGGGACCATGTCGTCGCCGTGGCCGCCCAGGAGCAGCGCGGTGATGTCCTCGATGGAGCAGCCGAGCTCCATCGCGATGAACGTGCGGTAGCGAGCGACATCAAGACACCCGGCCTGGCCGACGATGCGGTTGGTCGGGAAGCCCGTCGCCTTCCACGCCGTATACACCATCGCGTCGAGCGGGTTGGCGACCATGATCACGATCGAGTCGGGCGCGAACTCGGCGATGTTCTCGCTGACGCTCTTCACGATCTTGACGTTGGTGTTGATCAGGTCGTCGCGGCTCATGCCCGGCTTGCGGGGGATGCCCGCGGTGACGATGACGACGTCGGAGCCGGCGATGTCCTTGTAGTCGGCCGTGCCCGTGACGTTGGCGTCAAAGCCCTCCATCGGGCCACAGCAGGCGAGGTCGAGCGCCTTGCCCTTGGCGACGCCCTCCTTGTCGGGGATGTCGAGCAGGACGACATCGCCCAACTCCTTGGCCGCGGCCCAGTGGGCACACGTGGCTCCGACGTTTCCGGCACCGATGACGCTGATCTTGGCACGACGCATGGGGCGCTTCTCCGTGGTTCGAGGGCTGCTTGGGGGAGGCCGCAAGGGTATGCAGTGCGCCCGCGGGAGTCAGCCCCGGACCAGCGGCCCGGCAGCCCCCGTCCCTCAGCACCCCGAGCCGAAGGCCGCGAGCAGCAGGTTCAGGTCCGCGCTGTCGGTGGCCCCATCGGCGTTGATGTCGCCCTGACAGGCGCCAATGCACCCGAAGTCGCTCAGCAGGATGTTCAGGTCGGCCGAGTTCACCGCGCCGTTGCCGTCGAGGTCCTCCGGGCAGCCGCCGCCGAGGTCGAGGGTGGGCGGCGCGAGTGTGGGGTGCTCCCGCGAGGCGAACTCGTGGACCCAGCCCTCCCAGTCGGGGTCGAACGTCTGACGCGAGACGACGATCGTGACGAGGCCGTTGGTGTCGGCGTTGAGCCAGTCGTCCATGGCATCGCTGCTGAAGGTGATGAGGTCGCCCGGCGTGCCGGTGCCCTCGATGGTGAACTGGCCGAGTTCGGTCGCGTCGGTGGTCAGCTCATCGTTGCTGGCGCTGTTCGCGGGCGCGTTGGCCCAGGTGATGCCGATGCTGCTCGGGGCTTCTTCCAGGCCATCGCCTTCGGCCCACCCGAGGCCCGTCGGCGCATCGTCGCCCGCGACGCCAGCGGAGACGTCGCCGAGCCCCCAGACGCGGAAGACCTGGGCGCCGGTGACGGGCGGGCCGCCGTTGCCGCCGCCATCGCCGACGACAAGGCGGAGCGTCGTGCCGCTGATCGGATCGGGGTGGGCGGCGATGTCGAAGCGCAGGTAGGCCTTGCGTGAGAAAGATGGTTCCGCGGCGTTCTTGATATCGACAGTCGGGGCGGCGCCGTAGTTGCTGCCCGAATGGAACTCAAGGACGAAGGCGTCGGCGCCGAGGCCGTCGTCGGTGGTCACGGTGGCGGCGCTCGCGACGACGCCCAGGTGAGCGGCCGCCCATGCGGTGGCGAATGGTGTGATGCGCATTGGTCTCCCTCTTTCCCCGTTCCCCCGCCTTCGAAACAGCCATTGACCCTTGAGAGAGACCGGTCCACCGGGCACCGGCGCGCAGAGTGCTCTACATTGTTGCGATGCCCACCGCAGACCGCCTGGCCCCCTTTGGCACCACCATCTTCGCCGAGATCACTGCGCTCGCGAACGAGCACGGCGCCATCAACCTCGGACAGGGGTTCCCCGATTTCGATGGGCCGCCCGAGGTGATCCAGGCGGCGGAGGACGCGATGGACGCAGGGCACAACCAGTACGCGCCGCTTGCGGGGATCCCGCCGCTGCGCGAGGCGATCGCCGAGCGGTGGGAGCGGGATACGGGGGAGGCGATCGACCCGGCGGCGCAGGTCACGGTGACCTCGGGGTGTACCGAGGCGATCTGCGCTTCGCTGCTCGGGCTTGTGAACACCGGCGAGGAGGTCGTGGTGTTCGAGCCGTTCTACGACTCGTACCCCGCGGCGATCGCGATGGCAGGAGCGACGGCGCGGTACGTCACACTCCGCGCGCCGGACTTCTCGTTCGACGAAGCGGAGCTGCGCGCGGCGTTTGGCCCGAGGACGCGGGCGGTCCTGGTCAACACGCCGCACAACCCGACGGGGAAGGTGTTCACGCGCGAGGAGCTGGCGCTGATCGCGGAGCTGTGCTGTGAGCACGACGCGATCGCAATCACCGATGAGGTGTACGACCGGATCGTCTTCGATGGCGAGCACATCCCCTTGGCAACGATGCCCGGGATGGCCGAACGGACGGTGTCGCTCAACTCGCTGGGCAAGACGTATTCGCTCACTGGCTGGAAGATCGGGTGGGCGGTGGCTCCGGCGGAGTTGAGCAAGGGTGTGCGGGCGGCGCACCAGTTCCTGACGTTCGCGGTGGCGACGCCGCTCCAGCACGCGGCAGCGGCGGCGCTGCGCATGCCCGCAGATTACACCGACCGGCTCGCGCAGGACTACCGGGCGCGGCGCGACCTGTTGTGCGGGGCGCTGCGCGATGCCGGCTTTGCGCTGACGCCGCCCGCGGGCAGCTACTTCGTCATGGCCGACCACACGCCGCTCGGGCTTGCGCCGGGTGATGTCGCGTTCTGCAAGCTGCTCATCGAGAAGGCTGGCATCGCGGCGATCCCGCCGAGCTTCTTCTACTCCGCGGGCGGGAAGGCGGAGGGCGCGCGCCTGGTGCGCTTCGCGTTCTGCAAGAAGCTCGAGACGCTGCGCGCGGCGGCGGAGCGCCTCGGCGCGCTGAACGGTTGAGTGGCCGGGGCTGGCTGCTTTACATATTCTTCACGATGACACCGCCGAACGCCGATGAGCGTGGGATGGCTTCTGCACACCCCATCCGAACAGTGATCCTCGGGAACTCGGGCTCGGGGAAGTCGACGCTCGCGCACATGATCGCGGACGAGGCGGGCGTGCCGATCCTTGCGCTGGATGCGATCGCGTGGGACGCCTCGCACGCCGAGCCGACCCGCCGTCCGTTCCTCGACACGGTGCAGGAGATGCAGGCGTTCATCGATGAGCACGACGAGTGGGTGATCGAGGGGTGTTACGGCGACCTGATCGAAGCGGCCCTCCCCCACTGCAACGAGCTCGTCTTCCTGAATCCTGGCGTCGAGAAGTGCGTCGAGCGGGCGAAGGGGCGCGAGTGGGAGCCCGACAAGTTCGCCACGCCCGAGGAGCAGGACCAGGCGCTGTCGATCCTGCTCGATTGGATCGCGGAGTACGAGACCCGGCTGGATGAGTACGGGCTGCGTCGCCACAAGACAGTGTTTGCGACGTTCACGGGCGCGAAGCGCGAGCTGGTCAGGACAGACGACTACGGCGCCTGAGCGCCGAGGTGCTGCACGAGGAACTCGGTCTGCAGGTTCTTGGCCTCATTGGACATCTTGCCAAACCCCATGTGCTCGTGGAGGGCGCCGGTCTCGGGCCAGGTGTGGAGGCGGGCGATGTCCGGGTCGGCGCCCTGCTTGGTGTAGTGGTCGCGCAGGGCGTTGAAGAAGTTGCGCTGGCCTTCGATGGGGATCCACTCGTCCTTCTCTGAATGGAGCGCGAGGATGGGGATGGGGCGCCAGTTGGTGAGGTGGGAGATGGGTTCGAGTTCCTCGACGAGATGTTCCACGTGGAACGTTCGGCCCTGCATGACCGAGAAGTCGCCCGTTGTTGCCTCGAGGCATGCGCACGTGAACGTGTGCGGTGCGCACAAGCGGGCGAGTGCGGCGATGCCGCCGGCGGACATGCCGCCTATCGCGAGGCGTGTGGTGTCGAAGGCGTTGTTGAAGCGGGGTTCGCTCAGCGCGCGCACGATGGCGTCGACTTCGCTAGCCGCTTGCTTGGCGACCTGGAGGGTGTGATCGGATTGGTCCCAGCCTGGGCGCATGCGCTCGCCGTGTCCCGGGAGGTCGATGGCGCAGGCGGCGACGCCTGCGCGGACCCAGCGGAGGTAGCGGCCCGGGTCGAGTTCCTTAGAGACGGTGCGGCCGTGGAACCAGAGGCAGATGGGGGCGGGGGTTGGGGTTGCGCCTTGGTCGTGCCAGGCTTGGTCGGGGTGTGCGAGGAGGACGGGGACGTCGTCCGCGATGCGTGTGATGAGCGTGCGCTGGGTGAGGGCGCGGGGCATGGATCCTGGGGCGGGGTTCATGGGGGAGAGGGTACGGGTTTGGCGTTGAGGAGAAGAGGTCCGGATGCGGGCTTCGCCCGCGTTGTGTGTGACCCCTCACCCCGGCCCTCTCCCCCAAGGGGAGAGGGAGGAAGAGTGCGTCGGATGCGGCGGGTTACCCTGCGTGCGGACTCATCGCTCGACGATCATGGCCACCGCGTTGCCGCCACCAAGGCACAGCGCGGCGAGGCCGCGCTTGGCGTCCGTGCGCACCATCTGGTGGAGGAGGGTCGTCAGGACGCGGGCGCCTGAGGCGCCGATGGGGTGGCCGAGGGCGATGGCGCCGCCGCAGATGTTGACCTTGTCTTCGGGGACGCCGGCCTTGCGGACGTTGTGCAGGGCCTGGACGGCGAAGGCTTCGTTGAGTTCGAAGAGGTCGATGTCGCTGACCTTCAGGCCGGCCTTCTCCAGCACGGCGGGGACGGCGAGGGATGGCGCTTCGAAGATGTCCTTGGGGGCGATGCCCGAGGTGTGGTAGGCGATGATGCGGGCCATGGGCTTGATGCCCAGTTCCTCTGCCTTGGCGGACGAGGCGACGATAATCGCGGCCCCGCCGTCGGAGATCTGGCTCGCGTTGCCGGCGGTGACCGAGCCTTCCTTGTCGAAGGCGGGGCGGAGCTTGGCGAGGCCCTCGGGGGTGGAGTCGGCGCGGATGCCTTCGTCCTTCTGGATGCCGCCGTCGGGGCCGGGCTTCTTGCGGTTGCCGATCATCTCGCCGGTGATCTCGACGATCTCTTCGTCGAACCATCCCTTCTCGGTGGCGAGCGCGGCCTTCTGGTGCGACGAGGCGGCGAAGGCGTCCTGGTCTTCGCGCGAGATCTCGTTCTTCTTCGCGGTGTGGTCGGCGGAGTTGCCCATCATGCACTGCTCGAAGGCGCAGAAGAGGCCATCGTGGCTCATGGAGTCCTTGAGCTGGGCATCGCCAAACTTCACACCGGTGCGCACGTGGGCGAAGTGGGGCGCGAGGGTCATGTTCTCGAAGCCGCCGGCGACGACGCACTGGTTGTCGCCGGCCTTGATGGACTGGGCGGCGAGCATGACGGCCTGGAGGCCCGAGCCGCAGACTTTGTTGATGGTCTGGCAGCTCGTGGTGTCGGGGAGGCCCGCGCCCAGGGCGGCCTGGCGGGCGGGGTTCTGGCCGAGCCCTGCCTGGATGACGCAGCCCATGATGACCTCGTCGATGTGATCCTTGGCGGCGGATGCGTCGGCGAGTGCGGCTTCGATGGCGATGGAGCCGAGCTTGGGCGCGGGGGTGTTGGAGAGGGCGCCGAAGAAGCGGCCGACGGGGGTGCGCTTGGCGGCGAGGATCACGGGGGTGCGGTCGGCGGCGTCGGTCATCGGGGTCGTCTCCTGTCGTGTCGTATGGCAGCCGGTCCGGGGTGCGGGCAGGCGTGCGGCCTGGTGCATCCGGGCGGTGGTGGGCTGGCAATGTCTACCCTGTCCGGCGGTCTGTGCCGGGCGACCCCACTGTAGGACGGGATGGGAGCGAATGGAACCCGAGGGTGAGAAGGCGGGGAAGCCCGATGGGGCTCGCGTGGGGGCCCCGCCGCGTGTGGCGTGGCGGGTGATCGAGTGCGCCCTGCTGTTCGCGGCGCTGCCCGCGGTGGTGATGGCGACGGGGAACCATGGTTTGCTGTTCCCTTTGCTGTGGGGCGGGATGGCGGTCTGTCTGGTGCTGCTGCTTGTGGATCGGTCGTTTGATCGGTCGCAGCTGTGGGCGTTTCGGCGGGCGGTGCGTGAGTTGCCGAGGATCGCCGTGACGTTCGTGTTCGGGGCGGCGTTCCTGTACTTCTTCACGCGGTTCGTGCACGAGCACCCTCGGGTGGTGTGGCCCGGGTTGCACGACGAACAGGTCGGGTGGGCTTCGTTGCGGCTCATGCCGTTCCGCTTCCCGCAGAGCAACCCGCGGTTGTACGCCGTGATCATGGTGGCGTACCCGGTGTTCAGCGTGTACCCGCAGGAGGTGATCTTCCGTACGTTCTTCCTGCACCGGTATGCGTGCGTCTTTCGGGCGCGGTGGGTGTTGATTCTGGCATGTGGGCTGGCGTTTGCGTGGGGGCACGTGATCTTCCGCAACTGGGTGGCGGTAGTGCTCTGCGTGCCGGCGGGTGTGTTGTTTGCGTGGACGTACCTGCGGACGCGCTCGACGGCGGCGGCGAGCATCGAGCATGCGCTGTTCGGGGACTGGGTCTGGACGGTGGGGATCGGGACGCTGTTCTATGCGGGGGCGGTTGGGGCGAGCGGGTAGGTGGGAGGACGAGGCCCGCTTCACTCGTGCTGATGAAGCCCCCGCCTCCTCCCCCGCTGCCAGCGGCGGAGGGACGAGGTGATGCTCGCTTTGCTCGCGGTTGTTGTATCCCCTCACCCTGCCATCTCCCCCAGGGGCGAGGGTGGGAGTGGAGTCGCTCTGCTCGCGCCGTTGTGCTTACCCCCTCCGCCTCGCTGCGCTCGGCGCCTGCCCCGCCGGGGCGGGGTGAGGACGCGTGGGGCCGCGGGGATCATGGGGGCAGATGGGTGCGGGAGACCCGCGGCGGGTGGCGGCTATTGTGTACGCCCTGATTCCCCCAGCCAACGGAGAGCACGATGACCACGACGACGGATACGAACTTCACTGTCCTGCCCGCGGATTCGAACCAGGCGCTGGGGATCGGGCAGTACGCGATCGACTTCATCGAGGGGCGGCTTGGGGATGGGCCTGCGCGGTCGGTGCTCGATCGGACGGAGTTGTTCCATACGGACTCGGTGTTCTGCGGGATCTCGGCGTTGGCGCTCGGGACCAACGCGCCGACGATCCTGCGCGCAGAGGCGTTGGAGTATCCGGCGGGCCCCGGCGAGCGGGGCGCTTGCGTGTTTGGCTCGACGCAGCGCGTCAAGAGCGAGAAAGCGGTAGTGGCGAACGCATCGGCGGTGCGCGAGTGGGACTCGAACGGCACGAACTTCGGGTACAACCCGGACCTGGGTCACACCGCGGGCGAGTTCGGGCACAACGACTTCTACCCGGTGGTGATCGCGGCGTGTCAGGAGCGCGGGCTCGACGGGGCGACGGCGCTGCGGGCGATGCTGTGCCTGGATGAGATCCGTGGGCGGCTGGCCGAGGTGTTCAGCCTCAAGACGTACAAGATCGACCACGTGGTGCACGGGGCGATCGGGTCGGCTGCGGTGTATGGGGCGCTGCACGGCGCGACGGCGGAGCAGATCGAGAGCGCGATCGGGATGGTGGTGGCGCACTACATCCCGTGGCGCGCGATCCGGGCGGGCAAGCAGTTGTCGGATTCGAAGGGGGCGAGTGCTGCGATCTCGAGCGAGGTCGCGGTGCTTGCGATGAAGCGGTCGATGCGTGGGTTCCTCGGGCCACGCGACATCTTCAGGAACCCGGAGGCGGTCTTCCGCTTCTTCGAGCCGACGAGCGAGGGCGCGAAGCGGTGGACGGAGATGGCGCCGGCGCCGTTTGACCTGAACCTGGCGCACTCGGGCGAAGACTTCGCGATCATGGGGATGCACTTCAAGCTCGGGTTGTACGAGCACCAGTCGGCGGGGGCGATCCAGGGGTTGATCGATCTGGTGGCGGAGAACCCCGGGCTGGTGAGCGACGCGTCGGGCGGGGCGATCAAGGGGATCGAGATCACTGCGTACGAGCCCGCGTACGGGATCATCGGCAACCCGGCGAAGAAGGACCCGCGGACGCGGCAGAGCGCAGACCATTCGATGGCGTTCATCGTGTCGCGTGTGATCAAGCGGGCGCTGGACCATGTGGCGGAGCATGGGTCGCTCGATGCTGGGGGCGGGGCGCACGATGCGATCTGGAAAGCGCTGATGCTGAGCCCGTACGACTACAAGGAAGACGACTCGGCGATCTTTGACCCGACGACGCGCGAGCTCATGGCGAAGATCGAGTTCAAGCACGGCGGGGCGGAGTACGACGCGAAGTACCCGGAGGGGATCCCGACGTCGATCGCGGTGACGGGCAAGGACGGATCGCGGGCGGACTCGGGGCTCGTGATGTTCCCCGCGGGGCATGCTCGGAACACCAGCGCAGATCTTGCGGACATTCTGGCGCACAAGTTCCGCCTGCTTGGCGGGATGGCGGTCGCGGACGCGGACGGCGCGGTGGCGAAGCTGAGCGGGCTTGCGGGGAGGTCTGCGGAAGAGGTCGCGGGGTTGTATGCGTTTGAGATTGTGGAGCGAGGTGGGTTTGGGTGATGGGCGCGATGAGACACCGCGTCATTACCGCAAGGCTCCGCATCCAAGAGCGGTGGCTTCCATGGGTGAGTCTGACAGGCTTTGGGAACAGTCGGCTCGTACGCAGTTCGCTGCTTTGGCTAGCGGTTGTCCCCGTTGTCGCGAAGGTGATGGCTCCCCTCCCAGATCGACTGAGAATCAACGACGACGCGGAGATTCTGCTGCGTTTGCCGTTCAGCTGGAAGGTGCTTTTCCTCGCCGCCCTTCTGTACGCACTGGGAACACTGCTCTACCTCACGAAGTGTCCGAGGCTGATTCGGCTCTATTCTGACTACGGGCAGCTATCCAACGCTGGTGTGACGCCGCAGGGCTTGTCGCACCTCTTCACACAAGTCCTTCGTACAGTTCCAAAGCCGAAGACTGACTTCCTGCCTGTTAGGGTCCGAGACAGCGTCGCGCACTTCATCGACGCTATCCAATGGCAAAGCCGATCCGGCGAACCCCAGCCGCGGGGCCTTGAATCGCAAGACCACCACAACTGGTTTGTCAACGGCAGGCGCGATGCTGAACGCTTGGTCAGTAGGGCCTTGGAGAAGGGGAGCCACGTCCAGGACATTGTGGAGACCATGCGCAACCTCGAGTGCATCCCCGTCGATGCGGTCGCGCCGCCCGGGGCCTATTGGGCTGCGCACGAAGTGGCGAATTTTGTACATCCTTGGGCCCGTGTGCTCGTTGCGATGCTGTTCGCCATGGGAACGGTTCTGATGGGCTGGATCATGGCCTTGAACGTCTGGTACGTCGTCACCGTCGTTTTCGTCCGGTGAGCGGCTTGCAGATGCCGCGGTGTTGAACTTGGCGTGGTGTTTCCGGTACAACGGGGTGTGGGCGGCTCAATCGCCCGTGAAGGAGGCTTGTGCCATGGCTCATCGCGGGGGTCTTTCGGGGGGCGTGTCGCGCCTCGTGGTTGGGGCGGCGGTGGTGATCGCGGCGGTGGTCGCGGGGCCTGTGCTTGGCCAGATGCGGATCTGGGCGGGACAGGGGCGGCTGCCGATCACGACGTCCGAGCTTGACGAGATGTACAAGATGCTGGAGCTCGATGAGTTTCAGCAGGAGGCAATCAGCGGTCTGCACGAGGCGTTCGTGGCGGACTTCGAGCGGGCGCAGGAGGAGATGCGGACGATCCAGCGGGCGGTCGAGCGTGAGTTCGAGCGGCAGGCGGACGTCGAGATCTTCAAGGACATGGGGCGCAAGGCGACGGCGTTCGAGCGGTACAAGGAGCGCAAGCGGGACCGGCTGTACGAGGACATGAAGCTGCTGCTCAGCGAGGAGCAGGTCGAGGAGTGGCCCCGGTTCGAGCGGTACCAGCGTCGGATCCGCGCGGGCGGGGACGACTTCGACCAGGTGTCGGGGTCGTGGGTGGACCTGGTGCTCGTGTTCGAGCAGCTCGAACTGAGCGATGAGGAGCGCGAGAGCGCCGAGCCGATCGTGCTCCAGTACGAGCTTGCGCTGGACCGGATCATCATCGAGCAGAACAAGATCGAGAAGAAGATGTCGGAGGACATGCTCGACGAGTTCTCGGGGATGGACGACATGGACGGGCTCATGAAGAACATGGCGGCGTTCCAGAAGTTGATGAAGATCAACCGTGAGATGTCGATCAAGAGCCGGGACCTGCACGCGAGCTGGATGCCACAGATCGTGAGCGTGCTGCCCGAGGAGCAGGGGCGGAAGTTCGAGCGTGAGTACCTCCGGCAGGCTTACCCGCGGGTGTACGAGGATGGCGATGGCCACGAGGCGTTCCGCGAGATCGACAAGTGGCAGAGGGAGCAGCTCGAGGCGGGCGAGGCGGGGCTCAGCGCGGAGGACCTGGCGCGGGTCGAGGAGCTGCGCGAGGCGTACGTGGTGGAGTGCGAGTCGATCAACCGCAAGTGGGTGAAAGCGATCCAGCGCGCTGAGGAGAAGAAGAAGGGTCTGTTCTTCATGCCCTCGAAGGAAGACCCGGTGATGGAGAAGGCCCGCGAGTCGCGCGAAGAGATCGACAAGCGGTACATCGATGAGCTTGCGCAGTTCCTCCCGGAGGATGTGGTGAAGGAGCTGCCCGAGCGCGAGGACGCGGTGGACTGGCGGCGGATGGGCAACTTCGACCAGTGGGAGTAGGTGCTGAGCGCTTCGGGTAGACTGGCCACGTGTGGGGCCAATCGCCCGGGGAGGTTTCGGCCATGTGCTATCGGTTGCTTGCGGCGGCGGGGCTTGTCCTCGCGGGCTGTGCGTTTGGCGTGGGTGAGGGGGAGCGGGGCGATCCGCCGGCGGCTTCGGGGATGGGGGCGGTGGCGGTCGGGTCTTCGATCGTCGTGATCGGGGGCGACCGGCAGGGTGGCGATCACGCGAGTGTGGACGAAGCGTGGGTGTATGACACGGACGGTGGGTCGTGGCGCGAGGGCGCGGCATCGCCGACGGGCGGCCGGGCGTTTCCTTCGGTGGCGGCGGTGGGTGGGAAGGTGTTCGTGGTTGGCGGGCTTCGGCGTGATGCGGACCCGCTTGCGAGTTGCGAGGTGTACGACCCTGTTGCGGATGGGTGGTCTCGGGGTCCTGACATGCCGACGGCGCGGAACCGGGCCGGGGCGTGTGCGCACGGTGGAAAGGTGTACGTGGCCGGCGGGTACGTCCGGGATGAGGGGAACTCGCGTGCGCTGGAACGGCTGGACCCGGTGGCGGGCGTTTGGGAGCGGCTCGCGCCGATGCCGACGGCGCGCCACGGGTTTGCGCTGGCGGCGGCGGGCGGGAAGGTCTATGCGATGGGTGGGTATGGGGATGGCGGCGAGCTTGATGTCGTGGAGGTGTACGACCCTGCGACTGACGCGTGGGAGGCTGGCCCCCCACTGACGCGGCCGCGCGGGTTCGCAGCAGCGGCGGTGATCGACAGTGCGGTGTACATCACGGGTTCACGGCTCGACGAGCGGCTCACGGTTGATCGGCTTGCGCTGGGGGCGGAGGCGTGGGGGCGCGTGGATGTGGATGCGCCGCCTCGGAATCGGCATGGGGCCGCGGCCGTGGGCGGTCGGCTCTACCTGCTTGGCGGGGAGAACTCGGATTGGGACATCGGTGGGTACGTGCTCGTGATCGATCCCGAGACGGGGCGCGTGATCGAGCGGTAGCGCATCAGCCTTGCGTGCAGTCGGTGCCGAAGTTCGCGAGGAGGAGGTTGAGGTCGACGGAGTCGGTGTCGCCATCGCCGTCGACGTCTCCGTTCTCAAGCGCGAGGCCGAAGACCGCGAGGAGTGCGTTGAGGTCGGACGAGTCGACCATCTGGTCGCCCGTGAGGTCTCCCGTGCAGGGCGGGAGGATCTCGTTGAAGGCGTCGACGTCGAACTGGTCGATGGCGCCATCGGCGACGAGGTCGGCGGCGATGTTGAAGCCGTCCTGATCTGAGTTGAGGCCGACCTGTGCGAGGAGGATGGCGCGGTCGTCCTCGTCGATCGTGCCATCGCCATTGAGGTCGCCCGGTGCGAGCGGGTTGATGCGGGTCGCGTTGAAGGCGAAAAGGAACTGGTCCTGTTGGCCCAGCGGGGTGCGGGTCTGGGCGAGTACGGTGGCTTCGAAGGTGTTGACGTCGATGAGGCGCGCTTCGCCCAGGATGTTGAGGTTGGTGTTGGTTGCGGACCCTTGGAAGGTGCGGAAGGCGATGGGGGATGGCGTGGGCACGACGACTCGGAAGCCCGCGTGGACGGGGGTCTCGAAGGTGCCCTGGAAGAAGAGGCCTTGCGGGTCGGTGATGCGGAACGAGTTGCCCGTGAGCGTGATGTTGACGTTCTCGAAGCCGCCGCCGAGGAGTTGGCCTGTTTGCGGGTTCCACTGTTGGGTGAGGGATGAGAAGGCGCCTGCGAAGACGGATGGGCCTTGGGTTGCGGAGGTGAGTTGGAGGGGGAAGTCGGGCGTGGTGAAGGGGGCACGGTTGTTGTCGAATGTGAAGTTGGTGCCGCCAATGAAGGGCGTGATGATGTAGTCGTCGGGTGTTGAGAAGCTGCCGCCGCCCGGATTGCCCAGGAGGTTGATGACGCCGTCGGGTGTGATGGAAGCGGTGAAGCCGCCGCCGAAGATGTCGGCGAGGATGTAGTTGTTGCCTGAGGGGATGGTCTGGAACCACTCGGTGCCCGAGAAGCTGCCCGAGAACTCGTTGAAAAAGATGCCGCGTGGGTCGATCTGGCCCGCGTGGGCCGCGGCGATGGGTGCGGACAGGGCGAGTGCGGCGACGGCGTGGGTGTAGCGCATGGTGAAACCTCCGTGTGCGGGTGAGTCGCCCGCACGGCGGAGGTATTTCACAGGAGATGGACTGAATTTTGAGTGGTGCGGCTCAGGCGGCGGGTCGGCGGCGACGCGGGCCCGCGAGGAACGCGGCGGGCGCGAGGAGGGCGAGGGCGCCGGGTGCGGGGACGAAGTTGCCCACCTTGCCGACGTAGCCCGTCTCTTCGAGGTCGTCGACGGCGCCCGTAAGGAACTTGGTGTGGGCCGAGAGGTCGATCGCGTAAGCGTCTGAGCCGTACCGCGCGGCACCCTTGGGGCCCGTGACGAACACGGTGATGCCCGCGAGCTTGAGCTCGCCGTCCTGCTCGACGAAGAAGCCGCCGCCCGAGTCGCCGCCCGAGACGATGGCCTCGTGCTCGAGCGCCTTGTTGTGCTTGGCGAAGTCGCCGTCGGCGTCGAGGATGCGTTCGTCGAGTCGGACGCGGAGCTTGTTGCCGCGCGTGCTCTCGATGATGTTCTCTCCCCAGAGCTGCTTCTGCTTGCCGCTCCAGACGAAGAGGTTGCCCTTCTTGTAGGTGAGTGCGCCGTTGCCGCCAATGATCACGCGGTCGCCCGACTCGACGGGCTCGGCGATGTCGTACCAGGTCCGGATGTTGCGGTTGATGCGGAGGAGTGAGAGGTCGACGCCTCGCGAGGGGTGGTCGATGACGTCCTCGATGAAGTAGGTTCGGCGCCCGATCTTGACGCGGTTGCCCGGCTTGGCATCGACGTGGCCCGCCGTGAGGAGGAGGTTCTGCCCGATGGGGACGGCCGAGGCGCCGTTGACCCACGCGATGGTGCCGCCCTTGGGCTTCTTGAGCGAGCCGTAGGGCGCGATGATGGCGTGTGCCGAGCTTGTGAGCCCGATAACTGTCAGGGTGGCGATAGACCACAGCGTCTTGCGTTGCATGGTGACTCTCTCCGATTCATGTTTGGCGCAGACCCAGAGCCCGCTCAGGCCCGGCACTCCCTACCGACGCCCGAGAACCCCGACGGGTCCGTCAGATTTCCCACTCACTCAGCCCGTGACGGCGCGGCGCCTCCGCAGCGCACCGATCGCGAGCACTCCCCCGAGACACGCCACGCCCGGCGCGGGAACGGGGGTGACCTCAACGCCACCAATGACCCCGTCGTACCCCACCGATGCAGCGGCGGATGTGATGAACTTCTTGTACGTCTTCAGGTTGACGGCGTAGCCGACGGACCCGAAGGTCGATGCGTCCTTGGGGCCCGAGACCGCGACGGTGATCGCGGCCAGGTCGAGCCCGCCATCCTCATTGGCGAGGAACACGCCCGAGCCCGAATCGCCCGGCGTGACGATCGCCTCGTAGGGCACGCCCATGCCGCCCTTGTCGAGGTCGAACGTGATGTACTTCGAGCTGATCTTGTCGATCGAGTTCTGGCCCCACTGCTCTTTGCGCTTGTTGGTCCAGTTGAAGAGGCTCCTGGTCGACCGTTCACCCATCACGCCCATGCCGCCCAGGGTGACGGTGTCGCCCTTCTTGGCGTCGAAGGTGATGTTGTGCCAGTCGGAGAGCGTGCTCGTGATGGAGACGAGCGAGAGGTCGGCCCTTGGGTGGTCGACGACCTCCGAGACGGTGTAGGTCTTCTTGCCGAGCTTGATCTTCATGCCCGCCTTGCCCTTGACGTGCTTGGCGGTGAGGAAGAGGTTCTCGCCGATGGGGACGGCCGAGCCGCCGCCAAACCAGGCGACGTGCCCCTTGTCGGCGGCCTTCTTGAGGGTGCCGAAGGGCGCGATGATGGCTTGGGCGGATTGGGCGAGCCCGAGCGCTCCGGCGCAGGCGACGATCCCGATGATGGTGCGGTTCATGTCTTTGTTTCCTCCGGCGGACGCCGGGCCCAAGCTACGGGAAACGTTCCTCGTGAACAAGCTTCGTGGAGGAAATCGGGCGCGAAAGCCCCCCGGTTGAGGCCGGGGCTTGAACTGGTGGGTGAAAGGCGGCGAAATCCCTGAGTTAGGGGGAGGGTGATGGGACGTTGGGGGTTGAGGTGGTTGCTTGGGGGGCTTGCTTATCAGGCTTGCGTGGTCGTGCCCCCCTCCGCCTCGCTGCGCTCGGCACCTCCCTCGCCAAGGGCGTGGGAGGGGAAGTTGACCAACTGACCCTTAGGCCGGCCTCGCCCCGCGTTGGAACATCTGCACCCGGTCTGCTTGCGAGCGTCTGGCGTTGTCGAGGACAAGGCGCGGGACGGTCCACGCGTCGTCTTCCTCGGTGACATTGGAGCAGTGCTCCTGCATGCACTGGTAGATCAACTTGAAGGCGTCGCGGGGCTGGTGCATCTGGTCGAGGGCGTCGACGATGTCCTGGCGTGTGACGCCCTCTTCGAACAGGTCAAGGAGGGAGATGGGTTCAGAGCCGGGCTCTCGGCAGGCGTTGAGCCTCGCATTGCACAGGTCGTAGAGCATCGCGCCGGACCAGCTCAGGCGCTCGACGAGGTTCTGCTTGTCGAGGCGCGCTTCCTGGAAGAAGGCGGACGATTCGCGGAAGAGCTCGAAGCGCAGCTCGATCGGCAGCAACATCTTGACGCCCACGCCGTCCTGCTGGAGGAACTTGTTGTGGAGCATGGGCCAGATGAGGTAGCGCATGCGTTCCTGGTCGCCATTGATGACGGTGGGCTCGTCGACGCGGTCGACGACGACGATGAGGCCGACGTACCCCAGGCGGTGGGCGATGCGGCGGAGGCGCGCGAGCATCATGTAGCGGGCGTCTTCCGAGCCGTCGGTGGGCCAGGCTTCGCGGTCGCGCATGAGGCCCGGCGCCGCGTCGAGCGAGCGGGCGATGCCGGCCTTGGTGCGGGGGACGGCGCGGAGCGTCCGGTGGAGCGCCGCGGCGTGGCGGGCGCGGGCGGCGCCGTCCCAGACGATCATCTTGAACAGGCCCAGGCCCCACAGCAGCATCGCGCCGATGAGGAGCGACGCGGCGACCGTCTGTTCGGTCTGGCTGAGCGCGCCGTCGCGGATCGCAGCGATGGAGTTGCGCAGGCCGTCGAGGAACGTGCCATCGGTGGGCGCGGCGTAGATCAGGATGCCCGCGATGACGCCCGCGGGGAAGACCCATCCGAGCCAGGCCAGGAGGCCCCACATGCCGCGCTTCTTGAGGCCCTTGGGCTTGAGGAGCTTGATGAGTCGTCGCGTGCGCTCGCCCGTGACGTCCGTGCGGTCGTAGAGCGTTTGCAGGAGGACGACATCGCGCTTGACCTGCTCGGGGGCGCGCTTGAGTTCGGCGACGCCCTGGCCGCGGATGTCGGCGCCGTCGGTGGATTCGACTTCGCCGAGCAGGCGGTCGACGAGGTCGGATGTGGCCAGGTGCAGGATCGCGTCCATGTGGTCGGCCAGGCGGACCTTCTTGAGGACGCGCAGGACGTCTTTGGTGCGCTCGTTGGCGTTGAGCGAGGAGAGGCCCGCGGATTGGACGAGGCGGTCGAGGACGGGGTTGAGGTCGTCGTAGGCGACCATGAGGACCTTCTCGGTCGGGTTGGCGAGGTTGTGCTCAGCGATGCGGGCGGCGAGCTGGAGGCGGATGGCGGTCTTGCCGGCACCCTTTTCGCCAAAGACGATCGAGGTGGCGGGCTTGCGGAGGTCGCCGACGATCTTGTCGAAATCGGGGTGCGCGGTGGGGCCGAGCCCGAGCTTCATGAAGACCGGGTCGTGGCGGGCTTCCTCAGCCCGGAAGGGGTTCTCGACGATGGCGTAGTGCTTCAGGAAACGGGTGATGTTCATGGCGTCCTCGGGGTGCTCGGGGTCGCCTCAACGGTATCGGATGGGAGGGCGGAGGGCGAGGCGGGGGACGGCCTCCCTCTCCTCCTGGAGAGAGGGCCGGGGTGAGGGGTGCAGGGCAAGCGCAGGCGCAGCTTGCGTCCGCTTCGTCGGGCAGACGACGGGGGGGCGGCGGGTGGCATGGTCAGCACGCAGTGCTGGCCATGTCTTCGAGCAATGGGCGACCCGGGGACTTGGGTGGGTGGGCGGGTGGCATGGCCATCCCTCCGGGCTGAGCATGCACTCAGATTACTGGCACCCGACGGAGAACCTCGCAAGTTTGTCAGGAGAGGTGCCGCTCCATGAACCGGCGGACGCCGCCAAGCATCTCCTCTACGTCCTCTCGCTCAAACTCCTTCCAACGCCCATGTGCAGCTTTGTTTCGCAAATCGGCGAGCGCGGTGACCTTCTTCTGCTCCAGCTTTGTCAGCACGCCGGCCTTCGCGAGATCGCTGTTCATCGTGTCGAGCTTGGGAATTGCGCTCGTTGCTATCCCTCGCTGATCGCAGAGTCTTCGCAGGCCATCCTCGAGTACACACCCGCCGATCACCGCAGCAGCGTGATGGTAGCCAGAGCTCAGGAGGTGCTCTGCGTGCTCAAGGAAGTCATCAAACACCTCGGCTTCAATCAGACAACGTAGCTCGAACAAATGCCCATTGGCGTAGTCCTCTCGGGCTGCTCGGAGCACTCCCTGCGCTTGGTTGGCGGGGCTGTACCGCAGACGTTGTTCGACCTGAGCCTTGAAATTCTTGTAGTGCTCACTTGCCTCGCCGAAGACTCGTGCGAGGAGATTCTGCACGCTCGTCGCCCATTGGTATGCCAACTGTGAATCGACGAAGTCATCCACGGCAAAGCCGGATGGGGGCGACCGACGCGTACCCAGCAAACGGTCTCCCATCTCGACGAGCTCCTCCAAGCGCTTCAAGACTGCTTCCTCAACGCGCACGCCAAGTCCTCCGCGAGCCGGTCAACTGTCTTCGCCTTCAGTCTCATCGGGGGGTGTCGCACTGGCGGTGCAGGCCGAGTCCGGCTCCGCTGCCGACCTGATTACTTCGGTAGCCCATTCGACCAAGGCCGATACGTACCGGGCCTCGGTCGCACTCGGGTCGAAGGCTATGTTGACTACCTCCTGCGCGAAGGCCACGGCGTGATTTCCCAACAGGGAGCGGATCCGCTCATCACGGATGATCACGCGTGGACCATCCGGGCTTCGGTCCTCGTCGAACGCGAGGATCGCGACCGCAATGGCTAGCTTGTCTCGTCCCCGCGTGGTGACAGCAGTGTTCAACGTCTGGACGGTCTCCGCGAGTCTCTCTCTACGATCTTCCTGCGTCGAGCCGTAACGACCGACGCACGTGTACACCAATGACGCAAGGCTGTCGGCATCGAGCACGTTTGTCAACCGTGTGAACTCGTCAGAGGTGAGGCTCAGGAGCCGCCCGTAGGAGGCATTGCGGACGTCGTTCGCGAGCTCTGAGGACTCGAGTGGTGCGAGAGCGGCACCGTTGCCTGGGAGCATTAGGCCGTGTAGGTGGTAGAGCGCCTTTGGGTGATCGGGCAGGAGCTGCGGAACAGCCGCAACGAGGGCATTCCTCAGCGGAACCTGAGGCACGCGGACGTGTCGAAGGAGATTCCCAGCGGTCGAAACTCCGTCGCAGAGTTGCGGTTCCGTCGTCGGCTGCAGGAGTTGCCGCAGCAACTCCTCGGCGTCCTCGCTCTCCAATCTCAGTACGAATTGCATTACGCGCGAACGGAGCTTGGAGTCACGAGCTAGCGCCGCCAACTCCCCGTCCCGCGACAGCCGGAAGGTCTCGATCGCCTTCAGCACACGTTGGTCCGAATCTGCCCATGGGATCGCCTGGCCCCTGTCCATCCTGGCCCAGTAGTCCCCCGGGTAGCTCTGTTGGACGCCCTGGGGCCGGTTCAATGTACGGCTCTCGCCCACGCCGTCCATGGCCCAACCCGGAAAGAGCGCGTCAACCAGCAGCCGCACTGCCTGCCGGCGCGCTGGTTCGTCGACCTCGTTGATCGCTTCCTGCACCAATTCAACGCCTGTAGGGAGCCCGCCGGTACGTCGGCCCTCTTCTCGCCGTCGTCCGCTTCGAAGGTCTGTGCGCACGGCTCTCGTTGAGAGGAGGCTGTATACATCGGGCGCTGTCACGCGTAGAACGGATGCGAAGAGTAGGTCGTCGAACTCGATCTCTCCCGCCAGAACCTCCCATCGCTCGCGGCAGTGCCTGAGAGCGTCCTTCAAGTGTCGAGGAGTCGATACGAGCGTCGCGAGGGCCGCTGCGGGATGCGGGTCGGTCCCCCACATCTCGCGGAGGATGATGCCCATGTAGAGCCCTCTGCTGCGACGGTCCAGTTGCTCGGTCTGTTCTGCCTCGAGCCCTGAGCTGCGGACGAAGGTCCCTCCAAGCTGGCTCTGGCGGAACCTCGCCAACGTCGTCAGCGTGGCATCTACATCAAGGGGGGGTATCTCCTCCCCGAAACGCGCCAGCTTCGCCGGATCTACCTGCTGGTGCTCGCCGCACGGTGTTGCCGCGAGGACCACCGTCATGTTCGGCTCCTGCTCGATCAGGTACAGAAGCGCAAGCAGCGGCCCGAGGGCTGCTGAGGACTGGCCTTCGGCGAAGCGTTCGATGTCTTCGACCCACACGACGATTCGAAGTCCCGTTCCCCTTATGCGGCTCGCCACTCGCCCAACAACAACCTCCGGCGCCTCGTTCCGCCTCGCCAGCCCTGCAACCACGGCGAAAGCACGAGGGCCACCTTGCTCGATCGCACGGACGTACTCATTCGGTACGCCCCGGATGCTCCAAATGGGAATCTCGGCGCTTAGGCGGTCGAGAATCGCGCGGAGGGTCCCGCGAGCTGCAGCCTCGGCGCTCTCGTACGACCACATCGATACGTTCACGATGAGCACGGACGGTCTGTGATCGGCCAGTTGTGCCTCAACAAGCCGACGCACCGATGTCTTGCCCGATCCGAGGACGCCCGCCAGGCGCTGGGAGGGTAGAGGGTCTTGGCACAGGCGCGCCGCCATGCGCCCGGCGATTCGCGTGTGCTCACCGCCGAACTGGTCTTGCTGCGGCGTCCGGATCGCGTCGTCGGAGCCGAGCCACCTCAGTAGATCCTGCGCGTTGCCTAAAGAGTCTTCGTCGACGGCCGACCACGGTGGTGGAGTTGCCAAGCGGGACCGGGCCAATCGGCGTACCACAATCGCCAACCAGATGACGAAGGGAATGCCGATCGCGTTTACGACCCAGGCGCTCGAGGCGTCCATGCCCACCAAGAGCCCCGCGATGGCCCCGAGCCAAACGGGCGGACAGGTCCCGAGGTGTCGCAGGCCCGTCCAGCCCGGCACTCGAGGCCGTAGGAGGTATGTGGACACCAAGCCCGTTGCGGCCAGACCAGCGGCCGCGAGCCACATCCACATTGGCGCAGCAGCAAACCACGCCCGCATCTCTCTCAGGATGGGGTCGGCGTCCAATCCGCGGATCCTCGCGGCATGTAGGGCGAGCCTCGCGCCAATAGCCGAGGTGATCGCCACGGCAAGCACCGCAGCCCAGCGAGCTGTTACGGCAGCGAAGGCACGTCCCCTAGGTGACATATGCGAGGGTAGCACCGAAGCGACGCCATCGCTGCCCGCGCCGCCAGCCGCCTATTGCGCAGCGGCCATCCTCCCCCGCACCGTGCTCCCCCCCCGGCTCTCATACTCCCCCTTCGCCGCCTCAACGAACTCTTCTAACCCCATCGCCCCAAGGTCCTTCTCGATCCCAAACGCCCGCACCGACACCTGGCGGTTGTCCGCATCGCGCGGGCCGACCACGGCGAGGTACGGGATCTTCAGCTCCGACCCGGCGCGGATCTTGGCCTGCACGCGTTCGTTCGAGTTGTCGAGCGTCGCCCGCAGGCCCGCGGCCTTGAGCATCCCCACCACCTCCTCGGCGTAGCCGGCGCTCTTCTCGCTGATCGGCAGCACGCGCACCTGTTCGGGCGCCAGCCAAAGGGGGAAGGCGCCGGCGAAGTGTTCGATGAGGAAGCCGACGAAGCGTTCGAAGCTGCCGAAGGGGGCGCGGTGGATCATGACGGGGCGGTGCGGGGCGTTGTCGGCGCCGATGTACTCCAGGCCGAAGCGCTCGGGGAGGTTGTAGTCGACCTGGACGGTGCCGAGCTGCCACTCGCGGCCGATGACATCGCGGACGACGAAGTCGATCTTCGGGCCGTAGAACGCGGCCTCGCCGGGCTCCTCGGAGAACCGCACGCCCATGGCCTGCGCAGCGTCGCGGCAGGCGGCCTCGGCCTTGTCCCAGTTGGCCGGGTCGCCGGTGTACTTCGATGAGTCGGGGTCGCGCAGGCCGACGCGGACGCGGTAGTCCTCCATGCCGAGGGTGTCGAAGATGATCTTGACGAGGCTCAGGCAGCCGGCGATCTCGGCGGCGATCTGGTCCTCGGTGCAGAAGATGTGCGCATCGTCCTGGGTGAAGGCGCGCACGCGGAGCATGCCGGCCAGCTCACCGGATTGCTCCCAGCGGTAGACGGTGCCGAACTCGGCGAGGCGCACGGGCAGGTCGCGGTAGGAGTGCGGGCGCGAGTCGAAGATCTTGATGTGCATCGGGCAGTTCATGGGCTTGAGCATGAAGCCCTGCTCATCGCCGGCCTCCAGCGCGTTCATGAGGTCGCCGCAGGTGCAGCCTTCAGTGGCGAGGCGGTCGAGCGCCTCGCGCTCGGCGAAGGCGGGGAACTGCGACTCCTTGTAGTACGGGAAGTGGCCGGAGGTGCGGTAGAGGTCGAGCTTGCCGACGTGGGGCGTGAAGACCTGGTGGTAGCCCTGCTTGCGCAGCTCATCGCCGATGAACCGCTGCAGCTCCTCGCGCACGACGCCGCCCTCGGGGGTCCAGAGGACCAGCCCCTGTCCGACCATCTCGTCGATGTGGAAGAGGTGCAGCTGTTTGCCGAGCACGCGGTGGTCGCGGGCCTTGGCCTCTTCGAGGCGGCTGAGGTGCTCGTCGAGTTCCTTCTGCGAGGGGAAGGCGGTGCCGTAGACGCGGGTGAGGCGGTCGGAGGTCTCATCGCCGTGCCAGTAGGAGGAGGCGAGGGACATGACCTTGACGGCGCCGATGCGGCCGGTGGAGGGGACGTGCGGGCCCCGGCAGAGGTCTTCCCAGTTGGCGCCGGGCTCGCCGGTGGCGTACCAGGAGAGCTTGACGTCTTGGGTGGCCCGGCTCGCCGAGCCGGGTTCTTCGGTGGCTGGATTCGCCGACCCGGGTTCTTCGTCCTGCCCGCCTGAGGGAGAGGCGGGTCGGCGACCCGCCCCACCGAAGACCGCCCGCTCTGCGTTGTCGAGCTTGTACTTGCTGCCCTCGGCCTTGAGCTTGGCCATGCCCTCGTCGACGGACATCTCGTAGCGGGTGAAGGCGCGGTCCTCACCGATGATCTTGTTGATCTCGGCTTCAATCGCGGCGAAGTCGCCCTCGCGCAGCGGGCGGTCTTCGGGGAAGGCGATGTCGTAGTAGAAGCCGGTGTCGACCGGCGGGCCGTAGACGAGCAGCGCGCCGGGGACGATGCGCTGGATGGCCTCGGCCATGACGTGGGCCGCCGAGTGCCGCATGAGGTAGAGGAGGTCGGCCCGCCCGGCGTCGTCGCGCGGCTTCTCGGTGATGATGCCGAGCGTGGCGTCATCCTCGATGACGGTGTTGATGTCAGCGAGTTCGCCGTTGATGCGCGCGCCGACCGACGCCTTCGCGAGGCGTGGGCCGATCGCCTCGGCGACTTCGAGGGCGGAGACGGGCTTGTCGAACTCCTTGACGGAGCCATCGGGGAGGGTGATGCGGGGCATGGGTGGTCCGGTTTTTCGGGTTTCGGGATCGGGTTCGGAGGTGGGTTGTACCACATGAAACGAGCCCGGCATGGCCGGGCTCGCTTGGGTGTTTGAGGTGGTGCGATCGCGGCCCGGCTAGGCGGTTGGTGTGGGAGTGGTCGTCGTAGTGGTCGTGGTGGTGCCGGGGTTCATGTCGTGATGAGGCTAGCCGTGCGGGTTGGGTGTGGCAAATGAGGCTGGGGGCTCAGCCCGTCGCGGTCGCTGAGGTGTGAGATCGGGCGGACTGAGGCCCCGCAGCGCTCCAGGTCCCCTCGCGTCAGGGAGAGGGGGATGCGTTGAAGGTCAGGACGACGTCGTAGCAGACGAGGTCGAAGAGGTCGACGGAGATGTCGATGTCGGGGAAGGCGGTCCGGGCGTTCTCGAGTTCCTGGTCGAAGATGATGATCTCGTTGCCATCGACCGAGAGGGCGAGTTCCATCTCGTGTGAGGTTCCGGCGAAGCTTTGGATCACGGTGTAGGTGCCCGAGCCCGTGATCTTCATCTCCTGGCCATCGGGCGTGGCACGCCGGACGGTGAGGTTGATGTTGTCGACGGCGTACTCGGTGACGTTGCCCTGCGTGCCCAGTTCCGTGAGGTCCCACGTGCCCCGCATGGCGCGGGGCGCTTCGAGCGGGCAGTCGCACGGCTCGTGGCAGCCTTCCTGGTAGGTGCTGCCCGCGCCGACCTGGTACTTGACGGGCGAGGAGAAATCGGAGGGGTGTGCGGAGATGCCGAAGCTGTTGACGAGGCAGAGCTTGTTGGCTTCGACGATGTCGATGTCGAAGCCCGGCGTGCCGTCGGTTTCCTGGAGAGGCGAGAAGAAGTCGATGGTCTGGCCATCGAGGAGCGGGCCCTCGAAGGTGAGGGTGAGGGCGAGGGCTTCCATGGCGGGCTCGCCCGTGTTGGAGACCTGGTAGACGCCGACGCCTGTGGCGGTGATGGTGTCTTCGATGTTGCCGAAGAGCGCGATCTCCCACTCGATATCGGTGATGGGGTAGAAGTCGAAGGCGTCGCCCGGTTGGGCCTCGCCAATGGTCATGGTGCCCGAGACGTCGCCCAGAAAGACGGCGAAGCAGAAGCATGGCGGGAGACAGCCCTGGGAGAAGTTGGCATCGGTGAGGGTGTATGGGCCGGGCTGGACCGCGCCGGCGGATGCGGAGGCGGTGGCGCAGAGGATCGCCGCCAGCGGGGCGGCCCACGTGGTGTTTCGGGCGGTGTTCATTGTTGAGGCTCCCTTGTGCGTCCTATAGACGCGGCATCCCCCACTCCCCCAAGATAGCCGAGGCCCAGATATGGGCAAGCGGGTTGTCGCGGGTTGGGCGGATTTTTCAAATATATCTGCAACAGATATATCCGTGTCCCCGTATCAGTCATCATGAGCGACCAACGTCCAACGCGGCAGGCCATCGAGATCGGTGTCCTCGCGGTGCTCTCGGGAGGGCCCAGCTACGGGTACGCGATCACGAAGGAGGTGGCGGCCCGATCGGGCGGCGAGCTCAGCGCAAGCGCCGGGGTGCTGTACCCGTTGCTCCGCACGATGGAGAAGGAGGGGCTCGTCACGTCGGATTGGGAGACGGTGAAGAGCGAACGCTCTGACAAGGGCTCGGAGGGGCGGAGGCGCAAGTGGTACCGGTTGTCGGCGAAGGGCGCGAAGCGTCTCGAGCAGCGGCTCGCGGCGCACCGCGCGTGGGCGAGCATGATCGAGGGGCTCGTCCACGGGCCGCGTGAGGAGGGCACACCATGAGCGGCGCTCCCCAGGCCACACCTGTTGAACGCCCGCCCGCGAGGGAAGCGGGGCTTGGTGCCGAGGCGCACGACTCGATCGAGTCGTGGCTCACGATGCTCGGCCCGTTGCTCCGCGTGAGCGAGTCGGAGCGGTCATCGATCAAGGACGAACTGCGTGATCACCTGAGCGCTCGGACGCGCGACCTGATGCTTCAGGGGCGCGAGGAGACGAACGCGGCGGCGATCGCGATCCGTGAGTTGGGCGACGCGGCGAGCGTCGCCCGTCAATACAGGCAGGAAGACACACGCACAAGGAGGCGGACGATGTTGACATATGGAGCGGTCGGGCTCGCGGCGGTGGCGACGGTCTTCAGCGTGACGGCGCTGACCCAGGACGGGCGCGTGAGCGAATCGGTGTACCACGAGGCGGTGGCGGAGCGTGAGGTGCCGGCGCAGCTGGCCCGCGCGGCGTTCGAGCCCGGCGAGACGACGTTTGGCGAGGCGCTGGATGCGCTGCGCGAGAGCGGCGACATGGAACTGAATGTCGTGTGGGGTTCCCTCGATATCGAGGGGCTCGAGCGGGATACCCCCGTCACGCTTGTTGCCGAGACGGCGCAGCGCGCGTTCACGGAGCTGATCGAGCGGGCGTCGGCCGATGAGCGTGTCGAACTCGCGTGGCGGTTCGGGGCCGGCGGGTCGGTCACCCTCGCGACGCAGCGCTACTTCGACAAGGAGGAGATGCGGCTTGTCAGCTACGACATCGCGCCGCTGTTCGAGGCGGGTGTGGAGTACGAGACGGTGCGCGATGCGGTGCTGTCGCTCGTCGAGCCCGACGTCTGGCACGCGAACGGGGGCGACCTGGCGCAGATGCTCATCGTGGGCGATCGGGTCTTCGTGGAGGCTCCCGAGCGGCTCCACCCGAAGGTGCGGTGGATCCTGAGCGAATCGCTTGGCGGAGCGGGGCGGGTCGAGGAGCGGGCGCACCGGTCGGGGCGCGGGGGCCCTGTGGCGGGCCCGAGTGGGGGCATGGGCCGGGGGGCGTCGGAGAGCGAAGCATCGCGCGGCGCGGGGCTCTCGGGCCCTTCGGGGCGCGGGGCGCGCTAGGGGTTTGACGTGCGGAGCGGGACACGACAATATGTGGCGGTCCAGTCCATCGGTACCGCATATTGGGTGAGCCCCCTTGATCTGCCCGTTCTGCAACCACAACGACGACAAGGTGATCGACAGCCGGGCCTCTGAAGGCGGGCGGGTTGTGCGCCGGCGTCGTGAGTGCCTGTCATGCGCGAAGCGGTTCACGACGTACGAGCGGATCGAGGATGCGGTCCGGTTGACGGTGGTGAAGAAGGACGGCAGCCGGGACACGTTCGATCGGGAGAAGCTGCTCCGTGGTGTGCGGGCGGCGTGTGGGAAGCGGCCCATCCCGGAAGATGCCAAGCTCGCCCTGGTCGAGGCGGTCGAGGACGAGCTCTACCGGACGTTCGACCGCGAGGTCGAGGCCCGGCGGATCGGCGAGCTGACCGCCGAGCGGCTCCGCGACCTGGACGAGATCGCGTTCGTGCGGTTCGCCAGCGAGTACTACCAGTTCCGGAGTGTGGGCGACATCATGCACCAACTCGAAGAGTTGAGTGCGCGGGTCCGGGATGTCCCCGGGCAGCAGAGCCTGCTCGACGGCGCCGATCAGGCGTCTGGGTGAGTGGCGGCCCGCGGCCCCCTATCGTTGTGCGTGATGCGCGTTGGTCTTTCCATTCTGTTGTGCGCTGTCGCGGCCTGGTCGGCTGGGTGTGGCGCGAGCGAGAAGGACCCTCAGCAGGCTCCCGAACGCCCCGCGTTTGATCCGGCGCAGGCGACGCCCGAGCAGGTCGCGCTGGGGCGGTCGTTGTACCAGTACAAGGGCTGCCTGCTGTGCCACTCGCTCGACGGGAAGAAGCTCGTGGGGCCCTCGCTCAAGGGGCTCTACGGGAGCGAGCAGTGGCTCACGACGGGTGAGAAGATCGTGGTGGACAGCGCGTATCTGAGGCGGTCGCTGCTCGATCCGGATGGAGAGGTGGTCGAGGGGTATCCCAAGGGCCAGATGGTGAACTACCGCGATCTGCTCACGGATGAGGAGATCGATGCGCTGATCGCGTTCATTGGATCGCTCAGCGGCGAAGGCGCCGCTGAAGACGCGGGTGGGGACCTGAGCGTGCGCGAGGACGGTCGTCCCTCGTGGTGGTTCGATGGCGTGCAGCGCGAGGGCGGGCGTGTCACGGTGTGTGGCGAGGGGCTTGGCGCGGACCTCGTGCGGGCGCGGTCGGTGGCGACCGATGATGCGCGCGGGGCGCTGCGGGCAGAGCTTGGTGCGAAGGGTGAGGGGCCCGTGGCGGGCGAGGTGGCGGACCTGCAGACGGTCTGGCCACTGCCCAACGCGGGCGGCGAGCTCCGGTACGCGGCCTACGTGATGTTGTCGGCGCCCGAGGCGCGTGGCGAGTAAGGGGCTCGCTTAGTCGACGGTGACGGCGCGGGAGCGTGCGTTGGGCTTGGCGGACTCGAGCGAGCCGCGGACCTCTTCACCCAGGTAGAGGATGACATCGCACGAGGGGCACGTGGTGAGGTCGCCGCGCTGCATGAGGACGCTGACCTTCTCGATGGGGAGGTGGGTGTAGCAGGAGCCGCAGGTGTACTCCATGTTGCGCTTGTCCTGCTCCTCGATGGGGGCCATGACGTCTTCGACGCCGCGGTCGATGGCGCCCTGGTAGACGGTGAGCGCCGGCGCGGGGACTTCCTTGACGACGCCTTCACGCTCGGCCTCGAGCTCGGCGACACGGTCCTTGATCTCGGCGGCACGGGCGTCGCGCTCGGTCGCGGCGGTGTCGCGGATCTTCTGGCGCTTCGCGGCCTCCTCATCGATCGTGGCGAGTTCGGCGTTCAACTCCTCGATCTTGCCCATGGCGGTGAGGACGCGCTCTTCGATAAGGGCGCGGTCGGCCTTGAGGGTGTTGATCTCGGTGAGGGTGGCGCTGTGCTCTTTGCTCGTCTGCGCGTTGTTCATGCGCTCACGCGAGGCTTCGATGCGCTCGTCGATGCCCTTGATCTCGTTCTCGTCGTTGTGGTTGGTGGCCTGGGCCTGCTTGAGCTCGGCCTCGATGGCTTCGCGCTTGGTGGCGTGGTCTGCGAGGAGTTTCTCCTGCTGACGCAAATACGCCTCCGCGGAACGGAGGCGTGCATTCAGACCACGGAGTTGTTGATCGACTCGGTAAAGAGCCAGCAGTTTGCCCGTCACGCCCATGACCGCACCACCCTTTCAGGCCTCCTCCGACACCACTCTAGAAGTGTAGCACACGGAAGGGGTTACGTCAGGGGGGATTGCCGAATGCGCTTCAGCTTCCGACGGCCCAGACCAGCAACCAGTAGGCTACCGGTCCTGCGAGCATTGGAGAATCAAGCACATCGAGGGTCCCGCCGAATCCTGGCAGGAGGGACGACGAGTCCTTGACGCCCGCATCGCGCTTGAGGACGCTCGCGAAAAGGTCGCCCATCTGGCCCACGCCGCCCAGGAGGACACCGCCGAGGAACGCCTGCCAGAGGGCGAGTTCAGGGCCGTCCCACCGGGTGATGAGGAGGGCGGAGGCGACGCCCACGCCCCCAGCGAGGAGGAGGCCCCCGACGAGGCCCTCCCAGGTCTTCGCGGGGCTCAGCCAGGGGATGAGCTTGTGGCGTCCGATGGCCCGCCCCGTGAAGTAGGCGCCGATGTCGTAGGACTTGGTCACGAGGAGGCATGCGAGGAGTGCGGCGGCGCCGAAGTCGAGGCGCAGGAGCATGACGAAGCCCGCGGTCAGGCCCAGGTAAACGAACGCGAGCATCGCGGCGGACATGGCGCCGATCGCGCCCTCTGTCTTCTGCTTCCGTGCCACGCTCAGGAGGGCCACTACGAGGGCGATGAGGGCGCCGCCCCCGATGGCCTTGGGGGCGTAGTCGCCCGAGGGGACGAGGATCGCGGCGAAGCCGATGAGGGCGTACCAGGTCAGGCCCGCCCACGAGGCGTAGAGACCCGCGGCGCGCAGGATGGTGGCGAGTTCGAACGCGACCGCCCAGAGCATGAGTGCGAGGAGCGGCCCGATGATGAGGCCCGCGCGATAGCCCGCGCTTTCGAGGGCGGCGTCGCCAGCGACCGCGCCGGCCAGAGCGACGATGAACGCGATCCCGAGTGGTATGCGGTGCTTGAGCAAGGTGAAGAGGGTATCGAAGGCTCAGCTCGTGGGCACAGGGGCGTCGAGCCCGCCGAAGCGTCGCGATCTTGACTGGAAAGCGCGGAGCGCCTCGATGAGGTCGTCGCGGGCGAAGTCCGGCCAGAGGGTGTCGGTGACGTAGAGCTCGGCGTAGCTGATCTGCCAGAGGAGGTAGTTGCTGATGCGCATCTCGCCGGCGGTTCGGATGAGCAGGTCGGGGTCGGGGAGGCCCGCGGTCTGGAGGTTGGCGGAAATCGTCTGTTCGTCGATGGTGTCGGGGTCGAGGTCGCCCATAGCGGCGCGTTGGGCGAGGGCGCGGACGACATGGGTGATCTCGGCCCGCGAGCCGTAGTTCACGGCGAGGCAGAGCGTTGGCCCGGTGCAGTGGGCGGTGGCCTCGACCGTGCGATCCAGCTCGCGGAGGGCGTGGTCGGGGAGGCCCTCGCGGCGGCCGATCTGGCGGAAGCGGATGTTCTTCTCGACCAGTTCGTCGCGCTCGCTCTGGAGGTAATCGGCGTAGAGGTCCATCAGGGCCTCGATCTCGTCGTCCGGCCGCTTCCAGTTCTCGGAGGAGAACGAGTAGAGGGTCATGGCTTCGACGCCCAACTCACACGCGGCTTCGAAGACCTCGCGGACGACCGCGGCGCCCGCGGGGTGGCCCATGGCCCTCGGCAAGCCACGCTCGGCGGCCCATCGCCCATTCCCATCCATGATGACCGCGATGTGCCGCGGCACCCGCGCGGGGTCGAGGCCCGCTTCGGCCAGGAGGTGTTGGCGCAGCTCGAGCGGGGTCTCGCTGGCTTGGGTTGATCGGGTGGTCATGCGGGGCCCCTCGTGTGCAACGGGTACGGGTCGGGCGGCGGGCGGGTTCGGGGTCAACCCCGCGCGTGCCCGAAGCGTGAGGGTAGGAATGGGGTCATCGGCGTCGAGGGCGGCTCGCCGACAATCGACTGGGCGGCGAGGAGGCCGCACGCGGGGGCGGTCCAGAACCCCATCATGGCGTGGCCCGTGTTGATGAAGAGGCCGGGTCGGGCAGGGTGCTCCCCGATCGCGGGCAGGCCATCGGGCGTGCACGGGCGGAGGCCCGCCCACCTGGTGATCGGGGTCGCGTGGGTGAGCCCTTCGAGGAACTCGGAGGCGGTGGGGATGAGCTTCGCCATGCGGTGGTCGGGCATCTCGTGGCTCAGCCCGACCAGGTCGAGGAGGCCCGCGATGCGGAGGGTGTCGCCCATGGACGTGCACGCGAGCCAGTGGCCGCCCAGGTGGACGGAGGTGCGCACGGGCTCGCCCTCGTGGCGGACGGTGACGTGGTAGCCCCGCCCGCTCAGCATCGGGATGCGGACGCCCGCCTTCGCGGCCAGGCGGCCTGACCATGCGCCGGCGGCGAGGACGACGGCGTCCGCCTCGCGCTCGTTGCCCTTGGCATCGCGTACGCCCGTGATGCGCCCCCCGTGGGTGAGGAAGTCCTCGACGGGCGTGTCCTCTTCGATCTGGACGCCACGCGAGCGGAGTGCGGCGGCGAGCGCGTGCGTGAAAGCGGCGGGGTCGGCGACGGCGCTGCCGACGTGGCGGACGGCGCCCGCGATGCCGGGCTTGAGGGCCGGCTCGTGGTCGCGCGCTTCAGACTCGCTCAGGATGTGCTCTTCGAAGCCCAGGCTCTCGATCAGCGCAGCGTCGGTGCGGGCGTGCTCGAAGAGGCGCGCATCGTGGAAGACATCCATGTAGCCCGTGGCGCGGTACTCGAACGAGAGCGCTTCGTCGTCGCGGTAGCGCTCGAAGAGCGCGGGGGTGAGGCGTGACAGTTCCGCGACGACTGTCATGTTGCGTTCGAAGGCCTTGCGGGTGCCGGCGCGTGCCATGCCCGCGAGGAAGCGCCAGTAGCGTGGGCTGAGCGTGGCCCTGATCTGCGCGGGGGCGCCACGGTCGGCGAGCGATCGGAGCAACTGGGCCACGAGCCCGGGGCGTGGGAGGGGCGGGTGGGCGAGGGAGATGAGGCCCGCGTTGCCGAACGACGCGCCGGCGGCGGGGCCTGCCTGGTCGAGGACGGTGACGCGGACCCCTCGGCGGGCGAGTTCTGCCGCGGTGCAGAGCCCAATAGCGCCCGCGCCGATGATGATCACGCCGCGAGGGGCGTGCGGGGGGGTCTCGGATTGGCGCTGGGGGTGGTTCAAGGCGCTGTGACTGCCCGATCCTCGGGGGCTCGGGGTGCCCCGAACAACCTCCGCGTAACAAGAACGGCCATTCTCGGTGGGGCGTGGAGTTTGGTTCGCCGATGGCCCGGAGTGTCAGCTAGAGTAGTCTCAGAGTGCCCGCTTGTTGTCTGTCGGGCGATGGGAGAGGATTGCCATGCGTCGAGTTGGTCGGTTGTTCGGTGGGGTTGCCCTTGGTGTTCTCTGTGTGGGCTTCGCGTCGCCCCACGCATTGGCTCAGACGGGCGAGCGCCCCGACACATCGCGTGAGCGGGAGTCGACCCAGGACGCCCCCAAGACGAACGAGCGCCCGGCGCGCCGGGAGCTGACCCCTGAGCAGCAGGCCGAGCGTGAGCGCCGTCTGCGCGAGCTGCGGGCCCGCCAGGCGCAGCGGTCGGCTCAGCAGACGCCCCGCCCTTCGGTGGTTCGCCGCCCGCCCACAGAGCTCTACCTCGAGTTCACCCCGCCCACCCTCGACTTCGGGACGGTGGACCGCCTGACGAACCAGGAGGGCGTCGTCAAGATCAAGAACATCCACTCCGAGACGGTGACGCTCCACCAGCCGACCGCCGGTTGCTCGTGCACAGTGCCCAAGCTCCCGAAGATGATCATCGAGCCCGGCGAGACGATCGAGATGAGCGTGCAGCTCGCGATCGGGTACAACCTCGGGGCGGTCAACAAGTCGGTGAACGTGCGTGTGCAGGGCCAGACGGGCATGTACACGATCCCGGTGCGTGCCGATGCGACCTACGCCGTCAAGACGACGCCGACGTTCCTGAACTCGGGACGGGCCGACCGCTCGGGCTCGATGACCGGCGCGATCCTCGTGGAGTCGGTGGACGGCCGCCCGTTCAAGATCCTCCGCGCGAACAACGCCCGCCCCGTGATCCTCTCGAGCGAGGGGACGACCGATGCCGGCTCGACGTCGTACCGCCTCGAATACTCGCTCGAAGCGGGGAGCATCCCGCCCGCGTTCCTGATCGAGACCGACCACCCGCACGCGCCGCTCGTGGACCTGCGCGTGACGCACGCGGAGGTGCTCGCGGAGGAGCGGAAGTATCGCGGCAAGTCGCTCAAGGTGCTCATGCCCTCCGCGAACGCGGGCGTCATCAAGCCCGGCGAGTCGACCGAGATCGTCATTCAGATCGTGAACCAGGGGAGCAACGAGGTCGAGGCGATCGATGTCAAGTCGCACCTCGACGGCGTCGAGGCAGAGTTCGTCAAGGTCGAGAAGGTGAAGGGCTCGAAGGGGCGCATCGAGAGCCACGCCCACGTGAAGATCACCGCGAGCGAGGACCTGGAGGACGGGGCGGTGATCGTGCCGTTGTTCCTCGGGCTGCCCGATGGCGAGATGGACACGCGCATCTGGGTGCTCGCTTCGGTCCGCGCCGATGCGGGCGGTAAGCCCCACGCCTCGGCCCGCTAAACCGCTCCCCCACAGGACGACTCCGAGATGACCGATCCCACGCCTGACGCTCCGAAGCAGCGTCCCCCGTTCCTCCCGGCGGCGGTGCTCGCGACGCTCGTTGCGCTGCTGCTCCAGTTCTCCGCGTTCTCGAAGGTGGCGACGGCGCAGAAGCGCAAGTTCGTGCCCTTCCTGGAAGACAACGGCTTCAAGATCGTTGAGCACTGGGCGATCGGCGCGCTCGAGATGCTCATCGTTGTCGCGGTGCTGCTTGGCTACAAGTGGAAGCGGACCTGGCAAGTAACCGCCGTGTTCTTTGGCGGGCTCGCGGGCTACGCGGCGTGGGCGCTGATCAAGGACGTGGACTGCGGGTGCTTTGGCGAACTGGTGCCCTTGCCGCGCGGGTTCTCGTTCGTGATGGATGTGTGCTTCCTTGTGGCCTCGCTCGTGGTTGCGGGGATGCTTGGGGTGACAAAGCGCGGGCTCGTGGCGACGCTCGTTGCGGCGGTGATCGCGAGTGGGCTTGGGTACGGGTATGGGGTGGCTTCTTACAAGCCGCCTGATGATGAGCCCATCGAGCGGATCGAGACCCCGGTGACGACGAACGCACCTTGGTGGACCCCGGGGGGGCACACAGAGGACGCGGTCCCGGGCGCAGTCGTGCTCGTCGAGGACCTGGAACTTACACAGGACCTGCGCCGGGGTGATGAATTGCAGACGTGGTATGTCTTCCTGCACGACCCGGGCTGTCACGTATGCGAAGAGGTGAAGCCCTTCTTCGACCTCGCACGGTCGGAGGCGGAAGCGCAGGAGGTGCCCGCGGTCGCGTTCATGGACTTCCTGATCCCCGTGCTCGAGGATGAGCACGGCATCGAGTACTGGCGCTGGCCCTCCACCCCCACCGTCCTGCTCGTGCGGGGCGGCAAGATCCTCGAGCAGCACGCGGGCGAGGATGTGCTGTTTGATGTGATGCCATCGCAAGTGATCGAGCGCGTGATGAGCGGCGACCTCTAATCGCGATCAGTCGTCGGTCGGGGCGGCGTCGCCCTCGGCTTGCGCGTCCGGCGCGGGCTCGCCACGCCAGAGACGGACGACGAGCCACCCGATCCCCAGGATCAGGAACGCATCCGCGACATTCGAGATGTAGGGCCACACCTCGGGGTTGCCCGAAGGCCACTTCAATCCAAAGGGGAGCCTCACGCCCGGCAGCGGGTGGAGGAAGTCGCGCACCACGCCGAAGCGGAGGCGGTCGTAGAGGTTGCCGAGCCCGCCCGCGATGACGAGCGCGATGGCGATGTGCGAGAGCCATTGGCCCTTGCGTGTCCAGCGGGCGAAGACGTGGAGGGCGAAGGCGAGCGCGCCGATGGTGAACGCGACGAAGAGCCAGCGCTTGCCCTGGCCCGTGCCGAACACCGCGCCCGCGTTGAGGACGAGCGTGAGGTCGAGCACGCTCGGCACGACGGTGACGGGGTCGTGGGGTGGGAGGAGCGCGGAGACCTTCGAGGGGTCCGCGGCCAGCACCTGCGCCACGGCACCCGGATCGATGGTGACGGGGTCGTCGGCGACGTACTCGAACGCGGCCCACTTGGTGAGCAGGTCGGCGACGAGCGCGGCCGTGGTGGCGATGGCGAGTGTGGCCCACGCCCTCGGGCACCGCATCGCGATTGGGGGGGGTGGGGTGGGTGCGGGGGGCGGCGGGTCGCTCATCACCTGCGGAAGCTCATCCGCTCGGCGGCGCGGGCGGCATCGATGCTCAGGCGGGCCCACGGGGTGTTCTCGAGGCGCTCGGGGTTGATGGCGCGCCCCGTGACCTCGCAGATGCCGTAGGTGCCGTTGTGGATGCGGGCGATCGCGGCGTCGATCTCCTTGATGAGGTCGCGCTGCGAGGCCACGAGGTCGAGGGCGAGCGACTGCTCGTAGGCGTCCGAGCCCTGGTCGGCCATGTGCTGGGAGAGGGCGCTGGACGCGCGGTCGCCGCCCGTGTTGAGCGCTTCGCTCTCCATGGTGGTGACATCGCCCAGGATCTCGGCCCGCTTGAGGCGGAGGATCTCCTCGAACTTGCGGAGCTGGGGCTTCTTGAAGGGGCTCTTGGTGAGGCGGGCCGCGTCGCCATCGGCGTCGGTAACGAGGGGGCCCGAACTCGCGGGGCGGTCGATGCCCATCGCCTTGAGGAGGCTCGCGGCGGCCTGAGCGCCGGTGTCGGCGGTGCTGCCATAGACCGAGCGGTAGCGCTCGTTCGAGCCCGCTTCCGCGGCGGCGCCCTTCTTCTTGGTCGTCTTCTTGCCCTTGGCCGCGGGCTTGGCCTCGCCCGAGGGCTTGGTGGACTTGGCCGTCTTCTTCTTGGACGCCGCGGGCTTCGCGGCGGCGGTCTTCTTCGACGTGGCGGCCTTCTTGGTCGTCTTGGCCTTCTTGGTCGTCTTGGAAGCCGCGGCCTTCTTGGTGGTCTTCTTCGTGACCTTCTTCGAGGCGGTCTTCTTCGACGCGGGCGCCCTGGTGGCCGCCTTCTTCGTGGTCTTCTTCTTTGTGGCGGCCTTCTTGATGGTCTTCTTCTTGCTCTGCGCAGCGGCGGTCTTGCGCTTCGGGGACGCTGACGAGGACGGAGCCTTCTTCTTGCGTGCGGCCGCTTTCTTCTTCGCCAAGGCAACGGGTCCTGTGCAGCCCAGCCTCACGGTCCGGCGCGTCGCCTACGACGCCGCCGGGGTCCCAAAATCAGGCGTCAAGGCTAGGCGCGGCGGCTTGTGGGGTCAATCCTCCCCCCGCTGGCCCTCTTCCTCGGCCTCGGGGGGCGTTGTGGGGGTCGGCGTGACCTCGGCGTACTCGCCCAGCTTGCGGAAGCGCTCGAACCGGCGGGCGCGGAGGGTGGAGCCCTTCACCCGCCGGAGGCTCTCGAGCTGCTTGCCCACCCACTGCTCGATCGATTGGGCGGTGGCCTGCGGGTCGCGATGGGCGCCGCCCACGGGCTCCTTGATGACATCGTCGATGATGCCCAGGCGGAGGTTGTCCTTCGCGGTGAGGTTGAGGGCCTTGGCCGCCGCGTTGTTGGTCTGCTCGTTGGCCTGCTTCCACAGGATCGCGGCACACCCCTCGGGGGAGATCACCGAGTACCACGAGTGCTCGAGCATCCCCACGCGGTCGGCGACCGCGAGGCCCAGCGCGCCGCCCGACCCGCCCTCGCCGATGACGATCGACACGATGGGCGTCTCGAGCCGGCTCATCTCGAGCAGGTTCACCGCGATCGCCTCGGCCTGGCCGCGCTGCTCAGCGCCGACCCCCGGGTACGCCCCCGGCGTGTCCACGAGCGTCACGATCGGCAGGTTGTACTTCTCGGCCCACTTCATCTTGAGCAGCGCCTTGCGATACCCCTCGGGGTGCGCACACCCGAAGTGGCACTGGATCTTCTCGCTCGTCTCGCGCCCCTTCTGGTGGCCGATGAGCATGCACTTGATCGACCCGATGCGCCCGAGCCCGCACACGATCGCGGGGTCATCGCCGAACCGCCGGTCGCCGTGCAGCTCCATGAAGTCCTTGACGAGCATGTTCAGGTAGTCGCGCGTCTGCGGGCGCTCGGGGTGGCGGGCGACGCGGACGGTCTGCCACGGGCTGAGCCCCTTGTAGATCTTGCCCAGCGCCTTGGCGTGCTGCTTGCGGAGCGCGCGGACCTCGGAGGCGACATCGGCGCCCGACGATTCGAGGACGCCGATCTGGTCCTCGATCTCCTGGAGTGGTTTCTCGAAATCGAGCGCGTAGGTGAGGGCCATGGAGGGGGGCGGGCTCCGGGGTTCGGGTTTCGGGCTTCGGGAGGGAGAGGGGGTCTGGGGTTTGGGGTCTGGGGTCTTGGGTGTGGGGGGGCCCTGGGGCCGGACGCCATTGTAGGTGCAGCCGGTTTGGGTGGGTGAGGGGTCTTGGGCCCGTGCGGCGGGTTGGCGGCCTATCGGGCGTCGATGCGCGCTCCGCGCATCGAGGTGTTTGCTCTCCGAGTCTCGATGCGCGCGGTCCCGATCGAGACATCTGCTCCCCGAGTCGCGATCGGCGCTGTCCGAATCGAGCCTCGGGCTCTCGCGATGGCCATCGCGGCTGCCGCCATCGCCTTCGTGGTGATCGCAACGCCCTTCGTGACGATCACACTCCCCTTCGTGATTCCCCCGAAGCCCTTCGTGATGATCACAATCCCCTTCGTGGCTCCCGCGAAGCCCTTTGCGATGATCGCAATGGCCATCGCGGCTGTCGCGATGGGGTGCACGGCCGTCGCGATCGAGCGCATGAGAGCCGCAATCGAGCCTCGGACGACCGTCTGTGAGGCGACGGCGGGCGTGTTCGAGGCCGCGGCTCCCGGCTTCGGGGGACGGATGAGCAAAGGGGCCCGGTAGACTCGCCCCATGGCACAACCCACCCCCCAGACACCCCCCCCAGGCTGTTCGGATGGCGGACTGTTGTGGTGTGCGTGGTGGTTGGGGTGGTGGTGAATGTTGGGGTGGCGTGGGGGTTGGTGCTGTGGGTGCAGCTTGGTGGGCTGAGGAGCCGTGCAATCTACGTCACTCCGATCGACCAGAAGACAGCGAATCAGCTCGGGGCTTTCCATGGGGCTACACACCTGCCCCAGCGCGACCTCGACTGGCCGCTTCCCTCTCCGGATGGCCGGTCACCGGAGATCCAGCTTCGTTATGAGTGGGCTCCGCTCCGAGGATGCACCCATCTGCAGTGGACCACCGGCTGGATCGACGCGACTCCTCTGCTCAGTGTGGATCAGCTCCAAAGCGGCCTGCCGCTGAGGACTCTTGAGGGGTTCGCGATTTGGCACAACCGCTCCACAGCCACCTACTCGTGGGCTCTTGATACAGGTTTCGATCGTGAATATCCCGATTGGCCAACCGCGATCCTCCCCCTCCGCCCCGTCCTGCCCGGCTTCATCGTGAACACTCTGTTCTACACCGCGCTCGTGTTCGCTCCGGTCGTCGGCGCCCGCGTGGTGCGGCGGCACCGGCGGGCCAAGCGAGGCCGCTGCATCGCGTGCGGCTACGAACTCGCCGACCTCACCGCATGCCCCGAGTGCGGCGTCCCTTCGTCGCCCCGGAGGGGCGCCGGGGTGTAGCCACGGGTGAAGCGCAGCCCGGCGCTCGCCGGGCGGAGCTGCAACCCGTGGAGAGGTCAGCGGAGATCCCTCCGCCCCGTCGGGGCGGGTGTGGTGCTCGCGCGTGCCGGTAGACTCGCCCCATGGCCCGCGCCCCCCACCCACCCCCCAAGCTGTTCGGATGGCGGACCGTTGCGACAAGCATGCTGGTCGGTTTCCTGGTGAACGTCGTGGTGGCTTGGGGTTTGGCGGTGTGGGCACAAGTGGATGCGCATCGGCCGGACTTTGGGGCCTCTGGTCAGCCGCTCGTTTGGCCGCTGCGAGGTTTGCCGGGTCAGCCCGAGGCCCCCGACACGGTCCTCAGTGCGGAGTGGCCCTGGTGGCGCGGGCAGACCTTCGTGGTACGAACCAACGGCAATCCCCAGGACGACGGCTACTTCATGTCATCGGTGCGTGCGGGGATGCCGGTACGCAGCCTGGAGTGGGTCGCCGCAGGAAAGGCGCGTGCCGGGGCGCAGGAGCGATTCTGGAACATGCCAACGGGGCTGAAGACGAACTCGCGAGGCCTCTTTGGTGCAGTTCCGGGTGCCCGCCTCCCCCTCCGCCCCATCCTCCCCGGCTTCATCGTGAACACGCTGTTCTACGCCGGGCTCGCGCTCGCGGCGGTCGCCGTCCCCCGCTCGCTTCGGCGACGCCGCCGTGCGAAGCGAGGCCGCTGCATCGCGTGCGGGTATGAGGTGGGCGGCATCGCGGTGTGCCCCGAGTGCGGAGTCGCTTCGTCGCCCCGGAGGGGCGCCGGGGTGTAGCCACAGGTGAAGCGCAGCCCGGCGCTCGCCGGGCGGAGCGCAACCCGTGGAGCGCGCGGAGGAGATTCCTCCGCCCCGTCGGGGCGGCGGGAGCGAGCGGACCCACCCCACGGGTTGCGCGATGCGCGGCCGCATCGCTCCACCCGTGGCAACAGCCCGCCGCCCCGTTGGGGCGGGTGAGGCTTCGGCCCGTACAGGTAGACTCACCCCATGCCTCGCCCCCCCCACCCAAGGCTGTTCGGATGGCGGACCGTTGCGGTGTGCCAGGTGGTTGGGGTGGTGGTGAACGTTGGGGTGGCTTGGGGGTTGGCGTTGTGGGTGCAGCTTGGCAACAACTGGTATGAGAGCGATGTGGCGTGCTACCGAGACACCCCCGGCGGGTCATGGTTTGAGGATGAGCCGAACGCGGTGCGGGTTGAACGGCTCTCGTGGCCTCCTGACGGGCTGACGCATCCGACGGAGTCGCCCGATGCACGGGTCCGGCTCGGGTGGCCGTGGTATCGCGGGTTCACCACAGATGCGTTCGTCAGCGGGAACATCATGACGGAGGAAGCTCACGTTGTTCTGGCGTTCCGGGCCGGGCTTCCGCTTCGGAGCGCGGCATGTTTCGTGGCGGACCCTGACACGCCAGATCACGAGGAGGTGTGGGGTGTGGACACGGGCCTGGCAAACCAAGGCATGAACCCGCTTCATCCCATGTGGCCCACGGCGCGGTTGCCCCTCCGGCCGGAATTCCCGGGGTTTGTCGTGAACTCTTTGTTCTACGGCGGGCTGGCGCTCGCGGCGGTTGTCGCCCCGCGCTCGCTCCGTCGGCGTTGGCGGGTGCGGCGCGGGCGGTGTGTTGGGTGTGGGTATGAGCTTGCGGGGCTTGTGGTGTGTCCGGAGTGTGGGTTGGGGCGCGTGGGTGGCGTGGCCTCAGAGCCGGGGGCTTCAGCCCCCGCGGTCCCGAGATGACCCGCGAGCCCGAAGACCTCGCGGGCTGAAGCCCGCGGCTCTGAATGGGGTGGCGCGTAGGGAGTGGGTCTCCGCCGTTACCCTCTCGCCATGGACCACCAGACCATTCTCGTCATCGGCGGCGGCAACATGGCTCGGGCGATCATCGAGGGCGTCGCAGCCAAGCCCCCCGCCGACCTCGCGCCGGTGCGGTGGATCATCGCCGACCCCGATGAGGGCAAGCACGCTTCGCTCGCGGCCATCGCTGGCGTGGAGCAAGTCGTCGCAAGCGCCGCCGAGTTGGCCCCCTACTGCACAGAGGGCGCCCAGGTCCTGCTCGCGGTGAAGCCGCAGATGCTCGGCGCGGTCGCCGAGACCACGCGCGGCTGGGGCGTTGAGGGGGTGGTTGTCTCGATCCTCGCGGGCGCCAGGAGCGAGGCGGTGCGTGAGGCATTCGGCGGCAAGGCCCGGGTCGTCCGCGTCATGCCCAACACGCCCGCGGCGGTGGGGCGCGGGATGGCGTGTGTCGCGGCGGGGGCTGGGGCGCGGGAGGGGGACACGGCGGTGGCGCTCGGGCTCATGCGGGCGGTGGGCGAGGCGATCGAGGTAGACGAGGGCATGGTCGATGCGTTCACCGCGATCGGCGGGTCGGGACCCGCCTACCTGTTCTATCTCGCGGAGGGGATGGTGCGGGGGGGCGAGGCGGTCGGCTTCTCGAAGGAAGATGCCCGGCGGATCGTGATGCAGACGCTCGTGGGGGCGGCGGAACTGCTGGCGGCGCGGGGCGGATCGCCGGAGGACTTGCGGGCGGCGGTGACGAGCAAGGGGGGGACGACGGCGGCGGCGATGGGGGTGCTGGACGATGCGGGGGTGATGCAGGCGGTGGAGCGTGCAGCGGTGGCGGCCCGCGATCGCGGGGTCGAGCTTGGGGCGCGATAGGCGGCTCCGGGACCAGGGGGCACTGACCGGCGGACCGGGCATCGGCCGGTGGATGCGGCATCTCTCCTGCCCGGAAACAGGAAATCAGGCAGTGGGGTGCAACAACGGGGTGGTGAGCGGGTTGTGCTTGGACCACGCTGGGCGAGCCCGGTGTGGTATAGCGTTGGCCAGAACAGGAGGTGTCTCGTGGGCAGGAACCTTTGGACGATCGTGTTGGCGTTGGCGGCGGGCTTGATGCTCGCCCTCCCCACCCAGGTGCTCGCGCAGCGCGGGTTCGGTGGTCGTGGCGGGCAGTTCAGCACGCCCTCGATCACGAGCGAGGAGCTCACTCAGTACGCGGATGTGCTCGGCCTCGACGAGGTCCAGCGCGAGGGCGCGCTGATGCTCCACGAGGGGTACATCGCGGAGTTCCAGAAGCTCGCGGAGGAGGCACGGACGCTCATCGAGGGTGCGCGTCAGGAGGCCGAGCGTTCGCGCGACTGGTCGGTGATGGGCGAGCTGCAGGACGTGCTCGTCGAGACGCGGGCGAAGCAGGAGACGATGACCGAGACGTTCTTCGAGGACTACCGCCTGCTGTTGACGCCCGACCAGGAGGCCGTGTGGCCCAAGGTCGAGCGGATGCGTCGTCGCGACAAGACGCTGCGCGGCGGGGGCATCGGCAACTTCACGGTGTACTCGGGCGAGTCGGTGGACCTGATCAAGGTCGTGCAGGACTCGGAGGACCTGACCGACGAGGCCAGGACGCTCGCGGCGCCGATCCTGAACGAGTACGAACTCGAACTCGACCGGGCGCTGGTCGAGCGGAACGAGTACTACGAAGAGAGCTACGCCGAGGGCATGCGCCTCATGCGTGAGGGCGACATGGAAGCGGTCGAGGACATGTTCCAGAAGGCCAAGAAGCTGTCCGGACGCCTGCGCGACATCAACGAGCGGTACGGGACGCGGATCGGGTCCGCCCTGCCCGACGGGCAGCGCGAGGCGTTCATCGCGGAGGTGCGCGAGGCGCAGTTCCCGCGTGTGTTCCGCGACACCTACCTGTCGAGGGTGCTCGAGTCGACCTCGTCGATGGACTCCCTGACCTCGGAGCAGAGCGAGCAGATCAGCGCGATCACGACCCGCTACAACTCGGAGTCGGCCCGCCTCAACAAGCGCTGGATGGACGCGATCAAGGAGAAGGAAGAGGACGTGAGCGTCGAATCGCTCATGCCCTGGCGTCGTGGGCGCGGCGGAGACGACCCGGAGCGCGAGGCGTCAAACGCGAGGCGTGCGTTCGACGACGAGGTGCTCGAGGAAGTACGCGCAGTCCTCACCGAGGAGCAGCAGGCGTTGCTCCCCGAACCCCCGGCGCGGGAGCGGTTCCAGGAGTTCCGCGAGCGCGAACGGGGCGAGCGGGGCGAACGGGGCAACCGTGGACGCGATGGCGGGCGGCGCGGCGGTGGCGGTGGCGGGCGGGCCTGACCCCCCCCCAACCACCACCCCCACCCGACCCCATCCTGATCATCCAGCGGTCGTCGCACGCCCACGTTGACGGATCGCACGCCCCGGCGCGTCCTAAACCCCTGTCAGCCCGATGGTGGGCTCCCAGGGAGATTGCAGGCATGAAGTTCACCCAGCGCATCGGCAAAGCAGTTGTCACCTCCGCGGCTCTCGCGGCGTTGTCCCTCGTGTTGAGCCCGACGGCTCAGGCACGTCAGGATGTGTTCGTCGTGGATGACGCGGGACCCGCGGTGTTTGGCGGGCCCTTCATGGGTGGGCCCGGCGCGGGCGGGTTGTCCGTCTCGGGCGAACAGTTCGAGCGCTACGCGGGCGTGCTTGGGCTCGACGACGTGCAGCGCGAACTCGCGGACGAGCTCTACTCGATGTTCGTTGGCGAGTTGTCGCGTCTCTCGGAAGCGCATATGGAGCGCATCTCGGCGTTGCGCGCCGAGTTCGAGGAGAGCCGGGACCACAGCGTGTTCATCGAGAAAATGCCCGCGGTGCTCGAGGAGCTGACCGCGGGGCGTGAGGCGGCGACCACGGCGCTGTTCGATGACCTCCAGCTGCTGCTCACCCCCGAGCAGGAGGCGCGTTGGCCCGCGTTCGAGCGGGCGCGTCGGCGTGATGTGCTCCTGCCCCAGGGCTCTATGAGCGGCGAGTCGGTCGACCTTGTGCGCCTCGCCAGCGACCTGAAGATCGAGCGGGCCGACGATGGGGTCGGGCCGATCCTCGATGCGTACGAGAAGGAACTCGATCGGGCGCTCTCGGAGCGCGAGAAGCTCGGGGACGCGATGGCTTCGCTCCGCGGCGGCCCGGGCGGGTTTGATCTTGAGAAGATGATGGAGCAGGCCGAGGAGCGCCGCGCGGTCTCAATGAAGGTCCGGGGGATCAACCAGAGCTTCTACGAGCGACTCGTCAGCGGGCTCGGGCCCGAGCAGTCCGAGGCGCTGAGCGAGGCGTTCCAGTCGGCGAGCTTCCCCCAGGTGTACCGCCCTTCGTACATCGAGAAGGCGTTCGAGGTGGCCGCTTCGTTCGAGGACCTGACCCCCGCGCAGCGCGAGGGGCTCGCCCAGCTCCGCGCCGATCACGAGCGCCAGCGCGCCAAAGCCGACGCGGCGTGGGCGCGGGAGATCCGCCAGGCGGAGGACGACGGCTCCGAGACCACCATGACGTTCGGCGGCGGCTCGTTCGCGTTCTCGGCGCGAGTCGGCGAGGGCGGCGAGAAGGAAGAGACCGACCTCGACAAGGCGGTGCGCGGGCGGCGCGAGCTCGACGACCAGACGCTTGCCAAAGTCCACTCGCTCCTCGGCGAGGACCAGGTCGCCCGCCTGCCCGAGCGGAAGCGGCTGCGCAGGCTCCCCAACGGGATGGAGATCGAGGTGCCCGGCGACGTGATGGAACGGGCCGTCTTCATCACAGAGGAGATCGGCGACGACGGCGCGGTCCGCCGGACGGAAGTGGAAATCACGGGCGGGACTGGCGAACAACCCGAGGGCGATGAGCCCGGCGAGGAGATCGAGATCATCGTCGTGCCCGTGGAAGAAGATGAGGAGGACGGCGCGGACGGCTAGGCATTCGCGGGTGGGGCGCCGGAGTGCGCCGCTCATCGTGACTCGTCGTCCGGTACGCTTAGAGCTATGGATGGGGCCGGCAAGACGATGAACGGGAGCGCGTCGACGGAGGCGGGGAGCGCCGCGACAGGTGAGGGCGCGCGGCGCGCGTGGTCGGCGCTCTCAGAGAAACCCGTGGTCGACCGTGCCGCGTCGGGCGTGCTCACGCCCGAGCAGGCGATGCGGCTCAGGTGTGTGCCCTACGCGGTTGAGGGCTCGCGCCTGCACGTCGCGATGCTCGACCCCGACGATTTCGGTGCCGCCGATGAGGTCTCGGTGGTCGCGGGGCGGAGCGTCAAGCGCTTCCACGCGCCCGCCGAGATGATCCAGCAGCTGATCCGCGAGGCGTACGGGACGACCGCGGCAGAGGTCGCAGCCCGCCTCGGGAGCCAGGAGGAATCGGGCGACGACCTCATCGCGAACCTCGAGGCCGTCGACGCCGACGAGCTGCACCGCATGGCGGAGCAGCCCACGCTCATCAACCTCGTGAACCTCATCATCCTCGAGGCGGTGCGCGGGCGGGCGTCGGACGTGCACATCGAGCCCTTCGAGCGCGACCTGAAGGTGAAGTACCGGATCGACGGCGTGCTCGTCGAACAGAACCCGCCGCCCAAGCAGCTGCAGCCCGCGATCACGAGCCGCGTGAAGATCATGGCGGGGATGAACATCGCGGAGCGGTACGTGCCCCAGGACGGCCACATCACGCTCCGCTTCGAGGGGCGCAAGGTGGACATCCGTGTCTCGACGGTGCCCACGATCTATGGCGAATCGGTGGTGATGCGTATCCTCGACAAGGACGCGATCAACCTCGACCTCGAGACGCTCGGCATGCGTGAACGCGACCGGGCGTCGATGGACCGCCTCATCGCGCTGCCGCACGGCATGGTGCTCGTCACGGGCCCCACCGGGTCGGGCAAGACGACGACGCTGTACGCGGCGCTGACCAAGCTCTACGCGCCCGAGAAGAAGATCATCACGATCGAGGACCCCGTCGAGTACGAGTTGTCGGGGGTGAACCAGATCCCCGTGAACCCGAAGCGTGGACTGAGTTTCGCTTCGGGGCTCCGCTCGATCCTGCGCCAGGACCCCGATGTGATCATGGTGGGTGAGGTGCGCGATGGCGAGACGGCGGACATCGCGGTGCGCTCAGCACTGACGGGCCACCTGCTCTTCTCGACCCTGCACACGAACGACGCCGTGAGCGCCATCGGGCGCCTGATCGACATGGGCGTCGAGCCCTTCCTGCTCGCGAGCGTGGTCGAGGGCGTGCTCGCCCAGCGGCTCGGTCGACGGCTGTGCGCTGCGTGCCGGTCGCTCGCGCCGATCGCAGAGGCGGAGCTGCACAGGTTGAGCGAGGACGAACTCGCGATGTTCGCTGGGCGGCAGGGGTGGGTCGCCAACGGGTGCGACGCGTGCGGCGGGCGCGGGTTCGCCGGCCGTGTCGGGTTCTTCGAGCTGCTCGTGATCAACAGCGCACTGCGCGCCGCCATCTCGGAGCGTCGGGCGAGCCATCAGCTGCTCACGCTCGCATCGAGCGATCACCAGTCGATGCGGCGCGACGGGCTCGTCAAGGCCGCGGACGGCGTGACGACGATCGACCAGGTGCTGCGCACGACGCAGGATGCGGACGCGAACGGGGTGGCGTCCTGATGGCGACGTTCCGTTACCAGGCCGTGGGGAGCGCGAACGCGGGGTCGGGCGAGATCGAAGCGCCCGATCGGGCGACGGCGGTGCGACGGCTCGTCGCGCGCGGGCTGACGCCCAAGTCGGTGGAAGAGGTGGCCGCGCCGGGCAAGAAGCGCGCGGGCTCTGGCCCGGGCGCGGGGCTCACGCTCACACTCGGCGGGTCGGTGATGTCGCGGCGCGAACTCGCGGGGTTCATGCAGGAACTCGCGACGGCGGTCGAGGCGGGGCTGCCCATCGTCCCCGCCCTGCGCACGATCGGGCGTCAGGGGCGCAACGACAAGCAGAAGGTGATGATCGATCGGCTCGTCGGCAAGGTGGAGCAGGGCTCGACGCTCGCCGATGCGATGCGCGAGCAGGGCAAGCCGTTCGACGACATGATCGTGAGCCTGGTCAACGCGGGCGAGGTGGCGGGCCGGCTCGAGCAGGTGCTCGACCAGGCCGCGGTGCTGCTCGAGCGCGAGGTGAAGCTCAAGGGGCAGATCCTCGGCGCGCTCGCCTACCCCATGATCCTGCTCCTGCTCGTGCTCGGCGCGGTCATCGTGCTCGTGACGACGATCGTCCCCAAGGTGCTCGCGGCGGCGGAGGGGCAGATCACCAACATGCCCATGCCCACGCGGATCGTGCAGGGGACGGCGGACTTCGTGATCGTGTGGTGGCCCGCGTTGCTGCTCGGGGGCGCCGCGTGCGTCTTCGGGTGGCGGTGGCTCCGCCGGCAGGCGGGGCCTGCGCTGGCGATCGATCGCGCAGCGCTCGCGACGCCCCTGCTGGGCCCCCTGCTCCGCGATATCGCGGTCGCGCGGTTCACCCGGACGCTCGGCACACTGCTGACGGCCGGCCTGCCCGTGCTGCAATCGCTCCGCATCACGCGGAACACGCTCTCCAACCACGCGCTCGAGGACGCGATGGACGGCGTCGTGGACGAGGTGTCACGCGGGCGGACGATCGCGGAGCCCATGGAGAAGACGGGTTACTTCCCCGCGCTGCTCGTGCAGATCATGAGCCTGGGCGAGCGCACGGGCAAGCTCGACGAGACGCTCACGCGGGCCGCGGGCGTGTTCGAGGAGAAGACCGAGCGCACGCTCAACCTGTTCACGCAGGTGCTGCCCGTGCTCGTGATCGTGCTCATGGCGGGGGTGGTTGGGTTCATCATGATGGCGATCTTCCTGCCCTTGCTTGCGCTGCAGGAATCGATCGGATAACGGAAGGCACCAGGGTTCAGGCACCAGGAACGGAGTTGAAGACATGACGAATCAGAGGGGCAAGACGGCGGGGCGCGCCGTTCGGCGCGGCTTCACGCTCATCGAGGCGATCGTCGTGATCGTCATCATCGGCGTGCTCGCGGCGGTCGTGGCGCCCAACATCCTCAAGCGCATCGGGCAGAGCGAGCAGGCGGCGGCGACCGCCAGCGCCAGCTCCCTCTACACAGCGCTCAAGGGCTACATCGCCGACCACGGCGAGCCCCAATCGGGCGCGCCGATCGACATCCTGTGGGAGCGGCCAAGCTCGATCAGCGAGTCGGATTGGAAGAACAGCGCAGCGCCGTACGTCGAGACAAAGGACTCGCTCATCGACCCGTGGGGCAACAAGTACATCCTCGCGATCCCGGGCCCGGAGGGGCGCGAGTACGCGATCATGAGCTACGGCCGCGACGGCAAGGCCGGCGGCGAGGGCCAGGACAAGGACATCGTCAAGCCGTGATGACCCGCCCGGCGTTCACCCTGATCGAGTTGATCGTGGTGATGATCCTGATCGGGATCGTCGCGGGCACGGTTGCGCCGCGGATGGCCGGGATGTCGCGCCGGCGCGCCCAGGCGGAAGCCCAGGACGTGGCCGACCTCTTCCAGAGCGCAGCGCAGCGTCAGGGCGTGAGCCGGCGCGGGTGCGCCATCGACTGGGACGAGGAGCGCGGGACGCTGCTCCTGACGACGCGGTCCGCCACGGTGCGCAGGCGATCGGTGACGCGCTCGGAGGTGTTCGAGGAAGACCTGCTCACGCGCCCCGTGTACCTGAACGACCTCGCGATCGAGGACATCACGCTCGACTCGGCCTCGCCCGCATCCGACGATGCGTGGCGCATCGTCTTCGAGCCCGGCGGGCAGCGCCCGGAGGTCAGGCTGACACTGCGGGGCGACGCGGCGGCGACGGAATCCTTGCGCTGGCTCATCACGGTGCCCCCCATGGGGACGCGGGTCGCGCTCGAGCGGCTCGCGGAAGGCGCGCGGGCGACGGCGACAACGACCGAGCCCTACCTCGACCTCGACGCGCTCGGCATGGGGGAGCAGCCATGGTGAGGGCGCGGGGCCGGCATGGCGGACAGGCGTTTGCGCTGGTCGAGGCGGTCGTGGCGACGGTCATGCTCGGGGTGGCGCTGGCGACGATCATCGGGTTGATGAGCAGTGCGCTCTCCTCCCAGAAGCGTGGCGAGCAGCTGCAGATCGCGGCGATGCTCGCCGACGAGCAGCTGAACCGGGTGCTCGCGGCGGGCCCTCGCGATTACCGCCGGGTGTTCAAGTCGCGCGGGACCTGCGATGCGCCCTACGAGGACTACTCGTACGACGTCGATGTGGACATGCGTTCGGGCGGGGACCCGGCGCTCGTGGCGTGCACCATCCGGTGGCGCGCGGGCGGGCAGGACCGTGCCGTGACGATCGAGACGCTCGTGGCGCCGCGCCTGGGCGACGACCCGACGCCCGATCGCCGCCCCGACACCATCGTGGAGCGGAACCCGTCATGACGCGGCGTGCGCACCATCCCGGCTTCACCCTCATCGAACTCGTGGTCGCGATCGTGCTGATCGCGGGCGTTGCCGGGGCGACGACGTTCTCGCTTGCGCAGTCGCTCCGGGCGCTGGATGGGTCGCGGGCTTCGCGCGAGGCGATGGACCGTGCGCAATCCGCGGCGGAGTCGGTGGCGCGACAGGTGGAGCGTTGCGTGCGCGATGGCGACCTGTATTTCGCGCGCGTGCTCCTCACCGATCGGGAGGGCGTGAGCGGCCCCGCGGACGAGCTGCTCGTGTTCATCAACGATGAACGCCCGATCCGCCCCTGGGAGAACACCGCGGAGGCGTGCGACCGCGAGGTGCAGTTCCGCTTGTCGGCGCAGATCGCACCGGGCGTGGTGGCCCAGGATGAGTCGTTGCGCCCCGATCCCGACGAGCCCGGGCAGGTCCTGTGGCGGCGGACCGACCTGGCGCTCGACGACCAGCCCGCGGGCGGCGGCGTGATCGAGCCCGTGGCGCGGGGCGTCATCGCAATGTCGATCACGGCGTTCGATGGGAACCGGTGGTCCGCGGCGTGGGATTCCGATCGGGATGGCATCCCGTACGCGATCGAGGTGTCGGTCATCGCGACCGACGAGAAGGACACGAAGCGCGCGGTGGCCCGGCGGACGGTCGCGATCGACCGCGCGCCGCTCCCCTACGTGAAGCTCCGCGTGGAAGAAGACGGGGAGGGCGGCGACAGGTGATCGGGCCACGCTCCCATCCCGTGACCCGTCGCCACCCCGCATCATCGCGGGGCGTGGCGACGCTCTTCGTGCTCTTCGCGATCGGCCTGACGGCCATCGTGCTGCTCGGCGTGCAGTCGACCTCGTTCCGCCAGGCGGGCGCGGGACGCGAGGCGCTGGCGACCGCGCGGGCGCGCTGGGCCGCGCGGGGCGGGCTCGAGGCCGCGATCGCACGCCTGGCGCACACGGTCGAGGCGGGCGAGGTCCCCTCGGCGTACTCGACGCAGGCCTCGCTCAGCGCCGTCTCGACGGGGGAACTCGATGGGGCGCGGTTTGTCGTCGAGCATGTCGACGATGGGACGCTGAGCCAGGGGCCCGCCGATGCGCACGCGAGAGTGAACATCAACCGCATGTCGCTGGAAGACCTGATGGAGCTCTCGGGGATGACAGAGGACGTCGCAGCGGCGATCCTCGATTGGATCGACGAGGACGAGGACGTGTCGGACCTGGGCGCTGAGGCGTCGGCGTACATCAAGGCGGACACGCGCTACGAGCCACGCAACGCGCCGATCCGCTCGCTCTTCGAACTCGACCTCATCCGCGGGATCGACCCGGTGGACGTGCGGGGCGAGGATTGGAACCTGAACGGCGTGCTCGACCCGAATGAGGACGACGGCGACCTGACCTTCCCGCCCGACGATCGCGATGGCGTGCTCGATGCGGGGTGGTCGGCGCTGATCACCACAGAGAGCGTCGACGAAGGGCTCGCGGTGTCCGGGCTGCCACGATTGCAGCTGCCCATCTCGGCGGAATCGGCGGTCATGGGACGCATCGACGGGCTCACGCCCATCCAGGCGCGGGTGATCCTGCGCTGGTCGCAACAGGAGGGCACGAGCGTCAACGACTTCATCTCGACGCCGCTCACGTCGATGGCGGCACAGCTCAACGATCCGACGCTGCCCGCGCAGGCGGTGGTCAACCTGTCGGACGCCCAGCTGCGGGCCCTGATCGACGAGGCCACGATGGCCAGCCCCGACGACGGCCCGGCGCCCGGGCGGCTGAACATCAACACGTGCTCGCGTGAGTCGCTCAGGCTCGTGAGCGTGTTCCGGGGCCCCCAGGGCTCCGGGGCGGCGGACCTGCTCATGTTCTCGCGCGACGCCAACGGGGGCTTCACGCATATCATGGACTTGTCGTCGCTCTTGAATCCTCAGCAGATCGCGACGGTAGCACAGGACCTCGACGTCCAGAGCAACGCGTACGTTGTGACCTCTCGGGGGGTCGACATCAACACGGGCATCGAGTCGGAGATCGTCGCCACCATCGAGCGGACGGCCCTGCCCATCGTCATCACGGAGATGCACACGAGGTGAGCACGAACGGGACGACATCTGGGCGGGCGGGCGTAGTCGCCGCCGCGTGGGCGCAGGCCGGCGCGTGGCGGATCGTCGCCGTCGCGGGCGGGGCAACACCACGCGTGGTCGGGACCGAGTCGGTCACCCTTGGCGATGCGGGCGGGTTCCGCGAGGCGTGCGAGCGGCTCGGCGCGACGCGCGTGATCGGGGTGGCCAAGGCGTCCTCTTGTGTGGCGAAGGCGGTGGAGTTGCCCGCCGGTTCGGATGAGGAACTCGCGAGTGCGCTGGGGCTGATGAGCGAGGCGGAACTGCCCGGCTCGCTCCCCCCCTACCGGTGCGCGGGCGGCGCGCTGCCCGGGCGCGGGCCCGGCGGGCTCCAGCCTGCGCTGCTGCTCGGGCTCGCATCGGTCCCCGATGGCGGCGATGCGATCGAATCATGGACGGGCGAGGCCGCGGCCCTCGCGTTCCTGGTCGGGCGGACGGGGTGCGGGGTCGTGGTGGATCGGGGTGCCGCATCGGTCGCCTCTGTGTCGCGCTCGGGCGAAGGGTGGCTCGTGCGTGGCTTCCGCGCGGGCGCCGACGATCCGGAAGAGTGGCGCGAGGAGACGAGCGACGCGCTGGGCGTCGCGGCACGCCACGCGGGCGTCGAGGCGCCCGCGCTGCCCACGGGCAGCGAGTGGGTGTGGCTCGACCAGGATGCGAAGGAGTCGCTCCGCTCGCGCGTCTCGGGGGTGTCGCTCGATGAGCAGTGGTTCTCACGGTTTGCGGTCCCCCTCGGCGCGGCGCTGGGCGCCGCGGGCGGGCCCGTCGCAGCGGGCGCGTTGTTCGGGCTCCGGGTCGAGCCGCCACGCGAGCGGCGGTCTGCCCTGGCGCGGGCATCGGCGTGGCTTGCCGACCCGGCGCACGCGCTGGTGCTGATACTCGTGTGTGCGGTCGTGGCCGCGGCGGCGCCGCTGGCGGCGGCGTGGGTCGAGCGGGAGGTGCTCCGGGCCCGGGTCGCGACGATCCAGACGGCGATCGACGACGCCGGCGGCGAGGGTTGGCTCGACGCCGACCGGCGCGCAGCGCTGTACGACGCGTTGAAGGAGGCACGCTGGCCCATGACCAAGCTCAGCGCCGACCTGGCGCGGGCGCTGCCCGTCGGGGCCGACATCGAATTCCTCGAGATCAAGACGGGCGATGCGATCATGGTGCGCGGATACGCCGACTCGCTCGAACTCGTCAACACGTTCGCGGAGACGCTCAACAACTCGGGCGTGTTCCGCGACTTCGTGACCAACAACGCCCAGGTGCGCGACGATGCCGGCACCGGGCGGCCCATCGAGTTCGAGCTGCGCGGGCAGGTCGGCAGGCCCTATGTCGACGCGGCGGGCATCGACGACTTCGCGGACAACCCCCTCGCGGTGCGGATGTACGGCGAGCGCGGTCGGCTCGTCGTCGGGCGCGTGAGCAAGGATGCGCCGGAGTCTGCCGAGGCCGGGGATGCGGGTGATGGAGACGCCGGTGAAGCCGGAGACGCCGGCGATGAAGGCGGCGGCGACGGTGGCGATGCGCCCGCTGTCGCATCGTCTGACACCGGTGGCGATCGGCGCAGCATCTTCGATCGTGGCGAGGACGATGACGACGCGGAGAAGGAGACGCCGTTGCCCGAACCGCTGACAGAAGAGGCGCTGGCGGGCATGGACCGGCGTGCGGTGACCCAGGAGTGGATCTCGCGCAAGACCTACCTGAGCAAGCACCGGGCGGAGCTCGACGATGCGACCATCGCACGCCTCGAAGAGGACATCGAGCGGGGCAAGGAACGCCTCGAGGAGTTGAAGAACCAATGAGCGCCCTCGCCCAGATGAAGCAGTCGCACGACCGCCTGCCCCGCGCCGCGAAGTGGGGCCTGTGGTTCGTGGTTGCGCTGGCGGGCTACTACGCGGTGGACGCCGCGCTGCTCGCGCCGTGGCAGCGTGTCCGCGCAGAGGCGGAAGCCGAGCGCACCCGCCTCGAGGGCTTCGCGAGCCAGGCGGAACAGTTCGAGAGCGCCGAGTCGTCGATCTCGATGGGCATCCAGCGCATGGGCGATGTGCGTGGGCTGCCACCTCAGAACGAGGGCGTGGCGGCGCTGAGCCGTCATATCGACGAGGTGTTGCGCGAGCGCGGGCTGAGCGGTTGGACGATCCGTCAGACGCAGGGCGAGCGGTCGGTGCCCGGCACACCCGCGGGTGTGGTGGACTCGGACCAGGTGCTCGTGAAGGTGCGCCTCGAGCTCAACGTCGAGGGCAAGCCCGACGACATCTACGGCGCGATCGCGGACCTCGAGCGGTCGCCGCTCGTGAGCCTGATCCGCCAGGTGCGGACCCGCCGGGAAGATGGCTCCGCAACATTGAGCGCCACGATCATCCCCGAGGTGTGGACGGTCGTCGACGTGGAGGGTGGGGCATGACCGATCAGGGCGCTTCAGTGCGGGTCCGCCCACTCACCGTCGCCGCGACGGCCGTGTTGGTGCTCGCGGGTGTGGTCGTGGGCGCGCAGGCGATCGGCGTGGCGCGCACGATGCTCACGCCGAGCGTGGATGCGTCGCGCCAGCTCGCGGACCAGAAGCAGCGGATCGATGCGTTCTCGGGGCGGCTCGACGGGCAGCTCGATCAGCTGATGGGGCGTTCGATGTACTTCCTCCCGCCCAAGCCGCCGCCCGAGCGGAAGCCGCCACCGCCCGCGCCGCCCGCGCCGCCCAAGAAGGACCCGGGCCCACCCCCACCGCCGAGCCGGTATGGCGGCCCGAAGATCATCGCGATGATGGGCGACACGGTGTGGTTCGAGGGGGCCCGCGTGAGCGTTGGCGAGGAACACGATGGCGCGAAGGTCATCTCGACCGCGCCGCCCTGGTCGGCGAAGATCGAATGGAAGGAAGTCGAGTTCGACGTCGAGCTGTTCGCGCGGACGACGCCCGACTTCCTCGTGCCCCGCGAGCCCGATCCCGACGCGACGCCCGCCTCGCCCGGCGACCTCCCCGATGACCCAGCGCCTTCAGACCCCGACGAGACCTCAACAGGAGACGCCGATGCCGAGGCGGAAGACAACAGTGCGCAGTAGGACACTCTCGATCGCCGTGGCGGCGTTCGTGCTCGCAGGCGGACCGCTCGCGAGTGCGCGCCAGGCGGGCGACCCGTCGGCCCCGACCAGCGCCGACGGGCGGCGGCCCGCCAACGACAACAAGCTGACCACGCTCGCGTTCGACGAGGTGAAGGTCGAGGAGATCATCCCGTTCATCGTCGAGACGACGGGCAAGATCGTGATCCCGACGCAGGCGGTGAACGTCAAGCGGATCACGATCATCAACGATGAGCCCATCGACCAGATGCTCGCGCTCGACTACGTGTTCCTGGCGCTGCAGCTCGAGGGCGTCTCGGTCGTCGAGACGGACGACCTGATCGTCCTCCGCCCCATCGACGATGTGAAGCGTCAGGACGTGCCCGTGATCGGGCCCGACGAATCGGTGCGCAACCGCCAGGACCTGGGCACCATCGCGGAGAAGATCTACCGCCTCGACCACAACACCGCGGAGAACATCCACGAGCTGCTCGAGGATGAGTTCCCGTCCGAGTTCCTCCTGCTGCCCGACAACGAGTCGAACCAGATCGTGGTGCGCGGGCCGATGTCGCTCCTCAAGCGGATGGAGTCGCTCATCAGTGCGCTCGACCGCCCGAGCGCCGGTGCCCTCATCACGCGCACCTTCAACCTGCGCTACGCCGATGCCGAACAGATCGTGGAGAACATCAAGGAGCTCTACGAGGACGACCAGGCGCAGAACCAACAGGGCGGCGGGAACAACAACTTCAGGCGCTTCTTCCAGGGGCGCGGCGGCGGCGACGACGACGACGACGCCTCGATGACCTCAGAGAACCTGCGCGTGACGGCCAACACCACGCAGAACTCCGTCACCGTCCTCGCCGAGCCCGCGGTCATCGACCAGATCGAGGCCCTCATCGGAACCGAATGGGACCGCCAGATCGACATCGAAGCCGTGATCCCACGGGTCTACGACCTCAAACACACCGACCCCGTCCGCGTGCAGGCCCTCCTCGAAGGGCTCTTCGGCGAGCCCGCGGGCGATGGCGCATCCTCGGGCGGCGTCGGGCGCCTCGCGGGCCAGTTCACCTTCCAGGCGCTGCCCGAAGCCGGGCGCCTGGTCGCGATCGCCAAGAGCCCCGACAACTTCTTCGCGATTGATGAGATCATCAAAGGGCTCGACCAGCCGACAGTCGTGGGCCTGCCCGAGATCATGGAACTCAAGCACGCCAACGCTGAGGAGCTCGCCGAACAACTCAACACCCTCCTCGCGACCGAGGGCACGCTCGCCCAGCTCCAGCGCCAGGAGGAGGGCCTCAGCGCCGACGACTCGTCCGCGAGCCCGTTCGGCCAGGACCAGGGCCAGGACCAGGGCGACACCACGGGCGACGCCGAGATCATCACGTTCTGGTGGCAGCGCGCCCAGCCGCCCGTCGACACGCGCGGCGCATCGAACCTCGTCGGCAAGATCCGCGTCGTGCCCGTGTGGCGCCAGAACGCGGTCATGGTCCTCTCCCCGCCCGAGTACCGCTCATCGGTCACCGACCTGATCACCCAGCTCGACCAGCCGGGACGCCAGGTGCTCATCGCCGCGGTCATCGCGGAGATCGCCCTCGAAGACGCCACCGCGCTGGGCCTGCGCTGGTCGAGCCAGACCATCACGCCATCAAACTCCGACAACGCGTTCAACGTGGGCACCAACTTCTCGGGCCAGGACAACGACTTCCTCGATGGCCTCTTCGACACCTCGGTCCTCGACGTCGGCGCCGACCTCAACGTGCTGCTCCAGGCGCTCTCGGAGAAGACCGCGGTCAACATCCTGTCCGAACCCCGCATCTTTACCGCCGACAACCAGGAGGCGGAGTTCTTCGACGGCCAGGACATCCCCTTCATCACCGACTCGCAGACCACCGATCAGGGCGGGCTGACCCAGTCCACCGACTACCGCGCGGTCGGCATCCAGCTCCGCGTCCGCCCGCGCATCACGATCAAGCGCGATGTGGACCTGCGGGTGAACCTCGAGCTGTCCTCGCTGTCGCCCCAGTTGTCCGCAAATGGCCAGTTCATCGTGGACCGGCGCGAGACGACCACCCAGCTCATCATCCAGGACGGCCAGACCGTCGTGATCTCGGGCATCCTCCGCTCGGAGGAATCGGACGTGAAGCGCAAGGTGCCCTTCCTGGGCGATATCCCGCTGCTCGGCGCCCTCTTCACATCGACCGAGACCTCCGTGCAGAGCACCGAACTGGTCGCCTTCATCACGCCCCTCGTCGTGGACAACGACACCGACCTCGACCGCATCAACGACCCCTACCGCCGTCGCCTCGACCAGCTGCGCCAGGGCCTGGGCGGCGCGGTCCGCGAGCTGCAGGAGGACACGGGCATCGGCCCCGCGGACGATATCGACCTGCAGGAACTGCCCCCCGCGACCGAGACGACGGGCAACCACAACGACCAGAACGGGTGAGGCGATGGGCGAGCGGGCTTCCAAGCGACGCTGGGACGGCGGGTCGATCGGGCTCGCGCTGGTGTGCTGCGTGCTCGGCGCGTGCGCCTCGGGCGGTGGCGAGCCAGAGCAGTCGTACGGTGCGGAGGCGCGTTCCGGCGCTGAGCGTCTGAGCACGGGTGATCGGCGGAGCCAGGCGATCGACCTGAGCGGGCCCGTCGCCACCCCTGCGCACGCAACGGCGACCGTCGAGTCGCGCGTCCGCGTCGCGGTCGAGCCGATCGGTGATATCCCGTTCGACGCGCAGGTGCTGCCGATCATCTCGCCCGATGGCCGGTTCGCGGCGACCTGCACGGGCGAGCCGCCCTCGTGGCCCACGCTCCTCTCGCAGGTGGGCCAGCACGCGCCGCGGTCCACCCTCCACCTCTTCGACCTGACCGCCTCGCCGGTGCGCGAGATCGTGCCGGCGACGCCGTTGCCCAATGGGCTCGTGCTCGGGCGAGACGCGGACGGGGCTGGTGTCCTCGTTGAATCGCCGCGCCCCGATGGGTCGCGCTGGATCGGGCGCGTGAACTGGGTGACAGGGGCGCTGACGTGGCTCGCGCGCGATGACCGCGTCAATGCGCACGCGGTGTTCACGCCCGATGGCGGGCTCGCGTGGTCGCGTCGCGATGCAGACGGGACGGCTTCGTCGATTGTCGTGCGCACGGGCGGGGGCGCGGAGACCGAGATCGCGCCACCCCGCGAGGCCTCGACCAATGCGCTGGGCTTCCCGACGTTCGGCCCGTCGGGCGATGTGCTCTTCTTCTTCCGTTTCGCCGACAGGCTCCTCGAGCTGCAGGCGGTGAGCCTCCGCGATGGCAAGCCCGGCACGGTGGTCGCCCGGCGGGTGGTCGCCCGCTCGTCGAGAGGGGCGCTCGCGTACCAGGCGGTCGCGCCGGTGCAGAACCGGTTCGGGGCGGGCGTCGGATCATGGGAAGGGGTGCGCGGGCTCGTGTACCTGAGCCCGACGAGCGGGCGCATGGTGCTCTACGACATCGACTCGGGTTCGGTCACGCCCCTCGCGCCGGGGTCGATCGGCGCAGCGCCCGCCGACACACCCGCGCCGAGCGTCTACCTGACCACGCCCCAGGGGCTCTCGCACCAGATCGTGGAGATGCCAAGCGGATCGCGGGGCGCCGGACGGTTCCCGCGCGCGCTGCCGCCCGCGAAGGTGCTCGCCGACCCGTTCGTGCCCCGCGCGACAACAGACCCGGCCCGCCCGATCATCCTGGTCGGCCCCGCGGCGTCGGGCCTGCGCGATCGAGTGCAGTTGACCGCGTTGCGCGCGGTCGAGTGAGCCGGCCACTGCTTGGGTCAGGCCCGCTTCACGACGCTGAGGATTGATCGCCCATCACGCCCGCGAGCGACACGCCCTTGAGGGAGTCGAGCTGGACCTCGCGGAGTTCGTTGATCCGCGTGGCATCGGGGCCCGGCGTCTCGGCGCCGACCTCGCGCCCCGTGGCCGTGACCGCCTGCACCGATCGGAGGGCGTCGTCAAGCATGATCTTGTCCGCGGGCAACGCGAGGACGAAGCGCGCGCTCGGGCCCGCATCGTCGCCCAGGCGGTGAAGGAACCCCCGCTCGACGAGCTTGTCGGTGATCATCTCGATGGGGCGGCGCGGCAGGCCCAGGCGCTCGACGAACTCCGCGATGCCCACGCGACGCCCACGCGTGAACGCCTCGCCCGCGAGGCGGAGCACCGCGACGACCGCGAGCGGGTCGACGAGCACGGTGTCCGGCGTCTCTTCCTTCTCACCCCGGCGGATCGCCGACTTCGCGGTCTGGATCGACCACGCGACCGCGAGACCGCCCAGGATGGTGAACCAAGTGACGTAGACCCAAAGGAGGAAGAGGGGCAGCACCGCGAGGGCCCCGTAGACCGCGACCTGCGCGCTCGACATGTGGGACACGAACCACTGCAGGCCCGATCGGCACGCGGTCCAGACGACGGCCGAGAGGAACGCACCGATCGCCGCAGGGTAAAGCTTCACGCGAGCGGTGGGCATCTGCGTAAACGCGAAGATGAGCACGAGCCACACCGAGCCGATGTCGGTAAGCCAGCCCAATGGCCCCTTGGCCCAGGAGAGCCAGGAGACGCTGGTGAACTGGTTCAGGTAGTTGGAACCCACGATGAAGCTGACGAAGACGAGCATCGAGCCGAGCGTGAGGAGCGTCCAGTAGGTGGTGAGACGCGCCATGAGGCTCCGCCCACGCCGGGCCCGGCAGACGGCGTTGAACGACTGCTCGATCTGGATCATGAGCGACAGGGCCGCGTAGATGAAGACCAGCAGGCTGACGACGGTGATGATGCCGATGTTGACGTCGGTGATGCGGTCGACCGCGTTGCTGGTGAAGCGCTCGATCTGTTCGGCAAGGCCCGGCCCGCCCATGGCCGGGTCGGCGGTCTCGGGGAGCATGAGCGGCGCCGGCGCGGGCGGGCCCTCGACCTGTGGCGACAGGCTCAGGTGGTCGAGCCCGAGGAAGTCCATCAGGCGGTCCATGCCCGTGCGGATGCCCTCCTCGCCGAACACACCGCGCAGGACGACAAGGGTGAGCGCGAGGACGGGGACGAGGCTGAAGAGCGTGCGGTAGGCGAGGGCGGCGGCGAGCTGCGGGGCGCGCCCGCCCATGAGGATCTGGTAGGCGTGGGCGATGTGGTGGTAGCTGTCGCGCACGAACGTCTGGAGACGCGTCAGCTCCTGCTCGGGGTGGGTGATCCCGTAGATCAGCCTCGAGACCGCTTCGCGGGGGCTCACGCCGGTCGCTCCTTGGGTGGCGCGGCGCCGGCGATGGTCGCGGCCTGCTTCTTCTTCGCGCTGGCGCCAGTGCGGGCCGCCTTGCGCAGCGCGTTGACCTCGGGGGTGGTCAGCTCGCGCCACTCGCCCAGTTGGAGGCCCTTGAGCTTCAGCGGCCCCATCTGGATGCGCATGAGCTTCTTCACGGGGCAGCCGACCCGCGCCAGCATGCGACGGACCTGGCGGTTGCGCCCCTCGCGGAGCGTGATGTCGAGGATCGTGCGGTCGGCCTCGCGGTGCACGAGGCGGAGCCTGGCGGGCAGCGTGCGCTCAGCGCCAATCGTCCGCCCGTCGCGCCGCTCAGCGAGGTACACGCCCTGCTCGAGCTCGGCAACATCGTCCTCGCTCAGGCGGCGCTTGACGACGGCGCGGTACGTCTTGTGTACGCCAAAGCTCGGGTGGGTGAGCTGGTTGGCGAGGTCGCCATCGTTGGTCATGAGGAGGAGGCCCATGGTGTCGTAGTCGAGACGGCCCACGGGGTAGAGGCGCGAGGCCGACGGGTGGTTGACCAGCTCCGCGACGGTCCGCCGCCCGCCGGGGTCGGACATGGTGCAGACCGTCTTGCGTGGCTTGAAGAGCATGACGTAGACAGGCCTCTCGGGCTTGGGCATGACCCGCCCTTCGACCACGATGCGGTCACGCTCGGGGTCCACCCAGACGGGGTGTTCGACGACGACCTTGCCGTTGACCGTGACCTCGCCCCGCTCGATCAGCTCCTCGCAGGCGCGCCGAGAGCCCACGCCCGCGTGGGCCATGACGCGGTGCAGGCGTTCGCGCGCGGGGGAGGCCCCGTTGGAGTTTCGATCGGTCTTCCGCTCGGCCATGGGGCATCGTATGCGCCCGAGCGGGCGGACACGGGTGGTCGTGCCACGGATCGGTCTTCCGGTCAGTGCCGAGGAATGGGAAGCACTGAACCGAGGACGGGTCAGTGCCACACGCCAGCAGGCGGTTCAGGCCCGATCGACGATCTCGCCATCGTCCTCGTCGACGTCGTCCTCTTCGAGGATGTGGTCGCCATCCCACGAGGACTGGGCGGGGTCATCCTCCTCGGGATCGCGGAGGGCGATGCCGATGTCGTGGCCCTCGGCGGGGATGAGCTTGACCCGACGCTGGCGGGCGACTTCGAGGAGGGCGAGGAACAGGCCGATCATCTCGCCACGCTTACGCCCCGCGAGGACCTGAGCGAGCGTCATCGAGCGCCCGTCGCGCTCGCGGGCGCCCGCGCGCTCGAGGCAGTCGATCAGGTCCGCCGCGTGGAGTTCGATGGGCGTGTCGTCGAAGACCACCTCGTGGTCGCCCAGGCGGTCGAACTGGACGGTCTCGATGATCCGCTGGAACGCCTCGACGAGGTCCATGAGCTCGATGTCTTCGAGGTCGAGCTCGTCTGCGCGTGCCGCTTCGACGAGGGCCTCGCGGTCGGTGGCGGCGCCCGCGAGGGGGTAGCGCCGGAGCCACTGCTCGCGCCGGTCTTCGAGGGAGTCGGCGGCGTCGCGGTAGGCCTTGTACTCGAGGAGTTGGCGGACGAGGACCGCGGCGGGGTTCTCCTCATCGCCCGCGCTGAGGGCGAGCGATGCGCCCGCGGCGTCGCCGTCTTCTGCGGCCTGGACCAGGCGCGACTTGATCTCGACGATCGTCGCGGCGGTCACGAGGAACTCACCCGCGACCTCGACATCGATCCGTTCGATCTGCTCCAGGTAGGAGAGGTACTGGTCGGCGATGCGGGCGACCGATATCTCGGACACATCGACCTCCGCCCGCCGGATCAGGTAGAGCAGGAGGTCGAGGGGGCCCTCGAACGACTCCAACCGGACGGTGTATTCCTGCGCAACCATCGGGCCTCCATGGGGCGGAGCGGGCCGCGTGCCCGCCTCTATCGGTAGGGTATCATCCGCGATGCCCGCAGAATCGCAAATCGAGGCCCGTTCGATCGACGACCAGCGACGCTTCGCGGCCCGCGTGCTCCGCGCGGAGGCCGATGCGATCAACTCGCTCATCCCGCGCCTGGACGACTCGTTCGACAAGGCCGTCGACCTGGTCGTGCGGTGTGCCGATGCGGGCGGGTCGGTGGTGGTGTCAGGCCTTGGCAAGTCGGGGCTCATCGGGCAGAAGATCAGCGCGACGCTCGCCTCACTCGCGATCCCTTCGCACGAGGTCCACCCCGCCGATGCGCTGCACGGCGACCTGGGGCGGATCCGTTCGAACGACTGCGCGCTCCTTCTCTCCAACTCGGGTGAGACGGAGGAGGTCGTCACGCTCGCCCTCTCGCTCAAGCAGGATGCCATCCGGGTGGTCTCGATCACGGGGGGTGAGGGGTCGTCGACGCTCGCGCGGCTCGCCGACGTGGCGCTGTCGCTCGGGCAGATCGCGGAGGCGGGCGACATGGGGCTCGCGCCGACCTGCTCGACGACCGCGACGCTCGCGCTGGGCGATGCGCTGGCCCTCACGGCCGCGCGCCGGCGGTCGTTCACCGCTGACGAGTTCGCGAAACGCCACCCGGGCGGCAAGCTCGGCGGCATGCTGCGCCCGGTCCTGGATGTGCTCCGGTTCTCCGTGACGCGTGGCAACCTCCCCTGCGTGGACCAGCAGCTCACGGTGGAGCGTGCGCTGGGCGAGGCGGACAAGGTGTCGCGCCGTCCCGGTGCGATGCTCGCGGTCGATTCGGACGGGCGGCTCACGGGCATCTTCACGGATGCGGACCTGCGCCGGCGTGTGCGCAAGGACCGGAACGTGCTCGACGAGCCGCTGCACGACGTGATGATCCGCAACCCCAAGACGCTCCGCGACACGGCGCTGGTCCGCGATGCGGTGCGCCTGGTCCGCGAGCACCGCTCCGACGAGATCCCGGTGATCGACAGTGCGGGGAAACCCGTCGGCCTGCTCGACGTCCAGGAGCTCATGGCGTTGCGCGTCGTCGAACGGTAAGAGAGCGAGGCCCCGACCATGCTCGACACGAAGATCGGCAAGGCGTGCGTTGTGGTGCTCGTGCTGCTCGCCGGTGCGCTGGGTGTGCTGCTCTGGCGCGGATCGGGCCAGACGGGCGCGACGCCACCGCCCTCGGTTGCGCCCGCGGCGCCGACCGACCTGTCGGGGGCCGTCGACGCTTCTGACGCAGGCGTGCAGAACATCATCGACCACTCGACGCAGTCTGAGATCGTCGGCGTGCGCGAGGATGGGAGCAAGGCGTACCAGATCAACGCGGACTCGATCAACCCGGGCGACGACGGGCGGTACGACATCACGAACGTCGATGCGACGGTGTACACGGGTTCGCTCGAGGTGCGGCTGCGCGCACCGCACGCGGACCTGGTGATCCCGAACTCCCAGGAGGGGCCGCGCTCGGGGCGGATCTCGGGGGGCGTGGTGATCGAACTCCTGCCCGAGCTGCGGGCGGTCGTGGGCGGGGCGCCTCGGGCGGCCGAGCCCATGGCCACCATCGAGCTGGAAGAGGTGCGCTTCGACGCCACGCTTGGCCAGTTTGAGACGTCGAGCGTGGTCAGCGTGCGCGGGAGTGATGGGGAGGCGCGGATCGACACGCTCACGGTGCGCATCGACGACTCGACATCGCCCGTGCGCCTGATCTACGCGAGCGCGGGGCCCGGCGAGTTGCGGTGGTTGCCGGGCGGCTCGGGCGGCGCCCAGGTCGCGAAGCGGCCCGACGGGCGTGGCACGTTCGCGGGCGCTGCGGCGCCGGGCGCGGGGTCGCGCACGATCGATCACCTTGGGGTCGCGCTCGCGGGCGGGGTGCGTGTCGAGCATCGGGGGACGACGATCGAGGCGCCCGCGATGGACCTGCTCATGGAACTGCTCAACGGGGCGCTCGCGGAAGGCGCGGTCGCGGAGTACCGCCTGGCATCGTCGGGGGGCGCGGGGCCCGGGTCATCGAGCGCGCCGGGCGCGAGCGGCGCGGGCGATGGCGAGGCGGTCGGCGCCGAGCCGATCGTGGTGACGTGGGGCGGGTCACTCACCGTCGAGGCGCGTGACGATCACGATGATGTGAAGGCATCGCTTGGGGATGAGCTGCTCCGCGCGGAGTTCAACACGAGCGGGCCGGGCGGCGGTGAGCGCGTGCGTCTTGCGCACGCGGAATCGGGCGCGTGGGTCGAGTCGGCATCGCTCGCGTACGGCGCGACGACGCGCTCGATCGACCTGTCGCCGCCCGAGGGCGGGCGCGTCGAGGGCTCGTTGCCCGAGCTTGGGCGCATCGAGACGGGCCCGATCGCGCTCGACCTGACGCGCGGGATGGGGACGTTCCTGGAAGGCGGCGCGTTCGCGGCTGTGGATGACACCGGGCGTGGCATCTCGTGGGGCGGGGTCGCGAGCCTGACGTTCGATGTGTCGCGAGGGCCGGTTGGCGCCGGCGGGCTGGTGCTGCCGGCAGATGTGCGCCTCGTCGACGATGTCACCCTTCGGGACGGCGGCGGGACGGTGAGCGGCGACACGGCGCGGGCGTGGTTCCGCACGATTGACACGGAGGATGGCGCGGTGGCGCGCATGACCCGCGCGAGTGTGACCGACGATGCGCGGGCGGATTGGGGCGAAGACGGTTCGGTGAACGCAGACCGCCTCGAGGTCGTGTTCGATCCGGCGCAGGCGCAGCCCGTCCCGATCAGTGCGCTCGCGACGGGCGGCGTGTCGGGCGCGTTCGAGGGGTCGACGCTGGCGTGCGGGGCGCTGGATGCGACGCTCGTGCGGGTCGACGCTCGCACGGAGGTCGAGGCGTTCCACGCGGAAGACTCGGTCGTGCTCGAGTCGGGCGATGGGTGGCGCGTGGACGGCGACACGATCGATGGGGATGCGCTGGCGGGCACCGCTTCGGTGCGTGGCACGCCCGCGGTGCTGAGCTCGGTCGACCTCAGGGAGGGCGGGTCGATCACGGGCGATCGGATCGATGTCTCGCGCGGCGATCGGCGCATCAGCGTGCCCGGCGCGGGCAACGCGACGTGGGCGCTCGCATCGGACGTGGACGATGCGGGCGGGCACGACCGCCTCCAGGTGACGTGGGCGGGGTCGCTCGACTACTTCGATGCCGAGGGTCGGGCGGACGTGCGGGGCGGCGTGACGAGCGAGGCGCGCATGAAGAACGGCGAGCGCCACAGCGCGGAGGGACGGGCGCTGACGCTCTACTTCGACCCCGCGGATGGGTCGGGCGACGGCGGCACCGACCTGACCATGGGCACGACGCGCGGCGAGCGACGGCTGCTCCGCGTGACGCTCGATGGGACGCCCGACGAGCCCGCGACCGGGGAGTGGCGAAGGCTCGTTGCACAGGAGCCGGGTGGGGCGCTCGACACGCTCGATTCGCTGGTCGAGGTGCGCGGGCAGACGATGAGCGCCGACCTCGAGCGGAGCACGTTCGACGTCCCGGGGCCCGGGCGGCTCGTGGTGGAGAACCGTCGGCCGGACGGTGGCGCGACACCGCGCGCCAACACGCCAGTTGAGGTGGGCGCCCAGGGCACGAGCGTGTTCGCGTGGCAGACTTCGCTTGCGGTGCGTCAGGACGAGGGGGTGGCGCGGATGTCGGGTGGGGTGACTCTGCACCATCGCCATGCCGACAACGGTCGCCTGACCACGCTCGAAGCCGATGCGATCACCGCGAACTTCACCACGCCTGAGGGCGGGCAACCCGCGCTCGACACCTTCAGCGCGAACGGCTCGATCCTGCTGACGCACGATGCGATCCAGATCGTGGGTGATCGCCTCAGCTACGCGGACCAGCCCGACACGGTGATCGCGGAGGCGAACCCGGGCAATCTCGTTACGGTCTTCGACGCGGCGACCGACCGCCATTTCACGGCCGAGTCTGTCGAACTCAACCTGAAGACGGGGCAGTGGGTGCGGCGGGGCGGCGGGACGATCACGACGCCGCGCTGAGGCCCGCACCGTCTTTGTGTGATCCGATGGAATACCCTCTGCTGAGCGGTCGCTCTCCGCGTTGCCGGCGGGGCCCGCCCGCCCGAGAGGAGGCCCCCTTTGCGTTACCTCGTCGCGATGCCGACCTATAACGAAGAGAAGTACGTGGAGCGTGTCGTTGGGCGCGTGCTCGAGTTCGCGCCGAGCGATGTGCTCGTGATCGATGATGGGTCGACCGACTCGACGCCGTGCCTGCTGCCCCGCCTGCCCGTCGAGGTGATCCGCCACGCGACCAACCGGGGGTACGGGCGGTCGCTGCTCGATGCGTTCCGGTGGGCGGCGGTCGATGGGTACGACTGGGTCATCACGATCGACTGCGATGAGCAGCACGAGCCCGAGGCGATCCCGATGTTTGTGGAGGCGGCCGAGCGTGGCGATGCGGATGTGATCTCGGGGTCTCGCTACCTGGCGTCGATCGATGGCAACGATGCGCCGCCCGCGGCACGGCAGGCGATCAACCGCCAGATCACGCTCGAGATCAACGAGTCGCTGGGCCTGAGCATCACCGATGCGTTCTGCGGGTTCAAGGCGTATCGGGTGGAAGCGATCCGCGATCTGCATCTTGATGTCGCGGGCTACGCGTTCCCGATGCAGTTCTGGGCCGAGGCGGCGGCGGCGGGTCTTCGGACCCGCGAGGTCCCGATCAAGCTGATCTACAACGATCCGAACCGGACGTTTGGCGGGCCTCTCAACGATGATTCGATCCGGCTGGCCCATTACCGCGATGTGCTGCACAGCACGATCGCACGGCGCGGGCTTGAGATGAAGACGGCCACGGTCGGGCAGGCGTGCTCGTGCTGCCGGGGTCATCGCGACGCGTGACGGCGGCGGGGTGTTCCACGTGGAACATCGCGGCCGCTCGGAGGGCAGTGTTCCACGTGGAACATCGGCATGGTGTGATTGGCGACGGGGTGCGCAGCGTCACGCTGACGCCGGATGTGCGCACGTGGGGCGCATGCGCGCGCGAGCACTACGCGACTGTCGGCGAACGTGCGCGCCGCATGCGCACGCAATTGGGCCTGCCGACCGACCGCCCCGTGGTCATGTCGGGCCACCAGCCGGGGTTCTGGCACCCGGGGATCGTGGCGAAGGTGTTTGCGATGGACGCGGTCTGTGCGCGCGCGGGGGCCGCGTCGGCGTGGGCGGTCGTGGAGCACGTGGCGGGTGAGTTGGGGCGGTTGGACGTTCCGGTGCGCACGCCAGCGGGGCGTCTTGGGGTCGAGCGTGTGACGGTGGTGGACGTGCCGGGGGATCGGTCGTGGGCGGTGGTTGCGGGGCGGCAGCCGGGGAACGTCCGCGTCGGGGGCGTGGCCGACGAGGTGGACGCGGCGGGGCTTGGGCGTTGCGTCGAAGCGGTGGCGCGGTGCGCGGGGGCGGCGAGTGTCGCGCTGCAGTTGACCGATGCGATGCTCGGCCTGCTGGGGTCGGCGCCGGCGGTGGTGGGGACGCTTTCGCTGAGCAGGACCGACCTGATGCGTGGCTTGGTCGCGCAGATGCGAGAGGACCCGGGGGGCATGCGGGCGGCGTTCAACGAGGCGGTCGCGCGGCGCCCCGGGGCGGGCGTCGCTCCGCTCGCGGTCGATGCGGAGTTGGGCGTCGAGTTGCCGCTTTGGGTGATTGACCGTCGGTCGGGGGCGATCGAGCCTGTGTTCGAGCGGACGCCCATCGGTCAGGACGGGCTGGTCGCGCCGAGGGCGCTGCTGATGACGGCGCTGATGCGGCTCGGGGCGTGCGACCTGTTCATCCACGGGACGGGCGGGGGCGATTACGACCTGGTGACCGAGGAGTGGGTGCGCGGGTGGTTGGGCGAGGAGCTTGCGCCGATGGCGGTGGCGAGCGCTGACGTGGTGCTGGCGTTCGAGGCTGCGGGGGTGTCGGGTGCGGACCTGGCGCGGGCGCGGTGGCGAGCGCACCGGGCGCGGCATGACCCGGGGATGCTGGGCGATGATGGGCGCGGGGACGCCAAGGCGGCTCTGGTCGCGCGGATCGAGGCGGCGCCGCGCGGCAGCGCGGAGCGGCGCGAGGCGTTCGATGAGCTGCACCGTGTGCTGGCCGCGGCTCGCGCGGCGCACGCGGGTGCGCTGGCGGAGATCGAGGGAGAGGTCGAGCGGATCGGCGCGCTGCTGGGCGAGCGGGCGGTCGGCGGGCGCCGGGACTGGGCGTTCTTCCTGTATCCCGAGGCGTCGATGGGCGCGCTGCGGTCGCGGATCACGTCGGGCTTTACGACCGCCGGCTCGTGATGGCGGGCTCCCCCGATTGCGGGGCGCGGGAGTTCGTCTTGTCGGGCACGGCGGTTGGGCTGGCTGGGCCCCTCCCTTGACGGGCCGCCCGGGCGAGCCGATTCTTTGTTCTATGGACAGCAACCGCCAGTCTTTCTTCGCCCGGCTCCTTGGCTTCCTCGGTGGGGGCGCCAGCACCGACGCCCCGGCCCCGGCGCCCGAGCCGGAGGTGGTGGAAGAGTGCCGTCGGTTGGCGACGAGCGGGCGGAAGATCGATGCGATCAAGGTGTATCGCCAGGCGACGGGCGCAGGCCTGAAGCAGTCGAAGGAAGCCGTCGAGCGGCTCATGCACGACGCGGCGTAACGCCCCCTACTTCTCGATCAGGTCGGGCACGTCGTCGAGGCCCTGGGTCAGCAGGCGGTGGCCGTCTTCGGTGATGAGGACATCGTGCTCGTAGTGGACCGCGATGGAGCCGTCGGTGGTGAAGAGTGGCCACGCGTTGCCATTGGCGGTGTAGTCGCCCGTGCCGGTGGCGATCATGGGCTCGACCGCGAGGACCATGCCCGGGGCGAAGTGGGTCTGTGATTCGGGCCATTCGCCCGGGAAGGTGGGCGTGGTGTTGGCGATGAAGGGCGGGGCGTGGAGCTTGCGCCCGATGCCGTGCCCGCCCAGCCTGCGGACGAGGTGGAAGCCGCGCTCGACCTCGACGAACTTCTGGAGCGTCGCGGCCCAATCGAAGAGGCGGTTGTTCGGCGTGAGGGTGTTGAGGGCGAGGCGGATGCCCTGCTTGCCGCAATCGGTAAGGGCTTCGACGTCGGGGGTCTTGTGGCCGAAGACGTAGGTCCACGCGGCGTCGCCGACCCACCCGTTGTGCCAGACGCCGATGTCGATCTTGAGGACGTCGCCCGGCTTCATGGGGGCGGTGTGGGCGCCGACGTGGCCGTGGACGATGCAGGCGTTGACGCTCAGGCACGCGTGGGAGGGGAAGGGCGGGTGTGGGCGGACCTTGTAGCCCAGGAAGCAGGATCGGCAGTCGAGGCTCTTGAGGGTCTGGGCGACGAACGCGTCGATCTGGTCGAGGGTCATGCCGATGCGGAGCCAGTCGGCGAGGGCGTAGTGCGTCTTGACGACGCATTGGGCGGCGTCGTAGGCGGCCTGTTCGTCGGCGGGCTTGAGGGGCGATCGGGCCATCGGGCGGAGTGTAGCCCGGGCGCGTCGCGCCAGGGTCTACGTCGGGGGGGGGTCAGCCCGTGGCGAGCAGGATGGCGGCGACCGCAGCGCCGACGGCGGCGAGCCCGACGACGACCGAGAGCCCGAGCCCGACCCGGCTCCACATGCGGCTGCCCGCGAGGAGCTTGACCATGTCGCGCTCACGTTCGGCGGCGCGCTCGGACGTGTCGCGGAGCACCTCGCCCGTGCGGGCGTTTTCCTGGGCCAGGTCGCTCATGGTCTCGCGGAAGGCGGCCATGGTGTGGACGAGTTCGGCCTGGGCGGAGGAGCCCGTGGAGAGGTGCTTGGAGATGCCCGTGAGGGCGTTCTCGAGACGCTGGGTGCGGCGTTCGTCGGCGACGTTGGTGTCGCGGATGACCTGGACGAGCTCGCGGTTGAGGTGGGTGGCGTGGGTGTTGATGTCGTTGGGGAGTTCGTGGAGGCGCGGGACGAGCTGCTCGACGCGCTCGGCGATGACCATGAGGCGCTCCGAGCGCTGCTGCTCGCGGTCGAGGTGGGTGTTGACGCGTCGCACGAGGTCGACGACCTCGCGGTAGTTGCGCTGGAGCTCCTCGAACAGCTCCTGGCGGTTGCGGGGGACGTGGATCTGGTCGTCGTCGGGGGTGTCGACGGGGACGAGCCTGCTGAGGGGTGGGTCGGTGACGCGGTCGCTCTTGGGGGGAGCGGTGTCGATGCGGCTCGTGCCCTTGGTCGCGACGCCGACCCCGCCCGCGTCGGTGGACGCCTGTGCGGTGGGCGGGCGGGATGAGAAGACGTTGATTTTGGCCCAGAACCCCATGTGCGATCACTCCTCCCAAGCCCGGCATCGGGCGATCCGCGGCGGTATCCTCGTCCGACGAGAGGCGGTTGTGCCACCGTTCCACCGTCAACCGTACTGTACCCAAGATGATGCGTTTGTGGAATCGAAATCTACAACTTCTAGCGGTCTTGCTTGTCCCAATCCTGGTTGGGTGCGGCGAGAAGGGCGAGGGGTTTGCGCAATCTGAAAGCGGGCCCCGGCTCGCGGTCCTGAGCCCCGGGCTCTGCGAGGTGCTGCGCGACCTGGGCGCGGGGGATGCGATCGTCGCGCGGCACGACTACGACCGGTTCACCGACCCTTCGGTGCCCGCGGCGGGTGACCAGGGCGCGATCGACTACGAGGCGCTGCTTGGCGTGGGGCCGACGCACGTGGTGGTGGAGGCGAGGGCGGGCGGGGTGCCTGCGCGGCTCGAGGAGATCGCGGGGCGGTCGGGGTGGGAGGTTGTGGTTGTGCCGATGTTGTCGGCGCAGGACATCCGTGATTCGATCGCGCGGATGGGCGCGCTGAGCGGGAGCGGCGAGGGTGTGATCGCGGAGCTTGAGCGCGCGTTCGATGAGGCGTTTGCGCGGAGTGAGCATGTCGCGCTGCTCGGGCGGACGCTGCTGCTTGTCGAGTCGTCGCCGGCTGGCGCGGTTGGGCCCGGGTCGTTGCACTACGAGTTGGTGGGGCGTCTTGGCGCGCGGCCCGTGCCCAGCGAGGGCGCGGCGTTCATGCGGTTGTCGCACGAGGATGTGGCGAAGCTCGACCCCGATTCGATCGTGGTCTTCACGGGCGGGGGCACGAGTGGCGGTGTTGATGCGGCGCTGGGCGGGCTCGCTCGGCTTGATCTGCGGGCCCGGCGCGAGGGGCGGGTGGTCGTCGTGGATGATCCCAAGGCGCTGCTTCAGGGGACGTGCGCGATCGATTGGGCGATGGACCTGCGCGCGTGGTGCGCGCGCGGCTCGGGGCCCGAGTGATGGGGCGCCGGCGGGTCGTGGTCGTTGTGTTGAGCGCTGTGGCGCTGGTGGTGGCGCTGGCGGTGCGCATGACGGTGTACGACGGGTTCGACTGGCCCGATGCGCTGGAGTTTGAGCTTCGTGGGCTTCGCGCGCTGGCGGCGCTCGCGGTCGGGATCGCGCTGGCGTCGAGCGGCGTCTTGCTCCAGGCGACGATGCGGAATGACCTGGCGTCTCCGTGGGTGCTCGGGCTGACGGCGGGGGCGGGGCTCGGGGTTGCGGTGTGGCTCTACGCGGTGCATTCGTTCGGGCTTGCGGGCACGGCGCTCGCGACCCCTGTGGCGCCTGCGCTGATCGGCGCGTGCGGTGTGCTTGGGGTGGTGTATGCGCTGGGGCATCGGGGGGGCGTGCTCGACCCCCCCACGCTCATCCTGGTCGGGGTGATGGTGGGCGTGATGTGCGGGGCGCTGACGGGGTTCATCCAGCACCTGATGCCCGGCGTGGGCCTCGAGGCGTACGTGCGTTGGATGCTTGGCGAGCTGAACGAGGGCGCCTCGACGACGATGATCGTGGGGGTGCTTGTGCTTGGGGTGGTCGGGGTTGGGCTCAGCGCGTGGCTTGGGCCTGCGCTGGACGCGGCATCGCTTGGTGATGATGAGGCGGTGTCGGTGGGGGTGAACCTGAAGCGGCTCCGTCTGAGCGTTTTGCTGCTCGCGGGCGTGATGACGGGGGCGACGATCCTGATCGCGGGGCCGATCGGGTTCGTGGGGCTGGTGTGCCCGCACGTGGCGCGGATGGGCGTGGGGGGTGCGAACCGGTGGGTGGTGGTGGTCGCGGCGCTGCTTGGCGGGGCGTTGCTCGTGGGAGCTGATGCGCTGGTGGCGGTGGCGCGGACGGATGCGGGTCGGGTGCCGATCGGTGTGGTGACGGCGCTGGTGGGTGCGCCGGTGTTCATCGCGATGCTGCAACGGAGGGGTGTGCGGGGCGGGGGGGCGGCGTGATGACGCTCTGTGCGAGGGATGTGACGTTTGCGTATGGGCGTGGCGCGCCGGTGCTCTCGGGTGTGAGTGTTGAGGTGGGCGCGGGGGTGCTGGCGGTGATCGGGGCGAACGGGTCGGGGAAGTCGACGTTGTTGCGTGTGCTGGGCGGCGTGGCGCGCGCGGGGCGGGGGCGTGTGGAGCTTGGGGGGACGGAGCTTGCGGCGTTGAGCCCGAGCCGGCGGGCGCGACGGATCGCGCTGGTCGCCCAGCGGAGCCAGGTGAGTGGCGCGTTGACGGTGCGCGAGGTGGTGCGGCTTGGGCGGTACGCGGTCGGGGCGGATGAGGGGGTCGTTGCACGGGCGATCGAGCGGGTCGGGGTGACTGCTCTCGCGGGGGCACGCTATCACGAGTTGAGCGTCGGGCAGCAGCAGCGGGTGTCGATCGCGCGCGCCCTGGCGCAGCTTGGCTATGGGGGGGAGATGGGCGGCAAGGTGCTGCTCGCGGATGAGCCGACTTCGGCGCTGGACCCGGCCCAGGTGCGCCTGTGCCACGGGCTGCTGAGGGAACTCGCGGTGGCGGGGCTGGCGGTGTGCATCGCGACGCACGACCTGGCGTTTGCGCAGCTGGTGGGGGATCGGGTGCTTGCTCTTGAGGCGGGCGGGCGTGTGGCGTTTGGTGGTCCGTTGGGAGATGGGATTCCGGCGGAGCGGCTCGCGGAGTTGTTCGGCACGCCGTTCGAGATGGCGACGCTCGGGGGGCGCTCGCTCGCGGCCCCATCGGTCGATGGCGGGTAGACTTCGTCGATGGGCAACTTCTCCAACCTTCTGCAGATCCTGGTGATCTTCCTGGTCGTGGGCAGTGGCGCGATCTCGTGGGCGATCAACAAGATGAAGGAGGAGGCGGAGCGGAAGCGGCTGCGTGAGCAGATGCGCCGGCGTCGTGACGAGGAGATCCGCACGGGGCGGCCTCAGCCGGCGCCCCAGTCCAAGGCCCAGGCGCAGGATGCGCGGCTGAAGGAACTCGCAGAGCGGCGTCAGGCGCAGCTCCGCGAGTTGAAGAAGCAGCAGGCACAGGGCGGTGCGCAGGGCGGCGGCGGCGTGGTGGTGCGACCACCCGCGGGCCGGCGTCCGCCAGCGCCCGTCTCGACGCGTCCGACGACGGTGGTGCGTCCGTTGCCCGCGGGCCAGAGCGCAGCGCGTGCGGCGGAGGCGGAGCTCGAGGCTGAGCGGCGCGAGCGTGAGCGTCGTCGGCTCGAGCGGAAGCGGCTTCGCGAGGAGCGCGAGCGTCAGGCGGCGGCAGAGCTCCGCCAGACGCAGGCGAACCTGCTCTCGATCGGGATGATCGGTGCGCCGGGCGCTCGTCGCGCGGGCGCCACGGCGGCGGGGGGTGCGGAGGCCCGTCGTGCGCACGCGCTGTTGCATGGTGGCAAGACGGACCTTCGGGCGCTGATCGCGGCGACGGAGGTGCTCTCGAAGCCCGTGGGGTTGCGCCCGCCGGGCTCGATGCCGTGGGATGGTTGATCGAGGGGCCTGAGCGTCGCTTGCGGGTATACTCCGCCCCCTATGACTCCGCCCCCCCCTGCCACCCCCCCCTGCGCTGCTCCAACCGCCACACGCGCGACGACGCGCAGGAGGGCCTCGTCGAAGAAGCGCGGGTCGGGTGATGTCTACGCGGACCGGCGGAAGCGTCTTGGCGCTGCCCTACGCGATGAGGGTGTGGATGCCCTGCTCATCACGAACCCGCGCGACATCCGCTACCTGTGCCCGTTCACGGGTGAGGCGAGCAGCGCGGTCGTGCGCACGTCGGGCAGGATGACGGTGGTGTCGGACTTCCGCTTCGAGGAGGACGTGGCGCCGCTCAAGCCCGCGGTGAGCGTGGTGATGCGCAGGGGCGATATGACATCGGCGCTTGTTGACCTGCTGGGCGGGCTCAAGGGTGATCGGGTCGGGGTGCAGAGCGAGTACATGCGTGTGAGCGAGCGGCGGGCGCTTGCCAAGGGTGTGGGGGCGAAGCGGCTCAAGGACACCAAGGGTGTGGTGTCGGCGCTGCGCGAGATCAAGGATGCGCAGGAGATCGCACACCTGCGCAGGGCGGTAAAGGTCCAGCAGGAGGCGATGGAGGCGACGCTCGCGGAGCTGCGCCCCGGGCAATCCGAGTTCGAGATCGCGGCACGCCTCGAGTACGAGATGCGTGTGCGCGGGTCCGAGGAGCCGGCGTTCGGCGTGATCGTTGCGGCACGGGCGAATGGCTCGAAGCCGCACGCGGTGCCCGGCAGGACCAAGGCGGGGGCGAACCAGCCCGTGCTGTTTGATTGGGGCGCGACGGTGGAGGGCTACCGCTCGGACATGACGCGGACGGTGGCCCTCGGGCGGTGGCCACGCAAGGTGCGCGAGGTCTACGAGGTCGTGCGCGAGGCGCAACTCACGGCGATCGACGCGGTCGGGCCCGGGGTGGCGTGCAGCGAGGTGGACGGCGTGGCGCGTGGGGTGATCGAACGCGCGGGGTTTGGGCCGAGGTTTGGGCACTCGCTCGGGCACGGGATCGGGCTCGACATTCATGAGGCGCCTTCGCTTTCGAAGCTGTCCAGGGCGGTGCTCAAGCCCGGGATGGTGGTGACGATCGAGCCCGGGATTTATCTGCCGGGCGTTGGCGGTGTGCGGATTGAGGATGACATCGTCGTGACCGAGCGGGGGCATACGAACCTCTGCTCGCTCCCGACAGACATAGAGTGGGCGACACGATGATCGATATCAGGAAGCTCAAGGAACTGGTCAAGCTGATGGTCGAGAACGACCTGTCGGAGCTCGACCTGCGCGATGACCAGGAGACGGTGTCGCTCAAGCGGCCGACGGCGGGCGGGTTCATGCCCGCCCAGCCTCAGGTGAGCGTGACGCCAAACGCGAATGCGCAGGCCGCGGCGGCTCCGGCGCCGTCGGGCGATGCGGGCGGCGGTGGCGACGTCGACGACGGGCTCGTGCCCATCGTGTCTCCCATGGTGGGCACGTTCTACACCGCGGCGGACCCCGAGAGCCCGCCCTTCGTCGCGCCCGGCGCATCGGTCAGCGATGACACGGTGGTGTGCATCGTGGAGGCGATGAAGGTGTTTTCGGAGATCAAGGCGGAGGTGTCGGGCACGATCGAGAAGGTGCTTGTGAAGAACGCGGAGGCGGTTGAGTTCGGGCAGGAGCTTTTCCTGGTGAGGCCGAGCTAGGGCGATGATCAACAGGGTCCTGATTGCCAACCGCGGCGAGATCGCGCTGCGGATCATCCGTGCGTGCCACGAGCTGGGCATCGAGGCGGTCGCGGTGTATTCCGAGGGCGACCGCGATGCGCCGTACCTCGAGCTTGCCGACCGCTCGATCTGCATCGGTCGTGCGCCGGCTGCTGAGAGCTACCTGAAGATCCCGCACATCATCGCGGCGGCGGAAGTTACCGAGTGCGATGCGATCCACCCGGGGTACGGCTTCCTTGCGGAGAACGCGCACTTCGCGGAAGTGTGTCGGGACTGCAAGCTCGAGTTCATCGGGCCGTCGCCCGAGGCGATGGCGAAGCTTGGCGACAAGATCTCGTGCAAGGCGCTGGCGCGGAAGAGCAAGGTGCCCGTGTTCCCGGGGTCGGACGGCGCGATCGAGGAGCCTGAGGAGGCGGTCGCGGTTGGTGAGAAGATCGGGTACCCCGTGATCGTGAAAGCGGCGGCGGGCGGGGGCGGGCGCGGGATGCGGATCGCGCGCAGCGAGGCTGAGCTGCGCAAGGCGATCGGGCAGGCGCGCCAGGAGGCCCAGGCGGCCTTCGGCAACGGATCGGTGTACGTCGAGAAGTTCCTCGAGCGGGCGCGCCACGTCGAGGTGCAGTGCATTGGCGACAAGCATGGGAGTGCGGTGCACCTCTATGAGCGCGACTGTTCGACCCAGCGGCGGCATCAGAAGCTGATCGAAGAGGCGCCGGGCCCAAACATCGACCCGAAGAAGCGCGATGAGGTGTGCAAGGCGGCGGCGAAGCTGATCCGAAATGCGGAGTATGCGGGGGCCGCGACCGTCGAGTTTCTCATGGACGAGAAGCAGAACTTCTACCTGCTCGAGGTGAACACGCGCGTCCAGGTCGAGCACCCGGTGACGGAGATGATCACGGGTGTGGATATTGTGCAGACGGGCATCAAGGTCGCGGCGGGCGATGAGCTGCCCTTCCGCCAGCGCGATATCAAGGTGCGTGGGCACGCGATCGAGTGCCGGATCAACGCGGAGGACTGGCAGCGGAACTTTGCGCCGAGCGCTGGGACGGTCGAGCGGTTCGATCCGCCGGGCGGCCCCGGCGTGCGCATGGACACGCACGTCGTCGCGGGCTACCGCGTGCCCCCCCACTACGACTCGATGATCGCGAAGCTGATCGTGCACGCGGAGGACCGGGCGGCGTGCATCCGGCGTGTGTCGCGGGCGCTGGAAGAGTTCCATGTTGCGCCGATCAAGACGACGATTGGGCTGCACAAGGAACTGATGCAGAACGCAGCGTTCCAGAAGGGTGGGGTGGATATTCACTTCCTGGAGCGGTTGTTGAGTGGGTGAGGGGCTCGGCGGTAGACTCGCCTCGTGACCGCCTCACCCTGGGACCGAGTGCGCCAACGTGCCGCGGCGACGCGTGAGGACCGCCATCGGTTGCGTGTGGAAGGTGTCGAGGCGGCGGTCGCGTCGGGCGATGGGCTTGACGATGCGCTCCGCGCCGAGTTGTTGGCGCGGCGGGCGCGGTGGCTTGCCGATCCGGCGAACCCGGGCGTGCTGGGGCGGTTGGGCCTTTGGCTCTTGCAACACATCTCGCCTTACCTTGCGCGGTCGGTGTCGCAACTGCTGACGATCCTTGCGTTGATCTACGTCTCGGTGGTCTTCCCGGCGGTCGGCCTGGTGTTGATGGTGCTGCTTGTCGTCGGGCTGGTGAGCAGGGCGAAGCTCGTGCGGAGCAACACGGGGCTCGCGGCGGCGCTGCGCGGCTGCAAGTGTCCGGCGTGTGGGTATGACCTGCGCGGGATCGATGCGTTTGATGAGTTCGATGAGGATGGGAGGCCGGTGGCGGGGCCGCGAGTGTGCCCGGAGTGTGGGTCGGCGTGGCCGCTTGTGCCGGCGGGCGTGGGGTGACTCGCGTTGCGAGGCGGGAGCGTCCGGCTCGGCATTGTCGTTACTCATCACCCGGAGAAGCCCGTCGCTGACGCTCTGGGCTCGCAGTTTGTGCATCCTGTTCGTTGTGGACGTAGTCGAGTGCGCGGTGCAGTGATCGCTCGGTCTTGAGCCAACGTGTGCTGCCGTGGTGGGTCCAGGCGGGGCGGTCGGGTTCGACCGCGCCCTGCTCCCTGAGGGCTCGGGTTGCTCTGGCCTTCAGGTCAGCCAGGACACGTTCCGGCGGATGCTCGGCTTCGATGACCGCATGGACGTGGTTCGACCTGACGCTGATCGCGCGAATCAGCCAGTTCCGGTGCGCTGATGCCTCGCGGATCGCGTCTTCGACGATTGATCGTGATGAGTGGTCAAGACGAAGCGGCGGGTGCTTCGCGAGGGAGGCGCGAAAGGAGCGAAGGCGGGCGTCTGGCGCAACGATCGGCGTGCCGCGCGTGTTGTGGTCTCGATCGACTGAGCCGCGCCGATCGCCGTGGAGCCACGTGCCGTAGGTGGTCCAGGTGAGGAGGTAGGCGGGCATGGGGTGATCGTAACGGGTGATGGTGAACTGAAGAAGCCGGTCGCTTACGCTCTCGGCTCGCAGTCTGTGCAACTCGTCCACTTGGTGCCAGCTGCGAGCCCGGAGCGTTAGCGACGGGCTTTCTGGCCTCGTCGCAGATCGCAGAACGGCCGGACGAGCCGGCCGTGGTGCCCTCACCTGTATGCTCCGGCGTGCCGGCGGCCGGCGCTCGGCACTACCTAATACGCCGCGCACTCCAGCACTGACTTGCCGATCCGCTTCGGGTCGGGGAGGTACTCGAGTTCGAGTTTGTAGTAGGGCATGACGGTGTCGAAGCCGGCGACGCGCTGGACGGGGGCCTTGAGGTGGAGGAAGCAGCGTTCCTGGATGAGGGCGCTGAGTTCGGCGCCCATGCCGGCGGTCTTGGGGGCTTCGTGGACGATGACGCAGCGGCCGGTCTTCTCGACCGACTCGGCGACGGTGTCGATGTCGATCGGGTAGATCGTGCGCATGTCGATGAGTTCGACCGAGAGGTCTTCGGGGAGGTTGTCCATTGTCTCCAGGCACTGGAACAGCGTGGCGCCCCAGGTGACGAGGGTGAGGTCGGCGCCGTCCTGGACGACCTTGGCCTTGCCGATGGGGACGGTGTACTCGTCCTCGGGGACCTCTTCGCGGAAGGCGCGGTAGACGCGCTTGGGCTCGAAGAAGATCACGGGGTCGGGGTCGCGGATGGCGCTGATGAGGAGGCCCTTGGCGTCGTAGGGCGTGGTGGGCATGACGACCTTGATGCCCGGGTGGTGGGAGTAGATGGTCTCGGGGGAGTCGGAGTGGAGTTCGGGGGCGTGGATGCCGCCGCCGACGGGGACGCGGATGGTGAGGGGGATGGTGACGCTGCCGCGCGAGCGGGTGCGGTAGCGTGCGGCGTGGTTGACGATCTGGTCGTAGGCGGGTCCGAGGAAGCCCTCGAACTGGATCTCGGGGACGGGTCGGAGGCCGCCCATGGCGAGTCCGATGGCGGTGCCGATGATGCCGGATTCGGCGAGGGGTGTGTCGACGACGCGGTCTTCGCCGAAGCGTGCCTGGAGGCCTTCTGTGACGCGGAAGACGCCGCCGTTGAGCCCGACGTCTTCGCCGAGGATGAGGACGCGGTCGTCGGCCTCCATCTCCTGGGCGAGGGCGAGGTTGATGGCTTGGACGAGTGTGAGATTGGCCATTGGGCGGGCTCCGTCGGTTCGGTCGGCGGTTGGGTCGATTGGGCCGCGGAGTATAGGCGATGAGGCCTGCGTGCCCAGCGAGGCGGGGCGTGTCGCCGCGGTTCCGGAGCCAGGTGTGAGGCTCCCGGCCGAGGCGGTTATCCCGGCGCGGAGACCGGGGCGGCACGCCCCGGCACGCTCTGGGTTCCCGAATGCGCTAGTTCCGCGCGCCGACGATCGCATCGATCGCCACGCTGAACGCGATGGGGCGGTCCGAGGAATCGAACTCCTCTTCGAGGACGCCCATGAACTTCTGCGCGGTCTCGCGCTTCGCGATCGACATGACGACGCGTGTGCCCGTTGTCTGGGGGAGCATCGAGGCGAGGCCTGAGAAGATGGGCATCTCCTCGCGGATGAGCGCCATGAGGCCCTTGGACTCGATGACGGTTCCGGCGAGTCCGACGTCGAGCATGGTGGTGACGATCTCGTCGAACGTGGAGGGTTCGGAGAGGATCATCACGATGAGCACTCGCTCGCTCCTGGCGGGCGGTGGTGTGTCGGGCGCAGTGGTTGCGCCCGGGTCTGGCGCTTCAGGCATGGCGTGCGTCCTCGTGTGCGAGGGCTTCGACGAGGCCGTGGGCGTCGACGGAGGCGCGGATGCGTTCGAGCGCGCCGGGGGCGTTGAGCACACGTGCGAGGCGCGCGAGCACGCGGACGTGCTCGAAGGGCTTGGATGCGGCGCCGAACATGCCGACGATGACATCGCAGTCCTGGCCTTTGCCAAAGGCCACGCCGCCCCGGCAGAGGACCGGGACGAGCACGGTCGCGTCGAGCCCGTCGAGGAGGGCGTGGGGGAAGGCGACGCCCTCGGGGGTCGCGGTCGACTGGGCGTCCTCCTTCTCGGTGAGTGCGGCGCAGATCGCGTCGGCCGGGAGCCCGGTGAGCGACGAGGCCCGCTCGGCGATGGCGGTGAGGACCGCATCGCGCGAATCGGCGTGCGACATCACGATCGCTTGTTCGGCATTCAGAAGGGGCGTGAGGGCCATGTCCTGAGAGGATACCGCTTCCCACCGCGCCGGGGCGAGGTAGGCTTGAAAGCGGGGCGGCCCGCTTCCCAACGAAGTGATGACCCGCACCCTCGTGGGAGGACCACGCCATGATCGACCCGATGATCCCGCTGGGCTGCCTTGCCCAGAATTCCAACGACTACGAGCTGGCCCATGAGCTCATCGACGTGCTCAAGGACCACGGGTTCTGGGTCATTGGCGGCGGGGTGGCGGTGGTCGCGATCATCTGCGGGTCGATCACGTCGATGGTGTCGACGCGGGCCCGTGAGCGGTCGCGGCGCGAGATCGCGGCGTACATCGCCGAGGGCTCGATGACGCCCGACCAAGGCGAGCGCCTGATCGCGGCGGCCCCGAAGGACGAGTAGCCCCGGGGCGTCAGGCCATGGCGTCGACGAGCCGCCCGCGTGCTGAGAGGTGCTGGCGGACCCGCATGACATCGACACGCAGTTCGTGCTCGACCTGCTTCGAGGCGGGCACCTCGCCGATGCGCGGCATGGCGTAAGCGGGGCGGTCGGCTTGCGGCCCGGACGCGGCGGCGGGCTTGCACGGGCATGGGCGAGGGCGGTAGGAGGCGACGCCATCGTCGGCGGCGGGCGGGCGGAGGGTGAGGTCGGGGCGGATGTCGTGGCGACGGTTCTGCTTCTCGAGGTATTGCCAGTATGGCTGGGCCTCGGGGGTTGCGATGCCCTTGTGGACGGTCCTGGTGCGCGTGCTCATGGCGTGGGCGAGCGGTTCGAGCGCGTGGGACACCTTCGGCGGGATAGCCGCGTTGGGTGGGCCTGTCTGAACTGGACCGAGGTGCACGTCCGGCATGGTGTAATGGCCGTGCCGGGGCCCTTGGGGGGTCGTGAGGGGGTTCGGAGGGCGCGGGTGTTGCACGGACGCCACGTGGCGTGTTGTGCCACGACCACATCACTCCACCCCTACCCTCGGGGTCCATGCGCACCGATGATCTGGACTTCGAACTGCCCGAGGCGCTGATCGCGCGGCACCCCACGGAGCGTCGGGATGGGTCGCGCCTGATGGTGGTGTGGCGCGGGGCGGGGCGGGTCGAGCATCGGATGTTTCATGAACTGCCCGGGCTTCTCCGCGCGGGTGATCTGCTCGTGCGCAACCGCTCGGCGGTGGTGCGGGCGCGACTCATCGGGAAGCGGGTGGATTCGGGCGGGCGGGTCGAGGGGCTGTTCCTGCGGGAGCGGGAGCGCGGGGTTTGGGAGGTGATGCTGCGCTCGAACGGGAAGCTCCGCGAGGGTGTGCGGGTGGTGGTGGAGCGCGGGGGGGAGCGCGCGGAGATCGAGCTTGTCGAGCGGCACGCGGATGGGTGGGTGGTGCGGGTGGACGGCGCGGGGCCGGCGGTTGGGGTGCTCGGGCGGGTGGGGTGGGTGCCCTTGCCCCCCTACATCCTCAAGGCGCGGCGCGACGCGGGCGAGGCGGCGGAGGACAGCGCGGATCCGGAGCGGTACCAGACGGTGTACGCGGACCCGGCGCAGGCGGCGTCGGTCGCGGCGCCGACCGCGGGGCTTCACTTCACGCCCGAGCTCGACGCGGCGCTGGGCGAGCGTGGGGTCGGGCAGGCGGGCGTGGTGCTTCACGTTGGTGCGGGGACGTTCAAGCCCATCGAGGTCGACGACCCGCGCGAGCACCCCATGCACGCGGAGTGGTGCGAGGTGCCCGCGGGCACACTCGACGCGATTGGCCGGGCCCGTGCGGGCGGGGGGCGGGTCGTGGCGGTGGGGACGACGACGTGTCGGGCACTGGAGTCGGTCGAAGCGGACGCAGACTGCGAGGGGTGGAGCGGGTGGACGCGCCTGATGATTGCGCCGGGGTATGCCCCGGCGTTGACCGATGCGCTGCTGACGAACTTTCACCTTCCCCGATCGACGCTGCTCCTTCTGGTCGCGGCGCTGCTGCCTGGGGGGGTGGAGGAGTTGCTCGGGCTGTACGAGGAGGCGGTGGCGCGCGGGTACCGGTTCTTCAGCTATGGCGACGCGATGCTTGTGCTGCCCTAGCGATCGTTTCTGAGGCGCGCTTCCGGCGCATGCGATAGCATCACCCGAGCGGGCAGAGGAACAGCGGAGGCGTCGCGTGGACCTTGGCGAGTTGACCCAGGAAGTTGAAGCGATCGACACCGACCCGTCCTGGCGCGGGGTGCGTATCTGCGACCTGACTGAGGACAGCAGGACCGTGCTGCCTGGCTCGCTCTTCGTGGCCAAGCGGGGCACCCGGGTGGATGGGCGCGGGTTTATCGACGAGGCGGTGCGGGCGGGCGCGGTCGCGGTGCTGACGGATGAGTCGGCGGAGATGGGCGATGTGGGCGTGCCCGTGGTGCGCGTGCGCGACCTGCCGATCGCGACGGCCCTGATCGCCGAGCGGTTCTTCGGGAATGCCTCGCGTCGGCTCGCGCTGTGCGGGGTGACGGGGACCAATGGGAAGTCGACGGTCGCGCACATGGTGAGCCGGCTGCTTGGCGCGGCGGGCATGCGGTGCGGGCTGATCGGGACGGTCACGATCGAGGACGGGCGCGAGGTGGCTCGGGCGTCGATGACGACGCCGCCGGCGATCGAACTGAGCAGGACGTTCGCGACGATGGTGGAGTCGCGCTGCGTCGCGGCGTCGCTCGAGGTCTCGAGTCATGCGCTCGCGCAGGGGCGGACCGATGCGCTGTCGTTCGATGCCGCGGTCTTTACGAACCTGACGGGTGACCACCTCGACTACCACAAGACGGTGGAGAACTACCGGGCGGCGAAGGCTCGCCTGTTTGCGGGTTTGCGGCACGGGGCGACGGCGGTGATCAACGTGGACGATCCTGCTTCGGCGGCGATGGTGGAGGGCTGTCGGGCGCGGATCGTGCGGTGCGGGGCCGAGGGGTCTGGCGCCGCGTGCACTTGGTGGGCGGGGCCGCCCACGCTCGAGGGGACGCCCGCGCGGTTCACGGGACCCTGGGGTCTGATCGAGACACGGCTTGGCGTGTTGGGCGACTTCAACGCGCTCAACGCGCTGCTCTCGCTCGTCGCCGCGTCGTCGATGGGCGCTGACATGGCGCGGCTGACGCGGGCGCTGCCTGGGTTGCGGACGCCCGCGGGGCGGCTCGAGCGGGTCGGGCACGGGTGCGGTGACCTTCCTGCGGTCTTTGTCGACTATGCGCATACAGACGATGCGCTGGCGAATGCGCTGCGTGTGGTGCGGGGGCTCGCCGATGGGCTTGGTGGTCGGGTGATCGTGGTGTTCGGGTGTGGGGGTGAGCGCGATCGGACGAAGCGGCCGCGGATGGGGGCGGCGGCGCGTCGGGGGGCGGACCTGGTGTTCGTGACCTCGGACAACCCACGGTCCGAGCGCCCTTCGGGGATCATCGATGACATCCTTGGGGGTATCCCGGCGGACCAGCGCACGGGCGTCGAGGTGCATGTGGATCGCGACGCGGCGATTCGGGGGGCGATCGACGCGGGGGGAGCGCGGGATGTGGTCTTGATCGCGGGCAAGGGGCACGAGAACGAGCAGGTGCTGCCCGACGCGTCGGGTGGGACGCGGACGGTCGCGTTCGACGACGTCGAGCGTGCGCGGGCGGCGCTCGATGGTCGGGCGCGCGTGAGCGCGGGTGCGTCGTGAGCGTGGGCGCGGGCACAACGGGCATCTGGTCCGCGGCGCGGATCGCGGAGGTGACGGGCGGGCGCTGGGTGGGCGCGGGCGCGCCGGGGGCACGGGTGTTGGGCGGGCTGAGCACGGACACGCGGGCGCTGCGGCGTGGGCAGGTCTTCCTGGCGCTGCGGGGTGAGCGGTTCGATGGGAACGACTACCTGATGGAAGCGGCGCGGCTTGGGGCGGGCATCGTGGTGAGCGATGACGCGGGGCGTGCGCAGGCTGCTGGAGAGACGGGGCTCGCGCCGGTGCTGCTCGTGGGAGAGGGGCTCGGCGCGCTGCACGCGTTGGCGCGCGCACACCGGGCGTCGCTCACGGGTTGCTCGGTGATCGGGGTCACGGGGTCGAACGGGAAGACGACGACGGTGCGCCTGATCGACGCGGCTCTGAGCGGCGCGATGCGCGGGCACACGAGCCCCAAGAGCTTCAACAACGAGATCGGTGTGCCCCTGACGATCCTCGGCGCAGAGGAAGGCGATCGCTACCTCGTGTGCGAAGCGGGGATCAATGCGCCGGGTGAGATGGGTGTGCTTGCGGGGTTGATCGAGCCCGACGTGGCGGTGTTCACGTCGATCGGTCGTGCGCACTCGGAGGGGCTTGGGGGGCGTGAGGGGATCGCGCGGGAGAAGAGCGTGCTGGGCCAGCACGTGCGTCCGGGCGGGCTTGTGGTGGTGGCGGGGGACGCGGCGGGTGCGCTCGCGCCGCACCTCGGGTCGTTCGTCGCGGTGGGCGTTGGCGTCGAGGCGGGTGTGCGTATCGAGGGGATCGAAGCGAGGGATGGGGGCGTGGCGTTTGCGTTGGGCGATGGCGCGGGATTCTGGGCGCCCATGGGCGGGGCGCACAACGCGCGGAACGCGGCGCTCGCGGTGGTCGTGGCGCGTCACCTCGGGGTGAGCGATGAGTTGATCGCGCGGGGCCTGCGTGGTGTGACTCCGCCGCCCATGCGGATGGCGGTCGAGCGCCTTGGCGGGGTCACCCTGATCAATGATGCGTACAACGCGAGCCCCGAGTCGGTGTTTGCGGCGCTCGAGGAGTTGGGCACGGTGACGCGGGGGCGGCGGGGCGTGGTGATGCTTGGGGACATGCTCGAGATGGGCGAGGCGTCGCGGGCGGCGCATGACGAGGTGGTTGCGCGGGTCGTGGGGCTTGGGTTGGGCGATCGGGCGTTGCTGTTCGGGCCTGAGATGGCGTCGGCGGGGCGGCGGGCTGGGCTTGACGGGGGTGGGCTCTTCGAGGCGTGTGACGATGATGCGTTCGAGCGGGCGGCCCGCCTGGTGGGCGATGGTGACGTGGTGCTGATCAAGGGGTCGCGTGGGATGCGCATGGAACGCGCGGCCGAGGCGCTCCGCGCGGCGTTCGCCCCGCCCACGGGTCGGGCGTCGATCGGGTAGAGTCAGCGTTGCATGCTGCTCTCGTTGCTCGAACTCCTCCAACCCTGGCTCCAGTCGGTGGGGCTCTATCGGTTCCTGATGGTGCTCGATCAGCTCGAGTTCCGGGTGATCGCGTCGGGGCTCGGGGCGTTCTTCTTTGTGCTCGTGGTGGGGCCGCGCGCGATCCGGTGGCTCGCGGCGAAGAAGATCGGGGACCAGGCGCGGTTCGATGTCGAGGCGCTGGACGAGGCGCTGAAGTCGAAGAGCAACACGCCGACGATGGGCGGGCTGCTGATCGGGGCTGCGATCCTGCTGGCGACGGTCTTGTTCGGCGACCTTGGGCTTGGCGCGGGGCACGAGGTGGGCGGGAGCTATGTCAGGCTCGCGGTGGTGGTGGTGGCGTGGCTTGGGATCCTGGGTGGGTTTGACGACTGGCTCAAGCTGACCGCGTCGTCGCGTCCGGGCGGGTCGCGTCAGGGGCTGCACGCGTGGGAGAAGCTCGTGTTTCAGCTCGGGCTCGGCGCGCTGATCGGCTACTTCGCGTTCCGCGCGGGCGAGGGGACCGACGGGCTCGCGCACGCGATCAACCTGCCTTTCCAGAAGACCTACGAGAGCCCGATCGGTGCGGTGAACGATGGGGTGCTCTACCTCCCGCTCTGGGCGTATGTCGCGATGATGACGGTGTTCATGGCGGGGATGTCCAACGCGGTGAACATCACGGACGGGATGGACGGGCTCGCATCCGGGGTGACGATCGTGGTGGCGCTCGGGCTCGTCGGGCTTTGCCTGATCGCGGGCGACAACGATGCGGCGCGGTACCTGCTCGTGCCTTATGTCGCGACGGCGGACCAGCTCGCGGTGGTGGCGGCGGCGCTGGCGGGGGCGTGCCTGGGTTTCCTGTGGTTCAACGCTTCGCCCGCGTCGGTGTTCATGGGTGACACGGGGTCGCTCCTGCTGGGCGGGCTGATCGGGTATCTCGCGGTCGTGCTGCGCCAGGAATTTGTGGTGCTCGTGATGTCGGGCGTGTTCATGATCGAGATTCTGAGCGTGGTGATCCAGGTGGGTTGGTTCAAGTGGACGAAGCGGCGGACGGGCGCGGGGCGTCGGGTGTTCCGGTGCGCCCCCTACCACTGGCACCTGCACATGGGCGGTTGGGCGGAGACGAAGGTCGTGATCCGTTGCTGGGTGTTGTCGATCGTGTTTGTGGCGGTGGCGTATGCGAGCATGAAGCTGCGATGACAAGGCTTGTTGATGAGGGCGCGGTGGATCGCGAAGGGCTGCGCAGGGGGTTCCTGGGGCGGGTCCCGCCGGCGTTTGCGCAGTGGCGCGACCCGGCGGTGATCGAACGCGAGTGGGACGAGGAGTTCGGGGTGCAGCTTGGGCGGTGCACTGACATGGGCCATGCCAAGTCGTTTGCGGGGCTGATCGGGCGCGGGGCGCCGGCGGACTACCTGCAGCGCGTGATTGATGTGGATGGCGCGCAGGTGCTGTGCGGCGTGCGTTTCCTTGGGGGGGATGCGGCGCAGCCGTTTGTCGATGTGATCGCGTGGACCGGGGCGTGCCCGCCGCTCGCCCGCGTTGCGGAGGCGGTGGTCGGTGCGTACGGGGTGTTCGACGTCCGGTGTGCGCGGGTGTTCGACGCCGGGACGGGGGCGCCCTCTGTCGGTGATGGGTGGCGGGTGCGTGGGGACCAGGCGGTGTGTGGTGCGCCGCTCGGTGTTGTCGCGCAGTCGGACGCGGGGCGCGGGTCGGCGTCTGTCGAACTGGAGGATGCTCAGCCCGATGAGGCGGATGCGTTTGTGCGCGAGGCGTATGCGGCGTTCCGCGCGCGCTCGGTGGAGCTGGCGGAGCGCGTGCCGCCGACCGATCTGGAGGGGCTCGCGGAGTGTGAGGGCAAGGGGCGGCTTTCGTGGTGGCTCATCGACGGTGCGCGGGCGGGGCTGATCGCGGTGAGCCGGGAGACCTGGTTCGGGCTCGACGGGTACCTCGTGATGGAGGAGGTTGTGAGCGGTGCACACCTGGGACGTGGGAGCGCTGCGCTGGCTCAGCGGGCGCTGGCGCGGGAGCTGGCGCTTGAGTCGCCCGATCTGACGTTGTTCGGCACGATCGACTGTGCGAACGAGGCGAGCCTCAGGACCGCGGCTCGGGTGGGGCGGGCGGCGGTGGCGACGTGGTGGTTCATTGAGCGCGAGTAGGGGTGGGGGTCATGTGGCGTCCTATGATGCGATCGGTCATCAGACGATCTGGACGGAGGTCAGGCCATGCCCACGACAACGCCCGAGCACGATGCGAGAGTCGCTCAGTTGACGTTCTCTTCGGTCTACCCGCACTATGTGGCGAAAGTAGAGAAGAAGGGGCGGACGAAGGAAGAGCTGCACGAGGTGATCGCGTGGCTGACCGGCTTCGACGATCAGCAGATCCAGCGGCAGATCGACGACGAGGTGACGTTCGCGGAGTTCTTCGAGCGGGCCACGCTCAACCCGAATGCGGGCCTGATCAAGGGCGTGATCTGCGGCTACCGGGTGGAGGACATCGAGAACCCGCTCACGCGCACGGCGCGGTACCTGGACAAGCTTGTGGATGAGCTTGCGAAGGGGAAGAAGATGGAGAAGATCCTGCGCGAGGGGTAGGGCCGAAGGCCTGTCTCGGTCTTACAGTTCTCCTGACGATCGCGTTCCCGCATTGAATTCACGTTGGAGCTACACGCCGATGATCTACCGCCTGCTCGCTCTTCTCGCCGCTTGCGCTGTCGTGCTTTCCGCCGGTGGTCAGGCGGTCACGGGTCCTGTCCCGATCTCGGGTGAAGCGCCGAAGGCGGGCGGCTACGAGATCGAGACGGTCCTGATCGGGCTCGAGCGGCCCTGGGCGGTCGCGTGGCTCCCGGGCGGCGATGGGGACGACATGCTCATCACCGAGCGGCCGGGGCGGTTGCGCCTCGTGCGCGATGGCGTGCTTGTTGCCGACCCCGTCTACGACGCGTTCAAGGGGCTCTATGCGTCCGGGCAGGGCGGGCTGATGGATGTCTCGCTGCACCCTGACTTCGCGTCGAACCGGCTCGTCTACGTGACTTACTCTCAGGGCGATCGGGCGGCCAACCGCACGGTCGTTGCCCGCGGCGAGCTCGAGGGCGACCGCCTTGCGGGCGTCGAAGAGGTCTTCCGCGTGAACATCGACAAGGCGGGTGGGCAGCACTTTGGGTCCCGCATCCTCTGGCGGCCTGATGGCACCATGCTGCTGGCCATTGGCGACGGGGGCAACCCGCCTGTGCGTTACAAGGGCGATTGGATCCGCAAGCAGGCCCAGAACCCGCGTGCTCACCTCGGCAAGGTGCTGCACCTTACCGATGCGGGTGCTCCTGCGGCGGAGGAGCCGGCCTTCGAGGGCGGCCTGCGCGAGGTCTTCAGCATCGGCCACCGGAACATCCAAGGGCTGGCGTACGACGCCGAGACCGGGACGATCTGGGCGACTGAGCACGGCGCTCGTGGTGGAGACGAGCTGAACATCATCGAGCGCGGCGCGAACTATGGGTGGCCCGAGGTGACCTACAGCCGGGAGTACTCGGGCCCGCGGATCAGCGACGCCACGACTGCCCCGGGCAAGACCGATCCGCTGGTGGTCTGGACGCCCTGCAAGGCGCCGTGCGGGCTGGCGTTCTACACGGGCGATGCCATGCCCGAGTGGAAGGGCGACCTCTTCAGCGGCGGCCTGGTCGGGCGGCAGATCCGGCGCATCGACCTCGACGGCACGACCGTCGTCGGGGAAGAGACGATCCCGATGGATGCGCGCGTGCGGGACGTGCGTCAGGGGCCGGACGGTCACCTCTACTTCCTGACCGATGAACAGGCGGGTGAACTCCGGCGGATCGTCGCGGCGGGGAAGGACTCGGACTGAACGCGCGTTCGCCCCCGCTCACGGGTCGCGTCCTCACGATCGCGGGCGGCTGACACCCCCAAAGCGAAACAACCCTCTCCGGTGACGAAGAGGGTTGGCAACGCGTTTCGGGACTGTTTCCCGAGGCGAAAGCAGCGAGATGAGTTGTGCCCGGACACCGGCAGATTCCGAGAACACTCGCTGGACGAAAGATGAACCGCCAGAACTCGCGCACGGGGCATCTCATCATGTCGTCGGAAGAACAGACGCCCCAGCAACCCCGGCCGCTCCCAAACCCCGCCACCACGGGCCAAGACCGACAACACCGCCGAGGTCTCTCGGCGGCGTCGTTCGTGAACCATGGGGCCGGTCGCGTTTGGAACCGACCGGGTAATAGTGGGAGCGCAACCCTCTTCGGAACACGATTTCGCGGCGGGAACAGCGAGACGACTTGCCTCGCGATGCCGGCAGGTTCAGAGACGCCCGGTTATGGCCTGCTTGCCTCTCCTGATGGTCGCGATCAGAATACGAGACGTATGGAGGCCGCGATCATGACAAGATCATCGCGCCGCCGAGTCTTCACGGCCGGTGTGCTCGTTCCGGCGTCAATGACCCTGTCACTGACGGGGTGTGCGTCGAAGACGACTGTCGCTGAGCGCATTGACGAAGTCCTACGAACCGACTTGGCCGCCGCTCAGTGCACCGGAGCGGCGGTGATCGTGATGGAAGGTGATGAGGTTCTGTACGAGGCCTACCTGGGTCGCGCCGACGTGGAGCTTGACGTGCCGGTGACGGCGGACTCGGTGTTCGCCATCGCCTCGATGACGAAGGCGTTCACCGCCGCAGCGATTCTGCTCCTCGACCAGGACGGCGTGCTCTCTCTCAGCGACTCAATTGGTGAGCATCTGCCCGAGGTCCCGGAGTCGTGGCAGGCTATCACGATTCGCCAACTCCTAGATCATTCCAGCGGGCTGCCGGATGACTGGTCTCTTCACGACGATTGGCTGGGAGACGACCACTTCTTCTATATCACTCGCACGAAGCAGGAATTCCTGAAGTCCCTCGCGCAGGAGCCGTTGTTGTTCACGCCCGGCGAACGATGGAGCTACTCCTGTGGCCCGTTCATCGCCAGCATGATCATTGAGCGCGTCACGGGGAGGTCGTACGCGGACGTCATGCGGACACGCGTCTTTGATCCTCTTGGAATGAAGGACACGAGGATCGACGATCCGGCGGAGATCATTCCGAATCGCGTGACGGGGCATCTCGTCGAAGACGGTGAAGTGCGACACGGGATGCCGATTTCGGCGGCCGCCCAATCTCGTGGTGACGTGGGTGTGTTGACGACAGCGAGAGACATGGTTCGATGGATCCGTGGCATCCGAGACGCTTCGTTGCTTGGCCGCCCGGCCACGCAGGACATGCTGTCGCCTGTTCGGCTCACAGGCGGCTCTCGAACGCCGGCTGCGCTCGGCTGGTTCGTCGTGCCAGTGCACGGGACTCGCGTGATCGAGCACGCCGGGACGTTCCGAACGGGATTCAGTAGCCAGATCGTGTGGTATCCGGAAGAATCCCTCGTGTTCATTCTGCTGACGAATTCAGTGAACGAGGCCTCGTACTTCGCTACGAGCCAAAGGGCTCTCGGTGTGTTGAATGCGCGAATTGCACCGATCGCATCGCGCGCGATCACGGCCGATCCGCAACCGGCGCGCATGGAAGCGATGCTGCGTGGCGTGCAGGCTGCGGGAACTGGGGAGCCGAGTCCGCTCCTCGATGCGTCGTACCCGACCTGGTACTTCGGTGAGGACATCCGGCGACGATTTGCCTCGACCACCGGGCTCGAGTTCATTCAGAGCGAGCGGCTGGATGCGCACCCGATCGAGATCTTTGAACAGGACATCGTCGAATTGATCTACTGTCGGGCGGTTGCTGAGCCGTCCTTTCTGACGACGCTGTGGCTCAATCGCGAAGGGCGCATTGTGTTCATCGACTGGCCTGAGGCTCCCCACCAGCAGTCGATGGAAGAACCAGCGGCGGCGGCTGCAACGCAGTGACGTCGCTGAGCCAGACTTCCTTCAGCGCGAGACCGGATCCGTGTCATACCGGCGGGCTGGCATCGAGAGACTGGAGAGACCCGGTCTATCAAAGCCGTTTCGTCCCTCCGGGCCGGGTCGATCATCCCTCCGTCCGCCATCGCGCAACGTCGGCGAACCGGCCACGACGGGGTTACGACCGGCCCACCGCGCACAACAAACTCCAGAGTCTCGGTGACCCTGGGGTCATGTGAATAGCGGGGACAGGATTCGAACCTGCGACCTCCGGGTTATGAGCCCGACGAGCTACCAGACTGCTCTACCCCGCAGTCAGCTTCCACTATAGGCGGCACCCGGGGGGGGTCAACCCGGGGGGACGTCAACCGCCGATGAGCATGCGCAGGACGACGACGTAGCCGTTGGTGAAGGCCTCTTCGCGGAGGAGGGCGGGTTCGAGGTCGGGTGAGCCGATGAAGGGGCGGAGCATCCAGCCGAGTTGGATGCCCACGAGGGCGTAGAGCGCGAACCACGCGAGGGCGAGGAAGCGGTGGGCTGGGCGGCGCGGGAGCTCGCGCGTGTAGACGCGGCGGACGGCGGTGAGCGAGCAGAGCGCGGCGAGGGCGAAGAGGGCGGCGGCGCCGAGGACTGCGGCGCTCTTGCGCTCGACGGCGGTGTACCACACGGGGATGAGGGGTGAGAGTGATGCGAGGACGATGGCGAACATCGCCTGCCCGCCGAGCACGGCGCGGAGCGCGACGGGGAACTCTCGCCGGAGGCCGAGGCAGAGGTGGAGTGTGAAGAATGCGGGGAGGCACAGCGCGGTGGTCGCGAGGACGAGGATGGGCATCTTGATGGCGGCGTAGAGCATGAGGACGGCGCGGGAGGGGTCGTCGACGCTGAACGAGCCCGTTGCGATACCGACGATGGGCGTGGTTGTGACGACGATGCGCGGGCCGGCCCACCATGGTCGGTGGATGAGTGTTGCGCGGAGCGTGCGCTCGATGTCGCGCGCGATCCCTGGGACGAGCGCCATGGGTCAGGCTCCGATCAGGCCGCGCACGACTCGGAGGAGCGCCTCGAAGATGTGGCTGTCGGTGGGGCGGAACCATGTGAAGGGCTCGCCCGGTGCGCCGATGAACGGGCGCATGACCCACGCCATCTGGAGGCCCACGATCGCGAAGACGAGGACCCAGACGCGGAGCATGCCGCGGCCCGCGTCGGCGCGGGGGCGTGGCTCGATGGGGGTGAGGAGGGGCTTGGTCGGTGGATCGGCGATGGGTGGGGAGATCGGCTCGGCGGCGCGGCGCGTGGCGCGCTCGCGCTCGGCGGTGGCGTGGAGGCGCTGCATGAGCGAGGCGCACCCGACCACGCCCGCGACGCCCAGCAGGAGGACGTTGAGCAGGACGATGAAGAGGTAGCTGTCGGTCGAGATGGTGAAGAAACCCAGGATGGGGCCCAGCGACGCGGCGACCGCGAGGATGACGAGCACCCACTCCGCGACGACGCGGATGGTGTCGTGGAACGTGAGGCGCGAGCCGAGCAGGGTGTTGAAGACGTAGAGCGAGGGGAAGGTGATGGCGAAGGTGAAGAGGAAGAGGAGCGGGAGCTTGACGGTGGACGCGGCGAGCTGGTTGAGGCCGTCGGCGCCGTTCATGCGGACGGCGTACCAACCCATGAACAGGCCGTAGATCGCGCCGAGGATGAGGGCGAGGGAGATGAGGATGCGCTTACGCGGGCGGGGTGGGGCGGAGGTGAGGGCGTCGTGTTGCGCGGTCGAGAGGAGTCGGGCGCGTAGGACAGCGTCGAGCTGGCGGAGCCAGTTGAGCATGGGTGGGTACTCCGGATGGAGGGGAGGGGGAGAGAGGGGTCTCGGGTGGCGCGCGTGCCGGGGTGGGGTACGATGGGGGGTCGCCGTCGGTTCGGGTTTCTCTACCATGTAGTGACCCGACCCCAGCAACTGCGGAGGATCCCCATGGCAGGCGGACGCGAGTACACGAATCACCAGCGGAAGATTATCAACCGCTACTACGAGCACCAGGACACGATCATCACGCACCGGTTGGGCGAGATCGTGTCGGAGATGGCGCTCGCGGCGGGGGATGAGAAGAAGCTCGCGCGGTTGTGGAAGCGGGCGGACCAGGCGCTGGCGAAATCGGGGCTTGGTGCGGGCGAGGCGGCGCGGATCGTGGAGACGCGGGACGTGGAGGCGTTGGCGAAGGCCGTGGCGCGGATGAGTTGAGGGGAGTGCGCGGTTGCGTCGGTGCGCGCGCGACCGCCGCCGGCGGTGAGCCGGCGGCGGTGTGATGATGCGTGGGATGGGAGGGGGCGGCTACTGCCCGGTCGCCCAGTCGGGCGGGTTGAGCAGGGTCGAAGCGTTGGCCTCGATCTCGGTGTCGGTCAGTCGGCCGTCCCAGATCTTGACGTCGTAGATGGCGCCCTGGAAGGCGCGGTTGAGGGTCGACTCGTTGCCCAGCATGAGGTTGTAGGGCAGCCAGTTGTCGAGCGTGCCGGCGGCGGTGTCGTCGGTCCAGGCGAGTTCACCGTTGAGGTAGACGCGGACCTTCTGGTCGGTGTTGGCGTCGTAGGTCATGGTGTAGACGGTCGGGACGTTGTTGCTCCAGGCGTTGGTGGGGCCGTCGTTGTAGGTGCCGCCCGTTGTGCGGAGGCGGGTCCAGTTGTCGAAGGTGTTGGGGCCGTCGACACCGATGACGGAGAAGTTGCGGTCGTTGACGTTGGTGCCCTGGGACCAGCTCAGGATGCGTGATCCGTTGTCGTGGTCGTCGGTCTGCTTGAAGAAGACCTGGACGGTGACGGCGTCGGTGGCCATGAGGGCCTGGCGGAGGTACTCGGTGCTCAACGGCGAGGCGGTGACGGCGCAGCACTTGCCGTTGACGGGCTGGTCGAAGAGGACGCAGGCGCCGTAGGTGTCGGCGACGAGTTCGATGTCGCCACCGTCCTCGATGAGTTCGAGGTCGACCTGGCCCACGCGGTCTTCCACCAGGTTGCCCGTGACGCCCGCGAAGTCGTAGTGGAGGACCATCTGCGGGGCCGCGAGGCAGCCGAAGAGGTCGGTGGGTTCGCCGAACACGTCGACGAAGCCCTGCTTGGTGAACGGCCATGTGACGAGCTTGCCGGCGTCATAGACGGGCGGGTCCATGAGGAAGGAGTGGAGCCAGTAGCCGATGTTCTCGTTGAACGCGGCGCCGTACCACGGCGTGCCGTCGTCTGCGGGGAACATGGGGGTGTGGGCGTTGATGCCCGAGGCGTCGATGTCGAGGACGAAGGTGCGCATGCCCGGCATGTTCTCGACGGACGCTTCGTAGATGAACGAGGCGTCGATGAGCGAGCTGGCGATGCAGTCCGGGTTGGGGTCGTTGGAGGGGTCGTTGTCGCCGTCCTTGTAGCTCTTGGGGTTGTTGCCGTTGTAGGCGTAGACGGTGACGATGGGGTCTGGCGCGGTGGCGTCGAAGTAGACGACGGCGAACACGCCGTGCTTGTACGGGCTTGCGCCGTCGTTGATGACGATGGAGAAGGTGTCCGGGAGGTTGCCCTCGGGGGACTCGGCGTAGGAGACCTGCCACATGAGCCGCTCGGCGGACGGGCTGTAGAACGCGTTGACGTTCTTGACGAGGCCCGCGCCGGGGTTCTGCTCTGCGGCGGAGAAGTTGCGGGAGAAGGCGTAGACCGCGAAGTCTTCGCACATGGCGCCGTCGCCCTGGTAGAGGCCGCCCTCGGCGACGCACGCCTCTTCGGACAGCTCGACGCAGCCGGTCGGGAGGCAGCAGGCGCCGATGCCCGGCACGCAGCCTTCGCTCCCGTCGGCGGTGTCGTTCGCGATATCGAGCCAGCCCTTCTTCTTGATGTCGATGTCTTCGATGAGGCCGTCGTTGTCGTAGTCGACATCGTCGAAGCGGAAGGGGTGGAACCAGTACCCGATGCCCGTGTCGAACTGCGCGCCGGTCCAGGGCGATCCATCGGGCGCGGGGAACGCGGGGGTGTGGTTGTTGATGGTGGTGGCGTCGATGTCGAACCCGAGGGTGATGGTGCCGTCGCCGTTGTCGCGGTTGATGAGTTCGTAGATGAAGGAGTCGTCTATGAGGCTGGCCTCGATGACGTCGGGGTCCGGGTCGTTGGAGCCTGCGCCGTCGCCGTCTTCCCAGGAGTCGTTGGGGCTTCCGGTCGAGCCGTTGTAGCCGTAGACGGTGAGGATCGGGTCGTCACCCGGGCCCGTGCCCGAGGCGTCGTAGTAGAAGATGGCGAGCTCGCCCGGGTGGTTCTTTGGGTTGGGGCCGTTGTTGATGACCTGGGTGAAGCCGTCGGGGAGCTTCCCGTCCTTGGGTGAGAAGGTGGCCTCGAGGAGGAGGCGGTTGGTGAGGGGGTCGAAGACCATGGTCATCTTGTCGACGTTGCCCGCGTCGTTGTTCTGGGCTTCGCCATACCCGAACTCGCGCATGTAGACGAAGATGTCGAGCTCGTCGCACCCGACGCCTTGTCCCTGGAATTCGCCGCCCTGGGCGAGGCATGCCGACTCGCCGAGTTCGATGCAGTCGCCCGTGATGAGGCAGCAGGCGCCGATGGTCGGCACGCAGTCCGATTCGAGTTCGGCGGTCTCGTTGGCGAAGTCGAGCCAGCCCTGCTTGTTGACTTCGATCTTCTCGATGAAGCCCAGGTCGTCTTCGTAGTCGAGGTTCTCGAAGTTGAAGGGGTGGAACCAGTAGCCGATGCCCGTGTCGAAAGCGGCGCCCTTCCACTCCGAGCCGTCGGGCGCGGGGAAGGCGGGCACATGGGCGTTGATGGCCGAGACGTCGATGTCGAACCCGAGGGTGCGTGTGCCGTCGGGGTTGTCCTGATCGATGAAGGCGTAGACGAAGGAATCGTCGAAGCCGCTTGCCTCGATGAGGTCGAAGTCCGGGTCGTTGGAGCCTTCGCCGTCGCCGTCCTTCCACGAGTCGTTGGGGCTGTTGGTGGCGCCGTTGTAGGCGTAGACGGTGAGGACGGGGCCGTCGGGCCATGGGCCCGTGTCTGAGGCATCGAAGTAGAAGATGGCGAGTTCGCCCGGGTGGTTCTTGGGGTTGGGCCCGCAGTTGACGACGTGGGTGAAGCCGTTGGGGAGGTTGCCGTCCTTGGGTGAGAAAGTGACCTCGAGGGTCATGCGCTGGGTCGAGGGGTTGTAGGTGGTCGAGAACTTGTCGACGTTGCCGGCGCTGTTGTTCTGCGACTCACCGAACCCGAACTCTCGCATGTAGGTGTACGTGCCGAGCGATTCGCATGTCACGCCTTCGCCCTGGAAGGCGCCGTTCTCGGCCAGGCACTGGGGTTCGGTGATGAAGACGCACTCGCCCGTCTCGAGGCAGCAGGCGCCCGGGTCGTCCATCGGGGGGACGGGGCCGATGTTGCCCTTGGCCTCGCCCTCGAAGTCCATGGTCCAGTCGCCTTCGAAGGTGGACTGCTCGCTCACGAGTTCGACGCCGATGTCCTGCCCGTTGTAGAGGGAGAGGAGGGAGCCGCCCGTCGCGTCGAACTGGAGCTCGTACTCGTCGGTGGAGAGGAAGTTGCCAGCGATCATCGAGCCGTTCTGTGCGGCTTTGTAGATGAGCGAGGTGGCGCGGCCGCGCGAGGCCTTGGGGAGGGGGGCCTCGGGGGCGTTGTCGTTGAAGCCGAAGTCGGCGACCTCGCCGGCCAGGAGGACCTGGGAGTAGTCGGGGGAGCCGTCGCCGTCTTCATCGACCTGGCCGAACACGATGAGGTCATCGCCCGGCACGCCCGAGACGAGCTGCCCCGTGGCGTCGACGACGATCGAGAGGGTCACGAATGCCTGGGGCGGGTCGCCCGAGGGGGTGACGAAGCGGGGCGGCTGGCCCTCGGTGAACTGCACCGCGATGGGCGTGGCGTCGATGGTGAGGACGCCGGTCGCGGCGTCGAAGGTTGTGGTGCCCTGGCTATCGAACGTGAGCAACGGGTGGCCCAGGTCGAGGCCGAGTTGGGCGCTGGACACGCCAACGGAAAGCAGGCCCGCGAGGATCGCGGGGTAGGCGCAATGTGGCCGTGACATAACGATCTCCTCCTACCGATACGAACAGATCAATGGCATAAACGCCGTGAGATTGTCACGGCGTAGACAAGCGTGCGGGGTGCCCGTGCGGTCACGAACGCCGGCGCCGGGCGGCGCCGAGTGCGCAGATGGCCGGGAGCATCGCGGCTGCCGGGGCGGGGATGACGGGGGCGGTGTCGGAGACGCCGCCCGAGGCGGTGAAGCTCTGGGTCCAGTCGCCCGAGTAGGCGGCCTGGGTGTCGAGGATGACGCCGACGGCGGCGCCGATGCCGCCGTAAAGGCCGGCCAGATCGCCGCCCGAGACGCTGAAGATGAAGCCGAGCAGGTCGCCGCCGCCGGGCATGAACTCGAATGAGTCGAGGTCGCCCGTGAGGAGCCCCGGGCCGTTGCCGAGCACCTCGCCCGAGATGGCGAGGGAGCCGGCGCTGGCGGCGCCGGCATCGTCGATGGTCGCGGTGAGGGAGAAGCCGCCGTTGGCGATGTTCTCCTGGGGGCCCATGCCGTTGTCGAGCGTGAGCGCGAAGCCGGTGGCGTCGAAGCTGTCGGTCGTGGCGTCGAAGGTGACGGCGATGAAGCTCGAGAAGATGTCGGGGGTGTCCTGAAGCTCGAGGGACAAGCCGGCTTGGGCGGCTCCTGCGCTCAGGAGGCCGCCGACCAAACCTATGACGTATCTCACTGTTCTCTCTCCTCTCCCTAGGGTGCGGCTGGGTCCGGACCAGCCAACGCGCAGCATACTACATCCGCCTAGGGGGGAGTGGTTGGTGGCGATGTTAAAGTAACGCCCAAAATTGCGGCGGCCGGGGGCCCCGGGGATGGCGGTCAGGCGGTCAAGTGGGACGGGATGGCGAGCGCCGCGAGCGCGACGCCGGCCCTCGACGCCGGCCCTCTCAGATAGAGGGGCGTTGCAAGCCAGAACCTGATCAGTGAGGAGGGATCGCCTCAGCCTCGGTGCGTACCCGGATGCGGGTCACGGCTGACCCGGAGGAGAAACGGACCCCAAAGGCTGAGCGTCCCCCCTGCACGCGGCTACCCCGTTGGACCTTTAGGCACTACCCCGGCGCAGGAGACCCATGACCAGGGCGACCAGGAACACCACGAGGAAGATGAAGAAGAGGACCTGTGCGATCCCCGCAGCGCTTCCTGCGATCCCACCGAAACCGAGCAGGGCGGCGATCAGTGCAATGACCATAAACACGATGGCGAGTCGGAGCATGTGAACCTCCATTGTTAGAACACCGGGTCGCCGCGTTGTCGGCGGCGACCGGCGTGAGTGGGCGAACAGGACAGAGGATCCGTCGCGCCGACTCGGGCATGATCGACGAAGAAGCTCCTCCACATCTTCGCCAACATGTCATCTATGCGAGCGGTGTGCAGGCAGGAGCTGCAACCGACTCGTCACACACTAACCGGGTTCAGGCGGTCATCAAGGCGCACTGCGCCAGTCGGACCCAAAGGTAGGAGACGGCCCACCGCGCCGGGAGGTGGTTCACACGCCGAGTCTGCATGGTGTTGCCCTGCCTCTCGACGTCAGCTCTCGGCGGCGGGGCAAACCTGGAACCGCCACAGGCGTGCGTTGAGAATGACCTGTGGCGCCTCGACGCCGTCGCAGCCATGGCGCTGCACTGCAGAATGCGCGAGCAGATCGTCGCGTGGTTACAGGGCGCCCACAACGGCCGATTCCTCCTAAGGCAGCGGCTTGCGTTCTTCGATCGAGCGGCGGATCAGCGCTCGGAACGAGACGTTGTCTAAGGCCATATTCCCATCCGATGGTCGGCCCGTCGGGCGTACACTCGAAGTACACAGCGAGGCTGATCAACCGACGGACTGGTTGGATGCCGAGTGCTCGGTTCGATCGACGCTGCACGGGTGATGACAAGGAATGACGAGGGTCAGGGCCATCCTAGCCGACGACAACGCGCCCATGATCGCCGCGCTCCGGGCGTTGCTGAGCGATCAGGACTGGGTCGAGGTCATTGAAGAGGCACGGAACGGGTCTGAAGCGCTGGAGAAAGCGATCGCCCTCAAGCCCGACCTCATTGTGATGGACGTGCGGATGCCCGGCATGGACGGGATCACCGCGACAAGGCGGATCACGGACGCGCTCCCACAAACGGTCGTGGTCGGCTTCTCCGCTTACGACGACCCGGCGGTCAGCAGGGCGATGGCCGATGCGGGCGCACGGGCCTGCCTGAGCAAGAAATCCCCCCCCGATGCTCTGGTCGCGGGGTTGCACCGCGCGGTCGAATCCATCGGCTAGGTGCGCGCCTCGAATGGGTCAGGGTTCCCGTGTGACGAGCGAACTTGCGCCCGTAAGTTCCGCATGGTATCTACACACAAAGGAGAAACACCATGTCGACAGTGATCACCGGGCTGTTCGAGTCCCCCGCCGATGCATCAGCGGCTCTTCACACCCTGGAAGCGCGCGGCGTCCACCGGGATTGCCTGAGTCTCGTCGCGAGCGAGTCGGTCCCGAAGGAGTCGTTCGGCATCACGACACACTCGAAGCTTCCCGAGGGCGTCGCGATCGGCGCAGGCACGGGCGGTGCGGTCGGCGCCCTCATCGCTGGCTTTGCGGCTGTCGGCACCCTGGCAACGGGGGGTGCTGGGATCGTCGCGTCCGGGCCGATCGTCGCGGCGCTCGCTGGCGCTGGGGCGGGCGCTGCCGGCGGTGGGATCATCGGCGGCGGCATTGGCGCCGCGATCCCGGAGCACGAGGTCAAGCACTACGAAGACGCCATCGAAGAGGGCGCCGTGCTCGTCGGCGTCGATTGTCAGAACGACGAGATGAAGAAGACCGCCAAGGACGTCTTCGAACACTTCGACGCGAAGAAGATCTCCAACGCCTAGGTCGAGGCTGAGACCAGGCACAAGGAGGACACACATGAAGGACACGATGAAGAGCGAGCTCTCACGAGTCATGAAGCCCGTCGTCGCGTTGCTGGTGCTACTCGGAGTTGTGGCGTTGACCGCAGCGCCAGGCTGCAACACCCTGGAAGGCGCCGGCGAGGACATCGAGTCGGGCGGTGAGGCGGTCCAGGACGCCGCCGATTGAACCGAGGCGGATCTCCTTCTCCACAAATGGAGGTTCGGACGATCACTGCCGCCATCACTCTTGATGGTTTCCGCTCGATCGCTCGGTGCTGTGAAGGCTAATCCACTCCTGCGAGGGTCGCCGGAGTCGGCCGGAGTCGCTGCGGAAGAGGGTCATCTTCCACTGTCGCTCAGCGAGCATCGGGCGCATCGTTGAGGTCGTGCGAGCGCGGTGCCCGCACACAACAGAAGTATCACAGACAAGGAGGCGACAAGAATGAACCGTGAACAGCTTGCGGGACAGTGGAAGGAGTTCAAGGGCAAGGCGAAGGAGAGGTGGGGACGCCTAACCGATGACGAACTCGACCAGGTTGCTGGCCGCGCCGAGCAGCTCGAGGGCAAGATCCAGCAGGCCTACGGCAAGACCAAGGAAGAGGCCCGGAAGGACGTCGACGAGTTCTGCCAGAGTTGCCGGGCCTGAGTCTCCCGCGCCAGATCGACCATCACCCCGCAACTCCCCACCGCGCCTCCATCGCCGGGTCGGCTCCGTCCGCGGTGGAGGCTTTGCCGTACGCTGGTCGTGTACGGGAACGATCGCCCACCAGCGAGCCCCGCTGTGAGCCAAGGGAGCCTGATGACCGCACGGTTCGATGACATCCGGAACGAGGCCCTGGCAGCGGTCACCCCGGCGGTCGGGCACGACCTCCTCAACGCGCTCTTCCCGATCCGCGCGATGGTCTCGGCGCCGGACCAGGACGTCGCGCTCCGGCGTATGCCCCTTGCGAGCGAAGGCTGCCGGCAGATCGAAGCGATCGCCCGTGCCCTGGACCTGATCGCGAAGAGTGGGCGTGGCCTCACCCGTTTCGACCCTGGCGCAACCCTCCACATGGTTCACCCCTTGCTCGGCTACGTGGCGCGAGGCCGTGTCGAGGTCGCGCCCGGCGCACCCGGGGCCTGCGAGTTCACCCTGAGTCAATCCGACTTCGGCGTTGTGGTGGTCGGGTGTGTCCAGATGATCGGAAGCCTGTGCGCGTCCGACGTCAGGGTGCAGGTGGGCCTGGACGGTTCTCGTTGTCGGGTCGAGACGGGGACGGTTGATCCGAACGAGCCGTTGCGCTTTGGTGAGCCGCCTGGGTGGAGCCATTTGGTGGCGGACGCGGGGGGTGCGACCGAAGTGTCAGACAGCGCCGTCACACTCTTCCTCCCAACCGAGAGTGTCTAGCGTGGGCGAAGGCCCCCTCAGATCGCTCGTGCTGGACCGCCCCCGCCTGACGATCACCGGGAGAATGCACTGAGATGGCAGGTCTGAGGCAAGCCGACACGTGGTGCGCACTGTTGTCACGGACCGCGCGGGTGCTGGCTTGCCTGCTGGCGGTGCTCACACTCGCCCCGCTGCTGCCCACGGGGTCATGGGTGATCCGCGTCTACGACTTTCCCAGGCTGCAAATCGCTGTCGTGGCCCTGCTCGTGAGTGGGACGCTGATCGGCTGCACTTTGTGGAGCGGGAAGCGGCGTGGCGGGCTTGCCCTGTGGCTCGCGCTGGCACTTGGGGTCGTCGCGTGGCAGGGCTTCCACGTGCTTCGATTCACGCCCATCTGGCCGAAGCATGTCGCGACGATCGAGGCCCCGGACATCCGACTGCTCGTCGCTAACGTCGATGTGCGCAACCGCGACTACGAGGCGATGGGGCGTGTGATCCGTCGCGCCGATGCAGACGTCGTGCTCCTGATCGAGGCCGACGAGGCCTGGGTACAAGGCCTGGCCGTGGTTGCATCGGGATATCCGCATCAGATCGGCGAGGTCCGGGGCGAGGGGCTGGGGATCGTCCTCTGGTCGAGGCTGGCCCTCCGTGACGCTGAGGTCAGGTATCTCGTGTCAGATGATCGCGCGTCGATTCACACCACCCTCGTGCTCGACAACAAGAGAACGCTGCGGCTCGTGGGGCTGCACCCGACGCCGCCGGGCCTGGCGAAGGATGAACGCCGCGAGGACGGGCGGTACGACAGCCGCATCCGTGACGCCGAGCTGATGGTCGTCGCTCGAGAAGTCCGCGATGTGCACCCCGACGAGCCCGTTGTGGTGGTCGGCGACTTCAACGACGTCGCGTGGTCACGAACGACAAGCCTGTTTGCCAAGGTCAGTGGGCTCCGTGATCCACGCGTCGGACGGGGTTTGATGAACACGTACCACGCCGACTATCCCCTGCTGCGGTATCCGCTCGACCATGTCTTTGTCTCGCCAAGGGTTGGCGTCGGCGAGTTCAAACGGATCGCTCTACCAGGCTCAGACCACTTTGGTGTTCTGGCCGAGTTGGGCTTCGAGAAGAGGGAGGGTCGTGAATCCCCATCGTCACCCGATGGCGACGCGATTGAAGATGCCGAAGAGTTGATCGAGGAAGGGCGAGAAGACGCTGAGGACAACGGCGACCTGGGTTAGGCTTCGACGAGTCCACACCGCACCGCAAACAACACGAGTTCGGCCCGGTCATGGATGTCCAGCTTCCGCATCACCGCCGCCCGGTGCTTGTCGATTGTCTTCGGGCTGCGATGCAGGTGGCTCGCGATGGTGGCCCGCTGCATCCCCTGGCCTATGAGCCTGAGCACCTCACGCTCGCGTGAAGTCAGGTCCTTGAGCGGATTGTCAATGGGAACATCCACGCGCGCCCGTCTCGCGGCCGGCTTGCCCTGAAGCTTGGCGAGTGAAGGCGCTGCTTCGAGCACGCGCGGTCCGAACGCATACCGCCCGGCGGCAACCTCCGCGAGAGCGTTGGCGATCAGGTTTGGATCATCGGTCTTTGTGAAGTACCCCAGGGCACCCGCATCCACTGCGGAAGCCACATGGGCGCTGCTCATCGACGCCGACAGGAACATGATGCGGAGACCGGGGTACATGCGTACCCACTCTTCCGCACGTGCGAACACGTCGCCCCCGTCGGGCAGGAACACATCAACGATGATGAGGTTCGCCCTCTCCCGGCTGATCAGGCCCTCAACGACCTCGAGGTCCGCGGCGGCCCCGATGAAAGTGCCTCCCTCGGAGGTCACTTGCTCCCCCACCCAGGATGACACGCACGGGTGGTCCTCGACGCACACGGCCCGGACACCCTGAAGCCTATCTGTATTTGCCACCACACCAGTTCCCATCGCACAGACCTCCAGACCTAACGGCCCAAGATGATCCTATCCCGTGTTGCGATGCAATGGGGTAGCACTCGGCCCCATTCGCCGGGGCGTGAAGTGACGCAGGCCCGGGAATGCCGGGCCTGGCGGCCGGGCTCCGGCTCCTAGTCGGTGAAGAGGTATGTCAGCGTCACCGATCCTGTGACCCTGAAGTGGTCGACCGTCAAGCTGATGTTAGGGCCTCCGGAAACATCCAACTCGGTCATGGTCCCGATCGTGACCTGGATCGGACCGCTGCCAACGAAAGGCATCAGGTCTTCGCCGCCCGCGAGGAGAAAGTCGCCGCCAGCCAGCCCCTCGGCCCCAAGGGTTCCAAAGTGGAAGAAGTCCGCGCCATACCCGCGGCGCCCATCGGACGGACCCAGCACGTCTGACTCGAAGTAGTCCGACGAGGCGTCGAACGCATCGAGAGCATCCTCGACGCTCACCGTGGTCATTGACACCACGTTGAGGCCAGCGGTGGGGATTGGTTCACTCCCGTTGTTCTCGACGGCCGCGGAGCAGTCCATCTCCTGTTCGAAGCTCAGCTCAACCGCGATGAGTTGCCGAGACCCATCGGCGTCGTCAAACGGCGCAAAGCTGAGGGTGACTTCCTGCGACGCGTTGGGGTCTTCGATTCCGTAAACAACGGTCTGAGTCGACTCGCCCGCGTTCGTGATCCCGCAAACGGCGGCGCCCACCGCAAGAGCTGTCGTGACCGTGGTGATGCCCTTCAACATGGTAGAGGCCCTCCCTGCTACTACTGTGTCGTGAACAGGGGCACGGGTCGATGGGCAGTCGGACCCGTTCGCGAAGGCCATCGGGTCGCTTGTCGCGCCCCGATGGCGTGGCCTGAGGGGTCGATTCTGGAGGAAACCCCAAGACCTCCGGCGGCGCGAACGCGGTGGGAAGCGGCCCGCCATCACGACAACGACGTCAGTTCCCCCGGGTGCTCAGCCCGCGTGCAACAAGCCCGACGTTTGGGCACCTGGCAGTAGGTGAACCACGCCGCGCAGCGCCGCAGCGTGCACGCCCGCTCCTCGGGCGAGAGCGCAAGCGCCCAGACCGATCATCGGTGAAAGCAAAGAAGCCCCCGCACCGAGGGATGAGGTGCGAGGGCTCGGAGAGGGATCGGGGCGGATCCCAGTTCAAAGGCGAGCGCGTGACTCAGCGGTTGTTGTTGCGATCATCGTCGCTCCGAGACCTGTCGCGGCTCTGGCGATCGTCCTGGCGACGCTCGGTCTGCTCGCTCTCGCGATCACGGATCGAGCTGTCACGGAGCCAGTACGGGTTGACGCCAAACTCCTCGGCCACACTCCGGTTCCACCGGGCGCTGTACCAGTCGGGCTCCCGATCGGTCGGCCATGCGCTGAGCGCCTCGAAGTCCTTGCGCGTCTTGGCGACCCGCGGCTTGTCCTGGCTCATCGTGATGGCGTCGCAGGGCACGTACACGAGCTTGTCGTTGACCTCCACCGCGGCATAGGCAAGGCGGCCGGTATGCACATCGAGGATGAGCTCGCGGATGGCGCCGACCTCCTTGTCGTCACTTCCGTAGAGCTTCTTGCTGATGATCTCCGAGGCTGGCGTCACCGCGACCGCAGCCGGGCGATCCCGGAGTTCGCCGGTCCGCGACCAGTGCCAGTCGGCCTCCTTGGGCCAGTTGTCGGTATCGAACCCGTCGCGGTCCTCCAACTCCCGGGCCGTCACGTCGAGCACGACCTCGCGCCCATAGGTGTTGTCGAACTCGCTGATCGGGATCGCGAAGCTGTCCGAGCCGAAGCCCAGGAGCCCACCGCGCTTGAGCACGCCGTAGACCGCCCGCTTGTTCTGCATGTCGATCGCTATGTCATCGATGTCGCCGAGGTCCTGGTCCTGACGGTTCGTCGCCGACAGGTTCAGCAGGTCACTGACCTTCCTGAACTCATGCTGGCCACGGTTCACCGAACGGTCGTCGTTCCAGCGGTCGCGCTGGTCTCGATCGGTGTGGCGGTCGCCGTCACGATCTCGCTCCCACCTCTCGCGGTCCCGCTCCCAGCGGTCGCGGTTCGTGTCGACGCCGTAGCCATATCCGTGGGCGAAGCTCGAGTCGTTGTCGACACGGATCACGCGGCCGCCGTTCAGGTCGACGAGCAGCCGGCGGAACTGGACGTCGTTGACGACGCACGTGACCGCGGCGTGCACATTGTCCCTGTTCGGCAGATTGGCGCCAGCGGATCGCGACTTGCCGACCGCGTCACCCTCGGGGTTCGACCCGTAGCGACTGAACTGATCGAGCTCCATCGGGTTCGTCAGGACCAGCGCGCTGACGGCCGTGCCGCCGCAGTGCTTCTCAGCGGTCTTGATCGCATCGCCAAGAGACAGCTTGGCCTGCTGGAGCTCTCGCGCTGTCTCCCGCATGTCGCTCGGATCAACCTGCTGCGCGAAACCACTTGATGCGCCCGCGACGAGCGTGAACATCGCGGCGACCATGCCGGCTTTCATTGAATGGCTCATTGGCCTTCCTTTCATAAAGTTTGACTTGTCAGATCCAACACTGACGGCTCCGGGGACCGTGTCGGTTCAGTCCGCACGTGCCCGTGCCGGTGTCCCTCATCAACGTACGCAGCCGCGTGCGCAAGGCAACTGTTGGAACCCCGATGCACAAGCGAAGTAGAAGCTCACCCACCGTCTCCACCGCCGGGCCGGGGGCTGCCGCGCCCCCTACTGAATTACGCCAGGATGCCCATGTCGGCACGGCGGGTTGAGCGTCACAATGTGCTTGTCACCGCGCCAACCGGTTCAGAGAGGAAACAGCACGATCACGTTGCCAACGACACCGGTCACGCTTCGCCGCCGCAGTCGGCGGCGGTGTGGTGTCCTTGGGGTCGACTGCCGGGCTCAACTGCGAAGCCCGCAACCCGACGATCGGCGGCGGCCGTATCGACTCCGCTCAACCAGCGGCACAAGCCCTGACGAAGAAGCACGATTATCCAGCACGACACCAATGAGCGCGCAACGCGGCGCGACAACTCGGAGCCCCGGACATGAAGATTGACAGCCTAGAGAAGCTCTACACGCACGAACTCAAAGACCTCTACAGCGCAGAGAACCAGATCCTCGAAGTGCTACCCGCGCTCATCGACGCCGCTTCCGACGACCGCCTCAGGGGCGCGCTCGAAGCGCACCGCGAGGAGACGCAGGCCCACGTCAAGCGCATCCAGAACATCTTCAAGAACCTCGACTTCGAGCCCGGCGGGCACAAGTGCAAGGGCGTCGAAGGCCTCATCGTCGAGGCCAAGGGTGTGCTGGGCGAGGTGACCGACCCCTCCGTGCGCAACGCGGCGATCATCGCGGGATGCCAGCGTATCGAGCACTACGAGATGGCCGCGTACGGGGTCGCCCGTGCCTTCGCCTCCAAGCTCGGCCGCCACGACGACGTCGCAGTGCTTACACAGACCATCGAAGAGGAGGGTGCGGCCGATCGCACGCTCACCCGTATCGCGGAACATCACATCAATTTTACCGCGCGCGATCTCTAGCCTTCACGCGCGGAAGCGCTACGGGCAGTCCTCCCCGACCGCCGCGAGCACCGCGTTGAGGCCCGTCGAGTCGACGACCTGATCCCCGTTCGACGTATCGCCCTCTGACCATTGCGTGTCTCCGCCCGGCGGCTGCCGGGTCAGGAGGCGCTGATGGTGCGGTCGATGTCCGCTTTCGAGGCCGACGTGGGCCCCCGGCACCCCCAGCGATTTCCCCAGCAAGACTGCTGTCTTGAAGTCGCGGGGGGGGGGGGCCCAGTGCGGCCTGATGCATCGAATGCGGGCGACAGGATTCGAACCTGTGAAGGCATTGCCAGCAGATTTACAGTCTGCCCCCTTTGGCCACTTGGGTACACCCGCTCGGTTGTGGGGAGAAGATTACGCGGGTGGGGCGCGGGGGACAAACCTGGCGGGGCCGGTCGGGGCGAGGCGGGGTATCGCCGGGGCGATCGCCCCGGCCCGGTGTACCTGCCTTTCGGCCGCGTACACTCGGTCCATGTTCGTTGATCACGCGGTCATCAGGGTCGAGGCGGGGGATGGGGGCAACGGGTGCGCCTCGCTCAGGCGGGCCAAGTACGTCCCCAAGGGCGGGCCCGATGGGGGCGATGGGGGCGATGGGGGCTCGTTCATCGCGATCGGCGATCCGAACGTGCACACCCTGCTCGACCTGCGTTTCCGCAAGGAGTGGAAGGCCCATCGGGGTGAGGACGGGCGTGGGAGCCAGCAGACGGGGGCATCGGGCGACGATTTCGAGCTGCGCCTGCCTGTGGGCACGCAGATCTTTGACGATGAGACGGGCGAACTGCTTGCGGACCTGGCCGCTGGTGAGCGGGTGGTGCTCGCGCAGGGGGGGCGCGGGGGGTTTGGCAACGAGCATTTCAAGTCGTCGACCAATCAGACGCCCACGGAGGCGGACCCCGGTGAGCCCGGTGAGAAGAAGACGCTCCGCCTCGAGCTCAAGCTGCTCGCTGACGTCGGGCTCGTGGGCAAGCCCAATGCGGGGAAGTCGACGCTTCTCGCGGCGCTGACGAAGGCGCACCCCAAGATCGCGGACTACCCGTTTACGACGCTCACGCCGCAACTCGGGATCGCGGACCTGGACCAGACGCGCCGGCTCGTGGTGGCGGACATCCCGGGGCTCATCGAGGGGGCGTCGGAGGGGGTTGGGCTCGGGCACGACTTCCTGCGTCACATCGAGCGTACGCGCGTGCTGGTGCACATGATCGAGGCGGTGCCCGCGGATGGCTCGGACCCGATCGAGAACTACGAGGCGATCCGTGCTGAGCTTGCGGACTACTCCTCGGAGCTTGCTGAGAAGCCCGAGCTCATCGCGCTGAGCAAGGTCGACCTGCTGAGTGGTGATGATGCGATCGAAGATGCGCTGGATGCGGTCCGGGTGGGACTCAAGCTCGGTGCGGGCGAGCGGGTCTATGCGATCAGCTCGGCGAGCGGCCGGGGGGTGCGCGAGCTGCTCGAGGCGTGCTGGGCGATTGTGGGGAAGCGTTCGGACGACTTCGCGGCGCGGCGCGAGGGGTGAGGCGGGCCCCCGATCGGGGGGCGGCGCTGCGCAGGTTGTGCCTGTATCCGAAGCGGAACATCCGTCGCAGAACGACCGTCTTGGTTATCACACGAGAATCGTGAGATCGCGCTCATGGTTTGATGCTGGATGTCGATGTTATGACCCGCACGCGGTTAGCGGAACCGTCGAGGCCTGTATGCCAGGCGGGCGGCCACGTGAGGAACGGCGCGGAGGCCGCCGAGCGATCGTCCCGGTTGGAACACCTGTGCGGGACAACAGGATCACGGAGGACCCCACCCCATGACTCGTATCAACACCAACGTGTCGTCTCTGATTGCCCAGCGAGTGCTCGGGCAGAACAACTCCGCGCTGACGAACTCACTCGAGCGTCTGAGCACGGGCCTGCGCATCAACCGGGGCAAGGACGACCCGGCGGGCCTGATCGCGTCGGAGAACCTGCGGTCGGAGATCGGCGCGATCAACGCGGCGATCGGGAACGCGGAGCGTGCCGACCAGGTGGTCAACATCGCGGAAGGCGGGTTGAACGAGGTGTCGGGGCTGCTCAACCAGCTCCAGGCGCTGGTGACGACCACGGCCAACACCGCCGGGCTGTCGAACGAGGAGCGGGACGCGAACCAGCTGCAGGTCGATTCGATCCTCCAGACGATCGATCGGATCGCATCGGCGACGAGCTTCCAGGGCAAGAAGCTGCTCAATGGCTCGCTCGACTACGTGACGAGCAATGTCGCGGGCGCGGTGGATTCCTTCAGAGTGAACGCGGCGAAGCTCGGGTTCAAGGACACGCTCGACGTGGATGTGATCGTCACCGCGTCGGCGCAGGTGGGCGGCTTCGTGCTCTCGTTTGGCGCGGCGGCCCCGACGGGGGGCATCGACCTCGCGGCGGCGAGCAGCCAGTTCATCATCGAGATCACGGGGTCGCTCGGTTCTCGAGAACTCTCGTTCGCCTCGGGCACCTCGATCAACGACATCTCGTCGGCGATCAACTCCTTCACGGACGTCACGGGTGTGAAGGCGGTGACCTCGACCAACGGGAGCCTGCGGCTCGAGACGAGCGACTTCGGCGATGACCACTTCGTCTCGGTCAAGGTGATCGATGATGGCGGGTCGGCGGGCAATGGCGTCTACAACCTCTCGGCGGGGAGCACGCTCATCGCGGACACCTCCTCGGCCTCCGCCTTCAACACCATCACGACCAAGCTCACAGACTTCGGCCAGGACGTGAAGGCGACGGTCAACGGCATCGTCGCGACGACTCGCGGCACGCAGGTCTCGATCAACACCGACTTCCTTGACGTTGAGATCGACCTCGGGTGGGACACCGGTGGCGGGACGGCGAACGCGGCGATCGTTGGGTCGCTCGACGCGTTCAAGATCGTCGGCGGCGGGGCGGACTTCCAGCTCGCGCCCGACGTGAACATCGTCGGCAAGGTCGGCATCGGCATCGGGAACATCGCGGTCCGCGAACTCGGCACGTCGACGGTCGAGGTCAACGACGGCTCTGGCGGCACGACCACGCAGACCTACTCGCTCAGCGACATGATCGCGGGCCAGGACCTGAACCTCTCCGACGGCAACGTCGGCGCTGCCCAGGAGGTGATCGACAAGGCGATCCGCGAGGTCAGCTCGCTCCGCGGGCGCCTTGGCGCGTTCCAGGCGAACACCGTGGGCGCGACGATCCGGAGCCTGAACGTGTCGCTCGAGAACACGTCTGCGGCCGAGTCTGTCATCCGCGATGCTGACTTCGCGGTCGAGACCGCTGAACTCACCCGTTCGCAGATCCTCGTCCAGGCGGCGCAGACGACCCTGGGCCTCGCGAACACCCAGCCGCAGGCGGCGTTGCAGCTGCTTGGCTAATCCGGTCAGGAACACGGGAGTTGAGAGCATCCCCAGCGCCGGGTCCAACAGGCCCGGCGTTGGCTTGCGCGCTGCGTGCGGTACGATCCGGGCGTGAGCGTGAGCCTTTGGAACAGGTCGGCATCGCCCGGTCGGCGCGACGCGGAGGTGGTCGTCCTCGGTGGTGGGATTGTGGGCCTCGCGGCGGCGCACGCGCTCGTCGGGCGCGGGGTGGGCTGCCTGGTGCTCGAACGGGGGGCGGCGGGGAGCGGCGCGAGCACGCGCAACGCGGGGTTCCTGATGCGTGGGGCGGCGACGAACTACGCGCAGGCGGTGGAGCAGTACGGGCGCGAGACGGCGCAGGCGGTCTGGCGCCTGACGGAGGAAAACCTCGAAGCGCTGAGTCGGGCTGGCGCGGGCACGCTGCCCTCGTTTGAGCGGAGGGCGTCCTGCCTGCTTGGCTTGTGCGCTGAGGAGGCGGGGCAACTCCGAGAGTCGTCGGACCTTCTCCGCGAGGACGGGTTCAGTGCGGAGCTGGTCGATGCGTGCGATGGGGGCGCTTCGTGGGCGCCGCGCGGGGCGGTCGGGCTGCTCAATCCGCGGGATGCGGTGGTGAACCCGCGCGAGCTGATCGACCTGATCGCGGCGCCGCTTGGTGATCGTGTCGTGGAGGGGTGTGAGGTGACGGGGCTTGATGAGGACGGCGATGGTGTTGTCGTGCGCACGCCGGGGTTTGTGGTCAGGTGCGCGCGGGTACTCGTGTGCATGAACGCGTTTGCCCCCCTGCTCCTCGGGACGCTGAGCGACCGGATCATCCCGGCGCGCGGGCAGATGATCGCGCTCCGCGCGAGGCGTGATGAGCTCGCGCTGCCTTACGCGTACTACGCGAACTGGGGTTCGGAGTACTTCCGGCGGGTGGACGACCAGACGGTGATCGTCGGTGGGTGGCGCCAACACGATGCGGAATGGGAGACGACCTACGAGGACCTCGTGACCGACCGGGTCCAATCGGGGCTCGAGGCGTTCGCGGCAGATTTATTTCGCAAGCGGCTGGAGGTTGTGGCGCGGTGGTCGGGGACGATGGGGTTTACCCAGATCGGGCTGCCGATTACGGGTCCTGTGACGCCGGGTGGGCGGGTATGGGCCTGCGCGGGGTTCACGGGGCATGGGATGTCTCTGGGGTGGCGGACCGCGGAACTCACGGTCGGGGCAATGCTTGATGGGTCCGAGCCGCCGTTCGTGAGCGGGGGGTAACCGGGTTACCGCATCTCAGGATAGTGGTGGCCGGGCCGATCCCCTTGGGTTATGATCCGCGGCTGGCCCGTGTCCGAGAGGGCCATGACATTCGGGGTGTAGCGCAGCTTGGTAGCGCGTCTCGTTCGGGACGAGAAGGTCGTAGGTTCAAATCCTATCACCCCGACTTCGTGTAACTCACGCTGAGTGCCGGACTTACGGCACACCCGCTCCCGTCGGGCGGCGCGGCTCGTTGGCAGTCGAAAGTGGTACATACCGCTTTCGCAGACCGGGAGTCCCGCCATGCCCGATCTCTCGCGTTCAACCAAGCTCCCCAAGGTACAGCCTGCACAAGGCGTCCGGTCAGGCGTACGTCAAGCTGCACGGGCGCCAGCGCTACCTCGGCACCTACGGCTCCGATGAGAGCCGCGAGCGCTACGACCGCCTCATCGCCGAGTGGCTGTCGGCCAATCGGCTGCGGTCCCCAGAGCGATTGGCATTTACTGCCCCTCCCAGAACCGCTCATCGTGCTCGAAGCCGTTCGGCTCGCCTCGCGGGTATAGACGCCGGCCGCCCTGGTTGATTTGCCCGCACTCCGGGCAGCGGCGCGTGGGAAGGCCGGTGAGGTCGTAGTTGCACTTGACGCAGCGACCTCGGCGGAGCACGACCGGCTGCTGCGGGGACCCGCGCCGGACAAGGGCCACGAGCCACCAGATGATCGCGACCATGAGCAGCGGAACGGTGACACAGCAGCAGCACCCGAAGAGGAAGTCGATGTCATCAGCGGCCGGGTCGGCGGCGAAGGCAAGGGCTGTGAACCATGGCTCCATGTTCACTGCCCCTCCCAGAACCGCTCATCGTGCGCCCAGGGGCGGAGGGGGTCTTCGATGAGTGGAGGTTGGCGCCTGGCGCGTTCGCGGGCGCGGATGATCTCGGGGTGTTCGTTCTCGACGCCGCATTCAGGGCAGATGGGTGTCCTAGACAGGCCGCGCAGGTCGTAGCGGCAGGCCTTGCACCAGAACTCCTCTTCGCCCCAGGTGGGGACTGGCGCATTGTCGTCGACGCTCATCCCGAGGACCGGCGTCGGCGCATCGCCATCGCGGCTGGGCCGGCGAAGAGCACGATCGTACCTGGTGCGGGTGCTGTTGTGGCGCCGCCGTCACCGCCGAAGCCCCAGTTGTGATCAGTATCCAGGCTCGCGCGCTGCTTCTTCTTCGGCTTCGCCGAGGACCCAGCAGTGAGGTTGTCTCTCTCACGCGAAGCGGTCTCGCTGGGGGCCTGGTGCTCCGGCGGGTCCGAGGCCAGTTGCACGATCGCGCCAGTACCTGCGATTGCCAAGCCCGCGACGATGAGTGCCCCGACGCCACCCATGACCCCCGGCGATCCTGCGGCAACTGCGCCACCGGCGCCGCTCGCGCTCGTCCCGCCACCGGCGGCTACGCCGCCAGCGGGAGTGAGACCGCCCGAACCGCCGGCTGTTGAAGACCGACCCGATCCGCCAGATCCGGCTGCGCTTGCGCCGGATGTCTCGGTCCCGGGCCACGCCGGGAATGGCAAGGGGAACATCATCGGGATCACCACCCAGAAGCCGAGCACGATCGAGGCCACCCCGAGCAGCGTGACACCATCGCCGAGCAGGCCGAGCCCGCCCAGGTCTTCGGTGCTCAGCGGCATCAGCACCAGCGCCCCGCAAGCGAGTGCGCCGACCGACAGTACGAGCCGGGCGACCGGCGACAGGAGCACCATCGAGTCCACCACCCGGTCGACCGAGACTCTCGGGCAGCACACGCCAATCAAGAGCACACCGCACGAGATGAGCAGTCCCCAACCGATGATGTCGAGCGAGAGCCCGCCCCACAGCTCGACACCCCCACCGGCAGCCACCAGGCAGACGCCCGCGATGAGCCCCAGGGCAACGAACATCGATTGCGTTGCTGCAAGCTGCTGAGAGGTGTTGCTCACCGTTTTCTCCTCCTACTGCTACGCGCCGGGGCGCAGGAACACATCGATCATGGGCATGAGCATCGAGATCACGATGGCGCACCACACCACGTCGCCGCGCGACATCGTGTGCCAGTTGAGCACGCGTGAGCCGCGTTCGCTCACGATCTCCCTGATCCGGTCGGGCAGCCCGCTGCGTGCCGCCATGGGGACCGTCGCGAGCGAGGTGGACGCGAGGGTCGGGCGCTGGCGGGCGAACTCAAGCAGCATTGTCGCGTAGGCCGCGGGTGATACGAAGTTCGACATCACCAGCTCGTCGCACGCGTGCTCGCGCAAGCGGCGCTCGTAGAGCGCGGCGATCCAGAACAGCGGGTTCCACCAGCAGCAGATCCCGAGGACCTGGATAATGAGCTGTGTCAGGCAGTCGTTGCGCCCGATGTGGCCGACCTCGTGCAACAGCACGGCGTGCAGCTTCCTGTCGTCCCACATCTCGGCGTCGTCGGGGAGGATCACCAGGGCCGGGCTCAGGCCCGTCGTCAGGGGCGAGCGGCAGCGGGGCGAGAGGCAGACCTGCACCGCCCGCTCCACGCGGCAGCGGTAGCGGGCGTGCTCGAGTGCGCGGGCGATGCGTCCGCCCTCGACCCTCCGGCCGGTGCTGATCATCTCCTGGACCGCCGCGTAGCCGACGACCAGACGGAGCATGAGCAGCCCCCCGCCGATGCCCCAGATGACGAGCCAGGCGGTCGGCGTGCGGACGGCGCGCTGCGCGATCAGGCCCAGCATGTCATCGCTCACGCCGGTGACGCTGCGCAGCAGCCACGACAGCGCCATCGAGCCCGCGATGATGAGCAGGCCTGTCAGGAGGATGAAGTGGCGGTTGCCCGCGCGGTCATCGCGGTAGTACCAGACAACGCCGAGCGTGACGGCCGCGATGACGACGGAGGTGAGCGCCATGAAGTACGACGGGCTCAGCACATCGAGGATCATCGTGATGGCTTCGCTCATGCGGAGCCTCCTTTCCGCCTGGCGTCGGCCCGCTTCCGTTCGATGAGTTCCTCGAGCTTCGCGATCTCCTCATCGCTCAGCGTTGTCGAAGGATCAGCCAGGTGGGACGAGACCGCAGCGCCAAGTGACCCACCGAAGAACACATCCAGCACACGGCGGAGGGCCGCGCGGGCAGCCCTGTCCCGCCGCTTCCGGGGCGAATAGACCGCGGCCCGCCCGCGCATCTTCTTCTTGACGTGTCCGCCCGCCTCCAGCTGGCCGAGCATGGTGCGGATGGCGTTGGTCGTAGGCGGGTCGGGCACCTGCTCGGACACGTCCCGCACCGTGGCCTCACCCTCGGCCCACACCACATCCATGATCTGGCGGTGCCGGCGGCTCAGGGTGTGGTCGTCTGCGGGCATGGGCCCCTCCTAGCGCCAAGAGTATGGCGGATGGAGTGCCGGGCGTCAAGGACAAAGCGCCAGAATGATGGCGCTTCCCTGACGATCTGCACGGCTTCGGTTCTCCGCCGGGCCAAGAGACTCGGTCCTACAAACCCGAAGGCCGCCAGCAGGTCGAGGACCAGCGAGACGTCGTCCATGTCGACCTTGCCTGGAGTCTGCCGTGCGTGGGCCGGAGATTTGCGGAGATTTTGCGTGACCCCGCCCTGGGCCCCGCGGACTCACGTGGCTCAGCGGACGGACCAGGCGGTCCGAAGCCCCGGCCACGAACGTCCCGCTTGACGCATTGCTTTGCAGGTTGATCGCAGGTCCGATCACCGCCACTTCGCTGTTTTGCTCCTCGAGGACGGCCACTACCATGGTGGTCACGAGAGAGGGAGGTCTCAAAATGAGGTTAGGATCCCGCGGTGCGGTCGTGTTGTGTTGCGGTCTTGCGTCGGCCTTGGCAGGCCCGGGTGCGTCGGCGGGGCTGTCGATCGATGCGACCTGGGTTGGCGACCCCGGTGGCTTCTGGTTCGTGGATCAGAACTGGTCGCCGGTCGGCGCGCCAAACAATGGCGCCTTCTCGTACAACGTGTTCATCCCGAATGACGCGCTGCCGACGCTGAGTCAGACGACACTCATCGACCGGCTCGAGATCGGCCCGGGGACGATCCTGACCGTGACAGGCTCAAGCACGGACCTTCGGCTTGCGTCATCGGCGCAGCCATCGAACGACTTCTTCGGGCTGATCGATAACGACGGCACGATCTTTCTGGTCGGCGGTGACATCACGCACCTCGAGGCCGGTGAGTGGCTGACCCTGCGCTCTTCGAGCGGGGCGGGGAGGGTGGTGATCTCGAACAGCAGCGGCGGGCGCGTGCTGTCGAACGAACCGGGCGGCGGCGTCTATCAGGAGTTGGGGCACCGGATCGAGGGCTCCGGCAACGTCGGCGCAGGCGACGCGGTGCTCGTGAACTTCGGTGAGATCGTCGCGAACAACAACAACCCGATGGAAGTCGACCCGGTCAACACAACACCAATGGTGAACGGCGGGCTCATGGGCGCAGAGGAAGGGGCAACCCTGCGCCTCTGGAACGGCACCTACGACAACGAGGGCGGCGTCATCGTGGCGCAGGACGGGTCGTCGGTCGACTTCAACGGGCAGAGCTTCGGCTCTATCGCGCTCTCGGGGGGCCTCATTCAGAGCCTGGGGTCTGGCGCCATCGAGATGCAGGGAGACGTCGCGCTGACGAACGTGGACCTCGACTGCCTCTTCAATGTGAACTCGGGCGACGGGCTCAGCATCTTCGGCGACATTCACAATACGGGCGAACTGGCGCTCAGCGCGTCGTCCGGGAGCGCTTTCCTTGGCGTTGGCGACCCTGTGAACCTCACGGGAGGGGGAGTGCTCTCGCTGGCGGGCAACTGCTTCGTCTTGGAGACCGGGCCTGGCCAGACCGGCGTCCTGATCAACGTGGACAACACGATCACGGGAACGGGCAACCTTGGGGATGGCTCCGTCGTGATCCACAATCAATCTCTCATCCTGGCAGATGGGAGTGAGGCTCTCGATATCCTCCCAGCCGGCTCGCCCGCCAGCAGCAACTCGGGCACCATCCGTGCGCAGGACAGCGCGACGATCCTGATCCAGGGCGGCACTCTCGAGAATGGTGCGGGGCTCATTGAGGCCGTCGGTAGCGGTGGCGTGGAGTTCTTCAACACCAACATCGAGGGCGGGCTGATCACCGCAGGTCCCGCAGCGTCTTTGACGGCCACCATCTCGAGCTTCACGGGGGTCACGCTCGACGGCACGCTGACCATCCCCAATGCCACGGACGCCTTCCTTGGGGCCAGTCTCAACAACATGGGTTCAGTGCGTGTCAACGGGCTGGGGAACTTCACGGACCTCGTGATCCTCAACGAAGTCGAACTCGTTGGCGGTGGTGAGGTCGTCCTGAACTCCGATCAGTCTCGCGTGTCCGGGAACGGGCCGTCGCCGCACCTGCTGAATGTCGACAACACGATCAGGGGACGAGGGAACGTCGGCACGAGCAACCTGCCTATCACGAACCAGGGCACCATCCGCGCCGAAGGCGACGGTCAGACGCTCGTGGTCCATCCCAACCAGCTCCTCACAAACACCGGAGTGATGGAGGCATCGGGGGGTGCGACACTGGCCCTCGCGAATGGCGAAGACTACGTCAACAACGGCGGCATCATCATCGCCCGTGATGGCTCGGGCGTTCAGATTGGACAGTTTTCGCACGTAACCGGTGGGGTGCTGCAGACCGAGGGCTCTGGCGTCATTGGCCCCTCTGGTAGCATTGACCTGACCTCGGTCTCGAACGAAGGCACATTCCTGATCAGCGGGCAGTCCGTGACCGTGACCGAGTCGCTTGGCAACACCGGATCAATCGACATCGTCTCCTCGGGCGGCCTGGTCGCGAACGGCGTCGTCACGCTCTCGGGCGGCGGTTCGATCCATGGGAACTCGACGGCCGCCTTCCTCTCGGGTAACGGCACGTTCTCGGATTCGCTCCTGATCAACGACGGCAACACCATTTCCGGCTCGATGTCGATCGGTTCAAACGCGACATCGTTCATCAACCGCGGCACCATCATCGCAGATGGTGCGCAGGGGATGAGCTTTGACCCCGCGTCTGGTGGGCCGACACCGGGCTTCTTCAACGAGGGCTCAATCGCCGCGATCGCGGCCAATGGCATCCTCATCACCGGCGGCAAATTCGAGAACGCAGGCGACGTCTGGATCGCACCATCCAGCAAGATCACGCGCGAGCAGGACGACTACATCCAGACTGCCGGGTCCACCGCCATCGATGGCACACTGACCGTCAACAACACCAACGGCACGCTCGTCAGTGCCCTCGGCGCAGTGTCGGGCATCGGCAGCGTCAACGGTCACATCAGCTCCGCGGACCTCGTGAGCCCCGGCAGCCCGGCGGGCGTGCTCGATGTCTCGCGCTCCTATACCCAGCAGCCCTCCGGGTCGCTGCGTGCAGTCTTCGACACCGATGACAGCGCGCTCGGCAGGCTGAGCGTGGGTGAAGGGGCCGACCTCTCGGGCACCTTCGTGTTCAAACTGACGGGCAACGGCCTGCCCAACCCGTTCGACCTGGACGGCCAGGCGGTGCTGACCGCCAGCACGCTGGGCGGCACGGTCTTCGACGCGGCGCTCTTCGACGGGCTGCCCGGCGGCGCCTTTCTGACGCTGGATTACAACGATGCGGGTGATGGCGTCGCGAGCGTCAACCTGGCGGTTCAGACGCTGCAGCAGTTGATCGGTGTCGATCCGGGTCAGGAGCAGCAGGTGGGCGCCATTCCGGTCGGTGTGGTGGTCGCGGACTTCGATCAGGCCAACGGGGACGATGTCGCGCTGAGCCTGCCCGGCACGCCCGGCAGTGTGGCCGTCCTGCTCAGTGCCGGCGTGGATGGCGGGGGACAGTGGGCGGGCTTCGAGCAGGTTCAGGTGCTTGTCGTTGGGGATGAGCCGCGCGGGCTGGACGCGGCGGACCTCGATAGCGATGGCGACGCCGACCTCGCGGTCGCCCTGCAGGGCGAGGCGGCGGTCCGCCTCCTCCTCAACGATTCGACGGGCATCTTCAGTGTCGACGCCATGCTCCCGACATTGCCCGTCGGCTCCTCGCCCGCTGATGTGGCCCTGGCGGACTTCGACGGCGACGGAGACGCCGACCTTGCAGCGGCGAACGCCGGGCCCGACTCGCTGACGCTCTACGAGAATCTCGGCGGCGGCGCTGGTTTCAGCGTGCTGCCGTCGGTCACTCTGCCCGTCGGGTCCGTCCCCTCGGAGGTGACCTCGGCCGACTTTGAAGGTGACGGCTTCCCCGAGTTGATCGTCGCCCTGGCCGCCGGGGATGCCGTGGCGGTTGTGCCAAACGACGCCGGCGGGTTCTCGCCGCCTCAGCTCATCCAGCTCTTGGCCGGGTCGAGCCCGGGCTCGCTCGAGCCTGGAGACCTGGATGAAGACAAGGACATCGACATCGTCCTCGTCAACACGGGCGCCGGCTCGATCGGAATCATCCCGTCGATGGGCGGGGCGGACTTCGGCGCGCCGCTCAACCTTCCCATCGCGGATGGCGCAGGCGATGGTGCGCTCATCGACCTTGACGCTGACAACGACCTCGACTTCGCCGTGATCGCGAATGATGACGAGACGGGCGAGCCGGTCGTCCGCATCGTGCGCAACGATGGAAACCTGAACTTCACCGTCGATTCGGAGCCCGCGATCGTGGGGACGCCGCTCTTCCTTGTGAACGGCGATGTTGACGACGATGGCGACTCTGATCTCGTCACGATCAGTCAGGCGGCCGCGGGGCCGGAGAACGCGGCGGGAGCGCCCGGCATCGCGAGCGCACTCGTGAACTCGCTCATCACGCCGACGCCGGCGTGCGAGGGCGACCTCACCGGTGACGGGCAAGTGGACTCGGCGGACCTCAACGTCGTTCTCGTGGCGTTCGGGCAGACGGACGGGGGCGACGTCGACGGAGACGGGGATACCGACTCCACCGATCTGAACCTCCTGCTGGCGGCCTTTGGAGATCCCTGCTGAGCCGGACGATGGTCAAGACTCCGGCGGGGATCCGCCGGAGTCTTGGTCGACGGCGCGCTTCAGCCAGGCGCGCGCAAACTGCCAATCGTCCTTGACGACGGTCTTGGAGACGCCAAGCGCCTCGGCGGTCTCGCTGATCGTGAGGCCGAAGAAGTAGCGGAGCCTCACGACCTCCGCCGCGCGCTCCGATTCGCGGGCGAAGGCCTCGAGCGCGCGGTCGAGCGGTTCAAGTTCCTCCCACTCGAAGTCCACCCCCACCGGGAGTTCTTCGAGGTCGATACCGGCCCGGGCGAGCCCGCCCCCGCGTTTGGCCGCGTTGCGTGCTCGCGCGTGATCGATCAGCACCCGCTGCATCGCCCTGGCCGCGCCATTCAGGAAGTGTCGCCTGTTCTCCCAGGGGACATCGGCGCCCATGACGCGGATGAGCGCCTCGTGGACCAAGGCGGTGGGCTGGAGCGTGTGGTCGGCCCGCTCGCCCTGCATGGCCACGGCGGCAAGAGCGCGCAGCTCGCGGAACATCGAAGTCGTCATCTCCTCGCTGTCCACGCGGGCCCGTCCTCCTTGACCACAGATTAGCACGCCTTCGCGCCGGCCACCCCTGGCGTGCTTCTCGCAATATGGGATGATGAGAGCGAGACAGGAGAGCGACTGATGTCCGATCTGAACCGTGCCCGCGAGGTGTTTCTCGCCGCGATTGCGCAGGAGCCCTCCCGACGGGCCAACTTCGTAGAGCAACAGTGTCGCGGGGACGACGAGTTGCGGCGCGTCGTGCTCGAGCTTCTCACCGCCCACGCCTCACAGGCCGACACCCTCGATGCCGCTCAGCCGACGCGTGCGCCCGAGCCCGATCTGGAGGCGGGCTACCAGATTGGACCCTACATCCTGGAGCAGCGCCTCGGCGAGGGCGGGTTCGGCGTGGTCTGGCGGGCTCGCCAGCACGAGCCCATCCCCCGCACCGTCGCGCTCAAGATCATCAAGCGGGGCATGGACTCACAGGCGGTCCTCAGCCGCTTCGCCGCCGAGCGGCAGACGCTCGCCCTCATGGACCACCCGGGCATCGCGCAGGTGTACGACGCGGGAACGCTGCCCGATGGCCGCCCGTTCTTCGCGATGGAGTACGTGAAGGGCCTGCCCATCACCGACCACTGCCAGCGCCATCGCCCATCGCTCGAGCGCTGCCTTCACCTGTTCTCCAAGGTCTGCCAGGCGGTCCAGCACGCCCACCAGAAGGGCATCATCCACCGGGACCTGAAGCCTTCGAACATCCTTGTGAAGTACACGGACTCCCACCCGGAGGTCAAGGTCATCGACTTCGGGATCGCCAAGGCGCTGAACCAGCGCGTGACCGAGGCGACGCTGTTCACCGAAGCCGGCCAGTTCGTGGGCACGCCCGAGTACATGTCTCCCGAACAGGCGGAGCTCTCGGCCCAGGACATAGACGTTCGCTCGGACGTCTATTCCCTCGGCGTGCTGCTCTACGAGCTCCTCACGGGCTCGCTCCCATTCCCACGCGAGGAGCTGCGCAAGGCGGGCCTGCTCGAGATCCAGCGGATCATCCGCGAGGAGACGCCGGCAAAGCCGAGCACGAGGGTGGTGAACCTGAGCGCCGACAGCACCTACCTGAGCCTTGAGACCCACGCCGCGGCGCGACGGATCCGCGGCGACCTCGACTGGATCGTGATGAAGTGTCTGGCCAAGGACCGCGAAGACCGCTACCCATTCGCGTCGGACCTCGCCGCGGACATAGGGCGCTACTTGAAGTCTGAGGCGGTCACCGCCGGCCCGCCGTCGGCGTGGTACAGGCTCCGCAAGGCGGTGAGGCGGCATCGCACGGCGGCGGCGGTCGCGGGTGCGTTTGTTGTCATGTTCGCCGCGGCGTTCGTCGGGATCACCTTGCAATGGCAGCGTGCTGAGCGGGCCGAACAGCGTGTCACTGCGGCGAATGCGAGCTTGGGCGAATGGGTCGAAGTTGGGGGAGCGCTCGCACCGCTGGTTCGATCGTTGTCAGGCGGGCTCGAACTCGATCCGTCCTACGTCGAACGGCTCACCACGGCCATCGATCGTGCGGAGGCCGGCGGAGTGGCCGACCCGCGGGTTGATGCGTTCCGTGCCATGGTCTACGAGACTCTGAGCGATGCGCTCGGCGGGACGAGGAGCCCCAGCCTTGGTGATGTGCAGGGGGCCTTCAAACTCATGGACCGCGCGCTTGAGATCAGGCGCGCCCGGGCAGAGGGAATGAGTGATGAGACCTCTTCCATGGAACTCAGGAATGCGCTGATCCGTGCCGCCGATCTACACAAGCGCCTGGGCAACGTGAGCGGGTCTCGTTCGCTATACGAACAGGCCGCGGACCTGGGCGATGACCGTGGGGGTGTCGCAGCCCTGGAGAGTGCTAAAGCCAGTCAGCGCCAGGGCCAGATCGACGAAGCGATCGCGCTCGTGAAGGAGGCGGTCCAGCTCCGCGAACGCGCCGCGTCAGCCAGTAACGGCGACCTGAACGCACAACGCAGGCTGTCTGTCGCGCTCATCTCACTCGGCGGCATGCTGCGCGAGAGGGGACGGGACGGCGACCTCGGCGAGGCGCTCGACGCCATCACCCGTGCGATCGCGCTCCGCCAGTTGCTGCTCGAACAAAGCCCCGGGCATTCCCGACTCCAACAGGACCTTGCCATGGCGATCCACGCCGAAGCCCTGACGCACGAAGCGCTTGACGACCCAGAGCGAGCCGCCGAGAGCCTCGGTGCCGCAGTAGCCCTGCTCGAACCCCTCGCGAAGGACAGCGACGATGTCCGGGTGAGGCAACGTATCGTGAGCTTTCTCAACGACCAGGGTCGCTTGCAACGCGCGGTTGGGAGGCTTGAAGAGGCCTGCGACACGCTGCGACGGTCGGCTCGCGCCAGCCTCGCACTCCTCGAAGAAACTGGCGATGAGGTCTCGTTGAAACTGCGCCTGGCGGCGTGTGTGGAACTGGCCACCAGCATGCGCGCCACGGGAGACCTCGAGCAGGCCTCCCGCTGGGCCGACGAAGGCACTGCCGATGCGCGTCGGTTGTGCGCTCGTGACGAGACGAACGTGACCAGCGTTGAGCGGCTGGCCTGGGCTCTTGAGGTCGGGGCAACGATTGCTTTGGACCAGGCTGCACGCCTTCCCCGAGACAGCCCCCTCCACGCTGAGCGCCTGGCGCAGGCCCGACGTGACCTCATCGAGGCCCGAGACCATCTCGAGGCCATTGAAGGAGACCCTGCGCTGCAATTGAGCAATAGCGCTTCGCAGCGGCTGAGCGGCATCCTCGATGAGCTCCGGTCCATGAACGATGAGACCGGACTTCCATCACGTGATTAGAGTCGCGGCAAGGGGAGCGCCGGGCGTGACCCCGAACGACGACTTCGAGCACTCCGCTTGACCCCCGACTTCGTGGAGTTCAGGCGGGATAGCCAATGGCGTCCCCGCGCCGGTCGGGGGGCTCTCCTGACTTCAACGCTCGATGAAGGTTTCGGTTGCTCCCCAGAGCTGCTCGAGGCGGTCGACGCGGTCGCGCGCTGAGCCGCCGAGCTTCTCGACGACTTCGAGGACGAGCAGTTCCGCGACCATGACCGAGGGGAGTGCGCTGTCGAAGGGGCCGACCGCGGGCACGTGCAGTTCGCACCATGTGTCGGTCATCGAGGCGAGCGGCGAGAGCGGGCCATCGGTGATGGCGACGAGGGAGACGTTGAGTTCGACCAGCGCCCCCGCGGCGAGGATGGTGCTGCGCCGGTATCGCGCGAAGTCGAAGACGACCGCGGCGTCACCGTGGGCTGCGCTGCTCAGGTCGCGCCCCAGGTCGTGGGACTGCACGAGGTGGACCCCGCCCCTCACCATGGAGAGGCCCGAGTGGAGGACGTGGGCGCCGGCGCGCGAGGTCTCGCCGGACAGCACCCAGACGCGGTGGGCGTCGACGAGCGGGGCGGCGAGCTTCTCGATGCGGTCCTGGTTGAGCATCGCGAGGGTCCGCCCCAGGGACCCCTGGACTTCGGCTCGGACCCGCGCCTGCTCGCCAGGTGCCCGGCGGATGCGGTCGCTGGGGGTGGTGAGCTGCTTGGCGACGCCCTTGCGGGCCCACTGCTGGAGCTCGGTGTAGCCCTCGAACCCGAGTTTGGTGGCGAAACGGACGATGGAGGGTCTGCTGGTCTCCACGCGCGTGGCGAGGTCCGAGACGGTCCCGAAGGCGAGGAGGGTGGGGTCGTGGAGGACGGCTTCGGCGATCCGCCTCTCGGTGGGGGTCAGCCTCTGCCCGACGTTCGCGATGAGGTCCTGAATGGACACCCCGACCCCCTTCATTTTGGTCATTTCGTTGCAATGATTGCCCGATAGTGTACAGTCAGTTACACGCCCGGCAAGCCCGGCTTTACCCGCTATTCCCCGGAGCCCGCTCCATGATCCAGAAGACCCCCGAGTACACCCCCACCCAGCGCGAGCAGGCCTTCCTCGAGAGTGTCGAGGACGCCCGCTACGAGCGTGAGATCATCAACGGCCTCGCGCCCTTCTTCAACGAGAAGGCGCCCGAGGACATGCGCGACTTCTACTCCAACGACGAGGTGGTCAGCCTGCGCGTGCTCAAGGGTGGCGAGCGGGACGTCGAGCAGCGCATGCCCGTCAAGCTCACGCGCCACTACTACAACATCGCGCGGACGAGCCCATCGGTCCGGCGCATCGTCAAGGCGAGCCCCGACGAGACCACCAACCTCCAGGGCTCGGAGGATCCGGGCAACCAGATGGACTACAGCCCGGTCGAGGGCCTGCTCCACAAGTACGAGATGGGCCTGATGTACGTCGTGTCGACGTGCTCGGCCCACTGCAGGTTCTGCTACCGCGAGGAGCTGATCGCCCGGAAGGAAATCAAGCGGCAGGACGGCACGGTCGCGAAGAAGGGCCTCGCGAAGATCCCCGAGATCACCGCCTACATCCGTGCGCACAACGAGCTCGTCGCCAGCAACGGCGGCGTCCACCCCGAGACGGGACGCGAGAAGCTCCGCGAGATCCTGCTCTCGGGCGGCGACCCGATGGTGCTCAACAACTCGAAGCTCGCGGCGTGGTTCGGCGCGCTCGCCGAGGCGGGCGTCGAGTCGATCCGCGTGGGCACGAAGGAGATGGCCTTCTACCCGCAGCGCTTCGACCGCACCTTCCTCGAGATGCTCGACCGCTTCCACGAGACCTGGCCCGAGGTGGGCCTGCACATGATGCTCCACTTCGAGCACCCCGATGAGATCCTCGCGAAGACGAGCGACAACGAGTACGCCACCGACGGCCAGGGCATCAAGCAGTGGATCCCCGAGACCGGGCGCGCCATGCGCGACCTGGTCAGCAGGGGCTGGCTCACCGTCGAGAACCAGGCGCCCATCATCAAGGGCATCAACGACGACCCCGATGCGCTCCGCATCCTCCAGCGCGAGTTCAAGCGCGCGGGCGGCGAGAACCACTACTTCTTCTGCGGGCGCGACATCGTCGCCTACAAGGCGTTCAACGTGCCCATCGAGACCGCGTGGAACATCCTCAACGAGTCCCAGAAGGGCCTTTCGGGCATCGAGGCGCACGCGCGCCTCTCGATCACGCACTACCGGGGCAAGACGGAAGTCGCCGCGGTCACCAACGATCCCATCCCGGGCCTCAAGGGCGCGGAGAACGGCGTCCTCATCTTCAAGATCCTCCGCAACGCGGGCGATGCGCCGTACAAGGGCAAGGTGTGCATCGTCGGGCGCAACCCCGAGGCGATGTGGTTCGACGACTACGCCGACCGCGTGCTCTTCGATGAGGCGGGCCTGTTCGACTACGGCCGGGTCAACCTGCGCGGCGCCGGTTCCATGCCCGTGACGGGCGGCTGCGGCATGATCGGCGGCGGCGGATGATCGATAAGCGGGTGTCGAGCGCCACAGACGCACTCGCGGATGTCTCCGACGGCGCCACCATCATGATCGGCGGGTTCGGCGAGGCGGGCAGCCCCGTCGAACTCATCCACGCGCTCATCGATCAGGGTGCGCGAGACCTCACCGTCATCTCCAACAACACAGGCAGCGGCGAGGTGGGCCTCGCGGCGCTGCTCAAGGAACGGCGCGTCACCAAGGTCGTCTGCTCGTTCCCGCGCACCGCGAACTCCACCGTGTTCCCCGAGCTGTACCGCGAGGGCTTCACCACGCTCGAACTCGTCCCCCAGGGCACGCTCGCAGAACGCATCCGCGCAGGCGGCGCGGGCATCCATGCGTTCTACACTCCCACCGCCGTCGGCACGCCGCTCGCAGAGGGCAAGGAGTTGCGCACCTTCGATGGACGCGAGTACCTCCTCGAATACGGCCTCAAGGCAGACTTCGCGCTCATCAAGGGACGCACCGCCGACACGCACGGCAACGTGGTCTACAACAAGACCGCCCGCAACTTCGCACCGATCATGGCGATGGCCGCGGACACGGCAATCGTGCAGGTCGAGCGTCTCGTCGAAGCGGGCGGCATCGACCCGGAGGCGGTGGTCACGCCGGGCATCTTCATCGATCGGGTCGTCGAGGTCGCACGGCCGGCCCACGAATCCGAACTCGTCGCCGCCGGAGCGACCTACCCATGAGCCAGCGGACAGCGACACAAGGGTGGACACGCGAACAGATGGCCCAGCGCCTCGCGCAGGACATCCCGACGGGGTCGTACGTCAACCTGGGCATCGGCATCCCTGAACTCATCGCGCGGTTCGTCCCCGAGGGGCGCACGCTCATCTACCACACGGAGAACGGGCTGCTCGGCATGGGCCCAACTCCAGAGGCCGGCTCGGGCGACCCCGAGCTCATCAACGCGGGCAAGCGCCAGGTCACCGCGCTGCCAGGTGCCGCGTACTTCCACCACGCCGACAGCTTCGCCATGATCCGTGGCGGCCACCTCGACCTCTCCGTCCTCGGCGCGCTCCAGGTCGCGCAGAGCGGCGACCTCGCCAACTGGTCAACGGGCGAGCCGGGTGCAATCCCCGCGGTCGGCGGCGCGATGGACCTCGTCGCGGGCGTCAAGAGCGTCTACGTCATCACCCAGCACACCACCAAGACGGGCGAGCCCAAGCTCGTCGAGTCCTGCACCTACCCGCTGACGGGCAGGGGTGTCGTCAACCGGGTCTACACGGACCTCGCGGTCATCGACATCACACCCGAGGGCTTCCGACTCGTCGAACTCGCGCCAGAGATCGACTTCGAACACGTCCAGGAGCGCACCGGCGCGACCTTGCTGCCCGCACCCCGCAACGCAGGCTGACATGACAACCGACACGACCAACACCTCGCGCGCCGCAGAACTGTTCGAGCGTGCTCAGCGCGTCATGCCGGGGGGCGTGAGCCGAAACACCGTGCTCCGCGCTCCCTGCCCCCCCTACGCTGACCACGCCTCGGGGTGCAGGATCACCGACATCGATGGCGTCACGCGCATCGACTTCTCGAACAACATGGCATCGCTCATCCACGGTCACGCCCACCCGGGCATCGTGCGCGCGATCAAGGAACAGGCCGAGCGCGGCACCGCGTTCATGATGGCGACAGAGCAGGAGGTCGTCTTCGCCGAACACCTCTGCTCGCGCAGCCCGTCGTTCGAGAGGCTGCGCTTCGTCAACTCGGGCACCGAGGCGATCCTTGTGACGCTCAAGGCGTCGCGCGCCTTCACGGGCAGGCCCAAGATCGCGAAGGTCGAGGGCGCCTATCACGGCGGCTACGACTACGCCGAGGTCAGCCAGGCGCCGAACCCCAACACCTGGGGCGAGATAGACAAGCCCAACAGCGTCCCCCTCGCGCACGGCACGCCCGCTTCGGCGCTCAACGACGTCGTGATCGTCCCGTTCAACGACCCCGAGCGCGCGGTCGCGATCCTCGATGCGCATAAGGACGAACTCGCGTGCGTCCTCCTCGACCTCATGCCGCACCGTGTCGGGCTCAGGCCCGCTGATCCTGAGTTCGTTCAGGCCCTGCGCGAGTGGACGCACCGCAACGGCGCGCTTCTCGTGCTCGATGAGGTCATCACGTTCCGCACGGGGTACGCGGGCCTGCAGTCGCGCTACGGCATCACGCCCGACCTCACCGCGCTCGGCAAGATGATCGGCGGCGGCTTCCCCGTGGGCGCCGTCGCGGGTCGGGGCGACGTGATGGAGGTCATGAACCCGTCGGGCGGGCGCTACCTGTTCCCCCACTCGGGCACGTTCTCCGCGAACCCGATGAGCATGAGCGCGGGCCTCGTCGCGATGCAGGCGTTTGACGAGCCCGCGGTCGCCCGCCTCAACGCCCTGACCCAGCGCGTCATGGATGGCATCGGCAGGGCTGCGCAGGCAACCGGCGCGCGAGCCTGCGTCACCGGCGCCGGCTCGATGTTCCGCGTCCACATGAAGGCCACCCCACCCCGCGACTTCAGAGAGGCCTTCCTCACTCCTGAAGAGAACCGCCGGCTGAAGATCATGCTCGACCACCTCTTCGACGCGGGCTTTCTCATGATCAACACGTGCAGCGGCACGCTCTCGACACCCATGACGGAAGCAGAGATCGATCAGTTGGTGGACGCGATGCGGGGGGGCTTCGAGAAGATCGCCACCATGGACTGACGCTCATACGCGTTCGAACACCGTCGCCAGGCCTTGCCCGACACCGACGCAGAGCGAGGCGACGCCATGCTCGACGCCGCGCCGCGCCATCTCGTGGACCAGTGTCGCCGCGAGGCGTGCGCCCGAGCAACCGAGCGGGTGGCCGATGGCGATTGCGCCGCCGTTCACGTTGAGCAGTTCCTCATCGAGTTTGAGCTCGCGTGCGCATGCGACCGACTGCGCCGCGAACGCTTCGTTCAGTTCGATGAGCCCGATGTCATACAACGACAGCCCAGCGCGATCGAGCGCCTTGCGGATCGCGGGCACGGGCCCCATCCCCATGTAGGCTGGGTCCACGCCCGCGGAAGCGCTCGCGCCGACGTAGGCGATGGGCGTCAGCCCGAGCGATGCCGCACGCTCGGCCTCGACGATCAGCAGGGCTGCGGCGCCGTCGTTCACGCCGGAGGAGTTGCCCGCGGTGACGGTGCCCTTGCCGTCGCTCGCGAAGACGGGCCTCAGCTTGGCCAGCTTCTCGATCGTCGTATCGGGTCGTGGGTGCTCATCGACATCGACCACCACCGGATCACCCTTGCGCTGCGGCACATCGACCGCGACGATCTCATCCGCGAACCGTCCCGCTCCGTGCGCCGAGGCCCATCGCTCCTGGCTCCGGAGCGCGAACGCGTCCTGGTCTTCGCGTGAGATGGCGTGCTTGCGTGCGACGTTCTCCGCAGTCTCGCCCATTGAGTACGGGTGGTGCAGGGCCGAGAGTCGCGGGTTGATGAACCGCCACCCTATCGACGTGTCCTGCAGCTGCTGGTCGCGCCCGTAGGCGCTCTCCGCCTTGCCCATGACGTAAGGCGCGCGGCTCATCGACTCGACACCGCCCGCGATGAACACATCGCCGTGCCCCGCCTCGATCATGCGTGCCGCGATGTTGACGGCCTCGAGCCCCGATGCGCACAGTCGATTGACGGTGGCCCCGGGGACCGTCTCGGGCAGGCCCGCCAGCAGGGCCGCCATGCGGGCCACGTTGCGGTTGTCCTCGCCCGCCTGGTTGGCGGCGCCGAGGTAGACGTCGTCGATCAGCGCACCGTCGATACCCGAGCGATCGATGACCGCGCGGATGACGTGGGCCGCGAGGTCGTCGGGGCGCACGGACGCGAGCGCACCGCCGTACCGACCGATGGGGGTTCTCAGCGCCGAGATGATGGCCGCTCTTCGCACGGGCGGATCATACCGGCCATACCACGCGGGGCGCGCGGGCGTTCAACCCTCGAGCGGGGCGACGACGAGACGGCGGCGCAGGTCGGGCACCCATGTGCCGCCCGGGTCTTCGAGCGTGACCGCGAAGACGCCGACGCGCCCGACGTCGATGCCCGGCTGGATCGGGACGATCACCTCGCCCCTCGCGGTGGCGCTGAAGATGCCACCCGAGACCTTCTGCTCCATGCCTCGCTCGTCGATGATCCAGACCTGGTAGACGAACTCCGTCGGGTCGTTGACCTCGAGGCCCACGAAGCGCAGGTACCCCGTCTTCTCGTCGTGGTTCCAGACGACGTCGCCCGTGACGCCGGGTTGGACGGGCGGCGGGGCGCCCGCGACCTCGAACGGCGACCAGGGTTGGACGACGGTGTTGGGCCTGTCGAGGAGCTGCTGGCGTTGGAGCGCCAGAACCTCCGGCGGAAAGGGGTTCTCGTACTGTGTGATCCGCCGGCGGGCTGACTCGAGGTCGGCGGTGATCGTGTCGATGTCGGAGGTGGCCGCCGCGAGCTGCTCGACGAGTTCGAGCTGGCGCGACCTGGCGTCGTTGAGTTGGAGCGTCTGCTCGTCGATGGTGTCCTGCGAGTTCGCGATCTGGTCGCGCAGGTCCTCCAGTTCGACCTGGGCCTGCTGAATGATCGCCTGGTTCGTTTCGATGCGCTCTTCGAGCTGCGCGATGACCGCGGCCTTGTCGTCCGCGTTCTGGCGGTGCTGGGTCGCCTGCATGGAGACGTAGACGAGGGCCACCGAGAGCCCGACGATGGCCAGTGCCGCTGCGATCGCGAGCATGGGCGAGCGGCGCACGTTCGCGGGCGCCCGCGAGGGCCCGTCGCCCCCGACGATCCGGCGCCCGCGCGCCTCGAGCCCCTCGAAGACCGCATCGGGCATGCCCGCCTGCGCATCGTCGGACGCGTCGTCGATCGCCACGAGCAGGTCGCCAAGCAACCGGTCCATGTCGGGGATGTCGTCGGTCTTGGCCATCAGTTCCTCGAGTTCAAGCTGCTCTGCGCCGTCCAGGTCGCCAAGCTGCCGTGCGGCGAGGAGTTCGAGGAGTCTCTCGTTCTGGCTCATTTGGCACCCCCGGCGGTCGTGGCCTTCTCAGGGTGATCGGGGGTCAGCGCGTCGTGAAGCCTCGCGAGCCCGCGACGCAAACGGGTCTTGATCGTGCCGATCGGCGCCTCGGTCGCTTCCGCGATCTGGCGGTGGCTCATGCCGTTGTGGATCGACATCCACAGCGCTCTGCGCTCATCGGCTGGCAAGCGGTCGAAGGCCTCCGCGGTCGACGACAGGTCGTGCGCCGAAAGGGCGCGCGCCAGGGGCGTGATCGGGTCGCTGTCGCCAGTGGGTTTGGCCTCGATCTTGCGGGCGGCCGCCCATCTCGTCGTCTCCCGGCGTTGGTAGTCGATGAGCCTGCGGTGCGCGATCGTGGCGATCCACGAGGCCTCGCTCCCGCGCGCCGGGTCGTACCGCCCGGCGCTGAGCCACACCTCGACGAACACCTCCTGCACCGCGTCTTCCACCTGGTCTTTCACCCTGTCCAGGTACCGGTTGGCGAGCCGCCAGACCAGCCCGCCGTATTCGCGCAGACAGTCCGCGACTGCGGAGTCGTCGCCGGCGGCAATCCTGTTCAGGATCGAACTCACTAAGGCCTCCTGATCGAGCGGGCAGAAGAGAGGATAACCGGCCCGGGCCCCCACGGCCCGGACCGGCAAACCGGAGGAGTCGGATCAGGCCCGACGGCGCCTCACGATGCCGAACGCCGCAAGCGCGAGCGCGCCCGCCGCGGGAGGCGCGGGCACGACCGCGATCGAGGTGACGATCGCGCCGCCGCCGATCGAGCCGATCTGCGTCGCCTGGCCCGAGCCCAGATCGATCATCCAGAACGTCGTGGCGGACAGCCCGGCGTCCTCGACCGCGGCATAGGCGATGCCCGTGCCGCCCGAGATGTCGAAGCTCAGGTTGTCGTTGAGGTCAACGCCAAGCGAACCGACGGTGCCGAGCGTGCCCGCGCTGTTCGCCTGCGTGACGAGGATGTCGAGGCCCGTGTCGATCCCGTAGAGTTGGGTGGACATCGCGCCCGCGAAGCTATTGGTGTAGGCGGAGCCGACGACGTTGGGGTCGGTGCCCTCGTTGGCATCGCCGGGCCCGTAGAAGAGGGATGTAACGCCCGTCGACGTGCCCAGGTCGGGGTGGAGCACGAGGTTCTGGTTGGCCTCGGACACGACGCGGATACGGTCGATCGTCGGGTTGAAGTCGAAACCGAACGATGAACCATTCAGGCCCGGCGTGAAGCCACCAGCGCCGACGAGCGACGCGGCGCCGGAGTTCAGGTCGAGCGTGTACAGGTTGTTGAAGCTGCCCAGCGCGAAGAGCTGGCCCGTCGCGGGGCGGAAGTCGATCCCGCGGACCTGCTCGTTGGACTGCAGGCCCGAGATCGCGGCGCCGGAGATCACGTCCATGGGCGTCGCGCTGTCGAAGCTGACGAGGGTCTGGTTGTCGGTCACGCCGTAGACAAGTTCGGCGTTGGCGCTGGTCGCGATCGCGAGGCCAGCGGACGTGATCAGGCAGGTGGTCAAGGTGCGAGGCATGTTGCAGTCTCCTCTCAAGGGGTTCTGGTGGGCATCGAGCCCGTTCGCATGGCTTTCGGGCGCCGGGCGGGCGTGGTTTTTGCAGTTCAGGGCGATTCGAAGGTCAGCGAGGCCCAGTAGCTCCGCCAGTCTTCTTCCGCATCCTCGGGCGCACGCACCATGTGGATCGTCGTGACCATCCACACGCCCCGCTCGCCGGCGTCCCAGGCGATACGCCCATCGTCATCGGTCCGGAGTTCGATGAGGTTCGTCGGGTCGTCCTGGCGCACGACGACCACGCGCAGGCCCGCGAGCGGCTCGCGCTCGAAGGTCACCCTTGCGCCGATCTGCTCGACCTGGTCCAACTCGCCCATGGGTGTCTCGAGGACGATCTCGAGGGGCAGCCCGACCGGCGCATCACGCTCGCCCGACACCTCCCCCACCGCGACGAGCGACTTCGCGCAACGCGTGTAGGTCTCGACGCCCGCTTCGCCCGACTCGCCGCGCCGAGCGCGTTCGTCTGCGATGTGGGGCAGACCCTCCTCGCGCACGTACGCATCGAAGTCGTCGGCGTGCAGCTCGTGGGGCATCGGGCTCGTGTGGTAGACGATGGTGTGGAGTCCGTCTGCTCTGGCGCGGGCGAGGCTCGTCGCGCTCCCATCGCGACCGATGACGTCGGTCTTCACGCCGCCGTGCTCGATCACGAAGGACCGGATCGTGCCCTCGTCGCGGGGCACCGGGTCGCCCAGGAACCGCTCGCCATGCTCGAGCGTGACGCGGACCGCGGTGCCGGGCTCGGGCGAGAAGTCCGACGGCATGACCCAGAACTCGTGCGCCGCAGCGCTCGCGCTCAGAAGGGCGCCGACAAGGACAGCGTGAACTCGTGAGGCTCGCATGAGGGGTCTCCTTCGTTTGGGGTGTGAAACGGACGCGTGCGCTGCCGCGCACGGGCCCGTGACAGAGTGGGCGCGGGCGTTCCGCGTGGGAGATCGCCGCGCCGAAGGGCGTTGATCAACCGCCGGGCTGGACGCCGAAGTTGGAGAGCAGGATGTTGAGGTCGAAGCTGTCGACGTCGCCGTCCGCGTCGAGGTCGCCCGCGACGACGCCCGGGCCGGGCTGGCCGTCCTTGACGTTGTTCGTGCCCGAGTTGGGCGTCGCGGCATACGGGAACACGCCCAGGTACGGGCCGTTGGTCATGCCGGGAGGGCTGGGCAGTTCGTTGGTCACGACGTTGTCGCCCACGACGGTGATGGTCTCGTAGGCGGGGCCCGAAGCGACGGCGGTGAGGGCGATGTCGATGACGTCGTCGCCCAGGCGCCGCCCGTTGGGCCACCCAGACGACGTGCCGCCCGTGGTGTCGCCACCGATGAACCCAAGGCGGTGGAAACCCTCATCGCCCGCGAGCGGGACGGGGCCCGTGGTGGTCGCAACGCGGATGACATCGGGGATGTAGACCGCCGCGAGATCAACGCGTCCGCTCTCGACGAAGCTCGTGCCGTACACGAAGTTGATCAGGAACGCCAGTTCAGAGTTCAACGCGTAGGACTCGAACTGGGCATCATCGACGGGGCTCGACATGTTGTAGTTGTCCTTGTCGCCCAACGCGACCAGGGCTTCGTTGAACACGGGGTTGGCCAGGCGGTTGACCTGAACCATGCCGTCGGAGCCGCTCTTGGTGCCGTCGGGCTCGATCGTCGTGACCTCGGGTCGCGAGACCGATGCGTACACGCCAACGCCCGTCTGGGGCCCGAAGAACGGGTCGTCGAACGCCGCGGGGCTCAGGGCGCTGACGGGCACCTGGATGGCGTAGGTGAGGACGTTGAAGCCCTTGAAGCCATCGACGCCGTCGCCGTCCTGCCCGAGCCCATCGCCCAGGTCGCCATCGTTGTCGAGGATGCGGATGTTGAGGAGGTCGAACGTGCCGGGGATATCGGCAAAGAAGCTGTCATCACGTGGGCCCGCGAAGACGACCTCGCCCGTCGCCGCATCGGTGATCGCTTGCTTGGTGTAGGTATCGAGGTCCTCGAAGGTATCCGCAGCGGTGACCGCCCACCCCGCCTGGTCGTTGTATGCGGGGGTGACGTTGCTGCCGACGTTGGGCGGCGCGACGATGGCATCATCGACGACGCTCATGGATGACTCGCCCATGGTGCGCACGACGTCGTAGGTCTGGGTGAAGTTTTGGGTGTCACCTCCCACCATGTCGATGGGCCCGGCCGCGGTGCCGAGCCCGTAGGAGAGGATGGTGTTGGGGTTCTTGATGCCATCTGTGGGTGAGGAAAACTGGAAGTCGTAACGCATCGAGTCCGCGCCAGTGACGGGATCGGTGATGTGGATCGAGTAGACCGCATCACCCGAGAACCTCTCGTAGTGCGGGCCATCGCCGGGCTCGGAGAAGGGGCGTACATTGACGACGACGTTGAGCACTTCGACGTTGGGGTCGTCGTACTTCGTGCCGATGAACGCGTAGACATCGGTGAGGTTGGCCTGTGGGTCGAGCTTGATCGCGGGCGCGTCGGAGTGGCTCGACGCCATGGCGAGGCCCGCGAGTGTCAGGGCGCTCGCCCCGGCAAGAAGACTGAAGGGAACGCGAGGAGAGGGGGACATATGACCGCCTTTCTTGAGGCGCAAGGACACCGCACGGTGGGGCACCGCCGGCATCTGCGCAATGTGGGGACGCGGGGTCGGGGTACGATCCCATCGACCGTCGCGAGCGAACACACCTATTTCGTCCGCGTCGAAGCGCCGGTTTTTCTTTCAGCCAGATCTTCTCAACCCGCGTGCTCTAAGCCGCAGCGCAGGTGACCAGCAGCACGCAGCCGCTGCGTGTTCGCGGCTCACCGTGCGCACCGCCGCGCGGGGTACGCAGGTAGTCCAAGCGGCCGAGGACCGTGCCCGCGATCTCGAGATCGCCGTCGAGGACCAGGCACTCTTCGACCGATGGATGATCGTGATCGGGGTACGACGCCCCCGCGTCCATCCGGATCAACAGCGTCATCCGCCGACTGTCTGGGTCGACGAAGAGCCGCTGGATGCTCACACCGTCTACCCCGCTTGGCTGCCAGTCCATCTCGCCCGCACGGAGCAACACCATCGCGTCCGCCGCGTCCGCCAGCGGGTTCTGTCCCGATGTCTCGGCAAACGACGGTGCGCTCAAGCGACGGCCCATGCGCCCGCGCAGGCTGGATCGCACGCCTTCACTGGGCGTGATCTCCTCCACATCGCTCAGCGCCCCGGCGACTCCACAGACCCGAGCCCAGGCCTCACACCACGCGGGCGAACGATCGCGGAGCCGGAGTTCGAAAGCCTCCGTCTCGGCTTGGCTCAAAGCACCAACCGCATACAGGGCCGCGGCCTCGTCCGGGTCGGGCAGGATGGACTCTGGTGATACGCTCACGCTCGCGCAGGCTCCTCGAGGGACTCACGCATACGCCCCACCGCGGCTCGGATCCTTGTCTTCACCGTCCCGACGGGAATGCCCAGTATATCTGCGATGGTGTCTCGAGACAGCCCGCGCGCGTACGCGAGCATGACGACCTCGAGTTGTTCTGGAGGGAGCGACCTGAGAGCGCGCCGCGAAGACTCACCGACGACCTCCCAGTCGGGCAGAGGTTCGGCGTTTGGCACCGCAGACTCACCCCCGCCCGCGGCGACCGCCGCACGCCGGCCCCGGCTGCGGATCGCGTCGATCGCCCGCGCACGCGCAATCATGAGAAGCCAAGTCGACGCCGAGGAAAGCTCCGGGTTGAACCCGCTCGACCGACGCCACGCTTCCCACATTACCTCTTGCAAGATGTCCTCGCACTCCTCCCGATCGTGAACGAAACGTGCGATGAAGCCCAACACCCGCGGGGCAAGGCGGTCGTATAGCCCGAGGAACGACGCCTCGTCCCCGCGACCCGCCCCCGCAAGTAAGTCTTCGTTGGAAGGACTCATCGGATTCAGATTCTATCAGGTTCAACGCCCGATCAGAACCCCCTCTGCGGACAAGCCAGGCCCAAAGGCGAGGCCCACGATCGCCCCCCTTGGTTCCTCGCGGAGGAGGTCGCGCAGGATGAAGAGCAGTGTGGGCGAGGACATGTTGCCCAGGCGTCGGAGGACGCCACGCGATGCGGCGGCCTGGTCATCGCTCAAGCCGAGCGCGCCGCCCACAGCCTCGATCACGCGGGGCCCGCCCGGGTGGATCGCCCACCCGCGGACGGCATCGATGCCCCCGGGCGCCCACGACGCCACCCACTCGCGGACGCCGGCACGGATCAACTCGGGCACGCGTGGCGAGAGCGACATCTCGAAGCCGTGATCCCCGATGATCCAGGTCATCGCGTCGGACGAGTCGGGGAGGCGGAGCGATCGGGTGGTGACGACTTGCGGCCCGCCTGCGCCCGCGTCGCCGTGCACGATGCACGCCGCCGCGCCGTCGCCGAAGAGGGCGTTGGCCACCGCGGAGCCCTGGCGCTTGTCGAACTGGAAGTGCAGCGAGCACACCTCGACGCAGCACAGGAGCACGCGCGCCGAGGGCTCTGCGCGGGCGAGCGCCGCCGCGACGCGCAGCCCGTTCACCGCGCCGTGGCAGCCCATGTAGCCGACGTGGACTCGCTGGGTGTCGCGCGGGAGAGCGAGCCGCTCGAGCAGCGCGAGGTCGAGCCCTGGGGCGGCGAACCCGGTGCACGAGACGGTGACGAGGTGGGTGATCTGGTGGGCGCCGACGCCTGCGCCGGACAGGGCATCGTGCGCTGCGCGCTCGCCGAGCGGGAGCGCGTAGCCGAGATACCGTGCCATGCGCTGCCCGGTCGTGGGGTTGTGGCCTCCACGGTCAGCCCCGCCATACAGCGGCGGGCGGTCTGTGTCATCGAGGAATGCGATGCGTCGGGTCTCGACGCCGCATTGGCGGTAAAGGCGGGCCAGCGCCGCCGACCGGCGTTCATCGGCGCACGTCATCCGCTGGGCCATGCGCAGCGCCGCCTCGACGTCCAGCGCGCCCGAGGGTGTGGCCACTCCGATCGACGCGAGCCCGGCGCCCGTCACGACGCGTACCCGCGATCACCGATCGAGAGACGGGCCAACGAACCCGACAGGGCCGGCATCAGCGCGCCCGCCGCGAGACAGGCCCCAACGGCGGCGGGCGCGCGCACCGCACGCGACACCAGCGCGCACCGGCGCTTCCTGCGCCCGAGCAGGCGAGCGGAACGCGCCCCCCACTCACCACGCGCTACCCCCCCGTCCGCGATGGCCTCCGCGCACGCAACCCCCGAGGCGATCGCCCACGACATCCCCTCGCCCGTGATGGGCTCGACGTACCCCCCGGCATCGCCGATCCGTACGATGCGCCCCTCCTGCGCGGTGCGCCGTTGTGACAAACGGGGCGTGCCTCGCCACGAGGTCGGCAGTTCGCATGCGTCGAGCCCGCAACTCTCCCACAGGCGCGCCAGGGCCTGCACCGCGCCGAACTCGCGTGTCAGGCGCGGATCGACCGCTGCGCCCCAGTTCATGCGCCCATCGCCGAGGCGCACACGCCCGATGTAGCCACCTTGCCCGACGCACATCGTCAGCTCGTGCGCGCCGGGGCATCGGCCCCCCTCGTCGACTGTCGCGCCAAGCCCGATGCGTCCGGCGCGTGTCCCCCCGCTCGGGCGCAGCCCGCGCGCATCGACGATCACCCCGGCGCGCGCGCACCCGACCTCATCTCCTCGTCGCAATTTGACAAGCCCGGCCCCCGCAGCCTCGGCACCGATCTCCGCAACGACACCATCGAGCCAGTCAACCCCCGCGTCGATCGCGCACGCCGTCAGGCCCGCATCGAGCGCCTCACGTGACACCGCGACCATCGTTCCCATGCGCAGGTCAAGCCTGCGAGCGCCCGCGCGGAGGACCGTCCGCGTCACTTTGGGCGCTGCGCCACCCTCGAGTACGCCCCCAAGCCCGATCGATCGCAGGGTCTCGACGCCCAAGGCGCTCAGGCACCCGCCGCACACCTTCCATCTGGGGTGCCTGCTGCGCTCGACGAGGAGCACGCGCTGCCCAGCCGTCGCCAACTGGTAGGCGCAGGTCGCCCCCGCGGGGCCCGCGCCGACGACCAGCACATCCCAGGCACGCTCACACGCCGACGTCAAGCTCAGGTTGCCGCTGGTTGCCACGTGGCGATCGTATCCGCGCCGCTACCGCGCGATGGTCGCGAGGTCGTCGGCGATCGCCTTCCGATAGCACTCATCGGGCTCGTCCTCCGCGCGTCGGCGGGCTTTGTCCAGGTGCTCATCGCGACGCGCGGCATCGCCCTGCAGGGCGGCGCCGCGCGCGATGGCCTCGTGCGCATAGGCGAAATCGAACGTCCCGAGGACCCCCGACTCGCACCAATGGAGGCACCGCTCGGCGTGGCGGACCGCTGCGTTGGCGTGGCCCAGCACGGCGTTGACCCGCGCGATCAGCCACTCGCCACGCGCCCAGTTCACCTCCGACCCGACGACCCCCCAATGGTGGCGCGATGCGTGGGCGGCGTGGAGCATCTCGTCGTCCTGTGCGCTGGTCCGATCGGTGGTCTCCATGAGGCGCCAGACGTGGTTGAAGAGGGTTGAGGCGAGCTTCTTGTGCACCGCTGGGTCGATCGGGTTGTCCTCGGTTTTGGGCGCTGGCACTGGTCTCCTCCTCCCTCAGACCGCTGGGATGCCCAGGATCGCGATCCCGAGCTTGTCGGCGAGTTCGATCGTCTGCGTCTTGTCCACCATGATCACATCGTCCTCGCCCAGGGCGAGGCAGCGCCCGCCGGCGGCGTGGAGGTTCTCGATGGTCTTTGGGCCGATGGTGGGGACATCGGCGCGCCGGTCGTGGCCGGCGCGCGAGCTCTTGAGCAAGACCCACCCGCCGTCCTTGCAGAGCTGGCCTGCGCGTTCGATCATGCGGTCGGTGCCCTCGATCGCCTCGACCGCGATGATGTCGGAGTGGCGTACCGCGATGGCCTGCCCGATGTCGAGCCTGAGCAGCTCCTGGAGGACGGGCCACCCGAAGTCGATGTCGGAGCGCTGGAGCGCGCTGGGCTTGGTGTTGGTCATCGTGCCGAGCGTCGCCATGTGGTCTCCAATGTGTGTCGTCGAGTCGATGAGTTCGACGCCGCCGCGCGAGAGTTCGTCGGCGACCGCGGCGAGGAGACGGTGCGAGCGGAGGTCGCCCCGGAGCCCGACGATGACGCGCACCGTCTGGAAGTCGGGGATCGACCTGAGCACGGCGCTCCAGTTGTAGAGGAGGCCCGCCTTGTCGATCTGCCCGACCATGACCGCGTGGCGCGCCCCCATCCTGCGCAACCGCTTGGCCCACCCGGCGACACGGAGCACGCCGATCTCCTCGAAGGCATCGCACAGCGCGGGCAGTTCGCCCGGGTACTGCCCGGCGAGCCCGAGCCCCATCAGCTTGTGCCCCTGCGCCCTGACGCCCTCGGCCACGAGCATCGGCAGACGCCCCCCGGCGGCGATCAACCCGATCGGCGCGGGCGGCGCGGGGGGATCGGGCAGCACCACCATGGGCGCCGCCCTCACCTTGCTCCTGATCGCTGCCTGGGTCATCGAGACACGCCTCCGAACGTCGAGAGGGGCATCATATCGATGCGCCGGGCCACCCGACCAGAGGCCTACGATCCGGGCGATGGACTCACTCGACCTGAGGACGAACCGGAGCCTCGCGGGGCTTTCGGACATGCTCCAGCGGATCTCCGCGATGGACGAGCCGCAGGACATCCAGAACGCCTTCGCGCGGACCATGGGGAGCTACTCACGGATCGACGCCTACGTGAGCGTGAGCGTGCGGGGCCTGCGCACGGGCGAGTACAAGATCACGCGGCGGCTCCTCTCGAAGGAGGCGCGCCTCCGTTCCAACGCCAACCCGTGGCGCGACTGGGACGACATCCCGACCCACACGGGCGGGTTCATCGCGGAGAACATCGCGACCCCGACGCCGAAGCTCCATCCGGACCTCCATCTCACGGGCGACCCGGCGCTGGGCGACGACCTCGCGCCCTTCCGTTCGGTCATGGTCGTCCCCCTCTTCGACGAGGGTCACGCCCTCAACTGGTCGATCGGGATGCGCGAAGCCCCCAACTCCTTTACGGAAGCGGACGTCGAGGAGCTCATGCTGCGCGGCAACCTGATCGGGCGCATGACGCGCAGCCTGATCGTGCGCAAGGAGGTCGAGAAGCTCAACGAGGAGCGGCGGCGGCAGATCGACATGATCGCGCGGATCCAGCAGTCTCTCCTCCCCCAGGACCTCCCCGAGACGGCGGGCCTCACCATCGCGACGAGCTACCTCCCGTCCAACGAGGCGGGGGGTGACTACTACGACTTCTTCCACATGGGCGATGGCAAGGTGGGCGTGCTCATTGCCGATGTTTCGGGCCACGGGGCGGGGGCGGCGGTTGTGGTCGCGATGCTCCAGACCATCCTCCACGACTTCCCCGATCGGAGCTGCGGGCCGGCGGTCATGCTCGACCACGCCAACCGCAGGCTCGTGGACAAGCGCATCGATGGGAGCTTCGCCACCGCGTTCTTCGCGGTGTTCGACGAGGCCCGGCGTTCGCTCACCTTCTCCAACGCGGGTCATAACCGCCCGCTCATCCGGCGCGCCGATGGGCGCATCGAGACGGTCGAGGGCGCCGCTTCGCTGCCCCTTGGGATCACCACGGAGGTCGGCTACGAGTCGGGCACGCTCGCCCTTGGCGAGGGCGACACGCTGATCCTCTACACCGATGGGATCACGGAGGCCCGCGCGCCGGGGGAGCGGCTCGATATGTTCGGGGCTGAGGGGCTTGTCGCTTCGCTCGAAGAATGCTCGGGCGAGCCCGACTGCGTGATCCAATCGATCCACGGGGCGCTCTATCGCCACACGGGCCTGCGCACGCGCGACGACGACCAGACGATCGTTGCCGTGCGCGTCAGCGGTGATCGGTGACGCCCATGGGTGGTGTGATGGGCGTCTACGAGTCGGTCCTCTACGCCCCGGACCTCGGGCAGGCGGAGCGTTTCTACTCCGCCCTGCTCGGGCGCGAGCCCATCTCGATGGACCACGACCGCGGCATGGCGTACCGCATCTCGGATGCGAGCATGCTCCTCGTCTTCAACCCCTCGAGGACCGTGGAGCCCTCGGACCTTGTGCCCTCGCACGGGGCGACGGGCGAGGGGCACCTGGCGCTGTCGATCACGCCCGGCTCGATCGAGGCGTGGCGCGAACGCCTCTCCCGACTCGGGATCGAGGTTGAGCGTGAGGTCCCCTGGCCGAGCGGGGCATACTCGGTCTATTTCCGCGATCCTGCGGGGAACTCCCTCGAAATCGTCGATGGGCAGATCTGGGCGGGCGCCTCGCCCCCGGCGGACGCGACGGGTGAGAGTCGGCTAACATAGGTTGCCTTGCCGGCTGGAGATCGGGCGACCAAGCGGGTCGCGCAGACGGCAGCGCCCGACGAGATCATCCCGATGGGTCTTTGCCGGTGGTCACAGATTCGGGGATGGGTCTTGGATTCAGATGAAGATTTACGTTGGCAATCTCTCGTACGACGCGACGGAGGCCGAACTGCAGGAATTGTTCGGCCAGTATGGTGATGTGGTGAGCGTTGCGTTGATCACGGACCGTGAGACGGGCCGGCCTCGCGGCTTTGGCTTCGTCGAAATGGCCGATGACAGCTCGGCGCGTGAGGCTATCGAGAAGCTCAACGGCCAGGAGATCGGCGGGCGCAGCCTCACGGTCAACGAGGCACGCCCGCGCGAGAGCCGGGGCGGTGGCGGCGGCGGCTACGGTGGCGGCGGCGGCTACGGTGGTGGCGGCGGTCGTGGCGGCTACGGCGGCGGACGCGGCGGCTACTGAAACACTCTCCTTCGGAAACCGAAAGACGCGATATGCAACAACTCAGCCCGCCCCGAGCGGCACGCACGGACGCACCACACGCATCCACGCAGGTGGAGCCCAAGCCGCTCAATGATGCCGGGGCCGAGCTCATGCCCTTGTGGCACCGCGTCGTCAACCTCATCGTCATCCTGCTCCCCATCGTGGGCCTTATCGCTGCGATGGCCTACGCGTGGGGGTGGGGCGTCGGTTGGGTCGAGGTCTCGCTCCTCCTCGGGATGTACATCCTGACGGGTCTTGGCGTGACCGTCGGCTTCCACCGTTTCTTTGCGCACAAGTCGTTCGACACGGGGCCCGTCGTCAAGGCGGTTCTCGGTGTGCTCGGCTCCATGTCGGTGCAGGGATCGATCATCCATTGGTCCGCGGCACATCGGTGCCACCACCAGCACTCCGACGAGGAGGACGACCCCCACTCGCCCCACATGCACGGCACGGGGTTCTTCAACATGGTCAGGGGCTTCTACCGCTCGCACGTCGGGTGGCTCTTCGAGAAGGCGCCCAAGCTCGACCGCTACGTCCCCGACCTGGCGCGCGACAAGATGGTCCGCGTCATCTCCATGCTCTTCCCGCTCTGGGTCGTCCTGAGCATGCTCATCCCCACGGTGATCGGCGGGCTGGTCACGATGAGCTGGTGGGGCGCGTTCCTCGGGTTCATCTGGGGCGGGCTCGTCCGCGTGCTCGTCGTCCATCACATCACGTGGAGCATCAACTCGGTCTGCCACATCTGGGGCACGCGGCCGTTCAGGAGCCACGACCACTCGCGGAACAATCTGGTGTTCGGCGTGCTCGGGTTCGGGGAGGGGTGGCACAACAACCACCACGCGTTCCCCACATCGGCGCGCCACGGGCTCCGCTGGTGGGAGGTCGATACGAGCTTCCTCGTGATCTGGGCGATGTCGAAGGTCGGGCTCGCGTGGAACGTGCGCACGCCCGCGCCCGATCGGCTCCTCGCGAAGCGCCGCCGAGACTAGCGCCGCGCCCCCCACTCCTCGAGTGTCATCGCCCAGCGTTCGTGGTCGGCCCACGCGCCCGCGATCCTCAGGTAGCGGGGTGAGAACCCTTCGAGGCGGTAGCCAACGCGCTGGGCCACGCGCCGGGACGCGGCATTGTGAGGCTGGATGTTGACCTCGACGCGGTGCAGGCGCATGTCCTCGAACGCGATGTCGGTCGCGAGGCGCACCCCCTCGGTCATGTAGCCCCGCCCCGTGAACTCGCGCCCGAGCCAGTAGCCCATGAAGCACTGCTGGAGCGGGCCGCGGATGACCTCGCCAAGCGACACCTGGCCCACGATCCGCCCGCCGTCGTTCGCGCAGACCAGGAGTCGGCGCGAGCGGTCGGTGCTCGCCGCGGCGGAGAAGCGGTCGAAGTCGTCATCCGAGAAAGGCACGTGGGGCGGGGAGGGGATGGGCTCCCACGGCTCGAGGTGATCGCGCGACGCCCGGCGCAGCGCCATGAACGGTGCGCGGTCGCGCGAATCGGGCAGTCGCAGGTGGATGCGCTCGCCTTCCCGCGCCGTTGACTTCGACGATGACCGCCCCATCCTCACCCCCCGATGTGGACGACCACCCGCCGCTGGTGCGGGCGCGCCCGGTGCTCCCACAGGTAGATGCCTTGCCACGTGCCCAGCGCCATGCGCCCGCCCACGATCGGGACCGAGAGCGAGACTTGGGTGAGCACCGCCTTGATGTGCGCGGGCATGTCGTCGTCGCCCTCTGCGGTGTGGGTGTAGAGCGGGTCGCGCTCGGGGACCAGGCGGTCGAGCCACGCCTCGAGGTCGCGTCTGGCCGAGGGGTCGGCGTTCTCCTGGATCGTCAGGCTCGCGGAGGTGTGTGCCATGAAGATCGTGCAGAGCCCGTCGTCGGCGCCCGAATCGCTCACGGTGCGCACCACCTCGCCCGTGATCTCGTGCAGCCCCTTGCCCGGCGTGGCGATGGTGAGTTCTCGGATCATGGATCGGTACTGTATCGCGCCGCGCGGGCACGCCCTGCTTGACGGTCCACGCCCGCACCACCTAGCGTGGCCGCACTATGAGCACCCCCCCCACCCCCCCCACCCCCGACAAGCACGCCGGCCCGGAACTCCCGCAGGTGCAGATGCACCTGGCCCGCCCGAATGAGCCCGTGATCGGGCGCGTCACGAAGAACGAGATCTGCACCGCGAGCAGGAAAGCCGCGGGTTACGTGCGCCACGTGGAGTTCGACGTGTCGGGCACGCCCCTCGCGGGCGCGTGCTACCCGGGGCAGGCCATCGGCATCCTTGCGCCGGGGCAGGACGAGAAGGGACGCCCCCACGCCGTGCGGCTCTATTCGCTCGCCTCGCCCCGCTCGGGCGAGGACGGCACGGGCAACATCCTCTCCACGACCGTCAAGCGCACCATCGACGAGCACTGGGAGAACCACAGGCTCTTCCTGGGCGTCGCGTCGAACTACCTGTGCGATGCGCAGGAGGGCGATGAGCTCAAGCTCAGCGGGCCCGCGGGCAAGCGTTTCCTCCTCCCGGAGGACGCCAACGCCCACGCCTACGTCATGTTCGCGACGGGGACGGGGATCGCGCCGTTCCGCGGCATGGTGCTCGACCTCCTCAGGGGCGGGTGCACGAAGCCCGTGGTCCTCATCATGGGCTCGCCCTACTCGACCGACCTGATCTACCACGACCAGTTCCTCTCGCTCGCGGGCGAGTACAAGAACTTCACTTACCTCACCGCGATCAGCAGGGAACGCCAGGAGGACGGCCACGACCGCATGTACGTGCAGGACCGCCTGACGACCAACCGTGAAGAGCTCCTGCCCGTCCTCGCCAACGACAGCACCCTCGTCTATGTGTGTGGCCTGGCGGGCATGGAGCTCGGCATCTTCCGCGAGATGTCCGAGATGCTCAACGGCGATGCGCTGGAACGCTACGTCCACATCGACCCCGAAGTCCTCGACCAGCCCGCGGGGTGGACGCGCAAGATGGTCAACCGCCAGATCAAGCCGACGCACAACATGATGCTCGAGGTGTATGCGTAGGAAGATCGCCAGATGGCAGAGGGCCAGATTGACCAGATCGGATGGCCGCTTGATCAAACTCCGAGCAACAGTCCGTCGATCTCCCGGGCGTTGCACCCACGCGCTCGGCGGCATCGTCGGGGGCGAGGTCGTGCCCATCGAGGAGCTGGCCCTCCGACCCTCCGCCGCGTCCTCTGTTCTATGGGCTCTGAGGCAAGGCCTTACCCCTCACACCCCACGCCAAACAACGTGAGCAGCGCGTTCAGGTCGTCCGAGTCGGTATCCCCATCGCCATCGATGTCGCCGTTGGCGTCGAGGCCGAACGAGCCGAGCACGATGTTGAGGTCGACCGAGTCGATGAAGCCGCTGCCGTCGAGGTCCTCGGGGCACACGGGCGGCGGCAGGTCCTCGCAGCGGAAGGTCTCGATCGTCAGGTCATCGACCGCCGCCTCGACGAGCGAGCCCGCGAAGGTGTCGCTCGCGATGAAGCGGAGCTTGACCTGATCGGTGAGGGGGATGAAGTCGCCCGCGTTGAACACGGCGTGGTACCACCCGCCGGACGTGCCCGCGCCATCGGGACCGACCGTCTCGAGCGGCAGCCAGTTCTGGCCGCCGTCCGATGAGATGAGCACCTCGAAGACGTCGAGCTCGGGCGCCTGGCCCGCGGCGTTGGAGTACCAGCGGTAATAGCTGATCGTCGCGCTGTCGGCGCCCGTCAGGTCGTAGGTCGGGCTCGTGAGGGTGGTCTTGCCATCGTCGACGTCGTTGCTGCCCGCGTTGGCGCCCGCGGCGGCGCCCGTGACCCAGCACATCGTGCCGAGGCCCGGCGTGTGGTCGTCGCCCGGCTGGATCACTTCGCTGTTGATGATGGTGATCTCCGGGTCGGCGAGTTCCCAGATGCCGCCCGTGGCGTTGTCGCCCGGCGCGCCGACGACCCAGTCGCCCTGGCCGTCTTCCATGGCATCGTCGGCCGCGAGGTCGAACTGGCCCACGGTGAACGCCATGTACTCGTCGGGCGCCTGCTTGGGGAGGTTCGCTGATCCGCCCAGGTCGCCGATGCCCTCGATGTACCACTCGATGTCCGGGCCACAGGCGAGTGCGGGGAAAGCGCCCTCGTAGAGATCGCCACCTCCCGAGACGAACGGTGCCGATGCGAAGTCGGTCTCGCCCGCGGCACGGTAGCGGAGGTTGATCGAGCCGATCTGTTCGGTGCCCGCGGTCACCTCGATGAGGACGGGCGCCGGCGCGCCCGGCTCGACCGCGTTGCCCGGCGCATCGACGATCGTGAGGCCGAGCACCTTGGGCTCGAGCGCGGGCCCGAGGGATGGGCCGCTCACGGTGTCGATGTCGCCCGTCTTGAAGAGCCCGAGCGTGACGTTGGTCTGGTCGGGCTGCTCGTTGATCTCGAACTCGAAGGTGTAGGCGGTGCCCCAGCGGAGCGGGTTGGAGTCGGTCTCCCACGAGATGGCGTTGTCTGTGACGATCGCCTCCCACGGCGCGTTGTCGATGGGCACGCCGCCCTCCGCGTCTTTCGCGTTGGTCGGTTCGTCGTGGTGGGCGACCGCGTGGAAGTAGAGGTTGCGCACTTCCGATCCGGGGGCGATGGGCAGGCTGAACGAGTCGACCTGGCGGTCCATGTCGATGTTGAGGAGTGTGTAGGTGAAGCGGTGGAAGCCATCGCCCAGGTCGGTCGCTTCGACGCCGAGCAGGCAGCGACCGTCTGGCGACTCGCCCTCGATCACGGGGATTTCCTGGGCGAGGACGGTGTACGAGTCGGCCTCCCACGCGTCGATCGCGAAGCCGATGGAGGGGAAGTCGTTCTCGCCCGTCATGAGGAAGGTCCAGTCGCCGCCGACCTCACCGACGGGCTCGACGACTTTCCATGAGACGCTGTTCCAGACGTCGATGTCCTGCTTGTGGACGTAGTAGCCCTCGGCGATGTAGACCGCGCCGGGGTTGAGCGCCGGGTCGAGGTCGTCGTCGTGGACCTGGAGTCGGCGGGTCACTTCGTTGTTGCTCGGGCCGCCCTGCTGGAAGACTGAGCCCGAGTAGGCCCACCCGCCCGTCCACGGGTTGATCTCGAAGCGCGGGCCGAGCGTGTCCTGGTCTGCGTTGAGGCCTGCGCCGTAAGTGTCGGTGCAGTTCTGCCCGAGCCAGTTGCCGCCCGAGTGGCCCGGCTCGAAGGTGCAGTCGCCGCCGCACTGTTCGAAGGCGAGCGCGAAGAAGCCGTGCTTGACCCACGACTGCCCGATCTGTTCGAAGCGCCCGTCGAGGATGCGGTAGAGATTCATGACGATGAATGGGTGGTCCGGGTCGGGCGACTGTTCCCAGATGAGGTCCTTGTCGCCGATATTCCACGAGGTGGTGGTCAGGGCGAGTCCGACGACATCGCCCTCGCGTCCGAACTGCTTGAGCCCGTAGAGCTGGCAGAACGTGACGTCGGGGCCGATCGCTTCGCCGGCAAGCAGAACCCCACCACAGAGCCCGGCGGCAACCACACCGCCCGCAATGATCCCACGGGTCGTCGACATCTCGGCGATCTCCTCTTCTCTCCGGAACCGCTCATACCCTACACGCGCCGAGCGAGGTGTGGCAAAACGAAGCACACCCCCGCGAACGAATTGTCCGCGGGGGTGTGGTAGTCCACCCTTGGTTATCGGTACTCCGCGCTACCGGACGACTTCGAGCAGGTCGACCTGGAACACCAGCATCGACTTGGGCGGGATCCCGGGCCGGCCCGCGGCCCCATAGGCGAGCTCATGGGGGATGACGAGGTAGCGCGTCTCGCCGGGCTTCATCATGCCGACGCCTTCGGTCCACCCCTTGATCACGCCGTTGAGGGGGAACTCGGCGGGTGTGCCGCGCTCGTGCGAAGAGTCGAAGCTCTCGCCGTTCAGGAACCACCCCGTGTAGTGGACCTTGACGACGTTGGTCGGGCTTGGCGACTCGCCCGAGCCCTCCTTGGTCACCACGGTCCAGAGCCCCGAGTCGTGGAGCGTGCCGTTGTCGGTATCGACGCCCTTGCCCTCGAGGAGAGCGAGGGCCTTCTCGCGTTGCTCTTCGATCGCCCGGGCCGCCTCGGCGGCCAGCTCCTTCTCGCGGGCTTCGATGCGCTTGCGGGCCGTTTCGAGTTCCGTGGGCGAGACCTTGGTCACGGACTCGATCACCACGGGCTCGACGGGCACATCGCGCATGGGCGCCTTGACGGTGGTCGGGACCGCCCTGATCCGATCGACGGTCTCCATCCCCGTGTCGACCTTGCCGAACACCGCGTAGGCGGCGCCGCCCGTGCGGGCGCTGGCGACGTCGAGGTTGAAGTTGTCCTTCACGTTGATGAAGAACTGGTTGGTCGCGGAGTCGGGGTTGTTGGTGCGGGCCATGGCGATGGTCCCGCGGGCGTTCTTGAGCCCGTTGGGCGACTCGTTCTTGATCGGGTCGCGCGTCTCGCGTTTGGTCATGTCGGGCTCGAAGCCGCCGCCCTGGATCATGAAGTTGCCGATGACGCGGTGGAAGATCGTGCCGTCGTAGGCCTTGTCCTCGGCGTACTTCATGAAGTTTTCGACCGAGATGGGCGCCTTGCCACGGTCGAGTTCGAGCAGGATGTCGCCCATCGACGTGGTCATGTAGGCGTACACGGCGTCGACGGTCTCTTCCGAGTTTGTCGAGGTGTCCTGGGCGTGCGTGGGCGCCTGCAGCACGAGCGCCAGCAGGGCGGCAAGAAGCATTCGGATCGGCATGGCGGATTCCTGTGTCTTTGAGCCCGCTCAACGAGTGGAGTGCCGGCCCTGGGGCTGCGGGCTTGCTCTTGGGGGGACCGGTGGGACATCGTACCCACCCCGGCACACGCGGTGTCCCCGCCCTACTCTTACACCCATGCCAAGCCACGCGAGCCCGAACATCGTCCGCACCTGCGCCGCCCTCTGCGTGCTCGCCACGCTCATGACCCTTGGGTGTGCGCCGAAGCCGCAAGCCGCACGCCCCGGGCGCATCAACCACCCCGTCTTCTTCAAGCTCAACAACCCGGAGGACGCCTCGGCGCTCATCGCGCAGTGCGACCGCGAGCTCTCGACGATCCCCGGCATCACCGCCTACTACTGCGGCCGCCCGCTCGACACGGGGCGGTCATCGGTCGACCTCGACTTCGACGTGGGCCTGTTCGTCGCGTTCGACTCCGAGGACGACTACATGAACTACGTCGCCCACCCGCTCCATCGCAAGCTCGTCGAGGAGTGGCGCGACCGCCTGCAGTGGCTCCGCGTGCACGACATCGTCGACCCGACCGACCCCTCCTAGCGCGCCGCGTCGAAGCCGTCGGCCCATCGGTACGCGTCGACGACTGCGCGGTCGCCGGCCTCGCCGCCTGCGCTGTTGCCGTGCTCCATGCCCACGATCCCGTCGAAGCCCTTCGCGTGGATGTGCTTGAACACGTTCTGGTAGTTGATCTCCCCCGTGCCCGGCTCGCGCCTGCCCGGGTTATCGCCCACCTGGAAGTACGCGATCTCGTCCCAGCACCGATCGATGTTGGGGATGAGGTTGCCTTCGGTGATCTGCTGGTGGTAGAGGTCGGCGAGGATCTTGCACGAGGGCGAATCGACGGCCCTGCAGATCTCGTATGCGTGGGCCATCTTGGCGAGGAGCATGTTGGGGTGGTCGCGCGGGTTGAGCGGCTCGAGCACCATCACGAGCCCGTGCGGTTCGAGGATCTCTGCGCCGAGGCGGAGCTGCTCGATGGCGTTGGCGGTCTGGTACCCGTCGTCGAGGCGCGGCTCGCGCGTGCCGGGCACGACGGTCATCCACTTCGCGTTCACGCGCTTCGCGATCGTGACCGCTTTCCTGCACTCGTCGAGGAACTTCTCGCGGTCGCCCGCATCGCCCCGCGAGAAGGTGGCGCCCCACGCGGTCGAGGGGTTGAGCACGAACACGCCCATGCGGATGCCGAGGCGCTCCATGGCGCCCGCGAGTCGCTCCTGGTCGTCGACGGAGCGCCCGCCCATGCCGTTGTCTTCCCACGCGGTGAAGCCCTCGCGAGCGGCGAACTCGAGCTGCGCGACGGGGTCACCGCCCGCGATGCGCCCGAACATCCCGAAGTGCGGGGCATAGGCGAGCTTGAACGTGGCGCGGTCGCCCCCGTCGCCCGCACGGTCCTGAGCGCGGGCAACGCCCGTTGCGAGTCCAAGGCCGCCGACCGCCGACGCCGCGATGAAGTCACGCCTGTTCATGCACCAAGCCTCCTGCGAGCCCGGAGCGTGAGCGACGGGCTTCCACTACGTACCACTCCGCCCGCCGGCTAGACCAGGGGCGTCCGCCCCGGCACGGGCACATCACGCACCGCGAGGTCACCGAACTCGAACGACGCGGGCGCGAGATCGAGCGCCGACTGCATCGCCTGCTCCCACGTCACCTCCTTGCCGGTGTATGCCGACATGCGTCCCATGATCGCGGTCATGGTCGACTCCGCGACGCGCTGCGCCTCGTTGAGCGCGCTCCCCGAGCGCACCGCGGCGTAGAGGTCGCGGTGCTCGACCGCGTACGGGTTCGGGTTGTCGCCCGTGAACTTCCACTCGGGCCCGTGGTGCGCTTCTGCGTAGCCGGGCCACATGCGCATCGAGCCCTTGGTGCCGTGGATCCATTCCTCGACCTTGCCTGCGCACCCGTCGGTCTGCCTGCACATGCTCAGCGCAGTGCGTCCGTCGGCCCACTCGTAGTCGATCGCGAAGTGGTCGAAGATGTTGCCGTGTCGCTCGCCCGTGCGCACCTGGCGCCCGCCCATGCCCCGGGCCCGCGCGGGCGGGCCGCCCATCGCCCAGTTGACGACGTCGAGGTTGTGGATGTGCTGCTCGCAGATGTGGTCGCCCGAGAGCCAGCAGAAGTACAGCCAGTTCCGGCACTGCCACTCCATGTCCGAGTACTCGGGCTTGCGGTCGTGCACCCAGAGCCCGCCCTGGTTCCAATAGCACCGCGCGGAGACAACGTCGCCGATCAGGCCGCTCTCGATCTGCTCGATCGCGGCGAGGTAGCACGCCTCGTGGCGGCGCTGGGTGCCCGCGACGACGCGCAGTTCCTTCGCGCTCGCCGCCTCCCCCGCCTCCATCACCTTGCGCACGCCCGCGGGGTCGACCGCGACGGGCTTCTCCATGAACACGTGCTTGCCCGCGCCGACCGCTGCCTCGAAGTGGAGCGGGCGGAACCCGGGCGGCGTGGCGAGGATCACGCTGTCGACATCCGCCTCGCGGAGCAACCGTTCGTAGCCGTCGAACCCGGTGTACGTGTGGCGGTCCTCGACCTGTGCCCGGTCGCCATAGGCGTCGTGCTTCGCGAGGTAGCCCCTGCTGGAGTCGAGGCGGTCCTGGAAGAGGTCGGCGAGGGCGACGATGCGTGTGTCGGGGTCGGCCTCGAGCGCGTTGATCGCGGCGCCCGTGCCGCGTCCGCCGCACCCGATGACGCCCACATTGATGGTGTCGCCCGCGCGCTGTGCGCGGGCGCGGCGTGTCATGATCATCGGGCCCGCCGCCGCCGCTGCGGCGGTTGCCACGAACGCCCGCCGGGTCACGTTGTTGGTTGAGTCCGCCATCGCCGCCTCCGTTCCGCGCTCCCTTAGCGCGCCAGGACCTTGCTCATCCGGTTCGCGATATCCGCGAGCCGATCGGGGCCGCCCCCGCCGACCTCGGCACACGCCCACCCGTTGTACCCGATCTCGTTGAGCGCTTCCATCACCGCGGGCCAATCGCAGTCGCCCTCGCCGATCTCGACGCCGAACCCCTTCCACAGGCCCTCATCGTCTCGCCGCTTGCGCGAGTACTCCTTCACATCGAGCCTGGTGATCCGATCGCCAAGCGTGCGCACCCAGTGCTCGGGCCACCCGTAGTTCACGATGTTCCCCACATCGAAGTGCCACCCCATGACGTCGGCGCCGATCTCGTCGGTGTACCGCGCCGCTTCGAGCGGGCTCAGGAGGAAGCTGTTCCATACGTTCTCGATCGCGATGCGCACGCCCGACTCGCGCGCAAGGGGCAGCACCCTGGCGATCTCCGCCTGCGATCGGGCGTACGCGTCCGCGTAGCTCACCTGCTTGTTCACCACCGCGGGCACGAGGAGGACGCTCCCGCCGCCAATCGCCTCGCATTGGCGGATCGCCGCTTCGAGCGCGCTGACGCCCTGAGCGCGGACTGCGGGGTCCGGGTTGGACAGCGGCTTGTTCCAATGCACCGAGTTCACGACGCCGGGTATGGCGAGGCCCGTCGCGTCGCGGGCGTCGCGCACCTCGTCAAGGTTCATCTGTGACGGCGCGGGCATCTCGATCCCCTCGAACCCCGCGTCGCGCGCGATCTCGAACTTCTCGCGGACGCTCTGCCCCGCCTGGATCATTCCGTACTTCACCGCGATGCGGATCGGTTTGAGCGCCGGTTTCCCGGCCGACCGCTCGCTGCGCCCAGGTTCCGGCTGCTGAGCGCTCCCCTCACGCGCCAACACCCCGCCAAGCGCCGCCGCCCCAACCCCAGCAACAAACGACCGCCGATCCATCACCGCACACCTCCTGCCCTACAAGTCTCGTGCCCCCCGCGCCACTCCGTGGTTTGCTCGCTCAGACCAGCTTCGTCACGCCGGGCAAGGCAACCCCCGGCGCCTCCAACTCCCCCCACGTCCACGACTCGGGCACAAGCGATTCCTCGCTGAACAGCGCCTGCTGCCACGTCACGGTCTGGCCGGTGTACGCCGCCATGCGCCCCATGATCGCGGTGAGCGTCGACCGCGCCATCCAGTCCGAGTCGTTGACGGGCTCGCCGCTCCGGATCGCGGCGAACAGCTCGTCGTGCTCCTTCTGGTACATGTTCGAGCCCGGCCCCTGGTAGGTCCAGTCCGTCTGGCCCTTGATGACGTGCGAGGGCGTCCATGGCTTCATGTCGCACACGCCGCGCGAGCCCATGATGTAGGCGGTGTTGTCGTTGGATGAGTTGGGCCAGTGCCTGCACATGTGGAAGGCGCGGGCGCCGCTTGCGTACTCGTACTCCACCGAGAAGTGGTCGTAGATGTTGCCGTGCTCGGGGCCCGTGCGCACCTGGCGCCCACCCACCGCGGTGCAGCGCTCGGGCGGCGCGCTCATCACCCAATCGATCCAGTCGATCGCGTGGACCGCCTGCTCGACGATGTGGTCGCCCGAGAGCGTGTGGAAGTAGTGCCAGTTGCGGAGCATGTACTCCGTGTCGGTCCAATCGGGCTTGCGTGGCTTGGGCGCGGGGAAGCCGCCCGCGTTGTAGGTCGTGTAGATCGCGCGGACATCGCCGATCGCGCCGCCCGCGACCTGCTCGATGGTCGCCCGCTCGGCGTTGTTGTACCGCCAGCAGAACCCCGACATGAGCGACAGCCCGCGCCGCTTGGCCTGCTTCCCGCTGTCGAGCACGCTCCGCACGCCCGGCGCATCGACCGCCATGGGCTTCTCGCAGAACACGTGCTTGCCTGCGCCGACCGCGGCCCTCAGGTGTTGGGGTCGGAACGCGGGCGGCGTCGCGAGCAGGACCACGTCCACGCCCGAGTCGATCACCTTCTGATATGCATCGAAGCCGACGAACCGTCGTGTCTCGTCCACCTGGAGCTTGTCCGCGTGCGCCGTCCCGCCTTGCTCCTTGTCGCGCTCGCTCATCTGGTTCGACAGGTGATTGAGCGAGCCCGTGAGGCGGTCCTCGAAGGCATCGCCCATCGCCCACAGCACCACGTCGGGGTCCGCGAGCATCGCGTTGAGCGCTGCGCCGGTGCCGCGCCCGCCACACCCCACGAGCCCGACCTTGAGCGTGCCCGTCGCGCCGCCGTTCGCACGGGCCGGCTGGGCCAGCGCACTCAACGCCACCCCGCCCGCGACCACGCCCGCGGTCGTCCCGACGAACTCACGCCTCGTCACGTCACCAACACCCATTACTCGCCTCCATCTGGCTCGCACACGATCCGGAACCCCACGAACGGTGCATCCGCGAGCCACCACTGGCTCTTGGGGATCTGGGGATCGCTCTCGTTCCACTTGTACGACTGTTGGCGCACCGCCCCACACCGGCACGCATCCGCGCCCTCGACGTACGACCCGCCCATGACCATCCGCGTGTCCCCCGCGGTCGCCACCCACTCGCCCGCGTTGCCCTGCATGTCGTAGAGCCCCCACGCGTTGGGTTCGAGCGAGGCGACGGCGTGCGTTGTACCGTCTGCATTCTCACTCGTCCATGCGCACGGCGCGGCCTCCTGGTCGCTCATGGCCCGCCCCGCGAGGCACGCGTACTCCCACTCGATCGCGCTGGGCAGGCGGTACGTCCTCCCCGTCTTGTGCGAGAGCCAGGCGCAGAACGCCTCCGCGGACTCGCGCGTCATCGAGATCGCGGCGAATCCCTGGTGCCCGAAGCCGCGGTCCGGCGGGATGTAGGGCTTGCTGGGGCGCGTCACCACGTCCGCATCCGCGGGCTGGTTCGGGTCGGGCTGGTCGAGCGCGAAGACGAAGATGTCGAAAGCGTCCCATGTGACTTCGGTGGTCGAGATCCAGAACGGCTCGACCACCTGGTCGCGCAGTTGGCCCGCGGGGATCGCGGCCATGTCGATCGCCGCGGTCGAGCCCTCGATCGGTTGCGTGAATGGCTCGAGCATGACGGGCGGTGGGGCGGGCGGCTCTGCGGGTTCGCCAACGCTCGCCGATTCGGGCGCTGGCTCAGGCTCGCCTTGTTCGCCGCACCCGCACGCGGCACATACGCCACACGCGATCCACACCCACCCCGCTATCCTGCGCTTCTGACAGGAGGCCCAACCGATGCGTTCGCGACGCCTGCTCTTGCTCATCGCCCCACTTCTCTGCCTGCTCACGGGTGCGCCCATTGCGCACGCCGAGCAGAGCCGCTTCGAGTTTACCGAGTTGCACATGGGGGTACGCACCCGGATCGTGCTCTACGCGGCAGACCAAGATGAGGCGACCAACGCCGCGAAGGCCGCGTACGCCGAGATCGCCCGCCTGGATGCGATGTTGAGCGACTACCGGGTCGACTCGGAGCTCTCACGCCTCAATGCCGCGGCGGGTACGGGCCCCTTCGAGGTCTCGCGAGAGTTCATGGACGTGCTACTCACATGCGATGACATGGTCATGCGCACGGGCGGCGCGTTCGACCCCTCGACGGGGCCCATGGTCGCCCTCTGGCGCGAGATGCGCAAGACCGGCAAGCTCGCTGAGCCCGAAGCCGTCGCGCACGCCAGGAAGCTCTCAGGGTGGGACAACGTCCTGCTCGATCCAAAGGCGCGCAAGGTCGTCCTCGCCTGGCCCGGCATGAAGCTCGACATGGGCGGCATCGCGAAGGGGCACGCCGCGATGCGTGCGCGGGATGTGCTGATCGAGGGTGGGCATCCGCGATGCATGGTGGCGCTGTCGGGTGATGTGGCGTTGGGTGATGCGCCTCCGGGCGCGGAGGGATGGGAGGTGGCGATCCAACTCAACGGCTTGCCCGACCAAACGGTAACGCTCGCCGATTGCTGCATGTCGTCGTCGGGCGACACTTCCCAATACGTGACGATCAATGAGCAGCGATTCGCCCACATCGTCGACCCGCGCACCGGCTTTGGCCTCATCGACCATTCCGCCGCTTGCGTCGTCATGCGCGACGGCGCGATGGCCGACTCGCTCGCGACTGGCCTCAGCGTCATCGGTGGTGAGCACGCCCGACAGTTCTTCGACCAGGGCCCAGGGTTCCGCCAGTTCATCTACGCCGCCGCCCAAGTGTTCACCACACCCTCGTCCGGAGGACATGCATCGGGCTACACCACGGGCCAGTTCCCCAAGCCCGGCGTCTGGCCGCACAGTTTGGTCCCGCACCGACCACCAGACTGGCCAGCCCCCCTCACGCGCATCGGCGTGGACTGGGAGGGCCTGCCCGCCGACCCGCCCCAACTCGCCGCGATGAACCCTCATGAACGCATCGCCGCACAGGCGATTGCCGACGAACACATGCGAGTTCACTGGCTAATCAACGACGATCGCGTCCCGGTCCTCTACTTCGATGGACATGGCGACTCGATCCGAACGACGAGGCACTATCGAGACTTCGAGATGCGACTCGACTGGAAGATCGGAGCGGGAGGCGACTCAGGCATCTACCTCCGCGGCGTCCCTCAGGTCCAGATCTGGGACAACCCCATCGGCTCGGGCGGCCTTTACAACAACCAGGAGCACCGGTCCACGCCGCTGGTCGTCGCCGACAACCCCGTGGGCGAGTGGAACCACTTCCACATCCGCATGGTCGGCCGACGCGTCACCGTCTGGCTCAACAGCCAGCTCGTCGTCGACGAAGAAGTGCTCGAGAACTATTGGGATCGCGAAGCGCCTGTCCCGCGCTCAGGCCCCATCGAGTTGCAAGCCCACGGCACGCCGCTCTGGTTCCGCAACATCCAGGTCCGCGCCATCAGACCACCCGACCTAGGCATCAGGTGAACTGGGCTCAGCGCATGCTGCCAGCGAGCCGGGGCATGCTGCCCCGATCCCGAAGACTCCAATCCCCGGAACCCGCTCCCTATACCCCCCGATCCAACAACCGGTACTGCACCGCCTCTGCGATGTGCGCCACCTCGATCCGCTCCTCACGCTCCAGTTCAGCGATCGTGCGCGACACGCGCCGGATCTTGTCGTAGGCCCGGGCCGACAGCTTGAGCTCCGTGATCGCCTGGCCCATAAGCGCTTTGGCGTCGTCGCTCATGGGCGCGAGTTCGTCGAGTTCCTTGCCCTTGAGCGCTGCGTTGGGGCGTGGGCCCTGACGCGCCGTCGAGCGCTCCCGCGCCCCGACCACCCGCTCGCGCATCTGCGCGCTGCTCGTCCCCTTCTGTCCACCCGACAGGCGCTCCCACGGGACCGCGGGCGCTTCCACATGAATGTCCACGCGATCGACCAACGGGCGCGACACGCGCCCCAGGTATCGCTCCATCTCGCGCCGCCCCTGCGCATCGACTGGCATGTCACCCTTCGCGGTCGGGTTCATCGCGGCGACGAGCATGAACCGCGCGGGGAACGTCACCGCGGAGTGTGCGCGCGAGATCGTGACGTCCCCGCCCTCGAGCGGCTGGCGGAGGGTGTCGAGCACCTGTCGCGGGAACTCGGGCAGTTCATCGAGGAAGAGGATGCCGTGGTGGGCGAGCGAGATCTCGCCGGGCTTGGGCACGATGCCACCGCCGATCACCGCGGAAGCACTCGCGGTATGGTGCGGCGCGCGCACGGGGCGCACGGTGATCAGTCCCGCGGCCTCCCCATTCCGAGACTTCGCGCCGCTCTCGTGCCCACCGCCCGCCAGGCGGCCGATGGCTGAGTAAATCCGCGTCACATCCAGCGCTTCTTCGGCGGACATGGGGGGCAGGATGCCGGGGAGCGCGCGGGCCATCATGGTCTTGCCGGTACCAGCGGGTCCAAGCATGAGGCGGTTGTGACCAAGCAACCGCCACGGCCCTCTTCCGTGGGGCCCGACGTTGGCGTCTCCGGGCGTACGGCGTCGGGGGGTAACGCGAGGCGTATCTCGATCCGTTGGATGGCCCACACGGCCACCCTCCCCGCCAGGACGCGGCCTCGCTCGTCGCGCTCCTGCGCCTTCGCAGTGCGGACCGCCGTCACGTCGATCCGATCCACGATCGACCGCAGGACCGCTCGCTTCTGCGCGCCCGTAAGGCGGGCGCGCCCCGGCAGGAGCACCTGCACCGACTTCACGACGCGCTCCGCGTGCGTCCTGTCAAACGAGGCCACCTTCGCCCTCTGCTCGACGAGGTCGCCTTCGAGCTGCTCGATGGCCCCGCGCGCGGCGCCGGCCTTCTGCATGAACTCGTCCTTGTTGATCTCCCCGTCGGCACGCATGTCGGCGAAGTTGTCGAGGCGCCTCCGCTGGCGGGCGAGCTGGCCTTCGATGTAGTCGATCTCCTGCGATGCCAGCAGCTCCTCTCGCGGATTGCGGGCTGCGTCCATGAGCCGCTCCACGAAGCCTGGCTCCGTCGCGAGCGAAGCGAAGGCGTCCCACACGGCTTCGTCCGTCTCCTCCGTCTCAAGCCACGCGTGATCGGGCGAGCGGTCGCCCGACCGGTAGAACGGCACGCCCTTCAAGCAGTCGCCCGCGAACTTGGCCCCGTTCACGTAGAGCAGGCCTGTCAGCATCCTCGGCCGGGCAGTCCTGGGGCTCGGCGCTCGGGCATGAACCTTGTCCCAGACCTCGCGGTCGATGATGGGCTCGTGCATGCCCTCCTTCACGATGGCGTCGGGGTTGTCCATGCGGAGCGTGAAGCCGTTGGTGCCCGGCGTCTTGACCCACACGTTGGCGGCGGCCGTGCCTATGTAGACCGGGTTGTTCAGCACCCGTCGGATGCTCGTCTTACCCCATGTGCCGCCCCGCGGCGAGGCCACCCCGGACCCGTTGAGCCTGGTCCCAATGGTGCGGTCGCCCGTGCCCGATGCGCTCATGTCGAAGATGCGTCGCACGACGACCGCCTCGTCCTCGACGACCTGCAGCGTGCCCCGCTGGGGGTCGCCCGGCGGCGGGTTGTGGTAGCCGAACGGCGCGGGGCCGCCGGTCTTCTTGCCCTCAAGGGCGCGCTGCTTCTTGCCGCGCTTCATCCGCTCCTTGATCCGCTGGGACTCAGTGCGGTCTACCAAGGCCTGCACACCGATCATGAAGCCTTCGTCAATCGACGCGGGATCGCGCACCACGCCGTGGACGATGATCTTGACGCCCCGCTCGCGCAGTTCCCGGAGGAGCATCGCAACCTCAAGTTCGTCGCCGCGCGTGAGGCGGCTCTGCTCATGCGCGTACAGGGCGTCGGGCTGGTGCGTGGCGATGGCGGCAAGGACCTGTTGGAGCACCCGACGGTCACTGGACGCGCCGGTGGCGGACTCTTGCCCGCGGAACTCGGCGACGGTGTGCCAGCCCTCGCGCGCCGCGATCTCGCGGTACTCGCGTTCCTGCGCGTCGAGGGACGCGCCCTCGTTGGCTTGCCGCTCGGTCGAGACTCTGAACATGGCGATCACGCGCATCGGCTTCACCTCCCGCGGGCCCGCGCCCGCTGGGCACAACGTCTACCTCGACGGCTTGGCATCGTTCAAGGCCTTGACGACTTCAACGGGCGGTTCAACGAGCCACGCCTCGCACACGCTCGCGATGGCCTCGCAGTCGCCCCGACCCGCAGCGGTGATGATGTGCTCGAGGAGGCGGCGCTCAGCGGCCTCGATCTCGTTGGCGGCGGCGAGGATGGCCTGGCCGTCGAGTTGTTGGGGCTGCATCGCGATCATGCCGCGGTCCCCCCCCCGCTGTCGCCAAAGCCGATGCGACCAGCCGCACGCGCCGCACCGTCCGCAGGCTCGATCGGTTTGATCATGATGACTCGGCGCTTCTCGCGGCCCGTTGGCCGACTGGGGAGCACGACCTCGACCCCCGCAGCCCGCAGGCAGGGCTTAAGGCGCTCGAACGCGCTGCGCAGACCTCTGCTGTTTGGCAGATCGGAGTGGACCTCCTTCGGAAGGAGGCCCTTGATCGCGACCAGAAGCTCGGTCGCCGTGCCGCGCCAAGGGCTGTTCCTGACCAGATCGATCAGCGACAGGCCAACCGGCGAGCCCTCGATCACGAACCAATCCGCCTCCCGGCGGTTGGCCTCGTAGGCGTCGACGAAGTCGTGGCTCCCCCATCCCAGCGCCGGCGCAGCGGCGGTCACCGCCACCGCGAAATCCGCCAGGCGGGGCTTCCGCTCAAGCACGACCGTCGCGCGGTTAGCCAGGGACGCGGACAGGGCGTCGAGCAGCGCACCCAGGATGCCGGGCAGCTTCTCGTCTAACTCAGCCAGGATGTGCGCCTCCTCGCGGCGGCGCTCCGGGGGGATTTCCGGGAGCCGGAGGTGGACACCACGGTCGATCAAGTCGGGGCGCGTTGCCGGGGCCTCGATGCCGTTCAGCACGACGGGCCGGCGACCCTCGAAGATGGTCTCCTCATGGTCCGTGTACAGCGTGCGCGTGGCGAAGCCGCCGTCCGCAGCGATTGCGCAGAGCGCGTCCGACAGCTGCGGCCTCAGGTCCGAGATGTTGTTGAACGACAGCACCCTGCCGTTGCGGGCAGCGATGAACAGGTCCCGCTCATCCTTCGGCAGGCGCCGGGTGTTCGCGGCGTTGGGGTCGAGCAGGCAGCGCACGATCTTGCACAGAGTGGACTTCGACGACCCCTGCTCGCCCGAAACGCACAGTACCGGGTACGGGCCCTCGGGCTGCACAGCCCCCACGATCCACCCCACCAGCAGGATCCACTGGTCGTCGTCGGAGATGTTCATGAGCGGTCGCAACGCACCGATCGAGCCGCCGCGCTCGGGCACGGGGAGCGCCTTCATGCCCGGGGCTCGGACGAAGGCGATGGGGGCGTCCCGCCCATCGATCACCTGCCAGCCATCCGCCGTGACCTTCACCGCACGCCACTCGTCGTCGCACAGGTCGATGTAGACCGCGCCGTCGTGCTTGGCGAGTCTGACGGCGGACTGCCGCTCCGGGCCCTGGAAGACGGCGTGCGCCGACAGCGTGGCGAGGGCGCTCTTCAAGGCGTTGTCGTTGGGCGCAGCCCCGGCCTCCTCGAAGAAGATACCGATCAGCCGCTCACGGAACCGGGATGACGCCAGAGGCCAATTCTCGACGTGGTCGCCCACCGGGAAGACGGCGATGCCCACGTGGTCCTTGGTGTGGAACAGCTGGAAGCCCTCCGTTGAGAGCGCCAGTTGGACGATGCGGTCCGCCTGCGACTGGCGATCGTCGTCCCCCCTGTCCCCGCGACCCGCGACGGCGTCGGCGATCTCGGTTGCGATGAGGTCTAGCAACTCCTGGTTGTCAATCCCTGGGTGAGCGGAGCAGACCTCCTCGACGAAGGCGCGGCGCTTAGCCTGATCGGCCAACGCAGCCTCGAACACGAGGGGCGCCTGTCCGCCGGGGAGGCGGATCGTGACTGCGGTCTTGCTGCACGGCCTCCACGGGCCGATCGAAACGACTACCTGGGTGTCGTCAACCATGGGCTGGTCTCCTTGAGAGCAGACTGGTTCGAACCGGATCCGCCATGTCGATGGCGGCTTGAATGTCTTGTGTGGTGGCCCCGCGCCGACGCCATTCGCGCGCGTCCTTGAAGGGCGGCACGAGCAAGCGAACGTCGCGCACATGGGGCGACAGCTGGCGCGCGAAGTCCTCGCCGCCCTTGAGCCCGGGACCATCGGTGTCACAGACCACGACTACGGTGGGCCACGGTCCCGAGCTGACAAACGTCAGCAGGTGCCGGGTGCCGCCGCGACAACTCGGGCGGCCGGCGACATCGAAGCCGAGGTCGAGCAGAGCCGCCGTGTCGGTGGGGCCTTCGGCGACGAGGAGGGTGTCGCGCGACCCAAGCGAGGTGGGTATGAGAAGGCCCTCGCGCCCGCCCTTGACGGCGTACTTGCCACCATCGGGCTTGCGAAGCCTGATCCCGATCACGCGACCATCTGCGCGACGCATCGGGAAGGCCCACGACCGGCCGTCCCAGCCGATGCCGAGACGGTTCAGGCTCTTTTCAAGGACACCCAGGCGGCGGGCGAAGCGGCCCAGGTCGCCGGGCTTGACACGGGCGATGTAGCCATCGGCGAGGGACCCGAGGTCCGGCCCTTGGGCCTCAACGGTCATTCGACGCGTGGGGCGGATCGGCGGGGCACCGGCTCGGATGACATGGAGCCAACCGGCCTCGCCCCATCGGTGCTTCGACTCGACCCTGGCGCAGATCACCCTCGACACCGGCTCGTCGCGGCCATTGAGGCACCAGTCGTTCCTGCCGCAGATCGGGCAAGGGTGGGACTTGGTGACCCTCTTGTAGTCGTGGAGGAGGGTCATGAGCCCTCCCCTCGCACCCACAGACCCGAGCGTGCGGCGCGGACACGAAGGTGCGTTCGGACAGCCTCCTCATCGAAGAGAAGTCGCCGGCCCACCCGGAGGTGCGGAATTCGCCCTGCGACCGCCTCGGACCTCAGCCAGGTGGCTGGAAGGCGAAGCCTAGAAGAGAGGGCTGCTAGACCGATTGGCGAGGTTCGTTCCATCGCCATTGACGATGGCGACCGCCGAGTGCGCCAAGCGTGCTATGAAGGGGGATTCTTGGGGGATTCTCGGGTGGAGAGGGAGTAGACGCCCTTCCTGTGCTCCTTGACGAACCCCTGCGTCCATAACGGATGGCCGCGAAAGGCATGGCTGACCCGAAACGCGTCGTTAGAGGTGTCGCACGCCTCCCGGATCCGCTGCAAACCGACGCCGCAGCCCTCTTGCCTCTTGCCCTTCTCCCACGCCTGCCAGAGGAGCCGCACGATGTGGACTTGGTGCCCGGGCACGAGGTCGTACTTGACTCCCTTCCAAATGACCCATGCGAAGTCGTCTGCGTGAACGAACTCATCCTCGATCGAGGGGGCGGGCGGTGGGGTCCCGGCTGGCGGATCCGCCGCTGACGCTCGCTCAGATCCGCAGATCATCTCTAACTCATCTGCGATACTGCCGAGCATCGCCGCCGTCTCGGCCGGAACAGTCGTCACCCACTTGCCATCAGAACCCAGAGGTAAGGCGAAGGTGATCTGTCGCAGCGCGTCATCAAGAGGCCGAGCCCGCCGCGGGGGCGTGGTGGTGTAAGCCACGAAGCCCTTCGCATCCATGGTCGCCTGTTCTTCCGCAGTCATGGGCCGAACGAACTGGGATGTTGCGCACGCGCTGAGGGTGATCATGTTCTCCCAGATGATCCTGAGGCCCCCAGAGACGTTCGTTCTCTGACCGCCGAGCTGGTAGTCGCCGTTCTCGGTGCGGCTACACGACGCCAGTCGAGCTAGGAAGCGCCGCACCTGAGCAGACAACGCACCCAGGACCACCGACGTCGACACCACGCCCTCCTGGTGCAGGGCGCCCTCCTCATCGAACCACAGTTTCCCATCGCCATCCTGGGGTTTGCTCATATCCCCTCCCTGTCGAGGTACGCCGCCGCGGCCCTGTGCGCGGCATGCGCCTCGGCCGAGCGGGCCACCCGACGTACCCGTGGCTGGCGGCACGATCGGGTCTGCGCCCTCAGCGCTGGCCAGGTGAGGCGCCAGCGGTCAAGCGGCTCGCCGGCCGAGTCCTCCGCCATGTCGTCTGGATCGAGCGCTCGCAGGAGCACCCCGAGACGGTCTCTCAATCCCGGATCGAGCAGGCCTTGCGCGACGAGCCTCGGGATCCGCCTCTCTCGCACAGCCGACACCAGCTCGCGGACCGGGAGTCGCCCAAATCGCCCAACCATTCCCTCGAACCCCTGGGTCCCCGATAGCCCAGCCTCGGTCTGCTCGATCAGTGCGAGATCACCCCATCGCCATTCAGCGCTGATGCGTTCGAGCATCTCCGCGACTTGTCCGAGCGGACCAATCACTGGCAGCTGATTGAAGTCGATCGACTGGGACGCTTCATGTCCGCTCGTCGTGACACGGAGTTGGGCGAGCAGTTCGTCGCCGTGCTTCGCGGCTCGTTCGAACGACCGGAGAATCTGGGGCCAACCGACTTCCATCAATCTGGCCCGCTCATCCTGGCAGCCGAGCTGCTGCGGGCGAACCCAACCCCGGTCTTCCAGCCTCTCGACCTCCCACACACCAATCCTGTCGTCAGCAAAGCCGACCCGCCACACGGGTCGCTGGGCGATAATCTGCAGGGCCTCCAACTCGGCATTGGAGACCGGCGGATTCATCGGGATGACAAACTGGCCGTTTGGCATGGTCGATCGTGTCGCGCCCTCGCACACCTTCAAGAGCACATACCCCGTGCGGCGTGTATGGGCGGAGCTCGAGGTGCTGGGCGACGACGCGACACCCGACGCCCTCGCCGCGGCCCTGCGAGTCAGGCCTTCGATTCGCCTCTGGACTCCTCTTGCAATCACAACACGGCGTGCCGCAGGACAATCCTCACCGGACAACTACTCATTCCATACTTCTGCCGCAAGCGGAAGCTCGTTGAGCTCCGCGCGGGCCTCGCGCCACGATGGATAGTGTTCGGTCAGAATGGACAAAAACTGCTCACTGTGCGTCGGTTCGATCAGGTGCACTATCTCATGAACCACGACATATTCGACGAGATCCTTTGGCTTCTTGACGAGCTCCGTATTGAGTCGGATGTGTCCGGCGTCGTGGTTACAGCTTCCCCACTTCGTCTTCATTCTTTGAAGGAAGTATCGCTCTACGGTGACGCCGAGCTTGGGCTGCCACTTCTGGATCAAGGCCCGGACTTCCTCATGAAGCAGACTCTTGTGCCATTCATGAACGACACTCGCCCGCTTCTTGGCAGTGGATCCGGGACGCACTCGAAGCGTGATGCGTTTATGATCTACTGACACTGACGGCTTCGTATCCTCCTCGACAACCGTCAAGAGGTGCCGACGCCCCCAGAGGTAGTGGCTCTCTCGCTCGACGAAGCGACGAGGCGCTTCTCTTGCCTGTGCCGCCAGTTGCTCGCGCTGACGTCGAATCCAACCAAGCTTCGAGATGGCGTACGCTCTCGCGACTTCCGCCCGTGTGTCTGACGGCGCGGATAGAGTGACTCGACCGTCCGGTGGGTGAACGGACAGATGCACATTGCGGATCGGCTTCCGCATTACGCGAATCGAGATGTCGCCAAGCTCGATCGTCTCGTTCATGAATAACCCGGCTGATTCTTGATGATCTCAAACACGGCGCTGGTAGCGGTTCGATCTCGCCCCAACAGCGGGAACAGCGCATTCAGGACCTGCGCCTCCCGTGCATCATCACCCTTCCACCCGGCAGGTGCCTGTTCGCGCATCGCACGATCAATCTCAAGCGCGAGAGCTGCGCGACCGTCGTCATCGGTCGGACACTCAAAGCTGTCGGTGGCGATTGACACCAGATTGTTGTAGACCCGGGCCGCTTCGGGGTGACCGTTCAGCACGGGGGGGTGGCCGCCGGCTCCCGCTTGGCCGGCAAGCCGCTTCACGAGGTCCTCCGCACTGCGCAGGAACGCCTCGTACGACTGCGTGTCATTCCGCCGCTGACGGATCAGGTCGTCGAGCAGTTTCGACATCTCGTCGTAGAACTTCGGATCGGTCAGCTGGTCACGGATGATTGTCTTTCGGACGTTGTTGATGATGCTCTCAGCCACCGCATTCTGACTGAGCTTGCCCTTAGCGTTCAGCTTCTTGGCGATCGCGTCGTGGATGCCCGTCTCGATGATGAGCTCGACCAGGGAGTAGTTGTCGACCGTGCCGAGCGGGCTGGCGGGATCGGCCTGGATGTACGTGTTAATCAGGTGCCGCATGTCAGCCTCATATGGCTTGATATCCAGTTCCTCCCCTGAGTGGCGCTTAATCGCGGCCCTCGTGTCTGCAAAGAACTCGACTTCGACCTGCAGCGCAGCAATCTCCTCTGGGGTGTAGCCGGCGTCGTCCAAGTCCTGCGCGATGGCGGCGTAGGCGCGAACGAACGAGGCGACCGCTTTGTAGAACGAAACGCGAAGCACCTCGGTGTCGCTCAGGGCGTTGGGGTCGCTCGCGTCGCCGCAGAAGTAGTGCAGGTACTGCTCGACCTCCCGCGGCTGTGGAACCGGGTCGCACAGGTACTTCAACGCCTCCCGCGTACCGTCGAGTCGCTTCTTCCCCTCGTCCAGCCAGTTTTTCAGCTTGACGTTGTTCTCCTCGCCTCCGTCGTCAAGGTCGAGCTCGTCAGAGCTGTAAACGGCGATCGCTTCCTGGACGTCGTCGAACAGCTCTTTGAAGTCCACGATGTGCCCGTAGTCCTTGTCGTCTCCGTCGAGACGGTTCGTCCGACAGATCGCCTGGAACAGGTTGTGGTCGCTGAGCTCGTTGTCCAGGTAGATGTAGGTGCAAGACGGCGCGTCGAAGCCGGTGAGCAACTTGCTCACGACGATCAGGAGCTTGCAGTTCGCTGGCTCCTCGATGAATCGCCTCTTGATCTCCTCCTCGTACTTGGCTGTCGTCTGACCGTCCTTCAGGACGTGCTGGGTGTACGTGTCGAACTTGTACCGCTCGTCGCTGTTTGTCGGTTCGCGGGAGATCGCGTTGTGGTTCGGCTCGAACGACGTCACGATGCCGCAGTAGGGGCCGAAGCTGGTGTTCTGGAAGAGGCGGAAGTAGTGGCACGCGTCGTAGATCGACGCGGCGACGAGAATGGCGGTCCCGCGATCGTTGTTCAGACGGGGCTTGAGGCTGAAGTCCTCGATGATGCTCGCGACGATGCGCTGCTTCCGCTCCTGGGAGCTCATCAGGTTCTCGAGCGTCGCCCATCGCTTGCGGATGACAGCCTTCTGGAAGTTGTTCAGATTCCGTGTCTTCTGGTCGAACCACGCGTCGATCGCAGCCGGTGAGCCCAGCCGCTGCGGCACGTCGCGCTTCTGGTACTTCAGGTCGAGGACGACGCCGTCGGCGACTGCCTCGTGGAACTTGTACGTGTGGATGTAGGTACCGAAGACCTCGCGGGTCGTCTTCTTGTCTTTGCGGAGCAGCGGCGTGCCGGTGAAGCCGACGAAGATGGCGTCGGGCAGCCACCGCTCACGCATCTGCAGACTCATCTTGCCGCCCTGTGTTCGGTGGCACTCGTCGACGAACACGTAGAACCGGCCATGTACCTTGGGTGGGTCGGCCTTCAGGTCGGGCTCGAACTTATGGATGAGTGCGCAGAGCAGCCGCGGCGTGGTGGCTCCGAGCTTCTCCACGAACTGAGCGCGGGAGGTGATTCGGGGTGAAGGAGCTTCTTCGCCGACGACCCCCGCGTTCCGCATGACACCGACGATCTGCTTGTCGAGCTCATCCCGGTCGGTGATCACGAGGATTCGGCCGTCTGGGTCGTGCTCTATGAGCCACTTGGTCAGCAGCACCATCAGGATGCTCTTGCCGCTGCCTTGGGTATGCCAGATCACGCCACCCTCACGCTTGGCGATTCGCTCCTGAGCGTCCTTGACACCGAAGTACTGATGTGGGCGGGGCACCTTCTTCTGACCGGCGTCGAAGATGATGAAGTTGCGGATCAGGTCGAGCAGGCGATCCTTGCGGCACATCTGGGCGAGCGGGGTGTCAAGGAGCATCCCAGAAGTGGCGGGGTCGCCAGCCTGCTGGACCTCCTCCTTCCAGTCGACGAAGTACTTCTCCGGCGTCCCGATCGTGCCGTAGCGCAGGCCCTGCGAGTCGCTCCCCGCGAAGACGTACTGCACCGTGCCGAAGAAGGGCTTGTTGAAGATCTCCTCCTGGTTCGTGATGAGCTGCCGGACGCCGTCGGCGATCTCGACCGAACTGCGCTTGAGCTCGATCACGCCGACGGCGATTCCGTTGATGTAGAGCACGATGTCCGGGCGACGCTCGTGCCCGCCACGGAGCGTGACCTCCTCGGCAAGGCCGAAGTCGTTCCGGTCGGCGTTCTCCCAATCGATCAGGTGGACGGTCTCGTGGGGGCGACCGGCAGCCATCTGCACCTGCACGCCGTAGCGGAGGAGCTGGTAGGTTCGGAGGTTGGCCTGATAGAGGGTCACGCCCGTGGTGTCCGCGGCGGTCTCCAGTTTCTGGAGCGCGGCGGAGATGTGGGCGTCGGAATACCCCCGCTTGGTCAGGTTCGCGCGGAGTAGATCCGCCTCGATCGGGCGGTTGTTGTCCCGCTGGTGCCAGTCGCCCAGGTAGTTGTACCCCAGGCAGCCCGGATGGGAATTATCCGTGAACAGCTTGACGACACGGTTCTGCGTCAGCCGCTCTGCTCGGGGTCGCTGGGTCATTGGTGTCTCCGGGTGGGACAAGCCGCGTCTTTCCGGTCAGCAGCTCCTGCATCATCGCGATCTTGAGGTCGTGGGTCTTGGCCCTGCGACGCTCAAGGGCGTCGATCTCGGCATCCATGTCGGTCAGGAGCTTTGCCATTGCCTTCTGCTCATCCACATCGCCTGGCAAACGTATCTCGAACTGCGCCAGCTGCTTCTTGCCGATCTCCAGAAAAGTGCTGCCACCACACAGTTGAACCAGACGAGTCTTCTGCGTCACCATGAGGTAAAAGAGGAACTCGCCGTTCACGCCCGTGGGGATGAGGTTCTTGAATCCCTGATTCGTAGTCAGAGGAAGGGTGTTGATGGCGCACTCACCGATCGTCGCTCGCGACGTCATAATCACTGAATGTGGTGGAATGAGTTCCGCCGAGCTTGCTCGAAGACCAGATTCTGAAATCGTCCGTTCTGTAGCGGCCAGATACTTGTGGCCTTTCAACGCCGTGATGTCGGTTGGTGTACACCACGGAATGTATCCATTCCAGAAGTCGGCCCTTGCGGTACTGGGCGTGCCGCCGCTCCTGATTTCAACAGTGCCGCTCAGTGGCTTAGTGATCCAATCGCCAGCGAACCCCGGCAGGCGGGTCTTGCCGGTGAGGAGTTGCTGCATAGCGGCCGTCTTGAGGTCTCGCTTCTTGGCGATGAGGCGGCCCAAGCCGTCGAGCAATGCGTCCACGTCGCTGAGGGCGTTGGCGATGGCTCGCTGCTCTTCCAGTGTCGGAGGAATTGGAATAACAAAATGCCGTAACGTCGCGATTGAGAATTCAAGGCGAGTAGTACCGACTACTTCGCCGTGGATTCGAGCCTGTGTTCGATCAGACTCCAACTGATGAGCCACGTAGGCCGCGCAGAAACCTGCCTTGAGTCGAATTCTCGCCAATTCACGGGCAATATTGCCCTCAAAACCGTGCGGAACCACGCCTACTCGCCCAATGGTGCCTTTGATTGAAATTAGGACATCGTTTTCTGCAATTCGACTTCGAGTGTAGGGCGACTCAACATCCGGATGAGCACGATGGTGTTCTACGCGACCTATTAGTTTCACGTGCTTGATGGCGACAATTGGAGTGCCACTGCTATGGTGGCGGCCGACTTGGACTACGCCGTACCGGATCGGAGCGCTTGGCTCTACTAGCGATTCGGCACTAGGCAAGAGCCAGTCGTCAGGTAACTGTCCCGCCAATGAGGATCGAAAGCCTGCGGCTAGTTCCATGTCGCCCCCATCGCGACCAGGTGTTTATCGACGCGGGACGAGAGGGTGGACACGAGATCGGTCAGCTTCGGAAGGGGCGTTTCGTATCGCTGGGCAAGCTCACGCGTGCGATCCGCGACGACTTCCGCGACGCAATCGATCTCGGCATGGATCGATGCTGCGAGTGCCGGCATCCATTTGTCGTCGACCACGAGTGTCTTGATCTCATCGATCGAGAGCTGCGGGTACTTCTCGTAGGCCAACTGGTCGAGCGCAGCCTCGGCGTCCTTGACCTTGCTCTTCAGGGCGCTTTGCTGCGCGAGCAGATCCAGATACTGCACGGTCGCGCCGAGGTCGATCAGCTCCTCGGGGAGCGGGTCCACGTCGAGCTTTGCACGGAAACCGGACTCGACCGATTCAAGCATCTCCTTGGCCTGCTTCGCGCTTGCCTTCTGGTTCTTGTCGGCGTCGAGGTACCGATTGAGCGTCGCCTGCTCAGCCTTATCGCCTGTGACTTTCAGCCGGTCCTTGATCGCCTTGAGCGTGAGGTTGCCCTTCTTGTTCTTGAGAACGGAAAGGTGGCCGTGGTCGGTAAGCGTCCGCAAGGTGGCGGCGTGCTCCTCCGACTGCTCGATGAGTGCGCTGTACTCGTCGTAGGCGGCCTTGTCCTCGTCCGCCCAGAGCGCGACGAGGGCGGAGGTGAATGCATCCTCTGCATCGCTCTTCGAGGAGACATCCTTCAGAGCCCCCTCTTCGCCGCCGTGCTCCTCGGCGAGCTCGGTGAGCTTCGCGCCGATTGCGTCGAGGTCTGCGCTGAGCGCGTCGATCTCGGCCTGCTCCTTGGCGAAGTATCGCGCGACGACGTACTCCTTGGGGACCAGGTCGCAGGCCCAGCCCTTGTCCTTCAACTCGCCCTTCTTCTTGCCGGTCTTGACCTCCTCCATCACCCGGTAGGTCTCGGCGATCCACCCGTCGGCCGCGATGAGGTAGCAATCGTCCTGCATCGTCGAGGCCCAGAAGTCCATGAGGTGCTGGTACACGTCGTAGGCGTCGAGCAACGGGGCCTTGCGGAACGACTCAAGCAGGTCCTCTGAGATGTCGTGGATGAGCTGCTTCGGCTGCCCGTCCTGGTCGAAGGCCTTCAGGATCGGAACAGTCCGGGACTTCCACGCGTCGAAGATGCCGGTCACCGTTTGCTTGAACGCGACGAACTCGTCGTGTGCGAGGATGGATGACTTCACATCTGTGGTTGGCAGTCGGAGATCGACGTAGCCGGGGCGCCCCGCGCTCTCGAAGAGCATATCGCGGACACTGGGCAGCACCTCCCAGTAGTCGCCGAGCGCGTCGATGTCGCGTTCGGGGATGCCGCCTCGCAGGTGGCCGTCGATGTCCTGGATGTCCTCTGGCTCAGTGCTGTCGATATAGCGGGGCAGGTTCAGGTTGTATTCGTTCTTGGGGTCCGCGATCTCGTCGAATGACACCATGCGGGCATACCGCGGCGTCTCTTTCTGGTGATTGAACGTGTCGACGATGCGGTGCAGGTCCTGCTCACGGAGCCGGTTCTTGTTGCCGTCCTTGATGAAGCCCTTGGACGCATCGATCATGAAGATGCCGCGGCGAGATTCTGCGTTCTCTTTATCGAGCACGAGGATGCACGCGGGGATGCCGGTGCCGTAGAAGAGGTTGGCCGGCAGCCCGATGATGCCCTTGACGTAGCCGGAGCGAACGAGCTTCTTGCGGATGATCGCCTCGGCGTTGCCGCGGAAGAGCACGCCGTGTGGAAGGATGCACGCCGCTTTCCCTTTGCTCTTCATCGAACGGATGATGTGGAGCAGGTAGGCGTAGTCGCCCTGCTTGTTCGGTGGGGCCCCCCATGCAAAGCGCGTGTAGAGGTCGTTGCTGGGGGTGATCCCCGTGCTCCAGGTCTTGTCGGAGAAAGGTGGATTGGCGACGACATAGTCGTAGGTGCGCAGGCGCTCACCATCCTTGAACTTCGGTGCCGCGAGCGTGTTCCCGTTGAGGATGTTGGCCGTCGGGAAGTCGTGCAGGATCATGTTCATGCGGGCAAGGCCCGCGGTGGTCACGTCCTTCTCCTGCCCCTGATCCACATGTCGGGTCATAGGCGGTGGTAGCCGCGACGGCCGTCTCGGGCGAAATGCCGATCACCTTGGCGATGACCCGGCTGACTTCGGACGGCGTGTAGAACTGACCTTTGCTCTTACCACTCTCCGTGGCGAAGTGACGCATCAGGTACTCGTACGCGTCGCCCAGGATGTCGTCGTGATCTGCACGATTCTTGGAGAAGTTGAGCTCGGGCTTCTGAAGGATCGCGACCAGATTGGTCAGGCGATCGACCATCGCCTGGCCTTCGCCGAGTTTGTTGGGATCGTTGAAATCAGGGAAGTCGCTGCGAGCCAAGCGGGCGTTGCTGTCGATCAGCGGCTGGATAATCTGAGTGTTGATCTTAAAGGACTACGTCCTCTTCATGCTCTTCATCAAGTACATCTCTGACAAGTACGCTGACTCTGACGACTTCGCGACACCGGTGACGATCCCGAAGGGTGCCAGTTTCAAAGACATGGTCGCGCTTGTACTGGGACGCGTCCATGCCACCGCGCAATTCGTCGCAGCTCTGCCAGAGGGAGGAGTAGAGTTGGGACTTCTTCAACGCCATCGATGGAGCCCTCCACGGTCCGGTGAGCCCGGAATGACTGCGCTTGGGCCCACAGCCACGCCCTTCGTGGACTGGCGCTCGAGACTCTCATCATCGACGGCCTTCCGGACGTTCGGAGGAGATCCCCGCGTGGGGCTCGCCGCCTCGCCAGTCGCGGTTTCTCGGGTTGGCGCCATTAGCCCTCTACCGGGACACAGAGGGTAGACTCACCCGAACCCAATCACAACAGGCAAGGGGCGGAGTCACCACTCCCTCCCCCTCATCGCCTCCACCACCGCCCACGGCGCGATGTGGTCGAGGTACCTGGCGGTGGTGTCGATGGACCGGTGCCCGAGCTGGCGGCTGATGATGCCGATGTCCACGCCCTCGGCCCGCAGTTCGGAGGCGTGGGTGTGGCGGAGGCCGTGGGCGTGGACGCGCTTGGCGATCCCGGCCCGCTCGGCCAGGCGGGGCAGCATGACGCGGGCGTAGGAAGGGCGGAGGGGCTGGCCGTCCAGGCGGCAGAAGACCGGGGCCCTGGGGTCGATCCCCCGCGCCTCGCGGGCCTCGAGCCACGCCCCGACGAGGGCAAAGGCGCCGGCGTCCATCCCGACGGTGCGGGCCCGGCCGCCCTTGCCCCTCAGGACGCGGACGGCCCCGGCTGCCGTGTCGAGGTCCTTGGGGCGGAGGGCCAGGGCCTCGGCGATCCGGAGGCCGGTGCGGTAGAGGAGGGCGACGAGGGCGCGGTTCCGGACGCCCTCGGGGCGGGCCGAGCACGCGGCCATCAGGGCGGCGACCTCGGCGGGGGTGAGGACCTCGGGGGGGAGGGTGGTGGCGTAGCGGCGCGGCACGGGCGGCTCCTGGGCGTACACAGTGGCGTTCCGGGGAAAGCGCCACAGTGAGTACCTAGGGGTCGCGGCATCAATCAAGGGCCGCCCAGAGGGTCGAGCGAGCGGGTCCTGTTCGGTGTACATTGGGGGCATGCTGGCCCGTGTCCAGAGCTACCTTCTTCAGGGCATCGACGCGGTCTCGTGCGAGATCGAGGTCGATGTCATGGGGCTCAACTGGTCGGGCGAGGTGGTGGTCGGGCTCCCCGACGCCGCCGTGAAGGAGTCGATCGAGCGCGTGCGCTCGGCCCTGCTCAACGCCGGCTACCAGTGGCCCCAGGGGAAGCTGGTGGTGAGTCTGGCGCCGGCGGACCTGCGGAAGGAGGGCCCGCTTTATGACCTGCCGATGGCGGTCGGGCTGATGCTCGCTGACGGCGGGATCGGCGGGGGCCCCGCTGCGGGCGGGCCGGACCACCGGGCGTACCTCTTCGCGGGGGAGCTGGCGCTCGATGGCCGCATCCGCCCGGTCAAGGGCGCGATCGCAATGGCCATGCTGGCGCGGGAAAGCGGAATGCGCGGCGTCGTGCTGCCCGCCGAGAACGCGAGCGAGGCTGGCGTGGTCGACGGCGTCGAGGTGATCGGGGCCGAGACCCTTGCCCAGGTCGTCGCCTGGCTGAACGGGCAGTTGGAGATCGAGCCGGTCCCGCCGGTGGATGTGGCATCGCTCATTGCGAGCGCTGAGCCCGACGTGGACTTCGCCGAGGTGCGCGGGCAGGAGTCGGTCAAGCGGGCGATCACGGTCGCGGCCGCGGGACTGCACAACCTTCTGATGCTGGGGCCCGCGGGCACTGGCAAGACCATGATGGCGCGCGCGCTCCCCGGCATTCTGCCGCCAATGTCCGCAGAAGAAGCGCTCGACGTGACCCGCATCTACTCGGCGGTGGGGCGTCTTGCGGGCGGCGGGCACGAGCGCGGCGCGCAGTCTCGGAATGGTCAGATCGCCGGCCTTGTAACGGTCCGCCCTGTGCGTGCGCCCCACCACACCGCAAGCGCGTCGGCGGTGATCGGGGGCGGGGTGGTGCCGAAGCCTGGCGAGATCTCGCTGGCCCACCACGGGATCCTGTTCCTGGACGAGTTGCCCGAGTTCCCCAGGCAGGTGCTGGACACGCTCCGGCAGCCGCTGGAGGGGGGCGACGTGACGATCAGCCGTGCGCATTCGGCTGTGACATTCCCGGCGCGGTTCATGCTGGTGGCGGCGATGAACCCGACGGCGAAAGGGGACATGCCGGTGGACGCGGCGGGGCGGCGTGAGATGGAGCGCTATCTGGGGCGGGTGTCGCGCCCGCTGGTGGACCGCGTGGACATTCATGTCGAGGCCCCGGCGGTGTCATGGGAGCGGCTGTCGGGGGGAAAGGCGGGCACAAGCAGTGCGCAGATGCGCGAGCGGGTGCTGCGTGCGCGGGAGCGGTCGACCGCGCGCCAGGGGGCGCGCCCCAACGCGGGGCTGAAGGGGAAGGAGCTGGATGAGCTGGCGCCGATGGAGGACGAGGCGAAGGCGCTGATGGGTCATGCGATCACGGAGTTGAAGCTGTCGGCGCGGGCGTACGACAAGATCCGACGCGTGTCGCGGACCATCGCGGACCTGGAGGGGGAGGAGCGGATCGCGGTGGGGCACGTGGCGGAGGCGGTGCAGTATCGGTTGCTGGATCGGGGGGTGTGAGAGCCGCCCCCGCACACAGTGACCTTCCGTTCTCAAAGCGCTACAGAGGGCGGCTAGGGCAGTTCGCCCGGCACACCCGGTTGCGCTGGCCCGCCGCCCGTCCGAGTTGTCCGTTCCCTCACTTGAGCCATCAGAGCCGACAATTTCGTCAACCGATCGGCCTGTCCTGCTTGCCACTCGGAGCCCCGCCTCAGCTCAAGCCTGTCCCTTGCGCCGACCGCCATCAGAGCACTCAGGTCACCGAGTAGGCTGGTGAGCGCCGGATGGAGCCGAAGCTCGCCAAGCAGTCCCATGCGTGCCACTCGGAAGAACGGGATCTCCGGGTTCACTGCTCGCGGCATTGATTGCAGAAGCCAATCGGTGAGCGCATCGTAGTCCAGGGCATCCAGCTCACCGACCGTGGCCGCGGACTTCGCGTTCCGTGTGAAACCCGTCGTGGAGAAGATCATTGCGTTCTTTACGCTGAAGCCTTTGCCGAGCATCTGTTGAAGCCCATACAGTCGATGCACTTGGCTGACTCGTACCGGGTTACGGCTCCGAGGGGCCGTCTTTACCTCGATGATGGCTGCCTCCGCAGCGCTACCCTCCCGGTATGTAATAGCCAGAATGTCGACTTCCCCACCAGCTAGACGGACGTTGAGCTCCGTCGTGATACCGAACGACTCTAGAAGCTCCGCGAGCAGCCGCTCCACGCGATGACCGCAGGCATGATTGGTCATCGACTCCGGCAGCTTCTTGACCTCCGCACGAAACGCCGCGACCGCCTGCTCCACTGGCCCTCGAGCCTTCCAGTCCACGGCGTAATCTGGAACCAAAGGCCTAACCAGTCCGCTGGCTACAAGACGACATGTATGCCGGTCCCAGGTCTGCGCGGATGACTGCGCCTGAGGGACTGGAACAACATCTTCTCGCGGCACTGTGCGCCTCGCATCCCCCGCAGAATGAAGTAGTTCATCGAACCTCTCTGAGATATAGAGCCTCACACAAGCATCGATCCAGGGCATCAACACCCACCGCGTTCCATAGAGGGGATTGCTTTGGGAGGGCAGGCGCTTGCGGATCTCCTCGGGGATCCGGATGCGCCCCTTCGCGCCGCCAACGTCCTCGTAGTGTCCTGTGAAGAGCATGCTTGGGCCCTTTAGGGTCGCGCTGACTAATGACTGTGTATCAGGCGCTCGTCATCCTAGTAACCGTCAAGCGTCGCAACCGTCGGAAGAGACTCCAAATCCACCACACTCAGCAAGTCCGCACCATTGCGATAGGCAGGCCGCTGGGTGATCCGCAGCGCATCATAGAACGTGGGCGCATTGACCAATTCGACTGCGTGCCCCCTCTCTCCCATGCGGGATGCTAGTCCGAGCGCGCCCTTTGTGAACTCCGATGTGGTGACGAAGATCCCGCGCGGCACAGCGCTGTCGATCATGGCGCCTACGAACTCTCGGATCTGTGCTACTCCGATCTTGTCACGGTAGCGCTTAACCTGGACACCAACCACACCGTCTACCCCGCGGCAGATGACATCGATACCACCGTCATTCTGATAACCGGTCACGACGACGTCCGGGTACCCGCAGTCGCGCAAGACACTGCCAACCGTCTGCTCGAAAGCGCGGGGCTCGAGCTCGAAGCGCCGATCGTACTTTGCGATGAGGTACTTCCGGATCTCCTCCACGGGCAGGCTCAGATCGGTCAGATCAAGCGCCTTGAGCGTGGCGACGCCACCGTACGATCGCCCGGTCCATCGGTGCCCCATAGTGCCGTGCGGCCCGGCGATGACCCAGGCACCGCCGCCGGCCGTCCACCAGCCGCACAATCGGCACGCCTTCGCGAATCGTTCCTTTCTATGTACGCTATCTCCTCGCTGCACCTCTTCGACGTCCCGCACGAGCGAGCTGAGCTCTGCCTCACAGTATGGACAATCGCGAGTTCCGACGAGCGTGGTCACGTGTGGATCACGGCGTGCATGCGGCTCGTGTTTCCAGATGGTCACCGAGTCACCTCATCGTGGGTCAGCAATTCTCGCCTGACGCTATTCTAATCGCAAGTTTGGGATGACCCAACCGCCGAGCCCCGGGAGACACGCACTCTCCGAAGCGTCCAAGGTCGTCACATGCCTCCAGTACCCTTCGATCTTCCTCCTCCCAGTGATGGTGATCGCTTTGAGGCGTTCTGCTTAGATCTATGGCGATCCGAATGGCGGGATCCCAATGCTCAGCGCAACGGCCGGTCGGGACATGCACAGAATGGGGTTGACATCGTCGGCAGACGCAGCGGCGAGGACGGTTGGATTGGTATCCAGTGCAAGAAGCGAGACGGACGCTTCGGCGCAGGCTACTCCGCTCGCGATCTAGAGCGTGCTGTGGATGACGCGAGGTCATTCCTGCCGCCGCTACGCGAGTTTGTCCTGGCCACCACGCTTCCCCGGAATCCCCAGCTCCAAGAAACCGCTCGGCGTATCACGGATGCCAATCGAGCGCGTGGGGAGTTCGATGTGTTCGTGGTAAGTTGGGACGACATTGCCGAACTGCTCGCGCGACACCCCAAGGTGCTCAGAGCGTATTACCCATCGGTTGCGACCCCGCGTAGCGAGTTGGTGCTTCCTACGGACTATGAGCACTGGTCCGCAGAACGCAAGGCGCGGTATCTCGGCACCCTCGTCGATCTCTTGGGCGAGATGGACTACATCGGACTCCGCAGGCAGAGTCTGCACCTGGCTCTCGGCCTGTCGGATGCGCAGGCTCGGCATGCGGCCGTCCTACTCATCCAATCGGAACTCCCTCTGGCCTTGGATGTTCGGTGGGTCGGAGAACGCCAGACGTATCTTCGAGATCTGCCAGTTGAACACCTATCCCATCCCTCCCTTCAGCGCATCCCAGGGCTGCACTCGTGGGCCGACACGGCCTCCGAGACCCGCTTCAACCCACGGCAGTACCTCAAGGGCAAGACGTTTGAGGTTGGAGTGGAGGACGATGACGTTGTCGATGAGGCCTGCCTTCGGATCTACCGCAGCGACGCCCCGCCACAGTCCGCTCTTGGCTTCTTTAGGAGAGTCGTCAATGATCTGAAGCGGCGGCGCAAGTCCCACGTTCATCAGGTTGTTTGGCCGCTAACTGAGGACATGGAGCCGAGCGCGCCCGAGTGGCAGAGCCCGGTCGCCGTCGCCAACGCCGTAGAACTTGCTGAGGTGGTCGAGCGCGGGATTGATACCGTGGTTCCTGCTGGCCGTCGCGCGGCTGTTCGCGCCGCGCTGACCTCGCGCCTCAGTGATCCCAACACACGCTTTCGGCTTAGTGACAACGACAGGCGCGCACTCAACCTCCTGCGCGAGTTCGTGAGGGCCAACTGGATGGAGTAGCGGTGACCCGGCTCCCCTGTAAGGATCATGTCAAGACGCTGACGTGCAGGCCGTGGGGACTGGGTCGGTCCGCACAGATCTGTGTGGCCAGCCCGCTCCCAAGCCACGCGACTCCCGAGCACAGTGACCAGTTCGTGCAAGAGCGCTACAGAGCGCGTCTACCTGTTGGCCTCCCGTGCCTGGCGCGCCCCCGCGGCACGCAGGCGGTGGACCTGACGGGAGTCTACGACAGCCCCGACGGCACCTCCTATTGCCCGAACGAACTGAGGACGGCGTTGAGGTCCGTGGTGTCCGTTACTCCGTCCCCATTCGTATCGCCCGTGCATATGCCGCCCTCGCAGCCGAATCCAACAAGTACGAGGTTCAGATCGAGGGAGTCGACGACGCCGTCACCGTTGAGGTCGGGCTCCGACGGACTGTTCAACTGGTTTGGCAGGACGCTCACGGTGTTTGTGACCGCATCCGCAGACACGATGTCAAGATCGCCGTCTCCGTCGAGGTCCGCAGCGACGATGTCCCGTGGCATGACGCCGACCCCGAAGGCACCCTCGTTCGAGAGCGCTCCGGACCCGTCATTGAGTATGACGCTGATCACGTCGGTGAAGACGCTTGCAACGCCAAGATCGGGGTGACCGTCGTCGTCCAAGTCCGCAGCCAGCACACTTGTCGGTCCCGGCGGAACACTCACAAAGACAGGAGCCGCGAGGACCCCGGTGCCGTCGTTGAGCAGCACCGCCACGCTCGGCGGGTCGTTGACCGTGGCCGCGATGTCGTTGTCACCATCGCCATCGATGTCGAGCGCCACAACGTCCAACGGGCATTGGCTGATCGGGTACACGACCTGGGGGGCGAAGTTGGCCTGCCCATTGTTCGTCAGCACACTCAGAGAGTCACTCGCAAACTGGTTCGCCGTGATGATGTCAAGATCTCCATCGCCGTTCAGGTCCGTCAAGGCCACCGCCACGGCGTCTGCCTCAACCGCGTAGTTCACCTGACTCGCGAAGACGCCACCGCCGGCGTTCAGGAAGATGCTGACGTTGTCACTACCCGCGTTCACTACGACGAGGTCGAGATCACCGTCAAGATCAAGGTCTCCGAACGCCACATCGCGAGGCGCTGTCCCGGAGGGGTAGGTGTCGGGCGGGAGGAATGTCCCATCCCCCACTCCTCGGTACACGCCCACCGTAGAGTCACTCCCGCTCCCGTTGGTGACAACCAGGTCGAGGACCCCATCACCACTAAGGTCGGCCGTGGCGACCGATCCGGGGAAGCCGCCGGTGCTGTTCATGCTCGACACTTGAAGATTGCCAGTACCGTCGTTGAGGAACACCAGCAGGTCGTCGCTCTCACTATTCACAACAACTATGTCCAGATCACCATCCCCATTGAAGTCGCCGGTGGCGACCGCTTCGGGTTCATCCCCGGCGAGGTAGGCCGCTTCGGTCGCGAACGTGCCGCTGCCACGGTTGCGCAGCAGGCTCATCGTGCGGCTGAGCGAATTGACGACCCCCAGATCAGTATCTCCATCGCCGTCGAAGTCGTGGGTCAGGATCGACCACGGATCATCTCCAACGCCGAACGGCGGCCCGGCCTCGAAGGCCAGATTGCCTGTGCCCGCGAGCAGTGTGGCGGTACGCGACAAGCCGTCAGCGACGACAATGTCGGGCTCGCCGTCTCCGTTCACATCATCGATCGACAGGACCGCGGGACGCACGCCGACACCAGTCAGCGTCGATGCCGCAAACATGCCACCGCCGTCGTTTGCAAGTACTTGCACGCTGCTGTCGAAGAACAACGCAGTCGCCATGTCAAGATCGCCGTCCAGATCCAGATCTGCGATCTCAATGTCGCGCGGCTCGTTGCCAACTTCGATCTGCACCGCGCCGGAGAAGGTGCCCGCACCGGCGTTGAGCAGGATGCTGATGTCATCACTCACTCGGTTGGCGACCGCGATGTCGGGCAGGCCGTCCCCATTGAGGTCGCCGACATCGACCGAGAACGGCTCGGACCCCACCCCGTAGGCTACCGCGTCCGCGAAGGTGGCATCACCTTGGTTAAGCAACACGCCCACGCTACCTGAGAGCCGATTGGCCACGACAAGGTCAGGCGCACCGTCTCCGTTGAGGTCGTCCGCCACCAACGACCACGCATCCATCCCTGCGCTCGGCATCTCCCGCCCGGTCGCGAAGGCCCCAGCCCCGTCGTTCACGAGCACGCGGACAGCCGAAAGGAAGCCCTGTGCGACCGCCAGGTCAACGTCGCCATCAGCGTCGAAGTCGGAGGCAACGATGTCGGACACTTGCGGCAGTCCCTCAATGAGACTCAGAGTGAACCCCGCCGCGCCGTCGCTGATGAGTAGCGTGAGGTTACCGGAACCCCGATTGGCCACAGCCACGTCACCGACGCCGTCTCCATCCAGATCGGCAACGACCGCTCCACGGGGATCGGTTCCAAGAGGGAAGTCGGGGTTGGGGAACAGCTGCGCGGCCGACGCCTTTGCCATTCCGATAGCTGCGAGCAGGCACAGGGGTTTGCATAGACACATGTCGTTCTCTCCTCACGACCAGAATACGACACTCCGCTCTAGCAGCAACCTCATCCTGTGACACAGTGACCCTCCGCAGGAAAAGCGCCACTGTGCGGCCCCCCGTTACGTGTCCCGGCCCCGCCTGTTGATCTGCACGACCATGGGCTCGTCCCGACCGCAGCCCGGGCAGGGCCTGGACGGCGGGGCCGGCAGGCCCTCGACCTCGATCCGCCACCCGGTGATGCCCCGCCCGCCGCACCGTGCGCAGGCCACGCGGTCCTCGTCCCGCTCCAGGCTCCTGACCCTTCGGCTCAGGCCACCCACCGCTCGGCCTTCCGCTGGTCGTTCCGCTCTTCGCGCTCGTCTTCCAGCGCTTCGATGCGCGCCGCCAGGTCGTCCAGCTCGATGCCGTCGCGCCCGAAGCGGAGCAGCGCGATGGCGGCGCTGACCTTGGCGTGGTGCGGGGCGCCCTCGTCGGCCATGACCTTGACCAGCGTGCTGACCGCGACCGAGGCGTAGCGCTGCGTCAGGCCGATCGCCTGGCTGAACGCGGCGCGCCGCGCGTCGCGGTAGGCCTTGTGGAAGTGCGGCAGCTTCATCCACTTGTAGATCGTGCGTCCGGCGACGCCCACGCGGTCAGCCGCCTGCTGCGGGGTCGCGTTCTCCAGCAGCGCGAGCACCGCCTCCTCCTGCTGGCCGGTCAGGACCTTCTCGGTTTCCTGTTGCGCCCCTGCTGGAACGGGCTGGCCCGGTTTCGCATCGTTCATCGCTTGCCCCCCAGTGGCCCCACGCGGCCCCGTAGCCCCCCCACCCCCGCGTCTACCAATACGGATGCAACGCGCCGCACGGTCCGCACACGCCGCAACGTGGCGGGGCACGTGGATAAGTGCGGCGCGTGCGGACGGTGCGGACGGTTGCATCCTGATTGATGGCACCGGGGGGGGAGGGGTCGCGCCCAAGTGGGCGTCCGCCTACATGCGCGCTGCGCGACGCGCAGTTGCCCACATCCGGCGCGCGGTTGTCCACAATCTGCCGAAGCAGCGGGATTCCTCGGCGATTGCCCTTGATGTCTCCCCGGTTCCATGCCCTTGTGTGTCACACGCGGCGGGAACGCCCCGCCGGGCAACACGGAACCGAAGGAGGCCAAGGCATGCGGTACACGAAGATCGAGATCGAGGGCGAGGCGGGGCTGTTCGCCAGCGTCACGCGGAAGCGCCTGAGCGGCGTCATCGAGGTCGAGGTCGTCGCCCCGACCGGCACGCGGGCCATGACCTGCAAGGCCGGCGACGACGAGGACCGCTGGGCGCTGGCCCAGCGCCTGCAAGCGGAACTGGACGGGCAGCGCGGCTGCGGCGGCGACATCCGCGACTACGCCGCGGTGCTTGAGCGCTTCGCCGACTGACCCATCACGACCACCACTACCACCAAGGAGACCAACGCCATGAGCGACAACGACATCACCCCCGCGCCGAGCGACGCCGAGATCGAGGCGCTGCTCGACACCCTGCTCGACCAGGCGTGCGAGGCCCTGAGCGACGACGACGACCCGCTGGCCGACATCGCCGAGCCGCTGAACGGGCTCATCGAAGTCCGCACCTTCGGGGACGCGGCCCTGCTCACGCGGGAGCGCGGCCTGGTGCTGCGCTTCGCCGACGGAACCGAGTTCCAGATCACCATCGTGCAGACGCGCTAGGAGGCGGACGCCATGACCACGCAACGCGACCAGGCCATCAACGACATCGCCCGCGAGGCGCTTGGGCTCCAGACGCTGGAGACGCGCCGATCGGACCGGCTCGACTTCCACGACCTCGCGGTCTGGACCATCAAGGACGCGCTCGAGCGGGCCTACGAGGCGGGCCGAACGGCGGCACCGCCAGCGCCACCCACCCGATGCACATGCCCGGCCTGCGGCCGGCGCATCGACATCGTCCCCATCACCAAGACCCCATGAAGCCCGCACGTTGCGGGCTTCGCTGTTGAACAGACAAGGAGATTCGACATGACGACCAAGAAGACCACCACCAAGAAGGCGTCGAAGAAGACGACCACCGCCAAGGACGCGGTCGCCTCCATCGACAAGAACCTCGAGCGCATCGACGCGGCGGAGGCCAAGCCCAAGCGCACGTCCAAGGCCCCCGCTAAGAAGAAGGCTTCCACACGGGCCGCGACGGCGGGCCGTGCCGCCAAGGGCAAGGCCAAGGCGGCCACCGGGGCCACCAAGCCCAAGGCCGCCACACGCGCCAAGCGTCCCGCCAAGGACGCCAAGCCCAGGAAGGTCAGCCTGATGGACGCCGCCGTGATGATCCTCGGCAAGGCCAAGGAGCCCATGAGCGCCCAGGCGATCGTGGACGCGGTCGCCGAGCAGGGCCTCTGGAAGGGCGAGGGCAAGACGCCACACGCCACGCTCTACGCAGCCATGATCCGCGAGATCGCCAAGAAGGGGAAGGCCTCCCGGTTCACCAAGGTCGAGCGCGGGCGCTTCGCGCTGGCCGGGAAGGGGGCGTAACCATGATCGCCACCCGAGACCAGCGCAACGACGTTGACCCTTCTGAGGCGTGCCCGTGCTGCGGCCAGCGCGACGCCGACCTCCTGCTCTGGCTGGACGACGACCGGGTCGAGTGCCAGGCGTGCGGGACCATCTACGAGCCGGGGAAGGGGGAGCGCCATGAGCAAGCGTGACCGCACGCCCCGCGAGCCCGATGACAGGTTCAGCGTCGACGGGAACGTCATGGCGCGCAGCGTCGTCCCACGACGGGGCACGCCGTACCGGCACACCTGCGACCTCGATGTGTTCACCGACGTGGCCCACGCCATCGACGGGCTCGGCGGCGAGCCCTTCACCCTCGAGTCGGTCCGCGCCGCGCTCGACGCCCCGTTCACGCAGGTGGCCGTGGCCATCGCCTTCCTCAAGGAGCGCGGGTGCATCGTCCCGGGGCCCCGGCGCAGCAGCGTCGCCGCCACGGGCAGCGTCCACCTCGACGCCATGACCGAGTGGCACGCGCTGCGGGAGCACTCGACAGGCGCCTGAGCCGCTCACGCCCCCGCCCCTAACGCCTCGGGTGATTCCGGGGCGTTCTCTTCGGCGTCAGCGTTCGCGGCGTGGCGCTCGGCGTTCCGCCCCGTGAACTCCTCCCACCGTTTCACGATCACATCGCAGTACGGCGGGTCCATCTCCATCAGGCACGCGCGGCGGCCCGTCATCTCCGCCGCGATCAGCGTCGAGCCCGAGCCGCCGAACAGGTCGAGCACGCGCTCGCCGGGCTTCGATGAGTACTCCATCGCTCGCCGCGCCAGCTCGACGGGCTTCTCGGTCAGGTGCACCATGCTCTGCGGGTTGACCTTCTTGACGCTCCACGTGTCGGTCGCGTTGGCCGGGCCGAAGAACCGGTGCGCAGCCCCTTCGCGCCAGCCGTAGAAGCACCACTCGTGGTTCCCCATGAAGTCCTTGCGCGTCAGGACCGGGTGCTCCTTGATCCAGATGACCGCCTGCGAGAAGTAGAGGCCGGTCGCCTTCAGCACGGGCGGGTAGTTGGCGCAGTTCGCGTAGCCGCCCCAGATGTAGAAGCCGCCGCCGGGCACCAGCACGCGCGCCATGTTCCCGAACCACGCGGCCAGCAGCCGGTCGAACTCCTCGTCGCTGACAAAGTCGTTGATGAGCGGGCGGTCCTTCGCGCGCATCTGCTTGTGGGTGCCCTTGGCCTTGCCGGGATGCCGCTCCACATCGAACTTCTGGTGGTGCCGCTGCTCGGGGGCGGTGAACGACGACAGGCCGGCGCTGATCGCGTTGTTGGACCGCGGCTCGACCTTCACGTTGTACGGCGGGTCCGTGTTCACCAGGTGAACCGGCTGGCCATCCAGCAGGCGGTCCACGTCCGCTTCGCTGCCGCTGTCGCCGCACAGCAGGCGGTGCTCGCCCAGCACCCACAGGTCGCCCGGTTGCGTCGTGGCGTCGTCGGGCGGTTCGGGCACCGAGTCCGGGTCGGTCAGCCCCTCGGTCGGCGCGGGCGCAAGCATGGCGTCGATCTCGGCCAGGTCGAACCCGAGCAGGCTCATGTCGAACCCCACGTCCTGGAGCTGGGCCAGCTCGGCGGGCAGCAGGTCGAGGTCCCAGGTCGAGAGGTTCGAGGTCTGGTTGTCGGCGATGCGGTACGCCCGCGCCTGCTCGGGCGTCAGGTCGGCCACGTGCACCGGCACCTCGGTGAACCCCAACTGCTGGGCCGCCTTGTAGCGCGTGTGCCCGACGACGATGACCCCGTCACCGTCCACCACGATCGGCTGGCGGAAGCCGAACTCCTTGATCGAACGGGCCACCGCATCGACCGCCTCGTCGTTCTGGCGGGGGTTGGCTTCGTAAGGCCTTACGTCCCGCACCGGCCGAAACTCGACCGCAAGATCACTCATACGGCACCCCCGATCAGATGCCGTATCTTAGCATCCTGATGGGTGTTTGGGTAGCATCGAATCATGGGCAATCGGTTAAGCGAGCACGACTGATGGGCCTGCCGTCCAACTGGGAGGAAGCGGCAGACGCATATCGCTTCCGGTTTGGGTCTCGCCTTCTGGTCTATGTGCCCCACCCGGCCGTCGCGGGTCTCCTGAAGCGCCAAGTCGCAGAAACGTCTTCGTTCCAGGACTACCTCGAAGAGGATCTGGCAAAGCAATTCAAGAACCGCTTGGTGCTGGTGCTCCTGCCCGAGCCCATGATGGGGCGGCTACCACGATCCGACTCCGCTGGGGATGTCGCACAGGTCGTTGACCTACGGCCATGCCCGGGACTTGTTCGTGCACTCGCCAGCGGCAATGCGCCTCCGCCAGGCTTCTCAGTGCTCGAAGAACCGCGGTGGGATGCGGCAACCATCGCGTACGCGTCGGACCGTGATGAGTCTCAATCGGCGCTGGATCTGTTCGACCGTATTCACATGGTCGAGTTCAGAGGCGGCGAGTCGGGCGAGGGGAGTCCGTGGCCGGACGCCTCGACAAGCCTTGTAACAGACAGCATAGATCGCACTATCGATCGGGACGTCTCGACGGACCTAGAGGTAGACCTTGGAGCTGTCGAAGCTGACGCGATCGCCACTGCCTTCGCGGCAGCCGGCCTTCAGCTCGGCTCTCGCTTACTGCCCAGTGGGCAGCTGCAGCTGGGGAGCCTTCAGGAGCCGGTCTTGGGCGCGCTCGCCCTGCGAACCCAAGAGGACAGCATTATCGAACATGACAGCAGAGTCGTTCCGGGCTTCGTCAAGCAGGCCGACTTCGTCGCTGGCCGTCTGTTCCGTGACGAAAGCCGCTCGCTTCTCGTCCTGAACATCAACCGGCAGCCTCTAGAAACCGCCACCGGTGCAGATCTGATCTACTGGAACCAGGAGTACAGGGCATGCACCCTTGTCCAGTACAAGATGCTGAAGAGCGATGGCGAGGACGGCTGGAGGGTCAGTCTCGACAGGCACGCGCGGAAGCAAGTGCGAGCCCTGCTTCGCATTCAACATAGAGCAACGGCTTCTGTATCGGAGAACGCGGATGCGTTTCGGACCCATGACGGGGTGTTCTTCAAGCTCTGCCCACGGCAACTGTCCGACGTGACCGACGGGACACTCATCGATGGCAGATATGTCCCTGCCCGCCTGCTCAGATCAAAGCCGTTCGCCGCTGGTCTCAGCTTTGGAAGCGTCAATGCTGGTCGCGGCGATTACCTTCGGCGCTGGTGGTCCAACGATCTGTTCCTGTCGATGCTCCGCGATGCCTGGGTTGGCGTCAGCACGCCATCGGACAGGACCGTTGGGTCCCTGCTTGCCCGCCTGCTCAATCACGGCCATGCCGTGACCTTCGCGGTGTCGAACCCCGTCGCTCCAGACGAGGACTAGACGCCGCGGCGTCGTAGCCACACGAACACCGCCCAGGTCGCCTCCAGGTCTTCCCTGTTGTAGTCCATTACCTCTTGAATCACCTTTGCCCGCTCGACCTCATCCTCGATCTCGCAGGACTCGATGTACCTCGCCATCGCCCAGTCACCGCGGCCCTCTGGGATCTGGCGCGTATACCCAACGTACTTCTCAACCAGCTTCAGGCTGTAGCTCGGCAACGGTAGAACCACCGATGCCTGGACGATCGGCAGCAGGTCCAGGAGGTTGTCGAGCACGCGAGCGGCGACGCCGTCTCGGTCGCCATAACGATCGACATAGAGGTTGATTTTTACCCGCTCGTAGTGGTGCCAATGCACAAACGGGATGTCGCCGTACTCGTCGAAGATCTCACCGGCATGGCTGAGGAAGTCGATCCAACCCTGCTGATCTCCTTGTGGACCGGAGCCGGCCAGTGCCCCGTGGAACGCCGAAGGCCGATCGCCGAAGACCTGCGTGCCCCAGAGGAAGATCTGCTCAAGCTCGTCGAGATGCGCAGGCAGGCCCTCCAAGTCAAACATGACGAGGCTCTCGTGGTGCGGCAGGTCTGGCTCTGCGATCACCTGCTCCTGCCCATCGGCGATGCTCGCCGCTGACTGAAAAATCGCCTCGGCGGCGGCCCCGACGCGCACCTCCTTGGCACCCCGCTGCTTGGTGAATTCACCAAGCGACTCAGCGTCGAACTGCTTGAGCAAGTCCTCGATCGACTCGATCCCCGCATCGTACAAGGCCCGCGCAAGCGACTGATCCACGCCGGGGAGGATCGCCACATCCCGCTCGGCTACGGCTCGATCCCAACACAGCCCCCGGTAGGGGCAGGGGCCACACTTCGTCCAGCCAACAGGCTCGCGCGGCTCGGAGTCGAGCGAGCGGACATCGACTATTCGCTCAAGATCTTCCAGCGCACGCGCTCCCCCATCGTACTCAAGCTCGACGATCTCCCCGCGACCGTTGAGGACTTCGATGCGGGCTGGCGGTGCCCCGAAGGTCTTCTCGTACAACCATCCGTACAACTCAAGTTGGCGGAGAATCTCCGGGTGATCACCCTCGGTGACTCGAAGCGCCAGCTTGCAGTCGCGAATGACATAGCCCGACTCCGTCTCCAGCATGAAGTCCGGGTCGCCACGTAGCACGCACGGCACGCCGCCGATGATCGCTTCAGCGATAAGGACGCCCTGGTAGATGACGGCCTGCCCCGCAGCAACCGCGTCCCTTGTCCGATCTGCGCGACTCGGACCGTCTCCACCTGCCAGATCCAGAGCCTCTCCGAGGCTCTCCAAGTGCTTGCTCTCGTGACGATCCCCAAGCCCACGGAGAATCTGCTCGTAGGGACCCGCGGGGGCGGCCTCCTCGCCCCTGTGCCGCAGGAAGACCCGGCGCTCGCACTCAGATGTACGGTGTAGGACATAGAAATCTGACGCCACTATCCGCATCACCGGTCCGCCTCAGCATCGACTGCGTCCAGCAGGCTCCCAACCGTCTGTGCGACGGCGAAGCCGAACTTCGCAGGTTCCTCCTGCTCGATGAGCGGGACGAGGCCGGAGTGTGCGGCCGCGATACCGACTGCTGCTGCGGGTAATCCACCGTTGCACCCGATCAGGTCGCCGAATAGCTGGTCGATCTGCGCACGAACAGTCTGTCGGCGGCTCTCGGCTCGGGCTGAACTCGGCTGATACTCGCTCGATAGCACCCACGCGCCGCTCTTCCGCACGTCAAAGCGGCAGGAGCAGGCCTCAGGAGCCACCCTCACCCATCCCATCGGGTCGGCGAAGTGGACCAACTTGCCGTAGTCGTAGAACGGGGATGTCTTACCGACGGACCCGTTTGGGTCAATCAGTCGCACCCGCACGCCTTTGCCATACGGTCGCCACAAGATGTTGGCTAGGTGCGGGTCACCGTGCTGCAGACTGCTGCAACGGCGCAGACGCGCCGAAGCACGTTTCACGGCGACGTCCACTAGTTTGTTCAGCGGTGGACACTCACGCGTCACCCAGGTCTCGTTGGCGCGCACTCGCAGCCTGCCTGGCGTCGTGGCCATCGCATGGAGTTGGTCGTGCTTGGCGACCGGCTCGACAAGCCTGGCTCTCAGTCGCTGCCGGAAGAGTCCCGGTCCTGCTGCCGCATCCCACTCGACGCGATGTACCAGGCGAACCTGCCTGATCGCTTTCTCCACGACCCGCTGCAGCAAGGAGATCGGGCTTCCACTCTGATACGTCAAGCTCAGGAGCGTCTCGTAGCCCGTCAGTTGCTCCATCAGCATCATGTGGCGGGCCCTCGGCAATTCGACGACTCGCAACGGCTGCGGGAAGACACTCTCCAGAGCATTGACGGCTCCGATCAGGTCGACATCTCGAAGCAGCGAACCATCGCCAACCTTCAATACGGCATTGACATCGATTCGAAGCCCGCCAACCAACTCCGCCTTCAAGCCGCCGCCGAACTTCTGGAACGCTCCGACTCGGACACTGCCCCGCTGGAGGTCTGCGTTGAGGCCCGTCTCCAGAAGACAGCGTACAGCCTGTACCACATCGCGCAACAACTCGTCGTCTAGGCCGAGGGTCTCAGCATCCAGTGACGACCTCATCTCATCTCCTTGGTGTCGAGCTTCACCTCTGCCGGCGTCCACACAAGACCCTCAGTGTGGCGATCCAGACTACCGTACTGGTCGAGCCATCCCTTGAGATGCTCGAAGTCCTTGAGCATCAACTGCCACTTGTAGTCTCGTTCCAGAAGCTGCGAATTCTTCGTGAAGTAGCTCGTAGAGGCAATGATCCCCAAGGACGCACGATCTCGCTCGCGGATGGTAAAGAGGAACCTCTCGACCATCGCCTGCTGGACAGGGCGTTCGGCGGCATACCGCTTGCACTCGACCAGTCCCAACATCTTCCCGAATGGGGTCGGGTACACGACAAGTACATCTCTTCCGCCATCCCGCGTCTGGGGTGTCAGCTGTACATCGCAGCAGCCCATGTCAGCAAGTAGCTCGGCTATGAGTTCCTCGAACTTGCGAGGTGGTAGATCCCGCATCTTCTCCGGGTTCCGACGCAGGTACTGGATTAGTGCGGCGTCGATCTCGCTGACTTGAACGAAATCTGGCTGGCGGTGGTCCTCTGCGAAGTCAGCAACCTGTTCACGGAGCCGAGCGATAGCCCGAGCATGTACCGAAGAAATCAGCTCGGGTGGCAGCCCCAACTCGTCCGCGATCTGCTCAAAGCTCAGCCCATCAAAGTAGGCCTTGCTGACGACGCTTCGCTGAAGTTCGGGCAACACATCGATCGAGTCGCGAATGCGCCTGAACCTCATCGCATCAGTAGGATCCGCAAACCTCTCAGTTCTGGACCGCTCTTTGTGGGCAGCGGTGGCCATTGATGCAGGTCCAGCTATCTGCCTGCGCAACTTGTCCACAAGATGTCGCCGGGAGAGGAGCATCACCCACGTGACGAGCCTGCATCGCTTCTCGTCGTACCGGTCAGCTATCTTGCGCAGGCGAAAGAAAATCTCGTGGACTGCACTGTGTACAGCCTCGGGGTTTCGAAGGGTCTGCGCTGACAAGCGAACGACCAAGGACTCGAACCGGTCGTAAAGCTCGACTACCGCAGACTCATCTCCGCTCGCGACCCGCTGCATCAGGTCTTGATCAGCACCCATACCTACGGCTCTCGCGCCACTCGGTGTATCAACCACCCACCGTCGCTGGCACTGGGGCACAATCGAAGGAGGTTGTGACCGCCCGCCGCGGCGACCGTGATCGCCCGCTTCACCGATTCCTGCCCGCGCACCTCCGCAAAGTCGACGTCGGGCTCGGCGCGCGCGATGAGCGAAGCGACATCAACAGGTGCATGAGGCTCGACATCGAGATGGCCGTTCAACCATGACACGACCTGAGCGAGCGTCTCCGCGCCGATCACTTCGATGCCGTGGACGACGCTCGCTTCCATGGCGTTGTCCGCGGGCAGGACGACGCCGCGCATGCCGCGCTCGCGGGCGAGCATCGCCATCGCGATCGCGCCCTTCACGGGGCGGATGCGCCCGTCGAGCGCGAGCTCACCGGCGAACATGTACTCGCGCGGGTCGGGCCCATCGCCCTCGCTCCCCTCGGGCCGCGCGCGACCGATGCCCCCATCGGCCATCAACAGCCCGACCGCGATGGGCAAGTCGTACAGCGGGCCCTCCTTGCGGAGGTCCGCCGGCGCGAGGCTCACCACGAGCTTGCCCTGGGGCCATTGGTAGCCCGCGTTGAGCAACGCCGAGCGGACCCGCTCGATCGACTCCTTCACGGCGGCATCGGGCAGCCCGACGACGACCTCGCCCGACCAGTTGAGCCCCATGACATCGACCTCGATCTCGCACGAGATCGCGTCAATCCCCTGGAGGAGGTAGCTCTGAACGCGGGCCAGCATTGCCCCAATATACACCGAACAGGCGGGCCTGCCTAGACAGACCCGCCGAAAGTGGGGCGGCGATTCGGAAGGGCCGGGTGCGACTCTCAGGGGGTGGGTCGCGTATCGCTCTCACAGTGACGATGTACTGTTGCACGCCCCGGGGAGCACCCTTGGGCATCTCGGAGAGGAGAACGGAATGTCACAGCGCGCGATGGTCCTGGTGGGTGTGGGGTGTCTGTGCGCGATCGCGGGCGTGGCCCGGGGCGGGCTGAGCTTCGCGGACCCGGTGCATTACCCCGCGGGCGTTGCGCCGACCGGCGTCACGCTGGGCGACATCGACGGTGATGGCGACCTGGACATGGCGCTCGTCAACGATGGTGCGTCGCTCGCGGTGACCATCCTGCGGAACGTCGGCGCGGGCGTGTTTGGTGAGGCGACGCAGTTCACCCTGCCCTACCCAGCGGTCGCGGCGGACTTCAGCGACCTGGACCGCGATGGCGATGCCGACCTGTCGGTCGCGCTTGCGGTCCCGCCTGAGCAGGTTGAGCCCAGCCGGGTCGCGGTCCTGCTCAATAACGGCGCGGGCCAGTTCTCCTCGACGGGGAACCTCCCCATTGGTCGATTCCCGACGACGCTGGCGCACACCGATCTCAACGGCGACCCCAATTTCGACCTCGTGGTGGTCGGCGAGACCAGGATCTCGGCCTTCGTGGGCGATGGCTCGGGCGGCTTCGTCGAGAGCGATTCAGATGCGGTGGTGTTCCCCGTTGTCGACCTGGCGCTGGGAGACCTCGACGGTGACGGCGACACCGACCTCGTCACCGCCCACGCGTTCAGCGGCCGCATCGCGCTGCGCCTCAACGACGGCGCTGGCGCCTTTACGGAATTGCTCCAGTACAACTCGATCGGCAAGCTGACGGCGGTCGACATGGGCGACCTGGATGGTGATGGCGACCTCGACATCATCGTTGCCAACGGGCCCGGCGACTCGCTCAGTGTCTTCCTGAACAACGGTGATGCGACGCTTGCGCCGCTCACGCTCACCGCGGTGCCCGGCGGCGCTGGCGCCATCGACATGACCGACCTGGACTCCGACGGCGCGCTCGATGTGGTGGTGCTCTCGCCTGGTGTGGCGCGGGTGCGCTTCTACGCCAACGACACGGGATCGCTCGTGGACGCGGGCAGCGTCGATTCGGGAGCGACGCCCGGGGGTCTCGCTTCGGGCGACCTGAACGGGGACGGGCGCCCCGATATTGTCGTGGCGCTGCCTTCGTTGGGCGTTGTGAGCGTGATTGTGAGCGTGCCTGGTGACGAGTGCACGGGCGACCTGACCGGTGACGGCGTGGTCGACTCGACCGACCTGAACCGTGTGCTCGTCGCGTTTGGCGTCTCGGACGCGGGCGACGTCGACGACGATGGCGACACCGACTCGGCTGACCTGAACCTCGTGCTGGCGGCGTTTGGGGACTCGTGCGACTGAGGGCTCAGGATGCGGCTGCGGGCTTGCCCGCGCCGAACTCGACGATCGCGCCGGGCACGGACTCAAACGGCATGACCGCCTGCGCCGCGCTGGTGGCGAAGCCCCGCGATGTCACCGCGGCCGACGCGCAGCCCCTGGCCAACACTGATCAGGAACGAAAGCGGGGCGCCCCACGTGGGACGCCCCGCTCGGAGACTGCGATGTCGATCGCGTGCGATCAGTTGCAGGCGTCGGCGAAGCGGGCCAGCAGCAGGTTGAGGTCGGCGCCGTCGGTGACACCGTCCTTGTTGATGTCGCCCAGGTCGCTCACGCCGAATGCGCTGAGGAGGACGTTGAGGTCGACAACGTTCACGAGACCGTCGCCCGAAAGGTCCTCATCGCAACGATCGGGCTCGACGCCCGACGCGAACGCGGCGATGTCGAACTCGTCGACCCAACCGTCGGCGTTGAGGTCCGCGACGACCAGGTCGTGCATGCCCATCGCCTCGAGTTCGGTCACAGAGATGAACTCGACGGGGTTGCCGTCCCACTGGGCCGGTGCGCCGCCGCAAGGCAGCTCTGCGGCGAAGAGGAACTGGGTCTGGATGAAGGAGAAGTCGACCGAGCCGACGAAGCCGTCGCCGTCCGCGTCCGCGTTGGGCCCGACGAACCCACAGGGGGTGTTGGCGGCCTGGGCGGTGTTGTACTGGCTGACGAAGACGCCGAAGTCGAGGATGTCGATGAACTCATCGTCGTTGAAGTTGCCGCCTGTGAGTGCATCGCCATCGCCTGAGGCGGTGAAGTCGGCGACGTACATGGTGCCATCGATGGCGAAGTCATCGTCGTCGCGTGCACGCAGTGTGTGGAGCGTGTCGCGAGCGTCGATGCACTCGTAGTCGCCACAGGGCACCTCGATGGTGGCGTTTGCGATGCCCGAGCTGAAGGAGAGCGTCTCCTCGACGACGACGGGCACGCCGCCGCCTGTCGGGGTGAGCTCGAAGGTGACGCAGCGGTCGAACGAGGCGGTGACGCCAATGAGTTCGACGGCGACGTCGAGGTTGTTGACGCCGTTGACCGTGATGATCTGATCGATCGTGGCGGTGTTGCCGCACAGGTCGGTGGCGGTCCAGGTGACGGTGGTGTCACCGGTGGGGTAGGGGTCGTTGAGGCCGAGGGCCGGGTTGTCCGAGCGCTCGAAGGAGAGCGTCGGGGCGGAGCAGTCGTCGGTGACGATGGGGCCCTCGCCGTTCAGGGTGACGTTGTCCCAATAGCCGTCGTAGGTCTCGCCGAAGTTGTACATCTGGAGGATGACGTTGGCGATGCGGATGGAGCCGAAGATGTTGGGGTCGAGGACAGAGAAGATCTCGACATCGTCGGTGATGTTGGTGACGGTGAAGACGTAGCCGATCTGCGTGAGTGTGATCTCGAAGCGGTACCACTTGTCGAAGTCGGCCGGGGCCAGTGCGTAGAGGTCAACGTAGTCTGGCTGGTAGCCGTTGGAGGCGTTGAAGTCCGAGTCCTGCACGTAGATGCGGAATCGCGGTGCGGGGTTGACCGGATCCGGGTTGAGCGGGTCGGCGGGGTCGTTGGATCCGTAGGAGATGATGGGGAAGCCCGTGATGTTGCCGCCCGAGTCCATCGTGGTGCCCCACAGCCCGACGTTGCGGGCGTCGGTCTCGTAGGACGAGGGGATCCAGACGTCGGCGGACAGGGTCGAGCCGGTCGGGAGGTCGATGTCGTACTTGCGCCCCTGGGTGTTGTAGAAGAGGCTCGAGAAACTCGGCGGGCGGTTGGCCGCGGAGTCGGCGACGTCGACGCCGTGGTGCAGGACGTTCTCGCCCATGAAGGTGTCGGACTCGAAGATGGCGGGGTTGTAGCGGTCGGTGTACCAGGTGTCGGGGGCCTGGGACGGGCCCGTGGCGACCGGGAGGTTGAAGGGCTCGCCCGTGGTGAGCACGCCCGTGCACACGCCCGCGTCGGCGTTGATCTCGAGGTCGTTGACGGTCAGCATGGGCGCTTCGGAGTCGATGGTCACCGCGGTGAGGTTGGCCTCGGCGGGCTGGATGTCGGCGCCGCCCGACATGGTGATGCGGGTCGGCGGCGCGTTGACGCGCCAGGACACGAGGGCGTCCTCGAAGCAGGCGTCGTCGGCGAGGTTGAAGGTGATGCGCGCCATGGTGGTGGCGCTGCTCGTGCCCGGATCGCCGAGCGGGGCGTTGACCGAGTAGTCGATCGTGCCTGCGCCCTCGTCGACGAACTCGTAGAGCTCATCGGTGAACGGGGCGTCGCCCGGCTCGATGGAGATGAAGTCGAGGACGGTGTTGTCGTAATCGAGGAAGAACTGGCCGCCGACGATGCTGCCGGGGGGGTTGGCCATGTTGACGTCGACGACGACCTGGGTGTCGTCGGCGTTCAGGCATGTGTCCTGTGCGTCGAGTGAGAGCGAGGCGTCGCCGGCGTCGACGACGCGGGCGATGGCCTCGACGGAAGCGAGCTTGTTGCCGTTCTCGTCGGTGGCGGTGAAGCGGATGGTGTAGTCGCCCGGGGGCAGGATGGAGCCGTTGAGGAAGCCGAAGTCGGCGCGCCAGGACTGGGAGATGACGTAGTCGGTGTCGTCGTTGGACCAGGAGCCGGGGCCCGGGTTGGCGAAGAAGCTGTCGCCGTCGTCCCAGCTGTTGTAGTCGAGTGCGTCGGCGTCCCAGATGGGGCCGCCCACGAGTGCGAGGGCCTCGCCCGAGGTGGGGTCGGTGTCGAACTCGAGGAGGAGGTTGTAGTTGGTGCCGCCGATGGTGTCGGCGTCGGACGGGGAGAACTGGAAGTCGAAGGACCACCAGGAAGCGCCCGGGTTGCTGACCGCGGCGCCCGAGAGGAGGAGGAAGGTGTTGCCCGAGATGAGGAGGGGCTGGCCCGAGTCACGCCCACGTGGCTTGATGAAGACCGAGACGTCGCCGTTGGAGTCGGACAGGAAGTTGTCGGCGGGGATGCCGCTGCCCGAGATGAAGTCGCCGGCGAACTTGGTCGGGAAGGCGTCGCCGATGGACGACGTCTGGCCGAAGGCGGTGATGTCGCCCGGGCGGTAGAAGGAGGTCTCGAGCTGGTTGACGCGGACATCGCCGCCGGCGTTGCCCGAGCCGATGCCGAACTGGATCGAGGTGATCAGCGCGCCGGGGTCGGTGATGAGGTCGTAGACATCGCCGATGGTCTTGGCGCCGGAGAAGATGGTGGCGTTGCCGTCCATGTCGTCGAGCGTCATGGGCATGCCGATGGTGCCCGCGCCCGCAACGCGGTCGAAGAACCACCACTTGCCGGATGAGGGGGTGACGTTCTCGGTGTGCCAGGTGCCGTCGGAGGTGCCGCCGTTGAGGTTGCCCGGCTCGTAGATGAGGACCTTGTCCCAGTCGTTCTCACCGGTGCGTGAGGAGACGCCCGCGGAGCCGAACTCGGAGGTCTTGAAGCCGATCTTGAAGGAGGCGGTGACGGTGGGCGTGCCATCGCCGCGCCACGAGTAGTCGACGAAGAAGCCCGGGTCGGAGATGGCGGTGCCCGTGGCGAAGCCGGCGGGGTTGCGGTGCGAGATCTGGCTCTTGCCCGAGCCCGATGGGCCGATGGTCATGCGGACGTGGCCCGGGAAGGTGCCGCCCGGGACCGAGGTATCCTCGGCGAACGAGATCTGGTTGAGGATGTCCGCGTCGTGGGCGATGGTGCCCGAGGCGGAGCCTTCGGGGTCATCGGTGCGGGTGGGGCTGATGAGGTTGGTTCCGGCGGCTTCGGAGCCCGTGCCATCGGCGCGGGTGTCGTCGGAGTACCAGCCGTTCTGTGAGAGCTGGCTTGTCTGGATGGTGCTGGCTGCCGCGGTGCTCGCGACCGCGAGGGCGCACAGGAGCGCAGGGAGTCTGGTTCTCATTTCTCTCTCCGGGTTGGGGCGCGAGACGCTCGCGCTCGGTAGATGAAACACACACAGGGATTGGATCAGCAGGGGTCTCCGAAGACCGCAAGCAGGAGGTTCAGGTCGAACGAGTCGGTGTCGTTGTCGCCATCGATGTCGCCGCACGAGCCCGTGCCGAACTCGGCGAGGAGGATGTTGAGGTCGATGGAATCGATGACGCCATCGCCCGAGAGGTCTTCCGGGCAGGTCTCAGGGAGGCCCGAGACGCCGATGAGTTGGAGGGGTTCGATGGCGTTGCCGAAGCCGTCGGTGATGCGGGTCGGTGGGTTGTGGGTGCGGAAGGCGAGTTGGGGCTCGCATTGGAAATCGGTGGCGAGGAACGTGAGCGTGGCGACGATGGCGTCGCTCGGGGTCGGCAGTTGCGTGTCGGGGTCGATGCCCGCGGCGAGGTCGATCTCGCCGCCCACGGGGACGATGGGCGTGATGACCGGGAGCCCGAACGGGGCCGCGGGGTAGCCCGCGGACACGAAGGAGAGCACGCCCGGGTCGTACTCGATGAAGGCCTGGAAGCCCGCGGCCTCCTCACCTCCCAGGTCGGACATGGCGAGGTTCACGAACACGAGCTCGCCGCTCAGGACGGGCCCGCCGCCCCCGACGACTTCGAGTTCGAGCGTGGGGTCGGCCATTCCCGATTGGGCGATGCACACGATGGACGCGGCAACGGCAACGCGTTTCAGGGGATTCACAAGCAGTCCTCTCCGAAGTCGGCAAGCAGCAGGTTCAGGTCGAGTGAGTCGGTGGTCCGATCGCCATTGATGTCGCCCGCGCTCGTCACGCCGAACGCGGCGAGCAGGACGTTCAGGTCGGCGGAGTTGATGAGCCCATCGCCCGTCAGGTCCGCGGGGCACGAGCCCGCGATGGTGACGACCGCTGGGAACGTCTGGCCCAGGATGTTCTGGTTTGGCCCGCCCGTGCCAAGGACCTTCGTGGAGATGGGCGGGTCGCCGCCTGAGGGGAGGATGTCGACGATGGTCTGGCCCGGCGCATCGGCCTGGAACACGAAGATGGCGACCAGCGCGCCCTCGGGGGTGGCCTCGAACGGGTTGGCGAACTGAGAGAGCGCGGTGAAGAGCGCATCGCCATCGGCGGGCGGGTCGGCTTCGTTGAGGCCGAACGGGTCGTTGGACGGGAAGCCGGCGGAGAGGAACGGGCCGCCCGACGACGTATCGACTTCGAGCAGGGTCAGGGCGCCCGGGTCCCACGCGAGGACCACGTCCATGGCGGAGATGGGCTCGTTCACGCCCGAGTCGGTGGTCGCGATCAGGCTGACCTCGAACACGCGGGCGACCGCGGGGTCGTGGTCGGGCGCGAGGAGGACCAGGTCGACAGCGCCCAAGCAGACGCTTGGCGCCGCGAGCATCACGCAGACATAGCGAACCCCTCTAAGACGCATATCCCCTCCGGAAGGGTCGAGACTAAGGCCGCATGCCCAAGTCCGCAAGGGGGAAGGGGCGGCTTACGTGTCCCAGATGTGGTCGTCCGTGCGCCAAGTGCGGTTCTTTCTGGGCGTGGGCTTAGGGGGCGGGGTGTGCCGGGCGTTCTAAGGTCCGGGTAAGAACCCTCGCAAGGACGCTCAGGGCGTCGATTTGGAGGTGGGCGTGGGGAGCGGGGCGGGCTGGCAGCCCGTACCATCACGGCCCGCGCATCGCCAAGGCGCGCGGGTGACCCGGGTGGGATGGCCGAGCGGCTGAAGGCGCCGGTCTTGAAAACCGGTAGTCCCGCAAGGGGCTCGGGGGTTCGAATCCCCCTCCCACCGCTTTGTTCTGATTTGGGCCCAGCTGGGGGTTGCGCGTATGGCGTTCGATTCGGTGGCGTGGCAGGTGTTTGGGCGTGTGCACTTCCTTGTGCTGCACTTCCCGATTGCGTTGGTCGTGCTTGTCGGGCTGCTCGAGTTCACAGCGCCCCTTTGGGACCGGCGCGGGGCGGCGGTGGCGCACGAGGACGACGATGACTTGCCTGACGGTGCACGCCCGCGGGTGCGTCGGTCGCGCCTCACGGGGTTCATCCTGCTCGTCGCGGCGGTCGGCGCGGTTGTCGCGGCGGGGTCGGGGTGGGTCTACGCCGACAACGAGGTGGTGTCGAACGATGCGGTCAACCTGCACCGGTGGTTCGGGGTGGGGGCGGCGTGTGCGGTGGTAGTGGCGCTGTTGGCGCGCGTGGTGATGCCGCGCGGGGCGTACCTCGCGGTGCTGGCGCTCGCGGTGGTCGGGACGGGCGTGACGGGGCACCTGGGGGGCGAGCTTGTGCATGGCAAGGGGTTCGTGCTGGCTCCGCTCGGCGATGGCGCGCGGGGTGCGGGCGATGGGGCGCGTTCAACCGTTCAACCTTCAACTGTGACGGGTGGGGGGACGGGGGGGTCGGGTTCGATCCCGGGGCGTGAGATGGACCCTGAGCCGGTGGTCGTCGCGGTCTCGTTCGAGCGGGATGTGTTCCCGATCATCGATGCCAGCTGCGTGCGCTGCCACGGGGCGGAGCGTCAGAAGGGCGGGGTGCGCCTGGACACCCTGGCGGACGTGCGCGAGTTCATCGTCGCGGGCGAGCCCGAGCGGTCGTTGCTCATCGAGGTGGTGGAGCACGACCCATCGCACCCGATGCACATGCCGAGGAACGAGGAATCGCTCAGCGCGGAGGCCATCGCGACGCTGCGCGCGTGGATCGAGGGGCTGTAGGCCCGCAGCGCGATCGCGATCACTTCCCGCCCGCGTCGGCGTCGGCGCCGACGGCGCGCCCCTCGATCGAGGCCTTGATGTCCGCGAGGTCCTGCTGCATCCCCTTCCTGCACATGCTTGTCATCATGCGGCCCATGACCAGGTTCATGACCTTGGCGGGCAGGGTGCGTGGGGTGCAGCGGAAGTCCATGGAGAGTGTGCTGCCGCCTTCGGGTGCGCGGGCGACGGCGACGGTGGTGAGGAAGTGGCAGCCGTGGCCGTCGCACGTGAGGTCGTAGGCGGTGGGTCGGTCGTAGCGCGAGACCTCGAACTGCTCGGTGGCCTCCTTGCCCATGACCTTGCGCGTCTCGCGGAAGCGTGTGCCCTTGCCGACGGGGCCCTGGGTGAGCATCTCGATGTTGGTGATGGCGGTGCAGCGCTCGTGGGCGTGGGGGATGTCGCTCGCGGCGTCGAAGACGCGGTCGGGCGGGGCGTCGATGTGGACCGAGACGGTGCAACCCATTGTGAGGACCTCCGCGTGGGAGTCTAACGGGGGGTGCGTGGGGGCGCGGTCTCCGTTCAACCTTCAACCTTCAACTGTGATGGGGGGACGCTGGCCGTGAGGACCGGTCGGTGGCACGGGTCGGGCGGGCCGGTTGGTGGGACGGTCAGGCCCGTCGGCGAGCGGCTACCCTATTGGCCCTTTCCCAAGGCTCGCATCGGATTGAGGTTCCATTCATGCCGCTCGCATTGCACAACACGCTGACCCACAAGACCGACACGTTCATGCCGATCGAGGCGGGGAAGGTGTCGTTCTATTCGTGCGGGCCGACGGTGTACGACTTCGCGCACATCGGGAACTTCCGCTCGTTCCTCGCGGCGGACGTGCTCAGGCGGTGGCTCGAATCGCCCTTCTGCGAGCGCACGACCGAGGACGGCGCGCCCGAGGGCCACGCCTTCGGCGCGGGCGGCTACGACGTCACCCACGTCATGAACATCACCGATGTGGGCCACATGGTCGACGATGCGGCCCTCGACGGCGGCGGCGAGGACAAGATGGAGGTCGCGCGCAAGCGCCTCCTCGAAGACAAGAAGTCGGGCAAGCTGCCCGAGGGGGCCGAACTCAACCCCGATGACCCGTACGCGGTCGCGGGCTTCTACGCCGATGCGTTCATCGATGACGCCAGGACGCTCGCGCTCAAGGTGGTGAGCGAGGCCGACGAGCGGCCCGAGCTGCTGCCGCGCCCGACGCGCATGATCCCGCAGATGGTCGAGATGGTGCTCACGCTCATCGACAAGGGCCACGCCTACGTCGCGGGCGACGGCGTGGCGTACTTCGACACGCAGTCGTTCCCGGCGTACGGCGCGCTGTCGGGCAACACGCTCGACAAGATCAAGTCGGGCGCGGGCGGGCGCGTCGCGGAGGCCACCCAGGAGATCAAGAAGCACCCCGCGGACTTCATGCTGTGGAAGCCCGACCCCACGCACCTGATGCGGTGGGACCCGAGCAAGGAGGTCGGGCGGGCCAACCCGCTCGGCGAGGGCTACCCCGGGTGGCACCTGGAATGCTCGGTCATGGCGGGCGAGCTGCTCGGCGATGTGATCGACCTGCACTCGGGCGGCGAGGACAACATCTTCCCGCATCACGAGTGCGAGCTGGCCCAGTCGTGCTGCGCTCACGGGACGCAGCACTTCTCGCGTTACTGGTTCCACCCGCGTTTCCTCCTGGTCGAGGGCGCGAAGATGAGCAAGAGCAAGGGGACGTTCTTCACGGTGCGGGACATCCTCGCGAAGGGGTTCAGCCCCGCGGCGTTGCGCCTCGAACTCATCAAGACGCACTACCGCTCGAACGCGAACTTCACGGAGCAGGGGCTCAAGGACGCCGAGCGTCAGGTCAGGCGGTGGCGCGAGTTCATCGCGAGGGGCGCCTCGTCGGGCGAGAGGGGCTCGGGCAACGAGGCGGTCGCGAAGCGCTTCGCCGACGCGATGAACGACGACCTGAACATCGCGGGCGCCCTCGGCACGATCAACACGTGGATCAACGACACCAAGAGCCCGACGCAGGCGGACGCGAAGCTCATGCACGCGATGGACGGGGCGCTGGGCGTGCTCGAGTGCAGCGCCGAGGCCGGCGCGCCCGCGGGCGGCGGTGAGGGCGACGCGGCGATCGATGCGCTCGTCCAGGAACGCAACGACGCCCGCAAGAACAAGGACTTCGCCCGGGCCGATGCCATCCGCGACGAGCTCGCGGCGATGGGGATCGAGATCCTCGACGGCGCGGGCGGGACGAGCTGGCAGCGCAAGGCGGGGTTGTAGGGCGCGTTCAACCTTCAACTTTCAACTGTGTCCCGTGCCGCTGACCCGCCCGCGGGCCTGTGTCCCCTGGCACCGCAACACAGTTGAAAGTTGAAGGTTGAACGGAGACGCGCGGCGATCGCGCGGTGGGTGGCCCGGAACTTCTCGCTCCGCTCGGGGCTCCGTATGGCGTGCGGCTGTGACCGCCCCCTCAGGGCAGCGGCAGCTCCACGTAGCCGAACACCACATCGTCGCGGAGCAGCGTGCGGTCGATGCTGACTGCGCTGATCATCCAGACGGGGTCCTTCTTCTTCTTGGGGGGGACGCCCGGCTGGATCGTCGTCGCGGTGACCGCGAGGAGTTCCTTCGGGTAGAGCGTGTTGAACTCATCGGCGAAGGCCGCTTCCGAGAGCTCGACCGAGGTGATGACGAACTCGAACGTCGCATCGGTCAGGCCCGAGCCCATGAGGACGACGAACTCGTTGTCGAAGTCGAAGGCGCCCGCGGGGTAGGCGCCGCCGAAGAGGCGGCGCCACGCGTACTTCATCTGGTCTTCCGTGGTGATGACCGTCTGGCCCGAGGCCAGGTCGTCGCGGTCGGGCGAGAAGGCGTTGTCGGGCGCGAGGCCTGGCGCCGCGTTGAACGGGCCGTCCGCGACGGGCGGCAACGCGACGGGCGTGAACGCCACGGCGCTGCCCGCGCTGGACCCCTGGAAGACGGGCATCGCCCCGCGACCCGCGCCGCCCACGACCGTGTCGGCGCTGAGCAGCAGGACCGCTGCGAGGGCGGTGAGCCCGAGCCCCGCACGGGTGGCGGTGGTGTTCGTGGTCTTCGGCATGGCGTTCCCTCCGGTTGGGCCCGCGTTGGTGCGGGCCGGTACGGAGAGGCTACACGATGGCGGGCGAGGGGCCAGCGTGGTTTGGGGTCTTGGGTCGGGCGTGTTGGGTCGGGCGTGTGGGGTTTGGGGCAGCCAAATGGCGTGCCGAGGCGGCCTGCCGGTCAGCCCCCCCCGTCCCCCCCCGTCCCCCAACACAGTTGAAGGTTGAAGGTTGAACTGGCGCTACTCCAATCGCAGCACGCGCACATCGCGGTACTCGACCTCGTTGCCCGGGTGGTGGGTCTGGAAGGCGATGTGGCCATCGGCGAAGTCGGTGAGCTGGGCGTCGACCATGGCGATGCCGTCGATCCAGGTGCGGACGCGGTCGCCCTCGACGCGGATGCGGTAGTCGAACCACGCGTTGTCGCGTGTGATGGGCTTGGTGCGCTCGTCGGGCCACGCCTTGTCGTAGAGGCAGCCCGTGAAGTTCTTCGGGTCGTGGTTGTCGACCTGGGCCTCGTAGCCGGTCGGCCAGGAGTCGGGGTTGCCGGCGTTGGGGACGGTGCGGAAGTAGAGGCCCGAGTTGCCGCGCGTGTTCACCTTCACGTTGGCGCGGATCTCGACGTCGGTGAAGCGCTGCCTGGTGAAGATGTGGCCGGGCCCGTTCTTGCCGATGAGCCTGCCGGGCTCGATGGTCCACTGGCCGCCGCCCCTGGCCATGAAGTCGTCCATCGAGGTGAGGAGCGGCTTCATGCCGTCGGGCTCTGCATCGCGTGAGAGGTCGAGGATGCGGATGTTGCGGTAGCGGACGGCGTCGCCGTGGTCTTGCAGCGAGATGTAGCCCGTCTTGAGGCGGTCGTTGAGCGGCAGCTTCTGGTCGGGGGCGCGGTGGAAGCCCCGCTCGTCGAGTTGCGCGGCGTCGTGGATGAGCTGGCCGTTGAGATAGACGGTGAGGACATCGCCCGTGAGCTTGATGCTCATGCGGTTCCAATGGCCCGCGGGCTTGACGGCCTGCTTGAGGGGCGTGATGGCGTTGTACACCGCGCCGCACCCGTTGATGGTCGGCTCCTGGCCGTACGAGTCGAACACCTGGACCTCGAAGCCCGTGAAGGCGGGGTCGCCGTGTTGCGAGCCGCGCAGGCCGACGCCCGAGTTGCCGCCCTTGGGCAGCTTGAAGTCGAGTTCGAGCTGGAAGTCGCGGTAGGCCTTCTTCGTGCGGATCCACCACCCCTGCCCCGGCTTGGCGACGACGAGGTCGGTGCCCTCGATGGCCCAGGCGCCGTCGCCCGGGGCGACCCAGTGGTCGAGCGTGCCGCCATCGAGCAGGTCGACCCAGCGGTCGGACTGCGCCGTCGCGAGGCGCTGGGGGAGGAGGATCAGGGTGAGGGCCAGCAGGGCGAGCGTTGCCAGGGCACGGGTGGAATGACGCATGGAAGGCCTCGTGAGCGTGGTGTGAGCGTGCATCGACCCACGAGCGTACCACGCGATCGGCCCGACCAAGATCCGTCCACCACGGGATGGGCGTTGCGGGCGCGTGATGCGCCGGTATTCTGGGGGTGTCAGGGTTGGCCACGCCGCCGACCCGCCTCGCCGACCGCTTCACCCGTGGAGGACTCGCCATGACCGACCGGACCAACGCCCCGACCCCCGACCACGCGAACCACGGGCGGACGCGTCGCGAGTTCCTCTCCACCGCGGCGGGCGTCGCGGCGGCGGCGAGCGTCATCGGCGCTGGGCGCCCGGCCCGCGCCGGCGAGTTCACCATGCTGACCAACGTCGATGCGGCGGCCAAGCCCCGCATCCCCGTGAAGGACGGCGAGCCGGTCCGCATCGGCATCATCGGGACGGGCGGCATGGGCACGGGCCACGTCAACGCCGTCATCAACCTCACGAAGCAGGGGCGTTGCAACGCGAAGATCGCGGCCCTGGCCGACCCCGTCGCCGACCGCCTGGCCCACGCGCGGGGCGAGGTCAAGAAGAACCAGGGCGACGAGGTGGACATCTACCGCAACCACCGCGACCTGCTCGAGAAAGCGGATGTGCACGCCGTGCTCATCGCGAGCCCCGAGCACTGGCACGCGGACCACGCGATCGATGCGCTGTTCGCGGGCAAGGACGTCTACGTCGAGAAGCCCATGACGCTCGACCTCCCCGACGCGGTGCGCCTCTACAAGGCCGCCCGCGCCAACCCCCAGCTCATGCTGCAGGTCGGCACGCAGATGATGCAGCTGCCCAAGTACCAGCGCGCCCGCGATGTGCTCGACGAGGGCTACCTGGGCGTGCCCACGAGCTTCCAGACGAGCTACTGCAGGAACTCCAAGACGGGCGAGTGGAACTACTACCACATCAACCCCGATTGGAGGGCCGGCGGCAACGTCGATTGGGACGAGTGGTGCGGCCCGATGGGCTCCCAGCCGTGGGACCCGAAGGTGCTGGCCCGCTGGCGGCGCTACCGCAAGTTCTCGACGGGCATCATCGGCGACCTGCTCGTCCACCAGATGACGCCGCTGCTCATGGCGCTCGACAAGACCGTCGGGTGGCCCGTCCACGTCGTCGCCACCGGCGCGCACATGGTCGACAAGGAGATGGAGAACCACGACCAGGTCAACCTCACCGCCACGTTCGAGAACGGCACCACCATGACCGTCGCGGGCTCGACCTGCAACGAGATGGGCCTCGAGAACATCATCCGCTGCCACAAGGGCAACATCTACCTCAACTCACGCCACTGCGATATCCGCCCCGAACGCATCTGGTCCGACGACATCGACCCCGAAACCATCGAGTGCGAAGACATCGGCAACGACCAGGACCTCCACCGCGTCAACTGGATCAAGTCCATCCGCTCACGCGAGCAGCCCCTCTCGGGCCCCGAGCTGGGCACCAAGATCATGGTCATCGTCGACCTCGCCACGCGCTCCATCTGGGAGGGCAAGGCGTTCAACTTCGACCCCAGGACGATGACCGCCAGGGCGGTCTGAGCCGAGGAGAGACGGAGACTGAGAGACTGAGCGACGAAGTGTCCCGAGCCGGGTGAGGCTCTCCATCACTCCATCACTCCGTCTCTTCGTCTCTTCGTCTCTCCGTCTCTCAGTCTCTTCTGACCATGCCCCTGACCGCCGCGACACACGCCATGGGCTGCCGGTTCGAGCTCGTGCTCGACGGGCTGCCCGAGCGCAGCCTCCGCGCCGCGGCCGACGAAGCGGCCCGCGAGATCGAAGCGCTCCACGCAAGGCTCTCCCCCTTCGACAAGTCATCGCTCATCGCCCACATCAACCGCTCGGCCCACGCCAGGCCCGTCCGCCTCGACGCCGATACGTTCGCCCTCTTCGCCGACGCCCAGCGCGTCTGGCGTGACTCGGGCGGCGCGTTCGACATCACGCTCGGCGCGACGATGCGGGCGCTCGGCATCCACCCAGGCGCCGCGTCGCCCATCGCGGGCGAGCCGCCTTCGATGCGCGACATCACCCTCGACCACGACAACCTCACCATCACCCTCACCGGCCCCGGCCTCCGCCTCGACCCGGGCGGCATCGCCAAGGGCCACGCCCTCGACCTCGTGCGCGACCTCCTCCTCGAAGCGGGCGTCCCCCGCGCCCTGATCCACGCGGGCACGAGCACCGCGCTCGCCCTCGGCGCGCCGCCCGACGCCGACGCGTGGCGCATCGAGGTCGCCCTCCCGCCGGACATCTCCCTTCAGAGCGAGCCGGTCGTGCGCTCCCCGACCATCGCGCTGCGCGACGCCGCGCTCTCCGTCTCGGCCCCGCACGGGCGCACCACCGCCAACGACCCGACGATCACCCACATCATCGACCCGCGCACCGCGCGCCCGTCGAACAACGCCCGCCTCGCGTTCGTCATCGCTCCACTTCCGCCTCCCTCTCCCCTTGGGGGAGAGGGTTGGGGTGAGGGGGATCCGCCGAAGGCGGATGAGACAGCACAGCGCACGTCTCATGAACCCGCCGCTTGCGCTCCTGGCTCGTCTTGCGCATCGCCACACTCGTCCGCGCGCCTCGCCGATGCGTGGTCGACTGCGCTGGTCGTTCTGGGCCAGCGCCCGCCCGCGATGCCCCCCCACTTCACCTCCTGTATCCTCACACCCGCCGGCTGGCGCATCGAAGGCCCCGCCGATCCCGTCTCGCTGCCAACCGTGGAGCCCCGCCCATGACCGAACACGATCGCCGGACGTTCATCAAGCAGACCGCGGGCGGTGTCGTCGCCATGGCGCTGACGCCCTCGCTCCTCGCGGGCGACCTGGGCGGGCCGCCGAGCGTCGACTCGCCCATCGTCACGGGCGTCATCGGCATCGGGCGGCAGGGCCGCTCCGTCCTCGCAGAACTCCAGAAGATCGATGCCTTCAAGGTCGTCGCGATCTGCGACAACGACGCGGGCCGCCTCCGCGCCGGCGGGCGTCGTGCGCCGGGCGCCAACAGCTACGCCACGCACAACGAGATGCTCGACAAGGAGGAGGGCCTCCAGGCGGTCATCGTCTGCACCCCCACCGATCAGCACTCCGCGCCCGCAACCGACGCCCTCAGCGCAGGCAAGCACGTCTACTGCGAAGCCCCCCTCTCGAACTCATCCGCCGACGCCCGCGCCATCGTCCGCGCCGCCCGCGAAGGCGAGGGCGTCTTCCACGCGGGCCTGCAGGCACGCTCCAACCCCGTCTACCAGCTCGCCCGCACCTTCTTCCGCTCCGACTCGGTCCGCGACCTGATCTCCATGCGCGCCCAGGACCACGACAAGACCTCCTGGCGCGTCCCCGCGCCCGACCCCGCGCTCGACAAGGCCCGCAACTGGAAACTCGACCCCGACCGCTCAACGGGCCTGCTCGGCGAGCTCGGCACCCACCAGTTCGACGTCTTCCACTGGTACACCGACCGCTACCCCGTCCGCGTCACCGCCCACGGCGGCGTCCGCTTCCACGAGGACGGCCGCACCGTCGCCGACACGGTCGCCGCGTACCTCGAGTTCGACGACGGCGCACCACTCCAGTACGACGCCACCCTCGCCAACTCCTACGGCGGGCGCTACGAAGTCCTGCACGGCTCCAACGCCGCCATCAAGCTCGCCTGGTCCCACGCCTGGATGTTCAAGGAGGCCGATGCGCCGACGCAAGGCTGGGAGGTCTACGCCAACCGCCAGCAGTTCCACAACGACGAGGGCATCACCCTCATCGCGGGCGCGACCCAGCTCGCCGCGCAGGGCAAGCTCAAGGAGGGCGTCGGCCTGCCCCACGAATCGCTCTACTACGCGATGTGCGACTTCGCGACGAGCATCGTCAACGGCTCGCCCGCGACGACCACCGCCGAGGAGGGCTTCCGCGCCACCGCCGTGGGCATCGCGGCCCACGAGTCGCTCGTGAGGAGGAAGACCGTTGAGATCACCGAAGACATGCTGAGGGCATAGCCGCGTGCAGAGGACGTGCCACCGACCGGTCCGCCGGTCAGTGGCCTTCCCCCCACCCCCTCCACAGTTGAAGGTTGAAGGTTGAACATCGATCGGACCCGCATCCGACTGGCGGGGGTCCGCCCCGATCCCTGATCCCTCGTTCCTCCCCCTCCCCCGTGATACCATCCCCCCATGTTCCGACCCGCCTTCTCCGCCGTCGCCTGTCCCGATTGGACCCTCGACCAGCTCGCGCCCGCCGCGGCTCGCTGGGGCTTTGCCGGGGTTGAACTCCGCACGTTTGGCGGGGGCTCGTCGCCCATCGCGTCCGACCCCGCGCAGACCGACCCGGCGAAAGTCCGCCAGCTCTTCAAGGAAGCGGGCGTCGACCTCGCGGGCCTCGCGACGGGCGTCCGCTTCGATGCGCCGATCTTCCCGCCCGTGATGGGGCGGCTCTTGCCGGGCGTCTCCGATGCGGGCGTGCCCGAGGGCCGGCGGGCGGTCGAACTCGCCCACGATTGTCGGGGCGGCTACGTCCGCGTCTTCGCCTTCCAGACGCACGGCCACGAATCACGCAGGTCCGCCCTCCGCCGAGTCTGCGACCGCCTGGGCAAGGTCGTCGACCACGCCCGCCACCGCGACCTCCGGGTCGTCATCGAGAACGGGGCCGACTTCGCCAGCGCCGAGCAGGTCATGGAGATCGTCGACCGCATCGACGCCAACGAGATCGGCGTGTGCTACGACCTCAAGGCGGCCGTCGAGGCGGGCGATGACCCCGCGAAGGGCATCGAACTCATCGGCTCACGCCTCACGGTCGGGCGTCTGCGGGACATCGACGCTGCGGGACGGCCCGTGCCCCTCGGCACGGGCACCCTCCCCTGCTCGGACTTCTGCGCGGCCCTCGCGGCGACCAACGCCTGGGCGGTCTACACCTGGGACGCCCTCTGGCTCGACGGCCTCGCCGATGGCGAGCACGCGGGCCTCGACAAGGCCGTGGAGCGGATGTACGCCTGGGCGGGCTCTGCCGGTGGGTCCGCGGCGGCCTGATGCGTCCGCGAGGCGCGTGAATCGGACACGTGATCGAGCCTCGCGCGGGTAGGGTGCATGTGTGCTGGGCTCGCTCGTTGATGTGATGTGGATCGTGTGGCTCCTGAGCCTGGTGCTCGGCGTGCGCTGGGTCCGACGCGGGTGGCGTGGCGATGCGGTGGCGGTGCGCAAGCGCGGCATCAGGCGCTGCCCGAAGTGCCGCCACGAGCTGGGCGACATCCCGACCAGGACGTGCCCCGAGTGCGGGCGGACCGCGAAGAGCGAACGGGCGCTGGCGCGCCCGAGACGGGCAAAGCGGAAGCTCGTGGCCGGGCTTGTGCTCGCGGTCGGCATCGGTGTGGTGCTGCCCGTGTATCAAGTAGCGCGGTATGGGTGGTGGGCGATTGCACCGGATACGTATCTGATCCTGCGGCTCCCGGACTACGCAGCGAACGAGGAGATCGTCCGGAGAATGTGGTGGTGGGGGCACCCATTTAGTGGCGCGATGAACACGCTCTTCCTCAAGCCTCTCGAGCCCTACCTGATGCCGGGCGGTGAGTGGCATGCGCCGTGGCAGCGGCGGCTGACGTATTCCGTTGCGACGGATGCGCTCGGTCGTCAGTTGAGCGAAGACGAGTTGAGGACTGCCTCTGTCTGGACGGTCGAGAACGCGCGGGCGGATGCAAAGTGGTACGAGGAGTTCCGGGGACTGATCGCAGCGCGCAGCGGAGCGTCTCAGTTCTACACATTGTTCGTCGTCGTGATCCAGCAGGGTGCTCACATCGGGCGTGGCACGAAGCCCGAAGCCGATTGGGAGGCATGGGCCAAGACGCTGACCGCCATCCAGCGGGACCCAGAGGCGGAAGCCCGCACCCGTGCCTTGACATTCGACCTGGCTCGGACCTGGAAGGACCACCTCCCCCTCCGCGCCCAGCACGAGATGATCGTCTGGACACTCCTTCAGGAACCGGACAACCACACCCGGGTCGAGGCCCTCGCCCTCGACCCGGCCTTCGTCATTGAGCACGATGTCCTCGTCAACGAAGGGGAGCGGATGATCCGGGCGTGCGCCGACTGGTCCGAGTTCGAGCGGCTCTGTCTGCTGGGCACGCTCTACAACGCACCCCAACTCCGCCGAGCCCTCGACCGCGAGGTCATCACCCTCCGCCGCCGCCTGATGGCCTCAGACGACGAGTCCCGGCGGCTCGTGGAGGACCTGATGCGGCTCAGACTGGCGGAGATGGGGGTTGGGCCCCGCCCTTGACCCCCACCCCCGACCCTCCAATCATCGTCTTCCCCCCTCTCAGGGCCGGTGGGTCCCTCGGGGGTGTCCGATCCCGAACCGTCAACGAACGAAGCGAGGCCGAGTCATGGGCTCCCAGCAGATTCTCCAGGACATCAACAAGGGCCAACTCAAGACCGACCTGCCGCGCTTCGAGGTGGGCGACACGATCAACGTGCACGTCCGCATCGTCGAGGGTGAGAAGGAGCGCATCCAGGTGTTCCAGGGTGTGCTCATCTCGCGCAAGGGCGGCGGGATCGAAGAGATGATCACGGTGCGCCGCATCGTGGCCGACGAGGGCGTCGAGCGCATCTTCCCGCTCAACTCGCCCAAGATCGCGAAGGTCGAGGTCGTCCGCCGGGCCGACGCCCGCCGGGCCAAGCTCTACTTCCTCCGCGAGCGCTACGGCAAGAAGCGCCGCCTCCGCGACCGCCGTCGCGGCATGAAGCACGTCGAGGGGATGAAGACCGTCCAGGGACGATGAGCCCGCGCGGCTTGTCGCTCGGGTTGACCAGCGCAGCGATGATCGCCTGCGCCGGCTGTCACTGCGCCCAGTGCGGGCGCAGTGAGCAGACCGCCGCCCCACCCGCGCACGAGACGCCGCTCGAACTCGTCGAAGCCTTCCCCCACGTCCGCATAGACCGCAACGCCCGCATCGTCGAGTTCGATGCGCAGGTGACGCCCCTCATGCACTTCCCCGACACGCCCGTCGTGTGGCTCGAGGTGCTCGTCACCACCCCCGACACCAAGCCCCACGAGACGCTCCTCGTGACCGATGCCAAGCCCTCGCACGTCCACGCGGCCCTGCTCCTCACGGGCGTCGAGGCGGGCGAGCCGGGCCTCGTGTGGGTCGATGCCAGCGGCTCACTCAAGCGCCAGCCGCCAAACGGACCCGACGTCCAGGTGCGCTTCCACTACGACGACCCCACAACGGGCCAGCCCCGCGCCATCGACCCGCGGGCGTGGGTGGTCGGCGCAACCGACGGGGCACGCTTCGACCCCGCCCGCCAGGGCCGGTTCGTGTTCGCGGGCTCGCGGTTCGGCGCGATCGCCGGGCAGGAGGTCTACGTCGCCGACTACGAGGGCACGCTCCTCGGGCTCGTCACCTTCGGCACCGAGACCGTCGCCTGGCACGAGCCCTACTCGCACGAGGCCCAGATCGACGAGCCCGAGTGGATCGCCGATGTCGCGCGCATCCCGCCCAACGGGTGGCCCGTCCGCGTCAGGCTCAGCGTGGAGTGATCGTCGGCGCGCCGCCTGGCACCAGCGGGTGCGCCGCGTGCCCCGACTCATCGAACAGCCACGGCCCGACCGCCCCGTCCATGTTGAGCAGCAGCGCGGTGTCCGCATCGGACACATGACGCGTCGCGGGCACGAACGCCCCGCCCGTGTAGCGGGCGACTGTTGAGATTCGCACCCCATCGATCAGTCCGTCAAAGGGCGAGGTCGGCTCACCCCGCCTGTCCACGTCGGCCCCAACGTTGAACGGTTGAAGGTTGGTCCGCCGCTCGCCCCTCCGCTCCGCAGCGCTGACGAGCCGCCCATCGACGTACAGCCGGGCCTCTTCCCCGTCGTACACGCCCGCGATGTGGTGCCACGTGCCCGTCTCGAGCATCGGGCCGTCCGCGGCCGCGGTCAGGTAGCTGTCGCCAATGAAGATTATGAACTCCGGGCGACCGTCCGACACGAAGATGCCGTAGTCCGAGTTCTCCGTCTTGGCGATGAGTCCCGTCCGGCTGGAGAACGTCCGCGCCTCCGCCCAGCACTCGATCGTGAGGGGCCCATCGGGCACGTCGATCTGATCACTCGCGACCACGACCACATCGCCGACACCACTGACCGACAACGCCTGATCCCGCTGCGGTCGCGCCGGCTGGGCGATGTCCGCGACGACGGGGACGGGCGCCTCGACCGCCGGGATCGGGTAGCGGCGCGATCGGGTGAGGTACTCGCTCTCGAGCGAGAACGCCGGCAGGCGCAGGGCCGCGTCGAAGCCCGCGATGCGGTGAGCGTGGAACACGAACTCGTGCGCCTCGCCCGGCCCGAGGTGCGCGTGGTTGTGGTCAGGCGTGAACGACCAGCGCGAGTCGGCGCACCCGGGCGTGAGCGTGAGGTGGATCGGCGCGCCGACGGGATTCTGGACCTTGACCGCGATGGAGCCCGATACGGTGCCATCGGATTCGAGGCCGACGGGCTCGGAGAACGTCGGGCGGAGCCGGCTCAGCGCGAGGCAGTCGTCCGACACCTGGCCCGTGATGTCGCGCACGTCCATGACCTCGCCCACTGGGATCGAGGCCAGGGCCACCTGGTCCTTGCGGACGGTGACGGTGTTGAAGTGGTGGAGGTAGCCCGCAGACGGGACGTGGCCCCCCTGGTGCGCGCCCACCGTGGCAAGCGTGACGTACTCGATGCCATCGCGCGGGTCCGATCGCATGCGGTGGATGTGGCCCGCGAACACCGCGGTGACGTTGCCCGCGGTGACCAGGAGCTGGTGCACACGTCCCCAGTCACCGCCGTAGTTGTTGCCGAGCCACCGCGGGTGGTGGACGAAAAGGAACACGTGGTCCGCGTCCTCTGCCTTCTTGAGCGTGCCCGCGAGCCACGCGAACTGCTCAGGGCTCATGTTCTGGCACGCGGGCTTGCCGAAGTTCTTCTCGCCCGTGTCGGGGTTGCCCTCGTCGGAGTAGAGCGCGATGAACCAGCAGTTCTTGTGCTCGAAGGCGTACCAGAGCGGGCCGAAGTGCATCTCGTACGACGCCTCATGCTCGCCCTCGGGCTTCTCCGGGTCGTCGGTAGGCCGCCAGTACACATCGTGGTTGCCCGCGACGGGGAACCACGGGCAGAGCAGTTCATCCATGATGCCCTTGTACTCGCGCATCTGCTCCATCCACCCGTCGGTCCTGTTGTAGCCCTGGATCAGGTCGCCCACCGTCATCACCAGGTCGGGCTCGATCAGGTTGGTGTCGCGGACCGCGTCCTTGAGGACCTCGACCCCGATGTCGGGCCCACCCGTGCGGTCGCCGAACACGACGAACAGGAAGGCATCCTCCTCGAGCGGGAGCTCGAGGTCAGCGCCGTCGCGCGAGGTCGTGAAGCGCGGCTCGCCCGATGTGGTCGTCGTCGGGTGCGGGTCGTTGTGGTGGTGCGTGTGGCGGTCGTGACGGGGCGGGTGGGCGAGCGCGAGGGGGCTCGCCGCCAGCAGGGCCCCAACGATCGCGGCTCGGCGGCGTGTAGCGGTTCTCATACGCCCAGCCTAACGCGGGCGTGTTCAGTGCGCGCTCAGTTGTGGGCCGACCGCGAGGCGATCGCCTCCCGGCACATCACCTCGAAGGTCCCCAGGTACGCGGGCCCCTCCGGGTCGGCGTCGGGATCCGGGGGCAGCTGGATGTACGTGCCATCGGGCTGGAGGAACCAGGCGCGGGCGCGGTCCGCGAGGCAGACCTCGAGGATGTGGTGCAGCGTGCGGCGCGCCTGGGCGTCGTTGACGGGCGCAATGAGTTCCACGCGGTCGTCGAGGTTCCGGCTCATCCAGTCCGCCGACCCGATGAGCCACTCGCCCGCGAGCGGGTCGTCGTGCCCCGCCGCGAAGTGGTAGACCCGCGAGTGCTCGAGGAAGCGCCCGACGATCGAAACGACCTTGATGTTCTCCGACAGGCCCGGCACGCCGGGGCGGAGGCAGCAGAACCCGCGGACGATGAGCGCGATGGGCACGCCCGCCTGCGATGCCTCGTACAGCCGCTCGATGATCGGGGCATCCTCGAGCGAGTTCATCTTCGCGATGATGCGCGCGGGCCGCCCGGCGCGGGCCGCCTCGATCTCCGCGTCGATCAGCTCCTCGAAGCGCGATCGCATGGCGTGGGGCGCGATCAGGAGACGCTTGTAATCGCGCTTGAGCGAACGCCCGGTGATGTAGTTGAACACGTCCGCGACGTCTTCCGTGATCGCGGGGTCGCAGGTCAGCAGCCCGACGTCGGTGTAGAGCTGGGCGGTGCCCGGGTGGTAGTTGCCCGTGCCAAGGTGGGCGTAGCGCCTGAGCGTGTCGCCCTCGCGCCGGACGACGAGCGAGCACTTGCAGTGCGTCTTGAGCCCGACGACGCCATACGCGACGTGCACGCCGTGGTCTTCGAGCTGGCGCGCGAACTGGACGTTCTTGTCCTCGTCGAACCGGGCGCGCAGCTCGACGAGGCACGCGACCGCCTTGCCCGCCTCCGCGGCCCGGATCAGGCTCTCGATGAACGGGGAGTCGCGCGAGGTGCGGTAGAGCGTCTGCTTGATGGCGAGCACGTTCGGGTCCGCCGCCGCCGCGGCGACGAACCGCTCGACCGACATCGTGAACGAGTCGTACGGGTGGTGCACAAAGACATCGCGCTCGCGGATGACCGAGAAGACATCGGGCGCATCCTCGCGCAGGCGGTGCGGCACCACGGGGCGCCACGAGGGCATCTTGAGGTCGGGGCGGTCGAGCGCCATCAGGTCGAGCATGTCCGCGTACTCGAGAGGCCCCTGGCGCGCGTAGACATCGTCGGGCGCCATCTCGAGCTCTTCGAGGAGCAGGTCGAGGATCTCGGGCGAGGGGTCGGGCCCCGTCTCGATCCGCACCGCGTCCGCGAAGCGGCGCTGGCGCAACTCTTCCTTGATGTGCTCGATGATGTTGTCGCCCTCGTCGGCCTCGGCCTCGAGCCCGGCCCCACGCGTCACGCGGAACGCCATCACCTGCTCGATCGTCATGCCCGGGAACACCTCGTCGAGGTTGTTGCGCAGCACGTCCTCGAGCCAGACGAAGCTGACGTCGTGCGGGTCGGTCACCTTGCCCACGTCGCCCTCGCGCGGGACGGCGATCATGCGCGGCACCTGGTCCGGGACCTTGAGCCGCGCGAACGGCGCCTCGCCCGGGCCGTCGTGAGCGAACAGGACGCCCAGGTTCTCCGACAGGTTGGAGATGAACGGGAACCGGTGGCCCCGATCGACCGCGAGCGGCGTCAGGATCGGGAACACGTTGTCGTTGAACCACGCATCGACCCGCTCGCGGTCTGTCTCAGACAGATCGGCGTAGCCCGTGACGCGGATGCCCTCGTCCGCGAGCGCCGGGAGGAGGCTCTCCTCGAGGATCTGCGCCTGGCGCGCCTGGAGTTCGATGATGAAGTCACGGGCCTGGGCGTGCTGCTGGCGGGTGGACAGGCCATCGTGCGACGGGCGCTCGATGCCGAGCTCGATGCGGTGCTTCATGAGCGCGAACCGCTTCATGACGAACTCGTCGAGGTTGGAGACGAAGATCGCCATGAATCGAACGCGGTCGAGCAGCGGGAAGTCGGGGGTGTTCGCGAGGGCCAGCACGCGCTCGTTGAAGCGGAGCCACGAGGCGTCGCGCCCGATGAAGCGCGGGAGGTCGGCATCAGCTCTGCGGGGCTCTGCGGGGGCGTGGCTGGGCTCGGTCTGCGTCATGGCTGTAGTCTAGGAGCCTCGGATACGGGGCTTTCTTGACACGATCTTCACACGGAGCCGCCAGACCCATGCCGACCTCACGCCCTGACACCTCCACCCCGATCGGGCAGCGCCTGGCTCTGGCCCTCGACATCGTGGGCGAAGCCGGCGAGTTGACGCACGCCTACTTCGCCAACCGGGGCTTCGATCCCGCGCGCAAAGCCGACGGCAGCTTCGTCACCGTCGCCGACCGCGAGGCCGAGTCGCTCATGCGGACGCGCATCCGGCGCGCCTTCTCAGACGATGCGATGCTCGGCGAAGAGCACGGCGAGGAGCCGGGCGATTCGGGCTACCGATGGGTCATCGACCCGATCGACGGGACCACCTCGTTCGTGCACGGCGTGCCCCTCTACGGCAACCTCGTCGGCATCGAGCACGAGGGCGAGGTCGTCGCGGGCGTCATCAACATGCCCGAGCTCGGCGAGGCGGTCTACGCGAGCGCGGGGCGCGGCGCGTGGCACGTCCGGCGCGGGCTCGCGGCCCTGCCCGCCCGCGTGTCGAGCGTGGACACCCTCAGCGCCGCGATGGTGATCACCACGAGCTACCACTACTTCTCGGGGACGGGTGAGCTCGATCGCCTGCTCTCGATCAGCGAGGCGTCGGGCGACTCGCGCGGGTGGAGCGACTGCTACGCGCACGTGCTCGTCGCAACGGGGCGCGCCGATGCGGTAATCGAGCCGAGGCTGCACCCGTGGGACATCGCGCCGGGCATCGTGATCCTGCGCGAGGCGGGCGGGCGGTGCAGCGGGTGGGACGGGCGCGACGAGGCGTACCAGCCCAACGCGGTGCTGAGCAACGGGCTCGTGCACGAAGAACTGCTCGGGCACCTCAAGGGCTAGCGCCGCGCTCGCCCAAGGAGCACCGCCGACGTCCCGGGCGCCCCCTCGCGCTCCGCCGCGTCGACCATCCACCGCGCCACATCGCCCCGGCGAACCGTTGAGAACAGGCCGTACCGGTTCACCTCGCCTGCGCTGCCGCAAGGTGCGCCGTTGAGCAGGGTGACCGGACGCACCGCGAGCGACGAGACCTCTGGCGCCCCGCGCATGACCGCCTCCGCGGCGTCAAGGTCGCGGTACGCGACGCCCACGTTCCCCGCGCCGATCATCGCGCGGATGAGCGGCGTGCACCGCGCCCTGCTCTCGCCCACGCCGCCCGCGCTGACCCAGATGATGCGCTCGGGCGGGCGCTCGGCGCCCGCGATATTGGCCATGACGCGCTGGACGAGGTCGGGCGGAGAGAGGAGCGTCGACCAGGGAACCACGCTGCGCCTGCGCAGGCCCAGCGCGCTGAGGACCGTGGTGTGGCCCGCGATGGCTTCAGATACGAGCGCGGGGTCGAGGACATCGCCCACGACCGTGGAGGCGCCACCGGGGACGGCGGCTTGCGACCCGTCGCGCACCACCGCGGTGACCTCGTGGCCGCGCTCCAGGGCGAGGCGCACAAGCCACCTGCCGCAACGACCTGATGCGCCGAGGATGAGTAGCTTCATGCGCCCATTATGCCGGGTACACGTCGGTCAGGGGCAGCTCTCACCGAACGCGCTCAGGATGTTGTTGAGGTCGGTGGAATTGATGACGCCGTCGCCATTCGTGTCGGTCTCGCAGGCGGGCATGCAGTCCACAACCTCGCAGTGGATGCCCTCACCGATGAACGTGCCCCCGAAGGCGAGGCACGCGTCCTCCTCGATCGATCCGCACGAGCCGTTGATGCAGCAGGCGCCGCTCGCGGGGTCGTCGCCCGGGCACTTCACATCGCAGCCGAAGACGTTGGTCGCCAGGAGCGCGCCGACATAGTCGAACTGGTCGGGGGTGTTGAGGCAGAGCGTCGAATCGGAGAGTTCGACGATTACCAGGTCGGGGACGTAGACGCCGCCGCCGGAGGCGTCCGCGCTGTTCATGGAGAACTCGCAGTTGGTGATCGTGGCCTGACCCGCGGCGGCGAAGACGGCCCCGCCGACGTTCGTGGCGGTGTTCGCGGTGAAGGTGCATGCGGTCAGGGTGTCACCATCGCCGATCGAAACAGCGCCGCCGTCGGTCGCCTGGTTCTGGTCGAAGGCGGAGCCCGTAATCATCGCCGGACCGGGGGCCGACGATCGGACGGCGCCGCCCGGCCCAGCCTCGGCGATGTTTGCGGTGAACTGGCAGTTGGTGATCGGGATGAAGTCGGCGGTCGCGATCGCGCCGCCACCGCCCTCGCCCGTCGCGGTGTTGCCCTCGAACACGCAGCTGTCGAAAACCTCGCCGGGTGCGTTGAAGTCGTGGAAGCTGGCGACGGCCCCGCCGGTTGGCGCGGTGTTGCCCGTGAACGTGCACCCCGTGATCTGGATGTCGCCCCCGCCACCGAGGTAGATCGCGCCCCCGGTCTGGGTTGCCGAGTTGCCCTCGAAGTGGCAGTCGGTCACGGTGAAGTCGCCGTTGCCCGGGCGGAGCGCGCCGCCATTACCGCCGGAGTTGCCGATGAAGGAGCAGGCGACGAACGTGAAGTCGTGGTTGGTGGTCACACCCACGGCCAACGGCGAGTTGTTGGAGAAGACGCAGTCGATGAAGGTCAGGGTCGGGTTGCCGAGGGTGAAGCCAACGCCGCCGCTCCCGGTCCCGTTGGCGATCGTGAGCCCCTGGAAGGTGACCTCCGGGCCGCCCTGGCTCAAGATCGCGGGCCCGCCCGTCCCCACGGCGTCGATAATGGTGACGTCTGGGCCGTCGCTGCTGCGGATGAGGAGCTCGTCGGAGGCGATCGTGAACGGGGCGTACGTGCCGGGCGCGATGACGATCTCGTCGCCGGCGGCACTCGCGTCGATCGCGGCCTGGATGGTGGGTTGGTCCGCGGGGACGTTGATGATGGCGGCCAGCGCGGGGGCGGCCGCGATGAGCGCGATCGCGGCGGCGGTCAGGCGCGCGGGTGTGGCCGGGGTGGGGTGGGTAGGGGTGGTGCGGGCTGTCATCGGGGGTTCTCCTCGGTGAGCGGGTGGTGCTCCCTTTGTATCGGAACGACGGGCCCCCGGGAAGGGCCTGCGCCCGAGAAGTGCGGGGAAGCTCGGCGACGCCGGGCCCACGGACCGCTGGAGCGCGCCGGCGGACCGTTCTCGGTCGGTGTGGGGGTGTGGGCGGTGCGGGGGTGTGGGGGTGTTCGCGCGGTGGTTTGACCACCGGTCCGGGGTGGCGGCTGACCGATGGCGGGTGGTGCACCGCCTGTTGGAGGTGAGCCACGAACTGCTCTGCGCGGTCCACCAACTGCTCTGCGCGGTGGACCATCTGCTTTGCGCGGTCCACCAACTGCTCTGCGCGGTGGACCGTCTGCTCTGCGCGGTCCATCATCTACTCTGCGCGGTGGACCGTCTGCTCTGCTCGGTCCACCTACAGCTCTTGCCGCTCCCCCCGGCTCAGGCGGGGCGCTCACGCGGGCGCCGGCGTCGGCTTGGCGCCGCACTCCGGGCAGCGGTCGAGCCCGGCGAGGTCGTAGCCGCAGGCGGTGCACCGGCCCTTGCGCACGCGGCGGTGGCGGCGGAGGGCGCGCCAGGATAGCGCGGCGGTGAGGGTGATCGCGGCGTAGAAGAGGGTGTTAAGGAGGAGGCCGGAGGGGATGGGCTTGTAGGGGATCTCGTAGGTGATCGAGCCAATGGCAAGCGGGGCACAGCCTCGGCGTGCAAGAACCGAGCCCGAGACTTCGTCGATCTCTGTCTCACATAGCAGTGCTGGCAACGGCCATCCGCGCCCAAGAATCCGCAGCAGGCGCGGGGGGGTTGCTTCATCGGCAGGAAGTCGCGCGGCCGAGGGGACTGCCCAGCGGGGGACATGCCCATCTCTGACGACTGGTAGCACCCCCGGCTTTGCTTCGTCACTCCTGACGATGAGGAGCGAGATGGTCATGTGGCTGATTACGCTGGCATCGATCATGTGTGTCGCCGGCCCGCGTGTCTCAAAGAAGTTGAGTTGGTCCACTGACGAGTGAACGGGCGAGTGCGCACGCCACATCCACGAATCAGGAACGAACGACGCCGCGACTGCGACGGCGATGCTCAGCACCAACCCGAGCGTCAGGTGCAGCGCGATCGTCGTGAGCCATCGGCGGCGGCGCGTGCGGCGGGGCATGGGTGCATCCTACGGGGCCAGGTCATCGCCACGCCGTGGCGAGCGCGTATGTGATCACTCCAACGCTCATCGCGACGACGCACGCCGCGAGGATCGCGGCCTCGCGCCCGAAGACGCCGGGGCAGACACGCAGGGCGCGCACGGCGCACCCACCGGCCAGGGCGAGGCTCAGGATGCCGCCGATTATCATGCCCGCGGGGATGATGAGCCACGCCACACCGGTCAGCAGCACCGCGGCCGCCGGGCAGACACCGGCGGGACTTCGGGCTCGTGCGGTGAGGCGGCCACGCCTGCCGGTACGGCCCCGCCCGCGCGGCGGTTGCCGGCGGAGCGCGGCGACTCCCGGGCGCCCCCCACTTCCTACACTGCCCGCCATGACTTCCCCAAGCTCAACGGACACCAAGGCCCCCATCGTCACCAACACCCGCTCCGGCGTCATCCAGACGTGGTCGCGCACGCTCATCCCTACGGCCAAGCAGCCGCCGGGCGATGCCGAGGCGGTGAGCCATCAGCTGCTGGCGCGGGGCGGGTACATCCGGCGGGTCACGGCGGGCGTGTACGACTACCTGCCGCTGGCCCGGCGGGTCCTGGCGAAGATCGAGGCGATCGTGCGGGAGGAGATGGAGGCCGCGGGCGCGAGCGAGATGCTCATGCCGGCGATGGTGCCGATCGAGGGGTTCTTCTCGAAGACCGGGCGGGCCGATGACTACGGGGACCTGCTGTTCCGCTTCACCGACCGCCACGGGCGCGACACGGCCCTGGGCCCGACGCATGAAGAGGTCATCACCGAGCTGATGATGGGCGTGGTCAGCTCGTACCGCCAGCTGCCGTTGAACCTGTATCAGATCCAGACGAAGTTCCGCGATGAGTTTCGCCCGCGCGCCGGGCTGCTGCGCTGCCGCGAGTTCATCATGAAGGATGCGTACTCGTTCCATACGGGCATCGAAGGCTCCGGCGGGCTCAACGAGGCGTACGACGCGATGTACAAGGCGTACGAGAACATCTTCACGCGGTGCGGGCTCGACTTCTCGATCGTCGAGGCCGAGGCCGGGCCGATCGGCGGGAGCGCTTCGCACGAGTTCATGGTCAACGCCGAGTCGGGCGAGGACACGATCCTGCACTGCCCGAAGACCGGGTACGCCGCGAACGTGGAGAAGTGCGAGATCGGTGCGCGCGACGAGCCGAGCAAGGGGTGGTTCGGTGGTGATCCGACGGGCGAGCTGGACAAGGTGCACACGCCCGAGTGCCCGGGGATCGAGGAGGTGTGCAAGCTGCTGAAGGTGAAGGCGAAGCACATGCTCAAGAGCGTCGTGTTCCGTGTTGCGGAGGGCGACAACGCGGGGACGTGGGTGATCGCGGTGGTGCGCGGCGATCAGGAGGTCAACGAAGGGCACGTGCGGAGCGCCGTTGGTGCGGCGAAGATCGAACTGGCCGATGCCGAGGAGGCGAAGCAGGCGGGGTTTGCGATCGGGTACGTGTCGCCGGCGGTGATTACGAAGTCGAACAACGCGATCATGCTCGTGGACCGCGATGCGGCCATCGGCTTCGACGACGCCGCGGGCAAGCCGATGTTCTGGGTCACCGGCGCTGATGAGAAGGACCACCACGTCAAGCACTTCAACTGGAGGCGCGAGCTTGGCAATGTGCTCAACGATGAGTCGAAGGTGAAGGTCGCCGACATCCGCAACGCGATGGCGGGTGATCCTTCCCCCAAGGCCGAGGGCGTCACGCTCGAAGCCCGCCGCGGCATCGAGGTGGGCCACATCTTCAAGCTGGGCGACAAGTACTCGAAGGCGATGGGCTTCGAGGTGATGGATGAGAAGCAGGAGCGCGTCAGCGTCATCATGGGGTGCTACGGCATCGGCGTGAGCCGGACGATGGCGTCGTGCGTCGAGATGGCCAGCGATGACCACGGCATCGTGTGGCCCATCAACATCGCGCCGTACCACGTCATCATCACAGCGATAAACGTCGATCCCGCATCGGAGGTGATGAAGACCGCGTGCCAGCTCTCGGGCGAGCTTGCCCAGGCGGGGTTCGATGTGCTCGTCGATGACCGCGACGAGCGGCCGGGCGTGAAGTTCAAGGATGCGGACCTGATCGGCATCCCCATCAGGCTCACCATCGGCGACAAGGCGCTGGCCGAGGGGTCGGTGGAGTTCAAGCTGCGGCGTGACTCGGGCAAGGGTGAGCTGGTGAAAATCGGTGATGTGGTGGCGCGGTGCCTGGCGACGGCGAACGGGGGAGGTTGAACCACGGAGGTCACTGAGGAGCACAGAGGGCGAGCTATCTGGTCCGGACGAGCCGCAACCGTGAGGGAGCGGGTTGGGCGTGAAGGGCGCTTACGATGTGGTCATGGCGTCAACGTCACGATCGCGCGTTCGGTTGGGTTGGCTATGGCCGGGCTGCTTGGCGGCGATCGCGTGCCTTTGCTTTGGGTCCGCCGTGACCATCGGGATGGCATGGTTCCTCGACGTCGTCGTCCATGACTCTGGGAAGCGGCTCGATAACATGACCATCCACTTCTTCCCGCGCGACCTCAGCCAGTACGGCAAATCGGTCGCGGAGGTCGCACGAACCGAAGAGACGCCGGGTCTGGCGTGGCCCCACACACCACCACCCGATTGGCCACGCCCTGACGACCTCGTCCGATGGCGGAGCACCGGCTATCAGGTGGAGAGCTCGATCACCCACGACCTGAGGGAAGGCGAGTTCAGCCAAGGCGAGTGGAGCGCGGGGCTGCCGATGCTCGCGGTCAGGAAGCGATGGACGAACGACCCCAACCGGCCACCCGTAGACGGTGTTTGGCACGAACGGCTGTCTATCGGCAATGCGAGCGTCCCCATCAGGCCAATATGGCCCGGCTTCGCGGTCGATGTGGTGTTCTGGACGGCGGTGCCGTGGGCTTCGATTGTTGTCTTCCGTGTGGTGCGTGCGCGGCGGCGTGTGAGGCGTGGGTTGTGCGCGCATTGCAGGTATGAGGTTGGCGCGTTCGAGCGCTGCCCGGAGTGTGGGGCGTGATGGCGGGCAGGTCGCACACAATGCGCTCGCGGTTGGGCCGGTGGCGGTGGGTGTGGCCAGGGTGGTGGTGGGCGATTGCGTGCATCGCTTGCGGCGTCGCACTCGCAGTCGGCGTGGCGTGGGGCCTGAAGGCGTACGGTACGAGCTTCCGGAGTTGGCAGGACACGCCCCTGGAGGTCTTCGTCTGCGAGCCGAGCCTCCTCACGGACGCCAAAGTCAAAGTACTTGCGGACACCCCCACACTCCGGAATGACCTGCGCTGGCCCATCGACGTTCCTCCGGATTGGCACGATGTGGAGTGTTGCCTGCAGCAGCGAGGTGTGGGGTGGCGATGGCGGATCATGGGGGACATCCATGGTCCCAACCTGATCCGAACGGTGGAAGCAGGGCTCCCACTCCGCGGACTCTCGACCGCTGCGCCTTTTGGCATGGACGAGCCGCTCGTTGTCGGCCCGTGGCACGAGGGCGTCGAACTCGGTGGGAAGCGCTACCCCATCAGGCCACTTTGGCCCGGCTTCGCGATCGATGTGGTGTTCTGGTCGGCGCTGCCGTGGGTTTCGATTGTTGTGTTCCGCGTGGTGCGCAAGCGTCGGCGCATCAGGCGTGGGTTGTGCCCAAGGTGTAAGTACGAGGTTGGCGCGTTGGAGCGGTGTCCGGAGTGTGGGTGGTGCGCGGGTCCGCTCCCTCACGGTCGCGGCTCGTAGAGGGGAGCACTGCTCGCAGAGCAGTGGCACACGCTTCTCGCTTTGTCCCCTCTGTGTTCCTCTAGTGACCTCTGTGGTTGATCACTACGTCAGCTTTGAGAGCATCGCCGACGCAAACGTCAGGACGATGAAGAAGCCGCACATATCGGTGATGGTCGTCAGGATCGGGCCCGCTGCCAGCGCCGGATCCACCTTCATCCGCTTGAGGATGAGCGGCACAGAGCCGCCGATCGCCACAGCGATGACGGTGTTGAGCATGAGCGCAGCGCCCACGACCAGGCCTAGGTAGGGCTGGCCCTTCCAGAGCATGGCAACGCCCGCGATGAGCAGGCCCAGCACAGCACCGTTGATGAGGCCGAGCGAGACCTCGGCGATCAGCGTGCGCCCGAGTTCCGTCGGCTTGATCACGCCAAGCGTGAGCTCGCGCATGCTGACCGCGACCGCCTGGTTGCCCGAGCAGCCGCTCATGTCGGAGATGATGGGGAGGAACACCGCGAGGGCGATGACCGCTTCGAGCGTGTCCTGATGGATCGCGATCACGCTCGCGGCGATGATGTTGAGCACGATGTTGACGCTGAGCCACGACAGGCGGCGGCGGCAGCGGAGCAGGAGCGGCATGGTGCGGAGTTCCTCGCCGCCCACGATGCCCTGCGCGGCGCGGTACATGTGCTCCTGGTCTTCCGCGACCGCGGCTTCGACCGCGGAGCGCTGGACCACGCCGCACAGGACGCCGTTGGCGTCGACGACGGGGACGCCGAAGAACCCGTGGTCGTCGAAGAACTGGACGAGGGAGTCGAGGTCGTCGGTGTCGGTGACCGAGAGGGGCGCCGCGATCATGATGTCGCGCAGCTTGCGTGAGCGTGGGGAGAGGAGCAGGTCGCGCATGCGGAGGACGCCAATCAGGCCGCCGTGCTCGTCGGTGACGTAGAGGTACTGGATGTCGTAGTCGGCGTACTCATCCGCGTTGACGCCCAGGTCCTCGACGACCTCCGCGATCGTGCCCGTCGCGGGGTACGAGAGGTACTCCGTGATCATGAGGCCGCCCGCGACGTCGTCGTCGTAGACGACCAGGCGCTGGACATCGCCCGCGTCGGACTCGCTCAGGTGGTTGATGATGCCCTGAGCGTCTTCATCGTCCAACTCGCCGATGAGGTCGGCCTGCTCGTCGGAGGGGAGCTGTTCGATGATGCGGGCCGCGGTCTCGTGGGCGAGCGATTCGACGGTGTCGACGGCCTGCGGCTCGGGGAGTTGCGTGAGGAGCCACGCCGCGTCGTCGGGCTCGAGCAGCGCGAGCATCGCGGCCCGGTCGTCGTCGCTCAGGCGCGTGACGAGGCGGATGAGTTCGGGCGTGTCGGGGAGGTCGAGGAAGGCCCGGATCGACTCAGCATCGCCGTTATGGATGAGTTCGGCGAGGGCCGAGGGTTCGATGGCGGGCGTGTCGGCGGCGGTCGCGGGTGCATGGTCTGTCATGCAGAGAGGATAGAGCGTCCAGAGTGAAGCACGGAAGTAGGCAGTTGGAGCGGTGCCCGGAGTGCGGGACCAGCGCGGCCCGCTCCCTGACGGTCGCGGCTCGTAGAGAGGCCGCGGCCCGCGCAACCGTCGACTAGTCGAACCGCACGACATGCGTGAGCGACCCGTCGGGCCCATGCGTCCACTCGATGCGCGCCGGGGCGCGGAGGCCGCTCATCCTGATCGTGGGCGGGTACGCGGCGTCGCCCGCGGGGACGAACTCAATCTCCGGCGCCTGCTGGCGTGGCGAGGGCTTGCGGGTGCGCCTGGGTGAGCGACCGCGACGGCGCGAATCGTCGGGCTCTGGCTCTGCTTCATCCCCCCCACTGCTCAACGTCTGGCCCGGCGCGAGGAACATGTCGTCGTCCTGCGCGCTGAGGACCTCCGCGCCGCCGTGGCCGCGGCGGACGACCTCGAAGTCGCGCTCGCGGAGCTTGGTCTTGAGGTCGTCGATGGAGGTGGGCGTGATGCCGCGCTCATGGAGGGCGCGGAGGCCTTCGCCGAGGAAGTCGAGGCGCTGCTGGGCGGTGGAGAGTTCGTCGGGCTCCCAGGTCTCGTTGAGGTACTCGATGAAGCGCTTCTCGAAGGGCACCATGTCGGAAGTGCCGAACGCCTGCTGGAACGCCTGCTCGTGTGAGCGGCCCTTGGAGAGCCATTCGAGGTACTTCTGGAAGGCGCTGGCGTACTTGCCGTTGTCGGCGTTGACGAGGAAGTGCGCGATCGCCCACGCTTCCGTGTACATGATGTACGCGCGCGGGTCGCCCGACTGCAGGATGTTGTTCCACTCCTGCCCGCTCATGTTGATGATCTCTTCGAACGGGTAGTGCTGGCCCTGCGCGACCGCGTTGCGGAGGAGCTCGATGCGCGTGGAGGGCGCCACGCCCGTGAGGAGGTTGCGCCGGATGAGCAGGCCGTGCCCGAAGTACTCGGCCAGCCCTTCGTTGGCCCACGGCGGCAGATTGCCGACGCGCAGGTGCGCGAACTGGTGAAAGCCCTCGTGCTGGAGCGTGTGGTACATCGAGGCCCGCGACTGCCCGCCCACGAAGGTGGTGAGGCCCGCATCCCCGCCCCGCACGAAGAAGAGGCCGCCCGTGAACTGGGCGCCGGGCACGCCCTGCTCGGTCAGGAACTCGATGTACGTCTCACGATCGGCCCACACGTAGAGTTTGATGCGCTTGGCGTTCTTGACCCGGAAGTTCGACATGCGCTTGGCGTACTCGTCGAAGACGGTGTCCATGTGGGTCGCCACCTCGCGCGCGGTCTCCGCGTCGAGGTCGTGGGTGAACTCGTAGTGCTTCGTGCGCTCGGTCTTGACGGGGTTCGCGGCGAGGGCCGGGAGCGGGGCGCAAAGCAGCGCCAAAGAGACAAGCACTCTTGCGATCGGGTTGGTCACGATGCCTCCTGCGCGTTGGTTGCTCGGCATCGTAGGGAGTTGCGTCGGGCGGGACGCCCGCTCCACTCATTGGCGTTGGGCCCGTCACGCCGCGCCGCGAAGCACCTCGCTCAGCCGCCCGAGTGGCGTCGCCAGCGGGCGGGCGCGGGGGGTGGGCAGATAGACCGCGTGGGGCGGTGACGCCCCGCTCTCGACCCGGCGGGCGACCAGCCCAAGATCATCGACCCGGCGCAGGGCGGTCGCGAGGGCTCGCGGGGGCGGGCCCGCGAGGTGGTCCTCGATCTCGGAGAACCGTCTGCGGCCCTCGAGCGTCGAATGGACGACCGGGAGTGGCCACTTGCGGAGGGCCTGGTCGCCCCAGGTCCGCCGGCTCAGGAGTGCAGCGAGGTCGGCTGCAGGCTCGGCGAGGTCGTGGCCGCGGGGCGTGAGGATGTACTCGGGGCGGAGGGGGTGGCCGTAGCCCGGGTTGGGGGCGGCCCACCCGCGCTCGATGAGGGCGGCGATGGTGCGTCGGAAGGAGTCGTCGCCCACGCCGAGGGTGTGGCGCAGCTCGGCGGCGCGGGCCCCCCCGTTCCGCTCACCCATGGCGGCGAGCATGGGGAGGGCCCATCGGTGGTGAAAAAGAGTGGGAAGCGGGGAGAAGCCCATTGCACGGAAAGTATAGCTGGTATACATTTGAGAACAAACCCCCTTTAGGAGTCCTTCACCATGGGAAACCAAACGCTCGAATCACCCGCCGCTCAGAAGCTCGCCTACGACGGCACCGTCACCTGCTCGCTCGGCGTGGCGGACCTCGACAAGGCGATCAAGTGGTACTCGGACGTGCTCGGGTTCGAGCTGCTCTACAAGGTCGATGAGATCGCGTGGGCCGAGCTGCGCACCGCGGTCAACGGCGCAACCATCGGTCTCGGGCAGCGCGAGGGCGAGGGCCAGGGCGGCAACGCCACCCCCGTGTTCGGCGTCAACGACCTCGAAGCCGCCCGCGCCGAGCTCGAGGGCAAGGGCGTCAAGTTTGATGGCGACACCATGGAGTTCCCGGGCATGGTGAAGCTCGCCACGTTCTTCGACCCCGATGGCAACACGTTCATGTTGAGCCAGACGCTGGCGCAAGGCTGATCGCGGTCGTCATGGGCGGGAGGGCTGCCTCAGAGTGGTGGCCCGTCCCTCTGTTCAGCTGAGAGCCCTCGAAGCGAACTCGCGCGCCTGGGCCGCGGCGTGGGCGACCGCCGAGGGGTCGGTCCCCCCGCCCTGCGCCGAGTCGGGGCGGCCCCCGCCCTTGCCCCCGCACGCCTGCGCGGCCGTTCGCACCCAATCGCCCGCCTTGAGCCCCGCCTGGATCAGGTCGTCGGGCACCTTCGCGACGATCGTGACCTTCGACTCGGGCTCATCCACAGAGAAGACCAGGATCGCGGCGTTGGGCCTGTTGCCCTGCAGCGCATCGACCGCGGCCAGGAGGGCTTGGCGGTCCGATCCCGCGGGGATCATGCCCACGATCGTGCGCTGGTCGGGCGGGGTGGAACTCGCGAGCTTGCGGGCGGCATCGACCGCGGCGCCGCGCCCCGCGGCGGCGTCGGCCTTCCGCGCATCCTTGAGGCGTGCCTGCAGCTTCGCGATGCTCTCACGCAGCTCAAGCCGGCGCACGAGCGGGATGTCGCCCGACTCGACCTCGCCCGCGAGCGCCTTGCACACCGCGTCGAGCTGGTCGCCTTCGAGCGAGAGCGCATCCTCGATGCGCCCGTGGAGGTCCGCGGCCCGCTGGATGGCATCGCTCGCGGCTTGCCCCGTGATGGCGGTCATGCGCCGGACACCCTTGGACACCGCCTCCTCGCTCACGATCGTGAAGATCGTCGCCTCGCCCGTGGTGTCGAGGTGGGTGCCGCCGCAGAACTCGATGGCGTAGTCGTGCCACGTCTCGTTGTCGGGGTCGGAAACGAGGGTCGGGACCGCGACGCCGACGGAGACGATGCGCACGGGGTCGGGGTAGACCTCGCCGAACACTGCGCGCAGGCCGTTGATCGAGCGGGCGTCGTTGAGCGAGGCGAGCTCGGCGTGGACCTTGAGGTCGGCCTCGATGGCGCCGTTGACGCGCTGCTCGATGCGCCGGACCTCGTCGGCGCCGATGGGCTTGTCGTGCGAGAAGTCGAAGCGGAGGCGGTCGGGCGCGACCAGCGATCCCTTCTGCTCGATGTGCTCGCCCAGCACCGCCCGCAGCGCGTGGTTGAGCAGGTGCGTCGCGGTGTGGTTGGCGGCGCAGGCGTCGCGCTTGTGGTGGTCGAGGTGCAGTTCGAGCTCATCGCCTACGTTGACCTCGCCCTTGGCGATGCGCCCGATGTGGGCGATGTAGGGGCCGCACTTGCGGACATCCTCGACGACGAACTCGCCGTGGCGCAGCTTATTGGCGGACGTGGGCTTGATGACCGTCGCGAGGCCCCGGTCGGCCTGCTGGCCGCCCGAGGTGGCGTAGAGGTTGGTGTGGGAGAGGATGAGGGTGAAGCGGTCGGTCGGCCGCGTGTTGGCCGCGATGAGGTCCTCGTCGAAGTCGTAGCCGTTCCAGATGGCCTTGACGGTCGTGCGGATGTTCCGCCCGTGGTACTTGTCCGAGTCATCGGTGGCGCGGATGTTGAGGCGTTCGAGCGTGGCGATCTCGTCGGTGGAGAGGGCCAGGCGGGCCGTCGGGTCGTCCTTGCCGCCCGAGCGGGAGAGCTCGCGGGCTTCTTCCATGAGCTTGGTGAAGCCCGCCTCATCGACGGTGAGGCCGCGCTCCTCTGCCATGACGCGGGTGAGGTCGATGGGGAAGCCGTAGGTGTCGTGGAGCTTGAAGGCGTCTTCGGCGGTGACCCGCTTCGTATCGCCGGCGTGCTCGACCGCCTTGTCGAACAGCGCCATCCCCTGGCTCAGCGTGCGCCCGAACGACTCCTCTTCCTCGGTCAGCACACCGATGATCTTGTCGGCGTTCTTCTGCACCTCGGGGAACACATCGCTGACCTGCTCGGCGAGCACGGGCACCAGCAGGCCCAGGAAGGGCCGCTCGATGCCCAGGTTCTGGCGGGCCATCCGCACGGCGCGCCGGAGGATGCGCCGCAGCACGTACCCACGCCCCTCGTTGCTCGGCACAGCGCCATCGGCGATCGCGAAGCTCAGCGCACGCAGGTGGTCGGCCACCACGCGGTACGCGATGTCGCGCGGGCTCGTCATCTCCGCGGAGTAGGGCTCGCACTTGCACACCGTGCGGATCGCCTCGAACAAGGGCGTGAACACATCGGTGTCGTAGTTGGACGACTGGCCCTGGATCACGCGGACGATGCGCTCGAAGCCCATGCCCGTGTCCACGTGCTTCGCGGGCAGCGGGCTCAGCCCCTTCTCCGTGCGGTTGAACTGGATGAACACGAGGTTCCAGATTTCGATCACGTCGGGCGAGTCGGCGTTGACGAGCTGGTAGCCGGGCGTCTTCTGGCGCAGCGCATCGACGCGCCCGTCGTAGTGCAGCTCCGAGCACGGGCCGCACGGGCCGGTGTCGCCCATCTCCCAGAAGTTGTCCTTGGTGTTGCCCGGCAGGACGCGGTCGGCGGGGAGGTACTTGAGCCAGAGCTCGTACGCCTCGCGGTCGGGGTCGAGGTCGAGTTCCTTGTCGCCCTGGAAGTAGGTGGCGTAGAGGCGGCTCGGGTCGATGTGCCAGACCTCGGTGAGCAGTTCCCACGCCCATTGGATCGCCTCGGCCTTGAAGTAGTCGCCGAACGACCAGTTGCCGAGCATCTCGAAGAAGGTGTGGTGGTAGGTGTCGGCCCCGACGTCGTCGAGGTCGTTGTGCTTGCCGCCGGCGCGGATGCACTTCTGGCTGTTGACGGCGCGGGTCAGGCCCGCGAGCGGGCTCCCCGGCTCCACGTTGCCCAGGAAGAGGGGCTTGAACTGGTTCATGCCCGCGTTGGTGAACAGGAGCGTGGGGTCGTCGTGGGGCACGACGGGCGAGGACGGCACGATCTTGTGCGACGCCCGCTCGATGAAGAAATCGATGAACTGCTGGCGGATTTGGGGGGCGGAGAGCATGGGGATTCGGGCTTCGGGTGCGACGGTTCCTGGCGGGTCGTTGGGACCGGGCCAGTGTAGCCGGAACGGCATCGCGAGCCCGGCGGCGGCGTGGGAAACCGCCTAGAACAGGCCGAGCACCCGCCGGCGCGCAGCCGAGGGGCGCTTGGGCGAGACGACATCGGGAGTCCCCGCGCGCGCGAACCGGCGGACCAGCGCATCGACCCCCTTCTGCAGCTTGAGGTTCATCTCATCCTCGTAGATCGGCATCAGTTGGAGCACCTGGATGCGCCGCCCCGCAGCCTCGAAGTCCTCGAAGCCCGGCGAAGCGACCATCGGCGGCGTCAGGAGCCAGCAGCAGAGCGCCGTGTTGGACGCGAACGGCTCGGGCGGGTCGCCGTTGGGGACGGTGTGCCCGACGCCCAGCGCCGTCTCGTACTCATGGGGGAACCGGGCGAGTTGCTTGAGCCCGCGGACGGGCCAGTACGCCCACTCGGGCGTGGACTCACCGCCGATCTCATGGACCGGCCACGACGGCTCGAGGCGCAACATCAACTCCGCGTGCCTTGGCATCCCCTCGATATGCGGGGGGAACGTCATGGGCCGCTCGGACATGCCCGTGGTGAAGAGCGTGTACCACGGGCGTCCCTCCGCTGGCTCGATGAAGTGCACATCGATGTGCACCAGGTCACTGATGACCTCATGGAACACATTGGAGACCTCTCCAAGATGCTCCTGCATGTGCGCCGAGACCCCCTCGATGAGCCGCTCATCGCCAACCGCGAACTCGAAGCCGCGCTCACGGGGCTTGTGATTCAGGTACTCGCTGCCGCCCGGGCTGACCTCTCCCATCTCTCGACCTCCTAGCCCCCCTGAACGCGGACCCGGTTGCGGAGGGTACCAAGCCCCTCGATCTCGACCTCCACCACATCGCCATCGCGGAGGAACCTGGGCTCGGCTTGCCCGATCGCGCACCCCGAGGGTGTGCCCGTGAGGATCACCGTGCCGGGCGCCAGGGTGAGGCCGCGCGACAGCTCGGCGATGATCGTCGCGACGGGGAAGATCATGTCGGACGTGCTCGCGTCCTGGACGGTCTCGCCGTTGAGGCGTGTGGTGAGGCGGAGGGCCTGCGGGTCGGGGATGTCGCGGGCGGGCGTGAGCGTCGGGCCGAGCGGGCAGAAGGTGTCGAACGACTTACCCCGCCAGAACTGCCCGCCGCCCCCCTGCTTCTGCCACCAGCGGGCGCTCACATCGTTCGCGCAGCAGTAGGCCAGCACGTGCGAGAGCGCATCGGCTTCGCTCACATCGCGCGCCGGCGTGCCGATGATGACCGCGAGCTCGCCCTCGTAATCAACCTGCTCGCGATCGGCGCAAGCCTGCGGGATGACGATGCCGTCGCCCGACAGGATCGCGCTCGCGGGGTTCTTGTTGAAGACCATGGGGCGCTCGGGCACCGCGGCGCCCTGCTCGGCGGCGTGGTCGGCGTAGTTGCGGCCTATGCCGAGGATGGGGGCGAGGGGGAGGGTGGTGTTGTCGGTGAGGGTGATGGCGAGGGCGTGTGCGGCGTGGGTGAGTTGCATGGGGAAAGGGTAACGGCGTCAGTTCGACGACGAGAAGTCGAACGACTCGCGCCAGAAGTACGCCGGGCGGCGCAGCCCGATGCCGCACACCACGCCCACCATGACGAACCCCATGAGCAGGCTCGAGCCACCATACGAGATGAACGGCAGGGTCATGCCCGTGATGGGCAGCAGGCCGAGCGTCATGCCCATGTTGACTGCCGCCTGCGTCGCGACCATGCCGGCGAAGCCGACGCACACGAGGCGCCCGAACGGGTCCTTGCACACCCACCCGACGGCGAGCGTGGACGCGACCCAGAGCGTGTAGAGCGAGAGCACGCCGAGCCCGCCCGCGATCCCCCACCGGTTCACGATGACGGGGAAGATCATGTCGTTGTGCTTCTCGGGGAGCGGGTTGAAGCGGACGAGGGCGCGTGTGCGCTCCGCGGGGTGGCCCGTCGCGCCGCCCGCGCCGGCGATCTTCATCGCCTGGCGACCCTGGTAGGCGCGGTCGTCGAGGAAGCGCTCATCGCCCGTGTAGAGGTCCATGACCGCGAGGATCCTGCTGACCTGGTGCGGGCGCAGGAGCGGGTACTGGTCCTGTTGGGCGAAGGCGAGGCTCGCGAGGACGATGAACGCCGCGAAGCCGCCGCCCAGCGCGCACGTCCCGAGGATGTGCCAGAGCTTCGCGCCCGCGGCGATAAGCATGATGACGAGCGTGGGCATGAAGAGGAGCGATGTGCCCAGGTCGGGCTCGATGAGCACGAGCATCATGGGCACGCCCGCGATGAGCGCGGGCTTGATGAGCCCGAGCAGCGAGCGGTGGCTGGCGCGGAAGCGCAGGAACTGGGCAAGCACGAACACCATCGCGACCTTCGCGAGTTCGGACGGCTGGAACTCGGTGACGCCCACGTTGATCCACCGCCGTGCGCCCTTGCGCGGGCGGACGATCGCCTCGGGGACGAACGGCAGCATGACGAACACGAGCAGCGCCACCGCGACGATCGCCATGGGCCACGCGTAGTGCGAATACGTCCTGTAGTGCGGGACCATCGCGACCGCGGCGGCGATCAGCCCGATCGTCAGGAACACCGACTGGCGCAGCGCGATCGAGCCATCGGTCGTCAGCGCGATCGACGCGATCCCCATCAGCGCGAGGGTGATGGACGCGATCAGCGCGATCCAACCGGGCTGGACCCACGCGTACCGCGCCGGGGGCAGCATGGGCGTCGACTCGGCGCCGCTCGCGCCGAGCCGCTGGGTGGCCGACCGCCGGCGCATCATCTCCCCCGTGCGCTCGGCGATCACAGGTAGCCCTCATCGCGCAGGGCGCGCAGGACCTGGTTGGCGATGGGCCCGCCGACGCGCCCGCCCGAGCCGCCGTAATCCACGACGACGGCGACCGCGTAGCGTGGCGGCTCGCCCTCGCGCCCGACGAGCATGACGAACCATGAGTGATCGCCCGAACGGACGGTCTTGAAGCGAGCCCTCGCCTCGTGCTCCGCATCCGCGTCCGCATTCCCCTCCGCGTCGGGCTCACCCTCAGGCGCGCCCTCGGGCTTCGCGGGCGGCTCCTCGCCTGGCTCCAGCGCGACACGGACGTCGGGCGCCTGCGCGGTGCCCGTCTTGCCGCGGATCGTGAGCCCCTCCATCGCGACGAGCGGCTCGCGCACGCCCGTGCCCCAATCGACGGTCGACCCCGTGCCGCGATGCTCGGCGGACATGACCCGGCGCAGCCCCTCGAGCGCCGCATCGCACGCGGGCAGGTTGAGCCTCAGGTCGTCGACTTCCGGCTTCTGAGTACGGATGAGGCGCGGCGTCATACGCACGCCCTGGCGCGCCAGCGTGGCGTAACAGTCCGCGGCGTGGAGGGGCGTCCACGCGACGGGGCCTTGCCCCATGCCCATGAGCGTCGCCTCGTTGAGCTCGATGGGCATGGCGCCGCCGTTCTCGGCGCGGCGACCGAGCCACCCGGCAAACTCGCTACCGATGTTGAACCCGAAGCCGCGCGTCACGCCGAACTTCTCGTACCACTTCGCGATGCGCACGCCGCCCATAGCCCGCCCGAGCGTGTAGAAGTAGATGTTGCACGAGCCCGCGATGGCCTCCTCGCCCGAGAGCCCATCGGGCGCATCGCTCGTGTGTGTGGTGAGGCCGTACTTGTCGCGGTAGAGCCAGCAGCGGTACTTGTCCTTGTGGTTGGGGAGGAGGTGTCCCGTGCACGGAATATGGTGGTTGAGCGAGTGCACGCCCTCGGTCACCGCCGCCGAGAGGATCGCGGGCTTGACGATCGAGCCGGGGGGGTAGGGCTTGCCGATCGCGCGGTTGGCGATGGGCTGGAGTTCGGGGTTCTGGAAGACCCACGCGGGGTCATCGAGCATCTGCTCGCGTGTGAAGCTCGGTGCGCTCACGAGCGCGAGCACCTCGCCCGATTGGACATCGAGCACGACTGCGGCCCCCGCGAGGGGCGTGCCGACGGGCTGGTACTCGGGCTTGGGCTGCCCCTGCCAGTCCTGCACGACCGCGAGGCCAAGCGACGGGTCGAAGAGGGCCTGGATGCGCGCCTGGAGCATGATGTCGATCGTGAGCTGGAGGTCCTGGCCCGCGGTGGGCTCGGTGATCGTCTGTGCGCCCGTGTCCTTGCGCCAGACGCGCCTGCCGCGCTCGCCGCGGAGGAGGTCCTCGTAGCCCTCCTCGAGGCCCGCGGCCCCGACGGGGTCGCCCGGGAAGTACCCGCCGGGGTCGGCGCCGCCCTCCGCGCGCCTGACGGGGCGCGCCTGCACGTGCTCGGCCTTCGCATCTGTGAGCCACCCGAGGATGTGCGTCGCGACGCCCGTCGCGGTCACGCTCACGAACTCTCCGCCCTCGTTCTTCAAGGGCGTTGGGAAGTCGCGCCGATCGACCACGACCTCGACCGTCTCGAAGGGGTAGTCGCGCTCGCCCGACGGTTCGACGCTCAGCCATGGGAAGCGATCCGCGAGACGCCGCACCGCGTGCGCACGCGACTCGTCGATCCCCTGGGCGACGACGTGCGGGTCTTCCTGCTCGGTGAGGGGCTGGTTGACCTCGTCGAGGGTTGGCGCAGGGCCGCGCGAGCCCTTGGCTTCGTACTCGGCCCGCGCGGCGGCGAGGCGGCGCGACCACACGTAGCTCCCCATCCGCTGGACGCGCTGGATCGTCTCCATCCGCGTCGCGAGGAGCGACTCCGCATCGACGCCGAGGATCGCGGCGAGCTCGTCCCACACGATCTCGAGCTCACGCTCGGCGATGGGCAGCTCCTGGCGGATGAGCACCTCGCGCTCGCGAGGCCCCAGCGCGGACCAACCGTCGCCAGCGAGGTCGCGGGCGCTCTCCTCGGCCCTGATGAACGCGAGCTCCCCGTTGATCGCGGGGTAGTCCGCGAGGACGTTGAAGGCCGGGCGGTCGGCGGCGAGCACGCGCCCCTTGCGGTCGAGGATCCGCCCGCGCACCGTGGGCATCCACCGCTCGGCGACCAGGGCCGACTCGGCCGACGCGAGCCAGCGGTCCCCCTGGACCAGGGTCACGCGGTAGAGCTGGGCCGCGAGCAGCGCGTAGCCGACCGCGATCGCGCCCGCGATGAGCAGGAGCCTGCGCTGGAACATGGTGGGCGGACGCATCGCTACCCGATGCTATCGGCTCGAACCCACACCTGAGAGGAATCGCGGGTGGTCACCCCTCGCGCTTGTCCCGTGTGATCTGGGCATAGGCGTTGTGGTTGTGGATCGACTCGAAGTTCTCCGAGTTGATGCGGTACCACTGGATGCGGTCGTCGTCGTCGAGCGTGGTCGCGAGGTCGCGGACGATGTCCTCGACGAACTTGGGATTGTCGTAGGCGTGCTCGGTGACCCACTTCTCGTCCGGGCGCTTGAGCACGGAGAAGATCGGGCTCGACGCGGCGCCTTCGAGGTGTTCGACCAGGTCCTCGATCCAGAGCGTGCCCTCGAAGCGGACCGCGGCCTCGATCTCGCAACGCTGGTTGTGGGCGCCGTAGGCCGAGATCTCCTTCGAGCACGGGCACAGGCTCTTGGCTGGGGCCTTGACGCTCAGGATGAAGTCGTCGACGTGGTTGGCCCGCGCGTAGAAGCCCGCGCGGTAGTCCATGAGGCCCTTGGCGCCCGTGACCGGGGCGGGCTTCTCGATGAAGTACGGGAACGTCAGCTCGATGTGGGCGTCCTCGGCCTCGAGCCGCTCCTTGATCGACCGCGCCACCGTCATGATGCAGTCGGGCGTGAAGGGGTGGGCGTGCTCGTTGAGCACCTCGAGGAAGCGGCTCATGTGCGTGCCCTTCTGGTGGTGGGGCAGCGAGACGTACATGGCGACATCGGCGACGGTGGTCTGCGTGCCCCCATCGCGGGTCTTGAGGGTGATGGGGCACGTCACGCCCTTCACGCCGACCTTGTCGATGGCGATGTGGCGGCGGTCGGGCGACGCCTGGACGTCGGGCATGGATGCGGTCGGTCGGGTCATTGAGCCTCCGGGGTCTGGCACCAGATCAGGGTAGGACCCAAATCGATTCCAGCGGCCACGCACCCCGGATTCCGAGCCCACGAGCGGGAGGCCTTATTCCGACGCCCGCTTGATCCGAGCCCCCGCGGAAGGCGCGGGCTGGCTCACGGCGGCGGGCCCGCTCTGCTTCACCATCGAGTCCGCCCACGCGATCCCGAAGGGCGTGCCCACGAACGCGCCCGCGAGCCACATCCAAGGCGTCACCCACGCGAGCGCGATCAGGTCGTGGTCGAACGCCTCGGTGACGAGGGAACCCGTGGCGATGTGCGCCGCGATCGGGGTGATGACGCCCAGCACCAGCACCCCCCACAGGTAGGCCTCGGTGCGGGCGAGGTAGGCCGATGCCCGCCCCGCGACCCCGCCCGCGAGCCCGCCGAAGGCCGCGGCCGCGAAGGCCTGCCCGACGTTCGGGCTTTGCGCGACGAGGGACGCCGCGAGGAAGCCCCCGACGCCCGCGACGATCACCGCGGTGAGGGTGGTCATCGACGCGAGGGGCTCGGGCCCCTTGGCGCTCACCTGCTCGTCGTCGCCCGATCGCTCGTCCGGTGCCAGCCTGACAATCGCCCACGCGAGCGCCGCGCCGATGAGCGTGAACACCACCGCGTCGGGGAGCAGCTGCATGAAACCCGCATCGTCGCGCATCCGCTGGACCCAGCCAAGGAAGTCGCCCGACGCGAAGCCCGCCCACGCGAAGACGAGCCCGGCGCAGAAGAAGCCGTGGCGGGCGTGGACAAGGCGTGCGGCGCCAAGCCCCATCGCCGCCGCGAGGGCGAAGGTCACGACCGCCGCGACGATCCCGCTCGCCCCACCGCCCAGCATCACCAGCGACTGCCCGCCATCGCCCGCTTCAACGCCACGCACCGCGACCCGCGCGATCGGGCCTGCGACGAATAGGGAGGCGAGTGTGAAGGCCCAGCGGACGATCGTGGCTTGCATCATGACTCCAGGTGTTCGGGCGAGGGCTCGTGCGGGCCTTCGACCGCTTCATCGACTGCCCGCCCACGCCCCCACCACTTCGCAATAGCCCAGGGCAGCCAGCATAGGGCCATCGCCACCGTGACGAGGAGCGTCAGCCACACGAGCCTCCCGGGCCAGGCGCCAAGCCGCGAGATCACCGTGGGCTGCGAAGGGTCCTTGGGGCCTACGTAGCCGTAGTTCCAATCGTTGGCGAGGTTCAGAGGCATGATGGCGAGCGTGTACGCCGCGAGGGCCGCCAGCGCGATCGCGAGGTGGGCGAGCGTGGGGCGGTACCGCTCGACGATCACGAGGTAGACCGCCCCGCCCACGATCGCGGCGTGGGTGGCCCAGAAGTTGAAGAATAGGAGCGTCGGGAACGGCTCGTTGAGGGTCGGCGTCAGGAAGGCATTGGCCGACAGGGCGAGGCCCCAGAAGTAGACCAAGCCCATGACCCAAGGCGTGCGGGCAAGCAGCGCGAGGGGGACGAGCAGGCCCGTGAGATCGCACACGTGGAGGGGGAGTGAGGTCGCGGCGTCGTACGACCCTGGGCGGAGCCAGAGGGCCGAGGAGATGAGCCAGAGGAGCAGCGTCAGGCCCGCCATCGAGGCCCGATAGGAACGCTCGCGCGGGGTGTCGCGGGCACGAAGCCCGCCCGCAATGGCGAGCCAGGTCGCCGCGATCGCGCCGAGCACCGCGAAGACGTGTGAGGTCGAATAGGGGTGGAACTGGGCGGCGAGCACGCCCCGGATCGTACACGCGAGGGCCCTCCCGGCGTCGCGGAGCGGGGACGCCGACGCGACGCCAGATTGATCGCCCCGCGCGACCGATCGATCCACGCGGGCGGGGCGTTAGACTCCCCCGATGGCCTACACCGTTCTTGCACGCAGGTACCGATCGCGCGACTTCGACGAGCTCGTAGGGCAGGAGGCGATCGCGCGCACGCTCAAGAACGCGATCGCCGCCGATCGCGTGGCCCACGCCTACCTGTTCGTGGGGACACGGGGCGTCGGCAAGACCTCGACGGCGCGCATCTTCGCCAACGCGATCAACAACCCCGATGGCGATGAGCAGCTCGCCGCGGCGATCTTCTCTGGGCAGGACACCGACGTGATCGAGATCGACGCCGCATCGAACTCGAAGGTCGATGAGACGCGCGAGCTGATCGCCAACTCGGTCTACAAGCCGCTGCGCGGGAGGTACAAGGTCTACATCATCGACGAGGTCCACATGCTCTCGACCGCGGCGTTCAATGCGCTGCTCAAGACGCTTGAGGAGCCGCCCGACCACGTCAAGTTCATCCTCTGCACCACCGAGACCCACAAGGTGCCCGCGACGATCCAGTCGCGCTGCCAGCGGTTCGACTTCCGCAACCTCTCGACGGCGGAGATCGCCAAGCACCTGCGGGAGGTGGTCGACACGGAGAAGATCGACGCGGAGGACGAGCTGCTGCAGGCGGTCGCCCGCCTGGGCAACGGGTCGATGCGCGATGCGCTGAGCCTGCTCGACAGGCTGATCGCCGCGGCGGAGGGCGGCGAGACGCTCTCCATGGACCTCATTGAGCGCCTCATGGGCCTGCCCGACCGCCAGGTCATCTCTGATGCGATCGGCGCGATCGCCGCGGGCGATGCCGCCAAGCTGCTCTCGCTCTGCGACTCGCTGCTCGATCGCGGGATCGGGATGGCGGAGGTGCTCGAATCGCTCGCGGGGCGGTGCAGGGACCTGCTCGTGCTCGGGCTTTGCGGCGAGGAGTCGTCGCTCGTCGACCTCTCGGGCGAGGCCCGGCGCGAGGCGGTCGCGCAGGGCGCCACCCTCGACGCCCCGACGCTCACCCACCTGATCGCGTTGTGCGAAGCGGGGCACAAGGCGGTGGGAAACAGCTCGGCGCCGCGTGCGCTGTTCGATGCGTTCCTGGCGCGGATGGCGCTGTCGAGCGAGGTCGCGGACGCCGCGGCGTTGCTGAGCGGGCAGGCGGGCTCCGGGGCGAGGGCCACTCGAAAAAAAGCGTAGAGGCGGGGGGTGGGCGGTCGCCCGTTGCCCCCGCCGCAGAGGCCAAGCCGCGACCCCAGGTCCCCCGGCCCGCCCAGCCGGCGCCGGCGGCACCGCAGCGCGATGAGGGCGTGCCCGCCGAGGACGTGTGGCGCCGCGTGATCGAGGGCGCGGGGGCCTACGCGCGGGCGGTGTTCCAGCGCTGCGAGCTCGTCGAACTGCACGAGGGGCGGGCGGTCGTCGAGGTGAAGGACGCCCGCAGCGCGGGCGTTGTGCGCGCGCAGGCGGGCGAGATCGCGAGGGCGATCGGGGGCGTGGTCGGGCGCGCCGTCGAGGTCGATGTGCGGGCGCCAGAGGCAGGCCCCGACGCGGCGCCGGCGCGCGCCGCCAACGTCGATGCGGAACTCCGGCGCGAGGCGGAGGCACACCCATCGGTGAAACGCGCGATGGACCTGTTCGGCGCGCGTATCGTCTCGGTGGAACGTTCAACGCCCGACGACGAGGGCTAGCCCGTTGTCGGCCATGCTCGGGGTAGGACCATGCTCGATCAGATGAAGGCGATGGGCGCGCTCGCGGGCCTGCTCAAGAACAAAGAGAAGTTGCGCGAGGTGGGCGACGCCTTCAAGGCGCGCCTGGGCGAGATCAGCGCCGCGGGGGAATCGGGCGGCGGCGCGGTGCGTGTGGTGGTCAGCGGGCACATGCAGGTGCTGAGCGTCGAGATCGCCCCCGCGCTGGCCCAGCACATGAGCGAGGGCGAATCGCGCACGACGGCGGAATCGCTCGTGCGCGATGCGACCAACGAGGCGCTGGCGCGGGTGCGCGACCTCGTGCAGGAAGAGGCGTCGAAGGTGTCCGAAGAGATGGGGCTGCCCGCGCTGCCGGGCCTGATGGGGTAGGCGTGGCGAAAGGGCAGGACCCGAACATCCCGGGGTATCCCGACTCGGTGCGCCGTCTGCTCGATTCGCTTGCGCGCCTGCCGGGCATAGGCAGGCGGTCGGCCGAGCGCCTCGCGTTCCACATCCTCCGCTCGCCCGAAGCCGAGGCGCTGCGCCTCGCGGATGCGGTCCGCGATGTGAAGAGGCTCGTGCGCCATTGCGACCGCTGCTTCAACTTCGCCGATGGCGAGCTTTGCACCGTCTGCCGGGACCCGAGGCGTGACCAGTCGGTGATCCTCGTCGTCGAGCAGCCCAAGGACCTGCTCGCGATCGAGCAAACGGGCATGTACCGCGGGGCCTACCACGTCCTGCTCGGCAGGCTCGCGCCGCTCGAGGGCATCGGGCCCGATGACCTGACGGTGGCCCAGCTCCTCTCGCGCCTCGACTCCCCGCCCGAGGGCGTCGAGCCCGCGCGCGAGCTGATCCTTGGGCTCAACCCCACGCTTGAGGGCGACGGGACGGGGCTCTACCTCGCGGCGCAGGGGGAGAAGCGTGGACTGAGCGTGAGCAGGCTGGCCCGTGGCATCCCCGCGGGCAGCCAGCTCGAATATGCCAGCAAGGCGGTCCTCGCGGACGCGATCGCGGGCCGCCAACCTCTGGGGGGGTGAGCGGGCGCGCGTTGCGCGGGCGGGCGCCCCCCACCGATATAGACTGCATGGTGGCAGGAGGCTCATTGAGCAAGGAGAGGGCGCGGAGGCGCGGGACCGAAGGATGAGGTTCGACACCGCTCAGCACATGAAGATGGGCCAGCAGATGAAGCTGGCCCCCAGGATGATCCAGTCGATGGAGATCCTGCAGCTCGCGCTGCCCGCGCTCGAGGAGCGCATCGAGCAGGAGCTGGAATCCAACGTGGCGCTGGAGGCCGCCGAGCCCTCGCTCGAGGACACCGTGTCGCCCCCCGAGCCCGCGGTGGACTCGTCGGCCGCGTCGGACCGCGAACTCAACGTCGACGCCGAGGGCGGCGCCGATGACTTCGAGCGCCTTACCCAGTACGAGAGCGACTACTCCGAAGCGGTGGACAACGAGTACTCCGCCTCGCGCATCACGCGCGACGAGATCGCCACCCCCTCCTCGCGGCTGAACGGCGAGCGCGATGCCAAGATGGACGCGATGGCCAACACCGCCGCTCGCTCGGCGTCGCTCACCGAACAGCTCCTCGACCAGTGGCGCTTTACCGATGTCGCGGAGCACCTGCGCACGCCGGGCGAGGTGCTCATCTCGCACATCGACGACGACGGCTACCTGCGCACGCCCTTCGAAACGATCATCGCGCAGGCCCCGCCCGGCGAGACGCCGCTCACGGAGGACCTCCTCGAAGAGGCGCTCCTCGCGGTCCAGCTCTTCCTGGAACCGGTCGGCATCGGCGCGCGCGATGCGCGCGAGTGCCTGCTGCTGCAGGTCGACGCGATCCTCGATGGCAACGATGCGGACGCCGACCTCAAGAACGCCCGCGTGCTCATCGAGCACCACCTCGACCACCTCATCCACAACCGTTTGCCCAAGGCGGCCGACGCGTCGGGCCTGTCGCTCGACGAGGTGAAGCGCGCGATGGAGCCCATGCGCCGGCTCTCGCTCCACCCGGGGCGCTCGCTCGCGCCGACGCACGCGGAGGTCATCACGCCCGACGCCATCGTCGAGTACGACGACGATTCGGACACTTACTTCGCCTACCTGACCGACTCGCGCCTGCCCAACCTGCAGGTCAACCGCGAGTACGCCCTCATGGCGAAGGACCGCGCGGTCCCCAAGAGCGACCGCGATTTCATCAAGACGAGCGTGGGCAACGCCCAATGGCTCATCGATGCGGTCAACCAGCGCCGCCAGACCCTCCAGCGGGTGATCAACGTCGTGATCGACGTGCAGCGCGAGGTCTTCGATGTGGGCATCGAGGCGCTGAAGCCCTTGCCCATGACCCAGGTGGCGGATCAGCTCGGCATGCACGTGGCGACGGTCTCCCGCGCCGTGGCGGGCAAGTACCTGCAGACGCCGCGGGGCATCATGCCGCTCCGCAAGTTCTTCACGGGCGGCACGCAGACGCAGTCGGGCGAGGACGTGTCGTGGGACGCGATCAAGGCGGCGCTGCAGGACGTGGTGGACGCCGAGGACAAGAAGAAGCCGCTGTCCGACGAGGCGCTGGTCAAGGCGCTGGGCGAGCGCGGCATCGAGATCGCCCGACGCACCGTCGCCAAGTACCGCTCGCAGCTCGACATCCCGCCGGCGCGGATGCGGAAGAAGTTCTGAGCGGGGAAGGCACCGGGGACCAGGGACCAGGCATCAGGCGGGAGTGACCGAGCCGACGAGCCCCGAGCGCGAGCGAGGGGTTTCCGCGTCGGTTGCACCAAAGAAGACCCGTCGCTTGCGCTCCGGGCTGGTCAGGGCGCCGGCGTGCCGCACTCGGGGCAGGTGGTGAGGGCTGCGAGTTGGTACGTGCAGTTCACGCACAGGCCGCGCCTGCGGAGGCGGCGGGTGCGGAGGGCGCGGGAGGCTGTGATGACGCAGAGCCAGAGCGCGCCCCAGAAGAGTGTGTCGATGAGGAGGCCGGGGAGGTGGGGTTTGAGGGGGAGGCCTCGCTCACATCCCGGGCAGTCTTTGACGAAAAGGCCGCGCCTCCATACCTCGCTGGGGAGGAGAGTCGAGTCGCGCCATGTGAGGTCCTGCGTAAGCGTTGGCACGGGAAAGCCAACCACATGCCGTAGGGCTGCGTAGCGCGGTGCAGCCGGAGTCGCGCGACATGTAGCGGACCTCGTGCGGCGGTAGGGACGGTCCGACTGGTAGGCGCAGACCGGGCTGGGCCAATCGTCCGGAACCGCGACCGGCCAAGCGATCTCGTCATCGACCTCCGCGCGGTCCCGAAGTCCGATCCGCACTTCACTGCGTGCCTCCTCTGATCGAATCCGCACTTTGTCGGGCACCCACTCAAGACCTGTAGTGGCAGCAATCCCCCACGCCACCCCCACCGTCGTCACCATGCCGAGCAGCAGGCACAGCGCAATCGTCCACCCGCCCGGCCGCATGCGGGCGAGGCGTGAACGCTCGCGGTCCTGAGCAGGGGCTGGCATGTTGTGATCGTAAGGCGATCCGGGCCTTCGCTTCGCTCAGGCTCGGCGTCTTGATGGTGGCCCGGCTCGCCGAGCCGGGCGCTTCATGTGTACGGTCGCCGGGGGCAGGATGAGGGAGACCCGGCTCGGCGAGCCGGGCCACCGAATACCCTCTACTCCTCGCCGGCCTTCTTGATCTGCCACTCTTCGAGTTCGATCGGGGCCTGGCGGCCGAAGATCGTGACCAGGACGCGGACCAGGCCCTTCTCGGGCAGGAGTTCGTCCACCGAGCCCTCGTAGTTCTCGAAGGGGCCCTCGGTGATGACGACGGGCTCGCCCTTCTCGAAGACCATCTTGATCTCGGTCATCTCCTCGGGCTTGCGGCTGTCGAGGAGCATCTTCTCGATCTCGTGGTAGGCCAGCGCGGTGGGGCGGCCCGTGGTGCCCACGAAGTCGCCGACGCCCGTGGTCTCCTTGATGAGGAAGAAGACGTCCTGGGGGATGCGGCCGTCGTCTTCGAGCTGCATCTCGACGAAGACGTAGCCCTGGTAGAGCTTGGTCTCGGTGATGCGCTGCTTGCCGCCCTTGATGGTCTTCGTCTTCTCGGTGGGGACGAGGATGCGCCCGACGAGGTGCGTCATGCCCTCGATCTGGACCTTGCGCAGGAGCGTGTCGCGGACGGAGTACTCCTTGTTGGACGCGACGCGGAGGACGAACCAGTTCATGCCCTCCTGAACGATGGGCTCGCCGTCTGCGAGCGTGTCGGAGCGCTCGTCGATGCGCCCGTCGAGCGGGGCTTCGGCGTTCGCGCTGCCACCACTCGTCGCGTTGCCGGCGGTCCCGTTGGCCTCGCTGGACGGTGCGGCGTTGTCCTCCGCGCCCTCGTTGGTCTCGTTGTTGGTCTCGTTGTCGTCGGGCGTCGGAGCGCCGTCGGCGGGCGGGGTGTCTTGGTCGGCCATGGTTCGCTCCATCGTGTCCTCGGCGTGGTAGGCGTTGCTTGGGGCGGCGCGGGTGCGCGGGGCGTGCGGGTCAGGCGGTCTCGAGGACGCCGATCGCGGTGAAGAGCAGGCGGAACACGAAGTCCGCGAGGAAGAGGCAGAAGGCGAGGATGAGGCTGACGCCGATGACGACCCACGTGGAGCCGAGGACCTCACGCCGGGTCGACCAGTTGACCTTCTTCATTTCGGAGTCGGTCGCGATGAGGAACTCGGACGAGGGCTTGCGGAGGTAGACGAGCCAGTAGACGAGCCCGCCGCCGAGGAGGAGGGAGACGCCGGCGAAGGCGCCGCGGATGTAGTTGGTCTCGACGCCCTCGATGACGATGGAGCCCGCCTGGCCCCAGAGCCACGACGCGAGCCACGCCACGACCAGGCCCCACCCGATCATGCTCAGGATCCGCGTCCAGTAGCCCTCCTCGGGCTTGTACATCGCCATGCTCATCGCAACACGCCTCCTATCACCGCTACGCCCCATCGGGCGACCAAAGCACGCCAGGAAGGAATCGAACCCTCAACCTGCGGATTTGGAATCCGCTGCTCTGCCAATTGAGCTACTGGCGTATCCACGCTCACCCCAAGGGGGCGTGCGAGCCTACTTCCGCTTGATCTTATGCAGCGTGTGGCGGCGCAAGCGGGGGCAGTACTTCTTCATCCCCTCCTTGACCTTTTCGGGGATGCCGCCCTTCACGTTGACGGAAGTCCTGTAGTTCAGGTCGCCCGTCTCGGTGCACTGGAGCCACACGTACTCGCGTGCGTCGCCCTTCTTCTTGGCCATGGCTTTGCTCTCCCGGGCGGCGCCCGATCGGACCAGGTGATGCTCGAAGTGAAGAGGCCCGCGGGCCTTTCGACCCGCGGGACCATTGGGATTCTGTGCCTGTCGGTTCTACTCGAGGATCTTGCTCACGACGCCCGAGCCGACCGTGCGACCACCCTCACGGATGGCGAAGCGGAGGCCCTCTTCCATCGCGACGGGCTTGGCCTCGAGGTCGACCTCCATCTCGATGTTGTCGCCGGGCATGCACATCTCGGCGCCGCCCGCGAGCGTCACGCCGCCGGTTACGTCGGTCGTGCGGAAGTAGAACTGGGGCTTGTAGCCGTTGAAGAACGGCGTGTGACGGCCGCCCTCTTCCTTGGTGAGGACGTAGACCTCGCCCTTGAACTTCTTGTGGGGCGTGATCGAGCCGGGCTTGCAGATGACCTGGCCGCGCTCGATGTCGTCCTTTTCGACGCCACGGAGGAGCACGCCGACGTTGTCGCCCGCGATGCCCTCGTCGAGCACCTTCTGGAACATCTCGACGCCCGTGATGGTCGTCTTCGAGCTCTCGGGCTTCATGCCGACGATCTCGGCCTCGTCGCCGACCTTGATCTTGCCACGCTCGATACGACCCGTGGCCACCGTGCCGCGGCCCTTGATCGAGAAGACGTCCTCGACGGCGAGGAGGAACGGCTTGTCCTCTTCACGCGTGGGCTCGGGGATGTAGGTGTCGAGCGCGTCGAGCAGCTCGTCGACGCCCTTGCAGGCCTCGTCGTCGGCGGGGTTCTCCATCGCGGCCTTGGCCTGGCCCTTGATGACGGGCAGGTCGTCGCCGGGGAAGTCGTACTTGTTGAGGAGGTCGCGGATCTCCATCTCGACGAGTTCGAGGAGTTCCTCATCGTCGACGAGGTCGACCTTGTTCATGAAGACGACGATGTAGGGCACGCCGACCTGACGCCCGAGCAGCACGTGCTCGCGGGTCTGGGGCATGGGGCCGTCCGCCGCGGACACGACGAGGATGCCGCCGTCCATCTGAGCGGCACCCGTAATCATGTTCTTGACGTAGTCGGCGTGGCCCGGGCAGTCGACGTGAGCGTAGTGACGGGTCGCGGTCTCGTACTCGGTGTGCGAGGACGCGATGGTCACTGTCTTGGACGAGTCACGGACGGTACCGCCCTTGGTGATCTCGGCGTACGACTTGGGCTGGCTGCCCATCTTCACGGCGCAGCGGGCCGAGAGGGCCGCAGTCAGCGTTGACTTGCCGTGGTCGATGTGCCCGATGGTGCCGACGTTCACGTGCGGCTTTGTTCTCTCGAAGGTTTCTTTGGCCATATCGGCACGCCTCCACACCCGCCGTCTCCGACGGGTTCTTGCAAAACGACTCCGAACGGTTGCCCAGACATTCGAGCCAGCCACGGCGACGCCCATGGGCGACGCGATGGGGGACTCGACTCGGGGCAAGCCGCTCCCTTACCAATCAGGGCCTGGACCCTCGCCAGAACCCACCAAACTCCACCGGGCGCCCCCGCTTCAACCGAAGCGAGGAGCCCGCCAAGCCACCGATGGGGCTTGAACCCATGACCTCACCCTTACCAAGGGTGTGCTCTACCACTGAGCTACGGTGGCGGTCATCAGCGCAAACCGACCGCGCGGCAAGCCGGGCAAAATAGCCTCCCCCGCGGCGTCAGGCAAGTCCGCATACCCCAAAACGACCCCGAACAGGCTAATCTCTTCTCTGTGCGAAGCGCCGTCTTCTTCGATCGAGATGACACCCTCATCGCTTGCCGGGCGGTCGCGCCCGATGGCGACCTGGGCGATCCCGACCTCGTCCGCCTCCTCCCGGCGGTGAGGGGGGCGTGCGAAACCCTCGCCCAACGCGGCTTCGCCCTCGTCGTCGTCACCAATCAGGGTGGGGTCGCGCGCGGGCGCTACGCCCCCGCAGATGTCGAGGCGGTCCACGCCCGCCTCAACGCCCTCCTGGGCGGGCTCATCGACGCCTTCCGGTTCTGCCCCTATCACCCCGAAGGCACCGTTCCCGAGTTCACACGCGAGCATCCCTGGCGCAAGCCCGCACCCGGGATGATCCTCGATGCTGGGCGTGCGCTCGGGGTCGACCTTGCTTCGTCGTGGGTGGTGGGCGACAAGCTCCGCGACTGCGAAGCCGGGCGGGCCGCGGGGTGCCGGACGGTCCTTGTGGGGGGCGGGTCGGGCGGCGAGCACCCATCGGTTGACGCGACCGCCCCCGATGTGGGTGCCGCGACGGCTCTGATCCTCGGCGACGCGCCGGCAAGGCGAACGCCCCAACCGGCTTAGAATCCGCGTGCAGATGAGTGAAGGAACGCCCGTGAACATGCCTCAGGACGACGAGCGGGGGGCCGCGCTGACGCGCCTGCTCGTGGTCGTCCCGTCGTGGCTGGGCGACACGGTCATGTGCACGCCGGCGCTGCGCATCATCCGCGAGTTGCTCCCCGGCGCGTTCATCGGCGCGCTCGTCCGACCCGGCATCGACCAGCTCCTCGCGGGGTCGGGCCTCTTCGACGAGGCCCACGTCGACCGTGCGCTGGGCGTGATGGGCCCGAAGCGCGTCGCATCCAAGGTCAGGACGCACCGCTACCAGGCGGCGCTGATCTTCACGAACTCGTTCTCATCGGCGCTGATCACGCGCCTCGCGGGCATCCCACGCCGAGTGGGCTACGACCGCGACGGGCGTGGGATCCTCCTCACCGACCGCTACCCCGCCCCCAAGCGGCGCGACCTCGACCCCTACAGCGCTTCGACCACCAAGCCCGGCGCGTGGGCGCCCGTGCCCGCGTGCGACTACTACTTCCAGCTCGCGAGCGCCTTCCTGCGCACGTACGGGCTCGAAGCGGGCGAGATGGGGCCGCTCGAGCTGGGCGTCTCACAAGAGGAAAGCCTCGCGGCGGCGCACCTGCTCGACCGCGCGGGCATCCCCATGGAGCTGCACCGCGTCACACCCATGGCGCTGCTCAACCCCGGCGCCAACAACCCCGCGAAGCGCTGGCCCGCCGAGCGCTTCGCCGCCCTCGCGGACTACCTGGCCCGCCACCACAACATGACGATCCTGATCAATGGCTCGCCCAAGGAAGCGGCCCTGGTGGACGACGTGGCGGACCGGTGCGCACCCGACACGCGAATCGTCCGCCTGCCCGAGCATCGCCAGACGCTGGGCACGCTCAAGGGGGTCATCAAGCGGTGCCGGGTCATGGTGACCAATGACACGGGCCCGCGCCACATCGCCGCGGCGCTGGGCGTGCCCGTCGTCTCGCTCTTCGGCCCGACCGACCCGCGCTGGACGACCATCCCCTTCGAGGACGAGGTCCAACTCGTGCCCGATCACGACCTCCCGGAGCACGAAGTCGCCAACGACCACCCGGATCGGTGCGACATCTCGCGCATCGGGCTTGGCGATGTGGTCGCGGGGGTGAACCAGTTGCTCGCGGGGTCAGCGCGTTAAGGCGAAGCCTCGTCGGGCGTTGTGCCCGCATCACCATCCGCCTCGCCATCGCCTCCGCCCTGCTCACCGTCCGTCGGCGATTCGCCCTGGACGACGTGCTCAGTCTTCGTCTCGAACGTGCGGGTCTGGTTGATGACCATGCGCCCACCCTGGACGAGCAGCTCGAGGCGCACTTCGAGTTCTGCCTTGTCGCTCGCGGGGCCCTGGTCGTTGAGAGAGCGCTCGATCGCGACCACGCCCGTGCCCTTGTAGCGGCCGAGGCTAATCCCTTGTGCGGTCGGGGAGTCGATCGGCTGGGGGTCGGCGGCCTGATCAAGCGTCGCCCCGACGACGAAACCCTGCTCGCTCATCGCCTTGAGCTCGATGGTGTATGTGTGCGCCTCTTCGAAGCCGAGCCCGCCCGAGCTCTGCCCGACGGTCCACCTGGCCCCGACTCCGATGGGCTCGGCTGGGAGCGGGACAAACAATCGCTGGGGCTGGGGGAGGTAGGTGACCGCGTCTGGTCGGTTTGCGATCGGGCCCGCGAAGGACGCGGGGTCGATCACGCCCCGGTCGTTGACCGAGAACGTGAGCGTCTCACCCACGATGTTGCGGAGGTGGCCGTGCGCCATCCACGCCATGTCAGAGTCGCCCACCTTGACCTTCATCACCGTCACCTCGATGGCGTACCCCGATTCACGAGCCTCGACGACCCGGACGTCGACCTCGACCGTCGCGGAGATCGTGTTCTTGTTGTCCACGCCTTGGATGAGCTGGCTGAAAGTCGCCTCGTGTGTGTGGCGGAGCCGCATGACCGAGCCGACCTCCAGCGCATAGCGGAGTTCGCGCTTCTCTTCGGCGCCGGCATCGAGGACCTCGATGTGCTGCTTCCCGAGCTTGAGTTGCGGCTTGTCGGGGTCGGGCTTCGGCGTGGGCGTGGGCGTGGGCGTGGCGTCCCCGCCCTGTCCCCCGTCCTGCGTCTGCGCATACGCCGTCATACCGAACGTGAGTAAGAGGGCGATCCCCCACGCCCATGCCCGTTGTCCCCATGCGCTGATCCGCATCACTTTCCTCCTTGCCCCATCTCTCGCGTCCGGGCGTTGAGAGCCTACCGCGCCCGGCTCTCATTTGGTGGTTCAGTCCAGGTCGCGCTCGGCCGTTCCGGCGTTGCGCCGCTCGACCTCGGTGCGGAGCTTCATCCGCTGGTCCATCGCGATCTTCTGTCCGCCCGTGACCATGTCGAAACTCGCATCGATCGAGGAGTTGAGCGTCACCTTGACCGCGGCGGGCTCGTTCAACGCGACCGTCAGCGTGCCATCGCCCTCGCCCGTCATCGAGACCACCTTGAGCGTGGCGCCTGGGGGGAGCTGGGCCGACTCCACCTCCTGCTCCTTCGCGGACTGCTTGAGCCTCGCCTCGATGACGAGCCGCTTCCCCTCCCTCGACTTGAGCGTGTAGTTCACGACCTGGTCGATCGACATCCCGAGCCCGTCGATCCCCTGCTCGATGCGCCAGGCTGCCCCGGCGCCGACGGGCTCATCGGGGAGTCTCGCCACGGAGTTCTCGATCGCGTTGCGGACCTGCTGGGCCATCGGGTTCGACGCGTCGGCTTCGAGCCCGCTCACCACCCCCGTCCTGCTCATCTTCCACGAGAAGTCGGTGCCCTTCACCGCAGCCAACTGCTGGCGCATCTGGTTCACGGCCATCGGGTCGACGCCGCCCCGTGACTTGACTTCGATCGCGCGGACGCTCGACGTCATCGCATAGACATCACCCTCGGACGCCCCCACCGTCGTGTCCACGTCGACGACCATGATGGGCATGATCTGCTGGGGCAGGTCCTGCCCGTTCATCGACTGGCGCATCGCCATGTCGATCGTCATACGGGTCGAGGTCTTGGCGCCCGCCTCGAGCTCGTAGCGCAACTCCCTCTTCTCGCCTGAACCCGCATCTACTACCTCGACCTTTGGCTCGGCCTCAGTTCCTGGGTCCTCGCGGGCAATGGACTGCGGGGGCAGCGCCCAAAGGCATGCGACAAGCGTGAGGGCGGTCTGAGCGGTGCGGGTGCGGTGCATGTGAATCCTCCTTCGGGATGTACCCCATATGGCCACAGGTCTGGCAAGGTTAGCCTCCGCGCGGTGCACACGGGTAGACTCACCGTATGAGCGGAACAGAAGAGACTGCGGGGATGCCGACACTCACGCCGGAAGAGGCGCGCGTGCTCGGGGTGCTCGTCGAGAAGGCCCTGACCACACCCGCTCAATACCCCCTCTCGCTCAACGCGGTCACCGTGGGGTGCAACCAGAAGAGCAACCGCTTCCCGATGGTGGACTACGACGACGAGATCGCCCAGATGGCGCTCGACTCGCTCCGCTCGAAGCACTGCGTGCGCGAGGTCTTCCCGTCTGGCGGGCGCGTCATCAAGTACAAGCACGACGCACGCGAAGCGTTTGGTGTGGAGACGCCCGCGCTGGTCGTCCTCGCGGAGCTCATGCTTCGGGGTCCCCAGACCGCTGGGGAGCTGCGCGGGCGGGCCTCGCGGATGCACGCCATCGACACGCTCGAGGAGCTCGGCGACATCCTGAATGGCCTCATGTCACGTGAGCCCGCGCTGGTGGTCGAGCTGCCGCCCGCGCCGGGGAGCCGGGCGCGCCGGTACGCCCAGATGATCGCCCCCGCGGCGCACAAGCTCGACGCGGCGCCGATCGAGCGGGGCGTCGCCAGCGCAGCGCCCACGACGGCGCACGCGCAGGTCGAGCCCCGATCCGCGCCGCCGACGAGCGCCGCCGACCCGCGCATCGATGCGCTGGAAGCGGAGGTCGCGGACCTGCGCCGGGCCATCAAGACGCTCGCGGAGCAGGCGGGCGTGGTCGACCCGTTCGCGGGGCGCTGACCCATCGTGGCGTCGCTCCCAGATTGGCAGCGCGCCTCGGGCAACGCGACCTTACTCCAACGGATCGCATCGCTCGGGGAGCCGGCGCCCGCGGATATCGCACGCCTGCGGCGCGACTACGAACAGGGCGAGGTCGCGGCGGCGATCGAGTTGATCGCGGCACGACGCAAGGGAGGTGAGAAGTTCGGTGACCGCGCGGCGCGGCTCATCGCAGACCGAGAGGGCGTGGAGATGGCGACGTCGCTCGCGGTTGGCGCGCACAAGGCGCGCCGGTTTGTCGATGCGGGCATGCGCGAAGTCGCAGACCTGTGCTCTGGGATCGGGGGCGATGCCATGGCGCTGAGTGACGGTGGGCTCGCGGTCCGCGCGTTCGACCTCGATCCGGTGCGCGCCTGGATGACCGCGCAGAACGCGGGGTGCGGCACAGAGTGCGCGGATGTGACGGCGCGGTCCTTCGACGGCGCCGCCGTCCACATCGACCCGGCGCGCCGGACGGCGCGCGGGCGGTCGTGGCGGCTGAGCGAGCTGACACCGCCGATCGATGCGATCGAACGGATCACGCGGGCGGCGTCGGGGGCTGGGGTCAAGCTCGGGCCGGGGCTGCCACGCGAGGAGGAGTGGGCGGGCGAGCTCGAGTTCATCTCGGAGGGCGGAAGGCTCACGAACGCGGTGCTGTGGACGGGAGCGCTCGACTCGGGGTCCGCCCGCCGGGCGACCGCGTTGCCCACGGGCGACACGATCGCGGGCCCACCCGATGCGCCGCCCATCGGGGCGCTGGACACCTGGCTCCACACGATCGACCCGTCGGTCGAGCGTGCGCAACTGCTCGGCGCGCTGTGCGCACGGGTCGGCGCAACCATGCCCCACCCGCAGGTCGGCCTGATCACGTCGGGGGCGCCCCTCGATTCGCCCTGGCTCAGGCCCTACGAGCTCGTCGAGCACACGCCATGGCGCGAGCGCCGAGTGCGCGACTGGCTGCGCGCCCACGACGGCGGCGGCGTGACGATCAAGACGCGCGGCAAGGCGGTCGACCCCGATCCCCTCCACCGACGCCTGAAGGGAGAGGGCTCGACGGACTACGTCGTGTTTGTGCTGCGCGTTGGCGAGAGGGTGAACGCGTACATCACCCGCCCGCGCGCTCGATGAACACACCATCGACGTTGACCGTGAAGGTGCCCTCATCGTCGCGGTCGTGGACGACGCCCGTGACGTACATGGTGTTGAGTTCCTTGAACTCGTCCATGCCCTCGAGCGAGACGTGGAGTGGTGAGCCCGACTCGTCGACGAACTGGATCGCGGCGGTGCCCGCTTTGAGCGCGGCGGGGTCCTCGCAGCAGTAGTCCCAGGGCGTGGGGCAGTGGTCGTCTTCCGTCTCGCCGCAGTCGCGGAGGGCAGGGTCGGCGACGAGCACGATGGCCCGACCCGGCACGTAGACGTTCGCGCGCCCACCGACCTGCGCTTCGAACGCGACGCGCTCACCCGCCTCTGCCGAGGCCTTCGCCTTGGTCAGCGTCTGGACGCCCGCGGGCTTGGCCTTGAGCCAGACCGAAGCGGGCAGCCCGTTGGTCTGTTGCGTGGTTGCGGGGGTCTTGCCCGCCGAGCCCGCGCCGTCCGGCGCAGTCTCCCCACCGCCGCACCCCGCAAGCGCGACCACGACGCCCAGGGCGCCCGCCATCAATGCAAACCCAGTCTTTGCCATCACAGTCTCCTTCATGAGTCCAACCATACCTTGTCACGCACGCAGCGCCTCCGGGATCGGGAGGCGGAGGCATCGCACCGCGGGAGGGATCGCCCCCACGACGCCAAGCCCGAGCCCCGCGATCAGCGCCAGCGCCACCACGGGCCCATCCACAATCAACCCAAACGCCCCCATCGAGAAGTTCACCGCGACCCCATCGAACACCCACATCCCCAGCGCACAGGCGACGAGTGACCCCGCCGCCGCGGTCAGCACCGACTCCTGGACAAGCGACACCAGCACCGCCCGCCGGGAGTAGCCCAGCACCTGGAGCGTCCCGACCTCGCGCACGCGAGCCGCGAACGCGGCGTACATCGTGTTGAGCCCCCCCAGCACGCCGCCGATCGCGATCAGGCCCGCGGTGACGAGCACCATCGCCCGGATGGGCGCGAAGAAACGGGACAGGCTCGCGTAGTAGTCGTCCTCGCGCATCGCGCTGATCTCGAGGTCGAGGCGTGTCATCGCGAACGCCTCGACGTCCGACATCGCGCCGGGCCCCGCATCATCAAGCGTCAGTACCACGCACGAGAGCAGGTCGTTCTGCGACACGACCTGGAGGTCGGTCAGGGGCATCCACACTTCCGCGTCCATCACGGTGTTGGGCGCTTCGAACACGCCCGAGATGGTCCACGGGCGGTCGTCGATCCACAGCGCATCGCCCACGCCCAGCGCCCCCCCGCCCACCTTGCTCCCCACCAGCCCACCCACCATGACCTCATCGCGCCCGTTCTCGGGCGGACGCCCATCGGTGATCCGCACCTGGGGGTGCACCAGAAACGCGGCGTGCGTCACGCCCCGCACCACAACGTTCTCCGCCTTGGCGCTCTCGCTCGTGCTTACGCCCAGCGCGAGGTGCAACTCGGGCGAGACGTAGGGGACGCCGAGCCGCGTGCGCACCCCCCGCAGGCTCGCGCCGGCCACCGACGCCGCTTGCGGCTTGATCTGGCTCCGCTCGATGGACTCCTCAGAGCCCGCACCGAGCAGCAGAACGTTGTTCGGTGCGCTCGACACGCTGAGCGAACGCTGCATGCCCGTGACAAACGCGGCGGACGCGAGCACCAGGAGCGTCACGAGCGCCCCGCCCCCCATGCTCAACACCAGGCGCAGGGGTGAGCGCCCCAGGTTCCGTGCCGCGTACTCGAATGGGAGGAGTTTCATCTGGACCTTCCTTACACCGCCCTGAAGCACGACGCGATCTCACGCCGACCCGCACGCAGGCCCGGCACGAGGCTCGCGAGCACGCCCAGCAACACCGATGCCCCAAACCCGATCACGAGCAGCAACGGGCTCGATCCCACTTCGATGCTCTGGCCTTCCATGGTGAGCGTGAAGCGGTTCTGCGTGATCAGCCCCCACGCGGCGACTGCGCCGACCGCCCCGCCGATGACGCCGAGCAGCGCACCCTCACCCACGATCAGCCCCGCGATCGCCCGCCCGTTGAACCCGAGGGTCTGCAGGATGGCGTGCTCGCGCACCCGGTCCTGGACCGACATCACGATGGCGTTGGCGACGAGGGCAAACACCGCGGCCAGCGCGCCCCACCCGAGCCACCCCGCGAACTCCGCGATGAGCACGATGTCGGTCGCGGCCCGCGCGACGAACGCCTTCTCGGGGCGCGTGAACGTGGGGTCCTGCTCGCTCGCGAACTCCGCATCGATGCGCGCCGCGACCTCATCGGTCAGCTCGGGGTCGGTCACGCGGACGTTGAACTGGGTCACGATGCCGCCCGTGCCGCCGCGCTCCACCGCTTCCTGAATAAAGGCGAGGTGCGTGTACGCGACGTTGCGGTCCTGGGGCTCGGACGAGCGGAGGATGCCCGCGATGTTGACCGTCACACCCGCAGCGCTGAAGCGCTGGCCGACCTTGATGCCGCGGCGCAGCGCGAGCGACTCGCCCACCAGCGCCGAGTCCGAACGGCGCTTCCACTCCTCGATGGAACCGTCCACGATCTCGAAGTCGCGCGCCATCGCGGCGAACTCCTCTTCGGGCACGCCACGGAACGTCACCACATCGAGCGAGGCCCGACAGTTGGACACGAGGATGCGCATGGGCACGACCGACTCGACACCCTCTATCGCCTCGATGCGGGGGCCGTAATACTGGGGCAGGCGGCTCGTGAATGGGCAGTAGCGGTTCTCGCGGTAGACGACGAGGGTCGTGTCCTCCGCGGTGACCTGCGTCGCGTGGCGCACGCCCGCCTGCATCGACTGCACCGCGGTAAAGAGGAACATCGCGACCGCGACGCCGCTCACGGTCATGATGGTGCGCGCGCGGTTGCGGAGCACCTGCTTCACGATCAACGGGACAAAGCGGAAGAGCCGGCTCATGGTGCAGCCTCCATCATCTCGGCCTCGCCCACGAGTCTGCCCTTGTCGAGGTGCAGCGTGCGCTTGGCGTAGTCAGTGGTCTTGGGGTCGTGGGTCACCATCACGAGCGTCTTGCCAAGCTCCTCATTGAGCCTGGTCAGCAGCTCCATGATGCTCTTGGCCGATGCCTTGTCGAGATCACCCGTGGGCTCGTCGGCGAGGATGATCGTGGGGTCGGTCACAATGGCGCGGGCGATCGCGACGCGCTGCTCCTGCCCGCCCGAGAGCTGGCGCGGGTAGTGGTCGTGGCGGTCGGCGAGGCTCACGAGTTCCAGCGCCGTCGCGACGCGATCGTGACGCTCGCGCTTCGAGAGCTTGTGGAGCAGGAGGGGCAGCTCAACGTTCTCGTACGCCGTGAGCACGGGCACGAGGTTGTAGAGCTGGAACACGTAGCCGATGTGGTGGGCCCGCCAGGCCGCGAGCTTGGAGCGCGACAGGCGTGCGATGTCGACACCGTCGACGATGAGCGAACCCGCGGTCGGGCGGTCGATCGCCGCGAGCAGGTTGAGCAGCGTCGTCTTGCCCGATCCCGATGGGCCCATCAGCGCGAGGAAGTCGCCCGCCCCGATGTCGAGGTCGAGTTCCTCGAGGGGCGTGATCTCCTGGTCGCCCCGCTTGTACACCTTCTTGAGGCCTCTGCATTCGATCAACGCCATGTCACTCGTTCTCCTCTGTCACGCGGACGCGAGCGCCCGCCTCGAGGCCCGCGCCACCATCCACCACGACCTGATCCCCCGGCATCAACCCGCTCCGCACTTCGACATAGCCGCCCTCGCGCGCACGCCCGAGCGTGAGCTCTCGCACCTCGATGCGCCCACGGGCGCCACGTCGGTCGACGACGACGAGCGCCGTCCCCGCGCCATCGCCGGCCCCGAGCACGGCAAGCTCGTTCACGAAAGTGCGCTTGCCCGTTGTGCCCTGCGCCGCTTGTCCGCCGCCCACGCCGGACCCGCCGCCGCCCAGGAACTTCACTCTCGCGAGCATCTCGGGCTTGATCTCGGTCGCGGGGTCTTCGATCGCGACCTTGACCTGAAGTGTGTTCTTCTGGATATCCGCCTCGTGGACGACGCGCACGATGCGCCCCTCGAATGTGCGGTCGGGCAGCACCTCGACGATCACCTGGGCACGTTGGCCCACGCCCACGAGGGCCGCGTCGGCGAGGGGGACGTCGACGCGCACCTGAAGCTGGTCGGGGTCGTAGAGGTGGACGATGTGGGCCGAGTGGGGCGTGTCGCCTGCGCGGACGACCTTCGACCCGGGCGCAACGAGCCGGGTCATCACCACACCGCCCGAGCTGGTCCGCACCTCCATGCGCGAGAGCTGCAATGCTGCGGCGTCGCGCCGGGCCCGGGCGTGGGCGAGCGATGACTCGCTCAGAGCCAGCGCTGCGCGGGCGCGGGCGGCCGATCGTTGCTCCTCGGTGAGGAGTTCCAGTTGGCGAGCCGCCTGCTCGGCACGGGCCCGGGCCTCCTCGGCCTGCGCGTGCACCATGTCTCGTTTGGCGCGCAGGGCATCGACCGCGCCGGCCTTCGCATCCCGCGCGAGTTCGAGCCGCGCGATCCCGCCCGCCGACACCGCTCCGGAGTCGACGAGGCCGCGCTTGCGGGCCAGCTCGTCCTCGATCGATGCGAGTTCCGCTTCACCCGAAGCGACCTGTGCGGCCAGCTGTTTGCCCTCGCCGACACGCGCCGCGTGAGCGGCCTCGAGCGCCACGACCGACGCCTTCCTGTCGACAAGCGTGGTGAGCACCTCTTCGGCGGCGACGACGTCGGCGCGGGCCGATGCGACGTTGGCCTCCGCGATGGCGACGTCCGCCTCGCGCTGGGCCAGCTCGAGCTCCGCGTCCTCGCGGACCAGGACCGCGACCACCTCCCCCGCCTCGATGCGGTCGCCCTCGAGCACGAGCACGTCCTCCACGATGCCGTCCGCGAGCGCGGTGACATAGGTGGGGAACGGATCGGGCTCGACCCACCCCGCCGCCTGGGCGACGACCGCTCCCTCGGGCGCGCGGGCCGCCTGCCCTGACGATGCCTTCACGATCACGGGAGCGACCGTCACGCGGTGCGCCGGCGCGATCACGCCCCACGAGGCGTAGACCAGCAGCCCGACAACCGCCGCGAGCACGACGGTGGGCAGCAGCACGCGCGTCTTCCAACGCGAACGGGGCGGCGGGACCGATGGCGCCCGCGTCTGGCCAGTCCGCTTGAGTGTCATCAGGTCGGCGCTCATCGCGACGCCACCTCCTCTCCCGACGCCGGCATGGGGGCGAACCCGCCCACGGCGCGCTCCAGTTCGAACGCCCAGCGCAGGGCGTTGGCCTGCGCCTGGTTCACGGCCAGCGCCGCGCGGGTCGCCCCCACGCGCGCACTGAGCAGCTCGCCCAGGTCCGCCTCGCCCGCGTCGAACATCGCCTCGGCGAGCCGTTCACTCTCGAGCGCGAGCCCGAGCAGGTCCTCATCAATCCGGCGGTGGGCGTCGATCGCCTCGCGGAGCTGGACCAGCGCGGTGCGCGCCTCGCGCGTTGCGCGCTGGAGGAGCCCGTCTGCCTCGATCTCGGCGCGGCGCGCGTCCGATTCCGCGACCGCCTGCCCCGCCGAGCCGTCGTCGAACAGCCTCGGGGTGATGGACACGCCTGGGAAGACGCCGGGGCGGTCCGCGAAGTTCTCCTGGTAGCCGACGCGCAGGTCGACGTCGGGCAGCCGCTCCGCCCGGGCGACCCGCGCCCCCGCATCCGCTACTCCGATGCGCTCGTACGCCGCCGCGACATCGAGCCGGCGTTCGGCGACCATCGCGACAACCTCCGCCTCGCCCAGCGCGAGCGCCGCATCGGGTTCGAGGGCCACCCCGTCGAGCACGACGGTTCGGAGCTCGCCCGCCCGCCCCATCAGCTCAAGGAGCGTGCGCACCTTCGCCCCCGCTTCGCCACGCGCCAGGGCGAGTGCCGAACTGGCCTGTGCCGCTTCGCCCATCGCGTTGTTCCAATCAACGCGTGTGCTCTCGCCCGCTCCGAACCGCTCACGGGCCAGCGCTGCGAACCCCTCGGCGTGGGCCACGCGCTGCTCCTCGATCGCGATCGCTTCGCGGGCCAGCACCGCTTCCGCGTGCACGGTGCGCACCTGCGCGATCAGGCGCAGCGCCTCGTCCGCGGCGGTCAGGACCTGCGCACGCAGCGCCGCCTCGCCCCGATCGATCTGCGCATCGCGTTGCCACAACCACGCGAGCTGCTGCATGAGCGAGTGCGCCACGGGCGACCCGCCAAGCCCATCGAGGGGCACGCCCCACGCGAGCGTGATGACGGGGTTCGGCGCGAGCCCGGCCTGCACGGCTCGCGCCTGCGCCGACGCGATCGATTCCACCGCGGCCCGGACGCGCCGGTTGTTCTGCAGGGCCGCCGCGACTGCCTGCTCGCTGGAGAGGGGCGAGGCGCCGTCCCACGCCAGCGAGGGCTCGTCCCAGGGGAGGTCCCAGGCGGGGTCGAGCGCCACGCGGTCGCCGACGAGACCGCGGGCGCGGGCGGTGTCTTCAGTTGGATCGAGGGAGGCGCAGGCGGAGAGCGCCATCAGGGCGCCAGCGCCGACGAGCACCCCGATGGTGCTGCGATACGTGTGTGTTCCCATGGCAGTTGATCAGCGAGTCGAGGTAACGGGGTCCATGGCGCGGGCCGCGCAGTTGACAGCGCACCGGCACCAACGGGTCGTCGGACCTTGGGTCTCGGCTCAGATGATCAGCGCGCACCGTGTGCGCAGGAGCGACCTGTCCGCGGGGTCGGTCGCGCGGTCGTCGCCGGGCGGGCCGCGCCACGCCGAGTGCGTGGCGATGAGGCCGCGCGTGGGCATCGCCCACGCGGCATGGTCGAGGGAGACGACGACCAGATCGGCCCCGATGTCGTCAACGTCGGGCGACCACTCGGGCGCAGGCGTGAAGCCCTTGATGCAGCACGACTTGCCCGAGCACTCGGGGAGGGGGTCGGGCTGGCCGTGCTCGTCGCAGGCGCCCTCGTCCGAGCAGCAGCAGCCCACGTCGGCGTCGCTGCGCTGGAGGTCGGTCGCCGTCGCGGGTGTCTGGGCCGACGCGTCAGCAACGCAACACCCGCCCGTCCACGCCCGAAGCTGGCAGCAGCACACGGGCAGGATCACCGCCATGACGATGGTGATGAAGAGATGGATGGGTGAAGTTCGGGTCATAGAGCTGACGGTCCGCGGCCCCGCAAGGGCACCCTTGAGCATACATCGGACATCGGGCCAGCCACCACCCCCCTCGTAATATTCATGTCACACGCTTGACGCCCCGATATCCCGCGATAATCTCCCCACGTCCGGAAGGACCCAGGAAGCCCATGATCACCACGACCCCCAAAGCCAAAGCGGTCAAAGCCAAAGGCGTCTCAGACGCTCGGGCGATCACTTCGGCTTTGATGCGGGCCGCGTAGGGCTTCCACCTCGCGGACCAACCCAGGACCGAACCGTGCCCCCGAGCGTCGTGCTTGGGGGCTTGTTGTTTTTGCCGGTCTCGCTTTCGCCAGACCACCCCACCACCCCCCCACCACCACCCCATTCCAAGGAGCCTCACCATGAGCCAGACCCAGACCATTTCCGCTGCTTGTCCAGAGTGCGACGCCGCTGTGACGTTCGGGCGGGCCCCCCTCGCCGGGCAGGTCGCTTCGTGCCCCGATTGCAGCGCCGAACTCGAAGTGACATCTGTTGATCCGCTGACGCTCGAACTCGCGCCCGAGGTTGAGGAAGACTGGGGCGAGTAGCGCAGCCTGTGAGCAGCTCGTCGGTCGGGCGTGGACGCCCGACGGCGGGCGAGACGCCCGCCCCACTCAACCCAAGGCGCCAAGCCACCCGGAGCAACCCATGAACATCGCCATGCTGCACGCACGCCTCCGCGTCGAAGAGCGTTTGCTGCTCGACGCCTTTGCGGAACGCGGCCTCACCGTCGAGCCCATCGACCTCAGGCAACAGACCTTTGACCTGTCCGACGCCGGGCGCTGGGCCTCGTTCGACCTCGTGCTCGACCGCTCGCTCAGCCTGACCAGTTCCCTCGCGGCGGTGCGGATGCTCGAGTCGTACGGCGTGCGCTGTATCAACCGCGCCGCGACCATCGAGGTGTGTTCGGACAAGCTCCGCACGTCGATCGCGCTCGAACGCGCGGGGGTTCCCACGCCTCGCGTCGTCGTGGCGGTCAACGAGGACGCGGCGCTCGCGGCCATCGAAGCGATCGGCTACCCCGCGGTGGTCAAGCCGACCGTCGGCTCGTGGGGGCGCATGGTCGCACGGGTCAACGACCGCGACGCCGCGGAAGCGATCATCGAGCACCGCTTCACGCTCGGCGGCGTCAACCACCACGTGTTCTACGTGCAGGAGCACATCGACAAGCCGGGGCGTGACATCCGCGTCTTCGTCGTGGGCGGGCGCGCGGTCGCGGCGATCGTGCGGTCGAGCGAGCACTGGGTCACGAACACGGCGCGGGGCGCGACGGCTGCGGGCCTGAGCATCCAAGGCGATGTGGGCCAGATCGCGGAAGCCGCCGCCGCGGCGGTCAACGGCGATGTCGTCGCGATCGACCTGCTCGAGTGCCCCAAGCGGGGCCTGCTCGTCAACGAGATCAACCACTCGATGGAGTTCCGCAACTCGATCGACACGACGGGCGTGGACATCCCGGGCCTGGTCGCCGAGCACGCGATGAACGCGGCGCCCACTCCCCAGCCCACAGTCACCATCGCGACATCGAGGGAGGCCCAGCGCTCATGAGCACGGATCCGACGAGTCACGCGACGGCCGCGATCATTGGCGGGTCGGGCTACACGGGCGGTGAACTGCTCCGCCTGCTGACCATGCACCCAAGCGTGGAGGTGACCGCCATCACTTCACGCCGCCTGATCGACCAGCCCGTCACGCGCGTGCACCCCAACATGCGCGGACGCACCAACCTGCAGTTCTCGGCGCCCGACGACGTGGACGAGGTCGACGTCGCCTTCCTCTGCATGCCGCACGGCGAGGCGGCGGGCCAGATCGACAGCTGGCTCGGTCGGGCGAAGACGGTGATCGACCTGTCGTCGGACTTCCGCTTGCGCGATGCCAGCGCGTACAAGGAGTGGTACGACTGGGACCACCCCGCGCCGGGGCGGCTCGCGGACGCAGTGTACGGTTTGCCGGAGCTTGAGCGCGAGCGCCTGGCGGGCGCACGCGTCGTCTCGGGCGTCGGGTGCAACGCAACGGCGATGAACCTGGCGCTGATGCCACTCGCCCGCGCGGGGCTGATCGAGCGCGTCATCTGCGACATCAAGGTGGGGTCGTCGGAGGCGGGCGCGGAGCCGTCAGCGTCGTCGCACCACCCCGAGCGCTCGCGGGCGGTGCGGAGTTACGCGCTGACGGGCCATCGCCACGCTGCGGAAGTGCGCCAGGCACTGGGCGACTTCACGCTCGACGTCTCCGTCACCGCGATCGAGATGGTGCGTGGCGTGCTCTGCACCGCTCATGTCATCCCGACGCGCCCCGTCGAGCAGAAGGAACTCTGGAAGGCGTACCGCGCCGCGTACGCCAACGAACCCTTCGTTCACATTGTCGCGGAGCGTACGGGCCTGCACCGCCTGCCGGACCCGAACATCCTGACGGGCTCGAACGATGCGCACGTGGGCTTTGGCGTGGACGAGCGCACGGGGCGCATCGTCTCGCTGTGCGCGATCGACAACCTGATGAAGGGCGCCGCGGGCTCGGCGGTGCAGAGCATGAACATCGCTCTTGGACTTGACGAGACCGCAGGCCTCACCGCGCCGGGGTTGCACCCGGCATGAGCCGTGGATGCCGGGCGGGACGCCCGGCGATGTCTTGGGACGGGCGAGACGCCCGCCCCACTCAGTTTGTTGTTGACTCGATCGCATCGTCTCCCCACTCCGTCTCTTCGTCTCTTCGTCTCTCAGTCTCTTCGTCTCTTCTGGAGCACCCATGCCACACACCATCACCATCAAGATCGGCGGCGGCGAGGGCATCGACCCCACCGCCATCCTCAACGAAGCCGCGGACCTCATCGCCGCCGGCCACCGCGTCGTCATCGTGCACGGCGGGTCGCACGAGACCAACATCGTCTCCGAGAAGCTCGGCCACCCCCCCACCTTCATCACGAGCCCATCGGGCCACACCTCGCGGCGCACCGACCGCGCGACCCTCGAGATCTTCGAGATGGTCTACTGCGGCAAGACCAACAAGGGCATCGTCGAACACCTGCAATCGCGCGGCGTCAACGCGGTCGGGCTGAGCGGGATCGATGGCGGGCTGTGGCGCGGGCCTCGCAAGAGCGCCATCCGCGCGGTCGAGGGCGACCGCACGGTCATCATCCGCGACGACCTGACCGGCAAGGTCGAGAACGTCGATGCCTCGCTGCTCGAACTGCTGCTCGACTCCGGGCGCACGCCCGTGCTGACGCCGCCCGCGCTGTCGAACGATGGCGTGGCGATTAACGTCGATGCGGATCGGGCCGCAGCGGCGACGGCCGTCGCGCTCCACGCCGACGAGCTGCTGCTGCTGTCCAACGTGCCGGGCGTGCTGCGTGATCCCGACGACCGCACGACCCTCATCGACCGCGCCACGCCCGACACACTCGACGAAGTGCGCACCGCAGCGGGCGGTCGCATGAAGAACAAGGTGCTCGCGGCCGAGGAAGCCCTCGCGGGTGGCGTCGCCCGCGTCACGATCGGCTCGGCAGCGGGCGACACGCCCCTCGCCTCAGCACGGGCCGGCGCGGGCACCGTCTTTGAAAGGCAGGCCACACCATGCCGCAACTCGTGAGCGAGCATCAACACCAGGTCGGCGATGCCGCGTCCGACGCCGCGGCGTGCGGCGCGCTGCACGCCATCGTCGCCACGCCGAGCCTGTCGGGCCACGAGCGCCCCGCCGTCGAACTGTTCGCGCAGATTGCGCGCACGCTCGGCTTCGAGGTGTTCATCGATGAGGCGGGATCGGCCCACGCCGTGCGCCAGGCCACAGGTGGCCCCAGAGGTGGCCCGGCTCGCCGAGCCGGGTCTTCTGACATTGATGGTGAAGAGACCCTCTCAGGGACACAGCATCAAGAGACCCGGCTCGGCGAGCCGGGCCACCGGGAAGACCCCCCCGAAATCGTCCTCCTCGGCCACATCGACACCGTCCCCGGCGACCTGCCCGTCTACCAGGCCGGCGGCGTGCTGCACGGGCGCGGCAGCGTCGACGCCAAGGGCCCGCTCGTCGCCATGCTCTTCGCCGCGGCGCGGGCAGACATCGCCGATGGCGTCGGCCTGCGCGTCATCGCGGCCGTCGGCGAAGAGGTCCAGGGGTCGCCCGGCGCTTCGCACGTCGCCCACATGCTGCGCCCCGCCGCGTGCATCATCGGCGAGCCGAGCGGGTGGGACGGCGTCACGATGGGCTACAAGGGCACGCTCGTCTGCGATGCGCACACCCAGCGGGCCAACGCCCACACCGCCGGCCCCGACCCCTCGGCGCCCGACGACCTCCACGAGTGGTGGACCGGCGTGCGCGCGCACATCGACTCACTCAACCAGGGCCGCCCCGGCATCTTCGAACAGGTCCAGGTCGGCCTGCGCTCGCTCAACAGCGCCAACGACGGCATGGTCGACGCCGCGGGCCTGACCGCCGGCTTCCGCATCCCGACGTGGCTCACGCCCGATGGGCTCATGCAGGAGCTGCGCGCCGTCACGCCCGAGCACATCACGCTCGAGTTCACCTGCGACCAGCCGGCCCACCGCTCGGACCGCAACGACCCGGTGGTGCGCGCCCTGACCTCGGGCGTGCGCAGCCAGGGCGGGCGGCCGCACCCGAAGCTGAAGACGGGCACGGCCGACATCTCGATCGTCGGCCCGGTGTGGCAATGCCCGATCGCGGCCTACGGCCCGGGCGACAGCCTGCTCGACCACACGCCCGAGGAGCGGATCGAACTGGCGGAGTTCACGCGGTCGATCCGCGTGCTGGAGCATGCGCTGGGGATGTTGGCGGGGGAGGTGGCGGGGGAGGGATGAAGAAGGCACCAGGGACCAGGGAACAGGCACCAGGGGGAGAGCCAGTGTCACCGCTGAGTCGCCGCCAGGTCTAGCGCGCAGGCGGGATTGCCTGAGCTCGGCAGCCCGCCATGTCGGCGATCACCTGGCCCCAGTCAATCGAGATCTCTGAGAGCCCCATGGTGATGGCGCACCGCTTCGCTGCCTCGCGCAAGCGTTGTCGCTGCTGACGCCTGGGCAGTTCCTCCCTGTTCATGATCTCATTCGTCATCACCGTCACACAGAGTGTTGCCGCCCCCCTCACGACGTCGTTCGGATCGCTCTTTGCAGAAGGCGCTATGCCCTGAAGCGTCTCCCATAGAGCGTTGGTCTCCATGGCGGCGACAACCGGCGCTATCGCCTCGTAGCAGCAAAGGACTGCGCTTGCTCGTGGTTGGAGCACCTCGATATAGGTTTGCAGGTGCGTGCCGGGCTGACCAAAGGCCTCTCGGTCGATGGCAAGCAGACCCGGAAGTAGCTCAACCGACGCCTCACCATCGTCAAGGGTCTCGGTCAAAAGGGTCTCCACTGCTTCGTCCAGCATTTGCTGCAGTTCCCCTGAGAGAGACTCGTCTCCCGCGAGTTGTGCCGCCGAGAGTACCGTTCGGATCCGGAGCAGTAGCAGCTCGTGCATCAGGAACTGCGCCTGCTCCGTTGAATGTCCGAACTGCGCAAACATCGCCTCCGCGACCTTCGCCTCAGCATCCTGCTGCGTCGAGGTGTTGTCGTCCAGCCAGTTCGTTAGCTGAATGCACTGGTTCGGGTCGCCGTCGTGAACGATCGTCCGCGTGGCCTCCTTCACAGTCTCGTAGCCTGTGCTGCCTGGCAGCCAATGTCCCATGACCCCCATGATCGCATTCACTTGGAGGCTCCGCAGCCCAATCTCGCGGCCACCGTCGAGCGGCGCCACTCGGACGGCACTAGCAAAGGCCGCGCGGTGTGAAGCAAAGAGCTGTTGAATGTCGCTTGGATGCACCTTCACGTGCCGCTCCTCGATGGACCGCCCAGCATACCAGTTGCCAAGCCCCGGTCTCCTAGCGGTGGAGCCTCGCACAACCCATCCAATGTCGCCGGGCGCCCATGCTCCCACGATGGGCGCCAGGCTGAGCACGAAGTGATGGGCATGTCGCGCATCCAACGGTGTCCAAAGACATGGCCACCCTTCGGGCTGACCATGCCACCCCACCAGCGGGGCTCCTCAGCCAAACATCTTGCCAAGCAACCCGGGATTGCGGTACTTCGCGTATGCCTCCCGCGCAGCCGTACGACCGACACGATGCAAAATGGCTAGCGCTTGTTCGCGATCAGCCGTCTCTTCACCCCTGATCGCACTCTCCGCTGTCTCGAGCAGAAAGCACCGCACGGCGTGGAGTATCGCTTCGTTGAGGGCTCGATGTCCGCGCGGAGTGCCGAACGCCTCTTTGACCACATCACCCTCAGCGACTGCCCACTCGCTCGCCCCCATGAGGCAGGCCTTGTAATGATCCTCCCCGATGAGTTCCGCATCTGAGAGATCCAGATCGTACTCTCGCAGCCTCGCGCGAACAGCTCTATGGCTCATCGTGTTTCCTCCGTGCCGCACCTCAGGCTACCAGACCCGTCGGCCCGCACAAGCCCCCTCTGCTGGTGATTGGTCGGCGATCGGGCTCCCGACGCCGGGTGCCCTGCCTCCATGGCGGGTGCCATCGGCAAGCTCTGCTTGCCCGTGCCGAGGGCCGGAAGACACGGGCAACGAGGGCGTTGCCCATGCCACCCCCCAACACCCCTCCGCGCGCTCCGTGTCCCGATCGGGGTCGTCCGAACGTCGATCGGCGCTCTGCGCACCCCTTCGCGGCTCCTGCGCACCCCTTCGCGGCTCCCGCGCACCCCTTCACGGCTCCCGTGCACCCCTTCACGACTCCCGTGCACCCCTTCACGACTCCCGTGCACCCCTTCACGACTCCCGTGCACCCCTTCACGACTCCCGTGCACCCCTTCACGACTCCCGTGCACCCCTTCACGGATCCCGTGCACCCCTTCACGATTCTCGTGAAGCCCTTCGCGATCGTCGTCATCGCCTTCGTGATCGCCGGGCGGGCGATGGCGGCGGCCGCGCGGGGCGTCCGATCACCTCAGAGCCGGGGGCTTCAGCCCCCGCGGTCCCCCGCGCGCACCGCAATCCCCCACGGGCGCCGATCACCCGGGGAGCGCGCGGACTGAAGTCCGCGGCTCTGAGCGCGGGCCGCGACCGACAGCGCGGCCCGTCGCGCCCGGCGCCCACCGGCGCCACCCCCCCGACCGGCGCAACCCGTTCGCGTGCGCGTGCAGGGCTTCGTGACGCTGGCTCACCGTGCGCAACCCACCGATGCACGCACGGGCGGGCCCGGCCGCGTGGTCGGGCCTGAGCGCCGGCTGCGCGTGGGCCGGTGCTTGGCGCCCGCAGTCTGCGCGCGCGCCAACAACCGGAGAATCGTCATGACCATCGTTCCGAGCAGTATCAGCGGCAGGCTCAACTTCTACGAGGCCCACTTCCCCGTGTGGACCGGCAACGCGACGGCCATCGGGCTGACCGCCGAGCAGGTGACGGCGCTGGGCAACCTCATCGACGCCGCGCGCACGGCGTTCGACAACGCCGAGATCGCGCGCAACGCCTCCAAGTCGGCCACGCTCGCGCTGCACGACGCCATCAACGCGATGCACGGCGACCCCGATGCGGGCGCCGACATGATCGCGCAGATCAAGAACTACGCGCAGTCCACCGACAACCCCAACGTCTACGTGCTGGCCGACATCCCCGCGCCCGCCACGCCCACGCCCGCGCCGGCGCCCGGGCGGCCGTTCGACTTCACCCTCTCGCTCGGCGCGGCCGGGGCCATCACGCTCGGGTGGAAGTGCGACAACCCGGTCGGCACCATGGGCACGCGCTACGAGGTCCGCCGCCAGATCGGCGACCCCGGCGACAACGTGCTCATCGGCACCGCCGGCGAGCGCTCCTTCACCGACGACACGCTGCCCGCCAGCGCCGCCACCGCCGCCGGCGGCGTCGTCTACACCATCACCGCCGTGCGCGGCGCCCTCAAGGGCCCCGACGCCACCGTGCTCCTCAAGTTCGGCACGAACACGGGCAGCGGCGGCATGGGCGTGAGCATCGCGACGACCGATGGCGGCGGCCAGGGCGTGAAGCTGGCGGCGTAGGAGGAAGGCACCAGGGACCGGGCATCAGGCACCAGTGAAGAGGGGCGCGGCGTGGGCCGCGCCCCTGCTTGTGCGCTGTGGGCAGCGCGCTGACGGTGGCGCCCTGCGTCACGGGGGGAGGGGGGGCGCGGGCAGATGGCCACGTCAAGAGGCCTGAAGGTCCCGACGCAGCGCCATGAAGTCACCGGTCTTGCCGCTGCATAGTCGCGGCTCGGTTCGGATGAAGCCGGCAAGTCGATCGATGATGGCCTGGCGCTGCTCTGCATCGGGCAGTGCTTCGAGCCCATCTGTCAGGTAACCACCGTGGGTAAGCCCCCAGAGGACCCCGACCGACAGCTCGAAAATGGGCAGCCCCAGGATGCGCCATCGCAGCAACAGGTCCGGCTCCCAGCCGCGATCTTCAAAGTGCAGGACCAGGCGGGTCCGCCCTTTGTCCAACGCGAGCGTCTCGACCGGGCGCAAGCGGTCCTTGGCTCTGTAGCGCAATCGCCTGACCTTGAACCCCATCGGACCCAGGAAGGTGAGCGCATCGGCGAAGGCGTCGGTCTCGGCGGCTACGTCTTCTGGGCCGCGGATGCGCCGATCTGACAGCGGGCGGACTCGGGTGATCTTCGATGCGCTCACTCCGAACCCCCAGCCGGCGGGAGCGAGCCGTGGAGCCAGACGAGGGTCGCTTCGAGCGAGTCGCACGGCGGCCTTGGCTCGGTGCAGATGTTCACCAGCTCGATGAAGCGCTCGACGTTGTACTCGCCCGTGGGCGCGGGCATGGCGAAGTGGCCCGCGGGGTGGAGGCTGTAGATCTGGCCCTGATCGTCGAACACCGCGACATTCTCATCGTCGACGATCCAGTGCTCCAGGCTGCGCGTCATGTCATCGATGCACTTCTGGATGTGGGGCGCTTTGAACACCTCCATGTCCATGGGGTCGAAGTGAATCAGCATCCGTGGGCGTTGGTTGGTCATGCTGCGGGTGCCCGGCCTCCTGACGGCTCAATAGAGCATCGCCAACATCTCTGCGAAGCTCGGCGCGACTTCAATCGCCTCATTCTCGTCCTCGTGATCAAGAAGGACGACGCGGGGTGGAGCGGAGGAGAAGTCGAGCGCGAGGAGATTCCCGCATCCATCGTCGCCAAACGCCAAGCACTTCGGCGGTAGATCGCCGTACCCGTTCTCAACCCATATGTTCTCTACGGCAGCGTCGTCCTCGGTCACCGCGAACATCACGGCTACCGCGAACTCCCGCCCGCCTTTGAGCCGGATCAACGTTGGCTTGGGTATCTGCCCATTCCCTACGGTCACCGCTGCAACGTACTCGGAAGGCAGAGGCCCCGGCGCCAAACGGGCAAGCCGATCTAGAGCGGCGTCGCTGGGCGGCGGGTGGGGCGGCTCGCGATACCCGAAGAGTTCATCGATTCGCTTCACGGCGTTCACTCCAACAACCTCCGACTCTTGTGCGCGGTGACTACTCGCCCCAATCGCTATCTATCAGGGCATCCAGCAGGTCCGCGAAGCTCCCGGCGACCTCGACGCTGGAGAACCCGTCCTCATGATTGAAGAGCACGACCCTCGGCGGCGCGGTCGTGAAGTCAAGAGCAAACACATCGCCGGAGCCGTCATCACCAGAGGGCAAGTAGTGAGGCGCGAAGTGCTCAAGGTGACCCCAGACCGACTCTACGTCGGAGCCATCCTCGTCAAGTGGGAACATCTTCAATCAAGACTTCCTCGCCGCTCGCGAGGCGCAGGCCGTTCTCCGTCGGAACGACCCCGTTCCCGATCGTGAGCACCTCTACATACTCGCGCGGCAAATCAGCTCCCCCGATCGCTGCGCGGAGTCTCACCAGAGCCTCAGCGCTGGGGGCCGGTAGGCGGTAGGGGTCTGCGTGCCCAAAGAGCTCTTCAACACTCCTGCCCATGAGTAGTCCTACCTCGGAGGCTCATCAAGACTCACTCAAACAACCGCCGGTACGCCTCGTCGTACCGCGCGATCGTGCCCGCCACCACATCATCGGGCAGCTCGGGCCCCGGCGGGGTCTTGTCCCACTTGCCGGCTTTCGTCAGCGCTTCCAGGTGCTCGCGGACGTACTGCTTGTCGTAGCTGACCTGCGGGCCGCCGGGCTTCCACTGGTCGGCGGGCCAGTAGCGTGAGGAGTCGGGGGTGAGGGCCTCGTCGATGAGGATGGGGTCGTCGCTGACGCGGGCGCCGTCGATGTCGAGGGGGTAGCCGAACTCGAACTTGGTGTCGGCCAGGATCACGCCTCGCTTCTCGGCGTAGTCGTGGGCCGCGGTGTAGATCGCGAGGGTCTGCTCGCGCAGGCGGTCCATGATGCGCTCGCCCGCGATGTCGCACGCGCGGTCGAAGGAGATGTTCTCATCGTGCGCGCCCTGCTCGGCCTTGGTCGCCGGCGTGAAGATGGGCTCGGGCAGCTTGCCGCCGCGCTCGAGGCCAGCGGGCAGTTCGACGCCGCACACGCTGCCGCTCGCGCTGTACTCCTTCCACCCAGAGCCGTCGAGATAGCCGCGGGCGACGCACTCGACGGGCACCACGTGGCACTTGCGCGTGATCATGATCCTGCCACGCAGCATCGAGCGCTCGTCTTCGAGCAGGCCCGGCACATCCGCGGGGTCGGTCGAGAGCAGGTGGTGGGTCGCCAGGCCGTTCTTCTCGATGAGCTCGAACCACCTGCACGACATGCGCGTGAGCAGGCTGCCCTTGCCGGGGATGGGCGTGGGGAGGACGACGTCGAACGCCGAGAGCCTGTCGGACGCCACGATGAGCAGGCGCGGCACGCCGGCGGGCGTCGGGGGCAGGTCGTAGACGTCGCGGACCTTGCCCGATCGCCGACCCGGGAGGGGGAGTTCGGTATCGAGGATGGCGTTCACCCAATGAGCGTACCGCGGGACCGAGTTTGGTGTCTTGCCACGGGGATCGCGGGGCGGGCTTGCGAAATGGGCGGATGCGGGGACAATGGGCGTTTCCAAGCCCGGTGGCGCGTGCAGGGCGTCGCCTCGACCCGTCCTCGTGCCGCCCCCATGCTGTCATTCATCGCATTCCCCGACCAGACTGAACAGGGCGACGCCTGGCGGCCGCACCACGCGCACCTGATCGGGCAGGACGACCGCACGATCCCCGGCACGATCTCCTTCGAAGGCGGTGTCATCCGCTGCCACACGCCTAGCCCCGAGGCGGCGGCGCTGGTCGTGCAGTACCCCTGCGCCGGCTCGGGCGTGCTCACCCTCCCCACCACGCTCCTCCCCGCGCGCGAGGAGCCCTACCTCCTCGAACTCGAACTCGCCCGCCAGCGCGTGATGCTGCTCTACGGCAAGCTCGAGGACTGGTGGCTCTGCCTCTGGCCCGACGACAACCCGATGATGAAGGCCATCGAGGCGGTGCGGGCCCAGTTCACGAAGGCCGCGATCGCGACCGCGGGGCGCGAAGGCGATTGGACGCGCGAGCAGGCGGCCCAGGCGCGTGAGGCGCTGTGCGAGGCGGTCCGCATCTCCGAGCGCCTGGCGCTCACCCACGCGGAACTCCAGGTCGCGGCGCGCTACCGCGGGCTCGAACGGCGCGAGGCCCTCGGGCGGGGCGACGAGGAGAACGCCCAACCGCCCACCGTCGGGTGCGCCATCGAGGACGAACTCACCACCCCCGCCCTCCAGCAGGCAATCGCCTCATCGGTCAACTTCATCGTGAGCCCGATGCGCTGGGCCGACATCGAGCCCCAGGAGGGGCGGTTTGATCTCTCGCTCACCGACCGCTGGATCGAGTGGGGCGTGCGCGCGGGGGGCGTGAAGGTCTCGGGCGGGCCCGTGCTCGACTTCTCCCCACGCGGCGTGCCCCGATGGCTCTACATCTGGGAGCACGACTACGAGTCGATCCGCGAGTTCGCGATCGACCACGCCAAGCGCGTCGTCGGGCGGTACCGGCGCGCGGTCAACCGTTGGACCGCGATCTCGGGCGTCAACGTCAACGCGGGCTTCTCGTTCACGATCGACCAGATGCTCGAGCTGACGCGCCTGTCCACGCGCCTGATCCGCAAGCTCGCGCCGGGCGCACCCGTGCTCGTCGAGATCAACCACGCGTTCGGCGAGCACCCGACACACAACCCCCGCTCCGTGCCCCCCTTCTATTACACCGAGATGATCCACGAGGCGGGCATCGAGTTCGACGGGCTCGCCATCCGCTTCCAGATGGGCGACCGCGAGACCGGGCGCTCCACGCGCGACCTGATGATGGTCTCGCACGTGCTCGACATCTACTCGCAGTTCGCCCGCCCTCTCCACGTGCGCTTTGGCTGCCCCAGCGCGCCGGTTGACCAGAGCCCGATCATGCCGCCCGCGGCGACACGCTCCGAGGACGACCCGCCCAACGACGAGCCGGGCGGGTGCTGGCGTGGCGAGTGGACGCCCGAGCGCCAGGGCGAGTGGATGGGCAAGGTCGCGACGATCGCCCTCGCAAAGACCATGGTGCGATCGCTCACGTGGCAGGCGCTGTGCGACGGGCGCGGCATCGAGATGCCGTTCGGCGGGCTCATCGACGCCGAGGGTCGCCCCAAGCCCGCGCTGCGCCGCCTCGCGGAACTCAAGCTCGCGATCGAGAAGCGGCGCGTGCCCACACGGGCCATCCCCGATCTGAGCGAGGGCCCCGCGCCGGCGGCGCCCGTGGACGCGGCGCCGGGCGATGCGGGAACGGAGGGCGCGTGATGGGCGACGCCCCGCGCCAGGAAGACTGGACGCGTGGCCCCGGCGCGTGGGCCGCGGCGGTCGCCGCGGTCGTGGTGGGCGGACTCGGGCTGCGCGCGGGGCTCGACCGTGCGCCCGTCCCGACGATCGAGCGGAGCGAGCGCGCCGCATCGGGGATCGTTGTCGTGGAGCCCCCAACGGTGACCGCGGTCGCCGGCGGTGCACGCACACAAGGCCTGACCGCTGCCGCACCCACGACCGACGCCGCCAGCATTACGAGCGCCCTCGCGACGCTCCCGCCCACCTATGTCGACGTGAACTCCGCGACCAGCGCCGAACTCGAACTCCTCCCGGGGATCGGGCCCGCGCTGGCTGGGCGGATCATCGCGAGCCGGGAAGGCGACGGCCCGTTCGGCTCGGTCGATGACCTGCAGCGCGTGAAGGGCATCGGCCCGAAGACGGTCGAGAAGCTGCGGGCGTACGCGGCGGCGCTCCCCGTCGACTAGCCACTGACCCGTGGACGGGTCAGTGGCACCGGCTCACGCGGGCGGCGTAAACCCCAACCCACGCAGCGCATCCTCGACCGCATCAAGCGACCGCGCCTCCTCATCGAACGCCACCCGCACCACTCCGAACCGCGCCCGCACGAGCAGCCCAAACCCATCGACCGCCACGCACACCGGGTCCGCCACCTCGACCTCCGCGCGCTCCTGCGCGAGGGCGGTCAGGCGGGGCTTGTCGGTGTTGATACGCTTCACGAGCGCCCCCTCGATCGGCCCCGCGGGGTTGGGCGACATCATCGCCTCGCCATCGAAGACCCACGGGCCGTGCTTCGCCGAGTCGATCCAGTACGCGCCCCAGCGGACGTGCTCGGGCTCCTCGCCCGAGCCCAGGTGGTGCGCCATCCAGCGGTCGGTGTCCATGCTCTCCTTGATCTCTTCGGGCGAGAGGAGGAGTTGGAGCGCATCGTCGGATTCCTCGGGCACGAACATCGTGAGCGACGACGACATCAACGCCGCGACGGGCGTGGACGCGATGAGCCTGCCGTCGTCGTTGGCGATGACGAAGCGGATGGGGATGCGCTGGTCGTCGAGCAGGAGCACGCCTTCGCGCGAGGCGGCCAGGACGTGGCGGGCGTGGTCGAGGGCGGCGAGTTCGGTTGCCTGTTCGCGGTCTGCATCGCTCATGTTCGCAGGATAGCCGGTGGCGTGGTGCCGGCGCGCGTGGGCGATACCATCATGGCATGAGCGATACCCCGCAGACTCCCGCCACGCCTCCCGCGCCGCCGGAGACGGCCCCGACTGCTCCGACCGGTGCGCCGTCCGAACCCAAGCTCAACTTCGGTGAAGCCTGGGACTATGCCCCAGCGCCCGAGCGCACCCCGGTCACCATCGACGACCGCTACACCTCCTACATCAACGGCCGCTTCATCGAGCCCGCGAAGGACGCCGCCTCGCTCGACTCCATCAACCCCGCGACCGAGCAGACCCTTGCGCAGGTCGCCATCGCGGGCCAGCGTGAGGTCGACGCCGCGGTGCGGGCGGCGCGCGAGGCGTTCCCCGCGTGGAGCGCCCTGCACCCGCGCGAGCGGGGCAAGTACCTCTACCGCATCGCCCGGCGCATCCAGGAGCGCGCCCGCGAGTTTGCGGTCCTCGAGACGATGGACGGCGGCAAGCCCATCAAGGAGTCGCGGGATGTGGACATCCCGCTCGTCGCCCACCACTTCTTCTACCACGCCGGGTGGGCCGACAAGCTGCGGTTCGCATTCCCAGGGTTCGAGGCCGAGCCCATCGGCGTGTGCGCACAGATCATCCCGTGGAACTTCCCGCTCCTGATGGCGGCATGGAAGATCGCGCCGGCGCTCGCGTGTGGCAACACCGTCGTGCTCAAGCCCGCCGAGACGACGCCCCTCACCGCGCTACGCCTCGCCGAGGTCTTCGATGAGGTCGGCCTGCCGCCGGGTGTGGTGAGCATCGTCACTGGCGATGGCTCGACCGGCGCGCTGCTCGCGGGTCACAAGGGGATCGACAAGCTCGCCTTCACGGGCTCGACGGCGGTCGGCAAGAAGCTCGCCGCCATCGCCGCCGAGCGCGATGGGCTGCCCGTCACGCTCGAACTGGGCGGCAAGTCGCCCAACCTGATCTTCGACGATGCGCCCATCGACCAGGCCGTCGAGGGCATCATCCAGGCGATTTTCTTCAACCAGGGTCACGTCTGCTGCGCCGGCTCGCGCCTGCTCGTGCAGGAGGGCGTCCGCGACGAAGTCATCGCCAAACTCGGCGTGCGCCTGGCCTCCCTCCGCGTAGGCGACCCGCTCGACAAGAACACCGATGTCGGCGCGATCAACTCGCGCGAGCAGCTCCTGCGCATCACGGAACTGGTTGACGCGGGCAAGGCCGAGGGCGCCGAGCTGCACATGCCCAACCAGTGCACCCTGCCCGAGCGCGGCTACTGGTTCCGCCCGTCGTTCTTCACGAATGTCCAGCAGTCGCACCGCATCGCACGCGAAGAGGTCTTTGGCCCGGTCCTCACCGTCCAGACCTTCCGCACGCCCGACGAGGGCATCGACCGCGCCAACAACACGCCCTACGGCCTGGCCGCGGGCGTGTGGACCGACAAGGGGTCCAAGATCTTCGAGGTCGCCTCAAAGCTCAAAGCGGGCGTCGTCTGGCTCAACACGTACAACCGGTTCGACGCCGCGAGCCCGTTCGGCGGCTACAAGGAGTCGGGCTTCGGTCGCGAGGGCGGCATAACGGGGCTCCGGGCCTACGTGAAGCTGACCTGAGATGGGCACGCCTCTCGCGCTGGCCGCGTTGTCTACACCCTGGGCTATCGCACTCGGCGTGGCGATCGGGATCGTCGCGACGCTCGCCGTCGGCTTCCTGGTCCAGAACGCGAAGATCAGGCGGCACCCGATCCGCCAGCAGTTCGACGATGCGCCCGACGCCGGTGGCGATCACTTCCTCCACCTGATGGGCACGATGTTCGGCCCGCCCCTGATCGAAGGGAACCGCATCACGCGACTGCGCAACGGCGATGAGATCTTCCCCGCGATGCTCGACGCAGTCGCCAGCGCCGAGCACGCGATTACCTTCGAGACGTTCATCTACTGGACGGGCGACATCGCCGAGCGCTTCGCCGGCGCATTGGCGGATCGCGCCCGGGCGGGCGTGCGGGTGCACGTGCTGCTCGACGATGTCGGGTGCAAGCCCATGCGTCGCGAGCTCATCGAGCGGATGCGTGACGCCGGCGCGAACATCGAGTTCTACAACCCGCCCCGCCTTGGTTCGATGTCCGGGCTCAACCACCGCACCCACCGGAAGATCCTCGTCGTGGACGGGCGGGTCGGCTTCACGGGCGGCGTGGGCATCGCCGCCGAGTGGGAGGGCGACGCCCGCACGCCGAGCGAGTGGCGCGACACGCACTTCCGCGTCGAGGGCCCCGTCGTCGCCCAGTTGCAGGCCGCGTTCATGGACAACTGGATGAGCGAACACGCCGAGGTCCTCGAGGACCCCCGCTACTTCCCCGAGCTCGACCGCGCGGGCGGCCACCGCGCCCAGGTCTTCCGCTCGTCGCCACGGGGCGGCGCCTCGAGCGTGCGCCTCATGTTCCAACTCGCGATCGCGTCGGCGCGCCAGACCATCGACCTCTCCACCGCCTATTTCGTCCCCGACCAGAACGCGGTCAACGCCCTGATCATGGCGGTGCAGCGCGGCGTGCGCGTGCGTGTGCTCCTCCCCGGGCCGCACATCGACAAGCGCATCGTCAAATGGGCGTCGCGATCGCGCTGGGGCGCCCTCCTGAGCCACGGCGTCGAGATCCACCGCTTCGCCCCCACCATGCTCCACACCAAGGCGCTTGTCGTCGACGGTGTCTGGGTGACGGTCGGCTCGCCCAACTTCGACGCCCGCTCGTTCGCGCTCAACGAGGAGGTCGCGTTGAGCGTCCACGACGACGGGCTGGCCCGCGCACTCACCGAAGACTTCGAGGGCGACCTCGAACGCGCCGAGCGCATCACCCTCGAACAGTGGCGTGCGCGACCGCTCACCGAGCGCGTCCGCGAGCGCCTGGCGGCCGGTCTTGCGGCCCAACTCTGAGGCCACCGCCGCCCAAGCCCCCCGAGCCTCCGCCGTGCCGGGTGTGGCCCAGTGCGCGGGCTGCGCGCCAGGCCCGGGTGCCCGTGTCTCTCTCCAACCACACACCTGAGCCCGGGCGGATCGCCCGCGGGCCCTGAAGGAGAAGACACCCATGCGATTGCTCACCACCCTGCTCGCCGCGACCACCACCGCGGCCCTCGTCACCGCCGCCCCCGCCCTCGCCGGCGGCGGCTCGTTCGGCATCAATATGGACGCCCAGCCGTCCAACCAGATCGGCGGCAAGCCCGCGTCGACCTACGGCGCCGCCGCGGGCCAGCCCGGCTTCTGGAACACGCTCTTCTCGAGCGGCCCGACCTTCCAATCGCTCACCGAGGTCTCGGGAGCCCAAGCCGGCGTCACCGTCCAGCGGTTCTCGGGCAACAACTCCCAGTTCACCTGCGTCGGCGGCATCGTGAGCCAGGACTGGTCGGGCCTCATGTGCGACTACGCGTGGGACGTCGCGGGCGTCGTCAACCACATCGAGTACGAGTTCAACGGCCTCCCCGCGGGCACGTACCAGGTCTACACCTACGGCGCTCAGCCGGGCGAGACCTTCGTCCCCAGCTTCTTCATCGGCCTCGAGATCAACGACCAGTTCGTCCCCGGCAGCGGCAAGTCGATCGGCGGCACCGTCCTCACCCAGCAGTTCACAGAGGGCAAGACCCACGTCGTCCACACCGTCACCCTCGACGGCGGCGACTCGCTCCGCGTCATCGCCTACGACGGCTCGGGCGAGTTCGGCGACCCCGTCGCCATCAACGGCATCCAGATCGTCTCCGTCGGCGAGCCAGAAGCGGTCATCACCTCCCCCGACTTCCTCAACTGCGCCTGCGACCCCGTCCTGATCACGGGCACCGCCGCCGCGGGCGAGGGCGGCTTCGCGAAGTACACGCTCGAGTGGTCGGCTGATGGCAACGCGCCGTGGAACCTTATCCAGACCAGTTCGAGCCCCGTGACCAACGGCGTCCTCGCCTCGTGGGACGCCTCGAACCTCGCCGAGGGCTACTACGTCGTCCGCCTCACCTCGCAGGCGCTGGGCGGCAAGACCTCCACCGCCACGACCACCGTCTACCTCGACAAGAGCTTCGACCCGATGACCATCTCGCCGCAGGACAACCAGATCCTGGGCGGCAACGTCTGCGTGGGCGGCACCATCTGGGACCACTGCTACAGCTTCGCGCGCATCGAGTACAAGCCCGCCTCGGGCGGCAGCTACCAGGTCATCGACCCCTCCTCCCCGTCGTACCTGCAGACCGCCATCAACCAGACCATGGGCGTGTGGTCGACCGACGCCGGCCCCACCTCGGTCGCCGACGGCAGCTACAACATCCGCGTGACGGGCCACACCACGTGCGGCAACACCGCGCAGGTCGTCCGCCAGGTCACCATCGACAACACCCCGCCGCTCGTCGTGATCCTCAGCCCGGGCGGGTGCACCGCGACCGGTTGCGACCCCGTCCAGATCGTCGGCACCGTCTTCGACGCCAACATCGAGGGGTGGAGCGTCCAGTACACGGGCGGCAACTCCAACGGGTGGGTCACCATCGGCTCGGGCACGGGCAACGTCTCCAACGGCGTGCTCGCCACCTTCGACCCGACCGACCTCCCCGCGTGCTGCTACACCATCCGCGTCGTCGCCCACGACAAGGCGCTCGTCAACTGCAACGGCGCGTTCGACAACCGCACCGAGCGGCTCGTCACCATCGACGTGGGCCTGCCCGGCGATGTCAACGGCGATGGCGCCGTCAACTCCCAGGACCTCAACATCATCCTGGGCGGCTTCGGCCTGACCTGCTTCTGACCGACCACCCGCGCCCGCTAGCCTCCCCGCCCCCGGCGGCGGAGGGGGTGGGATCCGCCGCAGGCGGATGCACATCACACATCAGAATCACCCCAGAAGCGCCCGCCAGGCCCGTCCCGGTGGGCGTTTCGCATTTTTCTTCGCGCTCCGCGTGAGCCCCGCGCCGCCCCGTCGCTTGAGAGGTAGCGGCAAGCCTGACACAGCAAACCAAGGCCAGCCCGCAAGACAGTGTGTGTCTCCTTCTCTCTCCCAGACAGGGCCCGACGCGAGGCGGGCCCTGTCTGTTTTTGCTCCGCGGCTTCGCCCACCCGAGCCCCGGAACCCGAAGCCCGGAACCCGCCTCTACACTCACCGCCCCATGCTCGGCCTGCTCCAACTCCTCGCCCTCGGCCTCCTCGCCGCGGTCGCCTTCGCCACCTGGGCGACGGTCCACCGCCTGCGCCGACCACGCCGGAAGACCTACGCGTGGGCGGTCTCCCGCGGCAAGCCCGGCGACCCTTCCGAGGCCGATGCCCCACGGGCCTTTGAGAGCATCACCCTCACGATCGATGGCACCGGCACGACAACGGATGCCTGGCGCATCCCGGGCGACAACCCGAGTGGCCCGTGCGTCATCTTCACCCCCGGCTGGGCCGACTCCAAGCTCGGCGTGCTGCCACGCCTGCCCGCGCTCCTCCCCCACGCCTCGGAAGTCATCGCGTGGGACCCCCCGGGCCACGGCGAGCAGGCGGGCCTGTGCGCGCTGGGCACGCGCGAGCCGGCCCAGATCGCGCGCATCGTGCGCGAGCTGGCGGACACCGACTCCAGCCGCAGGTTCATCCTGCACGGCTCATCGCTCGGCGGCGGCGCTTCCATCGTCGCGGCGGTCATGCTCGCCGAGAGCGGGTTCGATGTGGGGGGGCGGGGGGGCAAGGTCGTCGGCGTGATCGCCGAGGGCCCCTACCGCATCCCCCCCACGCCCGCGCGCAACGTCATCCGCGCCGCGGGCCTGCCCTGGCAGCCCAATGGCCCGCTGGCGTTCGCGTACCTCGCCGCGCGCCTGCGCACGAACCCGACGTGGCGCACCTTCGACCGCGCCGCCTGGGCCGCGCGCCTGACCTGCCCGCTGCTCGTGCTGCACGCGGGCGAGGACGAGGTGTGCCCGCTCGAAGACGGCCGCGCCATCGCGGCGGCTGCGCCCGAGGGCGAGATCGCGGTGATCGAGGGCGCGGGGCACAACACGCTATGGACGGATGAGCGGTTTGCGGGGGAGTCGGGAGATGCGGTGCGGGGGTTGGCGGCACGGGTGGCGGGGTGTTCGCGCGCCGCAGCGGCTGATCATTCTTGACTTCCGTCGAGAAGTGGGGCTCAATCTAGGTTGACCGGGACGACCTTGATCGTTTCGAGGAGGTGTGGAATGAGTGGCAGTAACCCCGCATCGTTCGCCATGCTTCTTGTGCTCGCGCTCCTCTCGGGCTGCGGCCAAGGCTCGACGCGGGCCATTGACTCTGTGCTGCTGGTCGAAGCCGGTAGGGCAATGGAAGTCTGGAGTGTGTACCAGGCGGTTGCCGAGGAACGCAGCATCGCGCCAGAACTCGCTGAGAGCGCTGGACAGTTGATGGCGCGGGCCAAGTGCATTCACGTGGACCTGGCGGACACCGGTCCGCACGCGCATCTGTCCACCGAGGGCAAGCGCCAACTCGTTGCGGAACTCGCCGCCGAGCGGGAGCAGGTCATGGCCGAGCTGCTCAGGGCCGCTGGCGCGAGCTAGCCCGTCGATGAAACGCTGCCGACCGATGCGGGCGCGGCCGAGGGCATCGTCACGGTCAACTTCGGCACGGCACGGGGTCGGGCGGCATGAGCGTGACGAGCAGCGATGGTGGGAGCGTCAAGCTCGCGGCGTAGCGAGAAGAGCTCACCGCGGAGGCGCGGAGGGTGCGGAGGAGGAGAGAGAAGAGAAGTGTGTGTGTGCAACGAGCCCCGGGCGCGAGCCCGGGGTTTCTTCGTTGGGACGGGCCCGCGCGGCTACGCCGACTCGATCAGCCAATGGACAAGCACACCGACCGTGCGTGCGATCGCGCTGAGGCCTGTCACCACCGCCCCATAGCCAAGCACGCTCAGCAGCCAACGGTCCCGCGAGACGCCGATCGCCGTCGTCCGCTGGCCGCACCGCCACTCGATTGCCCGCCGAGCGAGCACGGAAGCAGGACGCCACGCCGCGAGCACGCCCAGCACCGTCAGCGGCACGAAGGCCCACAGCTCGTGCGAGTCGTGCACAGCGCGCGCCACCCCGGCCACCGCGGTTGAGATCACCGCCAGCAGCACCGCCAGCGGCATGATGGACAAATGCCACGCCGCCCTGACCACCCTCCGCTCCAGCAAGGGGTACTGGCGCGTGGCGATCCACGTCGTGAGCAGGCCGAACGTGGAAACCAGCAGGATGCTCACGAAGCAGTCGAACAAGACCGCAGCGCCCCAGTACCCGATGACGTAACCCGAGAGGGCGCCGGTGCCGCTGGCCAGGAAGAGGCTCACAACAAGCAGAATCGGCGCCCAGAACAGCGCTGTCGAGCACAGCACCAGCGCCCGCCGCCGGCGCGCAATCGCCGCGACCTCATCAGGATCGACCGCTCGCCCGCACTCCGGGCACGGCTGGCACGGGATGAGCCCCTCAAGGTCGTACCCGCACGCCAGGCACGGCCGCCCCACGGGCGTCGCCTCGCGCGGATCGACTGAGCCGCTCAGCACCCAGATCATCCAGCGGTCCGCGCCCGACCGCCAGAAGCGCCGCCACCACCCGTCGGGCGGTTCCATCGGGCCACCAGACCCGGTGTGCGGCGTCGCCCCGCCTACCGTATCTTGTTCACCGACCTGTCCAGAGGTCTCGCCCACTCTCGATGCCTCCAACGACCCGAACCCCCGTCCCGCTCCACGCCCCCTCTCTGACCACCGCATGGCCAAGCGTACCACCACCACCAAGAAACCCCGCTCCAAGGTCAGCGCCGAGACCCTCGCCGCCGGTCAGCGGGAGATCTCGGTGTCCGAGTTCTTCGCCAAGAACCGCCACCTGCTCGGGTTCGACAACCCCTCGCGGGCGTTGCTCACCACCGTCAAGGAGGCCGTGGACAACGCGCTGGACGCGTGCGAGGAGGCCGGGCACCTGCCGGACATCTTTGTCGAGATACGCCACCTCGATCAGGTCGCGCACGACCGGTTCCTGGTCATCATCCAGGACAACGGGCCGGGCATCGTCCGCAAGCAGATCGACAACATCTTCGGCAAGCTGCTCTACGGCTCCAAGTTCCACCGCCTGAAGATGTCGCGCGGGCAGCAGGGCATCGGCATCTCCGCCGCGGGCATGTACGGCCTCATCACCACGGGCAAGCCCGTCAAGATCATCTCCAAGACCGGCAAGCGCAAGGCCGCGCACGAGGTGATCCTGAAGATGGACACCTCGAAGAACCGCGCCGACGTCGTCTCCGACACCGAGCACCCCGAAGACGACGTCATGTTCCCCGAGGGCACCGGCACGCGCGTCGAGATCGAGATGCAGGGCAAGTACGCCAAGGGTGGGCGCTCGGTCGACGAGTACATCCACCTGACCTCGATCGCCAACCCGCACGCGAGCTTCACCTACATCAGCCCCCCCACTTCCGCCTTCCCCGATGGCGAGCGCATGGAGCGGCCGCGCTCGGTCGATGAACTCCCGGACCAGCCCGAGGAGATCAAGCCGCACCCGCACGGCATCGAACTCGGCACGCTCATCGGCATGCTGGAGCGCACGAGCCAGACGCAGCTCGGCGGGTTCTTTGGGCACGAGTTCTGCAGGGTCGGTCCCAAGGTCGCGCAGCAGGTCGCGAGCGCCGCGAAGCTCACGACGCGCAGCTGGGTGAAGAACATCGGGCACGCGGAGGCCGAGAAGCTCTACAAGGCGCTGCAGGAAACCAAGGTGATGGGCCCGCCGACCAACTGCCTGTCGCCCATCGGCGTGCGCACGCTCATCAAGGGCATGGAGTCTGGGCTCGAGCCGGACTTCATCGCGGCCAGTTCCCGCGCCCCGGCCGTGTACCGCGGGCGGCCCTTCCTGATCGAGGCCGCGATCGCGTACGGCGGCAACCTGGGCAGCGAGGACACCGCACGCATCTACCGCTTCGCGAATCGTGTTCCTTTGCAGTACCAGCAGTCGGCGTGCGCCTCGTTCAAGGCGGTGCAGGAGACGGGGTGGAAGAACTACGGCCTGCAGCAGCCAAAGGGCGGGCTGCCGGTGGGCCCGCTCGTCGTGATGGTCCACATGGCCAGCGTGTGGGTGCCCTTCACGAGCGAGAGCAAGGAAGCCATCGCGGACTACGACGACATCCGCAAGGAGATGGGCCTCGCGCTCAAGGAGTGCGGCCGCAAGCTCGGCACGTACCTGCGCAAACGCCAGAAGATGAAGCGCGAGGGCGAGCGGCGCTCCGTGTTCCTGCGCTACATCGGCGAGATCTCGAAGGCCTGCGAGTCGATCACAGGGACCGAGGCGGAGTCGATCTACGATGCGCTGATGGCGACCGCGGAGAAGAAGACGGCGGAGTTCGATGCGGTGCTCGATGAGGATGGCAAGGTCGTCAGAGAGAAGAAGGCGAAACGCGACCCGCTCGAGGGCGATGAGGGGGTGTACATCAGGCCCACGGGGGGCGGCGATGACGATGCGCCGAGGGGCGCGGAGATCGACCTGGAAGAAGCCGCGGCGGCGAAGGACCACGCGGCGCGATCGGGCGACGACTCGGACGACCGCCCGCGCTCGGGCTTGTTCGGCGATGACGATGACGAAGACCCGCCCGCGAGGCCACGGCGCAAGGTGAAGAAGAAGGTGCGGAAGAAGTCACGGCATTGAGGCAGTTATGGGCAAGCTGCGCCGAATGCGCCGAGCACAGCTTCGAGATCGCTGATGTCTGTGAAGCCGTCGCCGTTGACATCTCCCGCGCAGGGGGTGTCGAGGCAACCGAAGTCAACGAGCACGCTGTTCAGGTCAAGTGAGTCGACAACTCCATCCCGATTCGCGTCAGCATCACACCCGATCTGGAGGGCGTAGAGGTATGCGGCTCCGGCTTCGTTCCCGTTCCCGTCGTGCATCGGCGCCCCGACAACGGCAACACCGCCGCTGAGTGCGACCGAACTCCCGAGGGCGTCGCTTCGACTCCCGTCGGACGGCACCAACTTGGCGACCTGAGTTCCTGACTCAGTATCAAAGTGGTAAGCCGCTCCTGAACCACCAGCCCCACGCGCGCCGATCACGGCTGATACTCCATCGAGTGTGACGTCATACCCGAACTCGTCCTCGACAGTCCCGTCGCTTGCGAGGTACTTCGCCACTTGAATGCCCGACGAAGCATCGAATAGGTAGGCCGAACCTGAGAAGACCCCGAGTTCCTCGTCCCAGGGCGCACCCACGAGTACGGTGCTACCGCTGATCGCCACGCCACTCCCGAAGCGATCGAACGAGTCGGCATCGTTCGGAACGAGTTTCTTCAACTGCTCCCCCGTGAGTGCGTCGAAGACGTAGGCTGCACCCGAGTCGGTTCCTGCGGCGTCGTGCAACATGGCACCAACGATGACGGTCGTACCATCGATCGCAACGCGGAGCCCGAAGTTGTCGCCATGCGCGCCGTCGGCGGGCACGAGCTTGGCGATCTGAGTCATGGTTGAGGCATTGAAGACGTATGCGGCGCCGACGTTCACACCGCCGCTGCCCTTGTTGGGAGCCCCCAGCACGACCAGATCGCCGGAGACCGCCACATCGGACCCGAGCCAGTCCTGCGGGCCGGCATCCTCAGCCACCAGCAGGCCGGTCTGGAGCCAGGCCTCCGAGTCGAAGACGTACGCCGCGCCCCAGTTCGAGTTCCCCGTCGGACCATCGCGGAACGGCGCGCCGACTACCAACGTGGCTCCTTCCATCGCCAACGACCAACCAAAGCGGTCCCCACCCATGGGATCATCTGGAGCCACCTTCTGAATCTGATTCCCGCTCTCAGCGTCGAATAGATACACGACGCCCGCCTCCCCCCCATTGTTGAACACGAAGGGTGCGCCAACGATCGCGACGGCACCGGACACCCCGACTGAGAACCCAGTCGAGGCGAGGGCGATGCTCTCGTCTGGGATCAGCTTCAGGTCCTGTTCGACTACTGTGCCGGCGACGCCGGCCGACGCCGCAGAAAGCAGTGCCAGACAAGAACAGTTGTGCATCTCTTCCTCCCATTGAGCGCCTGCCAGCGGAGACAAGGCACGATACCATCCGCCGTTCCCGCGGCGAGTTCCAATCCAATAGAGACTACTGTGCCTAGGTGCCATGGCCAAGAAGAAGACCACAAAGAAGACACGTCGAAAGCAACCCAGCGTCCGCTCCGGCGCCCGCGACACCGATGCGCGCACCCTCGAACAAGTCGCCAAGCTCGCACAAGCCGTCGAACGCACGAGCCTCAAGGGCGGCGAGCCGACGCTCGATGTCCCGTCGCGCACCCTCTCCAACACGAGCTACAACGCGCGGAAGCGCATCCTCGAAATGGGCGAGGCGACCTCTGACCGCCCGCTCTTCGACCTCAAGAGCGCGAAGAAGTTCATGCAGACGCTGCTCGTCTCGGCCGGCGTGAAGGACCTCGTCGAGCAGGGCAAGACCACGAGCCTTCGTGGCATGTTCTACAAGTCGCTGCACGACATCGCGGGCACGAAGGAGAAGACCCTCGCCGACCAGAGCGAGTCCGACGCGGTGCTCGAAGACCTCGAGACGATCCTCGGGTCGTTGCGCGAGGAGCTCCACCTGTTCGCGAAGAAGGCGGGCACGATGGTCGGGAACATCACGGTCATCGACTCGGGCGATGAGATCAACTGCCGGCGCATGGGCTCTGGCGGCTACGCGATCCCATCGATCGTGGAGCCCGCCGCGATGCAGTTCAAGGAGTGCGAGGCCGACTTCATCCTGCACGTCGAGAAGAACACCGTCTGGTCGCGCTTCAACGAGGACCGCTTCTGGGAGAAGCACAACTGCATCCTGACCGAGGGCGGGGGCCAGCCGCCGCGGGGCGTGCGCAGACTCCTCCGCCGCATGCACGACGAGCTCGGCTTGCCCGTCTACTGCCTCCTCGACTGCGACCCATGGGGACACTACATCTACTCCGTCATCAAGCAGGGCTCGATCAACCTCGCGTTCGAGAGCGAGCGCATGGCCGTGCCCGATGCGAAGTTCCTGGGCATCCGGGCCATCGACTACGAGCGCTACGGCCTGTCCAACGACGTCGAGATCTCGCTCAACGACCGCGACATCGCCCGCGCAAAGCAGATCGCCGAATACCCCTGGTTCACGGGCAAGAAACCCTGGCAGCTCGAGTTCAAGAAGATGCTGAGCAACGGCTTCAAAATGGAGGTCGAATCGCTCATCACTAAGGGGATCAGCTTTGTGACCGAGACGTACCTCCCCGAACGCCTTGCCGCGAAGGACTGGCTCGACTAATCGAGCCGCTTCCTTCGCTATGCGCCTCTGGAAGGAGCTTGCATGGGCGACGGGTCGCAGTAGAATCTTTGGCGGCACAGGGAGACGGAGGCCACCAGTGGGGAGCATGAGCCAACCTGAATTGAACGGAGAGGCCCCGGAGCGCGCCGGGGTCGTGACCGTCCTGATCGCGGACGATGAGCACCTCATGGCCGAGGGCCTCGCCAATGCGATGTCGCGCCTGGGCTACCACGTCCAGGGCCCTGTCGCGGATGGCGAGAGCGCGGTCCGCCTCGCACGCGAGTCGGGGCCCGACATCGCGCTGCTCGACATCTCGATGCCGGGCATCGGCGGGCTCGAAGCCGCGCGCCAGATCTGGGAAGAACTCGCGATCCCGTCCGTGATCGTCACCGCCTACGCGGACCCGGGCTACGTCGACGAAGCGGCCCAGGCCGGGGTGTTCGGGTACCTCGTCAAGCCCGTTGAGGCAGCGGCCCTTCGCGCCGCGGTCGAGGTCGCCCTCCGCCGGGCGGGCACCCACGAGGACCTGGCGGACCGTGTCGATCAACTCGAGCGCTCGCTCGCGTCACGCCGGGCCGTCGAGCAGGCCAAGTGGAAACTCATCGAATCCCGCGGCATGACCGAGAACGATGCGCACGCGTGGCTCCAGCGTGAGGCCCGCGCCTCGCGCCGGCGATTGGCCGACGTCGCCCAGGAGGTCCTCGAAGGCGAATCGCCCACCGCATAAGGGGGGCGTGCCCGCGCACGCCGACCCCCCCAAAGGGACCCACGCTTCGGGCGTTTCTCCTTGGCGGACTCAAGCAGATAACAAACCCGGTCCGATCTGCCAGTCTGCGGGCGAGGAGTGCGCCCGCTAGGGAAAGAACGCGGCGGAGCTGCGGACCACACGAATGACGCGCGAGCGCCGCAAGGCGCGACGCCGCGGCGCCGACCTCGGCGCGCTCGGAGGCTTGCCATGCGCCATCTTCTCGCTCCCGCAACACTCGCCGTGCTGACCACGCTCTGCGCCTGCTCTTCGAGCGGGTCATCGCGCCACGTCTCCACGCACCGCGCCCAGCCCACCTACACCCCCGCGGCAGCGCCCGCCCCGCAAGACCCGTTCGTGACGAACGTGTCCACGCACCAGGGCCCCTCCGTGACGGGCTACGACGGCTACTCCGCCGTCTTCGCCGACCTCCCCTCCGTGGGCTCGTCGGGGGCCGCCACGCCCACCCGCACCGACTATGAGCACCCCGAGAACTCGCGCCGCGTTTCCTTCGCGGACGAGGGCGCCGACTTTGACCCCGCCGTCGCGGCCGATGGCCAGAAGGTCTACTTCGCCTCGACCCGGCACCGGCGCACCGCGGACATCTACGTCCAGAACGTGCACGGCACCGCGCTCACGCAACTGACCTCCGACCCGGCCCACGACGTGATGCCCGCGATCAGCCCCGACGGCACGCGCGTCGCCTTCGCCTCCAACCGCTCGGGCGACTGGAACATCTACATCATGAACGCCGATGGCGGGCAGGCCGTCCAGGTCACCAACGACCCGGGCCACGAGATGCACCCCACCTGGTCGCACGACGGCACCAAGCTCGCCTACTGCAGGCTTGGCCAGAACGCGGACCGCTGGGAGGTCTGGCTCCGCGACCTGAGCAAGCCCAACGCGGTCACCTTCCTGACCTACGGGCTCTTCCCCGACTGGCACCCCAGCGCCAACGAGATCGTCTTCCAGCGCCCACGCGAGCGCGGCAGCCGCCTGTTCAGCGTGTGGAAGATCAGCTACATCGATGGCGAGGCCACCCAGCCCACAGAGATCGCGTCGAGCCCCGTGGCCGCGGTCATCAACCCCACCTGGTCCGACGATGGCTCGCACGTCGCCTTCGCGGTCGTGCCCAACCCCCCGGCGCGCTCGGTCCGCCCCACGCAGGGCGACATCTGGATCGCCCGCGCCGATGGCACTTCGCGCACCAACCTGACCCGTGGACGCGACGTCAACCTGATGCCCGCCTGGGCGCCCGACGGGTCGGTGTACTACATCTCGAACCGCTCGGGCCACGACAGCCTGTGGTCCATCCGCCCGGCCCAGGCCATCCAGGCCGCCGCCGTCACGCCCATGAACGACACGACGGTCCGCCAGGAGTCGAGCCTGAACGCGACCGAACTGGTCGAAGTCGACCCCAACGAGAACTGAGAATCCGACGATGAGCCGCCCCGCCCCATTCATCGCCCTCACCCTCACGATGGCCGCGCTCTGCGCATGCCAGTCCACACCGCCCAGGCAAGCGGGCCTGAGTTCCCCCTACGAACGGGGTGTGATCATCGCGGTCCCGCCATCGAGCAACCTCACGGGGCTGCCGCATGTCGACGGCGCAGAGTTCGCCGACCGCCTCGTGGCGCAGCTGCAGAACACGCGGGGCATCACCGCGCTGCCCGTCAACCGGACCATCGACGCGATGGCCTCCCTCGAGATGTCGCACGTCGCGACGCCACAGGACGCCTCCGCGCTCGCGCGATTCCTCGACGCCGACGCCGTGCTCATCTCGACGGTCAACGCGTGGTCGCCGTACGAGCCGCTCCAGCTCGGGCTCTCCGCCGTGCTCTTTGCCCAGACGCCCCGCGCTGGCGCGGGTGGGCCCGACGCGATGGACCCCGCGCTGATCCAGGCGGCGTGGTCCGATGAGTCCTTCGTGTATTCGCCCTCGCGGACCGCGCCGGTCGCCACCGCCGCCCTCCACCTCGACGCCTCGAGCTACTCGACGCAGTCGGAGGTCCGCCGCTACGCCGAAGGGCGGTACGACGAGCAGTCCGCGCTCGGGTGGCACCGCTACATCCGCTCGATGAGCGACTTCGAGAATTTTGGTGCATTCACCCTAATTGAAGCCGTCCTCATCGCGGAGCACGGGCGCGTCGACGCCCGCCACACGGGCTCGCGGGGCGTCCAACAGGCCCAAGCCGAATGAAACCCGATAACCGTTACAGACGTACCTAAGAACGGGCTAATTCCTCGATCGGACCGGCTTTTTCCGCCCCTTCGGTCGATGCCTACGATGTGGAGCCCATCGGGCCTTTGGGTCCGATTAGCAGTCGCCAGGAGTGGCAGTCCCCATGGGACATGGAGAGTTGGAGAAGCACGGATGAACACCCTCCCGATCGTCGATGCCTTCCTGAGCTTCCTCACAGATGAACGGCACTTCAGCCCGTACACCGCTCGCTGCTACGGCGCAGACCTCCGCCAGCACGTCGAGTACCTCCTCCAGCGCTCTGGCTCGTCGAGCATCGATGAGGCCGCGGAGAAGGCCGCGATGGACAAGCTCGCGAGCGGGACACGTCAGGGCCCGACCCTGACGCACGCCATCGCTTCCGCATCAACCGACTCGATCCGCGACTACCTCGCGCACCTGGGCCAGCACAACTACTCCGCCGCCACCATGGCGCGGAAGATCGCCACGCTCCGCTCGTTCTACAAGTGGGCGCTCAAGCGCGGCTTCGTCGAGACCAACCCGATGGTGCTCATCCGCACCCCACGACAGGCCAAGCGTCTGCCCAAGGCGATCTCCGTCGAGCAGATCGAGCAGCTCATCGCCACGCCCGACGACACAGAGGTCCTGGGCTCGCGCGACCGCGCCATGCTCACCACCCTCTACTCGACGGGCCTCCGCGTCTCCGAACTCGTCGAGCTCAACATCGAAGACCTCGACGTCGAGAACGAGATGATCCGTGTGCGGGGCAAGGGCAAGAAGGAGCGGCTCGTCCCGCTCCTCGGCCACGCCCACTCCTCCATCCGCCACTACGTCGAGGTCCTGCGCAACGACCCGCGCTACGCCCACTGCTGGAACACCGCCACCCCGGGCAAGCCGCTCTTCATCAACAAGCACGGCGGGCGCCTCTCGTCCCGCTCGGTGCGCCGCAAGCTCGACAAGTACCTGCGCCAGGTCGGGCTCGACCCATCGATCTCGCCCCACACCCTGCGCCACTCCTTCGCGACGCACCTCCTCGACAACGGCGCCGACCTGCGCTCCGTCCAGGAACTGCTCGGCCACCGATCGCTCAGCACCACCCAGACCTACACACACCTCACCACCCAGCGCCTGCGCAAGAGCTACGACGATGCGCACCCCCGTGCCGAGGCCAGCTGAACTGAGCCCCATCCGGCATCCGAACCACAAACAGAAAGAGCCCCGCGCACGGCGCGGGGCTCTTGTCGTATCAGGACGGGCTCATCCGACGTGCCTTACTCGCTCGCCGCATCGCCCTCGTTGGCCTCGATCATCTTGCGCACCGTGTGATAAAGGTACTGGACCGCCGGCTTCTGATCTTCCGGCGCCATGTTCACCGACGCCTCGATCTGCTGAAGGACCATCGGAAGCATCTCGGGCGGCGCGGCCTTGATCTGCTCGAGCGCCTGCTCGACGCCCATCCGCTGCTCGTCGTTGAGGTCCTCGTAGCCAACCTCCGGGATGCCCCCGTCCTTCTCGACCGGCGCGTTCGGGTCGTACTCGAAAGGCGTCTCCACGACGCCCGGCAGCTCGAGCCCGCCCAGCGCCATGACGAGCGCCGAGGACTCGTTGACATCCGACCCGATCGGCTCGACACGCCCGCCCAGGTGCTCACCCATGAACACCTCGAGCACCGCGTTGAACGCTTTGCTGTTCTCGGGCCTGCGGAAGCCGTGCCCCTCGTCGGGGAACAGGACATAGGTGACGGGCAGCCCGCGCTGCTGCATCGCGTGGACGATCTGGTCGCTCTCGGGCTGCTTCACGCGCGGGTCGTTGGCGCCCTGCCCGATGAGCAGTGGGCGGACGATCTCATCCACATGCGTCAGGGGCGACATGTCGCGCAGCTTGCGCCGACCCTCGGCGGTGCGGTGGTCCGCCACGCGCTCGGCAAACATCGCGATCGCGGGCTCCCAGTAGGGCGGGATCGACTCGAGGAGCGTGATGAGGTTCGAAGGCCCGACGATCGAAGCGCCCGCCGCGAACACCTCAGGTGAGAGCGTGAGCGCCGCGAGGGTGGCGTAGCCGCCGTACGACCCGCCCGCGATGCCGACCTTGTCGCGGTCCGCGATGCCCTCCGCGACCGCCCACTCGACCGCGTCGAGCAGGTCGGTATGCATGGCATCCGCCCACTCACCGTTGCCCGCGTTGAGGAATTCCTTGCCGAACCCCGTCGAGGCGCGGAAGTTCACGGAGATCACCGCGTAACCGCGGTTGGTGAGCCACTGGTGGTACGGATGGAAGCCCCACGAATCGCGGCCCCACGGACCGCCGTGCACCCACAGGATGGTCGGGAGCGGCTTGTCAGGACGCGCGTTCTCATCGGTGTCGGTCCAAACGGGCAGCGAGAGGTAGCTCGGGAGGATGAGCCCATCGCGTGCCGTGATCTCAACCGGGTGCATGGGGGCGAGCGGGAGCCCGACGAGGTCGGGTCGGTTGACGAACAGGTCCGTCGCATTGCGCTTCCCATCGCGGTCGTAGAGCACGTACTGCGTGGGGCCGTTGTCGTCCGCGTAGGCCACGATCCAGCGCGAATCATCGAGCGTCCTGCTCGTAACGTTGATCTCGCCATCGTGCACGGACTTCAGGTAGTTGAGGTCCGCGCCCATCTCGTCGTCGAGGACCGTCCACTTGGTGCGCAGGTAGTTCGACGCGACCGCCTCGATCTCTGATGTGATCGGGTCGATCATCGCGCCCGCGGTGTCGGACTTCGGGTCCTCGAACACCTTGGTGACCTTGTTCGTGTTGAGGTCGGTCTTGAACAGCGCCGCGGTGTTACGCCCGCGCGAGTCCACCCAGAACATCGTGTCGCCATCGCGGTCGAATCCGAAGATCGTCGTGGTCTGGGCGTCCTCGAAGGGCACACGGAGGAAGTCGTCGGCCTCGCCCGTCTCCTCGTCGAGGGTCTGGTAGAGCATCGACCCATCGGGCTGCATCTGCGCGCCCAGGCGGATGTCGAAGCTGTCATCAACGATGAAGCCCGCGTAGTCGTGGTTCTCGTAGACGAGCTGGCGTTCCCCAGTCCGGACGTCGACGCGGTAGACATCGTGCATCGCGGGGTCGCGGTCGTTGAGCCCGATGAGCAGCTCGTCGGGGTAGTCGCGCGAGGTGTGGACCACCTGAGCCCGGATGCCCTCCGCGGGCGTGAGGATCAGCTCGTCGCCCGTCTTCGTGTTGAGCGAGTAAGCCCGCAGATTCTCATCGCCGTCGCGGTCCTGGAGGTAGACGATGTGGCTCGCGTTGGCCATCCAGAAGTACTGGCGGATGCCGCGGTCGTCGTCGTCGGTGAGCGCTGTGGCGTTCTTCGGGTCGTCCGCGGGCGCCATCCAGATATTGAGGACGCCATCGAGCGGAGCGAGGAACGTGATGCGCGTGCCGTCTGGGCTCAGCTGCACGCCGGCCCGCTCGGGGTTGCCGAACAGCACATCGCGCGGGATGAGGGGCACGCTGCCCTGCGCGAGGGCGGCGCCGCCCGAAGCGCACGCGAGCGAGGCGGCGAGGAAGACGGCGGCGGGGCGGGCGATACGTGTGATGGACGGGTGTCCCATCGGGTGTTCTCCTTCAACTTTGCGATCTGACGGGTGGACGATACCGCCGAGTGCCCGCGGATTTGCACCCGGTTCCCCGACGACCCCTTGGGAAAGGCTATCTCGGGTGGTCCAAAAAGCACCCGAGGCCGCCGGGGCGGCCTCCTTGGGGTGCAAGTGGGCGATACTGGGCTCGAACCAGTGACCTCATCGATGTCAACGATGCGCGCTAGCCAACTGCGCCAATCGCCCGTCGGTGGCACCCATGCAGAGTGCCGGGAGCAAGGATAGGTCCACCGCCCGCCTTGGGGCAAACGGGGCTCCGATCAGGGGCCCATCGCCACCCGCTCGGCGATGGCCCGCTCCGCATCCACCTTGGCATGGTGGAACGTCGGGTCCCGCAGCGATTCGAGGGAGGCCTCCTCGACCGCCGCCGCCAACGCCCCAGCCTCAATCAGACGGACCCCCGCAACGTCCCCCACCCCCTTGGTCGACGGGTGGGTGTTGAAGTCCACGATCGTCAGAGGGCGGCCCCCGTCGCGCCCGCCGAGGGACCCTCCATCCAGGATGTGTTCGCGCCGGTCCACGCCGAGGAGGATGAAGTCCGCGTCGCGAGCCGCGCCGTGCAGTTCGGGAGTGTCGTAGCTGCCCAGGCGCAGGCGCTTCAGCGCCTCGCCCGCGATCTCGCGGACCTGCTGGACCAGACGCCGCCGCCCCTCGCCGCGGTAGGCGAGCGTGATGTTGGCCGGCGCCACGCCCGCATCTATGAGATAACGCAGCACGGAGCACGACGTCGTCGACCCCCCAACCACCAGGCAGCGGTCGCCCGCGCCGGGTTGGCGATCGAGAGCGCGCTCGAGCGCCGCGTGCGTGTACCCGCGCATGCACGACCCCCAAAGCGTGTTCTCGCGCACGTGGGCCACCACGCGATCGACCTCGTCAAGCAGCGCCTGAGCGCGGCTGCCCGATGCACCCGTGTACGCCGCCATACGCTGGGCGGCGCGGAGCTGCTCGATGACCTCCGCATCTCCGGGCATCGTCGAGTTGAGCCCGACCGCCGTGCGGAGGAGGTGGAGCCACGCATCGCGCGCGCGCACCTCGACGATGTGCGTCGACGCTCCGGCCCCTTGGAACACCGCCTGACGCAGCCGACCCGCAAGCTCCTCGCGATCGCTCTCAGGAGCGGTCCACGCGTAGAGCTCCATGCGCGCACACGTGTTCCACACGAGACACTCGCGCACGCCGGGCTCGGCCGCGAGGTCCCTCAGCAGGTCGTACACGGCGCGCTGGGGCAGCTTGAGCGCTGCGAGTTCGTCGGGTGTGACGTGGGCCATGGGCTGACCGAGGCCCGTGCCAAGCCGCCCCTCGACGCTCACCCCGATCATGATGAGCGAACCGACCAACTCGCCCGCCGAGTGGGCCGGGGGCGGGGCATCGCGCTTGTGCGCCACCCGCGGCCCGCGCCTGACGATCGCCGCCAGCACGGGCGCGAGCGATGCGACCCGCTGTTCAGAAAGCGCGGCGTGGTCGTCGTGCCCATCGGCCCCGAGCCAGTTCGCGTACGCCCCATCGTGCGCCCACTCCGCGATGACCTCCACCGACGACGCCCACCCTTCGCGCACTGCCCGCTCGCACGCCGCAACGAGTTGGGCCCGCCCCGCTTCGTCGGGCGCGGGCGTGGCGTGGATGATCGTCAGCTTGCCGATCGGACCGATCTGCTCGATCGATGCGCCATCGCACACACGCCACCCCACAAGCTCCGACGCAAGGGCCGGGCACAGCGCGGCCCCGCCGTCTCCTATGACCACCACCCCGCGCGCGTGGGGTGGGCGTGTCGCGCTGTCGTTCATCTGGATGCCCGCTTGCAGGTGCGTCATAGTGGAGCGTATCGGCACGCACGCCCGTGTTCCGCCCGCAACGCTACCCCTTGGCCCCGAGACGGGCGGCGGCGAGCATCTCGATCATGCCCACGCACCGATCCCCCTGGGCCCGGAACACCATCATCGGGAAGAGCGTGATCAGCGCGACCACCAGCCCGAACGCCGTCGTGATCAGCGCCTCCGCGATCCCGCCCGCCACCGCCGCCACGTCGACCACCGCCTGGGCATCGCCAAGCAGTTCGAACGAATCGATGATCCCGAGCACCGTGCCGAGGATCCCCAGGAGAGGCGCCGCGGTGGTGATGGTGGCGAGCGTCGCGCCAAAGCGCTCGATCTCGCCCCGATGGAGCTCGACGAGCTCGATCGCGAGCCCGTCGGACGGACGATGCCCGAGCAGCACCCCGACGACCCGCCCGTACACCGAGCGGTCATCGCGAGCACGCCGGCGGGCGTCCTCGAGGTCGCCCTCACGCAGCGCATCGGCGGTCCCAGCAAGCCGACGCCGACGCCCCGGCGCGTGCTGGCGGAGCCAGTAGAGCGAGCGCTCGAACGTCAGCGTGATCGACACCACGCTCAGGATGAGCAGGGGCCACATGACGGGCCCGCCCCGCTCGAACAGGTTCAGGACGGCATCGAGCATCGCCCCATCCTACCGGACGCGCCACCGCTTGCCCCCTACTCTGTCCCCATGGGTGAGCCCGCCCCGTCATCGATCAATGTGGAACTGAGCGAGGCGGTCACCGCGCCCCGCGCCCACATCGACGCCTTCCTCGCACAGGCCCTCGACGACGCATCGATGCCCGCGAGGCTCGACGAGGCCACACGCTACGCGCTCCTCTCACCGGGCAAGCGGGCACGCCCCCTCCTCACGGTCCACGCGTGCATCGCGGCGGGCGGGACCGTCGAAAGTGCGCTCCCCGCCGCCGCCGCGGTCGAGATGGTCCACGCCTTCTCCCTCGTGCACGACGACCTCCCCGCGATGGACGACGACGACCTGAGGCGCGGTCGCCCCACCGCCCACATCGCTTTCGGTGAAGCCCTCGCCATCCTCGCGGGCGATGCCCTGCTCACCCTCGCGTTCCGCGTCCTGAGTGAGCGCGCCGCGCCCCCCGACCTGAGCGCAACGTTGAGCCACGAGTTGAGCAGCGCGACCGCCGCGATGATCAACGGCCAGGTCCGAGACACCCTCGGCGACACCGACGGCGCGACCGACGCCGACCGCCTCGAGCGCATCCACCGCGAGAAGACTGGCGCCCTGATCACCGCCGCCGCCCGGATGGGCGTCCTGTGCGCCCCCACTACCACCCCCGGCCGCCTCGACGCGATCACCAACTACGCCGGAGATATCGGGCTTCTCTTTCAGATCGTCGACGATCTGCTCGATGTGGAGCAGACGGGCGAACATCTGGGCAAGCGCAGCGGTAAGGACGCGGGTGCCGGCAAGCTGACCTACCCAAGGGTCTTCGGCGTTGCGGGCTCACGCGAGCGAGCAGAGGACCTCCTCGCCCGTGCCCTCGCCACCCTCGACCAGGGGTGGGCGGGCCCGACCGACCCCCTCCGCGAACTCGCCACTTTCGCGGCCCGACGGACGAGATAGCCCTGGATTCACGCACCGGTTTACACTACAATTGTTTCAGAACTCATTGAAAGCTCGGAGCCTCGCCCCATGCCTCGCCTCCTCGACCAGATCTCCACACCCGCCGACCTGCGGTCGCTGACCATCCCGCAGCTCGCCGAGGTCGCCCAGGAGATACGCGAGGCGATCTGCGACCAGGTCTCGAAGACCGGCGGCCACCTCGCCCCCAACCTGGGCGTGTGCGAGCTCACCGTCGCGATGCACTACGTCTTCGACTTCGCGCACGACCGCCTGCTCTTCGATGTGGGCCACCAGTGCTACCCCCACAAGCTCCTCACGGGGCGGGCGGGCATGCTCGGTGGGCTGCGCACGCGCACGGGCATGGCGGGCTTCCCCGACCCGCGCGAGTCCGCGTTCGACCTGTTCTCGGTAGGCCACGCGGGTACGGGGATCTCGACCGCGGTCGGCATGGCGCGGGGCGACACCCTCAATGGGGAGGCCTTCGACCCACGCGACAAGCCCGACGGGCGCCACGTCGTCACGCTCATTGGCGACGCATCGATTGTCAACGGCGTCGCGATGGAAGGCCTCAACAACGCGGGCACGCTCAAGCGCCAGTTCCTCGTCGTGCTCAACGACAACGGCATGTCCATCTCCAAGCCGCAGGGCGCGATGGCCGCGACGTTCGACCGCGTGCGCATCAACCCGATGTACACGGGCATGAAGCGCCAGGCGCGCAAGGTGCTCGACAACGTGCCGGGCGGCTCGCTCGCCATCGACGCCTACCACCGCATGAGCGAGATCGCCAAGGCCGCGGTCGCCGAGAACACGTGGTTCGAGCATTTCGGCCTGCTCACCGTCGGCCCCATCGATGGCCACGACATGCCGACGCTCGTCGAGATGCTCGCGGAGGTCAAGGACGTCGGGCGGCCCGTCGTGCTCCACGTCAAGACGGTGAAGGGCAAGGGCTACGAGTTCGCCGAAGGCGATGCCACGACCTTCCACTCGCCCGCCGCGTTCAAGTACGACCCCGATTCGTGCCGGGTCGAACTCGCGAGCAAGGGGCGTTCGTTCACCACGGCGTTCGCGGACGCGATGACCGAGGTGATGGAACGCGATGACAAGGTCGTGGCGTGCACCGCAGCAATGCCCGGCGGGACGGGCATCGACAAGGTCGGCGAGCGCTTCCCCGATCGCACGTTCGACACGGGCATCTGCGAGAGCCACGCGATGGACATGATGGCGGGCATGGCCAAGACGGGCCTCCGCCCGTTCTTCGCCGTGTACTCCACGTTCCTCCAGCGCGCCTTCGACCAGGCCTTTCAGGAGGTCGCGCTGCAGGGCCTCGCGGTGCGGTTGTGCCTCGACCGCGCGGGGCTCGTCGGCGGCGATGGCGCCGTCCACCACGGCTTCTGCGATATCGCCCTGCTACGCACGCTACCGGGCGTTGTGCTGATGGCAGCGATGGATGAGGACTCGCTCAAGGCCTCGCTCGAGTTCATGCGCGGGTACGACGCGGGGCTGAGCGCCGTGCGCTACCCGCGTGATAACGTGAGCGATGCCGCGGCCGCGCTGGGCCCGTGCCCGCCATTCGAGCTTGGCAAGGCCCGCTGCCTGACGCCGGAGTTTGACATCCCCGGTGGCCCGGCTCGCCGAGCCGGGTCCTCGACTACCCCAACCGCTCCTGCTGCGCAGGAACCCGGCTCGGCGAGCCGGGCCACCACAACCCCCGATGCCGCGATCCTCGCGTACGGCACGACTGCGACCACCTCGCTCGAAGCAGCAGGCCTGCTCGCGCCCTCGGAGACACGTGTCGCCGTCTACGACGCCCGCTTCGCCAAGCCCGTCGACATCGCCCTCGTCGAGCAACTCATCAGTGCGGGCATCCCGATCCTCACCGTCGAAGACCACTCCATCCAGGGCGGCTTCGGCGCTGCGGTGCTTGAAGCAGCGAATGAGCGGGGGCTCGACTCTGCCGGCATCACGCGCCTCGCCCTGCCCGACGAGTGGGTCTACCAGGACAGCAGATCAAACCAACTCGCCGAGGTCGGGCTCGACGCGGCGGGGATCGCGCGGGCAGTCCGCGAGGCGGTTGGGCCGAGCACCGACGAAGTGCAGAGCGCCGAGCCCAAGCCCTCCCCTCGCACCATCGAGCGCTGACGTACCACTGACCGGCCTCCCGGTCAGAGCGTCTTCGCGTTCGTCCGAGCGCTAACTCGCAGGCCCGTCAGCAGCGCACGACCACGAACGCCAATCACATCGTCGCCATTGCTGATGGCATCCCCTTCGCTCGACGCCACGCCGCGAACTGCCCCAGATGCAGCGCTTCGTGCGTCACGCACATGAACAGCAGCAGATCGGCGTAGGTGGGGAGATACTCATCGAGCCGCCACTCGCTCGGCTCAGGCAGGCGCGCTTCAGGGAAGCCCGCAAGCAGCGCCTCTACCGCTTCGTGCTGGCGCTCGAGTTCGGCGAGCGTTTCGTCGAGCGCCGGGTACGCCGCGCCGGTGTCCGGGAGGCGGTGATCGTTCGGGCCTCGCCTGCCGAACATGTCGAACCAGGGCTCTGGGAGCGTGACCTCGCCGCCCAGGTACTTCGCGGTGTACGCAGCGCCCGTGCAGAGGTGGCCGAGGATGAAGACGGGGTGGCTCTCAAGGCCCGGGCCCGCGGACCGCGCGGCGGTCGCGGGGTCGATGCCTGTTGCGAGGGCGCGCGCGTAGGCGAGGTTGAAGCGGTAGGCGGGGAGAATACCGCTCTGAACAAGACCACTCATGCTCGTGCTCCCAGGTCTGCCAGGTAGACCCATCCTTCGTGATGCACGAGCACCACCCACTCACCCGCAGGGTGGATGATGTCCAAATCGTCGGACGCCGGGTACCAAATGTCATCGAAGTGGCCAATAAGGTCCCGTGCGCTCATCTCGTCCACCGTCTGGAAGCGATCCCAGTTCAGGTAAACGCGATCGGGCAACTCCGCGCTGCACGTCAGAAGCGCTGCGCGCAGCATCTCGGCGTTCGGCTCCTCAAGAACGACATGGAACCGATAACGCCCGGTGAGATGATCCTGCACCGTCTCGCGAGAGGGTTCATCAATGCCTAGTCGCTGACCCAGGGCGTGAACGAGACGGTCGCATTCGAACACGCTGAGGCGGCGATGAACCGGAAACGTCCCCGCCCCATGCTCCCGCTCGAAGTGCTCGATCTTGAAGTCGTCCATCCAGGGTTCAAGCCAGCGTCACCGACTCATCCAGGTATACATCCTGGATCGCGTTGAGCAGTTCAACCCCGCCCGCCATCGGCTTCTGGAACGCCTTGCGCCCCGAGATCAGCCCGATGCCGCCCGCGCGTTTGTTGATCACCGCGGTGCGCACCGCGTCGTGCAGGTCGCTCTTGGCTTCGCCCTTGCTCGCGCCCCCTGAGTTGAGCAACGGCGCGCGACCCGCGTAGCAGTTCGCCACCTGGTACCGGCACAGCTCGATCGGGTTCGCGCCCGAGCCATCTTCCTTGCACCCCGTCAGGTCGGTGTAGATGCGCTTGTCGAACTTGCCGTACGACGAATCGCCCATGTTGAGCGCGAGGTAGCCGCCCGTGTGCGTCGGGAGCTTCTGCTTGATGATGTCCGCCTGGATGGTGACGCCCAAGTGGTTGGCCTGAGCCGTCAGGTCCGCGGCGGTGTGGTGGTCGACGCCATCGATGTTGAACGCGCTGTTGCGCATGTAACACCAGAGCACCGTGACCATGCCGAGCATGTGGGCCTCCTCGAACCACGCGGAGACCTCGTCGATCTGCCTCCTGCTCTCATCGGACCCGAAGTAGATCGTCGCCCCAACCGCAACCGCGCCCATCTCAAACGCCTGGCGCACGCTGCCGTAGCGCGTCTGGTCGTGCATGTTGGGGTAGGTCAGCAGCTCGTTGTGGTTGAGCTTGACCATGAAGGGGATCTTGTGGGCCCACCTGCGCGAGCAGGCGCCGAGCACGCCGAGCGTCGAGGCGACCGCGTTGCACCCGCCCTCGTAGGCGAGTTCGACGATCTTCTCCGGGTCAAAGTACTCGGGGTTCGGGGCGAAGCTCGCGCCGGCGGAGTGCTCGATGCCCTGGTCGACGGGGAGGATCGAGAGGTAGCCCGTGCCGCCGAGCCTGCCCGTGTCGAGCATGAGCTGGAAGTTGCGGAGGACGTTGGTCGGGCGGTCGGTCGCCTCCATGATGCGCGAGACGAAGTCGGGCCCCGGGGCGTGGAGGGCCGCACGCGGCACGCCCTTGCACTCGTACGTCAGAAGGGTGTCCGCCTCGTTGGCGAGAAGGGTGGCGGCTTGGCTCATGGCGGGCTCTCCGTAGGCTGACCTCAGGGCGGCATGGGGCGATCGCCCCTGTTGCGACCGCCCATGATAGCTCAGCGTTTGGAAGAGTCGCCCTGCTGGGGCTGATCACCCTTCTTCGAGGGCTCAGCGCGCCGCACGACGATGCGCTCGGCGCCGGGCTGGACCGCATCGACGAGCTTGCGACCGGCGCGGAACCGCACGACGTTGCGGGGCGGCACGGGGATGGGCTCGAGCGTCGCGGGGTTCTGGGCGACGCGCGCCTCGCGCCGTTTGACCTCGATCACGCCAAAGTCGCGCAGTTCGAGGCGATCCCCGTTGGCGAGGATCTGCGTGACGATGTCGAGCAGCGTGTGGATCTGCGCCGCCGCTTGCGTGCGCGGGATATCCAGTTCCTGCGCGAAGCGATCCGTCAGGTCTTTTTTGGTAATTGTCGTCACGTGCGGGTGACCTCCGCCTCTGCGAGTTCTCATCCACCACGGAATTGAACGGTCACTCTCCTTCGCCGTGACGCCCGCGATCCTGGCAAGACGCCAACACCAGTATCTCCGGTGCGCGGGTCTTGTCAACACCGTTGGCGGGACAACCCAACGCCTACCAGCGCTGACGCCACCTGTTGAAGCGGATCGGGCGCTCTGCGGGCGGGATCTCGACCGCCCACTCGCGCTGGGCCAGGAGGGGCGGGTTGGCACGCTCACTCACCGCCTGCCCCCGCTCCACCGACGACCCGGCGGGCGCCGCGACCGTGGCACGCGCCGGCGCAGGGGTGTGCCACACCGGCGCGGCGCGCCCGGTCGCGCACCCACCCACCGCCACGCCCGTCACGAGAATGAGCGCAATCTGCACACGTCCAACATGTCTCTGGCGCGGTCCTGACATCTCTAAGGAATGTACCGGCGCATACCGAGCGGTCCACACCTGCGCCTGTCCACGCGTCGGTTATCCCGACAGGTGCGGCGCTATGGGACCGGGCCGCACGCGTGGGCAAGAGAAAAGGCCGGGCTTCTCGGCCCGGCCTTGCAAGACTGTCACACCCGTGCGTTTCCGCACGCCCGATCACGGACGCGGGTTGCGCACCTGACCGTTGAAGACGAGCTTCATCTCGGGCTCGTCCTTCAGGTTGGTCTTCACGCGGATGTCGCCCCGATAGGCGGTTGCCTTCGGGCCGGCGGTGCCGCTCACCGTCACCTTGTACGCGGGCTTGCCCTGGTACGTGAACTTCTCGTAGGAGATGTCGATGTCGCGGACCGCGGGGACCGGGCCGATCAGCTCCGCGGAGCTCACCTCGAAGTCCCTGCCCGAGCGGAGGTACAGGATCGTGCTCGCCTGCCACTCGCCGCCCGTGGTCGTGGGCGGGACACGCATGAACGTCGGGTTGAGGACGAGGTCGCCCTGGATCTGGCCGAACAGGCGGACGTTGTAACGCTGCTCACGCTGCGCCGAGCCGGGCTCGGGCGCCGCGTCGAGCACCACGTCCATCTGGCGCGAGAACGTGCCCGTGGGCGCCGCCTTGTCGATGACGAACTCGATCAGCTTGTAGCCGGGCGTCTCGGGGTCGATCTTCGGGGGCTTCGCGCCCTCGACCTCGCGGTAGGTGATGAACTGGTCCTTGTCGAACTTGATCGACTTGAGCTTGAAGTTCTTGTCGCGGGCGTAGAGGTCGAGGCGGACCACATGGTTCTCGTCGCCACGCATCACCGTGCCCAAACGGAGGAGGTTCTGCATCTCGACCGCCTGGATCATCCGGGCAGAAATGGAGAGGACCGTCTGGGGCGAGTCGGGGTCGTTGGAGAAGACGGTGACCTGCTTGGTCTGCTGGCCCGCAACGGGCTTGGGCTTGAACGTGACGTGGAGCTGGCCCGTCTCGCCGGGCATGATGGTGCTCTTGCCCACCGTGGCGCCCGTGCACCCGCAGCTGGTCGTGACACGCCCGACGGTAAGCGGCGCGTTGCCCGTGTTGCGGAACTCGAAGGTGTGCTCGAGCTTCGACTCGTCGTAGGTCACGCCGAAGTCGTGGGCGGGCGTCTCGAAAGCGATGTCGGGGGCGCCGTCACCCGTCGCCGGTGGGCGGGGCGTGCCCTGGGCCTGCCTGCCCGAGCCCGCGGTGCCGCCCAGGTCGACAGTCGGACGCTCCGGCGCGGCGATGCGGGCGGGCTCCGCCTTCGTATCGACCATCGCGTCTGCGGGCTGCTCAGCGGACGGCGCGCTCACGGGCTGCGCCTTGGGCTTCGCGGTCTCCTGCTCGCACCCGCCCGCCATCGCGACACCAAAGGCCGCGGCGGACAGGACCAGTGCTCGTGCGTTGAACTTCATCTTGACTCGTCTCCCACTGCAAACAAGGTCCGTTGCGGTCGTTCATGAACGGGGCGGTCTCGCCTCCCCGCAGCGTACAGATTACCCCCCGAACACCCCTGCATCGTTCAAACTCGCGTAACGCTTCGCTCACGCCCCCGAGAAGCGGCCTCCGGCCCACGCCGGTTACACTTCAGTTACAGACCACCCCGAAGTTCGCGAGCAACAGGTTCAGGTCCGTGGAGTCCACGAACCCATCGTTGTTCACGTCTCCGCTCGAGAGGTCGGACCCGAAGACCGCGAGGAGGGCGTTCAGGTCCGAGGAGTTCACCTCCTGGTCGCCGTTCAGGTCGCCCTCACACCCCGCCTCCGTGGAGAACGAGACGAGCGAGGGGTTCCCGATCGTCTGGCCCCCGGCGTTCACAGCGGTCACCCGTAGGAAGTAGTCCGTGTTCGGGGCGAGCGGGGGATCAGGCGTGTAGGTCGTGACGGGTCCACCCGTGGGCGACACCTGCGCCTCGTGGTCGGGCGACGACAGGTCGGGGGTATCGTCGATCGTGATCTGGAAGGAGTCGGCCCCCGACGCGGTGAGCCACGCGATGAGGACATCGACTGGCTGGTCCGAGGCACCCTCCGTGGGGGCAAGGACATTGAAGCTGCCGGGCGGGTCCACCGACCCGATCGCCGCAAGCATCGCGTCGTCCGCGTCGGGCATCCCGAAACCGAAGAGGGTGTCGTAGCCCGCAGCGCCGAAGTCCTTCGCTGTGTCCTCCATGATCTGCTCGACCTCGTCGGGCGTCAGGCTCGGCGCGACCGAGACGATCAGCGCCGCGACACCCGTCGCGTAGGGCGACGCGAACGAAGTCCCGTCCACTGTCGCGAAGCTGCTCGGCGAGTTGCCATCGCCGCCCGTCCGGTCGGTCGTCACGATGTCCACGCCCGGCGCGATGAACGCGATGCCCGAGCCGAAGTTCGAGAACGACGCCTTGCCACCGAACCGCGTGATGGCGCCGACCGCGTTGACCGTGGCCAGGCTCGAGGGGTAGGCGATCGAGCCCTGCCCGTCATTGCCTGTCGATGCGAAGTGGACCATGCCCTCCGCCCGGCTCGTCGAGTACTTCGTCGTGACCGCCGCGGATGGGCCGAGCGAGTTGGAGTTGTTGGACACACGCGCACCGTTGTTGAGCCCCCACTCGATCGCGTTAACGAGCGACGTCGGGCTGAACGTGCCCGAGCCCTGGCACGGCGGATTCGAGATCGAGAACTTGGCCGACGCGACGGGGCACGCCCCCGACACGCCCGCGACACCAAAGCTGTTGTTGATAACCGCGGAGGTGCACCCCGCGACGTTGGTGCCGTGGTTGTCGCACGAGCCCGCGGGCCCGCCGCCCGACCCGCTGCCCGTGAAGTCGGCGCCGGGGATCTGGTTGAGGTCCGCGTGGTCCTGCTCCACGCCGTCGTCGAGGATGAGCACCCTGATCGACTCGTTGCCGGTCGAAATGTCCCACGCTACGTCCACGTCCATGTCTACATCAGGCGTGCCGCCCGACTGACCCGTGTTCTTGATGCCCCACAGGTTGTTGTATTGCGTGTCGTTGGAGTCGAAGGCGTGGTGCAGCGTCATCACCATGCCGGGCTCCGCGAACGCGACAAGCGGGTGCGCACTCAGCGCGACCGACGCCTCGAGCACCTCGAACCCGTCCCGCGTATCGAACGTGAAGCGGTGCAGCCCGTCGACCCTGCTCCAGTTGGCAGCCGAGACCGATGCGCCGGGCAACTCCCCACCGACGATCTGCTCCGCCTGCGCCTCCGTCACGCCGTCGACGAAGCGCACCGCGATGTCGTTCGTGATCCAGAGCGGGTCGCCCCGCTCATCGAAGAACATGGGCGAGACGAAGTCGACCGCGCCCTCCTTCGCGATCGCCCCGACCAGATCGCGCACGCCCTGCTCGCCCGCAAGCCACCCGGGCGTATCGACCATGAACGTGAAGGGCTGGGGGTGCGGGTCGAGCGTCGTCGTGTCGAGCCCGAAGCCCGCGAGCGCCTGCGTCGCGTCCGCCGCGAGCGGCGCCGCGAGCGCCGCCCCGTCGTCGATGACCACGACCCGCGACAGGTCGAGCTCGAGCGGGATCAGCGCGTCGAAGTACGGGTACGCGTGCTGCGCCGAGGTGGTCGACGCGCAGAGGGCCAGGGCGAGTCCGATGGCACCACAGCTTCGCAATGCGCCGGGCATGTGCATCTCCTGATCGATGTTGCGGCCCGGCATCCCCGGGCCCCCACGAGATTCGGCCCGAATCCCAACCGACTCGTCGCCAACTCGGCGCATCGGGCCAAGGACCATTCTCCTACAGGCCTTATGTCACAAACAAGACCCCAGGGGAAGCAATGACCCCCACCCACTTTAGGGTCCGTACCCCTCTCAATGCACCAGGCGCGCCACCACCACCCGGCACCCTCCGAGCCCCTCGCCCGCCTCGAACTCATCCCGCAGGTCCTCCGCAAGCGCCTCCGCCCCCCTCCCCTCGCATACCACGAAGCAGGCGCTCCCCGAACCCGTGACGTGCACCGGGGCCTCAGCAACCGCTTGAGCCCGCTGGATGACCTCTGAGAGCCCACCCGCCACTCGCCCCGCTGGGGCTGCGAGGTCGTTGAAGAGCGCCTCCGCGTCCACACGCCCCCCATGGGCCATCTCACGGACCAGCCCGACCCGCCGATCGAATCCGTCGCCGTCACCGGGGTTCTCGTCATAGGCCCGATAAACTTGGCCGGTCGGACACCCAAAGTCGGGCAAGACCAAGACCACCTCCGATTCCACCCCGGGTGTGGCCTCGATCTCATCGCCCAGCCCACCCACCAGCGCGGGTCCACGCCCAAGGAAGAACGCCACGTCGGAGCCCAGCGTCATCGCGATCTCGCGGAGCCGCCCATCGGTCACGTCCAGGTCGAACAGGTCGCGTACGAGGAGCAGCGTCGCCGCCGCGTCGGACGAGCCGCCGCCAAGCCCGCCCCCCACCGGCACCCGCTTCTCGAGCTTGAGCTGGATCGGGAGCGCCCGCCCCACTTCCTCCTCAAGGAGCAGGTGCGCACGCACCGCGAGGTCCTGCGTGATCGACCAGTCGATGTGCGTCTTCACCGGCGCATCGTCGGCCCAGAGGATCGCGTACCGGCTCAGCCGATCGGGCTCGAGACGCGTGATGAGCAGGTCATCGCACAGGTCGATCCGCGCCATCCACGACGCGATCGGGTGCATCCCGTCCTCTGCGCGAGGGGGCGCAACCGCCAGCGCGAGGTTGAGCTTCGCGTGGGCCTTGGCTTCGAGGAAGTCTCTGTCGGGGGAGGCGTCGAGCATGGGCGATTATTGGCGCGCCCGCGCCCACTCCATCGCGCCGTACGTGAAGATGATGTCGACGCCCGCCCGCGCGACCGAGGCGAGCGACTCGCCGAGCGCCGCATCGAAGTCGATCCACCCGCGCTCCGAAGCCGCCTTGATCATCGCGTACTCGCCCGAGACGTGGTACGCCGCGATCGGCAGCTCGGTCCGCTCGCGCAGGCGTGCGATCACATCGAGATACGCCAGCGCCGGCTTCACCATCAGGATGTCCGCGCCCTCCGCCTCGTCGAGCGCCGCTTCGAGCAGCGCCTCGCGCGCGTTCGCGGGGTCCATCTGGTAGGTCTTCTTGTCGCGCGGCACGTGCGCCGGCGCACCGACGGGCGGCGCCGAATCGAGCGCATCACGGAACGGGCCGTAGAACGACGAGGCGTACTTCGCGGCATACGACAGGATCACCGTGTCCGAATGCCCCGCGCCATCGAGCGCCGCGCGGATCGCGCCCACGCGCCCGTCCATCATGTCCGACGGCGCCACTATGTCCGCGCCCGCCCGCGCGTGCAGCACCGCCATCGCCGCGAGCACCTCGTTGGTCGCATCGTTCACGATCGTCCCATCATCGCCCACGACCCCATCGTGCCCGAGCGATGAGTACGGGTCGAGCGCTACATCGGTGATCACGCACACTTCCGGGTGCGCCTCGCGGATCGCGCGCACGGCACGCCACACAAGGTTCCCCTCGCGCAGTCCCTCAGCGCCATCGACGCTCTTCCGCTCCGGCGCGACCTTGGGAAACAGCGCAAACCCCACGATCCCCAGCGCTCGAGCCTCCGCGATCAGCGCCACCGCCTGGTCGATCGAATGCCGCGCCTGCCCCGGCAGCGACGGGATCGCCTCGCGCACACCCTCGCCCTCGCACACGAACACGGGCAGCACGAGCTGCGCAGGCGTCAGGCTCGTCTCGCGCACCAGCGCGCGGATCGCCGGCGTACGCCGGAGTCGGCGCGGGCGACGGGTTGGGCGGGGCAACTCGCTCACGGACCGATCGTATCGGCGCCCGGCGTCGCGACGGTCCACAGCGAACCCCCACCACCCCCTACCATCCCCCGATGCCCTACGTCTCCCCGATCCTGCTCCTGATCGGTGCGGTTGGCGCGGTCGTGATGATCTACGTCCCGGCCGCGTGCCTCATGACGCTCATCTCCCCCTGGTTCGACGTCGCCAGGCTCTTCCCCGCCCGCCCCGTCGTCGAGCCCGAGGCCCGCGGCATCGCCCGCATCCGCTTCGCCGCGGGCTCCCGCTGGTGGACGCCCATCTCCTACACAATCGACGCCGACCACCTCCACCTGCGCCGCCTCGAACCCCTGGGCCTCGTGCACGGTGCCATCTCGCTCCCGTGGGCCGCGATCGAGAGCATCACCGCCAACCCCGCCGCGGGCTCGATGGTGAACGTGGGCGTGCGCGGGCGGCAGATCGAGCTGCCCGCCAGGCTCGTCGAGCGCGAGATCGAGGTCCGGCGCACCATGGGCGAACGCGAGATCGCGTAGGCTTCCCCCATGCCCGCCATCAACCCGCACATCCTGTGGATCTTCGCGCTGATCGTGGGCGGCATCCTCGTGATGGGCGCGCTCTCGTCGTTCTTCAACATCATGGGACGCGGGTGGCGCACCCTCGCCCGCGAGTTCCCTCCCGAGGGCGTCGAAGAGGTCGATGCATCGAGGGAGCGATCGTTCATCTACATCATCGCGCCGGGCGAGGACCCCGCGTTCAACAGGGGATGCCTGATCCTCTTCATGCCCTGGCGATGGAAGATGGCGATCCCCATCCGCTTCGCATCGGGCATCGAGCGCCTCGACCTGACTGTCGACGGTGGCAAGTTTGGCGTGAGCGGCACCGTGAGCATCCCCTGGCACGAGATGGAGCTCCTGAGCCGGGGACCGATCGGCGTCATGTGGACCTTCGGCAAGGCGACCATGGGCGAGGTCGCGACCGTCCGTGCCGGGTCGTGCATGATCGTGCTGCCTGTCGCGCAGTTCGAGCACGAGGTCGAGATGCTCGCCGCACAACAGGGCGGCGCCGGCCCATAAGGCATGGGAAAGTCGCAGTATTCCTGCACGTTCTGGCCCTGTTGCGCGCGTCGGCGACGAGAAAGAGGAACATCGGTGCGTCGAGGCGCGTAGTGTCGGTGAAAGGTGCGCAGTCGCGCCAACAAACAGAAAGGGGTGCATTCCATGCCTTCTTCACGAATCGAAAACCATGCATCGATCGAAGATGTCAAGACCGACCTCGCGGCACTTCGCTCGGACGTCACGGACCTGATCGCGGGCCTCGCCGAACGCGGCGAGCACAAGGCCGAGGACATCAAGGACTCCGCCGTCGAACTCGCCAACCGCGGTCGGGAACGCGCCAACGATGCGCACGACCAGCTGTGTGATGCGGTCGCCAACCGCCCGCTGACCAGCCTCATGATCGCGGCCGGAGTCGGCGCACTGGCGTCGGCGCTGCTCACGAGGAGGTGAACCAGCGTGCTCCAGCGCCTGAGCGAGACGTTCATCGCGGGAGTCGAGTTGCTGGAAGCCGAGGGGCGGGCGGCGCGGCGCGAGGTGTCGCGCACCGCCACCTCCCTTCTGGCCCAGGCGGCCGCGGGCGTCGTCGTCCTCATCGGCCTCTCGCTCATCATCGCCGGGCTCGTCTGGCTCCTTGCCGGCCCGCTCGGGTGGCCCGCCTCGCTGCTCATCGTCGGCGCCGCGTGCGCAGCCGCGGGCGGCATCGCCGCGTGGTCGATCCAGCGCGGACGGAGCCAGCGCGACCGCCACACATCCGCCCTCGCCAGGAGCGATCGCTCGAAGGGATCGTCCCATGCCAACGGACAACCAACTCCATCCACTCACAAACCACATGCTTCAACGCGCGGATACTGAATCCACGGACCTCGAAGCCGCCAAGGCCCGCCTCCGCCACGCCTCGGCCCCGGGCACGAGCCACGCCCGTCGCACACAAGCCCAGGGTGCGCCCGAGTCGCTCCTCGCCGCGGCCATGCGCTACCCCGGGGCGACGGCCGCCGGCGCGTTCGCCCTCGTCAGCGTCCTCGGCTTCAAGCGGTCCATCCGAGTCGCCCGCACCGGCGCCAAAGTCGCTGCGATCGTCTTCGCGGGCCAGCGCGTCAGCGAAGCCGCCGAGTCCGACCGGTAAGCATCCCCACCCCCACCGGCCCGCTATGGCACAATGGGCAGATGGGCACAGCGCTCCATGATCGTTGGGAAGCACTCTGTGCGCGCATCGGCGCGTTCGAACGTGCCGAGCACGCCGACCTCACCTTCGAGCTGATCGAAACGCTCTACGCCACGCCGCCCCGCACCTACCACAACCTCGACCACGTCGGCGGCACGCTCCGCGTCTTCGACGAAGTCCGCCGCCTCGCGGACGATCCCGACGCCGTCGAGTTCGCCCTCTGGATGCACGACAGCGTCTACGAAGCGGACAAGGACAACAACGAGGCCCGCAGCGCCGAGACGGCGGGCATGATCGGCGGGCTGCTGGGCTGCACGCCCGACTTCCTCGAAACCGCACGCATCCTCATCATGGCGACACACCACACGGCGCCCCCGCCCGCGGGCGACCCATCATTCATCGCGGACATCGATCTCGCCATCCTCGCCGCCCCGCCCGACGCCTACGACGCCTATGCCCGGGGCATCCAGCGTGAATACGCGTTCCTCGAAACCGATCACTACCGCGCCGGACGTGCCGCATTCCTCGAACGCATGCTGGACCGCAAGCACCTCTTCAACACCGCCTACTTCCGCGCCCATCACGAGCTCGAGGCGCGAGCAAACCTGCAGCGAGAACTCAATTTACTGCACTGACCCCGCACGCCCGTCGTCCATGGACGAGACAATCTCTGCGACCTCCAGCGCCTTCCGCGCCGAATACCCCTTGTCGTCAAACCACACGATGTGGCCCGTCGCGTCAAGCACGACGACTCGTGCCAATTGTCCCTTCTCATTGCCGGTCAGATCGACGATCGGCCTGGCTTCGCCGCCGTAGACCGTGACGACCGCCCCCCATTCTTCGCGCGGAATGCCCGATCGCATCCCGTCGTCGATCCACCCCGAGGCGATCGTCGGGGCGAGCCCCGGGATCGTCGGCACCTCGATGAGCTGCGCATCGACCCCGCTCTGGATCAGGCCCATGAGCCACCGGTCGAGGTCAAACTGCGTGCGCTGCTTGTACCCGATGAGCAGGACCGCCGGACGCCCGCTCAGGTCGCCAGGCAGCGCAACCGCTTCCTCTTCGAGCGACTGCCCACGCACCGATGGGAACAGCTCCCCTGTCGGGTCGCGGTTCGCGATCGTCTGAGCGCACCCGTTGCTCATCAGGACACCCGCGACGCCCGCGATGGCGACCACGGGGAGCCCGATACTCGCGAGCCACCGATGCCGAGTCCTCTTCGCGTCCATTGTCACACCTCCTGGGAGCGTTCCCTCACTCTCAGTTCATGCCCGCAGGTTGCCCGGATGCCCAAGCCCGCCAGTCAGAACGGCGCGGGCGATCGGAACACGACCCTTTCCTGACCCGCGGGGCACACCAGGCTCAACACCGTCGCGTGGAGCATGAGCCTCGGCGCGGAAGCGGGGTCGCCGTACAGCGAATCGCCCAGAATCGACGCGCACAACCCGCGCTCGTGCGCGCTGTGCAGGCGGAGCTGGTGCGAGCGCCCCGTGACCGGCGCGAACTCAACGCGTGTGGCGGGCGCACCGCCGACCGACTCGTGTGCGAGGACGAAGTAGCGCGTCAGCGCCGCCCGCCCGTGCTCCGGGTCGTAGACCTGGATGGGCCGGTTGTCCGGGTCGAGGCGCATGGGGAAGTCGATCGTGGGCCATGTTGTCGGGTCCTCGCGGGTGCCGTCGGTTTCCGCCAAGTGGCCCGTCAGCAGGGCGATGTACCGCTTCTGCGTCTCGCGCCGCTCGAACTGACCCGACAACGCGCGGTGCGCCTCGGGATCGAGCGCGTACACCATCACCCCCGAGGTCTCCATGTCGAGGCGGTGGACGGTGAGCGGGCCCGTCGCGCCGGGGAACAACCCCGCCACCCGAGCCGCCACGCAATCGGCCTTGTCGGGCCCACGCCCAGGCACAGACAACAACCCCGACGGCTTGTCGACGATCACGAAGCGATCGGTCTGGTGGATGACATCGAGCACGGGGGCATTATGACCGCTCCCGCGCGTTCCCTCTCTTGCCCCCGCTCGCTTACGATGGCCCCATGACCGAGCCCACCCCACCTACCCAGACCGCTCCCTCACCCCCCGAGGTCCACCCCCTCGAGCTCCAACGCCGTGAGAACCGCGACGCCCTCGCAGCGCTCGGCCTCTCGCCCTACGGCGGGCGGGTCGACGGGCTCGTCACCCTCGCCGAAGCCCGCGACCGCTACGACGAGCCGGCCGACCAGGCCAACCAGGCCGCTGAGGCTGCGCGCAAGCAGGCCCGCAAGGACAACCCCGACATCGCCGACACCGACCTCCCCCCCACCGTCGATGACCGCCCGCGGGTCAAGGTCGCGGGGCGCATCGTGCTCAAGCGTGACGGCGGGCGCCTCATCTGGGTGCAGCTGCGCGATCACACGACGGCGCCCGCCGCGATGCTGACTCCGCCTCCCTCTCCCCTTGGGGGAGAGGGCCGGGGTGAGGGGGTGGGGGGCGATCCGCCGAAGGCGGATGGGGAGGACGCCGAGCACGAGCACCACGCCCTCGCCGCAGCGGTCCTCGTGCCCGACCTCCAGGTCGCGATCTCCAAGAAGGACGTCGCCGAGCCCGGCTTCGACGCCGCCAAGCTCATGGACCTGGGCGACATCGTCGTCGTCGAGGGCCCGCTCATGCGCACCAACAAGGGCGAGATCACGATCTGGGCGTCGTCGGTCACGCCCGCGGGCAAGAGCCTCGCGCCGCCGCCCGAGAAGTGGAGCGGCCTGCAGGACATCGAGCAGCGGTACCGCAGGCGCTATGTGGACCTCTACGCCAACCCCGCATCGATGAGCGCCGCGGTCATGCGCACGCGCATCATGGCCCAGGTCCGCCGGTTCCTCGATGGGCGCGGCTACCTCGAGGTCGAGACGCCCATCCTGCAGACGCAGGCCGGCGGCGCAGCCGCGCGCCCGTTCGTCAGCCACATGAACGCGCTCGACATCGACCTCTACATGCGCATCGCGCCCGAGCTGTTCCTGAAGCGGCTGCTGGTGGGCGGCCTGCCGAAGGTGTTCGAGATCAACCGCAACTTCCGCAACGAGGGCCTCGACAAGCAGCACAACCCCGAGTTCACCATGCTCGAGCTCTACCACGCGCACGGCGATGTCGAGACCGTGATGGAACTCACCGAGTCGCTCGTGCGCGAGTGCGCGCGGTTCGTGGCGGGGCTTGTCTCCGGGTGGCACAGTTCTCCGAGCTGTGGCTCTTCGGACGCCGCAGCAGATGAAGATGAGAAGAGACACAGCTCGGAGAGCTGTGCCACCCAGAAGGCCTGCCTTCCCTTCGCGGGGCACACCGTCGACTACGAAGCCCCCTTCCGCCGCGTCGCCTACGCCGACCTGTTCGCCGAGCACCTGGGCTTCGCCACCGACGACACCGACCGCGTCTGGGCCGCCGCCGAGCAGCGCGGCCTCACCGCCAAGTACCTGGCCCGCCTCAAGGGCGAGGGGCGCGAGGTGACGGCCGCCGAGGCGCGCAGCGCCATCGACCCCATCATCCTCGTCAACGAGCTGTTCGAAGAAGTCGCCGAGCCGTCGCTCGACCCGGGCAAGCCGACCTGGATCATGCGCTATCCCGCCAAGCTCTCACCGCTCACGCGCCCCAACCCCGACGACCCGAGCGTCGCCGACCGCTCGGACCTCTTCATCGGGCACATGGAAATCGGCCCCCACTACACCGAGCTCAACGACCCGGACGTGCAGGCCGAGCGCTTCCGCGCCCAGCTGTCGGGCCTCGACGATGAGGAGTCCACCTTCCGCAACTTCGATGCGGACTTCATCAACGCCCTCAAGGTCGGCATGCCGCCCGCTGGCGGCCTCGGGCTCGGCATCGACCGCCTGTGCATGCTCCTGCTCGACCAGCGCACGATCCGCGATGTGATCCTGTTCCCGATGATGAGGCCGGAGGGGTAGGTCCAGCTACCGGACCTTCAGAACCAGGCGACCGCTGTCTACGCTTCCCTCTGACCCCGCACGCCCGCGGGGTGCCCGAGGAGAGAGACACACATGCGCTTCATCACTACCACCACCATCGGGCTGCTCTGCGCAGCCATCACCGCCCCGACCACCCTCGCCGCGTTCCAGGCCTTCGCGGGCCCGCTCACCGCGACGCGCGATGCGTACTTCGATGCGCTCGGCGGCCCGCAGCCCATCGAGGCCTTCGAGTCGTTCGGCGGCGGCGCCATCGTCGGCGAGATCCCCTCGATCGGCGTGCGCTTCCTCCCCGAGGACGCCGCGGGCGGTCCGCTCCCGCTGCCCATCACCGCCGGCAACTCGCCGGTGACCGCCCCCATCTGGATGATCAACTTCGGCAACGGGCGCCCCGCCTTCTCGCCGTGGGTCATCGAGGCCATCGGCGAGGACGACGCCATCTACGCGTTCGGCCAGGCCAACTCGCAGACCGACTTCGTGCGCATCGAGGCGTTCGACGCGTGCGGCAACCTGATCGGCTCGGTCGATGCGCCGCCGCTGTCCCACGCCTTCGCGGGCTTCGTCTCGACGGTCCCCGTGGCCCGCGTCGTCGTTACGCCGCTCGGCAACTTCGATGGCGCCAACGGCATGGACGACCTGACCGCGAGCCTCACCCCGCCCCCCGGCTCGGCCCCGTGTACGGGCGATGTCAACGGCGACGACGTGATCAACTCCACCGACCTCAACGCGGTGCTCGCCGAGTTCGGGTGCACCGCCGATTGCTGCGCCGACCTCGACAACGACGGCGACACCGACTCGGCGGACCTCAACATCCTGCTCGCGGCCTTCGGGGCCACCTGCGAGTAGCACCGGCGGCGGGGCGGAGGGTCGAGACCGGGCGTACGGATGCCTAGCATTGAGACTCAGTCTCGATTGCACGTCTCTCCCCCGGAGTACCTCAACATGCCCCTCCCCCTCCGTCCGCTCGTGCTGAGCGCCGCCGCTGCGCTCATCTCCTCCCCCGCCCTCGCCCTCGCCCAGCACGGCGGCGGCCCCGCGGGCCCGCCCCTCGACTGGCGCGAGCTCGAATCGGGCACCCTCTCCGCCCACACCCAGCTCACCTTCCCCACCGAGTTCCACAAAGCCGGCGAGCAGTACTTCGACCCCACCATGAACTGGCTCGTCTTCCAGGCGGTGCCCGTCCCGCCCGCGGGCGCCGAGCCCGACCCGCACTACTCGATGTACATCGCCAAGCTCATCAAGGACTCATCGGGCGCCATCATCGGGCTCGAGAAGGCGGTCCTGCTGAGCGAGCCGGGCTCATCCAACACGTGCGGGTGGTTCCACCCCGCCGAGCCCTGGCGCGTGATGTTCGCTTCCACGGTCACCCCGCCCAACGCCGAGGACCAGCCCGGCTACCAGCGCGGCACGAGCAAGTACGTCTGGCAGTTCCCATCCGAGATGGAAATCGTCGAGACCACCGTCCGCCAGATCTGGGACGATGCGCACGACCACGACTGGATGAACCCCGCCCGCCCCGCCCCGGCCGCCGAGGCCACGCCCCTCGTCGAGCGCGCGGGCGGCTACGACGCCGAGGGCTCCTACTCCCCCGACGGGCGACACATCCTCTTCGCCTCGCTCATCGACGCCGCGACCAAGGACCTCGACCTCTTCGTCTACGACACAAAGACGAACAAGACCACCAGGATCGTCGAAGCCCCGGGCTACGACGGCGGCCCCTTCTTCTCCCCCGATGGCACACGCATCTGCTACCGCTCGGACCGCGCGGGCAACGACCTCCTCCAGGTCTTCGTCGCCGACCTCGCCTTCGACGACGACGGCGCCATCACGGGCATCGTCCGCGAGACCCAGCTCACCTCCAACGAGCACGTCAACTGGGCGCCCTACTGGCACCCCTCGGGCGACTTCCTCGTCTACGCGACCTCCGAAGTGGGCCACTACAACTACGAGGTCTTCGCGATCGAAGTGCCCCCCGCGGGCTCGGAGGCCGACGCATCCACGCTCAGGAAGAAGCGCATCACGCACGCCTCGGGCTTCGATGGCCTGCCGGTCTTCTCGAATGACGGCGAGTGGATGGTCTGGACCTCCCAGCGAGGTCCCAGGCTCGAAGGCCAGGAGAAGGCGACGAGCCAGGTCTGGGTCGCGCGGGTCGAGGACGTCAGGCCCGAATAAGCCAAGCGGGGCATTCTGCCACCGCCCCCGCATCTAGACGCCTCGCGCGAGGGAAGCCTCCCCCCAAGGAGGCCTCCATGAAGCCCGCCCTCGCGATCCTGCTCTCGTCCGCGCTCGTCGCGGGCGCCGCATCTCCCGGTTCCGACGATGCCGCTCAGCCCACGGGCGACGCCGCGATCCCGACCGGCGATGGCCCGCCGCGTGACGGCGCCTGGACCACTTGGCGCGTCGGCGGCGACCTCTTCGCCACCACCGAACGGCAGGGCGATCTCTACCAATCGGGCAGCGTGCGCACCGACGCCCCACTCCCCGCCGGCTACCCCGCCCCGACGCCGCCCGGCTCCATCGAACTCAAGCAGTACCCAATGGCCCGCCGGGCCGAGGTCTCGGGTCAGGGCCGCCCCGATGACCGGGGCGAGAGCGGCTTCTGGCCCCTCTTCAACCACATCCAGTCGCGCGACATCCCCATGACCGCCCCCGTCGAAATGGACTACGCGGGTATGTCGGTCGACGAGCCCACCCGCATCGAGTCGTGGACCATGGCGTTCCTCTACGAGGACACCGAGCAGGGCCAACTCGAGCGCGATGGCAACGTCGAAGTCGTCGACACCGAGCCCGTGACGGTGATCTCGATCGGTGTCCAGGGGCGCTACGGCGTCGCACCCGTCTCTCGCGGCGTGAGCGCACTCAAGCAGTGGCTCGATGCCAACCCCGAGTGGGAAGTCATCGCCGACCCGCGCGCCCTCAACTACAACGGCCCGATGCGCCCGCCGAGCCTGTGGTGGAGCGAGGTGCAGTTGCCCGTCCGTCGCGTCACGACAGAGTCACGCTGAGCGGAGGGTCTTCACTCGTGGTGGACACTCAGCTCATGTTGTTGCTCGCGCACGCCTGCGTGACATGGTTTCTGGTCGGTCTGATCTGGACCGTCCAGGTGGTGCACTACCCGCTGTTCGCGCTGGTCGGGCGAGAGGACTACAGCGCCTACCAGCGCTCACACATGAACCGTATCACGTGGATCGTGGGCCCCGCGATGATCGCCGAGCTCGGGCTCGCCGCGTGGCTCGTGCTCGCTTCGATCGAGCCGCGGTGGATGGCCCTGTCGGGCCTCTCGCTGGTCGTTCTCATCTGGGCATCGACCGCGATCGCGCAAGGCCCGATGCACGCAAAGCTCGTCAACGGCTTCGATCCGCGTCTGCACGGCGCGCTGGTCGGGAGCAACTGGGTACGCACGTTGGCATGGACGGCGCGAGGCATCCTCGCCGCGGGGCTGCTCGCCGTGTCACTGGGCCCCGTGGAGGCGGCGGCGTGATGGTGAGGGCTCGCGGAGAAGCAGACAAGCGCCTCGACGCGGGCAACCGCCTGCGTTCGGTCCGCCGGCTCGTCGTCGTGCTGGGCGACCAGCTCACCGACCGCGCCCCCGCCTTCAAGGGTTTCAACGACGAGCGCGATGCCATCCTCATGATGGAAGTCCGCGAGGAGGCCGAGCACGTGCCCTCGCACAAGCAACGCACCACCCTCTTCCTCAGCGCCATGCGCCACTTCGCGCTCGAGCAGACGGAGAAGGGCCGGCGCGTCCGCTACACGCGCCTCGACAACACCTCCAACACGGGCACACTCGAAGGCGAGATCGAACGCGCCTGCGGCACGCTCGGGCCCGAAGAGGTCGTCTTCACCGAAGCGGGCGAGCACAGGGTCGCTGCGAAGATCGATGCCCTCCGCGACCGCCTCCCTGCGCCCGTGCGCACCGAGCCCGACGCCCACTTCCTGACGAGCAGGGAGCAGTTCGACGAGTGGGCCGATGGGCGCAAGTCGATGCTCATGGAGCACTTCTACCGCTGGCAGCGCAAACGCCTGGGCGTGCTCATCGATGATGCGGGCGAACCCGAGGGGGGGAAGTGGAACCACGACCACGACAACCGCGAGGCGTTCAAGACCACGCCCCGCGTGCGCACGCCCTACCGCGCCCGACCCGATGACATCACGCGCAGCGTCATCGAACTCGTCGAGCGGACGTGGCCCGATGCCCCCGGGCGGACCGACGCGTTCGGGTGGCCCGTCACGCGCGATGAGGCCCGGCGCGCCCTGCGCGACTTCGTCGACAACCGACTCACCCGCTTCGGCACCTACGAAGACGCGATGTGGACGGGCGAAGCGTTCCTCTACCACTCCCTCCTGTCGCCCGCGCTCAATCTGAAGCTGCTCGACCCGCGCGAGTGCGTCGACGCGGCCCTGGACGCCTACGCCGAGGGCCGGGCCCCCATCAACGCGGTCGAGGGCTTCGTGCGCCAGATCATCGGGTGGCGTGAATTCATCCGGGGCGTCTACTGGCACGAAGGCCCGTCCTACGCCGAGCGCAACTTCTTCGACCAGCGCGGCACGCTCCCCTCGTTCTACTGGCACGGAGACACCGAGATGCGCTGCGTGCGCGAGTGCGTCGGGAGCGTGGTCGACCACGCCTACTCCCACCACATCCTACGCCTGATGGTGCTGGGCAACCTCGCCCTCGTCACGGGGGTCGACCCGCACGCCATCTCCGAATGGTTCCTCGCCATGTACGCCGACGCGGTCGACTGGGCCACGCTGCCCAACACGCTCGGCATGGCAATGGGCGCCGATGGCGTACGCGCCGCCAACGGTCGTGTCACGCGCCTGCCCGTCGTCGGCACCAAGCCCTACGCCGCGTCGGGCAAGTACATCTCCAGGATGAGCAATTACTGCGAGCACTGCGATTACGACGTCAACCAACGGACGGGCGACGGAGCCTGCCCGTTCAACGCCCTCTACTGGGACTTCCTCGTGCGCAACGAGGCCCAGCTCAAGCAGAACAACCGCATGGCGATGGTCATGAAGAACCTCGACCGTATCGACGCGGGCGAGCGGAGCGCCATCGCGCGCGCCGCCAACGCGACCCGTGAACGCTGGGGCGTGGGCTCGATCAAGAAAGGGAAGACATAATGCGCCCGTTGATGTGGTTCCGCGCCGACCTGCGCGTCCGAGACAACACCGCCCTCTACCACGCGTGCAAAGCCGCCGACCGCGGCGTGGTCGCAATCTTCACCGTCTGCCCCGACCAATGGGAAGAGCACGATTGGGCGGGCGTGAAGGTCGACTTCATCCTGCGCACGCTGAGCGATCTGTCCGCGCGCCTCGCCGACCTCAACATCCCCCTCCTCATCCGCGACACGCCCCGCTTCAAGGGCATCCCGGACCTGCTCGAACAGGTCGCCCGCGAGCACGAGTGCGACGCCGTCTATTTCAACCGCGAGTACGAGGTCAACGAGTCCAACCGCGACCAGGCCGTCGAAGTCCGGTGTGCCGAGGCGGGGCTCGGCGTGCGGTCGTTCACCGACCGCGTCGTCTTCGCCCCGGGCCAGGTCCTCACGCAGGAGGACGGCGTTTACAACGTCTACTCACCCTTCAAGCGACGGTGGTGGGCCCTCTTCGAGGAGCAGGGCGGGAGCGAAGGCATCTCGCGAGAATGGCCCGAGCCCAAGGCGCAGGAGAAAATCGCGGGCCTGAGCCCCGACGCCATCCCGCCCAGAGTCGATGGCTTCGAGTCGAGCGTCGACCCCGAAAAGTGGCCCGCGGGCGAAGAGCACGCGCGGAGGCGGCTCGGGCAGTTCATCGCACGCAAGCTCAGCGCCTACAAGGATGAGCGTGACTTCCCCACCCGCGACAGCACAAGCCGCCTCTCGCCCCACCTGACGATCGGCTCCATCTCACCGCGCCAGTGCGTCAACGCCGCGGTCGAGGCCAACGACGGTCGCATCGCGAAAGGCGACAAGGGCGCCGTCACCTGGTGCCAGGAGATCATCTGGCGCGAGTTCTACATCCACATCCTCGCGGGCTACCCCCGCGTCAGCATGAACCGCCCGTTCAAGCTCGCAACCAGCGCTATCGAGTGGTCCGACAACGAGGACCACTTCGCCGCGTGGAAGGCCGGGCGCACGGGAGTCCCCATCGTCGACGCCGCCATGCGCTGCCTGACCCAGACCGGGTGGATGCACAACCGCCTGCGCATGATCGTCGCGATGTACCTCACCAAAGACCTCTTCCTCCCGTGGTGGTGGGGCGAGAGGCACTTCATGCGGAGCCTGGTCGATGGCGACCTCGCGTCGAACAACGGCGGGTGGCAATGGTCCGCCTCGACGGGCACCGACGCCCAGCCCTACTTCCGCATCTTCAACCCGTGGAGCCAGTCGAAGAAGTTCGACGCCGACGGTACGTTCATCCGCGAATGGGTACCCGAGCTGCGCGACGCCGACGCCGCGATCCTCCACGACCCCGCCAAGCTCCACTCGGCACGCCTCTTCCAGCTGTCCGATTACCCCGCGCCCATCGTCGACCACAAGGAGGCCCGCCAGCGGGCCCTGAACGCCTTCCAGGCCCTCTCGTAGCGCCCGGGACACAACGATCGCGCACTCCACCTTCCCGTGCGAGGGTGGCTTGTCATTCCGCGTCGGCGCTGAGGAGCGTGCCGAACATCGTGAGCACGTTGGCCGAATCGATGCGCACGGGGAGAATCCGCCCCGTCAGGTCGTCGGGCGACTGCCCCGCCGGGCAGTCGAAGACGACGATCAGGTCGCCATCGGTACGCCCCGTGAGTTGGATGGGCGCCGAGGCGTCGGCCTCCATCGTCGCAACGTGCGACGCATTGACATCGCAGGCGTCGCCCTGGGCCTCATCGAGCCCGCGCCCGCCGATGGTCAGGCCGACGCCGCCGCCGGCCGCCGAGCGGCGCTGCTTCTTCGCTTCGCGGGCGCTCACGCCCTGCACGAACACATCCAGCGTCGCCCCCACCTGCTCCTTGCTCAACTCGTCGGAGACCTCGTGCTGGACCGCGAGCAGCTCGTTGCACCGACGCTTCTTGACATCCGCGGGCACATCGTCGGGGATGCGGTCGTACGCCGTGGTGCCCGGGCGGGGCGAGTACTTGAAGATGAAGCAGTTCTTGTACCGCGCGCGCTTGAGCAGGTCGATCGAGGCCCGGAAGTCGTCCTCGGTCTCGCCACAGAACCCGACGATCATGTCGCCCGCGAGCGTGAGCGGGCGCCCGACCTCGGGCTGGTGGAGGAAGTGGCGGGCGCGGTCGAGGAACTCCAGGTACTGCTCGACGGTGTAGCCCCGGTTCATCCGCTTGAGCACATCGTTCGACCCCGACTGCGCCGGGATGTGGAGGTACCTGCACATGCGGGGCGAATCGCGCATCACCTCGAGCACATCATCGCCAAAGTCGCGCGGGTAGCTCGTCACGAAGCGCAGCCGCTTGATGCCCGGCACCTCTTCATGAATCCGATGCAGCAGCCCCGCAAAGGTCGTCACGCGCTCGCCCGCGAACGGGTCGCGCCGGTGACCGCCCTGGTACGACCGCCCCTTCTGAGGCTGGGCGATGCCATCGATCGTGACCGATGCCCCGTGCTCGTACCGATAGTGGTTGACCGTCTGCCCAAGCAAGGTCACCTCGATCACGCCCGCATCAGCCAGGCGCTTGCACTCATCGACGATGTGGTCGGGCGGGCGGTGCACCTCCGCGCCGCGCGTGTGGGGCACCACGCAGTACGTGCAGAACTTGTTGCACCCGCGCGTGATGCGCACGTACGCCGACCCCGAGTGGTCACTCGCCGACACGCTCCGCGAAAGGTCGAGCATCTCGAGGCGGTCACCCGCCGCCGCAAGGGTCGAGCTGCGCCGCGACGCATCGCCCTGCAGGGCGATCGCCCGGGCCGAGCGGTCGGCTGCCGGGTGGCTCCAGCGCCCGCCGTCCTTCACGAGTTCGGGCTCGGGCGCATCGACGAGCATGCTGTCCCGCGTGCGCACGGCGTTGTCGAGCAAGCCCGGCAGCTTGTCGAGCTCCGCGGGACCGCACAGAATATCCACCACCGGGAACCGCGCAAGCATGTCCGCACCGTCCCGCTCGGCCATGCAGCCCAGCACGCCAACCACAAGCCCCGGCTCGCGCTGCTTGCGCACCCCCATCTCGCCAAGACGCGAACGCACCTTCTGCTCCGCAAGGTCACGGACCGAGCAGGTGTTGTAGAGCACCACGTCCGCCCCCTCGGGAGTGGGCGAGAACCCATAGCCCAGCGCACGGAGCTGGCCCAGCACCAGCTCGGAATCGAGCTCGTTCATCTGGCACCCGAAGGTCTCGAGGTGGACGGTCCGCGTGGGCATGGGGGGAAGTGTAGGGCTCGGGACATGCGAGTCACCCCGCGTGAGCCGGGGGCCTGCTCTCCGCTACCCTGATCCCATGGCCAGCTCAAACCAACCCGACGATCGGCGAGAGATCTTCGACGATTGGGCCTCGGGCTACGACGAGGACGTGGGCGATATCGCCAAAGCGGGCGGCTTCCCCTTCGCGGGTTATGAGGCCGTCCTCGCCACGATGGCCGCCGAGGTCGGCCACGCGCCGGGCGGGCGCGTGCTCGACCTGGGCACGGGCACGGGCGAGCTCGCCCGCCGCCTGCTCGATGCGGGCCACGCCGTCACGGCCGCCGACTCGTCGCCGCCCATGCTCGAGAAGGCGCGCGAGAAGGTGCCGCAAGCGACGCTCGTCGAGGCCGACCTGCTCGCGGACGTGTGGCCCGACGCGATCGATGGGCCCTTCGACGCCATCACCTCCGCGTACGTGCTCCACGAGTTCACGCTCCCACACAAGATCGACATCCTCAAACGCTGCGCCGACCGACTCGCGCCGGGCGGTCGCATCGTCATCGGCGATGTCGCCTTCCCCACCCGCGCCGCCCTCGACGCCGCCCACGAGCGATGGCGCGACAGGTGGGACGACGACGAGCACTACTGGGCCGCCGATGAGGCCCTCGACTCCGCGGGCAGCGCTGGCCTCGCCGGCACGTGGCGCGAGGTCTCAGCTTGCGCAGGCGTGCTCGTCTTTAAGAAGCCCGCCCAGCCACCTGCGCAGTAGCCGCCTCACGCAGCGCACGCACGCGCCCATCCGACACCAGTGCAACGGGTGTCATCACGCGCGTCCCGACCGCGAACCGGTGCGCCCCCGCCGCGGCGTACTCCTCCACATCGCGGGGCGTCGTGATCCCCCCGCCCCCGATCACGAGCCCGTCACCAACCGCCTGCGCAAGCCGCGCGCTCACCACGCGCACGCACGCCAACGCCACGGGCTTGAGAGGCTTCCCGCTCACCCCGCCCGCGGGCACAGGCAGCGTGTTGCAGCAATGAAAACACCGCACGCCGGCCTCGACCGCCTGCTCCAACATCTCCTGGTAGTTCACCGGCGGCAGCTTCACCACCACGGGAACGCCCGTCGCCACCGCGCGGGCGAACAGGTCTTCGGGCCAGTCGACCTCTCCCACGTTCGGGCAGCTCATGTTGAGCTCGACGCCGAGCGGCCCGATCCGCTCGACCTTCCCGAGCAGCGCCCCCCACTCGCCATCAGTGAAGCCGTGGACCGACACGAGCTTGTCGCCCGCCTCGACCTTGCCACGCTCCACGCGCTCGCAGAGCCAGTCGATGCCCGGGTTGCGCAGGCCGATCTTGTTGACCCATGCGCCGAGCCTCCGGTAGTAGCGGACGGTCCTCAGCACGCGCCAGACCCGCCCGGGGCGGGCCAGCGCGGTAAAGGTCCCGAGCGTGGGCGTGCACCCTTCGGGCTGGACGTAGTTGCCGAACGGGGCGGAAATGACGAGCGGCATGAGCTTGGGGACCGACGCGGGCTTGGCGTCGGCGGCGATCAGGGCGGCATCTCCGAGCGGTTGGGTCGTCACACCATGGGCTCGTAGTTGATCATCCGGTCGATCGCGTTGTCCTCGCGCATGATGGCGACGTTCGGGCGGTGCGTCGCGTACTCGTCGTCGTTCATGAGGGCGAAGTGCAGGATGATCACGCGGTCGCCCGCCTCGACCAGGTGGGCCGCGGCCCCGTTGACCTCGATCTGCCGCTCGCCGCGCGCACCCTCGAACACATAGGTCTCGAACCGCGCCCCGTTCCTGCAGTTGGCCACGAGCACCGCGTCGTTGACGCGCATGCCCGTCGCCTCGAGGATCTCGCGGTCGATCGTGATCGACCCCACGTAGTCGGGGCGGGCCCGCGTCACGCTCGCCATATGGACCTTGGAATGGAGCACCTTCCGAAGCATCGGGGCTGAGTATAGCCGTGGCCCGCGCACGATAAAGGGCGGGCCCAAGGGCCCGCCCCGTTCGATTCAGGGCAGCCGCCCGCGGTCAGTCGCAGTCCTCGCCAAACACCGCGAGCAGCGCGTTGAGGTCGCTCGAATCCGTGTCGCCATCGCCATCGATGTCGCCACCGTCCGACGAGCCAAACGCCGCGAGCAGCACGTTCAGATCGCCCGACCCGATCGACCCGTCGCCATCCAGGTCCTCCGGGCAGTCGTCGCACGACGATGCGCCGCACGAGGTCCCCACGCCCGCCCACGAAGCGCCCGCGAGGCCGCACTCGCCCTCCGTCAGGTCGAGGCAGAACCCCGTATCGAAGCAGCACGCGCCGATCGGCTCGGGGCACTCCACCGTCGCGCACGCCGTCCCATCGCCCTGGAACACGCCGTCGAGCCCAGCACAACCCTCGGGGCTCACACCCTCAGCGCACGACCCATCGGGCAGGCAGCACGCCCCCTCCGGGAAGCAGATGAAGCTCGCGCAGCTCGTGCCGACCCCGCCGGGCACGCCGCCCGCGCCCAGGCAGTTGGTGGGCGTCAGCCCAAGGCAGCCGCCCGTCGACGCGAAGCAGCACGCCTGCACCGACTCGGGGCAGGTGATGTTCTCACACGCGCTGTCGGCGCCCTGGAACACGCCGCCAAGCGACTCGCACGCGACGAGGTCCGACCCGTCGAGGCACGACGCATCGGGCAGGCAGCAGGCGCCGGTCGCGCACACCACATCCTCACACGTCGTGCCGTCGCCCTGGTACACGCCCACGACATCGCAGATGCGCTGGCTCTGCACCGTGCACGCGCCCGTTTCGAGGCAGCACGCGCCGAACGGGCAGGTGTCGCCGCCGCACTCCGTATCGAGGCCCGCGAACGTCCCGCCCGCCGCGTCGCACTCGAGGAACGAGAGCTGCTCGCACGAGAAGTCGTCCTCGATGCAGCACGCGCCGGTCGAGGGGTTGCACCCGAAGGAGAAGTAGCCCGAGCGGATGTTCCAGTCGCCGGACGGGGCGCAGATGCCGAAGAAGAAGTTGAAGTCGTACCACCCGACGCACGGGTTCGCGGGGCAGGTGATCGCGTTGATCCAGTTCGACCCTGGCACATCAGGGTTCGCCCCGCTGTCGACATCGACACTCGGGAACGCGTTCGACCCCGGCGGAGGCGGGACCGAGCATCCATTGCCACTCTGGTTGTTGTGCTCGTCCACGCGGAATCCAACCGAGTAGGCGTTGTCACCCTCGAGGTTGTTCACGAAGATCGGATCGCCCGGGTCACCGAGCACCTGCACGATCACGCCGTTCGAACCGACAGGCATCTCGATGTGAGGGATGACCTCACCGTCCGAACTGAAGCTCTCCACGATCGCGTTACTGCTGGGCAGCCCGTCGTAGATGCGGAACGTGAACTTCGTCGTCGTCGGTACGGTCGCGTTGGCGGTCGCCCAAACGATCTCACCAAACTCGAACTGGATCGGGAAGTCCTGCGCGGGAACGGAGTACGAAGCCGCCGCGGTCTCAGCCTCGACCAGACCCGCCTGGACGTTGACTGATTGAGGCTGGCCCGAGTCGAAGTTGAAGCTCGAATGCGTCACCAGCACCGAGCACCCCCCACCCCCGCCCTCGGGCATGGGCGGCAGCGACGAGGGCGAAGCGTTGGCAAACCCGCCACCGCCCACAAGCCCGACCTTCGCCGCCCACCCGGCGTCGAGCGCCGGCGCACCGGCGCGCTCCGCGAGCAGCGTGTAGCTCGTCGTGCCTGTCGCCAGGTCGATCCGGTAGAGGAACACGCGCTCGAACTGTGTGAGCATGGGCTGGAAGCGCCCCGCGCCGTCCGCGGGGTCGGTGGCCTGCGCCAGTGCCGGCACGCCGAGCGCCAGCGCACCGAGCGCGCCGGCGAGGCACGCCCGGGTCTTCATCAACGTTGTCATGTGGAAACTCCTGCGCCGTAGCAATGAACAAATGGAATCACACCCGCCCGATAACCGGACGGGGGCGGCTCTCGATCCGTTCTACTGTGACGCAGAACCCCAGCAAACGCCAGCAGCGCGCGGCACAAACGACCCGAATCGGTCGCCGGCCCGCACCATGTGCGCACAACACGTGCCCGCGGTTCCGGGCGCTAGCACCCGTTGCCAAACGCCACCAACACCTCGTTCAGGTCCGCCGAGTCCACGAACCCATCGCCCGTCACGTCCGCCTCCTCGTTGGCGGTCCCAAACGCCGACAGCACCATGTTGAGGTCGGTCGAGTCGATGAACCCATCGCCCGACACGTCGGGAGCGCAGGACGGCACGCCCAGATCGATCCGCCACTGCGTCGTGGGGATGACCTCCTTGGGCTGGTTCCAGCTCTCCCGGCTCACGATGATGCCCGCGCCACCGCCGTTCTCGAAGAACTCGACGCGGATCTGGTGGAGGCCCTGCTTGAGCGCAATCGTGCCCGACTTCTCGAGCATGCCGTGCAGGCCGTCGTTGTCCACGACGAGTTCCTCGCCGATGTACAGGCGCGAGCCGTCATCGGAGTTGGTGTAGAACGTGTACTCCGCGGTCTCGGTGGCCACGAAGAAGCCCTCGAACACCGCGCCGACGTTGTCGGCCAGCCCGCTGTTGATGAACTCGCCGTTGGTGCTCGGGAAGTTGACGTTGTCGAGCACCTCGCTCGCGAAGGGCTCGAGCGTGTCGAAGTCGGGCAGGACGCTCGCCCCGCCCGGGAGGGAGTAGTAGCTCGTGTCCACGCCGGGCGATGGCGTCGCCACGAAGTCCGGGTCGCGGAACGACTCGAACGAGAGCACGTCGAGCGTCACCGTGATCGGGTCCGAGAGCAGGTCCGTCTCGTCCTCGAGGATGTAGGTGAAGGTGTCGGTGCCGCCAAAGCCCTCGGGCGCGGTGTAGATGAACCGCTCCTCGCCCAGGAAGGGCGGGACGTACTGCACGTCGCCGCCGTTCGCGCTGACCGCGTCCGACGAGCCGACGGTGATGAAGTCGCCGTTGATATCGAAGTCGTTGTCGAGGGCGAAGATGTCGAGCGGGACGCCCTCGACCGCAGAGCCGAAGTCGTCGACGCCGACCGGCGGCGTGGGGCCCGCGTTGAGGCCCGCCGCCGCGACGACGCCCGCGAACGCATCGATGCGCCCGTGCCCGAAGGTCGAGTCATCGCCGGGCAGGCCCAGGTCCTTGCACGTCTCGAAGAGCAGCGCCTCGACCTGGTCGGGCGTCATGGAGAGGTCCATCGACCAGATGAGCGCAGTCACGCCGTTCGCGATCGGGGTCGCGGCGCTGGTGCCGCCAAAGAAACCCCAACCACCGCCGTTGTGCGTGCTCCAGACATCGACGCCCGGCGCAAACACGTCGAGCGCGACGCCGTAGCTCGAGAAGCCCGCCTTGTTGTCGGCGCTGTCGGTCGCACCCACGACGATCGTGTCTTCCCAATCGAAGCCCGAGTGGTTCTGGTTGAAGTTGTCCGCGGCATAGAAGAAGAGCGAGCCGAGCGACTTGATGTACGTCCCCGTCGTGCCCACCGCGGGCGACTGCACGCCCGTGAAGCTCGCGGACACCGTCAGCGCGCCGTTCTCCGCGGCCCACTCGGCGCCGCCCAGGATCGCGCCAAGCGAGGCGCCGCCGCCCGGGTTGTTGCTCACCCTGATGGGCATGAGCTTGAAGTTGTAACCCGCGCCGGCGCCGCCAGCGCCGTTGTTCGCGATGGCGCCGATGCATCCCGCGACGCCCGTGCCGTGACCGTTCTGGTCTTCGACGTTGCCGCCGTTGGCCTGGGGCAGGTTGTCCACGGAGTTGTAGCCCGGGACGAGCGAGGCCTGCAGGTCCGCGTGGTCGGTGTCGACGCCCGAATCGCAGAACGCGCAGATGATGTCGGTCTCACCCGGCGCGAGGATCCACGCCTCCGCGGTCCGCATCAGCACGTGCTCGTACTGCGATGCGAAGTCGGGGTCGTTGGGCACGACGGGCGGCACCGCCGGGTAGCAGGTCCAATCGGGCGCTGCGTACTCGTACAGGCCCGTCTCCATGAGTTTGCGGGCGTAGCTGTTCTCGTCCTCTCCGGCGGGAACATTGATCACGAAGCGGTCCGGGCCCGGGCGGTGCGACACCTGGTCCGGCGCGAGCCGCGCCAGCGCCTCGGTGCGCCGCTGCGAGGCCTGCGCCGCGGTCAACCCATCGGCGGCCCACGCGGTCGCCTGCTTCGGACGCACGAGCAGCCGGCCCGTGAACTCGAGCTGCCCCGGGCGCTCGACGAACCGCGGGCCCGCATCGCCGCCGCCGCCCACCTGCGCGACCGCGGCACCGCCGCCAAGCAACATCCCGACCACAACACCAACGCTCATCCCACGATGCATCATCTTCGGCGTCCCCTACGAAGGCGGTCACTTCTCTACTCGGCGGTCGGGCAGGGCTCATCCAACCCAAGCCCGCCGCTCGATCGATTCCTATCCGTAACTAGAGTACGAGACGGAAGCGCCGATGGACGCACGTACGAGGGTGGAACAGAAAAAGGGGCGTCCCCTCAGGGACGCCCCACGTGCATTGTCCGAAAATGGCGAGCCTTACTGGCTCTGCATGGAGCGCGACGAGTCGCCGATGATGATGTCACCCATGTGCACCGGCAGCCCATCGCCCGTCGGCTCGTCGGGGCTCGCGCCCAGCGCCTCCGCACGCGACGCGGCGTCCGCCATCATCGAGTCCTCGTCAATCGCCTCTGCCGCGATCGGCTCGCCCAGGTGCTCCACGCCGAGCGACTGGTAGGCGTGGAAGCCCGTGCCCGCCGGGATCAGGTGGCCCAGCAGGACGTTCTCCTTGAGGCCCACGAGGTCGTCGGACGCGCCCTTGAGCGACGCCTCGGTCAGCACCTTCGTGGTCTCCTGGAACGAGGCGCCAGAAAGGAACGACTCGCTCTGGAGCGATGCCTTGGTCACGCCGAGCAGGAGCGTGCGACCCGTCGCGGGCTTGGCCCGACGCGCCTTGGCCGGCTGCATGCCCTCCGCCTCCGCCTTCGCGTTGGCCTCGCGCAGCGCTTCCCTGCTGACCAGGTCGCCCACGCGCAGGTCGGTGTCGCCCGCCTCGCTCACGACGCCCGACTCCATGAGCCGCGCGTTCTCCTGGCGGAAGCCGATCCTGTCCACGATCTCGTGCGGGAGGAACGCCGTGTCGCCGGGCGTCTCGACACGCACCTTGCGGAGCATCTGCGAGAGGATGATCTCGATGTGCTTGTCGTTGATCTGCTGGCCCTGGGCACGGTAGACGTTCTGCACCTCGTCGAGCATGTAGAGGTAGAGCGCCTCGTCACCCTTGATGCGCAGGATGTCGTGCGGCACGAGCGGGCCATCGATCAGAGGGTCGCCCGCGTTGATCTGGTCGCCCGAGTGCACGAGCAGCTGGCGGTCCTGAGGGACGTGGTGGTCCTTCTCGATGCCCGAGTCGGAGATGACGCGGATCGTCATCTTGCCCTTGCGCTTGTCCGAGTGGATCTCGACGCTGCCCGAGATCTCCGCCATCACCGACGGGTCCTTGGGCTTGCGCGCCTCGAAGATCTCCGTCACGCGGGGCAGGCCGCCCGTGATGTCCTGCGAACCCGCCGCGGCACGCGGCTGACGCGCGAGCATCTGCCCCGCCTTGATCTCCTGACCGTCCTTCACCTCGATACGCGCCTTCGCGGGGAGGTAGTGGAAGTCGAGGATGTGGCCGTCCTTGTCCTCGACCACGATCTGCGGGTGCTTCTCGCCCTTGTGCTCGATGACGACCAGCGCGGTCTGCCCGCGGCCGGCGTCCTCCTCACGCACCGTCTCGTTGAGCTCGATGTCCACGAAGCGCACCAGGCCCGTCTTCTCCGCGAGGATCGACACGCGGTGCGGGTCCCACACCACGAGCTGGTCGCCACGCTTCACCTCGTCGCCCGACTTCACCCTGAGCTCCGCGGCGTAAGGCACCTTGTACTTCTCGAGCTCGCGCCCGCGATCGTCGAGGATGAGCACTTCGCCGTTCCGCTTCAGCGCGACCATCACCTCGTTGCCATCGTCGTCGGCCGTCGCGACCTCGTTGCAATCACGCAGCTCGATCTTGCCCGCGACGGTCGCGCGGATGTCGGTCTGCATGAGCTTCTGCGACGCGACGCCGCCCGTGTGGAACGTACGCATGGTCAGCTGCGTGCCCGGCTCGCCGATCGACTGGGCGCCGATGATGCCCACCGCGAGGCCCAGCTCGACCTCGCGGGACGTGGACAGGTCCATCCCGTAGCACTTCGCGCACACGCCCTGACGCGCCTCGCACGTGAGCGGCGAGCGGACGTGCACCGCGTCGATCCCGAGCTCCTCGATCTTGTCCGCCGCGGCGTCCGAGATGACCTGGCTCTCGCCCACGATCACCTCGTCGGAGATCGGGTTGACGATGGTCTGGCGGCTCGTGCGCCCGACGATCTGGTCCTTGAGCGCCACGTCGATCTGCTCGCCCTTGTAGATGGCCGCCTTGCGGATGCCACGCTTCGTGCCGCAGTCGTCCTCGTTGACGATGACCGACTGCGCGACGTCGCAGAGCTTACGCGTGAGGTAACCCGAGTCGGCGGTCTTGAGGGCCGTGTCCGCCAGGCCCTTGCGGGCGCCGTGCGTCGACGAGAAGTACTCCAGAACGGTGAGGCCCTCGCGGAAGTTCGCGCGGATGGGCGTCTCGATGATCTCGCCCGAGGGCTTGGCCATCAGGCCACGCATGCCCGCGAGCTGTTGCATCTGGCTGATGTTGCCACGCGCGCCCGAGTCGGACATGATGAACACGGGGTTGCGGTAGGCCACGCCCTCCTTGTTCTTGATGTCCGCGTACGCGCCGGTCTCGATGAACCGGCGGTCGTTCTTGAGCGTCGCCACCAGCGCCTTCACCACTTCCTCTCGGCAGTGGGCCCAGATGTCGAGCAGCTGGTTGTACCGCTCGCGCTCCGTGATCAGGCCACGGTGGTAGTTCTTCTTGACGCGGTTCGCCTTCGCCTCCGCCTCGTCGATGAGCGCCTTCTTCTCCTCCGGGATGCGCAGGTCGGTCACGCCGAAGCTGATGCCCGCGAGCGTCGACCACTTGAAGCCGATCGCCTTGAGGCGGTCGAGGAAGTCGATCGTCTGCGAGCGACCGCAGTAGCGGTAGGTGTCGTCGATCGCGCGGGCCGAGCCCTTCTTGCTGAGCGTGCAGTTGTAGAAGGGCATGCCGTCGTGCAGGATGTCGGAGAAGATGACACGCCCGACCGACGTCACGATCCGCTTGTTGGCGGGCAGGTCCTCGGCGGCGCCGCCCTGAGACTTCACCACCTTGTGGAAGCGGTCTTCGAGGCGGACGACGATCGGCTGCGACAGCTTCAGCTCGCCATGCTCGTAGGCGAGCATCGCCTCGCGCCGGTCCTTGTAGCGGGGCAGCCCCGAGATGTCATCGCCCTCGAACTCGTCCATGAGCGTGATGAAGTGCACGCCGAGCACGATGTCCTGAGACGGCGAGATGATCGGCTTGCCGTTCGCGGGCGAGAAAATGTTGTGCGTCGACAGCATGAGGCAGTGCGCCTCGGCCTGCGCCTCGACGCTCAGCGGGAGGTGCACCGCCATCTGGTCGCCATCGAAGTCGGCGTTGAAGCCCGTGCACACGAGCGGGTGGACCTTGATCGCGTTGCCCTCGACGAGCACGGGCTCGAACGCCTGGATACCCATGCGGTGGAGCGTCGGTGCGCGGTTGAGCAGGACCGGGTGCTGGTAGATCACCTCTTCGAGGATGTCCCACACCTCGGGGTCGCGCCGCTCGAGCATGCGCTTCGCGCTCTTGATCGTGTCCGCCAGACCGTGGTCCTTGAGCTTGCGGATGATGAACGGCTGGAACAGCTCCAGCGCGATCTTCTTGGGCAGGCCGCACTGGTGCAGCTGGAGCTCGGGGCCCACCACGATGACCGAACGCGCCGAGTAGTCGACGCGCTTGCCGAGCAGGTTCTCGCGGAACCGCCCCTGCTTGCCCTTGACCATGTCGGTGAGCGACTTGAGCGCACGGTTCGACGAGCCCACCACCGGACGCCTGCACCGGTTGTTGTCGAACAGCGCATCGACCGCCTGCTGGAGCATGCGCTTCTCGTTGCGGATGATCACCTCGGGGGCGTTGAGGTCCATCAGCTTCTTGAGGCGGTTGTTGCGGTTGATGATGCGCCGGTACAGGTCGTTCAGGTCACTCGTCGCGAAGTTGCCCGATTCGAGCAGCACGAGCGGGCGCAGGTCGGGCGGGATCACGGGGATCACGTCCATCACGAGCCACGACGGGTCGTTCTCCGACAGGCGCACCTGCTCCACGATCTTGAGCCGCTTGGCCAGGTCCTTGAGCTTCTGCTTCGAGCGCGTCTCCTTGATGCCCTGACGCAGCTCCGCCGCGACCTCGTCCAGGTCGGTCCGCTCGATGAGCTCGCGCACCGCATCGGCGCCCATGAGCGCCTTGAACGCGTTGCCGTACTGGTCGAGGGCCCCGCGGTACTCGTCTTCCGTGAGCAGCTGCTGGGCCTCGAGCTCCGTGTCGCCCGGGTCCACCACCACGTAGTCCTGGAAGTAGATCACCTTCTCAAGGTCCGACACCTTCATCCCGAGCAGGGTGCCAAGCCGCGAGGGGATCGACTTGAAGAACCAGATGTGGACGATCGGCGCCGCCAGGTTGATGTGGCCCATGCGCTTGCGCCGCACGCGCGAGTGCGTCACCTTCACACCGCACCTGTCGCAGATGATGCCCTTGTACTTCGTGCCCTTGTACTTGCCGCACGCGCACTCGTAGTCGCGCTCCGGGCCGAAGATGCGCTCGCAGAACAGGCCGTCCTTCTCCGGACGGTACGTGCGGTAGTTAATCGTCTCGGGCTTCTTCACCTCGCCGAAACTCCACGAACGGATGTCGTTCGGGGAGGCGAGCGTGATCTTCACCGAGACAAAGTCGTTGACGCGATCGTAAACCGACTCGGCCATGGGGCTCTCTTTCTTTCAACTGTCTGTCTGCGTCAACACGCCGGCCCGATCATGGGGCCGGCACGTCCGGGTCCTGAGGCGGCGGGGCGATGATCGATCGGATCACATCCCGAGGTCGGTCGGCGTGAGCTCCGTCCCGCCCAGGATGAACCACTTCCCATCGAGCTGCGTCATCTCGAACGGCTTGTCCCCGATCGAGGGCTTGGTGAAGTGCAACACGCCCTCAGCGCGGTTGCCATCGACCGAGCTGATCGACGACGTCACGTCGATATAAGGACGGAGGAAGCTCTTCTTCACGATCTCGAGGGCCGAGGCATCGGCGCCGGTCGAGTCGGACTCGGTCAGCCCGAGCAGCTGCTCGTAAAGCTTGCACGACGGGTCGACATAGGCCAGCGCCCCGTCGAAATCGGCCTCGCGCATCTCGCCGATGAACAGGTCGACGGCGCCTTGAGGCGTCGACTGGTCGCCCGCGGGCGCCTCCGCGCCGCCGCCACCGTTGCCGTTGCCGGCGTCGCCGTTGTGCGAGGAGTCGCCGCCGTTGCCGTGCGACCCATCGCCATCGCCATCGCCGCCGCCGTTGCCGCACGCGGCCATCGCGACGCACGCCGCCATGACGCCCATGAACTTGAGAATGTCGTTCTTCATGTCACTCGCCCCTTCTCGAATCGCGCCCGTCGTGGGCGGGCGCGGGTGCTGCCGGACTCACAGGATTCCACACGTCCCCAGGACACAACCTCAGAGGAGGCTGCCCACATCGATCTGCTGCTTCTCGAGGGTGATGTTCATGCCCAGGCCCTTGAGCTCGTTGCAGAGCACATCAAACGCCACGGGCATGCCCGCCTCGAGCATGTTCGTCCCCTTCACCATGCTCTCGTAGATCTTGGTCCGCCCCTCGACGTCGTCAGACTTGACGGTCAGAAGCTCCTGCAGGATGTACGCCGCGCCGTAGGCCTCGAGGCCCCAGACCTCCATCTCGCCGAACCGCTGGCCGCCCGTGCGGGCCTTGCCGCCCAGAGGCTGCTGCGTGATGAGCGAATACGGGCCCGTTGCGCGGGCATGGATCTTGTCATCGACCAGGTGGTGCAGCTTGAGGATGTACATGTAGCCGACGGTCGTGCGCTGCTTGAACGCCTCGCCCGTGCGCCCGTCGAAGAGCTGGATCTTGCCGCCCTTGGGCATCGTCGCCATCTGCTCGCGCCAGTGCGGGTGCCCGCCTGAAGCCTCGAACTCCTCGTGCTTCTTGAGCACGTGCTTGTTGGCCTCATCGACCGCATCGTGCACCTGCTGCTCCGTCGCGCCATCGAACACGGGCGTCACCGCCTGGAAGCCAAGGATCTGCGCCGCCCAGCCGAGGTGCGTCTCGAGGATCTGACCCACGTTCATGCGCGACGGCACGCCAAGCGGGTTGAGCAGCACCTGGACGGGTGTGCCGTCCTCCATGAACGGCAGCTCTTCCTCGGGCACGATGCGCGCGATCACGCCCTTATTGCCGTGACGACCCGCGAACTTGTCGCCCACGCTGAGCGTGCGCTTGGTCGCGATGTACACCTTCACCATCTCGAGCACGCCCGAGGGCAGCTCATCACCACGCTTCATATGCGTCAGCCGGCGGTTCTTCTCCTTCTCGACCGCCTCGATGCGGGGCCAGAACTGCGAGTAGAGCTTCTCACCCGCCGCCTTGGCCTCCTTCGAACCCTTGATCCACTTCAGGTCGAAGTTCTCGATCTGCTCCGTGATGACCTCCGGGATGTCCGAAGCACCCACCTTCTGACGCGTGCTCGGGTCGACCATCTCGGTGCCCAGCGCCTCGTTGATCGAGCCGACCATCTGGCGGAACAGCGTGATCGCCTTCGCGTCCTGCTCCGCGCCGTACTCCTCCATCTGACGCTCGAGCGCCTTCTTCTGCTCGTCGTTCAGGTGGACCCGGCGGGAGAACCGGCGCGTCCCGATGACCACGCCCTCCTTGCCCGCGGGCAACTCGAGCGAGTCGTTCTTCACGTCCTCACCCGCGCGGCCGAAGATCGCATGAAGCAGCTTCTCCTCGGGCGTCAGCTCGCTCTTGGACTTCGGGCTCACCTTGCCGACCAGGATGTCGCCAGGCTTCACCCGGGCGCCGACGCGGATCACGCCGTGCTCGTCCAGGTTGCGGAGCATCTTCTCGCTCACGTTCGGGATGTCCCGCGTGAACTCCTCGCGGCCCAGCTTCGTCTCGCGGATCTCCACGTCGAACGAGTCGATGTGGATCGAGGTGAAGGTGTCGTCCTTCACGAGCTGCTGGGAGATGACGATCGCGTCCTCGAAGTTGTACCCATCGAACGTGTTGAACGCGACGAGCACGTTCTTGCCGATCGCCAGTTCGCCCTTCTGCGTCGAGGGGCCATCGGCGAGCACCTGGCCCGCCTCGACCTTGTCGCCGGGCTTCACGAGCGTCTTCTGGTTGAGGCACGTCCGCTCGTTCAGCCCCGCGAACTTGCGCAGCTCGTACTCGTCCGCGTTGTCGATGATCACCCGCTCCGCGTCGGCATAGGTCACGATGCCGCCGCGCTTGGCGCGGACCACCATGCCCGAGTTCATCCCGACGGGCTTCTCCATGCCCGTCGCAACGCACGGCGGATCGACCTTGATGAGCGGCACCGCCTGGCGCTGCATGTTCGAACCCATCAGCGCGCGGTTCGCGTCGTCGTGCTCGAGGAACGGGATCAGCGCCGCCGACACGCCCACGATCTGCTTGGGCGAGATGTCGACATAGTCGACCTCGCTCGCGTCGACTTCCGCGAGCTCGCCGTTCACACGGGCCAGCAGGATGCCGTCCTTGAGCTTGCCATCGGTGGTCATCGCCTCGCACGGCGCAAGCACCGACCGCATCTCCTCATCGGCGCGCAGGCGCGACACGTTCTCGGTGACCTCACCCTTCTCGACCTTGAGATAGGGCGTGCGCAGGAAGCCGTACTCGTCGATCGACGAGTAGATGCCGAGCGACACGATCAGCCCGATGTTCGTGCCCTCGGGGGTCTCGATCGGGCACACGCGCCCGTAGTGCGAGATGTGCACATCGCGCACCTCGAAGCCAGCGCGCTTGCGGTTCAGGCCGCCAGGCCCCAGCGCCGACAGGCGGCGCTCATGGACCAGCGAGCTGAGCGGGTTGGTCTGGTCCACGACCTGGCTCAACTCCGAACGACCAAAGAAGAAGTCGATCGCGCTGCTCACCGACTTGGAATTCACCAGATCCGCGATCTTCGTGACCTCGTCCGGGTCCTTCACGCTCATGCGCTCCTGGACCGTCCGCCGGAGCTTCAGGAAGCCCTTGCGCATCTCCTCGGTCGCAAGCTCATCGAGCGTGCGCAGGCGGCGGTTGCCCAGGTGGTCAATGTCATCGAGCTGCGCGATCGGCCGCCCGGTCTTCGGGTCAGGACGCTTCGAGCGCAGGTCGAGCACGTACCGCACCACGCGGAAGAAGTCCGCCGCGCGGATGAACATGTCATCCTCAGCAGAGTCCGCATCGAACTTGCGGTTGATGCGGAAGCGACCCACGCGCCCGAGGCGGTACCGGTTGTCGTCGTAGAACTTCTCCGCAAAGAGCTGCTTGGCCTTCTCGACCTGGGGCGGGTTGCCCGGACGCAGACGCGTGTAGATCTTGAGCAGCGCCGCCGCGAACTCGGAGTCCGCGATCTCGCCAAACTGCTCGAGCTTCTCTTCCGCGACGGTGTTCAGGATGAGCGGGTCCGACGGGTTGCGGATCACGCGGATCTTGTCGATGGGCGAATTCATGATCGCCTCGACCGCCTCGCCAATCTGACGACCGACGTGGACGAGCTCCTCGCCCGTCTCCGTGTCCACGATCGAGTCCGCCGCCCAGTCCTCCGGGCGCAGGTCCGCGACGGGCACCTGCTCGATCTCGTAGAACAGGCTCAGGATCGCGCTGGTCGTCGAGATCTCCTCGTCGAGGCAGCGCAGGAACGTGGTCGCCGGCAGCTTGGTCGACTGGTCGATCCTCATCAAGAGGACGTCCTTCTTCGTCACCTCGAGCTCGATCCACGAGCCGCGCTCCGGGATGATGCGCGCCGAGTGGAGCGGGCGGTCGCCCTCGTCCGAGATGACCGAGAAATCCACGCCGGGCGAGCGGTGAAGCTGGTTCACGATCACACGCTCGGCGCCGTTGATGATGTACTCACCACCGCCGAGCAGGATCGGGATCTCGCCCAGGTAGATGTCCTCTTCCGGGATGTCCGGGTGGTTCTCGCGCTTCAGGCGCAGCGTCACCCGGAACGGGCGCGCATACGTCAGACGCAGCTCCCGGCACTCATCGGGCGTGTACCGCGGCTCTTCGAGCCCGTACGCGATGTACTCAAGCGACATCGTCCCGTCGTAGGACTCAATCGGGTACACCTCGCGCAGGAGCGCTTCAAGACCCATCTCTGGGTCACGCTCCTCCACGCTCTTGGTCAACTGCAGATAGCGCTCGTAAGCGTCCACCTGAGTCGTGGTCAAATCGGGCACGGGGACAGCATCCCCACGCTTCGAATAATCGCGCACAATCCTCTGCGCCATCGATGCCTCTCGCTGTCGATCAGGTGACCACAGTTTGCCAGCGCTCGATGCAGGAGCGTCTCGGTTCTTGATGTCACCAGGCCAACCTACGCCGCCGAACGTTCACCCTGGGTACGAAACGGATCATACCGCCCCCGTACCCAATAGGCAAACCGCGCGCCAGACGCCGGACAATCCCGGCCCATCACCAAACAAACGCCTGCATCGAGCGAAACAACGGGCCGACCCCAAGAAAACCTCGGGGTCGGCCCGATCTATCCTCAAACAGGGGCAAACGCCCCACGCACTACTCGAGTTCGACGCTGCCGCCGGCCTCTTCGAGCTTCGCCTTGAGCTCCTCGGCCTCGTCCTTCCCGAGACCCTCCTTGATCGGCTTCGGCGCGTTGTCCACGAGCTCCTTCGCCTCCTTGAGGCCAAGACCCGTCACCTCGCGGACGACCTTGATCACCTGGATCTTCTTGTCGCCCGCCGACTTGAGGACGACGTTGAAGTCCGTCTTCTCCTCCTCCGCCGCGGCGCCGCCGCCATCGCCCGGGCCGGCCATCATCACGGCGCCACCCGCCGCAGCCTCGATCCCGTAGGCGTCCTTCATGTAGTCGCCCAGGTCCACCGCATCCTTGAGCGACAGACCCGCGAGCTGATCGCCAAGGGTCTTGATGCTGTCGGTGAACTCTTTGGTCGCTGTCGCTTCTTCGGACATGTCAATCTTCCTTACTACGAGCCGCCTCGCGACCCGTCTGATCACCGCTCCAAGAGGGACCGGAACGCCCGGTCTTTAACCCGAAGGCCAGTCAGAGCTGGAGAAAAGTCAATCCTGTCGTTCCATCGATCGAGGCCCGGGCTCACCCGACCTTCTCGATCGCCTCCCCCTTCTCGAGCTTCTCTTCGATCGCCTTCACGATCCCCATCAGGCGCCCGCCGGGCCCCTTGATCGAACCCATGAGCTTCCGCCCCGGGCTCAGGATGAGCGTCACCGCGTCCGCGATCGCCTCATCACGCGTCGGGAACTTGCTCAGACGCTCGACGCCCGCCTCGCCCTCGTAGAGCTCGCCGTCAAGCACCGCCCCCTTGAGTTCGAGGTTCTCGACTTCCTTCGCCCACTTCACAAGCTCACGCGCCACGTCGACGACCGACTCGGCCCCATAGGCCAGCGCGCTGGGCCCTTCGAGCAACGGCCCGAGGTTCGAGAGCTTCGACTCCCCGAACGTGTGCTTCGCGAGGTTGTTCCGGATCACCGTGATGCGGATGTCCTTCTCCAGAAGGCCGAGGCGCATCCGGTTGTTCTCGTTGGCCTCGATACCACGGATCGAGATCAGCAGGGCGTCCTCGACATCGCCAAGGCGATCCGAGTAGTCCCGCATCATGAACTTCTTGACTGCTTTGCTCATCGGGGATTCCTTACTCAACTGCCTGGCTGACGACTTCGATCAACACGGACGGCGTCATCGTGCCGCTCACCGCGACCTTCTTGATGTACACACCCTTCACCGACGACGGGCGGGCGGTCTCGATCACGTTCAGGAAGTGCTCGAAGTTCTCCTGCAGGTCCGCAGCGCTGAAGCTCATCTTGCCGATCGGCGCGTGAACATTGCCCGTCTTGTCGTTGCGGTACTCGACCTTACCCGCCGCGTACTCCTTCACCGCCGCCGCCACGTCGGGCGTCACGGTGCCCGCCTTGGGCGAGGGCATCAGGCCCTTGGGGCCGAGCACGCGACCGAGCTTGGAGATCTCCCGCATCATGTCGGGGCTCGCGACCGCGACATCGAAGTCGAACCACCCCTTCTCGATCTTCTGGACGAGGTCGGCCCCGCCCGCCTCGACGGCCCCCGCCGCCTTGGCCTCCTCGATCTTCTCGTAGGGGCAAAAAGCGATCACGCGCTTCGACTTGCCGATGCCCTTGGGCATCGCCACCGAGCCACGGAGCGCCTGGTCCGCCTGCTTGGGATCGATCCCCAGGCTGAACACCACCTCGACCGTCTGGTCGAACTTGGGCGCCTTGAAGCTCTTGAGCACGCTGAACGCCTCGGAAGCCGGCACCGCGCTCGCGGGACGCTTCTGGACGTTCTCGCGCGTCCGCTTCGAGAACTTGGCAAGAGGGTCTTTGGTCTGCTTGGCCATCGCGCTCAGCCCTCCACCACAATGCCCATGGAGCGGGCGGTGCCTTCGACCATCCTCATCGCCGACTCCACAGAGCCCGCGTTCAGGTCGTTCATCTTGTCCTGCGCGATCTCACGCACCTGGTCGCTCGTGACCTTGCCGCCGTTCTTGTCCTGGGGTGTACCCGAGCCCTTGTCCACGCCCGCCGCCTTCTTGAGCAGCGCCGACGCGGGCGAGGACTTGATCTCGAACTCGAACGAGCGGTCGTTGTAGACCGTGATGATGCAGCCGACCATCACGCCGTTCTTGTCCGCCGTGGCGGCGTTGAACTGCTGAATGAACTGGCCGGGGTTCACCCCGTTGGCGCCCAGCGCGGGGCCGAGCGGCGGGCCCGGCGTGGCGGTCCCACCCGGAGCCATCACCTTGAAGACCTTGGTGACTTCTTTCTTACCCATGACACCTCACCTCCCACCATGACGCCAAAGCCCACAAGGCCCCGCGCGGGGTGGTTGACGGATACGGATTTGTCGAATCAGGCCCCACCTGGCTCCCACCAAGCAGGGCTCAGAGTGTAGCCCCCCCGGCCCGCTGGACAATGCCAAAGCCCAGACGCCGAACCTAAGCCAAGCGAAGGCGCGGGCGAACCCACCCTCCTTCACCGTTTCCCAGCCGGTAAGCCGATACACCCCCCCATGATCCGGGCCGGCGATGTCATCCTCCTCTGCGCCCTCACCCTCCTGGCCATCGGCGTCGTCATGGTCAACTCCGCGGGCCTCTCCCTCGACCCGCGCTTCGCCGTCACCGTCGAGTCGATCCTCACCTCGCGCCCCGTCTGGTACGCCGGGGCCGCGATCCTCGCCCTCCTCGTCGCATCGCGCATCCCAATCGCCACGATCGCCTCCCAACGGGGCCTCCTCGCCCTCACCCCACTCCTACTCCCCTTCGTCCTCCTCGCCCTCGTCGCCGTCTACATCCCGGGCGTGGGCCACGAGGCCAACCACTCTCGCCGCTGGCTCATGCTGCCCATCATCCCCGGCGGGCTCTCCTTCCAACCCTCCGAACTCGCCAAGTGGGCCATGATCCCGATCGTCGCGTGGTGGTGCTGGGCCCAGGGCCCCAAGCTCAAGCGGTACTGGCCGGGCCTGCTGCCCGTCATCGCGGTCGTGGGCTTGGTCGCCGCGATCATCGCGGTCGAGGACCTGGGCACCGCGGTCCTCATCACCGCCGTCGCGGGCCTGCTCATCCTCGCCGCCGGTGGCAGCGTCCTCCGCCTCACGGCCCTCGTCCCCCTCGCCATCCCGCCCGCCGCGCTCCTCTTCACGGGCGACAACGCCTACCGCCTCCAGCGCCTCGTCACCTTCATGGACCCCTACGCCGACCCCGAACGCCACGGCTACCACATGATCCAGTCCCTCGTCGCCGTCGCCAACGGCAACGCAACAGGCCGCGGCCTCGGCTTCGGCCTCCAGAAGTTCGGCTACCTCCCCGAAGACCGCACCGACTTCCTCTTCGCCATCATCTGCGAAGAAACGGGCATCGCCGGCGCCGCCGCGATCTGCCTCCTCTACATCGCGCTCATCTGGGCCGGCCTCACCATCGCCCGACGCCAGACCCACACCATGCTCAAACTCGTCGCGCTCGGCATCGTCGCCACCATCGGCTTCCAGGCCATGATCAACCTCACCGTCGTCACGGGCCTCGCGCCCACCAAGGGCATCGCCCTCCCCCTCCTGTCTGCCGGTGGCACGGGCTGGGTCTTCACCGCCGCCTGCCTGGGGCTGCTCATGGCAATGGACCGCGCCACCCCCGCACCCCTCGAAGACGAAGACTCAGAGTCGAATGAGGCGGGCCTCTCGCCCGCCAGCGGGGCGTCTCGCCCCGCGTCCAACCTCCACGACGACGAACCCGGCCACGAGCCCGCCGTAGCCTGAGGCATGCCCGAGGCGACCCCTCCCCAAGCCCGCATCATCTTCGCCGGCGGCGGCACAGGCGGGCACATCTACCCCGCCCTCGCCATCGCCGAACGCCTGCGCGAGACCGACCCACACATCGAGCCCCACTTCATCGTCTCCCGGCGCGAGGTCGACGCCCGGGTCCTCGCGCCAACGAGCTTCGACTTCACCCCCATCCCCGCGCGCCCCTTCGCCGCCTCACCCATGGGCCTCGCACGCCTCATCGCGGGATGGGGCACAAGCGTCCGCGCCGCGCGCGCCGCCATCGCGGGCCCGACGCGCGCCGTCCTCGTCACCACGGGTGGCTTCGTCGCGCCGCCCGCACTGATCGCCGCCCGCGCCGAGCGCGCCCCGCGCCTGCTCATCAACCTCGACGCCGTGCCCGGCAAAGCCAACCGCCTCGCCGCGCGCCTCACCCCCCACCGACTCGACACCTCCGGCGCCGACCTCGCGCCCACCTACAAGCCAATCCTCCCGCTCATCCGCGCCGCCGCGCGCGCCACAACGCCCACACCCGAAGCGCGCACGTCCTTCGACCTCGCCCCCGACACCAGGACCCTCCTCGTCACGGGCGGCAGCCAGGGCGCCCGCTCGATCAACGACCTCCTCGCCGCCCTCGTCCAGGAAGCGACCGATGTGCTCCGCGGGTGGCAGTTGATTCACCAGACGGGCAGCGAAGACACCGCCCAGGCGCTCGCCCGCATCTACGCCAGCGCAGGCATCCGCGCCCACACCACACCCTTCCTCGACCGCATGGGCGATGCGTGGAGCAGCGCGGACCTCGCGGTCTGCCGCGCCGGCGCGGGCGCCGTCGCCGAAGCACGCGCCAGCGCCACACCAGCGCTCTTCTTCCCCTACCCAGGCCACGCCGACAACCACCAGCGCCGCAACGCCGAACCGCTCACCCGCGCCGGCGCTGCGCTCATCGCCACCGACCACGCCGACGTCGACTCCAACATGGGCGATGCGGGGCGGGCCCTGCTCGACCTCCTCACCCAGCCCTCGCGTCTGGAAGACATGCGCACCGCCTACGCCGAACTCGGCTCGGGGAACGGCGTCCCGCAAGCCATCGAAGCGATCAGGACGCTCCTCGCGTCGGCCTAGGATCGCGTCCGATGCGACGAACCCCCCGCCTCCTCATCCCCCCCATCGCCGCCCTGCTCGTCCTCGCCTGCGCGACATCCCCCATGCGCGCCAAGAACGGCGGCCTCACGATCCCGGGCCTCAACGGCCCCAAGCCCGCCGACCCCACCGCATCGCCCGCGACTCAGCCCGCCGCAACCAACGGCCTCCCATCGATCGACGACGTCAAGACCGAGCAGGCCAAGGTCAAGGAAGAACTCGCCGCAGCCCAGACCGCCGCCGCCGCGATCCAACAGGACACCGACGCCCCCTCCACGGGCACCTTTCGCGCCGAGCAGGTCCAACTGCTCACACGCCTCGATTCGATCATCGCCCAGACCATCGCCGCGCTCACCCGCACTACCGACCTCGAAGCGCAACGCGACACGCTCAAGAACGGCGACCTCGCTTCCCTCCGCACCGAAGGAGCCAAGGCGGTCGTCGTCCCCGAGGGCATGGGGCGGAGCGAGCAGCGCGGCTCGGTCTCATTCCTCTTCCTCGAACAACTCCGAAACGACCTCACCACCCAGGAGCAGGGCAAGCAGTCCGCGGCCGCCTCGCTCGCCTCCGTGAAGGCATCCCTCACCTCGGCCCAGGACGCCCTCGACAAGGCCGAGGTCGCGCGCCGCGCCGCACGCGAAGCCGCCGAGACCAACTCCGACCCCACGAAGACCGCGCAGCTCACCACCGCCCGCGAACTCGCGGCCCTCCGCGCTCGCGTCGAACGAGCCAACGTCACCCTCAGGCGCGCCGAAGAACAAGCCGCCAACGCCGCCCTCACCCTCGCCGAAGCCCAACTCGAGGCCGCCGAACTCCGCATCGAGTTCATCCGGCCCGAGGTCCGCTTCACGAGCAACAACGACCCCGACAACCCCGGCGACCTCCAGGTCCGCATCGCCGACCTGGACAAGATCAGCAAAGCGGCCGACGAACGCCTCGACGCGATCAGGACCAGGCGCTTCCCACCGCCCGAGTTGTCCGTCGCCCAGCGCGAGCTGTCGCAACTCGACCCCAACAACGCCGAGCCCCTCGCGCGGGCCCGCTTCGAAGCCGCCGCAGAGAGGATCGCCACGCTTGAGCGTGAAGCCAAGTCGCTCGAAGACCGCAAGGCCCGCATCGCGGTCCGCAAGGAACTCTGGACAGACCGCTACGACGTCTGGACGGGCGCCCTCGAAGACGATGCGCTCCGCACCGTCCTCGAAGAGGCCCAGGCGCACCTCGCGAACTTCGAGAGCCAGCGCACCGAGCTCATCCGCGACCTGAGCCAGTTCCGCCAGCAGATCGCCTCGATCCAGGACCGCATCCAGTCCCTCCCCGCAGATCAGCAGGAACTCGCCGCGGCGCTCAACGCCCAGAAAGACGCCATCGACCGCAGGGTCAACGTCCTCGCCGACGAACTCACGCAGATCGAACTCGCCAAGCGCACGGGATCACGCCTCGTCGAGGAGATCGAGGACGAGAGCGAGCACCTCACCGCCCGCGAGATCGCCGGCCTCGTGCGCGACTTCGTCGTCAAGTCGTGGAACACCGCCCTCTTCCCCGTCGGTGATACCAACATCACGATCGGCAAGATCGTCCTGGGTGTGGCCCTGCTCGTGTTTGGCCTCATCGCCATCCGCCGCATCGCCCGGCTGCTCGGCAGACGCGTCTTCCCGAAATTCGGCCTCAACGAGTCCGCCTCCTCCGCGCTCCAGGCGATCGTCTACTACATCCTCCTCGTCACCGTCATCCTCGCCGCCCTGAGCATCGTCAAGGTCCCCCTCACCGCCTTCGCCTTCCTCGGCGGCGCCATCGCCATCGGCATCGGCTTCGGCTCACAACAGATCGCCAACAACTTCATCTCGGGCCTCATCCTCATGGCCGAGCGCCCCATCCGCGTCGGCGACTTCATCGAGGTCGGCGACATCACGGGCACCGTCAACCGCATCGGCGCACGAGCCACCGTCGTGCGCACAGGCTCCAACACCGAACTCATCGTCCCCAACTCCAAGTTCCTCGAGAACGACGTCATCAACTGGACCCTCTCAGACCAGGAGATCTGCAGGTGGTTCGACGTGGGCGTCGCCTATGGCTCCAACCTGCGCGACGTCGTCGCCATGCTCAAGAAAGCGGCCGACGACCACGGGCGCGTCCTCAAGACACCACCCCCACAGGTCCTCCTCAAGGACTTCGGCGACAACGCCATCATCTTCACCCTCGTCGTCACCTTCAGGATGAACCGCCCATTCGACCGACTGCTCATCCCCTCCGACCTCCGCATGCGCATCGATAACCTGTTCTCGACCGCCGGCATCGTCATCGCCTTCCCCCAGCGCGACGTCCACCTCGACACCTCGGCCCCGATCGACATCCGCATGCTCGCACCCGACGGCGCGGAGCCCAAGACCGATGCGCCCTCCCAGGCGGCACCGGCCTCCGACCGCGCTTCAGGCGGAGCCTGACCGCCCACTGTCAGCGCCCGCCCACCTCAGCCTCCAACACCACCACATCACACTCCGCCTCCACCCGCGCCACCCCCGCGCACGCGGGCAGGAGCGCACTCGTCCCCGCGCGCACATCAACCACCTCCCCAAACCCATCCCCATCGCACGACACCCGCCCCGCGCCCTCCAACCACATCCACACCCGCGCCCGCCCGCCGACCGCGACCTCGTGCTCCCCCGCCCCAAGCCGCCTCTCGCGCAACGAATAGAACGGGCTCTCGACGAGCGCCGAGCACGCCGACCCATCGCCCCGCACCGCCCCGACATGCCCCGCGCGCCCGAACGCGATGCACTCCATCGCCTGCTCGACATGCAACGCCCGCCCAGTGCGCCCCCAGTCATACACGCGGAACGTCGTATCACTGGGCGTCTGCACCTCCGCGACCAGCACGCCCGCCCCCAGCGCGTGGCACGTCCCGCTGGGCAAGTGGTACACATCGCCAGCACGCGCCTCAATCGCGATCAGGTCATCGACCACCTCGCCCGAAGCGATGTGCGCCGCGAACGCCTCCGCATCCACACCCTCGCGCACCCCCGCGTACACCTTCGCGCCGGGCTCCGCCTCGACCACGTACCACGACTCCGTCTTCAGGTGCGCGCCCGCGTGCGCCGCCGCGTACGCCCCGCTCGGGTGCACCTGCACCGACAGGTCCTCGCGCGCATCCAGGAACTTCACGAGCAACGGGAAACCGCCCTCCGCGCTGACCCGAGTCGGCCCAAGCAGCGCAGCGCCATGGTCGCGCACAAGCTCATCGAGCCGCGCACCCCCGAATGGCCCACCCGCGACCACCGACCGCGCCGCATCACCCCCGCCACCATCCGCGCTCGTGCTCCCAAGGTCGACGAGCTCCCACGACTCACCGACCTGCGCACCATCGGGCAGCCTCTTGCCATACCGCGCAAGCCGCCGCCCGCCCCACACCTTCTCCTTCAGGATCGGCGCAAACACCATCACCGGCAGGCCCATCAACGCCCCCCCTCCATCTCAACGCCACCCTCCATCGACAGGCCCTCCCCTTCCTCCGATGCGCCGTTCGCCCCACGCTGGCACGCCGCCACCGCCGACGCCCACGCGCCCCGCGCCGCTTCGTCCCATCGGTCAACCGACCCACGCCCCACGACCCACACGGGCGAACGGCCCGACTCGGGACGGTACAGCCAGTCGCACACGAGCCCCAGCCCGTGCCACCCGAGCCGGTCGACCGGACGCCCTGAGGGCCACAACCCCTCGCACACCCGCGACACCTCGCCCCCCGGGTCATCGCACGCCACCGAGACCGCCCCTCCCACAACCGCCGGCGACCGCCCCAGCACAAGCACGCTCACCCACCCCGCCTTCGCGCCGGGCGCAAGCGCCACCCACCCCGACTCCCACCCACGCCCCGCGTGACGCATCGGGGGCGTGTCCACCACCCCCGCGGCGTCCACCTGTGCCTTGAGCCGACCGGCACGCTCGAACTCCATCGCCGAGCTCGCCGCCCGCATCTCGTCCGCCACCCGCGCCCGCCACGCCCCGACATCACCCCCGAATGCCACCGCCTCCCGCACCCGCGCCCGGTACGAATGGAGCGTCTCGCTCCCATCACACGGCGCAGGACACTTCCCGAGTTCCTTGTACACGCACGCGCTCGCGTCGGGCGACTGGACCAGGATGTGGTGGTACCTGCACAGATCGAACAGGTCTTCGATGAGCTCGATCGCCCGCCCCGCCGCGTGCTTGTCGCGGAACGGCCCGATCAGCGACTCGCCCGCCGCGGGCGGCTCGCGGGCAAGGAGCGTCGTCGAGGCCTTCTCGAACCTCGGGAACGCCGCCCGGGGGTCCACGCGCACAAACCAACCCGCCGAGCGCTCAACCGACGCCGTGTAGGTCTCAGGAGCCCGCTCACTCGCGAGCGCGAGGAACACGAGCTCCGCCTCGACCATCGAGTCGCACCTGACATAGCCGACGCGCTCGACCACGCCGCGCAGGTCCGCGCCGCCCCGCGCAGGCGGGTCCACGAGCCGCCTGCGGACCAGCGCCCGCAGGTCGCCGCTCGCTGCGATGAGCACGCCACGCCCACCCGCCGCCTCGAAAACCGCCACCCCGCGCGCAGCAGGCACCCGCAGCACATCGGCGCGGGCCGCGTCCGCGCTCAACCACTCCAACTCCACCCGCTCACCCGTCACCGCGGGGCCGAGGGCCCGGTCCCGACCGCCCCGATGTCGACGCGCTCCGGGTCTCCCATCTTGGGGAAGGCCATCCCCGTGATCGTGCTGTCAAACACGAGCTGTCCGTCGACGACGCCCTGCACGCGCGAGATGAACCGCTTCTCGTGGTACTTCAGGCACTTCGCGAGGATGTACATCCGCTGACCGGGCGTGACGTGCCCGCGAAAGGTGGTGTCGTCGATCCGCGTGAACCCCGCGAACCACGTCTTCCCGCTCCTGACGTAGTAAAGCAGGCTCGCGAGCTGCGCGCCCGCCTCGACCATGAGCACGCCCGGCAGGAGTGGGTTGCCCGGGATGTGCCCGGGCACCCAGAACTCGTCCTCACGCACATCGCGCCACGCCACCGCGTGGTCGAGCCCCTGGTCCATCCAGACCAGCCCATCGATCTGCACGACCTCCCCGCGGTGCGGGTTGTACGCGCCGATCGCCTCGGCATCCATCCGCACCTGGGACAGGTCGATCGCCGAGAGGTCGATGACGGGCTCGATGGCCATGAGGCTCCTCAGTCGTCCGTACGGACCTCGAGCATTTTCTTCCGGATGTCCTGGGCAGAGTCCTTGATGGACTGCATGAGCTTGCGGACACGTGTCCCCGCCGCCTTGTTCCCGCCCAACGCCTTCCGATAGTCGTCCTCGACCTCATCGACCAACCGCTTCAGGGCCTCGTATTCGTCCACAGGAGTGTCTCCTTGGGTGAAGTTTGATCGCGACGCGTAACCAAGGCGAGTCCGCCTCCCGCCGCCGGAGGGCATATCTTGGGCAGATCAGGGCGTTTCGGCAAGTCACCCGCGCCGAGGACCCCTTGGCAGGCCCAGCAACCACAGCAATTCCAGCCGCTCCACGAACGCCGACGCCGACTCGTCGGGGTCGTACACCCCGTCGCACCAACCACGGTGCTCCTCGGCACCCCCGTCACACAGCAGGATCGCCCGAGGGGCCACCTCCCGCACCGCCGCACCGATCTCCTCGCTCGCACCACCCGCCTCAGGACCGATCAGCAGCACCACACGGGCCCCGCACGCCGACGCCGCCCCACCCTCACCAATACAATCGAGGGCTCCCCGAGCGACCCGGACCCACTCACCGAGCTCCTCCGCCAAACGGTCGCCAAACGACCCGGCTCCGAATGTGATGATCCGAAGCCGGCTCATACACTCCCCCTCGCCATCCGCGGACCCCATCACGGCCCACCGATGCGAGCACGGGCCTCAGGGCCCCCCTCGCCCCACTCGTCCCACACCGCGCGGAGCAGCGCCACCTCCGCATCCTCGAGCACCACCTCGTCCACCGCCCGCGAGGCCGACCGGCCCCCAGGCGGGGGCGCCCCCTCCTCGCCCTCAGGACGAATGAGCGTCGCCCCGCGCTGAAGCCGCACCACCGCCCGCGGCGCGTGGACCCGCACCGACTCCACCAGGGCCTCGTGCTCAGCCCGCTCGGGCCCGCACACGAGGAGCACCAGCGGACGCCCCTCAACCGTCGACTCGCCAACGACGAGCCGCATCGCATCGACCACGCTATCGGCACGCCGGACATCGAGTTCGCGCGAAAGCAGCCCGTGCAACGGGCCCGCGGGGTCGAACGGATCGCTCCCCACAACGACGCACACAACCCGGTCGCGCGACAGGGCCGTGTCACGACGGCTCTCCTCAACCCGTCTTGACAAGTCCGAACACTCCGCTCGCCAACGCCACGTCCGTGTTCCGGATCCAGGCCGCGCACCGTCCTGGCACGGCCTCCACATCTCAGGCGCGCAGCGCCCTCGCTACCTTCGCCATCGCTTCGATCACCCGACCGACCTCCTCATCGCTCAGCTTGTGGTGCACGGGCACGCACACGAGCGTGTCCGCAAGCCGCTCCGCGACGGGGCACGACCCGCGCACCATCGACGCAAACGCGGGCTGCTGCGTCAACGCGTAGGGGTAATGGATCGCCGCCGCGACCCCCTCAGCACGGAGCGCTTCCGCAAACATGTCGCGCACCCCCCGCACGCCACCGTCCACCTCCGCAAACGCATCGGGGTCGAGCCGCACGGGATACAGGTGGTACACGCTCTGAGCCCCCTGCGTGACACCCGGCGCCTCAAGCCCATCGATCGACGCCAGCGCCTCGTTGTAGCGCTCCGCGATCGCCTGGCGGCGCGCCGTCACCGACGCGAGCCGCCCAAGCTGGCTGAGCCCGATCGCCGCTTCCACATCCGTCATCCGGTAGTTGAAGCCGACGCTCGTATGCAGGTACTTCTCCGATTCCCCGTGCGACCGGAGCAGGCGCATCCGCTTCGCGAGGTCCGCATCGTTGGTCGTGACCATGCCGCCCTCGCCCGTCGTCATGTTCTTGGTGGCGTAGAACGAGTACGTCAACGCATCGCCGAACGCCCCAATCCCTTGACCGTCGTAGCTCGCCAGGTGCGCCTGCGCCGCGTCGTACACCACGCTCAACGCGCGATCGCCCGCGAGCGCCTCGACACCCCCGATATCGACGGGGCACCCGTACAGGTGGGTAGCCGCGATCGCCGTCGTCTGCTCGGTCACCTTCGCACGCGCATCATCCACATCGATCTGATACGTCAAAGGATCCGCATCGACGAAGATGGGCACAGCGCCCTGCGCGACGAGCATCGACGCCGTCGCGATGTACGTCCACGCCGGCACGAGCACGTGGTCGCCCGGCTCGATCAACGCGCCATACGCGAGCTGCAGCGCACACGTGCCGTTCGCGCACGCCAGCGCTTCACCCGCGCCGGTCGCGCTCGCAAACGCTTCTTCGAACGCCTTCGCCCGACCGCCCGCCGCGAGCATCCCCGAACGCAGCACCCCCACCGCCGCAGAGATGTCATCCTCGTGGACCTCCACACCCACCGGCGCGATCATGCTGCCCGAGACGGGCGTCCCGCCCTCCACGGCCAGCGCGGTCACTTCCGGACGGTTCTTCAACGCGGTGCTCAGCTTCACAGGTGCGGTCCCTCCGGGCGCGTGCAGATTTCACCCAAGCCCCATCGTAACCACTCCCCGGCGCAAAGCCTCGTCCGATAGGCCCGTAACGCCAAGCCGGCCCAAACCGCAGAGGCCCCACCACTGCACCCCTGCCGACCCACCCGCTCGTACGACCGGCACAACCCACCACGAACCCCACGACCACGCCCCTGAGACGTGCACCCCGGCCCGAACGGGGCCGATAGCGAGTGGGCAACGTCAGGGAGGACCAGACATGACCGCCTCATCGAACGAACTGGACGACGTCCGTCAGATCATGCGGAAGCTCGATCGATCGATCACCGACGCACGCGACCGCCGCCTGCGCAAAGACGAGCCGCCGCGCGAGCCCGAAGCCGCACCGGCCACACCCCAGCCCCGACCCCCGAGCTCTTCGCCCGGACGCTTCGGCGCCCCCAACGTCGGCAAGGCACGCCCCATGCTCCGACGCGACAACAACACACCCTGAATCAAGGCCCCGAGCCCCGTGCCGAGCCCCCACCCTTGCCCACCACCCACATCCGCGTATGATGTGCCAGACGGACGATCCGCTAGGGCATTGGTGTAACGGTAGCACGACTGATTCTGGTTCAGTTAGTTGGGGTTCGAATCCCTGATGCCCTGTTGAGACCCACGACAACGCCGCCCATCGGGCGGCGTTGTTCATTCTCACCAGGGCCGCGTGTTCCAGGCGCACCGCACCCAGCCCCACAACCCGTACAACAACACGCAGGCCGCGCATGAAGAAGGGCGGACGGGTTTCCCCGTCCGCCCTTTGAGTAGCTATCCAGAGGTCACTCGGCAGAACCGAGCGACCTGCAGATCAACTGGCCGCCATTACTGGCAGACAGCGCACTGAGCGACGGCCGCGTCAGCGCAGATGCCGTCCCAGCTGGTGTCGCAGCAGAACGAGTCCTGACCACAGATCAGGGCTTCGCAGTCCGGATCATCGCAGCCGGGGGTGCCGTTGGCCGAGCAGCAGTCGCTGGCCGGGGTGCCGCCGCCCTCGCAGGAGAACGAGACGACATAGTCAACAGCGCCGCCACCACAGGGGAAGCCCTCGAAGCCGCTCTGGCCCACGAAGAAGGTGTGGGTGCCAGCAGCAACAACGGTCACGATCTCGCCGGTGGCCGAGCCATCGGTGATGACGACCGGGCCGCCGCAGACGCCGCCGACCTCGAAGAAGGCCGCCGGGAACTGAGCGTCCAGCGTCGCGGTGATGGTGGTGTTCTCAGCCACGGTCAGCTGGAACCAGTCGGTGTCACGGGTGCCACCGTCGGCCCAGGCGGTGCCGCAGATGACATCGTCACAGAACACCTCGGTGAAGGCGTTCGGGTCGCTGTTGCAGCCACCGTTGGTGTCGTCACCGCAGGGCTCGCCCTCGTCGACGCCGTTCTTCGGGCACTCGACGACGGGGGGAACGAAGCCACAGGCGGGGCTGCTCAGCGCGGCGTCCGCGCAGATGCCGTCCCACTCGGTGTCGCAGCAGAAGGTGTCCGCAGCGCAGATCGCTTCGCAGCACTCGACGTCATCGCAACCGGGGGTCCCGTTCGCGATGAAGCAGTCGCCAGCACCCTTGCCACAGACCGGGTTGCCGCCGCCACCTTCGCAGATGGCGCACTGAGCGATGGCCGCGTCGGCGCAGATGCCGTCCCAGCTGGTGTCGCAGCAGAAGCTGTCCTGGCCACAGATCAGGGCTTCGCAGTCCGGATCATCGCAACCGGGGGTGCCGTTGCCACCGGGGATGCAGCAGTCGCTGCCCTTCGGGGGATCGCCGTCGCAGACCTCGCACTGAGCGATGGCCGCGTCGGCGCAGATGCCGTCCCAGCTCGTGTCGCAGCAGAACGAGTCCTGAGCGCAGATCAGGTTGCAGCAGTCAGCGTCATCGCAGCCCGGGGTGCCGTTGCCACCCGGGGTGCAGCAGTCGCCAGCGCCGTCACCGCAGACCGCAGCGCAGCCAGCGTTCTTGCAGTCGCCACCGACGAACGTGCCGCCCGCAGCGCCACAGTCAGCCGCGGAGACCGACTGGCAGGAGCCATCGGGGAAGCAGCAAGCGCCGGGGGTCGAGCAGACGTCGCACTGCTGGAGGGCCGCGTCGGCGCAGATGCCGTCCCAGCTGGTCTCGCAGCAGAACGAATCCTGAGCGCAGATCAGGTTGCAGCAGTCAGCATCGTCGCAGCCGACGGTGCCGTTGGCCGAGCAGCAGTCGCCAGCGCCGGGGCCGCAGACGGCCACGCAACCAGCGTTCTTGCAGTCGCCACCGACGAACGTGCCGCCAGCGTTGACGCAGTCGGCCGGCTCAACATCGGTGCACGAGCCATCGGAGAAGCAGCAGGCACCCGTGATCGGGGCATCGCCCACGCAACCGAAGTCGCCGAGCAGGATGTTGAGGTCGCCCGAGTCGGTGTCGCCGTCGCCATCAAGGTCGCCGGGGCAGCTGGCAACGCCACCGCTCGCACCGCAGACGGCGCACTGAGCGATAGCAGCGTCGGCGCAGATGCCGTCCCAGCTGGTGTCACAGCAGAAGCTGTCCTGGCCACAGATCAGGGCTTCGCAGTCCGGATCATCGCAACCGGGAGTGCCGTTACCACCGGGGGTGCAGCAATCGGAGGGCTGAGCAGCCACGCAACCGAAGTCGCCGAGCAGGATGTTGAGGTCGGCCGAGTCAGTGTCGCCGTCGCCGTCGAGGTCACCGTCGCAGCTGGTGGGCTGAGCGCAGTCACAGTCGAATGACACAACGTAGTCAACAGCGCCGCCGTCACAGGGGAAGCCCTCGAAGCCGCTCTGGGCCACGAAGAAGTAGTGATCGCCCGGGGTCAGGGTCGTCGCGATGACGCCCGTCGCCGAACCATCGATCTCGACCACGGGGGTGCCGCAGACGTCGCCGATGATGCCGCCGACCTTGAAGAAGGCCTGCGGGAACTGAGCGCTCAGGGTCACAGTGATGTCACAGGACTCGGAAACCGAGAGCTTGAACCAGTCGGTGTCACGGGTGCCACCGTCGGCCCAGGCGGTGCCGCAGATGACGTCGCCGCAGTCGACGGAGTCGAACGCCGCCGGGGTGCTGTTGCAGCCACCGTTGGTGTCCGCGCCGCAATCCTCACCCTCGGCGGTGCCGTTCTTCGGGCACTCGACGACGGGGGGAACGAAGCCACAGGCGGGGCTGCTCAGCGCGGCGTCCGCGCAGATGCCGTCCCACTCGGTGTCGCAGCAGAAGGTGTCCGCAGCGCAGATCGCTTCGCAGCACTCGACGTCATCGCAACCGGGGGTCCCGTTCGCGATGAAGCAGTCGCCAGCACCCTTGCCACAGACCGGGTTGCCGCCGCCACCTTCGCAGATGGCGCACTGAGCGATGGCCGCGTCGGCGCAGATGCCGTCCCAGCTCGTGTCGCAGCAGAAGCTGTCCTGGCCGCAGATCAGGGCTTCGCAGTCCGGATCATCGCAGCCGGGGGTGCCGTTGCCACCGGGGGTGCAGCAGTCGCTGTCGCCGCCGCCGCCGCCTTCGCAGACGGCGCACTGAGCGATGGCCGCGTCGGCGCAGATGCCGTCCCAGCTGGTGTCGCAGCAGAAGCTGTCCTGGCCACAGATCAGGGCTTCGCAGTCCGGATCATCGCAGCCGGGGGTGCCGTTGCCACCGGGGGTGCAGCAATCGCTGTCACCCGGGGGCGGGCCGCCGTCGCAGACCGCGCACTGGTCCTGAGCCGCGTCGGCGCAGATGCCGTCCCAGCTCGTGTCGCAGCAGAACGAGTCCTGACCACAGATCAGGGCTTCGCAGTCGGGGTCGTCGCAGCCGGGGGTGCCATTGCCACCCTCGATACAACAGTCACTATCGACGCCAGCAGGCGTCACGATCCCGGAATCGCGGGTGGGCAGGTTGCCGAGCTCAAAGCCATTCGAGGCCTGAAGCTGAGCAAACGCAGCACCCGTTCCGAGAGTAAGGCCGAGACCCGCGATGAGACATCGCGTCATTCCGTTAGCCATTCCAACTCTCTCCTTTACGGATTGATGAAGAACCCTGCGGCGGCACAGCCCGCCGCAATACACACTCAAACACGTGGGGTCTTGCCCTCAACCAAGGATCTCTCTCCGAACCGCACAGCACCGTCGAAAAGGTCCCCGAGCCAAAGGGCTCGACGCCACACCATAGCATAAATCCACACGTGCGATTTCAAGAAGAAAACCCTGAGACTGGACACAACTATTCTGCCTATAGACCGATAACTCAATCGCCCCGGGCCGGATATCCGCGATTTGGGCGGTTTCGAATACTGATATCCCTATAGATAAATAGACATTAGTTTATACCTTGTCCCCTACGGGCAACCGTGCCAATTCAGTCCTATAACCAACTCCCGTCGCGCGAAGAAAAGGGGCGGCCCCGAAGGAGCCGCCCCTTGTGCGTTACCAGGTCCTCAGCTCATCAAGCCGGGACGGTCTCGAGGACTCCCAACCCTTACGGGCAGTCGTCGCCGAAGCCGGCCAGCAGGATGTTGAGGTCGGTCGAGTCGGTGTCGCCATCGCAATCCAGGTCACCGCCGTTGGTCGCACCGAAGGCAGCAAGGAGGATGTTGAGGTCGGTCGAATCGACGTCGTTGTCGAGGTCGAGGTCGCCCGAGCAGCTGTCGCAGGCGTCGCCGTCGCACAACGTGTCGACGCCCTGGAAGGTGCCGCCCTGGAGGGCGCAGTCCTCAGCGGTCGCCTGACCACACTCGCACGCCGAGAGGCAGCAAGCACCGGTGTCACCACCGGGGCCGGGGTTGATCTCGAGCGTCAGCGAGTAACCAGCGTTCTGGTCACAGAAGACACCCTCGAAGATGCCGCCGGCTTCCTCACCAGCGCCAACGAAGAGCGAGTAGTCGCCCGCCGCCAGGCCCTCGATGGTCAGGGTCGACGTGTTGCAGGCGCCTTCGCCCGCAGCAGCGTTGAAGACCTGATCGATCAGGACGATCGCAGCACAGTCGTTGGCATCGAGCAGGAACACGGCCGCGTCGAACTGCGACGAGATCGTGATCTCGATGTCACGGGCCTGAGCGATCGAGAAGTTGTACCAATCGGTGTCACGCGTGCCGCCGGAAGCGGGCGCCTGGCCACAGATGGTCTCGCCGTCAGAGATGGAGCCGAAGGACGGCGGGGTGCTGTTGCAGCCACCGTTCGGGTCAACCGTGCCACCCTCGCCCTCGCAGACCTCGCACTGAGCGATGGCCGCGTCGGCGCAGATCTGGTCCCAGCTGGTGTCGCAGCAGAACGAGTCCTGACCACAGATCAGGGCTTCGCACTCGGGGTCATCACAACCCGGGGTGCCGTTATCAATGCAGCAGTCCGAGTCGGACGGGGTACCGCCGCCACCCTGCTCGCAAGCGTCAGCCTCTTCGGTGCCGTTACAGGTGAGATCGCAGGGAACGAACTCCTCAGCACCGAAGCTGATGACATAGTTCACACCCACGCCGCCACACGGATCGCCCGGGGGCGGGCACGGGGCGCCTTCGAAGGCGGTCTGGCCAACGAAGAACGTGTGGGTGCCGGGGGCCAGGGTCGTCTCGATGACACCCTGCACGCACGCAGCGGTCGAGCCATCGGCGCCAACCGCGGGAGCGGCGCAGACGCCGGTCACGAGGAAGAAGGCCGACCCGGTCAGGAGATCGTGATCGAGCGTCACGGTCAGGGTCGTGGTCTCAGCGAGCGTGATCTGGAACCAGTCGGTGTCACGCGTGCCGCCATCGGCCCAGGCGGTGCCGCAGACGACATCGCCGAGGTTCACGATGGTGAACTCGTCCTGGGTGACGGAGTTGCAGCCGCCGTTGTTGTCGGAGCCGCAATCCTCGCCCTCGTCGATGCCCTCAACCGGGCACACAACGCAGGAGCCGCCGGAGTCGTCGCAAGCATCGCCGGAAGTCGCGGAGATGGCGAACGAGCCCGCACCACCGGTCACGAAGACCTTGTAGGTCTGGCCGTTGACCGAGCAGAAGGTCGCCTCAGCGTCGCCCGCCGGGCCACCGGTGCAAACCTCGCACTGCTCCTGAGCCGCGTCGGCGCAGATGCCGTCCCAGCTCGTGTCGCAGCAGAAGCTGTCCTGACCACAGATCAGCGCTTCGCACTCGGGGTCATCGCAACCCGGGGTGCCGTTGCCACCCTCGGTACAGCAGTCGCTTCCCCCGGTCTCCTGGCCCGAGCTCGCGACGCAGCAGAAGACGTCAGAGCAGAACAGCGAGTCGCCGTTCGTGTAGACCGCGATCTGGGCGCCGAAGTCCGAGCCCGAGGTGGACACGGTGATCTCGTTGCCGTTGCCGTCGAAGGTGTACCACACGCCGTTCGCGCCATCGACGCCGAAGCAGCCGGGGAGCGAGTCGCCGGTCTGGGCGAAGTTCGTGAAGCCGTCGACCGAGGGGCCGTCGACCACGAGGGTCTCAGCGAGGAAGCACTGGTCGTTCGGGGGAGCGCCCTGGTTGTCACAGGGGTTGGGCGAGCAGCTCTCACCAAGGGTGAAGATGCCGTTCAGACCGGCGCACTCGTCGGTCGAGGTGACCTGGCAAACGCCGTTGGCCTGGCAGCACGAACCCTCGTCGGTCACCGCGGAGAGGGTGACCGTGTAGCCGTTCGACGTGCCACAGGGGAAGCCTTCGAAGATGCCGCCCGCGCCGTCGCCGGGGCCAACGAAGAAGGTGTGGGTGCCCGCCGGGAGCGTCGTCTGGATGACGTTCTCCGTGCAGACAGCGCCGATGGGATCGCCGATGACATCAGCGGCGGGAGCGTCGCAGATGCCGTTCAGCGTGAACAGGGCCGAGGGGAACTCGGACACCACGGTAATCGTGACCAGCTGCTCCTCAGCGAGCGTGAACTGCCACCAGTCGGTGTCACGCGTGCCGCCATCGGCCCACGCGGTGCCGCACACGGTCGTGTTGACCGCGATCGACTCAAACGAGTTGGGATCCGAGTTGCAGCCACCGTTGGAGTCGTCGCCACAGGCCTCAGCCTCGTTGGCGTCGCCACCCTCGCAGGGACAGGCACCCTGGGGCCAAAGGATGTCCGTCGGGCTCGTGCCAATAGGCCCGAGATCAAACGAACGCTCCACGTTGTCGGTCAGACCGGCGCCGGCGTCGGCGACGTTCGACACGTTCTGGGCAAGACCGGTCGCCGCAATAGCGAGACCAGCAGTCAGCCCGAGCGCGCACTTCGCGCTCTTGGTAAACGAAAGATGCACAGCAAACCTCCTCTACTCCATGGCGGGGCATCCGCCACAGCACACATCCTCAGGCCGCTACAGCGGCCACCGCGGGCCCACGCCCGGCGGAACTCAGCAACGTAACCAAATACCCGAAAAACACCCCATCATCAAGCAGAATCGGCCAAAACGCCGCAGGTAGGCGTTTCCGCCCCACCCGATGCGATCCGGCAAACCCCACTTCGACGCCGTGTTTCACGGGACTTACGAACTCCGTTCTTCTGACTATTTCGGGATCAGTCCATTGATAGGTCCGCAACGGACCGCGGGCCGGTTCGATCCGACCCGAGACTGTTCTTGGGCCGTGCGTGTCGCTACGTCGGCTCGATCCAACCTCCGCTGAAGCCCAACGACGTTCTCCCCGACCCTATCTTCTGGGGCCTCCCTCACTTGTGAGGGACCACAACGCCCTATAAACACTCCGATGCAACACCAGCGCCCTTGAGCCCGTATCGAACGCGCCACCATGAACAGCCCCGGCCTCCGCTTCTCGCTCCTCCTCCTCACGGCGCTCCTGTGGAACCTCCCATCCGCGCTCGCCGCCGTCCTGATCGCTCGTGCACACCACACCTGGCACACGTCCGATCTGATCGAGGCCATCGTTTGGTCGATCGCGTTTGTGGTTATCGGGTCAATGCTCCACGCCGTCGGCGCATTTCTCGCCGCGCGTGGCTTCAACAACGACACCACCGGCGCCAACCCCCGCAACCTCACCAGCGAAGCGCCCCTCCTCTCCCGCGCGCTCTGGCCCATCGCCCTCCTCGTCACGCCGATCATCGCGCTCGTGATGATCCTCGAACCCAACGGACTCTCCGGGGTCGGGACCGCGCTAACCCTCGTGCCGGGCCTGGTCGTCGGGCTCATCGCGGTGCCATTCCGCGTCTCCGGGCGTCTCTTCCGACTCCAGGCCCGCCGCGTCCTCGACAGGGTCCGCGAGGCCTACCCGCCCGAGGGCGTCTGCGAAGACTGCGGCCTGCCCATCGCGCGCCAGTCGCCCAAACTCGCCCCGACCCACCCCCTCGCGTGGCTCATCCCCGCCGCGTGCCTCCTCGCGGTCATCGTGGGCCTCGCGACCTTCGTCGCCCTCACGATGCCGGGCTCAGGTGGCATCAATGGCCTTACGATCTGGTGGTCGTGGCGCGGCGCCGCGCTGCTCGCGCTCCCCGTCTACCTGATCCTGGTCGGATCATGGTTCGCGCCACGCTGGCTGATCACGCGCCCGATCCGGTTCGTCCGCGCCCGCCGCCTCGCGCTGGGCACGTGCGTCCTGTGCGAGCACGGCCTGCTCAACCCCCGCGCCTGAACGCCTGGCTCACCCACCCTCAAGAGCGCGCTTCACCACGTCGCGATCACCCTTGAGTTCAGCGCTCGCGAGCGTCCGCTCCGCGACCGATCGCGCCTTGTCAACCTCCCCCGTCGCCACGAGCGCCTCGATGTACGTCGCCGCGACACCCGCATCGATCCCGCCCGTCGCCTCGTGCGCACGCGCCGCCGCCTTGACGTGCGACGCATCAACATGCCCCGCACGCACCGCGCCGCGCGCCATCGCGAGCCCCGCATACCACGAGCCGTCGAACTCCAACGTCTCGGCGCGGATCGATTCCGCGTCTTCCACCTGCCCGACCGAGAGGAACAGCTCGTAATACCGCGACATCGAGTCGAGGAAACCCCGCCGATGCGCCCGCATCAGGGCCTCAACCGTCTCGGGCGGGAGGTCCTTGAGACTCCGCTTGTACTGCGCCTCCGAACCGAGCACACGCCGCACCGCGGTGTGCGCTTCACGCACCACATCACGCCCCGCCATCGCGTCGGCTTCGCGCCCCGCGTCGAGCAGTTCGCCCATCAACGCCTGGCGCAACCGCTTCACAATGATCGACGGCGCCGGCGCCGCGACCGCCGCGTCGAACACCTCGAGCATCTGCCCATCCGCCCCCGCTTCCAGGCTGGGCAGCTTGTCACGCAGACGGAGCAGCAGCGTCGCCTCGCCCCAATCCGCCCGACCCGCGATCAGGTCAGCACGCAACCCATCCCCATACGAGCGGATCGCCGAGGCCATGGGCGGGTACATCGAGCCGAGCGTCGCGATCTCGTCGATGAGCGTCGACGTCCGGATGACCGAGAACGTCCGATCCTCTGCCCCGTTCTCGAGGCACCACATGTACTCGCCCATCGCCTCCTCGTAGTGACCCAGCGCCACGAGTTCCTTGGCAAACGTCGCCCGGCCGTGCGCCCCGCGGTTGTGCGCCAGCTCACGCTTCCGCGCGAGCGTGTCGATCTCGGGCACTTCCACGTCGAGCACGCCCGCCGAAGCCTCGATGAACTGCACCGCGTCCTTGAACCCCATCAGACGCCCGATCTGGCGACCGTTGGCATCGACGAACAGAAGCGTCGGGTAGGCCCTCACACCGAACTGACGCGCCAGGGGCACCCCTGTCTCGCTCTCCGCATCAACCTTCAACGCGATCATGTGCTCCGCCATGAACTTCTTCACCGCAGAATCCTTCCACGTCACGCGGTCGAGCTCCCGGCACGGGGCACACCACGACGTGTAGAAGTCGATCATGATCGGCTTCCCCGCCGACTTCGCCTCGCGCAGGGCCTCCGCATACGTCGCATCCGAGAACGGCGCCTCCCCCCGCGCCACACCCGCAAGGGGCACGACCAACAACGCGGCAGCAACAACGACAACAAAGCGGCACATATCCATTCTCCTCGTGGGGATCCGCGGACCCTCTCAGTCTATCGCACCCCTGCCGGCTTCCAACCACCCCCGCTCCCCAGACATTCCAATGTCCTGCCCATCGGCGCGGGCCGGCCCCGACATCGACGTCCGCCCGCAGTTACCATCGACGACCCACATGGTCTCACCCGCCCTCATCCTGTACTTCGCCGCCGCACTCACGGTCTCGTTCATCTGTTCGCTCTTCGAAGCGACGCTCCTCTCGACGAGCCCGTCCCATATCGAGATGCTCTGCCAGAAGGGGCGGCGCGCGGGCATGATCCTGCGCCAGCTCAAGACCCGCGTCGATCACCCGCTCATCGCCATCCTCACCCTCAACACGGTCGCGAACATGTTCGGCGCCGCGGGCGTCGGCGCCGAAGCCGGAAGGCTCGCGCGGGTCAACGAACTCAACGGCGCCGTCTTCGTGGGCGTCGTCTCGGGCCTGCTCACGCTCTGCATCCTCGTGCTCTCCGAGATCGTCCCCAAGACCCTCGGCGCGGTCTACTGGAAGCCGCTCGCGCCGCTCATCGCCATGCCGCTCCGCGTCCTTGTCCTCGCGCTGCTGCCCGTCGTCATCGCGCTCGAGGCGGTGCCCCGCATCATCTCACGCTCGGCTAAGCCCGCCTACGTCTCGCGCGACGAGTTGGGCACCATCGCCCAGATGGCCCACGCCCAGGGCACCCTCGGGCGCACCGAGACACGCATCGTGGGCAACCTGCTCCGCCTGCGCGACGCCCGCGCAAGCACCGCGATGACCCCCCGCCTCGAAGTCTTCGCGCTCGAACGCAAGACCACCGTGAAGGAAGCACTCGACCAACCCGGACGCATCCGCTACTCACGCATCCCCGTCTACGACATGACCATCGACAAGGTCATCGGCATCGTCCTCCGGAGCAAGCTCAACGAGACCGCGATCAAGGGCGACGCCCAGACCCCCGTGGGCGACCTCACCACCCCCATCCACGCCGTCCCCGAGACCGCCCCGCTCCTCTCCCTCCTCGAGGTCTTCATCGAACGCCGCGAGCACCTCTTCCTCGTCGTCAACGAGCACGGCGGGATCGAGGGCATCATCTCACTCGAAGACGTCATCGAATCACTGCTGGGCGAAGAGATCGTCGACGAACTCGACCTGGTCGCCGACCTGCGCAAGCTCGCCGAGCGCAAGGGCGAAGCCCGTAAACGCCGCCTCCGCGCCAACGATTGACGCCGCTCAGATCCGCTCCACATCGCCAGCCCGCACCCACGCCTCGCGCCCATCGGCGAGCTCGATCATCGCCCACCCCGACCGCTCATCGACGATCCGCACCTCGACGCCCGACGTCAACGACGCCGAGAACGCGGGCTCGTACGCCGACTCATCGGGCCCGAGGCGCGCCGTCGTCTCCTGAGCCACCACCACCGCGTGCGCGGGATCGTGGAGCGCCCGATGGCCCACCACGAACAACCCGATGCACCCGGCCGACACCACCCACGCGCCAACCATCGCGCCCACCGGCGCCCGCGCCCCAAGCAACCGCGCCGCCGCGAGCACCCACCCAAGCGAGAACAACCCGACCCCAAGCCCCGCGAGCCACGCCGCCGGCAGCGCACCCGCAACCGAACCGAGCATCCCCCCTGATGGCCACCCAGCATCGGTGCGCACGCGCTCGCGCGCGAGCGCCAGGTTGTTCGCGATGCGATCATCATGCGCCCCACCGAGCCGCTGGGCCCGGCGCAGCGCGACGATCGCCCGCCCCGCATCACCGGCGCGGAGCCACGCCGTCCCCTCGTTGTAACGCAGCGCAGCAGAGGGCACCGACTCCGCGAGCTGCCCATACCGCCGCGCAGCGCTCTCAAACGCATCGTGCGCTTCCGCGGGGCGATCGCCCGCGAGCCCAAGCCCACGCGTGAAGTCGTCGCCCGCCTGGCGCAACACGCGCCGCTGGGCATCATCCGCCGCACGCGCCGACCCCACGCAGACCGCCACGCCCACGAGCCCGATCACAACGCAACGCAAGATCCCCATCACATTCACGAGAGCACCCCTTCGGCTCGATCCAGCAGCGCCCGCGCATCGCGAACAAGCGCCTCGCCGTCCGCCGTCTCGCCCCCCCCAAACCGCGCCGCATCGCACCGCCCAAGCAGTTCGACAAACGCCTTGCCAAGCCCCTCGCCGTAGGGCCCAAGCAGCGCCATGCAGTCCGCGTGCGTGAGCCCAGACGGCGCACGATCGAACCGATCGCCCAAATACGCGAGCAGCGCGCTCGCGACCAGCGGCGCCGCGTGCGCCGGGTCGGCCCCAGCGGCATCGAGCGCCGCCAGCGCCTCGCCCCGCGCACGCCTCCGCCGCGCCGCCGGAGACTCCGCCCCACGCTCACGCCTGCGCCGCCGCCCCACCAGCACCGCCGCCCCAAGGAACGTGACAGGCCCGCTCGCCGCCGCCGCGATCAACACGGGCGACCGCACCGCGCGGGCGAGCGTGAGCGGCGTCGCGCGCTCCAGCACCCCATCACCCTCGATGATGTGCCCGATCCCCCCACTACCCGCCTCCAACGCCTCGCTCACCACCGCGCCGCCCACCGCATCGCCCGCGGTCACGAGCCGCGCCGGCGCAAGGTCGAGCGGGATGGGCTCCGAGCGGGCCACGTCGTACCGACCCGACGCCGTATCGAAGTACGCGAACTCGACCGAAGGGAACGCATCGGCATCCTCCGTCGCGCGGATCGTCCGCGTGAACACGATCGCATCGTCTTCGACCGCACCGGGAGGCTCATCGCCCGTCAAACGGAACGACCGCGCGAACTCGGCGTCCGACACGAGGTCGGGCATGGGCACAAGCCGCAACGGCTGCGTCCCGCGCACACGGACCGTGAGCGTGAGCGGGTCGCCCACGTTCGCACGCCGCGGCGCAACGCTCGTGTCAAGCTCGTAACGACCGATCAACCCCGCGAAATTGCCCGGCCTCCCCTCCTCGGGCACCGGGCGCACGTCGAGCGTGACCGGCTCGGTCGACAGGAACGCGGGCGACGTCACGGGCTCCTGGAACGGGCTCCGCGACCGCCGCATCACCAGATCGAGCCCCGCGGTCAGAGGCCCGATCCGCAACGACCCGGCCTCGCGCGGCACGATGATCTTGCGCAGGCGCAACGCCGTAAACGTCCGCCCGTCACGCACGACAACCCCCGACTGCACGAGTTCCGTGTCTTCACCAAGGAACGGGAGTTCGATGAACACCTCCCCCGGCACGCGCGGCGCGTCCATCACCTCGACCTCGCCGTCGATCATCGCGTTGAGGCGGATGTCGTTCGGCTGACGGGCCAGGAGCAGATCAACCGTGAGCTCGATCGGCTCGCCCACGTAGGGCGTCGTCGTGCTCAGGTCGTACTCGAGCAGGACATCGTCCCGCCGCTCCGTGGCGAGCACATCGATCTGGATCGGCGCCGTCGTGAACGTCCGCTGCCCCACGTTCACACTCACCGGCGGGATCGTGTGCCCGCCAGTCATGAGAGGCACGAACTCGTACGTCAGCTCGACGCCCTCGAACCGCTCCTCGCGCCGTCGCCCGTTGATGATGAACACCGACTGACGCGACGTATCCACAGCGCTGATGAACCGCCCCGTCCCCCACTCGACCTCCGGCACATCGCCCTGAGTCGCCGTCCGCGCCCCAGACACCTTGAGCGTCAACTGGATCGGCTGGCCCACGTAGTAAGGCCCCCGCGTCATCGACGGGATCACCTTGATCTCCGCCTCGCCCTGCGCCGCCGAAAGGGGCGCCACGACGAGCGCCACAAGCGCAACCAACGCCAACCTGGCCAACGCGCCGATCTCGAACACCGTCCAACGCATCACTACCAGTCCTTCTCTACCGGGGTCGTCCTGCTCCGCCTGCTCTGCGCCGCCCGCTCCCGATCGGCCCTCTCCTTCGCAAGGATCTCCTCGATCATCCGCTCAAGCTCGCGCCGCTGCTCGGGGGTCAGTTCCCCCTGCTGGGGTTGTTGCGCCTGAGCCCCGTCAGGTTGCGGCGGCTCCTGCTGCTCACCCTCCTGCTCGCCTTGCTGCGCGTCATCGCCCTGCTGACCCTCCTGGTCCTGTTGTTGCTGATCCTGCTGGTCCGAGCCCTCGCCCTCTTGCTGTTGATCCTGCTGGTCCTGTTCACCCTGTTCCTGATTGTCCTGGTCCTGGCCCTGTTGCCCGGGCTCGCCTGGCGGTTGCTCCTTGAGCTTGTCGAGCGCCTCGCGCAAGCGCGCCGCGGCCTCCTCCTGGTCCTTCGCCGCCTCCTCGACGTCTCCCTGATCGAGGCGCTCCTGCGCACGCTCCTGCGCCTCGCGCGCCCGCTCGACCTGGTCGAGCGCCTCGTTGAGCTGCTTCAGGTTCGCATCGGGATCCAGCGGGTTGTCCTCGCCACGCGCCGCCTGCTCGATGTCCCGCAGCCCCTCGATCGTGTCGCGCAGATTCTCGAGCGTCTGCTCCGCCTGCCCCGTCTGCTCGCTCACATCGCGCTGCCGCTCCGATGCACCGCCCGCCGAAGGCTGCCCGCCGCCGGGCGTGCCAGGCTCCCTTTGCCCCTGCTCGCCCGTGTCATCGTCTTGCTGAGGCCCTTGCTGCGCCGGCTGCTCCTGCGCGGGCGCTTGCTCCTCGCCCGCAGGCTCTTGCTCAGATTGCTCCGCTTCATTGGGCGACTGAGGCCTTTGCGTTGGTTGATCGTCCGGCGCTACCTCGGGCTCTCGCTCAACGGCCGCCTCGTCCTGCTCGTCCTGGCCCGTCTCCGGCACAGACTCCGCTTCAGGCTCCTCACCCGTCTCGGGCTTCTCAACTTGATCGTCGGGAGTGGGCTCCTCCTCTGGCTTGTTCCGCGTCGCCTCCCTCTGCTGCCCTTCCATCGCCTCCTGAAGCTGCTCCATCGCCTGCCGCTTCTGGTCCTCCAGGTGCTGGCGCATCTCCTCCTGCTGCCTGCGCCAATCACGGATCTCCGCGATCGTCCGCCGGGCCAACTCCAGGTTGCGCGCGCTCGACGCATCGCCGCCCGTCAGGTTCAGCGCATCGCGGTACAACGCCGCCGCTTCGCCAAGCCGATGCTCCGCCTCGTCGAACGACCCCTCGCCATGCAGTTCGAGCGCCTCCTCGTGGAGCGACCGCCCGAGGTTGTACGCCGCCTTCGCCGCCAGGTCGTCCCGCCCGGGCGACGTCCGCACGCCCAGGTACGCCAGGCGCGCCGCCTCGCTCTGCCCGAGATGGTCCGCCGCGACCGCGAAGTTGTAAAGCGCCTCGACCGACTCGGGGTGCGCCTCCTGCGCCTCGATGAACGCCGCCGCCGCCTCGTCGTACGCCCCCGCCTCGAACGCCGCGTTGCCACGCTCGATCGCCGCCGCCGCGACCTCCTCCGACGTCGGCTTGAACAGCCGCCCACGCCCGCCCTGCGCCCAAGGCGCCGCGACCAGCGCCACCGCGATCACACCAAGCAACACGCCTCTCATCGCACCACCCTCCGCACGCGCCCGCCCCGCAGCGCCACCTCGACCACGAGCAACGCCAACGCGGGCACGATAAACCACTGGAACCGCTCACGCCGACGCTCGCGTTCCGCAGTCGCAAACTCCGTCCGCGGGTCATCCCTCGACAGGTCCGCGTACACATCCGCGAGTTCGACCGCACCGCTCCCCACCGCGAGGTACACCCCGCCCGCCGACGCCAGCGCCGTCTGGCGCAACACATCCGACTCGAGCCGCGTCATCACACGCTCGCCCTCGTACTCCACAAAGCCCCGCCCCCGCGCCGTCCGGACCGGGATCGGGTGCGCCTGTGCCTCATCGCCCACGCCGATCGCGATGATGCGCACGCCCTGCACCGCGAGCGCCGCCGCCGCCTCCGCGGGCAACGACTCCTGGTCCCCACCGTCCGAGATCACAATGATGTCGCGCGTCCGCGCCTCGCTGGGCGTGTCCTCATCGGCCGCCAGATCGAACACCTCGCGCGCCGTCTGCCGCAGCGCATCGCCCAGGTTCGTCCCGCCCCGCGCCACCGCATCGGGCGACAGTTCGGCCAGCGCCAACCGCGCAAAGCCGTGATCGAGCGTGAGCGGCGACTTCACCACTGACGACCCGGCAAACGCCACCACCGCCACCCGGTTCGCCGGCATCGCGCGGATCGCATCGTCCACCCAGAGCTTGGCCCGCTCGAGGCGGTTCGGGCGCACGTCCTCGGTGAGCATCGAACGCGACACATCGATCAGGAAGACCACATCCCGCCCCACCCGCGGGACCTCGCGCTCCTCCACGCCCCAGCGCGGCCGGGCCAGCGCGACGATCACCAACGCCATCGCCACCAGCACAAGCCCACCCCGCGCGAGCGTCACGCCAAGCGAAGCGCGCGATGCCATCGCGGGCACGAGCCGCGCCTCGATGAACCGCGCCAGCGCACGGCGCGCACGCACCGCCCCCCACGCCGCGCCACCACCCACAAGCGGCAGCACCCACAGCGCCAGAAGCCAGAGCGGGCTCGCGAAGTCCACGTTCAAGGCAGCCTCCTGTACACGCTGACCCGGAGCACCAACTCGGCGACAAGCAGGACCAGCGCCGCCAGCGCCGGGATCGCAAACCGCTCGTCATACGTGGTGTAATCGACCGCCTCGATCTCCGTTGTCTCGAGGTCGTCGATCTCCGCGTACACGCCGCGCAGCGCATCGGCATCGTCAACGCCCCAGTACCGCCCGTCCGTGGCCCCGGCGAGCGCGCGAAGCCGCCGCTCGTCGAACCCGCGCGCCGGCACGCGGACCTGCTGCCCCGTGATCGGGTCGATCATCGTGCTGTACCCGCCGATCCCGATCGCGTACACCTTCACGCCCGTCTGCGCGCAAAGCTCCGCCGCCTCGCGCATCGGGATGTCGCCGAAGTTCTCATCGCCATCAGTAAGCAGCACGATCACCTTGCTCTTGATCGTGAACTCGTCCGAGGCGGCCCCCGTGAAGTCATCCCGTTGCGCGATCTCTTCTTCGGCACGCTGCAACCGAGCCGCCGCGAGCGCGAGCCCATCCCCGATCGCCGTCCGGTTCTCCATCGACCGCTCCGGCACCAGCTCCACCCGATCGACAAGCTCGACCACCGGGTCATGGATGCGTGTCAGCGGCACGACCATCTCGGGGTACGCCGCGAACGTGATGAGCCCAACCAGATCGTGCGGCCGCCCCTCGAGCGACTCGCCCAACCGCCGCCCACGCTCATCCTCAGGCGTCCCGGTCACAAACTCCGTGAACACCCGCTTCACCGCCTCGAGCCGCGTCACCTGCTCACCGCCAAGCACCATCGGGCTCGCCATGGAGTACGAACGATCGACCACGCCGATGATCGCCACACCGTTCGCCCGCGTAATCGTCTGCCCCGTCCCGAACTGAGGCCGGGCCGCCGCCACCACGAGCAGCGCCACCGCGACCACGCGCAGCACACCAGGCAACCACCGCGTCTGCACCCGCAACGATGGCGGCACGGGCTCGGTCAGCGCAACCGAAGAGAACCGCACCCCCGACCGCTTGCGCCACGCAAGCAGCACACCCACAACGGGCACCAGCACGAGAAGCAGGAGCAACCATGGCGACTCGAAACGCATCACGCCGCCACCCCCTCCCCACCAACACCGCCCTCACGCCCCACCCTGCGACCCGCACCGTCGAACACGATGCGCACACGGTCGCTCTTCGTCCGCGTGACAAACGCCCGCGCCGCCTCGCTCACCGCCCGCGCCTCCGCAGCCCCGGGCCGCAACCCGGCAAACTTCACAAAGTCGCACGTGTTTAGGAACCCCTCGAGCTCCGCGATGTCCTCCCGTGAGAGCACCCGCGACCGCGCCGCCCCATCAAGAAACTCCGCCGTCGTCTGCTCGGGCGCGCGCAACGCAAACCGGTCCTCGATGTACCGGCGCACGACGTCCGACACCGCCGCGAAGTGTTCCTTGACGAGCCCCGAACCGACCAGGTCGCGCGCCGCAAGCTCATCCAGCGCCCGCAGCGCGATCGCATCGGGCGTCTCGTACGACCGCTCCTCACGCCGCGCCAGTGCGCGGAGCCGCCGCCGCCACCACGCCACCACGACGGGCCCGACGACCAGCGCCACGCCAAGCAGCACCCACTTCCAGACCCGCTCGGGCCACGTCGGCTCGACCACCCCCGCCCGCCCCGCAAGCGCGGGCGCCTCCTCCTCCTCAGGAAGCACCGACCGCACCACCGCACGCACCGCCTCGCCCCGCAGCGCCTCACCCCCATCACCAACGGGCAGCGTCACGGGCCCAACCTCAAACATCCCGGGAAGGAACGGCTCGATCGTGAGCGTCCGCTCCGTGCGCACACGCCCATCATCAAGCGTCACCTGAGGCGCCGTCCGCTCGCGCAGCACCCCCCAACCCTCGGGCAGGGTCACGTCGAGCGCGGACCAATCCGGCAACGCGCCCGCCGGATCACGATCCACACGGATCGTCAGATCAAAGAGCCCCGCCGTCGTCACCTCGACGGGCGACAACTCGACATCGATCGTCGCCCGCTCCGCAACGGCAAGCGGTACGAACGCGAGTACGAACACAACCACGACCCACACCCCACGCATCATCGCCGCCGCTCCCTCCGCCGGAACAGCTCGATGAGCTTGTGGATATACGGCTCGTGCGTGCGCACCTGCACCAGATCAACGCCCATCTTGCGCATCGACCTCTCGAGCCTGTGCTCACGCCGCAGCGCTTCCGCGTGGTACTTCTCGCGCCGCCTCCGCCCCCCCGTATCGATCACACGCCGCTCGCCCGTCTCGGCATCGACCAGGTCGATCAGCCCAACCCCCACAAGCTCACGCTCACGCGGGTCCGACACCGAGATCGCGATCACATCATGCCGGCGCGTCAGGAGCGAGAGCGTGCGATCGAAGCCGTCCGCCGACCGCTCATCGCGCGCGAACAGGAAGTCCGACACAACGAACACGACCGCCCGCTTCTTCAGCACCCGCGCCAGGTGATCCAGCGCCCCCGCCGCGTCCGTCCCGCGGCCCTTCGGCCTGAACCCAAGCACATCGCGCACCACACGCCACACATGCCGCGACCCCTTCGCCGGCGGGATGAAATGCTCCACGTGATCCGTGAAGACCAGCAGCCCCACCTTGTCGTGGTTCTTCGTCGCCGCCATCGCCACCACCGCGCAGATCTCCGCCGCGGTCTCGTTCTTCACCCGATCGATCGACCCGAAGTCGCCCGATGCCGAGAGGTCCACCACGAGCATCACCGTCAGCTCGCGCTCCTCGACGAAGCGCTTGATAAACGGCTCGCCCGTACGCGCCGTGACGTTCCAATCGATGGTGCGCACGTCGTCGCCCGGCGCGTACGCCCGCACCTCGTCGAACTCCATGCCGCGCCCTTTGAACGCCGACGAGTACTCGCCCGCGAACAGCTCATCGACCATGCGCCCCGTATACACCTGGAGCTGGCGGACTTTCTGGATGAGGTCTTCAGTAAGCATCGAGATAGCCAGATAGCAGATGACCAGACAGCCAGATTCAGAGTCGGGCGTGAGCACACATCTGGCCATCTGGCCATCTGGCGCTCTGGCCCTCTCTACGGCACCTGCACGTTGTCAAACACCCGCTTCACCAGATCGTCCGACGTCAGCCCCTCCGCCTCCGCCTCATAGCTCGCGATCACACGGTGGCGCAGCACATCAAGCCCCACGCCCTTCACGTCCTGCGGCGTCACATACCCCCGCCCATCCAGGAACGCCCGCGCCTTGCTCGCGAGCGTCAGCGCGATGGTTGCACGGGGCGAAGCGCCGAACTCGAGCAGGTGCTTCATCTCGATGCCGTACTCGCCCGGTTCGCGCGTGGCGTGGACCACATCGACGATGTAGTCCTTCACCTTGTCATCGACATACACCTGATCGACGACCGCCCGCGCCGCCCGCACCTCGTCCAGGTCGATCACCGCCTCGATCCCGCGTGGCTTGCCCGTCGTCGCCATGCGGTCGAGCACCTTGCGTTCATCCGCCTTGCTCGGGTAGCCCACCTTGAGCTTGAGCATGAACCGGTCGACCTGCGCCTCAGGCAAGGGGTACGTCCCCTCCTGCTCGATCGGGTTCTGCGTCGCGAGCACCAGGAACGGGTCGTCAAGCGTGTACGTCTCATCGCCGATCGTGACCTGGCGCTCCTGCATCGCCTCGAGCAACGCCGACTGCACCTTCGCGGGCGCCCGATTGATCTCATCGGCGAGCACGATGTTCGCGAAGATCGGCCCCTTGCGTGGCGTAAACGTCCCCTCGCGTGGGTTGTAGATCAGCGTGCCGATCAGGTCGGCCGGCAGCAGGTCGGGCGTGAACTGCACCCGCTTGAACTCCGCGTGCAGCGCCTGGGCGAGCGTGCTCACCGTGAGCGTCTTGGCAAGCCCCGGCACGCCCTCCAGCAATACGTGCCCATTCGTCAACAGCCCGATGAGCAGCCCGTCGATCATCGCCCGCTGACCCACGATCACCCGCTCGACCGCCGAGGTGAGCGTCTCGATCAGGCGGGCGTGCTCCTGAACCGAAGCGGCGATGGACTGGACCTCCGATGAAGTCGTCAAAGCGGCCTCCTCTTGTGGCAATTCGCGTGGGGATGCGAGTCCCAGGCACAGGCCCAGACGCGCCGGCGTGTGATACCCGTCAGCGCCGCTTGGGGTTCGCCCGGTTTGGGATTTGATATGGGCGTTCCGACCCGGTTTCAAGCCCGTTACCGCGCCGCCCCCCGCCCCCAAGTAGAGTTACACCGTCGATGCGCACACCAACCAGGGAGGACCACACCATGACCGACCCCGCCTCACCGACCACCCCCACCACCCCCACCACCCCCATCCCCGCCGACACCTCACCCGTCTCGCGCCGCGCCGCCATCGCCGCGATGGGCGTCGCCGGCGCCACCGCGCTCACCGCCGCCGCCCAGAAGCCACGCCGGGGCGCGGGCGCCCGCCCGGACGCCGAGCCCGCACCCGCCCCACCCCTCGGCTGGGACGACGCCACCGCCAAGTACACCCTCCCCGACCTCCCCTACGCCTACGACGCCCTCGAGCCCCACATCGACGCCCAGACCATGCGCATCCACCACGACATGCACCACGCCGGCTACGTCAAGGGCGCCAACAACGCCATCGACAAGCTCGCCCACCAGCGGGGCAGCTCGCCCGACGCCTCCATGGTCGAGTACTGGTCGGGCGAGCTCACCTTCAACGTCGGGGGCCACATCAACCACGCGCTCTTCTGGTCGGGCATGGCCCCGCCCTCCCAGGGCGGCGGCGGCGAGCCCACAGGCCTCCTCCAAGGCGCTATCGCGATGTCCTTCGGCTCGGTCGCCAACTTCAGGTCCCTCTTCACCGCCGCCGCCAAGTCCGTCGAGGGATCGGGGTGGGCCTGGCTCGTCCTCGACCCCATCTCCAGGCGCCTCCTCATCACCCAGATGCACAACCAGCAGAAGTCGATGTTCGTCGGCGCCATCCCCATGCTCGGCATCGACGTCTGGGAGCACGCCTACTACCTGAAGTACCAGAACCGCCGCGCCGACTACATCGACGCCTGGTGGAACGTGGTGAACTGGAGCGAGATCGAGCGCCGCTACAACGCCGCAATGGCGTAGCCCCGTTCGCCGTCTGCCACGGCTCTGTGAGCAGTGTCTTCGTGCGCGGGGGACGTCACCGAGCCCGCACCAGAATCGCGCTCAACACCCGCTCATCGATGTACGAGCGCGCATCCTCCCGATACACCCCCTCCACAAGCGAGTCCGCCACCACAACCTCCCCACCATCGATCCGATCCAGCACCACCCAGTGCAACCCCGGCGCCCGCACCATCGCCAGCACCGGGTGCCCCGAGCGCAGGTGCGCCCGCACACGCCCGGGCGCGCGCTCCCCCTTCATCACCACCACGTCCGCCTCGAACCCATCCTGCCCCATCACGCGCACGATGTCCGGGTGGATCGTCCCCATCGAATCACCATCGAAGTTCACCGCCCGCTTGTCCGTGCCCAGCCGGAACCGCAGGTCCGCCTCATCGGGATCGACCCCATACGCGACGTAGATCGCCCGCACCGAGTGCAGCCCACACGTGTGCCCCTCGGTCTGCGCCTCGGGCACAACCGCCAACCGCTCAAGAGCCGGCCGATCGAGCCCCTCGACCGCCGCATACTTCGCCGAGTAGTACCCGGGCCCGCCCGCCAGGAACACGCACCCAACCACCACCAGTAAGAGGAACGGGTACACCGTCAAACGGACCGACCAACGGAACACACGCCGCCACTTTGCCGACATCAGCACCTCCCGGTCCCCATGCCGCTACGCGAGTGACACGCACCGGTTCCCGCGATCGTGCCACTGACCGGTCTGCCGGTCAGTGTCTTCCGACAGACCCAAACAACACGAAGACGCGGTAGCGGTTCACATTGTCACGGCGCGCCGCTTCAGAGCCGGGGGCTTCAGCCCCCGCGGTCCCCGCGAGCCCGACGACCGCGCGGACTGAAGTCCGCGGCTCTGAGAGTGAACCGCTCTCGAAGACACTGACCCGAAGACGGGTCAGTGGCACACCCCCCTACAATCACCGAATGCTCCCCGCTTTCCCCGACCCCGAACCCATCCTCGCCCCGGATGGCCCCATCGGCGCCCAGTTCGCCGACCACTACGAGTCCCGCCCCCAACAGCTCGACATGGCCCGAGCCGTCGCCGCCAACATGGCCCAGCGCCGCGACGACCGCGACGAGGACGCAGACACCGATCGCCCCCCCGCCCACCTCCTCGTCGAAGCCGGCACGGGCGTCGGCAAGTCCTTCGCCTACCTCGTCCCCGCCATCCAGCGCATCATCGAACGCCGCGAGCGCATCGTCATCGCCACCAACACCATCGCCCTCCAGGAACAGCTCATCGCCAAGGACATCCCCGTCCTCGAGAAGGCGTTCACCGATGAAGACGGCCGCCCCCTGTTCCGCGCCGAACTCGTCAAGGGCCGCGGCAACTACCTCTCCCTCCGCCGCCTCATGCTCGCCTCGCAACGCGCCGACAAGCTCCTCACCGACGCCCCCTCCCGCCGATCGCTCCAGGTCATCCAGGACTGGGCCTACGAGACCGACGACGGCACCCTCGCCACGCTGCCCCCGCTCGAACGCCCGGGCGTGTGGGACCACGCCCAGTCCGACTCGGGCAACTGCATGGGCCGCAAGTGCCCGACCTACGACAAGTGCTTCTACCAGCAGGCCCGCCGGCGCATGGAGCGCGCCGACCTCATCATCACCAACCACGCCCTGTTTTTCTCCGACCTCGCGCTGCGCGCCAAGGGCATCGGCATCCTGCCCCGCTACCACCACGTCATCCTCGATGAGGCGCACAACGTCGAAGACGTCGCCTCCGAACACTTCGGCGTGTCCATCGCCGAGGGGCGCGTCCGCCACCTGCTGGGCTCGCTCTTCAACCCGAGGCGCAACCGCGGCTTCCTGAGCGCCGTCCAACTCACCGACGATGAGACCGGCGAAGCAAGCGAGACCGCGCTGAGTCACGCGATCACGCTCGTGCAGAACGCCGGCAGCGCCGCCGACCACTTCTTCGACGCCGCCTGCCGCATCGTCGCCGACCGCACGGGCCGCCAGGTCGGCTCCGTCCGCCTCCTGAACGAATCGCTCCCCAACCCCATCACCCCCGCCTTCAACGACCTCGCCCTCCTCCTCAAGCGCCTCAAGGACCGCGTCCACCGCGAGGAAGACAAGTACGAACTCAACGCGTACATCGAACGCGCCGCCGCCATCGCCGACGACGCCGAGATCATCGTCGAGCGCCAGGTCGACGCCGCGGTCTACTGGGTCGAGACCACCCAGTCCCGCGCCTTCGGCGTGCGCGCCAAGCTCGCCTGCTCACCCATCGAGGTCGGCCCCGTCCTCAACGCCACCCTCTTCAACGGCGACCACTCCGTCACCCTCACCTCCGCCACGCTCACCACCGGCGCGAGCGATGCGCCCAGCGCCTTCTACCACGCCAAGGGCCGCCTCGGGTGCGACGATGCGCAGACCCTCGCCCTCGGCAGCCCCTTCGACCACGCCACCCTCGTCGAGCTCCACCTCGACGACGCCATGCCCGACCCGCGCGCCCCCCAGTACCTCGATGCGCTCACCACGCGCATCCTCGACCACTGCCGCGCCACCGACGGCGGCGCCTTCATCCTCTTCACCAGCTTCGCCACCATGTACGCCGCCGCCGACCGCGCCCGCCCGCAGTTCAGCGCCGACGACATGCCCGTCTACGTCCAGGGCCGCGACGGCTCGCGATCCGACATCCTCGAAGCCTTCCGCCAGTCGCGCCGCTCCATCCTCTTCGGCACCGCCAGCTTCTGGCAAGGCGTCGACGTCCGCGGCGACACCCTCCGCAACGTCATCATCACCCGCCTCCCCTTCGACCCCCCCGACCGCCCCATCACCCAGGCCCGCCTCGAACTCATCCAGGCCCGAGGCGGCAACCCCTTCATGGAAGACTCACTCCCACGCGCCATCATCCGCTTCAAACAAGGCTTCGGCCGCCTCGTCCGCTCCGCCTCCGACACCGGAAGAGTCGTCGTCCTCGACCCAAGAATCCGCACCGCCCGCTACGGCCGCCTCTTCCTGAACGCACTGCCGGAGGGGATCAGGGTGGTGAGCGCCGAGGACGCCACCTACGAGCCGTCCTGAGACACCGCGAAGCGACGACGACGAAAGGGACGCCGAGCCTGAGCAAGCGAAGGCTCGGATCGAGCCCGCACGAGACCCGGCATCCCTCTTATATCAACTCCGTCGGGTAGTTGGTCCGCGGATCTCCAAGCCACATTCAGGGCAGCGCGGCAGATACGCGACGTCATACCGGCACTTGCGGCACAGTCCTTTGCGGACACGTCGACACTCGCGGAACCAGCGGACCAAGGTGAGGAGCCCGAACCACGCGGCGCCCCAGATCATCGCGTCAGCGATGAACCCAGGCCACGCCGGCTTGAGCGGGAGGCGCCGCTCACCCAGAATGAACGATGTGTCGCCCGGCTTCAGAGGCCTCCCCGCAACAAGAACGCCGCGGTGCCACACACCAGAGATCACGTGACCCTCTCTGCTCGAGGCGCGATCAGAGCGAAGTGCGAGGAACGGGAAGCCCCAGAGCGTGGTCGCGCCTCCCGCCGTGGGCTCAGTCGGCGGCCCGGAGAGGGCGACCGAGAACTGCCACGCCAACCCCCTGTCAGAACTGACATACCAAGGCGCAGGCCAGTCCGAAGGCACGCCAAACGGCCAGCCGACGTCTTGGTCGATCGTGTACGACAAGCGAGCGTATCCCCGCTCATCGGCGTAGTGCTCGCTGCCCAACACGACCGAGTGACCACGCCCCTCCGGCTCCACGCCAACGCTGAGGGAGAGCACCCATGCGACCGCGATGGTGGTGGAGATGCCGAGCATCGCCGGAATCAGGATCCGTCGCAACACACCGGGGTCCCTCCCTCTTCGCGGCGGCTCAGGACCAGATAGCCGCGTGCTGAAGCGGCCCAACCGCGGACTCAAGCGTTGCCTTCGCGGCCTGCAACCCATCTAGGCTCCACACCCGATCTTCGAACGCACGTGTATCGGCGGGCCACGATTGACCCGAACACCGAATCGATAGGGCCGCGCGTCCATAGTACCGTGGGGCCTCGTGCGGACGACTGGCATCAAACAGATCGTGTGGTCCGAACATGATCAGTAGGCTCGTCGGCAGGAAGTCCCCGCGAATCGCGATGGGCATCGTCGAGACAGCTTCCTTGATCGTGGTCGCGACTGGATTGACGTACAGACTCACGACGACAAGTGGGCCGAGACTGCACATCCGAATCACCTCTGGCTCTGCAACCGTAGTGGCTTTGGGCCCTGCGGCCATGAACTCCTCGTCCTCGCGATACTCAAGATCATCGGCCTCGTCATCGGCATCGTCGGTGCCCAATTCGCGAAGCCTGAACACCCGCCATGACTCGTCCTCAGGTCCTCGTGACACCGAGAGGATCTTCTCCGGCCGAATCACCTCCAGCAGCGCCTTGGCGCATCGGGGCATATCCGCATTGACAGAAGGGGTGAAAAACACAAGTGAACCGGTCAGTCCCATCTCAGTCCTCGATGAGAACCGCGGCTGCGTACAGCGCGAGGTTGTTGCCGAGATTCAGCGACGTCGGATCAGCCACAAAGTTGGATAGATAGACCCGGAGGGTATCAACAAAGATCGTTGTCTGTCCCCACTTGTCGTTGAAGCCGTCTTGGGCTCGCAGTTTGTCGGCCTCGAATACAACTTGCTTCCAAAGCGGATCGTACTTGGAGTAGTGCCACATGTTCCAAGCAGTTGTGGCCACGCCGACCAAAGTCGCAGCGCCCCCCGCACCGGCAACGACCTTCCCAGTGGAGACCTTGCTCTTCGCGAAGCCCACCAGCTTGATGGCGAAGCGCCGATCCACCTTCCACGTGCCCCCTACGCCGTCAGCATTCCGAACCCAACGTTCTGTCCCCGTCATGATCCAGTAGTCGTTGTTTGTCAGGGCTTTATACCATGCCTTCTGGCCAGGATCGATCTTCAGATTAATGCTCGTCTTCACTTCGATTACTCGCTCAACCTTCGTCAAGTCCAGCGGCGCCCCGATAGTCGGTGTATACCCGGGCTTGGCGCGAAGGAGATCTACCGTCTTGTAGAGCTCGGAATCAATATCGGGCGGAGGCGATCCGATGGAGAGAACCTCCTTTGATCCGTCACTACGGATGTACAACTCGCTGTACCAGTCCGGATCGACAGTCAGCTTCGCCGCCAGGCGCTTGTGGGCTTCCGTTCCGAAGGCACCGTCGTCTGTGTCGGGGTATCCCTCCCCGTTCCAGCCTTCATCCTTCATCTCATGGATCACATCGAGCAGGCCGTGTGCAGCCTCGCTGAGGTCACTCGGGATTTCCTTGAGCTTCGGGGACGTCTTGATCTTGACCTCTGGGTTGTAGCCCACACCGAGTACGCCGGGAGCTATTTCCAATGTCGGTACACCCGGCGACGTGGTGGCACCGGGCACCACGACTGCGAACTCCGAGCTCTGCCACGAGTCGCCCGACTGAGTCAGTTGCAGTGGTGTTCCGGCGATGTTGACTACCGTCAGATCTGCTCGCGGATCATGCACAACCAATCGGTGCATGGCCCACGACCCCTCAATGATCCCAGGGTCTGGGAGGCCCTCGTACGACCCATCGTTGAGCGTCGTGTAGTAGAAGCCTGTCGCCGGCTCAGGAGCGCCACCATCCTGTCGCACCAGAATCTCGATCCGGACCGCAGTCAGTTTGATGACGTCGCACTGAACCGAGCAAGACTCGCAGTCGGCCCCCAGCGACAAGCACGCCGCAATCTCAAGATCGCCGGGATCGTCCGACTCACGCACAGCTTCGATGAACAGAAGCTGGCTGTCGGGCAGAGCCGCCAACGGCACCGTACCTGCAGGAACGAAGTCCCCTCCATCTAGGACGGATCTGGGATCACGTTGCTCTGAGGCGTCCTTGGTCCAGATGCGGAGGTGGCCCGCGGCCGGCGATGGATGCTCCACCTCCGCTGGGACCTGCATTCCAAGTGGGTCGGAGGCGCTGTAGGTGAACTCGATCTCGACTTCGTCACACGGACCACTCACACTAAGCGCCAGCGGGGTGAACGCGCAGCCGTCGCAATCGAGCACCATCGGCGGTGCGTTGCCCAGCCAGTCGAATCCGTCAAGGTAGTCAGGCACCGCGTCAATGTCGCTATCGAGCGTTGACGCGACAATGATCATGCCATCGTCGACGTCTTCCAACTCCTCGTCCGATGGGGTCAGGGCACCATCGCCATCGACATCGGTTAGGAGGTCGAAACATGTGACCGACCCCGCAGCACAACTGCTGTCACAATCATTCTGATTCTTCTCCCCATCCCCATCATCATCCTGACACCCGCAGTACGTCGCCGGGTTGAACATGAAGCACGCCGAGTTGCAGTCGATGCCATTCGGGATGCAGTCGCCGTCCTGGTCGAGGTTCTGAATCCAGTCCCATTCACCCGGGATGACCTCAAACACAACGCAGCAGGTGTCGGGGATGCCCGGCGCGATGAAGTCGCAGTCCATGCGGTCGGGGATCTGATCCCCGTCCGCGTCCCCGCGAGGCGGATTTGGCGTGCCGGGGTCACCACCTGGGGGCGCACCGGGCTCGGTCGGGTCGCCGCCGCATCCGCACTGCGGCCAGCAGCAGAGCGGCAGTTGCATACCGCAGCAGAGGCCATCGCCCGTGCCCTCGGACTCGAAACCACCCGTCCACCCGATCGGCGTCTCGTTGCACGCCACGAACGCCCCCGGGAACATCGCCGAGCGCATCGGTCGCCCGCAGTTCTCGCCGGGCCCCGGCGCGAAGGAGAGGATGATCTCGCGCGTCATCGCGATCAGCTCGCCCTCCGCGTGGGCCAGCTCCGCGAGCGGGTGCTCGTGCCCGTACTCCGCAACGACATCGTTCAGGTCCTGCGCATCCACAACTCCATCGCCATTGAAGTCGCCGTTGAATGGATCGTCGGGATCGACGGGCAACCCGAAGAGCACGATCAGCGCATTCAGGTCATCGCCATCAATGTCCAGGTCGCGGTCGACATCGCCATGCCCGCCCAGCGGGTCCGGCTCCCCGATCACGACGCGCTGGCCCGTCGTCACGTCGACCGACTCCGCCAGGTACAGGTACTGGTTGGGACCCGACGCGTAGCGGGAGACGATCAGCAGTTCCGCGATGTCGTCCGCGTTCTGATCGGTCCCGTGCAGCAGCGACATGCCGATCGTCAGGTCGGGGTCGAGCGACAGGATCTCGTTGAACGCGGATGTGGTGTAGGCGTGCGTGGCCGTCGGGCCGCGTTGCTCGCCCAGGAAGATGTACACCTTGCCCTGAACGAATGAACCATCGTCGGTTGCCGCGAACGGCGCCGACGCCGCGAAGTCGCCGATCCCATCCGCGTTGACGTCGCCGAGCCCCGTGATCGCGAGCCCGAACGTGTCATCGCCCCACCACGACTCGATCTCACGCACGAGCACGCCATCGCTGCCCGAGAAGACGAACACCGTCTCGACGTACCCCCCCATCGGCGTCTGCCCGTACCCCGCCGCCGCGATGTCGGGCACGCCATCACCATCCACATCGCCCACGCCCGCGACCGTCCGCCCCAGGAACTTCACATCCAGCACCGTCAGGTCGTGGATCACGCTCTGGTCGGCGCCCGAATACACGATCACGCGTCCCGAATCGATCTGGTCCGTCGTGTTGAAGTTGCTCGCGAGCGCGCCGACCGCGAAGTCGGCCTTGCCATCGCCGTCAATGTCGCCGACCGACGCGACAGACGTGCCGAACAGGTCGTCGGTGTCGGGCGAAGTCACGAGCCCGAGCTGCGCTTGGTCCTGCGTCGAGTAGATCTCGGCATCACCCGCGAGCGGCACCGCGTAGTCGTGCTGGGGCTGACCCGCGATGAGGTCGTCGTGCCCATCGCCATCAAAGTCCCAACTGATCGCCGGAGGCTGCGCCGCAGACGCCACCCCGACCACCACCCCGATCCCAACGCCCACGCCCAACACCCGCCGCCCGCGCACGCCGCGCCTCGAAGATTCCCTCATGTCGCCGGTTCTCCTCCACCCCCAATTGAAAGTTCGCCGGCATTCTGCTGTTGGACCAGAACCGTCGCAAGAAGAGTTTTGTTAGATCACCGCAAGATGGCGCACTTTCTTGCACCCGGCCCACGATTCACGACGTGCGAGCGCGATTCCTCCACCTCATCGGGTGTCTTTGCGGGGTGTCCTTGTGCACCGCAGGGGCTGCCGCCGCGATGCGCGGAAGCTCTCCTCAATCCGTAGCAGCCGAGCGCCCCCGCGGTCGGCCGCGACAACGATGGAGTGAGAACCCCGTGCCACCAACCACTTCACTCTGGAGCCTCGTGCGCTAGGCGTCGGGTCCGGCAGAGTCGTCGCCCTCGACCCAAGGATCCGCACCGCCCGCTACGGGCCGACTCTTCCTCAACGCCCTCCCCGAAGGCATCCGAGTGGTGAGCGCCGAAGGCGTCACCTACGAGCCGTCCTGAGGCGCCGAGTCTGAGCGAAGCGAAGGCCCCAATCGCCTCGGGACGCCGGCCAAGGACTCCGGATGAACGGACTCGCCCACGCGCGACCCGGTGTCTAGGCCCCACTGACCGGGTTTTTCGGAGAATGCACGTTTCTCGGTGGTGCGCGGCGGGTCCTCCAGTAGCATGGCCCCTTCGCCTGAGCGGCCCGGTCCTCATCGCAGCGGCAGACGCTGCGGCCAAGTCGCCGAGAGTCGGGCTTGACGAGAGGGAAACACATGAAGACTGAGCGATTCACCACGGCGCGTGGCGCCTTTGCTGCCGCCACCGCCACGTTGTTGATTGGCGCGACCGCGGCCGCCGGCACCCCGGACCTCTCGCTCACCACGGACGACCTGGACTTCGGGATCACCGATGAGGCGTCGTACCAGGCGTTCCGCGATGCGGTGTGCAAGACTGAGTACGTCCGTGTGGAGTACTCGGTCGCGCCAGTTCCGCGCGTGGTGGGCGTCGTGAGCGCGACCGTCGCATTCGCTTCGCTCAACCCCCACGCAACCGAGACCGAGCTGGGTGTGTTCGCGGCTGAGTACGACGCGCTGCTCGCCAACTTCGCGGTCGGCGACCCGGACCTTACGCGGAACCTGAATTTCCTTGCCGCCCTGCGCACGCATGCGAGATTCGACGGCGGGCTCGGAGGGGTTGACCCAAGGGTTGGCGATGTCGTCTTCGATGTGCTCAACATCCAGGTGCCCGAGCCCACTGGCTTTGACGAGCTCGCGGAACGCACGGTCGACTACGACTACGCCCGCGTCCGCCCCTTCCGCCACACGCCAGAGTGGGCCAACGTGCTCATGCTCGCCTTTGGCGGGCGCGATCTGGCGGGCGCCACAAACCCTGCGCTCCCCGGGGCGACCCAGGCGTACCTCGAGTCGGTCGGGTTCGAGCCCGACCCCGCGGATCCCAACAGCAGCCTGTTCGGGTCGGTGACCACCGCACTCTCCGGTCTCCCGGCAGACTTCGACGGTTACGCCGCGCTGGTCGGGCCCGCCTCGGGCGCGACCGACCAGGCGGGAGTCGCGGCGACACAGCTCGGCGTGAACGTCCAGGCGTGCCTCGGCGCGCTCACGACCACCAACGAGACCCGCGTGCTGGAGCTTGCCGACCTCATCGCGCTCTCCGAGAGCGTGTTCGAATCGGCCTGCGACGGTGAGGACCCGGACGCCGTTGCCGACGCCAACGCCGAGCTCCTGGCCGACCTGCTGTCGGTGGCGCAGGAGCGGGCCGAGTTGAGCTGGAACACGCTCCTCCTCTTCCAGGCAGATCAGGCCGCCGCCGCAGACTACGCCTTCGGGGCCAACGTCGTGCAGTCGCTGCAGCTCAACACGCAGGAGGCCTACTCCATCGGCAAGAAGGCGATCTCCGCCGCCGCAAGCGACATCGAGTCGGGCCTCGGCTCGCTCTTCGAGGGCGACCTCCAGGGCACCACCGCGAGCGTCACCTCCATCGTCCTGGAGGTCAGCAAGATCAAGGACATGATCCTGTTCGGCGGCGTCACGGAGAAGATCTCCGAGCTCTCGCAGCAGATCTCCGACGTGCAGGTCCAGCTCAACGACCGCTTCGACAGCGTCGAGGCCCAACTGAACCAGATCTACGGCCTCATCATCGACGGATTCGACGGGCTTGAGACCGCGATCTTCGACGTGGCACTGACCCGCGCCGGGCTCGAGCGCGTCGAGAATGCGCTGTGGGTCTTCTCGAAGCAGGACCTCCTGCAGGACCTTGTGCTCACCATCGACGAGGCCGTGAACTACCGCGACACGAACGATGGGGACCTGCCCTACCTCGGGCCGTTCCCGAGCTTCACCAGCGCCTCCTCGAACCTCACCTCCGAGGGCACGACCGTCGCGAAATTCGGCGCCAATGCCGGCCTTGAACAGTTGACGGTTGAGAACGCCTCGAACCTGGACGGCACGGGCTTTCTGGAGGACCCGTCGTTCGCGCGCGTCGTGAACGACCTCCGCGTCTTCCCCTTCTCCCAACTCGGGCTCGGGACCCTCTTCCCGCAGAAGGTCGTCGCGGGCCGCTTCTGGTCGCAGTCCTCTGCGGCCTACGTCCAGCTCGCCCGCGAGAGCCCGTGGTACTTCGCCAACATCTTTCAATCGCAGACAGAGGGCGGCGGCGAGGCTCAGATCGATGAGCTGATCGAAGAGGGTGAGAACCTCAAGGCCATGACGCAGAACGCCCGCGACACCGAGTTGTTCGATGCGCTCTTCACCCTCTACGCCGACGCGACCGCCGCGGTCGCCGCCGAGGAGGCTGATTGGGTCGCCGAGGGCATCGGCGCCACCGATGTGCCCTACCTCGACCCGTTCGGCGACTTCGTGCAGCCGGCGGTTGGTCAGGGCATCGTCGACTCGGCACTGGGGGACTTCCTCCCCGCGAGCGCCGGGTTCGACGACCAACGTGGGGTGGCCGACAACCTGACGCTGTTCCACAGCAACGATGCCGAGAAGTGGAACTTCTTCACCGGTGATGCCCCGATCGAGCCCGGCGACCCGGACTTCAACGATCTGGCGGAGATCATGACGGCGACGATGTATGCGCAATGGCTGCAGAACGGCGAAGGGGCGTTTACGCGGGACGTGGACTACACGATCACCGACTTCGATGGCAGCAACGCATTCACGCTCAACCTCAGGCTCGTGGTGTACGCCCCGCTCACCGACGATCCCTCCTATAGCGGGACCATCACCCGGTCCGTTCGCCTGGAGACCTTCTACGCCCCTGGGGTGTTTCCTCCTCCACGACTGGCGCCATACCCGATCAACGAAGCGGAGGACGCGGTGTGGTTCCTCACCGACGGCGGTGGGCCCCTGGCGGGTGGCATCTGGGCCGACCGCGGAGGACCCGACCTAGAGAGCGCACTCCGCTCGGGCGCGAACACCGCGGGCATGACGGTGAGCTCTGCGGGCGGCGGCGAGTGGGAGGCCAACATACTCGCGGACTCCGTGTTCACATCGGGCACGACCGACGCCGTTGAGGTCGCCGAGGCCGGCTTGCTCTTCGTCCAGTCCCAGGTCTGGGCCGATGTCTCGCTCCAGACCGAGCTGCTCGCGCTGCAGGACGACATGGCCGATGCGGTCGCCCTGCTCGACGCCTACACCACGATGTCACTGCCCCGCCTGCTCGAGCGGAACGACGCCGTCCGCTCGGCGTTCCGCGGCGACCAGACCTTCGGCGCCTTTACCCTCAACGTTGACCTCGTGGACCACTACCTGCTCAGCGCCGCGGACCCCGAGAACGCGTTCGCGACATTCACCGACCGGACCGGCCCGCGCGCCAACAAGGTGCAGGGGTACATCAACACCGCGATCCTCGCCGACAACGCGCTGCCCGAGCCATCGAGCACGCACGGCTACATCGAATGGACGCTCGCCGAGCTGCGTGAGCTGCGGGACAACGCCTTCCGCCTCGCCATCGATGACCGATACTCGACGGGCGGCACGCTGGACGCAAGCGAGGCCACCGGGGTGCTCGCAAACGATGTGGGCCAGGAGTTCCGCATCATCGAGGTCGATCTCGCGAGCGTCGTCGGCCCGAAGCACGGCTCGTTCAGCATCAACGCGGACGGCTCCTTCGAGTACACCGCCGACCACGGCTTCGTCGGGACCGATTCGTTCACCTACCGCTCCTTCACCGACGTCGCCGCCGCGGCGTGCCCCTCCACCAAGGTCCCCGATCCCGACGACTGCCCGAGCCCCGACCCGGGCGCGCCGCAGGCCGTGTTCAGCGACCCCGCCACGGTCGTGATCACGGTCAACCCAGAGCTGTTCACCTTCGTCAGCGTCCCCGACGACTGCCCCACCATCCAGCAGGCGATCAACCTCATCGAGAGCGCCCCGACGAGCGTCATCGAGGTCGAGCCGGGCACCTACAACGAGGCGCTGAACGGGCTCGGCAAGTCCTTCACCCTCCGCTCGACGGGCGGCCCCGAGGTGACCACCATCGACACGCCGGGGCAGGTCGCGATCAGCCTGGCCAACAACGCAGGCGACGTCACGATCGAGGGCTTCACCATCACCGGCGCAGGCGGCGCCTTCCTCAACACCGGCGCGGTCTTCTGCAACAACAGCTTCACGACCACCCTCCGCGACTGCCGGATCACGAACAACGACCGGTCCGGCGTCTTCATCTGGCGCGGCACGCTCATCGCCGAGGACTGCCTGTTCGAGGGCAACACCTCCGTCCGCGGCGCCGCGATCCATCTCAGCGACCTCAACGCGGAGCTGACGCTCGGCTTCGTCTCCGACTGCCAGTTCATCAACAACGACGCCATCGGCAGCGAGGCCGAGGGCGGCACGGGCGGCGCGATCCGCGCCTTCGGCGCCGAACTCACCGTGGAACGGTGCCTGTTCGACGGCAACAGCGCCACCGGCGACGGCGGCGCGATCTACCAGATCAACTCGGCGCTGCTCGACGTGCGCGATTCGATCTTCACCAACAATGTTGCAACCACCCAGATGGACCAGGCCGACGGCGGCGCCATCTATCAGAACACCACCGCCTTCGGCGGCACGATGCTGATCGCCAACTCGCTGCTCGCGGGCAACACCGCCGACCGTCACGGCGGCGCGATCACCGCTTTCAACACCGAGGCCGGCGTCTTCGACTGCACGATCGCGGGCAACACGGCGCTGGCCGGCGACGGCGGCGCGATCTACCACGACTTCACCGACCCCGAGACCGCCGAGCTGCTGACCGTGGCCAACACCATCGCCTGGGGCAACGCGGCCGCGGGCGGCCAGCCCATCACCGCCGATGGCGGACCGACCGATGTGACCTACTCGCTGGTCGAGGGCGGCTTCGCGGGCGTGGGCAACATCGACGCCGATCCCCTGTTCATCAGCCCGACGAACTACCGCCTCGACGCCGGCTCACCGGCGACCGACGCGGGTGACAACGACGCGGTGCCCGCGGGCATCACGACCGACCTCGACGGCGCCCCGCGCTTTGTTGACGACCCCGACGTCGCCGACACGGGCCTTGGCACGCCTCCCATCGTTGACATGGGCGCGTACGAACGCCAGCCGGGCGTCATCGACTGCCCGGGCGACCTGACCGGCGACAACGAGGTGAACTCGCAGGACCTCAACGTCCTGCTCGCGGCGTTCGGCTCAACGCCGGACGGCGACCTCGACAGCGACGGCGACACCGACTCGACCGACCTTAACCTCCTGCTCGCCGCCTTCGGCGACAGTTGCGACTGAGCAGACCCCCCGGCGCCCCACGCCCAACGGCGTGGGGCCCCGTTGGACTCTGATCGGCCGGTCATGAGATGCGCCCACGGCGTGCAGCGGGAACCCGCCCTCGGCGGGGCTCTCTAATACCTCTGACCTGACCTCGCCCCCAACCCCCAGCGGGGAGAGGGAGGCGGGGCCGCCGCCCACCCAGAGCGGGCCGGTCTCCCCACGCGGGGCGTCGCGCCGCGTGTGCCCCGCGCCGCGACGCATGCACGGAGAGCCGCGCCGCGTATCCCTCGCGCCGCGCCACGTGCACGGAAAGCCGCGCCGCGTGTACGCGGCGTGATCTCCTTCTCGCCCTATCAGACCCTGGGCCGGGCGCCGGGCCCGAGTTGGGGGAGCGGCAGCATCAATGCCGCCCCACCGAGTGTGGTCTCCCCGCCCCTGCGTGCACCTCCGTGGTTCACTCCCGCCGCGCCCTCCGCGTCTCCGCGGCCAACCCCTCCGGCAAGTGGCCACACCCCCAAACTCCGGGCCCGCTGCGCCGCCCCTCGCGCCACCCCCCACACCGCCCCCCGCACCCACCCGATACACCCATCACCAAGATGGAAACCCCCGCCCCCACACCATCCCCCCTGCGCTCCAAGATCCTCGCGCGCGACCAACTCCTCGCCCTCCGCGAGCGCGCCCGCGCCGAGGGCCGCTCCGTCGTCCAGTGCCACGGCTGCTTCGACATCGTCCACCCCGGCCACATCAGGCACCTCGAGTTCGCCGCCCAACAGGGCGACATCCTCCTCGTCACCATCACCGACGACCCGGAGGTCAACAAGGGCGACGGCCGCCCCCTCTTCTCGCGCGACCTGCGCGCCCAGAACATGGCCGCGCTCGGCTTCGTCGACTGGGTCCACATCAACCCCGACGCCACCGCCGAGGCCCTGCTCGACGACGTCCGCCCCGACCGCTACATCAAGGGGCGCGAGTACGAGACCAACGACGACCCCCGCTTCGCCGCCGAGCGCGCCGCCGTCGAACGCCACGGCGGGCGCGTCGTCTTCTCCTCAGGCGACATCGTCTTCTCCTCCACCGCCCTCGTCGACCTCCTCGAACGCCACGCCGACCCGTTCCACGCCTCACTCCGACGCCTCATGGAGGCCCACGACCTCTCGGTCACGCGCCTCCGCGCACAGATCGACGCCTTCGCCGGCCAGCGCATCGTCGTCGTGGGCGAGACCATCACCGACACCTACGTCATGTGCGACCGCCCGGAAGTCGCAGGCGAATCACCCGTCATGTCGCTCCGCCCGCTCCGCCACGTCAGCTACGACGGCGGCTCCGCGGTCGTCGCGCGACACCTCGCCCGCCTCGGCGCCCACCCCACCCTCATCACCGCCCTCCCCCCCACGCCCGAGTCGCGCGCCTTCCGCGACCGCATGAACGACCAGGGCATCGACGTCCACATCGTCCCCTCCGACGGGCCCGCCCCCGAGAAGCAACGATTCCTCGTGGGCAACCAGAAGGTCGTCAAACTCGACATGGTGCGCCCCATCACGCTCGACGAGCAGCGCCAGCGCGAGCTCGCCGCCCTCGCCCGCGCCGCCGCGCCGCAAGCCGACGCCTTCATCGTCACCGACTTCGGGCTCGGCCTGCTCACCCACCGCGTCCTCAACGATGTCATCAGCGCCGCCCGCCAACACGATGCCCTCCTCGCGGGCGACGTCAGCGGCCGCCGATCCACCCTCGCCCGCATGACCGCCTTCGACCTCATCTGCCCCACCGAGGTCGAACTCCGCGACGCCATGCAGGACTACGACGACTCGCTCAACGCCGTCGCCTGGCGACTCCTCGCACGCACCCGCGCCCGCAACGCCATCGTCAAGCTCGGCGGCGAGGGACTGATCGCCTTCTCACCACTCCCCGGCGCCGACCGCGCCGAGGGGTGGACCGCGCGCGTCCGCGCCGAGCACATCCCCGCACTCACCCCCTACCCCATCGACACCCTCGGGTGTGGCGACGCCATGCTCAGCGCCGCCACGCTCACCATGCTCGCCGGCGGCTCACTCACCGACGCCGCCTTCCTCGGCGCCATCGCCGCCTCCGCCCACGCCTCGCGCCTCGGCAACGACCCCGTCGAGCGCGATGAGCTCATCGCGGGCCTCGCGCGCACCGTCGGCGCCCACCTCGCCGTCGAGACCGCCAACCGACGAGCCCTCAACATCGCCCTGTGATCTCCTACATCATCCCAACCCGCAACCGCCACCAGCGCCTCGCCCAGACGCTCGATGCGCTCCACGACCTCTACTCAGACCACCCCCCACTCCGCCGCGCCGCGGAAGTCATCATCATCGACAACGCCTCCGACACCCCCGTCGAGCCACCGCCCAAGCGCCCGCACGGCCTCACAACGCGACTCATCCGACTCGACGACAACCTCTCCGCCGGCGCCCGCAACGTCGGCGCACGCGAGGCCCGCCACGACTGGCTCGTCATGCTCGACGACGACTCCCACCCGCTCGACGTCAACATCCACCGACTCACCAGCGCAGCGCCGCCCGCCGTCGGCGCGATCGGCGCCGAAATACTCCTCCCCGATGGATCGCACGAAGCCGGCGGCCTCCCCGAGGTCTTCATCGGGTGCGCCGCCGCCATCCGGCGCGACCTCTTCAACAAACTGGGCGGCTACGACGAGTCCTTCCACTACTACGCAGAGGAATACGACCTCGCCGCCCGCATCCTCCTCGCCGGCTCGGGCGTCATCCACCACGCCGGCTGGCGCGTCATGCACCACAAGGTCACCGCAGGCCGCGACATGAACGCCATCCTGCGCAACCTCGTCCGCAACAACCTCTGGATCAACGCACGCTACACACCCGATGCGCACCTCCAGGAACGCGAAGGCGAGATCGTCTCACGCTACCAGCGCATTGCGCAGAAGGAACACGCCCTCACCGGCTACCGCGCAGGCCTCGCAGAGGGCGAAGCCGCTCTCACCGACCAACGCCGCACACCCATGCCGCCCGAACTCGACGACCGCTTCACGGGCCTCGCCGCCGCGCGCGCCGCGCTCGCTGAGCCACTCGCCCGCACACGCGAAGCCGCGCTCATCCACCGCGGCAAGAACGCGTGGTGCATCGAGCGCATCCTGCGCGAGATGAGCACCGACATCACCGACGCCGCGCCTACCCGCATCATCGCCACCATGTCGCCAGGCCCCATACTCGATGCGCGCAACGCCGAGCACAACAACACCCCGATCGCACCCTACAACATGCCCGGCTACGAACGCCGCGCATCCCCACGCCACGCGGCGTAACCGAGCCACTGGACGCCCCCGAGTGAGCGCCCCCGCGCGCACCGCTCAACCAACCCGAGCGCCGACCACCTCGCCAACATAGAGCTCGTGGTCCGCATCGAAGTCCACGTGGCTCCGCAACACGCAGTCGAACGACGCCTGCGCCGACACGATGAGCGGCGACCCCGTCTCCCCCTCCTCGACTGCCAGCGCATCGAACGGATCGAGCAACGCCGTACTCCCATCGGGATCGCGCGCAGCGCTCGCCGCAAGCTCGAACCGCCGGTACGTCCGCCGGTCATCGTCACCGATCAGGCAGATCGCAAACGCCCGCGCATCACGCACCAACGGCACCGTCGGGTGACCCTTCGGGATCGCCACCGCGATGCACGCGGGCGTCACCGACACCCGCTGCACCCACTTGAGCGGGTACCCACCCCGATCGCCATCGAACGCCGCCGTCAGCACAAACCGCGAAGAAGGGAGCAACCCGAGCGCGCGCTCCACCGCCCCTCCGCACACCCCGTTCAAATCGCTTGGCACCGACGCTCGAGCCATGGTGACACCCCACGCCATCTGCGCCTCCCACGACGCAATGACCCCACGCAACCCCAAGCCTACCTCAGGATTCGCCATAGGCCGAATTACCTATATGCAACCAGGGCAACCGCCGCCAAGCGAAAAAGTGTCGAATTCAGAGGCGTTGGTGTTGCTTTGTGTCGAAATGTGTCGTACTCTTCCCCCGACGACCCAACGGAGACTGACCCGTGCTCTTCACAGGGCAGTACGAAAAGACAATCGACTCCAAGGGGCGTCTGGCAATACCAGCAGAGATTCGTGCTCGCTGGGATGTCAAGAAGGAAGGCGCCGCCTGGTATGCCGTGCCTTGGGTGGGCGGCCTCATCAGGCTCTACACGGAGGCGGACTACGAGGCCCTCGCAGCGTCACGCACCAAGACGCTCACCCCGGGCCAGGACGAAGCCGAGGTCCAGGCAACCCTGTTCGGGCTCTCGCGACGCATCGAAGAAGACTCAGCGGGGCGGCTCAGGATCCCCGACCAGCACATGGCCCTCGCCAAGCTGGGAAACGACGTGGTGCTGATCGGAGCGGGCGACCGCCTCGAGGTTCGGGATCGACAGGCCTGGCAAGCCGGCGAAGCAGAACGACTCGCCAAACTGCCCGACCTCCTCGCGAAGATCGCCAGCGGAGGCTGAGAAGACCGGTCCGGGTGGAAACGCCCGCACACGGAGTTCATGCCTGGGGCAACCCGGGCGACAAGCTGATGCTCGGTCTTTCGCGGCGCGGGTTGAATCCCACCACAACCCCGCGTCGCGCAGGGGACTCCATCAGCCGCGAATCGAGGACGGTGTCGGGGAGCACGGATGCAACCCACCACCTCCGTTGGTTTGGCCACCGACGACCCTCGCCAAACGGCTGACCCCAAGGGACGAGTCGCGTCCGATCGGCAGACCCGCCGGTCGCACGCTTCACCACCTCCTGCGGCGAGTCATTCTCCGTTGTAACCCAACGGAACCCACCACGCGCTTGCCGCACCTGCAGCCCGCTGCGTTTGCCGACGCGGCGGGTTTTTTTGCGCGCGTCAAACGACCGGGCCAGGCTCACCCCATCGGGCGGGTGTCATGGTCAGCCCGAAGGGATGGCCATGCCGAGCTCCCCCTACCAATCCGCCCGCGAGGCATCGATGATCCGCTGCGCCGTCCGCACCGCGGCCAAGCCCGCACGCGCCGGAATCGGCGGCTGCTCGCCCGTGCGCACCGAATTGATGAACGTCGAGATCTCGACCTCGAGCTGGTCCGCCGAATCCACCTCGAGGTCCTCGATGGAGACGAGTTCGCCGTAGTCCAGGTCCGACAGGTCGGTGCCGTTGCGCAGCGCCTCGCGGACCTCGTGCATCTGCACCTCGTTGGCCGTCCGCCGGACGATCGTGCCCTTGCGCGTGCCGTAGTCGATCGAGACGTAGGCGTTCTCACCAATAATGCGCGTCTTCCGCTCCGTCTTGAACGCCAGGCGCGACCCCGTCAGGTTCGCCACGCACTTGCCCCGGCTCGTCTCGAACGTCAGCCGCGCGTTGCACACGTCCTCGTGCTCCGTCAGCACCGCGATCCCCGACGCCTGCACGTCGACCGGCTCGTGCCCCTCCATCAGCATGAGCACCACGTCCAGGTCGTGGATCATCATGTCCATCACCACCGACACATCCACCGAGCGGAATGTCATCGGGCTCACACGATGCACCTCGATGAACCTCGGCACGATCCCCGCGACACCCGGCCCCGTCGCCGCCGCCGCATCACGCGACGCCGCGCGCTGCATCGCACGCACCACCGGGTTGAAACGCTCGATGTGCCCCACCATGAGCGTCGCCGACGACTGCTCCGCGAGCTCCGTCAGCCGCACCGCCTCTTCGACAGTGTGCGCGAGCGGCTTCTCGATCAGGCACGAGATCCCCGCCCCGAGCAACGGCTCAGCGCACTTCAGGTGGTACGTCGTCGGCACCGCGATGCTCACCGCATCGATCTCAAGCCCCAGCAGCTCCCGCTCATCGCTCAGCGCCTTGCACCCAAGCTCATCCGCAGCCGCCTCGCGCCGGTCCTCGTCCATGTCCACAACCGCCACCAGCTCAGTCCCCGCGAGGTTCGCGTACTTGCGCGCATGGTGCCGACCCATCCGCCCGACCCCAACCACCGCGCACCGGAGCGGGCGGGCCCCCTTGCTGTCCTGCTTCGACGCCGCCGCTTGCGTGCTGCCCATCTCGCCTCCCAACAACCGATCAGACACCGATCGCCGGGGCGATACAAGCGCCCCCGGCCCGCGACAAATCTAGCAGCCGCACCACGATCGGGCGCGATCCCAACATGACGCCAGCGCTATTCCTCGAGCGCGTAGGGCTCGACGTCGTCGGGGGGCTCCATCCCCGGCCCGTGCCAATGGCTCGGAGACGGCTGCGGCGTGCCCGGCCCGCCAACGCCCCCCTGCTCGGGCCCGCGCCCCGCGGGCGACGCCCCCGGCTCCTCGAGTTCCGCAAGCAGGCTCCGCTGAGCCCCGGGAGGCGGCGGCGGCACGTACACCTCCTGGGCCCGCTGCACCAGGCACTGCGCCTCCTCAGAGGCGCGCTCGGCCCGACGCACATCCCGCGCGTGGGCCGCGACCCCGTTCCGACGCGCCCAGCGCATCGAGATATCCAGGTTGAACACCAGATAGATCAGGTACCCCACACTCACAAGCCAGAGCACCTTCGCCACCGTGCCAAACACCGAGAAGCCAAAGAGCGGCCCGATCGTCCCCATCGCATCCGCAATCGCGCCCAGCGCGATGAACACCGCGCACGCGCCGAGCATCCACCCCGTGCTCCGCAGCCGATCGGTCAGCGGCTTGCTCCCCGCCCACTCGGCGAAGAGACTCAGGTACACCGTGAACGGCACAAGCCCAACCGCACCCACGAGAATCCCAAGCAAACCAAGCAACCGCACGGGCTCCGACCCGATGTTCGCGCCGACACCCACGAGCACAAGCCCGCCCAAAGGCCCCGCCTGCGTCAGGCCCACCGCCCACCGGAGCCGTACCCACTCCGCCTTGCCCGACCGCACCGCGATCGGCCTGGGCATCAGGAACACCCCCACACCCGCGAGCCGCGCCCCCGCCGCGCCGCCCGCCAGCGCCATCGCGATCGCACGATCACCCAGCGCAAACGGCGCCGCGATCGCCAGCAGCGCTCCGATCTCGAGCAGGTGCACACCGCCGAGCAGCGACCACCGGTACCACGTGGGCATCTCCCACAAGGGCGTCACATTGTTCAACCGCCGGCTCAGCGTGATCGCCTGCCCGCACTCGGGACACGGCGCACCCGTGAACAGCCCGCGCAGGTTGTAACCGCACGCACTGCAATGCCGATCGTCGACGATCAGCTCGCCCGCAGGGCCGGTTGCTGCAAGGGTGGACATAGGCGCCGCTCCGCTCGGTCATCGCCCCATACGCACGCCCGCGCCCGATGGGTCCGCTCAACTCACGCGGGCACGCCAAGGCTCGCGACCGCCGCCTTGAACATCGACAGGCCGGGCGTCTGCCCACCCGTCACCGACCCGTCGAGCCGCGTCGCATACGGGTGACGCCCCCAATCGAGGTAGCGCTCGGGGTGGGGCATGAGCCCGAAGATCCGCCCCGATGGGTCGCACACGCCCGCGATCCGCGCCGCCGAGCCGTTCGGGTTCTCGCCCTCGGCATACCGCAGCGCCACCTGCCCGCCCGCTTCGAGGCCCTCGATCACCGCATCCGACGCCGCGACAAGCCGCCCCTCGCCGTGCGCGATGGGCAGGCGCATCGCATCCGCGCCCGCCTCCACCCCCGACGTCCACACGCACACCGTATTCGCCGGCGCCTCCACCCCCACCCACTTGTCGATGAACCGCCCCCCCGCGTTCTCCGCCAGCGCAAGCGTCGCATCCGGCGCACGCTCGGGCCACGCCCCAGCGGCAAAGCCAGGCAGCAGCCCCACCTGCACCATCACCTGGAACCCGTTGCACGGCCCGATCATCGGCACACCCCGCTCCGCCGCATCGCGCACCGGCCCCCAGAGCCGCTCACGAAGCTTCACCGCAAGCACACGCCCCGCCGCGATGTCATCCCCATGACTGAACCCACCGGGGAACCCGATCAGCTCCGCCCGCTCGACAAGCTTGGGCTCACGCACCACCCGATCCACATGGACCAGCTCCGCCGACGCACCCGCCATCTCAAACGCCCGGCACAACTCCGCATCACAATTCGTGCCCGCGGTACGGAAGATCAACGCGAGGGGCTTGCTCATGCCACGAGCATAGCACGACGCCCATCACGACTCGCACGCCAGACCAAACGCCGCGAGCAGCGCGTTCAGGTCCGACGAGTCCGTGTCCCCGTCGCCGTCAATGTCGCCACCGCAGCTCGAGCCGACGCACCCGAAGTCCGCAAGCAGCAGGCTCAGGTCAGCCGAACCGACCGCGCCCGACCCGTCCAGATCGGGCGGGCACACGGGCGGCAGCGGGCACCCCCACCGCGCAACGTGCGCAGACACCACCTCGCCCGCCTTCTCGAAATCCCCCCCGAAGTAGAGCGCCGTCTCGGACCGAGCAATCGCCCAGACCTCGTCGTTCAGGTCCTCATCGCCAATCAGACTCCAGGCCTCGCCATCCCAGCGCGCCGCGTTGGCCGCGAAGTCGCCGCCCACGTAGAGCGCAGGGCCCGAACCATCGTCAAACGACGCCAGCGCGTTGATCTCATCGCTCCCCGAGTTGAACAGACCCTGACCGATGAACACCCACTCCGCGCCGTCCCACCGCACCACGTTGTTGTCGCCGCCCCCGTAGAGCGCAGGCCCGGACCCGTCGTCGTGCACCGCAAACGCGGTCAGCCCCGCGTGGAAGAGCGTCGCCCCCACCGGGCTCCACGCGCTCCCATCCCAACGCGCCACGCCGACCGCCGCCACGCCGCCCGCCACATCAAACGGCCCCCCCGCGTACAGCGCCGGGCCCGTCCCATCGTCGTAGCTGAACAGCACATCCACGATGTGGTCCATGCCCGAGCCAACCGGCGTCCACGCCGCCCCATCCCACTTCGCCACCCGGCTGCACGCCACACCGCCCGCCATCGTGAACGCCCCGCCCGCGTACACCGCAGGCCCCGTGCCATCGTCGTGCACCGCAAGCGCGCGCACGGGCCCGTTCGTGCCCGCGCCCAACGCAGACCAGGCCGACCCGTCCCACATCGCCACAAAGCTCAAGGGCGTCTCGCCCGCCTGCGAGAACACCCCGCCCGCGTAGAGCACCCCGTCCATCGCCGCAAGCGCCCACGGGGGGCCGTTCAAAGGCGCACCAAGCCCCGACCACTCCGAACCGTCCCACCGCGCCATGCGTGCGTCGGGGCCGCCCGGCATCGCGAACGTCCCACCCGCATACACACGCTCCCCATCGCCCAGGTCGAACACACCGAGCGACCGCACCTGACCACTCGCGCCGTTGATCAGCGGTGACCACTCACCACCCGACCAACGCGCGATGTTGTGCGAGAGGCGCCCACCCGCCTGCACGAACTGGCCACTCGCGTACAGCGCCGCCTCGCCAGCGAGTTCGACCGCAACGAGATCGAGCACGCCACCGGACGTCCCCGTCCCGACCGCCGACCACTCCGCACCGTCCCACGCCGCCACGCGGTCGGCATCCACGCTACCCGCTTCGTCGAAATACCCACCCGCGTACAACCGCGCGCCGCCCCCACTGTCGAACACCGCGAGCGACACCACATCGCCCCCCACGCCACTCCCGAGCGGCGTCCACGACTCACCGTCCCACTTCGCGATGTTCTCCGCCGCACGCCCGCCGATCATCGAGAAGTCACCCGCCGCAAACAGCGCCGCCCCCGTGCCGTCGTCGTACACCGAAAAGACATCGATCACACCGGCGAGGGGCGCACCAAACGACGACCACTCCGCCCCATCCCACCGCGCGAGCCCATCGGTCTGCACCGAGCCCGCCTGCTCGAAGTTACCCGACACATAGAGCGCGGGTCCCGAGCCGTCATCGAAGACGCTCATCGCGTGCACGGGCCCGTCAACACCAAGCCCAACGGGCGACCACCCAGCGCCGTCCCACCGCGCAATGTTGAACGAGAGCAGCCCGCCCGCAAGCTCGAACTTGCCACCCACATAGAGCGCAGGCCCCCTCCCGTCATCAAACACCGCCATCGCATTGACCAGCGGGGCGCCGCTGAAAACGCCGAGCCCGAGCCCGAGCGGCGACCACGACCCGCCGTCCCATCGGGCGATGTTGCCTACCGCCTGCCCCCCCACCTCGACGAACTGCCCCCCCGCGTAGAGCCCGGGGCCCGTCCCATCGTCGAACGAGCCGAGCGAGAGCACCGTCCCCTCGGGCGCGGGCTCCACCGCAGAGAACGAAACACCATCCCACGCCACCACCGACGCGATCGCACACCCCATGGGCGCCTCGCTCGATGCGAAGTAGAGCCGCTCCCCCGTCCCGTCGTCCCATGCCAACGCATCACGGACGATCCCCGTCGAACCGGGAAGACAGAACACCCCCTCCGACCAACCCGGCTCGCACCCCGCCCAGCACGGTGCAACCAAAGCGGCCAGAGCCCAATAACCCGTCGAGAGCGATGACACACGGCGCATGGAGATCCTCCCCCGGACGGTGAGCCCGCCCGGACACACCCCCACTATCGCACACGCCAGCGCCCTGGAGAACACCGATCTTCGCGAAAGGCGGAGGCCGGAATCAGTCCGCCCCCGCCGCGGCCCCCTGAACGCCAAGCCGCGCCCGCTTCGCCTCCCACTCCGCCTGCTCACGCTTGTTCGTCGTGCCGATCTCCGCGCTCCCCGACCGCAGCGCCTCGATCTCCAGCCGCGTCAACTGCATCGCGCCCAGGCGGTAATCGCGGAACGCCTCCATCGCCACCGGCACGATCGGCTCGATCAGCGCCTGCATCGCCTGCGCAAACGCACGGATCTCATACTGCGCATGGTCATCAAGCCGCAACGCCAGGAAGTGCATCACGTTGTGCAGGTCGCACTTCCAGTACCACTCCGTGTACAGGTTCTGCGGCAGCGCGATCCGCGCCAGCTCACGCGCCAGACCCTTCTCCGTCAGCTCCAGGTACTTCTTGTACTTCTGCTCCGCCTCGTCGAGCAGGCCAAGGAAGTCCTGCGCGGTCTCCACCTCGATCGGCTCCTCGCCGCCCTGGCGGTTCGTGCGCGACTGCTTGCGGATGTCCTCCACCCTCGGGTGGTAGAACCGGTCGGGCATGATCGAGTACCGCCCCGAGTACTCGTTCACGTTCGCGGTCCGATGCCGGATCCACTGCCGCGCAATGAAGATCGGCATCGCACAGTGGAACTTCAACTCCACCATCTCAAAGGGCGTCGTGTGACGATGGCGGAGCAGATACCGGATCAACCCCCGGTCCTCGCTCACCTTCTTCGTCCCTTGCCCATAGCTCACCCGCGCCGCCTGCACGATCGCCTGATCGCCGGTCTGCTCCGCGGGAACAAGCCTCGGCATCGTGTCGATGAGCGACACAAACCCATGATCAAGCACATCGACATCCCAGCGCATCGCGCCGCCCATGAGGTCGACGAGCGTGACGCCATCGTCGGGCATGACCTTGCGGATGGAGGGCTCGGCGGGTTGCGGTGGCTGTCCGACCATGTCTCACTCCTTCGATCGAGCGCGACATGATGGCCAGATGCAAACCCACAAACACAGCCAAACAGCGGACTTCAGGAACCGACCAGAACCGCCAAGCTACCGCAAGGTTGTCCACGCCCCGCGTGCGAGGGTCGAGGTCACTCTCCGGGGTCCCTGATTTCAGAGCCGGGGACTTCAGTCCGCGCGGTCTCCGCAATGAAGATCAAGGACCGCGCGGACTGAAGTCCCCGGCTCTAAGAGTGGACCACAACCCGTGCCGCCAGGAGGCTGGCAAGCACCCGGCGGGAGATAGACTCCCATCACATGAAGACCCTCTACCTCCTCGACGGCCACGCCCACTTCTTCCGCGCCTACCACGCCATCCGCACACCCATGACAAGCCCCGTCACGGGCGAGCCCACCAACGCCACCTTCGGCTTCGTCGGCCTCATCCTCAAACTCCTCCGCGAGCGGAAGCCCGACTACATCGCCGTCGCCATCGACGTCTCGGGCGACCGAGGCACCTTCCGCTCCGACATCTTCGCCGACTACAAAGCCAACCGCGATGCGCCCCCAGAAGACCTGGGCCCGCAGATCAGGCGCTGCATCGACGTCCTCAACGAGATCGGCATCCCCGTCCTGGGCGTCGAGCGCTACGAGGCCGACGATGTCATCGCCACGCTCGCCACGCACCTCAAAGCCGAGCCCGACCTCCGCGTCCGCATCGTCTCCAAGGACAAGGACCTCCAACAGCTCATCGAAACAGACCGCGTCGACATGTACGACCCCTACAACGACGACCTCATGGACGAGGCGTGGCTCCGCGAAACCAAGGGCATCACCCCCGCCCAGGTCGTCGACATGCTCGCCCTCATGGGAGACAACGTCGACAACGTCCCGGGCGTGCCGGGCATCGGGCCAAAGACCGCCGCCCAGCTCATCGCGCAATACGGCACGCTCGACGCCCTCCTCGACGACGCCGACAACATCAAGGGCAAGCGCGGCGAGAACATCCGCGCCGCCGTCGACGTCCTCCCCGTCTCGAAGGAACTCGTCCAACTCGCCCACGATGTCCCCATCGAGCTCGAACTCCCCCACGCCCACGTCGCCACCGCCCTCCACCTCGACAAACTCGCCCCCCTCCTCCGCGAACTCGGCTTCCGACGCTACGAACAGGAACTCCGCGACCTCCTCGCGGGCGGCGACCCCGACGCCGATGCGCCCGAAACCCGCGCCACCCCAACGGGGACCATGCGCTCGAGCCCCGATGGCCAGGGCTCACTCTTCGGCGCCGAAGAAGCCGCGCAGCGCGCCAACGACTGGGACGGCGAATACGAGACCATCACCACCACCGACCAGCTCCAGACCCTCATCGAGCGCGCCCGCAAAGCCGACATGCTCGCCATCGACACCGAGACCTCCGCCCTCGGCGCCATGACCGCCGACCTGTGCGGCGTCTCCCTCTCCATCGCGCCCGCAACGGGCGCCTACATCCCCGTCCGCTCGCCCAACCCCGAGAGCCACCTCTCCACCGATGACGTCATCGCCGCGCTCAAAACACTCCTCGAAGACGAGCGCCTCCCCAAGTGCGGCCACAACCTCAAGTTCGACCTCCTCGTCCTCCGACGCCACGGCGCAGAACTCAAGGGCCCCCTCTTCGACTCCATGATCGCGAGCTACCTCATCGACGCCTCGCGTTCCTCACACTCGCTCGACAACCTCGCGCTAGCCTTCCTCAACCACTCGTGCATGCCCATCTCCGAACTCATCGGCTCGGGGCGCAAGCAGAAGCGCTTCGACGAGGTCGCCCTCGACGTCGCGGGCCCCTACGCCGCCGAGGACGCCGACATCGCGCTGCGCCTCCACGATCACCTCATCCCCCAGCTCCGCGCCATGAAGCTGGGCGGCCTGTTCGCCGAGCTCGAGATGCCCCTCGTCGAGGCCCTCGCCGAACTCGAGTGGAACGGCATCACCGTCGACCCCGCCGAACTCGATGCGCAAGCCGAGCGCCTCGCCTTCCGCATCAAGGAACTCAAGACCGAGATCGAGGTCAACGCCCCCCACCCATTCAACCCCGACTCCCCCAAGCAGCTCCAGGCCGCCCTCTTCAACCCGCCCGACCACATCGAGTTCCCCGGCCTCGGCATCAAGCCCCTCAAGAAGACCAAGACGGGCTACTCCACCGACGCAGAAGTCCTCGAGAAACTCGCCGCGGACCAGACCATCGACTCGCCCATCCCGAGGCTCATCGTCGAGCACCGCACGCTCACCAAGCTCGTCTCGACCTACCTCGTCGCGCTCAAGGAAGCGATCAACCCCAACACCGGGCGCATCCACGCATCCTTCAACCAGACCGTCGCCGCGACGGGCCGCCTCTCATCAAGCGACCCCAACCTCCAGAACATCCCCATCCGCACCGACGTCGGGCGCGAGATACGCAAGGCGTTCGTCGCGTCCGAGGGGCGCGTGCTCATCGCCGCCGACTACTCGCAGATCGAGCTGCGCCTGCTCGCCCACCTCGCGCAGGACGAAGCGCTCATCGAAGCCTTCCGCGGCGGCGCCGACATCCACCGCGCCGTCGCCGCCGAGATCCACGCCATCGACGCCGACGACGTCACATCCGATCAGCGCTCGGGCGCCAAGATGGTCAACTTCGGCATCGTCTACGGCATCACGCCCTTCGGCCTCGCGCGCCGCCTCGGCATCGAGCAGAAGGCCGCCGCGTCGATCATCGAGGGCTACATGAAGCGCTTCCCGGGCATCACCGTCTTCCTGCGCGAGTGCATCGACGAAGCCAAGGCCAACGGCTACGTCGAGACCATGATGAAGCGCCGCCGCCCCATCCGCGACATCGAATCGCGCAACCCCGCCCGCCGGTCCCTCGCCGAGCGCATGGCGATCAACTCCGTCGTGCAGGGGTCCGCCGCCGACCTCATCAAGAAGGCCATGGTCGACATCCACGCCGCGCTCCGCGGCCCCCACGCCGACCGCCTCCCCACCGACTGGCGCGACCGGCGCGACGACGTCATGATGCTCCTCCAGATCCACGACGAGCTCGTCTTCGAAGCCCCCGAAGAACTCGGCGAGAGCGTGCAGACCTACATCACCACCGCGATGGCGGAAGCCATGCAGATCGACGTCCCCCTCGTCGTCGACTCCGCGATCGGGAAGAACTGGTTTGAAGGCAAGTGATGCCGCGCCAGCCCGGACCTACCGCGTCCCCTTCTCATGCACCCGCACGATCGAGGTCGGCTTGGGCGGCGGAGGCGGCGCATCCTCTTCCACGTCCTCGTCGCCCGCACCACCACCGATCAACCCCATCAGGTTCCCAATCGCACCGACCCCACCAGGCGCAGGCGTCGCCGAGTCCGCAGGCGCGGGCCGCTGCCCGCCACCCATCGAAAACCCGTTCCGCAGCGCCTCGGGCCCGCGCTCCGCACGCATCCCCGACAGGTCCAGACGCCCATCGCGAAGCAACGCCTCCCCAGCCCCCGCCTCGATGAGCGCCTGCCCCGGCGTCGCCTCGCCAAGCCGCTCGATCAGCCCCGCCCCGCGCCACAGCCCGATCGCCGACAGCACCATCATCAGCATCAGCTTGCGAGACACACGATAGTTTGATCGCCCACGCATACCCCTCTCATCGGGGACATCGCCCCCCCACCTCAGGCCCACCCCTCCCTCGACCAGCCGAGCCTCCCCGAAGGTCCGTCTGCGCCGCCCCCCAGCGCTCTCGGACGTTGGCAGGCGACTACCCCCCCATTGCCGCCTCATCCCGCGCCGCCACCGCCAGCTCATCGCACCGCTCGTTCTCAGGGTGCCCATCGTGCCCACGCACCCAGTGGTACGCCAGCTCGTGCACCCCCCTGAGCTCATCGAGCCGCTCCCACAACTCCCGGTTCTTCACCGGCTGCTTCGAAGCCGTCTTCCACCCCTTGCGCTTCCACCCGTCCATCCACTCATTCAGCCCCTTGAGCACGTACTGCGAGTCCGACCACACCTCCACCGCGCTCGGCCGGGTCAGCGCACTCAACCCCTCGATCACCGCACGCAGCTCCATCCGGTTGTTGGTCGTCTCACGCTCGCCCCCCGACGCCTCGCGCTGCTTCGACGTCGCAGGGTGCTTCAGGATGTACGCCCACCCGCCAGGCCCCGGATTCCCCGAGCACGCCCCATCGGTATACAGCAGCACGCGAGGCCGCGGGGCCTCTCCCTCACCACTGACGGCATCGGCATCGGCATCGGACGGGGGCGGCGGCGCAGGCATGGGCCCAGTGTAGACCCCCGCGCCGCTACGATGGGGCCTCATGAGCGCCGCCACCAAACACCACCCGTCGCCCGCCTCGCCCCACACCACCCGCGTCACGCGCATCGAGGTCTGGCCCAGACCCGAAGCGGGCGACCCACGCGCCGACGCCGTCATCCGCGGCGGCGCCCAACTCGCCATCAACATCGCCCGCGCCGCCACCGCCCGCGTCTACCTCATCGAGGGCGCACTCCCCGACGACGCCATCGAACGCATCGCCTCGGGCCTCCTCACCAACGCCGTCGTCGAGACCGCCGTCATCGGCACACGCGACGCCGCCACGCCCACCACCCACACCATCGAGGTCCACCCACTCCCGGGCGTCATGGACCCCGTCGCCCAGACCGTCCACGACTCCATCATCGAGCTCCTCGCCCACGACCAACCCGGCCTCAACCTCCGCATCACCACAGGCTTCCGCTACGACCTCGAAGGCATCGACGACGCCCACGCCAGACTCCTCGCCAAGCGCCTGCTCGCCAACGCCGTCGTTGAACAGGTCCACTTCGAGCCGTGGACGCCCGATGCATTCCCCGAAGCCCGCATCGCCGACCAGACCCTCCGCCACGTCACGATCTCCACACTCGACGCCCCCGCCCTCGAGAAGCTCTCGCGCGAGGGCCACTTGTTCCTCTCCCTCGAAGAGATGCAGGCGATCCAGGCCCACTTCCGCGAACTCGGCCGCGAGCCCACCGATGTCGAACTCGAAACCCTCGCCCAGACCTGGTCCGAGCACTGCGTCCACAAGACCCTCAAGTCGCGCGTCACCTACCGCCCGCAAGGCCACACACTCAAGGACGACGTGATCGACTGGTCGGCCCGCCCGGGCCACACGCTCAACCCCGACGGCACCGTCACCATCGACAACCTGCTCAAGTCCACCGTCGCCGCCGCCACGCACGAACTCATCGCCGACGGCCTCGACTGGGCCCTCTCCGTCTTCGTCGACAACGCGGGCATCATCGCCTTCGACGAGCACAACGCCGTCTGCATGAAAGTCGAGACCCACAACCGCCCCTCCGCCATCGAACCCTACGGCGGCGCAGCGACCGGCATCGGCGGGTGCATCCGCGACATCATGGGCACGGGCCTCGCCGCCAAGCCCATCGCCAACACCGATGTGTTCTGCGTCGCCCACCCGGATCATTTCTTCACCGCAGATCAAGGTGGCACAGGTCTCCGACCTGTGTCTGGCTCGCAGAGCCAGCAGCCCCTCCCCACAGGCTGCCTCCACCCACGCCGCATCCTCTCCCGCGTCGTCGACGGCGTCCGCGACTACGGCAACCGCATGGGCATCCCCACCGTCAACGGCGGCGTCTACTTCGACGACCGTTACGTCGGCAACCCGCTCGTCTTCGCGGGCTGCGTCGGCGTCATGCCGCGCGACAAGACCGCCGGCGATGCCAACCCAGGCGACCTCATCGTCGCCCTCGGCGGACGCACCGGCCGCGATGGCATCCACGGCGCCACGTTCTCCTCCGCAGAACTCACCGACACCCACGCCGACGAATTCGCACACGCCGTCCAGATCGGCAACGCCATCGAAGAGAAGCGGGTGCTGGACGCGATACTGAGAGCCCGCGACTTTGTCGTGGGCGAGGCACCAGGGACCAGGGACAAGGGACCAGGCTCCCCCGAGTGCCTGATGCCTGATGCCTGGTGCCTGTATTCAGCCATCACCGACTGCGGCGCAGGCGGCTTCTCCTCCGCGGTCGGCGAGATGGGCGAGACTATCGGTGCCACCGTCGACCTCGACAAGGCCCCCCTGAAGTACGCCGGCCTCCGCTACGACGAGATCTGGATCAGCGAATCACAAGAACGCATGGTCCTCGCCGTCCCCGAACACAACCTCGCTGCCCTCCAGCAGATCTGCGATGAGGAGCACGTCGAACTCGCCGTGCTCGGCACGTTCGGCAACACCGACGACACCGGCGCCCCCCAACTCCTCCTCCGCTACGACAACACCGAAGTCGCCCGCCTCCCCATGCCCTTCCTCCACGACGGCATCCCCATGCCAACCCGCGAAGCGGTGTGGGCCTCTGGTGGCCCGGCTCGCCGAGCCGGGTCTCCGACAGACCCACCCGAGGCAGCCCAAGAGACCCGGCTCGGGGAGCCGTGCCACCGTAGGACAGAACCCCTTGACATCAAAGCCACCCTCCTCAAACTCCTCGCCCATCCCAACATCGCCTCCAAGCGCTGGATCGTGAACCAGTACGACCACGAGGTGCAGGGCAACACCATCATCAAACCCCTCGTCGGCCCGGGCGGCATCGGGCCCGGCGACGCCGCGGTCATCGAACCCGTCCCTGGCTCAGGGCGAGGCCTCGCCATCGCCAACGGCCTGCAAACCCGACTCGGCCACCCCGACGTCGAAGGCGCCGACCCCTACCTCATGGCGCTCGCCGCGGTCGATGAGTGCGTGCGCAACCTCGTCTGCGTCGGCGCCGACCCATCGCGCATCGCCATCCTCGACAACTTCTGCTGGGCCAGCTGCAACAAGCCGGAGAACATGGCCTCCCTCGTCCGCGCCGCCGAGGGCTGCTACGACGCCGCCAAGGCCTACCGCACACCCTTCATCTCAGGCAAAGACTCTCTCAATAACCAGTTCCGCACCGACGACGGCCGCACGATCGAGATCCCGCCGACGCTGCTGATCTCGGGTGTGGGGATCGTGCCGGATGCGAAGAAGTGTGTGACGATGGATTTGAAGGCGGATGGGGGTCCGCTGCTTCATATCTCTACCGGGGCGACCAAGCTCGCGGGCTCGCACGTGGAGTCGGTCACCGGCTCGCGGTCCAATGACCGCATCGCACCCGTCGACCTGGCGTCCTGCGTTGCAACAGCACGCTTCGTCCACGAGTTGATCCGCGAAGGGCACATCGTCGCTGCGCACGATTGCTCAGAAGGCGGGCCACTCGTCGCGATCGCCGAGATGCTGATTGCCTCCTCAGAGGTCGCCTCCCACAGGTTCGGCGTGACCATCGATTTCGATGGACTCGATGTCGGAGCCGGCGAGCGCGCGTTCGCAGAGGGGCCTGGCGGCTACATCGTGCAGATGAGAGCGGGCCTCGACGAGTGGGAGTTCGTCGATGACCTCGTCCTGAAACTAGAGCGCCTCCTGGGCCTCGACAAGTGGGATGTATCGATGCAGTGGTTCGGCGAAAGCTCGAGCGAGCCGACGCTCCGACTCGACAACTGGCCGTCGCAGCCTGCCCCAATCCCGGTCGCCGAACTCTGCGCCGCCTTCCTCGGCACCCTCGACTGGTAGGCGCCCTGTTCTCAACCAAGTCGGGACATCTCCCCGCCCGGAGGGCGCAACGAACGTTGCCAGGGGCGCAGCAAGCAAAGCGAGCCAGCCCCTGGTGACCCGCTCCCCCACTTCCCACCGCCCGGAGGGCGGACGAACTGCACGGTCCGTCCGCCCTCCGGGCGGTTCTCAGATGGAGGACCCAGGAGTCCAGGGGCTTGCTCGAAGACTCGCCGCGCCCCTGGCAACGATCGTTGCGCCCTTCGGGCGGTCTGGCCCGTCAACCATCTGGCAATCTGCCATCTGGCCATCGGCTTCCGCCACCCTCCCAGGTGGCCACACCATCCCAGAACCCACTACCCTCCAACCCATGCCCAGCGCATGGACACAGAACTACTACCACACTGTCTTCTCCACCAAACAGCGCCACCCCTGGATCACACCAGACATCGAAGACCGCCTCTACCCCTTCGTCGCCGGCATCCTCCGCGACCTGCGCTGCGCACCCATCGCCGTCAACGGCATGCCCGACCACGTCCATGTCCTCGCGCGCTACCGCGCCGACCTCTCCCACGCCGACATGCTCCGCCACGTCAAGAGCCGGTCGAGCAAATGGATACACGAGTCCTTCCCGAACCTGCGCGACTTCGCATGGCAAGAAGGCTACGGCGGCTTCACAGTCAGCAGATCCGCGCTCGATGCCGTTGAGCACTACATCACCAACCAGAAGGAGCACCACCGCACCATGGACTTCAAGACCGAGTTCCTGAGCCTCCTCCAGCGCCACGCCGTCGAGCACGACCCACGTGACCTGTTCGACTAGTGCGAGCCGGGCGTCCTGGACTGAGGTGCATCCCCGCCCGGAGGGCGCGTCGCACGTTGCCAGGGGCGCAGCGAGTCTTCGAGCCAGCCCCTGGTGCGAGCCCCCTCTTCCAACCGCCCGGAGGGCGGACGAGAGGCGGAACGGCCCCGTCCGCCCTCCGGGCGGGTATCACTTGGTGGTCCCAATCCAGGGGCTTGCTCGAAGACTCACCGCACCCCTGGCAACACGCGCGCGCCCTCCGGGCGACCGCCCTCCCCATCTGGCCCTCTCCCATATGGCCCTCTGGCCCACCTGGCCACCCAGCAAACCAACTTATCACACCTTCCCCAATCTCCATCCCTTCATCCGGATGAATGGATATACTCTCCTCATGCACCTCATAGACCTCTTCGCATCCCGCCCCACCTCCTTCTCCTTCGAGTTCTTCCCGCCCAAGACGCCCAAGGCGGCCGCGAAGCTGTTCGACACCATCTCCGACCTCCAGCCGCTCAAGCCCTCCTTCGTCTCGGTCACCTACGGCGCGGGCGGGTCCACGCGGCAGCTCACCACCGACGTCGTCCTGCGGGTGCGCCGCGAGACCGAGCTCGAGGTCATCCCGCACCTGACGTGCATCGGGCACACCGAGGCGGAGATCTACGACACCGTCGAGGTCTATGCGCGCGAGGGGATCTCGAACATCCTCGCGCTCGGCGGCGACCCGCCGCGCAACGCGCCCGACCTCGACCGCTCGCGCGATGCGTTCCGCTATGCGACCCAGCTCGTCGAGTTCCTGTCGAGCTTCAACACGCGTGAGGGTGGCGAGGCGATCGCGGACAAGCGCGGGTTCGGGCTCGCGGTTGCGGGCTTCCCGGAGGGCCACCCCGCGACGCCCAACCGCCTGAAGGAGATGGACTACTTCAAGGCGAAGGTCGACGCGGGGGCCGACGCGGTCATCACGCAGATGTTCTTCGACAACAAGGACTTCTACGACTTCCGTGATCGGTGCAGGCTCGCGGGGATCAACGTGCCGATCGTCGCGGGCATCATGCCGATCGCCTCGGTGAAGGGGATGCGCACCATGGCCGACCTCGCGGCGGGCGCGCGCTTCCCGGCTTCGCTCCAGAAGGCCATCGCGCGGGCGGTCAACGGCCACGCCGACCCGGAGACGCCCGAGGCGAAGGCCGCGGTGCAGCGCGTGGGCATCCATTGGGCGAGCGAGCAGTGCCGGGACCTGCTCGATCATGACGTGGACGGCATCCACTTCTACACGCTCAACAGCTCGAACGCGACGCGCGAGGTGTACGCGAACCTGGGGCTGCAGGACTCGCACGCGCCGGAGCCGACGGGGCTTGGCGGTGCGGGCGGCGCCGTCTGAGACGGCTGTGCCGCCGGGAGCGGCGCCACGGGGTTGTTGCCACGAGAGCCCCGGCTCGCGCGGCCCGATCTGTTAGGCATGGGACCCAAGGGTGTAACCGACCGCCTCAACGCGGGGGGCCGAGACGCCTTCCACCTCGCGAGGGAGCTCGAACGCGTGACCGACGCGGGGGGCGTCGCGTCGAAACGCGATGTGCGCCGGTGGTCGCTCGCCACCGAGCACCGGTGCGTCGTGACGGTCCACGGCGAGGCGAACGCCACGTCGAACCTCGCGGCGGTCCCGCGCAACCTCTCGAAGACGGGGGCGGGGCTGCTCGTCGCGCAGTTCGTCTACCCCGGTTCGCGGTGCGTGCTGTCCATCCGCGCGCAGGACGGGAAGGGCGTCGGCATCCGCGGCGTCGTCGCGCGGTGCGGCCACGTCTCGGGCCTGCTCCACGAGATCGGCATCCACTTCGACGAGCCCATCGACCCGGCCGTGTTCCCGATCCGCGCTGAGGACCTGGGCCTGCCCGACAGGGAGCGGGTCGACCCCGCAACCCTCGAGGGAACGGTGCTGTTCCTCGAGCCCGAACCCGCCAACCAGCGCGTTGTGATGCACCACCTGCGCAGCACGAGCGTCGACCCGATCTTCGCGCGCACGGGTGTGGAAGCGCTGGAACTCCTCGACCAGGCGGCGGTGGTGTTCGTCGATGACCTGACGCCCGACCTGGACGGGCTCGCGTTCGTGGACGTCGTGAAGGGGATGGGGTCGACCCGCCCGCTGGTCGTGGTGCTGCCCGCGGCCGACCACGGTCGGCGCGATGCGCTGCTGGCTTCGGGGGCCTCGGCGGTGCTCGTGCGCCCGGTGCTCGAGTCCCAGATCCTGCAGACGATCGCGACCTACCTGGACGGGCCGGTGCAGGACCATTGCGCGGAGCGGGAGTCGCATCGCGATGTGCTGCTTGGCTTGTGCGATGATCTCGCGCAGGCAATCGAGTCGGGCGAGAAGAGCCGGGTCAAGCGGTGCATGACGACGATCAACGGCGTCGCGAACGGCTTCGGTTTCACCGCGGCGGCGGGCGTTGTCCAGGGTTTCCTGACGCGGCTCAGCGCCGCCGAGGACCTGACGGACTTCGATGGGGCGGCGCAGTCGCTCAGGCAGGTGTGCGAACGCGAGGGGCACCCGAGGGGGCGTTCTGACGCGGGTGATCCTGATCAGGACGAGGGCGGGGCCGACGCCGGGGACGCGAGCGCGGATGTTGAGGGCGCAGACGGCGCGCCGGCGCCCGAAGCCGAGGCGGCCTGAGCCGCGCGCCGTGCGCGTTCGATCGCCACGAGCAGGAGGGTCAGGTCGCTCGGGTTCACGCCTTCGAGGCGCGAGGCCTGTCCGATCGTGGTCGGGCGGAAGCGTGCGAGTCGCTCCGCGGCTTCGGCGCGGAGGCCGATGACGTCTGCGTAGTCGAAACCCTCGGGGATGCGCCGGCGCTCGCTCTCGGCGTGGCGTGCCGCTTCACTCCGCAGGCGCTTGATGTAACCCTCGTACTGGCGCTCGGCGAGGACGGTCTCGGCGACGCCTACGGGCAACGCGGCGCCGTCGACGCCCAGGTCACGGAGCAGGTCGTCTTCGGTGTAGCGGGGTGAGCGGACGCGCCTGGCGAACTCGACGCCTTCGCGCATGGGCGCGGCGTCGATCGCGCTGTTGAGGGATGCGAGCGCCTCGCGCCGGCGCTCGAAGAGTGTCCAGCGCTCGTCGTCGACAAGGCCCCATGCGCGCCCGAGCGGTGTGAGGCGGTCGCACGCGTTGTCGGCGCGGAGCAGCAGGCGGTGCTCGGCCCTGCTCGTGAACATGCGGTAGGGCTCGGTGGGCGTCTTGGTGACCAGGTCGTCCATCATCACGCCTATGTAGGCGGCATCGCGTCCGAGCGCGACGGGCTCGAGCCCGCGCGCCGCGCGGGCGGCGTTGAGGCCCGCGAGCAGGCCCTGCCCCCCTGCTTCTTCGTAACCCGAGGTGCCGTTGATCTGGCCCGCGAGGAAGAGGCCACGGATGCGCTTGGCCTGGCACGCTGCGTCGATCTGGTGCGGGCGCACCATGTCGTACTCGACGGCGTAGCCGTGCTGGATGATCTCGGCGTTCGCGCATCCGGGCATCGAGCGGACGAGCGCTTCCTGCACATCGACGGGCAGGCTCGTGGCGATGCCGTTGCAGTACACCCAATCGCTCTCGTGCGATTCGGGTTCGAGGAAGACGTGGTGTTCATTGCGGTCGGCGAAGCGGACGACCTTGTCCTCGATGGATGGGCAGTAGCGTGGGCCTGCGGATTCGACCTGGCCGTTGAACATCGGCGCGCGGTCGAGGTTGGCGCGGATGAGTTCGTGGGCGGACGCGACGGTGTGGGTGACGCGGCACTCGACCTGCTCAAGGCGTGGGAACGGCGCTGCGGGGCCGAGCGCATGGCGCGTGAGCTCGGAGAAGGGGATGGGTGGCTCGTCGCCGCCCTGGATGGGGAGCGATTCCCAATCGATCGATGCGCGCAGGAGGCGCGGTGGTGTACCCGTCTTGAGTCTGGCGAGCTCGAAGCCGAGCCGGCGGAGTTCGTTGGAGATGGCGTTGGCGGGCGCTTCGCCCGAGCGCCCGCCTTCGGTCCTGGATGCGCCCTGGTGCATGAGGCCACGCATGAACGTGCCTGTGGTGAGGACGATGGCGTTGGCGTGGAGGGTGCGGCCGTCGGCGAGGGTGACTGCGGTGATGCGGGGAGGACACTGACCCGAGGACGGGTCAGTGGCACGGTCGTGTTCCACGTGGAACATTGGGTCTTGAGGATCGGGATGTTCCACGTGGAACATCTCGGCGGCGCCTTCGATGATGGTGATTTCGTCGCGTGAGCGGATCATGTTGCGCGTGAAGTGCGCATAGGCGTGGCGGTCGCATTGGCAGCGCGGGCCGCGCACTGCGACGCCGCGCGAGGTGTTGAGGACCTTGAACATGATGCCTGTGGCGTCGGCGGCGAGGCCCATGAGCCCGCCGAGCGCATCGATCTCGCGGACCATCTGTCCCTTGGCGAGCCCGCCGATGGCGGGGTTGCACGACATGACGCCGATCTTCGAGGGGTCGAGTGTGACGAGGGCGGTGCGCGCGCCGAGGTTTGCTGATGCCCATGCGGCTTCGAGGCCTGCGTGGCCACCGCCTATGACGATGACGTCGAAGTTGTTTGGGCGCGGGGGCATGGGGGAGGTTAGGAGTGGTTGGTGTGGAGAGATGATGCTCGCTTCGCTCGCGGTTTCGATTTCCCCTCACCCGGCCCTCTCCCCGAAGGGGAGGGGGTGGGAGGCGCGACGCGATCGGATTGGGGCCCGAGGCGAGCCGCGCGCCGGTGCGTGGCTCCGGGTTGGCCTTGCGCTTCCGCGTGTGGGATCGATGTTGCTCGCTTCGCTCGCGGTTTCTCTTTCCCCTCACCCTGCCCTCTCCCCCAAGGGGAGAGGGTGGGAGGCGCGACGCGATCGGATTGACCTGCTCGGGGAGGAGCGCCGGTGTCTGGGACCCGGCTCGGAGTGTGAGGCACCGGGGCGCTGGAGCACTGACCGGCGGACCGGTCAGTGGCACGGCTCAGTGTTCGTCGGCGGCCTTGGCGAGGAGGTCGCGTGGGAGGGCGAGGGCGAGGAGGCCGGCGGCGACGAGGAGTGTGGCGAAGCCGAGGAAGGCGATGTCGATGCGCCAGGCGGGGAGGTGCTGGGCTTTGTTGAGGGCGACGCCGCCGAAGAAGAGGATGGAGAGGGGTGTTGAGAGGGCGCTGAACATCCAGCCCATGCCCATCATCATGGAAGTGACGAGTCCGGTGCGCGCGGGCATGAGCCGCTGGGCGAGCGAGGTGGCGATGGGGAAGGTGGAGAAGAAGCCGACGGGTGCGAGTGCGGCGCAGAGGTAGACGGGGAGCATGGTGAGGTGATTGGTGAGGCCGAAGGGTGCGAAGGCGTCGCCCACGAATCCGATGGCGCCCATGAAGACGGCGCCGATCATGGAGAGGGCGACGAGGGGGAGGCGTTCGCGGCCTGGCGCGATGAGGCGTCCGGTGAGGACGACGGAGACGCCCATGCCGATGGTCATGCAGGCGGCGAGGTTCGCCGAGACTTCTGCGCCGAGGTCGGCGACCTCGGCCTGGCTCACGCCCGATCCCTCTTTGGCGGCGAGCAGCCTGAAGTGCATGCCTGCCCATGTGTTGAAGAGGATGAACATGGCGACGTTGGAGATGAAGCGGAGGGCGTTTTGCGCGGCGAGGTTGATGACGGCGAGCCATCGGCGTCGTGCTTCGACGGGGTCGATAGAGGCGTGGAGGTCGGCGTGGTTGTCGTGTCGGTGCGGGATGCGGCGGGTCGTGATGAGGAGTGCGAAGGCGACGAGGAGCGCGGGGATGATGGTCCACGCGATGGGGATGGGTGTGCCGAAGGCGTGGTTGAGGCGGGTGGCGACGATGGGGCCGACGGTGTGGCCCAGCATGCCGGCGGAGATGAAGATGCCGATGGCGAGCGCGCGGCCGCCCGGCTTGCCCGGCCGGAGGGCGCGGGAGCCTGTCTGGCCCGCGAGGGCGGTGGAGACGGGGTGGTACATGCCCGTGCCGATGACGCCCAGGATCTGGAGTGCGATGAACTGCCAGAACGTCTGTGCGAAGCCGAGCGAGCCGATGCAGAGGGCGCCGAGGGTCATGCCCGCGGGGCCCGTGAGGCGTGAGTCGTAGCGGTCGCCCAGCCAGGCGAAGAACGGCTGGCATGCGCCGGAGAAGATGGGGGTGGCCATGTAGATGAAGCTTGTCTGGGCTTCGGTGAGTTCGAGGTTGCGCGTCCACACGAGCATCAGCGAGGTGATGTACATGGGGAACATGTCGATGATGGCGTGGGACGCGATGAGCCAGGCGAAGGCTCGGCGGGCCATGGCGATGGGCGCGGGGGGGCCTGTCTGGATCGGGCCCTGGGTTGTTGGTGGGGTCGTGGGCTCGTCGGGTCGCGTGGCGGCGGGGGCCTCGATGATGGAAGGGGGCGGTGGGGTCACGGGCGATCGTAGACCGGTGGTGGGGCGGTACTCTGCTCAGTGACGTGGCGTTGGCATCCCGGCGCGGGACGCTCAGCGATCGCGGGCGAGGCGCGCGACACTCTGCGGGGTGTTGGCGGCGCGAGGCGTGCCTAGCGGTCGATGCCCGTCTTCTCGCTTGGGGGTGAGAAGACATCGATGATGAGCGTGTCTTCGAGGGCCTCGGCGGAGTGGGGCACGCCCGATGGGAGTTCGAGGACCTGGCCTGCGGTGAGTTCGATGGTGGTTTCGTCCTCGGCGCCTTCGTTGATGACGAAGCGGGTGCGGCCTGTGAGACAGACGGCCATCTGCTCGTTGTCGTGGGCGTGGGTGGGGACCTTGAAGCCCTTGGCCAGGTGGACGTGGGAGAGCATGACGTGCTTGCCGATGATGCGCTTGCGCTCGATGAGGTCCATGGGACGGTCGGCTTCGAGTTTGTCCCAGGTGTGCACTCGGGCTTGCATGGGTGCGCCTCCGTGTTGTGGGGTCAGCGTTCGATGCGCGAGGCGGCGATCATGAAGACGCCGGCGGCGAGGCCGATGATGGAGAAGCCCGCGACGGGCCATGTCCAGCCCATGGAGAGCATGGCGGACTGGACCTGTTTGTCCTTGGCGCGGTAGAGCTGGGCGGGTGTGACGCGCTGCATGGCGGCGTGCTGCCAGTAGATCAGGTCCTTCTCGGCTTTGGTCATCTCGATGACTGGCGAGTGCGGGCCCGGGGCGAAGATGGCTTCGAGTTCGCGGTAGGTGCGCTGGCTCTCGACGATGGGTGGGTCGGCGGGGGCTTCGTTGAGTTCGAGGAAGCGGTAGCGGTAGTTCTGGCGTTGGACGAGGCCCCACGAGCCGGGGTCGAGGCCTTCGGCGGGGAGGCGGGCGGCGATGATAAGGCGTGGGGTGGCTTCGCCGGCCTCGAGTTGGTCGATGACGTCTTGCTGGCGCGAGCCTCGTCCTTCGAGCATGGGGAGGACGGCGAGCCAGTCTTCGAAGCGCATGAGGCCCGGGAGGCGTGGGTCGTCGACGCCGAGGATGGGGAGGTCGGCGGTTTGGCTGCGCCAGGTGATGCGGAGGGCGCGGCCGCCTTCGACGTCGGCGTTGTCGATGACGTTGAAGTTGAGGGGTTCGCCATTGACGAGGAGGTTCTCGTCGATGAGGGGTTCCTGGAACCAGACGACGGGGCGGTCGCGGAGTTCGGGGCGGCTCTGGAGGCGCTTGCCCATCGCGGGGATCGAGACGGCGAGCCCGATGACGGAGAGCGCGATCATGGCGATGCCGATCAGGCCGATCGGTTTCATCGGATGACTCCCTTGTGTGCCGCGGTGGGCTTGCGGCGGGTGTTAGTGGCTCTCGGCGTCGTCGTCGTGGGCGGGCTCGTCTTCGTGGTGGTCATCTTCGGCGTGGTCGTGGTTGCCGTGCTTTGCCTTGGCGTCCTCGACGGAGAGGTCGGCGATGTTCATGTCGGCGGTTCTTGGGAGTGTTGAGTTGAGGCTCAGCTTTCCGCCGGCGGTGATCTCGTTGGCGACGAGTTTGTCTGCGGCGTCGCGTCCGGCGAGGTCGGCCATGGTGAGGCCCAGGAAGAGGACGACGCCGAAGAACGTGGCGTAGACGATGATGAGGTTCATGCCCTTGTCGTACTTGAGGTGCATGAAGTAGGCCATGACGAGTGTGCCCTTGATGGTGGCGATGATGAGGGCGAGGATGAGGTTGCCCGTGCCCGGGAGGTCGATGTAGTGGGCTGTGAGGACGGTGAAGACGGTGAGGATGAGGAGGATGATGAAGACGATCGTCATCGGGAGTGCGGGCGTGACGTGGATGTGGTCGTGGTGGGCGTGCGGGCCCTCGTAGACGATGCCCTTCGCCTGGTCGCTTCGGCCGCCTGTGCGAGTTGGGTCTGACATTGGGGTCAAGCCTCCGGGGGATTGATCGGGAGCGCGGGGCTCACACCAGGTACAGCATGGGGAAGAGGAAGATCCAGATGAGGTCGACGATGTGCCAGTAGAGGCCCGTGTTCTCTAGGAAGAGGAAGTTCTTGGGGCCGAAGTCGTTGCGAGCGGCGCGGATCATGCACCACCCGATGACGAACATGCCGACGAGGACGTGGAGGCCGTGGGTCCCGGTGGCGATCCAGTAGATGCCCAGGAAGATCTGGTCGTGGTCGGATGGGACGAAGTTGGCGTGCTCGCCCGCCTTGGCGGCGACGTTCATGATGGTGGGGTTAGTGGCGAGCGCTGTGGTGGCTTCCTGGATCGCGGGGGTGGGGGCGTCTGCGGCGGCGTGGCCTGCGCTGCCCGCGTAGTTGAAGAAGCCGCCCGGGAGTTCGCCCTTCTCGATCTTGGGCATGTACTCCCAGATGATCTTGACGACGAGGAAGAATGCAGCGCAGAGCTGGGTGATGGTGAGGTAGAAGAGGATCTGGCCCGTCTTGGCGAGTTGTGCGGCTCGGATGGCCATCACCATGGTCCAGGAGGAGAGGAGCAGCACGAGCGTGTTCATGCCGCCGATCCACCAGGTGAGGTAGTAGTGGGACGCGGAGGCCCAGTTGCCCGGGTAGAGCATGCGGAAGACGGCGTAGGCGCAGAAGAAGCCTGAGAAGAGCAGGATTTCGGTGGCGAGGAAGAGCCACATGCCCATCTTGCCTGCTTCGTACTCGTCGTCGGCGGCGCGCCAGTGGTGCTGGTGCTTGTGGAGCTCCCAGGGGAACGGCTTGCGCCCGCTTGATGAAGTTGGTGTGGATGACATGGGTGGTCAGCCTTTTCTGGGAGGGTCAGTGGTGGCCGTGGCGCTCGTTGAACTCGCGGACGTCGTCCTCGTGGGGCATGGGGAACTCTTCGGGGTCGCAGTGAGGCGGCGCGACGGTGTCGTAGTCGTAGGGGCCGTGGGTGACGATGGGCTCGTGGGTGAAGTTGTGCTCGACGGGTGGTGCATCGGCGTACCACTCGAGGGTGAGTCCGCCCCACGGGTTCTTGGGGGCCTTGCGTCCGCCGACGATCGACATGATGAAGACGAGGAGGTGGAGGAAGAGGCCGATGGCGAGGACGAAGGAGCCGACGGTCGAGATCTGGTGAAGGGTTGTGAACTCGTCGATGTAGGTGGCGTAGCGGCGCGGCATGCCCTGGGTGCCCAGGAAGAACTGGGTGAAGAAGGTGACATTGAAGCCGACGAAGACGAGGAGCCAGGCGACCTTTGCGAGGCCCTCGTTGTACATCTTGCCCGTGAACTTGGGCCACCAGTGGTGGAGGCCGCCGATGAAGGCGAGGACGGTGCCGCCCATCATGACGTAGTGGAAGTGGGCGACGACGAAGTAGGTGTCGTGGAGGTGGATGTCGGACGCGAGGGTCGCCAGCGGTGGGCCTGTGAGGCCGCCGATGGTGAAGCAGAAGAGGAAGGCCGCGGCGTAGAGGTTGGGCGTGGTCCAGGCGATGGAGGCCTTGTAGTAGGTGGAGAGCCAGTTGAAGACCTTGATGGCGGTGGGGATGGCGACGAGGAAGGTGAGTGCGGAGAAGATGATGCCGCCGATCTCGGTCATCGAGGTGAACATGTGGTGGCCCCACACGAGGAAGCTGATGGCGGCGATGGCGATGGATGAGAAGGCGATGGCGCGGTAGCCGAAGATCTTCTTGCGGCAGTGGACGGAGACGATCTCCGAGATGATCGCCATGCCCGGGAGGATCATGATGTAGACGGCGGGGTGGGAGTAGAACCAGAAGAAGTGCTGGAAGAGGACGGGGTCGCCGCCGAGTGCTGGGTCGAAGATGCCGACGTGCATGACGCGCTCGAAGACGAGCATGAGGAGGGTGATGCCCAGCACGGGCGTGGCGAGGACCTGGATGATGGCGGTCGCGTAGATGCCCCAGACGAAGAGGGGCATGTCGAACCAGCCCATGCCCGGCGCGCGGAGCTTGTGGGTGGTGACAACGAAGTTCATGCCCGTGAAGATGGAGGAGAAGCCCAGGATGAACGCCGCGAGGACCATCGCGGTGACGTTGCCCCAGTCGGTTGTGGATGAGTATGGGGTGTAGAAGGTCCACCCTGTCTCGACGCCGCCCTGGAGGAGTGAGTAGAGGGCGAAGCCACCGCCTAACAGGTAGACGTACCAACTGAAGAGGTTGAGTTTGGGGAACGCGACGTCCTTCGCGCCGAGCATGATGGGGAGGAAGATGTTGCCCAGCGCGGCGGGGACGGATGGGATGATGAAGAGGAACACCATGATGGTGCCGTGGGCGGAGAAGAAGCGGTTGTAGCGGACGTTGCCCGGGAGGGTGGCTTCGGTGACGTTGCCCTCAGCGTCGACGGTCTGGTAGGTCTTGTCCTTGAGCATCTGTCCCGTGACCTTGGTCACGGTCTCGCCCTCGGCGTTGACGGTTTCAACGGTCTTGGTTGGCTCCCAGAGTTCGGCGCGGACGCCGAGCGCGAAGACGCCGCCCAGGAAGAACATGAAGAGGACGGCGACGAGGTACATGACGCCGATTTTCTTGTGGTCGACGGTGGTCGCCCAGTTCCAGACGTTGGCGAAGAAGCCGCCGGGCTTTGGTTGCAGATAGCTGACGTCGTGATGACCGCCCATGTCAGTTACCCCCTGCCTCGGCTTCTGCCGCGGCTTGTTCTTGGAGTCGCATCTCTTCCTCGGATTCTGATTCGGCTTCGGGCCTTGTGGTCGGGTCGAGCCACTTCATGTAGGTCGCGATGGCGCGGATCTCGCGGTCGGTGAGCTGGCCCTGGTAGCTCGACATGACCTTGCCCTCGAAGCCCGGGACGTAGTACTCGGCGGGGTGGAGGATGGAGTGTCGGATGTAGTTGAGCTTGGCGAGGTCGTCATCGCGGACGCCCAGGCCGTACTCGGCGTCGCCGGCGGCGGGGTCGGTCCAGCCCGGTCGTGGCGCCTCGGCCCAGGTCTCGGTCCAAGACGGGCCCGTGTTGCCCGAGCCATCGACGGAGTGGCACGAGTTGCAGCCCTTTGCGGCGTAGAGGATCTTGCCGAGTTCGAGGAGGTCGATGCCCGAGGTGTCGAGCTGCTTGGCGAGCCAGGCGTCGTAGTCGTCGTCGGAGAGGACGGCGATGCGGGCGACCATCTGAGAGTGGTCGTCGCCGCAATACTCGGCGCAGAAGAGTGTGTAGAGGTCGCCCTTGAAGTCCGGGTTGGGGAGGCAGAGCTGCTGCTCTGGGTCGAAGATGTGTGTGGGCTCGCCGATGGTCTCGAACCACATGGTTGAGTAGCGGTTGGGGAAGACGTCGCGCTTGTTGCGCATGGCGGGGATGTAGAAGGAGTGGAGGACGTCGGAGCTTGTGAGGATGATCTTGGTGGGCCGGCCCGCGGGGACGGCGAAGACGGGTGCGTCGACGTCTGCGATGCGGGCGGGGTTGCCGTCCTTGCCCGGGACCATGCCGACGGTTTCGATGGAGCGTGCGCCGTTTGCGTACTCGAAGTCCCACGCCCACTTTCTCGCGGTGACGTAGATCTCCTCGGCGCCGCCCGGGGCGATGCGCATGTCGAGGAAGACCTTCATGCCCCAGACGAACATGACGACCATGAGGAGGGTGGGGATGATGGACCAGGCGAGTTCGAGCTTGGTGTTGTGGGAGGGGCTCAGCTCGATGGGCACGCCCGCCTTCCGGCGGTACTTGATGCCGAAGTAGACGAGGAGGCCCATGAGGAGGATGAAGAAGAAGGCGGAGACCCAGAAGATGTAGAAGAAGACCGCATCGACCTCACCGGCGAAGGTTGAGGATCGGTTTCGGAACCAGAATCGCGTCCACGCACTGGGGCCTGATTCCTCGGCGAGGAAGTTGGCCGCGAGCGGGTGGGCGGTCAGGTTTGCGATGGCAGGGGTGAGCATCATGGTTTCCTGTCAGACCGGATTCTTTCCTGCATGGTAGGCATTCACGGTGGAGGGCCCGATTGGATGCGGGTCGCTTTGGGGTGGCGATGGTGGGCGTCGGTAGATGAGGAAGAGGGCCGAGACGATGAGGGCGAGGAGGAGAGCGGCGCCGCCCGCGCCGAGGCGCATGATGTTCATGACGGCGGGGGTGTATTGGCCTGTCTCGGGGTCGTAGTCGTAGCAGGAGAAGGCGATCTTCTCGAAGAAGGAAGCGGAGCGGCCGTCGGACGCTTCGTTGAGGGCGAGTTCGACCTGTTTGGCGCTGGTGCCCACGCCCAGGAGGGTGGTGTGGACGGTGCCATCGGGCTTGAGGAACATGATGGCGGGTGGGTGGGCGAATTCGCCGTTGTCGGGGAGGTAGCGGTAGTTGTAGCCGACCTGGTTGGCGAGGGCCCTGACGGGGTCGGCTTGGGAGGTGGCGAAGACGACGGCGGCGCCCTCGGTGGGTGTGAGGGGTGGGTTGAAGCCGGCGACGAAGAGGTCGCGCTTGGTCCTGGCCTGGTCGGTGGTGTTGGTGTGGTCGATGGAGACGACGAGGACGCGGTAGTCGGTGGATGGCCTCTGGTCGAGCTCGGCGAGCGCGGTCTTGGTCGCGTCGAGCATGAGGTCGCAGAGGAGGGGGCAGTCGTAGTAGGCGAGGAGGAGGACGACGGGGAGTTCGCCATCGAGTTGGGAGGCGAGGGTGAAGTTGGCGCCCGCGGCGTCGGTGAAGGTGAGCGCGGGGTCGACGGATTCGCCGCGCTTGTCGGCGACGCCGACGCCTTCGAGGTCGGGGAGGGATTCGAGGATGACCTGGGCGTGGGCGAGCGGGGCGAGGGCGCAGGCGGCCAGGGCGGCGGTTGCCGCGGCGGCTCTGCGTGTTGTCCTGCTCGCTCGGAACACCTGGTACCCCTTTACCTATTCACCGTTTGCGTAGCGCTCGATGACTGCTTCTTGGGCTGATTCCCATGGGATGCGGAGTCGCGGGCCCTCGCCCGGCTCGCCTAGGAGGCGTGGTTGCCATGCGGGGTCGGTGATGGTGAGTTGGTCGCTCCACTGGTCGCTGGCGTCGGTGAGCTCGTTGACGAGCTTGTCTGACTGCTCCTGGCGGTCGATGCGCATGGAGTCGATGACGCGCGGGACGTAGCCCATGAAGATGGCGATGACGCCGAAGGTGCCCAGGACGGTGAGGAGGAGGACGCCGCCGATGACGCTCGAGTTGACGCGGCCGTGCGCGGCCTGGGCGTGCGGCTCGTCGGGGGAGTGGACGAACCACTCGTCGTCGTCGGGTGAGGCGACGTGTGTGTCCTCGAACTCGTCGTGATGGTCTTGGTGTTCGTGGTCGCTCATCAGATGGTGTTCCTGTGGTGGAGTGCCTCATCCATGCGCGGGTCCTGGAGTGGGACGAGCGGGGCTTTGGAGATCTGGCGGACGAAGAGGCCCAGCATGATGAGGGGTGGGCCGAACACGCCCGCGATGTCCATCCAGCGGAAGCCCGCCTCGACCTCGGGGCGGACCATCCAGTAGAGCTCGACGCAGCCCATGAAGAGGATCCAGACGCAGACGAGCGCGACGAGGCCCGGGATTCGGCGGAGGGGGCGTGGGAGGAGGATGACGAAGGGGATGATGAACTTGCCGATGGGGACGAACCAGGAGAGGGCCTGCCAGAGCGCGGCGCCCTCGACGTCGGTGCCGCCCTTTCGGACGATATAGAACGCGGTTTCCTCTGGGATGTTGGCGTACCAGATGAGGAAGTACTGGGAGAAGGCGATGTAGGCCCAGAAGACGATGAACGCGAAGACGAGCTTGGCGAGGTCGTGCTGGTGTTCGACGGTGAAGGCGCCGTGGAGGCGGCCGAAGGCTCGGAGTGCGATGAGTGAGAGGGTGCCCAGCGCGAGAGCGCCGGCGATGGAGATGGCGAAGAAGTAGACGCCCAGCATGGTTGAGAACCAGTGGTGGTCGAGGGCCATGAGCCAGTCGAAGCCGGCGAAGGCGAGGGTGAAGGCGAAGAGGAGGATGCCCGGCGCGGCGATGCGGACGGCGGTGGCGGAGTGCCACCTGTCGCCGTCTGCGTCCTGTCGGCGTGAGAGCGAGCCCAGCGCGCGGGCGAGGCCCATCCAGACGGCGAAGTAGATGAAGGCGCGGACGGCGAAGAAGCCCTCGTTGAGGAATGCGGCCTTCTTGGTGTAGAGCGAGTCGCCCTTGACGTAGTCGGCGTTCATCCAGTTCCAGAGGTAGGGGGCGTCCTTGGCGGGGACGTCTGCGGAGTGGAACGTGGTGTAGAGGAGCTGGAGCGCGACGACGACGATGAACATGATCGCGCCGACCCAGACGAGGGACATGAGGTTCTCGAACTGTCGGCGCGCGGTGACGGCCCATCCGGCCTTGACGAGGTGGAGGATGAGGACGAAGCCCAGGGCGCCGAGCGGCCAGGAGATGGCGGCGAGGAACCCGGTGTGGATGGCGTGGAGTGAGACGGCGGCGCTGGTGGCGCTGGTCATGCCACCGAGGACGGCGCCGGCGGTGAGGAGGAGGCCTACGAAGACCATGCCGGCCCAGAGGATGAAGCCTGCGCCCGCGGGGAGTTCGACGTTGTCAGAGGCGAGCACGCGGTCGCGGCTCATGGTCAGTGTGCTCACGATCCGTCCTCCAGCTGGTTCCGGCGCTTGTCCAGTTCGAGGCGCTGGCGTTCGGCGGGGTCGATCCAGTTGATGTCCGCGTTGCCCGCGGCCTGCAGTGTGCGGACGTAGGCGACGATGGCCCAGGACTCCTCGACGGTCAGCTTGCGGGCGTAGCCCGGCATCTTGAGGGCGGGCGAGGCGCCCGGCTCGTTGGGCAGGCCGTTGCGGATGGTGTGGAAGATGTAGCCGTCGGCGGACTTCTCGCCGGCGGGCATGTAGATGTCATCGGTGAAGCGTGGGAGGACGTAGGACCAGCGCCTGCCGACCATGCCATCGCCCATGCCCGAGCCGCCATGGCAGGGGAGGCAGTAGATGTTGTAGTTCTCGCGGCCGAGGGCGATGAGGTCCTTGTCGACTGTGACGGGCATGCGCTGGACGTAGAGGGGCGTGCCATCGGCCTTGGTGCGGGGGGCGCCGTTGGCGTCGGTCTGGATGCCCTTGTAGTAGGCATCGTCGTCGGCAAGCAGGTTGCGGCGGTCGGAGAAGTCGACGCCCGCGACGGAGGTGTCGGCGGAGTCGATGTTGTCGTAGCGCCAGTTGGCGTGGAGTGCGCGGGCGAAGGGGACGGAGCCCTCGATGGGTTCGCGCTGGGCGCGGCCGTAGGGGTTGCCTTCGTCGTCGGTGTAGTCCTGGAAGAAGTTGGACTGGCTTTGGGGGAGGTTCTTCTCCTGGTCGTCCATGTCGGGGAGGAACTGGCGGGGTGGCTTCTCTGAGCGGTCGCCCCTGCACGCGGCGAGGGGGAGCGCGACGAGGAGCGCGAGCCCGGCACATGTTGTGGCGCGGGTGAGACGGTTCACGCGGGCACCTCCTCGATCTCGGTTCCGCCCAGGTCGCTCAGGAGCTGGCGTGCCTTGGCTTGGTCGTACTGCTTGTCGGCGGCTTCGATGGCGATGACGAAGCGGTCGTCGCTCACGCGGAGGAAGCGGGGCTTCTTGAGGAGCGGGTGGTAGGGCTTGGGGAGGCCCGAGAGGAGGATCATGCCGCCGATGGCGCCGAAGGCGCTGAAGAGGACGGAGAGCTCGAAGAAGATGGGCATGAACTGTTCCCACGCGTCGTAGGGCTTGCCGCCGATGCGCATGGGGTAGCCCTGCAATGCCTGGGGAAGGATGTCGACCAGCCAGTCCATGCCGAGCGAGCGGAGCGTCTCCTGGCCTGCGGCGGAGGTCCACATGGTGAGGAAGACGGCGGTGCTCAGGCCCAGCACGGCCATGGTGGCGACGATGTTGGAGACCTTGGAGTGCTTCATGCCCATGGCGTGTTCGATGCCATGGATGGGGAAGGGGGCGTAGACGTCCCACTTCTTGTAACCGGCTTCGCGCACCTTCTCTGCGGCGTGGAGCGTCACGGCGGGGTTGGGGAACTCGGCCATGATGCCCCAGGTGGCTGGGCTGTCGTTTGACTCAGCCATGGGTCGCGTTCTCCTTGTTGTCGCCCTGGGTGTCGTGACCGTGGGCGTCCTTGCCGTTGCCGTACATGGGGTGGTGCGGGTCGGCCTGCGGCATGACGTTCTTGATCTCCGAGATCGCCAGCATGGGGAGGAATCGACAGAAGAGGAGGAAGAGCGTCATGAAGATGCCCATCGATCCAATGAAGGTGATGATGTCGACCCAAGTGGCCTTGTAGTAGCCCCAGGAGGCGGGGAGGAAGTCGGCCGAGAGGGTGGAGACGATGACGAAGCGTTCGAACCACATGCCGATGTTGACGACGATTGTGATGAAGAAGATGAATGGGATGTTGGTCCGGCACCACTTGAACCAGAAGACCTGCGGGGAGATGACGTTGCAGGTGAACATGGCCCAGTAGGCCCACCAGTAGGGGCCGAAGGCTCGGCGGAGGAAGGTCTGTGACTCGAAGTCGTTGCCGCCGTACCACGCGATGAAGAACTCCATGATGTAGGCGAAGCCGACCATGGAGCCCGTCACGGTGATGATCTTGCACATGTTCTCGATGGTGCGCGCGGTGACGAAGTCCTTCATGCCCGGGTAGAGGACTCTTGCGGGGATGAGGAGGGTGAGCACCATGGCGAAGCCGGAGAAGACGGCACCGGCCACGAAGTAAGGCGGGAAGATCGTGGTGTGCCAGCCGGGGACGATTGAGACGGCGAAGTCGAAGGAGACGACCGAGTGGACGGAGAGCACGAGGGGTGTGGAGAGGCCGGCGAGGAGGATGTAGGCCTTCTCGTAGTTCCACCAGTGGCGGCTGGAGAAGCGCCAGCCCATGGAGAGCACGCCGTAGACGTAGGCGGCGATCTTGTTGGCGGGCAGGGTGATGGTCATGTTCTTGACGAACTTGGGCAGCGGGTGTGGCGCCCAGAGCGGGCCGAACGTGACCTTCTGGTTGAAGCGTGCGACGGCGCGATCGCGGAGGGTCGCGATGTCGGGGATCATGCCCATGTACCAGAAGAGGAGTGAGACGGTGAAGTAGGTGCCGACGGCGAAGACGTCCCAGAGGAGGGGCGATCGGAAGTTGGGCCAGATGCCGTTGGAGTTGGGGATGGGGAAGAGCATCCAGGCCATCCACACGCGGCCGACGTGGATGCCCGGGAACGTGCCGGCGCAGATGACCGCGAAGATGGTCATGGCTTCGGCGAAGCGGTTGATGGACGTGCGCCACTTCTGTTTGAGGAGGCAGAGGATGGCGGAGATGAGCGTCCCGGCGTGGCCGATGCCGACCCACCAGACGAAGTTGACGATGGCCCAGCCCCAGGCGACGGGGTTCATGAGGCCCCAGACGCCCGTGCCCGTGATGATGAGGTAGACGATCATCAGGGTGCCCAGGAGGGCGACGTTTGCGGAGATGAGGAAGGCGGGGAGCCACCACTTGGGCGTCTTGTTCTCGATCCAGCCGCAGATGGTTTCGGTGACTGAGTGGAAGTCGCGGTCGCCCAGTACGAGTGGTGCGCGCTCGGCGGGGTCGACGATGAGCGTTCCGTCGACGGTTTCGGGGTCGTAGCCGGCGGGTCGGCCCTTGGTGAGGCCGAGTGCGCTTGATTGGTCGGGTTCGAGCGTTGTCACGCGATCACCCCCTGCCCGAGAACCGGCAGACTCATGATTCGCCCTCTCGTGTGCCCGCCGCCCTCATGGGCGGGGTCGTCGTGATCGATGTCTGGGCCGAAGGTCCGGCCCTCGGGCCCGCCCGGGAGTTCGCCGTGGTGATCGGCGTGGCCGTGACCGTCGTGCATGTGGAACGGGTGTTCGACCTCGTGCTCGAGGCGTTGCTTGGCGTGTTCGTCGCCGTGGGCTGCCTGGGCCTTGAGGAGATCGACGTTGGCGTTGCGGAGCCGCATGAGGTAGCTCGTGCGGGGGCGTGTGTTGAGGTAGGCGAGGAGGGCGTAGGCGCGGCCGCTCTGGCGTGACTGGTAGACCTTGCTGCCCTTGCCATCGTTGGCGTCGTAGTCGTAGATGTTGCCGAACTCGATGGCGTTCGCGGGGCAGGCCTGTTGGCAGGCGACCTGGAAGAAGCCGTCGGGGATGTGGTCGAGGTCGGCGACCTTGGTCTCGACGCTCGCGGCGTTGATGCGCTGGATGCAGTAGGTGCACTTTTCCATGACGCCGCGCGAGCGGACGGTGACGTTTGGGTTGTGCTGCATCTTGCTGACCTCTGCGATGGGTTCGCGGAGGCGTGGGGGTATGAAGTTTTCGTTGCCCGGGGCGAGGGCGTCGGGCGCGCCGTCGGCGAGCTGGCCGAAGCCGCCTTTGTACTGCTTGGTGGCGTAGTCGAAGTAGTTGAACCGGCGGACCTTGTAGGGGCAGTTGTTGGAGCAGTAGCGTGTTCCGATGCAGCGGTTGTAGGCCATCGTGTTGAGGCCGGTATCGGAGTGGACGGTTGCGTTGACGGGGCAGACGACCTCGCAGGGCGCTGCTTCGCAGTGGACGCAGGCGACGGGCTGGACGCTGACCTGTGGGTGGTCGAAGTCGGCGGCCTCCATCTTGTAGCTGGCGTAGTAGCGGTCGACGCGGATCCAGTGCATCTCGCGTCCCTTGGCGACTTCGACCTTGCCGACGATGGGGATGTTGTTCTCGGCCTGGCAGGCGGTTGAGCAGGCGGCGCAGCCGATGCACCTGGTGAGGTCGATGGTCATGCCCCACTGGGGGATGGGCTTGCCGTATTTGTTCTCGGCGGGGAGGGGGCGTCCCTGCGCGTCGAGGACCTCGTTGCCTTCGGCGTCGGTCTTGCGGTACTCGAGGGCGCCGCCCCGGCGGCCGGGCTTGTTGTAGACGTGCTCGTTGACGGGGGCGTGTGCTTCGACGCCGAACTGCTCGGCGTACTTGTGGGTGTCGCGTTGGACGCTGTAGGCGTCTTTGTGGCCGGCGGCGAAGTCGGTGTCGCCGTGGTGGTGCCAGTGCTCGAGGTCGGCGTCGGGGACGATGGAGCGGCCTTCCATGGACCAGTGGTCCTGGGTGTTGGCGAGCATGTAGGGGGAGCGCTTGGCTCGTTCGACGGTGGCGTTGCGGTCGACGCCCGTCTTCATGGCGACGGAGTCGCGGAGCGAGAAGACGTCGAAGCCCGTGTTGCGTCCGATGCGGCCGCAGACTCGGCGGCCCCAGCCCATGTGGAGGACGAGGACGTTGTCTGCGAGGCCCGGCTGGACGAGGACGGGGACCTCGATGGAGCGTCCGCCTGAGGTGACCTTGGCGACCTGAACGTGGTTGTATTGCGGGCCTTCGAGGTGGCGGCCGGTCTTCAGGCCCAGGTCCCGGGCGGTCTTCATGCTGATGAGGGCCGGGTTGTCCCATGAGACCTTGTGGATGGTTCCGGGTTGCTCAACGAGCCACCCGTTGTTGGCCATCGCGGCGTCGCGCATGCGCTCGCAGGCGCTGTAGACCAGGGTGATGCCGTCGGTGTTGTGGCGTGCGAGGAGGCCTGCGAGGCCCGCGACGGCGTTGGCGACGCCCGACGGGTTGGCGCCGCCCGCGGCTTGCTGGCCGGCGCTGGAACTGGTGAAGCCATCATGGAGGGCGCGGCGCCAGGCCTTGTCGAGGGCTGCGCCCGCGGTGCGTGCGCGCTGGGCGAAGGCGGCGCGGGTGATGTCGTAGGCGTCGGTTGTTGATTGGCCCGCGATGGTGGCGAGGAATTCGAGGTCACCCGCGGTGTCGTAGAGCGGCTTGATCATCGGCTGGACGATCGAGTACTCGCCGTCGAGGGTGGCGGCGTCGCCCCAAGCTTCGAGGAAGTGTGATCGCCCTATGTGGAGCGTGGAGGCGAGGGCGGTCTCGTCGTGGTCGCCCAGGTGGATGGTTGTCGGGATGTTGGCGTAGGTGTCGGCGAAGTTGAGGTCGGCGGGGGCGGTGAAGACGGGGTTGCACCCGATGGTGACGAGCGTCTGGATGGAGCCGGCGTTGATGGCTTGGATCGAGGCGGTGCTGGACTGGGCGATGTCGCCACCGATGCGGATGGCCTTGACGGTCTGGCCCAGGTTGCCGAGCACCTGGTTGAGCGCGAGCACGAGGGCGTGGACGCCGGCGGGTTGGGTTGGGCCCGCGACGACGAGCGAGCGACCCTTGGCGGCGACGAGGTCGGCGGCGACGGCTTCGATCCACGCGGTGTCGATGTGGTAGGTGGTGACCTGAGCGAACATCGTGTCGAGCGCGGTCTTGAGTTGGGACGAGCCGCCCGTGAGGCGCAGGACTTCGTGGGCGACCTGGAGCGCGAGCGCGGTGACGGCGTCGGGCGAGAGGGCGAGGCGGTGGTCGGCCTGGCCACCCGTGAGGGTCATGGAGGCTTCGCCCACGTAGAGGCGGCTCATCGTGGTGTCGTGTGCGGCGTGGTCGGCGTGGCCCTCGCGGATGCGGTGGTTGGCCCAGCCGCGGATGTCGTCGAGTCGCGCATCGGCGCTGCCCAGGAAGTCGGCGTCGAGTGAGAGGACGACGTCGGCCTTGTCGAACGCGTGGCGCAGGCGGTGGGGCGAACCGAGGGCGGCGGTGAGGCCCGCCTGCTCGGCTTCGTTGTCGCACGCGTCGTAGGCGAGCCACTGCGCGTTGGGCCAGCGCTTGAGGATGGTGTCGCGCATGCGGTCGCGCGCGGGGCTCGTGACCTTGTCGACGAGGAAGGCGAGGCCGGTGCCGCCATTGGCGTCGAACGAGGCGAAGCGGTCGGCGAGGGTGGCGCGGGCCTGGCTCCACCTGGCGACGGTGAGTTCCTGGCCGGCGTCTCTGGCGAGTTCCTCGGCGGTCTGCGGGTCGCGGTCGGGGTCGTAGAGCGAGAGGATCTGGGCCTGGGTGCGCGAGCCGAGCGTGCCCCGGTTGTAGGGGTGGAGGGGGTTGCCTTCGAGCTTGGTGGGTCGGCCTTCGAAGGTCTCTGCGAGGAGGCCCTCGGCGCCGCCGCCCGGCGTTGGCATGGCGGTGGCGTAGTAGAGGGGCTTGCCCGGGATGATCTCTTCGGGGGCGGTGTTGTAGGGGAGGATCTTGTGGTCGGGCCGGCGGCAGCCCGGGACCGCGGCGACGCCGGCGAGGGCGAGCGATGCGCCCATGATCTTGAGGAAGTGGCGGCGGCTGCCGTCGAGGAGTTCGCTCGCGTAGGCGGGGAATTCCCGCTCGAGGAAGTCGCGGAAGTCCTTGGTCTTCGCGAGGTCGTCGAGGCTTCGCCAGTAGGTCTTACCGCTCGTCGCTGTGGGCGCGGCTGCCTCGTGGTCGGGCTCGACGCCCTTGGTCTTCGTCGATGGGCATTGGTCGATGATGCTCATGCTTGCCTCGCTGCTCGGTGCCGCGGTGTTTGGCGGCGGCTGCTTTCACCCATCAGAGAATCAGTAGTGGCACGCCCCGCAGTGCTGGGGTGGTTCGAGTTGCTTCATTTCGGCGAGGTCATCGCCGATGGTGCGGTGGCCATCGCCCTTGAGTGTGGCCTCGACGCCGCCCAGGTCGAAGATGCTCTGGGCCTCTCCGAGGAGTCCGGTGTTGTCGACGAGGTTCTTGCCCGGGTCGCGGTGGCAGTCGAGGCACCAGGCCATGGAGAGTGGCTCTTCCTGGCGGACGACTTCCTGGCGGTCCATGCGGCCGTGGCACGAGTAGCAGCTGACGCCGGCGTTGACGTGGACGGAGTGCTGAAAGTGTGCGTACTCGGGGAGCTTGTGGACGCGCTTCCACGGGATGGGCTCGCCCGATGCGTAGGCGGCGCGGACGCGCTGGAGGTTGGGGTTGACCTTGTGCTTGTCCCACAAGAGCGGCATGAGGTAGCCGGCGGACTCATCGTCTGCGCCCGAGTGGCAGTTCATGCATGTTGCGGTGTCGGGGACGTTGGCGTGTTCGGAGTTCTCGACATAGGTGTGGCAATAGCGGCAGTCGATGCCGAGCGTGCCCGCGTGGAGTTGGTGTGAGTAGTCGACGGGTTGGTCCGGCTCGTAGCCGACCTCCCAGTAGGCGGGCGTGAAGTAGTAGGTAACGCCCGCGACGACTCCGACGGTGACGAGCCCGCCGATCGCGGCGCCGATCATTGGCGTGGCGTTCAACCAGGCTGGGAAGACCGTTGACACGATGGAGGCTCCTTCCCGAGGCGTCCGTCGCCCGATAACTTCTCGGTGAGACGGGTTGCAAGCGTTCGCTCCGAACCGCAAGGATTCCGGCTCGACAGTAGTTTGTTGGGCACTATCGTACAGTCTGTCAAGCCATCGTGCTGCCTGACAGTAATTGAGCCTGAGTCTCAGCACGTGAAAGGGGTCGAGCGTGACCATGCCTGCGCGGCCGCCCATCCTGCTCCAGGCCCTGACGCTGGCGTTTGGCGCGGCGGTGGGGATGTGGATCGTTGGTTATCTGACCCATTTCCCGGGGATTCAGGCGGCGGCCTGGGTGACGGCGGGGCTCATGGGGGTGGTGCAGCTGGGGATGGGCGTGGTCGCGGCGCGGTGCGTGGTGGGTGGGCATGCGTTCAAGCTCGCGGCGTTGGGCGGGGTGTTCACCTCACTGATCAATCTGCTGATCGTGGGGTCGGTGATCGCGGGCGAGGAGGGGTATTCGCCCAACTGGGCGGCGTTGCTTGGGGGGACGCTTGCGTTCGGGCCGGCGGTGTCGTTGGTTGGGTGCGCGGTGGGGTCGGCGGTGTGGCGCGCGGGTTCGGGCGTCGGGGCCGCGGGCTCGGGTGATGACCTGGCGCGGGTCTGGCTTGGGCGGTTTGCGATCGTGGCGGCGCTGTCGGCGGTGCCCGTGTTGGCGTCGGGTGGGATCGTGACGTCGGCGAAGGCTGGGCTTGCGGTGAACAACTGGCCGGGCACGTTTGAGGCGGACCTGATGTTCCTTTACCCGTTGCAGGACATGACGGGTGGGATCTACTACGAGCACGCGCACCGGCTGTTTGGGTCGTTGGTCGGGCTCACGGCGCTTGTGTTCATGGTGCTGACGCTCAGGTACGAGACGCGGCGGTGGGCTCGGCGGGCGGTTGTGGTGGCGTTCGTCGCGGTGTGTTTGCAGGGTGTGCTTGGCGGGCTCGGGGTGCAGCTTGCGCAGGACGATCCTGATGCGATCGCTCATGCGGCGGGCGCGGAGGAGGTGGCTGCGAACTTCGCGGCGGCGACGGATACTGCGCTGACGAAGGCGATGCGTGCGGCGCACGGGGTGACGGCGCAGTTGACGTTTGCGTACCTGTGTCTGTGCGCGGCGTTCCTGTCGCGGCGTTGGCGGCGCGAGGATGTGGGGGCGAAGCCTGCGGACCGTGTGCTGAGGTTGTTTGCGACGGCGTCGGCGCACCTGCTCGTGGTGCAGTTGGTCGTGGCGGCGATCCTGCGGCACTACCAGAACCCGATGGGGTCGTTCCATCTGCACCTGACGCTTGCGGCGGTGATCGCGGTGGCGGCGTCGGTCGGGGGGCTTCGGGCGGCGACTCGGCACGAGTCGGTGCTTGCGCGGCTTGGGTGGGTGGTGGTCGGGACGCTGGTGCTGCAGGTCGCGCTGGGGTTCGTGGCGATGATGGCGGTGATGCCGACGTATGGGGAGGCGCCCACGGCGGCATCGTTGTTGTTCGGGACGCTGCACCAGCTCAACGGGGCGTTCCTGTTCGCGGCGGTGTGGACGCTCGAGGTGATGGCGCGCCGGCTTGTGGATCGGCGTCCCGCGGGTGGTGAGGCGGTGGCGGGCGAGGGCGAGCCTGCGCCGGCGTGAGTCATTAGGCTCAGGTGATGGCCGGCTCCCAGTTACCCCCCCACTCTGCTCCCTCGACCCCCGCGTCGCTCACGGTTGGTGGTGCGTCGATTGAGGATGCGCACGCCTCGGCGCTGCGCGGGTTGATCGAGGGTGAGGTGCGCACGGGTCGGCATGACCGGATGTTGTACGCGACGGATGCGAGCATCTACCAGGTGGAGCCGATCGGGGTGGTGGTGCCCGCTGGGGTTGAGGATGCGGGGCGGGCGCTGCGGTACTGCTTCGAGCATGAGATCGCGGTGCTGCCGCGTGGGGGTGGGACGAGCCTTGCGGGGCAGTGCGTTGGGCGTGCGGTCGTGGTTGATCTGTCGGCGCACTGCTGTGGGCTCGATTGGGTGGATGCGGAGGCGCGGTCGTGTTCCGTCGGGCCTGGGATCACGATCGATGACCTGAACGATGAGCTGCGCGGGCGCGGGCATGGGCTGTTCTTTGCGCCCGATCCGTCGACGGCGCGTCAGGCGACGATCGCGGGGTGTATTGGGAACAACGCGGCGGGGACGCGGTCGGTGCGGTACGGGCGGACGAGTGAGAATGTGGAGGCGGTGCGGGCGCTGTTGTCGACGGGGGAAGAGGTTGAGTTGTTTGCGGGCGCGGCGGGGGAGACGGCCGGGCAAGCCGGGCGTGGCACCTATGCCCGTGGCATCCCTGACCCCGCGGTGGTGCGGCGGTTGACGGATGGGGTGATCGGGGTCGTGCGCCGGCACGAGCGGTTGATTCGTGAGCGTTTCCCGAAGACGCTGCGCCGGAACGCGGGGTATGCGCTGGACATGGTGCTTGCTGATCTGGACCGCGCGGAGCGGGAGGGTGCGCATCCGTACGAGACGGTGAACCTGGCGAACCTGTTGTGCGGGAGCGAGGGGACGCTCGCGGTGACGCTTGGGGCGACGTTGAAGTTGCACCCGCTGCCCAAAGCGCGCGGGCTTGCGGTGATCGGGTTTCCTTCGCTTGATGAGGCGATCGGGGCGGTGGTGCCGTTGCTCGCGCTGAGGCCCGTGGCGGTGGAGTTGCTCGATGACATGGTGATCGGGCTTGCGCGTGAGAACATCAAGCAGCGGGAGAATCTTGGGTTGATGCCTCAGCCGAGCGGGGGGCGGCTCGAGGCGGTGTTGTATGTGGAGTTCTTCGCAGAGGGGGATGAGGGTGAGGTCGAAGCGGGGTTTGCGGGCGTGCGCGAGGTCGTGTCTCGCGTGTGCCCGGCGGCGGGTGTGAACGCGACGCGTGACGCGGCGGCGATGGGGCGCGCGCTGGCGCTGCGGAGGGCGGGTGAGCCCTTGCTTCATGCGATCCCGGGGGACCGGAAGCCGCTCGGGTTTGTGGAGGACAACGCGGTGCCTCCTGAGCGGCTTGGCGAGTTCGTGCGCGGGTTCCGGGCGATCGTGGAGCGCGAGGGGACGAAGGCGGCGTTTTATGCGCACGCTTCGGTTGGTGTGCTTCATGTGCGGCCGTTGTTGTCGCTGCGGAGCGCGGCGGATCGTGCGGCGATGGAGCGGATCGCGGTGGAAGTGGCGGACCTGGCGCGGTCGCTCGGTGGGGTGATGTCGGGCGAGCATGGGGATGGGCGGGCGCGCGGGCCGTTGCTCGAGCGGCACTTCGGGTCGGAGTTGATGGGGGCGTTTCGTGAGGTGAAGGCGGTGTTTGATCCGGGGGGGTTGTTGAACCCCGGGAACATTGTGTCGCCGGGTGGGATTGCGAGTGTGCATGGGGGGACGCGGGTTGCGGAAGCGGAGGTGGCACAGGTCGCCGACCCTCGTTCGGGCAAAGCCCGACCTGATCCTGTTGGCGTAGTCGGGGGAGACCCGGCTCGGCGAGCCGGGCCACCGAAGGCGAGAAGACACAGCTCGGAGAGCTGTGCCACGATGGGGACGTACTTCGATTACTCGGGTGAGCATGGGTTTGACCATGCGGTTGAGTTGTGCAATGGGGCGGGAGTGTGTCGGAAGAAGCGGGGTGGGACGATGTGCCCGTCGTACATGGCGACGCTTGATGAGCGGCACTCGACGCGGGGGCGGGGGAATGCGTTGCGGTTGGCGGTGAGTGGGCAGGGGGTGGTGGGAGAGACGAAGAGACGGAGAGACGGAGAGACGGAGTGTGGGGCTTGCGGGCCTGTGTGGGGAGACCCTGAGACGCTCGAGACGTTGCGGCTTTGCTTGTCGTGCAAGGCGTGCAAGAGTGAGTGCCCGTCGAACGTGGACATCGCGCAGTACAAGGCGGAGTACCTGGCGCAGTCGTACGACGCGGCGGGGAAGGTGCCGCTGCAGGCTCGGGTGTTTGCGCGGGTGCGCACGATCAATCGGGTGGGGTCGATGTTTGCGCCGGTGTCGAACTGGGTGGCGCGGTCGGCGCCGAACCGGTGGTTGATGGAGAAGGTGATCGGGGTGGATCGGCGGCGGTCTTTGCCGGGGTTTGAGCGAGCGGCGTGGCGCAAGATCAACAGGCGAGTGAATGGCCCCATGGTCCTGCTCTTTGGCGACTGCTTCAGCGCGTTCAGTGAGCCGGGCGTAGCTTTGGCGACAGCGAGAGTCTTCAACGCCTTCGGCTATCGCGTGTGGTCAGCGCCGGCCGCGTTGGGATGCTGTCAGCGTCCCGCTATATCAACGGGACAACTCGCCGCGGCTACTCGCGGCATCAACCGCTCTCTCTTGCGGTTCAATGAACTGCTCGAAAGTCCCGAGTTGAGCGCGATGGTGGTGTGCGAGCCGAGTTGCCTGAGTGCTTTCAAGGATGAATGGGCCAAGCTAAGGCTTAGCCAAGATGCGGTTGCCCAGGGCGCGGCGCTCCGGGAGGGCGCGGGCCTGGATCCTGGAGGCGCCTTCCTCCCCGAGCAGTTCCTCGCCGAGCGTTGGGATGAGCACCCGCGCCGCCCCGCGTTCCATCGCCCGGCGGGGCGGGTGTTGCTGCATGGGCATTGCCATCAGAAGGCGTTGTGGGGGATCGAGAGTTCGGCGGCGATGCTGCGCAGGGTCGTGCCGGCTTCGCAGCTGCACGTGCTCGACACGGGGTGTTGCGGGATGGCGGGGTCGTTTGGGTTTACGACGGATCGGTATGAGTTGTCGATGAAGATCGGGGAGCTTGGGTTCCTGCCGGCGGCGCGTTCGCTTGAGGAGGGGGACACGCTTGTGGCGGCGGGGACCTCTTGCAGGCATCAGGCGCTGGATGGGGCGGGGGTTCGGGCGGTGCATCCGATGGAGTTCTTGGCTTCGTTGTTGAAGGGGGAGTGAGAGTTGGCTTGGTGAGGTGATTTCTGCCGCGGAGGAACTTGTGTCGGACCATTACACGATCGTGATCCCGGCCGATCCGCGCTTTCAGCCGGCTCGTGAGCGCGCGGAGGCTGCCGGGTTACTACTCAAGCAGATGGCACCGGAAGCGGATGACGTGCGGCACGAGTACACGGCCCACATCGCCTTCTACGACTGTGGTGAGAACTCTGAGGCGGTCTTCTGCGGTGAGTGCGGCGCCGAGTTGGAGACGGGTTGGTGGCAAGAGCAGATGGATCGAGACCTCGATGGGGAGGGCTTTCAGTGTGAGGCGTTCACGTTGCCTTGCTGCGGGGCGCGTTCGACGCTGAACGATCTGCGCTACGACTGGCCCCAGGGGTTCGCTCGCTTCAGTGTCCGCGCGATGAACCCGGATCGTGGCACGTTGGAGCCAGACGAGGTGCGGGTGCTGGCTGATGCGCTTGGGACGGAGATTCGAGTGGTCTACCAGGTGATCTGAGCGGCATGGCGGCGCGGAGCGCGCGGGGGTCCGCTCCCTCACGGTCGCGGCTCGTTGGGAGGGGAGTTGCCGGTGCGCTCTTGGGGCTTGATCTGCTCCCAGACTTCGCGGTAGCGCCTGGCCATGTCGTCGAGGGCGCTGGGGATGACGCGGACCTGGGCGACTGTGGTGATGAAGTTCACATCGCCTGACCAGCGAGGGATGACGTGGACGTGGAGGTGTTCGGGGATGCCTGCGCCGGCGGCGGCGCCCTGGTTGATGCCGATGTTGACGCCTTGCGGGTTGAGGGCGCGCTCGCAGAGGTCGACGGCGAGGTCGACGAGGGACCAGAGTTCGGCGCGCTGGGCCTCGTCGTAGTCGAGGAGGCGCATGCGTGGTTCGCCGAGGGCGATGAGGAGGTGGCCGTTGGCGTAGGGGTAGCGGTTGAGGAGGATGAGGCCGCCGCGGTTGGTGTCGGGGTTGCCCGTGCGGACGATGATGTGGTTGTCGGTGTCGTGGTCGGTGGCGTGCCAGTAGTCGCGGAGGAACTGTGTAGCGGGTGGTTTGGTGGGTTGGGTCTTTGCGGCTTTGGCCTGGCGGCCCAGCATGTCGAGGTAGCTCAGGCGCCAGGGGGCGTGCATCTGGGCGGGTGTGCCCCTTGTTGGCACGTCGGACCGCTCGGATTGGGGGGGGTCGGGGCTTGCCATGGCGGTGAGTGTACAGGCGGGCTCGCCCGTGGCGACGCGCGCTGCCGATGAAGGAGGGTGCGGGTGCGTGTAAGGAGATGCGCGATGGTGAGCGTCGACCATGTGATGTCGAGGAGTGTGGTGACGGTGACGCTTGATGACACGTTGCGGACGATCCGCAATCTGTTCGAGCGGCACGGGTTTCATCACGTGATCGTGACGGACGAGGGGCGGGCGGTGGGCGTGGTGTCGGACCGCGACCTGTTGCGCCACCTGAGCCCGTACCTCGGGACGTTTGGCGAGCGGCAGTCGGACACGAAGACGCTCGAGAAGAAGGCGCACCAGGTGATGAGCCGGTCGATCATCGCGATCGACTCGGGTTCGTCGCTCGCGGATGCGGCGGCGGTGATGCTCGACAGCAAGGTGTCGTGCCTGCCCGTGTTGGTGGATGGTCGCTGCGAGGGGATCGTGACGTGGCGGACGATCCTGCGCTGGGCGGTTGAGAATGGGGTGTTTGGGGATCAGAGGGAAGCGGCTTAGGGGAGCGGGGGCGGGGAGCGGGGGCTCGCTTCGTTCGCGTCGTTGTGTGGGCCTCGTTCGGCTCACGCTGCGCGTGGGCCACCTCCCCCGCCGGGCGGGGGAGGGATGTGCAGTCGTGATGACAAGGGAAATCGGCGGGGCGGGTCGCCCCTGTCCCGCGCACGAGCGCGGGGGCCGGCGGGGCGCCCGCCCCACTCTCGGTGTTGTCGTTGGTGTTGGTGGTCAGGAGTCGTTGGCGGTGTGGCAGCCGAAGGCTCGGAGGAGGTCGTTGAGGTCGTCGGAGTCTGTGTCGCCGTCGCCATCGATGTCGCCCTCGTCGGAGACGCCGAAGGCGAAGAGGAGGACGCTCAGGTCCTGTGATGTGACGGTGCCGTCTGCGTTGAGGTCGCCCTGGCAGATCGGGAGGCGTGCGACGAAGCCCTCGGTGTTGCCGTCCGGGTTGATGCCCCACCCGACGATCGTGGAGGCGTCGTCGGAGATGCCGGTGGCGCGCTGGAGCGTCCAGCCTGTGAGGTCGAGGTCGTAGACGGAGACGAGGACGTCGTGGAGGAGTTCGACGCCTTCGCCCTCGCGCCAGATGACTGCCTGCTGGCCGTCGTTGGTTGCGGCGTAGCCGACGACGACCTTGCCGTCGGCGCTGACTGCCTGGGGGGCGTCGCCGTTTGAGCCTGGGAGGGTGGGGAGGGGGACCATGCCCGTCTCGGCGCGCCAGATGTAGCCTTGTTGGACGAACTCCCCGATGGCGTCACCGCCCTGGAGGCTTGGGAGCGTGTCGGCCTGGCCGACGACGATCGTGCCGTCGGCGGAGATGTCGGCGGCGCTGCTTGAGACGCCACTCGGGAGGGAACCGAGTTCGACGGCGGTTTGATCGCCCAAGGTATAGGTGACGGCGCGGAATGGGTTGGAGTAGTGGCCCGCGATGATCTGGCCATCGTTCGAGCTTGCGACGGCGGTCCACATGGGGACGCCGACCACGCCCGACTTCTCGGTCCAGATGAAGGCGCCCGCGTCGAAGCCTCCGGCGAGGCTCGTGCCGGTGATCTGGGTGCCGTCGGGCGTGACGTCGTAGCCGAAGGAGAAGTTGGTCGGGCTGTTGAGGCCTCCGATGGAGACCATGCCCTCGCGCGGTGTCCAGGTAAACGCCTGGTTGTTGCCCGTGGTGCTCGTGATTCCGGTGGCGAGTTCGCCGTCGTCGGAGATGGCGCGTGCGAGGGCGCTGGGGAAGAAGGCAGAGGGGTTGAGGTTGCCCAGGTTGACGAGTCCTTCCTCTTCGCTCCAGCGGACGGCACGGACGATGGGGTTGTTGAAGAGGTTGACGCCTGAGACGCTTGATCCGACGACGTACTTGCCGTTGGCGGACACGCCCTCGGCGCGGCTCAGGAAGTCGCCGCCCTTGAGGTCTCCGATGCCCTGGAACTGTGCGTTGCCGAGCGCGCCTGCGCAGAGGGTGAGGAGCGCGCACGTGACGACCGTGCCGCCAGAAGGTGCTGTCAGCATAGAACTGCCTCCGTTGTGCCCGTGCTACGCAGCCATTTCCGCACCACGCCGCCGGCTAAGTGGCAGGTGCGAGACGCGGACTGTTCGTATGTGGGGAGTTGGCGCTCCGATGCGTCCACGCTCCCGTGAGCGGGTCGGACGCGCCGGGGCTCGGGGGCGTTCCCGATCGGGGAGAAAAAAGTGAGGTTGTTGGTGTCGGGCTAGGGGGTGGTGGTGTGGCGTGCCGCCCACGCGGCGCCGAGGAGGCCCGCATCGTCTTCGAGTTTGGTCTTGAGGACGCGGATGCGGTCGTTATGGGGCGGGAAGACTTCGAGGCGGGCGCGGTCTTCCAGGCGTTTGCAGAGCGTGCCGCCCATGAGTTCGGTGAGGCCTCCGCCCGCGACGACGAGTTCGATGCCGAGAAGGGTGAGGGCGTTGGCGACCGCGACGGCGAGGAGGTCGACGGACTCGTCGACGACGCGGCGGACGAGTTCGTCGCCTTGTTCGTAGGCGTCGGCGATGGCCTTGGCGTTGATTGGCTTGCCCTCTTCGTAGGCCTTGTCGAGTGAGGAGGGGTGGTTGGTGGAGAGGAGCTTGGCGAGTCGGTGCTCGATGGCGGCGCGGGAGCATGTCTGTTCGAGCTTGCGCCTGCCCAGCACGGCGTCGGGGAGGAGGACGGTCTGGCCGATCTCGCCGCCCGAGCCCGTGGGGCCTCGCCAGAGCTTGCCGTTGAGGATGAGGCCGCCGCCTACGCCCGTGCCGATCCACACGCCGAGCGCGTGGTCGGCGCCGCGGGCGGCGCCGTAGGCCCACTCACCCAGGATGGCGGCGTTGACATCGTTCTCGACGGTGACGTTTGGGGTGTTGAACCTTGCGGCGAGGTCGTCGCGCAGGGGGGCGTTGGTCCATTGGAGGTTGGGGGCTTCGACGACGGTGCCCGATGGCGCATCGATGACGCCCGGGGCGCCGATGCCGAGGGCTTCGATGTGGTCCGGGTTGATGCCCGCCTTGTCGCAGGCTTCTTCGACGAGCTGCGCGATGCGGTCGATGACGTGGCGGTAGCCCTTGGCGGCCTGCGATTGGCCCCGCGCTCGCCCGGCGATCCTGCCCTCGGCGTCGACGACACCGACCTGGCAATGCGTGCCGCCGAGGTCGATCCCGATGACTGGCCCTTGATGGTGCGGTTGTGTGCTCATGCGGTTTGGGTGGGGCAAGCTACCATAGCGTCGTGGCGAATTGGGCGCTGGTTGCGGTTGTCGTTGGGTGCTGGGCGGTTGTGGTCGCGTTTGCGCAGTGGGTGCGTCGGGCGCAGGTGCGCGATGGGGACCCCGCGACGGGGCTGACGGTGGTTGGGTTCCGGGTGTATGCGCGGTTGGTGCATGGGCTCAAGGTGAGCGGGTTGGAGCACGTGCCCCCGCGCGGCTCGGGGCCCTTGATCATCGTGGCGAATCACACGGCGGGGGTGGACCCGGTGCTGGTGCAAACGGTGGTGCCCGACGAGGTGCGGTGGATGATGGCGGCGGACATGCGGGCATCATCGCTCGAGTTCTTCTGGGGGTTTGCGCGGATCATCTTCGTGGAGCGCGGGTCGAAGACGGGCGGGCCTGGGCTTCGTGAGGCGATCCGCCATGTGCGCGAGGGCGGGGTGCTTGGGATCTTCCCGGAGGGGCACATCGAGCGCCCGCCGAGGACCCTGCTGCCCTTTCAGCCCGGGGTGGGATTGATTGTGAAGCGGACGGGCGCGGAGGTGCTGCCCGTGGTGATCGACGGCACGCCTCAGACGGAGACGGCGTGGGGGTCGCTCTGGCGGCCGAGCCGGTCTTCGTTGCGGTTTCTCCCGCGGGTGCGGTATGGCGGGGGTACATCGCCCGGCGCGATCGTGGAGGATCTTCTGGAACGGTTCGCGTCGGCGACGGGGTGGCCCACGACGACGCGTGCGCCCATCATGTCGCACGACCCGCCGCTGTTTGTTGATCTTGAGGGGCGGTACGTGGATGAGAGCGGGCGTGTGTGGGCGGATGACGAGGTTGGGGCGGTTCGGGCCGTGGGGGTGGCGGGATGATTGTGCGTGTGCGTGGTGTGCTCGAATCGGTGAGGGGCGACCGTGCTGTGGTGTGGATGGGGGCGCGTGGTGAGGCGGGGGTGGCGCGTGAGCTGCTCGTGCCGGCGGCGATCGTGGATGAGCTTGGTGCGCTGGTGGGGCAGGAGGTCGAGCTCGAGACGGTGGAGTATCTGGAGTCGGTGGGGCAAGGTGCGTCGTTTGTGCCCCGGTTGATCGGGTTCATGTCTGCGGATCAGCGGGCGCTCTTTGAGCTGCTTACGAAAGTGAAGGGGCTCGGGAACCGGCGTGCGCTGCGGGCGTTTGCGGCGCCGGTGGGCGAGATCGCCTCGGCGATCGGCGCTGGGGACACGCGGGCGCTGACGAAGCTGCCTGAGATCGGGAAGAAGCTCGCGGAGACGATCTGCCTCGAGCTGCGCGAAAGGGTGGTGGGGCTCGGGGCGGGCTCGGTGGTGGGTCCGGGCGGTGGTGCGATCGCGGGAGCGCCGGTTTCGGGGGGTGCTTCGCAGGCGGTGGCGGCGCTGGTGCGGCTCGGGGAGAACCGGGCGAGCGCTGAGGCGCTGGTGGGCGAGGCGGTGCGTGTGGAGCCCAAGCTCGCGGGCGCTGATGAGATATTGGCGGCGGCGCTGGCGCTCAAGGGCTAACCTTGGCCCTTTGGAGGGCGGATGCGTTACGCGATGATCATGGCGGGGGGCGCGGGGACGCGGCTATGGCCCGTGAGCCGGAAGGAAGCGCCGAAGCAGCTGGCGCGGCTTGTGCGCTCGGGCGATGGCTTTGCGAGTCTGCTCGAGGTCGCGGCGCATCGGCTTGATGGGCTGATCCCGGTTGAGCGCCGTTACATCTGCACGAACGAGGCGTACCGGTCGCAGGTGCGGGAGGTGCTGCCCGAGTTCACCGATGCGCAGGTGCTTGGTGAGCCCGTGGGGCGTGACACGGTGAACGCGATCGGGTTCACGGCGGCGGTGCTGGCAAAGGGCGACCCGGATGCGGTGTTTGCGGTTCTCACCGCCGACCACCTGATCGAGCCGGGCGGGGTGTTCCGCGCGTGCCTCGACACGGGGTACAGGCTTGTCGAGCAGGACCCGATGCGGCTTGTGACGTTTGCGATCAAGCCGACGTACCCGGCGACGGGGTTCGGGTACGTGGAGCGTGGCGGCGCGATCGATGGGTTTGACGGGGCGTGCAGGGTCGAGGCGTTTGTGGAGAAGCCCGGGCTCGAGAAGGCGCAGGCGTATGTCGAGTCGGGGATGTTCGATTGGAACGCGGGGATGTTCGTGTGGAAGGCGTCGACTTTCCTGGATTGCCTGAAGCGGTACAAGCCCGAGAGTTATGCGGGGATCGTAGAGATCGCGGAGGCGTGGGGGACGGCGGAGCAGGACCGGGTGCTGAACGAGGTATACCCGACGCTGCCGAAGATCTCGGTGGACTACGCGATCATGGAGCCGGCGACGCGGGAGCAGCAGCGGACGCGTGGGAAGGCGAGCGAGGCGGGCGCGGTGAAGGTCGCGACGGTGCGCATGGGCCTGGACTGGCTCGACGTGGGGAGCTGGCCTTCGTTTGCGGAGACGCTCAGCGCGGACGGCGCGGGGAATCGTGCGACGGGGGACAACGTGCACCTGCATGACTGCAAGGACGCGACGGTGGTGAACACGGCGGGCGGTCGGACGGTGGCGCTGGTGGGGTGCGAGGGGCTGATCGTCGTGCAGACGGATGAGGCGGTGCTTGTGATGCCGGCGGATCGGGCGCAGGACCTGAAGGCGCTGCATGGGAAGTTGCCTGAGGGGATGCGGTAGGCTGAGGGCTTCGTGAGGAGTTGAGGTCGCTTCGCTCGGTGTTATGAACCCCTCGCCTGGCCTCTCCCCCAAGGGGAGAGGGTGGGGCATCGGATGCTCGCTTCGCTCGCGGTCTTGTGTTTGCTCGCTCCGCCTCCCTCCGCCTCGCTTCGCTCGGCACTTCCCACGCCAGGGCGGGGGAGGATGCCCGGACAAGCACGCGCTTGGGCAGTCATGCGATGGTCAGTTCGCGGGTGCGGGTGATGTCGCGGTTGATCTGGGCGATGAGGGGGTCGACGCCTTCGAACCTGGCGAGGTCGCGGAGCCAGGCGGTGATGTCGAGGGTGAGGGGCCAGTCGTATTCGGGCTCGGCGGCGGCGGGGTCGGGGCCTTGCCAATCGAGGATGTGGGCTTCGACGACGCGCTGCGGTTGGTCGAAGGTGTCGCGCGGGCCGATGTGGATCGCGGCGGGCATCGTGGTGCCGTTGGGGAGGTGGGCGGCGCCGGCGTAGACGCCGTTCGCGGGGAGGAGATTGGGGGTGGTGAGGTTGGCGGTTGGGCAGCCGATGGTCCTGCCGCGCTGGTCGCCCTGCACGACCTGGCCCGTGAGGGCGTAGGGGCGTCCGAGGAGGAGGTGGGCGTCGCGCATGCGGCCCCGCTCGATGAGCCAGCGCGCGTGGGTGGATGAGGCGCGGACGAGGTGTTGGTCGGACATGGTCGCGTCGACGGGTTCGACGATGTGGACGTCGAAGGCGCGGTCGCGCGCGAGCTCGCGGAGGGTGTTGGTGTCGCCTGCGCGGGCGCTGCCGAAGCGGAAGTCGGCGCCCTCGACGATGGCGATGGGGGCGAAGCGCTCGACGAGTGCGTCGATGAAGTCGGCAGGTGATCGGGCGAGGAGTTCGGGGGTGGGTTCGAGGCGTTCGACGTGGTCGGCGCCGGCTTCGCGCAGGAGTCGGTTCCGCTGCTCGAAGGTGGTGAGGAGGGCCGGGGCGGCGGTCGGGCGGAGGAGGGTCGCGGGGTGGGGGTGGAAGGCGAGGGCGGTGACGGTGGCGCCGGCGCTGTCCGCGGCGGCGCGGGCGCGCTGGAGGATGGCGTGGTGGCCCGTGTGGACGCCATCGAAATTACCAATGGTGAGGACGGTGGGCGGCATGGGGGAGCGTACGCGCGGGGGCGGGCGATCTCGCGTGGTGGCTTGGTTATCACCCCTGATCATCGTGCGAACGGGGCGCGCCTTGTGGGGGGAGAGCGGGCTCTCTCGTGGTGGAGTGTGGGCAAGGATCGCTGTTGCGCCGGGGGGTTGCGGTATCGTATCGGCGAAGGGGAGAGGACATGAAGCGAAGCGTGAGCCTTGCGTGGATCGGGCTTGTGTTGGTGGGTGCGTGGTGCGCGCCGGCGGCGCATGGTGGTGGGGCGTGCGGGGCCGGGCTCGAGTTGCAGTTCTACCCGACGGGGGGAGGGTTTGCCGGTGAGCGGTTTGGCGGGGCGGTGGTGTTCGAGGGGAGCTATCTGGTGGTGGGCGGGCCCGGACGTCCTGACCTGAGCCACTGCCCGCAAGGCAACCCGGTCGGGCGTGTGCGCGTGTATGAGTTGCTCGATGGGCCGCCGTTCGTTTCGTACATGTACGACCTCGAGCCCGATGATGTTGGGTGCAACGATGGACTTGGGGCGGCGCTGGATAGCGCCTCGATCGGGGATGACGGGTGGGTGCTCGTGGGTTCGCCCGGGCATTCGGTGATCGGGAAGGCGGACCTGTTTGATGTTGGGACGGGCGCATTGCTCCAGACGTTCTTCTCATCGGCGACGTTTGGCGTGCGGTTCGGGCAGAGCGTTGCGCTGTCGGAGGGTGACTTCCCGATCGCGACGGTCGGTGCGCCCGATGACTTCGCGGGCGGTGGGTTCCCGGGTGCGGTCTACGTGTTCAACGCGAACACGGGCGCGCAGGTGAGCACGATCCCGGGGGTCGGGCCCGGGCTCGGGGGGAACGCGGACTTTGGTGAGTCGCTGGATGCCTCGGGGGCGACGGGCGTGATCGGTGCGCCGGGCGCTGCGGGTGGTGCGGGGCGGGCGTTTGTGTATGACCTTGTGACGGGGCAGCAGCTTGCGCAGCTCGTGCCTGAGGGTGGGTGCGTCGGTCGCTTTGGTGCTTCGATCGCGGTGGACGGGGAGCTGGCTCTTGTCGGTGCGCCTGGCGACTGCGTCAACGGCTTCGATTCGGGCGCGGCGTATCTGTATGACATCTGCGACCCGTTCAAGCCCGAGTTGATCGAGAAGTTCCACGGGTCGGGGGCGCTGCCGGCCGACCGGTTCGGGTCGAGCGTGGCGATCCGCGATGGCGTGATCGTGGTTGGGGCGACGCGTGAGGGGGCGGGGGCTGCGCCGGGGAAGGCGTACGTGTTCGAGTACGACGGCGTGGCGCGGGATGTGAGTGAGACGGGTGTGCTTGGGGCGGACCCTGCGCCGCCGAGTGATGATGACAACCTGTTTGGGGCTTCGTGTGCGGTGTTCGAGGGTCGGGTCGCGGTGGGCGGGCCTGATGCGGTGGCGCCGAACGCGAGCGCGACGGGGAGCGTGGCGCTGTTCAGTCTTGCGGGGCAGTCGTATTGGGTGAGCCCGACGGGTGGGGCGTGGCAGGCTCCGGCGAACTGGGACCCGGGCGTGCCCGGCGTGTGCGAGGCGGCGCTGTTTGATGACATCGCGGGGCCTGCGCCGTTGTCGTCGTCGTACCTCGTGACGCTCACGGGCGATGCGAGCGCGGGGCGGATGGGCGTGCACACGGACTTCGTGAACCTGAACCTGGGCGGGAACGACCTCTCGCTTCTTTCGGGTGCGCCGACGCCCGCTTCGCTCGTCGTGGGCATCTATGACGGGCTGGACACGCGGCTCAACGTGCTCTCGACGGGTGGGGCGGCGACGATCCACGCGACGTCGGTGGATGTTGCGGGGTTCGAGGGGTCGTTTGCGCAGCTCAACGTGAACGGGTTCGGTGTGGGGCTCGATGTGACGGGCGATGTGCGGCTTGGGCTCGGGGGGAGCGGGATCGCCAAGTTCTCGAACGGGGCGCTGCTCACGGTGAGCGCGCCGGACCGTGTGCTCTCGATTGCGGGGTTCGGCGAGGCGACGCTTTCTTTCGAGGGTGACGCGATCGGCGACATCGATCTGACGGCGTTTGGTGTGGGCGGGGAGGTGTCGATCGGGGCGGCGCCCGGGTCTGACGGGCTGCTCAACGTGGTCGATGCGGAGGTGGCGATCAAGTCGGACGTGGTCAGGGTTGGGGGCGCGGGGTCGGGGGCGCTGTGGTCGCTCGATGGGGCGGAGGTCACGGTGGATGCGCTGTCGGTCGGGCTTGCGGAGGAGGCGGGGTCGTTCGCGTGGGTGCGTTCGGAGTTCAACGCGAGCCTTGTGGTGCCGAGCGGGGCGATCACGGCGGGGGCGGGCGTGGTTGACATGCACGTGGGTCAGGGGAGCACGGTGTCTGCGATCGCGATCGATACGGAGACGGGGACGCTCGTGCGCGGCGCGGGCACGCTCATCTCGTCGGCTTTCCCGCTTTCGAACTTCGGGCGGGTTGCTCCGCAGTCGCCTACGGGCGGGGCGGCGACGCTCACGTTGCTCGGCGACTTTCGACAAACGGGGCTGCCCGCGGGTGGTTCGTTCGCGAAGAGCGGGCGGCTCGACGTCGTGATCGGCGGCGACGGGCCCGGTGAGTCGAGCCTGTTTGCGGTGTCGGGCGAGGCGGAGCTTGGGGGGACGCTCATCGCGGCCTACGCGGATGGGTTTGTGCCTGACTTTGAAGTGGGCGACACGATCGACGTGCTGAGCGCATCGGCGATCGAGGGGGGGTTCGAGGCGGCGCTGCTGCCCGCGTTGCCCGATGGGCTCTTCTTCAACATTGCGTATGCCGAGGGCGCGGGGCCCGGGGATGGTGGCGCAGTGGTGCAGCTCGTCGTTTCGGCGCTGGATGGCGATGTGCTGATCGATCCTGAGGGGCTTGGCTTCTCGGGGAACTCGACGCCCAACGGGGCGGTGCTTGGCGACTTCGGCAACGGGAACTCTGGCGCGCCCGATGGGTTCCTGGATCTTGCGGTGTCGTTGCCCCACCCGGGCAACCCGTCGGAGGGGAACGGGATGGTGATGATCCTGTTCAACGCGGGCGTGACGGGTGAGGGGGAATGGGCGGGCTTTGAGGAGACGTTCCTGACGTTCGTGGGGATCGACCCGCGCGGGCTCACGACGGGGGACTTCAACCAGGATGGGCTGCTGGACTTTGGGGTTGCGCTGGCGGGCGAGGGGGCGGTGCTCGTGCGCACGAACTCGAACGAAGGCATGAATGAGGGGAACGAGGTGACGGTGCCGGCGGGTGAGACGCCCGTTGCGCTGTCGATCGGCGACTTCGATCAGGACGATGGTCCCGACCTCGCGGTGGCGCTGGAGGGCGCGGGCGCGGTGGCGATCAACCTGAACGTTGGCGGCGTTGGCGGTGGGTGGGACGGGCTCGCGGACCCGGTGTTCTTCCCGATCGCGGAGGGTGCGCTGCCGGTGGATGTGAAGGCGGCGGACATCGACAACGACAACGACCTGGACCTGATCACGGCGAACCCGGGCCTTGGGACGCTGGCGTTCTTCAAGAATGCGGGGGGGATCGGCAACGGCTGGGGCGGGTTCGATCCGCCTGAGCAGTACTTCCTGACGTCGGGCGGTGGCACGGGGTCGGACCCGGGATCGGTGCAACCGGGCGACCTGGACAACGACAAGGACATCGACATCGTCACGGAGGACCGCGAGTCGGGAGAGGTCTCGATCGCGGAGAACGAGGGGGACGGCGGTTACGCGCCGCCCGCGGAGTTGCCCGTGTGTGATGATCCTGCGCCGCCCGCAGTGGTCGACCTGGGCGAGGACGGCGAGGGCGACCCGGAGATCGTGGTGCTCTCGACCGATCCGGAGACGGGCGATCGGGTGGTCAAGGTGTTCCGCAACGACCAGTCGAACGGTCAGACGCAGTTCACGAACGTGCAGACGATCCCGGTGGGCGACGATGAGATGTTCGTGGTCGCGGGCGATCTGGATGGGAACGGGAAGGGCGATGTCGTGACGGTGGGGCCCGCGGGCGCGGGTCCTGAGGATGGGGGCGGGTTCGGGGGGGTGAAGGTGTACCTCGGGCTCGCGCCGCCCACGTGCGCGGAGGACCTGAACCGGGACGGGGTGATCGACTCGGCGGACCTGAACATCGTGCTGGCGACGTTCGGGTGTGTGAACGGGTTTCACTGCGCGGGGGATGTGAACGGCGACAACGCGGTGACGTCTGCTGACCTGAACCTTGTGCTCAGCGTGTTCGGCCGGGCCTGCCCGTGAGGCGCGGGCGGGTCAGGTCTTGGCGGTGGCGCCGTCGGGCTTGCCCTCGGTGATGACGTTGGCGCTGTTCTCGTGGAAGATGTGGAGGTCGCGCTGGGGGAATGGGATGGTGATGTCCTCGGCGTCGAAGCGCTCCTTGACCTGCTGCATGAGGTCCCAGTAGACGGTCCAGTAGTCGGCGGTCTTGGACCATGGTCGGCAGATGATGTTGACGGAGGAGTCGCCCAGTTCGTGCACCTTGATGGTCGGCTCGGGGGTGTCGAGGACGAGGGGGTGGGCCTTGACGAGTTCCTCGAGGATGGACTTGGCCTTGTCCATGTCGTCGGAGTAGCCGATGCCGAACTTCATGTCGACGCGGCGTGTGGTGCGTCCGGTGACGTTCTTGATGACGTTGCCCCAGATCTCGTTGTTGGGGACGACGATGGTCTGGTTGTCGAAGGTGCCGATGGTGGTGGAGACGAGGGTCATGGCCTCGACCTTGCCGTTGACTCCCGCGACGTCGACGACGTCGCCGACGTCGAAGGGTCGGTAGGCGAGGATCATGATGCCCGAAGCGAAGTTGGAGAGGGTGCCCTGGAGCGCGAAGCCGACGATGAAGCCGACGGCGCCGATGGCGGCGAGGAGCGGGCCGACGTTGATGCCGAGTTGGCTCAGGGCGAAGACGAAACCGATGATCATGACGGCCTGGCGGGCCATGTTGACGAGGAAGTCCTGGAGGAGTGCGGAGGTCTTCTTGAGGCGCTTGACGGCCTGACGGACGAGTCGGGCGACGATGCGGGAGGCGATCCACGCGGCGATGAGGACCGCGAAGAAGAGCACGGCCCGCCCGGCCCACTTGAGGCCACCCTCGGGCGACTTGGCCCACGCGGTGATGGTCTGCATCGCGGCGAAGGGATCGGTGCCGTCGACTTCGAGGGTGTTGACGGCGTCGACGTAGTCGCGGAACTCGTCTGCGTCGCCGCCTTTGTTCTCGAAGGCGGTGAGGACGAGGTCGACGCGCGTGATGAGCGCGGCGCGCTGCTCGCGGAGCTGGTCGGCCTGGGTGTTGAGGTCGGTCTTGCCCTGGCCTTCGGCCGAGCGGGCGGCGATGGAGACCTCGCTGAGCTGCTGGACCTTGGCCTGGAGGAGGGCGATCCAGCGTTCGGCTTCTTCCTTGAGTTCGTCGCGCCGGAGCGGCTTGAGTTGGAGGGCGAGGACTTCGGGGCTGAGGTCGAGCGCGGCATCGGCGGGGGTCGTGGCGACGGGGGGCGTCTCGCCGTCGTCCTGGGCGAACGTGGGCGTTGGCGATGCGAGGCATGCGATCGCGGCCACCGTTCCCAGGACCATCCACCAGCGTGCGACTCGGACGAACATCTCAGACCCCTTGCTCTCTGCCTTTGAACGCCCACAAGCGTGGGCCTGGACCGACCAGTGGACACGGTATGTGGAGGTGGCGGCTCGATCCACACCGCGGCGGCGGGGGGCGGTGTGAAATTCGGGACAAGTTGTGCCGGGACGGCGCTGGGGCCGAGCTACTGCGCCACCGCGCCGGCTTCGGGCGGGGCGACTTGTTTCTCGAGCAGCTCCGCGTAGCGGCCGCTTGCCTCGATGAGTTCGTCGTGTGTGCCCGACTCGACGATGTGGCCGTCTTCGATGACGACGATGCGGTCGGCGTGTCGGATCGTTGACAGGCGGTGTGCGATGACGAAGGAGGTGCGCCCCTGCATGAGGCGTGCGAGTGAGGCCTGGATGAGCTGCTCGCTCTCGGTGTCGAGGCTGCTCGTGGCTTCGTCGAGGATGAGGAGTCGCGGGTCGGCGAGGACGGCGCGGGCGATGGCGATGCGTTGCTTCTGTCCGCCCGAGAGGCGGACGCCGCGCTCGCCTATGACGGTGTCGTAAGCGCGTTCCGTCTTGTGGATGAAGCCCGACGCGTTGGCGATGCGTGCGGCTTCTTCGATGTCTTCGTCGGTTGCGCCGGGGCGGGCGTAGGCGATGTTCTCGCCCACGGTGCCATCGAAGAGGAAGACGTCCTGCTCGACGACGCCCAGGAGGGATCGGTAGGAGTCGATGTCGATCTCGCGGAGGTCGATGCCGTCGAAGCGGATGACGCCGGCGGTGGGGTCGAAGAACCGGGCGGCGAGGTTGCACAGCGTCGTCTTGCCGGCGCCCGAAGCGCCGACCAGGGCGATGGTCTCGCCGGCCTTCACTTGGAGGGAGATATCGCGCAGGACGTCCTCGTTGCCGCCCGGGTAGCGGAAGGAGACGTGCTCGAAGGCCATGTCGCCGCGCACGCTCGCGCGATCGAGCACGACGCCATCGCGTGACCCGTCGAACTCGAGCGACTCGTCGAGCAGGTCGAGGGTGCGGTCGAAGCCGGCCAGTTGGGTCTGGATCTGGGTGGCGGTGGAGGCGAGCGTTTCGAGAGGGCCGAGCAGGGCCAGGAGGTAGCCCGAGAAGAGCATGAGGTCGCCGAGGGTGAGGTCGCCATCGATGACGCGCATGCCGCCGTAGAGCATGACGCCCGCGGAGGCGAGCGGGACGAGCACCTGCCAGGACATGTCCACGGCGCGGGCCCGCCACCAGGCGAGGATCTCCTGGCGGGCCATGAAGTGGGTGCCGGTGACGAACGAGCCGGCCTCGCCGCGCTCGCGCCCGAAGCCGCGGACGATGCGCATGCCGCCGAAGACCTCGGTGCTGCGTGCATCGATGCCCTGGCGGGTGAGGCGGATGTCGCGGTAGATGGGGCGGATGCGCTTGATCCACACGTGGTGGGTGTACCAGATGATGGGCAGGAGGGCGATCGCGCCGACCACCAGGCGCCAGTCGACCACCGTCAGCACGATGATCGTCCCGATGAGCTGCACGATGGCGCGCCACGGGTTGTAGAGCATGGTGAAGATGAGCTCGCCCGCGCCGCCGGCGTCGTCGCGCAGCATGCTGGCGATGCCGCCGGACTTCAGCGCGTGGACGCGGTGCAGGGGCAGGCGGACCGCGCGCTCGAAGGCCAAGCGGCGCAGGCGCACCTGCACCTTCTTGGTCAGCAGCGTCATCTGCCAGCGCCCCCACAGGCTGACGCCGACGCTCACCAGGGCGATCACCACCACGCCGCCCGAGATCAGCCAGAGCAGCTCCCGCCGATCGTGGGTGAGAGCGAGCCACTCTGGGATGCCCGCCGGCCCGGGCTTGTCCGTGATCGCGTAGTCGATGATGAGCTTGGGCGAGGCCAGCATCGAGAGGTTGAGCAGCGTCGCGATCGTCACGGTGCCCAGCGCCGCGATCACGCCCCGCCGGTTGCTCCCCAGCACGCCCCAGAACCGCCGGAGCAGCGTCAGGAACGGACGGTTGGCCTTCTGGCTCTTGCGCCGCCCGGTCGGGTCGTCGGCGACGGCTGAGACCAGGTGCGGCTCGGTGGCCCGGCGCTTGCGGTAGTCCTGGTAGCGGTGTCGGCTTGATCGGTCGCGTGCGGGCATCGGCCCCGACTCTAGGCCTCGCCCGCGCTCCCGCTACCCTCTGGCCCATGGAACTGCCCGCCTACGACCGTGACGCCGCGCTCGCGTGCGCGCTCGAGCTGACCGCCATCCCGACCGCGGCCGGGCGCGAGTGGCGCATCGTCCAGTGGGTCGAGGCGTGGTGCGCGGGTCGCCCTGACCTGCGCCTGGATCGCGATGCGCACGGCAACCTGACGATCGCGCACGCCGAGGGCGACGGTGCGGCGCCGCCCCTCTACATCACCGCCCACCTCGACCACCCGGGGTTCGTCGTCAAAGGGCCGGCGGCTGGCGGCGTGATCGACCTCGAGTTCCGGGGCGGCGTGAAGGACCCCTACTTCAAGGATGCGCCCGTTGTCATCCACACGGCCGACGACCAGACGGTGCGGGCGACCATTACCGAAGCCGGCCCGGCCGACCCGTTTCGCGCGTGCAAGGCGGAGGTCCGCGGGGGCGATGACGCCTCGGGCATCGGCGTCGGCGACGTCGGTCGGTGGGACCTGCCGGACCCTGAGATCAAGGACGGCATCCTCTATACCCATGCGTGCGATGACCTGGCGGCGCTGGCCGCGGCCCTGTGCATGATGGATGCGCTGCGGGGCGAGCCTGGGGCCCGCCACGTCCGCCTGCTGCTCACGCGGGCCGAGGAGATCGGTTTCATCGGCGCGATCGCGGCGTGCAAGGCGGGCACAATGCCCGCCGGCTCGCGGGCGGTGCTGCTGGAGAACTCGCGCTCGTTCCCGCACGATTCTCCGATCGGCGCCGGCCCGATCATCCGCGTCGGCGACCGCTCGACGACGTTCAGCCCCGCGCTGACGGGGGCGATCGCCAAGGTCGCTGAGGAGCTGACCAAGGCCCGCGACGTGGCGGGCGGCCCGGTGTTCCGCTCGCAGCGCAAGCTCATGCCGGGCGGCGTGTGCGAGGCGGCGTGCTACCAGGCGTTCGGGTACGAGTCGACGTGCCTGTGCCTGCCGCTGGGCAACTACCACAACATGGCGGACCTGGACCTGGTGGAGAGCGAGGATGCGCATGCGCTGGCGAATGCGCGCGCGGGGCGGGAGTATGTGGGGACGGATGACTACCTCGGGTTGATCGATCTGCTTCTTGCGTGTGCGGTTGGGCTTGGGCAGGTTGAGCCGTTGACGGCGCGGCTGGAGAAGTTGTACGGCGAGCGGGCGCACGTGCTTGGGGAGGAGCTGCGGGCGTGAGCGCGGTTTGGACGCCGAGCGGCTCCGCTCCGTGACGGTCGCGGCTCGCTAGTCACCCGCGGTCCTGCGGTCGTACTCTGCGCGCATGGAATCGGGGTTGGTATCGAGCAGGGTCGTGAGTTCGGCAATGAGGTCGGATGCGAGGGCGTCGAGGTGGAGGTCGCGACCGGCGAGGGTGGCGAGTGAGGCGACGGGGCGGTCGAGGGTGCGCTCGATGGGGGCTGGGGAGTTGTTGACGTTGAGGCCGATGGACGCGAGCACGTAGTCGGTTCCCTCGTGCGCCACGACCTGGGCGATGCAGCCGGCGAGCTTGGCGCTTGCGACGAGGATGTCGTTGGGCGGCTTGATGGTGATGGGGGCGGGCGTGGCGTGGCGTTCCAGCGTGCGCTCGGCGACACGGGCGACGGTGAGTGCGAGGGCCATCGCGATGGCGTCGGGGGTGGGTGTCGGGGAAGGGGCGCGGCGGGCGAGGGTCATCCAGAGGCCGCCCGGCGGGCTGAGCCAGGGGTCGCCCCGGCGGCCCCGTCCGGCGGTCTGCTGGCGGGCGATGATGGCGATGGCGCGGGGGGCATCGAGCGCGGTCATGCGGCCCGACTCGATCATGGCCCGGGCTTGGTCGATCGTGGAGGCCACCTGATCGAGGCGGTGGGTCTCGACGCGGCCCTGTTGGGGGGTGGTGGGTTGGCGCGGGCCGGTGGGCATTGGCTTAGCGTAGAGGAGTGGGCGTTGGGGGCGAGGGGCGGGTGAAAGGGGTGATGGGCCTCTCGGACCTGCCATGATGGCGGGCGATCGGAGTTTGCCTCGCCCTCGCGACGCTCCGATACTGTGAGGAGCTATGAGCCGCCCCGGATCAGCCCAGACGCGCCCGACTGCCGACACCCGCAACGCGGGTGCGCCGTTGTTCGCGTTCCTGTTGATGCTGAGCGTGCTGCCATCTGCGCTTGCGGCGGAGCCCTCGGGCTCGTTCGCGGAGCGGGCGCGGGTCGTGGCGATGGGGATGACGTTTGGCGCGAGCGAGTCGCCGCGCGAGGCGCTGGCGGTGCTGCCCATCTGGTCTGAGCGGGTGGGGAGCATCGGTGGCGGGCGTTGCGAGGCGGTTGCGTTCGCCAGCCCGTTGGCGGCGCCATCGGGTTGGTGGGGGTATGCGCAGTCTGGTCCTGCGCCGCCGGTTGGTTGAGCGTTGCGCGCTGCGTGGCGCGCCCTGAGCAAGCTCACCGCACGCCGGCCCCTGGTCGGCCCGCGCCGCGTCGGTTCTGGCGCAGCGATCCCGGCAATTGATCACGATCAACTTTACGACACGCGGCGCACTCCTGGGGTGCGCCCACCCGTCCACACGGAAGGCTCCGTCATGGCCAGCAGCGAAATCCCTGTCCTGGGTCCGGTTATCAACAAGATGTTCGGCTCGCGCAACGTGCGCGTGGTCAAGAAGCTCACGGATCGGGTGAGCGGGATCGGGGACCTCGAGCCCGAGATGCGGAGGCTGACCGATGCGCAGCTCCGCGCGAAGACGCAGGAGTTCCGCGATCGGGTCTCGGCGGGTGCTTCGCTCGACAGCATCATCGTCGAGGTGTTCGCGGTGGCGCGGGAGGTGATGGACCGGGCGGTGGGGATCCGCAACGCGTTCAACCCGCGGTTTGCGGACCAGTTCCCGGTTGACCGCCTGCCCGTGGGGGTGCGCGAGACGTACGAGAAGCTCAAGGCGGAGATGGACGGCACGGAGGCGCGGGCGCCTCAGGACGACCTGCTTGGCTTCGCGGAGGCGGTGCCCGCGTGGGTGTGGATGGACATCCCGAACGAGGTGTACGACGCGGTGCGGGAGCTGTTCCCCGAGTCGAGGCCGCCGTTCCGGGCGCGCCCGTTCGATGTGCAGCTGATCGGCGGGATCACGCTCTACAACGGCAAGATCGCGGAGATGAAGACGGGCGAGGGCAAGACGATCGTGGCCCCGCTCGCGTGCTACCTGGCGTGCTGCGACAACCTGCTCTGCCATGTGGTGACGGTGAACGACTACCTGGTGCAGCGCGACCGTGACTGGGTGGCGCCGTTCTACCACGCGCTGGGGCTGACGGTCGGGGCGATCCACCCGCAGCACATGCAGGGCGAGGACGTGAAGCGTGACATGTACCTGTGCGACGTGGTGTACGGGACGACGTCGGAGTTTGGCTTCGACTACCTGCGCGACAACATGAAGCGTGCGGCGGAGCAGCAGGTGCAGCGGGCGCGTGAGTTCGCGATCGTCGACGAGGTGGACTCGACGCTGATTGATGAGGCGCGGACGCCGCTCATCATCTCGGGGCAGGCGCACGAGGGCGAGCCGCGCTACGACCTGGGCGAGGACCTTGCGCGCCACCTGGTGCGGCTGAACAAGCCCTGGGACGAGGCCGAGGCGCGGGTCGAGAAGTGCAAGATGAACATCAAGGGCACGGAGGGCGACATCCGCAACGCGCGGGACAAGTCGGCCGTGCCTGCGCTGAGCGAGAAGCTCGAGAAGTACCGCGCGGAGCTGATCGAGCTCGAGGAGTCGCGCGACCGCCACGCGCGGTACTACGAGGTCGAGAAGGACAAGAAGCAGGTGACGCTCACGCACCATGGCGTGCAGGAAGCGCAGAAGAAGGCGGACGTGGGTTCGTTCTATGTCGGCGCGAACATCGACGTGCCCCACCTGCTCGAGCAGGCGCTGCGTGCGCACGCGGTGTATGAGCGCGATGTGGACTACGTGGTGATGGCGACGCCCGACCCGATGACGGGCCAGAGCGAGCCCGACATCGTGATCGTGGATGTGAACACGGGGCGTCCCATGGTGGGGCGTCAGTGGTCGGACGGGCTGCACCAGGCGATCCAGCAGAAGGAGGGCCTGAAGGTCCGCCCCGAGACGCAGACGGTGGCGACGATCACGATCCAGAACTTCTTCAAGATGTACGACCGCCTGGCGGGCATGACGGGCACGGCGGACACGGAGGCGCAGGAGTTCAACGACATCTACAAGCTCGACGTGGTCGTGATCCCGACCAACGTCCCCGTGACGCGACGCGACTACGACGACACGGTCTACCTGACGGCGAAGGACAAGTGGGGCGCGATCGTCGAGGAGATCAAGCTGTTCCACGATGTGGGCCGGCCCGTGCTCGTGGGGACGACGAGCGTCGAGAAGAGCGAGACGCTCTCGAAGATGCTCACGCAGAAGCACGCGATCAAGCACGAGGTGCTCAACGCGAAGCAGCACGAGCGCGAGGCGGGGATGATCGAGAGCGCGGGCACGCTCGGCGCGGTGATGATCGCGACGAACATGGCGGGGCGTGGCACGGACATCAAGCTCGCGAAGGTGAGCCGGGAGGACCTGCTGGCGCACTGGCAGCGGCGGAACCTGGCGCCGCGCGACCTGAAGGTGGACGCGAGCGACGAGGAGGTGCGCGAGAAGGTGTACCGCAAGATCGCGCCGAACCACCTGGATGGCGTGAGCAAGCGTGACGCGGAGTCGATGTCGTTCGGCGAGCTCGAGCTGGCGCTGCTCCGGAAGTGGGCGGTGGAGTACGCGTGGGTGGATGAGAAGAAGGCGGGCGGTTACGGGGCCGAGGAGCTTCGGAACCTGCTCGACGAGCAGGGGCGGTTTGCGCTGCACCGGATCGGGTGGCGTGACTCGGTGGAGTCGCTTGGTGGCCTGCACGTGATCGGCACGGAGCGGCACGAGTCGCGGCGAATCGACAACCAGCTCCGCGGGCGTGCCGGCCGTCAGGGCGACAACGGTTCGTCGCGGTTCTACGTGTCGCTCGAGGACCCGCTCATGCAGATGTTCGCGGGCGAGACGACGATGAAGATCCTGTCGCGTATGGGGATGAAGGAGGGCGATGCGATCGAGCACCCGATGCTCTCGAAGTCGATCGCGAAGGCCCAGCGCAAGGTAGAGGAGCGGAACTTCCAGATCCGCAAGAACATCCTCGAGTACGACGAGGTGATGGAGCACCAGCGCCAGGACTTCTACGGGATGCGTCAGCGTGTGCTCGATGGCGATCGGGTGCGCACGATGCTCCTCGAGTTCATCTCGGACTCGGTCGGGCACGCGGTGGATACGTACCTGTCGCCCGGGTATCGCAACGAGAAGATCGCGGAGTACGCGGCGGAGGCGCTTGGTTGTTCGATCCCGCCCGAGCGGATCCGCGCGGGGGATCGCGAGGACCTCGAGAAGCAGCTCCGGCGCGAGGCGGTCGCGGAGGCGGGCCACGAGGTGGACCTGACGCTCGGCGAGTACATCCCGGAGGGTGCGGCGATCGAGGACATGGACGTGAAGGGGCTCGTCGGTTGGGGCGAGTCGCGGTTCGGGGTGCAGATCACGGCGAGCGACGTTGCGGAGAAGCCCACGGGCGAGATCGCGGAGATGCTCCGTGCCGGGGCGCGGGTGCAGGTGGACGAGGCGGACCTGTCGGGGCTCGACCCGTACATGGTTGCGGACCTCGGGGCGCGCGACCTGGTGGCGTGGGTCGAGCGGACGACGGGGCTCAAGGTGAGCGTCGAGGAGGTGAGCGACCCCGAGTTGACGACCGAGGGGGTGGTCGACCGGATCATGGAGCGCGTGCAAGAGGCTTTCGAGCGGCGCGAGGTCGAGCACCCGGTGAACTTCGTCATGCAGATGACGATGTCGATGATGCAGCACGACGCGAAGGCGGCGGGGGCGTCGCTCGTGAACTGGGCGAACCTGCGGTACGAGCTGGGGTGGGACGAGTCGGTGCTTAGGACGAAGATGCCCCAGCAGCTCCGCGATGAGCTGATGCGGGCCTCGGCGGAATTCACCAAGAGCGACCGGATCGAGCGCGAGGTCGCGGAGGCGCTGGCGATCGAGGACCCCGATGCGCAGCAGGCGCACCTGCGCGAGCGGCTGGGCGTGGAATTGACGCCACGGAACCACCGCCTTCGTGGGGAGAAGCGGGCGATCGCGGTGCGGTCGCGGATCGAGTCGGTCCTGCGGGCGGAGATGGTGCAGCTCGAGCGGCTCGTGCTGCTCGAGACGCTCGACCCGGCGTGGAAGGACCACCTGTACCAGATGGACCAGCTGAAGGACGCGATCGGCTTCCGCGCGTTCTCGCAGCAGGACCCGCGGATCGAGTACAAGCGCGAGGGGTCGCGTCTGTATACGGAGATGCTCGACCGGCTGCGCGATCGGGCGGCGGAGTTCGTGTTCCGGGCGCAGGTGACGCCGCAGTTGCCCGCCGGGGCGCGTCCGGCCCCGCGGCCCCAGCAGCCTGCACCCCAGCAGCAACAGCAACCGGCGCAGCAGCAGGCGGGTGGTCAGCCGGCGGCGGCACCCCAACAGGCACCGGCCGCGCGGCGTCCGGCGGGGGCTCTTGGGCGGCTCGCGGGCTCTGCGGGCGGGGCGATGCCCCTTGGAGGGGGGCTTGGCGGGCCCGGGCTGCCCGGCGGGGAGAACCCATCCTCGGGTCCGGCGTCGAAGAAGGACGACAAGGACTGAGGCGCGTTGGGTTAGGCTAAGCGGGCCCGGCGTGCCGAGGACGTGTCGGTGACCGGCGTTGTGCGCCCGGCAATGAACCGCGTGCGCTCTCGTTGTGCGGGGGGCGTGGCGGGCGGTCGGGCTCGCGCCGCCCAGGGAGCAGGATCATGCCGCGCCAAGCCAGTGGACGCCTGACAAGCTCGCTCAAGCCCATCTCGCCGGCGGCGTTTGGCTACGACCAGGCGCGGCACCTGCTGAACCGTGCGGGGTTCGGGGGGACGCCCGACCAGGTGCGGACGCTCGCGGAGTGGGGCCCGGCGCGTTCGGTCGACCACCTGCTCGATTTCGAGGACGATGCGTCGTACCCGCGCCCCGATGCGCACACGTTCGAGGCGGACATCATGCGTCCGCCCACGGAGGAGGAGCAGCGGGCCTATCGGCTTGCGCTGCGCAACCAGGATGAGAACGAGGTCGCGAAGTTCCGCGAGGCGCGCCAGCAGCGGCAGCGCCTGGACCGGAGGCAGGTCCGGGGGATGCAGGAGTGGTGGCTCACGCGGATGATCGAGACGCCGCGCCCGATGGAGGAGAAGCTCACACTCTTCTGGCACGGGCACTTCGCGACGAGCTACCGGACGATCGAGAATTCGTACCACATGTTCATGCAGAACAAGATGTTCCGCGAGCATGCGGCGGGGAACTTCGGGCAGATGCTGTTCCGGATCATCCGGGACCCGGGGATGCTGCGCTACCTCGACAACACGTCCAACCGGAAGAATGCGCCGAACGAGAACCTGGCGCGGGAGCTGATGGAGTTGTTCTCGCTCGGCGAGGGGATGTACGAGGAGGGCGACATCAAGGAGGGTGCCCGCGCGCTGACGGGGTACACCTTTTACCACAACGACTTCATCTTCAACCCGGACCAGCACGACGAGGGGACGAAGAACATTTTGGGCAGGCGCGGGCGGATGGACGGGGACGACTTCGTGCAGGCGATCCTGGCGCGGCGGTCGTGTGCCGAGTTCATCTGCATGAAGCTGTACCGCTACTTCGTGCGCGAGGTGCCGGGCAAGGACCACGACGACTACCGCCCGACGGTGTCGGTGATCCGCAACCTGGCGTCGACGCTCGCGGGGCAGAAGTACGAGCTTCGGCCGATGCTCCGGAAGATGCTTTTGTCAGAGCACTTCTACGCGGACGCGGTGGTGGGCGAGCACATCAAGTCGCCCGTGGAGCTGGTGGTCGGGGCGGTGCGGTCGTTGCGCACGCCCGTGCGCGACCTGGGGATTCTTGTTGAATCGCTCGACCTCATGGGGCAGAACCTGCTGTTCCCGCCCAACGTCGCGGGGTGGGACGGGGGGCGGTCGTGGATCAACACCTCGACGCTCTTCGTGCGCCAGAACATCCTGAACTTCCTGCTGACGGGCAAGACGCCGACGGGCTACTCGGCGCTGGCGCAGATCGATCGGTACGACCCGTCGGTGCTGCTCGCGGACCTGGCGCGGACCGACCCGGGCGCCGAGCGCGACCCGCAGCGGGTCGTCGCCTACCTGCTCCGCTTCATGCTGGGGCCCGGCGAGCGGCCGGAGCGGGAGCGGGTGTTGCTCGAGTTCACGCACAAGCACAACGATGCGATCACGGACGACATCGTGATCGCCCTCATCGCGCTCATCACCGCCATGCCTGAGTACCAGCTCAGCTGATCCGGAGAAGAATGAACCACAGAGGACACAGAGATCACGGAGAGGAATGCGATGTGGGTTCCCGCGATCTGCCGCGCTCCCGCCAGGGTCCCGACGCACCCCAGTCGGCCACGTCTTGCTCTCCTCTGCCTCCGTGCCCCTCTGTGACCTCTGTGGTACACACTCCCCGAAGGAACCAACATGGACCTGCATAACTCCAAGTCGTGGACTCGCCGGGACTTTCTGCACACGGGCGTCGGGCTCGTGTCGGCGACGATGACGGTGCCGTGGTTCCTGACCGATTCTGCGAAGGCGATGCAGAACACGGACCCGGCGCTGGCGTCGATCCCGGACATGCCCGAGGACCGCATCCTGGTGGTCGTGCAGCTGGCGGGGGGGAACGACGGGCTCAACACGGTGATCCCGTTTGGCGATCCGGAGTACTACCGGGCCCGGCCCGGCATTGCGATCCCCGAGTCGCAGGCGCTGACGCTCGAGAAGTCGGTCGGGCTTGGGCTGCACCCGCAGATGACGGCGCTGAAGGAGCTGTACGACGATGCGCTGGTGTCGATCGTGCAGGGCGTGGGGTATCCGAACCCGAACCGCTCGCACTTCACATCCACCGACATCTGGCACACGGGCGACACGTCGGGCATCGGCGATGGGTGGATCGGACGGTTCTTTGACAACGACTGCGCCGGCTCGCCCGATGGGTGCTCGGGGCACGCGGGGATCGCGATCGGGCGCAGCGCGCCGCTGGCGATGCAGGGGCGGCGGTTCAAGCCGATCAGCTTCGAGACGCAGGAGCTGTTCCGGTGGTCGGGGCTCGACCTGCACGAGTCGATGGCCGAGCCGTACAACGAGATCACGAAGGGCGGGCCGGATGATCCGGACCATGCGCCGCCCGCGAACACGCCGCCGGCGGGGTCGAACGAGGCGTTCCTGACGCGCACGGCGCTCGATGCGCAGCTCGCCTCCTCGCGCATCCGTGAGGCGGTGGCGCAGCGGCCGCTGGTCCCCTACCCGGGCAATGGGCTGGCGCGGCAGCTTGCGATGGTGGCTCAGATGATCCGGGCCGGGCTCGAGACGCGGGTGTACTACGTCACGCTTGGCGGGTTTGACACGCACGCGGGGCAGGGTGCTGCGAACGGGCGTCACGGGAACCTGATGAACCAGATGTCGGAGTCGGTCGCGGCGTTCTATCGCGACCTGAAGGCGCAGGGCAACGACGGGCGCGTGCTGACGATCTCGTTCTCGGAGTTCGGCCGGCGCGTCGCGCAGAACGGCTCGGGCGGCACCGACCACGGGACCGCCGCGCCCATGTTCCTGATGGGCCCGATGGTCAAGCCGGGCATCCACGGCAAGCACCCGTCGCTCAAGAGCCTCGACAACGGCGACCTCCGTTTCCACACCGATTTCCGCACGGTGTACGCGTCGATCGTGGATGATTGGATGGGGGCGGACGCCAAGAAGGTGCTGGGAGGGACGTATAAGGCGGCGGATGTGTTGAAGGTCTAGTCAGTTCCACTTGGCGCGTTCTCGAGCCGAACGCGGAACCGCCCCTGCTCATCATCGGTCAGGACGACAAGCCATGAGCCCGACTTGATCTCGATCATGCCGGTCGGTTGGTCGATCTTGCTTACGACGATCCCCGGGTCGTACGTCCCGCTCGCGGCGAACCTGAGCCAAAGGCCCGAGTAGAAGTCCTCGGTCTGCCCTTCGATTGTGGCGATCGCGCCAGGTGCGAGGCGCAGGATCCCCGGGGCCAGCTGTCGGCCTTCGGGGTGCGACACGGTTGTGCTGCTCGGGAAGTCCTGCAGTTCAACGGTCGATCGGCTGGCCCGCTGGTTCTCGACGCGGACCTCGAAGGGAGCGGGCATAGTCGGAACACCGGACATCCCGACACCGGCGAGCACGAACAGCCCCGCGACGACGATGAGGAACAGCACGGACGTGATCAATGCGATGAGGGCGAGCTTGGAGACGTGCGCACGCCGGATCATTGCCATGACGTACCTCCAATAAGGTCACTCGCGACGAACGAGTCTAGCCTCAGCCTGCCCCCAGATCGCCAGCACGAGCAGCATGTAGAGGCGTTGCGAGTGGTCGCGGCCGCGTGTCCCGCTCGGCGCTGCCCCCCCACCGCGTCCCGCCTCGTCGTCCTCATCCAGCATTTGGTGGACGTAGTCCATGTTGAAGTCGAGGGCTTGGTGGGCGATGCCGAAGGGCTCGGGGCCGGCCAGGCGTTCGCGGAGGAGGGTGCGCATGCCGCCGCGGTCGGTGCGGAACCACTGCCCGATGGGGATGGCGAAGCCCTGCTTGGGGCGGTGCGTGACCTCGGGGGGGAAGTGGCGGCGGGCGAGTTCGCGCAGGAGGTGTTTGGTCTCGCGTCTGGCGAGGTGGACGCGCGGGGGGAGGCTCAGCGCGAAGTTGGCGACGGCGGAGTCGAGGAACGGGGCGCGGACTTCCAGGCCGCAGAGCATGGATGCGGTGTCGGTCTTGCGGAGGAGGTCATCGGGGAGGTAGTGGGCGAGGTCCCACCGGCGCGCGGCGGCGCGGCCGTAGACCTGGTCCATCGCGCCAGTGCCCTTGCGCTTGCCGCGGATGAGGCGGCGCAGGTCGGTGGAGTCGAAGATGGAGACGAGGTCGGCGTAGCCCCGGCCGCGTGCGGCGCGCAGGAAGCGGGCCTTCTTGGATGAGCGCGAGGTTGGGTCGGTCTCGTCGAGGCGGGGGTGGTAGAACATCGCGGGCAGCATCGCCCACCGGAGGAGGCCCGCGACGCGGTGGCGCTCGTAGCCCATGAACAGCTCATCCCCCCCATCGCCCGAGAGGGCGACCTTGATGTGCTGGCGGGCGGCTTTGCAGAGCCAGTAGGTCGGGAGGATGGAGGAATCGCCGAAGGGCAGGCCGAGCGTTTCGATGATGTGGACGAGGTCGCCCGCGGGGTCTTGCGCGCAGTCGACGGTGATGTGGTTGGTGCCCAGGATGTCGGCGACGCGCTGGGCGTGCTCGGATTCGTCGTAGCGCTCATCGGGCATGCGCATGCAGAGGGTGGTGATGCCGGGGCGGGCCTGGTTGGCGTAGTAGGCGATGAGGGATGAGTCGATGCCGCCCGAGAGGAAGCAGCCGATGGGGACGTCGGCGTCGAGGCGGTTGGCGATGGAGGTGGAGAGGAGTTGGTGCAACTCGTCGACGCGCCGGGTGCGCCGCGTCGGGCCGTTGGTCGCGTCTGCTGTCCGCGAGAGTGTCCCTTTGGCCCACGACCGCACGAGCAGTACGACGACAAGGGCTGGCACGAACACCACGGTCATCGCGATGGCGATGAGCATTACGGGGAACAGCCAGACCCACTCAAGGGCGCCGCGGATCGACCAGCCGCGTTTGAAGGGCAGGTCTGGCGGGGCGATGATGCTGACTTCATCGCGCGATGTGGCAAGAACTCCTCTGGGCGAATGCGCGTGGCTCCCGAGTGCCAGCCACGCGACCAAAGTTGCTCGATCGATCGCCGGCGCCGCCCCCACTGCTCTGCGGATACTGTCAATGGCGGGCACCGTGCTCGCCGCCGCCGCGACGCGCCGGCCATCTGACCACTTGTAGAGCGGCTTCTCCCCGAATGCATCGCGTGAGCCAGCGATGTAGTCCAACGCGCGATCCCACAGGAGTGCGGCGTGCATGGCTTGAGGTGGGGTGTCGACGAGCCATCCGAGCGGGATCGGAGGGAGGTCATCGACGCTGGATCCTCGCGAGGCAACGTGGTGCGCGAGGATTACCTCCGTGTCGGAGTGATCGGTGGTAAACAGAGCGCCATCAGCCTCCAACTCGGCACGGAGTTCGCGGTGGTTGTAGATGCAGCCGTTGAAGACGAGCGCGATGAGGTTGTCGCCTGCCGGTGGCCCGGCTCGCCGAGCCGGGTCTTCGACCCTTCCGGTGGTTACAAGAGACCCGGCTCGGCGAGCCGGGCCACCGGCAGGGCCACCGGGACCGCGCCACACCATGGGCTGCGCGCCGCCCTCGTGGTCGATGATGGAGAGCCGGCGGTGGACCAGGACGACCTCGACGATGGAGCCGTCGGTGCGCTCCACTTTGTCCCGGAAGCGGCCCGCGCCGTCGGGGCCGCGCCAGGCGATGTGGGTGTCGAGCGCATCGGCCCATGCTTCGGGGATGGGCTCGAAGGGCTCGCCCGGGGGTGTGATGCGCACGATGCCGCCGATGCCGCACATGGGGTGGAGGATACGGGGATCGGGTTCCGGGTCGCGGGTGCCGGGTTTTGGGTTCGGCGTTCAGCGGGCGACGACGGCGTTGCGTGTGTGGCGGATGGCGGGCTTGTTGCGCGGGGCCAGTTCCACCGCGACGACGTCGATGCGGAGGGGGCGGTCTGACCAGCCGCGGCGGCGGACGAGGTCGTTGGCGACGGCGATGAGCTTGCGGCGCTTGTGGGGGGTGATGTTGACCTCGGGGGCGATGCGCTGGTCGGGCGGGGCGTCGGCCCAGCGTGACTTGACCTCGACGAACACGATGCAGCGCGTGCGGCGTTCTTCGCAGATGAGGTCGATCTCGCCTGTCTTTGTGCGGGCGTTGCGTCCGATGACTCGGCACCCGGCGCGGCGCATCGCGCGGGCGGCGATACGCTCGCCGATCCTGCCGACCGCGCGGGTGGAGGGGCGGCGGGCGGGGCCGCGTCCGATCGCGAGGACGGGGATCAGCGCGAGCCCTCGCTCGCCTCGCCAGCGGGGGCGGGGAGGTAGCGGGCGATGGCGAACTCGGTGAGTTCGCGGATCATCGCATCGGGGTTGGTGGTGCTGGACTTCTCGAGGAGGGACTCGAAGTACCTGTTGGCGGCTTCGGTCTTGCGGGCCTGCTCGATCTTGCCCTCGATCTCGAACTGGGCGTCGTAGAGGGGGACGACGTGGGCCTCTTCGAGGACCTCGAGGCGGACCCACCACACCCAGACCCTGCCATCGATGCGGGGCGTGACGTCGCCCTGCTTGAGCGCCTGGATGGCGTCGTTGAGGGGTTCGAGGGCGTAGAACTCGGTCTCTTCGTAGGGCTCGGTGAGGACCTTGAGCCTTGTGTTGGCGGTCTCGATGGGATCGCCGTCTTCGAGGGGGGCGAAGTCGCTCAGGTCGAAGGCGACCTCGTCGAAGGGATCGCCCGCGGCGAGGCGCTGCTCGGCGTCGGCGATCTGGTCGGGCTTGCTGAGTGGGATGCGGAGGACCCTGAGCACGGCGCGGGACGGCTTGGTGTAGTCGTCGATGTGGACGGCGTAGTACTGCTCGACGTCGCGCCGGCTGACGGTCGCCTGGCGTGAGAGGACGCGGTCGAGCTGGGCGTCGCGGATCTTCTTGTCGCCCAGCGCCTTGACGTGCTCGTCGAAGGTCATGCCCTCGCTCAGGAGGTTGGACTCGACGGTCTTCTCGGTGCCGCCCAGTTGGAGGAAGCGGTCTTCGCGGAGCTGGTCGAGGAAGTAGCGGACGCCCTGCTGCTGCTGCTCGGTCATGCTTGAGCGGAACTCGGAGAGGAGGAGCTCATCGCGGACGAGGCCCCAGACCTCGAAGCCGATGTTCTCGCGTGCGCCCTTGATCCACGCCTGACGCGCCTGGGCTCGGGCGCGGGCGTCGGGGGCGTCCATCACGGACGCGGCTTCGGCGCTGAAGCGTGCGTCGAGGGGCTCGAGGAACTCTGAGGCGAGGACGGGCTTGCCGTTGATGCGCCCGACGATGCGGTCGAGGACGACGCCTTCGCGATCGGGGGCGCCCGTGGGGGCCTGGGGCGTGGGGTTGCTTGGCGCAGGGGGTGGCGTGGGCGACCCGGCGATGGTGATGACGCCCTCGTCGACGCCGCCCCGGGCATCGCTCCGCGAGATGGGGTCGGCGAACACCAGGGGGGCGGGCGGGAGGCCCGTGGTGGGGTCGGTGGCGTTGGGAGCGGGTTGGCCGCGGAAATCGGCGGGGGTGACGCGACGGGAGGCGGATCGGTCGGGGGCGTTGCCGGTGGAAGCGCACCCGTACAGCGTGATGAGGAGCGCAAGGCCCACGGGTCGGGTCAGGACGTTGATTTCCAAGGGCGGCTCTCCGTCTGTGTGGGCCCGCGCGCGCCCGGTGGGCGGCCCACGCTTACACTGGCAAACACTTACCGCGGGCGTAGGGAACAGTACCCGATCAAGGCCCGTCCTGCCCTCATCGAGAGGAGACCACGTGGCTGACACACCCGACGAAGAACCCAAGATCATCGTGGATTCGGATTGGAAGTCGCAGGCGCAAGCCGAGCGTGACAAGCTCGCGGAGGCGGAGGCGGCTTCGGCGTCGGAGCCCGACCCGCGCGGGCTGCCCCCGGCGGACTTCAGGGGGTTGGTCGAGATGATCGCGACGCAGGCGCTGCTCTACCTGGGTGGCGTGCCCGACCAGTCGGGCAAGGCGATGTTCGACCCGGGCGTGGCGCGGCACATGATCGACCTGCTCGGCGTGATCGAGGAGAAGACCAAGGGGAACCTGACGGACGAGGAGTCCACGATGGTGACGCAGCTGCTCGGCGATCTGCGGGCGCGGTACGTCGAGCTGGCGCGGATGGTCGCGGAGCAGCAGGCGCAGGGCGGCGCTGGCCCGATCGACCCGGGCGCGGGCGGCGGGCAGCCGCCGATCGTCGGGGCGTGAGCACGTACAACAGGAGCATCGAGTGAGCCAAAGCAAGGGCCTGTTCGACAAGCACTACTTCCTCCTCCGCCGCCTGCACTCGCTGACGGGCATCGTGCCGATCGGTGTGTTCCTGATGGTGCACCTGACGACGAACGCCTCGATCCTGTGGGGCGGCATCGACACGCGGAAGGGTGACACGATCACGGAGCGTGGGGTCGCGACGTTTCAGCACGAGGTGGATTTCATTCACTCGATGCCTGCGCTGCTTCTCGTCGAGGTCGCGGGGCTCTGGCTGCCCATCGCGTTCCACTCGATCTTCGGGCTCTACATCGCGATGACGGGGCGGTCGAACACCGCGAGCTACGGGTGGGGCGGCAACTGGCGTTACACGCTCCAGCGCGTGAGCGGGTACGTGGGCGTGTTCTACCTGCTCTACCACGTGGCGACGCTGCGTTGGGGGTGGTCGTGGCTGCCCTTTGCGGGGACGTTCAACGCGGAGGCGGCGGCGTCGACGACCGCGATCGCGCTGCGGGGCGGGGTTGAGGAGATCGGGATCGGCGCGCTGGTCGTGTCGCTCTTCTACCTGCTCGGTGTGTCGATGCTCGTGTTCCACTTCGCGAACGGGCTCTGGACCGCGGCGATCACGTGGGGGATCACGGTCTCGGAGAACGCGATGCGCCGGTGGGGGTACGTGTGTGCGGGGCTCGGGGTGGGGCTCATGGTGCTCGGGTGGTCGGCGGTGCTCGGGTTCGTGTTCCTTGACATCGACACGGCGCGGGAAGTGGAGCACGGTCACGTGATCGTGACGACACCGGACGCGGACGGGGCATCCATCGTGGCCGAGAATGCCAATACACACGTGGAAGTGGAAGGTCTCTCCCAATGAGTAACACGAAGCACGAGCCACGCGTGATTGTTGTGGGCGGTGGGCTTGCGGGCCTCGCCGCGACGGTGCGGATCGCGGAGGCGGGCCTGCCCGTTGACCTGTTCTCGCTGGTCCCGGTGAAGCGGTCGCACTCGGTGTGCGCACAGGGCGGCATCAACGCGTGCAACGAGGTCGCGCGCCAGCAGGGCTACTCGGAGTACCAGCACTTCGACGAGACGATCTACGGGGGGGATTACCTCGCGGACCAGCACCCGGTGCTCGAGATGACGAACTGGGCGCCGCGGATCATCGACCTGCTCGACCGGATGGGTGTGCCCTTCAACCGGACCTCCGAGGGGTTCCGCGACCTGCGCCTGTTCGGCGGCTCGCTCTTCAAGCGGACGCACTTCTCGGGCGCGACGACGGGCCAGCAGCTCATGTACGCGCTGGATGAGCAGGTGCGCCGGTACGAGTCGGAGGGCAAGGTCACCAAGTACGAGTTCTGGGAGTTCCTCTGGCCCGTCGTTGAGGGCGATGCGCACGCGGGGATCGATCAGGGGCGTTGCATGGGCATCGTGGCCCAGGACCATCGGACGATGCAGGTGCGCGCGTTCCGTGGTGATGCGGTGGTCATGGCGACGGGCGGGCCGGGCCTTGTGTTCGGGAAGTCGACGAACTCGGTGATGTGCAACGGGGCGGCGGCGGCGCGGATCTACCAGGCGGGCGCGATGTACGCGAACGCGGAGATGATCCAGGTGCACCCGACGGCGATCCCGGGGGCCGACAAGTGCCGGCTCATGTCGGAGTCGGCGCGTGGCGAGGGCGGGCGTGTGTGGGTGCCCAAGCAGGCGGGCGATGGGCGCGAGCCGACCGCGATCCCGGAGGGCGAGCGGTGGTACTTCCTCGAGGACCGCTACCCGAAGTACGGGAACCTCGTGCCCCGTGACATCGCGACGCGCGAGATTTTCGATGTGTGCGTCAATATGAAGATGGGCATCGGGGGCGGCAACATGGTCTACCTCGACCTGACGCACCGCGATCCCGACTACCTGACGCGCAAGCTCGGCGGGATCATGGAGATCTACGAGAAGTTCGTGGGCGAGGACCCGCGGTTCACGCCCATGAAGATCTTCCCTGCGGTGCACTACTCGATGGGCGGGGTGTGGACGCGGTTCACGCCCGGCTCGTACACGCCGCACGAGCCGGCGCGGGAGCACAAGCCCGGGATGGTCGCGCCGGTGGACACGGCGCCCGGGCGTGGCATGGCGGTGGCAGCGCCGGACAACGGGATGACGTCGATCCGGGGGCTCTACGCGTTTGGCGAGGTGTCGTTCGCGTACCACGGCGCGACGCGCCTGGGAGCGAACGCGCTGCTCTCGTGCATCTTCGATGGGCTGTTCTGCGGTCAGGGTGTGGTGACGTACGTCAACGACGACACGGACGCGCGGGTGGGTGATGCGCCGCAGTCGCTCTATGACGCGGCGGTCGCGCAGGAGGAGGCGAAGATGCAGCGCCTGCTCGATGGCGTCGTTGCCGGCGGGGCGCCGGATGAGGCCAACCCGTATGTGATCGGTCGCGAGATGGGCCAGTGGATGAACGACCAGTGCACGGTGGTCAAGACCGGCGACCGCCTGCGCGAACTGATCGCGAAGATCGACGAGCTCAAGGGGCGGTACGCGAAGGCGAAGCTGCCCGACTCGGCGACGTGGAGCAACCAGTCGCTCGCGTATTGCAGGGCGGTGGGCGATATGCTCGCGCTGGGCGACCTGATCGCGCGGGCGAGCGAGGCGCGGGAGGAGAGCCGGGGTTCTCATTACAGGCTCGACTTCGAGGAGCGCGACGACGAGCGGTTCCTGAAGGCGTCGATCGGCCAGTTCGACAGGGGCGCGAACGAGCCCCGGTTGTCGTGGCGCGAGGTCGATACATCGCTGGTCAAGCCTCGCCCGCGGACGTACGGCAAGGTCGAGGCCGACAGCCCGGGCATGCACGGCCCGACGACCGCGGACGATCCAAAGGCGCACCCACGCGTCGCGAACCCGGCGGCCGAGCCCGACATCAACGGGCAGCCCGCGACGGCGTCCGGTTCCACCTCCTCCGCCTGACGACCCCCCAACCACGGGAGCTATCTGCGTCATGACACAGACCGCATCGAGCAACGGCGCCCCGGCCAAGGCGGCCAAGCCACGCATCGTCAAGTTCCGCATCAAGCGGTGTGACGGACCCAAGCAGCCGTCGCGCTGGGAGACGTTTGATGTGCCCGTGCAGCCCGGGGCGAACGTGATCTCGTGCCTGCAGCACATCGCGGCGCACCCGGTCACGACGGAGGGCAGGAAGACGACGCCCGTCGCGTGGGACGCGGGTTGTCTCGAAGAGGTGTGCGGGGCGTGCACGATGGTGATCAACGGGAAGGTGCGCCAGTCGTGCACGTGCCTGATCGATCGGTATGCGCCCAACGATGGGGACACGATCACGCTCGAGCCCATGAGCAAGTTCCCGGTGGTGCGCGACCTGTGGGTCGACCGCTCGCGCTTGTTCAATGACCTGAAGCGGGTGAAGGGGTGGGTGCCGATCGATAGCACGTATGCGCTGGGCGCGGGGCCCCAGGAGCGCCCGGAGGAGCAGGGCACGCGGTACAAGCTCTCGGAGTGCATGAGCTGTGGGTGCTGCCTCGAGGCGTGCCCGCAGTACACGCTTGAAGCCGACGGGGCGGACCAGGAGGGCGCGTTCGTTGGCGCTGCGGTGATTTCCCAGGTGCGTTACTTCAACCTGCACCCGACGGGCAAGACGCTGGCGAAGCAGCGGCTTGATGTCATGGCGGACAAGGGTGGTGTGAGCGACTGCGGGAACGCGCAGAACTGCGTGAAGGTGTGCCCGAAGGAGATCCCCCTGACCGAGTCGATCGGGGCGGTCGGGCGGTCGACGACGTTCCACAAGATCAGGCAGTTCTTCGCGGGCAAGTAGCGCTCCGGGCCGGTGGGCCCATCCCCACAACGGAGGCAGCGGCTTCCCCTCAACGCGGGCTTCGTGCCCTCGACTTTCTTGTGCGTTGCATGTGCTCGCGAACGCTCGCCGATAGGGACCGCGCATGGGATCGGTGCGCCTCGCGTGGGGCGCCTCCCGTTCCTGCGCCGGTCCTTGTGCAGGGCCGATGCCCGGGTCTCGATGTTGGGCCCGCGGCGCCATGCGTGAGAGAAAGGAATCGCCTGAGATGACGACCGCCACCTTTGCCAACGGCACCACCACCACCTCGTTTGGCCCGTCCTTCGTCCAGAACCCGTACACCAACCCGTTCGTGAACCAGGGCACCGCCTTCGGTTCGTCCACCAACCCGTTCATCAACCAGGGCACCGGCATCAACGGCAGCTGCTGCCTGATCTGGGACTGCACCGGGTGCTGCTACGTCTGCGGCCCGAACGGTCAGTGCTGCCCCGTCTCGTGCTGCACCACGCCCTCGGGCATGGTGTCGCCCGTCGGCAACTTCTCGCAGTTCGGCGCTGGCCTCTCGCCCTTCGGCATCAACCAGGGCCTCGGCATGAGCGTTGGCATCAACTCGGGTGCTGGCCTCGGCATCAACCAGGGCTTCGGTCTTGGCCAGGGCATCGGCGGCGTCAGCCCGTGGAACTGCGGCATCTCTCCCTGGACCTGCGGCGTCCCCTCCAACTTCGTGAACCCGTTCAGCTGCATCCCCGGGTGCAGCCCCTTCAACTGCACGCCCTACAGCGGCATCCCCGGCTTCGGCGGTCAGGGCTTCGGCATGCCGGGCTTCGGCATGCAGGGCTTCGGCGTGCCGTTTGGCTTCGGCATGCCCTATAACTGCGGCCCGGTCGGCTACCCCCAGGGCGTCCAGACGCCCCAGGGCGAGCAGCAGCTCCGCAACAACGGCTGAGAGACTGTCGCTGCGCATGACTGATTGAAGCGGGCGGCGTCGGCGTGGCGTCGCCCGTCTTGCGTTTTGCACGCGGGGCGCGGTCGATCCGCGGCGCGGCGGCGTGCGTAGGATGTCAGGCGGGGCGGGGCGCGGGGAGTCGTCTTTATTGGTGTGTCCACCTATTGGGAGTCGATCGGCGCCGACGAGCGGCCGATTCCGACCCATACAGGACGCGGTTACGCCGGCGTCCCGAACGGAGACTTCGCTCATGTCCGTCGCACTCGCTGCCCTGTTCGCCGCTTCTTCGCTTGGTGCAACCGACCCCCCGAAGGTAGTGGGGATCGATGCGGACAGCCGGGGTCGAGTCATCGTGGAGTTCGACACGGTGCTCGATGCGTCGACGATCAACAAGGACTCGGTGGTCGTGCGGTCACCCGGGAACGACGGGCGGATCGGCACGGACGACGACAAGAAGGTGGACGCGGACGCGGTGTTCAACTTCGCGGAGCGTGAGCTCCGGGTCTTTGCGGACGTCGACCCGGGGATGCCGTATTCGATCCTGCTCGACGCTTCGGTCATCAAGGGCACGAACGGGTGCTTCATCGATGGCGAGTTCAATGCGTCGGGCGACTCGGGCGACGGCGTGGAGGGCGGCGACTACCTGGTCTTCGCGCGTCTGCCCCAGTCGAACCCCACGGTGCGGTTTACGACCATCGAGGGCGACATCGAGGTTGAGTTCTTCGTTGATCAGACGCCGATGACGGTGGCCAATTTCTTCGCGTACATGCACGACGGCGTGTACGACGAGACGTTCTTCCACCGCTCGGTCGAGGACTTCGTCATCCAGGGGGGCGGCTTCTTCGCGGACGACCTTGACCCGATCCCGACCAAGCCGCCGGTCAACAACGAGCCCGGGATCTCGAACACGCGCGGCACGATCGCGATGGCCAAGCAGGGTGGGAACCCGAACTCCGCCACCAACCAGTTCTTCTTCAACCTGACCAACAACTCGGCCAACCTGGACAGCCAGAACGGCGGGTTCACGGTGTTCGGCGAGGTCACGAACAACGCGGGGTTGAGCGTCATGGACGACCTGGCGGACTTCGAGACCGTCGATGCGTCGTCGGAGGGCTCGGCGTTTGGCGAGTTGCCCGTGGTCGACCTGTCGAAGGTGACCGACGACGAGGGTGAGTTCACCTCCGTGAGCGAGGACGACCTGCTGACGATCACCCGGGTCGCGGCGCTGTTCGAGGTCTCGGACATCCCGTTCAACACGCTGAGCCCGGACCAGACGCGCACGATCGACGGGGGCGGTGATGCGGTGGTCGGCCTGATCGGCGTCGAGGGTGATGTGCCGTCGAGTTCGCTCGTGGATGTGAAGTTCACGCCCAGCGGCGATGACATCGTCTCGATCACGCTGGTGTCGAAGTTCCCGAAGTCGGGCGTCGGCATCCAGGTGTCGGGCGCTGGCAAGGTCGGGCAGATCGTTGACAAGCGGACGAAGTCGGGCGGGCTTGCTTTCATCGTGTCGAGCGCGCCGATCGGCGCGATCCGCCTGAACGATGGGCCCTCGGGATATCCGCTCAACGATGTGCTGCTCCCCGATGGGACGTTCCTGGACCCGGACCTTGATGGCGACGGGTCGACGATGGACCAGACGGCGATCCTGGTCGAAGAGGGGTTCACGGCCCTCATCCAGAGCAAGGGCGACGTGTCGGGCGACATCATCATGCTTGGTGGCGCGGGGTCGATCCAGCTGCTCGGGTCGGTCGAGGACACGGACATCACGCTCGCGGACGCGGGCAAGAAGAGCAACGTGGCGGTGAAGCTTGGCGAGGCGAGCAACGTCTCGCTCATCGCGCCCGACTACGGGGTGACCTCGATCTTCGCGAACGCGTGGACCGACAGCACCTCGGGCGGGCTGATCAGCGCCAAGCGGATCGGCCCGATCACGGTCAAGGGCGACTTCGAGGTCAACATCGACATCGTCGAGAGCAAGGCGCCCGTTCTGGTCGCGGCGATCAACGTGCTCGGTCGCGCGTCGGGGACGTGGACGATCGATGGCCCGATCGGCGCGGTCAACCTGAAGGACGGCGCCTCGAACCTGCAGATGGGCATCCTGGGCAACATCCCGTCGTTCGTTGCGGGCGACCTGGATGACGTCTTCCTGGGCAGCTCGCGGCGCATCGGCAACATCAACGTCAAGTCCTGGGACGGCGGCGCCATCGACTGCGGCACCGCGGGCAACGTCCTCATCAAGGGTGACTTCGACGCGGACCTCAACATCCAGGGCGACAGCCCCCTCATCGACCTGAACATGTTCCGGGTGCTCGGCGACACCAACGACAGCAGCCTCTTCGTCGGTGGCGGCGTCGGTCAGTTCATTGTCGATGGCACGGGCTCGGACTTCACGCTGACCGTTCAGGTGCGTGCGAACAACATCAAGTTTGGCGCGATCGAAGACGGGACCATCCAGGCGGGCAGCCCGCTGCCCATTATCACGACGGGCGACTGGTTTGGCGGGAAGCTCTCGGGGCCCGAGGTGGGCGTGCTCAAGGTCACGGGCGGCAAGGGCCTGCCCGGCGACCTCGACGTCGACCTTGACGTGAACTTCCTCAACTACGTGTTCGTCGCGGGCAACCTGTCGGGGACCTTCGACGCGGTCAATGCGGACCAGGTGCTCGTGAACGGTGATGTCGATGACCTGGCCATGACGGTCGGCACGAGCTTCAGCTTCAACCCCCAGTTCCCGCCCGTGAAGAAGTTCGCGGTGAAGGGTGACGTGGTCTCGAGCAACATCCGGGTCCGGGGCACGCTCGTCGACTTCCAGGCCGGCGGGATGAACGACTCGGTGCTGAACGTCGGCGGGCCCGCGAATCTGGATTTCTTCCCGAGCAACCCCAACTCGGTCAACAGCCTGGGTCGCATCCTGACGCTCAAGGTCGCGCCGTCGAGCACGAAGGCACGGTTCGTCGACAGCTACATCATCGCGGGCCAGATCCTGAAGGGTCACGTAGGCGGGATCGATGCCGACTCGGGCGGCGCGTTCGGGATTGGCGCGTTCAGCATCGGCGAACTGCTCTACAACGGGCCGGGTTTGCCGCTCCACAAGCTGACCAACCCCTCGTCATCGCCCGAGGCGGAGGACGGTTTTCAGGTCAGGGTGGACTTCATCGCGCCCGAGCCCTGAGTTTCTGGTTGGGTGGCGCCGATTGAGCCTTACGATTGAGTGACCGCACCGCGTTGGGCGTGCGGCGTCGGGAGGACCAGGTGGCCACACCTCAGCCCCCATCCAAGTGGATCAAGGGGCTGAGCCCTGATGGCCCGTTGGGCGAGGCGGCGCGCCGGGCGTTGTCGGTGCGCCTGCCGGCGGTCTGTGACCAGCTCGAGGATGCGCGCCAGGATCCGTCGGAGCGGACGGTGCACCAGCTCCGCGTCGCAACGCGACGCGCGGGGGCGGCGTTGAAGGCGTTTGATCGGGTGCTGGGTGATCGCGACGCGGTGGCGAAGACGCGGAAAGTGCTCAAGCGTGTGCGTCGGGCGGCGGCGACGGTGCGGCTGATCGACGTCCACGATGAGATGCTCGCGGGGCTTGCGGAGGGGGCCTCGGAGGCCCGTGTGGGCGCAATCGGGTTTGCGCGGGGTGCGCTGGCCCGCGAGCGCATCGGCGCCAATGCGGCACTGGAGCGGGCGGCCAGCAAGGTGTCGGGCGAGGCCCTTCGGGTGCTGTTCGATCAGGTCACGGCGTCGGCCACGGCGCAAGACGGGCTCAGTGTGCGCGCGGGAGCCGGGCTTGCCCTCGATGAGGCGCTGGATGGGCTGCTCGAAGCGGGGCGGGCGGACCTGGCGCCGATCGAGAACCTGCACGCGATCAGGCTCGCGGCGAAGCGCGTGCGCTATGCGTCGGAGGTGTTCGCGGGCTCGTTGGGCGACGACTTCCGCTCGACGCTCTATGCGGAACTGACGGCGATGCAGGACCGCCTTGGTGAGGTGAACGACCTCCACGAGTTGTCCGACCGCCTCGCGGGCCTCGACCCGCCGAAAGCGCACAGGAGTGCGCTGAAACGGCTCGTCAAGACGCTCAGGGGGCGGCTTGACAGGGCGGCGGACGCGTTCCGGGGGTGGTGGTCGGCGGATCGATCGGACTCGCTTGTGGCGGACTTCCGTGCCCGGTTGCTATCCTCCGCGGACGGTGGATCGGTGTCGTTGAGGCTTGAAGACCGCGGCGTGGGCGAAGGTGATGGCGCGGCGCGTGGGGAGGGGCCATTGACGAGCATGGAGCGGGCTTTGGACGATGCGTTCGAGGAGGCTGAGCGGTTGGCGCAGACCAACGGCGCATCGCACCCGCATCGCGAGAGCGTGCCGGCACCGCGTCAGCCCGTGCCCGCGGATGCGCGCCGGCTCGCGGCGATCGACGTGGGCACGAACAGCATCCGGCTCGTGATCACCGAGGCCACTCCTGACGGGCGGTACCGCATCATCGACGATGAGAAGGCGGTCACGCGGCTCGGGCTCGGGCTCGATCGCACGGGGTTGATGCGTGAGGACAAGATCGAGGCTTCGGCCGACGCGATCGCGCGGATGATCGGGCTTGCGCGGGGGTACTCGTGCGCGATGATCCGCATCATCGCGACGTCGGCGGCGCGTGAGGCGCGGAACACTGATCTGCTCGTCGATCGCGTGCGCGAACTGACGGGCGCGGAGGTCGAGGTGATCTCGGCGCAGGAGGAGGCCCGCCTCGCGCTCCGATCGGTCCAGCAGGCGTTCGACCTGACGTCCACGCGGGCCGCGGTGGTCGACATCGGGGGCGGGTCGACGGAGATCATCCTGACGGCCAACGGGCTCATCGAGCAGGTGTACCCGCTCAGGCTCGGCGCGGTCCGCCTCACCGATCGATTCGGGACGTGCGAGCCCGGGCGCGATGATCGCTACGACGAGATGCGTGATGCCATCATGGGCGCGCTGCGCGAGCACATGGGCAAGCCGCCCTTCACGCCCCAGCAGATGTTCGGCACGGGGGGGACGTTCACCAACCTCGCGTCGATGACGATGCTCGCGGGCGCGCGGCCGGACGACCCCACCGATGCGCTGCCGTTCTCCGTCCGCGGGTGCCAGGCGATGCGGTCGGACGTGCGGCACACGCTTGAGGCGCTGAGGAAGCTCACGGTGCGCGAGCGGGCGGGGGTTGCGGGGCTCAGCCCCGATCGGGCACCGATCATCGTGGCGGGGCTCGCGATCGCGGAGTGCGTGATGAAGCGCCTGGGCGTCAACATGCTCCGCGTGCACGACCGTGGGATCCGTGAGGGGCTCATCCTCGAGATGGCCGATGAGGCGTTCCCGGGGGCGGGGCAGTCGCTCCCGTCGCCCAAGGACGACCGCTTCGCGTCCGCGGAGCGTTTCGCGGCCCGTTGTCACTACGAACAGGCGCACGCCCACCACGTGTCCTTCCTGGCCACGCGGATCTTCGACCAGCTCGTCGAGGGGCTCGACCCGGGCGACGCGGAGTGGGCATCGCCCGAGTCGCGCGAGTTGCTCCGGATCGGGTCGTTGCTGCACGATGTGGGCTATGTGGTGAATTACTCGAAGCACCACAAGCACTCGTACCACCTGATCCGCCACGCGGACATCCCGGGGCTCGACGTGCGCGAGACGGAGATCGTCGCGAACCTCGCGCGGTACCACCGGAAGGCGGAGCCCAAGGCATCGCACCCCAACCTGGCGCGTCTTTCGCCCGAGGACCGCGAGCTGGTTTCGCGGCTTGCCTCGGTCGCGCGCCTCGCGGACGGGCTCGCGCGGTCGCATTCCCAGATCGTCGAGGACCTTACCCTGACGATCGAGGGGAAGGTGGCGACGTTCAGCGTGGTCGCGGGCCAGGACCCCGCGGTCGACATCTGGGGCGCACAGCGCAAGTCGGGGTTGTTCGAGCGCGTTTTCTCGCTCACCCCGTCGTTCAGATGGTCCCGGAACGGGCCGCGCGAGGAGCGCCGGCCTGCATCGACGACCGAGCCACGCCTGACCCCCGACAACTGATGCCCCCGTCTCCGGTGGAAGTTGCGTTGCGCGTCCGCGCGCCTGTTGTGCCGCGTGGGAAGATAGGGTATCTTGCCCCCGACGCCCGATAGTCGTGTGGCGCAAGACAGGATAACGCGAGGGGAACAGTCGATGCAGACCGCCAGCACCGTGGACACGCGTGGCCCGATCAGCGTTCAGACTCAGCGGGTCGCAACCCACACGCTGGTGCTCGGCGAGCCCCGACCTCTCATCCGTTCGTTCATGGCGGGCGCGATCGCCAACGACGCTTCGCTTGAAGTGATTGCCGAGGCCGAGACGCTGGAGGACCTTGAGGCGCTGGCGGTCGAGCGGTCGCCGGCGGTGGTGCTCGTGAGCGCGGCGCTGGGCGGGCCCGGCGTGTTCGAGACGATGCGGTCGCTCTCGCAGTCGCTCCCCGACACCGCGCTCGCGTTCTTCGCCATCGATGCCCGCGACCACTTCGTGTCGAGCGCCGTCGAGGCTGGGGCCAAGGCGTACCTGACCGCCTGCGAGACGGCGCCGAGCCTGTTGCAGGCGCTGGCGGCGGTGGCGCGGGGTGAGACCTATTTCTCTCGGGACGTCCAGGAACGGCTCACGCCCGCGCCAGCGAGGGGTGACGCCTTCGCGGAGGTGAAGCTCCGCCCGCGGCTTGGCCTGCTCACGCCTCGTGAACTCGAGGTCCTGACCTGCATCGCGCAAGCGCTCTCCAAGAAGGAGATCGCGAAGCAGCTCAACCGGAGCCCCAAGACGATCGACAACCACACGACGAACCTGATGAACAAGCTCGATATCCACGACCGTGTGGAGTTGACGCTCTTCGCGATCCGTGAGGGGTTGGCGACGCCGTGAGGGGAGCGTGGGTCGCTGCCCCGTGTGGCGGCGCATTCGGGGTGCCTGCTATTCGATAGCCCTATGAAAATCGCTTCATCGATGCGTTAGCACCGATGAAGCGAGCACAGGGAGTCCGTACCGGCGTGTCGGCGTTGGCCGCCACGGTCGGCCGGAGGAGTTGGTCGGGCCTTGGGGAGGCCCGAACTTCTACTGAGAATCTACAGGCTGCGGGCCCGGCGTCAAGATCGATGGCGAATTGCCGCCGCCTATGGCTTTCTAGGCCACGTGGGGCGGTTCGCCGCCGCCTCGCGGCCAGAGCCATGACTTGGCGTCGACCCATGCCGGGAACTGGTCCCGCCAGGCTCGGATGGCGTCGGCGTCGATGGCGACCGAGAGGACGCGCTGCTCATCGGCGCACTCGCCCAGGACCTCGCCCGTGGGGCCGATGGCGATGGAGTTGCCGGCGTAGGCGAGGTGGGGGTCGCTCCCGGTGCGGTTGACGCCCAGCACGACGGCCTGGTTCTCGATGGCGCGGGCGATGAGGAGGGCGCGCCAGTGGGCGGTGCGCGGGCTCGGCCAGTTGGCGATGACGGTGAAGAGCTGCGCGCCGCCCGCGAGCCCGGCGCGGAAGAGTTCGGGGAATCGGAGGTCGTAGCACACGACGGGGCAGACGCGGAGCGGGGCCGCGCCGCCGTGCGCATCGAACCACGCGACGCGTTGGCCACCGTCGAAGCGTTCACCCTCGCGCCCGAAGGTGAATGGGTGGACCTTGTCGTACGACGCGGCCTCGCTGCCATCGGGGTCGAAGGCGAGGCATCGGTTGAGCGCCTTGGGGGCGCCGGCGTCGTGGACGGTGATGCCCCCCACTACCCAGGCGCGGGTGTCGCGCGCGAGGTTGCTCAGGAAAGCGCGCGAGGCGCCATCGGTGTCCGCGGTGCGGTCGGTGTTGAGGGAGAACCCGGAGTCGAACATCTCGGGGAGGACGATGAGGTCGTCGGGCTCGATGGGGGCGCTGGTCGCGAGTTCGCGCACGCGCGCGAAGTTTGCCTCGCGGTCTTCCCATGCGATGTCGTATTGGAAGAGGTGGGCGCGCACGGGTCAGGGTATGCGCACAAGCGTCACGTGTGACGGCGCGTCAGTTGACGGGGTCGGCTGGGAAGGTGAAGCCGAAGGCGCTCTCGCTGGGGTCGGAGAGCATGGCGAGCTTCTCGCCCGACCAGGCATCGTCTTCCCAGGGCTTGGCGGGGCCGATCTGGCGGAAGACCTGCATGAGGTGCAGGCGCGAGCGGACGCCCGCCTCGCGGAAGAGGCGCTTGAGGTGGGCCCGCACTGAGTGGTAGGTGAGGCCCGTCTTGTCGGCGATCTGGTCGTCGTCGTAGCCCTCGAGGACGAGCTCGAGGACGGCCTTGTTCTGCGGCTTGAGCTTGGCGACCCACGCGGGCTCGCGCTTCCACCCCTTGGCCCAGCAGTGGGCGATGTAGGGGGCGATGGAGCGTGCGCGGGCCATGGTCTGGCGGACGAGGGGGCCGTTGGCTTCGAGCATGTAGACGAAGAAGACGAGGTCGGTGTCGTCGGGGCGTGAGTAGACGCCGATCGCCTGCTCGCCAAGCCCGAGGGGCTTGAGGAATTCGGTGGCGAAGGCGGTGCCCGAGAGCTCCTGGTCATCGACGAGGTCGGTGCGGCGGTAGAGCTCGTTGCGGGACATCTCCTCGAGGCGCGAGGCGAGGGGGCGCTTCTCGACGGGCCAGCGGAGCTGGGCGAGGAAGCGCTCGCTCTCGTCGTTCGGCCATGGGCCGACGACGCGGCAGGCCTTGGCGGGCTCGGACACGCCGTGCTCGAAGACCGCGACGCCCACGACATCGGCGCCGGCGCTGTCGAAGGCGACCTGGACGATCTGTGACAGGAGGGACTGGTTGGTCAGGTTGGTGTCGGCGCTGATCTGTCCCAAACGGAACACGGCTTCAGTCAGGCTCTCGCAGGTCATCCCGTTCTTCTCCGCCCCTCAGGTCCTCGCACCACACTGCGGGCGGGCCAGCTTCCATACCGACCACGCCCCGTCATCGATCCTAGGTGGGCTTCCCTACCCACCACTCCCGCACGAAGCGGGCTTGGGCTCATCCCGCCCCTGGACCGGCCGCGAGTCCCTCCGCGGGCGGTCCCATGTTCTCTCTCCCCACCAGCGTCTCCTGACGAGCCTTCCTTGGCCTCGCGTCGATGGCGAAGGGCCTTCCGTGGCCCGCCATCATGGATACGCTCTCTCCGGGTATAGAGTTGCTGCTTTTTCGCAGGTGTCCAGCGAAAACGCAGGGCCGGGGCGTAATCTAGGTAAAATCACACCAGGTTTTCCACACCTGATTCAGGTCCTGTCCCGTTCTCATTGAGATTATCTATGGATTAGGTGGCTCAGGGGCCGTAGCAGGCAATGGGGCCCAGCTCCTCTTCGATCCGGAGGAGTTGGTTGTATTTGGCGGTGCGATCGCTTCGGCAGGGGGCGCCGGTCTTGATCTGGCCGCAGTTGGTGGCGACGGCGAGGTCGGCGATGGTGGCGTCCTCGGTCTCGCCCGATCGGTGCGACATGACGGCGCCGAGGCCGTGCCTCAGGGCGAGGCCGACGGCGTCGAGGGCTTCGCTCAGGGTGCCGATCTGGTTGACCTTGACGAGGATGGCGTTGCCCGCGCCCTCCTCGATGCCTCGTGCGAGGAACTCCTGATTGGTGACGAAGAGGTCGTCGCCCACGAGCTGGACGCGATTGCCCAGGCGCTCGGTGAGCCTGACCCACCCGTCCCAGTCGTTTTCGGCGAGCCCATCCTCGATGGAGCAGATGGGGTACTTGTCGCACCAGGCGGCCCACATATCGATGAGTTCATCGCTCGACATGATCTGGCCTGAGGAGGAGAAGAGCTTGTAGCCCTGCTTGCCGTCCTTCTGGGCTTCGTTCCAGCACTCGCTGGTCGCGGGGTCGAGGGCGACGAAGATCTGCTCGCCCCACGAGTACGGGGTCTTTGCGACAGCCTCTTCGATGACGCGGAGGGCGTCCTCGTTGTCCTTGAGGTCGGGTGCGAAGCCGCCCTCGTCGCCCACGCCGGTCGCGAGGCCCCGCTCGCGCAGGACGCCCTTGAGGGCGTGGTAGATCTCGACGCCCGCGCGGAGGGCCTCGGAGAAGGTGTCGAAGCCCAGCGGCTGGATCATGAACTCCTGGAAATCGACGGTGTTGTCGGCGTGCTTGCCGCCGTTGAGGATGTTGAGCATGGGCGCGGGGAGGGTGCGGGCGGCGGCGCCGCCCACGTAGCGGTAGAGGGGGAGGCCTGCCTCGTTGGCGGCGGCCTTTGCGGCGGCGAGGGAGACGCCCAGGATGGCGTTGGCGCCGAGGTTGGACTTGTTCTCTGTGCCGTCGAGTTCGAGGAGCAGGGCGTCGAGGCCGGCCTGGTCTGAGGCGTCGAAGCCGAGCAGTTCGGGGGCGATGATGTCGTTGACGTTGTTGACCGCTTTGGAGACGCCCTTGCCCAGGTAGACATCGCGGTCGCCATCGCGCAGCTCGACGGCCTCGTGTTCGCCCGTGGAAGCGCCGGAGGGGACGATGGCCCGCCCGGCGGCTCCATCGGCGAGGACGACCTCGGCTTCGACGGTCGGGTTGCCCCGCGAGTCGAGGACCTGGCGGGACTGGACACTGATGATCTCGAACGACATGGTCTGCCTCCTCCGCCGGTGGGCGGGACGCGCGTGTGTTGGCCGCGATCCTAGCACGCGCGGGAGGTTGCTCGACCGCTATGATGGCGGTGCCCGCGAACGGGGCGTAAGGACACCGCGTGACGAGTGAGACGAACGATCCTGAGCGACAGCTTGCCGACCTGAAGGCGAGCCTTGTGACCCAGGGCGAGCAGGTGCGCGAGATGATCGAGGACGCGGTGGAAGCGGTCTTCGCGAAGAACGCGGAGCTTGCGGGGCGTGTGATCGAGGCGGACGAGGGCGTGGACCTGCGGGACGTGGCGATCGAGCGCAAGGCGGTGGAATTGCTCGCGCTTATGACGCGGGGGGCGGAGGTGTCCGAGCACGACCTGCGCCTGCTGCTGACGGTCGTGAAGGTGAACAACGAGTACGAGCGGGTTGCGGACCTCGCGGTGTACATCGCGGAGCGGATCGAGTCGTTCATGGCGCTGAGCGAGGACCCGCCGCCGAAGTTCCGGGTGCTCGCCAACTCGGTGATCGGGATCATGAGCACGACGAACTCGGCGCTCGAGGACCTCGACACGGACGCGGCGACGCTCGTGCTCTCGTCGGACGACGCGACGGAGGCGTTCAAGAACGCGGTGATGCACGAGATCGAGCAGGGGCTTGCGGAGGGGAAGCACACGGTGGACTTCGCGTTCGCCCTCAACCGCATGGCGGCGAGCCTCGGGCGGATCGCGGACCACTGCACGAACGTTGCCGAGCAGGTGATCTACGTCGAGACGAGCAAGATCGTGCGCCACCGCTCTGACAAGTGGTCGGCGCCGACCGAACCCGAGGCTTGAGGCTCACCTGAACATGACCACTGACTTCGACACGATCCGGGCTCAGCTCGAAGCCATCGACCAGGCGCACGTGCTGACGTTCTACGACGACCTCGACGAGGGTGGGCGGCGCGAGCTGCTCGGGCAACTCGGGGCGTTGCCGCTCGATCGCGTGGCGGGGTGGGTCGAGAAGCACGTGGTGGGGGCGGGCGATCCCGCGCCCGATGCGTCGCGGGCTGAGCCCGTGGCGTCTTACCCCGCGGACCCGGAGGCCCCCCACCGCCCGTGGGATGCCGGCGCGATCCGTGCGCGTGGGGCGGAGATCATCGGTGCGGGCAAGGTCGCGGCGTTCACCGTCGCGGGCGGGCAGGGGACGCGCCTCGGCTTTGATGGCCCGAAGGGCGCGTACCCCGCGACGCCCATCCTGCGGAAGCCGCTCTTCCGCGTGCTCGCGGAGCAGATCCTGGCTTCGGAGTCGCGCTTTGGGACGAGCGTGCCGTGGTACATCATGACGAGCCCGCTCAACCACGCGGCGACGCAGCAGCTGTTCGCGGAGTCGGGGTTCTTCGGCTTCGACCCGCGCAACGTGCGGTTCTTCTCTCAGGGTGTGCTGCCCTCGTTCACGCCCGAGGGCAAGCTGATCCTCGCCACGCGCTCGCGGATCGCGACGAACCCCGACGGGCACGGCGGGTCGCTGCTCGCGCTGCACAACTCGGGTGCGCTGGCGGACATGAGGCGGCGCGGGATCGAGCACATCAGCTACGTGCAGATCGACAACCCGCTCGCGAAGGTGATCGATCCCGAGTTCGTCGGGCTGCACGCGGCGGCGGAAGACTCTTCGGGCGAGATGTCCTCGAAGATGGTCGCCAAGGCTGAGCCCGGCGAGAGGGTGGGCGTGTTCGCGAAGCTCGACGGGCGGGTGCACGTGATCGAGTATTCGGACATGAGCGAGGAGCAGGCGGGGGAGCGCGAGGGCGACGGGCGGTTGCGCTTCAACGCGGGGAACATTGCTTCGCACATGCTTGGCGTGGGGTTTGTCGAGGGGCTGACGGCGGGGGGCGACTTCGCGCTGCCGTTCCATCGGGCGAAGAAGAAGGTGCCCTACGTGGACCTGTCGACGGGCGAGCCCGTGGAGCCCGATGAGCCCAACGCGATCAAGCTCGAGACGTTCGTGTTCGATGCGCTGCCGCGGTGCTCGTCGAGCGTGGTGCTCGAGGTGGAGCGGGTGGAAGAGTTTGCGCCGATCAAGAACGCGGAGGGGAAGGACTCGCCCGCGACGAGCAAGGCGCTTCAGGTCGAGCGTGGGGCGCGGTGGTTGGAGGCCGCGGGGTGCGCGGTGCCGCGTGATGACGCGGGCAGCCCGGCGTGCACGATCGAGATCAGCCCGCTGGAGGCGCTCGGGCCCGACGACCTGGGCGACCAGTCCGGACGGACGATCCGACGGGGGGAGCAGGTGCTGATCTGCTACCGCCCCGACCGGTGTTAGCGCTGGGCGGGCAGCCGGCTCAGACTTCCATCACCTCTTCGCCCTTGTGCTTCACCGCGTCGTCGATCACGCCCTCGTACTTCTTGAGCAGCTCCTGGATCTCGTCCTTGAGGACCTTGATCTCGTCCTCGGAGTAGCTGCCTTCCTTGGTGAGCTGGTCGGCGTGCTTGTTGGCATCGCGGCGTGAGTTGCGGACCGCGACCTTGGCCTCCTCGCCCATCTTCTTGACCTGGGCGACGAGTTGCTTGCGCCGGTCGCCCGAGAGGGGCGGGACGTTGATGCGGATCTGCTTGGCGTCGACGGTGGGGTTGAGCCCCAGGTCCGCCGCTTCGAGCCCCTTCTTGATGTCGTTGACGATCGAGGGGTCGAATGGCTTGATCAGGAGTTGGGTGGACTCCGGGGTGGAGACCGATGCGAGGTTCTTGAGGTCCTGAAGTGAGCCGTAGGCCTCGATCTTGATGAACTCGACGAGGGAGGTGGATGCGCGTCCGGTGCGGATGCCGCGGAGCTCGCTCTTGACGTAGTCGACCGACTTGACCATGTGGGCTTCGGCGTCTTTGAGGATGGAATCGGGTGTCATGGGTAGGGTCCTCGTCGGTTGGGGGTGCCCTGGCGCGGGCGGGATGGCCATCTTACCCTTGTCGGCGGCCCCATGGACGGACACGGATCGGAGCACAAGCTCGCCTGGCTCGGGCACCTCGCGGTGTTCAACGCGCTGTACGCGTGCGCCTGTGTTGGGCTCGTGGGGGTTTGGGGTGGGGGCGCGGCGTGGGGCGGGCCCCGCGCGGTGGGCGCGGCGGCGTACGCGGGCCTGCTCGCGCTGAGCGTGTACCTGCTCGACCGCGTGAAGCCTTGCGATGGGTGGCTCGACCCCTCGGACCTCGCGGCGCACCCGGGCCGGATGGCGCTGCTCTGGCCGCGTCGGCGTGGGGTGCGGGTGGTGATGGTGGCGTGTGGGATCGGGGCGGTGGCGGTTGGGGCGTGGGTCGGGTGGGAACTCGCGGTCGTGGCGCCGCTCGCGTGGGTTGGCGTGATCGCCTACGCGAACCGGGCGATCGTGAGCCCCCGGCCGAAGGACATCCTCGTTGTGAAGAATGTTGCGGTGGGGGTGGCGCATGCGGCATTGGCGGCGGTGTGCGTGTGGGCGAGCCTCGGGCATGACCTGCGTGCGGTGCGCCCCATCGTGGTCGGCGCAGGCGTGCTTGCGCTGGTCGTGATCGGTGATGCGGCGCTGTGCGACATCCCGGACCGGCGGGCGGACGCGGCGCACGACACGCGGACGTTCAGCGTGCGGTTCGGGGTCGGGGCGGCGTGGGCGATCGGGTGGGCGTGCGTGGCGGGCGCATCGGTGGCGATGTGGGCCTTCGGGTTCGCGAGGTGGGAGCTCGCGGGCGCGGGGCTCATCGTGACCAACGCGCTGCTCATGCTCGTGCCCGTGCGGATGCTCCGCGACGCGGTGGACATCCGCCTTGCGCTGGTCGCGGGGGTGGTGATGGTGGCCCCTAGCATTGGGGCATGAGCAGCCCCGACTACCTGGCCCCCTACCACGAGGCGGTGCGCGAGCACGGGCCCACGTTCCGCGCAACGCTCTGGACGTCCGCGGAGAAGCAGGTCGAGCGGTTCAGGGTGATCTCGGGGATGCACGACCTGTCGGGCAAGCGCATCCTCGATGTGGGCGCGGGGCTTGGCGACCTCGCGGCGTACCTGATCAAGCGACGCGTGCGGTATGCGCAGTACCTCGGGATCGAGGGCGTGCCCGAGATGGCGGAGGAGGCGGGCAGGCGCAGGCTCAAGCGGGCGGCGTTCCGGTGCGCTGACTTTGTGAACGACCCGGGGGTGTTCATCGAGCCCTTCGATGGCGAGGCGGCGGACGTGATCGTGTTCTCGGGGTCGCTCAACACGTTCAGCGAGGAGGATGCGCGGGGGGTGCTCGCCCGCGCCTGGGAGGGCACGGGCGAGGCGCTGATCTTCAACTTCCTCTCCACGCGGCGTACGGCGGAGGGTGATCCGCCCCCGCCGCCTCCTGAGCCAGGCGATCCGGCGCGCCGGTTCGACCCCCTCGCGATGCTCGACTGGGCGCTCACCCTGACGCCTCGCGTGCGTTTCGGACAGGACTACTTCGACGGGCACGACGCGACGATCAAGATGGCCAGATAGCAGATGGCTTGAGGGCCACATGGTGTCTGCGGATCTTGCATCTGGCCATCTGGATTTCTGGCTATCCTCCCCCCATGCCCATCATCGCATTCCAGCACCACGACGCGTACCGCACCGGCAGGCTCGGCCTCACCCTCCGCGACCATGGGTTCGCGGTTGAGACGATCCGCGCCGACAAGGACCAGCCGCCGCCGCCCGACCTCGACGACATCGACGCGGTCATTTCGCTTGGTGGGCCCCAGCAGACCAACGAGGGGCACATCTGGATGGACCGTGAGCGGGCGTACCTGAAGCAGGCGCTCGACGCGGGGCTGCCGGTGATCGGGCTCGGTCTCGGGGCGCAGCTCATGGCGGAGGCGGCGGGCGGCGAGGTGGGTGACATGGAGGCGCCCGAGGCGGGGTTCGTGGAGGTCGAGATCGTGTCGGCGGGGCAGACGGAGACGATCCTGTCGGGCATCGCGTGGAAGACGCGCCAGTTCATGAAGCACACGCGCGGGGTGACGAAGCTGCCCGAGGGCGGGCGCGTGCTCGCGAAGAGCGCGCGGTGCTCGGCCCAGGCGTTCCGCCTCGGCATGCGGTCGTTCGGGTTCCAGTACCACTTCGAGTGCGACCGCCAGATGATCGATGCGATGGTCGCCGACGCCCAGGCGCTGCTCCACCGCTCGGGCGTGACGACCCAGGAGTTCGAGCAGCAGGCCCAGGCGAGCTACGAACGCTTCGCCCGCCTCGCCGACCGCTTGTGCCTGAACCTCGTGAACTACGCGATCCCGCGCGTGGCCAATGAGGTCCGGGTGTAGGGAGGGCATCGGCGATGCCGCGGCGGCCGTTAGGTGCGCTGCGGGGCGAACCGACCCGCGATACAGGGTGAGGCGAGCGCCACGCCCACACCGACGACGAGCCATGCGTAGGCCTGTTCGACGTAGCCGACCCAGAACATCGGGCCCGTGATGACGAGCGTGATCGCCCAGAGTTTGAGGCGTGCGGCGTGGGAGAGTGATCGCGCGCCCGGGGCGATCGCGACGATCCAGAGGTAGGCGGGGAAGACGAGGCCGTAGGCGGAGATGAAGAGCTCGTAGGCGAGGCGTGAGTAGGCGTAGCCCTCGCGGTAGGCGCCCACCATGGGGAGGAGCGCGGAGCCCGCGATCACGGTGAGCGCGGTGGCGGAGCCAAGTGCCCACCACATCGCGCTGGCCCGTTCGCGGAGTTCGCGCAGGTGGGCGCCCATGGTGAAGGTCGACTGCACGCAGAGGTGGGCGAAGACGAGGAGGGGGAGCGTGCGCACGTCGGAGTAGAGGAGGGTCGCGACGATCATCGCGAGGAAGAGCACGCCGAAGCCCACGACGAACGCTGCATTGCCGGCGGTCCCCCCCACTTCGCGCCGGACGCGGAGGAGGGTCAGGTCCATGTGTGGGCAGAGGAGGAAGCCGAACGCGAGGGCGGGGACCGCGCCGAAGACCATCCACGGGTCGTGGTTGGGGGTGACATCGGGCAGGCCCAGCATGCCGTTGGCGCCGGCGATCGAGAGGAGGGCGAGCGAGGCGAGGTAGCACGCTGCCGCGAGCCACCACCAGGCGCCACGCCATGCGCGCGGGAGGAGCGCGAGGGTGAGCGCGATGAGGGCGAGCAGCGCGGCGAACCCGGCGCCGCCGGCTGCGATGAGCCAGGGGTCGAAGCGGTCCTGGTACGCGACGATGCCAGTCTGCATCGCGAGGCGCGAGAGCACGGAGAGGTGGAAGAGCACGGTGACGGCGCTGAAGCAGGCGAGCGCGGCGCAGTGTTGCTCGATGAAGCGGTCGAGGCGGGCGCGGCGGGCGAAGACGAAGCCGACGGACATCGCGCCGACGACGTTGGGGATGGCGAACGCGGCCCACCCGATGGGGCCGAAGTCGCGCACGAGGTAGATGGGGAGGACCATGCCCACGACCCACGTCCACGAGCAGGCGAGGAAGAGGGCGCCGCCCATCGCGTTCCATGGGTTGGATCGGTTGTTGGGGTGGTGGTCGTGGCTCAAGGCGTTGAGGCTACACCCGCGCCGTTGGGGCCGCAACGCCTATGGTTGGGCCACAGGAGGCGGTCGATTGCTCAAGAAGATCACGGACTTCATCCTGCTCTCGATGGGGATTACACCCAAGGGCGCTGAGCCCGCCGAGGACAAGTGGGCGGAGGCTCGGCGTCGGGCGGGGGCATCGGAGCAGAGCGGGCAGCGCGAAACCGCGCCGGCGGTGGGCGATACAACACCCCACGAACCCGACCACTAGGCACTGCACGAGCGAGGCCCCGATGAGCGACGACTTCACCTACCGCCCGGTCCGCGAGGGGGAGCCGCTCGATGAACTCGTTCTCGCGCTGAGGCTCGCCTTCGGTGTGGAGCATGCGGTGGCCGAGCGGTGGCTCGAGACGGCGGGGCGGGGGGTGCTGCGGAGGCTCGATGGCGGCGCTGGCAAGCTTGCGGCGAGCTTGTACGACATCCCGATGGGGCTGTTCCTGGGCGGCGCTTCGGTCCCGATACAGGCGATCGCGGCGGTCGCGGTGATGCCCGAGCAAAGGCGGGCGGGGGTCGGGAAGCGCATCATGCAGGCGGCGCTGCGTGAGGCGCATGGGCGGGGTGCGGCGCTGAGCGTGCTGTATTCGGCGCGGCAGCCGTTCTACCGGCGGTTCGGGTATGAGCTGGCGGGCATCCACATGGAGCACAAGATCGATCTGGCCCGTGCCGAACCCGCGACGCGGCCTGATGGGTCGCTCCGCGTGCGTCCGTTCGTGGAAGCGGACTTCCCGGCGGTGGCCCGGTGCTTTGCTGCGTATGCGCGGGGGCGGGGCGGGCACCTCGATCGGGGCGAGGATCGCAAGGGCTACATCTGGACGCGTGTGATTGATGGGCGCGTGGTCGGGAACGTGCTCGGCTTTGTGGTCGAGGACGGGCGAGGCGAGGTGCGTGGACACACGTTCTACCAGCACGCGGGCGACCCGCGCGAATCACGCCTGCACCTGACGGACCTGGTGGCACTCGATGGTGAGGCGGCACGCACGCTCATCGCGTTCCTTGCGGGGCACTCTTCGATCCAGAAGGGGGCCTCGTTCACGGGCGGGCCCACGCACCCGGTGCTCCACGAACTGTCGGAGCAGGTGTGGTCGTCGCGCGTGGTGTACCCGTGGATGGTGCGGGTCGTTGATGTGGCGGGGGCGCTGTCGGGGCGCGGGTATGCCCGGCACATGAGTGCGGAGGTGACGCTCGACGTGCGCGATGAACTCTTGCCCGCGAACGCGGGGGCGTGGCGCGTGGCGGTGCGCGATGGGGCGGCGCAGGTTGAGCGGGTGGGCGGCGCGGGTGGTCCTGGTCTGCGGCTTGACATCCGCGCCCTGGCTTCGCTCCTGACGGGCTACGCCAGTGCGGGTGAGCTTGCATCGCTCGGGGTGGTGGAGGGGCCACGCGAAGCGGTCGAGGCGGCGGAGTCGGTCTTCGCGGGTCCGGTGCCCTCGATGCCCGACCCGTTCTGAGGGCGGCGCTACGATCCGCTCCGACGTTACCCCAATGCGAAGAGGACCCCACGATGGCCGACACCGCATCGCCCCCCGCGATGGTCAACACGAAGACCGCTGAGCGGCGCGAGCTGCGCTACCAGTCTCTTGATGACCTGCTCCGCGACCTGGACGCGATTGAGTCCTCGCACAGCGCGGGCACGCTCCGGACCACGGGCAACTGGACCACGGGGCAGATCGCCCAGCACTGCGCGATCCTGATGCGGTGCGCAATCGATGGGTTCCCGACGACGGCACCGTGGCTCGTGCGTGTGATCGTGACCGCGCTGTTCAAGAAGAAGGCGCTGTCGGGGGCGCCCGCGCCGCCCGGCTTCAAGATCCCGAAGCAGGCGGGCTTCCTCACGCCCGACGACGATGTGACCTTCGAGCAGGGTGTCGGCGAGCTGCGCGAGGTCGTTGGGCGGATCAAGGCGGGCGAGCGGTTCACGCACCCGAGCCCGGTGTTCGGCAGGCTCTCGCACGAGGAGTGGACGACGCTGCAGCTCGGACACACCGCGATGCATATGAGCTTTGTGTGGCCGTCATGAGCATTGGTCCGAATCTCAACCCGGCGCCGATCGAGACGACGAGCGTGGAGGGCACGCCCGCGGCGCCCCCGGTCGAGCCCGACGGGCCGTCGTCGCGCGATGCGGTCGTGGGGATCGGGGCGGCGGTGCTTATCGCGGGGGCGGCGCTGACGTTGCTCGCGCGGGCCCGCTTCGAGTTCGGCCCGCCGCTCCGCCTGCCCCGCGTCGGGGAGGTGAGCGAGGTGACGCTCAGTCTGTCGGCGGTGGCGCTGCTGGTGCTGGCGTATCACGTGGTGGTGTACTCGTTGGGGATTGAGGGGTTCCGTGCGCCGATGTGGGCGGTGCTGGCGGGCGGGGCATGCGTCATCGTCGGTTCGCTGCTGCTTGATGCGTTTGAGGGCAGTGCCCCCTAGAGGCAGCAGGACCGGCGGCAGAGCGGCGTCGTGGGCCCATTGTTCGATGGTTGCATCTGTCTGAGTTGCCCGTGTGAAGTCCTTTGCTCAACAGAAAGGACCATGTCATGAGCACTGCGGAACAAACGGCCACGTGGCCCGACCTCGCGATCGGTTTGTACGACCGCCTCACCGGGCGGAACGCCGAGATCACTTACGACTTTGACCGTCTGCAGCTGAACGTCCCGAGCGGGACGGGCCCAAACGCGGAGCGGGCCGAGTGGGAGGTGTCGGGCACCCTCCGTATCAGAACGCGCGACGGGGCATCGGACCCAAACTGATGTTCGCGGGCGAGCTCGGGGTCTCCCGGGCCGGCCGCGACATTCGCGTGGTTGGAGAGGGGCGTTCGGTGCGAATTGAGTGCGGAACGATCCGTGACGTGCTGGCGGCCCGACGGTCTCTCCGGCTGCTGCCCTTGTCCCGGTCTTCGCGACGGGCTCTGCTTAGACTGCTGCGTCTCCGCATCGGGACAAACGTGGTGATCCCGGCGCGGTACTTTGGATGGGCGGTCTGATGTGAGCGCTTCCGACGACGAGTACGTGTCTGCGACGGCCCAGGCAGCACCGGTGTTCCTCACCGGTGCTTCGGGCTATATCGGTGGGCGGCTTGCGCCCTTCCTGCTTGACAAGGGGTACAGGGTGCGGTGCCTGGCCCGCGAGCCGCGCAAGCTCGATGAGCGCCCTTGGCGCGCCGACCCGCGGGTTGAAGTCGTCCGGGGCGATCTCTCGGACGTCGGCGAGACGGCCGAGCAGATGCGGGGCTGCCGGACGGCGTTCTATCTGATTCACTCGATGATGTCCCGCCCCGGCTCGTACGCGGAGGAGGACCGTGCGCTGGCCGAGCGGTTCACCTTGGCGGCTTCGGAGGCGGGGGTCGAGCGGATCATCTACCTGGGTGGGCTCGGCGAGATGGGCGAAGACCTCTCGGAGCACCTGCGTTCTCGGCGGGAGGTTGAGCGCACACTCGCGTCGGGGACGGCTTCGTTGACCACCCTGCGGGCCGCGATGATCATCGGTTCGGGGTCGGCGTCGTTCGAGATCCTGCGTTATCTCGTGGAGCGGCTCCCGGTCATGGTCACGCCGCGCTGGGTGAGTACAGAGTCTCAGCCGATCGGCGTGTACGACGTGTTGCAGTACCTCGAGGGCTGCCTTCGGTGTCCCGAGACCACGGGGCGCACGCTTGAGATCGGGGGCACCGATGTCGTGCGTTACTGTGAGTTGATGCAGGTGATGGCGGAGGAGTTGGAGCTGCCCAGGCGGTTCATCATCCCGGTGCCCGTGTTGACGCCGCGCCTCAGTTCGCGGTGGATCGGGCTTGTCACGCCGGTGCCGCCGCGCATCGCGCACCCGCTCGCGGAGGGTCTTCGGAACAAGGTGGTCGTCAATGACCCGAGTGCGCGGGAGCTCGTCCCCTTCGAGCCGGCGAGCGTGCGCCGGGCGATCCGGACCGCGCTCACGAAGACCCGCGATGCGAGTGTGGAGACGCGGTGGTCGGCGGCGGGCGTCATCCCGGGCGATCCGGATTGGGCCGGCGGGACGGTGTTCGAGGACAAACGCACGATCGAGATTGAGGCCAGCGCGGACGACGTCTACGCGGCGGTGTGCCGGGTGGGTGGGGGTCATGGGTGGTACGCGGCGGACTTCCTGTGGCGGGTGCGTGGTTGGATGGACATGGTGCTGGGCGGTCCGGGCCTGCGCCGGGGTCGGCGCGATCCCGAGCGGGTTGAGTTTGGCGAGTCGCTCGACTTCTGGCGAGTGGTCGGCATCGAGCGCGGGCGCCTGCTTTCGCTCCGGGCGGAGATGGTGCTGCCGGGCGAGGCGATGCTCGACTTCCGGATCACGCCCGAGGGTGATGATTGCTCGGAGTTGGAGATGGTCGCGCGGTTCCGCCCGAAGGGGCTCCTCGGGCTCGCGTACTGGTACGCGGTGTTCCCGCTGCATGGGTTTGTGTTCTCGGGGATGCTGCGCGGGGTCCGGCGGGCGGCGCACCAGCGCGCGGGCGATGGTGCTTCGGCGGTGACCTAGCGGCGGGTATGCTGCACGCACATGAAGCACGACGCCCTGCCCTCTGAGCAGCACGCCTACGACGACCTGCCCGCTCTCGACGAGCGCAGGCTCTTCGTCCGGCGCGAGCGCGTGTTCCTCGTGCTCGCGGGGTTGTTCCTTGGCACGCTCGCGATGCTCAACATCCTGGGCATCACGCGGTTCATCGTGCTGCTCTCGCACTCATCGGACGGTGGGTGGACGTGGGGGCGGTGGGGAGAGTTGTCGTTCGCGGTGGCGGTGGGTGTGCTGCCCTACCCGCTCACGTTCCTCTGCACCGACTTCATTTCTGAGCTCTATGGCAAGGGGCGGGCCAACGCGGTGGTGTGGACGGGGTTCCTGCTCAACATCTGGGTGATGGCGATCCTGTGGGTCGGGGGCGTGCTGCCGGTCGCGCCCGAGATGGTGGAGGTGGGGACCGATGCGCTGGGGCGGGCCGTGATGGCGCCGCCCATGCCCGAGGCGGTCTTCACGGACGACGGCACGTTCCAGCGGTTCGATGACGACTGGACGTTCTACCGGGTGCGCCAGCTCGCGTTCGGCGCGGTGGTGGCGTCGATGGTGGCGTACCTGATCGCGCAGCTCGTCGACGTGCACGTGTTCCACTTCTGGAAGCGGCTCACGAAGGGCAAACACCTCTGGCTCCGCAACAACGGGTCGACGCTCGTGAGCCAGCTCGTGGATACGACGGCGGTGATCCTGATCACGCACTTCTATGCGCACGCGCTGCCCGTGAGCGCGGGCAAGCCCATCTGGCCCCAGCTCATGCTCTTCATCGCGACGGGGTACGTGTTCAAGGCGGTGGTGGCGCTGGTGGACACGGCGCCGTTCTACTTCGGCGCGGTACGACTTGCGCGGTACCTGAGGCTCCCGCCTCCGTCGGCGTCGCCGACACTCGCGCCTGGGGCGGCGGTCGAGGCGGGCGTGGGGTAAGCGCGTTGGTCGTTGGAGGCACGCCCAATCAAAAAACCGGACAGGGCCGCCCCCACGATGCACGGCCCTGCCCAGTCTAGGTGAACTGCGTTCTCTCCGACGTTTATTCTGCGCAACAAAGGCGCGATTGCCAAGTCCTTTAGGGGGAATCCATCGGATGCCTCTATGTGGTCGGCGGCCGGGTGGCGCAACGGATGCCGGTGCCCGATGCGCGGTATAGTGATGGCGAATGAGGGCTTCGCCATGCTTACGCTCGACTCGATGTCGCCTGAGATGCACCGCAGGATCGAGTTCTCGCTGAGCGCGATCCGGGAAGAGGTCTCGCACTGCCGGGACCTGCACGCACAGTTCCTTGCCGACCTGTCGGACTACGGGGTTGGGGATTACGGGACGGTGCTCAAGGCTTCGACACTCGCCGAACCGATGGAGAGCCCGGTGTTCCGCGCCAGGGTCCGCCAGCAGCTTGCCTGCCTGCAGCGGCTTGCGGTGGGCGTGGAGCGGCACGCGATCGACTACGACACGCTCGCGGCGGCGGAAGGGCTCTACTTGTGCCAACAGACCTGGCGGTGGCACGTCTTCATCGAGTTGCGTCGGCGGACGCGGACTGGTTTCGAGGAGTCGCACACGGCGCTGCAGCGTGTGGCTGGGCGGATCGCCGCGGACCGGATGAGGACGCTGACCTCGTCGGACGGGGACGCCCGTGAGTACTGGGGCGCGATCGCGAGTTGGGGTCAGGGCGACGGTTCGCCCCACGTGGCTGAGATCGCGGCCTGAGGGCGGGGGTTCGCCCATCTCTGCGCCAACACTGAGCTATTGACGAACCCTCTGGGTTGTCGTTGATATCGCGGATATCATTCTCAGAGCACCTTTCTGAGGAGCACGCCATGCCGTATTACACCCGTCTGGGCACGATCCCGAAGAAGCGTCACACCCAGTTCCGCCGACCCGATGGCGCCCTCTACTCGGAGGAGGTCTTCGGCACGGAGGGGTTCGTGGGCCCGACCACCACGATGTACCACATCCACCCGCCGACCCAGGTCTACGGGTGGAACACGCTCTATTCGACCAAGGCGCAGTACGTCGAGACCGACGTGATGCGGATGCGTCACCTCAAGAGCGCCCCGATGAAGCCCAAGGGCGACCCCGTGACGGGGCGGATCGTCCTGCTCGGCAACGCGGACGTCGAGTTCGCGATCTGCACGCCCGAAGAGGGCGAACTGAAGTACCACTACAAGAACGGGCAGGGCGATGAGTTGCTCTTCATCCACTTCGGCACGGGCGTCGTCCACACGATGTTCGGCACGCTCACCTTCGGCCCCAAGGACTACATCGTCATCCCCAAGGGCACGATCTACACCATCAAGTTCGACAAGCTCGACGACGCGGGGCGGCCCGAGGGCGTGAGCGAGAAGGACATGCCGTTCGGCAAGTTCATCGTGGTCGAGACGTGCAACGCGTCGCACATCGCGCCGCCGCCCAACTACCTGTCCAAGAAGACCGCCCAGTTCCTCGAGCACGCGCCCTACTGCGAGCGCGACCTGCGCCTGCCCGAACTGCCCATGACCTGGGACGAGACGGGCGAGTTCGAGGTCCGCGTCAAGGCGCGCGACTCCATGCACACCTACACCTACCACTACCACCCGCTCGACGTCGTGGGGTGGGACGGGTGCTACTACCCGTACATCTTCAACGTCGACGACTTCGCGCCGATCACGGGCAAGCTCCATATGCCGCCGCCCATCCACCAGACGTTCGAGGCGCACAACTTCGTCGTGTGCTCGTTCTGCCCGCGCGAGCTCGACTACCACCCCCGCGCCATCAAGGTGCCCTACAACCACTCCAACATCGACTCCGATGAGGTCCTCTACTACGTCGAGGGCAACTTCGGCTCGCGCAAGGGGATCGAGGTTTCGTCCATGACGCTCCACCCCCAGGGCATCCCGCACGGCCCGCACCCGGGCACCGTCGAGGCGTCGCTCGCGGCGACGCGGACCGCGGAGCTCGCGGTGATGGTGGACACGTTCCGCCCGCTCCACCCGACGCAGGCGGCGCTCGACATCGACGACACCGCGTACCCCGCGTCGTGGCAGGGCGAGCACTTCATGCACAAGAGCCCCTCGGGCGCATCGCTCAACGGGCATGCCCGCTACCCGGTGGCGCTGGATGGCAACGCCGACCTGCTCGATATCCGCGGGCATGGTGAGGTGCTGAAGGGCGAGGGGTAGGCCCCGATCGCGACGGTCGCCCGCGCTGCTTATCGGAGTGCCCCACCGGGAGAAATTGCGCGCCGGGCGCTCCACTTAGCCGCTCCCTCTCTTAGCCTAGAAGGAAGGAGAGGCTGATGAAGGACGGGATGATCGTGGTGGGCGTCACTGCCCACCTTGGGCTTGTCGGTTGGGCCCTTGGTGGTGCGTGCGACACTCAAGCTGGCAAGCTCGTGCCGCTCGACTCCTCGCAGGGCCAGACCGTGGGGTTCGATGTCGACATTTCGGGGGCCGACTGCATCACCGGGAGTGAGGACGACACGATCGCGAGCAACGCGGGGGCCGCGTACGTGTGGGTGCTCGATGGCGGGGCGTGGGTCGAGCAGCAGAAGCTGATCGCGAGCGATGGCGCGGAGGATGACAAGTTCGGCAATGGCGTCGCGATCGATGGCGACACGGCGGTGGTCGGCGCGCCGGGGCAGGGTGTTGGGTTTGAGAGCGACGGCGCGGCGTACATCTTCACGCGCACGGGCGGCGTCTGGTCGGAGGCGCAGAAGCTCGACCCAGGCGGCGACTCGGGCGATGAGTTTGGTTACGCGGTCGACCTCGACGGCGGCTGGATGGCGATCGGCGCGCGCGGCGACGACGATGCGGGCGGCAACGCGGGCGCGGTGTACATGTACGAGCGCATCGGGGGGACATGGGTGTTTGACCAGAAGCTCGCGCCGCCGGCGCCCGCGGGCCAGGACCAGTTCGCGCAGTCGCTCCATCTCGATGGTGACACCCTCGTGGTGAGCGCCCGGGGCGATGACGATGTGAACTTCCAGGCGGGCGCGGTGTATGTCTATGTGCGCACGGGCGGCGGGTGGGCGTTCGAGCAGAAGCTCACCGCGAGCGATGGCGGGGGCAACGACAACCTCGGGTGGAGCGTCTGCGTCGAAGGCGACCGCCTCATCGCGGGCGCGCCCTTCGCGCAAGGGCCCGGCGGCACGTCGGGCGTCGCGTACATCTTCGACCGCGCGGGCGGTGTGTGGAACGAGACCCAGAAGATCGAGGAGGGCACGATCTTCTCAGCGAGCAGCCTCTTTGGCTTTTCCGTCGCCCTCGACGGCGGGCTCGCGTACGCGGGCGCACGAAACGACAGCATCGACATCCCGTTCAATTCAGGGGCTGTGTATACGTTCGCCCTTGAGGGGGGTGTGTGGGCGGAGGTCGGGCGGTTGACCGCGAGCGACGGTGACAATGGCGACAACTTTGGGTGGTCGATGGCGGCCGACACGGGCGTCGCGGTCGTCGGCTCGGTGAACGACGATGATGGGGGGCAGTCGTCGGGCGCGGGCTATGTGTTCGACACCGCCGCGTGCGCGCCGAGCCCGCCGAGCGACCCCGCGGATTTCGACATGGATGGCGATGTCGACTCGGCGGACCTCAACACGCTCCTCGCGAACTTCGGGTGCGTGTCGCCGCCCGAGCCGGACTGCCCGGGGGACATCGATGGGGATGGGGACACGGACAGCGCGGATCTGAACCTGTTGTTGACGGCGTTTGGGACGTGAATGGCACAGAGCGCCGCTGTGCGCGCCGCAATCTCCGAGCGCCATGTTGATGCTCGTTCGACCAGTCGTACTCACCACGCCTAGGGCGTCGTGAGAGAGAAGCTTGCCGTGGCGATCGCGCCCACAACCAACCATGCGCCGACCACCAGCGCAACCCGCTTACCCACCCCAAGCCGCCTGACCCCCTTGCCCGCCGCAAGCCAGAGCGCGAGCAGCACGCCATCGACGATCCCGCCAACACTCAAGACGAGCACGCTCCGCCAAGTCGGCGGATACGCCGAGAACATGTTGACCACGATCCCCCACACGAACACGATCGCGTGAAACCCCGTCCCGCCCGCGAGCGCGATGAGCCCGGCAAGCCAGATCTTCATCTTGGGTTCCGCAGGGAACAACCTCAGCACAAGCCGCTCGCCACACTCGGGGCAGCGATCACTTGTCAGCCCGTGCAACTCGTACCGGCACATTGGGCACCCGACTGATCGGTGCGACAGGTAGTGGCGGATCAGGTCCAGGTCGCTCGGCTCCGCTTCGGCGGTCGGTGCGGGCGCATCGTCCATCGCCCCAGCGTACCGTCTCACCGATGGACCCCGACGACCACGTCTGCCTCTGCTTCCGCGTCTCGCTCCGCAAGATCAGGGCGTACATGGAGCGGGAGGACCCGCCCGTGGCGTCGCTGATTTCTGAGTGCCTGGGCGCGGGGACGGGGTGCCAGTGGTGCGTGCCGTTCCTCAAGGAGCTTCATCGCAAGCACCAGGCGGGCGAGCCGGTCGACTTGCGTGTTTCGCCCGAGGGCTACGCGAAGGCGCGCGTGCGTTATCGGGCGGATGGTGAGCGGGTTATCGCCCCTGACGAGCGGGCCGACTGATCGTCAAACTTGCGCAAACCGGGCCCTAAGTCACTGCGAAAGCGTGGTGTAGCGGGAGCTGTGGGTTGCCTTCTCCACGCCATAGCGTATCTTTGAGGAACATGCCCCCCATGGGAGTGGGTCTGGGCGGACCACAGGATGAGGAGAGATAGAGATGAACCGTTCATTCGTGATCGCTGCGGGCGCGATGCTGCTCGCTGGAGGGGTGGCCCAGGCCGGGCTGCAGATCGATGGGGACATCCCCAACAGTGCCGAAATGACGGGGACCAACTTCCTCGCTGACCTGAGCTACGCGTTCGACGCGGGCACTATGGGCACGCTGACGATCGACCTGACCAACACCACGCCCGGCGGGATCGGCGGCTTCCTGACCGCGTTCGTGTTCTCGTTCGCGAGCATCGACCCGACGGCCAGCGCTGCGCTGACCTCCTCGACCGACGCGGACTTCGGCGATCTCGCTGGGGCGAGCGCGAGCCCGTTCGGCGGGCCCTTCATCGGCGGCGCCGGCACGGGCGGTGGCTTCGAGGGTGGCGGGCCTCCCTCGGCGGGCATCGCGGTCGGTGGCACCGAGACGTTCACGTTCAAGATCACCGCGGGCGACGCGGCGGCGCTGACCGATGAGTCGTTCGGCATCGCGGGGCCGGAGGACTTCAACTTCGTGGTCCGCTTCCGCGGGCTCAACGATGGCGGCTCGGACAAGGTGCCCGGCAAGCAGGTCCCGACTCCCGGCGCGATGACGCTTCTGGCGGGCGCTGGCCTGATGGCCTCGCGTCGGCGTCGCGGCTGAACCCCGCTCGACCACAAACCAACTGCCTCTCCCTAGAGCAGCGGCTTGCGCCGCTGCTCTTTCTTTTGGCTCTGCTGGCGTTTGCTCTCGAGGCGGCGTTCCTTGGAGCCGCGTGAGGGCTTGGTGGGGATGCGCTTCTTGGGGACCGCCATGGCGTGGATGAGCATGGCGCGGAGGCGCTCGAGGCAGGCGCGCCGGTTGGCCAGTTGGGTGCGGGCCTCGTCGCTCTGGATGATGAGCTCGCCCGCATCGGTGAGCTGACGCCCCGCGGCCCGCCTGAGGCGCGCCTTGGGGGCGGGGGCGAGGGGGATGTCGTCGATCGCGATGCGGAGTTCGACCTTGGTGGCCCGCTTGTTGACGTTCTGCCCGCCCGGGCCGGATGAGCGGACGGCGGTGTAGCGGAGGGCGGCGGGCTCGACGCGCACGCCTGGCGCGACCTCGACGCCGCCACCGGCGGCGGAGGGCTCGTTCGCGCTCTGCGGGTTGGGGGTCGGTTCGCTCACGCCCGACGGTAGGCGTCGGCATCGCAGCGTGATGGCGTGTATAACGAGCGGATGAGACGCCCCCACCCTTGTCTGCTCGTTTGCGCCGTCCTGCTTGCTCCGACGCCTGCGCTGCTCGCGCAGGGTGCGCCGATCACGCCCCAGGGCGAGGCCGATGGTGCCCAGGCGACCGATGAGCCACGCCTCTCGCTCCGCCCATCGGACAATTGGGTGGCGCGTGCCGAGGCGGCGGTCTGGTTCCCAGCGCTCAACGGCGACCTGGTGCTCGGTGGCGGCGCACGCTTCCAGGTCGAGGGCCTCGACCTCGACGAGACCCAGGTCGCACCCGCGCTCGACCTGCGCTTCTACAACGACAAGTGGACCATCGGCTTCAACGGGTTCGTCTACTCGCTCGACGATGAGAACGATGCGCGCACCGCGATCGACTTCGGGTCGTTCGCGGTTGCGGCGGGCGACGAGGTCGATGCGGACATCGACATCGGGCTCGTCGAGGGTTGGGTGGGCTACCGCATCTGGGAGGCGCCGCTCACCGACTCACGCCGGGCAAACGCGGGCGAGCCTGCGCCCGCGAGCGATGAGGTGTGGCTCGGTCTCGACGTGCTCGGCGGTGTGCGCCTGATGAACGTGTCGATGGACTTCGAGGCGGTGACGGGCGGCGCGGCGGGGCAGAGCGCCGGGTTCGATCAGACGTGGGTTGATCCGTTCATCGGCGCGAGGCTTGGGCTGCGCGCATCCGACTGGTTCACGATGGGGATCTCGGGCAACATAGGCGGCTTCACCACGGGCGATGATTCGAGCTTCTCGTGGGAGGTCCGCCCGTCGTTCGAGATCGCGTTCAACCCGAACATCACGCTCGAGGTCGGCTTCCGCCACGTGCAGTTCCACTACGACGAGGGCGGGAGCGATGGGGACGACATCGAGAACGCGCTGGCGGGGTTGTTTGGGGCGCTGGTGATCCGGTTCTGATTGTGGGCGGCTACGCTTGGTCATGTCGCGCTCACGCCCCAAGCTGATCGGTTGGCGGATGGTGGCGGTGTGCTTCGTGGTTGGCCTGGTGCTGAACGTGCTCACGGCGTGGGGGCTCGTGGTGTGGTTGCGCGCGAGCGATCCGGGCCAGCCGCACCTTGTGACGACGTACCGCGCGGCGGATGCGTTCGAGGGGATCGAGGTTGGGGCGCAGAGCGTTGATCCTTCGATCGCGTGGCCCGCGGGTGCGCCGGACATGGGCGATGAACCGGCGGCGGCGATGGGGCGTTGGCGGTGGCCGAGGCGTCCGGGGGCGAGCAGTGTTTCGTGGTGGGCCGAGCTTGGCGGACCGTTCGTCGTGAGCTGGCGTGCGGGGTTCCCGGCGCGGAGTCTGGAGAGTTTCACGGGTTGGTTCGAACCGTCGTTCAGCGTGACTCAGCCGCCCCCAGAGCACGCATGGGGCCTCGACATGGGCTGGCCGTGCCGGGTCCATGCGCCACACGTCGCCGACACGGTCCACCTCCCGCTGCGCCCGATGTGGGGTGGGTTCGTGGTGAACACAGTGTTCTACGGCGCCCTCCTGCTCGTGGCGGTCGTGGTGGCGCGTTGGGTGCGCAGGCGGGGGCGGGCGCGGCGCGGGCTTTGCATCGGGTGCGGGTACGAGCTTGCGGGGCTTGGGGTGTGCCCGGAGTGCGGGATCGAGCGGAGCGCCTGATCAGGTCTCGGTCGGTTCGCTTGGGGTGTCGCTCCAGAAGGTCTCATCGCGCTTCCACCTGCGTGGCTCGAGCGCGCCCGGGGCGACGCAGTGGCCGCACTCGGGGCAGAGGGGTTTGGTGAGCCCCGTGAGGTCGTAGCCGCACTCGTGGCATCGGGCCATGTGCGGTCGCTTCTTGCCGAGCCTTGCGATGGCGAGGAACGCGGCGGCGAAGACGAGGGCGCCGAAGCAGAGCGTGAGGCCGATGCGGTCGGCCCACCACTCGGCCATGTGCCACTCGCCGGTGATCGTCGCGGGCGGGCGGATCGGCCCGATGCCGAGGATCCATGGGCCTTCTTCCCGAGTGGCCCAGAACATGACGAGGACACCCGCGACGAAGAGAAGCCCACCCAGGCCGAGGGCTTGGAGGGCGCGTCGTGTGGTCCTTGCGGTCATCGGAGGCCGCCTCCAATCCGCCTGAGGGCGAAGCTCGGGGCGGTCGATCTGGACACCCTGCGGCGGGCGGGCTAGCCTCAGGGCCGGTATCGCGCCACCATAGCTCAGTTGGTAGAGCGAAGCTTTCGTAAAGCTTAGGTCGCCGGTTCGAGTCCGGCTGGTGGCTCTTGAGGCGTGCCCAGGCCCCGCCCGACAGGTTTCGGGCGGTGAAGTCGCGGGTCGACCTTCGCCACACCGCGTTGATCGGGTAGTCTGAACCCGGGCGCTGCATGCGTCCCGGGAGGTGACAGATGCGCAGGCACGGTGGTTTGGCGTGGGTGGCGGGTGTTGGGCTCGCGGGGCTTGGGCTGACCGCGATTGGGGCCTACCCCGATGCGGACAACGATGGTGACATCGACCAGTTCGACCTGGGGCTCTTCGAGGCGTGCTGGAGCGGGCCGGGGGGCAGCGCGCCCGAGCCCGAGTGCGCGGTGTTTGACACGGTTCCTGACGGGACGATCACCCTCGCGGACTTCGCGGACTTCCAGCGGCTCTACAACGGAGACGGACCCGTGCCAGGCACGTTCCCCGACGACTGGATCCACGGCGCGGCCAACTGCGGGCAGAGCACCGACCCGCCGCTCCAGGTGCACCAGTACAACGACGACACGTTCATCCTGCGGCAGGACATGTGCATCAACTTCGAGGGGCCCTTCATGTACCTCCTGCTCGGGCAGGAGCGGGCGATCCTGTTCGACACGGGCACGAGCTCGAACCCGAACGTCGTTCCCATGCACTCGACGGTGCAGGGCATCATCGACCAGTGGAAGGCCGACAACGGCATCACGGGCAACTACCGCCTGGTCGTGGCGCACACGCACGGGCATGGCGACCATGTCAACGGCGATGGGCAGTTCAACGGCAAGCCGTTCACAGAGGTCGTGGGCACCTCGTCGAACGCGGTGCAGCAGTACTTCGGGTTCACCAACTGGCCCGAGGAGGTCATCGAGTTCGACCTTGGCAACCGCACGCTCGACATCATGGGGATCCCGGGGCACCAGTCGGCGCACATCGCGGTGTACGACCGGCGCACCGACATGCTCATCACGGGCGACCACCTGTACCCGGGCTTCCTGTTCATCAGCAACTTCTCTCAGTACCAGGACAGCTGCCAGCGGCTCGCGGACTTCGTCGGAGCGAACAACGTGTCGCACGTGATGGGCACACATATCGAGATGACGGCAACGCCCGGCGTGGCCTACCCATACGGCACCAACTACCAGCCTGAGGAGCGCGTGCTCCAACTCGGGCCCGAGCACATCGTCGAGCTGAACGATGCGGTGCAGGCGATGGGCAACACCCCGATGGTCGAGGTGCACGACGACTTCATCATCAGCCCATCGGGCGGGTTCTTCTCGAGGCCCGGGTGGGGCGGCAACAGCGGCGGAGGTGAGCAATGAAGCGGAATCAAGGCGTTTGCGTGGCGTTGATCGGTGCCGGCTTGGCGTGCGGCGTCGCTGCGGCGGCGACGGTGACGCTCAGCGTCGCCTCACCCCAGGATGGCCAGAGCGTGAAGGCGGGCGCGGTGGTCGAGTGGACGATCTCCGCGGAGGTGTCGGGCGATGACAACCTCGGGCTTGCGCTGGTGCGCGTGGACCTCGTGCATGAGGCGGGCACGGTTGTGCTGTTCGAGGTTCCACCCGGCACGCCCGGCGGGGCGCTCGCGGGCTTCGACCGCCCGGCGGGGTTCTGCAACCCCGGCCCGGACGGGGAGGGGTCTGGTTTCGGGGGCACGCCCCTGACGGGTGATGTTGTTGGCGGGCTGTTTGGGATCGGCGGCGCGCAGAACACGTTCGGCGTTGCGGGCGAGACCATGGGCTTCGATACGACGATCGACGCGGGCGTTGGTCAGGGAGGCGCGGTGGTCGTGGCATCTGGGTCGTTCATCGTGCCCGATGCGCCCGCGGCGTACACGCTCAACCTGCAGAACGCGCTCGCGAATGTGCTCGGCTCGGTGGCCCCCGAGGGCGAGCCGTCGGCGGTGAGCGCCGCGGAGGTGGCGTATGGGGCGCAGAGCATCTCGTTCGAGATCGTGCCGGGCACGCCTTGCGATGCGGACCTGGATGGGAGCGGGTCGATCGACTCCGCGGACCTCAACATCCTGCTCGGTGCGTTTGGCAACTCGGGCGAGGGCGACCTGACGGGGGATGGGCAGACGACGTCGGCGGACCTGAACATCCTGCTTGGGGCGTTCGGGACCGACTGCTGAGGGTGGTTGGCGTGGACGGGCGGAGGCCCGCCCCGCCTGGGTCACACGCGCTCGAAGAACCACCAGAAGCCGAGCAGCGCGATCACCACGCACCCGGCGATGCGGACCGGGCGCAGCGCGATGTGATCATCTTCGCCCATGCGCTTGCGCGCGAGCCAGCGTGTGAGCAGCAAGGTGAACGTCAGTGCGATCACCACGACGACCTGCCCGACCTCGACGCCCAGGTTGAACGAGAGCAGCGCGACCCAGCGGGCGGGCTCGTGGACGAGCGACTGCGAGACGAAGCCCGCGAAGCCAAGCCCGTGGAGGAGCCCGAACACGAAGGCCTCGGGGGCGCGGCCGAACTTTGCGTTGGGGTGGACGATGGAGTCGCACGCGACGTAGGCGATCGAGAGGGCGATGGCCGCCTCGACGAGGCCGCGATGGTCCGCGAGGTTGATGAGCCCGAGCACGCTCACGAGGAGCGTGAGCGAGTGGGCGACGGTGAAGGCGGTGACGACGCCCAGCACGGAGCGGAGCCTGCGTGCCGCGAGGACGAGGGCGGCGACGAACGCGAGGTGGTCCCACCCGCCCAGGATGTGGCGCCACCCCATGATCAGGAAAGCGCCAAACGCGCCGCGCCCCGTGCGGTCGAAGCGGGTGCGCGGGGCATCGATGTAGGTTGCGCCGTGTTCGACCTCGCCATCGGGCCACTCGACGCGTGTCAGGTCGATGTGGTCGGGGCTCGTCGCGTGGAAGAGCGTGGCCTCGACGAGGAGGTCCTCGATGGGGACGTCCGCGACGAAGTCGATTTCGACATCGACCGAGCCCTCACGGTAGCGGAGGCCATCGCGTATGCCCGGGTCGGCGTGGGTCACGCGCAGGACGGTGGGCGCGAGGGCTTCCCCGCCGGTCATCTCGCGGGTGGTGCGTGTGCGGAGCGAGAAGTGGTCGGTGACGTAGGCTTCGATGGCACCGCGCCCGGCGTTGACCTCGGGGGCATTGACGACGCCGTTGCCATCCGCGTCGAGTCCTTCGATCACCTCGAGGAGTGAGAGGACCTGGCACCGGACCGTGACGCGGGCTTGCGCACCGTCCACGCGGATCACGGAAGTGGAGAGGGAGTCGGGGTGGGCGCTCGCGATGGGCGCGCACGTGATCGCGGAGAGGATCGCGAGGGCGAGGGTCAGCCGTTCCAGGTGATGCCGCACTTGTACACCGGGTGGATGACGAACTCATCGAAGATGGTGCACTCGGGGTCGTCGCCCATGAGGTTGGCGGCGTCCTGGATGTCGAGCAGGATCGAGGCGTCGAACTGGAGGAGGTGCTCTGTCGGGTGGACGGGCGTGCCCCACGCGTAGGACCCGCCCGGCTCGGGCGACATCTCGATGTGGCACCCGAGCACGTGCTCGATCGGGTGGTCGATCGCGAACTGGACGAGGCGGTCGATGGAGTCCTTGAAGTCAAACCACTCGGCGGGCGAGAAGACGAACAGGTGGCCCGGGTAGACGATGTCGCCCGTGAAGAGGATCTGGGTGTTGTGGTCGTAGAGGGTGACGCTCTGGGCCTGATGGCCCGGCGTGGCGATGACGTCGATGGTGCGGTTGCCGAGCTCGAACGTGACGATGTCGTTGGGGTAGTCCTGGAAGCCCCAGAACTGTTCGACCTGGGCTTGGCCGAGCCCGACGACGGTTCGGACGTAGGGCTTGTCCGCGAACTGGGCGTCGCCCTGGAAGTGGTCACCGTGGGAATGGGTGTGGGCGACGATGAGCGGCATGAGGCCGTCCCGTGTGAGGCCGCCCAGGTCTCTGGCGCGCTGCTTCATGACGCGTTCGACGGCTTCCGCGACGGGCGAGAGCGGGGCCGAGCCCGTGTCCATGAGGAGCGCGGCGTCTTCGCCGAAGAACAGGTACATGAACGGCGCCTCGAAGGTGTCGCACTTGGACTGGCGCAGGATGTAGAGGTCGTCGTTGTACTTGTGGATCTGGATGGCGGTATCGGCGTCGCAGTCGAGCCCGGAGATCCAGAGGTCGGGGAGCACGCCCGGCTGGGGCGGGCCGCCTTCGGCGGGGCCCGCGAGGACGGGGCGCTCGGGCGCGTTGGTCACGCCGTGGCGGACCAGGGCGAAGGCGAGCAGCCCGGCGAAGACGAGCGTCAGTGTGATCCTGGATCTCATGGGGTCCCTCCTGGCACATGTAGTGTGGGGGATGGGCGGGCGGGGTCAACCGCGAGGGCGAGAATCGCGGCCAACGGGCCCCTACTGCTTTGGTTCGGCGGGCTCGGCAATTGGCCCCGGGAGGTCGTCCGCCTCTTCGAGGTCGTGGGGCACCGCGTCGCCAGCGAGGTCGCGCTCGCCGTTTGTGGCGTCGGGCTCGGCAGCCGCTTCCTCCTCCTCGTCTGGGCCGGGATCGGAGAACTTGAGGAAGGGGATGGTCGAGTCGATGTTCTCGATCGTGCCGCGGAGCGACATGAGGCTCTTGTCGATGCTCGCGAGCGACGTCTGGACCGATTCGAGCATCTTGAGCCTGACGTTGGCGTTGTCGACGAGGTCGTTGGTGCGGGCGACCCGGTCGAGGTCCGTGTCGATGTTGGCGAGCGATGCGTTGACCTTGGCGAGCGATGTGTCGATGCTGCCGAGCCGCTCGTTGACCGCGACGAGGTTGCCATCGATGCTCTGGAGTTCCGCGATCGTGGTGTCGACCGATTGGTTCATCTCGGTCAGTTCGTCGCGGATCTCCCACGCGATGCACCCGGGCATCGTCGCGAGGGTCGTTGGGGCAACGACGGCGAGCGCAAGGCGCTGCGCGAAGCGGGGCGTGGGCATGTCGGGCTCCTCCTGGTCGGTGTCGGAAGAGGGTAGCGGAGAACGCGGGCGCTGGCCCGTGCTCCGTATCGCCCTACTCGCACACGTCGCCGAACGCCGCGAGGAGGATGTTCAGATCGGTTGAATCCGTGTCACCATCACCATCGAGGTCGCCCAGATCGCCCGCGCCGAAGCCCGCGAGGAGCAGGTTCAGGTCGGACGAATTGACGACCAGGTCGCCTGTCAGGTCGCCCACGCACACGATGGGCGGCTCGGGTGCGCACAGGTCGACGATGCGCTGCACGATGGCGCTGCGCGTGGCGAGGCTCCCCACGGCTTCGAGCGGGAAGGCGAACCAGATCGCGGCGCTGTCATCGGTGATGACGCCGATGCCCGCATCGCCATCTTCGCCCACGAACATCACGCCCGCGGGATCGGTTGGCACGATCCGGTCAGAGAAGTTGGAGAACGTGTATTGGAGTTCGATGGTGCCGAAGTCTTCGAAGAGATTTGCGCCGGTGACTTCGAACTGTGTGACATCCTCGTTGGCGGTCGCGAGCCCGAAGCGCTGGGTCATCAACGTCGTGATGCCGCGGTCGTTGAGGTAGTCCTGGGAGGAGAGGAGCAGGCAGCCGCCCGCGTCGAGGAACTGTGCGAGGGCCGCCTCGCCCGCGGGGCCCGGGCCCGCGAAGCCGCCGAACTCATCGCCCGTGAACCAGACGACGGCGTCGTACTGCGCGAGTTGCGCGAAGGACGGCTCGTTGTCGGAGTTGTTGGTGCTCCAGACGTCGAACAGCTCGCCTATCTCGTCGAAGACGGGCTCGTAGAACGGGCGGACGTTTGGCGAGTTGTCATCGTCGTCCACGAGGAGGATGCGCGGCGTGGCGTTGACGGTGAATGAGAACGCCTGCGATGGCGTTCCCGCGCCGCACGCGTTGATGGGTGTGATGCGCCACCAATAGGTCTGCCCGAGCGTGAGTGGCGAGGTGACCTTGAGCGTCGTCGCGGCGGTCGCGATGGACTCGACGGGGGCCATGAAGTCGGGGTCGATGGCGAGTTCGAAGAGGTAGGACGACGCCTGCCCGAGCGCCTGCCACGCGAAGGTGGGCTTGAAGGACACGGCGGGCTGGGTGTCGGGGGGTGAGGCGAGCGTGGGCGCGGGCGGCGGCTGGGCATCGACCCTGAGCGGGATGGGGACGGTCTGCGTGGCGTCGCCCGCGTCGCCCGTCAGGCTCAGGTCGTAGAGGCCCGGCGTGGCGTTCGCCGAGCCGAGGAGGTCGATGAGGGCGGGGTCGCCGGGCGTGACGGGGTTCGGCGTGATCGTGGCGCTCATGCCATCGGGCAATCCCACCACGTCGAGCGTGATGGGGTCTGGAAAGCCGAGCACCGATTGCGTCTGCACGACGATCGCGCCGGCGTCGCCAGCGCAGATGTCGATCGAGGCGGGCGTGGGCATCAGCGTGAAGCCTGGTTCGAAGGCGCAGTTGAGGCACGCGATGGCGAAGTCCTGGTCGGTGTTGCCCGGCACGCCGGGGACGCCATCGGAGTTCAGGTCGGCGGCGCGGACTGTGATCGTGGCGCCCGCGCCGGGGGGAGGGTCGAGGACGACGCCTTCGTTGTTGTTCATGAAGTCGGGCGCGCCGCCCGTGATTGAGACGCCCGCGGCGTCGAAGTTGTTGCCCAGGTAGAGCTGGCCCGCGACGTTGACGCGGAGGTCGAGGTCGTTGTTCCACGCGGGGGTCTCGCCGCCCAGGCCGTGGCCCGGGGCATCGGTCCACGTGAGCATGATGCGCATGGGCTGCTGCGGGTCGATGGGCACGACCGTCGTGGCCCACTCCTGCCCCGTCTGCGTGAGGACGACGGGCTGGTCGACGAGGGCCATGGAAGCGACATCGGTCGCGCCGGGGATGCTCACGCGCCCCCACCCCTGCTTGTTGTCTGGTGCTGGCCCGAGGGGGTCGCCGTCTGCGTCGTTCATCCCCTGGAGCGAGAGCGCGGATCCGCACAGCACCGCCTTGATGAGCGCCGGGCTCGGGTCGGGCTCCCCCGGGAAGAGCGCGCGGTAGCGCTCGACGAACAAGGCGGCGACGCCCGTCGTGTGCGGCGCGGAGAACGACGTGCCGCACAGGAAGGTGTAGCCCGAGGTTGGCTGGGCGCCATCGACCTGGCAGCCGGGTGCGACGAGGTGGGGCACGCGTCGCCCGTCGAGGGTGGGGCCGTGCGCTGAGCCCGATGAGACGTTGTCAGCGAGGGGGGAGACGCCGCCGGATGACACCTCGGCGAAGGTCGAGCCGACGGAGATGACGTTCTTGGCCTCGTCGGGCGAGCCGATCGAGGAGATACCGCCGAACCCGTTATCGATGGCCAGGACGTAGCAGACGGGCTGATCGCCCGGCTCGATGGGGTCGGCGTCGCGCACGCCCATGTCGACGAGCATGGTGTCGATGTCGTAGCCCTGCGCGGTGGAGGAAGCGCCCCAGCTGTTGTTGGAGATGAGGGCGCCGTTCGCGTGGGAGCCCTCGATGAGGGTGAGCATGCCGCTCGGTTGGTTGAAGTTGCCGACCCACGTCTGGTCGATGAGCGATGCGCCGGGGGCGACGCCCTGGGCGCGGATGAAGCCCGCGAAGGCGACGCTGCCCGCGCCGACGATGCACCCAGCGGTGTGCGTGCCGTGGAGCGAGTTCATGTTTGCACCGGCGCAGGTGTCGCCCACGCACGGGAGCAGTGCGCCCGCGAGGGCGGGGTGGGCGTCCGCGATGCCTTGGTCGACGTGGGCGATGACGACGCCCGTGCCGTCGAGCCCGAGCCCGTTGAGGAACGCGTTGTAGCCCGGGCCGGGGTTTGGCGCGACGGCGCCCGAGGCCATGATCTGGCACGAGGCTTCGCCACGCGCCCCCCCATCGGTGCGGATGGTCTGGGCGGCGTAGACGCCTTCGAGGTGCGCGATATCGCGCAGGAGCGCGCCCGGTGCGCGGAAGGTGGCGATGGCGAAGCGGTGGTCGAGGATGTCGGCGCCCGCCACCTCGGCCCCGAGCGCGCGGATGGCGTCGAGTGTGGCGTCGACGCCCGAGGCCTGCACGATCAGCGCCTGCATGTCCACCAGCGCGCCGTCCAGCGACCGTTCCTTTGGGGCGACCTTGCAGGCGGGGGCGAAGGCGGTCGCGGCGCGCACGCCCGGGGTGTCCCGAACCTCGGCGCCGTGGGGTCGCCAGACGACGTAGGTGAAGGGTGGGATGTGTTGGATCAGCTCCGCGCCGGAGTGTTCGATGGCGTCGAGCCACTCGGCCTTTGTCGGGCCGCGCAGTTGGACGAGGTCGAGGGACCCCGTCGGGTGAGGGTGAGCGTCGGCGGGCGACCACCCGGCGGGCCAGGCGGGCTCATCGCGTGCCGGGTCGAAGGCGTGGCCGGCGATGCGGAGGCGGTAGGCATCGTCGATGCGGGCGGTCGTAACGAGCGGCGGGTGGATCGCGGGGAGGTCGCCCTCGACCCAGAAGAACGACCCGTAGTCGATGGCGTCGTGGGGGAGCGCGAGCCGGAGGGCGTCGCGCTCGTTCTCGCGGAGGGGGGCGAGGTCGACGCGGTGCGCATGGCTCGCGCCGATCGCGGGCGCGGCCGCGACGATGCACGTGAGGCTCGTGATCCGGGTTCTCTCTCGCACCGCCCCCATTGTCCTCCATGCTATGGGCCCGCCCAGACCGATTCGTCCGCCCGAAGGGGGCGGATGCGGGCGGGTGTCTCATCTCCCGATCCGATTTTCGGCGTTCTGTGGGGTGGACTCGCTCGCGTCGTGGCGCGTTGGGGCCGCGTGGGGTCGCGTGGGCGGGCCCTACGCCCCCTAGGATGGGGCATGTTCAGCCCCATCGACGAAGTGCTCGCAGACCTCCGCGCCGGGAAGATGGTCGTCCTCACCGACGACGAGGACCGCGAGAACGAGGGCGACCTGGTGCTCGCCGCGGAGTTCGCGACGCCCGACGCGATCAACTTCATGCTCACGCAGGCGCGGGGCTACCTGTGCCTCTCGCTCACGGAGGCCGACTGCGACCGCCTCGATCTGCACCCGCAGGCGGCGGTCAACACGTCGATGCGCGGCACGCCCTTCACCGTCTCGATCGATGGCCACCCGAAGCACGGGTTTACGACGGGCGTCGCGTCGGGCGAGCGTTCGCGCGCCATCCGGATGCTCATCGACCCCCAGTACACGCCCGACGACTTCGTCCGCCCGGGCCACATCAACCCGCTCCGCTCGCGTGATGGGGGTGTGCTCGTGCGCATCGGGCAGACCGAGGGCTCGCTCGACCTGTGCAGGCTCGCGGGCCTCCGCCCCGCCGCGGTGATCATCGAGATCATGCGTGAGGACGGGCAGATGGCGCGCGTGCCGGATCTCGAGGTGTTCTGCGCGAAGCACGCCCTCAAGATGTGCTCGGTCGCGCAGATCATCGAGCACAGGCTCGCGCGGGAGCGGCTCGTCACGCGCATCCCACCGCATGAGGGGACGCCCATCGAGACGTCCGAGGGCGCCTTCACCCTCATCGCGTACGACAGCCTCGTCGATGCGTTGCCGCAGCTCGCGCTCACGGTGGGCGATGTCGGGAAGCTCGACGCGAACGGCAGGCCCATCGAGTCGGACCACCCCACGCTCGTGCGGATGCACCGGCGGAATCTGCTCGGCGACATCTTCGGCGACCTCTCGAGTTCCGCAGACGGCGCGACGTCTGAAGTGCTCCGTGCGTCGATGCGGGCGATCCAGGAAGCGGGGCGTGGCGCGATCGTCTACATGCGTCCTGAAGGGGCTGGGGACGGGCTTCACGACCGCCTGACGGCGATCCGGAGGACCTCAAAGCCCGATGACGCCCACGATCTGAGCGCACCGGACGGCATCGGGGGCAACGCGGTGCCCATGCACCATCGGGAATTCGGCATCGGCGGCCAGATCCTGCGCGACCTCGGCTTGCGCGAATTGCGCCTGCTCAGCAACCACCCGAAGTCGATGCCCGGGCTCGAAGCGTTCGGGCTCAATGTCATCGAGCATGTTCCACTTCGCTTGACAACTGTTTCGGGTGTATAGTGTTGTCAGTGTGGTGAGCGGAGCGCCGGCTTGCAGAGGCACGCTCCGAGCCCCTTCGAGGGCGCATGACAATCCGTTCACTGAACAAAGCGCCTCCGAACGGGGGCGTTTTTCATGCGCGGGCGTGGGGTGGTATCGTGGGCCCACTCGAGCGGAGGCAAGGCGATGACACAACGCGACGCGATCAATCGGCGGGGGTTCCTTGGCGCTGCGGCCCTCGGGCTTGGCGCCGCGGCTCTGGCGCGCGGGCAAGATACACGTGACCGACCCGAGGGCGGGCCCGTCGTGATCGCCTCGGGCAACGGGGCGAACGGGACGACGGCGCTTGCCGCGAAGATGATCCGCGACGGCGCGGACCCGCTCGATGCCGTGATCGCGGGCGTTGCGCTGGTCGAGGACGACCCGGACGACATGTCGGTCGGGCTTGGGGGGCTGCCTAACGAGGAGGGCATCGTCGAGCTCGACGCCTCGGTGATGCACGGGCCCATGCACCGCGCGGGATCGGTCGCGGCGCTGCGGAACGTGCGCAACGCCTCGGCGGTCGCGCGGGAGGTCGCGAAGCGGACCGACCACGTCATGCTCGTGGGCGAGGGGGCGCTCAAGTTCGCCCGGCGGATGGGCTTCGAGGAGCAGGACCTGCTCACGGAGAAGGCGCGGAACGCGTGGCTCCGATGGCGGGCCCGTTTGAACAAGGACGACGACTGGCTCGACCGCGAGCAGTTCGATCTGCCCGGCGCGGGCGGTGCTGGCGGACGCGGCGCGCTCCTTGACGTGCAGGGCCCTGACGCGGCTCGGCGAGCCGCGCCACTTGACTTCACATGGGGCACGATCCACTGCTCCGCGGTGACGCCCACCGGCGACCTTGCGGGCACGACGACGACCAGCGGGCTCAGCTGGAAGCTACCAGGGCGGGTCGGCGATTCGCCCATCATCGGTGCGGGGCTCTACACGGACAACGACATCGGGTCCGCGGGCGCGACGGGGCGTGGCGAGGCGGCGATCCAGACGTGCGCAGCGCACACCGTCGTGATGCGGATGGGCGTGGGCGACCATCCCAAGGATGCGTGCCTGCACGTGCTGAGGCTCGTGGCGCGGAAGACGCGCTCGCCGCGGTTGCTCGACGAGCGGGGCAGGCCCAACTTCCAGCTCACGATGTACGCCCTGCGCAAGGACGGGGTGTTCGGCAGCGCCTGTATGAAGCCCGGGGGGACGTTCGCGATTTCCGATGACAGGGGCGACCGGCGTGAGGACGCCGCGATCCTCTTCGAGTAGCGGCTACCGCCTCACGCACTCCGCCTCGCGGTCCCACTCGCTGTCGAGGACCGCGAACCCGAGCGCATCGTGGTAGCCGAGCCCCTCGACCCAGCGCTCGTCCTTGGCGCGGGTCTCGAGCCTGAGGCCGAGTTTCTCGCAGACCGCGACGGAGTTGGTGTTGGCCTGAGCGCAGTTGATGAGGATGCGGCGCAGGCCCCACCCGCCCCGCCCGGCGGGGGTGAAGGCGCTCGTGATGAGCGCGCGGACGACCTCGGGCACGATGCCGCGCCCCCAGCGGTCGGGGCGGAGCCAGTAGCCGATCTCCGCCTGGCGCCAGTAGGGGCGGATGTCGTGGAGGCCCGTCCCGCCGATCGCTTGCCCTGTGGCGCGATCGACGATGCCCAGCACAAAGTTCCGGCAGTCGGGCCTGGCCTGGGCCGCGGCGAACTGCACGATCGTCGCGCTGCTCGACTCGACGTCGCGGTGGTGGTCGTGGGCCCACACCATCCAAGGGAGGAGCCTGTCGCGCCCTGTATCGATCGCTTCGAAGAGCGAGGGCGCATCCGCGACGGTCCACGGGCGGATGATGGTGCGCTCGGTCTCGAGGGGGAGGGGGAGCGGGGTCGGCCGCGTCCACGGGTGCGGCTCGCTCATCTGTGGGAACGGGGGCTCCATGGGGGCGAGGATACCCGAGCGAGCGTGCGACTAGACTCGACGCGATGAGCGAGGACGCACGCTACGACCGCCAGGTCCTGCTGCCTGGCTTCGGGGCTGGGGGGCAGGCGCGCCTCGGGTCGTCGCATGCGCTCATCGTGGGGTGCGGGGCATTGGGTACGGTGGTTGCCGAATCGCTTTGTCGTGCGGGCGTGGGGCGGCTCACGGTCGTGGACCGTGATGTGGTCGAGGTGACCAACCTGCAGCGCCAGACGCTCTTTACCGAAGCCGATGCGCGCGAGGGGCTGCCCAAGGCGGTGGCGGCGCGGGCGAGGCTCGGCGCGGTCAACGCGCAGGTGCGGGTGCGAAGTGTGGTGGCGGACTTCACGGCGGGCAACGCGGAGGTGCTGGGTGGGTTCGGGTCGGGCGATGGCGAATCGTTTGGCCGGGCCGACGTGATCCTTGATGGGACGGACAACGTCGAGACGCGCTTGCTCCTCAACGACCTCGCGGTGAAGCACGCGGCGGCGTTCATTTACGCGGGAGCGGTAGGGACAGAGGCGATGTCGATGTCGGTGCTGCCGCGTGGCGGGGCGTGGGGCGAGGGCGGGTCGACGCCATGCCTCCGCTGCGTGTTCCCCGAGCCGCCTGCGCCGGGATCGATGCCGACGTGCGATACCGCGGGCGTGCTCGGGCCGGTGGTCGGCATGATCGCGAACCTGCAGGCGGTCGAGGCGCTCAAGGTGCTGCTCGGGAGGTATGACCTGGTGAGCAGGTCGCTCTTGCGGTTTGACCCATGGAACCTGTCGCGTCAACGGATCGAGGTGGGGCCCTTGGGGGGTGATGGGTCGTGCGTGTGCTGTGGGGCAAGGCGGTTCGAGTGGCTTGATGGTGCAAGGGGTGGCGGGCCGGTCGCGCTGTGCGGGCGGGATGCGGTGCAGGTCACGGGGCCTGGGGGTGGGCGGGTCGACCTTGGGGCGCTGGCGGAACGTCTCGCGGCGCACGGCGAGTTCAGCGCAACGCCCTTCCTCACGCGGGGGCAGCTCCGCGATGAGGCGCGGGATGCGGGGCGGGGTGAAGGGCTGTGCGAGGTGAGCCCGATCACGCTCACGGTGTTCGCGGACGGGCGGGCGATCGTCGAGGGCACGGCCCGCCCCGAGCGGGCCCGGGCGATCTACGCGCGGTACGTCGGGGCGTAGGGCCTCGCGGGGGAGCTGACGTGTCCCACGGTCTGCCCAGGAGGCTCTGGTGGAGCGGGGGCGGTTCGGCTAGATTCTGCGCTACGGACCCGCGAGGAGGCATGGTGATGGACAGGTTTGGATGGTGTCGGTCGGTCGTTGCGGCGTGGATGGTGCTCGTCGGGGCGGTGTGTGCGCACGGCGCGGTGGGCGACTGGATCGTGATGGACCTGCGCGATGGGCGGACCATCGAGGGCAAGGTCGTCGAGGAGACCGACCACAAGATCGTGATCGACTACTACGGCGCGGGCGTGCCCGTGCAGTGGACGTTCGCGAAGTCGGACATCAGGAAGGTGACGGTGAAGCCCGCTGAGGAGCGGCCCGCAAAGACGCCTGAGCTGCCGGGCGCGAAGCCCTCCTCGCCGACCAGCGACGACGGTGCGGACCAGAAGGGCGGGTACGCGGTGGTGCCCGCGCGGGGGAGCATCGGCCACCAGCTCTCGACCCACTTCTTCGCGGAGGCGATCGATGAGGCGCGCGACCAGGGCGCGGAGGTCGTCGTGTTCCACCTCGAATCGCCAGGCGGGTACGTGCAGACCCTCAAGGAGATCCGCGAGACGATCGACAAGGAGGCGCGGGGGGTCGAGGTCGCGTTCTTCGTGGACGGGCAGTGCTTCTCCGCGGCGGCGCTGCTCTGCATGAGCAACGAGCACTTCTACGTCGGGACCGGGGCAGCGCTCGGGGCGGCGGTGCACATCAAGGGCAACGCGTCGGGGGGTGTGGACCCCGTCGAGGCGAAGTACATGGCGGCCGAGGCGTCGATCTGGCGTGGCTATGCGGAGAAGCACGGGCGGCCAGGCCTGCTCACCGATGCGATGATCATGCAGGACGTCGAGGTCTGGGCCGACAAGTCGGTGGAGCCCTGGGCGCTGTACCGCCAGCGCCCTTCGGGCGGGGGCGACCTGATCGACTCGGACACCTCGATCCTCGCGCTCACGCACGACGAGGCCATCGGCGTCGACGCGGCGGACGGTTCGGCCAGGTCCGCCACGGCGGTGGGCAAGCGCCTGTCGAAGGTCGACCGCGTCGCCTTTGACGGCGCACGGCTCGCCGACCGCATCCACAACAAGCAGGAGCGCATGATCTCTCAGATCGTCTCGCGGTTCAGCACCGCGGAGCGCGAGGACGCAGAGCTGCTCAAGAAGATCGAGGACGGCGAGCTGACCCTCGCGCAGGCCAAGTCGTTCTGCAGGAAGCGTATGGGGCTGCTCCGCGCGATCAAGCGCGATGTCGAGAGCGCCGAGTACCTCTCGTTCTACCTGGCCTCGACCGAGGGGATCACCGCGGCCCACCTCGACGAGTGGATCGGGGTGTGGCAACAGCGCCTCGACAACCTCAAGGACCTCGATTAGTCGGACGCGGGGCGGTCGGCTGGGCCTTGCGGCGGGTAGCGCCCGTTGGTCTGCTCGCGCAGCGTGTCGCGGAGGGAGAGCCTCATCGCCTCGATCTCGCGGTGCAGGCGCTCCATCGCGGCGTCGGGGCCATCGGCGAGCAACTCGTCGTGCGGGATGGGCTCGCCCAGGCTCGCCCCGATGCGCTTACCCCACACGAGCGGCAGCTTGCGCGAGCGGGGCCACGCATCGAACGCGCCCTCGACCGCGGCGGGCACCACGGGGCAGCGCGAACGCTTGATGAGCAGCACGACACCCCGCTTGAACGGCGCGGTCCGTCCGTCGCGGGTCCGCGTGCCCTCGGGGAACACGAGCACCGCGGCGCCCGTCGCGAGGCGGTCGAGGACGCTCCGCACGCCCGCGGCGTCGCCCTCGCCACGCTTGATGGGGATGGCGTTGTACGCGCGGATGAGCGCACCGAAGAGCGGGATCTTGAAGAGGGAGTCGCGCGCGACGAAGTGGGTCTCACGCCGCGTCACGCACATGCCGATTGCGACGGGGTCGAGGTGCGACTGGTGGTTGGACACGATGAGCACGGGGCCCGCGTCGGGCATGTTGGTGCGGCCCGAGCGGTGCTCGCGGTAGAGGGTGCGCATCGTAAAGAGGCACAGGTTCCACCCGAAGCGCCAGAGCAGGCGCTTGCGCGGGCGTGTCTCGGCGGTCATGGGTCGCCCGGCCCCGCGTTGCGCACGCCCTCGGGCACGCGCTCGACGACGATCTCGTGCAGGCGGTCGATGACCTCGGGCTCGCTCAGGCTCGAGGTGTCGACGCGGACCGCGTCGGGCGGGCAGACGAGCGGGCCGACGGCGCGCGATGAGTCGCGGTCGTCGCGCTCGACGAGTTCTCGCTCGATCGACTCGATCATCGCGGGGTCGTCGGTGTGGCCCAGTTGGGCGGCGCGGCGCGTCGCCCTGACGCGGGCGTCGGCGTCGAGGTAGATCTTGACGTCGGCATCGGGGAAGACGACCGAGCCCTGGTCGCGCCCCTCGCTCACGAGGCGCGGGTGCTCACGCCCGATGCGACGCTGGGCTCCGACGAGCACCTCGCGGACTTCGGGGAGTTGGGCGACCGGCGAGACCGCCTGATCGACCTCTGCGCTGCGCAGGCGGTGCATGATCGAGGCGCCGAATGCACGCAGTTCGGGGACGGGCGCGGTCCAGTCGAAGCGGAGTTCGGCCCGTCGCGTCAGCTCAGCGATCGCGGCCGCGTCGTCGAGCGCGACGTCGTGATCGATCGCGAGGGCGGTCGCGGCGCGGTACATCGCGCCGGTATCGAGGAACTCGAGCCCGAGCCGCCCGGCGAGTTCGCGGGCCACGGTGGACTTGCCCGTGCCCGCGGGTCCGTCGATCGTCACGATCAGGCGTGGCATGGGATCGGGGTCCTGGGTCGGGGTGGATGGGCCATCGGGGCGGGTGGCGAGGGGGGTCATGACGCCTCCGCGGCGAGGATCCCCTCGATCTGCTCGCGCACCTTGTTGACGGGTTCCGCGGGGTCGCCACCCCGGCACTCGAGGGCGAGCGTGGCGTCGTAGCCCACGCCACGGATCACGGTGAGCGATTCGTTCAGATCGTAGGTGGGGTCCTTGGTGCGCCCGTCGAGCGAGGGCGTGGGGACGTTGATCGCGGAGGCGTAGGGGGTGATGGCACGGAGGTAGGCGGTTGGGTCGCTCGTCTGCTTGGCGACCTCGAAGTCGGGGTAGGAGCCGATCCGGAATCCGCCCACCTTGCGGATGAGGTTGATGAGGGCCTCGGGGGTCTCCGTGACGCCGACCTGGGGCGCGATGAGCACGTTGAGTTCGAGGCGCTCGGCGGCGGCGACCACGCGCTTCACGCCCGTCGCGACGTCGCCCTCGTCGCCCGTGCCCCGTGTGTCCTTGACGCCGATCGCGACGCTCGAGCACCCGAGCCTGTGGGCGACGCGCAGGACCTTGTTGAGGCGTTCGAGCGCTTCCTCGCCCTTGGGCGTGCCCACTTCGCCCAGGGGGTGCGGCTGCTCTTCCACGAGGAGCAGGCAAGGGCAGCCGGCCTTGTCTGCCTGGTCGCGCAGGCGGTCGATCTGCGCGAGGCCCACGCCCGAGAGCAGGTCGGTCTGCACGCACAGGCCCCGCATGCCCATCTCTTCGGCGGCGACGCGCGGCATGTCGCTCAGCTCCATGGGGTCAACCGTGGAGCGCAGGCGTGAGAGGAGGGATTTGGCGGAGAGGGTGACGAGCATGCGGCGCGGTCACTGTAACGCCATCGGGGGGCTTGTCGCAACGCGAGGGGCCGACTTGCCGGGGCGGCGCGATCCCCTACCATCGCGGCGAGGCCCCCTCGGCGTTGTGGGGGCCGATCGCAACCCGAGCAGACGAGTCCATGCCATGGCGAGCCCGACAGACCTCCGCTACACCGAATCGCACGAGTGGGCCCGCGTCGAGGGCGACATGGTCACGCTCGGGATCACGCGGTTTGCGGTCGATGAGCTCACGGACATCACCTACGTCGACCTCCCCGAGGCGGGCTCTTCGGTCGGCGCTGGCGACCCGGTGTGCGAGGTCGAGTCGGTCAAGGCGACCTCGGACGTGTACTCGCCGGTCGGGGGTGAGATCGTCGAGGTGAACGAAGCGCTCAACGACGACCCCTCGCTCATCAACCAGGACCCGTACGAGAAGGGGTGGCTCGTCAAGCTCCGCGCGACCGACACGTCGCCCCTCGACGCGATGCTGAGTGCCGCGGCGTACGACGAGTCCAACTCGTGAGCGAGCCCGCCAGCGCGGGCGCCCCCATCGTCCGGTGCGCGGACGTATTCAAGTCGTACAAGCTCGGCGATCGGTCGGTCGCTGCGCTGCGGGGCGCCTCGCTCACGATCGATGAGCCGGGCTTCTATGCGATCATGGGCGCATCGGGGTCGGGCAAGTCGACCATGCTCCACCTGATCGCGGGGCTCGACGTGCCGGATTCGGGCGAGGTCGAGATCGCGGGGACGCGCGTGGACCAGATGAACGACCGCGAGCTGACCGCGTTCCGGCGCGAGCGTCTGGGGATCGTGTTCCAGCAGTTCAACCTCATCGCGACCATGACGGCGCGCCAGAACGTCGAGCTGCCGGGGCTGCTGATCGGCACGCCCGAGCGGGAGCTCCGGGCCCGCTCGGGGGAGTTGCTTGAGGCCCTCGGGCTGGGCGACCGGATGGACCACCGCCCGCAGGCCCTCTCGGGGGGCGAGCAGCAGCGGGTGGCGATCGCGCGGGCGCTGCTCTTTTCGCCGCCCGTCCTGCTCGCCGACGAGCCCACGGGGAACCTGGATTCCGCGACGTCCGAGTCGCTGTGGAAGCTGCTGGGCCAGATCGCGAAGGAGCACGAGATGACCATCGTGATGGTCACGCACGAGCCCGCAGCGGCGGTCCACTGCCGACGGGTGTATACCCTGCACGACGGCGTCGTGAGCGGTTCGATCGAAACGGAAGGTCTGGATGCGGGCGGCATCGCGGCTCAGTATCAACAACGTCTTCGGTCGGCCTAGCCGGTCGCTGCTGCTGACCGCCGCGGTCGCGCTGTCGTGCGTGCTGGTGACGGCGGTGGCCTGCGCGCTGGCCTCGCTCAACGCGGGGCTCGAATACCGCGTCGCCACCACGATCGGCAACGCCCAGCTCCGCGTCAAGCACATCGGTGAGCGCCGCTTTGACGACGGCGTGCTCGACGTGCTCCGGGCCCAGCCCGAGGCGCGCCTGCTCGCGCCGCGCTCGCGCGGCCCCCTCCCACTCCTCAACGCGCGCAACCCCGACGACCCGGGCGACGACCTGCGCGACGTCGCGGTCTGCGAAGCCATCGACCCATCGGTGGAGTACGAGGTCGTCCTGCCGGGCGTGGATGAGGGACGCGCCGTCGAGCGGGACGGCGAGGTCGTGCTCGTCGAGCGCCTCGCGGAATCGCTCGGCGTGGGCGTGGGTGACACGCTCGAGGTCGAGCGGTTCGGGCCACCCCTGTTCGTCGAGGTGGTTGGCGTCCGCCGCCCCAAGACGCTCGAGCCCGTCGAGGGCGCGTGGGCCACCACGACGCTCGCGACGCTCGAGGACGCCACGGGGTTCAAGGGGTCGCTCCGCCAGGTGGACGTCGTGCTGCAGGACGACGTGGTCGCGGAGGAGGTGGTCGATCGGTGGCAGGCGCAGATGCCCGACGGGCTCGTCGTGACGCTCACGGAGCGGTCGTCGTCGGGGATCGGGCAATCGATCCGCGCGAACCAGTTCGCCTACCTCCTCGCATCCGCGATCTCGTTCCTCGCGGCGTCGTTCATCGTGCTCACGGGCCTGACGACGAGCCTCGCGGAGCGGCAGCGCGAGCTCGCGGTGATGCGGTGCGTCGGGGCGACGCGGGGGCAGCTCGCGCTGTCGCAAGTGTTGACGGGGGGGCTGATCGGGCTGGGTGGGGCGGCGCTGGGCGTGCCCGCTGGCATCGCGCTGGCGTGGTTGCTGATCCAGATCTTCCACGACCGCCTGCCCGCCGGGCTCGTGATCTGGCCGATCGGGCTGGCGATGGCGATCGGTGGGGCCGGGGCGTCGGGGGTGATCGGCGCGCTGTGGCCCGCGTGGATGGCGTCGCGTGTGCGCCCGCTGGTGGCGATGGCGTCGAGCGCCACACCCGTGCGCACGAAGTCGGTCGCGCTGCTCGGCGCGCTGGGGCTTGCGGGCATCGCGTTGCAGATCGTGATCGTGTCTTCGATCGAGGCGCCTGATGTGCTGTTCTTCGTGTACCTGCTCGTGGGTGTGCCCGCGATGTTCATCGGGTATTTCCTGATCGGTCCCGCGGTGGCGCTGGGGGTGGTGCGATTGGTGGCGCCGGTGCTTGCGCGGGTGCTCCGCCTGCCGCGCGTGCTGCTCACGGGCAACGCACGCGCGACGCCGATCCGGGCCGGGTTCACCGCGGGCTCGCTCATGGTCGGGCTCATGCTCATGACCATCATCTGGACCAACGGCACCGCGATGCTCCGCGATTGGGTGAGCAACATCATGTTCCCCGACGCCTTCGCCAACGCCCTCGATGCGCCGTTCACCACGCGCGATCAGGCGAAGATCGAGGGGCTGCCCTTCGTCCGCGACACGTGCGCGATCACCCTGCAGAAGGTGGAGAGCGATGCGTTTGGCGTGCGGTCGGTGCGCGCGGTCAAGACGACGTTCATCGCGTTCGAGCCCGGGCCGTTCTTCGGCATGGCGCGGCTGCATTGGATCGCGGGCGACCGCGACTACGCCATCGCCCGCCTCAACGGCGCGGAGCGCGAGACCAAGGGGCCCGCCGTGCTCGTCGCGAAGGAGTTCCTCGTGAACCGCGAGGGTTACGCGATCGGCGATACGTTCTCCGTGGACCACCTGGGCGAGCGGATCGATTTCGAGATCGTGGGGGCGGTGCAGTCGCCCGGGCTCGACCTGATCAACAAGTACTTCGACATCGGGAAGGAGTACGCCGACCAGGCGATCCACTCGGTCTTCGGTTCGCGGGACGAGTTCAAGCGGCTGTTCGGCAACGACTCGATCGACCTGATCCAGATCGCGCTGCACGACGATGCGCAGGTCGGGGACGCGGAGGTGGGCGACGAGGTCCGTGCGCTGTTCCCGGGGCGGTCGATCGCGGCGGGGTCGGGGCGCGAGATCAAGGAGGGCATCATCGCGCTGGGTCGCGGGTGGATGACGATCGCCTCGACGATCGCGATCGGCGCGATGCTGATCGGGTGCGCGGGCGTGGGGAACATCGTGGTCGCGGGGATCGATGCACGCCGGTTCGAGTTTGGCGTGATGCGCGCGGTGGGCGCGAACGGTGGGCTGCTCGCGCGCCTGATCGTGGGCGAGGTCGTGCTGGTCGCGCTGACCGCGTGCGTGCTGGGCACGCTCATCGGGGTGCAGGCGGCGTGGGCCGAGCAGGTGCTCTTCGAGTTGGTGGCGGGCCTCGAGCTGCGCCTGCGCCCGCCGGCCCTGCCCATCGCGGCGGGGTGGGTGATCCTTGTGAGCCTGACGCTCCTCGCGGTCACGCCGATCGTGGCGCGGTTGCGCTCGCGGCAGACGATCGACCTGCTCCGCGCCCGGTAGGGCGAGCCATTACCGGCGTGAGCCGCGGACCTCGACGCCCTGGCCGCCGAGCCTCGCGACCGCCTTGTCGCCCGCGGAGATCCGGTTGATCGTGACGCCCGACGTGGGCGAGTAGATGATCCAGATCGACTGGTTCCGCTTGGAGAGCGTGAAGGGCGGGAGCTCGGAGACGGGTGTCTGCAGGCTGAAGAAGATCTCGACGTCGCTCCCGTCGTTGTACACGTAGCCGACGGGGTCGTAGGCGTTGCCGTCGGTATCGATGAGCTTGGGCGGCTCGGTCGCGCCCGAGTTCCGGATGGCCTCGCCGACCTCGGTCGGCGTGCCGTCCTCGGCGAAGGTGACCTGGACGATGCCTCGCGTGCGGCTCTTGGCGTAGGCGTCGATGCGGAGGTTGCGGTCGACGCCGCGCTGCTTGGACTCGCCCACTGGGATGATGAGGCGCCCGCCGATGATGGCGTTGTCGGGGTCGAGTTCGAGCCCGCTCTGCCGGCCCGCGACCAGGACGATGTTGTCGGGCAGGCGGTCGCTCGTGGTGAGGTCGTCGTAGCGCCCGTTGCCCGTTTCCGGGATGGTGACGAGGGTGGACTGGTCGAGGTCGTCCCAAGCGACGACGGCGCCGCCGACGGGCCGCTCCTCGCCGCAGAAGATCTCGTAGAACTCGATGGCGTCGTCGCGCTCATCCGCGGAGGCGTAGATGGTCTGCTCGAACTGTGAGATGGGCTCGCGCGCGTTCTTCAGGACGATGTGCTGCGCGGAGTAGCCCGCGGGGACGACGAACTCGAGCGCGAAGCGGACGGTGCTCGCGGCTTCGAGCGATGGGATGAACACCTCGGGGCCGTCGAAGCGGAAGCGGTAGAGCGAGCCGGCGCCGGACTCGGGCGAGGCGACGCAGGCGATGGCGTGGATGCCCTTCGCGGGTGTGCGCGTCGTGCCATCACGCGTGACGACGAGCCTGGCCTGGCCCGGCCCGATGATGACCTGGCCCTTCTTCTCGAGGGCCTGGTTGTTGAACTGCACCACGACGCCCAGGATGTGCGCGCCCTCGCCCGGTGTCTCGCCATCGGGGTAGATCACCGCCTGCGAGCGGTTGGGCTGGTTGCGGTCGCGCAGGATCTCGTTGAGCGGCCCCTCGACGCGGTAGACGCATTGGACCTGGAAGGCCTCGGGCGGCATGGTGTTGCGCGCCATGAACTTCTTGCCATCGAGCTCCGCGACATAGACCATGCGCTGCATCTGCGCCTGGATGTCCGGGTCGGGGAGGTAGCGGGCCATGGGCGTGCCCGAAGAGAAGCCCGAGAGGGAGAGGTGCTGGTAGAACTTCGAGGTCAGGCGATCGACGGGGAGCCAGAGGCGCTTCTCGACGACGAGGTTGCCCTGGTCGTAGGCGACGGGCTCGTAGCGCATCATCATCGGGCCGAACCGCCCGAAGCCCATCGCGATGACGAAGATGCCCGCGACGATGATGCCCGACGCGGCGCCGAAGAGGGCGCCGCCTACGAAGTTGGCGACATCGTCCATGTCCAGGTTGGCGCGGACGAGCTGGTCGACCGCGATCCGGAGCACGAGCAGGACGACGATGAACGGGCCCGCGAGCGCGAGGCCCCACGCGAGGTCCTGGTTGAGGTCGAGGCCCACGGAGTAGGCGAGCGGCTCCCACACGGAGAACGCGATGGCGCCGGCACAGACCACGCACAGGAAGTTGATGAGTGATGAGAAGACCCCGCGCCCCTTGGAGCGTGTGGCCCAGATGAAGGCCGAGAGGCCCACGATGACGAGAACGACGATGTTCAGGATCGGCATGGCTGGTCCTCTACCCTTGCTCTGCTGGTGCGCTCTGCCGCTCGGGCTTGCTCTTCTGCTCGGTGCCCGCGGGCGGTGAGATCACGCGGAGCAACTCGTCGACCGAGGTGTGGCCCGCGAGCACGTGCTGGAGGCCCGCGGTCTGGATGCTCTGCTGCTTCTTCTGGCGGAAGAGCCCGCGCAGGCCCTTGACATCGCCCGTAACGATCAGCTCGCGCTCCTCGGGCCCGATGGTGTGGACCGCGAAGACACCGACCTGCCCGAAGTAGCCCGTGCCGTTGCAGACGGGGCAGACCGCCTCCTTGTCCTTGACGAGGACGCTCCCGCTCTTGCGGTAGAGCTGGCGTGTGTCGGTCGGGAGGCCGAGCTTGGTCAGGATGTCGGGCGTCGGTTCGAAGGGGACCCTGCAGTTGTGGCAGAGCCTGCGCACGAGCTTCTGGGAGACCACGCCCGCGAGCGAGCGCGACGCCTCCTCCGCATCGCCCACCTCGCTCACGTAGCGCCGGATCGCATCGATCGCGTTGTCGGCGCGGTAGCTCAGGTAGACGCGGGTGCGGTCGTGGTCGGCCCGCATGACCTCCCTCGCGGTGTCCGCATCGGGGAACTCCGCGATGCCGAGCACGTCGGGGTCACGCCGGAGGATCGAGCGGACGGTGGTGGCGAACTCCGCGCCCTCCGCGGGGTCGAACGCGTTGTGGCGCACGCCCTCGATCATGCCCTCGGGCTCGATCTCGAGGGTCTGCACGTTCGAGGTGTAGGCGTCGTGCTTGCGGACGAGCGCGTAGAAGGTAGTGGTGCGTCCCTGGTCGGGCGGGGCGGTCTGGAGGACCACGCCACGCGCTTCCATCAGGGAGTTGAGGTCCGCCGCCTGGTTGGGGAGCAGCCCGAGCTCATCGAAGTCGCGCGTGATCTGGCCCACGGGATCGATGCGCATCGTCAGGCGCATGCCCGATGAGCCGCCCTTGCTCGTCACGCCGACCTCGATCAGGCCCGAGCCCGAGTGGCCGATGCCCGTCGTGCCGCGCTGGCGGCGCCGGCGGTCGCCGACATCGAGGCCCGCGGCGGCCTTGAACAGGTCAATGACCGCGGCCCCGAGTTGGGGCGTCATGGGGTCGAGCGTCTGCTGGACGCCATCGACCGTGAGGACGGTCACATAGGCGCCGTCGCGCGAGGGGAGGATGTCGATCTGCGAAGCGCGGACGTCGATCGCCTGCTGGAAGATCCCCTCGGCGGCGAGGCGGACCTCCATCTCGGGCGACTCGGCGGGCGGGGGGTCGATGGTCCCCTTGGGACCGCGGAAGACGAGGCTCGCCTCGCCCCGCGCCACGTGCTTCTTCTTCCCGGCCGCGGGCTTGCCACCGGTTTCCTTGCTCTTGCGCTGGGCCTTGATGGCCTCGAGCCACGCCGCGGGGTTGAGCGACCACTTGAACGCGTCGGGGATGCGGTCGTCGGCGTTGCGCATGAAGAAGTAGATGAGGAGGTCGGCGACGAGGATCACGATCATGGCGGGCCACGCGATCCAGAACGACGCGGGACCCATCGGGAGCGCGAGCACGAGGCCGACGGCGACGGTGGCCATGAGGAGGTGGAGGATGTTCCACTCGCGGCGCTTGAGGTAGTACTTGCCCGCGTCCTTGTCGTAGACGCTCGACACCACCCACGCCCAGATCAGGAACGGGATGAGCATGAGGAGCGGCTTGTAGAACGAGACGAGGAGCAGCCCCTCCGCGAGGGTGGGCGCAGGCCCCGCGCCGGCGTCGGAAGCAGCGATCAGGTCGATGACGTTGAGCATGGAAGACCCCGTAGGCCCAGACGGATAGACGAAAGAGACCGCGCCGAAACGCGATCAGCCGATGCCCTTCAGACGCATGCGCAGCTCGTCGGCGTTCGGTGTCGCCTCGAGCGCCGTGCGCATGTGAATGTACTCATCCTCCACGAGCTTCACAAGCGTGCCGTTGAAGTCGATCATGCCGATCTGCACGGCTTCCTGCGACTTCAGGATCTCGCGGATCTCGCCCTCACGCCCCTCGAGGATGTACTTGCGCACGGGCGCGGTGTTGATCAGGATCTCGAGGCCAGGGATGCGGTGGATGTCCTTGTGGAGCGTGGGCAGCAGCTTCTGGTAGACGATCGCGCGCATCTGGTACGCCATGATCTTGCGGACCTGCTCACGCTCGTCGGGGGGGAACAGGTCGTAGATACGCCCGAACGTCTCGGTGGAGCTCGAGGCGTGGATCGTGCCGAACACCAGGTGGCCCGTCTCCGCGGCGTGGAGTGCGGCGGAGAAGGTCTCCGCGTCACGCATCTCACCGACCAGCACGACGTCGGGGTTCTCACGCACGAGCGCACGGAGCCCGATCTTGAAGTCGAGCACGTCGATGCCGACTTCGCGCTGGTGGATCGTCGCCTTCTTGTCGGTGAAGAGGTACTCGATGGGGTCCTCGAGCGTGACGATGTGCACGGGCTTGCGCTCGTTCACGTAGTCGAGCATCGAGGCGATGGTCGTCGACTTACCCGAGCCCGTCACGCCCGACAGGATGACGATGCCCTGGGGGTTCATCGCGATCTCCGCCATGACCTCCGGGAGGTAGAGCTCGCTGAACTTGCGGATGTTGGAGGTGATGAGACGGGCGGCGATGGAGAGCTTGCCCTTGCTCTGGAAGAGGTTGACGCGGAAGCGGTTGGTCGCGTCGTAGTCGTAGGCGAAGTCGACCGAGCCGAACTTGTGGAGGTCGTTGAACTGCTCCTCGGTGAGGATGTGCTTGGCGATCTGGTTGAAGTCCTCGGCGGTGACGATCCCGGTGTCGAGGGGCTTGAGGGCGCCGCGGAGGCGGACCTTGGGCTGGGTGCCCGTCTTGATGATCAGGTCCGACGCCTCGAACTTGATGCACGCCTGCATGAACTTGCCCAGGCGCGTCGCGTGCGGGTCGTGCGTGCGGTCGGGGTCCAGGGTGCAATGCCCGGCGATCGACTCGCCCAGCACGGTATCACTTGACAGGCTCATGTCAGGGTACTTCCTCGATCAGTTCGAACCGGCGTCAGGTCCCACCAAGGCACACGCCGAGTCGATAAGGATAGCGACGCCCCCCGGATGGGGCACGCCGCCCGCGCGACCGTCCCGTGCCGCTCCCACGGTTGCCGCCGGTCCACGAGCCGGCGAGCCAAGGGCCAGTCTAACCCGTTGTCACGCCCCACAGAAGGGGAAGGGGACGACCGAAACCGGTATGGGGAGCACAGGGCTCCACCTGATACGTACGCGGTCCCGCTCAAGGTCCATCGCTCGCGCGACGAATCGGCGAGTTACCGATGCCCTCAATCAGACTCGACCCATCGCTGACGCCCGGCACGGGGTCCTTCTGGACGCCCGGGGCTCGCGCGACGCCCGCTCCCCGCCCCACCGACGCGGGCCACCCGATCGACCGCGCCAGGAAGCCCGAGTCCGCCCCGGGTCCGATACGCTCGACCGCCTACCAGCGCAACGCGGACGGCGACGACGCGACCCTCACCTCGAGGGCCAACGACCTGACCCCGGAGGAGACGGAGCAGGTCGAGAAACTCAAGAAGCGCGACCAAGAGGTCCGTACCCACGAGCAGGCCCACCTCGCCGCCGCGGGCCCGTTGGCGCGGGGTGGGGCGACCTACACCTACCAGCGAGGCCCGGACGCCAACCGCTACGCGGTGGGTGGATCGGTCCAGATCGACACCTCGCCCGGCAATACCCCGGAGGAGACGATCGCAAAGGCCCAGCAGATCAAGCGGGCGGCGCTGGCGCCGGCCCAGCCGTCCTCGACCGACCGCGCGGTGGCCGCGAAGGCGGCGCGGATGGAGAGCGAGGCGCGGGCGGAGCTCGCGCAACAGCGGACCGAGGGCGAGGGCGCCAACGACCCCGCGGCATCAACCGGCGGAACGGATGCCCCGGGGGGTGGCTCTGGGAGCGCGAGTTCGGGCGTGAGCAGGCTTGGGCCCGCGATCGACACCTACGCCTGACCGATCCGCCACGCGCAGGTCAGCCCGAGCCAGGGCACGCGCGAGACGGGGCCTGGCAAGTCGAGCTTCGGGTGACGCGAGAGCAGTCGGCGTGCGGGTCGGTAGTCCGGGCGCCACGCATCGTCGAGGACCAGGTAGCCGCCGGGGCGGACCTTGGTCAGGGCCCGGCGGACGCACGCGACGCGTGCGCGCCCGTCGACGAACACGAGGTCGAGCGAACCATTGGGCTGGGCGTCGATGGTCTTGACGTAGCGCTCGAAGGCGAGCCCCTTGCCATCGCGCCGGCGCGCGGTGTACCGCCCGCGCTCGCGCGCCACACCGTCGGGCTTCGCGAGCACCACCCGGGCATTCACGAACCCACGCGTGACAAGCTCCGCCTCGACGCGGGCGTGCCACTCGGTGTGGTGCTCAGCGGAGATGACCTCGCCGGCGCGCTCGGCGAAGAACACGGTGGACCGCCCCGCGCCGAACTCGAAGACCCGGCTCTCTGGCGTGACGACTTCCTCGAGCCATTGGACCGCGGCGGTCGTGACCCAGGGCTCGCACACCGCGAACGGGCCGCGCTCGTCTCTCGGAGTCGTGAACGATCTGAACCAGCGGACCACCGAGCCGCGCATGGCGCGGGCTCGGGCCAGGGCGAGGGCCGTTGGGAGCGATGGGTTCGCTTCGCCGGTCATGCGTTCAGGATAGCCGCCCGGGCGAGGGCGATCAGGCCCGGCGCGCCGTCACCACGATCGCCTCGTGGTTCTCCATGCCGCGATTGACCTCGAAGCCCTGGCGCTCGAGCATGGCGAGGAAGGCCTCGGCATCGCCCACGTCCTTGTGGACCTCGATACCGATCTGGCGTGTCATGGCCAGGAGCCTGGAGTCCTCTGTGAGCAGGTCGAACTCCGAGCCCTCGATGTCGCACTTGAGGAAGTCGATGCGCTCGATGCCGCACCGCTCGATGAGTTCGTCTTCCGAGATGATCTCGACGCCGCGCCCCGCATCGCCGATCAGGTCGCGCAGTTTCTCGCTCTGGGCGCGATCACGCCCGACGAAGGCGTGCACGACCTGGGTGCGGTCGGCGAAGCCGTTGAGTTCGAGCTGGGAGCGCAGGCGCGCGACCTGATCGGTGTTGACCTCGACGCTCACGCATCGCACCGCAGGGCCGTGCCCGAGGGCCAGGCACGTGAAGTTGCCCTTGTTGCACCCGAGGTCGACGATCTGGTCGCCGTCGTTGATGGTGAGGAACCCGCCGCGGAGGTAGACATCGCGGACCCAGATCTCCCGGATGCCCGAGACGACCTTTGGCGCACTGAGCCTGGCACGCGCCTTGCCGAGCCTGCACGTGTAGGGGCCTGCGCCCATCGCGAGGTCCGCGGGCTGGAGGTTGCCTTTGCGCCGGACCTCGCCGAACCGCGTGGCGATGGCCAGGAGCCACCGCAGCGCGACCATGGGCCCGCATACCCGTGCGAGCCCCATCGCATCCGACATGATCACCTTCAGGTGGCCCACTCGATTCGCCTCCTCAGAACGCGGCGTTGCCGGGCACGCGCGGGAAGGGGATCACATCGCGGATGTTGGCCATCCCCGTCACAAACTGGACCGTGCGTTCGAAGCCGAGCCCAAAGCCCGCGTGGGGCACGCTGCCGTACTTCCGCAGGTCGCGGTACCACCAGTAGTCGTCCTTGTTCAGGCCCATCTCGTCGAGGCGTGCGTCGAGGACGTCGAGCCGCTCTTCACGCTGCGAGCCGCCGATGATCTCGCCGATGCCCGGGGCCAGCACATCCATCGCGGCGACGGTCTTGCCATCGTCGTTCATGCGCATGTAGAACGCCTTGATGTCCTTCGGGTAGTCGTGCAGGATCACGGGCGTCTTGAAGTGCTCCTCGGTGAGGTAGCGCTCGTGCTCGGACTGCAGGTCCACGCCCCACTTCACCGGGAATTCGAACTTCTTATCCGCCTTCTCGAGGATGGCGATCGCGTCGGTGTAGCTCACGCGCTTGAAGTCCGAGTCGATGACGTGGCGGAGGCGTTCGATCGCGCCCTTGCAGATGCGCAGGTCGAAGAACTCCATGTCGTCGGCGCGCTCGGTCAGCACCGCCTCGAAGATGTACTTCAGGAAGCGCTCGGCCAGGTCCATGTCGTCGGCGAGATCGGCGAACGCGATCTCGGGCTCGATCATCCAGAACTCCGCGAGGTGGCGGCTCGTGTTCGAGTTCTCGGCGCGGAACGTCGGGCCGAACGTGTAGACCTTGCTCAGCGCACAGCAGTAGGTCTCGACGTTGAGCTGCCCGCTCACGGTCAGCATCGCCTCGCGCCCGAAGAAGTCCTGCGCGAAGTCGGCCCCGCCCTCTTCGTTCCTGGGCGGGTTGACCGCATCGAGCGTGCTCACGCGGAACATCTCCCCCGCGCCCTCGCAGTCGCTGGCCGTGATGATCGGCGTGTGGACCCAGTAGAACCCGTTCTCATGGAAGAACCGGTGCACGGCCTGGGCCAGGCAGTTGCGGACCCGCGCCACCGCGCCGAACGTGTTCGTGCGCACACGCAGGTGCGCCTGCTCGCGCAGGTACTCCATCGTGTGCCGCTTGGCGGGCACCGGGTAGGTGTCGGGGTCCTGCACGCCCCCCACCACCGTCAGCCTGCCCGCCTTGAGTTCGACCTTCTGGCCCTTGCCCTGGCTCTCGACGAGCTCGCCCTCGGCTTCGATGGCGCACCCAGTCGTCAGGTGGAGCACCTCGGCCTCGTAGTTGGCCAGGTCCGACGGGGCCACGACCTGCAGGTCGCCAAAGCACGACCCATCGTTCACATTGATGAACGACAGCCCCGCCTTGGAGTCCCGGCGGGTCTTCACCCACCCCCTGACAATTACCTGCTCGCCGGGCTCGCCGCCCAGGGCCTTTGCAACGCTGACCACGCTCATCACGATCCCTCGGTTGGAGTTGAGCGGGGAGTGTAGCGGGCTCCCTCCCGCCCCTCGCTCCCCGCATCCGCCGCTCGCGATGTGGGAACCCTTCGCCATGCCATTTGCCCCCCGCCTCCTCGAACGCACCCAGACCTTCGGCCGCCCGATCCTCCAGGTGTTCGACTTCTTCTCGCGGGCCGAGAACCTCGAGGCGATCACGCCGCCCTGGGTGAACTTCAGGATCCTGACCCCGACGCCCATCGACATGCACGAGGGCACCATCATCGACTACCGCCTGCGGATCAAGGGCGTCCCCATCCGCTGGCGGACCAGGATCCTGATCTGGGACCCGCCCTACCGGTTCGTCGATACCCAGCTGCGCGGCCCCTACGCCCTCTGGCGCCACACCCACACCTTCGAGCCAACGGGCGTGGGCGAGACGCGCATGACCGACCAGGTGGAGTACATCCCCAAGGGCGGGCCGCTTGAGCCGCTGGTGACGGCGCTGTTCGTGCGCGGGGATATCGAGCGGATCTTTGACTATCGGTATGAGGCGCTGGAGCGGGAGTTCGGGGGCGTCTAGCCCATGTTCATCGTCATCAGGAACTCCGCGTTGGTCTTCGTCTTCTTCAGACGCGACTTCACGAGTTCCATCGCCTCGACGACGTTCATGTCGCTCAGCACCTTGCGCAGTCGGTAGATGAGTTCCAGCTCCTTGGGGTCCATGAGCAGCTCCTCGCGGCGCGTGCCCGAGGCCGCGATATCGATCGCCGGCCAGACACGCTTCTCGACCAGCTTGCGGTCGAGGTGCAGCTCGGAGTTGCCCGTGCCCTTGAACTCCTCGAAGATCACCTCGTCGGCGCGTGAGCCCGTATCGACCAGCGCGGTGCCGAGGATGGTCAGCGAGCCGCCGTCCTCGATGGCGCGGGCGCTGCCGAAGAACTTCTTGGGGCGGATGAGGGCGTTGGAGTCGATGCCGCCGGTCATGATCTTGCCCGAGTGCGGCTGGGCGGCGTTGTAGGCGCGGGCCAGGCGGGTGATCGAGTCGAGCAGGATGACGACGTGGTCGCCAAACTCGACGTGCCGGCGGGCCTTCTCCATGACCATCTCGGCGACCTGCACGTGGCGCGACGAGTCCTCATCAAACGTGGACGCGACGACCTCGACCGAATCCTCGGTGTGCCGCTTGAAGTCGGTGACCTCTTCCGGGCGCTCGTCGATGAGCAGGACGATGATCTTGGCATCGTCGTAGTTCTGGCTGATGGCCTGGGTGATGCGCTGGAGGAGCACCGTCTTGCCCGTGCGGGGCGGGGCGACGATCAGGCCGCGCTGCCCGCGTCCGATGGGCGCCACCAGGTCGATCACGCGGGTCTCGATGATGTCGGGCGTGGTCTCGAGCACGAAGCGCTCGGAGGGGTGCAGGGGTGTGAGGTCCTCGAAGATGGGGAGGGTCTTGAGCACATCGGGCTCGCGCCCGTTGACCTTGTCCACGGTGAGCAGTGCGAAGAATTTCTCGCCCTCCTTGGGCGGGCGGATAGCGCCGCGGACCTCCATGCCCTTGCGCAGGCCGAGCCTGCGGATGGTGGCCGGGGCGACGTAGATGTCGTCTGGGCTGGCGATGTAGCTCGCCTCGGGGGAGCGCAGGAAGCCGAAGCCCTCGTGCATGATCTCGAGGCTGCCCTCGCCAAACATCACGCCCGACGCCTCGGCGCGCTTCTTGAGCACCTCAAAGATCAGGTCCACGCGAGGCAGCGTCTGGACCTCCTCGACGCCCTCCTCGGCGGCGAGTTCGTGGATCTCCGCGAGCTTCATCCGCTGGAGGTCGGCGACGAAGAGCGCGTTCTTCTCGGCCTCCTTGTACTCCTTGTCGGAGACCCGCCCGCGCATCTCTTCTGCTTCGCGGTCGAGGTCGTGGTCGGAGGGGAGCGCGCCCGCAGGGATCGAGAAGCTCGGCTGTCGCAGGCCGCCGCCGCCCTGCCCACCCTTGCGGCGCTTCTTCTTGCGCTGCTTGTTGCGCCCACCGCCTCCGCCCTGGTTGTGCTGGTGGCCGCCACCACCGCCGCCGCCACGGTTGTCGCGGTTTTCGCGGTTCTGGTGGTCGCGATCGCCACGCCCCTGTTGCTGCTGTTGTTGCGGCTTCTGCTGGGGACGATCGGGCTGGCCGTTGACCGCTTCGCCCCGCTCGGGCTGCTTGGGCTGCTTGGGCTTGTCGCCGCCATCGGTCTTGGCGGGTGCTTCCTTCGCGGGCGCATCGGGCTTGGTGGCGCCCGCGTCGTCGGACGCGGCTTTGGAACGCGTCTTGCGCTTGGTCTTCTTCTTGGTGGTCTTGGAAGCCGACCCCGCGGGCTCGGAGTTGTTCAGGTCGAGGTCTGCGGGAGCGATGGTCTTCTTCGCCATGTCGAGGGGTCGCCTTGCGTTGCCCTCCCGGCGCTACGCAACGCGCGCCCGCCGGGGAGTCGAGTTCGTTGGGGGATGCGAGAGCCACGCGGATCGAGCCACTCGCCCGACCCGTGCGCCCGCCCGCGCCGTGGGGGCGGGGGCAAGGCACAACTGCTCTCCCGGGATAGCCCATCAGCGACCGTCAGCCGCGGGCGGGGCCACCCTGTTTGCCTTTGAATTCAAGTATATGCCGGGCCCATCGGTCGAGTTCATCCTCGCCGCCCGTATTCTCAATGATAACGTCGCTCAGGTTCCGCTTCCGGTCAAGCGGCCATTGGGCGCTTTCCCGCCGCGCGAGTTCGTCGGCATCCCAACCTCGGGTGGCCTTGAGGCGCTGAAGGCGGGTCTCACGCGGGACCTCGACGAAGGCGATGACATCGCACAGCTTGTCCACACCGGCTTCAAACAGCAAGGGCGCATCGAGGACGACCCCGCGGGCGCCCGCGTCCCGGGCACGCTCCATCAGGTCGGCACGGGCGGGGATGACGAGGGGGTGGACCAGGGCTTCGAGGCGGGCCCGCTTCGCTTCATCGTTGAAGACCTCCTGCGCGAGGCGGGCGCGGTCGATCCGCCCGTCCTCCCCCAGGAGCTCGTCCCCCCACCATTGGACGATGGCCGAGCGGACCGCGGGGAGGTCGAGCGCGGCTTTGGCTTGGGTGTCGAAGTCGATGACGAGGCACCCAAGCTGTCCTAGGGCACGCGAGAGGGCCGACTTCCCGCTGCCGATCCCCCCGGCCACGCCAATCACCATGGGCGTGGAACTGGGCGACTCAGGCGGCATCGGACCCCCTTTACATGGGACAAATGTGACCCCGGTCACGGCGGTTGGCCGATCGGGCTACGATATCCGCCTTCCACGAGCAGCGCCATGCGGGAGCGACCATCCGCCTGAACGTCAGGTGAGCGCTGCTGAGCCCCGGAGAATCCCAACGTGTTCCAGCGCCCGCTGGCCTCGACTCAGATAGACGCCCTTGTCGAACCGCGCCCGTTCGGATTGCCCGAACAGGCGATCGGCCCGTGGTGGCCTGAGCGCCGGCTCGCCCCGCACCAGTTGGCTGGGCGCTTCGTCCTCTCCCACAGGCTGAGCGGCTGCCGCGCCGTCGGGTACCAGCTCAACCGCCCCACGACCCTCGATGCCGAGCGGTCGATCGAGTCGCTCGTCCAGCTGCGCCACCGCCACATCCTGCCCACCCGCGACGTCCAGCGCCCGCGCGAGGGGTCGTGCTGGCTGATCGCGGACCCGGAGGCGGCGCCCGCCCGCTCGAGCACGAGCCCAGCAACCCTCCGCGACCTGGTCGCGCAGCGGCCCGAGGGCACGCTGCCGTCCAGCGAGACGCTCCGCGTCATCGTCCAACTCACCGCGACGTCCGCGTGGGCCCACGAGCGTGGGCGCGCACACGGGCCGCTCACGATCACAGATGTCCTTGTGTCGCGTCGGTGTGTCCTCATGATCGAGCTCTACGGGCTTGGGGCGTCGCTCGCGGCCCCGCACCCCGATCTTCGCGCCCTCGCCAGTCTCGAGGTCCGCTCGCTGGGCCGGCTCGCGGGCCGTTTGGCATTGGGTCAGGACAGCCCGCCCCCGCCCCGCCGGGCGCTCGTGAGCGCGATCGGGCGTGGGCCTGCGATGTGGGCTCTCGCGATGGCGGACGGCGAGTTCGCGGACGCCCGCGACGCGATGCGGGACCTGCCCCGCGCGCTGAGCCACTACGTTCAGGACTCCGGCGCCGCCTCGGATTCGCCCTCGGGCGGGTCGCCGGCGGGCGTGTTCAGCGCGGCCAGCTCGGCGGCCTCGGCCTCCGTGAGCTGACCCGCGTAGAGCCTCTCGATCGACGCCACCGCCCGGGATCGGGCTTCGCCTTCCAGAGCTGGGGTTTCGTCGAGCCAGACCCGCGCGGGCACGCCTGAACCGCCCGACTCCGCCTCCGCGGCGGCGATGTCGCCACTGCGCAGCGCCGCGGTCACCAGCAGGTGCGCCCGGCGGGCAACGAGGTCCTCGCGCTGCACGAAGGCGCGGCGGGCCGATTCCATCGCGGGGCCAGGGCGGTCGAGCCCGAGCTGCGCTTCGCCCAGCGCGAGCATCAGCGCACCGATCCTCGGATCGGGTGGCCCGTTGACGCCGACGGTCTCGACAAGCCCGCCGAGCAGGGCAACGACCACCGCGTCCGACCGGGCGGGGGTGAGCGCGGCGGCGAGGTCGTCGGCCTGGAGGAGGCCCGCGAAGGAAGCGATCGCGGACGCTTGGGTCGGGTTGGGCGCGGGGCCGCACAGGCCGAGCACCAGTTCGAGCCCGTCGCGGTCGGGGCTGGTGGCGCGGATGGCATCGAAGGCGACGGGCTGGAGGGGCGCGCGTTCCTGTGCGACCTCGACGAGCGTCGGGAGCGCTTCCGCATCGCCCGACAGGGCACGTGCTGCGCCGATCGCGGCGCCGTCGGGCCCGCGCCTGAGCAGCGCGAGCACACGGTCCCGCTCGCCAAGCGAGGCGAGCAGGGCGGCGGCCGCTTCGGTCATCTGGGCGTCCTCGATAGCTTCGAGGACGGACACCATCTGGTCGCGAGCGTCGGGGGGGTGAGCGGCGCCCGGCCTCGCCCCGGCGAGGCACGCCGCGTTGAAGAGGGTCCGATCGCCGGCTCCCAACCGCGCGGACCCGCGTTCGAGCCATGCGACGACCAATCGGGGGTCGAGCGGGGCATCGGGGGACCGTGCGACCGAGCGCAGGACGACGCTCGCGAGCGCCTCATCGCACCCGTCGACGAGCAGGCCCTCGGCACGCTCCGCGACGCGCTCGGGCGCGACCTGCTCGAGCAGGCGGGCCGCGGTGAAGAGCAGGCGCGGGCGCCCGCTCAACTGGTTTGTCGCGGCATCGATGACGCCGCCGGTCAGGTCGCCCGCGTTGAGGAGCGTCTGGATGGCCAGTTCGAGTCCGACCAGCGCGAGGCGGTCCGACGGGCTCGCGACGAGCGTGGCGATCAAGCCGCTCCGTTCGCCCTCAGGGGTGAGGCTCAGTACCCGGCGATACGCCGCGAGGAGTTCCGCTTCTGCTTCGTCGCGTGCCGCTTCGAGGGTGCGCACGTCTGACCTGAGGCGATCGATGATCGCGCTATCCCACGCCGCCTCGCTCACGCCGCTCCACGTGTCCCACCACGCCCCCCAATCACGGGGGGGCGCATCGAGCGCGAGGGCGGCGACCAGGGCCTCCTCGAGGGCGCGCCGGTCGGCGCCCTCGGCCTCGAGGAAGTGCGCGAAGAGGACCCCCACCGACCTCCGATCCCCGCACGCCGAGAGTCCAGCGAGGATCGCCTCGCGCTCCTCGGGCACGCCGCCCAGCCGCCCCTCGTTGAGGAGTCCGACGAGGAGATCGCAGTCGATCTCGCGGGCGTCGTCCCCGGCGATGGCCCGGATGACGCCCCGCTGGTCGGCGGTGAGCGCGAGGTCGTCGACCTCCGCGAGAGCCCCGATCGGGCACGCGAGAGCCCACAGGCCCCCGATAAGCCCCGTGGCGAGCCAGCGCCACGGGTCAAACCGATGAAAGACGAGCCCATTGGAGGTGGTTTCGGGGGGAGTAGCCTGCACGACCCGCTACTATATTGCCGCGAGGAGCCACCCGCCGGACGATGGACCAAGTATGAGCGACTGGAGCGAAGCAGAACGCCACGTCGAGCGTGCCCACGAGCACTTTGAGGCCGGGCGCTGGGACGAAGCCGCCTCCGCCCTTCGTGAGGCGCTGGCGATCAATCCGGATCGCGCCGAATGGCACTTCAACCTGGCGTTGACGCTCGAAGCCGCGGGGCGCTGGGACGCGGCGGTCGATGCGCTCAAGCAGGCCCACCGCCTCGACGGGACCGACGCACAGACGGTCCTGCTCATCGGGCTGAACTCCCTGCGTTGCGACAACCCGCGGGCCGCGATCCCGTGGATCGAGCAGGCCCGCGCCCTCGACGCGACGCGCAACGAAGCGAGCGTGCTGCTCATCGAGGCGCTCGCGCGGGACGGGCGTCACGACGACGCGGAGGTCGCGTTCTACGAGGCCCTCCAGCTCGACGATGCGGACAAGGCGTCGGCCTACGCCAACGTCGCGGAGTCGCTCATGGACCGGGGCGAGTTCGAGCGGGCGGTGTTCTGCCTGCGTGAGTCGATCTCGCTCGACCCCGATGCCCCGCGCGCCCACGCCCGACTCGGCTACGCCTACGCCCAGACGGGCCGCCCCGAACGGGCCCGCCAGCTCTACATGCGTGAGCTGCGCGACAACCCGGGCGACACCGACACCCTGCTCGACCTCGCGGAGCTCCTCGTCGAGATGAACCGCCTTTCCGAGGCTTCCGAGAAGCTCCGGCGCGTGCTCGAGCAGGAGACCGACAACACCGATGCGCACTTCTCGCTCGCGCAGATCGCGGAGCGTCAGCACCGTGAGACCGAGGCGATCTCGTCGTACTCGCTCGTGCTGCGCCTCGATCCGGATCACCCGCACGCACGCAGGCGGCTCGCGGCGCTCTACCTGCGCAGGAAGCGGACCGCGGAGGCACGCAAGCTGCTCCGGCGCGACATGCGCGCGTTCCGGCGCCAGGCGCACCGGTTCCAGGAGCAGAGCCTGAGCGAGCTGGGCGACCTGCTGCTCCGCGCCGGGCTGCCGGGCGAGGCGATCCCCGTCTTCCGCAAGCTCGCGGAGGTCCGCCCGGACGCCGCGGCTTCCTGGCACTCGCTCGCGGTGGCGTACTTCGAGACCGGCGAGCGTTCGCACGGGATCGCGGCGTGCCGGCGGGCGCTGTCGATCGACCCGCGCCACCTCGCCGCGACGCACAACATGGTGCTCGCGAGCATCCATGAGCGCCGGTGGTCACGCGCGGCGGCGTACCTGAAGCAGGCGCTCTCGATCGCGCCCGACGACCCGGGCCTGCGCCGCCTGCGCATCCTCCTCCGCGCCCGGCGCTCGCTCCGGTGGGCCCTGTGGCTGCTCCACCGCGTGCTCCGGCGCGATCAGGGCTTGGGCGCTCGGGGCTGACCGATCGGGTCGACCTGCCCACCCGTCTGAACTTCCTCCCTCTCGCTCCGAGCCGCGGCGTCGCGCGCCTCGTCCTCCTCGGCCCGCGCTTCGCCACGCGCCTGGTCGACGAGCAGCACGATCGCCCCACCCACCACGAAGAACCCCGTGAGCGTCAGGAGGGACGGCACCGAGCCGATCCATGAACGCACCGCGCCGAAGATCGGCAGCCCGACCACGCCGGCGAGCTTGTAGGTCATCCCCCAGAGCCCGAAGAACTCCGCGGTCCGGCACGTGGGCGTAAACGCGCCGACCGCGGCTCGCGTCGCGGTGCCCACACCACCGAGCCCGAGCCCGATGGCGACCCCGACTGCCCACATACCGCCCTGGGTGACCGCGCCGTTGTGACCGCCCGCGGTGCGGAAGGTGACGTACGCGAGCCCCCCCGCGGTCAGCGCCCAGAGCGCGAGGTACGCGAGGATCGTGCGCTTGTGCCCGAAGCGGTCCTGGAAGATGCCCGTCCCGACCGCCGACAACCCCGCCATGACGGTCATCACGCCCGCGAAGAGGACGATGCGCGTCGTGTCGAAGCCCAGGTCGTCCTGCGCGATCACCGAGGCGAAGAAGATGATGACCTGGACGCCCATGCCGTAGATCAGGAAGGCCCCGAGCAGGACACCCAGGTCGCGGAACGAGCGCACCTCACGGACCGACTTCGCGACGCGCGATGCGGCGATGCGCAGCGCGCTCGACCCCTTCGGGATCGGGACCGCACGCGCCGCCTCCGGGAGGTAGAGCGCCGTGGGGACCATCATGACCGCGAACCAGATGCCCGCGAAGACGAGGAGGGGTCGGTACTTCGCGGGCGTGTCGAGGTTGAACAGCGCGACCCCGCTTGCGGTGATGATGAGCAGCGCAAGCGCGCCCGCGTAGCCCATGGCCCACCCCGTCGCGGAGATGCGGCCCATGGTGCGGCGCGTCGCGATCTCGGGGAGGAACGACCCGAGGAAGTTCTCGCCGCCCGCGAAGGCGACGTTGGCGGGGACGTAGAGCGCGATCGCCAGCGCGACCGCCCAGACGATGCCGACCGACGCGGACGACGGGGCCAGCGCGAGCCCGCACGTCGCCACGGCGCAGAAGGCGCCCGTCGTGATGAGCCACTTCTTCTTGCTCGCCCTGCAGTCGGCCAGCGCGCCGATGACGGGCGAGGCGACCACCACGATGGCGAGGCTCAGGGAGACCATGAGCGACCAGACGAAATCGCCCGATTCGTGCCCTCCCGCGACGACCTCCTTGAAGAAGAGCGGGAACAGGAGGGTGTTGATGATGAGGGTGAACGACTGGTTGGCGAGGTCGAACATGCCCCACGCCCAGACCTCGCGCGGGTTGTCGAGCCCCCTGAACGGGTTCAATCGCGCGAGAAGGGCGGGGCGGGGTGGGGTCGCGTGTGTCATCGGGTCGAGGCAGAAACTACAATCCGATCTGGAGGCCTGCACGGATGACCCCCGCGCCCCCCAACAACCCCACGCCCCCCGCCCCGCACGAACCCGCGAGGGGTCCCGCTGATCTTTCGCCGGGCCACGACTCGACGCCGCTCCCGATGGACGACCTCGAGACGCCCGAGGACTCTCGCCTCCACGAGGACCGCCTCGCGAGCCTCGCGGTCGATCGGGGCCTCATGCAGGCCGATGAGCTCGCGCTGTGCCTCGATATCCGCAAGCAGCGGGGCGAGCCGCTCGCGCAGGTCATGCTCGACCAGGGGTGCATCGCGCCGCGCCAGCTCGAGCGCCTGAGGGGCGACATCGAGGCGGAGCGTCTGGGCCAGCGCATCCCGGGCTTCGCGCTGCTTGGCAAGATCGGTTCGGGCTCGAGCGCGACGGTGCTCAAGGCGCGCCAGCTCAACCTGGACCGGCTGGTCGCGATCAAGGTGCTGCCCCGTGGGTCGGCGCGGGATGCGCGCCTGGTCGAGCGGTTCAAGGCCGAGGCCCGGGCCGCGGCGAAGCTCAACCACCCCAACATCGTGCAGGTGTTCGACGTGGGGCAGTCGGGCGAGGCGCTGTTCATCGTGATGGAACTCGTGCCGGGCGAGACGGTGCACGACCTGATCCAGGAGCGGCGCAGGCTGCCGGAGGGCGAGGCGCTCGACATCGCGATCGCTATGGGCGAGGCGCTCGCCCATGCGCACGCGAAGGGGCTCGTGCACCGCGATGTCAAGCCCAAGAACATCATCATGGCGTCGGGCAACACGCCCAAGCTCGCGGACCTTGGGCTCGCGCGCGAGATCGCGGACCGCGAGGCGGGCCTCGCGGAGCGCGGGCAGACCTACGGCACGCCCTATTACATCAGCCCCGAACAGGTGCGGGGCGATGTCGAGATTGGCCCGCCGGCGGACATCTACGCGCTCGGCGCGACGCTCTACCTCATGCTCACGGGGCACGTACCGTTCACGGGCAGCCGCGCGCAGGATGTGATGGACATGCACGTCAACACGCCCGTGACCCCGCCACGCGAGGTGTGCGAGGCCGTGTCGGAGGGGCTGAGCGAGGTGGTGACGCAGATGATGGCCAAGTCGCCCGACGACCGCTACGCCGACTGCGGCGCGCTGCTGACCGAGCTCCGTGCTTGGAAGGCCGTGCAGGTCCTCAAGGCTGGCGAGCGAGCGTCAGGAGAGACCGGCGCCTAGGCCGCCGATGAGAACCGCCCGCCGGCCAGTTGACGCACGAGCGACTCGTGGGTGAGGTCGTCGGCGAAGCTCGTGAACTCGCAGGCGGTGCGTACGGGGCCCGCGCCGTCGAGGTCGTCCTCTTCGAGGCGGACGACGCGCGCGACTGCTCTGAGGCTGCCCGCGCCCGGCGCTGATGGGCCCGGGAGGGTGATGGCGAGTTCGATATCGGTGCCCGGCTCGAGCGCCTGGTCGACCTCGAAGCGGATGCCGCCCTCAGAAAGGTCGTAGATGTGGCCCTCGAGCGAGAGAGCGGTGGGGTGGACGCCAACAGGGCGGACAACGAGCGAGGTGTACATGCTCGGCATCTCGTACCGCGTGAATTCCCGTCTTTCGTGCCCGCTTCCCATCACGACACTCCCGGCTCGCGCCCGCTCGGTTCACCCATCCACTCCAATTGGGATCGGGTTGATCGAGGCTCGGGTTGACCCGCAAACCGCGGGCCACACTCACGCGCCGACTGTGAAAGTCTTGCTCAATCCCCGGGCCATGCGAGGAGAAAGGCGCAGATTGGCGAGAAACGGACATGCCGGACCGCCCAAACCGGGCGTTTTCGCATGGGGTCGACACCGCGTAGGGGCAAGCCCCGCGCCAGGATCAGCACGCGGGCGATGAGGGGAGGCGTGGCTTGTCGGGGTCCGCGAAGACCTGCACGCCCAGGTGGGAGATGGTCAGGCCCATCTGGTCGCTCAGCTCCTCCAGGCAGTCCTGCGGGATGCTGTCGAGGATGCGCTGGCTCAGGTCGTTGGGCACATCCACCAGCCGGCCATCATCCATGCACACGTGGAGGTGGCACTCCATGTCCGCGTCGTAGCGCGAGCCCGATGACGTCGGGATCTTCCGGCAAAGCCCTGCGTCGTGGAGCGCTTCGAGGGTGTTGTAAACGGTCGCGAGGCTGATCGAGTCGCAGTCGCTGGCATCGCAGACGAGCCGCTGGAGTTCCTCAGCGGTCGGGTGGGCCTTGCAGTCTCTCAGGGCGTTGTAGACATCGACCCGCTGCTTGGTGCGGCGGAGGCCGTGCTTCGCGAAAAGGTCCCGGGTCTTGTCACACATTCGCCACCACCAGTATTGGCGCTGTCCGGGCGCGGGGCGAGCCCCGCCACGGGGTCAGGTCGTCTGATAAGTCCGCGGAGCGAGCGTCTCCTGCTCCGGGTGTTGGCCCAGCGAACTCGTGCGCAGGGTCTCACGCTGGCGGATGATCTCTTCGGGCAGCTCCGCGAAGGTCCAGTTGAAGACGTCATCGACGGTCGGGTCGGCGATGCCCTCCGCGTTCTTGACGACCTGCGAGACGAGTTCCTTCGCCTTGGCCTCCATCGCCTCCTGCCTGGCATCGTCCCACTTGCCCTTGCCCTCGAGGAAGGTGCGCATGCGGATGAGCGGGTCCTTGTGCTGCCACGACGCGAGTTCTTTCTCATCGCGGTAGCGGCGCGCATCGTCGGCGGTGGTGTGGTCGCCCAGGCGGTAGGTGATCATCTCGATGAAGACCGGGCGCGACTCCTTCTCCGCGTACTCGATGGCGTCCTTCGCGGTCTTGTAGGTCGCGAAGATGTCGTTGCCATCGCATTGGAAGCAGGGCATGCCGTACGCGAGGCCCTTCTGGGCGATGGTCTGCGAGCCCGTCTGCTTCTCGCGCGGCACGGAGATCGCCCAGAAGTTGTTCTGGGAGATGAAGACCACGGGCAGCTTGAGCGCCGAGGCGAAGTTCATGCCCTCGTGGAAGTCGCCCTCGGAGGTGGCGCCATCGCCGAAGAAGCAGAGGGCGACGCCCTTCTGCTTGCGGTACTTGAGCGACCACGCGAGGCCCGAGGCGTGGAGCGGGTGCGTGCCGATGGGGATCGCGATGGGGAGGATGTTGACACCGTCGGGGATCTGGTTGCCGCGCTCATCGCCCATCCAGTGGAGGAGGATCTTCTCCATGGGCAGGCCGTTCATGAACAGCGCGAGGTTCTCGCGGTAGCACGGCACGATCCAGTCCTCGAAGCCGCCCGCCTCGCGCCGCTTCTGGAGCACGTAGCCGGGCCCCGCAGCGCACGCCTCCTGCCCCTTGTTCTGCGGGTAGGTGCCCATGCGTCCCGAGCGCTGGAGCTTGAACGCGATCTCGTCGTAGTGGCGCGAGATCGAGATCTGCTCGTAGAGGTAGGCGACCTCGTCGTCGGAGAGCAGGCCCTTGCCGAGCTTGGCGTCGAACTTGGCGTGCTCATCGAGGATGGAGAGGTGCTCGATCTTGGCTTCGTAGGCGACTGTCTTTGGCATGGTGGTTCCGGGGGTTGAGTGCTCTTCTCGTGGGCGGTTGGGATCGAGGTCGGGTTCAGACGATCTCGGGGGACTTCGCGACGCTGCCCGAGCCAAACTGCTTGATACCCGACTGGTCGGGCGTGTGGCCCGTGCCCTTGGCGACCGGGCTCTTCTCGGGGACCACGAAGTCCGCGTTGGGGAGCGTGTCGTTGTGGGCGAGCGCCGCGGCGGCGGCGATCCGCATCGAGTCGTCCGCGTGCTCGCGCAGATCACGCCAGCGCCGGCGGATCTCGCGCTCCGCGATATCGATGAAGTGCATCGCGGCGGCCTTGTCGCGGTCGAAGTCGGGGCCCTCTTCGCCCGCACGGAGCTGGGCGTCGAGGCGGCTCAGCACGCACGCCATCGCGTGGAGGTAGATCGCCACATCCGCGACGCGGGCCTGGATGGTCTGACGCTCGAGGATCTTCTCCTCGTGGACCTTCGACGCCATCTTGAACTGGTGCGAGTGCTCACGGACGAGACGCGCGAAGAGGTCGCCCTTGGCGCGCAGGCTCGGGTGGAGCTTGGTGACCTGGGGCGCGGGCTTCTTGAGCCCGAGGAAGAGCTCGGCGGCGAGCGGCAACGCCCGCGCGAGCACCTGGCCGTTCATCCCGTTCTTGGTGATGCGCCCGATGTTGCCGAACAGGCCCTGCTCGCCGTCCCACATCAGGCGGTCCTTGACGCCGATCATCTGCTCCGCGAGGGCCTTGCCGCCGTACGCGAAGATGAAGGACTGCATGACCTCGTTCGCGCCCTCGACGATCAGGTTGATGCGCGAATCGCGGAAGATCCGCTCGACCTGGTTCTCCGTCATGTAGCCCTCGCCGCCCATGATCTGCACGGCGTCGTTGACCGCCTGCCACCCCATCTCGGAGCAGAAGGTCTTGCACATCGCGGTCTCGACGCGCACATCCTCATCGTGGCGGTCGAGGAACCCCGTCGTCATGTAGAGCATGGCGTCCATGGCGTAGGTGAGCGCGGCCATGTGGGCGATGCGCTCGCGCATCAGGTCGAAATCGCTCAGGGGGCGCTTGAACTGGTAGCGCGTCTGCGACCACTTGATCGCCTGGTTCATCGCCCGGCGGGCGCCGCCAAGCATGCCCGCCGAGAGTGTGCACCGGCCGTAGTTCAGGCACGTCAGCGCGACGTTGAGGCCCTTGCCCTCTTCGTGGAGCAGGTTGGCCTTGGGGACCTTGACGTTGGTGAACTTGATGCGCGCCTGCCACGTGCCGCGGATGCCGCACTTCGAGCGGTTGCGGGAGAAGATGTCGATCCCCTCCATGTCGGGCGTGCAGACCAGGGCCGTGACGCGCTCCTTGCCGTTGGCCAGCTTCTGCTTCGCCATGACGGTGAACAGGTTCGAGAGGGCGCCGGAGGTCGCCCACTTCTTCTCACCGTTCAGGATGTAATGCTCGCCATCGGCGCTGAGCTCACAGCGCGTCTCCTGGCCGCCCGCGTCGCACCCGACGTTGGGCTCGGAGAGGCAGAACGCGCTGACCCAGTCCTTCGCGAGGTGCGGCAGCCAGCGACCCTTCTGCTCCTCGTTGCCAAAGAGCATGACCGCTTTGCACCCGATGGACTGGTGCGCCGACACGAGCACGGCGGTCGAGCCGCAATACTCGCCGAGCTTTTCGAGCACGCGGACGTAGCTGGTCACCCCCATCCCGAGCCCGCCGTGCTCGCGTGGGATGGTCATGCCCATGACGCCCAGATCGAAGAGCTTGCGGAGGACCCAATCGGGGATCTCCTGGTCCTGGTCGATGGCGATCGAGGGGTGCTCGTTCTTGAGGTAATCGTCGAGGGCGGCGACGAGCTGGTCGCAGCGCGCCGTCTCCTCGGTGTCCTGCTTGGGGTACGGGAAGACGAGTTCCTCGCGGACGTTGCCCCAGAACAGGTTCTGCGCCCAGCCCATCTCATCGGGATCGGGCCCGAGCAGGACCTCGGCATCCGCGATCATCTCGGCATCCTTCTGCGAGATGCCCTTCATCTTCTTGAGGTCGGCCTTGATCTCGGACATGCTTCCTTCACCTCACGCCGGCGGGGCACGCCCGCGGGCTGACAACGTGTTCCCTCAACCCTTCGAGGCAGATGGCCTGGCGCCGGACTTCGCGAAGAAGGCCTCGATCGCCTCCCGCCCTTCTTTCGAGCTGCGCAACGAGACGAGCGACTCCCGCTCGCACGCGAGCGCCGCCTCCCACCCGTGGGCGAGCCCCTCCTCAACGCACCGGATCACAGCGCGCGCAGAGCCCGTATCCGCGAGCCTGCCCCGCGCTGCATCGAGCCCGCCGCGTGCCGCGTCCCGGCGGGCCGGCTCCGCGATCGAGACAGGCTCGGCCCGCGCCTCACTCTTGGGCTTCATCGCGAGCGTGCGGGCGCGCTCAAGGAGCGATGCGCCGTCGACGAGTTCTTCGAGCAGGCCAGCACTCGCCGCCTGCTCCGCGGGCATGGGCTTGCCGATCGCGGTTCGCTCGATCGCATCCGCGACGTCCATCCGCGCGGGGAGCAGCACCGTGCCGCCCCAGCCGGGACAGATCGCGAGGCCCGCCTCGGGCAGCCCGACCTGGTAGTTCTTCACCTTGCCATCGATCTCGGGAGGCGTGGCGCCGATCAGGTGGTCGCAATGCATCGCGATCTCGAGCCCACCGCCGAGGGCTGCCCCGTTGATCGCGGCGACCGTCGTGCACTCCATCTTCGCGATGCGCCCGTAGACCCGAGAGCCGAACTCCAGATAGGCGTGGAGTTCTTCATCGGAGAGCGACATGATCTCTTCCAGGTTGGCACCCGCGATGAAGACGCGCCCCTCCGATGCAAGCACGAAGCCCGCCGGGGGCGGGCTCGCGTCGATCGCGTTCATAGTGGCGTCGATCGCCCGGAGGAGGGCTGAATCGAGCACGACCACAGACCGCTCCCCGGGGTGCAGGGTCAGGGTGACCACGCCCCGCGTCGGACTGCCGGGCTCCTCATCGCGCTCGAATGTCACCAGCTCTGCCGTCAAGCCTTCGCCTCGATCCTCTCTGGCATCCCCGCCCGGACTGTCAGGGTGTTGTCCGGGGTTCCCGCCATCCACAGTATAGACGGGAGCGCCCCGTCCGCCGAGCCCGATCGTCCCTCCTGTTGCCAAGGCGCTCCGCCCGCCCCACACTCTCGGCGCATGACCCAGTTCACGATCTCACTCAGCGGGGGCCCGCTCACCCCGAGCGCCGTCGAGAGCGTCGCCCGTGCCGATGCCCGCGTGGAACTCACAGAGGCGGCGCGCGGGTTCATCAAGGCCTCGCACGCGCGCCTCGCGGCCGCGCTCGGGCGCGGGGCCGCCATCTATGGCGTCAACACGGGCTTTGGCTCGCTCTCGCGCCAGCGCATCGCGACCGACCAGCTCGCGGACGTCCAGCGCAACCTCATCCGCTCGCACGCCGCGGGCGTGGGCGAGCCGCTCGGGCGTGAGACCGTCCGCGCCATGCTGCTCCTCCTTGCCGCGTCGCTTGCGCGTGGGTGCTCGGGCGTGCGCCCCGTCGTGGTGGAGTCGATCGTCGCGCTGCTCGATGCGGGCATCACGCCCGTCGTGCCATCGATCGGTTCGGTCGGGGCATCGGGCGACCTGGCGCCACTCGCGCACGCGGTGCTCGTGCTGCTTGGGGAGGGCGAGGCGATCGACTCGACCGGTGCGCGCCTGCCCGGCGCCGATGCGCTGAAACGCGCGGGCATCGGGCCGATCGAGCTTGGCCCGAAGGAGGGGCTCGCGCTCATCAATGGCACGCACCTGATGGCGGGCGAGGCGGCCCTGCTGCTCCAGGACGCCGACCGCCTCCTCGACGCAGCGGTCGCCGCGGCGGCGATGTCGATCGACTCCGTGCGCGCCACCAACGCCTTCCTCGACCCGCGCGTCTACGACGCCCGCCACCAGGCGGGCCCGGCGCTCGTCGCCGACCGCATGGCTCGCCTGCTCGAAGGGTCGCAGATCGTGACCTCGCACGCGGAAGACGACCCGCGCGTGCAGGACCCCTACTCGTTCCGGTGCGCCCCGCTCGTGCTCGGCGCCGCGGTCGACGCGATCGAGTACTTCGCCTCCGCGGTCGACGCCGAGCTCGGCGCGGTCACGGACAACCCGCTCATCTTCGAGGGCGAGGATGGCGGCGCGGACGTCATCTCCGCGGGGTGCTTCCACGGCATGCCGATCGCGCTGCCCCTCGACACGCTCGCGATCGCGATCGCGCACATAGGCGGCATCTCCGAGCGCCGCACCTACCAGATGCTCAGCGCCAGCGACCCTGAATCACACCTCACCCCCATGCTCAGCCCGCACCCCGGGCTCGAGTCGGGCTTCATGATCACCCAGTACACCGCCGCCGCGTGCTGCAACGAGCTGATCGGCCTCGCCAACCCCGCGAGCGTCGCCAACATCCCGACGTGTGCGGGCATGGAAGACTACAACTCGTTCGGCCCGCGCAGCGCCGCCAAGGCCCGGCGCGCCATCGGACTCGCGGAGCAGGTTGTCGCGATCGAGCTGCTCTGCGCCGCCGAAGCCATCGACCGCCACCGCCCGCTCCGTTCGGGCGACGGCGCAGAAGCCGCGCACGACAGGGTCCGCGAGGTCGTCGCCCCACTTACCCACGACCGCTCACCCGCGCCGGATATCGCGGCGATCGTCGGGCTGATTCGCGCGGGCGCGTTCGAGGCCGGGCTCTGAACCCTACTGACCGAATGCGGCGAGCACCGCGTTCAAGTCGACCGAGTCCGTCGTCAGGCTCCCGTCGGTGTCGCCCGGGCACGTCCCGCCCGGAGCAACAGCGCAACCAAACGACGACAGCACGATGTTCAGGTCGATCGAGTCGACGTAGCCATCGTCGTTGAGATCGGCGCCCGGCGGTGGGGGTGACGTGTGGGCAAGGTTGGACAGCACGACGAAGTCGTTCAGCCCGTACTGGTTGGCAAACGCCTGGATGCCGAGGTCCATGTCGCCGTCGAGATCGAAGTCTCCCGCCGCAATGCCCGAGGCCTTCAACGGCCCGGAGTAGAACTGGGCCTCGCCGAACTGCCCAGTGCCGTCGTTGAGGTGCACCGCAACTCCGGCGCCCGACACAGTTACGACAAGGTCGTTGTCACCATCTGCATCGAGATCAACGAGGGTCGCTGCGGTCGTCAGCCCTGGGTATTCATGAACGCCCGCTTCAGCAAACGAGCCCGCGCCGTCACCAGACATGACCATGACGCTGGTGCCTGAGGAGCCGAGGACCACGAGGTCCAGAAGCCCATCGGCGTCGGCATGCCCGACGGCGATAGACGTTGGGCTCGCAACCGTGGGAATCACCGCGGCGATCGAGAACCCGGCATCCCCGTCGTTCTCAATCACCCTGATCGTCGAGCCAGAACCCGCCGCAATCAGGTCGTTGTCGCCATCCTGGTCCGCGTCAAACGCGACGACATAGTGCAACACCGTCGCGGGGAGATCGATGACGTTGGACGCACCAAACACGCCCGTACCGTCGTTGAGGTGGTAGGACAAGGTCGGTACCCCGAAGTTGTTCGTGACCGCGGCATCCAGGTCGCCATCGCCATCAAGGTCGGCGAGCGCAAAGGACTCGGGCAAGAGCTGGGTCTGGTAGGAGACGAAGGGGGCGAATGTCCCATCGCCAACCCCCTGCAACACGCACAAGCGGTCAGCACTCTGGGTGAGCACGACAAGGTCCGGTTCGCCGTCCGCCGTCACATCCGCGATCTCGGTCTGAATCGCTTCCGGGAAGACGTCATAGCTGACTGGCTCCGCGAACAGCTGCAGCGGCTGCGCCGGCCATGTGTTGTCGAGCACGCGGACGACGTTCCCTCCACCTCCCGTGTTGGAGACCACCACATCGGTGTCACCGTCGCCATCGAGGTCCCCGATCGCAGGCGGCGCCGACTCCTTGCCCGCCGAGTGGGCAACGGTCGGCGAGAAGAGCCCCTCGCCGAGGTTGAGGACGACGACTCCCGCCGGGCTCACCAGGTCCGTGTCGCCATCAAGGTCGATGTCGCCCGCCTTGTAGATCCCGCCGAAGTTGAGCGGCTTCGATGGCTTGACAGTCCCATCGCCGTTCCCCCTGAAGATGATCGATGAGTTGTAGCAGGCCACAGCGTCGAGGACGCCGTCGCCATCGATGTCGCCCACCGTGAGATCGTTCATCGGCCCGATGCCCGGGTACTCCGTCACCGCGAAGTTGCCCGCCCCATCGTTGAGGTACACGCCGAGCCTGTCGGTGCTCGTCGAGGCAAGCGTCGCGACCGCGTCGAGATCGCCGTCGCCATCGAAGTCGCACAGGATCAGTTCGAACGGCTGGCCCGCTTCGATGACGCTCTTGACGGCGAATACGCCAAACCCATCATTCTCCAACACCCTGATGCTCACCTCGTTCGCGACCAGAATGTCGAGGTCGCCGTCGGCGTCGAGGTCGCCAAGCTCCACGCGGACGGGGGCGTCGCCTCCCGGGATGGGCGTGCCCGCGCTGAACCCCATGTCTCCATCATTCAGATAGATCGCGATGCTGTCGCCTGCAAGATCGGCAACGACCAGGTCCGCATCGTCATCGCCGTCGATATCGCCAATGTCCAGTGCCTCAGCATCGACGCCCGAGTAAGCCCCCACAAAGGTCAACCCCCCGAGGCCATCGTTCCTCAGGACCGAGACCCTCGAGTCGTACGCCTCCGCCGCTGCGACATCAAGGTCGCCATCGCCGTCCATGTCGCCGACCGCTACAAACGTGGGCGTGCCACCTACGGGGTAGGCCACCGCCGGGGCAAACGTCCCGTCGCCGTTGTTCAGTTGAACGACCACCCCATCGACCGAGCGAGGAATGACATTGTCCAGGTCGCCGTCCTGATCCATGTCCGCGAGGACGTTCTGGTAGGCCCCCCCGGTGAGGAAGCGCGGCATCCCGAAGAGGAATTCACCACCCAAAACGCTGTCCCCAACGCAAGCAACCATCAGCCCTGGCAGCCACAATGCAATCCGAGTGCGTTCCATCCTGTGCCTCCTTGAAATGCACCGCCGAACCTCCAAAAACGTACCTCAGCAGCCCCTGATTGGCTAGGCCAAATCGCCGCACTGGGTGCGTTTCTTCGGGCGGAGGAAATAGGAACCAGCTCCAGGCAGATCGCCCTCAGCACACCGAAACCACCCTCCGAAGGAGCTTCTGACATGTCCCGAGCCCTCGCAGCGTTGCTCGTTCCCACAGCCCTCTTTGTCTCTGGTTGCGCAACAGATAGTGCGTCAGTGAGCACCTCGGGGGCATCATCGAGCGACACGAGCGTCGCTCAGGCGTCGAACGGATCGACCCTGGGCGTGCCCGTCGGCACGCGCATCTCAGATGTCACCCTCTACGACCAGCGCGGCAACCCCGTCGAGCTCGCTTCACTGCATGCGTCCGGGCCGGTGGTCGTGACCTTCTACCGTGGCAACTGGTGCCCCTACTGCAACCAGGCACTTGAAGGATGGCAGGACAACCTCGCCGCGATCGAGGCCGAGGGTGCTTCCTTCATCGCCCTCACCCCCGAGAAGCCCGACCTGACCTCGACCGCGATCGAGGACAACCACCTGAGCTATGGCGTCTACTCCGACGCGGGCCGCGAGGCCGCGGATGCCTTCAAGGTCAACTTCGCCCTCGCGGGCTCGACGGTCAAGAAGTACAAAGGCTACGGGATCGACCTTGCGGCGTCCAACGCCGACGCCCAATGGGAACTCCCCCACCCCGCGACCTTCATCGTCGACCGCAACGGCGTGGTGCGTTATGCGCATGTCGATGACGACTACAAGAACGGTCGCGCGGAGCCGAGCGAGGTGATCGCGGCGCTGCGGGGGATGTGACTTGTCAGGGCGCAGGCCCGCCAAAGGCGGCAAGCACCGCGTTCAGGTCCGCCACATCCGTCACGCCGTCGCCGTTGGCGTCACCGCTCGGGTCCTGCTGCCCGAACGCGCCGAGCACGAGGTTCAGGTCGAGCACATCAACGAAGCCGTCACCGTTGAGGTCGGGTCCCTGACCCGGGCTTGGTGCGGTGTTGCCCCTGTTCCAGAGCAGGCTGAGCTTGTTGATCGCGCCGTTCACCACCGCAGCGTCAACATCGCCATCGCCGTCGAGATCGCCGACCGCGACAGACTGCGGGCTGTCGCGCAGCCTGTACATCACGGCGGGGCCGAAGGTCGCGTCGCCGGCGTTCAGCAGCACGCTGAACACGTCCATCGCGCTCAGCACCGCGAGGTCGGCATCCCCGTCACCGTCCAGGTCGCCGATCCCCAGCCGCGCCCCCTGATCGCCCGCGCCGTAGGTTCCGCCGCTCGCGAAGACCCCGGCGCCGTCGTTTAGCAGGACGCTGACGTCGTCGCTGCCCGGGTTGGCCACTGCCAGGTCTGGATCACCATCGCCGTCGAGATCACCGACCACGACGGCGCTGGGCGCTTCGCCCACGACGTAGGCCACGTCGGGCCCGAAGACCCCGTCGCCGGGGTTCAGGAGCACGCTGACCGTGTTCTCATTCTGGTTCGCGGTCGCCACGTCGAGGTCCCCATCGCCGTCGAGATCCTCGATCACCACCGACTGCGGCGAAGCGCCCACATCGTACTTCACGACGGGCTCGTACAACGCGAAGTTGCCCTTGTGCGGAAGCACGCCGACCTTGGTGGCCCCGTGCGCCACGGCGATGTCGGGGAAGCGGTCGCCGGTCAGGTCGCCGATCGCCACCGAGCGGGGGTTGTTGCCGATGTCGTAGGGCACGCCTGGCGCGAACGTCCCGTCGTCATCGTTGACGAGCACGCTCACGTTGTCGTCGGTCTTGTTCGCGACGACCAGATCGGCAAAGCCATCGGCGTTCAGATCACCCATCGCCACCGACGACGGCCCTTCACCCGTAAAGTACTGCGGGTCCGCCCCAAAGGTCCCATCGCCGTTGTTCAGGCGCACCCCGGCGGAGCTGCCAAGCCCAAGGAACCCGAAGTGCGACATCGCGAGATCAGCATCGCCGTCGTTGTCGAGGTCGCCGATGATCACGTCGGTGGGGAAGGCACCGGTGTCGTAGACCGTGTCCTCGGCGAAGGTGCCGTCGCCGTGGCCCAGCATCGCGCCCGCGCGACCGTGGAACTCGTCCGTCACGACGAGGTCGGGAAAGGCGTCGCCGTTCAGGTCGGCGGTTGCGACCCAATTGGTAAAGGGTGCGAAGTAGGCGGCCCCGGACGCGAACACCCCGTCGCCCGGGTTCAGCAGCACCCTGACCGTGTCGTCGTTCTTGTTCGCCACGGCCAGGTCGGCATCGCCGTCGCCGTCGAAGTCGCACGCCGCGATCGACCACGGCCCGTCGCCCACGTCATACGCAACGGGCGGGGCGAACGTCCCGTCGCCGTTGTTCATGCGCACGCTGACGTCGTCGCTCTTCTCGCTGGCAACGCCCAGATCAGCGTCGCCATCACCATCGAGATCGCGGATGACAACAGACCTCGGGTCGTCCCCCATGTCTTCGAACTTCACGCCCGCGGCGAAGGTCCCATCGCCGTTGTTCGCGAGCACGCTGACCGCGTCGTCGTTCTTGCTCGCAACCGCGAGGTCGGCATCGCCATCACCGTCGAGGTCGCCCATCGCGACGTGGAACGTCTCGGCCAGCGCGTTGTAGGACACAGGTGGCGCAAACGTCCCGTCCCCGTTGTTGAGCCCCACCCTCACCAGCGTGGTGTTCCCGCCGACCGCCATGGCGAGGTCGGCATCGCCATCGCCGTCCAGATCACCGATCGCGGCCGAGTGGGGAATGCCGCCGGTGCTGATCGTGTCGCCCGGGGTGAACGCCCCGTCGCCGTTGTTCAGCAGCACGCTGAACGTGCCGCCGCTGATCGCCGCGACCAGGTCGGCGAAGCCGTCGCCGTTCAGGTCGCCAACCGCCACGAACACCGCCGCGTCGGCCGTGGTGTACGCCACCTCGTCCGCGAACGTCCCATCGCCCTTGTTCAGCAGTACGCTGATGGTGTCGTTGCCGGCGTTGCCCGCAACCAGATCGACATCCCCGTCGTTATCAAGGTCGCCCACCGCCACCGAGAGGGGCGCATCACCCACATCGAACACCGGGGTGCCGAAGAGGAGTTGGGCATCAGCAGGTACCGCGCCGCCCACGAGCAGCAACGCCACCGCCACACCGTGCATCTGCAACGTTCGCATCACAAGTTCCCTCCGGGTCGTCGTCGACCCCGATCGGGCTCCAGCCGCCGGGGCGGGTCAACCCCGATGCTCCCAGCTTCCCCGCCCCCGCACAACCCCATCCCTAGAATCTCCTTATGTCGACCTCCACAACCACCGTCACCGCCCCCCGCGGCGCCGCCCTCACCTGCAAGACATGGCAGGCCGAGGCCGCGATGCGCATGCTCATGAACAACCTCGACCCGGAGGTCGCCGAGCACCCGGAGAAGCTCGTCGTCTACGGCGGGCGCGGCAAGGCGGCGCGCGACTGGCCCTCCTACCACGCCATCATCAACACACTCAAGCGCCTCGAGCCCGACGAGACACTCCTCGTCCAATCGGGCAAGCCCGTCGGCGTCGTGCGCACGCACACCGACGCCCCGCGCGTCCTCATCGCCAACTCCAACCTCGTCCCACACTGGGCCACCCAGCAACACTTCGACGAGCTCGAGCGCAAAGGCCTCATGATGTTCGGCCAGATGACCGCCGGATCGTGGATCTACATCGGCACGCAGGGCATCCTGCAGGGCACGTACGAGACCTTCGCCGAGTGCGGCAACCAACTCCGCTCCTCCGGTGGCCCGGCTCGCCGACCCGGGTCTCCCGCTGACCTCCCCCTCACCGGCACACTCACCGTCACCGCAGGCTGCGGCGGCATGGGCGGCGCGCAGCCCCTGGCCGTCACGCTCAATGGCGGCACGTGCCTCATCGCCGACGTCGATCGCTCGCGCCTCGACCGGCGCGCGCACGACGACTATCTCGACGAGGTCGTCGATGGCATCGACGCCGCCATCGACCGCGCTTGCGCAGCCAAGAAGAACGCCGAAGCCGTCTCCATCGGCGTCCACTGCAACGCTGTCGACCTCCTCGCCCGCATGATCGAGCGCGACATCACCCCCGATGCCCTGACCGACCAGACCTCCGCGCACGACCCCCTCGTCGGCTACGTCCCCACGGGCGTCACCTTCGAAGAAGCCGCGTCGCTGCGCGAGAGCGACCCCGACGAGTACGTCCGCCGATCCATGGACACCATGGAGCAGCACGTCCGCCACATGGTCACCCTCCAGCAACGCGGCGCCGTCACCTTCGACTACGGCAACAACATCCGCCAGCGCGCCCTCGACAACGGCTTCAAGGACGCCTTCGCCTTCCCGGGCTTCGTCCCCGCGTTCATCCGCCCGCAGTTCTGCCTGGGGCGTGGACCGTTCCGCTGGGTTGCGCTCTCGGGCGACCCGCAGGACATCTTCACGACCGACGATGCGCTGATGGAACTCTTCCCGAACGATGTGAAGCTGCACCGCTGGCTCAAGGGCTGCCGCAACGCCGACGGCACGCCGCGCTTCGGGTGGCAGGGCCTGCCCTCGCGCATCTGCTGGCTCGGGCTGGGCGAGCGCGACAAGGCCGGCGCGCTCTTCAACGAACTGGTGCGCACGGGCAAGGTCAGCGCCCCCATCGTCATCGGGCGCGACCACCTCGATTGCGGCTCGGTCGCCAGCCCCAACCGCGAGACCGAAGCCATGAAAGACGGTACCGACGCCGTCAGCGACTGGCCCCTCCTCAATTTCGCCGTCAACATCGCCTCGGGCGCGAGCTGGGTGAGCTTCCACCACGGCGGCGGCGTCGGCATCGGCTTCGCCCAACACGCGGGCCAGGTGATCGTGGCCGACGGGACGCCCGAAGCGGCGAAGCGCCTGGAGCGCGTGCTGACCAACGACCCGATGATGGGTGTGTTCAGGCACGTGGATGCGGGGTACGAGGAAGCCGAGGGGTGCGCGCGGGAGCAGGGTGTGGATATCCCGGGGTGATGTCGGTCGATCCCATACAGGTTTCAGATCGTGTGCAGCGGTACTCCGAAGAACTGCTGCAGAGTGTGCCCGAGCGTCCGCTGAGCAAGCTGACACAAGCGCTAGCGGAGGCTGACACCGCACGCGATCGCCTTATGCACCTTGCCTTCTCGGCGATGAACGCCGCCTCGACCGAACTGCCTAGTGCACAAGAGCTGGTCGCCGTAGCATGCGATCCGGCGAGGGTCTTGCATGACGATTCCGGCGAGTGGGTCCGATTGGATCTCGGACGCAGCAAGCGTTTCCTGAAGGACTACGTCAATCGAGCTCTGGCCCATTGGCTGGCCGATGATCGCCCGGCCACGCTGGCAGACTTTTCCCCCGATTCAGACCGGATCATCGACGCATCTAGGATCTGGTTCGCGCCGACGCTGCCTCATCGGCTTGCGTGTCGTCTCTTCGGCGGCCCGATGATCTTGCTGCGCCCAATCCAGCTGGGCAATGCGGAGATCAGGCGTCCGGAAGACGTGATCTCATATCTAGTCGACGAGCCCAGAACACCCTACAGCGCAATCACAGTCCACACGCCTTCCGCCGTGATCATCGACTTCGAGATAGATCCCAGCCGATCGAAGTACGCGCAGATGCGCGAGCGGGTGGCGGACCTTGAAGCGATCGTGACCGCTCTCCGTATCGAATCTCATCCCGAATTGTGGATCTCTGACATCTGCATCTCACCCCTTGAGAACTTCGCCAAGTACCGCCCAAATGTTCGGCATGTTGAGCGACTTCCACACCTGCGACCGCCGGGCGGATGGTCGGTCGATCGCGATGTAAGCGACGAACTAGATGTTGCGGGATTCCAGGGGACATTCGATTTTCTGCGCTCCGAGGCCAGCAAGAGCGTCCGGACCCCAGTGCATCGGTGGAATCTCAGCCAATCAAGAGAGGGTGCAGAGGATGAAGTCATTGACCTCGTCGTCGCACTTGAGTCCATGCTGCTACCAAGTGTTGAACATGAGCTTCGCTACCGGCTCTCGCTGCGCGCCGCGACGCTACTACGCGACTGCCAAGATCCCTCAACGATCTTCAGACACATCCGTCGCCTCTACGATGTGAGATCTGCAATTGTCCACAAGGGGGCATCACTTGGCGAAGAGCTGAAGGCGAGCGAGAAGGGATTTCTTGCGACGACGCGGGAAGTGGTTCGACTGATCCTTGCACGCGTGGTCGCGTCGGCCCGACGCGGTAAGAGCCCGCATGCACTATGTGAGTCGCTCGATGAAGTTGTGATCACGGGACTTCGGCGCGAGATGTGAGGCCCTGCTTGCCTTCGCCCAGACTCGGCGTCTTGGAAGACCTTTGGGCGGTTTGGCGACCGAGCCAACCTGGTTGGATGGACCGCGGGTGGGGGCGCTTGCCGTTGCCGGTATCCGAGCCTTCGCTCCGCTCAGACTCGGCGTCCAGGCCGGAACCCGTCACCGCCTACCCAAGCTCCAACCCCAACAACCTTCCCACCAACCCCCACGCAAACACAGTAATCAACACGCTCCCGATCACGTTCAACCACAGCCCCGCCTTCGCCATCTGCGCGATCGACACCTGGCCCGATGAGAACACGATCGCGTTGGGCGGTGTCGCGACGGGCAGCATGAAGGCGCAGCTCGCGGCGATCGCCGCGGGGACGAGCAGGGTGTCGGGGGCGATGCCGAGCTCGCCGGCGGCGCTGGCGAGCACGGGCATGAGCGCCGCGGTCACCGCGGTGTTGCTCGTGAGCTCGGTCAGGAAGATCACCGTGGCCGCGACGGCGCCGATCACGAGCACCGTGGGCGCCCACGTCAGCCCCGCAAACGCAAGCCCGATGAACTCGTCCACGCCGTTGGTGTCGACGGCGCTCGCGAGCGCGAGCCCGCCGCCGAACAGGATCAGGATGCCCCAAGGCAGCCGCTCGGCGGTCTGCCAGTCCATCGTGAACACGCCCCCACCCCCATCGCGCGCAGGGACCGGCAGCACGAACAGCACCAGCGCCGCCCCGATCGCGATCCCCGTATCGCTCAGCCCAGCGAGCGGCCCGCCGAGCGCCGCGAGCTGCGGGCGGAAGATCCACAGCCCGGCCGTCAGACAGAACACCACGAACACGTTCCACTCGCCGCGCGACATGGGCCCGAGCCCGCGCAACTCATCCCGGATGAACCCGCGCCCACCCGGCACGCGCGCGAGCCTGAGCGGGAACGCGAACCTCGTCAGGTACACCCACGTCAGCGGCAGCAGCACCACCACGATCGGGATGCCGACCTTCATCCACTGCGCGAAGCCCAGGTCGACGCCGTACTGGTCGCGCAGGAAGCCCGCGAGGATCGTGTTGGGCGGCGTCCCGATGAGCGTGCCCACGCCCCCGATCGACGCGGCGTACGCCACACCGAGCAGCAGGCACACCGCGAATGACCCAACACGCCGGCGCTCGCCCTCGCCCTCCGCCTCCCCCACTGCGCCGCTCACGAGCCCCACCACGCTCATCGCGATGGGCAGCATCATGACCACCGTCGCGGTGTTGGAGACGAACATGCTCATCATCGCGGTCGCGATCATGAAGCCGCCGATCAGGCGGGCCGGGCTTGTCCCAACAATGCCGATGGTGATCAGCGCGATGCGCTTGTGCAGCCCCCACTTCTCCATCGCGAGCCCGAGCACGAACCCGCCCAGGAACAGGTAGATGATGGGGTTGGCGTAGCCCGCGGTCGCGGCCCCCACGCCGTCTGTCACGCCAAGCATGGGGAACAGGGCGATGGGCAGCAGCGCCGTTGCTGGGATGGGGATGGCCTCGGTCAGCCACCACACCGCCATCCACACGCCGACCGCCGCGGTGACCCGCCCGGCTTCGCTCAGACCGCCGGCGTACGCCCCCGCTTCGTCGACGCGCACATCGCCCGTGAAGGCGCTGAGTAGGAGGAAGACCGCGAGCGCCACCACGGGCCCGCCGAGCAGCCCGAACCAGCGAACGAATCGCGCGAGCCTTGCGGGTTCGGTGTCGGCCATGGGCGACAGGGTACCGCGCGCACGAAAGAGGCCGGCTTTCGCCGGCCTCGCGTGCTCACTCAGTGGTGGGCGTCAACGGTTGTGGTCGCGGGGCGCTACCCCGCGCTGGCAGGGTGCTTAGTAGCGACCGCCGCCGCCGCCGTAGCCGCCACGGCCTCCGCCACCGCCGCGACCGCCACCACCGTAGCCGCCGCCACCACCGCCACGCGGCTCGCGGGGCTTGGCCTCGTTCACCGTGAGGTTGCGGCCGCCGAGCTCGGTGCCGTTGAGCTTCTCGATGGCCTGACGCGCATCGGCGTCGGGCATCTCCACAAATCCGAAGCCGCGCGGGCGGCCCGTGTCACGGTCCATCACGAGCGAAGCGCTCTGGACCTCGCCATACTCAGAGAACGCATCGCTGAGTTCAGCCTCAGTCGTGTCGTACGACAGGTTACCGACGTAAATCTTCATCTTTCTTCTGACTCACTAAACCCGAGGATGTCGCCAACGGAGATCACTCGGGAACGATCTGAGTCGGGCTCGCCGGCTCGGGGCCTCGCCCGAACATCCGGCGGATCTGGATGAACCGCACCTTATGATATCCCGCCTGGCCCCGGGCGCACCGATAATCCGGGTCGAATGTGGCGAGTCGGCGGAAATGCCGGTCGGACCGGGAGTTCGGGGCTCGGGCCGAACCGGCCGGGCCCACCGGGCAACGGCCCGCCCTGGGGACTTTCAGCCAGAACGCCGCTCGAACCGGCGGGCCACCGCCCGCTCCAGCTTCCCGGCGCAGTCCTTCACGACCGCGTAGATGTCCCCACCCCTCGCATCCACGGCCAGCGGGTCACCGCCCGCCGGGCGGGCCTCCATCGTGCAACGCATGTCGTCCGGCCCGCCGCGCTTCTGCTTGTCGTCGCGGAGGTGGACCTCGACCCGCGTGATCCGCTCACCAAAGCGCTCCACCGCGCCGTCGACGCACGACTGCACGTGCGCCTGCAGCGCCTCGCTGGACTCGATGTCGCCGTAGTTCACCTGGACCTTCATGCAGCGGTGCTCCTTTTCCGAGGCCTCCAGGGCCGAGCGGTGAGCCACAGTACCCACCGCCGTTCCGCGGGCCATACCCCCGCGCCTGTGTGACGACGCCGTGACGATCTCGACCGCAGCAGAAACCCACACCCCCCAATCTCCAATAAGGAGCTGGGCGTTTCCATCGCGCCCACCAGCGACCAACACTCGGGGGACATACCCATGCGCTCAACAGGTACCGCTTATCTCCTCTGGCTCTTCTGCCTCCTGGGCTTCTGCGGCATCCATCGCTTCTACGCCGGCAAGGTCCTCACGGGCCTCCTTTGGTTCTTCACCTTCGGCCTCCTGGGCATCGGCCAGCTCATCGACCTGATCCTCATCCCGGGCATGATCGACCGGTCCAACCTGCGCTGGACCCGCGCGACCCAGCCGCGCTATGTCTACGTGACCGAGCCGCGCCCGCCGGGCGACTACCGGGCGCACACCGCCTGAGCCAGCCAGCCCACCCTGTGCGCTAGAGTCGCCGACACCACCGCCCTGCCCGGGCCTCTCCGAAACCGAAGGGACCTTCATGTCGCACCGGATGCGCTTTCGCGCCCTGCGGATCGATCCGTCCACCGCCCGGTGGGCCCAGCACTTCCGCGAGTTCTGGCCGGCCTACCGCCAGTGGTACCTCAAGGAGGGCGACGCCGCGCGCCCCTCGCTCGACGCGTGCGAGCGGGCCATGACGGACCACATGCCCGAACTGCTCGACACTTGGCGCGAGCTGAGCAAGGCCGCCGGCGGCGACCCCACCGCGGCGCGGATGCTCTCGCTCTACCGCCCGCCGGCGTACATCTTCGGGTGCTCCCAGGCCGTGTGGGGAGGCGATGAGCCCTTCCTCATCCGCAACTACGACTACAGCCCCGACCTGTCCGAGGGCGTCATCCTCCACACCCGCTGGGGCGAGGGCCAGGGCACCAGGGTCATCGGCATGAGCGACTGCCTCTGGGGCCTCGTCGATGGCATCAACGAGCACGGCCTGGCCGTCTCGCTGACGTTCGGCGGGCGCAAGGAATCGGGCGATGGCTTTGGCATCCCGATCATCCTGCGCTACGTCCTCCAGGTCGCCCGCGACACCGGCGAGGCGGTCGAAGTGCTGCGTCGGGTGCCCTCGCACATGTCGTACAACGTCATGGTGCTCGACGCCGCGGGCGACCACGCGATGGTCGAGATGGCGCCCGACCGCCCGGTCCGCATCACCGACGCCAAGCTCTCGACCAACCACCAGCGCCCCGACGATTGGCCGGCGTACGCCGAGCGCACCAAGACGCTCGAGCGGGCCGAGTTCATCGCCGCCCGCCTCAAAGACCAGGGCGAAACACCCGGCGAGTTCGTCGAGCGCTTCGCCGATGACCCCCTCTACCACACCGGCTTCGAGGAGGCCTTCGGCACGCTCTATACCTCGGTCTACCGCCCCAAGTCCCGCCGGGCCGAGTTCATCTGGCCCGGCTTCGTCTCGCGCCAGTCCATCGACAACTTCCGCGAGGGCGAGGCCCACATCCTCTACGGCGATGCGCAACTCGAAGTCGAGGAAACCCTCTACCCCGCGTGGGACGACGCCTCCCGCTGGACGCCCCCCGCCCCCGCCAATGCCCCCGCCAATGCCTCGACCACAAGGCCTTCAGCGCGCCCCGGCGCCGCCATCGGCACCCGTGGCGACGGCGCCGATGGGCGACATCGCACAGCCGAGCCCAAGCCGGGCGCAACACCACCCCCCGTCCCCCCCGTTGAAGACTGGCGCCGCTTCCTGGTGGACATCCCCGGCGAGTGGAAGCAGTACCTGCCGGAGTTCATGCGGTAGGGGCGCCCGCATCACACCCCACACGCCCGCTTCAGCGCCTCGCTGTCGATCTTCTTCATCCCCATCATCGCGTTCATCGCCTTGCCCGCGATCGCCTTGTCCTCGTGCGTGATCAGCTCCATCAGCAGCTTCGGGTTGATCTGCCACGACACGCCGAAGCGGTCGGTCAGCCAACCGCACGCGACCTCTTCGCCGCCGCCGGCCAGCAACCCCGCCCAGTACGCATCGACCTCGGCCTGCGTGTCGCATTGCACCGAGATCGAGATGCCCTGGGAGAACGAGAAGCTCGGCCCGCCGTTGAGCGCGACGAACGGCCGCCCGTCAAGCTCGAACGCCACCGTCATCACGCCACCCTCCGCCGGCCCCCCGTCGGTCGCCGGCGCCCGCGTCACCTTCGTGATCCGCGAGTTGGGGAAGACCGAGGTGTACTGCTCCGCCGCGGCCTCGGCCTGGTCGTTGAAGGTCATGAACGTGACGATCTCGGGCATGGGGGTGTCCTCCTGCGGTGCGGTGTCCGAACCGTGGCAGGATAGTGCGCGCCCCGACCCTCGCCCCCCCGCCCCTCCCCCGCCCCCCGATGCCCCGGCACCTGACCACGAGCCCCCGGCGCAAACAAAAGGCCGGCCGGACGCCCGTCAAGGCCCTCTCTGCGAGGGCCCTGACGATCGTCCGCCGGCCTTCATTGCCTCTCCGCTCTCCTTCGTCGAGGCTTGAATCAATCGATGTCCCGGCGGCGCCCCGCGGCTGACGCGGTGCCCGACCGGTCGTTTACCACCCGCCCCGGCCGCCGCCGTAGCCGCCGCCGCGACCACCACCACCGCCGCCGCCGCCACGCGACTCGCGGGGCTTGGCCTCGTTCACGGTGAGGTTGCGGCCGCTCAGCTCGGTGCCGTTCAGCTTCTCGATGGCCTGGCGCGCATCGGCGTCGGGCATCTCGACAAAGCCGAACCCGCGGGGGCGGCCCGTGTCGCGATCCATCACGAGCGAGGCGCTCTGCACTTCGCCGTGGGCCGCGAAGGCCTGGCTGAGGTCGGCTTCGGTCGTGTCGTACGAAAGGTTTCCAACGTAAATCTTCATCTGCTTCGACTCACTTGCTTCCCCGAGGGATTCGCCAACGGAGACCACTCGGGAAGGATCTGAGTCGGGCTTGCCGGACCGGGGCCTCGCCCGAGACGCCCGGCATATCTTGGATGAACCGCGTCGGACGATACACTGCCCGCCGCCCCGCATACCGACAATCTCAAACGAAACACGATTGCGGATGACCGCCCCCAGGGAGCCACCAGGCCCGATCCCTGCACCGCCGCCCGCCGTGGCAGCGACGAGACGCCAGTCCGCGTGTCTACGCTCTTCATGGGCACCCACCCAGAAAGCGGCGCGCTCATCCACCTCAGTACCGCGGCAGTCCACACACCCGACACCCCCATCACGCTCGTGATCGCAGACGCCCAGGCGCTGATGCGGGCCGGCATCCGCGTCATCCTCGAGAGCGCCGGCTTCACGGTGCTGGCCTGTGCCGAGACGGGCGCCGAGGCCCTCGCGTTGGCCGCAGCGCACGCGCCCGACATCCTGCTGCTCGACCTCGACATGCCGGGCGTCGACGGGCCTCAGACGGTCCGCGACCTCCGTGCGATCGACCCGGGTGTCAGCGTGATCGTCCTTGCGCTGCAGGCCAGCCGGGGCAGCGTGAGCGATGTGCTCCGCGCAGGAGCGCGCGGGTACATGCCCAAGAGCTGCGATGGCGCCGAGCTGCTCAGGGGCATCGGCGCGGTCTCCGGCGGGCGGCTCTACGTCATGTCGGACGAGACCCGCGGCCCGGACCCGGCCGCCGTGTGCCGTGCCGTGGTGCTGCCCCTTCTCTCGCTGCGCGAGCGAGAAGTGCTCGGCCTCGTCGCCGAAGGGCTGACCAGCAAAGCGATCGCCCACCGCCTGGGCATCGTCAAGCGGACGGTTGAGTCCCACCGCAACCACATCGTTGAGAAGCTCGGCCTGCACTCGGTCGCCGAACTGACCAAGTACGCCGTTCGCGAGGGATTGAGCCCCCTCGAACGCTGACCAAGCCGCTTTCACCGCGGTCATCGCCGCTCATCGGTACATGTACCGATGGCCCGCCCGGCGCGGCGTGGCGATAGTCACTCCGTTGAGCGAACACCCTGGCGCACACGCGGCCATCCGCCTCGCTGCCTCCAGGGCCCGCCCACGGAAGGACCCATGCCGATCAGCAACAGTCTCCCCGGCCTGTTCAAGGACCAACTCCAGCGCCTCTACGGCGTCGCAAAGACCACCCACAAGACGCTGACACGCATGGCCGCAGCCTCCGCATCGCCCCAACTGCGCGAGCACTTCGAGGCGTCTGCCAACCTGGCGACCGCCCACGCCCGGCGCATCGAGCAGGTGTTCCAGAAGATGAACACCGACTGCCAGTCCATGGGCTGCACAACTTCCGACGCCCTGGTCGGCCGGTGCGACGAAGCCGCCTCCGAGCACCCGCAACCGCACGTGCGTGACGCGGCGATGGTCGCCGCCGCCCAGGGCGTTCACGCCTACATGGTCTCGTGCTACGCCACCGCCTACGCGTGGGCGGGCGTCCTGAGCCGCGACCAGGCGGCGTCCCTGATCCGCGACTCGCTCGACGAACTCCGCGCATCGAGCGCCGCCCTGGACAGCCTCGCATCGACCATCAATCCCGCGGCCCTCGCGTACGCAACCTCGTGACGCATGGTCCCGGGTCTTTCAATGGCGCCACGCCGCGCGTGCGGCGGACCGAGCCAACCCACGACCGGCCGCGACAAGCACGCGGCCACCTACGAAGGAGGTTCCCATGACATCTGAGAAGAAACCCGAGCACGGCAAGCACGACGCCAAGCCCGCCGACGACAAAAAGCGCGCCGACGAGCCCATCCGGAAGCCCGGTGACGGCGGCAAGCCCGTGCCCGCGGCGCAGCCCCAGGCCGCGCCGAAGAAGTAACAACTCCGCAAGGGGCTGTTGGAGTGAGAGAGAGCCGCCCGGCGCGCGAGAGCGCTCCGGGCGCTTTGCACCGCGAGCACCCCGCCGCGCCCCACCCGGCGCCGGGCCCGCCGATCGACCCTCAGAGAGCCAGCCGCCCGAGGCGTGAAAGCCCACGGGCGGCTGTCTTTGCGCCCTAGCCCTCCGTCACGCCGCCGCCGCGACCGCCAACCCCCCCACCCCGCCCACCCCGCCCTTCCCGCGCCCGAACTGCACCACGAACGCCCCCGTCGCCCCGCGCTTCGTCGAGCGCACCGCCGTGATCTCATACCGCACACCGCCCGGCGCCGCCGCCGCGCTGCCCGGCAGCGCATCATCCACGAACCGCTTCTCGCCCACGCACGCCACGCGCACCGCCGGGCCGTCGCCGATGGCGCGAGCGACCTCGTACATCGTCCCCCGCGCCCCGCGCGGGTGGTCGCAGCGCCACGTGAGCACGAGCGCACCACCGGCGAGGAGTTCGACATCGAAGCGCGTCGGCTTCCCGGGCGCGCCGATGGGGCCGCCGAGGGCCGGCGGGTCGATCCCCGCCAGCACGTACACGTTCGTATCCGCGGTCGCCTTGGCGTGCGCCTTGATGGCCGCGACCAGCGCCGCCCCGCCGAGCGTGCCGACGTCCTCGGCCTTGCCGGTGAAGCCCGCCGGGCCCCGGTGCAGCGCGCCGACCGCGTTGTGGAACGCCAGCGTCGCCGACTCGGCGGCCTCCCGCGCACGGATCATCGCCTTGTACGCCGCGCGGGCCTGCACCGCCAGGTCGCTCACCTGCGCCACCTCGCCCACATCGAGCCCGATCTGCGGCGCCACACCCGCCCACTGCCCGAGGTGCGACTCGTAGAACTGCAGCTTGCCGATGCGCGTGGCGGGGACGGTGGGCATTGGGGGCTCCCTTCGGGAGAAGGCATCAGGGACCAGGCATCAGGCACCAGGGGGCAAGAGTCGCGGCCGCCGGGCGCTTCCGGCTCCCTCTCCCCTTGGGGGAGAGGGCCGGGGTGAGGGGTCAGACAACAACGCGAGCGAAGCTCGCTTCCGCTCCCTCGTGCCTTCTTCGACCCCCGCCCACCCCCACCACCACCCACGCAAAGCCGCCGCGCCCCCCAACCACCCATCGGGGCCCCCCACCACCCCCCTTCCAGCGGCATCCCCCCCTCACTCCAGCCGCCTTCGCGCTCCCTGAACCCAGCGCACGACGACCGTGCGCCGACGCACAACGGCCGTGCGCAACCGCACACCCACCGTGCGCCGACCACCAACGCCCGCGCGCCGACCCACAGCGACCATGCGCGGGCGCACACAGACCATGCGCCGACGACCACCGGTCCTGCGCCGACCGATGGCGAGCGTGCGCCGACGCACAGCGGGCGTGAGGTCGATCGGGAGGGGCTGAGTTGGCACCCCCCGCCCCCACCCCGACCCCCCGGCCCCATCTCGCCGAGCCCGGAGCGCCAGCGACGGGTTCCCGCTCGGACACGGCGTGTGCCATGGGCAAGCGGAGCTTGCCCGTGTCTTCAAGCCACCCATGCACGCGGAAAGGCCCTCGGCACGGGCAACGAAGACGTTGCCCATGGCACCCACCTACCGGGCACCCGGCGCACCGTCAGATCGATACCTCCTCAACTACCTCCCAATCGACGAGTCGAACACCAGCCTCAATAACAGGCGTATCATGTCTGTTGCCGGGAAACGTGTAGTAGTTATTGACAAAGCGTTCGATCGTCTGCCGTGCTCGGCTTGACAGCGATTCGTACCAAGATGGTGCGAGCACCGCGTTCTCAAACGTTTGAAGAACGTAGCCTGCGATCGCGTTGGCGAAGTCGTGAGTGGATCGCAGCGACGTTAGCATGTGCCTCGCTACCGACCGATGCGCCTTCGGCCATGCGAACACCGCTAGCCCTTCTGTGCCGGATGCGCAAAGGAAGCATGTCCAGTATTGCATCTCCCTGGTTTGTCTAGGATCCTGAATCTGATCTCCAAGCGCATCCCACTTCGGAGCTACAACACCACTGACCATGATGTCCGGAGGCTGACGTAGCCGGAACGCCACACCCTCGATCGGCGTGTCCCCTTGCCAGGCCGCTGCGTCGAAAGCCGCCCACACCCGCTCCAGGTCGGCAAGCGCAAGCCGCGTCCACCCATGGAACCAGCGCATGAATTTGAGGTGCTCTCGCCGCTCACGGCCGGTGAGCCCCGGAATTTCATGTGCGCTCTGCTCAAGCGAGAGCCCAATTCGCTTGGTGTAGACCTCCCTAGCGATCGCCCGGTATCCGAGTTGTGCCAAGCCATACTCGTTCAACGGCATCTGGCCACTATCGATGAGCTTGAAGAGCTCCGTGTCATGTTCATTGCAGAACCCCGAGAACGTCGTCACCAGCCCAATGCCAGCTTTCCTGGGGGTGGTCCACTCTTCGCCGAGGCGACGGACGCCCTTGATAGCACGATCGACTGAGTAGACATGACCGTCCACTGCGATCGCGCTCAGGTCTTTACTGCGGGACACCGAATGGCAGCGCGCGACCGGTGACCTGCACGCCCCACCGCGGGCCATGCACGTGCCTCTCCGACGGGCATCGAGAAGCAGGCGCTCGATGGCCGCTTGTTGTGCAGACGTTGGGGTACTCGTCACTACAACTCCGGCGCAAACCCCCGCCGCATCGTGTTCTCGCAGCACGCCCTGGGCTCGACGAACTGCAGCAGGTAGTCGGCCCCGCCCGCCTTCGAGCCGACGCCCGACATCGCGAAGCCGCCGAAGGGTTGGCGGGCGACCAGGGCGCCGGTGCTGCCGCGGTTGAGGTAGAGGTTGCCGACGCGGAACTCGCGCCGGGCCTGGGTCAGGTGCGCGGGCTTGCGGCTGAACACCGCGCCGGTCAGCTTGTACGGGCTCGCGTTGGCGATGGCCAGCGCCTCATCAAACGTCGCCGCGTGCATGACCGCGAGGACGGGGCCGAAGATCTCCTCGCGCGCGATGGTGTCCTCGGGCTTCACGCCGGAGAAGATGTGCGGGCCGATGTAGCTGGTCGGGATCGGTGTCCCGGTGGCCCGGCTCGCCGAGCCGGGTCTCCCGCCTTCCCCCCCTTCCAACCCAGCACTTGAAGAGCCCGGCTCGGCGAGCCGGGCCACCTCGGAGGGCACCTCCAGCGCCAGTGCGAGCGTGTTGCCGTCGTGCTTCGCCGCCTCGATGTAGCGCCTGATGTTGCCGGCCGCGGCGTCGTCGATCACGGGGCCGACGTCCGACCCCGGGTCGAGCGGGTTGGCGACCACGAGCGAGCGCGTCGCCTCGACCAGGCGCTCGAGCACGAGCTTCATCTGCGGCCCAGATGGCCCCTCGGGATCGACCACGATGCACCGCGAGCACGCGCTGCACTTCTGGCCCTGGAAGTTGAACGCCGAGTGGCGCACGCCCATGACCGCCTCGTCGAGGTCGGCGGACGTGTCGATGATGATGGCGTTCTTGCCGCCCATCTCGCACACGACCTTCTTGACGTGTTCCTGCTCGCCCGGCGTGACGCCCGCCGCCTGGATGATGTCGAGCCCGACCGCCTTGGACCCGGTGAACGCGATGAGCGCGATGCGCGGGTCGCGGACGAGCGCGGCCCCGGTCGTCTCGCCCGGCGCGGGCAGGAAGTGCAGCGCCTCGCGCGGTGCGCCCGCCTGCCAGAGGATGTCGCACATCACCTTCGCGATGCCCGGCGTCTGCTCGGCGGGCTTGACGATCACCGTGTTGCCGCACACCAGCGCCGCGGTCGCCATGCCGCAGCAGATCGCGAGGGGGAAGTTCCACGGGCTGATCACCGCCGCGACGCCGCGCGGCTGGTACCACACCTCATCGAGCTCGCCGATGAACCGCCCGAGGCGGTGGGGTGTGAAGAGCTGTGCGCTCATCCGCGCGTAGTACTCGCAGAAGTCGATCGCCTCGCACACATCGGCGTCGGCATCGCGCCAGCCCTTGCCGTTCTCCTTGATGATGATGCCCGACAGCTCATCGCGCCGGTCGCGCATGATCGCCGCGGCCCTGGTCAGCACGCGCGCTCGCGCGAGCGGGTCGGCATCGCGCCACGCCGGGAAGTACGCGTGGGCCGTCGCGACCGCGGCGTCGGCGTCCGCGGGCGTCTTGTCGTTGGCGACCGCGGGCACCACCGCGCCCTGCAGCGCCGCGCCGAACGCCTCGCGCTGCGCGGGGTCCGCGAAGTTGCGCATCGGCTCGGTCGCGAAGGGCCGACCATCGCCCACGCCCTCGACCGCCGGCGACAGGTGGTGCCGCTCGGGCGCCGACAGGTAGAGGTCCTCGCGCGGCGCGCCCGCGGCGCCGTTCCAGCCCGCGCTGGCCAGCACGCCGTGCGGGCTCGCGAGCAGCGCCCCCTCGTCCGCCTCATCCAGGAACCCCGCCTTGAGCCACGACTCGTTGCTCGTGTTCTCGAGCAGGCGCCGCACGAGGTACGCCATGCCCGGGATCATCTCACCGACCGGCACGTACTCGCGCACGCGCAGCCCCATGTCGGTCGCGGCGGCCTTGAGCTGGTCGGCCATGCCGTGCAGCATCTGGAGTTCGATCGCCTCGCCGGGCAGGCCGTGGCGCTCGAGCGACTCCAGCGCCGCGCCGATCGAGCGCGCGTTGTGCGAGCCCAGCGCGAGCTTCACGCCGCCCTCGTTGGCCGAGCGGGGCGTCGCGCCGATGAACATCTCGCTCATCCGCTCGAAGCACGCATCGGTCTCGCGCTTCGTGTTCCACACGGGGCAAGGCCACCCCTGCTCCTCGGCGTGGATCGTCTCGAAGTCCCAGTACGCGCCCTTGACCAGCCGCACCGTCACCTGGCGCTTGCTCCGGCGCGCCCACTCGATGATCCGCTTGGCGTCCGCATCGCCCGACTTCAGGTACGCCTGCATCGCGAGGCCCGCCGTGAAGTCCACCCGCTCGCAGCAGCGCTCGAACAGCTCGAGCGTCAGGTCCTTCAGCTCGAACTGCTCCATGTCGAAGTTGATGAGCACGTTCTTCTGCTTGGCGAGTTCGAGGATGGGCACGATGCGCGACATCAGGTCGCGGATCGCCCCCTCGGTATCGATCGGGTCCGACTTCGCGCTCAGCGAGCTGATCTTGATCGACACGTTCGTCCGCGGGATCGCGCCCAGGTGGTCGCTCTCCAAACGTGGGATCGCCTTCCACGCGCTCACCGTCTCGGGCAGGTTGCCCACCAGGTCCATGTACTTCTGCGCATACATGTCCGCCTCGGCGTCCGACACGCACGCCTCGCCCAGCAGGTCGACGCTGAACGCGATGCCGTCCTTCCACAGCTTCTCCAGGTTCGGCAGCGCGCTCTGCGCATCCGTCCCCGCGATGAACTTCTTGGCCATCCCCTCGATCTGCCCGGTGATCGTCTTGGTCATCAGGCCCTTGGCCAGCCCGCCGGCGCTCGTCGCGAGGCCCATGCCCGCCGGGAGGTTCACGCCCGGCTGGGTCAGGTAGTCCATCAGGTGCTCGTGCACCGCTTCGGGCGTGCGCAGCGTCGGGAACGCATCGACAAAGCGGAACAACTGGACCTTGAAGTCGTGGTCCTGCATCGACCAGTCCATCAGCTTGTCCGACCAGAACTGCTTGCTGAGCAGCCCCGACCTGTGCTTGCGCGCCTGGCGCAGCACATCGCCGCCGAGCTCGATGACCCGTTGCTCGTTCCAAGGGTGGCCCGTCACCGTCACGGGAGGGCGGTCCGGCGCAGGAGACACCGAACGCACCGCCACGCCGGGCGTAGCAGCGGACCCATGACCTTCTGTCGGGGCACCACCCCCACCGGGCTTCCGCCCGGCGCGACGAGAGAACAACGGCATAGCAACACCTCGGTAGACCATCCCCCACCACTCCAGCGGGTCCGGGATTCTAGCGGGACCGCACCCCCTCGATGCCCTTCCTCTGTGTGCCACTGCTCTGTGAGCAGTGCTCCGGGCCTTGCTCGTCAGGACGCTGCTCACAGCGCAGTGGCGCCCCACAACCGATCACCCCGGACCGCACCCACCTAGAGTCACCCATGACCCCCTCCAAGGGCAAAGTCCTCCTGGCCATGTCGGGCGGCGTCGATTCATCCGTCGCCGCGGCGCTCCTCCTGCGCGAGGGCTACGAGGTCGTCGGCGTCTTCATGCGCCTCGGCTCGCCCGGCGAACAGCTCGGCGTCGTGGAGGCGACCTGCGACCTGCGAGCCCAGAGCGTCAGCGGCGGGCCTCCCCCCGCGGGCGCACAAGGCCCAGACAGGCCGGTCGCTCACGCTCCCGGCTCGCAGGCGACGCCCCCCTCCAAGCCACTCCGCATCGGCAAGCAGGGCTGCTGCTCCATCAACGACGCCGCCGACGCACGCCTCGTCGCGGCCCACCTCGACATCCCGTTCTACGTCGTCAACTTCAAGAAGGACTTCGGGCGGATCATCGACTACTTCACCGCCGAGTACGCCGCCGGCCGCACCCCCAACCCGTGCGTCCGCTGCAACGACTGGCTCAAGTTCGGCAGGCTCCACGACTACGCCAAACAACTGGGCTGCGACTCCGTCGCCTCGGGCCACTACGCGCGCATCGAGCACGCTACTCAGAGCCGCGGGCTTCAGCCCGCGCGGTCCGCCGATGCCTCTGACAGCGCGAAGACCGCGGGGGCTGAAGCCCCCGGCTCGGAGCCTGCCCCTCACGCCCCCTCCCTCCTCCGAGGCGTCGACCACACCAAAGACCAGTCCTACGTCCTCTTCGGCATCACCCCCGACCACCTCGACAACACACTCCTCCCCATCGGCGGCTATACCAAGAAGGAGATCCGCGCACTCGCCCAAGACCTCGGCCTCCCCGTCTTCGACAAGCCCGACTCCCAGGAGATCTGCTTCGTCCCCGACCAGGACTACGCGGGCCTCGTCGAACGCCGCAAGCCCGAACTCGCCACGCAAGGCAACATCGTCAACACCGAAGGCGAAACCGTCGGCCAGCACGAAGGCCACCACCGCTTCACCATCGGCCAACGCCGGGGCGTGGGCGTCGCCCTGGGCTACCCCATCTACGTCGTCGACAAAGACCCAACCACCAACACCATCACCATCGGCGGTGACGAGGACCTCCTCACCACCGCCTGCACCGCGAGCGAAGCGAATTGGCTGGGGGGAGAGAGACGGAGAGACGGAGAGACGAAGAGACGGAGTGAAGAGAAGAGCCCGGGCGCTGAAGAGTCAGAACACCCCGCCTCTTCGTCTCTTGGTCTCTCCGTCTCTTCCTGCCCCGTCCTCGCCCAATACCGCTACAACTCCACCGCCGTCCCCGCCACCCTCACCCTGCTCGCGGACTCCACCGAAGACACCCCATCAGGTCGCCAGGGCCGCTTCCACATCACCTTCGACGAACCCCAACGCGCCGTCGCGCCCGGCCAGGCCATCGTCCTCTACGACCAAGCCAACCCCGACCGCGTGCTGGGCGGCGGGTGGATCGAAGCAACCGAGAGACCCGCCTCGGCGAGCCGGGCCACCGAAGACGCAACCGAGCGGGCCCGCTAACGAACCGGAGCGCACATGCACGAGTCGTTCCCCCGCTTCGTCTGGCGCGCCTTCTCGCACTGCGCACTGCTCCTGGTCCTGCTGCCCGCGCTGTTCACCGACCTCGCCCTGCTGGCGAGGGCGAGTCAGCACCCGCGCACCCGGGCGTCGTGCCTCGCGCTGGCGCAAGCGGTCCCGCTGTCCCCACTGCGGCTACAACCTCTCCACCCTCGACACATGGCACTGCCCGGAGTGCGGCAAATCAGTCGGCGCCGAGCACGCCTAACTCACACCGCGGGCAACCCCATCGCCCTTCTCCACGCGCTCAACTGCCCCAGGTGCACCGACTCGTGGTACACCGTCAGGTGCACACTCACGTCGTACAGCGTGGGCATGCTCGCCGCCCACCGCTCAACGCCAGGCGGCTCAGCAAACACACCCTCATCCGCATCGCTCAACGCGCTCGCAACATCATCATGCACGCTCAGGTAGCGGGCCACGAGCTCATCGCGGGGCAGGTAGTCCGACGGGTTCGCCGAGGGCTTCGACTTGCGACCGTGCGGGTGATCGATGGGGTCCTCAACCGCCTCGCCGCGCAGCATGCCGCTCAGCACGGGCGAGTACACCGAGAGGTGCGAGAGCACCCACGCGGGGTGGTTCATGACCACACCCGAGACCGGCTGGGCGAGCATCTGCGCCTCGCCCAGCCCGCTCACCAACCGCTCGGCATACGCGCGCTGATGCCGCCAGCGCGCCAGAATCGACTCAACAAATGGGTTCATGGCGCAAGTCTACCCACAGCGTCGCTGCGTAAGCGCTCTTCCTCCCTCTCCCCCTGGGGGAGAGGGCCGGGGTGAGGGGTTCATCACTCACGCGAGCGGAGCGAGCCGCCGCAACGCCGGCCCCTACTCGAACTCCACAACCACCGGCGCATGATCCGAAGGCAGCTTCCCCTTCCGCTCCTCGCGATCGATCGACGCCCCCGTGCTCCTGGCCGCGAGCGGCTCCGTCGCCAGCACATGATCGATCCGAAGCCCATCACCCTTCGGGAACGCGAGCCGACGGTAGTCCCACCACGAATACACGCCCCCATCCGGATGGTGCTTGCGGAAGGTATCGACGAACCCGAGTTCCGTAATGGACCGCAGCGCCGCCCGCGCCTCGGGCGCGAACAACACACTCTCCTCCCACTTCTCGGGGTGCGCCACATCGCTCGCCTCGGGCGCCACGTTGTAGTCGCCCGCGATCGCGAGGGGCAGCGACAGGTCCATCGACGCGAGCTTGGCGCGGAGCCGCGCGTACCACGCGAGCTTGTACACCCACTTCTCGGAGCCGAGCTTCTGGCCGTTGGGTACGTACGCGCTGCACACGCGCGTCCCCCCCACTGTCCCCCAGATCAGCCGCGCCTGCGGGTCCTCCTCATCGCCATCGTTGAACCCGCGCTCCACCTCCGTCGCTTCCTCGCGCGACAGGATCGCCACGCCGTTGTACGTCGGCTGGGCGTGCGTGACCGCGTGGTACCCCGCGCTGCGGACCTCGCCCCACGGGAACTGCTCATCCACACACTTGAGCTCCTGCAGGCACACGACATCGGGCTCGTGTCGCTCCAACACGCCAAGCAACCGCTCGAGGCGCGACCGCACCGAGTTCACGTTCCACGAGATGACCTTCACAGCACCTCCGCCCGCTCGTGCCCGTCGTCATCGTCGCCCGCCACGCCCGCGGGCATGTACGACGCCGGCGCCCCTCGCATCATCGTCTGGAGCCGCCTCGACGTCATCACGCCCTCGTCGGAGTAGAACCAGAACGTCGCCGCCAGATGCAACGGCACGACGACGATCATCACAAGCCCGACCCACGCCGGCAGCTTCGCGAGCCCGCCGAGGTGTACCACGACCACGCCGAGCACGATGAGCGCCGTGACGTTGAGCACGCGCGACGTTGCGCCCGGCTTGTGGAGGAGCAACGGACGCATCACCCACATCAGGAAGAACGCCGAGGCCAGCGCCCCCGCGAAGATACCCGCCACAACGCCGGGCGAGGTCGCGATGATCCACGCGAAGAGCGCGAGGATCGCCACGAACTGGGCCACTCCCATCCGCCCGACGTTGGCCCCGTACCGCTGGAACCGCCCGATCACGCTGCCCCTCCGATCGCCACCATGGTCACACGCCCGCCGCCTCGTGGCGGAGTTGCCCGCACGCCGCCGCGATGTCACGCCCCCGGCTCGCGCGGATATGCACGTTCACGCCCCGCTCGCGGAGCACCTCCTGGAACTTCCGCACATCCTCGGTCACCGGCCGCGCATAGGGCAACGCATCAACCTCGTTGTACCGGATCAGGTTCACATTCCCACGCAACCGCTTCGCAACGCTCGCCAGCTCGCGCGCGTGCTCCGGGCGGTCGTTCACCCCACGCAGCAGCGTGTACTCGAGCGTGATCTCGCGACCCGTCTTGGCGAACCACGCATCGCACGCATCGAACAGCTCAGCGATCGACGTGTAGCTCGCCCAGGGGATCAGCTTGCGCCGGATGTCATCGTTCGGCGCGTGAAGCGACAACGCAAGCGTGATCGGCAGATCGAGCTGCTCCGCGAGCCGCTCGATCGCCCTGGGCAGCCCGACGGTCGAGATCGTGATCTTCCGCGCCCCGATCCCCATGCCCCAGGGGGCCGCGAGCGTGCGCACCGCGCGCACCACGTTCTGGAAGTTCGCGAGCGGCTCACCCATCCCCATGAACACGATATTCGTCAGCTGACGCCCAGGTGGCCCGGCTCGCCGAGCCGGGTCCCCCGACCCACGAACCTGCGCGCGCAACAACGCATCAAGCCGCCACGCCTGCTCGACAATCCGCCCCGCGCTCAGGTTCCCATCAAGCCCCCCAAGCCCCGATGCACAGAACCTGCACCCCACAGGGCAACCAACCTGTGAAGAAATGCAAGCCGTCCGCCGAGAACCATCCTCCGCAGGGATCATCACACACTCAGTCTGCCGAGAAGGATCACCCGCCGGCAGCGCCTGGTTCAACACAACCAACCGCCCCTCCCCGACTCCCTCAACTTCGTCTCTCCGTCTCTCCGTCTCTCCGTCTCTTCCCGAGTCCCACTGCACCAACAGCTTCTGCGTCCCATCGGTCGCGATCTGGTGCGCCATCACCTCGCCCGAGTGAAACGCCATCTCCTCGCTCAACATCTCACGATCGCGCTTCGACAGGTTGCTCATCTCGCGCGGGTCCGCGCACGCCTTGCCGTACACCCACTCGAGGACCTGCTTGGCGCGGAACGCCGGCATGCGCCGCTCAGCGCACCACGCGCCGAGCGATTCGGGCGTCTGCGCAAAGATGTGCTGGTCAGGCGCATTCACCCGCTCGCCCCAATGGTCAGCGGCACCGCCCCATACACCTCCGCGGTCACCCGCGGCGGCTCCACACTGATCCGCTTCCCCTTCGGGTCGACGCCCCGCTCCTCCATCAGCTTCCGCAGCCGCACGGGCAGCGCGAAGTCCACATCCTCCTCATCCACATCCCCAAGCTCGATCTGCGCCGCAAACCGCCCCACCATCCACCTGCACACGCCCGCCACCAGGTCCTCGGGCGCCGAAGCCCCCGCGGTCAGCAGCACACGCCCCCCCACCGCCACGCCCTCGAACCACGCCTCATCCATCTGCGATGCGTCATCCACAAGCCGCGCCGGGCAGCCCGCATTCTCCGAGATCTCCGTGAGCCGCTTCGAGTTCGAGCTGATCGTCGAGCCGACCACGATGCACAGGTCGCACCCCGGCGCGAGCTGGCGCACCGCGTGCTGGCGGTTGGTCGTCGCGTAACAGATGTCCTCGCCGGGCGGCGCCTTGATGTTCGGGAACCGTGCCTTCAGCGCATCGATGACGACCGCCGCGTCGTCGGTCGAGAGCGTGGTCTGCGTCAGGTAGACGAGCTTGTCCTCATCGTGAATCGTCAGGCCCGCGATGTCCGCGGGCGACTCGACGACCTGCGTCGCACCGGGCGCCTCGCCAAACGTGCCGATCACTTCCTGGTGCTCGCGGTGCCCGATGAGCAATATCTGGTAGCCCTGACGCGCGTAGCGGATCGCCTCCATGTGGACCTTGGTCACAAGCGGGCACGTCGCATCGATCGCACGAAGCCCGCGCGCCGCCGCCGCGTCGCGCACGCTCGGCGGGATGCCGTGCGCACTGAACACCACGATCGCGCCCTCAGGCACACCCGCCACATCGTCAACAAACGCTACCCCGCGATCGCGGAATCGCCCCACCACGTGCGTGTTGTGCACGATCTCGTGGTACACATAGATGGGCTCGTCGGGGCACAGCTCGAGCAGCTGGTCGACCACATCGATCGCCATGCGCACGCCCGCACAGAACCCGCGCGGGCTGACAAGAACGATCCGCATGGGTGACCCGCTCTCAGCCATCGCCCGATCCTAGGTGCGCAAGCACAAGCCCAGAGCATCGCCCTGGGCCTTGGACTTCAAACAGGTCTCTGCTTACTTCGCGGGCGTCGCCGCCGAGGCCTTGATGGCCTGCTCGACGAGCTTGTCGAAGGCCGCGGGGTCCTCGATGGCCACCTGGCTCAGCATCTTGCGGTTGAGCAGGATGCCCGCGTTCTTGAGCCCGTTCATGAAGAGCGAGTAGCGCGTGCCGCGCATCTTGCACGCCGCCGTGATACGGGTGATCCAGAGGCGGCGCATGTCGCGCTTGCGGTTGCGACGGTCGCGATAGGCGAACGCGCCGGCGCGGATGAGCGCCACCTTGGCCTGCTGGAAGTGGCGTGACTTTGTGCCGTAATAGCCGCGGGCTTCGCGCAGGGTGCGCTTGTGCTTGCGTCGGCGTGGGGTGGACTTGCGTGCGCGGGGCATGACGCGATCTCCTCGAACCAGATCAACTTCGCCAGACGGGGCGCCTCATCGTGAGACGGCTTTCGGAACCCGGCGGGCAGGCATGAACAAACCGCAGCTCACCCCCCGCTCGCGCGAGGGGGCCGCTTCGAAACGAGCGGGCTCATTCGCCCGACTGCTGACGCTTCTTCTCCGCCTGGGCGGCCTTCCGCTCCTCGGGCGACGGGTTGCGCTTGATCGAACTCACGGGCTGATCGGCGCCACGCACACGCACACCAAGCATGCGCGAGGCGTGCTTCACGTACGTCGTGGGCACGTACGACCCGCCCCGCAGCGTGCGCAGGCGGTCCGGACGCTTCTTCGACCGAAGGTGCTTGTACCCCGACTTGTTGTGCTTCAGCTTCCCCGTCTTCGTGACGCGGACCCGCTTCAACAGACCCTTGTGAGGCTTCATCTTCGGCATGACACTCATCCTTCCCGACGGAGATCACCACCCGGCCCACCGCCGGCGTTCGGGTTCCGATCGGTTCTCGTACGAACTGGCCCGGAGTCTAGCTACGCGGATCGGGGCGGACAAGGGTCCGGCCGGTCAAGGCCCAACGAACGCATCACCCCGCCGGCTCGGCAGTTCCGTCCCGTCGAGCCTCGGGGCGGCCTCGCCCTCGGCGGCCCTCGGCAGCCAGATGTTGTCGCCATTGAGCGTCGGGCGGTCGAGGTGGATCACCGTCCCGTCGCCAAACAGGACGTGCTGCCCGCGCCCGCCGTGGTTGCGTGAGCCCATCGCCGGGTCGATCAACTCGCCCATGCGGGCCCGCTCGACCGCCGGCGAGCGGTCGGTCAGGACGACCATCCGCGGGTCATCGCTCAGGCGTGGGACGACGTCGCCGAACAACTGGTAGCTGTACGAGACCTCGCCCGAGGTCCGCCAGTCGCGCATCTGGGCCATCTGATCTGAGTCGATGTGGTAGACCGCATCGCAGTTGCCCGGGCAGGCCAGGTCGCACACGCGGGCGTAGCCGGAGGTCACGAGGTGGAAGAGGTTGGCAGAGTGCGAGCGCCCGGGCGTCCCCACGCCCCACCACACGGGGCCCGAGGACGGCGCGTCGACCGACGGGAGCCGTCCGTCGTGGTCCGCAGCGTAGTTGCCGATGGCAAAGCCCGCCGCCTGCATGTTGGCCTGGCAGAGCGTCTCGGTGGTGTTGATCCGCATCGAGACGAGCATGGGCCACATCACCGCCGCGCCGAACAGGAGCATCGCGGCGACCGCGCTCAGGTCCGCCAGGCGGAACCGCCCGCGCGACGGGCGATCGTCGACGGGCGACAGGCGGAACCGGTTGGCCCGCGCCGCCTCGGCATCGTCGATGTGGCGCATCGTCGCGGCGACGAGCCCATCGCGATCCTGCGCGGACACCTCCGCCTCGCTCAGCGAGAGGAGGTGGGCAAGCAGGTGCAATTGGGCGCCCGCCTCGCCACGGGCAGACCACGACGCATCGACGAGCTCATCGAGCGCTTCGCGCGAACGGGGCGTGAGCGGGGAATCGACGCCATCGGCGACGCGTCCCGCAACACCCTCGCGCCCCTGACGCACCAGGCGCGCCATCGTCACATCGACGAGCGACGACTGCCCCGTCTCAACCGGCGCCTCATCGAGGAGCGCCAGGACATCGAGCAACCGCTTGGCATCGTGCGCTCCGCCCGCCTCGAGGCGGGACGCATCGAAGTTCGCACGGGCAGCCGAGTCCACCGCCCTCGTCAGGCGGTCACAACCCGGCTGCCCATTGGGTTGGTTTGTAGGTGAGTCTTCGCTCATAGGTCCTTGGAGTACGCCCGCCTCGCCCGCGTGTTCACCTCAACCGGGGTTCTCTCCCGTTTGCGGACGCGACCGCCTGGCCATCTCCTCCCACTTCTTGGCAAACGACCCCACCGCCGCGTGCAGGCGTGATTTCACGGTCCCGAGCGGGATGTCGTAGATGTCCGATATCTGCTGGTAACTCAGCTTCTGGAAGTACGCCATGAGGAGGATCTCGCGCAGGCGGGGCGACATGGCATCGATCGCGGCTTCCACCCGCTCGCGCATCTCGTCCCGCTGCATGCCCTCCGAGGCGTGCGGGATGTCGATCTGCATGAGGTCGACGAAGGCATCGCCGTCCGAGCCGTTCATGGGCGCCGAGAGGGAGACCGTCGGGCGGCGCTGGCGCTTGCGGAGGAGGTCGCGGGCCTTGTTGGCCGCGATCGTGAAGAGCCAGGGCTTGAAACGCCGGGTCGGGTCGAAGGTGTGGAGCGATTCGTGGACCTGGAGGAAGGCCTCCTGGAACGTGTCCTCGGCGGACTCGCGATCGCCCACCATGCGGATCAGGAAGCGGAGGAGCGGGTCATGATGGCGCGAAATCAGCGCACGGAACGCGGAGACATCGCCTTGGGCGTAGTCCTCAAGCAGTTCCTCATCGGTTCGGTCCAGGAACGGGTCCACGGGCCGCGGCGCCTCCTATCTCACGATCCTACTACGGGGTGAGCGTCGACGCGTTCGCCGGTATTTCCGCAGAATGCGCCCGTTACGCCGCCGTGGAGAGCCCGGCGAGGCGGTCGCTCGCCATCGCGGCCAGGGCCCCACCCCGGCATTCCCACGTGTGCTCGCGGATCGCCCGATCCCGCCCCGCCCTCGCGATCTCACGCAGGCGGGCTGGGTGGTCGAGGGCATCACGGAGCATCGCCGACGCCTCCCCTGGGCGGGTGAAGGAGAGCACCTCGTCGCCGGGCGTGAAACGCTCGAGGAGACCCGAGCGGGCCCGCTCGAGGACGAGGGCGCCCGAGGCCGCGGCTTCGAGCCCCTTGATGTTCATCCCGATGTCGTCCTGGTAGCGCATCACGTTGAGCGCCGCGTGAGCACGCGAGTACCACGCGGAAAGCTCGTGGTACGCGACGGAGCCCGCGCACACGCCGCGGAGGGGCCACCCGGCGCTCTTCATCCGCTCAGCGCCCCCGCCTACGAGGGCACACTTGAACCGGCGCGAGAGGTAGGCGGTCGTGAACGCGCGTTGCCACCGATCGCAGTTGCGCACCAGCGACGTCGCGCGGGCCCAATGCACGGGCGACGCGGGCGTGCGCATGAGCACGTGATCGACGCCCGACGCCTCACCCCCGTTCAACGCCGCGCGGAACTTCTCCAGCATGGGGCGATCCGGGTCGCGGAGCTGCTCGCCGATCCACGCCTCGCCCACGCCGTCCGCGGCGTGGCCTTCGATCCCGACGTCCCGCAACAACGCCTTGAGCCTCGGCGCGGCGCGTTCGCCCTCCTCGCGCCGGATCGCGTCCACATCCGGGTCGTCGCGCTGCAACTCGCTCAGCATGCGTGGCGTGGGCGGGGGATCGCCGGGGCCCGTGTTGATGGTCAGCTCGAGGTCGGTGTCGATCTCGTCCCACGGGCGGAAGGTGGCCGCATCGATGCCGTAGGGCGCGCTGATCACCGAGTGCATGTTGAGCACCGTGCGCATCTCCGCCGCGGTGCCCGGGTTGTTCACCACATGGATGTGCATCGGGTCGGTGAACCGCGAGCGATCGAACACGGGGAGCAACGCCCCGCCGTACGCCCAGAACGGCGCATCGAGCCAGTAGTGCAGCGCGGGCACGCCCATCGACCCGAACACGCTCACAAGCCTCCCGTCGCGCTGCGCCCAGGGGAGCAACATCAACGGATCGATCCACAGCGTGAGCACGAGTTCGCACCTGTGCGTCCGCACGAGGCTCGCGAGGTGCGATGCGTAGAACGACCGCATGCGCTTGAGCTCGTCCGTCAGCGCGCCGTCGCGCCCCTGCGCGAGGCGCTGGTGCTGCCCCACATAAGGGGAGACGTCCTCGACGATGAGCGTGTGCCCGCTCATCTGGAGCCCGCGGAGCAGGTCCGTGTAGATCGATCGCGAGTTGGTGCCGGGCGGGATGAGGGCGAGGATCCGCAAGGGTCGTGTCTCGTCGCGAGGGGTGATGGTGTGGAGTCATCTCCTTATCGGATACGCCCCGCCCCGCCACCAGCGGGGACACGACACGCCCCCGACGCTCCCGCTCACGCGTGGAGCACCGACCCGCCCAAACTCGGGCCTGACAGGGCGCGGGATTCCCCACCAACAGGCGGTAGATTCTCAATAAACGGATCCCCCGTCCCGACAAGGAGTTTTCGATGCATCATTCCCGTCGCCCTGTCCGCGTTCTCGCCGCTTCTCTGCTCGTGGCCTGCGCCGCCCCCATCGGGCTCGCGCAGAGCGGGGCCGCCCTGTCCGACGACGCGACCACGCTCTCGGTCAACGGCGATGCGATCTTCACCTCCGACGCCGGCAAGGTGACGGGCCTCCGCACGCTCGAGGTCGGCGCTGCCCGCGTCGTGCTCTTCAACGAGGCCACCCTCGCGGGCGCGACGCCCATGTACGCGATCAGCCTCGATGGCAAGACCTTCACCCAGGTGCAGGCGGCGCGCCCCGAGCTCAAGCTCCGCGACCACACCTTCGATCCCAATGCGGTCCCCATCGCGGAGCCCGAGGCGCTCCAGGTCGACCCCGCCAACCGCGCGTACATCGTGCAGTTCGAGACCGAGTCGATCCCGCCCTACATCGATGCCCTCGGAGAGGCGGGGCTGAGCGTGCGCAAGTACCTCCCGTGGAGCGCGTTCATCGTCGAGGGCGATGCCGACGCGATCGCGCAGGCCAACGCGCTCGGGTTCGTCCGCTCGCTCACCCCCTACCGCCCCGTCTTCAAGGTCGATGGCTCGGTCCTCGCCGATCGCTTCGGGTGGAACCCGGGCATCCCCGCGTTCGAGACGACCGCCTCGATGCCCGACGACGCGTTCGAGTCGTACAACGTCCAGGTGCTCGCACGCGGGCTCGCGCAGAAGCAGGTGGTCGCGGACGCGATCGGCGCGATGGGTGGCGTCGTCGAGGCGATGATCCCCGATGGCTTCATCATCCGGGCCTCGCTCAACAAGGACCAGCTCGCGGGCGTCGCGAAGCTCAGCGAGGTCCAGTTCATCGATCGGTGGAGCCCGCCCCAGGACGACATGAACGTCGTGCTCGACTCAATGGGCGGCACCATGTTCCACGACACGCTTGGCCTGACAGGCCAGGGCGTCAACGGCGAGGTCATGGACGGCAACGTCCTGAGCACCCACAACGCCTTCCAGTCGCCCCCCATGGTCCTCCACGGCCCCAAGAGCGGCAACGACTCGCACGGCACGGGCACGTTCGGCATCACCTTCGGCGATGGCACCGCCAACGCGAGCGGCACGGGCATGCTCCCCGGGGCCCAGGGCATCTTCGCCGACTACTCCAACCTCAACAACCGCTACACCCACACCGCGGAACTGCTGAGCGGGGACTACGAGGCCGTGTTCCAGTCCAACAGCTGGGGCGACTTCCAGACCACGCAGTACAACACCATCTCGTCCGAGATGGACGACATCCTGTTCCTCCACGACATCATCATCACGCAGTCGCAGAGCAACACGGGCTCGCAGGCCTCACGCCCGCAGGCGTGGGCGAAGAACATCGTCGCGATCGGCGGCATCAACCACTTCCAGAACACCGACGATTCGGACGACTGCTGGTGTGGAGACGCCTCCATCGGGCCCGCCTCTGACGGACGCTTCAAGCCCGACCTCGTGGGCTACTACGACGACATCTTCACCACCGACGACAACAACAACAACGCGTATGGCAGCTTCTGCTGCACCAGCGCCGCCACACCCATGGTCGCGGGCCACTTCGGGCTCTTCTTCCAGATGTGGCACGAAGGCTTCTTCCCCGGGTTTGGCGAGGATGAGACCGTCTTCCGCTCACGCCCGCCCGCGTCCACCGCACGCGCCATCATGGTCAACTCCGCCCGCGCCTACTCCTTCTTCGGCCAGGGCGCCGACCTGGGACGCAACCACCAAGGGTGGGGCCTGCCCGACCTCACACGCCTCTACGATGCCCGCAACGACCTCTTCATCGTCCCCGAGCTCGTCAACCTCGCGCCGTTCGAGACCGCGACCTACCTGATCGACGTCGCCGAGGGCGACCCGATGCGCGCCACCATGGTCTACAAGGACCCCAACGCCTCCCCCGGCGCGGGCGTCCACCGCATCAACGACCTCAACCTCAAGCTCACCTCACCCTCGGGCCTCACCTATTGGGGCAACAGCGGCCTGCACCAGGGCAACGCCAGCACCCGTGGCGGCAGCCCCGACGAGCTCAACGTCATCGAGAACGTCTTCGTCAACAACCCCGAGCTCGGCACGTGGACCGTTGAGGTCATCGCCGAAGAGGTGAACGAGGACGCGGTGCTCTCCACCCCCGAGACCGACGTCACCTTCTCCCTCGTCGTCCACGCGGGCGACCCCATCTTCATCCCGCTCTGCCAGGCGGACATCAACGACGACAACGTCGTGGACTCGGTGGACCTCAACCTGCTCCTCGCGCAGTTCGGCACGGCCAACAGCAAGCCCGACATCGATGGCAGCGGCCTCGTCGATTCGGCCGACCTCAACATCATGCTGGGCGAGTTCGGCAACGACTGCCCGTAACCCCGCATCAGCGACAGCCGGGGCGTGCCGCCCCGCTGAACTCGAACAACCAGAGAATCACCACGCCGCCCGGTCCCGCCGGGCGGCTTTCCTGCGCGCTCAGGCGAGAGCGCCCGCCCGGTCCTCATCCGCGGGCACGCACCGGTCCTCCGCCCACCGGCGCAAGGCCGCGACGCGCTCGCGCGCCGTCACCGCGAGGGGGGGCGACTCGCGGATCACGCGCTCGATCGCGCCCGTCGAGAGGTCGCCGTTGTGCGCAAACGCGCCGTGCATCGCAGAGATCACCGCCTGCTCGAGCTCGGCGGGGCTGAACCCATCGCTGACCTGCGCCAGGCGGTCGAGGTCGAACCCCTTGGGGTCGTGGTCGCGCTTCTTGAGGTGGATCGCGAGCACCTCGCGCCGCACCGATTCGCCGGGCAGGTCCACGAAGAAGATCTCGTCGAACCGCCCCTTACGCAGCAGCTCGGGCGGGAGTGCCTCGATGTCGTTGGCCGTCGCCACCAGGAACACGGGCGAGCGGTGCTCCTGCATCCAGGTGAGCAGCGCGCCGAACATCCGGCGGGACAGCCCGCCGTCGTTCGACGTGCTCGCGGCGCTCGCGAACGCCTTCTCGATCTCGTCGATCCACAGGATCACGGGCGACATCGCCTCGGCCTGTCGCAGGGCGCTGCGGAGCCGCTTCTCGGATTCGCCGATGTACCTGTCGTACAGCGCGCCCGCGTCGAGCCGCAACAGCGGGCGCTTCCACGCGCTAGCGATGGCCTTCGCGGTGAGCGACTTGCCCGTCCCCTGCACGCCGAGCATGAGCACGCCTCGCGGGGCCGCGAGCCCATACGCCTGCGCCTCGTCGGAGAACGCGTTCTGGCGGTCGTGGAGCCACTTCTTGAGCGTGCGCAGGCCCGCGATCTGTTCGAGGTCGATCGGCGCTTCGATGTAGTCGAGCACGCCATCGGAAGCCAGCAGACGCCGCTTGGCCGCGAGGACGGTGTTGAGGTCCTCCTCGTCGAGCCTGCGGTCATCGGCGACGGTCTCGAGGATCGCCATCTCCGCCTGTCGGCGGGTGAGCCCGCGCAGGTTGCGGACGAACACCTGGAGCTTGCGCTCGGAGATGCGCACGTCGAGCGGGCTCTTGCGATGCTCACCCCGCACGGTCCGCCGGACGATGGCTTCGAGTTCCGCCTCATCGGGCATCGAGACGTCGAAGCGCGCGGCGATCGACGCGATCGCGGGTGGGAGTTCGGGCGATGGGTCGATCAGGAGGAGCCGCCCGCCGATCTCGTCGAAGAGGTGGACGAGCTCGCGCGCCGAGCGGGCCGTGACCGCATCGTCGAGGTGAGGCGCCGCGTCCATCAGGATCACAAGCGATGGTGTGCGCTGTCGCGCGACGTAGAGCAGCGCCGCCGCGAGGTTCTCCGTGTCGCGCACGCTCCGCCCGCCCTCGAGCGTCGGGTCATAGAGGCCCTTCACCGCCGTCCACGCCACGACGGGGAGGTCGAGGTCCTGGGCGGTGTGCTTCGCGATCTGGAGGGCGTGGGGCTCCTCTTCGCTCACGATCGAGATGCACGTGTGCCCCGCGCGGGCCAGCCCGCTCAGGCGCTCCACGTCGCGTTCGATGGTGGTGTCGCTCGTGCTCACCCCACTAGTGTGCCCGATGGTGGCCCGTCTTGCATGTCGGAGGGGAGGCCTAGGGGGACGTGTCAGGGCCCCGTCGCGTTGCGAGCACGCGGATGTGGATCGAGCGCGAGGGGTCGGTGGTGTTGTAGCCATCGACCGCGACGATCCCCCCCGTCAGGCCCAAGGGGGCGTCGGGGCGGTCGGCCTGCATGAGCGCGCGGAGGGCGATGTGAGGCCCGATCCTGAGTTGGACGGGCACGCGGTACGCCGGGCGCGTCCCCACGCCCGTGGGCTCGATCCGCTTCTCATCGATGCGGAAGGACATGCCCTGCGTGAGCACGCCGAACTTCTGGGCAAGCGTGAGGACGTCCTCGACCACGGACGCGATCGCCGGGTTCTGGCCGGCGCCGCGCCCGAGGCTCGTCATGGTCGCGAGGCCCAGCAGCGCAGCCTGCCCCGGGTCGGTCTGCCACGCGGTCTCGAACCACAGGTCGGGGAGGTCCTCGGCGCCAAGCGTGATCCGCTGCCCCTCGGCCCACGCCATGAAGTCGAGCAGGTCGAACGGGCCGTGGTCGAGGAGCGGCTCGGGCACCCAGGCGATCGATCGGCTCAGCTCGCGTCCACGTGCATCGAGCAGGACCAACTGCACGCCACGCGTCGACATGAACGGCGGGCCCGCGTGCAGCCGCCCCATCTCGAGCGTCGTCAGTGGCCCCTGCACGGGCGTGAGTTCGATCAGCACGTAGCGCACGCTCCGGTGCGCACCGTTCACGAGGATGATTCCCACCAGCGCCTGGTCGCCCGCCGCCCACCCCCCACGCTTCTGCGCGACGTCCGACTCATCGAGGATGTCGGGCGCGGAGGCGAACACCGTCTGTTCCGCGGGCGCCATGGTCACCGAGGGGAGCCCCTCCGCGGACTTTGGCCCGAGGGCACACCCCCCCGCCCCTGCGCAGAGCGCCGCGAGCAGGAGCGTTCGGGTCGTGAGCGGCGCGGGCATCTTCACTCCTCATCGATCGGCTACCGGCCCGCGAGTCTGACGCCCGCCTCAGTCGATTGTTGCCACGACCTTCAGTTCGATCGCGATGGGCGCGTTGCCCGCCTGCGGCAGGCGCGATATCTCGATGGTCGTTCGGCTCGGGTTCGGATTGCCCGGGCCCGCAAAGTGCTCCGCGTAGAGGCGGTTGTAGGCGGCGAAGTCGCGCGGCATGTCCGTCAGGAACACCAGCACATCGACGATACTGCCCCACGAAGAGCCCGCCTCCTCGAGGACATGTCGGACGTTCGCGAAGCACGATTCGCACTGGGGCACGATGTCGTAGTCGACCATGTTGCCCGATGCGTCGAGGGTCACGCCCGGGATGTCCTTTGAGCCTCGCTTGCGTGGCCCGATGCCCGAGAGGAAGAGGAGGTTGCCGACACGCCTTGCGTGCGGGTAGGCGCCGACGGGCTCGGGGGCGCTGGCGGAGTCGATGCGGTCGCTGGTCATGCTCGGATCGTAGGGTCACCCGCCCCAGAGCGTGCCGTCCGCCTCATCAGGCTCGCGCTCTTCATCCAGGATCGAAGGGTCGTCGTTGGCGACCCGGTTCACGCGCGTCGAGATGCGGCGCGCGAACATCGTGCCTTCGAACGGCTTTGCGAGGCGCTCGTCGTCGGGCGTGGCCAGGAGCCACCGCTCGTAGTCCCTGGGCTTGAGGATGACGGGCATCCTGTCGTGCAGCCCTGACATGAACGCGTTGGGTGCGCACGTGAGGATCGTGACCGACTCGATCGTGCCCGCGCCGCCCGGGTCACGCCACGCGTCCCACACGCCGGCCATCGCCATGACCTCGGCGCCGTCGACGCCAATGAAGTAGGGAGTCTTCGGCGGCGCATCGCCCTTCCACTCGAAGAAGCCCGATGCGGGGACGAGGCAGTGCCTCGTGCGTGCCGAGTCGCGGAAGACGGGGAGGTCCCACGCGGTCTCGGAGCGGGCGTTGATGAGCGGGCCGTGGCGGTTGATGCGTGGGTCGTCGGGGCCGGTCGCCCACGAGGGCACGAGCCCCCAGCGCGCGGGCACGAGCTCCCGCGCCCCATCGTCGCGCCGGCGCACGATCGGGATGAACTGGGTCGGGCAGATGTTGTAGCGGGGCGTCCACGGCTCGTCCGCGTACTCCCACGACTCGCGGACCGCGAAGCCCTCGAGGAGCTGCTGGTAATCGAGAGTGAGCGCAAACCGCCCGCACATGGGGGAAGCCTACCGCCGATCCACTCCCCGATTGTTGCCAACACGCTCCCCCGGCCCGATGATGGGCGGCAATCCGCGGCGGGCGGCGTCGTTCACCACGGAGCGCCCGAGTCCCGGGCGCGGTGATGGACTCAAGCGAACTGGAGAGCAAGCCATGAGAAACAGCGTGAAAGCGGCACTGGCGGTGGGGTGCGCGGTCTTGATCGGCGGGATCGGCGTGTCCGCCATGGGCCAGGGCACCGGCACGGGCACGGGCCACCCCGGCGAGCCGCCCCGGCGCGACCTCCCGCGCGAGAGGCCCGAACGCCCGCAGCGCGACGCCCGGCCCACCCCCTCACGCGGCGCCGTGGCGTTCGACCGCTACATGGGCGCACTCGGCCGCTCCACGCGGAGCCTGGGTCAGGTCGTCGACCTGGTCGACGACGAGGCGGGCCAGCGCGAGGCGCTCTCGCTCATCCAGAACATCCAGATCAATCTGATTGGCGCGAAGGGCGCGGTCGATGGCGTGCCCGTCGCCGAGAAGGGCATGGAGGAGTACGGCCCGGACGAGGCGTCGTACCGCAAGGCGTTCCGCAAGCACATGATCGAGGCGATCGAGGTCGCGCTCAAGCTCGAACTCGCGATCATGGAGGGCGACGTCGCACGAGCGCAGGAGCAGTTCGACAAGCTCAAGGACGTCCGCGACGATTCGCACTCAGACTTCCAGCCCGACGAAGACGCAGCGCCCGCGGAGCGGCCCAGCCGGGAGCGTCCCGCGCCGAGCCGGGAGCGCTGATCACCCGAGGTCGTGTCGGAAGCGCTGGGCGAGCGGGCGCCGGCGCCCGCGCCCGAACGCGATGCCCGAGACCTTGAGCCCGATGGGCATCTGCTTGCGCTTGTGCTCGTTAAGGTCGATCATGCGCACGATCCGCGCGACGAGGGCGGGCTCGAAGCCCGTCTCGCGCGCAATCCGCGCGGGCGACTGCATCTGCTCGACGTAGCGCTCGATGATCTGGTCGAGCACGTCGTAGGGCGGGAGCGAGTCCTGGTCGGTCTGGTTGGCGCGGAGTTCGGCGCTGGGAGCCTTCGTGATCGTCGATTCAGGGATGGGCGGGCGAGCGAAGCCCAGCGCCGCGTGGTGCTCGTTGACGAAGCGTGAGAGGGCGTAGACGTCCTGCTTGGACACATCAGAGAGGACCGCGAGCCCGCCCGCCATGTCGCCGTACAGCGTGCAGTAGCCGACCGCGAGTTCGCTCTTGTTGCCCGTGGTGAGCAGGATCGCGCCGGTCTTGTTCGAGAACGCCATGAGGATGAGCCCGCGCAAGCGTGATTGGATGTTCTCATCGGTCACGCCGGGCTCGGGGTCGGCGCCGAGGGCGTCAAAGAGGGGCGTGAGCAGCGCCGTGGTGTCCTCGTGGGGCTCGCGGATGGGGACCTCGAGGAGCTCGATCCCGAGGGCCTCGGCGAGCCCGTGCGCATCGGTGAGCGATCCCTCGGATGAGAACCGCGAGGGCATCGCGACGCCCCGCACGTTGGTGCGCCCGAGGGCCGCGGCGGCGATCGTCGTCGTCAGCGCAGAGTCGATGCCGCCCGACACGCCGATCAGCGCATCTTCGAACCCCGTCTTCGCGCAGTAGTCCCGCACGCCGAGCACCAGCGCTTCCCACAGGTGATGCATGGGCGGGCGCGCGACGATCGGATCATCCACACGCGGCGCCGCCGCCCAACCCGCTCCGCGATTGGGCACGTCGAGCGTCGTGATCGCTTCGACAAACCCGGGCCCCGCGGCGACGAGGCGTGGGCCGTCATCTCCCGGCGCGTACACCGCGGCGTGTCCATCGAACACCAGGTCGTCGTTGCCCCCGACCTGGTTCACCGACGCGATCGCCACGCCGTGTCGCTCCACGTGCGAGCGGAGGATGTCGTGCTGGCGCATGCGCTTCTCGAGCGAGAACGGGCTCGCGGACGGGTTGACGATGAGCTCCGCGCCGTCGCGCACCAGCTCCTCGACTGGGTCCGCCTGCTCGGCGTAGCGGTCGAGCACGCCCACATCGATGCCCTTCCACAGGTCCTCGCAGATCGTGAGGCCCACGCGCACGCCGCCCACATCGATCGTGACGGCCCTGCGCCCCGCGCGGAAGTAGCGGTGCTCATCGAAGACGTCGTACGTCGGGAGCAGGCGCTTGTCGTGGCGCGCGATGGCCCGCCCGCCCGCGATGGCGAGCAGCGCGTTGGTCGGGCGGATGCCCTCGCGCCACGCGAGGGGATCGGCGATCGGGTCCGCCTCCGGATCGCCCCGCCAAGGCAGCCCGATGATCGTCGTGGCGACTGGGGGGAGGCGCTCGATGAGGGCGAGCGTCGTCGCGTGGGCGGCGTCGAGGAATCCCCCCTGGAGGAGGAGGTCGCGTGGCGGGTACGCCGTCAGGCAGAGCTCGGGGAAGACGATCAGGTCGGCCCCGCCCTCAGCAGCGTCACGGGCGCGCAACGCGATCAGGTCGGCGTTGGCCTCGAACGCGCCGACGGTCGGGTTGATCTGGACCAGGGCCATCCGCATGGGAGGCGATGCTATGGCGGCAACGGGACACGCCCCTACGCGGGCCTAGACTGGTGGCCCCGCGGGGCGGAATAGTGGCCCCCGCGGGCAGGTTGTTGGGCAGAGACCCGACCGAACAGGAGAATCCGGTCCCGGCACGTCGCCGGACGGTGGGAACCAGAGGAGCCAGCCATGCCATTGAAGACGTCGAGCCGTGGGCGACTCGCCCGCCGCGCCGTTGCCCTGACCGCCTGCCTGCTGCCCGCGACGGCGCTCGCCCAGGACGCCCGCGAGCCCGTCTGGGTCAAGCCCAAGCTTGAGGCGGGCCAGACCATGCGGTTCGAGTTCTCCTTCGATCTCAACCTCCTCCAGAAGCCCAACAACGACGCCGACAACGCGCGCGAGGTCCAACGCATGCAGGCGGGCGTCCTCGAACTCAAGGTCGACGAGGTCGGCCCCGATGGCTCCGCGCTCGTCTCGGCCGACGTGCAGCGCATCGTCATGACCATCAAGGAAGGCGAGAACCAGATCACCTACTCGTCGGTGGGCGAGGTCCCCTCGGGCGACGACGCCCCCGCGTGGGCTGGGCTCGGCAAGCTCCTCACCGGCGCCGACATCACATTCGCGGTCACCCCCGAGGGCAAGGTCGAGAGCGTGAGCGGGCTGAGCGAGTTCGAGACGCAGGCGGTCGAGGCGGCACAGGGTGCCGACCTCCCCGGGCTGTTCGCTCCCCAGGTGTTCGCACGCACGATCGAGCCCGTCTTCGCGGTCGAGGGCGCGACGGGCAACCGGCGCGTCATCGGCAACGGGTGGCAGACCGTCGAGAGCGTCAACCTCGGCGCCGTGGGCGTCATGGACGTCACGCACGACTTCAAGCTCGTCACCGTTGAAGAAGGCAAGGCGATCATGGTCGGCACGCCCAGCGTGCAGGTCCGCCGCCCGACGCAGGCCAACGATGCGGTGCCACGGGTCGCCGTGAACGACTCCACGGGCTACACCCGTGTCGAGTACGACGTGAGCGGCCAGCACGTGGCGCTGCGTGAGCAGGTCGTCCGCCTCGATACCACCTGGACGCTTGGCGAGCCCGAGACCGAGGGCTACGTCCGGATGGACCAGGTCCAGAACTCGAAGCTCACGCTCAGGCGCCTCGAGGACTGACGCAGGACAAAGACGGACAGACACGAAGATGAGCGGGCGGCCACACGGCCGCCCGCTTTCGTTGGTGCTCATCAATCGCCACGGCGCAGGCTCAGGTAGACCGCGATCGCCACGATGATGATCGCAGCCACGACCCCGCCGCCCACGAGCAGCCCGATGATCCACTGCATCTGGCTGTCTGAGAACAGCATGCGACCCGATACGCAGGCCGCGCCCGCGAGATGCAGGCTGTGCACTTACCCGTCCACCGGGCTGGGGCGGATCAGGAACACTGACCGGAGGACCGATCAGTGGCACAGTCAGCTGGCCAGTTCCGCGAACCGCATCGCGAGCTTGGGCCCCGCACCCGCATCCTCGTGCTTGAAGAACACGTAGGCCTCCTCCGCCCCCGACCCTGCGACGCGCTTGACCCATGCCGCGAGATCATCGTCGGTGTAGGCCTCACGCCGGAGCCTGACGTACGCGAACGGCGCCGTCTGCACGAGTTCGGGCGCCGGCGCCTCATCGACATCCGCGATGCACAGCGCGCACCCCGCATCGCGGAGCATGCCCTCGACCTCGTCGTCGAGCCACGACTCGTGGCGGAACTCGAACACGCTCCGCGCGGAAGACCCGTCGAGGAGCTTGAGGAACGCCGCAAGGCGTTCCGTGTCCTTCTTGAGGTTGGGCGGCAGTTGGTAGAGCACCATGCCGAGGCGATCGCCGAGCGATTCGACGGTCTTCAGGAGGTAGGCGACTTCCTCGTCCGCCTCCTTGAGCCGCTTCATGTGTGTGATCCGACGCGAAGCCTTGATCGAGAACCGGAAGCCCGCGGGCGTCTGCTCGCACCACCCCTCGAGCACGCTCGCGTTGGGCAGGCGGTAGAACGTGTTGTTGATCTCGACGGCGGTCAGACGCTCCGCGTAGTACGCGAGCATGTCGCCCGCCTTGTGCTTCTCGGGGTAGAAGGGCCCCTTCCACTCCTTGTAGCTGAACCCGCTTGTCCCCGTGTAGAGCTTCATTGGTGCGAGAGCCTAGCGAAGCGAGGGTCAACCGGAGTTGACGTGAGCGGGCTCCTTCCTACACTTCATCCGGATGAACGGATGAATATGTCCACCAAGGCCCCCATCCCGCTCACGACCCGCCTCTCAGCCATCGCTGAGCCCGTCCGCCTGCGCCTCGCGCGCCTGCTCGACCTCTCTGAGTTATCGGTCGGTGAGGTTGCCAAGGTCCTCCAACTCCCCCAATCCACCGTCTCGCGTCACCTCAAAGTGCTCGCGTCGGCGGGGTGGGTGCACCGGCGGACCGAGGGCACGGCGACGCTCTACCAACTCGTCCGCGACGACCTCCCGGAAGATGCCCGCGCACTGTGGGCCACGATCTGCTCGAGCTCGGGCGACGACCCAGACATCCAGGAAGACCGCCGACGCCTCGACGTCGTGCTCGCGCAGCGGCGCACCGACAGCCGGTCGTTCTTCGGTCGCGTCGCGGGCGAGTGGGACCTGGTCCGGCGCGAGCTGTTCGGCGATGCGGTCAGCGCCCTTGCGCTGCACGCTCTGCTCGACCCCGATTGGGTCGTCGCGGATATCGGGTGCGGCACGGGCAACGCCGCGGAGTTGCTCTCGCCCCACGTGCGCAAGGTCATCGCGATCGACTTCTCCGAGCCCATGCTCGACGCGGCCCGCCGCCGCCTCGACGGCGCGGACAACGTCGACTTCCTCGTCGGCTCGATCGACGGCCTTCCGCTCGATGATGGATCCGTCGATGCGGTCGTCGTCCTGCTCGTGCTCCACCACGTCGAAGACGTCGAGGACGCGCTGAAGGAGCTCCGCAGGGTCGTGCGCCCGGGTGGCGCAGCGCTCATCGTCGATATGTTCGAGCATACGCGCGAGGAGTACCAGCGCACGATGGGCCACGCCCACCTCGGGTTCGACCCGGACGGGCTCAGCGCGGCGCTGAAGCGGGCGGGCTTCGATCATGCACGGGTCGCGCCCCTCCCGGGCGACGCCGAGTCCAAGGGGCCCACCCTGTTCACGGCGGTGGCGCGCGTCGCGCCGCCCACATCGAAACACGACGGGGGAACGCGATAGACGCGCGAACCCATTCTGACCTAACACCCTTGTTGGCGACCGCCCGACCGGCGCCGCCCACGATTCCCCAAGGAGATAGCCGATGACGACCGTTTCCACCGCAGAGTTCCTGAGCACAGGCCTGCCCCTGACGAGCGACCTCCCGCACAAGGTCAAGGACCTGTCCGAGGCGTCGGTGCGCTACGGGCGCAAGGAGATCGACCTCGCCGAGCAGGAGATGCCGGGCCTGATCGCGTGCCGCGAGGAGTTCGGCGCGAAGCAGCCCCTTAAGGGCTCGCGCATCATGGGCTCGCTCCACATGACCATCCAGACCGCGGTGCTCATCGAGACCCTCCAGGACCTCGGCGCCGACGTGCGCTGGGCGAGCTGCAACATCTTCTCGACCCAGGACCACGCCGCGGCGGCGGTCGTCGTGGGGCGCGAGGGCAAGTCGGGCACGCCGACCTTCGCGTGGAAGGGCGAGACGCTCGAGGAGTACTGGTGGTGCACGCTCCAGGCGCTGACCTTCCCCAAGGACGCGAACGGCAGCCAGGGCCCCTCCATCATCGTCGATGACGGCGGCGACGCGACGCTCCTCATCCACGAGGGCGTCAAGGCGGAGATCGCCTACGAGAAGGACGGCACGCTGCCCGACCCCGACTCGACCGACAACGAGGAGTTCAAGGTCGTGCTCGCGCTGCTCCGCCAGAAGGTGCAGGAGGACGGCACGTTCTGGCGCTCCATGGCGCCGCATATCAAGGGCGTCAGCGAAGAGACCACCACGGGCGTGCACCGCCTCTACCAGATGGAGGAGCGTGGCGAGCTGCTCATGCCCGCGATCAACGTCAACGATTCGGTGACCAAGAGCAAGTTCGACAACGTGTACGGCTGCCGCCACTCGCTCGTCGATGGCATCATGCGTGCGACGGATGTGATGCTCGCGGGCAAGGTGGCGCTCGTGTGCGGGTACGGCGATGTGGGCAAGGGCTCGGTCGATTCGCTCGCGGCCCAGAAGTGCCGGGTGCAGGTGACCGAGATCGACCCGATCTGCGCGCTGCAGGCGTCGATGATGGGCTTCCAGGTGGTGACGCTCGAGGACGTCGTGGGCACGGCGGACCTGTTCATCACCACGACGGGCAACAAGGACATCATCACCGTCGATCACATGAAGAAGATGAAGAACAACGCCATCGTCGGCAACATCGGCCACTTCGACAACGAGATCGACATGGCGGGCCTGTGGAAGATGGTGAAGGAGGGCAAGGTCGTCCACACCAACGTCAAGCCCCAGGTCGATGAGTTCCACTTCAAGGCCGACAAGGCGGCGGGCATCGAGGAGCACTCGATCATCGTGCTCGCCGAGGGCCGCCTGCTCAACCTTGGGTGCGCCACGGGGCACCCGAGCTTCGTGATGAGCAACTCGTTCACCAATCAGGTGATCGCGCAGATCGAACTCTGGACGAACACCGACGCCTATGACAAGAAGGTGTACACGCTGCCCAAGCACCTGGACGAGAAGGTCGCCCGCCTGCACCTGGACAAGCTCGGCGCGAAGCTGACCAAGCTGCGCCCGGAGCAGGCCGAGTACATCGGTGTGCCCGTGAACGGGCCGTACAAGCCCGAGCACTACCGGTACTAAGCACCCACGCTCGACAAGACACTTCCCCGGCCCGGCGGGCCAACCCCCGCCGGGCCGTTTCATCGGGACCTGACGACCATGCAGAATCAACGCGGGCGGTTCCTGATCCGGGCAGGCCTCACCCTGGTGGTCGTCGGCGTGCTCGGCATGCTGCTGCCGCTCGTCGGGCTGCAACTCCGCCAGTTGCGCGGCATCCCGCTCGGCCCCTGGGTCGGTGTCCCGTTCCTTGCGATCGGGCTTGGGCTCATCGGGCTCGGCGTGCTGCGCCGGCGTCACCCACGACTGGTGAAATTCGGAGCGGTCGGTGTCGGCGTGCTGGCCATCGGCTTCGTCGTGCTCGCGGTGGCGGCGCCGTCGGTGCTCAATCCGCGCTCGCCGCGCGGCCCGCGGGCACCATTGCCCAAGCCGATGCAGGAGCGCCTGGCCGACGCGCAGCACGGACAGGACCCGGCGTCGACGGACGGGCTGTCGCCCCAGAGCGCGCGTGAAAGGCGCCGACCCGAGCGGCCCGAGCGCACGGTGTACGAGAACGAGTGGACGATCACCGTCTCGGGCGTAGAAAGTTACGCGCAGGCGCGCAAGGTGCTCGACGCGGTGTATGCGTTGCTGCCGAAGAACGGGCGCTCCTCGAGCATGGACCATTCGAACGCTACCGCAACGATCAGGATCGGCCCTATCGACGATGTGCCGTCGATGCGCACGGTACTTGCCACGTTTGGCGAAGTTACGCTCGACGAGGCATCGCGGAGCGCTAAGCTGCGCATCGATGAGAGTTGAGGTCGCGGTTTGATCCACGCCCGATCGATCTACGGACGAGAGAGAGCAGGAGGGCGCGGCCATGAAGCCGCGCCCTCTTGTTTGTCTGGCGCCCCGTTGGCACTCGATCGGGCCGGGCTCACGCCCCCTCGCGGTGGGCTACAGTGTGGCCGGTCGGAACCCGGAGGTGCTCATGAGTTCGTCATCATCGGTCAAGGTCCCCGCCGGCGTCGCTCCCCTTATGGAGGCCGTCGGGAAGGTGCTGGGCGACGACATCGCCTACGACCTGGTCACCGCTGCGCCCACCCGCGTCGAGGGCCACGCCGCCGATGCGCCCGAAGGGGCGCTGTACCGCCTCGAATATCGCGAGGGCAAGCTCTGGGTGGCGTGGGTCTCGCCCGACCGCTACCTGAGCCAGTCGATCGAGGCGGTCCTGGTCTTCACGGGCGATGACCTCGATGACATGATCGACGAGGAACTCGTCGACCTGGGGTGGGAGCGGGGGCGGCTGGCCCCCAACGAGCACTTCCGCGACGAAGACAAGCTCTTCACCTTCCGATCGGCCCTCCCGATCGACCCCGCGGCCCTCGATGCGGGCAGCCTCGACGCCCTCGCGACAGATGGGGCCCGGGCGGTCAACGCCTACCGGATCGCCTTCTCGGAGCTCGGCGACATGGACGGGGGCGAGGACGAGGACTAAGGTCCCCCCTTGTCCCAGATCCCCCGTCGCCCGCGCCAGGAGCGGGCCTTACGTCCATGACGAGGAGTTTCGAGCCATGAGCCAGTTCAACCGTTTCGGCCCCGGCGGGCGCAAGTCAGTCATCCTCACCGACCATCGGGGCAAGCCCTGGGTCGATTACAAGGATGTGGAGTCGCTCCGCCGCATGATGAGCCCGAACGGCAAGCTGCACGGGCGGAAGCGCCTGAGCACCACCGCCCGTGAGCAGCGCCTCATCGCCCAGGCGGTGAAGCGGGCGCGCCACATGGGCCTGCTGCCCTTCACCAGCGCCACGCTCTAGTCGCCGGCCTGCGTCTCAATCTCAATTGATCCGCTTTCCCTGCTCGGTTGCCTTGCGCGCTAATCTAGCCCCGTGTCCGCGCGAGCGATGATCTCCAGGCTGTTCTCCGATGACTGGCAGATGCCCATCGCGATCGGTGCGGGCGTGGCGTTGCTTGTGGGCATGTCGCTGCAGGTCCTCGTCGACGAGTCGGTGGGTGACATGCAGCGCTGGTTCCACGCGGTGGGGCACGGGCTCGTGTGGGTGAGCCTCGCGCTCGGCGCGGTGCACGGCGTCAAGGCCGCGGGCGAGTCGCTCCGCGAGCGCAAGCCCGACATCGATGTGCTCATGGTCGTCGGCGCGGGGCTCGCAGCGCTCATCAACCACCCGGGCGAGGGCGCCCTGCTCCTGTTCATGTTCACGCTCGCGGGGGCGCTGGAGCACCGGGCCCTCGCGAAGGCGAAGGACGCGGTGGCGCGCCTCTCGCGCCTGATGCCCAACGAGGCGCTGCGCAAGGCGCCGGGCGGTGGCGGGTGGGAGCCGGTCAAGCCCGATGACCTCGCGGTGGGCGACGTCGTCCTCGTGCGCCCGGGCGAGACGGTCCCCGCCGATGCGCGCGTCGTGCGCGGGCACACCACCGTCGACCAGAGCGCGCTGACAGGCGAATCGCTCCCACGCAACGTTGACGAGGGCGACGAGGTCTTCGCCGGCACGCTCAACCAGGCGGGCGTGATCGAAGCGGAGGTGACGCGCCCGATCGCGGAGTCGAGCCTGCAGCGCATCACGGAGCTCGTGCTCGAGGCGCAGGAGCAGCGCCAGCCCATGCAGCGCATCATCGACCGCTACTCGACGCCCTACACGCTCAGCGTGTTCGCGTTCGCGGGCCTCGCGTTTGTCGGCTTTGCTATCTGGGGCGAGGGGCTCGCGGAGGCCGCGATCCGCGCGATCACGCTCCTGATCGTCGCGAGCCCGTGCGCCTTGGTCATCGCCACGCCCACCGCGACGCTCTGCGGGCTCAACCGCGCCGCGCGGGGCGGGCTGCTCGTCAAGGGCGGCGAGACGCTCGAACGCCTCGCCAACGTGGGCACGGTCGTCGTCGACAAGACGGGCACGCTGACCACGGGCCAGATCGAGGTGACCAACGTCAGCGCGTTCCCTGACGGGGGCGAGATCGACGACATGCTGCCCCTCGCGCTCGCGATCGAGGAACGCTCCACGCACCCGATCGCGGCCGCGATCGCGCGGTTCGCGCGCTCGCGCGGCGCGAGACCCGCCGAGATCGATGGGTTCTCGATGGTCGCCGGGCGGGGCATCGAAGCCGAGTCGGGCGGGGCGAAGGCGAGGATCGGGACGATCGAGTTTGTTGCGCCATCACTCCCCGAGGGCCTGCGGCCCGACGTGGAGGAAGCGGTGGCCCGCGCGCGCACCGAGGGCGAGATCACCGCCGCGATGTCCGTCGACGGGCGGGCCCTCGTCTTCGCCCTCGCGGACACCGTCCGCCCCGGTGCGCAGGGCCTCATCGAAGGACTCCGCGAGCAGGGCGTGGACCGCGTGATCATGCTCACGGGCGACTTCAGCATCATCGCCGAGCGCATGGCGAGCCAGCTCGGGATCGACGAGGTGCACGCGGAGCTCTTGCCCGAACTCAAGGTCGCCCACGTGCGCGCGCTCCGCCACGAGATCGAGAGGGACGGCAATGGACGCGGGCTCGCGGTCGTGGGCGACGGCGTCAACGATGCGCCCTCGCTCGCCGCCGCGGACGTCGGGCTCGCGATGGGGGGTGTCGGCGCCGACGCGGCCCTCGAAGCGGCGGACGTCGTCATCCTCTCCGACGACCTCGACGTCGTGCCGTGGTCGCTCTGGCTCGCTCGGCGTGTGCGCCGGATCATGCTCGCCAACCTCGTGTTCGCGATCAGCGTGATCGTTGTGCTCGCGGTGTGCGCACTGATCGGCGTGATCCCGATCAGCATCGGCGTGATCGGGCACGAGGGCTCGACGCTCATCGTGGTCGGCAATTCCCTCCAGATCCTCGGGCTGCGCGGCGCGGGGCCCCGCGCCGAGAAGAACGGGGGCTGACGTGGGATCGAACCTGACGATCAAGCCGCCCCCCGACTACCGCCTGACGCGCGACGTCTGCTCGTACGGCTACTTCCTCCTCGCGCCAAACAGGTGGGACGCCTCGCGCAAGACGCTCGCACGCCCGCTCCACCTGAGCGATGGCATCGCAACGATGCACATCGCCCAGGACGGGGGCAAGGGCGGCCCGCTGCGCATCGGCGCGGACCGCGCCCTCTCGCGTCCCGAGCAGGGCGAAGCCAAACGCCAGATCACGCGCATGCTCCGCCTCGATGATGAGACGGTCCGCGACTTCCACAGCGCCGACCCGCGCTGGAAGCGCTCGGGGCGCGGGCGGCTCTTCCGGAGCCCGACCCTCTTCGAAGACATCATCAAGACCGTCACGAGCTGCAACGTCTCGTGGCCCAACACCATGGGCATGAACCGCAGGCTCTGCGAGGTCATCAGCCCCGCGTTCCCGACGCCCGCCCAGCTCGCGCGCCGTCGCCCCGCGACGCTCCGCGCGCGGTGCAGGGTCGGCTACCGCGACCAGCGCATCGTCGACCTCGCGAAGCTCACTATCGCGGGCGAGATCGACGAGGCGTGGCTCACCGACCAGCGCGTGAGCGACGACGACGTGTTCGCGTTCCTCAAGACCCTGCCCGGCATCGGGCCCTACGCCGCCGCGAACATCATGCAGCTCCTCGGGCGGTACTCCATGGTGGCGATCGATAGCGAGAGCGTCCGCCACGGGCGGGTCGTCTTGGGCATGGAGGGCGAGCCCCGCCAGATCGAGAAGCGCGTCGCGGCCCACTATGAGAAGTTCGGCGAGCACAGGTTCCGGAGCTACTGGTTCGAGATCTGGGACTACTACGAGCGGGTCGTAGGCCCCGCGGACACCTGGGAGGCAGAGACGAGCGGGACGACCTTTACCGCGAGCACCCTCAACGCCGCCGAGCGGGAGGGACTGGGCGTCCGGGAGCGGAAACGGCGAATCCGAGCGTCGGCGGGACGGGAATAGTCCTGACGGATCGGGTGTTCGTTCATGCATACCCGCTCCCTCTGACTCCTCTCTCTCCCCTCCTGAGAGGGTCTCAAGGCTCGGATCGGCCTCCCCTCGCCGGTCCGAGCCGTCTTTTTGGCCGGGGTTGGCCCGTGGGGGCATGGGGGCGATACTCCGCGGATGGCAAAGGGCCACAGCAAGGCATTCTGGGGGTTCGCCACATTGATGCTGCGGAGGCGCTGGTGCGCACTCTGGGCGGTGGTCTTCGCGTTCGTCTCGGCGGCGAGCCTCGGCGCGGCACTGGTCGTCCTGCAGGTCGTCCTCGAGGGCGTGCTGAGCGACGAGCCGCGTGGACTGCGGGCGTGGTCGGGCGAGATCGATGGGTGGCTCGCCACCAACCTGGGTGTCACGCTGCCCCCGTCTGTGCTGAACGCGCTCCCCGCTGAGCCCTACCCCAGCGTGGTGTGGACCATGGTCGCGCTCGGCGTGCTGACGGTGTTTGGCGGGGTCGCGAACTTCCTCCACGCGTACCTGTCGATGACGGTGTCGGTGGACGCCGTGGGCGACGTGCGCAGGCGGGCGTTCCACAGGCTCCTCCACGTGCCCCTCGCAACCGTGATCCATGACCGCTCTTCGGACCTGGTGAGCCGGGTCGTTCAGGACACCAACGTGCTGACACAGGCGTTCACCGCGCTGACAAGCAAGGCGATGGCGAACGTCACGAAGGGCGGCGCAGCGCTCGCGGCGGCGTTTGTGATCAGTTGGCGGCTCTCGCTCGTGACGCTGGTCGCGGCGCCCGTGCTTGCGGTCGTCATCCGGAAGCTCGGCAAGAGGATCCGGAGGGCCGCGCGCGGCGCGATGCACGGGCAGGCGCAGATGCTTGGCCTCGCGGGCGAGGTGATGCAGGGCTTCCGGGTGGTCAAGGTCTATGGCGGCGAGCGGCGCGAGATCGGACGGTTCAGCAAGGTCAACCACGAGGTCATGCGCCAGCAGAAGCGGGCACGGACCGCGCGCGCGCTGGCCTCGCCGGTGACTGAGGTCATCGCGTTCGTCGCGATGGGAGCACTCGCGCTCATGGGCGTGAAGGCGATCTTCGACGGTGTGCTGACCCGCACGGAGTTCTTCGCCGCGCTGGGCGCATTGGGCTTCGCGGCAAGCTCGCTCAAGCCGTTGAACGGGATCGTGCAGACGATCCAGACCGGCTACGCCGCGGCCGAGCGCCTCAAGAAGGTCATCGAGATGCCGATGGAGGACGAGGTGCACGAGCGGCGCAAGCCAGCGGTCGGACGCCTGCGTGACAGGATCGGTTTCGAGGGCGTCCGCTTCGCGTATACCGGTGGGGACGAGGCCCTCCGAGGCATCAACCTGGAGGTCGAGCGGGGCACAACCGTGGCCTTCGTCGGGCCCAACGGGAGCGGCAAGACCACCCTGCTCTCGCTTGTCCCAAGGCTCTTCGAGCCAACCGAAGGGCGGGTGACCCTCGACGGGGTCGACGTGCGCGATGTGTCGCTCCGCTCGCTCCGCTCGCAGATCGGCGTGGTCACGCAAGAGGTCGTCCTCTTCTACGGCACGATCGCGGACAACATCGCTTACGCCCGCCCCGACGCAACGCGCGACGAGATCGAGGAAGCGGGTCGGCGCGCCGGCGCCGATGGCTTCATCCAGAAAATGCCCGGCGGCTACGACGCCATGGTGGGCGACCAGGGCCTCACCCTCTCGGGCGGGCAGCGCCAGCGCATCTCCATCGCCCGCGCGATCCTGCGCGACCCCGCGATCCTCATCATGGATGAGGCGACGAGCATGATCGACGCGGAGAGCGAGGCACGCATCACCGAAGCGATCACGAGCTTCGCCCGCGCAGGCGAGGGGCGCACGTGCCTCATCGTCGCCCACCGACTGAGCACCGTCGTCAACGCCGACCGCATCGTCGTGCTCGACGCGGGTCGCATCATCGACGACGGCACGCACGCGGAACTCGCGGAACGCTGCGCCGTCTACCAGCAGCTCGTCAAGCACCAGCTCGCGCCCGCGGTGGCGTAGCGCGTTCGCGCTCCGCGCTTAGGCCCCTCGCGTGCGCTCGATGGCACGGCGCCACGCCGACTTGATCGACTCCGCCCTGTCCGATGACATCTCGGGCTCGAACGCCCGGTCGATCTCCGCGTGGGCGCGCAGGTCCGACGGGCCGCCCCACACGCCCGTCGCCAGACCCGCGAGGTACGCGGCCCCGAGCGCCGTCGACTCGGTCACGCGCGGGCGCACGACGGGCACGCCGAGCAGGTCCGCCTGGAGCTGCATGAGCAGGTCGTTCGCGCACGCCCCGCCGTCCACGCGGAGCTCCGCGAGGGAGAGCCCGGCATCGCCCTCCATCGCGTGGGCGACATCGACGACCTGCATCGCGATGCCCTCGAGCGCCGCCCGCGCGAGGTGGGCCCGGGTCGCGCCGCGCGTCAGCCCGCAGATCAGGCCCCGCGCGTCCTGGTCCCAATGGGGCGCGCCGAGGCCCGCCAGCGCGGGCACGAACACGACGCCGCCCGAGTCGTCCACGCTCGCGGCAAGGGGCTCGACTTCGCTCGCGTGCCCGATCACGCCAAGCCCATCGCGGAGCCACTGCACCGCGGCCCCCGCGACGAAGACCGCCCCCTCGAGCGCGTAGGTCGGCGCATCCCCCACCCGCCACGCAATGGTCGAGAGCAGGCCGTGGTCGGATCGCGCGGGGCGCTCGCCCGTGTTCATGAGCATGAAGCAGCCCGTGCCGTAGGTGTTCTTCGCCGAGCCCGCCTCGAAGCAGGTCTGCCCGAACAGCGCGCTCTGCTGATCGCCCGCGATGCCCGCGATCGGCAGCTCAACGGGCAGCACGCCCGCACTGGTGCGCCCCACCTCGCCCGATGAGGGCACCACCTCTGGCAGCATCGAGCCCGGGACCTTGAACAGCCCGAGCAGCTCGTCGTCCCACTGCCCGCTCCGGATGTTGTAGAGCATGGTGCGCGAGGCGTTGGACGCATCGGTGATGTGGCGCCCGCCCCGCGTCAGGTGCCAGATCAGCCACGAGTCGATCGTGCCGCACGCGAGCTCTCCACGCTCGGCCCGGGCGCGGGCCCCGTCGACGTTGTCGAGCAACCACGCGATCTTGGTCGCGGAGAAGTACGCATCGGGGACGAGGCCCGTGCGCTCGCGGATGAGCGCCGCGTGTCCCGCGCCGCGCAGGCGGTCGCAGTCGCGCGCCGTGCGCCGGTCCTGCCACACGATCGCGTTGTGGATCGGCTGGCCCGTGGCGCGGTCCCACACGACGACCGTCTCACGCTGATTGGTGATGCCCAGCGCCGCGATCGCGCCCGCCCCCACGCCCGACCGCTCGACCGCTTCGACCGCCACCGCGCGCTGGCTCTCCCAGACCTCGCGCGGGTCGTGCTCGACCCACCCGGGGCGCGGGAAGTGCTGGGCGAACTCGCGCTGGGCGATGTGGACGATCGCCCCGCGCTCATCGAAGACGATCGCGCGTGAACTCGTGGTGCCCTGGTCAAGAGCAAGGATGTGGGCCATCGGCGCAGTCTAACCGGCCAGCGCCCGCCGGCGGACCGCGTCCAGCGCGAGCACCTCGAAGGCGATGTGGGCCGCGAGCAGGGCGGTGTTGCCCGCGACATCGCGGTCGGGCAGCACCTCGACCACATCGGCCCCCACAAGGTTGGGCCCACGCCCGCCATCGGCGCGCACCATCGAGCGTACCAGCGCCAGCGCCTCCGCGGAGGTGAACCCCCCCACCGATGGCGTGCCCGTGCCCGGCGCGAACGCGGGGTCGACACAGTCGATGTCGAAGGTCAGGTAGGTCGGGCGGTCGCCCAGTTGGTCGAGGAACTGCTCGATCCGCGCCACGCCGCCGTTGCGCCACTCTTCGTAGGTGATGAGCGTCACGCCGTTCTCACGCGCGTAGCGCAGGTCGTCGGACGTGTTGAGCGGCCCCTTCACCCCAACCGACAGCATCTGCTTCGGGTTGAGCACGCCCTCTTCCACCGCGCGGATGAAGGGCGAGGCGTGCGAGTACTTCTCGCCAAGCGTCACATCGACAGTGTCGACGTGCGAATCGAAGTGCAGCAACGCGAGCCCGCCATCGGGCTTACCGGCGCGCTGCCACGCGGCTCGGAGGCCCGCGAGCGTGTTCGAATGGTCGCCGCCGAGCATCATGAGCTTCGACGTCGGGTCGCCAAGCCCCGATGCGAAGGAGACGATGGCATCGGCGTTGTCCTCGCACGAGAACGGGCGCACCTCCGAATCGCCCGCGTCGGCCATGCTGAGCCACTCGACGATGTCGATGTCGTGCGTGATGTGGTAGGGCTTCACGTACTGCGACTCGGCACGGATGGCGCGCGGCCCGAACCGCCCGCCCGGGCGGTAGGTCACGCCCGTGTCGAACGGCGCTCCGAAGACGACCCAGTCGAGCGGGCGCTGGTGCTCGGGCACCAGGTCGATGAACGGGAAGCGGGCGAAGGTCGGGATCCCCGCGAATCTCGGCTGGATGCGGGCGTTCGGGAGTGTCGTCTTGGGGTCTGGCATGGGGCCACTGTACCCGCACGGCGCTGACGTGTCCGCCGCAACGCGTCGGGCGGTCGTGTATCCTGATCGCCCTCACAACGGAGCCCGACGACCATGTACACGACGACCCGCTGCCCGCACTGCCAGTCCACCTTCCAGGTCGAGCGTGAGCACCTCGGGCAGGAAGCCGAGTGCCTCGAGTGTGATCAGGTGTTCAAGCTCTGGGACGCGTCGGGGTCGGTGGTCGAACCCGCGGACGGCGACGGCGTGGGGCCCGCGCTGCTGCCCGAGCCCTTCGGCTTCTCGAGCGTGCTCGCCCTGACGTTCTCGACGGTGTTCGGGCGCGCGTGGGGCCAGCTCGTCCTTGCGATCCTCGTGTACATCGGCGCGAGCATCGCGGTGAGCATCGGCTCCGCGATCATCCAGGGCGTGCTCGGCGCGAACACGGTCTCGGGCGTCGTCGTCGACCTTGGCTACTCCCTTGCGACGCAGGTGCTGCTGATCAGCCCATTGATGTTCGGCCTGTGGGTCCTGGCGGCCCAGGCGTGCCGGGGGCGGGCGGTCGAGGTCGGGCAGATGTTCATCGCGTTCCAGCGGTACGCCGATGTCGTCGTGTTGTCACTCATCCAGATCGCGATCGTCATCGGGGTGTTGATCGCCGCGATGGTCTTCGCCGCTCCGGGGCTCGTGATGCTGACCATGTCGCAGGGGCAAGGGACCGCCGCGTGGGTGGTGTTGAGCCTGGGCGTACTCCTTGGTGTGCTCCTCACCGCCTATACCATGGTCCGCCTCACCATGGCCCCGTTCCTCCTGCTCGACCCCGAGGGCGCACACATCACCCCCGCCGATGCGCTCCGCGAGAGCTGGCGCATGATGCGCGGCAGGGTGTTCGTCACGATCTGCGCCTTCGTCCTCGTGCTGATCGTCGCGGTGCTGTCGTTCCTGCTGCTCTGCGTGGGCTACATCCTCATCGGGATGCCGCTTCTGTTCACCCTCTATGGCGCGGTCTACGCCCTGGCGTCTTCCGACGAGATGAAGCGCCACGGGCAAGGGGCCATCGAGCAGGATGGCGGCGACGGACTGGCGGGGTCGCCCGCGGTCTAAGGCGGGCCTGCTTACTTCTTCGAGTGGTCGAACACGCCGTGGCCGGTCTTGTCGCCAAGCCGACCGGCGGTCACGAGTTGGCGCAGCAACGGGCACGGGCGATACCGATCGTTGTTGAGGCCCACCGCGAGCACATCCATGATGTGCGCGCACGTATCGAGCCCGATGAAGTCCGCCAGACGCAACGGCCCCATCGGGAAGTTGCAACCGAGCTTCATGATGCCGTCGATCGCCTCGGGCTCCGCGACGCCCTCCATCCACGCGTAGAACGCCTCGTTGATCATGGGCATGAGCACGCGGTTGGAGACAAAGCCCGCGCGGTCGTTGGCGATGAGCGGCGTCTTGCCCATCTTCTCTGAGAGCGCGGCGGTGCGCTCCGCAACGCCGGGCCCCGTCTGCAGGCCCGTGATGATCTCGACGAGCCCCATGACGGGCACTGGGTAGAAGAAGTGCATGCCAATCACGCGATGCTCCGCGCCCTTCGCGGCCGTCGCGATCTCGGTGATGCTGATCGAACTGGTGTTGGTCGCGAGGACGACGTCGTCGCGCGTGAACGTCTCGGCAAGCTTCGTGAAGATCGACTTCTTGACGTCCGCGTTCTCGACGACCGCCTCGATGGCCCAGTCGGCCTTGCCGATGCCGTCCCATGACTCGGTGTAGCTGATGCGAGCCAGGGCCGCGTCGGCATCGCCCTGCTCCATGCGTCCCTTCTCGACCGCGCGGGCGAGGAGCTTGGCGTGCGTGGCCTTGCACTTGTCGAGCTGGGCGGCCGAGGCGTCGAAGACGATGGCGTCGAGCCCGGCGACCGCCGCGATCTGCGCGATGCCGCCGCCCATCTGACCCGAACCGATGACACCGACCGTCTTGACGTCTGACATGGCTGCTCCTCCGCTTGCGACCTTGGATTGGGGGCACAGTGTAGGCTGCGCAGGCGAGGCGACGCCGGGCCTGAGCGAAGCGAAGGCTCGGATCGAGCGGTGCTCGTCGCGCAGAGCAGATCCGAGCCTTCGCCTGCGGCTCAGGCTCGGCGTCTGAAGGGCGCCGCCGGGCTAGTCCTCGGCCCGCTCGCCCTCGGGCGCCATCTTCACAAGCCTCGGGTCGAACCGCGCGATGGGCTTCACCAGGTCGCGCTGGCGGGCCATCACTCCGCGGATGTCCTTGTAGACGTGCGGGTTCTCATCGATGCCCGCGCTGATCACGCTCACGTTGCGCTCGCGCAGGAGGTCCTTAATGTTGCCCCACCGGAAGGTCTCCTTCGCCTTGCGGCGCGACATGACACGCCCCGCGCCGTGGCTTGCCGAGTCGAGCGAGCCCGCGCCACCCAGGCCGCGCACGATGAAGCCCGGGTCGGCCATGGAGCCCGGGATGATGCCGATGACGCCCTGGCCCGCGGGCGTCGCGCCCTTGCGGTGGACGATCAGCTCGCGCGGCCCGCGCCCATCGCCCAGGTCGTGCATCTCCTTCCACGCGAAGTTGTGGTGGTTCTCGACGTCCATGAGGACTTCCGCGCCGAGGTGCTTCGCGATGTGGTGGTGGATGCACGCGTGGTTGGCCGAGGCGTAGTCGCCCATGAGGTTCATGGCGTTCCAGTACTCCGCGCCCGCTTCGGAATCGAGGTCGAGCCACGCGAGGTGGCGGTGGGTCTTGGGCAGGTCGTCGTGCTGATTCATTGCGAGGCGCGAGTAGTGGTCGCACACCGATGCGCCCGTGCCGCGCGAGCCCGAGTGCGAGAGGAGCGCAAGGTGGGCGCCGACGCTGATCCCCAGCGCCTTCGCCTCGTCGGCATCGTCCACCGTCAGCACGCCGAACTCGACGAAGTGGTTGCCCGAGCCCGAGCTGCCGAGTTGGGTCCACGCCTTGTCCTTGAAGCGCTGGGTCACAGGGCTGACCGACCAGTCGGCGTCGAGCACGTCGTGCTGCCGGCGGTTCTCCTTGAAGCCCGCGCCGATGCCGAAGCGGGTTTCGGTCTCGATCGCCTTCGTGAGACGCTCGCGACCCGCGTTGGTGTCGAGCAGGTCGGTCGGGAGGTCGAGGACCGTCATCTTGACCCGACACGCGATGTCCACACCCACCGCGTACGGGATCACCGCGCCCTCCGTCGCGAGCACGCCGCCGATGGGCAGGCCGTAGCCCAGGTGCGCATCGGGCATGAGCGCGCCCGCCGCGGCGATGGGCAGCTCGACGGCGCGCTTCAACTGGTCGAGCGACTGCTGGTCGAAGTCGTCGCCCACCTCGCCCCACTTCTTCCACGGCGCCGGGCCGCCCGGGCGATCGACGCGCCGGAGCGACTCATCGCCCGATGCGAGCAGCGCAGCAAACGCGCCCCAGGTGGGGTCGTCGGTGTGGGCCTCGGGGTCGGCGACGATGGCCGTGATCTGCTTGCGGGCCGCGTCGCGCCCGAGCCCGGCCTCCGCGAGGATTGACTGGCAGAGCTTGAGCGCCGCCCCGCGGGGGACGCCGAGGTTGTTGAGTTCCTTGGACTTCATGGCGACGATCCTGGGGTGGCAACCCGAAGCGGACGTTAGGCGGCCCCCCCGCGCAGGGCATGAGCTACGATCGGGCGATGCACGTCCGCCTGGTCAAATCCTTCACCTTCGAAGCCGCCCACTGGCTGCCCTGCTTCCCCGAAGGCCATAAGTGCCGGCGGATGCACGGCCACTCGTTCAAGGTCGAGGTCGTCGTCGCGGGCGAGGTGGCTGAGGACAAGGGCTACCTGATCGACTACGCCGACATCAAGAAGGCGATCGAGCCCGTGTGCGCACGCCTCGACCACTACTGCCTCAACGAGATCGAAGGGCTCGAAAACCCAACGAGCGAGGTGATCGCGCGCTGGGTGTGGCGCGAGTTGCAGCCATCGCTGCCCATGCTCGCGGAGGTCGTCGTACACGAGACGTGTACGAGCCGGTGTCACTACATGGGTGGGTAGCCTGGAGGGTCGGGTTGACTCCGTGTGCCACTGCTCTTGAGCAGTGCTCCTCGGCGCTGCCCAAAGATCGAAGACACTGCTCGAGAGCAGTGGCACATGAGTGCGGGCTACGATGGCCACATGACCACTACCCCTACCCCCACCAAGGCCGACCAACTCCGATCACTCATGGATGACCATTGCGTTGGCCTGCCCGGCGCGTTCAACGGGCTTGTTGGGCGGGCGGTGCGCGATGCGGGGTTCGAGGGGGCGTACGTTTCGGGGGCCGCGGTGACGGCGGCGTTCGGCGTGCCCGATGTGGGGCTTGTCTCGCTCACGGAGTTCTGCGCCGTGATCGAACAGGTGTGCCGGGGCTCGGGGCTGCCCGTCATCGCGGATGCGGACACGGGGTTCGGCGAGCACGAGATGCTCCGGCGCGCGGTGCATGAGTACCACCGCGCGGGGGCCGCGGGGTTTCACATCGAGGACCAGGTGTTCCCCAAGCGGTGCGGGCACCTGGATGGGAAGACGCTCGTGCCGATCGACCACTTCCAGGAGAAGGTGGGGGCGGCGGCCGATGCGCGGGAGCAACTCGGGGGAGCGTTCATCGTGTGTGCCCGCACTGACGCCGCGGGCGTGGACGGGCTTGACGCCGCGATCGAGCGTGGCAAGGCGTACCTCGACGCGGGCGCGGACATGCTCTTCCCCGAGGGCCTGCGCACGGAGGACGACTTCGCGCGCTTCGTTGATGCAACCCGTTCGCACAAGCCGGGCGCCTATCTCCTGGCGAACATGACGGAGTTCGGCAAGACCCCCATCATCCCGCTCAAGCGCTTCGAGGACATGGGCTACTCGTGCGTCATCTGGCCCGTGTCATCGCTTCGCTCGGCGATGGGCGAGGTCATGCGTTTGCTCGAGGCGCTCAAGCAGGACGGCTCAGTCGAGGCGCGGCTCGATGCGATGCTCGACCGCAAGGGGCTGTATGGGCTGCTCGGGTATGAGCCTGGGGTGGAGTGGGCGTGGCCGGGGCGGTGAGACGCTCGCTCCGCCTCGTGGGTGCGGTCACGCTCGGCGCGACCACAACGCTCGCCATCGCGTGGGCGGCCGTGCTGCTGCCCGAGGAGAAGCCGGTCTCGCGGGTGCCCTGCTCTGTCATGACCAATCGGGGCCCGATGCAGGCCCAGCCTCTGCGCCGAGGCGCCGTCCTCAGCTTCTCGATCTGGCCTGGCCCGGCACCGAACCCGCCATTCCCCCGCTCCTGCGGGACGCGCCATCGGTTCAAGGCCGCGGAAGGGCGGGTCTCGCGGAGCGACTACTACGTCGTCGGTTGGCCCGTGAGGTGCCTGTACATGCGGGATGACAGGATCGCCACGATGTCCAGTTCGATCCGTGCCGGTTGGTGGGGCGGCTATCCGATCACATCGTCGGCCCGTTCCCGCTCGCGCGGCTACCGCTATGTGTTGCCCTACGCCCCGATCTGGAGCGGGCTTGCGTTCAATACCGGTGTCTGGAGTGGCGCGTGGTGCCTGCCGCTGTTCGGACTTCCTGTGCTGCGCCGGTGGCGTCGTGGGCGCCGGGGGCTCTGTGTGTCGTGCGGGTACGACCTTCGAGGTGCCAGCGGCGAGCGCTGTCCCGAGTGCGGCGTCGTCATCAGACGATCCCACCCGCAATCTCCCTGACCTGCCCAAGGTGCACCTTGCGATGGATGGCCTCGAACGCGCACCACTGGCGCGCATCGAGCCTGCCGAACCATGGGTGCGGCGCCTTCGCGCGAGGCTTCGCGAGCCGCATCGCGTCGATCAACGCCCGGCTCGCGGCCTGGTACGCCCCGTCCATTCCGCGGAACTGCGCGATGGCGTCGGCAGGCGTCAGCGTGCCGGTTGGCTTCACGTCCGCCGTGCCCAGCAGCGACGGAATCGACTCGCCCCCTGTCAGCGTCTCGATCACCCCCGCCACCACCCCGCCCACGATCGCGAGGTGCTCAAGCACCATCGCTGCGGACCAGTTGCGCGATGAGTCTTCAAGGAAGGGCATGGGCTTGATGAGCACGCGCTCGCCCGCGCGGTCGCCGAGCCCTTCAACCTGCTCGACCAGGGTCCGCCCGACCGCATCGGCCTTCGCGAGCGCCTTGCGCGGCGGTATGAGCAGGGGCAGCACGGGCAGCGTCAGACGCACGGGCACGACCTGCCACGCGGGCACGCCCGCGCCGGGAGGGGCGAGTTGTGGGGATGCGGAGTCTGTCATAGCAGGAAGCTTCAGCTTAGGGCATCGCCCAGGTGCGATCGTACCAGCGCGCGCCCCTTCACCACATCTTCAACACGCGCATCCCCCCCCTCGCGCTCGATGATCAGATCGCACGCGCGGCTCGCTTCGCGGTACACGCCGAAGAACGCGCCCCAGTCCACCGCTCCCTCGCCCGCGGGGGTCTCGCTGCCCCACGTGCCGGGCGTTGCGGTGGGCGTGGCGTCCTTGATGTGCAACTGCATGATGCGCGGCGCGAGCGTGCGCATGGCTTCGATGGGGTCTGAGGTGCCGTAGAGGATCATGTTCGCGGGGTCGAAGTTCACACCGACCGCTCCGGCGTCGTAGCGGTTGAGGAGGTCGAGGAGCGAACCGACAGGCTCCTGCCCCGTCTCGAAGGCGATGCGCACACCACGATCGGCGAACGCCTCGGCGACCTGGTCGATGCGGTCGATGACAGTGGCCGCGTCGGCTTGGTCGTCGGGAAGGACGCCAGCGTGGAAGGTGACGAGGGTGATCCCCAAGTCGCGCGCCAGCTCGGCGTTGGCGCTGGCCGCGGCGAGGTTGGCCCCCCACGTGGCGTCGGGGCGGACGCCGCCGGTCGCGCGAATGCTGTCGAGGGTGGCGTAGTCCTCGCCGGCCATCTCCATCATGCCTGAGGCGATGGCGATGCCGGCTGCTTCGAGCGCGCGGGCCGTGTCGCCAAGGCCCCACTCGCCCCGCCGGATCGGGTCGAGCGCGAGTTGAACAAAGCCGAGCCCCGTCGCCCCAACCTTCTGGGCCAGGTCTCCGGGCGATGTGGGCTGCAGCGACCACGAGCAAACACCCAGGCGCGGCGTGCGCTGCCGGCTCACGCCGGCGCCTCCGTGGGCACTTCCTCGGCGACCTCGCCGAGCGACGTCGGCTCGGGCTTGCCCCGATCGCGGAACAACAACACGAACCCGATCAGCACGAGCAGCGCGAAGCCCGCGGGCAGCGCCCAGACGGTGCGCCAGTCAACCACGCCATCGGTCGTGTTGGCATCGACGAGCCTGCCGAACACCTGGTTGCCGATGAGCATCCCGACGCCCTGGGTCACGAGCACAAGGAAGCCCTGCGCCTGGGCACGCACCTCCTTGGGCGCGGTGCGCTCGGTGTAGATCTGGCCGGTCACGAAGAAGAAGTCGTAGCAGATGCCGTGCAGCACGATGCCGCCGAGGATCATCCAGATGAGCTGGTCGCCGCCAGGCCCGACCCACGCGAGGCTGAACAGGGCATACCGCGCGACCCACGCGAGCATGCCGATCGCGAGCATCCACTTCACGCCCAGCCTGATGAAGAAGAACGGCATGACAACCATGAAGAGGATCTCGCTCATCTGGCCGAACGTCATCTTGATCGGGACGTCCGCAACGCCCGCGGCCCCAGCGAAGACCGGCGCGAACGAGTAGTACGCCGCGAGCGGGATGCACAGGAGCAGCGAGGCGCCGATGAACACCGCGAACGACGGCTGCTTGAGCAGGCGGAGCGAATCGATGCCGATGATCGCGCCGACGTTGAGCGGCTTGCCACGCGAGGGCGCGGGCGTGTGGGGCATGAAGAAACTCACAAGGCCGAGCAACACACCCGCCGCCCCCGCGACGTAGAAGAACTGCGGGTCGGCGGCACGGGCCGCCTGCGTCGCATCGAGGGTCGCCTGGACGCGCGGATCGGCGGGCTTGCCATCGTCGAGCGCCGCCTTGCCCGCCTCGAAGAGTTCCGCGGTCAGCCCATCCACGAGGTAGTGAATGGAGGGGTGCAGCTTCGCCGCGATGAGGCCGACCATGAACCCCGCGACGATCCACCCGATGGTGCCCCACACACGCACCACGGGGAACTGCTTCTCGGGGTTCGTCATCGAGTGGAACGCGACCGTGTTCGACAGGCCAAGCGTGGGCATGTAGCACACCATGTGCGCCAGCAGGACGCCGACGAACAGCCACGCGTTGTCGGGCGTGGCCACGCTCGGCGCGAGCATCAACAACAGGCCGCCCACGAAGTGCAGCACACCCATCACGACCTGGCTCGGGAAAAAGCGGTCCGCGATGATGCCAAGGAAGAAGGGCGACAGGATCGCCGCGACGGGCGCCGTCGAGTAGGCGTTGGCGATATCGGTGCCGCGGAACCCCAGCCCGTTCATGTACGGGCCGAGCGTCACGAACCACGCACCCCACACGAAGAACTGGATGAACATCATCACCGACAGCTTGAAGGTCGCGCCCTTCGGGGCGGTCGTCGCATCGCTCATACCCGGGTCCCTCCGATGGAAGCGGGCCAGCCTACCACCGCGCGTCCGTTGGTACCATCGCCCCCGACCACCTCGAGGAGTACACCATGCCACGCCCCGTCACGCTCTTCACCGGCCAATGGGCCGACCTCCCCCTCGCCGAGCTCGCGCCGCTCGCCAGCGCGATGGGCTACGACGGGCTCGAGCTCGCGTGCTGGGGCGACCACTTCGAGGTCGATCGGGCGCTGAGCGAGGATGGGTACTGCAAGGGCCAGCTCGACCTGCTCGCGCAGCACGGCCTCGCCTGCTTCGCCATCTCCAACCACCTCGTGGGCCAAGCGGTCTGCGACCGCATCGACGAGCGTCACAAGGCGATCGTGCCCGAGCGCATCTGGGGCGATGGCGATGAGGAGGGCGTGCGGGGGCGGGCTGCAGACGAGATGAAGGCGACCGCGAAGGCCGCGAAGGCGCTCGGCGTGAGCGTGGTCAACGGCTTCACGGGCTCGTCGGTCTGGCCGCTCCTCTACTTCTTCCCCCCCACCACCGACGCCATGATCGACGCCGGCTACGACGACTTCGCCTCACGCTGGGAGCCGATCCTCGATGTGTTCGATGAATCGGGCGTGCGCTTTGCGCTCGAGGTCCACCCGACGGAGATCGCGTACGACATCCCGACCACACGCCGGGCGATCGACGCCCTGAATGGCCACCCGGCCTTCGGCATCAACTTCGACCCATCCCATCTCGTGTGGCAGGGCATCGACCCCGTCCGCTTCATCGATGCGTTCGGCGGGCGCATCTTTCATGTGCATGTGAAAGACGTGCAGCGCACGCCCAACGGCGAGTCGTCGATCCTCGGGTCGCACCTGTCGTTTGGCGATGCCAGGCGCGCCTGGGACTTCCGCACGCCGGGGCGTGGCGAGGTGGACTTCGAGGAGATCATCCGTGCGCTCAACCGTGTTGGGTATGGCGGGCCCTTGTCGGTCGAGTGGGAGGACCCCGGCATGGACCGCGTGCATGGGGCGGGCGAGGCGGCGGAGTTTGTGCGGGCGATGGACTTCGCGCCCGCGGGGCGGGCGTTTGACGCGGCGTTTGGCGACGGTCAGGATGGATGATCCAAGCCCTCCCGCGCCCTACAATGGCACCCCCGCCCGGCAAGCGGTGGCGAGAACAACAACGACCAGATTCAACACCACGGGCGAGCACCCGAAGGAGCGATCATGACCGCGACCGATCTCAAATCGTCAGGACTCGAAGGCCAGAGCGCTGGCAAGACCGCCATCTGTGCCGTCAACCAGACGAGCCTGATCTACCGCGGCTACGAGATCGCGGACCTCGCGGCCAACGCCACGTTCGAAGAGGTCGCGTTCCTCCTGCTGGAAGGCCACAAACCCTCGCAGGACGAGCGGGCCCGCTTCGAACAGGAACTGATGGCCGAGCGCGAGATCCCCGATGCCGTCATCTCGTTCCTCAAGGAAGCCGCCCCCTGGCTCCGCGCCGGCACCGCGGTGCCCATGGACGTGCTCCGCTCGGGCGTCTCGATCCTGGGGCACCTCGACGAGGAGTCGCAGTCGGTCGAAGCCGACGCCGACCTGCGCAAGGCCAAGCGGATCACCGCAAAGATCCCGACCATCATCGGCACGATGCAGCGCTTCCTCGACGGCAAGGACCGCATCGCGCCCGACCCGAAGCTGTCACACGCCGCGAACCTGCTCTACATGATGACCGGTGAGAGCCCCACGCCCGAAGCCGAGAAGGTCATGGACGTCTCGCTCATCCTCTACGCCGAGCACGACTTCAACGCCTCGACGTTCACCAGCCGCGTCATCTCCGCGACCCTCTCGGACATGCACGGCGCCGTCACCGGCGCGATCGCCGCCCTCAAGGGCCCGCTCCACGGCGGCGCCAACGAGGCCGCGATGGACATGCTCAAGGAGATCGACGAGTGGGTCAGCGCGGGCAAGGGCTCGGTCGCGGGCTGGATGGAGATGGCCTTCGCGGAGAAGAAGAAGCTCATGGGCTTCGGGCACCGCGTCTACAAGAACGGCGATCACCGCGCGGGCATCCTCAACAAGCTCGGCCGCGCCATGGCCGAGAAGAAGGGCGCCGACGCCACCAAGTGGTTCGACATGGGCGACGAGGTGCAGCGCATCATGCTCGACCAGAAGAACATCCACCCCAACGTCGACTTCCCGTGCGGCATGACGTACTTCGTCATGGGCATCCCCGTGCCGCAGTACACGCCCATCTTCGTCGCGTCGCGCATCACGGGGTGGGCGGCCCACATCATGGAGCAGCACCAGAACAACCGCCTGATCCGCCCGATCGCCGAGTACGCGGGGCCCGAGCTGCGTGAGTGGAAGGGCTGAGGCAAACGGCGCGCATCAAGCGAGCCGGGGCGTGCCGCCCCGGCGCTCGAGCGGCGATCGCACACCTGTTCAACGCCCGTCTGTTCCGCGTTGCCCCTCGGGTCCGTCGGAACCTGCGATGCAAGGCCACCGGGGCGACACGCCCCGGCTCGCTTTGCAACACACAAGAGTCCCCCTCCGCGACCTCCGCGCCTCCGCGGTGGTCTCCGGAAGATCGGTCTGGTTCACGCCCGCCGCCGGCGCACCCGCCCAAGCACGAGCACCGAGGCAAGCCCAATCACGGTCGCGCCGGGCGCCGGGATCGGCGCCGCGCTCACCTGCACCACCAGGTCGTTGTAGTCCCAGTCCGACTGTGACGGGTTGCGGATGTCTTCAAGACCAAAGGTGTAGACCTGGGGCGTGACCGCTGTCATCTCCGATGCGAAATAGACCTCGTCGCCTGAGACATCGGTCCGGAAGAGGGAGCCGGTCGGCGCGACGCTCACGCCATCGGTGATGAGATAGGCGAAGTGGAGCGTGCCGGCGCCGAACGTACCGACATCAACGCTCGTGCCAAACGGCGTGCCGTGGTTCGACATCAGGTGTGTCCCGAGAATGTTGAAGTCGGAACTGGCGGCGTACTCGATCGTGTCAATCCCCTCAGGCTCCCACCCCAGGAAGTACAGCGACCCCGTCGCGCCGGCGCTCTGCGAGACAAACGAGACGTTCACCGACGACGGCTGGTCGATCACGACAGGCGCCGCGGCCGAGAGCCCGCCCTGCGCTGTGGCGGTCACCGCCGCGACGATCGCCCCGGCGATCAGCGTTGTTTCGGTCTTCATTCGGAGGCCCTCCTTCTGTGTGATCGGCCCACCCGCTCACACTTCAAGCCTCCGAATCAACCGCCCCACCGCCAAGCCCCGAGGACCGCCGGCGCCACGGGGCGTGCGGGCTGGGGGGTTCGCGACGGGCGTGCGGGTCCAGAAACCATCGGCGTGGCGGAGTTCCCTATGCTGGGCGTCCATGCAGCGCGACACGCGAGGAGGTTGACGTGGCCGTCGAATCGAAGATCAACGCCCTGAGGGCCGCCAACGAGGAGTTCCGCCAGGCCGAGCGCGAGATCGCGCTGGGCGGCGGCGCCAAGGCCATCGACCGCCAGCACGAGCGCGGCCGCCTCACCGCCCGAGAACGCATCGACGGGCTGATCGACTCGCCCGACTCCTTCACCGAACTCGGCCTCTGGGCGGCGCACAACATGTACGCCGAGCACGGCGGCGCGCCCGGCGCGGGCGTCGTCACGGGCGTCGGCCTCGTCCACGACCGCCCCGCGATGATCATCGCCAACGACGCCACCGTGAAGGCAGGCGCGTTCTTCCCGATGACCTGCAAGAAGATCATCCGCGCACAGACGATCGCGATGATGGCCCGCCTGCCGCTCATCTACCTCGTCGATTCCGCAGGCGTCTTCCTCCCGCTCCAGGAAGACGTCTTCCCTGACACCGACGACTTCGGGCGCATCTTCCGCAACAACGCGGTGATCAGCGCCGCGGGCATCCCTCAGATCGCCGCGATCATGGGCTTCTGCGTCGCGGGCGGCGGCTACCTCCCCGTTCTGTGCGACACGCTACTGATGACCGAAGGCTCGGGCCTCTACCTCGCGGGCCCCGCGCTCGTGAAGGCGGCCATCGGGCAGGAGGTCAGTGATGAAGAACTCGGCGGCGCATCCATGCACGCCGCAATCTCGGGCACGATCGACTTCAAGGAGAAAGACGATCAGAGCTGCCTGAAGCGCCTGCGCTCGCTTATCGAGACCCACGAGGGCATGAAGCGGTGGAGCGAACGCGAGCACGCTGCGCCCGCACGCGACCCGGATGATGTCTACGACATCTTCACCGACAAAGCGGGCGCTCAGTACGACGTCAAGGAGATCATCGACTGCTTCGTCGATGGCGATGGGGACGGCTCGTCGTCGTTCGACGAATACAAGGCCGACTACGGCCAGTCCATCGTCTGCGGCTACGCCACCATCAAGGGCAGCCCCGTCGGCATCGTCGCCAACCAGAAGAAGCTCACGCAGCGCCGACAGCCGGGCGGCAAGGCGGGGCCTGCGCACTCCGTCAACATGCCGGGCGTGATCTACGACGACTCAGCAGACAAGGCCGCCCGCTTCATCATGGACTGCAACCAACGCAAGCTCCCCATCGTCTTCCTCCACGACACCACCGGCTTCATGGTCGGGCGCGACTCCGAGCAACAGGGCATCATCCGCTCGGGCGCAAAGATGGTGAACGCCATGAGCAACACCATCACCCCCAAGATCGTCGTGATCCTGGGCGGCAGCTACGGCGCGGGCAACTACGCGATGTGCGGGCGGGCCTTCGACCCGTTCGTCTCCATGGCGTGGCCGGGCTCGAAGTGCGCCGTCATGGGCGCAGCGCAAGCCTCTGGCGTCCTCGCGATGATCGAAGAACGCTCCCGCCAGCGCAAGGGCGAAGAGATCGACCCGCAGACGCACGAAGAGATCCTCGACGCGGTCCGCGCGAGCTACAACGAACAGCAGGACATCCGCCACGGTGCGGCCCGCGGCTGGCTCGACCGGATCATCGAACCCCACAAGACACGCGATGAGATCGCCGCGGCACTCCGCATGGCAAACAACTGGGACTACGACCGCGAGTTCAAGACAGGGGTGTTGCAGGTCTAGCGGAAGTGCGGCGAGGGAATATCCATGACTGATCAGAAGGCCGCATGGCACTGGCTCGTCTTCATGCCGAGGGCGCAGCAGGTCCTGCTGTGCGGAGCGCTCTTCTTCGGCGCGCTGGCCTTCGGCGGTGTTGCCACCTTCGCCGGGCTGCGCCAAGCCGCCTTCGAGCGCAACGGCATCGTCACCATGGCCACCGTCACGAGCGTCGAGAACCGGAGCAAGTCAAAGGGGATCACCTACATCCCCACGTTCGAGTTCACCGATCAGAACGGCGCAACAGTCGCCGCCACGACCGGCTCGATGAGCTCCAGCAGCTGGGCCTATCCCAAGGGCACCCAGGTCGAAGTCCGCTACGACCCGGCCAAGCCCCACATCGCCCGCCCCACCGACTTCTTCTCGAGTTGGCTCATCCCCATCGCCTTTGGCGGCCTGAGCGTCGTGATGCTCACCATCGGGGCCACGGCGTGCATCGTCAGCTGGAAGTGGGGTGATAGGATCGCTGGGAAGACCGCCGCCGATCGCCCAGGTTGAACACGGCAGGGGCCTCCCGACAGAACCAACTGATGGGCAATGCACTCATGCACTTGCGCAAGTACCGCATCCCCACCGTCATCATCGCCATCGCGATCCTCATCGCCGCCGTCGGCACCTACTTCGCCATCCGCCAGGCGCAGTTTAACAGCGCAAGCATCGTTACCACCGCCACCGTCACCGACATCGGCTTCCGCGGCGGCAGCTCCGCTTCGGGCAACTACGTCCCCACCTTCACCTTCACCAACAGCAACGGCGAGCCCCAGACCGCCACCACGGGCCCCTATAGCTCCACCCTCTGGGATTACCAGATCGGCGAGTCCGTCGAGATCCGCTACGACCCCGCCACACCCCACGTCGCCCGCCCAACGGGGTTCTTCTCCACGTGGCTCATCCCGATCCTGCTGGGCGGGCTGAGCCTGCTCATCGCGCTGTTCGGCGTCGGCGTGGGCCTCGTGATCCGCAAGTGGGGCCACGACCCCGACGACGAACTCGACCACATCGAACTCGTCTAGCTGCCTACCCCTGGCTCATCACCGCCGCCCCACACAACTGATACAGCACCCTCATCCCCACGTTCGCATCAAGCTCTCCCACCTCCGACGGCGCGACCTCGACCAGGTCGAACCCCACGATGGTGCGCTCGGACCGCGCGAGCGTCTCGAGAATCAGCGCCGCGTCGTTGAACGACAGCCCGCCGGGCACCGGCGTGCCCGTCGACGGGCACAGGTCGGGCGAGAGCGCATCGATGTCGAAGCTCACGTACACGTGCTCGGGCAGCGCCTCGATCGCGCGCTCGGCGAGCTCGGCGAGCGACACGCCCCGATCGCGCTTCCGGTACCACTCGTAGTCGAAATGAGTCACCACACGACCGCCCGACGCGCCAACGTACGCCTCCTCCTCCGAGCAGAAGTCGCGGATGCCGATCTGGACGAGCTTGGTCACCGCGGGCAGGCGCTCCATCACGTTCCACATCACCGAGGCGTGCGACCACTCCATCCCGAGGTACGCCTCGCGCAGGTCCATGTGCGCATCGAGCTGGAGCACGCCCAGCCCGCCGAACCGGTTCGCCGCCGCCTTGATCGCGCCGTACGACACCGAGTGTTCGCCCCCGATCACGCCCGGGATGACATCGTCCTCGAACCGCGCCGCCGCCCACTTGCGCACCGACGTCCCCACCCACGCCCCCGCGGCATTGAGCTCATCCAGCGTGCGCTCGTCTGCGCCGCCCCGCTCACCCAGCGCGACCACCGTGTCCGCGAGTTCGCGGGCTGTGGTGTTGAGGTGGCGGATGTCGGGCGGCTCTTCGTCGAGGTGGATACCGACGCGATCGATGCGCCCGTACCGCAGGTCGTGGAGGTCGAGCTGCGAGGAGGCGGCGTGGAGCGCGTGGGGCCCATCCACCGTGCCCCGCCCGTAGCTCGTCGTCGCGTCGAAGGGCACGGGCAGCAGGCGGATGCGCGAGGTGGCCCTGTCGGGCGCGAGCCCGAACATGTTGTCGCCGTGGGGGATGTCGGTGTCGGGTGGCATGGGCGGAAGTGTACCGACGGGCGACCCCTGCTCGGCGAGCCGGGCCGCCCGCCACCGCTCACACGCCGCGCGTCTGCGGGTCCCAGATGAACTTGTGGAGCTGCGCCTGGAGCACCACGTCGAGCCCGTCCCCGAGCACCCACTCCGCGAGGTCGCGCATCGGCAGTCCCGCCATCCCCAGGATCTCGAGCCCCTGTGGCTGTTCGAACACCGGGCTGAACAAGACCGCCGCCACCCTGTTCGTGAGGTCGTGCTCGCGCACCATGCCCCGCGCCCACTCGTAGTCGCCCCGATCACAGATCACGAACTTCACCTCGTCGCGCCCGTTGAGCTTCGCGATGTTCGACAGGTCGTTCCGCTCGCACTCGCCCGACCCGGGCGTCTTCAGGTCCATGATGCGGATCACGCGGGGGTCACAGACGCCGATGTCGCACGCCCCCGATGTCTCGATCGCAACGGTCTTGCCCAGGTCGCACAGCCGGGCCATCAGGCCGTGCACCCGCGCCTGGAGCAGCGGCTCACCCCCCGTCACCTCGACGAACGACGTCGGGTAGCCGCACACCTCGTCGATGATGTCGTCGATGGCCCGTGTCCGCGCCTCCTTGAAGGCGTACTCCGTGTCGCAGTACGCGCAGCGCAGGTGGCACCCCGCCAGGCGCACGAACACGCACGCCCTCCCGGCGCGCGTGCCCTCACCCTGGATCGAATGGAAGACCTCGTTGATGCGGAGTGTGTCGCCCATCGCGGATGCTACGCGCCACACCACGGGCCCTCCGGGGCCTACTGGCAGGTGGTGCCGAACTTCGCCAGAAGCAGGTTCAGGTCTGCGGAGTCGACCGTCCCGCTGGCGTCGATGTCCGCATCCGCGTTGGTCCCACCGAATGCCAACAGAAGCAGATTCAGGTCCGTCGAATCCACGCTCCCGCTGGCGTCGAGGTCCGCGACGCACTCGCCGGGCACGACCTTGAAGATGCCGCTCCCGTTCCAACTCGGGAGGTAGAGCTCGCCCGCCGTGTCCTCGCCAAAGGTCACCATCTTGAAGAGGTTCCCAACCTCTGGGTCGAACTCGTCCGTGTGCTCCTTGATGTCGCTCACCGTCTGCCCATCGGTGACAAACGACCACACCTGCTCGGTGCAGACGTCGAGGTGGAAGTACCGCCCGTAGAGCGCGGGGATCTCCGAACCCCGGTAGACGTAACCGCCGACCACCGCACACTTGCCGCCCGACTGCGTGTAGGTGAAGAAGGGGTCGATGAGCGTCGGGTCGTCACACGAGCACGACTCCTGGTCCTCGTCGCAGAGCAGGCCCTCTTTGCAGGGCCAACCCAGATTGAGCCCGCCGTTGTAACCCTCATCGCCGGGCATCGTGCCGGGCACGTGGGCGGGCACGAAGCTGATCTCCTCTGCCGAGGTCTGGCCGACATCGCAGATGTAGAAGTCGCCCGTCTCGCGGTCGAAGCTGGCCCGCCACGGGTTGCGCAGCCCGTAGAGCCAGATCTCCCCCGCCGCGCCCTCGACATCGACGAACGGGTTGCTGGGCGGGATGGCGTAGTTCCGCTCATCATCGCCCGGGAAGTCGTCGCCATCGACATCAAGCCTGAGCACGGCACCGATGGGGTTGGTCAGGTCCTGAGCCAACTCGCGCTCATCGCCTTCGCCAATCGTGATGTAGAGGTAGTTGCCGTCGTCAACCGGCGCGAACCCCATCCACCCACCCGCGTGCGACGGGGTCGGCTTGGGCAGGCGGATGACCTGCTGGCCCGAAGCCGGGTCAGCGCTGAGCGGGTCGAACCCGCCCCCGCCGTCGCTGTTCATGGTGTAGCGCTCGACGACCACATCGGTGCTCGCACCGTTCTTCGCGTAGTGCACGAAGAGGTGCCCGTTCTGCTGAAACTCGGGGTGGAACGTGAGCCCGAACGCCCCCTGCTGCCCAGCGAAGTGGACCTTCTCGCCGAAGTCAAGCACGTCCGTCACCGTGCCAGACCCGAGGTCGATCGCCCGCACCCGCCCCGCCTGCTCGAGCACGTAGACGCGCGAGGTGTCACCCGGCGCCCCCGTCAGCGCGATCGCCTTCTGGAACCCACTCGCGATCATCTCCGTCGCCGCGCCCTGCGCCGACATCGTCAGGCAGGCCAGCGCGATCGCGCCAACAGTCATCTGGATCTTCATGATGCAATCTCCTCCATAGAGCCCCAAGGCTAATGGACGACACTAGCCTCGTCGAGGGGGATCTTGTGAAGAAGCAGTGATCGGACCCGCCTGACGTGTCCTACTGGCCCGTTTGGTCGCCCAGCTTCGCCACCAGACGGGCCGCCCCCTCGTGCCCCTGATGGGCCGCGATCGAGGCCCACATCGACGCCGGCTCCAGATCGCCCGCCCGCTCGAACCACAACGCCGCCTCGTACGCGTACTCAGGCCGCCCGGCGTCGGCACGCGCCGCCTCCACGTACACCTCCGCCGCCTTGCCCGGCTCACTCCGAAGCCCGTGGCACAGCGCGATCTCAACAAGCAGCGTCGGGTCGGCGAGCCGTTCCGCCTCCGGCACGGAATACAGCAGCGCCAGCGCCTCCTCCACGCGCCCAAGCCCTCGCTGCGCCTTCGCCTCGGTCACACGCCACACCGTCCGCCCCGGCTCGAGCTCCCGCGCCTTCGCGACATAATGCAGCGCCATCTCGCGCTTGCCACCCTCCAGCGCGAGCGCCGCGAGCGAGCCCCACGCCATCGCGAGGTCCGGGTCGAGCTTCGCCGCGAGCACCAGGTTCACGCGCGCCTCGTCGACCTTGCCGAGCTTCCGCTGGATCTGCGCCAGGTAAAGCGGGTACTTGGGGTTCCGCGGGTCGAGGTCCTGCGCCGCAGCGAAGTGCGCCTCCGCGTCCTCCACCCTCCCGATCTGGTTCGCGAGCGTCCCCGCCGCGTGGCGATACTCCGCGTGGTCGGGGCCGATGAAGATCGCCTCCTCGTACCGCTCGTACGCCTCGTCCGAACGCCCGAGGCGCAACAGCACCTCCGCGTAGAGAAGAATCATCTCCTGGTTCGTGCTGTCCTCGCGGAGCGCCTCGCGGAGCACCACCTCCGCCTGATCGAACCGGTCCTTGAGGACAAGCGAGCGGGCGACCTCGAGCCGCTCGGCGCTCACCTTGGGGTCCACCATGCCCCCCACCGACGCGCCGGCCTCCGCAGGCGGCTTCACCACCTGGATCGCCATCCACACGCCCGCCGCCGCGAGCCCCACCACGGGCACCAACGCCAGGTACACCAGCCTGTTCTTCATCCCGCCCTGCCTCATCGCGCTCCCCGACCTCGCATGACCCCACAGTACCCGCCCCGATACACTCAGGCCCTTAGGCGGGCGACCGCCTATCCCACCATCGTCCCCACGCCGGGTCCGCCCACGCTTGCGACCCCGCCCCCCCTTCCGACGCCCCGCTTGCGGGGTGGTTCGCCGCTCGCCACCGCCCAGGAGCCCCCTCGTGCCCGCTTCTCCCTCCCTCCCAACCCGATACACCCCCTCCGAGCACGAGCCCACCATCCGCGAGCGCTGGGAAGCCTCCAGCGCCTTCCACGCCCGCCCCTCGCGCGTACTCAACGGCGAAGCGCCCCCCTACACCATCCTCATCCCCCCACCCAACGTCACCGCACGCCTGCACCTGGGCCACGCACTCAACAACACCCTCCAGGACATCCTCATCCGCGCCCACCGCATGATGGGCTACGAGACCCTCTGGATGCCCGGCACCGACCACGCCGGCATCGCCACCCAGACCATCGTGGACAAGCGCCTGAAGGAAGCCGGAGAGCCAGCCCTCGCCGACTACAAGAGGCAGGAAGTCGAGGGCGGGAACGGGCGCGACGCCTTCATCGAGAAGGTCCAGGAGTGGAAGGACGAGTACGAAGCCGCCATCACCGACCAGCTCAAGCAGATGGGCTGCTCGTGCGACTGGTCGCGCCAGCGCTTCACCATGGACGAGGTCTGTGCGCGCGCCGTGCGCGAGGCCTTCTTCGAACTGTTCAGGGCCGGGCTGATCTACCGCGGCAAGCGCCTCGTCAACTGGGACCCCGTCACCCAGACCGCCCTCGCCGACGACGAGGTCGAGATGAAGGATGTCGACTCGTTCTTCTGGTACATGAAGTACCCGCTCGTCGATGAGGCGGGCGCCGAGACCGGTGAGCACGTCACCGTCGCGACCACACGCCCCGAGACCTACCTGGGCGACACCGCAGTCGCGGTCAACCCCGACGACCCCGAGCGCAAGCACCTCATCGGTAAGCGCGTCAAGCTCCCCTTCGTCGGGCGCATCATCCCGATCATTGGCGACAAGTACGTCGTCATGCCCGACCCCGAGGGCTCTGACGCGAAGGCCAAGTACGCCTCGGGCTTCCTCAAGGTCACCCCAGCCCACGACCCCAACGACGAGATGCTCGGGCTCGCCCACGCCGAGGAGATCGCCGCCGCGTGCAGCGCCGGCGTGGTCGCCATCAACGTCATGGCCCCCGACGGCTCCATCTCCGACCAGCACGGCTGGACCGATGTCGGCGATGCGCACCAGTTCGTCGGCCTGAGCCGCGAAGACGCCCGCACCGCCATCGAACAGGCGTTCCGCGACGCGAACCTCCTCGCCGACAAGAAGCCCTACACCCACGCCGTGGGCCACTCCTACCGCTCCCACGCGCCCATCGAGCCCTACCTGAGCGACCAGTGGTACTGCAAGGTGAGCGATGAACGCCTGGTCGGCTTCGCCCAGCGGGCGCTGGTCAAAGAGCAGCGCACAACGGACACTTGGCTCCCATCAACGAGCCGCGATCTCCCAACGAGCCGCGACCGTAAGGGAGCGGGCTCCCTCACCTCCCAAGCCTCCAACACCGCTCCCCCCCCCAACCGCGCCGCAACCCAAACCAACAAGTCCACCTCCTACTTCATCACATTCTCCACCTACGGCACCCACCTCCCCGGCGACGAGGCCGGCTCCGTCGATCGGTCCCATGCGAAACCCGACTCCCCCCGCCTCCCGCCGGACCCTCGCCGGGTCGAGTTCAACGAAGAACGCCTCGAAGGTGACCCCGTCACACTCAACGCGGAGCAGCGCGCCGCCGTCGCCGATGCAATCCGCGAGGTGTGCGAGCACCGCGGCTGGCAGCTTCACGCCTGTAACGTGCGCACAACCCACGTCCACATCGTCGTCTCCTCGGACGCGCCTCCCGAGCGCGCGATGAACGACTTCAAGTCGTACGCCACACGCCGCATCCGAAGCGCTTCTGCCTCTGCGAGCCGCGATCGTCAGGGAGCGGACTCCCCCACCCGCACATGGACCCGCCACGGCAGCACCCGCTACCTCAACACCGAATCCTCCTTCGAACGGGCCATCGGCTACGTGTTGCACGAGCAAGGCGAGGACCTCGGCGGCGTCATCGACGGTCGTGCCGCGGCCGCGAGCACCGACGCCCCCCGGCCCGCTCCCTCACGGTCGCGGCTCGTTGATGAGGAAACCACCGATGGCGCCATGGCCTTCCACCCCGCCCGCTACGCCAAGACCTACGAGTCCTGGCACGACAACCTCCGCGACTGGTGCATCAGCAGGCAGCTCTGGTGGGGGCATCGGATTCCGGTGTGGAGCGCAACGTTTGAGGATCCGGAGCTTGCAAGCTACGTTGCGTACAGACTCTGGTTGCTTCACGAGCGTGTCGCTGCGAGGTTCGAGTCGTCGAAGCGCGATGGCCTGATTGACCACGACTCCAAAGTGCCTACCACCGGGTTCTTCGCTGCCGAAGAGATGCCCGTGCGGATTTCGGCCTGCGTGCCGAACGAGGGCGAGGAGTGGGTCTCGACTCTTGAGAAGGCACTTGAGTTGTCGCGAGACCCCGACGTCCTCGACACCTGGTTCTCCTCTGCGCTCTGGCCGCTCTCCACGCTCGGCTGGCCCAACCACAACCTCCCCCTCATCACCGCCCACCAGATCGACCCCGACCACGCCGAGCGCATCGCGTCCGTCTGGGTCAAGCACGTCGGCACCTGGAAGGCGCTCATCGGCGAGGCCGACCAGGAGTCGGGCGAACTGATCGACCGCCTGCTGCACCTGCGCGACAAGACGCCGCCGGCTGAGGGGCTCGCCTACCAGCTCTTCCGCGCCGCCGACCTCGAGCGCGATGGCACGAGCGCCACCCCCCTCACCAAGCCCGATGACATCACCGAGGCCGATGACCTCGTCTGCGCCGTCGCCATCAAGACCACGGGCGTCGCGGACGCGGGCCCCTACGGCCAGTTCCACATCCGCGACCTCCTCCTCAAGCACGGCTTCCAGGACACGCTCGGCTTGCTCGCCGCGTTCAACCCGACCAACGTCCTCTGCACCGCGCGCGAGATCATCACGCTGTGGGTTTCGCGCATGGTGATGTTCAACCGCTACTTCCTCTCTCCCGGTGGCCCGGCTCGCCGAGCCGGGTCTTCGAGCGACCAGGGGCATTCAGGGGAACCCGGCTCGGCGAGCCGGGCCACCGAAGACCCAGGCCCACCCCCCTTCGCCGACGTCTTCATCCACGCCATGATCCAGGACGGCGAAGGCCAGAAGATGTCCAAGTCCCTCGGCAACGGCGTCGACCCGCTCGACCTCATCGACTCCCACGGCGCCGACGCCATGCGCTTCGTCCTCTGCCACATGACCACGCAGACCCAGGACGTGCGCATGCCCGTCGACCTCATCTGCCCCCACTGCGCCGAGGTGTTCACACCCAAGATGGTCACCGACGAGGGCGGGCGGCGGGTGGCGGCGCCCATACAGCAATGCCCGAAGAACCCGTCCCACAAGATGGTCTCGTCCTACGGCGTCGCGTCGGGCAAGGCCACCCCCACCACCGACATGCCCCTCGCGCGCAACACGTCGAGCAAGTTCGACATGGGGCGCAACTTCGTCACCAAGTTCTGGAACGCGGCACGGTTCACGATGATGGTGCTCGACGAATCTTCATCCACGAGCCGCGACCGTCAGGGAGCGGACTCCCTCGCCGCACAAGCACCCCCCTCACACCCAAGCACCGACGGCGCCGCATCGGGCCCGCTCCCTGACGGTCGCGGCTCGTCCGGACTGGCCCTCGTCGATCGCTGGATGCTCTCGCGCCTCGCGCGCACCGTCCGCGACATCGACGGCACGCTCAAGTCCTACCAGTTCTCCAACTACGCGCAGTCGCTCTACGACATCCTCTGGCGCGACTTCTGCGACTGGTACCTCGAAGCGGTCAAGCCGACCGTCAAGGAGTCGCCATCGCAACAGGGTGTCCTCTTCCACACGCTCGATGCGATCATCCGGCTCATGCACCCCGTGCTGCCCTACGTCACGGAAGCCGTGTGGGCGGCGCTGCACGATCGCCAAGCGCCCGCAGCACCCGACGGCCTCGAACTCAACCCCTCGCGCACCGCGGACGCCCCCCTCCTCTGTACCGCGGGCTGGCCCCTCATCGACGACACGCTCATCGACGAGCAGGCCGAGGCATCGTTCGAACAACTCCGCGAACTCACGGATGCCATGCGCCAGGTCCGCGCCAAGCAGAACGTCCCGCCGCGTCGCAAGGTGACGCTCCACGCGCCCCCCGAGTGGGCGGAGCGGATCGCCCAAGGCGGGGGCGTGGTCGAGACGCTCGCGGGGCTCGCAGCCGTGTCATCCGAACAAGGGGGTGGCGACGCCGTACGCTTCATCGTGGATGGCGCGGAGCTGTCGCTTTCTGACCTCGCGGACGCGGTGGACCCCTCCGTCGAGCGCGCCGCCCTCGAGGAGAAGCTCGAAGCCTTGGACAGGGACATCGCCCAACTCGACAAGCGCCTCTCCAACCCCGGCTACACCGACAAGGCGCCCGCCCACCTCGTGCAGCAGACGCGCGACCAGATGGACCAGAAGGTCGCGGAGCGCGACGCCGCCCAACAGCGCATGAAGGAGCTCTCGTGAACCACGAACAACCCCGAAGCGTTCCGTCCCGAGCCGCCCGCCTTGGCGCCCTCGCCCTGCTCGCCCTTGGCGCCTGCGCTGCGCCCGATGGCCCCGCGGCGACGGGCCCGCAGTCCATCGACCAGATCGCCGCGGCGCCCGAGCGTCACGACGACACCCCGCGCATCCTCGCGCGTGAGCCGTGGACCTTTTCGGGCGCCGAGGGCGAGGTGCTCCGCACCTACAACTACCGCCTCTACACCACCGAGAGCGACCGGGCCTCGCGCGACCGCACCGCCCTCTTCCTCGAGTACGCCCTGCGCCACTACCGCACCGCGATCGCCCCGCTCCCCGCGCCGAACCTCAAGCTCGACACCTACCTCATGCGCACCCGCCCGCAATGGGAGCGCGTCGCGCTCCAGCTCATGGGCCCGCAAGCCGAACAGCTCCTCCAGATCCAGCGCGGCGGCTTCGCCTCGCGTGGCATTGGCGTCTACTACGACCTGGGCCTGCGCGACACCCTGTCCATCGCCGCCCACGAGGGGTGGCACCAATACACCCAGCGCACCTTCGCCGACCCCCTCCCCGCATGGCTCGAAGAGGGCATCGCCACCTACATGGAAGGCCACCGCTGGTCGCACGAGACGCCCATGTTCCTCCCCTGGGCCAATGTCGGGCGCTACGACGTCCTGCGCGATGCACACGTCACGGGCAACACGATCCCCGTCGCCGAACTCTTCGACTCGCACCCCCAGGACTTCCTGACCCCCACCAATAACGACGTCGTCCGCTACTACGCCCACGTCTGGGCGCTGACGCACTTCCTCCACGAGGGCGCGGGCGGTCGCTACGCCCCCGCGTTCCGCCGCCTGCTCATCGAGGCGTCGGAGGGGCGCTCACGCGAGGCCCTGGCCACGAAGCTCGGCAACCAGGCCGCCAACGCATCGCTCGCCCGCCGCGCAGGGCCCGGCGTCGCCCTGACCTACTTCAACGACGACCTCGAGGAGTTCCAGCGGGAGTTCGACGCGTTCGTGGCCCAGGTCGTCTCGACGGGGTCCCGCGATGCGATCGTCGTGGGGCGTTCGCCGCTCTGAGCCCCAACAAAGAACGAACATGCCGCATGGCTGCCCGTGCCGGGGCATGATCATCCGGTAGACTTGCAAAGGACTCAGGCTTGAAGGGGACCTATGCCGGCAGCACGCAAGGAGAAGGGGAAGGTCAGGCCAGTCATGGTTGAGATCAAGCCCGCCATCCGTGATGCCCGCGCCGACGACGCCGACGTCGTCATGCGGCTCTTCGAGGCGGGCGCCCTGAGCGGCGAGGCCCCCAACGCCTCCGACGACACCTCCGACCTCGAGGACCTGTCCAAGAGCTACCTCGCGGACTCAGGCCCACGCCTGTGGATCGCCGAGTTGGGCGACCGCGCCGTCGGCATGGTGGCGGTCTGGCCCATGGAGGAGGACGTCTGCGAGCTGCGCCGCCTGCGCGTGCTGCCCGACGTGCAGGGGCGTGGCGTGGGCAAGGCCCTGGTCAACCACGCCCTCGCTCACTGCAGGGAGTGCGCCGCCCTCAAGGTCGTCCTCGACACCTTCGTCGAGCGCTCCGCGGCGATCGGCCTCTTCGAACGCTTCGGGTTCAAGCTCGCTCGCACCAAGACGCTCGCGGGCAAGCAGCGCCTCGACTTCTACCTCGACCTCTACCGCGAGGTCACGCCCGAGGACGAGGGCCCCGCTTAGCCCCGCTCGCGCCGCCCCACCGCGAGGCGCACGACGATCGCGATGAGCACCAACGCCGCGAGCCCCACGATCGCCAGCGCCACCTGGTCGGTCCGCTCGGCCCGCGCCCCCTCCACGACGCCGCTCGCGTGCACGAACCCCGCCGCCATGAGCCCGAACACGGGGCCAGACAGGTAGCCGAGCCCGATCATCGTCTCGTGCGTCCCGCCCGCGTCGATCTCCGCCTCGCCGTGCGCCATCGCGTAGTAGATCGCCGCGGTGTACGTCGCGCCCGACCCCACGCCAAGCAGCGCAAGCCCGATCAGGAGCGTCGCCACATCGCCCGCGAGGAACGTCGTCGCGGTGCCCACGACCATCGCGCCGATGGACCAGATCAGCGTGCGGAAGCGCCCGTGCCACCCGTGCCACCACATGAGCAGCGCGAACACCCCGACGCGCACCGCCATCCACACCGACGCCGCGGGCGTGCGCCACACATCGGGGATGCCAAGCTCCGCGGTCCAATCGGGCAGCGCGGGCGTCACCGCGCTAAGCAGCACATAGCTCGCGATGAGCGCCACACGGAAGCATGAGAGCAGCCGGCCGTAGAGCTCGCGCTGCCCCGCGGGCTCCTCGATGCCCGCATCGCCATGCCGCCCCGGGTCGGGCGTGAGCAGCGCGATGAACACGAGACCGCCGAGGTGCACCACCCCGAGCCCGATGAGCACGATGAAGGGCCCCATCGGCAGCGCGCCGCCATCGCCCGTGCGCTCGGGGAGGAACGGCGCCATGAGCCAGTACGCGAGCGGCAGCGTCGTCGCCCACGTCACGTTGAAGAGCCCCGTCGCGCGTCGGAGCCCAGCGCCGCGCCGCCCGCCCGACACGTAGCTCTCGACCATGGGCCAGAACATGCCCGCGAGCAGGTGATACCCCGCGTGGAAGAACCACACCGCGAGGGGCACGCGCACCAGCGCCGGGAAGAAGCACGCCATCCCCATCGCCGCGAGCAGCACCGCGAGCACGCGCCGCGTCGTCAGCGCACGCTTGCGCTTGATCGCGCGCGTCAGCCGCCCCACCGAAACCGCCCCCACGATGTACGCCACGCTCGCCGCCAGCGCGAGCCCCCAGTTCTGGAACCGGTCGAACCCGTACAGGCTCTTGGTGATGAAGTACACGCCGTTGGTCACCGCCCCCGTGCCCATGCTCGCCAGCGCGACCAGCCCGAGCGTGATCGCGAGCGGCGCCGCGTGCGATGGGGGCGAGGACCGGGCTCGGGCGTCGGGTTGGGGCATCGGGGGCGATCGTGGAAACGGGGCGGGTGGTGCGCACTTTGCCGTGCGGAGGGCGTGGGCGTAGGATGACCGTCGGGCAGCATAAGCCGCCCCCCGGGTGCGTGTAGCTCAGCTGGATAGAGCGTCGGCCTCCGAAGCCGAAGGTCAGGGGTTCGAATCCCTTCACGCACGCTTGGCAATCGCTGGCCTCATCGCCCCACGCGCGACAGCTGCTCCGCGATCAGGCGCGTCGCCTCCCCGCGATGGGACCGGGCGTTCTTCTCCTCGGGCGAGAGCTCCGCGCTGGTCCGCCCATCGGGGAGGACGAGGAGCGGGTCGTAGCCGAACCCGTTTGCGCCGCGCGGCGCGTGACCGATCACGCCTTCGAACGTCCCCCGCGCCTCCGCGACCACCCGCCCATCGGGCTCCGCGATGCACATCGCGCACACGAACCGCGCCGTGCGCTCCGCGTCCGCGACGCCCCCGAGCTCGCGGAGCAGCTTCGCGTTGTTGGCCTCGTCACGCTCTGCGCGGGTCTCGCCGATCCCTGCGTACCGCGCCGAGTACACGCCGGGCCGCCCGCCCAGCGCATCGACCTCGAGCCCTGAGTCGTCCGCAAGGCACGCCCGCCCGCTCACCCGCGCATAGTGCAACGCCTTGAGCCTCGCGTTGCCCTCGAACGTGTCCTGGTCCTCGACCGGCTCCTCGAAGGCCCCCCCGATGTCGCCAAGCCCGACGATGCGCACGCCCAGCCCACCGAGCACCGCACTCACCTCCTCGAGCTTGTGCGGGTTGGTCGTCGCGACGAGCAGCTCCATCACAACACCGACCCCAGCGCGATCCGGCTTGCGATCACCACCCCGAGCGTGCCGAAGTACGTCGGGATGAACAGCGCCAGAAGCCGCCATCCCGCGGTGTGCGCATCCTGCCAGCACATCGCCCGCACGAGGTTGTCCGCCCACGCGAGCAACAACACCGACGCGAAGAACAGCCAGAAGCTCAGGTTCGCGAGCCACCCGACCACGAACCCGACGGGCATCGTGCCCCAGTGCCAATCCTGCACGAGCGCAGGGAGGACCGAGAGCCCGATGCCGACCACCGCGATGCCAAGCCACCACCCGAGGATCGCGAACACGCCGCGTGCCGCGGGCTCAGCCGGCGGGGGTGGCCACGCGTTGTCGTAGCTGATCTCCCCAGCACACTCGGGGCACACCGCCTCGTCGATCCGGAGCGATGCGGTCACGTCGTACCCGCACATCGGGCAGCGCAGCTCGGGCGCCTCGCGTTTGTCCTCGATCGTGCCTGCCTGAGCGGTCATGGGCGGATGATAGGGCCACGCGATGGGCGTTTGGCACACACCGCCCCGCGTGCGCCTCACGTCGCCGCGGGCGAGCGCAGGCCCCTCACGGGCCTACCTCTCATCGTCATCCTCGTCGTCTTCCTCGTCCTCATCATCCCCTTCTTCATCGTCGTCCCACTCCCCGTCGTCTTCATCCTCGTCTTCGTCCTCGTCCTCCTCGTCCTCGTCCCCTTCTTCGTCATCCTCTTCTTCGCCATCATCCTCTTCTTCGTCATCCTCTTCCTCGCCATCCTCCCACTCCTCGTCGTCCTCATCGCCCTCCTCGTCTCCCTCCTCTTCCTCTTCGTCGCCCTCTTCATCGTCCTCATCGTCGTCGACGTACTCGTACTCATATTCGTACTCGTCGTCGTCATCCTCGCCCGCTTCCTCGTCGCCGTCTTCTTCCTCGTCCTCGCTGTCTTCGTCCTCTTTCTCGTCCTCGCCCTCATCGACCGCGATGGGCTCGGGCTCGGGCGACTCCTCAACGGTGACCACCGGCTCCGCATCGTCATCGCTCAGGAACGGCGCAAGCTCGCCCGCCCCGCCGGCCGCCGCCTGAGCGTCATCGCCACCCGGCGCCTCCGCGAACAGGTCGCCCTGACCATCGTCCTCCTCGCCCGGCGACTCCGCCATCTCCTTGATCGCGTGCCACTCCTCGAGCGTCATCACCACATCGCGCGCCACCGTCCCCTTGTGCTTCCCGAGGATGCCCGCCTCGCCCATCATCTCGATGAGCCGCGACGACCGCGTGTACCCGATCGCCAGGCGGCGCTGCAGGAGGGACACCGACCCGCGCCCCGACTCGATGATCATCTCGACCGCCTTGTCGAAGAGCGGGTCCTCCTGCGCCGCAGCGCGGAAGCGCTCGTCCGCATCGGCCGCCGCGACCTCGCGCTCGTCGCCGAGCTGGACCAGCTGGCGCTCGTAGCTCGCCGCGGAGTGCTGCTTGATGAAGCGCACGACCCGGCGGGTCTCCGCATCATCAACAAGCGTGCCCTGGGCCCGCATCGCACGCGACGAGCGGGGCGTGATCATGAGCATGTCGCCCTGGCCGAGCAATAGCTCGCCGCCCTTCTGGTCGAGCACGATCCGCGAATCCATGCCCGACGCGACCTTGAAGCTGATACGACCGGGCATGTTGCTCTTGATCAGGCCAGTCACCACGTTCGCCTGCGGGCGCTGCGTCGCGAGGATCAGGTGGATGCCCACCGCGCGAGCCTTCTGCGCGATGCGCACGATCGACGACTCCACCTCCTTGTGCGTCATCATCAGGTCCGCCAGCTCGTCGATGATGAACACCATGTAGGGCAGCTTGCGCGGGATGCGCGCCTCTTCCACCTCGCTGCGAGGCTCGAGGCGCTCCTTCTTCTCCTCCCAACTGAGCCCGTTGTACCCCCCGATGTCCCGGCAGCCCGCCGCGGCGAGCAGCTCGTACCGCTCGTCCATCTTGCCGACCGCCCACTCCAGGATCGCCGCCGCCTTCGACATCTCCGTGATCACGGGCGTCATCAGGTGCGGGATGTCGCGGAACTGGCTCAGCTCGACCATCTTCGGATCGACCATCGCGAGCTTCAGGTCCGTCGGCTTCTGCGTGTACAGGAAGCCCATGATGATCGCGTTCATGCACACCGACTTGCCCGAGCCCGTCGTGCCCGCGATGAGCACGTGGGGCAGCGACGCCAGATCAACAATCAGTGGATCGCCCGACGCATCCTTGCCCAGGAACAACGGCAGCTTCATCTTCGAAGCCCGCTCGTGGCGGCTCATCAATTCCTTGATCCGCACCCGCTCCTTCACCTGGTTGGGCACCTCGACGCCCACCGTGTCGCGCCCTTCGGTGTTGGGCACGATGCGGATGTTGACCGCCTTGAGCGCACGGGCAATGTCACTCGAGACGGCCTGGATCGCCGCGACCTTCGTGCCCGGCGCGAGCCTGACCTGGTAGAGCGTGATGACAGGCCCCGACTCGATCGCCGCGACCTCGCCCTTGATGCCGTACTCCGTCAGCGCCCGCTCCAGCGCCTCGGCCTGCTCGCGGACGTACGCCTCGAGCTTCTCGTCATAGTTCGTGTCGGGGTCCTCGAGCAAGTCGAGCCCCGGGAAGACGTAGTTGCGCTCAACCTCCGCCTCGCTCTGGCGCTCGCGCCGGAGCTCGTCGAGGTCCTCCGCGGTCGCGCTGGTCTTGCCCGAGCCCGCGAAGCGCACGGGCAGCTTGGCGATTTTGTCGCGCAGCTCGCTCTCGGAGAAGACCTGGGGCGCGCCGGGCACGCCCTCGTCCTCCTCGCCGGCCTCATCGACATCGTCCTCGACCTCGATAGGAGCCGGCCGCGCCTTCTTGCGCCGCACCGCGGGCCGCTCCGCCACCGCGACCGCCGCATCCTCCTCGTCCGCGTCGAACCCCTCGGCTTCGGCGCGCTCGGCGCGGCGCGACCGACGCCGCGCCGCCGCCCGCAGTTCGGCATCGTCGTCCACATCGTTCGGGCGGGCCCACGCCCCATGACGGGCCGACCCGATGCCCGCGAGCGCGGGCGTCAGCTTGCCATACACCAGGCTCACGAACCACCGCGCCGCCGCCGCGGGCGCCGCAAAGACCCAACGGTCAAACGCCACGAGCAGCCCGATGAGCATGCCAAGCGTCAGGATCACGAACGTCAGATCGCCAAAGCGGAGTTCGAGCGCATCGACCGCCGCGATCGCGATCACCCCCCCGCCGCCCTCAGGCCGCGAACTCCACCCCGGCAGGAGGAAGGCGTGCAGCGCGCTCACCGCGATGGCGACCATCACCACGCCGCACATCCGGAGTGGCATGTCGCTCGCCCGCTTCCCGAAGGCCCAGAGCCCCAGCGCAAGCGCCCACCCCGCGAGCACCACCCACACGCCGACCCCAAGAGCCAGCAGGGCCTCGTGGGCGAACCTCGCCCCGACGAGCCCGCCCAGGTTGGCGATCGCGTCCGCGCCGTGGTGCGGGGCCATCGCGTGCCCGGGTGGGTCTGCGGGGGAGTAGCTCGCGACGCTCAGCACCGCGAGCGCCCAGAGCGCAAGCCCGCAAAGCCACGCGATCGTGTGGGGCACCGTCCAGGTCCGAGAATCCGAGTTCGCGCTCAAGCTCAAGTCTCCGAAGTCAGGGGGTTCACCGTCGATTATCGGCAGCCGGGCCCAATCACAGGTGAAATAGCTCCCCTGACATCGCGCTCTCGCGAACGACGCCCGCCCGCGCTCACGCCCCGCCCAACTTCCGCCAAACCCCTACGAAAGTCGAACCGATCCCTTGACCCGGGCGCACCGTGGATAGGCTTGGAGGGGCGCATCGCGCCAAGGAACTGCGAGAGGACCGAGAGACATGAGAATCGACCGCCGAGTGCCCCTGGCGAGCCTGGGTGTTTGCATTGTGATCGGGTGCGTGGCCGCCCTTGCCGGCGACCCCGAGCCGGGCATCCCCGTGCCATCCACCGTCGATGACTTCCACATGCCGGGGTCCCAGCCGCTTTCCCTGTTTGAGGAGATCCTGCCCTTCTCGAACTGCTCGTTCTGTCACGCCAACTTCGACCTGAACGCGGAACCCGCCCGCTGGCGAGGCTCGCTCCACGCCAACGCCGCGCGCGACCCGCTCTTCCAGGCCGCGGTCACCGTCGCCAACCAGGACACCCCCGGCGCGGGCGATGCGTGCTGGCGTTGCCACTCTCCGCAGGCGTGGCTCAACGGGCGCGTCGTCGACAACCCCAACGGCTACTCGCCCCCCTTCTTCCAATCCGACCTCGACAACGGCATCAACTGCAACTTCTGCCACCGCACCGTCGACCCCGTCTACAAGGACGGCGTCAGCCCGGCGATCGACCAGACCATCCTCACCGCGCTCGGCGGCGATGTCCCCGTCGGCATCCACAACGGCAACTACGTCATGGACCCTTCCGACGTCCGGCGCGGCCCCAACTTCTACACACCCGAAGAGGACCAGCCGCCCCACGAGTGGCTCTTCTCGCCATGGCACCAGTCCGCCGACATGTGCGGCACGTGCCACAACGTCTCCAATCCCGTCCTCGACCGCCAGCCCGACGGCTCGTACCAGTACAACGACTTCGGCACCCCGCACCCCACCCAGAACCCGCACGACATGTTCCCCGAGCAGCGGACCCACTTCGAATGGGCCAACTCCGCCTTCGCCGACGGGCCCATCGACCTCGGCGGGCGGTTCGGGGGCAACAACCCCGCCGTCTCGACGTGCCAGGACTGCCACATGCCCGACACCACGGGCAACGCCTGCAACCCGTTCTTCGGCTTCCCCGAGCAGACCGACATGCCCTACCACTCGTTCGCCGGCGCGAACAGGTGGCTCGTCGACGTCCTCGAGTACGTCTACGCGGGCGAACTCTCGCAGGAAGACCTCGACGCCTTCGCGCTCCAGAAAACCGATGTCGAGTACATGCTCGAGCAGGCCACCGACGCCGAGGCCACCCAGACCCTCTCTGACCTCTCCGTCGAGATCACCAACTATTGCGGCCACAAGCTCCTCACGGGCATGGTCGAGGGCCGGCGCATCTGGATCAACGTGAAGTTCTTCGACGACGAGGCAGAGCTCATCGCCGAGCGCGGCCACTACGACTTCGAGAACGCCGACCTCACCACAGGCGACACCAAGGTCTACGAGACCAAGCTCGGCATCGACGAGTACGCCTCGGGCGTCACGGGCCTGCCCGTGGGCGAGACCTTCCACCAGTTCCTCGCCAACACCATCGTCAAGGACAACCGCATCCCCCCCATCGGCTTCACCAACGCGGGCTTCGAAGGGGTCGGCGCCGCCCACGTCGGCTACTCCTACGAAGACGGGCAGAACTTCGACATCACCCGCTACCAGATCCCCGAGGGCGCCGCGTCCGCCACCGTCACGCTCTACTACCAGACCGCCTCCAAGGAATACATCGAGTTCCTCCACGACCAGAACGTCACCGACGACCGCGGCGACACCATCCTCGACGCGTGGGAGAACACGGGCAAGAGCCCACCCTTCGCCATGGACGCCATCACCATCCCGCTCGTCCAGTTCCTCCTGGCCGACCTCAATGGCGACCAGGTCGTCGACTCCCAGGACCTCAACATCCTGCTCGCGAACTTTGGCAGCTCGGACGGCGTCACCATCCTCGAGGGCGACATCAACGCCGACGGCATCGTCGGCTCCACCGACCTGAACATCCTCCTCGCCATGTTCGGCGGCGGCGCCTGAGCCACCCCTCTCCGCCGCTCTCGCAGGAGCGAGCCGGGGCGTGCCGCCCCGGCGCGAGCAGGGGCAATGCCCGACCTCGCTACTTATCCCCATCCACGTACACACGCGGCCCATCAGGCTCCGCGTACGGATCATCGGGCGTGCCGACGACGGTCCCGCCTGAGATCAACTCGAACGGCACGTCGAACGGCACGCCACGCCAGTACTCGCGCATGAAGGCGTCCTGGGGCGTGCCATCGGGCTTGGGATTCTCGCGGACGAAGAGGTGGTCGCCATCATCGAGGACCGCGCTGCGGGACTCGACATGGGCGTCCTGGAAGGCGACATTGCCTCGCCAGGCGTTCTTGTTCTTGTGCATGACGTAGGCCGGCGAGTCGACGCCACGCGCTGCGTCGTCGGGCGAGACGCGGTAGGCGCCCGGCTTCCTGGGATCGGGCTCGTAGAGCGGGCCGCGACCGGAGAGGAGCGGGGTGGTCGCACTCAGCGCGCCGATGTCCACCGCGCGGAGTGAAGCGATCGGGGCGTGCGCGTAGCTCAGGTGCGCAACAGTGGTGCTCGGGCCCGGGACCTGGTCCTTGGGCGTGCCCTTGAACTTCGGGTCCCACAGCGCGGCGGCGGGGTTGATGGCACCCGAGGGAATGGTGTACTCGTAGGCGGCCATGATCTGGACGTGGCCCGTCTCGAGCGGGCTGACGGCGACCTCGGGGGTCATTGAGTTTGCGAAGATGAGGAGGGACATCACTGCGCCCGAGGTGTTCTTCTCGCCCGGGTCGGCAGCCGAGAGGACATCGTTGTTCCGATCGACGATGGAGGGGGTGGGGTACTTGTCCTTGTTGTCCGGCGCCCACGCGTTGAACGACTGGGCGATCGAGCGGAGGTTCGCGGCGTCCTTCACCTTCATGCCTCCACCACTGCGAGTCCGCGACAGCATGGGCAAGAGCACCGCCACGATGGCTGCGCTCAGGCCGATGATCACGATGAGTTCGATCAGTGTGATGCCGCGCCGATTCACCATGTCGAATCCTCCGGCGTCCCCGCAGTTCATACGACGACCGTGACCACCGGTTCCCTCGACCGCGAGCCGGGAGCGTGAGCGACCGGCTACGAGTACCACGGGCCCGAGAAGCCCGTCACTCACGTTCCGGGCTCGCGGGATCGTCGAGCAGGTCGGGCCTGCGCTCCCGCGTCCGCTCGAGCATGCGCTCGAGCCGCCAGCGCGCCACCGCCTGGTGGTCGCCCGAGAAGAGCACATCGGGCGCCGCCATCCCCTCCCACTCACGCGGGCGCGTGTAGTGCGGGCAGTCGAGCAGCCGTGCGGCCCCGTCGCCATCGCCCGCGTCGAGCCCGAGCTCTCGCAGCACCTTCCGTGGCAACTCCTTACCGATCGGGTCGGTCGTCGGCGCAGTGCCGAACGAATCCTGCGCGGCGGACTCGGGATCGCCAAGCACACCCGGCAGCAGGCGAACCACGGCATCGATCAGCACGAGCGCCGCGAGTTCGCCGCCCGAAAGCACGTAGTCGCCGATCGATATCTCGCGCGGGCGGAGCTTCTCCACCACGCGCTCATCAATCCCCTCGTAGTGACCCGCAACGATGAGCAACCTCGGCAGCCCCGCAAGCTCCTCCACCAGAGGCTGCGTCAGCGGCTCGCCCTGGGGTGTCATCAGGATGCGCGTCGGCGTGCGCTCATCCCGCGCCTCGACCGCTTGCACCGCGTCCCACACGGGCTGGCACATCATCACCATGCCGGGCCCGCCGCCAAACGGGCGGTCGTCGACCTTGTTGTGCTTGTCGATGGTGTGCGCACGGATGTCCTCGATGTGGTAGTCCGCTGCGCCCATCGTGCGCGCACGCCCCGGGATGCTCGCGCTGAGCACGGGCTCGAACAGGTCGGGGAAGATGGTGAGGACGTCGATGCGCATGGGGGGATGGTATCTCCTGGGTGGCACGGCTCGCCGAGCCGTGCCCGTGCGGAGCTCCAGATTGAGACACGGCTCGCCGAGCCGTGCCACCAGAGACGCCACCCAGAGACATCACCCGATCGGGCGCAGGTTCCGCGCGACCGATGTGCGGTACCCCATCAGCGCGGGCACGACGCCGGCCATCGCCGACAGGTACACCGCCGCGAGCACGATGAGCAGCACCCACTCCAGCGCAAGCGTCGGCTCGATCCGAAGCCCAACACGCGCCCGCATCGCGCCCGCCACCACCGCCGACCCCACAAGGCTGATCGCGACGCCCGCGACTGCACCGATCAGCCCGAGCATCGCCGACTCGGTCACGACGATCCCGAAGATGCGCCGGCGCGAACACCCCAGCACCCGCAGGATCGCGATCTGCCTGCGCCGCTGCTCCATCGAGTTGTACAGCGCGATCATGATCGAGATGCCCGATGAGATGAGCACCACCACCGCCATCCCCACAAGGATCGTGTTCACATCGCCCACGATCGCGAAGAGGCGCTGGATCTCGAAGCTCGGATTGGCCGACACGAGCGACGGGTCGGTGCGCAGCGCGGTGTGCACCTGGGGCAGCACCGCAAGCGAGATGACCCGCGCATAGATCCCCGTGATCTTGCGATCCTCATCGAGCACGTCCGCCGCGGTCGTGAGCGAGACCTGCGTCGAATCCTCAGCCTCCGCGAGCCGCCGATCGTGCGCATGCAGGATCCAGCTCGACGACAGGTCCATGAACAGCGCCCGGTCGTGCGGGCTGCCCGAGGGCTCGAGGATCCCCACAACCTCGAACTCGAACTCCTTGTGCACGTGCGCCTCGCCCGCGAGCCCGTGCGTGACGTAGAGCGTGTCGCCCATGCGGATGCCCGTGTCCTGCGCAGCGCGCCCGCCCACCACGATCTCCCACTCACGCTCGAACGCCCGCCCCTCGGCAAACCGCCAGGGCTCGCCCGCGGCGGGCTCGAAATCGGTGAAGAACCCGGGCGTGGTCGCCAGCACGGGCCGCCCGCGGTAGCTGTCGCCGAGCTGCGTCGGGATGGTCCACTCGAAGGGGAACTCGCGCGACAGGTCGTCGAACTCCTCCCACTCGATGAAGTTGGGCGGCGCGTTGGCGTAGAAGACGCCGTTGAGGATCGACACGAGCGGCGACGCATCGCGCGAGATGAGCAGGTGCATGTTGCCCGACCCACGCTGGAACGCCGCCCGCCCTGAGGCCTGCATCGAGAGCAGGACGATCATCAGCGCCACCGCGACCGCGACCGTCAGCGCCGTGGTGATCGTGGAGAACAGCCGCGCCTTGAGGGAGCGGGTGACGATGGAGAAGTCGGTGATGGTCACGACGCCACCCCCGACGCCTCGGGCGTCGCCGAGAGCTCTTCGAGCGACTCGACGCGCCCAAACCGCTCCCGCATCGCGGGGTCATGGCTCACGCACAGCAGCGCAGCCCCGCTCTCCTTGCACGCCTGCTCGATCAACTCCATCGCGCCCGCCGCGTTCTCGGGGTCCAGGCTTGCGGTGGGCTCGTCCGCGAGCACCAGCGCAGGCTTGCCGACCACCGCCCGCGCGACCGCGACGCGCTGCTGCTGGCCCACGCTCATCTTCTCGGGGTCCGCATCGGGGCGGTCGATGCCCAGGCGCGCGAGCGTCTTGACCGCGAGGGCGCGGTGGTCGCCCTCGTGGTCGGCGAAGGCGAGGGCCGCCATGACGTTCTCCGCGGCCGTCCACCCGCGGAGCAGGTTGAAGGTCTGGAAGATCATGCCGATGTGCTGGCCCCGGTAGCGGTCGCGCTCGGGGCCCGTCAGCGCGTGGATGTTGCGCCCGCCCACGCGGATCGTGCCCGCATCGGGATCGAGCAGGCCCGCGATGAGCTGGAGCAGCGTCGACTTGCCGCGCCCCGACCCGCCTACGAGCAGCGCCTGCTCGCCCGCGTCGAGCGTGAACTGCGCGATGTCCACGACGTCCGCGCTCGCGCCGGGATAGCGGAAGCGGAGGCCATCGATCGAGAGTGCGCGTGGCGATGCGGGGGCGGTCGTTGTCATTTCTTCTTCTTACCACCAAACAGGTCTTCGAGCCCCTTGCCCACGCCCTCGAGGAGGCGCTCGGGGTTCTTGAGCAGTTGTTCGGGCGCGAACTCGTACTTGAGGCTCCCGTACGGGCCCTTGATCCGGATGGGCACCATCGTGAGCTCGTTGAGGCCCGGGATCTGCCCCGCTGCGCTCGCCAGGCGCTCGTTCACTCTCGAGAGCGGCACGAGCAGGACCATGTCGTCCACACGCTCGTTGACGAGGTCGAAGGTGCCCGACATGCGGATCGAGTACTCGCCCACGGGGATGCTCGTCTCGGCCAGGCTCGCCACGCCGTTGGTGATGGTCACGACGAACGGCTCGACGCGCCGCCCCAGGTCGCCCTCGACGCGGTTGCTCGTCGCCTTCAGGATCTCGCCGAGCAGCGGGCCCGTCTTGAAGCGCACCGTGCCCAGGTCGACGTTGATCTTCCCGTTGAGCTTCGACAGGTCGCCATCGATCGGGTACGAAAGCGAGTCGGCACGGAGCACCGCGGGCTTCTGGTCGGCGGTCTTCTCGAACTCCTTCAAGACAACCAGCAGCGGCTCGACCCACCGGCGCGACGCCTCGGGCGTGATCACGCTCAGCTCCGCAACCGCGGGCTCGCTGATCGTCAGGACACCCGAAGCCAGGTCACCCTGCAACGACGCTTGCGACGTCTGCGAGCGCAACTGGCCATCCACCCGCCCCGACGTGCCATCCACCGCGAGATTGGTCAACACCACATCGGACTCGACCGTCGGGCCGAGCAGCGCGACCAATCGCCCGTCCTGCTCGCCCAGCGCATCGAAGATGAGCGTGGCGAGCCGCCCCTTGACCTCGCCATCGATCACCCTGGGGCGCGGCGTGGCGCCGGCGGGCGCGGGCTCGAGATTCCGCACCGCGAGCGATGCACGCAGCGCGCCGGCGTCCTCGCTCGCCTCGTTCACATCGACCAAGAGCCTGCGCGTGGGATCGTCCCAACGGGCCGTGAGCGTGGTCGCGCCGATCCGCGCCACCTCGCCCTCCGGGGCGCGGAGTTGGGCGGGCGTCGTGGTGAATGAGGCGTCGAGCGCCGCGATCGCGAACGGCACGTCACCGCCCGCCTTCGTCATGGTGAACCGGTCGACGCGCCCGCTGATCGTGACATCATCGTCGGGGATCAGGCGCGGCTCGCCCTGCGCCGTCACGCCAAACGCCGCACCGACCGCGGCCCGCCCCACCCGCCAATCGAGCGATGCGGGCTCGACCAGCGCAATCCGGTCGTCCGCGACCGTCGCCGCCGCGGTGAGCTTCGCGCGGTCCGCCGCAACGTTGACATCGGCGCGCATCACGCCCGCGCCCGCGGGCGCGGTCCGCGCCGTGAACGAGGCGGTGTTGCCCAGCGCCGCGGTCAGTACGCCATCGGTCTTGAAGAGCGTGTCGATCGCCGGCGGGCGGACGCCCGTCGCGCTGACGTCGAGGTTCTCCACACCCGCGCCCGGCGCGCTGAGGTTGAGGCGGGCAAGGGGCTCGAGGGGCGATGCGGGGTCGTACACCGCCGCCTGCGCGGAGATGCGCGAGGGCGCCGCGCCGTCGAACTGGGCCCCCGCGGTCACCTCGCGGAGCGAAACCGTCGCGGGCGTCGACTCGCCAATCGGCAGCTCGACGCCCGAGATGAGCAGGTCGCGATCGGGCTTGAGCGTCGCGCTCCACGAGCCCGCCGGCGCAAAGCCGCCACCATTCACCGACGCGAGGCGGATGGGCGTCGCGCTGATGTTCAGCGCAACCGGCGCCGAGAGGCGCTGCGTGAGCGACAGCTCGGGCGCATAGGCCGCCAGCGCCGCGTCGATCGTCGCCTGGTCCAGGCGTGCGAGCTGCGCGGAGCTCGGGCCGAGCGTGATGGCCTCGTCGTTGCCAAAGGCGATGTCCGTGGTCGCGACAAGGCGGTCGGCGGGGGTCGCCACCCGCGCCGTCATGGTGCGCCCCTTCGCCATGACCTCGAGGTCCGCCGTCGCACCCACCGCGGTGGGGAGCAGCCGGCCCAGGCGCGGGTCCGCCGCCGAGGCGAGCGCAGTGGGCAACCCCGTGACGCTCAGCTCGCCCGTCGCGCTCGCCGACCCCGGCGCGAGCACGAAGCCGGTGTCATCAAGCGTGAACGCCTCCTCGAAGTTCAGCCCGCCCGCCGCGGTCATCGGGGCGCCATCGACCGACCCCTGCGCGTTGATGTCGAACGCCGCGCCCCCCGTGGGCGAGTCCGCCGACACCCCCACGCGGAGCGTATCGACGCGTGCGTTGCCAAAGCCCGATGCGCCCCCACCCGCAAACTGCAGCGCACTCGCCACGATGCTCGCCCCTCCCGTGGCCTCAATGGGCGAGCCGGGGCGGAGCGTGAGCTTTGAGTCCGTGAGCTCGACCAGCGCGGGCCCCGCGCCGGTGATCCGCACAGCGCCCTCATCACCAAGCAGCGCCCCCATCATCGCCCCGAGTCTCGTCAACTGCACCGCGGTCTGACCCTGCTTGGTCGAGACCGTCGTCGCTCCGCCCTCGCGGGACACCATCGAAGAGGCACCGAACCGGAACCCGCCACCCTGCGCCGAGAGCACCACGCCGTCCGCGTCGCCATCCGATGCCGCCGCGACCTCCGCACGCCCACCGACGGAATCCCCCACCGCCGACCCGACCGCACCGAGCAGGCGCTCATCGTTCACCTTCGCCAGCCCGCGCAACACCTCGTCGATGAGCTTCGCCGGCACCCCCTTGAACGCAAGACTGCCTTGCGGGCGGACCGCGCCGGGCGTCAGCGCAGAGCCCGGGTCCGCCGACCAGTCCACGAGGCCCGGCAGCGAGCCCTGCGCGTTGATCGTGATCGTCGTGCCCTGGTACGTGAGCGTGTAGTTGCCACCAAACCGCACCGGATCCCCGGGCACCCACGCGAGGCTCGTGCCGAGGTTCGTCCCCTCGAGCGGCGCACTGAGGAACGCGGGGCGCACCGCGAGTTCGCCAACGACCGCGGCGCCCGTCGCGCTTACCCCCCCGATCACCGGCACGAACCCGTTGAGGGGAACCGTGAAGTTGCCGATGTCGACATTCGCGAGGCCATCGCCGACCACCTCGACGTCACCGCCGATCGCCTCGCTCAGGGTCCCAGCGATGTCGAAACGCTCGTTGAGGTAGCCCAGCGCGGTCGTGCGCACCGTGAGCCCCTCCTTTCGTGCCCGCAGCTCACGCCCCGCGGGCGAGGCCTCCGCCGCGAGCCACACATCGGTCAGCGACGAGCCCACCTCGCCATCGATCAGGATCGTCGCGTCGGGGTTGGTCTCGAAGTCGTCGGGCACGTTGAGCTTCAGGCGCACGCCGACCCGCGGCCCAAACGTCCGCGACAGGTCGATAGGCTCTTGCCCGCTCGACGCCAGCGCCCGATCGACAAACGGCCCGATGAGCGACGTCGGCAAGTCGCGCAGCTCGATGTCCGATGTGATCCGATCGGGCAGCGTGGGCCGCAAGGCGCCCTCGGGCGTCAGCAAGCCACGCGTATCCGCTTCGATCACGAGCATCCCCGCCGGCTCGCCATCGAGCGTCACCGACGCCCGCCCCGCAGCACCAAACCCACGGTCGAGCCCCATCGACGACCCGACCGAGAACGGCTCGGTCGTGATCGCGAAGCGCTTCCGCCCTTCGCTGGGCGTCGTCACCCACCCCTTGATCACCCCCGTGCGCACGTAGGCCCGCGCGATCGCCCCGCGCAGGTCGGCGCTCGCACCTTCCGTCAACGCCGCGATCGGGAGGTCAAGGCGGTTGAGTTCGAAGCTCACCCACGCGCCGGGGTCGAGTTCGATCGAAGCGTTCGATGTCGATGCGGCGCTCGCAACCGCGAGCGGGATCGGGGCGGTGAGCACGATGGGCTGAGCCGGGTCGACGAGCGTCAGGCGCCCGCCGTCCAACCGGACCGACCCGATCGTGTCGATGCTCCGAGCCTGGGCCGCGAGGTCAGGCGACACAACGGGAACCCCGGTGAGCCCAGCACCGACCACCTCCGCATAAGACCCGGGCAGGCTCGTCGCGAAGTCGAGCGTCGCGACCGCCTTGTCGAGCGTGAGCGCGCCGTCCGCGGTCGTGATCTGGTCCGCATCGAGTTCAACCGAGAGCGAGCCGTTGTTGTCGGGCGTCGTGGCCTCGACCTTCATCGCGACGGGCTGGCCCAGCGCGAACTTGCCGCCGCCCTTGATGCCCGTCAGCGCAACCTCGCGCGCCCGCCCGCTCGCATCGGTCGACTTGAAGCCCACATCGACGCCATCGATGTTGAGGTCGAACGCGAGCCCCCTGGGGAGCGTGATGGGCTGCGAGGGTGCCGGGGGCGGTGGGCCCGACCCGCCCATCGGCGCGGCCGCCGCGGGGCCCGTCGGCGCGATGGCCCGGTCGAGGTTCGTCGTGCCCTGCGCGCCGGCCTCGATCGTCGCCGACCCCGCGAGGCGCACCTCGCCAAGGTCGCGCGAGCCCGTAAGCAGCGCCCACAACCCCGCGCCCACCTCCGCCTCAAACTCCGCAACCCGCCCGCCCGACGGATCGGTGAGCGTCACACCCTCCACGCGCAAGGGCCCGCCCCACGAGAGCGACGCCGAATCCACCTTCACCTCGCCCGCGATCTTCGGGTTCACGCTCGACGCGATGATCCCCGGCGCAAGCGACGATGCGATGGGCGGCCCAAGCAACGCGACCAGCACGGGCACCGCCACCACCACCACGACAAGCCCGATCACGAGCCTGCGCAACGCCCCGCCACGCCGACCCATCACGCCGGGGCGGGAACGACACACGGACTGCTCACAAACGACGGCACCTGTTCTGGGCATGGGGCTCCTCCCTTGGGCGCAGGGAGGATAGGGACCCCGATCGAGCCCGCTCGACCACCGCCGGGCCGCACCGCCAGACGGGCATCAACGCCCAACAACGAGCCCCGAGCACGCGAGGGGTCGGTTCAGCTTTCCGGGAAACCCCAGGAGCCGGTGGCTCCCGGCTCGTACTCGCCGGGCCCACTCGGGTACCGTGGACCGCCACCACCATCGCCGAGGAGAGCATGTCGCTCCACATCGCCACCATCACCGGGCCGAGGGAGACGGTCGAGTACCTGCGCGACGAGCCCAACGCCTGCCTCGTATTCTTCCACGACGATTACTACTGCAAGGTTGACCGCGCGGCGGGGGTCGTGCGCGCGGTCCCAGGACGCGGCGGGAAGCGCCGCATCGACCACATGCCGCCGCTCCGCTTCGCCGAGTTCGATGATGAGTGGGTGATGGGCAGCCTCGTCAGATTTGGGCGCAACACCGCATACGGGCCCTACTTCGCCTGCCACGACTCGTGGGACCTCGCGATCGTGCTCGACCGCGCCGAGGGCCCGTTCTGGGATGGCCGCCTCCGCTGGAGCAGGTTGCACTGGCATGACCCGGGCGGATGGGAGAGCATGGGCGAACCCACCCCGATCAACAAGTGGTTCTTCGACAACCTCCCGACGCCGCCAACCGAGTGGCTCGAGACGCCGCCCAGTGCGCCGGTCCGCGTCATCATGCACGACGAGCTCTGTGAGAAGCTGCCTGAACTACGAGCATCGGTCGATGCCATGCTCGCGCGGTGGCGGATGCTCGTCGACATCGCCCGCGTGGAGGACCCCATCTTCTACGCGGGGATGCTCACGTGCGATACGCGCCCGTGGCCAACCGCGATCGAAGCGGGCATGGGCCTCTTCGAGCGCGCCGCCGCCAACGGCCACTGCGTCGCGACCTGCTGGTCGTATTGACGAGCGAGCCTCAAGCCGCCGTGCGCAACTGGGCCCCATCCGAGTGGGCCCAATCAAACTCCACGCCGACTTCCTGCTCGCCCGATTCGAGGCTCCGCACCCGGCGGACCCGTCCACGCATCATCGTGGCCTCCTCGATCACCGCGCCCGACGCGAGCGTGATGCCCACGAGCAGTTCCTGACCCTCCGCAAACCGACGGTCCCGGTTCGTCAGGAAGCGGCACCCTCCCGCGCTCACGTCCGCGGTCCGCGCGGGCGCGTAGCCCGAAGCGTCGCGGACCTTGCACGACGCCATGAGGGACTGCCTCGAAAACCGACGGCGCTCCCGGCACCGCACATCGCAAGCCTTCACGATCATCCCTGATCTCCGGCCAACGCCCCGGCCACCCCGCGCACGGGCATCCTTGTCCGCGGCGTTCGGGCCTCCCACCAGAAAGGCACCGGCTCCACCCCATTCATCGGCGACCCGTCCCCCTCGCATCGCCCTTTGTTGCAAACGCCCCGCGCGTATCGCCGATGCCGGGGTCCCATGAGCGCACCAACAGACGTATCGGTCATCATCCCGACCCGCGCCCGCCCCCAGCGCCTCCGCGCCTGCCTCGACGGGCTCGCTCGCCAAACGCTCGCACACCCCGAAGCGGGGGCGATCACGCTCGAAGTGGTGGTCGCCACCGATGGCCCATGCCCGCAGACCTCGGCGCTCCTCGCCGAGCACGCGCGATGGCCCTTCACCATCAAGCCCATCGAGTGCGAGAAGCTCGGCGTCGCCCACGCCAAGAACCGCGCCCTCGAGGCGTCGACGGGCTCGCTCGCCCTCTTCCTCAACGACGATGTCATCCCCACGCCCGGACTCGTGAGGGCCCATGTCGATGCGCACCACGCAGCGCTCCAGGACGGGCGCTGGAGCCACGGCGTCAGCGTCGTGGGCCACTCCCCATGGATGGTCAGGCCCACCGACACCGTGCTCATGGCCATGCTCCGCGAGACCTCCATGGTCTTCTTCTACGACCAGATGCTCACGCCCGAGGGTCGCCCGACCCGCCCGTGGGACCACGACTGGGGCTTCCGACACGCCTGGACGCTCAACTACTCAGCCCCGATGGACGCCCTCAAGCGGGTGAGCGGCTTCCGACCGGCGCTCGCCAACTGCTGCTTCGAGGACATCGAACTCGCCCACCGCCTCGCGGGCGCCCTTGCGATGCCCGTCCTCTTCCGCCCCGATGCGCTCGCGCCGCACGACCACCCGTATACCGCCGAAGGCTACCTCGACCGCGAGTTCCGCCTGGGCTATTCCGCGTCAGGCTTCGCCCAGGCCGCCCCCGAGTGCGCCCGCGACGTCTTCGGGCGCGACCTGACGAGCGACGATGAGATCGAGCGCTCGAAGGCCCTCGCGAACGAAGAGCGGGGCGAGGCGGAGGCCGCTCGGGCGGCATTTGTCGGGCTTTCCGCGCTCCCGCACCACATCGTGGCGGGCGCAACAGGGCGGGCAGCGATTGACTGTGCACTGGTGGCGCAGGGCCTCGCCAAGCGGTGCGCCTTCGCCCGCGGGCTCGTCGCCGCGAGCGAGAACATCGAGATTCAAGGGGTTTTTTCGACCTCGAACGCGCCGCCCGCAGAGCCCGACGCGTGGGCGGGCGCACCCGCACAACGCTCGGCGGCGTAGGAAAACCCTGAAAAAACAGGGTCGAAATCGACCACGCCGCTTGTGCAACGCGCCATGCGCGGGTACAACTCTCGCATTCAGCAAGGCTCAACGCGGGCGCTTGGGCGTCCACGTCAGTTCCGAGAGCCGAGCGATACAGGGCCCCGGACCACCACCTGGGGCACCGGAGAACGACCCACATGGCTAAGAGAACCGCGAAGAAGAGGTCCACGGCTCGCAAGACCACGCGCCGCCCGGCCACCAAGAAAACCACCCGCAAGAGCTCGCGCACCACCGCCGCTCGCAAGAAGAGCACCCGCAAGACCACGCGCAAGACGACCCGCGCGGCCTCTTCCACCGCCGCCAAGCCCGCCCGCATCACGGGCGCCAAGGGCAAGCCCCGCACCAAGAGCGAGGTCTACACCATCCTCGCCGAGAACGCCGGCATCTCCAAGAAGGAAGTCGCCGCCGTCTTCGAGACCATGGGCACCATGATCGCCGCCGACCTCAAGAAGGGCAACGCCGGCGCCTTCAACGTCCCGGGCCTCATGAAGGTCACCGTCCAGCGCAAGCCCGCCACCAAGGCGCGCAAGGGCATCAACCCCTTCACGGGCGAGCCCACCGTCTTCAAGGCCAAGCCGGCGCGCAACGTCGTCAAGGTCCGCGCCCTCAAGGCGCTCAAGGACATGGTCTGATCGATTGACTGAGGTTCGGGCCCGCGCCCGAACGCTCAACCAGAATCGCCCGAGGGCCGATCGGCGACCAACGCCGGTCGGCCCTTGTCATTTGGGCGATCAGAACCCGCCCGCCCGTGGCAACGGCGCCGACAGCGCAAGCCGCCCATCCACCGACACGAGCCCGACCCCCGTCCCCGACAGCGCCGCCAGCGCCTCGTCGTCGCTCGCCCGCGCCACCGCTGGCACATCAGAACGCAGGCGCTCCGTAATCGAAGCGTCGGTCCGCACGATCCACCGCCCGGCGCCCGCGTGCGACGGTTCGACGCGGTACGGGTCCGCCGCGCCTTCCGCCGTCGCGACCGCCACACGCCCGAGTGGCGAGGCGGGCTCGTGGGCGGGCATTGGCGCTCCGGGCGTCGGCCCCGCGATCGGGGGCGGCGCGGGGATCGGCGCAGCCGTCGGGGCCCGCTGCGCCACCCACACGCCAACACCACCCACCAACACAACCAGCGCAGCGACGACCGCCGCCCTCCCCCGACGCTTCCGCGCCCGACCGACCGCGCTCACCCGGTCGAGCAGCTCGCCCCGCATCGCACCGCGCCGGGCCCGCCCCTCCGCGCTCATCGTCTCAAAGTCGCGCATGTTCATCACCCGTCCTCCTCCGTCATCGATTCACGCAGCGCCGCGAGCGCCTTGCGCACGCGCCGGTCCGTCGACCCCGTGCCAAGCCCGAACAGCGCGCCCGCGCGCTCGAGCGTCATCCCCAGCGCCACCCGCGCGGTCACGAGGCCCGCGAGCGCCTCGTCGAGCGCCCCGAGTTCCCGATCGAGTGCCGCGAGTTCATCGCGGCGGGCCGATCCCGCATGCGCCGGGGCATCCACGCGGGCCCGCCCCTCCGCGTGCGCACGCTCGCGCCGCGCCCGCCGGGCGTCCACCTTGATCCGGTCGCGCGCCGTGTTGAGCAGGACGCGCGACAACCACGCGTTGAGCACCGCCCGGTTGGGCATCGTCGTCATCGACCTGATCACCTTGAGCATCGCATCGTGCACCACATCAAGACAGAACTCCTCATCGCGGCCCGTCGCCTTCCGCACGCGGGCGTACGACCAATCGAACCACCGGTCGTAAAACACCCCGAACGCCTCGCGGTCCCCGCCCGCGACCGCCCGCGTGAGGTGGGGCGTGTCGTCGCCCGCGGGCCCCGCGCCCACACCCACGCCCCGCTCCGCGCGCGCCGCACCGGCGGAAGACTTCTCCTCCGCCGGCACGCCATCCCTGTGCACCTTGGCCTGCTCCATGGGCCCTCTCTGGGCAATCGTCGCGAGCACAACGCGGGCTCCCAGTCATTGTGACATACGCCCCGCTAGTCCTTCAGGCCTTCCGGGCCCGCCCGATAGGTCTCGAGCTTGAGCTTGGCCTGCTGGAGGCGCAGCTGGGCCAGGTCTATCTGGCCACGCATGTTCGCGATCAGGACCTTGGCGTTGGTCACTTCGCTGTCTGAGATGTTGCCCGCCTTTGCCAGGACCGCCATCCGCTCGTACTCCTCCTCAGCCTGTTCGAGCTTCGCGACCAGATGAGCCAACTCAAGCTCCGCCTTCCGCACCTCGTAGACCAACTCCCCATCGTGCTCGACCGCCTTGCCCAGCGCGTACGACGAGCTCTTGAGGCCGTTCAGCACGCCATCGACCGTCGTCAGCGCATTGTCATCGCCCCGCACGATGAGCAGCTGCGTCTGCTCGTGGTAGCGGATGCTGTTGGGTGTGGACTCGTCGAGGGTGAGTGCCGTCTCGACCGCCGTCAGGATGTCATCCGCCTTGAACGCCGAGCGGTTGAGCATCTCCGACAGGCTCCACACGTGTGTGCTGACGGGCGAGGGCGGCGCTCCCGACTCGAACACCCGGACGACATACACCGAGCGGTCGCCCGTCTGCTGGATGAACCCGGCCTGAGAGTTCCGCGAAGCCGCCGAGGGCGACGAGACGTCGAGCCGGCGCAGCTTCGAACCGTTCTGATCACTCGCCGATTCCAGCACCTTGATGGCATCGGCGAGCACCACACCGCGCAGCTCCGTGCGCGGCATGGCGAACGACTCCACGCCGGGCATCGCGACGACCTGCGCAGCGCCCGCTGCTACCTGCACCGCCTCGATGTACTCGACCGCGGTCCCGCCCGGGAAGTCGACCTCGATGGTCCTGCGCGTTGCGGGCTCAGACACGGAGCCATCGACCTGGACCGCGAAGTAGGGCTGGGATTCGACGACATCGCCTCCCTCAGTCGTGACCTGCCCGCCCCCTATCGAAGCAACGCGGGCCAGATCGGTGACCGCGTTGGGCAGCATGATGGCATCGCGGAGCGACACCGCCGTGAGTTGGACCGGCGGCATGGGCACCCGATCGGCGCCCGCGGGCACGATCAGGTTCGCATCGGGGGCAAGCTTGGAGATGCCCTTGAAGTAGTCCGCGAGCGATCCGCCCGTGAACTCAACATTGACGACCTTGTCGGCCACCGGCGACTGCTCACGGAGGACCCGGCTCCCCCCGCCCCTGCTCTGGGCGAGGGTCGGAGAAGCCGCGATCAGGGCCGAGGCGGCGATGACAACCAACGGAGCGAGACGGTTCGTGAGGCGTGGCATGGGTTCCTCCTGAGGGGTTCGTGCGAGGTTCACAGGTCAAACGCCACACCCACCCCCCAATTCCGCGCCTTCCCCCAGCGGGCCTCCCCGGCGACCGCGAGCCCCCCACCCCGGAGCCCGAGACCGGAACCCGGAACCCGCCCCCGCCTACACTCCTCGCCATGCACTACGACACCCACCAGAACGTCATCGACGACCTCGAGGCGCGGATTTTGACGATCCGCGACTCTCTTTAACTACGACGCCAAGGACGCCGAGCGCAAAGAGCTCGAAGAGAGAATGGGCGCGATGGACTTCTGGGACGACCAGGACGCCGCCCAGGCCACCGTCGCCCGCCTCAAGGTCGTGAAGGCGCAGATCGAGCCCATCGAGAAGGCCATCGAAGTCTTCGAGGACGCCAAGGTCGCCTACGAGATGTCGCGAGAAGAGGGCGACGACGACCTGCTCACGGAGGCCGACGAGTCGCTCCACCAGGTCGAGAAGCAGATGGAGAAGGTCGAACTGCTCACGCTCCTCTCGGGCAAGCACGACCACCGCAGCTGCTTCTTCTCCATCCACGCCGGCGACGGCGGCACCGAGGCCAACGACTGGGCCGAGATGCTCTACCGCATGTACCTCATGTTCTTCGAGAAGCACCACCCCGAGTGGAAGGTCGAAGAAGTCGCCCTGACCCACGGCACCGAGGTCGGCATCGACCACGCCACACTCCATATCTCGGGCCCCATGGCGTTCGGCTACCTCAAGTGCGAGCGCGGCACCCACCGCCTGGCCCGCGTCTCCCCGTTCAACGCGCAGGGCAAACGCCAGACCTCCTTCGCCAAGGTCGATGTCACGCCCGAGTTCGAGGAGACCTCCATCGAGATCCCCGAGAAGGACCTCGAGATCACGCCCTTCGCACGCTCATCGGGGCCCGGCGGGCAGAACGTCAACAAGGTCGCGTCCGCCGTGCGCATCGTGCACATCCCGACGCAGATCATGGTCGTCGCCTCAACCTACCGCGAGCAGCCGCAGAACCGCCGCCAGGCGATGAACATCCTGATCGCCAAGCTCGAGGAGATCGAAGAAGAGCGGCGGGCCAAGGAGATCAAGGCCGCGTCGGGCGGCGACGTCGGCTCCGGCTGGGGCACGCAGATCCGCTCGTACGTCCTCTACGACAACCGCGTGAAGGACCACCGCACGGGCCACGAGGCCAACCCGACGACCGTGCTCGACGGGCGGCTTGATGAGTTTATCGATGCGGAGTTGAAGCGGCGAAGGAAAGAGGCGGCGACGGCGGAGAGTGGGGGTTAGGGTCGTGAACCTGTCGATCGTTGACCTGCTCAGATCGAAGGGCGCAATCGAGCACAGCCACCGGCGCGAGGTCGATGCGGATCACGAGATCGCACTCTTCATTGCGGAGTTCGGCGATCTCCCTGAGCCCTACTTGGTCTTTCTGCGCAGCTACCCCCAGGGGGTCTGGTTTCGAGATGAGGTGACGTTTGTCGCGGGTGACGAGACCTGGGAGATCGAGAACCTCTACGGCCCGTGTCCGTTGCGTCCCGATGGGGCGGTCCTTCGTGAGCGCATGCCGATGCCCGAGGACACCGGACTCCAGCCGGACAGCCTCCTCATCGGAGGGGCGTCAGGCGCAACCCAGTTGTTATTGAATCTGGCTGCCAACGAAGTCGTGTTCTGGAGGCACGACCCCCTGATCTGGAAACGCGGCAGCTATGCGAAGGAGCCTTACAACCCAATGGGGTGTGGCTTCTACGAGTTTATCGAGTCCCTCAGGTACGAGGGTGAGACTTAACTGCTGCGTGCAAGAGGCAAGCGACTTCGACGAACACGCTGACATTCCGACACTACTCGATGAGCACGCGGCCACGTGGCGAGAGCTCTCTCGCGCCGAGCACGATGCGCACTATCACGCTTGGGCGTCGATCTATGGATCGTGCATCGAGCGCGGCGATCGCACGAAGTGGGGCGAGCGGGCGCTGCGGGCGTACGCCGAGTACTCCGCGTGGCAGGAGCTGCTCGTCCTCCCCTACCGCGGATACCCTTTCCCCCTACATCTCAAAGCGCCACGCCCCGCCCCCCTTCGCCTACCGGTGCGAGACCCGCGAGCCCATCGACTTCGGCCAGACCTGGGAAGGGGAGTGCCTCCTCACGCCCCCCGACTACGCCTGGACCCTGATGCACGATCACTACGGCGGCTCCTGCTTCATCCTCCGAGACTGGGTCGGCCAGGCACTCGGGCGTCGGAACCCTCGCGGCGCACGTCGGCAACGCGAGTAGCACAGCAGGTCCTCCGTCACCTCCGAAGGGGCGGCGCGCCGGTTCTCGGGCGGGCTTCAAGACGAACTCGAAGCCCTTGAAGTTCGCCTCGAAGGCCGTCAACCCTGTGTTGAAGGGCTTGAAGTTGAGGTTGAACGCCGCCCCATAAGCTGGGATCGGCCCAGGGTGTTTCCGCCCGTAGGGCGCAACGCACGTTGCCAGGGGCGCGGCGAGCGGAGCGAGCAAGCCCCTGGGGACAGCCCGCAAGCGGCGCCGCCCGGCGGGCGGACGAGGATGGGAGCACACGGATCGTTCGCCCTCCGGGCGTGGTCACATGGACCTCGTGGTCCAGGGGCTTTGCTGCGCTGCGCCCCTGGCAACGTGCGTGCGCCCTGCGGGCGGAGATCAGGAACCGCGGCACAACGGCGAGCCGGGAGCGTGAGCGACCGGCTTCTTCGCCCCCGCCCCAAGCATCAAGCCCGTCGCTGACGCTCCGGGCTCGCAGTGGGCGCCCCGCGCACAAGAAAGGGGCGAGCCTCTCGGCCCGCCCCTCATCATCAATCACACGTTCTCTCAGCGAAGCTGAATTACGCCTCGGCCTCTTCCAGGTCCGCCTCGGCTTCCTTCTCGCTCGCCTCCAGCGCCTGGCGGCGCGAGAGCTTGATCCGGCCCTGGTCGTCGACCGCGATCACCTTGACCTTGATCACGTCGCCCATCTTGCACACATCACCGGCCGACTTCACGAAGCCGTCCTTGAGTTCGGAGATGTGGCACATGCCGTCGGTGCCCGGGGCGAGTTCGACGAACACGCCGAAGTCCTTGACCGAGACGACCTTGCCGTTGAAGACGGTGCCGACCTTGATGTCGGCGCCCATGGCCTCGATCTCGGACATCGCGCCCTCGACCGACGGGCCGTTGGTGCCCGAGACGAAGACGGTGCCGTCGTCCTCGACCTCGATGGTGACGCCCCACTTCTCCTGCATGGCGCGGATGGTCTTGCCGCCCGGGCCGATGAGCTTGCCGATCTTGTCGGGGTTGACCTGGATGGTCTCGAGGCGCGGGGCGTACTCGGAGAGCTTCTCGCGCGGCTCGGCGATGCAGGCCTCCATCTGCTCGATGATCTCGAGGCGGGCCTTGTGGGTGCGCTCGAAGACCTCTTCGATCTCGTCGAACATCAGGCCGCGGGCCTTGAGGTCGAGCTGGATGCCCGTGATGCCATCACGCGTGCCCGACACCTTGAAGTCCATGTCGCCGAAGAAGTCTTCCTCACCGATGATGTCGGTGACGTGGATGACCTTCTTGCCGTCTTCCGAGCTGAACCGCCCGGCCGAGATGCCGGCGCACGTGTTGGTGATGGGGACGCCCGCGTCCATGAGCGCCAGGCAGCCGCCGCACACCGAGGCCATCGACGATGAGCCGTTGGACTCGGTGATGTCGGAGATCAGGCGGACGGTGTAGGCGAACTCCTCGGTGTCGGGCAGGATGCCCTGGAGCGAGCGCTCGGCGAGGGCGCCGTGGCCGATCTCGCGCCGGCCCGGGCCCATGATGCGCCCGGCCTCGCCCACGCAGAAGGGCGGGAAGTTGTAGTGGAGGTAGAACTTCTTGGAGTACTCGGGGGTCAGGCCATCGACGATCTGCTCGTCCTTGCCCGTGCCGAGCGTGCACGAGACGAGCGACTGCGTCTCGCCGCGCTGGAAGAGGGCCGAGCCGTGCGTGCGCTCGAACAGGCCGACTTCCATGTCCAGCGGGCGGATATCGTCAAAGCCACGCCCGTCGGCACGGATGCCCTTCTCAACGATGAGCTTGCGGGTGATCTTCTTCTCGAGCGTGCGGAAGGCCTCCTTGGCCTGCTGGCGCCGCTTCTGGGAGTCCATCGCCTCGGCGTAGGTCCCGTCGAGCTTCTCGGGGAAGTGCTTGTCGAGGACCGCGGTGCGGAGCTCGCCGATCTTCTCGTTGCGCTCGTTCTTGCCCTTGATCTGGCGGAGCTTGGTGAGGTCCTTCTCGGCGGCCTTCTTGACCTCTGCGAACACATCATCGGGCGGCAGCGCCGAGTCCCACGGCTCAACCTCCTGCCCGGCCTGCTCCTTGAGCTCCTCCATCATCTCGAGGATCTGCTCGATGAACCCGTACCCGAACTTGATGGCGCCGAGCACGTCCTCATCGGGGACTTCCGCGGCCCCCACCTCGATCATGTTCACGCCATCGCGATGGCCCGAGAGCACGAGGTCAAGGTCGGAGTACTCCATCTGCGTCGTCGTCGGGTTGATGACGAAGCGCGGCCCATCGTCGGTATGGATGCGACCGATGCGCACCGTCGCGAGCGGGCCCTCGAAGGGGCAGTTGGAGATGGCCAGCGCGGCCGAGGCGGCGCAGGACGCGATGACGTCCGAGTCGTTCTCGCCGTCGTGGCTCATGACCCAGCACTGGATCTGGACCTCATCGATGAACCCGTCGGGGAAGAGCGGGCGGATCGGGCGGTCGATCATCCGCATCGTGAGGACTTCCTTCTCGTTGGGCGCACCCTCACGCTTGCGGAAGCCGCCCGGGAACTTGCCCGCCGCGGCGGTCCGCTCGCGGTAGTCGATCTGCATCGGGAAGAAGTCAAGGCCAGGGCGGGGCTTGGCCCGCATGCACGAGGCCATAACGGTCGTCCCGCCGTAGGTGGCCAGGACGCAGCTCGTGGCGAGCTTGGCGACGCGCCCCGTCTCGAGGCGGAGCGTCCGCCCGCCGATCGTGCGCTCAACAACAGTGGTTTCCATGGATGAATCCTTCTTGCTTGTGGCGCCTCGCGCTCGCGGGGAGCTGCGCGCTTCGTCGGGCGCCGGGAGTCCGGCAGCAGCGGCTCGGCGTCAGCAAGAAGTGGCCTGAGGCATCCGCCAGTCATCCGCGCCCCGATGGCGCGCCGAGTGGCGGGTGGCTCATGCCGTGGTCCTTGAGACCCGGCCGCCCCGCGACCCTTCAATGGGTCAGCAGAACAAACGGGCAGTGGCACGGGCCACTACCAAAACGAACGCGGCCCCGCGCAGATCCGCACGGGGCCGTTGGGGTTACTTACGCAGACCGAGTTGCTTGATGAGCTTCAGGTAGCGCTCGCGGTCGGTCTTCTGGAGATAGCGCGTCAGGCGCGTCCGCTTCGAGACCATCTGAAGAAGGCCCCTCTGCGACGAGTAGTCGTGCTTGTGCATCTTCAGGTGCTCCGTCAGGTCACGGATGTTCTCCGTGAGCAGAGCAACCTGGACCTCGGGCGAACCGGTATCGCCCTCTTTGGTCTTGTACTCGGAAATGATCTCTTGCCTTCGTTCCGCAGAGATAGCCATAAGTAGATCCGTGCCTCTTTGATCGCCGTCAATGAGCCCCGCAACGGGGCATTTCGGCGGCCCACCCGCCGAGTTCGTCCCAATTCGGTGAAGGCAGAGGATACGCACCCGCGAAGGGGCGGGCAAACGCCGATCCCCGCCCATCGCCCTCTTCTTGGGGGCGGGCGGACAGGTCCCGCCGGGGGTACGCTACGCCCCATGCAGACCTCCCGACGCGTCGCCGCCCTCAAGCCTTCCGCCACCCTCGCGGTCGCCGCCAAAGCGGGCGAACTGAAGCGCCAGGGCGTCGATGTACTCGCATTCTCGACCGGTGAGCCGGATTTCGGCACCCCCGACCCCATCAAGCAAGCCGCGTGGGCCGCCCTCCAAGGGGGGCAAACGCACTACGGGCCTGTGCCGGGCGACCCCGAGACCCGCGAGGTCATCGCCGCCAAGCTCCGCGAGGAGAACGACCTCGCCGGCGTGACCGCCGAGCACGTCGTGGTCTCCTCAGGTGGCAAGCACTCCCTCTACCTCCTCTTCCAGGCCCTCCTCGACGAGCCCGCCCCGGGAGAGGACCCCGCCGAGGTCGTCCTCCCCGTCCCCGCGTGGGTGAGCTACGCGCCACAGGTCGGGCTCGCGGGCGGCAAGGTCGTCGAGGTCGTCACCGACGCCCGCGCCGACTTCCTCATGACCCCCGACCAGCTCAAGGCCGCCATCACCCCGAGGACCCGCATCGTCGTCCTCAACTCGCCGAGCAACCCGTGCGGCACGATGTACACCCCGGACCAGCTCCGCGCCCTCGGGGCCGTCATCGCGGAAGCCGCCGACACCATCGCCCCCGACATCACCATCGTCTCCGACGAGATCTACGAGAAGATCATCTTCGGCGGCATCGACCACTTCTCGATCGGCTCCATCCCCGAACTCGCGGAGCGCACCATCACGGTCAACGGGCTCTCCAAGGCCTTCGCCATGACGGGGTGGCGCATCGGCTACCTCGCGGGCCAGGGCGACTTCGGGCTCGAGGTCGCCAAGGGCGTCCGCAAGCTCCAGAGCCAGTCCACCACCTCGATCCCTACCTTCATCATGCCCGCCATCCGCACCGCCCTGCGCGACTGCGCCGACGATGTCGAGCGCATGCGCAGCGCCTTCGAGTCGCGTGGCAAGGTGGCCTACGACCTCGTGCGCAACATCCCGGGCGTCGTCTGCCCGCGCCCCACCGGCGCCTTCTACCTCTTCCCCGACCTGTCGGCCCACTTCGGCAAGACATCGCCCAAGGGCACAAAGATCGACTCCGCCATGACCTTCGCGGGCGCCCTCCTCGAAGAACACCACGTCGCCTGCGTCCCCGGCGAAGACTTCGGCACGGGCGGCGAGCGCTGCTGCCGCTTCACCTTCGCGTGCTCGGAAGACCAGGTCCGCGAGGGCATGGGGCGCCTCGCCGCGTTCGTCGATTCGCTCGCCTAGCGCGCAGTCGGTGAGGACAGCTCTGCCGCGAAGAAGTCCGCGATGAGCCGCCCAACCTCCGGGTCATCGCTCAGGATCGTGCGGTGATTGGCGCCCTCTGCGAGGTAGAGCGTCGCGTCGATTCCGGCATCGAGCGCAGACTTGTACAGGCGCTCCGCAGCGGGGTATGCGATCGTGCCGTCCGCCTTGCCATGCACGATGTAGACGGGCCGGTCGCCGAGCTTGCGGATGCTGCGGGCCGGGTCGTACGCGGAGCTGATGAGCCAGGTGAGCGACCCACGCCCACTCGCCCGTAGAAGGTTGTCTGCTGTGTCGTACGTCCCACCGACAGCGACCGCGCGCACCCCCGCCCGCGAGGCCGCCGCCCCAAGCGCCGCGACACCCCCAGCGCTGTAGCCCATCACGCCCACCGAATCGGTGCGCTCAAACGCCGCGTCTATGGCCGCGGCCGCATCGCGCACGATCGTCCCACGTGTCACACACTCCAAACCGTCAGACCGCCCGTAGCCCCGGTAGCTGACCAGCAGCCAGCGGACCCCCGACCGGTCGATCATCGGACGCACCATGGGCAAGATGGAATCGACCTGCGTGGTGTTGCCGTGGCAGAACACAACGATCGGCGCGCCGTCATCGACCCCGCCCGCCGGATCGACCAGCCACGCATGCACCCGCTTGCCCCCAGCGGTCTCGATGAACAGGTTCTCGACGCCAACGGGCGTCGAGAACTCTCTCGTCATCGGGCGAAAGAACCGCGACTCGGGAGGACAGCACCCCCCAAGCACCATCATCACAACCAGCCCAGCCAAGGCCCAACCCGACATCTTCCCTGTCATAAGGCACCACTCTACCGATCGAGCAGACGGGGCGCACCCGACCGAGGAACCCCTAGGGATTCTCCGCGAGGCGATGGAATACCCGGGGCGAGCACGCGGTTTCAGCACGCGTGAGACTCGTCCACGTCCCATCCGCCCCTTCCCGCCGCGACCGCAAGGACGCCTTGCAGGCATCGCTCGACGGGACGGGGTTATCGCTCTTCTAGGCACACGCGAACTGCGGTAGGGATGGTGCGCGCACAAACCGCGCGGCCCGATCACATCAACAACTCGTAGTCGCCCGAGTGCACACCCACCCGATGCGCACAACGGCACTCACACCCCGCGCTCCACCATGGTGCGCAGCGTGCTTTCGCATGCCGCGACCGAGGGGGGACCCCGTGCAACTCGACGTCTTCATGCATAACGCACGCGCTTGCCGCATCTGCGAGCACGACCTCCCCCACGGTTGCCGACCACTCCTCCAGGGCTCCGCGTTGTCACGCATCGTCGTGATCGGCCAGGCCCCCGGCGCCGCGGCGCACGAATCAGGCACCCCATGGGACGATCGCAGCGGAACGCGCCTGCGCGACTGGCTCGGTGTCTCAGCCGACGAGTTCTACAACCCAAGGCTCTTCGCCCTCCTCCCCATGGGGTTCTGCTACCCGGGCAGGTCCTCCACCAGCGACCTGCGCCCGCGACCCGAGTGCGCACCCGAGTGGCACCCGCGGCTCCTCCCGCTCCTCGCGGGCGCGCGCCTCACGGTCCTCGTCGGGAAGTACGCCGCGGACCGCTACCTCAAGGACCAACACAACGCGCTGACCAATGCGGTGCGCGCCTACACCGACCTGCTCCCCACGCGCATCGCGCTCCCCCACCCGTCCCCACGGAACAACATCTGGCTCAGGAAACACCCCTGGTTCGAGCGCGAGGTCATCCCCGCGCTCCAGCATCAAGTCCGCGCATCGCTCGCCGGTGCGCACAAGTGAAGACCCCTTGCGCTCCCGCGCAAGAAGCACACAACCACGGAGTAACCCATGTTCGATCCGAGATTCGTCACCAAGGACATCCACGCCCTCCTCGACTACCCCGTCGCGTTCGCCCTGATCACTGCGCCGTTCCTCCTGGGCCTGGGTGAGTCGTCACCCGCCGCCAGATGGCTTGGCGTCAGCACGGGCGTCGCGGCGCTCTTGCTGACGATCTTCACCAACCACAGGCTCGGGCTCATCCGCGTGCTCCCCTACTGGTCGCACGTCCTCGTCGATGCGCTTGTGGGCGTCACATTCATCGCCGCCCCCTTCGCCCTGGGCTTCGAAGGCCTCGACGCCTGGTTCTATTGGCTCAACGGCGCCGCCGTCCTCACCGTCGTAAGCCTGAGCAGCCCGCCAGACCCCCGCGCAAGCCCGGGGCCGGTGCGCCACCCCTCCGCGCCAACGACCTGACCCACCTGTGAACGCGCGCTTGCTGTCCTGACTGCCGTCAGCCAGGCGCGGGGTCCGTCGGACCCGCGCCATCAACACCACCTACTCAGCCGGCACCCTACAATCCGACCGACCGGCCCCGTAGCTCAGCGGTTAGAGCTGGCGACTCATAATCGCTCGGTCCCCGGTTCGAATCCGGGCGGGGCCATTGCGACTCGCAGCGCAAAGCCCGGTCTGGCCGGGACTATTCGCACTTCGTGGAGCGCTACCAGCTTCAGCGCGATTCGTGCTCGGCACCTCTTGACCGGAGGGTGCGCAAGCTGACTGCTGCGCATTCCGCTGCGCCTCGCCCCCTCGCGATGCCCGGTCGTAGAGTTCGTCGGGCACCGAGAGGTAGTGCTGTTCACTGACTCTCATGCCGTGGCCAAGCCAAGTGCTGACCGCATGCTGCGGGTAGCGGGTGGACCACTCGGATTCACACGACCGACGCAGCGTCTGGAAGGCATCCGACCACACGGGCAGCCCGGCCTTGTCCACGATCCCCCGGTACCCCCGTGCGTTGTCCCCGACCAGCGTCCGGCGCAGGTTGCTGCGACTCAGCGTGATCACATGCTCCTGGCCAGCTGGGGCAGCCCCGAAGGCGTCCTCGAGCAGTGAGAGGAGCCGGGGCTCGATGGGGACGATCCTCGTGGCGTCGGCCTCGCTCCGCCCTTGGCGATGGGCCTTGGGGGCGTAAACCCGCAAGCGGCCGCGTTCCCAGTCCACGTCTCCCCATCGGAGTCCGTGAGACTCTGAGGGCACGCGCAGTCCCGCGTAGCGGGCCAGCCCGAGGAGGAGGCGCCATTGAGCACACGGAGCCGCCTGGATCAACCGAGCCGCGTCCCCGGGTGGCAGGTAGTAGTCACGCTCCGCGGCGAGCGAAGCGCTCTTGAGGCCTGTGAATGGACTCCGACTAAGCAACTCCCACTCGATGCCCGCCTTGAACATCGTCTTGGCGTTGCGGGTGTGCAGTCGCACGGTCGCCTCCGAGAGTTCAGCGCGCAGGCCTGCCTGCCACCCGGCGGCCTCGGCCGGGGTGACGTCCGACAAGGCACAGCCCGTTCCGAAGTGGCCGATCAGCTTGGCGGCCGTCTGGCGGAGCAGCTCGACACTGCGAGGCTTGAGCTCTGTTGCGCGCTGAGTGATGTACCGGTCCACGAACTCGGCAAGCCTCGGAGCAGTAGCGGCTGACGTCCTTGGCTCGCAGAGTCCCCGCCGCGCCAGCTTGTGGTGCATCGTGTCGGTAAGCGTCCCCAGCCACGATGCCGTCTCCCGATCGAGGGGCATCCCACACGCCTGAGCGGCCTGGAGGTACTCCACACGCGTCTTGAAGTACTCTGCAGTCTCGCGCGTGACCCTGCCGAGCCGGATGCGGGGGCGAGAGCCATCGGCCGCGGTGAACTCGATCGCCCTTGGAGGCCGTTTCTCCTTAGAAAGCCTGATGATGCTCGCCATTACGCCGCTCCTTCCCGCTCGGATTGTGACGGTTCCTGCCAGGGTGTGCCAGCAGGGTCGTCAGATGCGCAGATGCGCAGTTGCGCACCTACTCCGGGGAGCCCTGCGCCCCACTCGCGCCCAGGGATCGCGATCACGCCGAGTTCCTTGCGGGCACGCCGATAGGTCGCTTCGGAGAAGCCAGCTGACAAGACGCCCTCCCTCAGTTGGTTGGAGGGGATGGGGCCGTCCTTCAGCGCCTCGCGGATGAAGTTGCCAGCCTCACGTCTGGCTTCACCACCCGCTTCGGGCTGCGAGGAGCGTGCGAGGATGTCATCCAGTCGGCTTGTCACCGGATCGCGTTCCCAGCGCAATGACGCCGTGCCTTCGCCGTCCGCAATGCGGTAGGCGAGCCCGGTCTGGTCGGGACCCAGGTTGTTCTTGGCAGGCAGGAGCAGCCGCCGCTCCGGATCATCTGGGTCGCGGATCACCACCTGCACGACCCTCGCTGCTGCGGGAAGCCCAATCGACCCGCCGATCCGGCCCACGGCGTTCAGGCCGATCCGCTTGTTGAGGTGTGCGACGCACAGCACCGCCACCCCCGCTTCCGCGGCGAGCCGCCCCAGCGCCCGTAGGACGCGTCGCACATCGGCCTCACGCCACGCGTCGGCCTGTCCCCAATAGGCGGTCACAGGATCGATGATGACAAGGCGGCAGGCGTTCAGATGCGCAACCACGGTACGGAGGTGCTGAAGGTCTCGGTCGAGGTCGAGGTCACGGTCCCCGCGAGGTCCATCGATGCCGTCGATCAGGGCGATCCGACGGGGATCGGCGCCGGCGGCAAGCAGTCGGGGCAGGATCGTGTCTGCCGGGCCGTCCTCGGCGCTCAGGATGGCTACATCTCCGCAGATGCCCTCGCCTCCGTGACGCCAGGTCCGGCCTTGGCTGACCGCAGCTGCGATGTCGAGCGCAATCATGCTCTTGCCCAACCCCGGATCGCCGGCGAGAAGCGACACCTTTCCTAGAGGGATGCAGCCGGGGCATAGCCATCGGACCTCCTCCGGCACGACCGTGGACAGGTCTATGACCCTCGCTCGCTCAGTCGTGTCGTCGTCGCTGACCGGAGCACGCGACGTCGAGCTCCGTGCTCCCTGTCGGCTGTAGGCCTGCTCCAGCGAGGCCAGCGCCTCCGCCTCTGTGTACTGGCCAGCCTCATGCTGGGGGACGAGGACGGCGTAGCTGATCATGTCGGAACGTGCATCCTCGAGGGGGACCTTGGCGTCTCGTAGGTCGCGGGCGAGCCTGAAGCCGACATCGTTCCTCGTCCCCAACGCCGCCACGCTGGCAGCCCGTTTGACCAGTTCCCGCCGCGTCCTGAGCTTCTGGGTTGCCGCCCCCAGCCTTCGCAGGCCCTCGATCAGTTCCTCTGGGGTGACCTGTGCTGGATCTCCGTCTTTGTCCCAACGGACCACCTCGCCGCTGGGGTGGACTGAGCCCGGAGCGATCGTCTGGGTCCCCGTCGCACGCAGCTCAACCTGAGTCCTGGCGAAGCCCCTCTTCGTCTTCACCGGGCTGCTAACGCGGTACAGCCGGTGTGACCTTGGCCGGCTCTCACGCCCCCACTCCATCTCCGTCGGCGGCAGGAATTGATCGGCGATCGCCAGGGCGTCATCGTCATCGATGTCGACATCGACAATCCACCCGCTGGGCTCGCCCAGCAGCACGCCGACATCCTGACCCTCAGGGAAGTGGCGCGGCAGGTCGGCCTCAATGAGCCGGAGGTCCGTCCATCCCGGCACGGCCGGCTGCTTCGAACGAGGGCGGACGGGGACGAGTTTGAACCCCCGCTGAAGGAGGTCACGGGCTGCTTCTAGAGACATTTTGAGTCCTTTCGATACGCGCGCAACCACCGCGCAGAGGTACGCAAATGCGTGAGGGTGGCCGCACAGAGATGGGTTGCTAGTGAGTTCCTGCCCGGAGCAGGTGCTCCACGTGAGAGAGCCGGAATCGGGTTGAGCGGCCGATCTTCACGGCCGGCAGATAGCCGTCGGACCGCAGGCGCCAGACGTTGCGGACGGAGATGCCCAGCATCTTCGCGACCTCTTCCGGGCGCATCAGCCGGTCCTCTGACCCGCTCGATCCAGCTGCGTCAGTTCGTGATAGTCCGTTCACTCGATTGTCCTCCTCGCCAGTCAGTTGGCGTCTGGAGGTGACCATGCGCGCGGACTCAGGCTAGGACCAGCCTCATCGCGCTACTTGAGGTCAAAGCTTAGAAAGCTTTTGGCCTTCAAGCTGCCGCCGCACGACCTCTGGAAGCGGTCCGTCGAGTACGAGCGTGCTCCCCTGCTTGCGCAGCGGTACCCCTCGTTTCCGAATGTCACTGACCTGTGTGTTGATGCCGTCTACGCTGATTGAGAGCTTGGCCTTGACGAGTTCCTCTCGTCGTACGCCCGGGTTATCGATGACCGCCTGCAGGATCCCAAGCTGGGACGACGTCAGCGGCTGCGGTGCTGGGGCTGCGCTCGTCGTAGCAGCGGGCCGATCCGCCTCGCCCCAGGCCCGCAACGTGGCCAAGGCAACCCCCCACTGCTCGATCACGTCCGCCCAGTCCTCTCGGATTCGTCGCGCGGCCTCAACCTCCTGCTTGGTCGGGCCTCGAGGCGGGAGGCCGACCCGTGAGGCGGCGCGCCCGGCCCAAAGCAGCCTCGCGGTGGCCTGACGCACGGCCGGATCGCGGTCGATCGAGTCGCCCGAGGCTCCATCACAGAGCCGCCCCAAGATCACTCGATCGCGCTCCCGCTCGGCGTCGACGACTGCGCGCCGCGCCGCCTCGTAGGCTGCGAAAGCCACATCGGGCTGCGGGGCCGCAACCGGAAGAGGAAGTTCAAGGTCCGAGGCGGACGGCGCGCGAAGATACACGTGCCTGGGGCCCAGCTGGTGCCGAGAGAGAGTCGCCTGCATGGAGGTCAGGGCCGACCGCAGATCGACCAGACCCGCCCGTTCATCGAGGTCCGTCGCGGCCAGGCTTCGCTGATCGAGCGCTTTCACAGCCGCCGCGAGTCGCGAGCGAGCGACCGCATTCTGATAGTCCAAGAGGGTGCCTGGAATCGGCTCGCCGTCCAGGTTGTCAGGCGCCGGGCGGTGCGAGGCGTTGCGGGGCACCGCCGCGAGTAGCTCAAGACCGTCGATAGCCTGTTGGACCCTCTTTCGGAGCAGAAATGCACTGTGTGGCTCGCTGATGCCCATTCGGGCATTGTACGGCACCCTAGGATGCCCCGTACACGATGAGGAGGAGCGGCTGACTCAAGCCACGCTGCCCCCTTCGAGGAGGATCTGGCCTGTGTCCAGTGAGCCCGGCGGGATCGCGACCAGCCTCGGTGACCAGTACGAACGCCGTTTCGGTATTGCCGCCCTCATCGACCTCCTGCGGGGGCGCCTCGCCCAAGTGTGGTGGCAGCCCGAGTCGGGAACCCGCGGCGGCGCTGACTTCGAGTTGGTCGACCCGGCTCAACGGACCGAACACGTACAGCTGAAGCGGCAGCACAAAGATCGGGGGAACTGGACGGTGGCAACGCTCTCCCGCGAGGGGGTGCTCGCGGCGGCAGCCAGGCTCCTGGATGCCGATCCGACCGCCACCTTCACCTTCAGTTCGGCCGACCCCGCCGTCCACCTTCGGGACATCTGTGATCAGTTGGAGCGGCACGGCCAGTCCGACCGCGACTTCATGGAGCAGAAGATCCGTGTCAACAAGTCTCGGGTGAGCGAGTTCGAGGCCCTCCTGCGTCGCTGGGACCTGGACCCGGAAGTCGAGACTGACCAGACGAAGGCGATGAACCGCCTGCGCCGGATGAGCTTCGTCACCGAAGATGTCGGTGCCCCCGCTGCTCGGCGGCTCGTCAATCAGGTAAGCGACCTGCTCTCAGGCGATGGAGAAGCGACTATCGCGCTGCTCGACCGATTCCTCACCGAGCACATCGGGCGCCCGATCGTGCGTGAGGAGGTTCTGCGATACCTGGAAGCCCAGGGCGTGTCCCAGCGCGACCTTCTCGCCGACACCACGGTGCCGGTGGCCATCGGCAAGCGGGTAGATGAGTTCATTGTTGCCGAGACTGAGAACTTGATTGGTTCTAGGTGGATCCCACGTGGTGATAGCCAGGAGATCGTGGGCCAGGTCACGTCGGAGCGTCCACCGAACCTCGTGCTCGTGCACGGTCGAGGCGGGGCCGGGAAGAGCGGGGTGATGCTCCAACTCGCTCAGTCACTGCGAGCGGCTAGCGTGCCCTTGCTGACGCTGTCGTTCGCGAGCCAGCCACCGCAGGGAACCGCCGACGCCTACGGAGAGAGCCTACAGCTGAAGACGAACCCCGCCGTTGCGCTGAGGGCTATCGCACATCAACGCCGCGCGGTCCTGCTCATCGATCAGCTCGACGCGGTGAGGCTCACCGGGCCGGCAGCTCAGGCCGCGTGGAGCACAGCACGAGGCGTCCTCAGTGCCGCGATGGCTGACCCACTGACGACGGTGGTGGTCGCTTGTCGTACGTTCGATCTCGAGAACGACCCCCAGATAAGCGGCTGGGTGCGACGTCAGGAAAGGGGCGCGGCTCTCTCTGTCCTCCGCGTTCCCGTGGGTGAGCTCTCGTCGGAGTCGTTGGAGGGTTTCCTGAAGACGGAGTTTGAGGTCGAGCTCGAGTCGTTGCCCGACCGGCTCTCCAAGCTCCTGACACATCCCGGCACGCTCGCCGTCTACTGCGATCTGCTCAGAGCCGGAGTCACACCCAGTCCGACCTCGAATCGCACCCAACTCCTGGCTCGCCTGCTCGGCGTCCTCAAGCAGAAGGCGGCCCAGGAGCATCGCGTCCCGGAGTCGGAGGTCGCCCGCGTCTTGCAGATCGCCGCGGACTTCATGGAGCGCAGCGGGCAGCAGAGAGTTGGCCAGAGCAGACTGAGTGATTGCAAGACAGCCGTTGAGGCGTGCTGCTCGGTGGGCCTGCTGGTAAGGCGAGGAAGCTCGATCGGCTTCCCGCACCAGAGCTACCTCGACTTCCTCGTGGCAGAGGCGGCCCTGCGCGACTCCGGTGCCAGTCCCTCGGCCGTGTTGCATTGGGTGAAGGAGGACCAGGGTCTCAACCGGCGGGATCGCCTCCGCCAACTCATCGCGCTCATGCGCGACCAGGAACCACTACTCGCGTCACAGAGTATCAGAGCGATTCTGGAGGCTCCCTCCGTTCGGTTCCACCTCAAACTCCTGATCCTGTCCGTGCTTGGAGAGGCGTCAGAGGTTGCCCCCTGTGAGATAAGGCTCGTGCTCCGACTGGCGGACGACCTCGACTGGTGCTCGCATGTCCAGCAGCGCGTACTCTGGGGGTCTTCCGTCTGGTTCGATGCCCTCAACGCGGCGGGCGCGTGGAGCCGGTGGCTCTCCAACCCGGATGCTGAGCCGCGTCGGACGTGGTTGAAGCTCGTGCTCTCTGTCATGGAGGCCCGTGCCAGCAATGTCGATGACCTGCTGCGCCCGCTACTCGCCACGCACGACGGCGTGGAGGACCTTGGCAACGTCCTATGGCCTGGGCCGGAGAGTGACTCGCCGCTGGTAGGTGACGTCCGACTCCACGAAGTAGAGAGGGGGCGCTGGGGAATGCCGGACGTCTTCCTGGACTCCCTTGCGAAGAAGGACCCGGACCGAGCACTCCAGCTTGTCGCAGCCTCGCTTCGGGGGATCCTCCGGCGCGGGCTGGGTGCCGCGGACGGGGAGGACACCGTACAGGCGCTGCGGGACCACGCGTTCGATCGTGAAGTCCGAGCCGCCTCTCAGCGGGCGGGACTCTCTGCATTCCGGGAGTTCGCCAAGTTGCTGCTGACAGCCGAGCGTCTCATGTCTCGGACCTTGGATCGTTTGGAATCCGACGAGATGCCAGTCGGTCCCAGGTGGCGGCTCAGGTCCCTGTTCTCAGATGTTATTGAGATCATGAAGCGCCTCACGGCGGCGGCTGTTGTTGGTATGTCTGAGCAGAGACCAGAGGGTTGGCGAGAGGTTCTCGAAGATCGCCGGGTCGAAGATTCCGAAGGACTCCGTGCCGCGGTTGCGATCGGTCTCGCGCACGGCCCAACCACTGCGGCTGATGCCGCCACCCGATGGCTCATCGCCCAGCCCAACCGCATGGCTGCTCACCACATCGAGTACGAGAGCTACGGGATCGCAGCTGAGCTCATCGAGCGTCACTCGGGTGCATGTTCGGATGACGTGCTCGCCGAGTTGGAGTCGAAGATCCTCGGGTACTGGCCGCAGGAGGAGATCGACTGGTACCGCGAGAGGCGAGAGATCCGACCAGATCGTCTCGCGTGTGGGAACTGCATCGGGGCTGCCCAGCACGTACTCCTGTCTTCCATTCCTGAGGATCGGCTTTCTCCTCGGGCTCGGGAGCGCCGGTTACTCTGGGCCGGCAAGTTCGGGATCACAACCAGAACTCGCGTCCGGTGGTCCCACGAGGTGAGCGCCGTTGGGTCATGCATCCCGCCCGATCGCCTTCCGAAGCTGTCCGACAACTTCTGGTTGCGGACCGTCCAACAGACATGGGATGGACGCCGTCGGCGGCGCATGGGCCCCGAGATGATCGGCGAGGCCACTCACAAACAGTTCGCCGGCTCCTTCGGCGGCTGCGCCAAGGGCGACCCTCGCAAGTTCGCGAAGCTCTTCCTCAGGTTCCCGAAGAACGTCCCCCAGGTCTATCTGATCCGCCTGTTGGGCGCCCTGGGCGACAAGGCCGTCGATCCCTCCGCGTGTGACCCGGGAGACCTCGTCGCCGTCATGGAGCGAGCAGCCGTGTCAGGCGACGCCGATGTCCTCCGAGCGGCATGTTGGGCGATGGAGCACCACCCGACTGCTCCTTGGGGGGATGCCGGCTGGCAGGTGCTCAGGGTCTCGGCGGAGCACCCAGACCCGGCACCAGACCGAGCCGTGCGTTTGGACGCACGCCCGGACCTCACGACGACCTGCATGAACTGCGTTCGCGGCGTCGCGGCGCTCGCGCTCGCCAGCCTCCTCCGAGAGCACCAGGTCGGGGAGGAGACAGCGCTGCCGCTGGTTGAGCGACTTGCCGGCGACCCGCATCCAGCGGTTCGAGTCGGGGCCTTGTACGCGGCCTCGGCCCTCTCCGAGCAAAGCGAGGAAGACGCCCGCCGTCTGCTCCTCTGCGCCGCTGAACACGAGAGCGACGATCTCCTTGCCTCGCCTGTCCTAAACCACATGGTGGCTCGGGCGCGGTGGGACAAGGCCCATCAGCTGGATGCCCTGTTTGCGCGCATGGTCCAGTCGAATGTTCCAGATGCGGCACGACTCGGAGCACAGTGGGTCACCGCGGATCACTACGAGTACGGTCGGAGTTCCGAGCTCTATAGCAAGTGCGTCGACGGCACAGCCGTACAGCGGGGCGGCGTGGCCAGGGGACTTCACGGCGTGCTCCTCTGGCGTGACGTCGATCAGGAGGCGGTCGAGGCCGAGCTGCTGAGGCTCTTCTCAGACGACGATGAGGCGGTCCGACAGGAGGCGAGCAAGGCCGCCCTTGACGAGAAGGTACTTGCGGCGCCGGTTGGACCCCGACTCGCGCTGGCGTACGTGGAGTCGGATGCCTTTCTCGACCACCCCGAACGGCTCGCGCTGACGCTCGAGCGAGACGGGGTAGATTTGTCGGCGTACACCGATGTGGTGCTGGCTGTTGCCTCCCGGTTTTCGGAAGAGCTCGCTCCGAGAACTCGGGACATGACTAGCCGGCTTGCCGGCGCCGGCGATCGACTTTCTCTGGTCCTGCTTCGCCTTTACGACACCGCACTCAAAGCGGGCGATCGTGGCACCGCAGAGAAGTGCCTCGATGCGTGGGACACTCTCCTGGAGCGACAGGTCGGTCGCTCCGAGAGCCACCTCGACCACTACGACCCCCCGCCCGCCTGATCGCGCCGCTCTTGCGAGGCGACCGCTCGATGCCCCGCCCTTAGACCCCTTGCTCCCGGATCGGCCCCCTCGCCCCAACCCAAAGGACGAGAAGCCCCCCACTAGCGACCGCCGATCAAGTAGGCAAGCGAACACTAGGGACTTGCACAACAGGCTCGCTGGCGCGGGCGACCGCCTGTCCCTGGCACCTCCGGGCGGGCCATCAGCCGCGGAGCCGGGAATAGGACCTGCGGCCCGGGGTATAGTGTAAGAGCATGCTGGTCCGCGCCCTGCTCATGTTGGCGATCCTTCTGCAGCCGCTCGGCCTCGCGACGCCTGGGCCGGTGCGGGGCGGGTGCGACTGCGTCCAAGGGACGTGCTGCACCCCGGTCGAGCGGACCAACTGCTGCGGCGAGCCGACTATCGAGACGGTCTGCCATCGGTCCGGTGGCGAGTGTCGGTGCGGGGTCGATGACCGCCGTGAGGACGCCCCGACATCCCCGGCCACGCCACCGACGACCGACCGTGAGGTGCTCTCTTGGGTCCTGATCGCGCCGGTGGAGCTTGTCGCCTTCGGCGCCGACGACCTGACGCTGACCAGGCAGCCCACCGGAACCGCATCCGAGCGGTTCGCGGGCCTCACGCACAACGAGATTCAGGCCCTCCTGGGGATCTGGCGAACATAGCAGCGCTGTGTGACAGGGACGGTGCGCGCAGTTGATGCGCAGGCCTTCCACACCCCACGCTCTATACCGAAATCCCAGGAGGCTCTCATGCACTTGCATGCGTTTCAGCGCGCCAGTTGCGCTCTCGCGGCCGTATGGCTCGTAGGCTGCACCTCGCCACTCGACAGATCCAACGAGCTGCGCGCCCCAGGTGGGGCGGCGCCGCCCGATGGTCGCGCAACACCGCCGTCTGCGTACCGTGCCGCCGAGCACGACGCCAAGGGGTCATCGGACGGAGGCCCGGCGCTCATTGAGGGAGCCGGTCCAGACGCCTACGTCACCTACGCCCTCTACCACAGCCCCGAGGTCGAGGCCGCGTATCAGCGCTGGCGCGCCGCCACCGAAAGGCTCCCTCAGGTTCGCGCCCTCCCAGATCCGCGCCTCAACGTCGGGTTCTTCCTCAACGAGGTCGAAACCCGGGTCGGCCCCCAGCAGGCGCGGGTGGGCGTTCAGCAGACGTTCCCGTGGCCTGGCAAGCTCGACGACCGCGAAGATGCGGCGGCGTGGGCGGCCCGCGCAGCCTGGTGGCGGTTCGAAGCGACGCGCCTCGCGGTGACGCAGCGGGTCGCCGAAGCGCTCTACGAACTCGCATATCTCGACGCGGCGATCAGGATCACGCGCGACAACCTCGACCTCCTCGGGTCGTTCGAAGAAGTAGCCCGCGCTCGCTACCGCGTCGGCGCAGGCTCGCACCCATCGGTCATCCGCACCCAGGTCGAACTCGGGCAAGTCGAGGACCGTTTGGCTCAGTTGAATGCACTACGCCCCGCCTACGTCACCGATCTCAACGCGGCCCTCAACCGCCCCTCGTCGAGTGCTCTCCCCCCTTTGAACCCCCTGCCCGACCGCCTCGCCGACGGCCCACCCGACGCACTCGCCTCGATGGCGAGGCAGAACAACCCGGCCCTCCGGGCGCTCGAAGAGCAGGTCGAGCAGGAGCGCAGGTTGGGCGAAGTCGCTCGGAAGGATGGCCTGCCCGACCTGACGATCGGGCTCGACTACATCGTCACTGGTGAGGCGATGGACAGTTCGATCCCCGAGAGCGGCGACGACCCCATCCTCCTCAGCTTCGGCGTCAACGTGCCGCTGTGGCGCGACAAGTACGAAGCGGGCGTGCGCGAATCGCTTGCGCGCCGCCTCAGCGTCGCCCACGACCGCGCGGGCCAGGCGAACACCATCGAGGCCCAGGTCCACCGCGCCTGGTTCGAGCACACCGACGCCCATCGGCGTGTCCGCCTTTACGAGAGCACATTGATCCCCAAGGCGGAGGAGTCGCTGCAGGCGTCGCTCACGAGCTTCCAGAACGGGGACTCGAGCTACTTCGACCTGCTCGACACCGAGCGGACACTGCTCGAGTTCGCCGTGTCGGCCGAGCGGGCACGAGCCGATCGCGGGCGCGCCCTCGCACGCCTGAACACCCTCGTGGGTGGCTCACTCCCGACGCGCCCGGCCACCGGGGCCGGGAGCGACCAGGACCCGGAAGGAGGCGCTCGTGAGTAAGCCAATGAACTCCATAAGGCGCGCAGTGACATGGGGGTGGCGGCACACCGCGGCCGGCATCGCCCTGCTCGCGATTGTGCTCGCGTTCGTCGTGGGCTACCAGATTGCCTCTCCCGCGCCCAAGGCGCAAGACACCGATACCGAACAAGCCACCGGCGGATCGGTCGATCCCGCGAAGGTCCAGATGTACACGTGCTCGATGCACCCCTCGGTACGCCTCCCCGATCCGGATGCCAAGTGCCCCATCTGCTTCATGGACCTCATTCCCGTGGTCGAAGGTGAGGGCGAGGGCATGGAGCAACGCGTCGCGATCAGCAAGGCGGCCGCGACGCTGAGTCGCATCGAGACCGCCCCCGTCGCCCGCTTCTTCCCCACCGCCGATGTGCGCTTGTACGGGAAGGTGACCTACGACGAGACATCGGTGGCACGCCTCACCGCGTACTTCCCCGCGCGCATCGAGCGTCTGTTCGTCAACTACGTGGGCGTCCCCGTCGCTCGCGGCGACCACCTGGCAGAGGTCTACAGCCCCGAGCTCCTGGGGGCGTTCGAGGAACTCCGCCAGGCCCACCTCGCGCTCAACCGCGCCGAGGGCATGAGTGAACTCGTCCGCGAGACGACGCGCCAGACGCTCAGGGCCTCGCGCGAGAAGCTGCGCCTGTTTGGCGTCAGCCAAGACCAGATTGACCGGGTCGAGAGCGGCGACTTCGACTCCGACCGACTCACGGTCTATGCCCCGATCGGCGGCGTCGTGACGCATCTCGCGGTCCGCGAGGGCGACTACGTCGAGACCGGAGCGCCGATCGCGACCGTCGCCAACCTCTCGCGGCTCTGGCTCGATCTCGAGGCGTACGAGTCGCAACTCCCGTTGCTCCGATGGGGCCAGCCGATCGCGTTTGCCGTCGAGGCCCACCCGGGCGAGGTGTTCCGCGGGCGCATCTCGTTCATCGAGCCCATGGTCGATGAAAGGACGCGGACCGCCGCGGTGCGCGTGGCGGTGGACAACGAGGACGGCCGCTTGAAGCCGGGCATGTTTGCCAGCGCTGTGGTCCGCCCGCGCGTCGCGGCCGCGGGCATCGTTGTGAGCGACGAACTCGCCGGCCGGTGGGTCGGACCCATGCACCCCAACATCGTGAAGGACGGTCCGGGCCAGTGTGACATCTGCGGCATGGACCTCGTCCCCGCCGAGTCGCTCGGCGTCGTGGGCGACCCGGCGCAGGCCGAGGAGCCCCTCGTCATCCCTCGATCCGCGGTGCTCTACACGGGCACGCGCTCACTCGTCTACGTCGAAGTCGAAGACGCCGACCGCCCGACCTACGAGTCACGCGAGGTCCTGCTGGGCCCGCGCGCCGGCGGTTTCTACGTGGTCCGCGCCGGGCTGCGCGAGGGAGAGCGGGTGGTCGTCAACGGCGCCTTCCGCATCGACAGCGCCATGCAGATCGCGGCCAAGCCAAGCATGATGTCGGAGCGGAACGAGAACGCCGCAGACAGCAGCCACACTCAAGCGCCGCGGTCGTTCGTCTTCGGCCTCAAACCCGTCTACGCCGCCTATCTCGACGCCCAGGAAGCCCTCGCCGATGACGACCTCGCGCGATTCCAGCGCGCCACCGGCGACCTCGACACCGCCGTCGAGCTCGTCCAGGAGGCGGCACTCGTCGGCGAACCGCTCGGCGCATGGCGCCGCGCGGCCACGAAGCTGCGCGCCCCGGCGGCAACCCCCGACAACCTCGCAGACGCCCGCGCACACTTCGAGCGCATGAGCGGCGCAATCATCGCCCTGCATCGCCGGTTCGGTCACCACGGCAGCCAGACGTGGCACCTCACCCACTGCCCGATGGCGTTCGAAAACAAGGGCGCCGACTGGATCCAGCGCGGCACACAGATCAACAACCCGTACTTCGGTGCGTCGATGCTCCGATGCGGCGAGGTGCGCGAAGCTTTCGAGCCCATGAGCGGGGAGGCGGGCGATGAATAGTGTTTCTCCCCTCATCCCCCCTCCCCGCTCCCCTGTCAACGCGCTCATCCGCTTCTGCCTGGAGCAGAAGCTCGTCGTGGCGATCTTGCTGCTCGGGACCATCCTGTGGGGCGTTCTTGTGGCGCCCTTCAACTGGGAGATGCCCTGGCTCACGCGCTCACCCGTCGCGGTCGATGCCATCCCGGATATCGGTGAGAACCAGCAGATTGTGTTCACCGAGTGGCCGGGGCGCAGCCCGCAGGACATCGACGACCAGATCAGCTACCCGCTCACCGTCGCGCTGCTCGGCCTCCCAAGTGTGAAGGACGTCCGCAGCTACTCGGTGTTCGGGTTCTCGACGATCTACGTCGTGTTCGAAGATGGCGTGGACTTCTACTGGTCCCGTTCGCGCGTCCTCGAGAAGCTCAACGCACTGCCCTCGGGCACGCTCCCGCCCGGCGTCTCCCCGGCGCTCGGGCCCGACGCCACCGCGCTGGGCCAGGTCTTCTGGTACACCCTTGAGGGTCGCGACCCCCGGGGCAACCCGACCGGCGGGTGGGACCTCGACGAGTTGCGATCGATCCAGGATTTCACCGTCCGTTACAAGCTCGCGGGCGTCGAAGGCGTCGCCGAGGTCGCATCGATCGGCGGCTTCGTGCGCGAGTATCAGGTCGATGTCAACCCCGACGCGATGCGCGCCGCAGGCGTCGGACTGAGCGAGATCATCGACGCGGTCCGCCAGAGCAATCTGGACGTCGGCGCGCGTACGATCGAGGTCAACCGGGCCGAGTACGTGGTGCGCGGCGTGGGCTTCATCAAGAGCATCGAGGACCTCGAGCAGACCGCTATCACCGCTCGCGATGGCCAGCCCATCCTCGTCAGCGACATCGCTCGGGTCAGCCTGGGGCCCGCCCTCCGCCGGGGCGTGCTCACAAAGGCGGGCGAGGAGGCCGTCGGCGGCGTCGTGGTTGCCCGCTACGGCGAGAACCCGATGGCCGCGATCCAGCGCGTCAAAGACAAGATCGAGGATATCGCGCCGGGCCTCCCAAGCAAGGTGCTCGCCGACGGCACCGAGAGCCGGGTCACGATTGTCCCCTTCTACGACCGCTCGGGCCTCATCCGCGAGACCCTGCACACGCTCGACGCCGCGATCAGCCAGCAGGTGCTCGTCACAATCATCGTTGTTGTGCTCATGGTGATGCACCTGCGCAGCAGCCTGCTCATCAGCGCGATGCTCCCCATCACCGTGCTTATGACCTTCATTGGCATGAAGCTGGCGGGCGTGGATGCGAACATCGTTGCACTCTCCGGTATCGCGATTGCGATTGGCACGATCGTGGACATGGGCATCGTGCTGAGCGAGAACATCCTCCGACGCCTCGATGAGGCCGACGACGCAGAGCCGAGGCTCGAGGTGGTCTACCGCGCCTCGGCTGAGGTCGGCGGCGCAGTGCTGACCGCCGTCGCGACCACCGTCGTGGGCTTCCTCCCCGTCTTCACGATGGAGGCCGCGGAGGGCAAGCTGTTCCGCCCGCTCGCGTATACGAAGACGTTCGCGCTGATCTCATCGATCATCATCGCGCTGACCATCCTCCCCGCCGCGGCCCATGTGCTCATGGGCTTCCGCATCAGGGCCCGCTTCGTCCGCAATGCGGCGTCGGCACTGCTCGTCGCCGGGGGCGTCGCGACCGCCCTTTGGCTCCATGCGGTTGGCGGGCTCATCATCGCGGCGTTCGGCGCGTTCTACCTCATCCGACCGAGGCTCCCAGGGTTCATCGCGACGGGCCTGCAATGGTCGGCCAACCTCGTCGCGGTCGTGCTCGTGCTGCTCGTGCTCGCAAGCGCTTGGGAGCCGCTAGGCCCCGAGCCCGGCACACTAGGGAACGCTCTTTTCATCGGCGGCATCGTCGGCGGCCTGCTGGCCGTCTTCTGGTTACTGCGGCTCGCGTTCCCACGCGTGCTCACATGGGCCCTGCGCCACAAGCTCATCGCGCTCTCGCCCGCGGTGGTAGTCGTGCTCGTGGGCGTGACGGTCTGGTTGGGGTTCGATCGCGTGTGGGGTTGGCTGCCCGAGTCTGTCCGGCGCAACACAACGATGGTGGAGATCGCCCACGCCTTCCCCGGGCTTGGCAGCGAGTTCATGCCCTCCCTTGACGAGGGAGCCTTCCTCTACATGCCCACCACGATGGCCCACGCCTCCATCGGCGAAGCGACGGATATCCTCAAGGAACTCGACCGTCGCATCATGAGCGTGCCCGAGGTCGAGATGGCGGTCGGCAAGATCGGACGCGTCGACAGCCCGCTCGACCCCGCGCCGATCTCCATGGTCGAGACTGTCATCGAGTACAAGAGCGAGTACCGCGAGGATGACGAGGGACGACGCCTCACATTCCGCGTCGATCGCACTTCGGGCGACTTCGAGCGTGATGACTCGGGCGCACTGATCCCCGACGGCGACGGCAGACCCTTCCGCCAGTGGCGCGACGGGGTCGAATCGCCCCAGGACATCTGGGACGACATCGTCGCCGCCGCGGACATGCCGGGCGTGACCAGCGCCCCGAAGCTCCAGCCCATCGAGACGCGCATCGTGATGCTGCAGTCAGGCTTCCGGGCGCCCATGGGCGTCAAGGTTTACGGGCCGGACCTTGAGAGCATCGAGTCCTTCGCCCTCGAACTCGAGCGCCTGCTCAAGCAGGTGCCCTCGGTCCAGCCCGCCGCGGTCTTCGCCGACCGCGTCGTCGGCAAGCCCTACCTCGAGATCGAAATCAGCCGCGAGAAGATCGCCCGCTACGGGCTGCAGATCGCCGACGTGCAGCAGGTCATCGAGGTCGCCATCGGCGGCAAGCCGCTCACCATGACCGTCGAAGGGCGCGAACGCTACCCCGTGCGCGTCCGCTACCTGCGCGAGCTGCGCGACCAGCCCGAGACGCTCGGCGACATCCTCGTCCCCTCTCCATCGGGCGCGCAGGTGCCGCTGCACGAGCTCGCCGACATCGAGTACCGGCGGGGGCCACAGATGGTCAAGAGCGAGGACACTTTCCTCGTCGCGTACGTCCTCTTCGACAAGCTGCCCGCCTTCGCGGAAGTGACGGTCGTCAACGACGCCCGCTCGTACATCCAGAGCAGGATCGACTCGGGCGACCTGCGGGTGCCGCCCGGCGTGAGCTTCGAGTTCGCGGGCTCTTACAAGAACCAGGTCCGCGCCGCGAAACGCCTCGCGCTCGTGCTCCCCGTCTCACTCGCAGTCATCTTCCTGATCATCTACTTCCAGTTCCGCAAGGTCGGCGTCACGCTCATGATCTTCTCCGGCGTCTTCGTCGCATGGGGCGGCGGCTTCATCATGCTCTGGCTCTACGCCCAGCCATGGTTCCTCGACGCGAACATCGCCGGCGCAGACCTGCGCGAACTGTTCCAGGTCCGCCCTTTCAACCTGAGCGTCGCAGTCTGGGTCGGCTTCCTCGCGCTGTTCGGCATCGCCACCGACGATGGCGTGATTATGGCTACCCGCATCGAGCAGTCGATGGGCGAGGACCGCCCAGACTCAATCGAAGGGATCCGCCGCTGCGTGGTCGAAGGCGGACGCATTCGCATCCGTGCCGCCGTCATGACCAGCGCCACGACCATCCTCGCCCTGCTGCCCGTCCTCACGAGCACCGGGCGGGGCTCAGACATCATGGTCCCCATGGCCATCCCGACCTTCGGCGGCATGACCGTCGCCGCCATCACATGGTTCACCGTGCCCATCCTGTACTGCTGGGTCCAGGAGTGGAAGCACCGTCTGTCACGCATGAACGCACCCGGCACGAACAGCCCCGACCCCGGGGAAGGAGACTCACCATGAGGAAGCTCATTCTTTCAACGGCGCTTGCGATCGCGGCAGCCGCATCAACACTGACCCTTGCGCGCCCCGAACCTCCCAAGACGGACACTGTCAACGAGATGTGCCCGATCGGCAAGGAACCCATCGTGCCGTCGGCCGGCACCGTCGAGTTCAAAGGCCATTCCATTGGGCTCTGCTGCCCGAGCTGCGGCAAGGCCTTCCTCGCGTGGGACGAGACCCGCAAGGACACGTTTGTCGCCATGGCGATGCGCGGCCAGGAGCCGGGCCACCGCGACGGTGAAGCCACACCCGCGCCCACAGCGACGGCGCAGCCCGCGTCATTCCCCTACCCACTCGATACGTGCATCGTGTCGGGCGAGAAGCTCGGCTCAATGGGGGACCCGGTCCTCCTCGAGCACGAGGGGCGGGAGGTCAAGCTCTGCTGCCGCGGGTGCGCCGAGGAGTTCAACGCCGAGCCCGCGAAGTTCCTGACGAGGCTCGACGAAGCGGTCGTGCAGACCCAGCTCATGCACTACCCCATCGAAACCTGCATCGTGGCCGGCGGGAAGCTCGGCTCGATGGGAGACCCGGTCAACTACGTCCACAACAACCGCCTGATCCGATTCTGCTGCGCTGCGTGCGAGCCCATGTTCAAGGCCAACCCGGCGGAGTACATCACGGCGCTCGACGGAAAGGTCGTCGAGCAGCAGGTCAAGGGCTACCCGCTTGACAGTTGCGTCGTCATGGGGGCGAAGCTCGGCTCCATGGGTGAGCCCGTGGACTACGTCTTCGGCAACCGCCTCGTCCGCTTCTGTTGCGCGAGCTGCGTCAAGAAGTTCGAGGCCGACCCGAGCCAGTACATGAAGAAGATCGATCGAGCCTACGCCGATGCACAGCGCGCCAACTACCCGCTCGACACCTGCGTGGTCGCCGGCTCGAAGCTCGGCTCGATGGGTGAGCCCGTCGAGGTGGTCGCGGGCGACAAGCTCGTGCGCTTCTGCTGCGCCGCCTGCATCCCGAAGTTCAAGACCGACCCGTCGAAGTACCTCGCCAAGCTGTCGGACGAGTAGCCCATGTCGGACCACGATCACAACGAGCACGGAGACGACTACCAGAAGGACAGCCTCACGCTGACGGGGTCGATCGCGATGGGCACCGGTGTCATGATCGGCGCCGGCATCTTCGCTCTCACGGGACAGGTCGCCGAGCTCACGGGCGGCCTGTTCCCGCTGGCCTTTGTCGCCGCTGCGATTGTCGTCGCGTTCAGCGCATACTCGTACATCAAGGTCTGTAACAAGTACCCGTCCGCGGGCGGGATCGCGATGATCCTCAAAGAGGCATATGGACCGGGCGTGGTCACCGCGGGCTGCTCGTTGCTGATGTACTTCTCGATGGTCATCAACGAGAGCCTCGTGGCGCGCACGTTTGGCGCATACTCGATGCGCATCTTCGGCGTCGGCTCCGACTCCTGGCTCGTGCCAGTGCTCGGCGCCGGGCTCATCGTCGCCGCGTTTGCTGTCAACCTGCTGGGGAACCAGGTCATCGGCGGGCTCAGCAAGGTCACCGCGTTCATCAAGATCGGTGGCATCGGCGTGTTCGCCGGCGTCGGCTTGTGGGTCTCCGGCCTGTCGTTCAAGGCGTTGGCAGACGAGAGCGCCGCGACCGATGCGCGCGGAGGGCTCGGCGGCTTCCTCGCCGCCGTCGCCCTGTCCATCCTCGCCTACAAGGGCTTCACGACCATCACCAACAGCGGCGATGAGGTCAAGGAGCCGAAAAAGAACGTTGGGAGGTCGATCATACTCAGCCTGATCATCTGCACCGTGCTCTACCTGCTCGTCACGCTTGCCGTCGCGGGCAACCTGAGCGTGAACGAGATCATCACGGCCCGAGACTCCTCGCTCGCAGAGGCCGCACGCCCGGCAGTCGGCCAGTGGGGCGAGTGGCTCACCATCGGGCTCGCGATCATCGCAACCATCTCCGGCATCATCGCGAGCATGTTCGCCGTCTCCCGCATGCTCGCCATGCTTACCGACATGAAGCTCGTCCCGCACAGTCACTTCGGCATGTCCGGGCGCATCCAGAAGCACACACTCGTCTATACGGCGGTCATCGCGCTCGCCCTCACGATCTTCTTCGATCTGAGCCGCATCGCCTCGCTCGGCGCGATCTTCTACATCGTGATGGACATGGGGGTCCATTGGGGCGTCTTCAAACACCTCAGGAATGACCTCGGCGCCCGGGCCTGGGTACTTCTGACCGCCCTCACGCTGGATGCGGTTGTGCTCGGTGCCTTCCTGTACGTCAAACTTACGTCCGACCCTCTCGTCGTGGGCGTCTCGCTCGGCAGCATGGCCCTGATCTTCGCGGCCGAATGGTGGTTCCTCCAGAAGGAGTCCGAATCAGATGACTCAGCAAGCTGACCCCCAGATCGATCCGGTCTGCGGCATGAGTGTTACGCCCGGCCACGAGGCCGAGCGCATCGAGCACGAAGGCACCGAACACCTCTTCTGCTCAACGAGCTGCGCGACGAAGTTCCGCACCGACCCGACCCGCTACGTGCGGCAACCGCCAACGGAGGCCGCTCACGCCGATCACTCCTGCTGCAGCCCCCATCCCACGGCTACACGCCGGCGCCCCGATGGCCCAAGAGATGCGATATATACCTGCCCAATGCATCCCGAGGTCCGCCAGGTCGGCCCCGGCGACTGCCCAAAGTGTGGCATGGCTCTCGAACCGCTCGACGCCACCGCGGAGCAGGATGACTCTGAACTCCGCGACATCACCCGCCGGTTCTGGATCGCGGCGGCGCTCAGCGGCCCCCTGCTCGTCTACGTCATGACAGGCATGCTCCTCGCTCACCCCCACGAAGGCGTCATCAGCCCCGTAGCATCGCAGTGGATCGAACTTGCGCTCGCGACGCCCGTGGTCCTTTGGTGCGCCTGGCCCTTCTTTGTCCGCGGCGTTCGCTCCATCCGCGCCCTCAGCCCCAACATGTGGACGCTGATCTCAGTCGGCGTCTCGGTCGCCTACGTCTACAGCGTCGTCGCCACGATCGCGCCTGGGCTCTTTCCCGACTCACTGCGCAACGAAGGTGGACGCGTGGGCGTCTACTTCGAGGCCGCCGCCGTGATCGTGTCGCTCGTCCTCCTGGGGCAGGTCCTCGAGCTCCGCGCCCGCCAGCGCACAGGCGGCGCTATCCGCGAGCTGCTCGAACTCGCCCCGCCCACAGCCCGACGCCTTACCCCAAGCGGAGACGACGAAGAGGTCCAGATTGATGAACTCGCGATCGGTGATCGAGTCCGTGTCCGCCCAGGCGACAAGGTCCCCATCGACGGCGTCGTCACTGACGGACGGAGCACACTCGACGAGTCCATGCTGACCGGCGAGCCGATCCCCGTCGACAAGGGACCCGGGGATGAAGTCACCGGGGGCACCGTCAACAAGTCGGGGGCGCTCATCATGGAGGTCGCCCGGACCGGGAGCGAGACCACCCTCGCCCAGATCGTCCAGATGGTCGCCGAGGCCCAACGCTCCCGCGCCCCGATCCAGCGCCTTGCCGACGCCGTTGCCGCGTGGTTCGTCCCGGTGGTGTTTGCCGTGGCGGTGGTCGCCTTCATCGCCTGGCTGCTCGTCGGGCCCGCGCCCGCGTTCAGCTACGCCCTCGTGGCCGCTGTTTCTGTCCTCATCATCGCCTGCCCCTGCGCACTGGGCCTCGCGACGCCCATGTCGATCATGGTCGCCGCGGGTCGGGGGGCTCGCGAGGGCGTCCTCATCAAGAACGCCGCAGCTCTTGAGGCCTTCGAGTCCATCGACATCATCGTCGTCGATAAGACCGGCACACTCACCGAAGGCCGCCCTGAGCTGGTGGAACTGAGGCTCATCGAAGAAAGAAACGAGGCGCGCACCATTGCGCTGCTCGCCGGCGCTGAGCGAGGCAGCGAGCACCCCCTGGCCGAGGCCCTCGTCAAGGGGCTCGACGACCGTACCGAGCAACGCCTCGAAGCGTCTGACTTCGAGAGCATCACCGGGAAGGGCATCGTCGCGACGGTCGGAGGCGCCCGCGTCGCCATCGGATCGCCCGCGCTCATGAGCGATGAAGGGATCGATGTCGCTCCGCTCGCGGAGGCAGCCGATGAGCACCGCCGCAAGGGCGGCACTTCCATGTTCGCCGCCATCGATGGTCATCTCGCCGCCCTGCTAGGCGTCGCCGACCCCATCAAGCGAACCACACGCGACGCCATCGAGACCCTGCACACTGAGGGGCTCGAAGTCGTCATGCTCACCGGCGACAACCGAACCACCGCCCACGCGATCGCGAAGGAGTTGGGTATCGACCGCGTCGAGGCCGAGGTCCTCCCCGACCAGAAAGCCGACATCATCCGCAGGCTCCAGGACAAGGGGCACAAGGTCGCCATGGCAGGCGACGGTGTCAACGACGCGCCCGCCCTCGCGCAGGCCGATGTCGGCGTGGCCATGGGCACCGGAGCAGGCGTCGCCATCGAGAGCGCCTCAGTCACGCTCGTCGGCGGCGACCTCAACGGCCTCATCCGCACCCGCGCGCTCAGCCGCGCCACGATGCGCAACATCCGCCAGAACCTCTTCTTCGCCTTCGTCTACAACGCCGCGGGAGTCCCCATCGCCGCCGGCGTCCTCTACCCCTTCTTCGGCGTCCTCCTCAGCCCCATGATCGCCGCCGCCGCCATGAGCCTGAGTTCGGTCTCCGTCATAGCCAACGCCCTCCGGCTCCGGCGCAACCCAACAGGAAACTCGTCAGAGGCGGGCGAGCGGTCGGCTTGAGAGCGCCTGCATGGTTCCCTCTGAGAGGTTGCACTCCGCCCCCCACCGTGCCGCCCAAAGAACATCGGGCGGTACGCTGCTCCCCGGCAGAAGAGGCAGCCCGCGCGCAATCCCTGCGAACACCTCCAGGGCGCTCCAGGCGCTCCAGGTTGCAGCTAGATTACCTGCACAGGCGCTCACAAGCGCATCAAACTTCGCCCCACCGCGTGGAGAACGCGGCCGCCCAAACCCTGACTCCTGGCGCACCTTGCGGCCAGCGCCGGTCAGGCCGAACGAGTGGGGCGACTCCATCCGCGAGACGTTGCGGCGCGGCCAGATCCCGGGCTGCTCGACACGCTCGCCTCGCGCGCTCCTTGTGCTCAGGGCGTGGGCGAGGTGTCGCGGCACGGGGAGGACCGGCAGGCCCAGTCCACGATCGCGGAGCACCGCGACATCACCCCCCCCCCGCCCCCCTGTTGCGCACCTGCGCATCTGAGCATCTGAACCACCTCCGCAGCCTGCTTGTCACTGAGCGGCTGCGGGCAGGCGGCCAACCAAGCCCAGAGTGCTGCGCATTCCGCTACGCTGTGATTGACCCGGCTGAGGGCGGACACGTCAGATTGCCCCTCGGACCGGCTTTTTTCGTTCGCTGCCTCGCCCAGTGATCGGCGACTCATAATCGCTCGGTCCCCGGTTCGAATCCGGGCGGGGCCATTGCAGCATCGGCTCGCAGGCCGCCGCACCGGCTGGAGGCGAGCCCAAATCCGCAGTCCGAGAGATGCTTCGATCACCCAGCCGTCGAAGCCACCCACTGGCGCAGGTCGCGGCGCTCGATCGCCGTGGCCATGAGCTCGGGGAACAGGTCGGGCGTGCAGGCGAACGCGGGCGCGCCGAGGGCCTCCAGGGCCGCGGCGTGCCGGTGGTCGAACATGGGCGAGCCCTCGTCGCTCAGCGCAAGGAGCACAACGACCTGCACCCCCGAGGCCATCAGGCGGGCGGCGCGGCGGAGCATGGCGTCGGCATCACCACCCTCGTACAGGTCGGTGATGAGCACCAGCACCGTGTCGTGCGGGCGGGTGATGAGCGACTGGCAGTACGCGAGCGCCTGGTTGATGTCCGTGCCACCGCCGAGCTGAACGCCGAACAGGAGCTCGACTGGGTCTGAGCCCAGGTCGGTGAGGTCCACGACGCTCGTGTCGAAGGCGACCACCTTGGTGCTCAGGGCCGGGAGCGAGCAGAGCACGCCCGCAAACACGCTCGCGTACACGACGCTTGTCGCCATCGAGCCGCTCTGGTCCATGCAGATGATGACATCGCGGAGCTGGCGCCGCCCGCGCGCGAAGCCGATGCGGCGCTCGGGGATCACCGTTCGGTAATCGGGCTGGTAGTGGCGGAGGTTGGCGCGGATCGTGCGCGCCCAGTCGATGTCGCTGAGGCGGCGCGGGTTGTTCGTGCGAGCCGCACGGTTCAGGGCGCCCGTGACGGCCCGCTCGGTCTTGGACCGCAGGCGGCGCGTCAGGTCATCAGCAACCCGGCGGATAACCTGTCGCGCCGTGTCGCGCGTCTTCGCGGGCAGCACGTGCCCAAGGGACACGAGCGTGGACACCAGGCCCACATCGGGCTCCACGCTCGCGAGCAGTTCTGGCTCGAGCAGCATCTGGCGGAGGTTGAGCCGCTCCATCGCGTCCTGCTGCATCACCCTGACGACCGACGACGGGAAGTACGTCCGGATGTCGCCCAGCCACCGCGCCACCTTGGGCGACGACGCCCCGAGCCCGCCCTTGCGCGATGCGCCCTCGACCGCGCCGTAGAGCGCCTCCAGCGCACCGTCCATCGCCAGCGACCGCTCGTCGAGCCCGATGGCGATGCCATCGGCGTCGCCACCCCCGAGGATCAGGCGCCAGCGCCGCATGCGTTCGGCGTCACTCATGACTGCCCCTCGTCGCCCGAGCCCAGGAGGAGCCGGAGCACCGGCACAACCGCCGCCGCGCGCTCTTCATCAAACGCGCCCACCGCCCGCGCCGCCAGCGTACCCTCGCGCTCGCCGCCCCTGATGCGCTCGCCGATCTGACGCCGCTCTCCGCCGGCAAAGGTGGCGAAGGTGCGCCGGAGCACCGGCAGGACCTCATCGAACCGCTCGCCGGTCAGCCCACACACCCAACCGTCGAGGACGCTGAGCAGCGCGCTGTCGTGCAGCAGCACCAGCCCACTGCCCGAGAGCAAGCCCTCGAGCCATGCGGCCCCGTCGGCAGGTTCGGCAGCGCGCGACAGCGCCAGCGAGAGTCGCGTCCCGACCGTCGCGTCGTCGATCGCTCCGCGATCAAGTCGCAACCGGTTGGCCCGCCCGACCAGCAACGGGTGCCCGTTGTCATCGCCCGAGAGAGCGGCGATGGCCTCATCCCACGCGTCGCGATCGAAACGGTCTTCAGTAAGCGACACGGCCTCGTGCACCTCCGCGATGCGGCGCAGCATGGCGTGCGCGGCATCAGCATCGATATTGCGGCAGGCCGGCCCGAGCGCGATGCAGACCCGGGTCAGCAGCCCGACCACGAGGGTGCCCACCATGTCCGCATCGGTCTTGCGCACGGTGCCGTAGCGCAGCACTCGCGCCAGCGGCAGCACCGCGTCCATCAGGTGACCGGCGTCCTGCGACAACGCCGCCACATCCTGGACCCGCTGCGCCAGCGGGCCCGCCGCGCCAGAGAGTTCCGCGAGGAGGACCTTCGCGAACAGGCCCGTGAGCGCGCCAAGGTCTGCATCGCGCGCGCCCTCGATCGCCCTCGCGGTCGCCGCGTCCTCCACCGTGTTCCCCCATCGACCCGCATCGATCACGCTGATGACGAGTTCCGGCGTCCAGCGCAGGGCCCAGACCTCGTGAAACGTGCCCGATGCGCGACCCTTCTCACGCTGCTCACCCCATGCGATGCCAAGCAGACCAAGCCTGTGCAGCAGATGGCTCCGCTCGAGGCCCATGGGCTGTCGGAGGTCGAGGTTGATCTCCTTCTCCTCCGCCGTCGGTCTGATGCGGAGCCGCTTCTGCAGCGCCTCGAGGTCGCGCTGGAGGGGCACAGCGGGGGCCTCAGGCGCGACCTCGCCGAGCCGTTCGCCCACGATGAGCTTGTCGTGCACAAGCGCGAGGGGAGTCGGATCGCCCGCGCACATCACGGCCTCGGTGGCCTCCATCAGTTCGCCCAGGCCCGGGATCGAACGCCCGCGCAGCGCCGCCAGCGCCCCGCCGAGGCGGTGGGCCTCGATCACGTGCGCGCTCGACGCATCGATGTCCTGCTCGCGGAACAAGCGGGCGATACGCGTCATCCAGCGCTCGCTGACCGCGTCTTCACAGGTCCAGAGGTGCTCGTACCACCCCGGCGACTCGACGCCCGCTCCATAGCCCGACGCGTAGCCCAGACGCGCGTGCGTCCAGGGCACCCACGTGGCCGCGGTCTTCACCCGCCTCATCCCCTTGAGGAGGGCCTGGTCGTGGGCCGCCGGCGGCATCTCCTCGAGGGCAGGGGCGTGCCAGGCGCCGCAGACGACGCCGATCCGCTCGAACCCCTCTCTCTTCGCGCTGCGCATGGTGCGCCGCATCCACGCCTCTCGGCGGGGTTCGTCCTCGTCGCGCGGCTCCTCCAGGGCGGTCCGCATCTCCGTCATCGCGGAAGCCACCGCGCGAAACACGCTCGCCGGCGGGTGGTCGCCTCGCCGCCGATGCTCCACCATGTGCTCCCACCAGCGCTCTCCATCCGGGAAGCCGGCCGCCTCAGCCAGCGCGCCGAGCGGATCGAGCGGGATCGCCGACGCGGGCGCGTCACTCTGACACGCGTCCTCATCGTCCTCCGCCTCGACATCGGCATCCACCTCGGACTCGATCGCCAACCGGTGATGCTGAGGAAGGTCCATGAACCGGACGGGCAGCCCACGCTCGAGCGCAAAGCGGATCGCCTGCCACTCCGGGCTGAATGCGGCGAACGGGTAGAACACCCCGCGACTCGGCGCATCCGGGCGGTAGACAAGCAGCGCGACCGGAGGCACCATCGCCTCGCTGGACGCCATCGCGATCAGGTCGTCCGCGTCGGGCGGGCCCTCGACCAGCACGCAGTCAGGGTCGAGCGCCTCCAGCGCGCCCAGGAGCGTCCGCGCCGATCCAGGCCCGTGGTGACGGATGCCAAAGACATGAAACGGACTTCCCATACGCGGGTCCTCAGAGCAGCTTCCGTGAGGCGCGGTACAGGTCCTTCCACCCGTCACGCTCTTTCACAACGGTCTCCAGGTACTCCTTCCACGCCAGCGTGTCCTGGCTGGGGTCCTTCACGATCGCGCCCTGCAACCCCGATGCGACGTCCTCCGCCTTGATCCGCCCGTCGCCGAAGTGAGCCGCCAGCGCCTGCCCGTTGGTCACCACGCTGATCGCCTCCGCGGTGCTGAGCGTCGCGGTCGGGCTCTTGAGCTTGGTCTTGCCATCCGCCGTCTTGCCCCCGCGCAGTTCGCGGAACACCTTGACGATCCGAGCGATCTCCTCGAGCGGCGCGGACTCGCCCGGCAGCTCCAAGCTCCGACCGATCGCCTCAGACCGCTGGCGCACGATCTCGACTTCCTCCTCTTCAGTGGCCGGCGTCGGCAGCACAACCGTGTTGAAGCGGCGGCGCAGCGCGCTCGAAAGGTCGTTGACCCCCCGGTCCCTGTCGTTCGCGGTGGCGATGACGTTGAACCCCTTGATGGCGCGCACCTCGGTGTTGAGTTCGGGAACCGGCAGCGTCCGCTCGCTCAGGATCGTGATGAGCGTGTCCTGCACGTCAGACGGGATGCGCGTGAGCTCTTCAACCCGGACCATGTGCCCGTCCTGCATCGAGCGCAGCACCGGGCTCGGCACCATCGCCTCGTGCGTGGGCCCCTTGGCCAGCAGCATGGCGTAGTTCCAGCTGTACCGCATCGCCTCCTCAGCGGTGCCCGCCGTCCCTTGCACGACGCGCGTGGAATCACCGGCGATCGCCGCCGCGAGGTGCTCGGCCACCCAGCTCTTGGCCGTGCCCGGGACCCCGAGGAGCAGCAAGGCCCGGTCGGTCGCGAGCGTCGCGATCGCCACCTCGATCAGCCTGCGATTGCCGATGTACTTCGGGGTGATCACCGCGCCCGACTCGAGCGTGCCGCCCAGCAGGTACACCGCGGCCGCCCATGGCGACAGCCGCCAGTTCGGCGGGCGTTCCCGATTGTCCTCCCGGGCCAGCGCCTCCAGCTCTTCCGCGAACTGCACCTCCGCCGGCTGGCGGACTACTTCGCTCATCGTGACTCCTCCGCCCCTGGGTGTGCCCTCTCCATCGTCGCCCGCGCAAGCCTCTCGCGCAACTCCAGCATACGAACCAACGCCCGGTGCACGTCGGTCCCACCGGACTCCCCGACCTTCATCGTGCCCAAACGCAGCGTCCCCAGGTCCGCCAACGCCGCGCACCGCGCGATGCGCTCACCCGCGACCATCAGATCACTCCCTCGCCACGTGCGCCACTCGGCTTGCGAGGCGACTTTCCTCAACTGAGCCACCGCCTCGCGCGAGACCGCCTTGCTCCACGGTGCGGGGATCGCCTCGGCGACCGCACGCAGGCCCGTCTCGCCGACCGCCCACCGCCGAAACCCCGCAACACGGTCCACGTCGCTCCCATAGCGCGCGGCCGTCGCCACGAGCCCCATCCGAGGCCCCATACCCGTCTGCAGGTCGACGTTGATGCACTCGGCCAGAGCCGCAGCCCAGCGGGCGTCCCGCTGGGTCTCCGCGGCCCGCGCCAAGCCGCCGCTCAGCGGCTCCGACCAGTCGGTCCGGTTGATCGCCTCGATGACGCCGCGCGGTTCGCTCTCACTGGCTCGCTCCCACCAGTCCAGCGGAAGGGCCGCGGCCAGTTCGTGCAGCGCCACCCCTTGAGCGCCCATGCCGCCGCGCGCTCTCAACTCGATCCCGTCTCGCCGGTCCTCGCGCGACACCGCCTCGGGCGGCGCCACCTCGATAGAGAGCCGCTTGCGGATCAGCCCGCTCGTGTCGAAGCGGACCCACAGTGCCGCGCGCTCCCGCATGCGCCCGCCGAACGCGGATCCAGGCAGGCGCGACAGCAGCCCCCGCGCCGCCTCGCGCACCCCTTTCCGTTTGTCGTCCAGAGCACGCTCCAGGAGCGGCTCATCCTCTGGGACCAATCCGACATCGAGCGCAGCGATGAATGCCGCGCGGTCCTCCCACGCATCGGCATCCCACGTCGATTCGATGAGCCCGACCGCCGCACCAGGTGAGACCGCTCGCAGCGATGAGAGGACTCCCAACCTCGCGGCGCGATCACCGTTCTCCCACACCTCGCCCGCTGCCTCGCCACTTGACGCGTCGGGGGACACCACCCACGCCCATGCCTCATTCTGCGATGCCACCCAGCGCCCGCGCGGCCCAACCGCACGCCGGACCAGGTCGGGCGAGGCGCCGCACGCGCACGCCCGGTTCAGGATCGCCGGCAGGAATGCCCAAGGGACATGCCACGCCCCCTCCACCAGCCGTTCGAGCGCCTCGGGGACCAGCCACTCTTCCGAGCGGAGCGCGCCAGCGAGTACCGCCTCGAACTCCGCGCCCGCCGGCCGCCCACCCTCGCTAACCGGCGCCTCGGTGACTTCGATCTGGCGCGGCCTCTGCCCTGCCGCGAGGTAGACCGACAGGGCCGCCGCGCCGCGCGCCATCCGACGCTCGGGCGACGCGTCTACCCGGTCAAGGCCGTGCAAGGCCTCGGGCACCTCCCACCCCCCACCCCGCCGGGACGCCCCGAGCACAGCGGCCCCCACGAGCTGGTCCCACACCTCGCCAACCACGCTCATGCCAGGCTCCAGGTTCGCCCCTCGCGGTGCACGCTGAGGGGTTCAAGGTGCTGCCCGTCCCACTCCCCGAACAACGTGACCGCAGTGCCCCCGCTGATCGAGAGAAGCTCCCAATGCTCCGATCCACGCGGCCCCAGGTCGGCAACGCCACCCGCCTCGTCGACGACCTCCCATCGCCCAACGCCCGTACGCCGCGGGCGAACATCGCGGCACAGGATGGGGACGCCCCGCTCCCACGGCGAGGTGGCCACCCTCCGCGACATCGCGTCGGCCGCTTCCCCGAGGGTCGCGTAGCCCGCAGCCGGCGACGCCGCCGGGATGGTGTCGGTGACCGCCCGCACACTGGCCCGCAAACGCGACACGCCCGGGTACCTGACGACCTCGGCATCGATGGACGAGCCGACCGCATAGGCCCCCTCGAACGGCTTCCCCCCCGCCGCGAAGTCGAGGATGAGAGCCGGCGCGTTCGACTCGCACCCCCACAGCCAGGTGCGGCGCACCCGCAAACGGTCTTCGTCACGGACCTGCTGCCCGCCGACCCACCACCGGTCTCGCTCTCCCGCCAAAGCGCCCAACTCGTCCTGGTCAACTGTGAACCCCACCCGCGTGCGGACCTCGGCGCGCAGGTCCGCCGGCAGGTGCTCAAGCCGTCGCCACCCGTCCAGCGTCAGTTGGATCGCGCCGAGGTGCGTGAGGAGGCGCGACTGCCAACCCTCTCCCGAATGCGCGATCGAAGCCGCTGCGCGCACCTCACGCGCCAGCGCCGGCGCTTGCGCGTCGACCATGCCCGCCGCGGCCCCCTCCCAATAGGAAATCGGCTGCGACTGGGCGGCGCCAAGGCCGTTCGCCAGGAGATCGTCGAGCCAGACCTGCAGGTGCGCTACCCCGCCATCGACGAGCGACGCGCGCTTGGCCCGGCGCTTCGCCTGGGCCTCCGGATCGGGCGCTCTGTCGCCAACATCCGCGCGTGCGGCACGCTTCGTGGCACGCTTGTCGCGAGAAGTCAGCCACTCTTCAACCCACGCCGGGCGGGAGCGCTCGCGGAACTGGTCCGGTTGTTCTACAAGCAGGAAGAACAGGGCCAGTCCGTGCTTGCACGGGAACTTCCTGCTCGGGCAGGAGCACTTGAACGCGGGCTCCCGAAGGTCGATGCGCACCTGGTAGGGCCTCGACCCGCTGCCCCGGCACTCCCCCCATGCAGCGGTCTCATCGCCGCCGAGCAAGCCCCAATGCGACGCCGTTGCCAGCCCACGCCCCGCCTTCGCGGAAGACGCATCAGGCGCCAGCGCCTCCACCTGGACCGTTGTCCACGTTCGCATGCCACCGAGCGTAGCGTCTGCCTGGACGCGTGCGACTCGCTCCGACTAGCCCCGTTGGTCCCCGGCCCTCGGCGCGGACATGAGAGCCACTGTGGCCCCGTCGACGCCGGGGCACACTCAGTCCGCGCGGGCCCGCTCGGCTTGCCGCGATCCGCCTACGGGCAGTCCTCCCCGAACGCCGCGAGCACCGCGTTGAGGTCCGTCGAGTCGACAACCTCATCGCCGTTCGTGTCGCCCTCCGTGGTCGCCTGCCCGAAGTTCGCGAGCACGACGTTGAGGTCGCCCGAATCGATCCCGCCGTCCCCGTTCACATCGGGGTCGCACGCCGCGGGCGCCACACCCGTCACGAAATCGAACGAGTAGCTCTGCAACACGTTGCTGGTCTGCTGCATGAGGAACGTGTACGTCCCCGCACCGATCGGCCCATCGAAACCAGGCCCCGCGAGCAGGTTGGGCGAGCCCGCCTGGTAGTTCGCGAACAGGTCAGCGCCGTTGGGCGTCGGCCCCTCAACGTGCGCCCCCGCGAGCAGCGTCCCCGCATTGCTCATGTTCGGGATCACGCTCGACGGCCCATCGTCAAAGTGCGTCCACGCCGTGTTGTTGGGCGCGAACCCCACGAGCATCACCTGAGTGATCTGGAGCCCATCGGGCACGACGAACGTGATGAAGTCGCGCGGATCGGCCCCGCCCGAGTTCGACACCGTCCCCGTCAGCACGTTGCTCCCGAGCACCAACACACCCGCATCGCTCGGCGACCCGGGGCTGCCCGAAGCATCCCCATCCACCCCCTCGTCCCACAACTGCCCATACGCCGCACCGCCCATCAACGAAACAACAAAACCAACTGCTGCAACTCGCCTCATCACTCTCTCTCCTCGTGCCCCCACCGCCCATCAACCGTGCAATCCGAGCCACTCCCAGCAGCATAAACCACCACCGCGCGCCCCCCAAGCACTTTCACAATCTCCAATGGGCCCGGTGGGGATCGAACCCACACTCCCGTTCCCGGGAAGCGGATTTTAAGTCCCGTGGCAGAGCGTGTAAGTGACGTGAACTCAGGCATTTGCGCACGCCGATCTGATAATCCCAGCAGATTCCCCAGCAGCCTGGAGCCCACCCAGTGCGACACCGTGCGGCTCGATGCGTGGCTCGCGCAATGTCCAAGCGACCTCTCCCATGGGTAACGCCGGGCCATCGAGGCGATTGTCAGCATCGCCGATGTGTGACACGGGCCTTGAAAGAGGCAGGGGCTCGCTACGGATGGCACGCGCCCCAATTCCCGAGCACGATGTTCAGATCGGTGCTACCAACAACACAGTCTCCGTCGAGGTCGCCTTGGCAAAGGACCGGGCACGGCTCGCTGCACGGGCCCCACGTCTGTCCAAGCAGGATATTGAGATCGAGGGAGGTGACCTCACCGTCGCCATTCAAGTCACCAGGGCACGCCGGGGGGATCGGCGCGGGCTGCGACCAGTCGATCACGCCCGAGACGATGGCGTTCGGCGGCAGGTCGGCGAAGCCCTGCCACTGCGCCGTGTTCCGCAGGTCAACGAAGGCCCACCCGACGAGCGGCCCACCGGTCTGGGCACCCCAAGCGGACACGATGGACTGCTTCGTGATGGTAAAGGGCTCGTCGAGCGTGACAGTGACCGGGTCGAGTGTGACCAGGCCTGGCGGAGTGTCACCTGCAAACCCGCCAGCCGACCACAACCCCGAGTAGGTCCACTCTGACCCTGCGACTCCGAGCGTATAGGTATACGAACTCCCGAAGCTGCCGAAGCCTGAACCACCCTCTGTCGCGCCACCGACGACTTCGAGGAGCAGGACCGGGCGGACGGTGATCGGTCCTGTCTCACCGGGGACGGCGATGGTCACCGTGCGATCGATGGAAAGGAGCTCGACCTTGGCGTCCACGGCCTTCTCGCACTCGAACGCCCCGGACACCCCCGCGCCACCGGCGAGGTACCCCGGTGCAACCTCGCCGATCGCGAAGGCCCCCGGGACCTCAGAGATGCAGATGAGGTTGCCGCTCTGATTCGCCTCCACGCACTGCGCTTATGGGAAGTCGAGTTCGCAGTTGTCAGCGAACTGCGCGTAGGTCGACACCAGGACCTCGTGGTCGGGGCAGAAGTCGCCCGAGCAAACCGAGTCCGGCCCACCCCACGTCCCCCCGCGCGCCCCACATTGTGTTTCGGTGAGACCTTCAACGCAGGGGCCAGACGCGGGGCAGCAGGCACCGAACCCGGGGCAAGAATCCAGACCGCAGGTCGTGCCCTCGCCGAGGAACACGCCGGCAGCAGCGGAGCACTCGGTCTCCGGCAGACCCTCGCAACCGCCCGGGAAACAGCACGCGCCCGGCGTGCACTCGGTGACACATGAGGTACCTGCGCCTCGCCACAGCCCGGTGAGGCTATCGCACTCCTCTTGGGTGACCGGGCTGCAGCTGTCGCCGATGCAACAGGCCCCTAGCGGACACGCGAGTCCCGGCAAACAGAGGGTACCGACCGCTGTCGGAACCCCACCCGACTGGATGCACGCGAGAACCGGAAGTTCGTCGCAACGGTCGCCAAAGCAGCAGGCCCCAGCGTCACAGACCAGCGGGTCTTTACAGTCTCGCCCAGCTACGAGCACACCGCCTCGGGCCTCGCACTCGAGCAGATCGAGCGGCTCGCAGCCACCGTCTGAGAGACAGCAGGCCCCCGACGGGATACACGCAGCGTCCTTGCAGCTGAGATCATCGACGAACCGACCGCCAAGCCTCAGGCAATCGGCTTCCGGGAGCTCCTCACATGGGGCGCTGCCAAGGCAGCACGCGCCGGGGGCACACGGATCGTCGGCACAGGACGAGCCGTCTCCAGAGAAGACGCCCTCACAGGCCAAACACAAGAGCTTCTCGATCTCCTCACAGGTGCTCCCGGGGCAGCAGCAGGCCCCGACATCACAGGCCCCTTCTGAGCACGCCTCGCCGTCGAAGAACATGCCACCCAGAGACGTGCACTCCGAAAGGAGGAGCGGCTGGCAACCCTCGCCGGGTACGCAACACGCGCCGAACGGCTCGCACCCTGCGTCCTTACACTCGGTGTCAACAAAGAACCGCCCGCCGAGGAAGATGCACTCGCTTTCGATCTCGACCGAGCATGGCCCATCGCTGAGGCAGCAAGCGCCAACGAGGCACGGGTCGTCGGCACAGACCTCCCCCTCGAACCACTGCCCGCTCATCCCCTCACACTCGCCCTGCGTGAGGTCATCGAGGCACTCGAAACCCGTGCAGCAGGCACCTTGGCCTCTGACGAGCGTTGGCCAGAGTGCAGCGAGACTAAGAAGCGCCACAAAGAGAGTTGTGCGTCGCATGGCGGCGTCTCCGGGTCGGGCCCACGGGGTCACGGACTGCGATGATCGCTACGTAGCGAAGACCGCGCGGGTTGCGGCCCCACTCGACCCCCTGGATGGCTGGCCGATGAGAGGCTCGCCTTGCTGGAACGAGTGGAATGGCGCTCCCTGCCCCCACCCACTCCCCTCTCGAGCCTGGTGGGATCGAGTCCACACTCCTGACTAAGTCCTCTCGATAGCCTCGCAAGTGGCTGTGAGCAAGACACTCGCGGGAATCAGGCGGCAAGACCCAGCGGGAGGGAGTCGCCCCTCTGCGAATCGATGCTCCGTGATGCGTGGCTCGATGCCCTTCCGTCTGGATTGGATGAGGCCCGCCGGGAGGCTCTCCACGCGGTCGCCCGTGCTCCGCTGGGAATCCAAAGTCGACCGAAGTCCTTGGGAGTTACGCGGTCTCAGCGTGAGGGGCAGCTCGACCAACCGCGGAACTCCGGTCAACTGGATTTCCATCGAACAACGTAGACCTTTCGGCTCGCGTCCGTGAGGTCAAAGACGGGTCCACTTCCAATACCGCCCTTCCGATCTGCCGCTCTGACCGTACGCTCGCGCTGGAGGGTCGTCTTGTGTGCGCCGTAGATCGTCGCCTTGCCGTCCTCGACCTTCTCGACAACCCCAGCGTGGCCGTACCAGACGCCGCCGTCCTTGTACCAATACTGAACGAGATCGCCCGGCTTGGCGTCCGCCGGCTCGACCTTCTCGCCAAGCCCCGCATCGATGAGGGCCTTTTGCACCCCTTTGGTCCTCTCGTCGTTGCGCTCGACCAGTGACTGGAGGTTCGCCTTTGCACGACTGTCGAGTTCAATCTTGATGGTCTTCTTCACACCAGCGGTGAACTTGCCCGAACGAGCGGCCTCCTCGGCTGCTTCCTCGACGACGGCGGCGACAAACTGGACGCAGTCAATCCGCTTGTCGCCGGTGGACCCGTACTCGTAGCCGCTGTAGTCAGCAGACGCCAGGTCTTTGGCGGTCTTCAGGATGTCGGCGGACCCGTGTGCGCACGGAGCAACGCAGATTGCGAGCGTGCAGGCGGCGGCCCAGGTGAATGTAGCCTTGGCGGTGTTGAACATACTGGGAGCCTCCGTTGTTGCGGCCAAGCGGCCAGGACTGAACTTGATACGGTACTTGCGCAGGCACGACGTCCTCTACTGAACGAATACGGTGATCTCCTTCGAGAGCGTCCCGGCCTGGACCGTCGACATCTCCGAGTCGACCTGATTCGATGTTCTTGTCATCACGCGCATGATGCCAACCGTTGTGAGTGATGCGTCCGCGCCGGTGACAGTGAGAAACGGGTCTTGGCTGTTGCTGACCGTGTAACGGAATGACCACTCTCCGGGGAGCGGCAGCAAGATCGTGAGATGTGCGGTCGTGGCACCATCCTCCAGTGTCACCCCACGATCGATGCAAGACCCTGCGACCTGATACACCCCGGTTTCCCTGAGCCGCGCCACCCGCTCGCTCGTCATCATGGATGTCCGCAGCAGGCCTGAGCGCGGGTCGAACGCGTAGCCCGGCACGTCGAACGGCTTCGGATCATCTGGCGCGGTCACGAAGAATGTGATGATTGGCGCGTCCTCGCGGGCCGCGCCCGATGTCAACTCGACGCTCACGTGCACGAACATCCGAGCGCTGGTCTCCGAAGGTGGACGGATGCGGATCGCCGAAAGCGTCAGAAACAAGAGGATCGCCGCCCCGAGCGCGCACGAGATCACGTCGAGCCTGCTTAGTGCCAGCGTGTCGTTACCTCCCTTTCCGCTCATGCGATCACTCCACTCGATTCAAGCCCTCGGCGCTAGCAGTCAGCCAGTCCTCGGGCTCAAGCGTGAGGTCTAGCTGGAACAGTTTTAACTGCGTTGTCATCGCGACGTCTCCCGCGAGCCTTACCAGCTCCCCACCGGCCTGGACCTCAACGTGGACGCGACGCGTGCCCGACAGGACCCCATTCGCGTCCCGGATTTCGCAGCGGACAGAGCGCGCTCGTCGGCGCCCACGCACCTGCGGCGAGAGCCAGGTCACACGGTTAGCTGATGCATCGTCGTACGGCCCGTGCGCCAACAACAACTGTTCAGGAAATCCCTCCCAGCGCACAATGACATCTTCTGCCTGACCGGGCTGCACGCCGTACACGTGGAGCGCAACAAAGATCGGCGCGACCTCGACCGGGTCGACGATGTCCAGGCGTACGCCCACCTGCGCAGCGCGGGTGTCCCTGCCCGCCAAGAGGTCTTGCGGAGTGTCAGGGGTCCCCGCCATTCCGACATGCGGCATGACGGAGAACACCAAGAACAAGTAGATCGCAGCACCGAGCCCGCAACACAGCACGTCGAGGAATGACAAGCTCAGGACGTCTTCTGTTGACCTCTGGATATCAACCGGAGCGCGCCGTCTCATACCTCTTCAGCTCCTTGCGATGTCCAGGTTAAGCAACGCCACATCGAGCAACGGCATCAGCTCCTTCTCGATGTCGTCCGCGAGCGTATCCTCACTGGTCGCTTGGGCATCGTTGAACAGGCTCGATATCAAGCCGAACAAGAGCGCGAGCAGCGTCGTGGTGAAGGCGATACCGAGCGTGCCCGCCACATCGGAGACCGCAGCCGCCTGCCCGAGCGCCGTCGTCTCGCGCACGATCGAGTCCGCGCCGGACAACGCACCCGAGATCCCTCGAACAGTCCCAATGAAGCCGATCGCGGGCATGGCCCTCGCGACCCATCCGATCATCCACCGGGACGACTGTATACGCCGACGCAAGCGAGCACACAGCGACTCGAGCACACCAGGATCAGTCGGGCTTCCCTGCTCGTGGGCCCGGTAGATCTCGGTGTTGCACACGCTCAGCGCAAAATACAGCAGGCTGTGGTTCCGCAGCTCGTCCTTCAGCACCTTGCGCTCTGCCTCATCGAGCTTGCCGTCTTCCCCTTCCGCCTTCTTCACGATGCTACGGACATCATCGGTATCCCATGGCGGGGCCGCGGTGAGCGCTAGGTTGAGCAGGTTCTGTGCGACTGCCCAGATGTCATCGCGATAGTGTGTCACAATGTCCTTGGGCTGCCCCGCCCCAACACCAGACCCTGACCTCGTGCCCCTCGACGCCTGTTCGAGCTCCCACCGGGCAGCGAGCCTCTTGCGGATATCTCGCCGCAGCCACCCCGTGACGCGGCTTGCCTGCCGCCGCCGTTCGCCGAGGATATACGCCCGCACGCACAACATGCCGAGAGTCCAAAGGAAGAGCACGATCAGCGCAAACTGCTCGGGGCCACGCACAATCGTGAGCACCGCACGCCACTTCTTCACCTCCGGGTCAGCATGGAGCTGAGAAACGAGGTTCGCGCAGAAACTCACCAGCGTCTCGATGTGCAGCTGATCCCCAGAGCCGGCGCTGGAGTGCGTTGTGGTAAGAGCATGGACCCCGTCGTTGGTGCTTAAGTGCAGCTGCTCTAGCAGCAGCTTTGTTACACGTTCCCCTCGGAGGATCGGCTCAGAGCTGAACGCCTTCCGAAAAGCGCCCACCGAGCCCTCACCCGTACGTGCACCGATATCGCCCGTATACTCCTCGAGCACTCCGGGCTTTCCCGCAAGAACTCGGGCGAGCCCCTCAACGGTCTTCGTACGCTGCGCGGATGAGCCTCTGCTGTCACTCCCGTCATCACTGTCATCCCCGCCCAACGAGTTCACCAACTCGTACACGAGGTCCAGCGTCCCTACCTCGTCGCTCAGCAGCGGTACCTCCGCATCCGCATCGAGCGCGTCTTCGGCCATGAAGCTGTAGACCTTCCAGTAGGGCTGGTCCGTGCCGTCCGCATCTGGACCAGGGTCCCAGACGTCGCTCAGCGTCGCATCCGCGGGGTGTCCGCCGAGCGACTGGACTACACGGAACGTGGCCGCCAGACGCGCCTCACTCGGGTTTGCGCCAGTTGTTGGTGAGTGAGGCACCGTTGGCACCGCGTTCAGGGTGTTGAGGAACACATTTGCGGATCGGTACGCAGTCGCGAGCTGCGCATAAGCCCACCACAACACACCGAAGTAGATCATCGCGCCGAACACGGTCGCGACCAACCCAACGAAGATCTGGCCCCGGACCGGTACCTGGAAGAAGCGACGAGACCGCTGCATTCTCCCGATGTGTGCCTCTCCCGATGTCATCAGTTGTGCTCCTCGATCTGCCGGATCAGAATCAGTGGGTTGGTCACCCAAACGCCTTGCCATCCATCGCCACTTGACAGCACTTGTTCGATCAGCCATAAGCGCGCTGCCGCGGTTGTCAGTGCCGGGTGCGGTGCCCCATGAACCAATGCGTCATCCATCCATGCCGCGTAGGCGTCTTCGACTGAGGCGCCGTCGAGCTTCCCACGCGTGAATAGGCCCGGCTCATCCTCATAGAGAATCACGCACGCCCAAGAGTTCTTGTCGATATCGACCGTGAGTGCCATTCGATGGTGACGGTTGCCGTCCTTGAAGTAGCGGACCCGATTCCAAGACCCGCGGGCCCGCGGCAGGAACGCGTCGTGAAACGCGGAGCCCTTCGGGAAGTACGCCGACCCGAGGTCGCGGTGTGAGCCACTCCAGTCCGTGGCATCCAACTTGAGGACCTTCTCGCCGTCGAGGACAAGGACCCACTTCGCAGGACCGGGCGGGTCTAGCAGGAACACCCCAACGCCCCCCTCGCCAGCAAGGAGGCCCAGGCCGAAGCCCGCACTCCTCGCGCCCACGAGCAGTGTGATTGCCATGCCAACCCGAGCAGGCAGCTTCTTGTCGGCGCGTAGCGTGCTACCACTTAGCCCGAGCAGCTTCGCCGATTCGCCTTCTTCATCGATCTCCACCTCGGCGCCGTCTCTGCTCAGGAACGTCAAGGACTTCACCCCCTTCGGATCGGTCCTCTGACAGACGTAGCCCGCAGGCCGACGGAGCACCACACCATCCTCGATCGTGAGGTCTTGCCCCGCCGTGAGGGCTCGCAGGCTCTTGAAGGAGCCGTAGGCATCAAAGAGCGCATCCATCGCATAACCGCGCAACAACGCGATATCGCCGGGCTGCAGCCGGTGCTTCGGGTCCTTCAGGTGTTCGAAGAGGTTTGGCGCCTTGCTCTGACCAAGCAACTGAGACGAAGCGGCCTTAGGCAAACCGATGGCCTTCCCACGTGAGTACATCCCTACCACGTACAGGTCACCGTCTGCGTTGAGTGTGACGTAGTACGGGAGAGAGGTGTGCACGTATCCGTTCCGGCATGTGTCGGAGAGCGGCTTGTCGGCCGGATCTATCGCATCGAAGCTATCGATGATCATCGACATCGGATGACCATCCGTACCCGTGACGTGCGCGCACGATGCGTCGGAGATCGACATGTGGCTCCAGTAGCTGCTGGTCCCCGTCGTGATAACCTCCTTGAACAGCAGCGAACGCCCAAGCCTCCGCTCCCCATCCGGGTCGCGTTCGTAGGTAATGCCGACGTTGCCTGGCTTGTACGTGATGACCTGGCTATCGACCCCGCCCGTCGGCGGCTCAGACTCCGGCGGCGCGTCACGCGGGAACACCTCACGCCCGTCGTTCTTCGCGCGAGGGAGCGGATTGCTGCTCGATTCTGCGCCCGAGTACTGCTCGCGTGGGCTCTCGGTCGTCCCCGGTGGAGGCCCCTCGCCACCCGGAGGGGGTTCAGATGGTGCCATGTTGTCATCCGAAGGCGGACCACCGTCGGGCACAGGGTCGCCGTGCCCGGGCGGACGGGACGCGGCCGGATCACCATCGCCGGGAGGCACAAGGCTCACCACGATTTCCCTGTTGAGCAACGACTTCAGGCTAAAGTTGAAATCGAAGATCTCCATGATCGCTCGATGCACCAGCGCAGGCGTGATTGAGAGCGGGCCCGGCGTAATGACGCGCAGAGAAAACCCGAGCAAGCCGAACTTCATCTCAGCGAGGCTCGGCTCTATGGACAGGTTCGCCCCCGTGATCTCCCATCCGAACACATTGACATCAAAGCGTCCCTCTCCCTTCATCCGGCGGAGATCGGGCGACGCTTCGATCTCAAGGATGAGCTCTGAAATCGGGAGCGACACCTCTCCGCGAGCGGACACGAGCGACTTGGGCACGAGGATTGACACCTGAGCGTCCGCCACCTCAAGCCCCAGTACCTTCAGCCCACCGTCTTGCCTGATCAGCCCTTCCTTCCCGCGAACGATCGTCTCGCCCCGGGTCGAGAGAATTCGACTCATCAGGCCAACTGAACGACTGTCCCAGCGCGCCTCAGCCTTCTGCACATGAATCGACCCCGTGTTTTCGAAGACAGGAAGCACCGATACGAGGACCGTGGTGCCCTTGACTTCGATGACGAGACCATCGGTCGAGTCGAAGTCGCTGCCGGCTCGACCGTCGACCTTCGCGACCCGCTCGAGCCCCTCAGACAAGACCGTGATGTCTCCCGTAAGCCAGAACCCGGGTGGGTCTCGCTGCGCATGCCCGAGCACCAACTCGAACCCGGGGTTCACGATCACGAGCCCGGTGTTCCCGATCGGATACGTACCGGGCAGGTCGGCGGCGACCTTGCCCGGCATCTCGATGCCATCGGTAGTAACTTCCACGTCCTCAACTGAGACGGTGACCGTCTTGAACATACTGCCTTTGATGCCGACAATGATCCCGTAGGGCTTCGTGTCCTTGATGCGTGGCGAGAACTTGAACCCGCCGAAGTCGACAGCCCCGATATACTCTTTCATCAGGGCATTCGCAGGACCCCCAATCTTCGGCTCCACATCCGGGGTTGATGGCTCTGGGAGCACGTCCATCGAGACTTTCACATCGATGACGTCGAACGGCTCGGGCAGTTTGACGTGACCCGACACGACGACGGCCAGTCCCGCAAGGCGGCTCTGGGGCCGTTGCTTCACGTTGAACTCCACGTCACGCATCGGGCCGATCTCATCGAACTGGACGGGGTTCTGATCGAAGAACGCCTGGATCTGACTGGCCAAGACGCCAGCCAGGCCGCCGTCGAGTGCCGCTTCGAACCGGCTGCCTCCGACCGCAAGCGTCGCGCGCCCGAGGTGGATGGGCGTAGCGAGCGCCTCGATCTCGATGCCCAGGTCGAACTCCACGCCGTCCGGAAGCGATCGCTCGCCAGAGATGCGGAGCCACTGTGTATCGATACCAAGCGACTCGGCAGCAAGCCGCTGCAGGGACGGTTCGATTTTCGCATCGGAGAAGTCGAAGTCGCCGGGCTTGAAGCCAGAGTTCGGGGTGTAGTCCGGCGCGATGAACCGGATGTCCCGCAACCTCGCCTCCAACGAGCCCGCTTGGAGCAGGACGCCAAGACGGATGCGATCCCGCTGCTCCTCCCACACCGATGTCTCAATCGTGCCTGTAATCCCAGCTACTTGGAGCGACTGACCGCGCAACAGGTCGGCGATCTCCTCGACCGCCCTCCCACGCACCCGTTGTATCAGCGCGTCGACGAAGTGATCAAAGACATCGCCCAGCCGATCGCGCAGGGTGCGCAGGTCATCAAGGTCAACGCGGACATCGCCCGACCCGATATCGATACTGACGGACACGCGCTCATCGAAGCGGATGGGCGGGCCCCCCTGCGCCGGCGCGGGCCACTCGATCGTCAGACGCAGGACCGCCTCGAAGGACGCAGGATCCGGGCTCCACGACACGTCCTCGAGGCGAACATAATCGTTGACCAGACCCTCGACCGCATCGCGTCGAGCACGATCGATCGAAGCGAGGCACCCTCCGAGCCACTGCGTTGCGAGGCGGTCGCGGAGCAGATCGAGCATCTCCCCTGGCGGACGATGCGGACTGAGTTCGAACTGCCACCGCCCGCTCTTTCGGACACACCGCACGTCAACGGACCAAGTGATCGGCGGGTCCGCGTTGAGAAACGGCTCCGAGGCTCCGGGCAACCGAAGCGACGACAGCGCGAGGTGTGCGGTGTAGGCGAACCGCCCCTTCGCCCAACTGTTGTCCGCTGATGGGTGAACAGCCACGACCGAGACGCCTCGCCCGGCCGACACTTCGCGCTCCAGCGCCTCGTCGAACCGCTTCTGCAACGCCCCCACACTTGACGCGATCACAGACTCAAACGAGCCACGCTCGAACCCGGCGTCTGCGTGAAACCCATCGCTCCCTAGCACGAACCGCACTCGCGTCGAGAGCCCGCTCGTGTCGAAGCCAATCGAATCGAACGAGGGCACCCTGAGTTGCACGTCGGCGACGATCCGATCCAGCGACTCGACATTGACATCAAAGCTCGAGAGGTCAACATCGATCTGCTCGGGCAGGCCCATGTGGCGCAGCGCTGCGAGCATACGCCCCTTATCCACCCGGAACCGAGATTGGCGCGGAGCGAGCTCGGCCAGCCGGGCTCGTGGGGTGCCCGCTGGATCGAAGTCCACGCTGAGCCCGAACACCGCAATACCGAGAGGGACCTCGTCCAGGGCGGTCGCGCGCGTTCGCTCACCTCCTGTCGTCTCTGCCTCGACGTGAGCTGATTCCTTCAACTGACACGCCACGATCTCGCCGGTCAGCCGCGTGTCGTAACCGTCCCATGCGCCGCCCTTCGCCTCGGACAGCCGGACCCTCAGAAACGGAGCGGATGGATCGATACCGTTAGGGCGCAGGTCGATATAACGGGTTTCGAACAGCCGTTGGTAGTACTCGCGAAGCAGATCGAGCTGCGGGCCGAGCTGCTCACACGCCCAACGAACACGAACAAGCAGGACCTGGAGAGCATCGATCGACTCGAGCCGGGTGCGTGACAACGGGGGTGCCAGCAGCGCTCCAATGCGCGCATCGTCGCCCGCGCGTGCTGCGTCATGCTCGATCGGGTGATCCCCGGCGGGGTCGACGATGCGAAGCAGCGCGTCGAGCTCCGTTCGGTCGACGCCGAGCAGCGCGAGCACGCGATCGTCTTGCGAGACAAGCTCACGCGCTTTCGCGAGTTGCCGTCGGACGCGCTGCTCGTCACGCAAGCTCTCTTCTATGAGCGCGGTGATCGCTGCCGTGCGATTCTCAGCATTCGCGACCATGCACGCCTCGAGCAGCCGCGCCCGATACCTTGTGGAGCCTAGCCATCGGCTGACGGTGTGAAAGACGAGCATCGCTTCGAGTCCCGACTGCTTCAGCTCGAGTAGGCCCGAGGGCTTGGCAGCGCCATCGAACGCAAGCGCCTGCATCTCATCGATCGTGTCGAGGAACTTGGGTCCATAGTCGCTCGGCACGATCGCCCGAAAGTCACGGTCGCTGATCGCCTCTGACACCGCTTGGGCGCCCTCGCCTAGGCCGTCCGAGTCCTGCACGTGCTCACTCAACCACGCCGAGAGCAGCTCCCACCCGCCGCGCTTGAGGTGGTCCATTCGCCACGAGTCAATGTCGACGAACCGCTGCCGCAACGCTCCTGTGTCTTGTAGCAGGAGCGGATCCACATCTCGGGTCTCGGCTCGGAACTCCACCGCACCCTCCACAGGCACCACACCGCCGTCCTGGTGGAAGGGCGTCCTGCCATTCGTCGGATGCCTGCCGATGACCCGTTGCGTCCCCATTCCGTTGCAGCTCGCATACATCTCGAAAGCCGGAAACTCACTGACGACACCTTCGGCACTGACCTTGATCAGGGAGCGATCGTCGGGTACCTCCACTCGAGCACGCACCTCCCAACCGATGTCGGTCGACGTCGGGAGACAGGGAATGCTCGACTGAGCATCAAAAACCAGCTCGATGATCCGCCCGAACCCAACGCGCCGCACAGACTCTCCCATGACGATCGCGCGCGTCGGCGCACGATCCCGACAACTCACCGCTCCCGAGTCGCAGTCCAAGCTGGTCGTTTGGTTGCAGCGGGCCAGGCCGTCAACGAGCCGTCCCGTGGCCAAGTCAATCACTGCCCTCGCGTGCATCCGCGACGGCGCATCGATGTCGTCGCTGAACTCGCGTTGGTCGGTCAGGTAGCAGTTCAACTCCGGGATGGGAGGCGGGATGGCTGTCATTCCTTCAAATGGCTTGACGCCGAGCGTCCGCGTGTACAACGACCCATCAGCCCTGAGCACCTCCTTGGGGATGAACGCATTGAGCCAGATCGTCATCTCTTGGGAAGGCGCAGCGGAAGCGAGCTTGATGTCGCGCTCCACCCACACCGGCGCATCGCCAAATAAATCGGCGGGCGTCTTCCCTGGCTCTGGGGCTAGCTGGAAGACCGTCTGCACCGGGCCCTCACCAGCCTTTGCGTACATCTCAAACGCAGGGAACTCATCGATCCTGCCCCATACCGACACCCAGATGTTCGATCGGTCGTGAGACACGAACACAACAACACGGATCTCCCACTCCAGGTCCGGCGAGGGGTGGCAAGGGTTCCTCGCCGCTGCATCCATGACGAACGAGTACCGGGTGCCCCATGCGACCTCGTCGACCGTCACTTCATTTACACTGATCCGTTTCGTTGACGAGGTGCCTGTGTCCTCAACATCACCATCCTCGCAATCGACTTCGAAAGTGGTGTCACAGCGCGGGGCATCGGATACCGACCGCTCCCGGAGGTCGATGGTGACCATGCTGTGCATACGGGACTTTGCGCTTGGATCCTGATCGAAGCTCCGCTGGTCTGTCAGAAAGCAGTCGCTGAAAGTCTCCGACGGGCCCAGGAGCATGGTCTTACCTTTATGTGGTCCATCCGGGACCCGCAGCGTGACAGGCGTCTTCCCGTCGGCCGCATACACCTCCTCGGGAATGAAGGCGTTGATCCAGATCCGGAGTTTGTCCGCTTGGGCTTCCTCGGTCGTGGTGGTACCAGACTGCGCAATCGCTCCTGCACTCACCACCCGGGCGACGGCCCGAGGGGGGCATGACTGGGCCCGCGATGGACAGGACAATGCAAGCAGACATGCGAAGATCGCAATGTGTAAGATCATAGCACGCATACAATGTCCTCCGGTCCATCTATGTCTAGCTGCACCTACGGAACTCAAGTGTACTGCGTGCACTAGTTCCTCGCGGGGACTCGAAGTTCTTTCGGAGACTCGGCCACGTTAAGGGAATCTGATAACCGGATCGACAGTCCGGGACCCAATCGCTCAAAAGGCCTGTCGGAGCAGGACTTACGCGCATCGGGTGCTGGGTCGGTTGCAGACGGGGGTGGCAGCACCGCTTCGCACCGAGCCGTTACGCGGCCGATCTGAAGCTCGTCGTCGAGGCTTGGCCAAAGCTCTCCGCCCCGTTGCGGGCAGCCATCTTGGCCATCTTGGCAGCTGAGTGGCTGTGAGCAACGCCACCGATCGACCCACCGGCCATGTTCGCTCGGTTCGACAGGTCCACACTCCGGATACCTCGGCCTCCGTCGGCTATAACATGACAGCCAGCGGCGGCGGGATGAACCCGCGACGCCGGCCACCGCCTGCGGAGATCGCACAAGAACGGGCCTCGAGCGCAAGCGAGGGGTCTTGACCGCGAGGCCACCCCTTGGGCGCCGAGCCACCCGTTGCAAGCACATCACCCGCCAAGCCAGGGCGAGCGCACCACCCGTGCGGGTGCGCGCACCCCCAGATCGGGACGATGCCGAGGTACATAAACAGAGCGCCGAAGCGCTTCGGAACTCTGTTTGACTCGCTCGGCGCTCCGCCGAAGTCCTTCGGAACTCTGTCAAAGGACTCCAGCGCTCTTTCTAAGGACTACGAAACCCCGCCCAAGCACTTCGGCGCTCTCACGGGTTCGTTCTGCGCTCCGATAGCGGAACTCGGTGCTCCTCCAAAGCCCCTCGGAACACAAACGAAGCACTTCGGCGATCACCCGAGGCCCTTTGGGGTAGTCAGGCCACACTCCGGGCAAGTCGCCGCGTCTGCGGGGTAGCCACAGCGCCCGCAGCGGCCTCGGGCGCGGCGGCGTCGCCATCGGACGAGCCGCAAGCACCAGAACACCATGTAGGTTGCAAAGCCATACAGCGCGGTGTTTGCCAGCGTGCCCCACCACATTGGGATGAGTGGGATGCCCGGCTGCTCCAGCGGACCGCTGTCCCCCGTGACTATCCCCTTAATCCCAGTGCCACCTAGCGCACGCGGAAGATCAAACCCGCCGACCCAGTTTTCTTCAGTTGTGGCAGGAAATGGCACGGGCTCCGTGTAGGCTCGCAGGCTCCGCCATGGCAGACCGGCAAACACCGCGAATCGTGACTCGGGAAACTCCCGGTCGACCTCGCCGGTGCCGGGCAAGACGCGCAATCGGACTACCCTCCATCGATCAACCCCGGCTCCGGTCGAACGCAATGCTGCGATATTGCGCCGATCCCCAGGTCCCGGCTCGACGCGCCAGGCCGGCGGGCTGAAGCGCCAATACCAACTGTTCGTATCGACTGCGGCATCAGGCGGGCGCCAGGGCCACAGCTCCCACTCGACATCGCCACCCGACCACGAGTAGCCAGCGCACCACCAAGCGATGAGAACGTTGGACACAAGCCCCACGCACAGTGACAATACGACCGCGACAATCCGTGGAAGCGTGTAACGCACTGCCGGCGGGATTCCCATAGATTCCTACTTAGTCTGACGCCTGGGCCTGCTGTTTGTAGTACTGCCCGAGCGCGGCCTCGATGGCCGGACCGTTGGTGGCTATTCGTTGCTTGGCGAGGGCGACTGTTGCGCTTGCATTCGCGGCGCTTAGCGCCGCGGCTTGGGCGTCGGTGAGTGTGGGTTGCTGGCCATCTTCGTCGGCCTCGGCTTGTTGCTGCAGCGCGGATTCGAGCGCCTTCCAGCCGGGCTCGGAGAGTTCGAGCACTTTGTAGTGGACGGGGACGTTGCGGTGGGCATTCGCCATAGCGCGCTGCGCGAGGAGGGCGTTGTCGGCGCCGACCTGTTCGGCGAGAGATTCTAGGAGGGCCTCGTCGTACGCGGTCTGGGCCGTGGCGAGGGCTTGTTTGGCGACGGCGAGGCTGGCCTCAGCCGAGGCGAGCCCGGCTTCGCGCTCGGCGGTCCAGCCGAGGGTGCGTAGTGACTGTCGCGCTTGGTGCGATGACTGATAAGCATCCATATACTGGCCTTCGGCCGAACCGATGCTGGCGCCCAGGGCCTCGTCGCTGGCTGCGGCGACTACCACAGCTTGTGCGTCAGTGCAGCCGGAGACCACAACGTGGCTGCTGTCCGCCGAGGCGGTGCAAACAACCAGAGAGCCGAGGATCACGAGTCTCTGCAGCATCATGTGTCTACTCCCTATGGGCTGGCTTGACCGGGTCTATTGGGAGCGATCTCTCGCACCACGTCCGCAGCGGAGCGTTCGGATCGATAGTCCCAGAAGTGCTTTGTCGCTCGAAACTGGACTCCTTTGATGCCTCGCTCATGGCAGGCATGCACAAAACGGGCGGTCCCAATGAACTCGTACGCCGATGCAGCGCTCGTGAACAGATCAGCCCCTTCCCAGGACTTGATCACGAGCGCAGGACACTCTGACTCCTGCCGGTCGGTTGTAGCGGCAATATCGTTCATGAAGACGAATCCGCATCGGGGACACTCCTTGGCACCTACGAAACCACTCTGTGGTAGATCGATCGTGCAACCACGCATTAAGTGTCCCTTCAACGCAAAGTACGGTTCCTCTGGGACACGGTCGCCTGCGAATCGCACGGGCGTCGCTGGCGCTGCCTGGCCGAGATCAGAAAGCATGTCCAGTACACGACCGGAGACGGTCAACAGCGGGACTCCCCCAGCCCCAATCACATCGGCTTCCCTCGGATGCCCGTGGCGCTCACTCAGTTCCGCCACGACATAGTCCGCCCGATCAAACGGGTATGTGGTGCTACACAGGGGGCAAGTGGCGTCACCACCACCACTACTCCCGTTGAACCGCATGATCCAAGGGGTTCGGCGGCGGCTGGACGAGGGGAGTCCGAGCCCGAAGAACTGTTGCGGGGGGTTACTTGTCATACACTATCGTATGCCGGGACAGCCACAAGCGTCTGGTGTGAACTTCCGCTTCACTCTGTCTAGCTCCTTCAGAACATCGTCTAGCGTCGCGTTAGGGTTCCTCCTCAGCCAGCGCTCCCAGTGCTGATTCAGGTCGAGCTGACTGCCGAGATTCCCATGCACTCGCTTGTGAAACGCTGGGGTTAGCAACTCACCGTATTTGGGGTCTGCCATGTCAATCCCCAGATCCTCAAAGCGTCCACGATGCTCTACCGGTAGCCAGTGGTGTGCGTCCTTTCCATCACCCACGACCCCACCAAGTCGCTTGTCGAGCGACTTGCGCACAGCTCCGTCTGACATCCCTCTCGACGGTGACTCCGGGGCTGGTGCCGCGCGTCTCGCCGCGCCGGCACCCTCCACCGCTTCATCTGCCCCCTTAACAAGGCCAGCGCATGCGCCTGCCATTCGCATCGCGCCAGCTGTGCCATACTCAATAGCTAACTCGTAGATCGCCTTGAGGGCCTCTTCTTGGGCCTTATCTCTCAACTCAAGTTGGAGGATCCGCAACTCCAGACGCTTGACATCCTCCGGATCGCGCAGGTCGTACTCGTAGGGGTCTCTCTCCGTCCCGCGGTACTCAAGGCCGCCGTTCGACCAAGCCCCGTGCTGCTTGTAGTGATGAATGGTGACCTTCCGACGGTGGTAGAAGTTCTTGCCCGGATGGACGGGCTCGAGGATCACATCCCGAACTCGCTTAAGCCCCGTCGGATCAGTGGCGTCCATCGGGTGAGCACCCACATACCCATACAAGTTGGAGTCCCCGCCGGCATACCCGATCGGGTCCCTGTTGCTCCACCGCCCAAGCTCGGGCACGTACCACCTGTGGCGCGCCAGGTACATCCCCGTCGCCTCTTCGTACAGGTAGCCCGCGTAGCCCACGATGTTGCCCGCGCCCGACAGCACGCCCGCGCCGTGCGTCGCCGTGCTCGCGGCGTTGCGGTCGGTCGTCGTGATCGAGCCGTCGAGGTCGATGTCGGCCTCGACCTGGTAGCTCGCGCCGCCCAGGCTGTTGCCGATCACCGCCGTGATCGCCGTCGTGTCGGCGGTGTCCGCATCGCCGTCGGCGTCGACATCACCGAACGGCATGCCGAACGTCTCGCCGTACGCCGAGTACCGCGCACGCTCGAACTCGCCCGAGCCCACGCCGCCGGCTTCCACGCCGATCACCGAGAAGTTGCGGTCGGTGATCGCGTAGTGGCCCTCGCCATCGTCGGCGAAGTCCTCATCGTTGTCCGCGTCGATCTGGTAGTACACCAGCTCGTCGATGTAGCGCATGCCCCAGACGTACTGGTGCGTCGACTCGTGCTCGAACGAGCCCGGCGAAGCCCAGGAGGCGGGGGCCGAGCCCGCGCCATCGTCGTCGATGCGGCGTTCGAGGAGGCGCCAGCCCGCGTCGTAGTAGAAATGCGAGTGCGTGTCGGGATCGGCGCCGACGAGGTCGGTGTCGACGAGCGAGGTCGCGCGTTGGTGCAGGCCGTAGTATGTGTACTGAGCGCGGGTGACCGGCGTCTGCCATGCGCCCGAGCCGTAGCGCGAGTACGAGACCTCGACCAGGCGATCCCAGGCGTCGTAGGTGAAGATGCGCTTGTCGGTCGCGGTGAGGAGTTGTTCGGTAAGGTTGCCGTTGTCGTCGTAGGTGAGGCCGAGCGTGTCCTGCCACTCGGTGAGCTCGTTGGTCAAGTTGTGCTCGCGGTCTTCGGTCTCGGAGGCCTCGTAGGTGGAGTTGGCATCGCTTGAGTCCACGGCGTAGGACGACCAATTCCCCAGCATGTCGAGCGTCCAGAGTTCAGAGCCCGTGGAGCCCGCGGTGGACTGCGAGAAGCTCGTGCCGTCGAACTCGCCCAGCTCGCGCTCCTGCAGGCGGTGGATGGAGTCGTAGAGGTACGACTCGTCGCGCCCGCTGTTGGAGGCGCCCTCGCGCATGTCGTAGCGCGAGACCACGGACGAGACCTTGTTGTAGCGGTAGCTGTAGTCGGCGACCGCCGGGTTGTCGTCGGCGTCCCAAGGGGTTGCGCCGCTGTCGCGCCCCCAGGTGTGGCGCTCGATGCGCCCGAAGCGGTCGAGCCCCGGGTACTGGCCCGAGGTGGAGTCGGACGGGTCGCCCGAATCCCAATCGGCGTCGAGGAAGCGCGAGAGGCGGAGCTCGGGCTGGTCGTAGACCGTCTGGACGGGGAGGCCGAGGCCGAGGAGGTCGTAGGCGACATCGTGGTCCACAGGGGAGCCCGTCTGATCGCCGACCTGCCACCCGAAGCCGATCGCGCGGGAGATGCGGTCGTTGACATCGCCCGCGGTGTCGAAGTACTTGGGCGTGATCACGGTGCGGTAGTCGCCCGAGCCGCCGCCCGGCAGCGGGTAGCTGAGGCCGGTCATGCGGACGTAGTTGTTGACGCCCGCGCCCTCGCCCAGGTACTTGGTGTCGAAAGCGTACTCCGCGCTGGCGAACGTAGGCTGGTTGGAAGCGGCGCCGCCCGTGCCGTTGTCCCACTGCGGGACCTGGTCGAAGCTGTCGAGCAGCCACAGGCCATCGCCGGCGGTGTAGGTGTAGAGGAGTTGGTTGGCGTTGGTCGTTGCGGAGGTGCCCAGGTTGATGTCGCCCGCCGTGACCTCGACGAGACGGCCGAAAGCGTCGAACTCGTAGCCGATCATGTTCGCCCACTCATCGACGCCGGTGCCGAACGTCGTCACGGCATCGAGTGTGACCCGCCCGAGCGGGTCTCGATTGAGCTGACGCGTCGTGCCGTTCTGATCGGTGAGCTCAATGGCTTCGCCCAGGTAGTTGTACTCGTACTCCACGGTGTCGGCCGTCGCGGTGCTCGGGCTGCCGGACGAGGGGTCTGGGTAGTGGACCTTGGCGAGCAGGCTGTTGGACTTGAAGCCCGAGCCGTTGTCGTAGGCGTAGACGTACTTGGTGGTCTGCGGCTCGTCGGCCGTTCCATCGGGCTGGTGTGCCGAGCGGAAGACGACATTGTCGGCCGCGTCGTAGACAAAACTCGTAACCTTGTCGACATCGGGCTCGGTGTCGTCGAGGCCCGTCACGGTCCACACGCTCGTGCCGTTGCCCGAGACGGCCGCGTTGGTGTAGTTCTCCGCCGCTGCGATCATGCGGTCCAGGTCGTCGTAGAAGAAGCGGGTGACGACATCTTCTGGATCGATCTCCTCCAGCACGCGGCCCTGGTCGTCGAAGACGGTCTCGTAGATGTGGATATTGGCCGAGGCAGACGGGGCGGCACCGGACGTGGACAGCGTGAATGAACTGCCGGTATTGAAGCCCGAGGTGTTGGTGCCGTAGTCCACGACGTGGGTCAGCCGGTCGGCGCCGTCGTAGAAGTAGGCCAGGTAGCTCGCGATCTCGGTGGTGATGCCTGAATCATCGAGCGGGCCCGTGCTGCTGTCGTCGTGGGCGCGCATGCGCGTTGTGACCGCTTTGACACGCCCCTTGCCGATCTCCGCCTTGCCCGTGTCGGTGTAGTCGCTGTAGTCGTACTCGCGCTGCTCCAGCACATTGTCGTTGGCAACCTCGGCCTCGATGCCGGTCGCGTCGTAGACGGCCTCGAAGAAGAAGTCGTCGCCGGGGTCGCCATCGCTCGCGCCGTCGGTGGCGTAGACCACCTCGGGACGCCCGAGGCCATCGAGCGTCACCTTGATCGCCGGTGCGCCGGGGCGGATCATGCCGACCGCTCGGCCGTTCTCATCGACGACCTTGTGGTATTCGATGAACTCCAGCGTGCCGGCGGTCACATCAACCGCGATGCCCTGGCGGTAGGGGATGCCGCGCTGGCTGTACGAGGTCTCGACGATGCGGCCGCGATCGCCGGTCGCGATGTCACCAAGCTCATCGGGCGGGGTGCCGCCGATGTTCTTGAACAGCGTCTCGCGGATCGGGCGATCGAGGTTGTCGTACTCGACCAGGACGTGCGGTTCTACGGGGTTCTCGGCCACGACCAGGCGGTCGCGGTAGTCATAGTGCAGCTCGGTTACGCGGGTGGTGCTGCCATCGGCGTGGTGCGTGATCTCTGTGAGGTTCTCGTTGCCGGTCCCGTCGTCGTCGTACACATACTCGGCGACCGTCACAACGTCATCGCTGGCGCCATTGTCGATGCCGACTTCGACCTTGGAGATGCGCCCGGGCTCGTCGTAGGTGTACAAGGTCACCCGGCTGTCGTCGTCCAAGACACGCTCCAGGCGGCCAAGGCGGTCGTACTCGAACGTCGTTGTGTACGCGGCGTCCGCGCTCACGTCATGGTGGGTTATCGACGAAGACACGAAGCCGGTGATCGTCTGGTTGAGGTAGCTGCGCGCCACCTCGTCTCCCAGCGTCACCCCGTCATCGACCAGGTACTCGCTGGCGCGGACCGGGGTATCGCCGGCGGTGAACCACACGCGGACGATCGGGCCATCGGCCTCGGGCGGCGTGGCCTGGTCATCGATGATGTGCGGCAGCAGCGTTTCGACGTAGTAAGGCGCGCTGTTGCGCTCAGGCAGCGAACGCATAGAACGCACGATGGAACGCTCGCTCTCGCCCGGTGATGTGATCTCGACCACGCGTCCAAGAAAGTCATGGTCGTAGGTCGTCGTGAGCGAGCCGCCATCGGCATCCCGACCCCAGGCAGCCGGGATGGTGAGCCCCTCGAACGGAGAGGTGGGCAGGTTGGTGTCGGCGGCGTTGGCCGTCACCGAGGTGACGCCGCCGTGGTCGCCGTCGAACACCCGCTCGATCAGAGCGCCGGTCGCGTCGACGGACCATTCCGCGTCACCATTGGCGTCGTACAGGACGTACGAGTCGTAGTACTGGTCGGTGCTGTTGGCGCCCGGGCCGTTCTCGTCCTCGGTCTCCTGCTCGACCTCCGTCTTGATCCACGCGATGCCGCCATCGGTGTACAAGCCGTAGTCGAAGCGGGTGATCTCGATATCGTCACCCGACGTCGGCAGGCTCGATGGATCGACCTCACGCTCACGGTATCTGGTAACGGTATCAACCAAGTGCTCCTTGCCGGAACCCTCGTAGGTGATCTTCGATATGTACTCGACGACGTCGCCGTTCGGCCAGCTGCCGCTGCTGAGCGCCGTGTAACCCTCCTTCACACCGACTGCCGCCAGTCGGTTGTCGCCGTTGAAGTCCTGGTAGATCACAAGGCCATCGCTGGTGTTGAAGCCGATCGTTGGGGCGCTCGCGCCCGCCATGGTGTAGCTGCTGACGGCGGAGGGCGTCGCGATGAGCTTCGTGTTGCCCACTGAGTCGTAGCCATAGTGGTACACCCAGCCGAGATCCGCAGTGCCGCCAGAAGGGTGAGCGTGATCGACAACAACCGCCTCATTCACAAGCTGAGGCACCTGCGTGCCACCATCGTCGTAGAAGTCGTAGCACAGCGTCCGCCACAGGTACGTGAAGCTGCCGCTATCGAGGAGTCGCTCTTCGATCTGAGTGGAGAACGAGTGGCCACCGGATTCGGTGTAGGTCACATACTTGTACGTTCGCTCGATGCTCTCACCGCCGCCACCACCGCAACCACAGGCCTCCTTGAGCACCTGGACCCTGACCTTGTAGGGATTCGTATCATTCGATTCGTCGTACTCCACAACGATCTTCGCCGCGGCGTCAATCGGTGTGCTGCCGCCAGTCACAACTACGTCGGCGTCACCGAGCGTCATGAGGTAAGCCACGGCGTCGTCGTACTGTTCGATCGCGAAGTCCTCGATCACCGTGTCGGCGACCTCGACGAAGAAGTCCTGTTCGGGGATGTTCGCGCCCAACTGGTCGAGGGCCTCCTGCACGAGGTATTCGACCTGCTCGGGGTTGATCACCATCTTCAGGGCGTGATCCTGACCAACTTCGAAGTACCCGTCGCCATCCGTATCCGCACCACTCGTGTGATAGCGGTACTGGGTGTGCTGCTGGCGCCAAGCAATGAAACCGCTCTCCGCTTCATCAACGAGCGTCTTGCGGGTCACCTGCACCAGGTCACCCGGCGTGCCGATGGTCTTCTCGATGTTGTCCTTGGGCACGTCACCTGAGGTGGTGGTCGTGAACTTGTAGTCGTACTCCACGCGCTGCGTGACGACCTCCTCGTTGCTGTCGTCGCGGTCGTAGCGGATGACTTCAATCGTCGCCAACATGCCGTTCAGCTCTTCCCGGAGCGCGCCATCTGCGTGGACATGCCAACCGAACCGCAGCTCGGCGATGTCTGTGCCATCCTCGCGGTAGAACGTCATCGAACTTGGACGAGCGACATCGGTTGTAGGTGCATCGATGATGAAGTAGTCGAACTCGCACCCCACGCCGTAGACGTTCTCTCGCGCGGCCTGCAAGCCGATCAGCTCGGCATCAGGATCGGTGATGCCGCCGCCCTCGCCCGTGTCCTTCTCTCGGTAGAAGTCCATCGACCAGTGGCCCGGCTCCACCAGGCGCCACATTGGGTAGGCCGTGCCGCCGATATCGCGGGTCGCCTTTTCCATGTACTGGGCGGTGGCGCCGCCCGCCTCCCATCGCGTCTCGGTCGCGTTGTAGGTGAACTCGTAGTACGCGTGGCCGTTGTAGAGCCGCACCACGTCATCCTCGCCGCTGCTATCGACAGTCAGCGCGTGGAAGATGTTCAGGTTCCAGTTGTATCCCACCATGCGAGGGCCGCTGCCATCCGAACTCGACCGGTAGCTCCGCACCAGTTTGAAGTCGTTGCCCGGCAGACGGACGACCAGATCGACGGCGCTCTCCACCTTGTCACCCGTTGCGAGGTCAACCGGGCGAATCGGCCGCTTTGGCTTACGGCCCGTGTAGATCGGGATGGTCGTGCAGGGGTCGAGGTTCTCCAGCGTGTTGGTCGGGACCGTCACCGAATCGTTGCTCTCGATGAGGTCGGGCTGGTAGCCGCCCTCGGTCTGAGGGGCGGGTGTCGCCGTCGCCGCGCTGACCATCTCGTGGTCGGTCGTCCCACAGCCTGCCTCTTGAAGCTGTCCCATCTGGCTCGAAGAGGGTGCGTAACCGAGTGCCTGCTCGGCGGCCGCCGGGAAGTCTGCGCAGTAGGTCTTCTCAAGACTGCCTGGGAGGTTCTCCAGGTACTCCTTCAGGATGTCGAACTTCTCGTTGTCCGTCAGCGGCCCATCACAGATGTCGGCGTGGGTGATGATCATCCCCAGATCGGTCGGGCCTATCTGGTGATCGCCATCCCGGTCCCACACCATGTAGGTCTTGTTGTCGGCCGGTGTCCCATTGTCGGGGAATCCGAGCGGTAGGTCCGGGCCGGGGTTCCCGCCACCGTCCTCGGTGATCGGGCCAAACAACTCACAGTCGGAGTTGGGAAACCCATCGCCATTCGGATCGTTGGTCGAGTGGAAGCCCGCTCCGACCATAATGGCCCAGGTCTGCTCGGGTGTGAGTTGGACACCATCGTCCCATCCTGTGGGATCGAGCATCCCAATCTTCTTGATCTTCTCCTCCCAGTAGTCGTAGAACCCATCCACGACCTCCTGGCCGTGCGTGCCGTCGGTCAGGTGACTGCAGACCGTGTCGCTGGGCCAGCCCGATGGTGCGCCGGGCGGATCAAGATCGTTGTACTCGTCGAGCAGATCGACGAACGCATCGATGACCTCGCCTTGTGTGGGGCAGTCAACCCCGACACATACCAACACGCACTCCTCACAGGTCGTTGCGCATGTGTAGCCCGCCGGGCAGTCTGCTTCACAGTCCGGCGAATCGAGGCACTCCTGCAGCGTCTCGTCGAGATCGTGGAAGATCTCCTCGAGGCACTCAATGACCTCGTAGTCTTCTTGTGTCCCTCCGCCGAACGACGGTGGATCCCATGTGTCGGGGGAAGGGAGGCCATCCAGCAGGTCTGATGGATCGCAGTCGCTGCAGGTCCCAGCGAGCGCTGCGCCTACGGCTAGCGCGACAAGTGTCCACACAGCGCACAACACACCGGACCACGTCTTCAGCATGAACCGTCTCCTGCAGACCAAACATGAAATGCGGAACGCAACCGAACAGATGAACCGGTTGCCTGTGAGCATGTGGGACCGCGTTGCCACAGCAGATGCCCTCTCCACTCTGAGACGCCACTCAGGTCACTCCCCGAGAAAGTGCGATCGGATCTCCCCGTGTCAACGAGTTCTTGCTGCACGACGCCGAGACAACGGAGACGTATCACTTGACGCGCAAACCACCGTCCTAGAACGCTGCGCTATGGCTCGATGCACAAGACATCTCCCACATCAGCAACGCCCACTCTCAGCTAGGGCGCGCAACCCGCTGGGGCGTCGATGCTTATGCGTCTGCACCACATATCTGTGCCGCTGGTCTCGGTTACGAAGTCGCTGCTGTTCTTCTGGTCGAATGCGCCGACACCTCGACTCGTACACTATGCACGAAAGCGTTTTCGCAGGCTGGCGTTTTGTCTTCGTACTTGCGACTTCACGGCGGTATCTTGTTTGGTGTTATGGCCACTCTTCGCCACGCCCACCGTCATTGCGCCGCCGTCCTCACGCTTGCGATGCTGTTTGCAGCGCCGCACAGCGCGCAAGTATTTGCGCAACAAGTTGCACCCCCTCCACCCGACCACGTGGTCACGCTCCCATCGAAGCTCACGCTCGTGGACCTGGTCGAACTCGCCGCGTCTGCACGGTCTTTGAACGTCGAGTATGACCCCAGCAAGCTGCGTGGCGATCTCACCCTGCGCGTGCGTGAAGCCGTATCGCCTGCTGAGTTGTGGGAGATCACGGTGTCGCTGCTGGAGAGCCGGGCGCTTGTTGTGATTGAGACTGATGTTGAGGGTCTCTGGCGGGTCGTTGATGAGCAGAACGCGCACAAGCAGGATCAGGTCCCCGGGATCGCAGCACCCGGCCAGGTGCTGGGCGGTGACGTGGCTTCTTACGTGTCCGCGCTGGTGCAACTGCGGTCTGATGATGCCGCGTTGGTCAAGAAAGCGATCGAGCCCTTGCTCTCAGCGGCGGACCGTGCCAAGCCGATCGGCGATCGGTTGCCCGGCGGCGGCTCGCTCCTTCTCATCACCGATGTCAAACGCCGCGTTGAACGGGCGCTCGAACTGATCGACCTCTTCGATCGGCCTTCAGAACCGGTCGAGAGCGCGGTCGTGATGCTGCGGCACCTGAGCGCGGACGGCCTGGACGAGACGCTGGAGCAGATCACCGCCGCGGAGACGGCGGCGGGCGCGGGCCAGCCGGGCCCGCTGACCGGTGTGCAGACCGTCCCGTTCGGGAGCGCCGACGATGGTCGATCGCGGGTGCTCGTGCTGGCGCCCGCGTCGAAGCAAGCAATGGTGCGCAGTCTGATCGACGAGCTGGATGTTGCGCCGGCGACGGTCACGCGGACCTACACCGCGACCGGCCTCAGCGCGGACGACCTTGCGCAGGCGATCACCGCGGTGCTTGGCCTTGGCGCGCAGAAGCGTGAGGGGCTGGCGACGAGCGTGGTCGCCGAGCGGTGGACCGGCGCGGTGCTCGTCCGCGCAACACCACCCGAGCACAACCTGGTTCAGGACCTCATCACGAGGATCGAGCAGGCGCCACCCGGCATCAGACGAGAGCTGCGCTCGTTCACGATCCTCAACCGCGATGCGACGGACCTTCAGTCCGTGCTCCAAGAGTTGCTGTTGCAGGGTATCGAAGGCGGTGTTGTTCCAATCGGCGCCGCGGCGCCTGCTGAGAGCGGAGCGGAACGCCGCCCGCAGGCCTTCTCCAGGACCTCGGATCAACTTGAGCGCCTCGCCCTGACCGCCGATGAGTCCACCAACACGCTCATCGCGGTGGGCGAGCCCTCGCTCATCCGCCAACTGGAGCAACTCGTTGAGCAGCTCGACCGGCGTGACCCGCAGGTGATGATCGAGGTGATGCTGGTGTCGCTGTCGGAGGGTGAAGCGTTCGACCTTGGCGTTGAGCTTCGCACGGAGTTCGAGGAGGGCCAGACCTCGGTCAACCTCGCCTCGCTGTTCGGCCTCGGCTCGGGCGCGGGCGGGCTCGCCGATGGGACGGGCTTCACCGGAAGCGTCATCCGGCCCGGCGACTACGAACTGCTCATCCGGGCCCTTGAGACGTTCAACGATGGCAACTCGATCAGCCGCCCGGTGATTCTGGCCAACAACAACGAGGCGGGCACGATCACGTCGGTCCAGCAGGTGCCGTTCGCGAGCATCAACGCCTCGGACACCGTCGCGACGACTTCCTTCGGCGGCACGGAGGACGCGGGCACCACGCTGACGGTGGAGCCCCAGATCGCCGAGGGCGATCACCTTGTGCTCCGCTACACCGTCGAGCTCAGCGCGTTCACCGGCGAGTCAACGACCACCGCCGACGGCGCTGTGATCCCCCCACCAAGCCAGTCCAACACGCTCGACGGCGCTGTGACCATCCCCGATGGCTTCACCGTGATGCTGGGCGGCCTGGAGACAACCACCCAGGGCGACTCGCGCAGCCAGGTCCCGGTGCTGGGCTCACTCCCGATCATCGGCCACCTGTTCGGCACCACGAGCACGTCTGAGACCCGCTCGCGCTTCTACGTCTTCATCAAGGCGACGGTCCTGCGCGATGCGCTGTTCGACGACTTGAAGCAGTTGAGCGGCCGCCCCCTGCGGGAGGTTGGCGAGGATGACGGGCACCCGCGGATCGAGCCGGTGTGGATGGACTGAGGGGGAAGGCACGGGGCACCAGGGATCAGGCACCAGTTCGGAAGGGGCACTTGGGCGGTGGTAGAACGCAACGGGCCATCCAACGCATCCAAAGGCACGGGACGCGGACCAGCCGCCGAGAGTGGCGGCGCACCCACCCTTCTCAACGCCGTTGATCCCTTGCGCGCTTCTGAGGCGTTCGCACGGCTCGTGCTGCCCGAGTTCGCTCGGGAGCGGCTGGTCATCAGCCAGGGCGTCGATCGTGATGGTCGCGAGCGGCTTGTGACCGCCGGTGGCCCGAGCGACGCGGTGGTTGCCCACAACATCTCGGCCCGCCTTGGTCGTGAGTGTGTTGTCCAGCACGCCGACCCGGAGGCGATTGCCGCGGCGCTGGATGCACTCCACGCGGAGCAGACGGGGGAGGAGGGCCCTGAGGCCGATGCCGGTGTTGCTGGCTTCGCGAGCCTTGCGGAGGTCGATGCCGCTGACATCCGTACGATCCTCGAAGCCAACGAACGCGACCTGCTCTCCACCGCCGGGCGGGCGCCGGTGGTCAAGCTCGTCAACGGCCTGCTCTTCGAGGCGCTTCGCCGGCGTGCAAGCGATGTCCATGTGCAGTCACGCGGCGAGTCCATGGTGGTTCGGTTCCGGATCGATGGCGTGCTCGTGGATGCACGCAGCCTGCCGCGCAAGTTGCTGGACCCGGTGGTCAGCCGGGTCAAGGTGATGGCGAAGATGGACATCGCCGAGCGCCGGCTGCCGCAGGACGGGCGGGCCAGCGTGACGATCGGCGACAAGGAGATCGACCTGCGTGTGTCGAGCCTCCCCACGGCGGGCGGCGAGCGCCTGGTGATCCGCCTTCTCGATAAGCGCCAGACCGGCTTCTTCGAGCTGGTGAACCTCGGCCTGGACGACCTGGAAGCCCAGCGCCTCCGGGAGGTCTGCTCACGCTCGCACGGCATGCTCCTCGTCACAGGCCCCACGGGCTCGGGCAAGACGACCACGCTCTACAGCATCCTGCGCGAGGTCGGTAAACCCGAGCTCAACATCATGACGCTCGAAGACCCGATCGAGTACGAGCTGCCGGGGGTGAGCCAGTCGCAGATCAACACCAAGAAGGGTGTGACCTTCGCAACGGGGCTGCGCCACGTCCTGCGGCAGGACCCCGACATCATCATGGTCGGCGAAGTCCGCGACGGCGAGACAGCGCGCGTCGCGGTGCAGTCGGCGCTGACCGGCCACCTGGTGCTCTCGACGCTCCACACCAACAGCGCGGCGGGCGCCATCACGCGCCTGTCGGACCTGGGTGTGGAGCCCTACCTGATCAACGCATCGCTGTCGGCGGTCATGGCTCAGCGGCTCGTGCGCCGCGTATGCGAGGCGTGCAAGGGTGATGGATGCGAGAGCTGCTTGAAGCTCGGCTTCCGTGGCCGGGTCGGCCTGTTCGAGCTTATGGTCATCAACGACGAGCTGCGCGAGCTCATCACGCAGGGCGCGGGCGTCCCCGAGCTGACCGAGGCCGGCCGGCGCGCCGGGATGCGCACGCTGCGCGAGTCGGGCGAACGTCGCATGGCCCAGGGCGTGACCACGCTGGCGGAAGTCAAGCGGGTGACACTGGTCGAGGAGGCGGTGGGCTGATGGCGGTGTACCGCTACAACGCGACAGAGCACGCCAGCGGGAAACGCCAGCGCGGCGAGCTCACGGCAGACTCGGCCTACCAGGTCCGCGCCGCGCTACGCCAGATGGGCCTGCTCGCCGAGGACGTGCGCGAGCTCGGCGGCAACCCGAAGAGTGCACAGTCCTTCGCCCTCACTCCCTGGCTCTCCGAGCGCCTGCGTCGGCTCGGCCGCCATCACCGCTCACCCCAACTCGTCGACTTGTACGAGGACCTCGCCTCCATGCTGGCCGCGGGCGCGCCGATCGTCGAGGCGCTGGAAACGCTGGCGTCGGGGGCCGGCGGCAAGGCCAAGCGGGCGCAGCGCCCCACCTCCACGCTGTGCAGGGTCCTCGCCGATGGGCTGCGCCACGGGACATCGCTCGCCGATGCGATGGCCGAGCGGGCCGATTGGTTCGAGCCCGTGGACGTGGCGCTCGTCCGCGCAGCCCAGCAGTCGGGGGGCCTCGAGCACACGCTGCACGACCTGGCCGAGCACCACGGGAGGCGTGATGCGCTGTCGAGCCGGCTGGCGACGGCACTGGCGTACCCGGCGCTCCTCCTGACGTTCGGGCTCGGCGTGGTCGTGTTCCTGACCACCGTCACGCTCCCCAAGCTCGCGCAGGTGCTGCAGGACGCCGAGGTTGCCCTCCCGACTGCAACCGGTGCGTTGCTGTGGTTCGGTGGCTTCATCGTGGAACGCTGGGCGATCGCGCTGCTCGTGCTCGCCTTGCTGATCATCGGGATCGCCTGGACGCTGCGCTCCCCCACGCTCGCGCAGTTGCGGCTCCGCGTCCCACTGCTCGGACGGATCGCGCTGCGATCACAGCTCGCCTCCTATAGCCAGTTGGTGGCCCGCTTGCTCCGCGCGGGCATCCCGCTCACCGAGGCGCTGGCGCTCGCCAGAGATGGGCTGTCCAACCCGGCGCTACGGGCCGCGTTCGACGACCTGACCGAGGCGCTGCGCGCCGGTCGCTCGGCGGCAGGCCACCTGGCGTCCTCATCGCTGTTCGAGCCGGTCTACATCCGCGTCATTGAGATCGGTGAGCAGTCGGGCGAACTCGCCGAGGTGCTGGAGACGATCGGGGCGCGCTACCGGGCCTCGGCCGACCGCATGATCACACGGCTATCAACACTCCTCGAGCCCGCAGTGATCCTCGTGATCGCCGCCCTGATCGGCTTCGTTGTCTACGCCGCCATCGCGCCGATGCTACGACTCGCCCAGACGCTGTGAGAGAAGACCCACCAGGAGGACACCGAGTTGCACAGAGCAAGACAAGGGACAAGACACGCGGGCTTGGTTATTCAACACCGCGGGCTGACGCTCATCGAAGTGCTCGCGGTGGTCGTCATCCTGGGCATGCTCGCGGGGATCCTGGTCGTGTCGTTCGGCGGGCAGATGGGCAAGGCGCGCCGCGAACTGGCCAAGACGGGTATCGGCGTCGTGGTCGGGGCGCTGGAGGGCTACGCGCTCGACAACAACGGCGCCTACCCAACGATGCAGCAGGGGCTTGAGGTCCTCACCCAGAAGCCACCCGGACGGAACGAGCCCTACCTCAAGCCCGACAAGCTCATCGACCCGTGGGGCGAGCCGTACAAGTATGAGGTCCCCGGCCCGAACGGCGCCTACCTCGTGCTCTCCTACGGCTCAGACAAGCAGGCGGGCGGCGAAGCGGGCAGCGACGCGGCGGACATCACCTCCGACAACCTCCGCGACGACACCCAGGGACCCTCGTGATGAGCGCTGCCCGACGAGCCGTGACGCTGATCGAGTTGTTGGTGGTCGTCGTCATCCTCGGCTTGACGATGGGCGTGGCCGTCGGGGTCGCGGGCCCGATGACGGGCGCGTCGTCTGAGCGATCGGCGATCGCAAGCCTGCAGGCGACGTTGGAGCGCGCCCGAGCCACGGGCATGGCGCGGGGGGAGTGCGCACTTGTCAATGATCCTGCATCGGGAGTTGCCGCGCTGCGCGCACCCGGTACAGAGGGCACCGAGCCGCAGGTGACGGACGCACTCATGGCACACAACTGGGCGATGGCGATCTACGACAGCGTCGATTGGATCAAGCCAACCGAGCAGCTCGTCTTCGATCACGAGGGGCGGTGCCCCGACGCCTTCATCGAACTCCGAGGCCCGCGCGAAGCTCTCGTCCGCTTCGAGTTGCTCGGCGCCGTGGGCCAGCTCAACCGTGTGGAGATCGGGCCATGAGGCGCGACCAGCGACAAGGCCTGACGCTAGTCGAGGTGCTCGCGGCAGTGACACTACTTTCGGTGGTTGCCGCCGCCTGCATCTCGATCCTCCGGGATGCGACGGGCGCGGCCGCAACGATCCCGCTGGAAGCTGAGGCGCGGCAAGTGCTGAGCGCGTGGTCGATCCGAACGACCGTGGAGCAGCCAGGTGAGCAGTCACCTGTTCCCTGGACCTGGACCGCTCCGAGCGGCAACGAGTGGTCGATAGCAGAGATCGACGACATCGCGTTACCGCCACCCCCAACGAAGTCCGCGACAGATGGGGAGCTGACTCCGGACGCGCCAACACTCGATGTGACTTGGAGGCCGATCACACTCGTCTGCAGCGGCTGCCCCGGCGAGACGTGGACCTTCTGGCGTCTCGGAGCGCCCGCGGAGGGCCAGTCGCCATGAGGTTTGGGCGAGGTCTCACACTGATCGAACTGCTCGCGGCGTTGACGCTGCTTGCCGTGTTCACAACAGCGCTCGGTGCGCTCACAACAACGCTCAGCCGGGCCACGCACCGCATCGACCGAGTGGCCCACTCCGACCGCCTCGCCCAGCGGGCGCTCGCACTGCTCCGGCGCGACCTCGATGAAGCGTGGGCCGACTCCACGACAGTCGACGCGACACATTCCTCAATCACGCTCGTGACCACGCACACGCTACCGGCCGAGGCACCCGGGTGGGCCACAGTGATGTGGCGACTCGAGCCCGACGGCGATTTCACAACGTCGCTCGTTCGTGAGCGGACACCACTTCATGCTGAACAGACCGGCACGCCGGTGCCTCAGGTCGTCCTGCGTGGCGTCGAGGGCTTCACAATTGCGCCGGAAGGCGCCAGCGATGCCGGCGGGCTGGTGATGACGCTGGTCTGTGCGGACGGCAGTACGGCTTCGATCACGATCCCAGGCTTGGGGGTGTCACAATGATGGCCCGTCACCGAGCCGGTGTTGCGCTGCTCCTCGTCCTGATCATGCTACCGATCATGATGATCAGCGCCGTCGCGGCACTCTCAACGGCTCGCTCGGCAAGCACCGCAAGCGATCGCGCCGTGTCGTTCGAGCAGGCCCGCGTGCTGATCGCGGACCTCGATCCAATGCTCGTGGAGTGGGTCGACAGGCACGCCGACACGCCACCATCGGGCGGCGGGGAAGGCGAGCCGCCGGTTGACCCGTCCGGCCTGCGTTCGCTCTACGTCGGCGGCCCGACGCCAGATGAAGCGTCTGAGTCACCAACGCTGGCTCTACACGTTGAGGCCCTCGACCTCTCGGGGCGGCTGCACGTGCGCCATCACGGTTCCTTCGCGCGCCTAGGGCTCCCACCACGACTCATGGAGGTGTGCGAGCGCGTCGCGCCACACACGCCTCCATCCCGGTCTACCCCCGGCGAGCTGCCACCGCCGACCCTCGACCACGTCCTCGATCGCGCCGCCAGCCCACTCCATGAGAGCGTCGCGGTCTATCCCCCCGCTATCGACAATCCCGAGCGCGTCGTCGCAGCCATGTGGCTGACCACGCTGGGCGCCGGCGCGTTGAACCTCAACACCGCGCCGATCCCGTTGCTGGAGGCTGCGCTGCAGGGCGCCGACGGCGCGCTGCGTGCCCAAGCCGTCGCTGCTCGACGTGCCGGGGAGGTGATCGCGCCGGCGATCGCACGCCAGCTCATCAGGGACCGCGCCACCCGCATCGAGCGCCACGGGGGCGGGACAGGCGAGACCAGCGGCGGGCTCGTCCCACTCACCGACCGGTCCGATGCCTACGCCTTCCTGATCACGGTCGAAGCCGGCGTAGCCCGGCATCGGTGGTGGCTAACCTATGAGAGGCGTCGGGGCGACGGTGGCGAGGCCTGGCGCCCGATCGAACGGAGGCTGATCGCGCCGTGACCCGACCATCGGCACACCTCGACCGGTTCGCGCGACGAGTGCCGCTGACTGCGCTGGTGGCGGTCGCATTGGGGCTGATCGGCGCCGTGTCCGTGGTTGGCTGGCGCTTCGCCCACCCCGCGATCGCTGACCCCGCCACCACGCTCCCGGCTGCGCATGTGGCAAGCGAGGGCGGGTCGTCCGAGGTCACGGCGCTGGCGGTGCCGGACCAGGTGTGGACAGCCACCCTCCGCGACGATCTCTTCCCCCCGCCCCCGCCCCCGCCCGAACCGCCCGCGCCACCCGCCCCCAAACCGCCCGAACTGGCGCTCCGCGTCATCGCCACCGGCGAGCGTGGCGTGTTCGTGTTCGATGAGGTCGCGGCCGAGCACGTGTGGCTGCGCGCCGGCGAACGATCTGGTAGCGGCGCCGTCGTCAAGTCCATCGGCGACACCCTCGTGGTGTTCGAGCTTGAGGGGCGTCAGCTCCAACGGGAGGTGGCGCGATGACCATCGCCGACCGCCCCAAAGCGCTGCACAGCGAAGGCGCTGCGAGTGCGCCCAAATCTACTTCCGTGGCTGGCGCCAGCGCACCGCGGCACGTCGATGCTGTCACCGTATGGTCCCGCACGTTCAACAGCGGTATCGAGCTGGTCCCGCCACCCGGTGTGTTCTATTGGGCGCAACTCGATGGCCTGCCCAAGCGGCCGTCTGCCTATGCGCTCCGTGCCGCCTTCGAAGCCTGGCTGCCGCTGCCGGTCGATGAGGTCGAGTCGCGGTTCGTGCGCACGGACCAAGGGGGGTGGATCGCGTGCGGCGTCGAGCGAACCACCCTTCAGCAGTGGATTGGGGCCGCCACCTCGAACGGTGAGCAGGTCCTGACCTCGATCCGCCCGTCCGCGTGGCCTGGGATCATCGACAGCCCATCGGAAGACGCGGCTTTGCCCGATTTCCGATCCGGCTCGTTCGCCTGCCCATCGCTCGCCCGCGCGAAGCGCCGGGTGCTTGGCGTCGCCGTGTTCACGCTCGTTGCGATCGCCGCTGTTGCCTGCCTGGCCTTGCTCGGTCGGGCGCAAGCGCTTCACGTGGCCTCGGCCAACATCGAGGCGCAGGCCCGGCCGCTCATCACCGATGCGCTCGCGCTCAGTGCGACCCTTCCAGCCTCGGTCGATCCCAGGCGGCTCCTCACCTCCGAGCTTGAAGCCCTGAGACAGGCGACCGACAGCACCGCAACCAACTACCGTGCATCCGGCTCGACCGCGCCGTACCTCCGGCTCCTGGCCGTGTGGCCCGCGGATGTACCCACGCGCGTGGACCAGCTCGAAGTCAACGAGTCTGCCCTCCGGCTCACGCTCTCCGTGCGCGATCATGGCGACGCCGAACGGCTCGTGGATGCGCTCACCACCGACGACCTCCCCTGGACCCTCGGCAGCCGCAACATCCAGCAGAGCCCACGCCCAGAGGATGGGGTCCGGGTCACACTCCTGCTCAAGCGCAAAGCGACCGAAGGAGCGGGCCCGTGATCCGGACAAAGCGCGAGTACACGTTGTTGGGCCTGGTCGGTCTGATGCTTCTGGCATTGCCCGTCGTGTGGGCTGCGCGCCAGCTCGACCGCGCGCGCGCTGGCCACCTTGACGCCGAGCGGGCCCACCAAGCCATGCTAGGAGAGGCATCCGAGTTCATCGCCCTACGCGATCAAGAGCGGACGGTCCAGGACGGACCGGTGCTCCAGGGCGACGTGCACGCACGCGCCCAACTCGTCCTGCAGTCGGCGGGCCTCGACCCCCGCCGGCTGCGCAGCACGACCGATTCGGCCCCCACCCCGATCAAGGACTCGCCGTACCAACGTCAGGTGGCCACCATCACCATCGACGAGCTCAGCGCCACCGACGCCGCCCGGGTGCTGACAGAGTGGCGGGCCGCCGAGCCGTCCTGGACCGTCCGTGCGGTGCGACTCGACCACGCGGCAACAGGCCGCAGGACCAGCGATGCGCCGACCCTCGAACGGTTCAGTCTGACGCTCACCCTCGAGAGCGTCCACCTCGCCTCACCACCTCAAGAGGTCAGTTCATGAAGCAACGTTGCGCGCCCCTTGTTGCCACAGTCGCCTTGGCTGCGTCGTTGACCCTCACGGCCTGCCAATCGAGCGCGCCGAGCCGAAGCCCCTACGCCGACCAGAGCGAGGTCCGGCGTGACCCCGACCGCGCCGAGGAACTGCACCAGCAGGCTCTCGCGATCCTTAAGGACGAAGGGCCTTCGGGCTACGCCGACGCCGAGCCCCTGCTGCGCGAGGCGTTGGCCGCCGACCTCTACCATCGACGCGCCCACAACAACCTCGGCGTGATCCTGCTCGACCGCGGCGAACTCTACGAAGCCGCCAGCGAGTTCGAGTGGGCCCGCAAGCTCAACCCGGGCTGGCCCGAGCCACGCGTGAACCTCGCCCTCGCTCTCGAACGGGCCGGCAAGACCTCTGATGCGCTCGCCGCATACGACTCGGCCCTCGCGGTCGCCGACGGCTACCTCCCAGCGATCCAGGGCAAGGCCTCGCTGCAGGTCCGCACCAACCGCACCGATGAGTCCACGCCTGCGCTGCTGGACGAGATCGCGCTGCGGAGCGATGAGGGGTGGCGGGAGTGGGCGCAGCTGTGGCAGGTCAAGCTCACTAGGTGAGCCGTTCATTCTGGGTCGGCCAGTACCGGTCTTCGTCCCGTAGTTCTCGCAGCCTGTCCAGAGGTCACGCAATTCAAGCCGTGACCGGACACAGAACTCCGACAGCCGGCTCATGATGATCGCCGATGAGCTCGATGTGCCGGCGAGCTACTCCCTGGACGACTCGGTCCCGAGCCAGGGCTCGTCGGCCGCCGCGTCCTGATCTCCGGTGCGGGCTCCATCCTGGATCAGACCGTTCCGGTGATCGCCCAGACCGTCTTCGTCCTCCGGCGACGCCCCAGGGAGTTGCTCGCGACCACGAGGTCTCATAAAAGGTCCAGCCGGTGGTCGGTGGAACCTCGAACACTGTGCCGGTGCCGAAGCCCACCACAGCCTCAACAAGATCGAACGAACCCCTCGCACGATTCGATGCCATCGACGGCCTGGAACAACCGCTGCGACACTCTGTCGCAGATCTCCATGTGGGCAAAGCGCCCCTGATCCGGCTCCATGCCTACACCCATGCCGCACCCGAGGACGACGGGCAGACCCCTTTGCTGAACACACGGCGCACCGCCGACCGCGCACGCGGCCGGGACTGCGCTCGGGCAGGCCTGCCAAACGACATTGGCCTGGTCGGCCTCGAAGGACGGGTTGAGTACCTGCGCCTGCGAGCATGAGGCCGCGAGCGCTCCGAACGCTATCAGTCCTGCCATTCGTCTCTCTCCCAAACGTGGGCGTCAAGCCAACCCCATGACGCGGCCACCCATGAGCGGTGCGCCGCGCTGGCGTGGCACTGTTTCTGAGCCGCTAGCCCGTGTAGGCCTCCTGGGCGGCGGCCAGGAATGCCTCGACGTCCCCTTCGGTCGCGAACCAGGCTGCCCACCAGGGAGGCCCGCTTGCGGAAGGGCTCTCGAGAGCGGCCTCCGCGGCGAGTAGAGCGTCGAGGGCCTGGGCCTCGGACGCAAGCCACGGGACCCACCACGGCTGGTCGTCTCCAGGCACTTGGTACGAGCTATTGGGCTTGTGAAGGATCGAGGACGTGTAATGCGTGTTGGAGTTGGACGAGTGGTTGACCGAGTTGACCTTGTGAGTGTTGCTGCCCGGGGTGTGATTGTCGGTGTTGGCCTTGTGGGTGTTCGACCGGTAGTCATGGAAGTCAGAGCCCACATAGTGGGTGTCAGTCCGCGCGGTGTGGATATCGATCGGCGACTGGTACCAGGTGGTTGAGATGCTATGGAGCATGCTGTCGACCGTGTGCTGATCGATGTGCGGCAGTGAGGGTGGGTCCTGGCTGTCGGTATTGGCGAAGTGTAAGCCCGAAGCCGTGCCATGGGTTACAGAGTTCACGTCGTGGTTAGCGGTGACCGGCAGGTGCGTCACGGTGGATGGTTGATGGCTGTCGCTGTACTGATTGTGCGTCACCGTCGCGACAGAGTGGTTGTCGGTCGAGACCAGATGCGTGTTGGTGTTGCCGCTGTGAGTGCTGCCCGGCTGAAGCGTCTGCTGCCCACCACCCGCACCCTCCTCGGGGTTCGAGGAGATCGGGGTCAGGGTGTAGCGTTCGAACAGAAAGGCGGCTTCGTGCTGTTGCTGGACCATCAGGCCCACGGCCACCACCCCAAGAACACCGCCCGCCGCGACTGCCCGCGCACTTTGCGTTACTGTGATTCGATGCTTCATCGTTCGGCCTCCTGGGTGTTCTCCGTAGGGACGGTCATGGGCACACCCGCATAAGCCCTCCGGGGATGCTCGGGAAAGAGAGTCATGAGTTCGTCAAGGGTCAGCAGCCCGGGCGGTCTACCCGCGAGGGCCTTTCCTTCGGCACGCAATTCGTGCACCTTTGAAGCCACCCACAGGGGCGTGTTCCACCACTCTTGCGTCATGGCAGTCCGGCGCTTGTACACTTGCTCGTGCGCCAGCGCTTCGTCGACCCGGGCCGCGACCTCATCGAGCGTTCGGTAACGCGCAAAGGGTGTGACCGCGATGCGCTGCCAATCCGGCACGCCCTGCAGCACCCCATGGCGATCGATGCCCGAGCCGAGCATCGTGTGCGGGTACGCTAGGTGCAGGAGGTCGCGAATCGGGACAGCGTACGGCACTTGGTCCCCCGGCCCGTCGAAGTAGTTGTTCTCCGCGATGTTGTCTAAACGTACGCCGACAAGCAGCTTCCGCCCAGTCTCCGGCTCGTCGAAGTACGCGAATCCCGTGCGCGATCCGAGCACGATCCCGTGCGGCGAGGCCTCGAGGCGGTCCGCCGTACCGTTGCTTTCGTCGAGAGCCATGTAGAAACTGTTGCTTGACTCGTTGAACAGCAGGTGCAACCGAATACCGGATTCGTCTACGATGCGTGCAACGTACCGCTCGTCTGGATCCAAAGCGAGCGCATCTGGGGGTTCGGTCACGACGGGAGGCACGTAGAAGCGCACCCGCGTTCCAGAGTACTGAACATGATACGCATGCTCGCCCGCAGCTTCGACCGACAGACCGCCCGAAGCATCGTAGGTCTTGTGCGTGAACTCTAGCTCGCCGGGGCGGAAGTACGACAGACCTAAGCGGCCGCTCGACAGCTCCGCGACGCGGAGGTTGCCCCAGACCTCCCGCTGCTCACGGTCGTTGAAGCGGAAGTAATAGAACACCTCGGTCGGGTACACGATCGCGTCAGGAGGCGCCCAGCCGAGTACGTAGGTGAGCACCGAGTCGGGGTCCGACAGATCCGGGGCCGTACCCCCCCCACCCGTTAGCGCTCTCACACCTGATCCGTAGGCGGACCTCGCGCGTTGCGCAAACGAGCAGATCGGCCTGACGTTGTACCTTCGATCGGCGCGCTCAATCAGGAACTGGTTGAACTCGACAGGAACGAGCCAGCGGTGCGCAAGCACCGGAAGTGACGCCAAGAGGGCCATCACACCGAGGAACAGAAGAACATGACGACGCCTCAGGTAGCGACGCACGGCACCTCCTAGCGTGGTATCACTTCAACGTTGCGCGCTCGCGAGCATGTGTCAAGTGTGAACATCCAAACTTCTGTTATATCTTAATATCATACCGGTGCGCCTCGTGGCACGAATCTGTGCCACCCGGCGGTCGCCCGAGGCGTTGGCGATGGAACCACCGACCTGGAGTCACTCGTTGAGATGCCTCACGAGCAGCGCCTGGGTAGGGCCCCAAGCCTCAGAGGACGACCGCACGGTTGTCGTCACGTGCTGCCACCGCTCTTGTGCCTCGGTGCATGCGAACGAGTCGGTCGCTTATGCTTCGGAATCCTCAACGACCGGCTTCCGCTCTTTCCTCGATGGGATCTGTACTTCGAGACCACCGTTCTCCGGCGTCGCATCTGAACCAGTATCGGTGGGTTGATCGGCCAGCGGTTCGTACGGTTCCTCCTCGGTCATTTCTCCGATACTGCGATGGTCGCGGAAGTCTAGCCGCTGGATGGTCTTCACGGCGATGGACTCAATGCACTCGTAGAGCAGTTCAGGGATTCCCTTCTCATGCCCGTTCTTATCGAGGAGCTGGTACAGGACATCGAGCCGCTCATCGAACTGAGAGTACAGACTCCGCCGGATCTCGGAGTGTTCGGCATCCTCGTAATAGTGCCGCAGCCCCGACTCAGAGGCGAAACTCATGATGATGATGTACTGGAGATCCTCAAACGCATCGACCCTGAGCTCGCCGTTGATCGTCCCGTCGCGTGGGATCGAGTTCCAATCGTGACGAGAACCGAACCAGACGATCTCCATCCCGTACTTCCTCCCCCACTCCTGCCTGCGCTTCATCGACAGCGAGGTGTAGGCGGCGTTGAGCGCCTGCTCGAGTTTGCCACCCGCGGCCCCACGGAACAGGACCACATGGAACACCCTCTGAGGCCGGGCACTGAACAACTCCTGAAGCCGGTCGGGCCAATCACGGTGCTTCCAGAAACCCAATGACCACCGCAGGACCTTCTTCTCGGCGTCAGCCTCCCCTTCCGGGATCGACTTGAATTCACTGAAGCTCTCCCGGAACCGCCAATCCCAGCCGGACCCGACAATCTCATCGTTCTCCGGGACGAGACGCTTGGGGAACAGCCGGTGGTCATCGAGTGTCGCCAGCACGCTGGCCACATTCGCGGGCGGCTCACCATTCAAGCTGTAGTCCAGTATCGCGAAGTCAGTGTCCGGCGAGACGAACTGTGATGGCACTGCCCATCTGGAGAGCAGGCTCTTGTAGTGATCCGCCGTCGTGACAAACACATTCCGATACTGCCGGAAGTGTGCGTCCAACACCTTACCGTACCTGTGAGCCGTGTCCGCGTCGGTGAACACGAACAGCCTCGTGGTGTCGTCTGACTGCGCCTTGAGGTACTTGTACGCGGCTGTGCGATTCTGTTCATCAGTCCAGAATGTGGATACGGAGTCGACGCTGACCGCGAGTACTTCGGAGGCCGGCTTGAAGATCTGGTTGGCGCGCACAAGGAACTGCGCCCCCGTGCTCAGGTTCTGCGTGTAGTCATTAGCAACGATCCCGCTGGTCTCCTCGATCATGGACTCGACCAGCTTCTGCGCCAACCCGTAGCGGAACCCCCCCTGCTGGATCAGGTCCGGCACGATAACGGACAGCGCAGCGCTCACGCGGTCCTCGTTGGTGAGTTGCGGTCGGGTCCCAAGCCTGGTCGCCGAAAGGCTCTCGATGGTGCGGAAGATGCAGACCGCGGCTGCGCGAGCGGCGTACGTGCGAGCGGAATCGTCCTTGTCGATGTCCGCAAAGTCGCTGATCCCCTTCACCACAACCACGTTGCAAGGTGACCGCTGGGAGTTCACCGTCAGAGCCACGCCCGCCGATTCCATTTCGATGCCCACGCCGAGTGGCCACTTCTTGCGGAGTTCGTCCAGGATCTTCCGGTCGGCGATGATCTTCTCGCCCGAGAACATCGGCCCGTCGTGCACACCGGGGTGTGCGTGCGGCTCCTTACCATGGTGCCGTGCGGGCAGCACCACCTTCGGGCGCGGGCCCAGCAGATCCTCGACTTCTTCCCACGGCATACTGTGTGCCGTGTCGGCGAACGCCGTTCGGATGTGACTCAGGTTGACCGCCTCCCACCGGTCTTGGGATTCACCGTCTTCCATCTTCTTGTGCTCGTAGTACACGACATCGCTCGGGATGAGCACGTCACCCAACATCCGCTCATTCGCTTTAGCGATCCCGCCAGCGATCCCGGTCAATATGATGAGGCGGGGCCGCGTGTCACGCAAGACGTCCGCAGTAAGTGCGGCGCTGTGAATCTGTCCCATCTTCGGCGCGAAGCACAGCGCGATTGTGGTCCCGTTCTTCGCCGTCGCAACGAGATACTGGCGTGACGATGTAGGCACATCGTTGATCTGATCCCACTTCAGACCAGATGCATGCTTCACACACTCCGCTTCCTCCCTGAGTGCTGTGACAATCGCAACATCAACTAGCATGACGATCTCCGTCTCGCACCAGACACCCCTAGTGTTGCTCATTAGGAGCATTCTGTCATACACAGTGTGTGCCGCTGCACTTGAAGATGAAGTGTAGCAGAGACGCAAGTCTTCCGTTCAACGTAAACCACACGCATGGGGCACGCAGATCGATCCCCGGATACACGCTCCAGACTAGGGATCAGAATACGGTATCACGCGGCCGACCGGCGTTCAGGACAATGGAGCGGGCCGAAGAGTCGGGGAACCGATGCGCGGCTCGCGGCTGCTGCACGGTCGCCACAGATGTGTGTGACCGCACGACAGCGTGGCCGCTTCGGCGGGTGCCCAGAGCATTGGCAAGTGCACGGAGCCCCTAAAGGCAGTGCGCCGAACTGTGGGGAGTCATGCTGAGGCCGGAGCCACTAGGGCGCGGCTCCACCACACCCGTCGTGTACTCCACGCTCGCTCCAACTACATAGGCCATGGCTCAACCTGACAGGAAGTGCGGCCTTCGTGCGAACTGCTCGCAGAGTGATCCAACTTGGCCCGCCAATCGCAGCCGCCCGGATACGGCGGCACAACTCGGTGACCGCCCGGCGTCTCGGTCGGCTTGCGGCTCACCCCCGATCTAGAGCGGCGCGGTGAGGACTCAGATCCCGTCTCCGTTGGCAAGTGAAGCAAGGGATCTCCCGCAGTTGCAACTACGCCAGGCGCTAGCCCGCGCCGCCGCTTCAGGATTGGCCCGGCCTGCGGCAAACTCACCGTCACCTCAAGGGACCTCGCCGACGATGGTGAGGGCTTCGGGCGTCTCGATCGCGGCCAGCGCACCGGCGGAGATCTCACGATGAGTGAGCCATCGCCAGTTGGTCGACGACCGAACGCCTCCGAGTATGACCTCTTTGTACGACAGGCCGGGGATAGGTGGGTCGAGGACGCTGTGCAGCCTTCGTCTCTCGGGCCAAGGCGGTCCGCTCGTTCCCTTGACATGGACGAATACGCAGCGGGATGCGTTCCCGACCACGGTCTCGGCCACAATCCGTGGTGCCCTCGGGGCATCGGAGTGGATCCACGCAAGCACCAGCTCGGCGGGGCCGAGCGCGGCGACCGCGCTAGCCAAGAGCTCCCTGAGCGCCTCGCTTCGTCGATAGTCCACGTCGATGCAGTTGAGTCGCAGCGAGGACGGGAAAGCCGTGGCGTCGGCGAAGTCCGAGGCGCGCCGCGCAACGATCGTGAGCGCGCGGCACCGGCCGGCGAGCGCGACCGTTGCTCCGGCGAGCATACCCGTCGCCCCAACGGTGATGGCGTGGATCGCCGGCTCCCGATGTCCTGACCCGGTCACTGCTCAGGCCCTCGCAGAGGCCATCAGGCCGCGGAATACGATGAGGTCGCGGACAAAGCGGTCGATGCGTTCAAGGATCACCGGCTCGCTGACGCTGACTGGGGATCCCGAGTTGTCGACCGCATAGTCGCCTGCTGCAGTGCAGACCTGAGTTGGGATCGCGACGCCGAGCAAGCCTCTGACAACGATCCGGAGGTGATCGACCGCTTGCGTAGAGCGGTTGCCCCCATGCCCGATCAGACCGAACGGCTTATACGCGGTTTGGGCCATGGCGATAGTGTCGATTGCGTTCTTGAGCACACCGGAATACGAGTTATGGTACACCGGTGTCGCGAGTACGAACGCGTGGGCTGCCTGCGCATGCTCTACGAAGGCTCGCGCATTGTGGTCCGGGGAGGCGCTTGGCTCGTCATGGAAGTCCGGATCGCAGATGGGGAGCGGGCGCTCCGCTAGGTCCCACGTGTTGCAGGGCTCGCCGCCGGCTGTCATTCGATCTCGGACGGCACCGCAGAGAACACGTGTGTACGAGTGACGCCGTACGCTACCAACGATGATTAGCGTCGTCTTCATGTTCTCGTCCGCGCCGAGGAACCGATCGGGACTGCCGCTTGTGGAGTGAGATCGGAGCCCCGGAGATTGACGATCGCCTGAAGCCCGCGCACGAGATCCTGCTCACGGACAGCGTAGGAGAGGCGAAACCACCCGTTCGAGGCGCCGAACGACGGGCCCGACATGACGATAACCCCGGATTTCCGCCGAAGGACTTCGGCAACGCACAGGCGTGGGTCGACGGCACCGGGCTTCGCCCGACACCAGAGGAATACACCGGCGGCCGGTGCGGGCGGCATCTCGAGCCAGTCGACTGTGGCGAGCATCGAGACCGCACGGTCCCGGTTCTCCCGGAGGGCAGCGCTCATTGCAACAAGCCGCCGTTCGACGCCTTGCTGAAGCAGCCCGGCCGCGACCCGCTGCCCGTGAAGCGGACCTGATATGGACAGCGCCCGATGCGACCGGATGATCCGACTGACCACCGGTGGTGGAGCGATCGCATAGCCGACACGTTCCCCCGCGAGTTGGAAGAGCTTCGACAAGCTGCGTACCCGAGTGCAGTGGATCAGTGCTGGTCCGAATGGGTCGGGATCGTGGTGATCGAGCGACAGGCCAGCGTACGCCTCGTCAGCGATGACTGTAACGCCGCGCCGAGCGCACAACTCGAGCAGTGATCGGAGCGCGGGCTCACCGTGCCTGGTGCCCAGCGGATTCGACGGGTCATTCCACAGTACGGCTTTGGCACCCGCCCCAAGCGCTCGATCGATCTTGCCAAGCACTGCCTCTGTCGTATCCGATGCAACGATGTCATAGAAGTGAACACGTCGGCCGAGCAACTCGATGAGTGTTGGGTAGCCCGGGTAGTATGGTCTAGGTGCTAGCACAGGGGAGCCGGGATCGAGGCACAGGAGAGCCGCCGCGAGCGCTCCCGAAGCACCGGCGGTCACAGCGACTTCATCTCGTCGCGCCCCGTGGAGATCCGCGATCAGCTCGCGGAGCATTGGGATTCCGGCGCTAGGCGCATAGGACGCGGAGGGCATTGGGCCGAAGGCGCGCTCGATCCCGTCCAGTCGTGGACAGCCCTGACCCAGGTCAACCGGTGCTCGTGTCATTGCATCACCACTAGGTCCAGTCCGCAATCGTCAATAGGGAGCGTTATGCGAGCCTTGGCTCGTCCGGACGCTTCCACGGCCCGCGCGAACCTCCGGAACGCTCCCTCGAACAGCGGGTGGCATGCGTCGTGGGCCGCGACTACCGAACCAGCCGCAAGCCACGGCAGCGCGGCCTCGAACACATCCGCGTACCTGTCCTTACGCGCGAGCCCCTCATCTATGTCGATGAAGAGCATCCGGATGGGCTCGGCCAAGCGTGAGAGCCCCGCGACCGCATCCTCGCAGCGAACGTCGCAGCTCCTGTGCCCGAGTGTCGTGAGGTTCCGGTGGGCTACATCGCACGCCGTTTGATCAACGTCGAATCCAATGCACCTGTTCCAATGGGGCCCGATGTCACCCCGGTCCCTCATCATCCAAGCGGTCGCGAAGCCCCCGTAGACACCCGCAGTGACCAGCGTGCCCGGAGCCGAAGCCAAGCCAGCCGTGAACAGAACACGGGCCATAGGCGCTGTAATCGTCGTCGGGAGCGGTTCGAACTGCCGCGCGATCTTGACGTCTAGACGATCGAAAGCCGCCCATCGCGCCCTGAACCCGTCGGGATCGAGCCCGCGTGGCATTGCGGAGGCGATCAGTGCCTCCAACGCACACTCGTATTTACCGGGTTGATAGACCCTCATCGCGTGGTCTCCCGCAGCAGGCCAGGGTGAGCGAACCTAGCAGTCCGACGATGCGAGCGAGCGCAGTTTGGGGAACGAAGTCATCGTCGCGTGGGTTGGAGAGGACGATGGTGGGCCCGACCTGCCACATCCCGAGGTGTTCGAGCACGCCCTCCATCTGCGCCCCTCCGAGAGCTGCGCTCGCAGCGTCGGCGCCCACGACGAGTACGCCCGCTTGCTTCCCGTAGAAGACGTTCTGTCGGGGATCATCGAGGTCGTACGCGGGGCCAGCGAGGACGTCGGTGAAGTTCTTCGCGGCACCGGACACCCCCGACCAGTACGCGGGCACGCCAAAGAGCACTCCCGAGCTCCTCTGGACTAGGCGCAGCGCACGGCGCGAGCCCGGATCCGACCCTGGCCGATCACCTTCGAACGCGGGCATAGGGGACTCGCTCAGGTCGAATGTTTCAAGCCAGGGGTAAGTGGGGGCTACCGCTGTTACCGCGCCTGCGAGGAGCTCGCGCACCGCCGATCGGCGGCCATCGCGCCGTCCCTTCTGCGAGAGACATGCAACCAACACCCGAGGTCCGTCTGGGGTGAAGTGGGTCATGGCACACCCGCCTTGTGAGATTGACACATCTCGCGAAGCGCGGAGGCCAGGGTGTAGGACGGACGGTATCCAAGGAGATCGCGTGCCAAGTCGATTGAGAGCGGAACAACGAGAGCTGGCTGAATCCTCCGGGCCGGCTTGAGGGTTGGGCACCAACCCGTCACCATCTCGATGGTGCTCGCCAGCTCGCACGGCCCGGTCAGTTCACCGGTCCCTACATTGAGCGCGGGTGGCAGCACGTTGGACGGAGCGTCCAGGACGAGGCGGACAGCCTGGGCTAGGTCGCGAACGTAAAGAAGCTCGTCACCGTCGGCCTCAGCGGCCTCGAGCTCGACCTCCTGATTCAACTTGGCGGCCGCTAGCAGCGACTCGATCAGGCGGCAGGACCTGCTCCCACCTAGGAATCGAGCAGGGCCAAATAGCCCAGCGCACCGGAGGGAGCACACAGTGAGCTGACCAAAGGCCTCTTCGACCATTGCCTGCTCACCGCGCAGCTTGGAACGACCATAGGGCGTCTGCGGGCGCGGCTCTGCGGACTCTGTGCACGGAGCAGCGCCATAGACAGCTCGAGAACTGACGTGAATCAGCCTCTCCGCACCGGCCCGGCTGGCGGCTTTCGCTACTGCTCTCGGGAGCTGTTCGTTCAGCGCCAGCGACCCCTCATCCTCGGTGCCACCCACTGCGTTCACACCAGCCGCGACAATGACCGAACTGAACTGGCCGCGCTGAAGCAGATCCGCCATCCTGCTGATCTGGAGCGCGTCGACTCGTGTCACGCTCACGGCGCCAGCGATGCGCGCCACGTACCCTGCGTTTGGCTCGAGATCGAAGAGAGCAACGTCCCAACCCGATCGTGTAAGCTCCGCCGCAGCATGGGCCCCAACCAATCCGGCACCGACTATCGCGACCCGGCGCATCTTACGAACTCCAAGCTGGTGATCGGGACGCGTCCGAATCAGCACTGAGCACACGGTTGAGGTCTGCTTTGGGGATCTCCTCTAGATCAATCTCGGGGATGTAGGCGGGCAGCTTTGGGGACGGCGGGGCGTGGCTCGCCCCGTCCTCAATATGCAATCCCTCTTCGTCGCGCATTCGAGCACGGAAGGCCTCGGCATGGGGTAAGCCGTAAGCGGATTCCAGTGCGACGGCCAAGGCCGCGCCGTGCCACTGCGCGCCGCGTGCGCTCCGCCCGGCGAGCGAGAGCTGCATCCCCTCCTCAAACGTGTCGCGCGCGGCCGCCCAATCGCCCGCATTCGCGTGGGCTGCACCGACGGCGCGGAGCACCCGTTCTCTCATGAACCATGGTTGGGCCGGGAGGCCGGGGGGGTCAAGCGCCCGGGCCAGCGTACCCAGCGCAGTGCTTACCGCGCCAGCGCGCAGCTGGAGCATGCCGATCCGGTACCCGATGGTCTGGCCCAGCCGCGCACGGTGAACCTCGCCAGTGCCGTCTTGCTCCTCGAATACACCCTCGAGGATGCCGATCGCCTGGTCGAACCGCCCGCGCATCTCCATCAGGAACGCAACGTTGGCCAGTAAGTTGAATCGCAGGTACGCATGGGAGGCTTCCGTGCCGGCCTTGACCAGCGCAAACGCGCGACTGGCCAGATCGAAACCACGCTGCCAGCCCCGACGATCCTCGCCGCGCCGCCAGCGGATGACTGAGTTCAACGCGAGGCCGTTGAACAGCCACGCACGCTCGAGAACGGCGTCAACGTCGCGACTCGCCTCGTCGAGGCCACGCCTGTGGCAAGCGTCGCTGGCCGCGAGGTTATAGCGACGCTTGGCTTCGACGAGACCCCTGAGGTACCACAGGTGGGCGCCTTCGGCCGGACTTCCAGAGCAGGCGAGCGCTTCGTCCAGATAGGCGAGCGCCTTACCGTGCCACCCCAGGTTGACGCACGCGATGGCCCGTAGTCTGAGCGCCGTAGCTTGGCTTCCATCGACCTCCGACGAAAGGCATCGCTCGTAGTCCTGCATCACGAGCAGTCGCGCCAGTTCGGCGGTGGAGATCCGCCCGCCAGCGCCACCATGGTGTGACGAAACATCGGTGCCTGGGGTCGTCGACTCGACCGGGTCGAGCATTGCCCGGGCCACGTGCATCAGCCCGGCGCGCGGACACTCATCCCGAGCGTCCACGGAGACCGAGCGGCGGAACCGCCAGACGATCTCGGGCCCTTCTGATGCGAGCAGCGCTGCGCGGATCAACACCTTGAGGCTTGGGCGGTCCAATTCCTCAATCGGGCCGAGCTGAACCTGGTCGACCGAGGAACTCGCTAGAGCAACCGACATCGCTCGAGCGGCATCGTCGACCACGCCGGCGGTGTACACACTCTCCCGACTGATCCGACGGAGGACCGCCATAGCCACTGCATCGGCCCCGAGCCCCGCGGCCGGCGGGATACCCGGAGAAGAGACGCCGTCGATCGCTCGGTCGAGTTGGGCGCAGGCAACGCAATCGATCGCCCGCAACCGTGAGAGGAAACGGATGGCTGAGCCGAACGGCTGAGAACCAGGTGCAGCATCGAGCCGGAGCACAGAGCCACCGCGAGCCAGCCCAGCGGGCTCATGAACACCGGCGACCCATCGGATCGACGGCGAGCCGTGCCGCCGCGGCAAATGCAGGACCGATCCACGTCGCGATGCGCTGAGGCAGTTAGTCATACGCTCAGAAGGCGAAACTCGCCGGCCGGTGTGTCACCAGGCAACCGCGCCCATGTTTAGTGCTGCGTCGGACTGGAGGCGACCGGCCCGAGCCGCGTTCACCATCTCCTCAAGCGCTGCGATCATTTCATCGGTGACCGCTCCCTGAGCCTTCACGACTTCGTCATCCGAGCGCACATTCAACATCCGGACTGCACCCACCGGGACGACCGCATACTTCGCCCCGCGCCCGAAGGGCTGTTGCTTGTTCTGAGCCATTTGATTCCTCCCGCTTCGAAGACAAATCGAAATTCAAGGGGCCCGATCATGTCGGTTCCTTAGCCCACTGTGACAACTATTCTACACGGTCGGCATTGCTGCAAGTCCAATGTATACACTAAAGCGAATTTTCATTAGGTTGAACACAATGATCGATCGACACATTTCTGTGCAGTGGTATCTGATATGCCCCTATGTACATCCCGCGTGCGCCCGAATATGACCCGATGCCATCGCGGCACAACCTTGTGACGGCCTCTCAATTGGCTGGGGTTCGGCTCTGCCCAGAGGTCGGCGGGTAATGAGAGCCCGTGCATGCCAAATGACGGTCCTTCCAACACGGATATGTGCCATACCTAATGGCATCACTGCGGCGGATTGCTATCGCTAAGGCCCATGCCCTGCCGGACCCGTTAGGCTCTCGGCAGAGGAGAGTGACCGGCGGGCGTTGGGTCCCGCCGGCGAGACAGAGGAAGACCGCCGCCCGTCGTGCAAACGAGCGGCGGAGCGCCGCGGTGACTCCTGGGTGGCCACCGCGGGGTGAAGCCACCGCTAGGAGTCATGCCACTCGAGCCAGGTGACCGTCCCGTTTGGTGTGCCGACCGCCGTGTATTGCCACTCTGCCTGTCGCTGAGGCTGCCCGGCGCTGTTGACCCTCGTCTGCTCATTGCCGGTCGGCACCGAACTCACGTCGCCCGAGGTGCAGTCGCCGCCGTCCTCGGACCAATCTCCCTGCGGCCGCCACTCGACCCACGTATGCGGCCCGGTCTCGTCGCTGCACACCCACTTGACCAGGACCCGTGACCACCATGTGCCGTTCTCGCACTTCGTCTCGATCGCTGTCTCAGGCGTCTGCTGACATCCCATCGTGGTGAACGCTCCATTCGTTGGCAGTGGCAGATCGACCAGGTGGTTCCATGGCTCGATCCCGAACAGCAGCCAGTCAATGCTGACACCCGTTTCGCGGGCCAGGCGCGCGGCGAAGCTGAGGCTCGGCGCATCGCCATTCAAGTACCGTCGGACGCTCTCGGTGCTCACGCCCGTGACGTCTGCCACCCGGCGCTTGCCGATCGCTCCGCAGAGCCACGCCAGCCTAGTCAGGTAGGCGGCGTCAGCGAACCCTCCATCGGGCACATCGCTCCGCCGGGCGGCCGCGGCCGGCAGGTGACTCTTAGTGTCGTCTGTCCTGGTCGTCACACCCACAAAAACGTGTTCGTTGCCATGCGCGGACAGGAATCTCCTAAGAATTGTGCCCCGCCCGGCTGAGCTCGTCTTGTAGACTGCGACAATGGGACGGACCAGCACCCCGCAACCCCCGCCCGCCGAGCCGATCGATCCCGATCTCTATGACGACCTGCGCCGGCTCGCCAGCCACAGGCTGCGCGGCAGCAGCGTCCACGCCAGGTGCCAGACCACCGAACTGGTCCACGAAGCGGTCGTCCGGATCCGGGCTCGGACCCCCTCGGCGCAGGACGCCACGGAGCTCTTCCTGCTCGCCGCGCGGACCATGCGGAACGTAATCATCGACCTCGCGCGCCGCCAGGGGACGGAGCTCAAGCACCTCGAGACGGTCGCCCGCTTCAACGCGCCGGGGTCAGCGCCCGGGCTCGATCAAAGGGAGGAGATCCTGCGGCTCGACGCCGCGCTCAACCGGCTGCAGGAAGCCCACCCGCGCCCGGCAGAGGTCGTCAGCCTGCGCTACTTCGGTGGGTTGTCGACCGAGCAGATCGCCGACTGCCTGGGCGTGTCGGAGCGGACGGTAAGGCGCGAGTGGAACTTCGCCAGGGCTTGGCTCCATGAGTGGATCGACGCAAATCCCGGGTAACGAGCGCGAGGCCGCGGCGGTGTTCCAGCGCCTCCTCGACCTCACCGCACCGGAGCAGCAGGCGGAACTCAACCGCCTCCCCCCACCACTCGCGTTGCGAGTCCGCTCTCTGCTGACGCACGCCGAGCGCGCCGATGAGGACGACTTCATGGCCCGCCCGATCGGTGGACGTGGCTTCGCGGTTGATGCGTTGTCCGCGGCGGTGCCGTCGCAGATCAGGCAGATCGGCCCATACCGAGTCCTCGAACTCATCGGACGGGGCGGCATGGGCAGCGTCTACCGCGCGCTCCAGGACAGGCCCAAGCGGACCGTCGCGCTCAAGCTGCTCCGCCCCGACCTCCTCGACGACGCCGCGTACAGGCGCTTCCTCGAGGAGACGGAGATGCTCGGCTCGCTGAACCACCCGGGGATTGCACAGGTCTACTCCGCTGGCGAGCACGACGGCCTGCCCTACTTCGCGATGGAGTATGTGCGCCACGCCTCCCCGATTACCGGTTACGCAATGGCCGAAGCCCTGAGCATCAAGGACCGTCTTACGCTCTTCTGCGAAGTGTGCCACGCGGTCGAGTTCGGGCACGACCACGGCATCGTGCACCGCGACCTGAAGCCGTCCAACATCCTCGTCGGCGAGGACGGGCGGCCGACCGTCATCGACTTCGGGATTGCGAGGGCGATGCTCGGGCAGACGGGCGTCACGACCGAGACCATGCACCAGGCGTTCGGCACGCTGGCCTACGCGTGCCCCGAGCAACTGGAGGGACGCTGCCGCATCCCCGACGTGCGGGGCGATGTGTACTCGCTGGGCGTCGTGCTGTATGAGTTGCTCACCGATCGGCGCGCCTTCGACCTGTCGGAGTCCTCGTACGTCGATGCCATCCGCGCCATCCAGCGCACCGATGTGCCGCGCCCGTCGTCGGTCGTGCCGCCGCTGCGCGGCGACCTTGAGGCCATCATCCAGACCTCGATGGCGCCGGACCCGAAGCGGCGGTACCAGCACGTCGCGGCGCTCAGGGGGGATCTCCAGAATGTGCTGGCGAGGCGCCCGGTCTCGGCGCGGGCCCCGTCGAGGTGGTACCGCCTCAGGCGGCTTGCCCAGCGGCACCCGCTGAGCGCGTTCCTCGTGTGCGCGCTCGCGGTCTTGCTGGTCCTGGGTGGCGTCGGCGGGACGGCGCTCGGGCTGCACGCGACGAACCAGGCGCACCAGCGATCAATCAGCGCCCGGCGCGCGAACCTCGCGGCCGCCTACCAGGCGCTCCTCCGCAACGACACCGCTCAGGCGAACGCGTTCCTGACCGAGGTGCCAGAGTCATACAGGGGCGCTGCGTGGCGCATGCTCGACCAGATCGTGAACACCCCGATCCAGACCTTGGTGACAGACAGCATGGTCACCGAAGCGCGCCCGGACTCCGGCGCCTCGGTGCTACTCCTGGGCGGGCTCACGCCTCTGCATTTCGACCCACAGACCGGTGCCGGGAGCCGGCTCGACCCGCCCCGAGCCCCTGAGCTGTCGCCGGCAGCACGCTGGCTCGACCTCTCAGAGGACCGCAGGACCACGGTGACGTTCGATCCGGTGTCGCAACAGCTCGGGCTGTGCACGCACCTGGGCGTTGCAGACCCACGCTTCGTGGAGCTGCGGAGGATGACGATCGAGCCGGACCTTGTGCGCCTGTCGCCCGACGGGTCGCAGCTCTGGCTCCAGGCCAGCCTCGGTGATCCAATCGAGTTGATCAGCACCGCGGATGCGTCGCTCGTGGGGACTTGGCCGTCCATGCGTCCTGCCGCCACGACCCGCGATGGGTCGCGAGCGGCTGGTGTCAACCGCAACGGAGCTGTCTTCCTCTTGGACCCGGCCGGGAACATGGTGGTCACAGCAGCGCACGTGGCCAATGGTGAGACGCTGCGCGATCTGTCCAGCGATGGCGATGAAGTCCTCATCGCCGGACCCAACGGCCACCACCTCGTGTCAACGGTGGATGGGAAGACGGTTGTCACAGTCAACGCCCCAGCCGCGAACGCGTCCGCGTTGGGGCCATTGCCCGGACAGATGGCGGTTGCGGATGGGCACAGCCTGAAGGTCATCGGTTCGACCCTTGGCGACATACTCACGCTCCGCGGCCCGGAGTCGCCCGCGATGGGCATCTGGTTCGACCCCTCCGGCAACCTGCTCACAGCTTCGACCGCCGATGCGGTGCATGCGTGGGCGCTCGACGACCTCATCCTCAGCACTGCGGCGCTCGGTGGGGCGCCGCGCACCAGCTGGGTGGCCCCGTGGAGCGCGGCCATGGCATTCCGCGGCGGCCGCGCTGTTGAGATCCCTGCACTCAGTGCGCCGACCAGCGCCCAGGCCACCTCACCGGATGGCCGACTCATTGCGCGCGCTGATCGCTTGAACCAGCTTTGGATCACCGATCTCGATCATCCGCAGCGTGCGGATCGGAGGCTGGACCTCGGCAGCCGCTGCTCGCACCTTGTGTTCATGAGTGATCGGCACGTAGCAGCCATCGAAGCGACCGCCGATTCGGTGACCACAGTGACCCTGCTCGACGCCGAGCGTGGCTCGGTCGAGCGGTCGGTCCGCCTCGACGGACCCTGCCACGCGGCAGCGGCCTCGCACGACGGCTCGCTGCTCCTTGGCGTCGGGCCCCGCGTGGTCCAGCTCGACTTGTCGTTGCAGGAGACAGCCGTCTTTACGCCCCCCGATGGCGATCTGGTGACCGCGATCGCGACAACATCACCAGGGCTGGGCCCGCTTGCGGTCATCACCGACTGGACCACACTGTGGACAATCGATGGGCCCGCCGGACGCTGGAGAGCACGTTCGATCGGCGCGTCGCGCAGGAACCCGCTGCACCGATGCGCCTGGGTGTCTGAGTCGGAGATCGTGGTCGGCCGCAACTCGTCGGTGACCGTCTACGACCTCTCGGAGTCTCCGCCAGCGCTGACGTTCGACGGCGATCTGGCGGTGCTGGGAATGCGGGCGCTCCGGATGCCGAAAGCGGTCTGGCAAGCCGGTGAATAGTCCCCCGCGGACCCGTCCTACAGCCCCCGGGGCTGACGCTGACCGCAGCAGGGTTGGGATCGGCGGCCAGCACGACGGCGCATACCTCGCTGATCCGTGTCCGGCAGGTTGGCTGAGGACGTTCCTACTACCGGTGACACCTCCCGCGGAGCTGTCACTCGCGGAGGGACAGCCGATGCACGTCGGGAGATGGCGCCTGGAACGAGGGGCCCAGCAGGCAATCGCGTGTGATCACGACGGTGTGTACCGGATCGAGAACCGGGGATATGGCACGATCTACCTCTTAGAGTCTCCAAAGGCGGGTGCCGCGGGCCCAGCCCCAAAGACATCAAGCACGACCCACCTGCTGAGGCCAGAAGAGTCGATCGATTTGCCCATTCGTGGCACAATACTCACGCTTGAGGCACGCAGCGGCTGCAGTCACGGCACGATCGAACGTCTGCTCAGCATCGTTGGTTGAGCGCCTGAGCTGCGTAACTCTGTCTGAGACCGACTCGGAGATAGTCTCACCCCGAAGCGTCGTATCGAAGCTGTCGGCGCCGTGGCAGAGTCACAATTCTGGTGGCAAGGTCACAGTTTCCCAGGATCTTCGACTTCCCTGTCCGCTCGCTTGTCTCAGTGCGTTGTATGAGACTGCAGAAGAGGATGCGCTTGGCCCCCTCCGTCTCCAGGAGGCCGGTCTCCTGGAGGGCGCAAAGGACCTCGTGCGCGAGAACCGATAAAGCGCGACCACGCCGCCCGGTATGCACCGGGCGGCGTGAGGGGGCGTTGCTTTGCAGGGTCGTTGCGGCGACTAAGGGCAGTCGTTCCCGAATGACGCGAGGAGCAAGTTCAGGTCGGTCGAGTCGGTGTCGCCATCGCCATCGACGTCGCCCGCGGCGGAGAGGGCAAAGCTGCCCAGGAGTATGTTGAGGTCGGGTGACCCGATGGCGCCGCTCTGGTCGAGGTCTGCGGGGCATGCGGGCGCGGAGAAGAACGGCTCCCAGGTCAGCCCGCCGATGCCGAGTCCGCCCCCTCCGCCCGGGAAGAATGACTGTGGGACGGAGAGCGTCTGGACGAGCGTGAGCGAGTCGCTGTCCCACGACTCGAGCTTGTTGATCAGTGAGCGGAAGATCCAGTTCCGACCACCTCCGACCGCCAGGCCCTGCAACCCGCCCGCTTCGTTGAACGGGTCTGGGTTGAACCAGGGCTGCACCGGCGTGATGTCGAACGTCTCGGGATCGATCTCGAAGATGCCAAGCCCTCCGCTCGGCGGGATCGTTTCCGTTGTGCTGAGGAACAGCAGGCGATCGGTCTCGTCGTCGTAGTGGAGATCGGTCGGCTGATATGTTGCGGGGAACTCGAAGAGCAGGGTTGGCACGCCGTTCTTCTTGTTGATCTCCCACAGGCCTCTCGGTTGATTACCACCCGGGCCCGGGAACTGGTTCACGCCGTAGAGGACGCCGTCGCGGACTGCCATGCCCCCCATGGTCGCGGCGAGCTGGTTGCCGAAGCGCATCACGGCGACCTCTTCGAGGCGGCGCGTGTCATAGGGGATGCGCCCGAGCGTGAACGTCTCGCCGCTGTGGAGCCAGAAGCACTGCTCCTTGGGGTCTGCGGCGATCGTGAAGGCCGGCATGTTCCGAACGAACTCGCTCCACTCGCCGGTCTCGGGATCGTAGACGGTGATCGGTAGGTCTTTCCCGAAGAGGATCTGGAAGTCGTTCTTGACCGCAACAAAGAGCGAGCCTTTGACGGGGGCGAGTTCCGGCGGCGCACCGGGTGACTCGAAGGCGCCCATGTCCACTGTGCCGTCCTGGATGCGGGGCGCGCCATCGAGGTCATCGAGCATGGAGCTGGTGAGCCAGCCGTTGAGAGCCGTGTTCACGCTCGGGGAAGTCGGTTGGAGACGGAAGTCATCGTTGGCGGGATCGACGAACTGGGGGTCGGCATCGATCGTCGCGAGACCGCCGCCGCCTTCGAAGTTGGAGTACTCGATCACGAGGCCGACGGAGAACCCATCTACTGGGATCGGCCCATTGTCGCGGACGATGCTGTTGCGGACGAGCGGCTGGACCTGGAAGCCCCAGATGGCGCCGCCGCCGTTCACCGCCGAGTTGTTGACGATCGTGCTGTTATAGACGCGCCCCCCGATGTCGAAGAAGCTGACCGCGCCGCCTAGATTGGCGGTGTTGTCGTAGATCAGGCAGCCGTCGATCTGGCCCGACCCGGCGTTGAAGGCGAGGGCGCCCCCGTTGCCGTCCGCCGAGTTCCCGAAGAACGTGCAGCGTGTCAACCGGAGGAAGAAGCCGGGTCCGGAGTGTTCGATTGCACCGCCATCGGACGACGTCGCGGTGTTGTTGCTGAAGGTGCACTCCTCGTACTGCATGAACTGGGTCTGGAATGTTGCGGAGCCGCCGCCGCGCGGGGCGGTGTTCTCAGTGATCAGGCAGCGCTCGAAGCGTGGGGAAGACTGGATGGCGTAGACCCCGCCGCCTTCGGTCGTCGCCTCGTTTCCGGTGATGACGCAGTCGCGGAATGTCGGGTCGGACCCGATCATGGCGACGCCGCCACCGGTGGAGTTCAGGCCACCTGTGATGGTGAGGCCTTCGATGATCGTGTCGCGGCGCTCGCCGAAGAAGAACGTGATCGCGGCGCCCTGGCCCTGGGCGTCGATGATTGTGCTGGCGACGACTTCGGGATCGCTTGGGTCTTCGCTTCGAACAGTGATCGCGCGGCCGAACGGGTTGAAGCCTGGGTAGGTGCCTGGTGCGAGGATGATGATGTCGCCGTCCGCAGACGCGTTGATGGCGTCCTGTGGCGTGGGGAAGTCATTGGGGACGAGGATCTCCGCAGCCATCGCGGTCACGGCCATCGAGCACACGATGGCCGCCGCCGTGAGGGAGCGGAACGGTGAGGGTGTGAGGGTCACGATAATGCTCCTAATCTCGGACGTTGGGGCCGTGACATATGAGGCCCCGGGGGATCGAACTCCCGGACGGTTCGCGGTGGTCTAGCTACCAGATTCAATCGTCCGAAGTTTCTGAGCAACTTTTTCGGAAACTCTGAAAGAGCGTGCATCAGTTGGGTCGATATCGACGAACTCGGTTGTACTACCAAGGCTGGCTCGGCCTTGTTCCTGACCTCTCCGAGGCTGCCCTGACCCCGCCCTAACCTGCCCCAGCAGCCTCAACCGCCTGCTGCCCCACGAACTTGATTCCATGCCAACTGACACCCTCGAAGATCGCATTGTCACGGTTACCAGTGGGCTCCGTCAGTCCATACTGGCGGTGCTCGAAGAAGTCCCGGGGTGGCCATGCGGGCCGCAGGCGGTGGCCCGTGCTCTCGGGCTCGATAAGGTGCTGACGAGTCGGCTTCTTGCCGCGACACGGGCGACTGATCCGCTCATCACCGCCCATCGGATCCCTGGCCCCGACCCGTTGCGCCGCCTCTTGCGTGCGGCGGGCGATCAGGGCTTTGACGCGGATCGGATCGCTACCGCGGAGTCAGCGGTGGAGCGGTTCGAGCGGCTGATCCGGGATGACGCGGGCGGCCGCAGCCAACTCGACAGCGTGCTGAGCAGCTACTCGCGCGAGACGCGACGGACCTATGAGGCTCGTCACAAGCAGTGGGCGTTCAAGGGGCTGAGTCATCTCCACGGGTACGCGTCTGACCTGGAGTTCGTCGCGGCATTCCTCGCGCCTTCGGCGGACGGCGTTCATCTGGACGACGTCGATCTAATCGCGTCTTTCGGATTGCATCGATTGCGCCCAGGTGTCCCCATTCGTTTCTCGAGTCGTTACACGCTGGCCGATCACGAGAGGAACCCGAGCGATCGGCTGAGTCTCGATGGCAATTACCTCGATCGTACTCAGGCGGCGCGCCTCGATCAGTTCTGCGCGTCTCCACCTGCGCGGATCGACGTCGAGCGTCTCGGGCGCCAGACCTGGTTTTCGCTCGCGGGCGATGGCTTTGGTGACAAGTCGCGGGTCGATCTCATGGTGGCGGCGGCCAAGCACGCGTCGGTGCCTCGCTTCACGCCGGCGGACTCGGCGCGTCGCACCGGCATCGCGGCGATCGTCGAGCATCCCACCAAGCTCCTGGTCTTCGACGTGTTCATGCACCGCTCGATCGGCATGCCGGTCCCTGAGCTGCTGATCTACGACACGACGATCGACGGCACCGCGAACCCCAACGATCCCACGCGCGATCCGGACCGGCTCGATCTCGACGAGTCGCTCGAGCACGTGGGGACGGGGATGCCGGCGTTTCGGAGTCCGGACGTCCCGAACTACCGTGATGTCGTGGACCACGTGTTCACGTCGATGGAGTGGGACCCGGCGGCTTACGACCTGCATCGGGTGCGGATTGAGTATCCGGTGTATGGCACGCAGGTGGCGATGGTGTTTGATCGGCCTCGCCAGCCGGAGGCCTGACCTCGGTCATTCGTTCGATCATTGGCGTGCCGCGATCGCGGCGTACCGGGCGGCCAGGGGAATGACGCACCGCGATTCGAGTTCCACAGCCCCATCATGTGCAGATACAAGAGCCGACCGATCGCTGGCTTCTCAGGACCTGAACGAGCTTCCATCCGTGGCAGCGCGTACGTGTGATCGTCGTGGGGCGGTGCATCCTGGCTGGGGCAACCTCTGGGTACAGGCTCCAGCCCGGGAAGACCGGGCACCGGGGCAGTCGTGGCCCTAGTGCCCGTCCCCGACAGGCGATGGGCGGGGACACGACCTCGTCGCACCCCCTCGCCAAGCGGTTCTCCTATTCGTTCTTATTGGACTCATCCCCGGATTTGTGGCCGCCGGCGCGGACTTGCGTCGAGACCTGGCGGATCGCCGGTACTCTGGGCGTCGGGATGCCCGAGCACGAGCGAGAGTCAGGGGATGCAGTCGGGCGGGATCGCCGGCTCCCCACGAGCCACCTTCTCCCAGTACACGGCCCACAGCGCGAGGCACTCGTTGCCGGTCTTGACCACGGGCTCGATCGGGGGCGGCGTAGCGGGGCTAGTAGCGGTGAGCGCGGCGACGAGGGTCAACCCGAGGAGCAGGGAGCGGGTGGGCATGGGGACGTCCTCCAGTCAGGGGTGCGTGGCTGGAGAGCGCGGCCCGACGGCGGCGTGACGCCGGAATCAAGAAAGAATCTCGCAGAACGTGAGCGCGTCGCGCGGGCGCTCATGGAGCGGAACGGGGCCCGGCTGCAGGCCGCGGTCCGGCGCCGGATGGACGCCGGGGTCCGCGAGTTCTTCGACTCAACCGATGTCCTGTCGACGGTCATGCGGCTGATCGATCGGTATGTGGCCGAGGGGAAGGCGGATGTCGCAACCGAGGGCCAGCTGTGGGCTCTGGTCAACGCGGTTACCTCCCACCAGGTCATGCAGAAGGCCAGAGCGGCGCAGAGACTCCGCCGCGCCGTGCGGGGCGACATGGCCCAGGTTGGTGGTGAAGAACCGTGCGTTCAAACAACGTCCGATGAAGGCCTGTTCGACCGCGCGATGGACTACCTGACCGACCCGCACGATCGGAGCGTGCTGCTGCTGCGTATCGGGCTCGACCTCGACAACGCGTGCGCGGCGATGGTCCTGGGCATCGGCGAGCGGCCCGCCCGCGACCGGTGGAAGCGGGTGCGCCAGAGCCTGCGGAGATGGATCGAGGGTAATGAGCCAGAATGACCTGATCACACCGACGTTCACTGCTCGGGTGCTTCGATGCTTGACGACCTCCGCTGCCGATGCGGTCGAGCGCGACTACGAGGCTGGGTGTATCGGGACGCTCCCGCTTGAGTATGGGGAGCGCCTGAGGTCGTCGTCTAGGCCACGTTTCACGCTCGTCGAACTGATCGGGAGCGGCACCCACGGCGAAGTCTTCAAGGCGATCGATCACATGCTCTCAGATGATGACCACGAGGTTGTGGTCGCGATCAAGCAGATGCCACCCGGCTCGAGCCTCGGCCTGGCGATCCGAGAGGCGCGCGCCGCCATTGACGTGCGCCATCCGAACGTCGCAGCCATCTATGGAGCGGGGGTTGACGAGGACGACGAGTATCTGGTCATGGAGTACGTCCCAGGCGGGACGCTCATGGAACTGTTGGAGCGTGAGCCCCTGCCGTGGCCCCCCAGGAAGGCGGCGGCGTTCATCTCGCAGGTGGCGGCGGGGCTCGCCGCGCTCCACGGACGCGGGCTGATCCACTGCGACCTGAAGCCGCAGAATATCCTGCTGGCGGAAGACGGGACGCCAAAGATATCCGACTTCGGCGTATCGACATGGGAAGGGCGAGCCCCGCTGGAGGGCGACGGAGCGCGCGCTGCCGGATGCATGGCCTTCATGCCACCCGAGCAGTACGACGGCCGCCCCGAGCTGGCATCGGATCAGTTCTCGCTCGCCGGGATCCTCTACTGGATGCTCACGGGGCGCCTCCCGTTCGGCGACACCATGGAATCGATCCGGGAGCGACACCAGGTTGGGATCGCCGGCTGGCCCATCCCGTCGGCACGCGCAACGAACCCGGAGGTCCCAGGTGACCTCGACGCGATCTGCCGCCGGGCGCTTGCGCCGCACGCCGAAGATCGCTACCCGACGGTCGAGCGCCTGCGCGACGACCTGGACTCGTTCAACGCAACTCGACCCGTGACGGCTCGGCCAGCCGGCCCGCTACGCAGAATCGTGCTGTGGGCCAGGCGGAGACCGCTCGTCGCGGTTGGGGTCGTCGCCATCACGATCACCGCGTGTGTCGCGCTGTTCGTCGCAGGACGCATGCACGGAGAGATCCGACAGTCCAGGCGCACCCTCAGCACGCTGGCTGAGAGCATGGGCGTGGTGCAACGGTCGCTCCAGCAATGGGACGGGAGACCAGGACGCCAATTCCACGTGCTGTGGTACTCCGAGTGGCTCTTCGGGCCGAGCGTCTTCGACGACCCGCGGCTGCCCGAGGTTTGGAGAGATCGCGTTGCACTGCTCCGGAACATGGCGGCAGAAGCACACCGCCCCTCTCTGGAAGCGGGCCTCACCGACCTGGCCCTCGCTTACTGGCTCGCGCGGGGCGGCGAGTCCGGTGAGGCGTTGCGGGTTGCGGAACGAAGCCGGGGGAGCTTCCGCGGCTTTGATCAGGCCGACTCCATCCACGACATCATCACCGCGATCGAGCTACGAGCCTTGGCGAACGGAGCGAACGCGTCCGCCGCGCTGGCGTTAGCGTCGCGGATCGAACAGCACCTCCCGCGCCTCAACCAGCTGATCGACGGGGCCCCACTGCAATCGATGCTTGCCGAGGCCATGGAGCGGCTTTACGGGCCGGGCCTGCTGGAGGACCCTTCCTCGGCGGCCCATTGGGCTTCCAAGCGGGCGGCGCTTGAGGCCCCCCTGGGGCCGAATCGACCGTGACGACTGGATTTTCGGCGTCATGCCCCCACGGAGACGCGCTCTACCGGCATGACTGAGCCCAGCCCGTGTCCGGAGATGTTTCACCCCGCCGCCGCACCGGGGCACCTCGGGGCGCGATCTCGTGGCTTCGCCACATCAGACGTGCGGCGGCGGCTCGCGTGGCTCACCGGTGGCCTCAGCTACGCGGCGCTCGCGGAGGCCACCGGGATGCAGAAGGAGACCGTTCGGAAGCAGGTCGGCGGGCCATCGCGGCCTTCGCTCGAGCTGATTGCAAAGCTCTCGATCGTCTCTGGAGTGTCGATCGAGTGGCTCGTCTTCGGCCAGGGTGACCCATGGCCCACGCTCGCGTTGCCGGATCGGCCGCACGTCGAACGGAACGGCATGGTGCCTCACCGGACCGTTCCTGGCCCGGCATCGCGTGCGGACCGCACAGCAGAATGACCACACATACATGCTGACGGTGACCGCGCGCCGGGGAGCGGGGTTCTTCTCTCTCCATCACTGCGGGTGGTCGTCGTGCCTGCTCTACCCTCCGCCGACGCCAGCCATGGCCGAGTCCCAGGCGTTTGCGTCGCGAGTCAGGCGAAGCGCTATTCGAGCCGGTGAGATGCGGACATTGAGGATGACACGCTCTCTCTCCAGTGTACCTACCAGCACACTCTCACCCTCCTGCGACTCTGGCGTACACGGATCGAGCATCACGCGCAGGAGGGCACGGCGTCTTGCCGTACCCTCCATTCTCCGCGTCCTGGACCGATGGGCTCTTAGTTCAGCGCTGTGAGCACAAGCGATTCCATCGTCTCGTCGACGAGTTGGCCGGTGTACTGCGCGTTGCCTCCGTTCTTGCCGCAGTTGGCGAGGCAGTGCATGAGGTCGGCGAGGGCCGCCTGAAGCGCCGCGGCCTTGGCTTGCGCCGCCGCCATGATGGCCTGCAGGCGGGCGATCTCGGCGGCGTTGATGGCCGCCTGGTGCGCCGCGTTGGCGGCGCCAACACAGGCGGCACGCGCCGCGGCTGCTGCGGCCTTGGCGCCGTTGTAGGCGTCGATCGCCAGAGCCGTACAGGCCGCGTAGGTCGCGTGCACCGCGATGATGCAAACCGCCAAGGCGACGCCGCCGGTGAGGATGCCGAAGAACGAGCCTGCCGTGGCGCACGCCGCCATGCCGCCGATTAACGTAGTGTGGCAGAGCGTGAGTTGTGCGGCCAGCGTGATGCCCGCCCCGTCAACCGCCGCCTGATAGGTGGCCTGGCACGCGGCGACGGCCGCTGCTTGTGCCGCATCAGCCGCAGCCGCGGCTGCGTCGTAGGCGTCGTTGGCCGCATCCACGGCGTCGTCGTAGGCTTGATTGGCCGCGTCCACCGCGTCGTTGTAGTCGTCGTGGCATTCATCGCAGTCGTTAGAGGCCTTCTGCTGGACAACCAGTGTTTGCGCCGACGCGTAGGCGTTCTTGGGCTGTTCGGACTGCACCCACTGCTGCACCTCAGCCACGGTCATCTTCTTAGGGACAAACTTCTTCGGCGCCGGGGCGGGCACAAAGATGGGGCCGGAGAGATCCTCCGAGCCAAGGAAGATGAACTTGCTGTGGTCACCGTCGGTGTCGGACCAGCTCGCGGTCATGCCGAGCACCCCCGCCTGGCCGCTGGTGGTCGACGCCGCCGCGACGATGCTCGACACTTCGAGCCCGACGGCCGCGGCATCGGCCAGGTCCTGCGCGGTAACGCCCGGGATCGTCGAGAGATCGACGGGGTCGGCAACCACAACCTCAAGCGTGAACGGGGCACCAGCCCAATTCTCACCGCCGAACACGCCCTCGGCGTGGACAGGCAGGTCGAGCGCCAGCTCGAAGTCGGCCAGCACGAACTGCCCGGGGAAGAGCGTCTCGTGCAGACACTCAACGTCCTCCTCCCAGTCGGCCGGTGCGGCACAAGACGTCACCACGACCGACGACACCGCCGCCCCCAGCGCCACGGCGGGCACCGCCCCCTGTGCTTGGGTGGTCCACCCGAGTCCGCACGCGAAGGGCGCAACGGCCGCGCCGACGGCTGCATAGCCGAAGTCAGTCAGCTTCATAACTTGTCTCCAACAAACAAAGGTCCCACGAACCTCGACCACACTCCGGGTGGCCGAACGTTGGGACAATAATGCGATGTAGTTTCCTGTCAACGCCTTGAGGTATTGGCTTGGCTGATCTCTTACATTCTCTCGATATCCCAACATGGCGGGCACCATTCTGACCACACAGAATGCAGGTCCTGCTCAAGCCACATGCGACCACACCGATCACATCGAAGCGCGACTTCTGAGTCGTTAACCTCTTGTCCACAGCCGCCACACTCGGGACACACCAAGCCGTCCGCGCTGACCACGCGTCGACAGACGCGGCGCCCCAGGCAGCTGGCGCCGGCCTTGAGTGACAGCATTAGAAAGAGCCCTGAGGCGCACAGCGCGATCACCGCCAGCCCGGGGAGGGCGAGCGCCGTCAAGAACGTACCCGCGAATACGAGGCTGATCAGGCCGAGCACCCGCAGGGCCTGTGTCTTGAGCCACTTGGGCGGGGTCGACCCCCTTCGCTGCCCAAACGGCTGGTTGAAACGGGCGTATCGCTCCCAGAACGAGGCGAGCCGGTCCGGGTCGCAAGCAAGCCCGCACTCCGGACAGTGGCCAGCCGCGCTGAGGCCCCGGACGTCGTACCCGCACCGACCGCAGGCACGATAGTGCGTTGAACGGACCCGCGAGAGCACCGTAGCCAAGCGGATGAGATGCACGCCAAACCCAACAACGCAGCCCAAGCCTAGTACCGAGCCCACCGTGATCACCGCGCCCAGCCCCCCCCATGCTTCCCACGGCCAGAAGAGCACCAACGCTGTTGTGACACACGCACCTCCGGTGGCAAGCCAGTAGGTCCCTTGGATACGGCGCAGCAGAGGCGGGTGCCCGTTGAGGAGCATGTGATGCGGACGTAACATGGGCAGGCACCGCCTCTCCAAGCGGGCATGCTAGCGGGGACAGGCAGGCGTGCCGGAGTCGGCGGCCCTGCGGGGCTGCACGCACAAATCTGTGTCGTCCAGCATCGCGCACGACACTCCGGCGCAGCGTCCGACTTCTCCTGTGAGCTCTTGCAGTCTCCTGAGCAGCTGCAGTCCCGCTCCGGCCCCGCATCCGCGCGAGGTGAGATTTCTCCGGTGCAGGGCTAGCCAAGGCCCCTTGCGTGTTCTGGCGGTCATCTGCCGGCTGCGGCATCCAGTGAGCCCCGCCGCAAGGTGTTCCGAGCCCTCACCGCGCCGCGTGCCACCCGCTTGATCCGCTGTCCTGGTTGACGATCACGCGGGACTTCGGCGAAGTGGTACGGTAGCCTGCCCGCTACACCGCCTCGGTCGAGCTCGGCAAGGCGCACCGCCGCGCGATCTCGCTTTCTCACGAGCGACGCGAGTTCCCGCTCACGCCAGGCCCGTTCGGCCTGCGACTCGGCGGTGCTCAGAATCGAGGGCCATTCGAGCACGTTGCCGCCCTTGATGAAATCTCGCGCGCCTTCGACGCCTCTTCCTGTAGGATTCAACAGTCTGGTCGATGTGGCGCGCTCTTTTCTTGGAGGTCAGGATGAAGACTAACGTCGGTGTTATCATTCTCGGTTTGCTTGCGGCTCAGTTCGGCTCGCCCGCACAGGCGATCCCGGTACCCTCGGGTGTTGAACCTGCCCCAGAGGACACGACCTACGACGCGATCTGCGGGATTGGCATCCGCAAGCGGCTGACCGGTCCAGATGCGAAGGACTGGTTTGATGGCAACGGGATGTTCGATCCGCTTCAGAACGGCGGTGTCAGCGGTTCAGGCACGCTCATCGCACCGGATCTCGTTCTTACGGTGCGCCACCTGTTCCCGACCGAGCAGAAGATCTGCATCGAGTCGCTGGACGACTACTTCTGCCCAACGTGCAGCCCGTCGAGCAGCCGGCGGTGGGTGGCGCGGTTCCGCCGCAACCCCGACGGAACGGTCGGCACGATGGGTGAGTTCCCGGTCCCACCCCACGACGTGCGCGGGCCCGAGTCGTTCCATCACGTTGAGATCGTGGGAGCGATCGAGGTGGGCACGTTTGGAAACTGCCCGGACTCGGTGATCCTGATTCTGGCCGAGCCGGTCACACACATCCAGCCGCTGTTGATGGCCGAAGTGGATCCTCGGCCGTTCCCGACGGTTGGCCTGAACGACCCGGACGGGGTCCCCGGCGGCACGACGCACGGCGCTGATGTCGTGCACGATCTCACGTATGCCGGTTGGGGATCGAGCACCCCCGGTAGCACACCGCACGGGAGCGGGCAACTCCGATTCCGGACAGGCGGGCTCGGCACCTTCCCCACATCGAGCCCCCTGTTCTCCCGAGCGATTGGTGACGCGCCGGTGGACCTGCATGACTCTGGGAGTCCTGTACTGGTCAGCACGGGCGCAGACACCCTCGCGATTCTGAGGACCGTCTCAAGTGTCAGTGAGCATGGCATGCACCAGGGGTGGAAGGTCGGTGGTCGGGAGAGTGGCTTCTGGATCACAGACCCCAGGCTAACCGGCGTCATCACGGCGGCCGAGTGGTTCGACGTGACGACCTCGCCGGTACCGCTTGAGCCGGGCTATGGGCAGTCTGATGGGCGGGTGGACCTCGCCGACGTGCTCTATACCGCCGCTGAGACGACGCTCGGCAACCTAGCGGTGGATTTCACGGGATCTGCCGATCCGAATGACCCGGACTATGGCGTGCCCGATGGCGTTGCCGACGGGACGGACTTCGCCTTCTACGTCGTGGAGTTGCTCGCACGTTCAGAGAGCCACGTTGGGCCGTGGCCACCGTTGCCGCTTACCGCCCGCGGTGCGGATACCGACGGTGACGGCCGGTTCACCGCGAACGACTTTGAAGCCCCCGGCCTCAGCGCGGGGCAGTTGTCCCGCTTCGACTTTGACCGCGACGGGGTAATCACACCTTCTGAGACCACGCTGGTGGCGGGCATCCTCCAGGAGTTCGGCCACGGTCTGCTGGCGGATCTCAACGGAGACGGCGTGACAGACTACTCCGACTTTGATGAGATCATTGCGCTGCTGCAGATAACCGATCCGTGGAGCGGGCAGACGCACGGCGAGCCCGCCTATCGGGTCTCGCTGGATGCGAACCTCGACGGATTCAACACGCTGTTCGACCGACGGGACATCGCCGCGCTCTTCCTGCCCGGCGAGGTCGCGGACGCGGCGCACCTCACGAGTATCGAGAAGGACGCGCTTGGAGCAGAACCTGACTTTGCTGTGACTAGGATGGACCGGTTCGCTGCATTCTGGGAGTTGCACGACGATGTGCCCCGCTGCCACATGCTCGACACAACCGGGTCTGGCGACCCGGCCAGCCCGGCCTGGGGCCGTCCCGATCAGGTGGTCGATGACGCCGACCTTAAGCACTTCCTCTGGCGCCAATACGAGGTGTTCGGCCCTGGTGGGCCGCTGGCCGATCCCGATGTCACCCGCCGGATGTGGCCCGCCTTCGATGCCAACGGCAGTGGGCGCCTGACCTACGACGACTTCCTCTACCTAGAAGCGCTCGACCCGCTCTCGCCCGAGGCGCTGCTGTGGGACCTGGACGGCGACGGGGTATTCACGCCGTATGGAAGCGGGACCCCCGGTTCGGACACCGTCCCGCTTGTCACGGCGATGTTCGGTCTCGGCTGGAATCAGGGGGTTCTTGGAGATTTCGACGGGGATGCGAGCCCCACCAGTTGCTGCACGACCGGGTCGGTCGTGGTCTGCCTCCCGCCGCTGTGTATACCCGCCGTCGATGTCGTGGCCGACTGCGACGACTACTGGGCAATCTGGGAACAGGTATGGTGTCTGAACAACAATCTCTTCAATGGGCGCAGCTTCTTCGCCGACACCGACGAGGGGTATCTTCCGGTGCTGGATGCGGACCTCGACGGCGCCAACGACCTGTACGATCAGTGTCAGGTGCTCCTGGTGGGCATCGGTGCAGCCGATCTCAACTTGGACGGGCTCCTGAATCAGGCGGACTTTGACTTCTACATGGAGCTGTTCAACGAGGGTAACCTCGCCGTGGACCTCGCCTCACCTCTCGGGGAGCTGACGATCGCAGACGTCCAGGCGTATCTCGGTTTGTACACCGACAACGCCTGCGACATCCCCGCTTCGGTTCCGCTCCCATGCCCGTGAGACGCCCAGCCCCCCCGGTGTAGTTGAAACGGCCAACGCTACGACTGGGTGAACGGACTCGGCCTGCCTCTGACAGTCTCAGGCTGTTGATACTGTTCCCAGTAGCGTGTCAGGCCCAGTTGCTGTTCGCTCGCCCTCGTGCAGAGAGGTACACCGAGCCGCACGTAGGCGAACGCTCTGACGTCCGGTTGGGAAGGCTGTGTCATGCCTCCCCCCCGGAGCCAAGGGCCTGCGGGCGACGGGGCCGTCAGAGTTCCCCCTTTGGCTTCTACCTTCGACGGCGTGCCAGCAGGGCGGTTGGCAGAGCGAGCGCGAGGCCGGTCGAAGGGGTGGGAAGGGTGACGGTGTCAAACCACATCTCATGCTTGCCCGGGACCAGGCCGTGCCCGACCTGATCAACCGCGTGCGACGCGAGGCGCAGGGCGAACGGTGAATCGCCGAACGGCACTGGGTCCAGGCTATGGTGGAAGGCGTCGAACGGGAATGCGCCACCAGGCTCGAGTGCGTAGTCGAGCATGATGGTGAAAGTCGCGGCACCCGTCGCATCGGTGGTGAAGCCGTTCGCGACGTTGGTGTCGCCGCGGCCCGCATCGCCCATCAGCCCGAGCGCCATGGCCTCGGGCGTCAATGCGGACATCGGCGTGACGGCGCCGAGGTCGGCGGTGTCCGACGGGTTGGCCAGCGCGGTGACCGCGGCGCCGGTGAGCGGGCTCGGCTCGTCGAGCTTGAGCCAGACGGTGAAGAACATGTTGGGCGCAGCATCGACCACATTGACTTTCACCTGTGTCGAACCGCCGCCCTGGGTGAAAGTGGCCCACGCCATGGCATCCTCAAACTCGCCGCCCACGTTGGCGATCATCTCCTCGGGCGGGTAGTTCGGGATGTTGGGCAGCGGGAAAATGTGGTCCATCTGGACGGTCGCTGCGTGGGTGGTGGCGGACGCCAGCGCGAGTGTGCCCGCGGTGAGTAGCCATCGGTGCATGTGTGATGCGGTTGTGTTGGTCACTTCTTGTCTCCCTGAGTTTGTGTGCCCCGCCCGCCCGAGGACACCCTCGGCCCGGTCGTGCCGACCGTGCTTGCGGGGCATCTGTCAAGAGTCATGGCGTGCGTGGTGACCGGAAACCGCAACTGTGTTCTTGGCTTTCTCGTCCCCGCTCGTCACTGCTGACGGCGGAGGAACTGGTTGAGGTCAGCCGAGTCCACGACGCCGAACGGGGCCGCAATGTCGGCGCGCAGGTTCCCCGTGGTGAAGTCATCCAGGAACTCCGCGAGGGACATCACCGCGGGCGCGGGCGATGCACAGTTGAAGTCGAAGGTGGTCGCCTGCCCGGACTCGATGAACGGGCTTGGCGGGCTCGCGGGGTCCATGTCGACGCCGATAGCACCGGCCCAGAGGTTGCCGCCGTTGAGCGCGACGCTCGTGCCTAGGCGGTCGGCGTCGTTTCCGACGATGGGGAAGGCGCTGTCGCGCTCGACCCAGGTCCCCGATGACGCGTCGAAGCTGAACAGTCGTACCCCACCCGTGCGCACCATGGACTGTGGATGTGTGGCGAATGTCGCGCCGCACGCGATCGTTGAGCCATCGATAGCGACGCTGTGCCCCAGGAGATCGCTCGGCGCGTCGAAGGCGCTGTTCAGCTTGCCCTCGAAAGCCCAGTCGTCGGCCTGCGGGTCGTAACGGAAGGCGTAGGCAGCGCCGGATTGGGGCGAGCCGCTATCCGCGTAGGGCGCACCCGCAACGATCACATCACCGTCGATCGCGACGGACGTGCCGAGGCGGTCGAGGGTGTCGCCATCGGGCGCGAGGAGTGTGTCGTGGAGTGTCCATGCGCCGCTAGCGCGGCAGAACACGTAGACCGCGCCCGACCCGTTGCCCAGGTCGTCGCGCGCCGGCGCGCCGACCGCAATCCAATCACCCGAGATGGCGACCGCGGCGCCGAACTTATCCGCGAAGGCGGGCATGTCCGACTCGAGCTCGGCAACGGCCTGCCATGCGTCCCGACCGACCGGCTCGAACACCCACACGGTGCCCGATGGCACGCCGCTCGGTGACGTCGCGACGGACGACCCGATCACGATCCGCCCACCATCCATGTCACCCGAGGTCCCGAAGCCCGAGATCATCGGGCCGGGAGTCGCGGTCAGCTTGCCGACCTGGATCCACTCGTTGCCGTCGAAGCGGAACATGTACGCTGCGCCATCGCCGGTCGCGTTGCCCGCGGCGCCCGGCGCGCAGATGAGGAGATAGTCGCTCTCGATGGCGACGTCGAACCCCCACGTGTCGGAAGCCGCGAACTGGGTGTCGCCCGGATCGATCACCACCTGCTCGACCGTCCAGTCGTACAGCCCCGTCCGGCGGTAGACCGAAGCGGAACCGACATTGATCAGTGTCTGGTCGGGCAAGGCGAGGTCCGCGTATGGGGCCCCGACCACCGCAGCGTCGGCGTCCGCGTCGACACTGAATCCAAAGTAGTCGCCGTCCTTGAGCCATCCGGGGTGCATGGCGGCGATCTCGTCGGGGGTGAAGTCGCCCGGGCAAGGGGGGACGGTGAATCGGAAGTCGAGGATGAGCGGGTGCACCGCGCCCTCGTCGTCTTCGATCAGGTCCTGTTGCGGCGCGCCCGCGAGCAGGCGCTCATTGGTCAGCGCGAGCGAGGAGGCGAAGCCCGTGTCGGACAGGCCTTCGGGGTGGCCCATCGCGGTGAACTCGGTCCACATCGCATCGATGTTGTAGTAGGCGTAGAACACGCCGCGCCCGCCATCGTGCGCGCCGACGACCGCGATGTTCCCATCGACCGCGATCGCGGCGCCGAAGGCGTAGCCGTCGCCCTGAGCGCCGGGCGTCAGGGTGGTGTCGAGCGCCCAACTGGCGCCCTGCGACGTGTACACATCGACCCGACCCGCCCCTGCGCCGGGCGAGCCAATGAAGTGGTGGTCGTCGGTGGTGTCGATGGCCTGCCCGAAGCGGTGGGCGGGCCCATCGCCCGTGAGGGTGTCCTCGATCGAGCCGTCGGGCGTCACAGAGCAGACCGCGCCCCGCTCACCATCGAAACCGGGCGCGCCGATCAGCGCGCCGGCCGAGGTCAACGCGACCGCGGCTCCGAACTCCGCGGGCTCCGTGAGTGCCGCCCCGCCGCTCAGGGCCTGCGCGACCTCCCAGCCCGCGGGCGTCATAGCGAGCAGCGCGGCGCGGCCGCCACCCGGCGCCCCCGCGATCGCGGACCCAGCGCGGAGCGCGACCGCGGCGCCAAACGCGTCGCCGGGCCTCGGCTGATCCAGGGTGATGCTCTGCTCGTGAAGCCAGTCGCCATCGACCAGCAGGAAGACGTGGACGCTGCCCTGGGCGGCGTTGCCATCGTCGGGCGCGCCGACGATGGCGCGATTACCATCGATCGCAACGGCGGCGCCGAACCTCGCATCCGCGGTCAGGTTGGCGAGCGAGAGGTTCGCCTCGCGCAGCCACGCGCCCGACTGCCACTTGTAGATGAACGCCCCACCGCCCTGGCCAACGCACGGCTCGGCTTCGGGCATGCCCACGATCACGCGCTCGCCGTCGGTGGCGATCGCGGTGCCGAAGCGTCCGCCCGGCGCTGCGGGGGCGGCGAGGACCGTCGACTCGTGGCGGTGCCCCTCGCTGAGGCCGTTGGCCTCGTAGACGAGCGTATGCACGGCGCCCGCATCGACACCCGCGACGTCATTCCCGGGCGCCCCGGCGACGATGATGCCATCGCACATGAAGATGTTCTCGCCCATACGGTCGCCCGTCTGGAAGTGGTCGGAGCTGAGGACGGGGCGTTGGTTCCAACCGACGAAGGTCGTGAGGTGCCAGAGGTCCACGAAGCCGCTCTCTGCGTGCCTGGTCGTATCGTCGTGGGCGAGCCCGATCAGGATTGCTTGGCGATCCACCACGACCGACGGCACCGAGCGGTTGGCGTCCGGCTCGATCGCGAGGTCAAAGTCGAGTTGTTCCTCGTCCGCCGCGGGGTCGCGGTCGTAGGCGAAGACAGCACGCGACGAAGCGATCGCCGCGATGCCCGACTCGAGGGCGACATCGCGCCCGAAGCGGTTGGCACCGCCGATCGGGGGGTGGGTGACCCGCTCGACCTCGCGCCACCCGCCGTCCTGGGCGTTCTCGAAGAAGTACGCGGACCCCCACGAGAGCGGGTTGTCGTCGATGAAGTCATTTGGCGCGCCGACGAGCACGCCCGGGCCGAGCCACGTGTGCATCACGGAGACGTCGTACCCAAACTCATCACCATCTTCGCCGTCCGAGGCGGTGAGCTTGGCGGTCTGCGTCCAGGTCGTGCCCGTGCGGGTGTAGATGTAGACCGCGCCGGGTCCCGATTGGAAGGAGGTCGCGTTCGCGCCGCTGCCCTCGTTGTACGCGCCAACCGCGATCGTGTCCTCGTGGACGTCGACTGAGGAGCCATAGAGGTCCCAGAAGTCCGGGTCGGACGCGCGGAGCTCGGCTTCGAGGTCCCAGGCGCCCGCGGTGCGCCGGTACACGAGGGCCCGCCCCTCGTGGGGCGAGAAGCCCGGGGGGTCGCCCACGACGAGCGTGTCGCCATCCAGCGCCATGACGGACGGACGCGTGCCATCGCCGAACGGGTCGAGGCTCGCCTCGATGGTCCACGCCTCGTCGAGGTCCGTGTCGCGCCGATAGATGACCACGGGGTCGGGCGCTGGGCAGTCTGAGCCCAGGTCGAAAGCGCGCGTGACGAGGAGGTAGTCATCGCCATCGCGCGAGAAGCCCCCCGCGGTCATGCTCTCGCCGCCGAACGCGGCGTTGCCATCGAGGTGAACGTCGAAGGCGGTGGTGAGGGTGACGTCGACCTGTGCGAGCGCGGGACCGCATAACAATGCACCAGACATCAAGTTGATGCGAGCCACCCTCGCGAGACACTGACAACGCTCGAACATGGCGTGCTACCTCCTGCGCCGCTCCGTGGAGCGCGCAAAGAAATCCGGGAAAACTCTGAAAGCTGTGCACCTAGAGTGGCGTCCCCACGAACTGGAGTCCGCCACGGTGAGCATCAGGAGGAAGACACATGGGCGAAGTGCTGGACGCCACCTATCCCACCGCCACGGCCGAGTGGCACCCGACAGGGATTGGCGGGCTGACCGAATCGCTTCACGAGGAGCTCGCATCGATCGCTCGGATGGCTTTGAGCCACGAGCGCCGGGGCCACACGCTCGAGACGGGCGCGCTGGTCAACGAGGCATTCCTGCGCCTGCGGTCGCAGCGGAACCTCGACGATGAGGACCGCACGGTGTTCCTCGCCGCGGCATCGGTGACGATGCGCCGGGTGCTTGTGGATTACGCGCGTCGTCGGCGGGCGGCCAAGCGTGGGGGCGCGGTCGAGCCCGCCCCGTTCGACGACGCCATCGAGGTGATCGATGCGCGGGCCACGGACATCATCGAGCTCGATGAGGCGCTCACCGATCTCGCTCGCCTGGACGAACGGAAGGCGCGGGTCGTCGAGCTGCGCTTCTTCGGGGGGATGCCCGTCGATGAGGTCGCGCAGACGCTCGGCGTGCCGAAGCGCACGGTCGAACGGGACTGGACCATGGCGCGGGCGTGGTTGCGGACGAGGCTCGGGGAGGGTGTTGGGCCGTGATCAACCGGGATTCGTGGGCGCGGCTCGAGGAGGAGTTTCACCGCCTGGCGGAGCTGCCCGCGGAAGAGCGTGCCGCGTTTGTCAAGCGGGCGTCGAGCGATGACGCCACGACGCTGGGCGAGCTGCGCGCGTTGCTCGCGGCCCACGACCGCCCGACCGCGACCGACGCGATTGGCCCGCTCGGACTCGGGGCGTGCCTCGCGTCGGTGCGGGCGCAGGCAGGGGACATCGGCGTGCTCGCGTCGGGGGCGCGGATCGGGGCATATACCGTCGTGCGTCAGATCGGTTCGGGTGGGATGGGTGTGGTATACGAGGCGCGCCAGGATCACCCGAGACGCTCAGTGGCGCTCAAGGTTCTGCCCACAACCGCGCTGGGCGAGCGCGCCCGCGCGCGGTTCGAGTACGAAGCGGATGCGCTGGGGCGCCTGCGCCACCCTTCCATCGCGCAGATCTACGAATCGGGCGTGCACACCGACCCCTCGGGCGGGCTGTCCCACGCGTACATCGCGATGGAGCTCGTCGATGGCGCCAAGCCCATCACCGACTTCGCGGAGTCCGCTTCCATGAGTGTGCGGGAGCGTCTCGCGCTCATGGCGGAGGTGTGCGTTGCGGTCGCGTACGGGCACCGCAACGGAGTCATCCATCGCGACCTCAAGCCCTCGAACATCCTGATCGACGACGAGGGGCGCGTGAAGATCATCGACTTCGGCGTCGCGAAGCTCAGCGCGAGCCCCGACCTGCCGCCCCACGCGACGATCGGCGGGCTCGCGGGCACGCCCGAGTACATGGCCCCCGAGCGCTTCGCGATCGACGGTGGGGTGAGCGATGCGCGGTGCGATGTCTACTCGCTCGGCGTCGTGCTGCACGAACTGCTCGTCGGGTCGCGCCCGCACGAGGTCGGTGGGCTCCCGCTTGTGGGTGCGGGACGGTCGGCGGTGCCTTGCCCCGCAGCGCGGATCGGGCGGCGCGACCCGAGGCTCCGCGGGGACATCGAGGTGGTGGTCGCGACGGCGCTCGCGGGCGAGCCCGAGGCTCGGTACGCCGGCGCTGATGCGTTTGGGGACGACCTGCGCCGGGTTGTCAGTGGCGAGCCGGTCCGTGCCCGTCGCCCATCGCTCGCGCGCGAGGTGTGGTGGCTTGGCCGTCGCCACAAGGCGGCGGCGGCCACCGCGGCGTCGGTCCTCCTCGGGATGAGCGTGGCGATGGGCGGCGTGTACGTCGGGTTGATCCGCGCGATGGATGCGCGGAGCGATTCGGACCACCAGGCGCTCGTCGCCTCGCAGACGCGCGACCTCATGACGTCCATCATCACCAACACCAACCCGCGCGTGGACGGGCCCGTGTCGGGCATCGAGATGCTCGACCGTGCGGCGGCGCGGCTTGACACGGAGGACGGCCACCTCCCGGAGGTCGAACTCGATGTCAGGCGTGCGCTGGCGAACGCCTACAAGACGGCGGGCGAGTACAAGAAGGCGGAGTGGCAGTTTCACCACGCGCTCGGGCTGCATCGGCGCCTGCACCCGGACCTGGCATCGGAGGTGGCGTGCGGCGCCTCGGAACTCGCGAAGATGCGCCGGCTGCTTTACGATCACGAGGGCGCGTACCGCGCGGTGGCGGGGGTGTGCGAGCGGTTCGAGCTGAGCGCGGAGACGATCTGCGCCTATGTGCAGCTCGCGCAGGCCCATGCGGCACTGGGCAACGCGGCGGAGTTCGGCGCGTTGGCGGATCGGATCGAGGCGTTCGCGGATCGGGCGGTGGGTGCGGACCCCGCGGCCCTCGGGTCGACGTTCATCGGGCTCGCCAAGGCGGCGCGGACCGCGTGCGACTTCGAGGCGAGCATCGCCATGCTCGAATCGGCGGCGCGCCAGTATGAGCGGGCGGCGGGCAATGCGGCGCGACAGGAGCTTGCCTCGACGCTTGGCATGCTCGCGGAGACCTACTCTTCGCGCAACGAGCCCGGCGATTTGGCACGGGCTGACGCGCTGTTTGCACGAGCCGGAGGCATCCACACCGAACTCGGCACGACCGGCTTCGACCCGATCTGGCTCGACCGCCAGCGCGGCAACCTCGCCTTGCGGCGGGACGATGCGGGCGCAGCCTTCGTGATCTACGAGGACGTCGTTCGGCGCGTGACCCAGCTGCTTGGACCGGATGACCTCGAGACGGGGGTGTCGCGACTCGCCCTGGCGCGGGCCCATCGCGCCCTCGGCGACCCGTCGTGGCATGGCGAAGCGGAGGAAGCGATCGCGATCATCGCGATGCGCTTGGGCGATGAGCACGCTCGCGTAACACAGGCGCGGCGAGAGTTCGGCGTACCCGATCGGGGCGACTGCGCGGGCACGGTGGTGGTCGCGGAATAGCGGCGCAGCGCCCGCTTGGCATCTGCCATGCCCGCAATCCTGGGAGGCCAACACCCTATCGCCTGCGGAGCGGCTGTTCATCGGGTTCCGGGTGGGGTGGCCGAGCGGTTGAAGGTGCCGATCTTGAACGATCCTGGAATGCACGCGCTCGTCATGGGGTCCGAAGTCACTCTCAGCTGACTCGGAGTATATTGTCACAAGCACCGCGCGCGTTCAGCTTGACTGCTGCGACCCTCCGGAAGTAACTATCAAGCACCGCCGATGCACGAGCGTGCCGAGCGCAACGCCTCAGCAAGCCGGCGCAACAACACCGCCCGGTATCAAGCGGGCGGCGTGGAAGGTCGTGCCTCTGATGGGCGTTGCGACGGCTAGGGGCAGTCGTTCCCGAATGACCCCAGGAGCAGGTTGAGGTCAGTCGACTCAATGGCGCCATTCCGATCGAGGGCACCGGCACACGCCGGCTCGGACAAGAACGGCTCCCACGTCAGCCCGGAGAGGAACATCACCCTCGTTGGCCACCACGACGCGCGCCTCGACGGAGGGCGAAGCGCTCTGGGTGAGCGCTGAGGTCGGAGTCAGGAGCCGCCGCTACCTGTGGGATCGGTCCCCAGGCGGATCGTCGTTTCGATGTCCACGACCTTCTCCGCGGCGTACCGCAGCGTCAGCTCGGCATCGGGACCACCTTCAACCCAGAACCGGTGCACGATCGCCGATCGTGAGCCGATGCCCTCGTCGTAGAGCACCCTGGCGGGCTCGTGTCGCACCTCGTCGCCTGCCTTGTCCCACCAGCTGTCGAGCTTGCCCGAGGCGACGACTGTCACACCTGCACCCTCGGCGGTCAGGAGGTCGGGCGCTCCGATGCCGGCCGTCCGAGCACGTGCTGTGCGCGTTGGGATGAGCTTGTCGTTGCGGACCTCGACTGTGACCGCCCAGAGGCGATCGCCTAGGCGTTCGACGCTCGTGCGGTCGAAGTGGATGACGGGCATCTCGCCGCCGTGAAGCATGGTGAACGCGAAGTTGCGGTGGGCTTCTTCTTCGAGCATAAAGACGGGGGTCGATCGCGAAGCCCATTTGTTGAGCCCACCGACCAGGACCGTGCCGTGCTCGGGGTGCTCGATTTCGGTGAAGGGCTGGAACGTGGCGCCGAACTGCAGGCGGTCGCGGAACAACCACATCTGCTCGTCGTTGGGGCGCGTGCCGTCGCGCTGGAAGTACTTACCGACGGTCCACAGCTCGTTTGTGAAGCTGATGATCCCGAGGCCTTCGGCCGCCCAAGTGGCCTCGCCGCCGTGGACCTTGTAGAGGTCGCTGAAGATGACGAGGTAGCGGTAGTACGGCAGCATCTCGGCGCCGATGCGTCCGAACTCGTCGTACACCCTGACGTCGGCGCGTGGGTAGGCGCCTGTGCGGTAGCTCGCGCCCGGGCCGCGGAGCATCATGCCGCCCGTGTTGTGGTAGCTCTGGAATGCGGCGATGTTTGGGTGTTCGTAGCAGAACTTCGCGATTGCCCGCGTCTCAGGGGCCGACAGCGGATAAGCGCCAGCGCCGAACTGCACGTAATCGGGCTGCCAGTCGGCCGGCCAGTTCCGGTTCATGTCGTGGCCGTCGGTGCCGTCCTCGCTGGTGCGCCCGTCACCATCGTCGTCGATGCCCTCGCTGCCGAGATACGTCCATTCACCGGTCTCGTCGGCGGGCACGCGGGTGAAGATGCGGTCGTCGAACCGGTCGCGGATCCAGCGGCCGCGGGGGTCGCGCTTCCACATCTGCGTGATGCTGCCGTCGCCGTCGAGATCGTCGGCCGGGTCCTCGTCGATCATGCCATCTCGGTCGTTGTCGCGCGGCATCTGGTTCGACCGACGGTTGTTCGGCGTCGATGGGCCCTCGAACCACTTGGCCCGCGAGTCGGGGCTCACGATCGGCATGAGGTAGAAGGCGTAGTTGTCGAGCAACTCAGTGATGGCCTCGTTGTGGGCGTAGTACGTCGCGAGGTACCAGAGCGAATACAAGACGACCTCGGTCGCCTGGACCTCGTTGGCGTGGATCGACCCGTCGATCCACATGGCGGGCTTCTGAGTGTGGTCGTCGCCGGGCTTGGTAATCACCGCGACCAAGAGGTCTCGACCTTGCCCGCTCTTGCCGATGGACCGCACCTCGATGAGGTCCGGATAGGCCCGCGCTAGGGCGCGCATGTGCGCATAGGTCTCCTCGACGTCGTAGTAACGGTTCCAGTGGATCTCGTGCTTTGAGTCGACGGTCGCCTGAGCCAGGCCCGGGCGGGCGAGGCCCAGGAGGGCGACGGCGCCGATCGCGAGCATCAGGAGGTTTCGGGTCGTGAGCATCACTCGTCCTCCATCGTGAGTTCGAAACGTACTTTGCCGAACTGCGGTGTGCGCACCTCGAGGTCCACTGTGTCACCATCCCCTGCGATGACGAGCCACTCGGCACGCTCGGATGCGCCGCGCCCGTCGATCGCGGCGAATCGGATCGCCCGCGGCCCGGAGATAATCTTCGGCGTGTCGAGGTCCTGGTCCGGGTCGATCACGCAGACGATGCCCGCCAGCCGCCGGCTCTTGACGCCGATCGCGGACTTCGTGGGCAGCGTGCCGGTGTTCCTCAGCGTCACACCAACGCGCCAGATGCCGCCACCGACGCGCTCAACGGTTGGCTCATCAAGCTCCAGGCTGGGCAGCATGTCAAGCACGGCCGCCGCGAAGGCCGCCTGCTGAGCCGCGAGTTTGTCCTCGAACTCGGGCGGTGGGTTTACACGGACGCCGGGCACGAAGCCGCCGATCTCAACCTCTCCGAGCTGCGGGTGATCGAACGGCTGCCAGTCAACGAAGCCGCCCGCGTCACGCTCGTCGATCCACGCGAGCCACTTGGCCTCCGCCGTGTCGCCGCCCGCCCCCCCCTTCGCGCCCGTATCACCAACGCCGGCGCTGGCGCCGATCGAGGCGAGCAGATCCTCGCTCGGCCCCGGGTCCTCGCCCCCGGTCTGGGTGGCCGTCAGCCGCGCCCGAATGTCGGCCGGGAGCGCAGCAAACCGCTGCATCACGTCCGCCGCCTCGGTCTCACTCATGGTCTGCATGTCCGCCAGCACCCCGGCCTGTTCCGCGGCGGTCATGTACAGGAAGTCGATGAACATCTGGCCCACGCCGCGCTCGGCCATGTCGGCCCGATCGGCCGCCTCGAGTTGCTCCGCCGTCGGGCCACCATCCTCGGCTTCCGCGCCGTCCTCGGACTCGGCGTCGGCCTCCGTCTCATCCTCCTCGACAAGATCAGGCCGCACCCACACCGGCGTGCCGAATGCGTACACGCCGAGGTCGGCGTAGCACCACTGCACCAGCGAGCCCGCGCGGTCGGGGCCGGGCTCGGTCTTCTTGATGCCCGTGATCTCCTTGAACGACTCGCTCGCCAGCTGGTACGCCCCGGCGTCGTCCTCCTCGATGCCCTCCGGCACCCGCCCACTGGGACCGAAACGCCCGGTGGGTGGCGTTGACACGATCGTGTCGTGCGGACCGAGCACGATCACCGCCGCGACGTTACCGCGCGACTGCAGCCACTCGACGAGCGCGAGCGCCTCAGGACGATCGAGCGGGAACCGCCCCGCACCATCGGCATGCTCGGGCCACTGCGTCGGGAAGTGCTTGTCGAGATCGATCCCGCCGCCCGATGCCCCGCCCCACCCGTCCTCGTTGAGGTGACCGTCGCCGTCGTCATCGACGCCCTCGATAAGCAGCCCGTGCGTCGGGCCTTCGTTGTCCCCAGGCTCGCGCACGATGCGTGGGTCGCCCGCGTCGATCAGATGCGTGGGTTCCAGGCCATAGGCCGTATTCGGCGCGGGGATGCGCATCATCGTGATGAGCCCATCGCCGTTGAGGTCGTTCGGTGGGTCCTCGTCGACGCGGCGGTCCCGGTCCGCGTCGCGCGGCTCCGGCGCCCTTGCTGACAGTGATTTCGGTGCACCCGAGGTGAATCGTGTCAGACCGTCAGGGTTCACACGGGGAATGATGTACAGGGTGCGCCCCGCCAAAGCGTCGGCATGCTTGTCAACCAGCAACTGGCCCATCGCCTCGGCCACACGGACACCGATTCGATGGTGTGCCTGCACGCCGGCGATGACGGCGACCGCTGGACGCTCACCTGGGCCGAAGCCGGTCTCGTCGCGATCTGCCACGGTCCAGACCTCGATCGGCGCGCCGCTCGGGCTCGTCCCGATGACCTCGCGCTCAAGGGTTGGTTCGGCTAGGGCCGTTCCTGCTAGTGCTGCCGTCCCAAGCGCCACGCCGGCCCTCCAGCGACGTCGGTCCACACAACAACGCAACATCATTCATCCTCCACGATCTGGACCGCACCCGCCCACGGGATCACGAAGCCGTGGTCACCAGACCCTACCAGTTCTTCCCGCGCGCGGATGCGGCTGATCCGGACTTGAGAATTCGATTGACGAGATGACTCCAGGAGCGTTCTCGCTGAAATCCGAGAGCGGACAATGGCCTCCACCTGAGCCAAAGCAGCCGCGGGGCTTAATCCGGCGGTAGGCACCAGCGGGGCTGGCCCCGTTCGCGGTTGAAGCCTCTGAACGGTGCGGCCATGATCGAATCCCGTTCGCGACGCCGACCTGGCCGCTGTCGAGGAGGCTGAGAACTTGCAGACTTCACAGCTCATCGTGTCTCTCATTGCCACGACCGCGCGCTCAGCGGGCGTGCTGGCTCAGGGCGACACTTCGGCCAACTGGTTCTGCAACCCCGCGATCCCGCCGGACGGCCGGTCGATCGCGTTCGTCCACGCAGGCGACATTTGCCTCGTGGACGCCGCCGGCGGCGGCACCGCTCTGCTCACGGTCCACAAGGCGTTCAATTCGAACCCGTGTGATCGGCCGACGGGTCGATGATCGCGTTCAGTTCGGACCGCTTCGACAATGATGACATCTTCGTCGTCCCGGCCGGCGGAGGGACCGCCAAGCGCCTGACATTCCACTCCGCCACAGACACGCCGGCTGCGCGGCAGACGATGAGTCTGTCTACTTCACCTCAAGTCGCGTCGGCCACGCAGACAGCGCTCCTTTCCCCACCGCGGCGTTGAAACGATGGTGCTGACGACCCCGAGCGTCAACCCCGAACTCAGCTCGGACGGCACTCACATCCTCTACGAGAACCGCGAGGGCTACGCGAGCTCGCTCCGCAAGCACCACACTTCTTCGATCGCACGCGACATCTTGTTCGGGATCACGCTCGACGGCCCATCGTCAAAGAGCGTCCTCGTCGTGTTGTTGGGTGCCATCCCCACGAGCACCACCTGAGTGATCTAGAGCCCATCGGGCACGACGAACGTGATGGAATCGCGCGGATTAACCCCGCCCGAGTGGTCTGGAGCCGCTACGAGATCCAAGGGGATCAGGAGTCTCAACCACTGAAGCACAGGCCGGACCATCCGAGTACCGAAGCCAGCCGGGCAGACATTGGACTGAGAATGCTCAAAGTGTGGCCGAGTCATACACCGAACATACTTCCTTGTCACGCCCTGTAGAGACCGCGACAATCTTGTCGACGGCGGCATCCGCCAAGAGCCGGGGGGCCGATCGTAGACCATCTTCCAAAGTGGTTGTGCGCGCGTCGTGTGCAGCCGTGCGATGGTTATTCGCTGGCCCGACCTCATTGCATCAGGGCCAGCGGGAAGACGCCCGATGACCTCTCGGCCGACCTCGACGGGAGCGGCGTCGTTGGCGCCGCCGATCTCACTATCGTGCTTGACGCGGTCGGGACAGTTCAAGAGCGGTAGCCCAGATCCAACCCCTCATGCGACCGGGCGATCACGAAGGTGGCTGCCCGGGCGTTCTTCACTTGAAGCTGTTGGAAGCAGGCACTACTTCGCCGTGTACTGCCCCCGCGCCACCCGCTTGAACCGCTTGTCCTTCAGAAGCGTCTGGTTGACGATGGTGCGGAAGTTGGGTGAGGTGGTGCGGTAGCCCGCGTGCTGCACGGCCTCGGCGACTTCGGTCACGCTCATTGTTGTGCCGGTGAGGCAGTCGACGAGCGCATCGGCCAAGGGCTGGTCGTTCCGGGCCCGCTTGCCACCCATCGCAGCGCCGCCCAGGGCCGCGATCTCCTGGTCGATCTCCTCAAGCCGTGCCGCGGCCCGCTCACGCTTCTTGACGAGCGATGACAGCCCCCGCTCCCGCCGATGCAACTCGGCCTGGAGTTCCGCGGTGCTCATGCCCGCTGGGCCACGCCCGCCTGAGGTCGCCTTGGCGGCCTTCCTGGGTGTGGTCTTGCGGTTGGATCGCTTCTTGCCGGTCTTCCGCAGCGTCTTCTTCTTGGCCATGTTGTGTCCCCGGATCAGATATCAGTCTTGAAGAAGCGGGCACTCTAGCAAGTCTGCCACAGATTTGTGCTGACTCGGGTGTTATCCGGTTTGCACGTCGGCCTGCTCGGCCAGCGTCAGTGGGCAGGGCGCCTCGCCGCACTCGGGGCAGCGGGCTGAGGGCAAGCCCGCGAGGTCATAGCCGCACCACTGGCAGGTGCCGGGCACGCGGCGCTGCCGGTGTGCCTGACGTGAGCTCATCTACGCAGGTGGCATTGGACGTACGCCGGAGGAATGCCGGCAAAGCGCATTAGATGGCGCGCGATATATCCTTGAGTGGTGCCGCGACAATAACGTCCCCTATCCACAACCTGGTCACGACGAACGCCACTACGAAGATGGCCGCCCGGTTGGGCATGACACGTTTGTCCGTCGTGAAGTGCGCAAGTGGCGCGAACGCATGATGAAACTGCGGCAAGGGCGCGAGGGCGGGTTTGTCAGAGGACGGCTCCAGGCCCGCCATCCAACAAAAATCTAGTCCACTGGCGACACTCTGTTTCATTTTTTCTCGCGATGCGTATTCTGATGTCAATTGCCTGACCTGGTTCAGATCTGGTCTGCGAGATGCGCCAGAAGAGTCAAGGAACGGCAAGAACCAGAAAACGAACTGCGCACCGGATGCGCGCCGATAGGCGTGATGCGTGACAGCTGGCAACAGTGTTGCGCTCGGCACGAAGCTGTGCTAGGTGTACGTTCCAGGCGATGGGACGCCGCCGTAGCTCAGTGGTAGAGCGCGTCTATTGGTAAACCCGGCGCCAACTCTGGCGACAGCAAGCAGCACCCGCCCGTGGAGCGCGGTGACGCCCTACGCCTGCTGGAGCAGCAGGCCGGCATCAGGCCCGCAGAGGTCAATCACATCGTGCGCCAGCGGGGCGTCTACAGGAAGGCGGTGGCGGCGCTCGACAAGGGCGAGCTGACCGAGTGCGTGCAGCGGCTCGACGAGATGGGGGCGATCAAGGAGATCGAAGATGCTGGCGAGCGAGGCAAGGCGCTCACGACGCGGTACATGGAGGCGGTGCAAGCCGGCAAGTCGGCGTTGATCGTCTCGCCCACGCACGCCGAGGGCAAGGCGGTCACGGGTCATGTGCGTGAGGCCCTCAAGGCAGCCGGGCGCATCGGCAAGGACGACACGGCGTTCACTCGACTGGGTGACCGCCAGTGGACCGACGCCCAGAAGGCCGATGCGGCGCGGTATGAGGTGGGCGATGTGATCCAGTTCACCCAGCACTGCCCCGGCGTGCCGGCCCGCGACATGCCCCCGGCTCCGGCTGGCCTGCGGGCCAAGGTGATCTCGACCGACGCGGACAAGAAGCTCGTCGTCACCGAGGACGCGGCGGGGCATCGTCGCCTGCTGCCGCTCGGCCTCTCGCACCGCTTCGGCGTGTTCAGGCGGCAGGAGCTCGGGCTCACCACCGGCGACACCATCCGCATCACCAAGAACGCCTACACGCTGGACGGCCGGCACAAGCTCTCGAACGGGGCGATCTACAAGGTCAAGGGGTTCACGGAGGAGGGGCACATCCGGCTCGACAACCGGGGCAAGTGGGTGGTCTCGAAGCACATGGGCCACCTGAACCACGGCTACTGCACGACGGCTCAGGCGGCCCAGGGCAAGTCGGTCGATGAGTGCATCGGGGCGCTGCCCGCGGCATCGCTCACCGCCAGCAGCCTGCGTCAGTTGAACGTGATCCTGAGCCGGGGCAGGAAGGGCGTGACGCTGCTGACCGATCGCCGCACCGCATTCATCGACGCGATGGCCAGGCTGCACAAGACCCGGCTGGCCAGTGAGCTGTTCGAGCCGGCTGGCGCCAGCGCCCGCAAGGCCCGGCAACAGCGGCAGATGGAGCACGCCCGGGAGGTGAGCCGCCTCAAGGCGTTCGAGCGGGCCCGCCGCCACCGACAACAGCAGATGCGTGATGGGCAACAGCGGACGGACGCCCGGCAACACGAGCGGCAACAACAGGCGCAGCAGAAGCAACAGGCGCGAACCGGGCGGGCCCCGCAGCCGAAGAGGTCCAGTGGAGTCAAGGAGAGGCGCCGACCACCACGGCCTGATCGCGGCGGACCATCCCGCGGCGGCGGGCCCGCCAAGGAGCGGTAGCCGATGGCCAAGCACAAGGACATCTTGTCTCAGTACACCGGCGTCGAGCCGAAGGACCCAGCCGAACTGGAGAGCGCCGCCGAGCCGGTCGAGCCTGGCGCGTCGCCGATCAGGACCGGCGGGTTGGTCACGTTGGATGGCGCCACCGCGTTGATGCTGGACTGCCGGCTCCGCGATGGCCGCCGCCTGGCGTTCCCCTACAGCTACCTCTCGCGCGCCGAGCTTGGGGCGCAGGGCTCGATCGTGTGCCACTACCCATCGATCACCGTGACGGTGCTGGGCCGTGCGCTTGGCCCTGTGTACACCTCGATCGTCAACCACACGGCGATCGCGATCAGCGAGTCCGAGACGCAGATGGACCCGGGCGGCGATGCGCCCTACATCGACGTGATCGAGATCGCCGAAGCCGGCGACGACGTGCAGGCCTGATCAACAAGAGAGGGCGGCCGCAATGGCCGCCCCCGAGTTGGCAGAGTGGCAGGAGTTGCGTGTCAACGCCCGCGCCCGGGCCCAAGCCCGAACATCTGGCCTGGGGCGTGGATGCGTTCGAGTTCGAGCTGCTCGCGGAGCCTGGGGAGCTGCATCGGCTCGAAGTACAGGTCGCGTTCGACCTTGAGGCCATTCGGCCCCCGCAGCGATGCCAGCTCGCTCAGCAGGAAGAACCCCAGCTCAACCTCGAGCCCATCGACAAGGCCGAAGAACAGGTTGTTCCCGTCGAACTCGATGGGGTACCAGGTCCAGCGCGACCAGGGCGTGAAGAACTTGGCCTGGACCCACTGCTCGGCGTCGTGCTCGGTGGCGTACAGCTCGGGCAGGCGGTCGCGGGTCAGGTCATCGAGCAGCGGCGAGAGTGGTTGTGCATCGCGGGCGCCGGTCATACGCGCACCTCCCCTGCGTTCAGCCGAGTAACGACCACCGCTGTATGCCGGGGGAGCTGCCGCTCGCCCGCGAATCGCACGATGGTCAGCGGCTCGCCGATGTCGGTGACGACCTGCACGCGGTCCGGGCCAACGTCGTGGGTAGAGACCACCCGTCCCCCGCCGCGGCTGATCGATGCGATGCTCTCGACGCAGTGGAGCCGGTCGTCGGCCCATACGCCGCCGGTGTGCCTCTGAACCAGACGCATCGGGTCGATCCCGGTGCTTTCACATGCCGATCTTGCTCGTGCGGTCACCGTGACCGGACCCGGGTCGAACCTCAGCCCAGCCCTGGCGGCAGCGGACCCCGCGGGTCGAGCACCCGGATCATCGTCACCGGCTCGTCCTGCGAGCTGGTCACCTGGATCAGCGTCGGCCCGAGCCGGTGAACGGTCACGCTGGCCCCGAAGGCGTGCTTGCTCAGCAGGCGGTACCTGACCCGGAACCCGCATGAGCCCGGCGGTTGCTGGCCGCTGAGGTGCGCCAGCACGATGTCGTCGATGGTCAGCCCCTCCCGCAGCAGCGCCATGCGTGCCAGGTGGGTGCAGTGAAGCCAGCCCCCTTGCGGGGGCCAGTTCCTTGGGTTCAGAGCGGCGGTTCATAGCGAACGCCCGCGCTGCTCGGCGATCAGCCGCATCACCTTCGTGTGGGCCACGTCGGCCGCCTTGGCCAGCGGCAGCAGGTCGCTGACGCCGAACGAGCGGGTGTCCTTGGGATTCCCCTCGCTGTCGCGGTAGGACTTGGACACCGTCACGTTGTGACGCGTCTCGCCCTCGGCGTTGGTGTTGGCCCAGATGGCGGCCCTGACCGGTCCGATGCGGACCTCGTCCACGGGCTTGTTGCCGCCGTTGCTCGTTGAAGACTCTGGTTGTTGTTGTGTCATAGTTGGACTCCTTTCGTCCGTTGTTGATGTTGAAGGGCTCATGCCGGGGCGCGCAGGCTCGCCGTCAAGGACCAGGCGCCCCGCGATCAGCGGGGTCTGCCGCCTGCACACGCGCAGCGCATGCGCAGCACGGAAGGCGGTCGCCCCTTGACGGCGCCGAGCACACCGGCACCTTCAACAGCTATCAACCACGGACCGGAGCCGGACCACAACAGCCTGTTGCCAACCGCGCAACGGCCGATGAGCCAACAGGACCGCTACAGGCCGACCAGGAGGTTCCACGCGGGGTCGAACGCGGGCACGGCGTCCGGGCTACCGGGCAGGTCAGCGGGCCGCACGATCAGACCTGGCAGCGTGTACTGCTCTGGCTCTTCCAAAGGCAAGAACGGCAGGTGACCAGAGAGCAGCACCAGCGGCTCGGTTGTCGCTGAGAACGTGTGCACCACGCCACGTGTGAAGGCAAGCACATCACGGGAACGCACGGGGACCGTCTGGACACGCTCGCCGGTGAAGCGATCGACCGGCTCAGCAGACACATGGAAATAGCCGCGGCCCTCCAGCACGATGATGAAGCGGTCCGAGTGCTCGTGGGAATGCAGCGGCAGGTCCCGGCACCCGGGCTCGAAGCGGAGCTTCATGAACGCGGCGTCCAGGTCAAGGCCCAGCTCACCGCGGGCGTCCCACACCGCGCCCGAGAGGTTGGGGCTGTCCTCGAAAGGGCCCCGCAACTGACGCGGATGATCGCGTTCGAGCAAGTCCACCAGGCGGCCGAACGATGCTCCAGGACCGGTGCCACGCACACGGCTCAGCGCCGCGCCCTTGTCCCCTCCGGCCCGCGCGGCCAGCACACTGCGAAGCTCTTCAAGTGCGGTCGTGCCCGCTTGCACCAAAGACGCCAGCACGGCCCGGCCGTCGGTTGCTGAGCCCAAGCGGATGTGCTGCAGTTCGATCACGTGGCTCATCTCACTCACCTCTCCGTCTGCGGAGGCTAGCCCGGTATGGAATATTCCATCTTGGAAACACTACCCGTCATATCTCATCGTGTCGAGCCATCAAGGTCGACCGATGCCCAAGTCCACACACTCTGCCCCATACCGCCGCTTCTGTGCGATGCTCCGCGAGACACGCGAGGGCGTCCCAATGACTCAAGCCGAGTTGTCACGCCGGCTGCGGGTGTCGCAGTCCTACGTCAGTAAGTGTGAGCGGGCCGAGTTGCGTCTTGACCTGATCGAAGTCCGCAGGTGGTGCCACGCGATGGGTGTGTGCTTCTCCACATTTGCAGCGGATGTTGATACGGCCCTGCCCGGCCGTCCTCGCGAATAGCCCTTTACACACCACCGGCACTTGTGGCACTCTCACCAGAGCACCAACAACGCCACGAGGACCCGTGCCGCCCAGACCCCTTGCCCGCCTCGACCAGATCGACATCCTGCTGGAGGAGTACCGAGCCCTGCACTCCCTGGCCCTCTACCGCATCGGCTCGCTCGAACGCCGGGTCCCTGTTGCCGGGGCGGTCTTCACCGGCCTGCTCGGAGTTGCCAGCCTAACGCCGGGCGTCCTGCAGCTGTCCCTGCTCGTTGCCCTCCCGATCGTCGCCGTCTTGTTCGTGGCCACCACACTCAACCACGTCAAGTCCTTCGAGGACCTGCTGCGCCGCATCGAGGTGATTGAGCGCTCGGTCAATGGGCTCGCCGGCGCCGACCTGATGGCCTTCCAGTCCAACCACCCCAGCAGGCGCCGCCACATCGGCGGCCGCATCGGCATGGGCTCTGCAGCTTCCGTCGCCACCGCCTCGCTCCTGCTCATCGGCCTGTGTGCATCCCTGTACTACGCAAGCGAGCCAACTCACGGCATCGGCGGGCCGCTCCCGATCCTGTACGGGGCCTTCCTGATCGCCGCGACGCTGAGCAGCCTCATCCTCACGCTGCGCATCAAGCGTTACCGCTCAGCCCCCTCGAACAACCCAACCTGACAGATTGGAGCCGGCCCTCTTCGTCGACCCCGTTCGCACGACTGTTGGCTACAACAGGCGAACGAGCGACGAGAAGAGAAGGGGGCCAGCCGCCGGGGTCGGTCTGCCGCCGATGCCGCGCCACGTGCTCTAGCACCACTCCGGCGTACCTTCGACCAAGCGCCAGCGTGGCACCGGATCGATCCACTCGGGCGCTCGGCGCGGGACCACATCATAAGAACACCGTTAGTATTCTGGAACACTCTCAGCCACCGCCCCAGCTCCAGGCGCCTCCACACCCCGCCGAAACGCCTGCCAACATCGCCGTCGAACAGCCCCATCCGGCGCCTCCCTAATTGGGCATACTGCACGTTCTAGCGGCCTGCAGGCGAGTCTTGGTCCTGCTCACGAGCCCTCGCCGCACAACCAGCTTCGGCCCTCGGGACAGCCATCAAAGAACATGAGAAAATATATTAGTTGCGCTTGATCTCTCGCGTCTATGTGGTCGTATATACAGGATCCACACGCCATACTGTCACCGTGATCGGCGCGTCACGCGCGTGCCGGGAGGTCCACCATGCACGACGCACCACTCTTCGCGTCCTTGACCCATCCGAGTCCACCCGACCCAGGTTCCAAACCAGCGCGCAGCCCCAAGCCGGTGGTCGAGCGCACTGACATGCGGGCAGCCGAGCCATCGGCCCGGGCACCCGCCCGCAGATCCTCAACAGCGCCAACCGCTGCCAGGGTCGCTGAGACCGAACGCGACACCATGCTGGTGAGCGAACGGGTCGCGGCGCGCCTGCTGTCGATCAGCGAGCGCAAGCTGTGGGAGATGCGCATGCAGGGGCTCATCCCGCACGTGCGTTTCGGTCGCGCCGTGCGGTATGACCCAGTAGACCTCAAGAAGTGGATCAACGATCAGAAACGCGCCGCCGCCGGGTGATCTGGCGGTACTACCCTCAAGAGCGGAAGGAGCCACGATGGCCACCATCTTCAAGCGCAACGGCAAGGGCAACTGGATCATCCAGTGGTATGACCACACGGGCAAGCGGCGTGAGAGATCGTCACGCACGACCGACAAGCGGACGGCCGAACGCATCGGGGCCAAGTTCGAGTCCGACACGGCGCTGCGGCGCGACGGGGTGATCGACCCGGCCGCGGACCGGTGGGCGGTCGAGCGATCGCGGGACGTTTCCTCGGTGCTGGTGGACTTCGAGCGCGCCATGAGGTCCGACGGCCGCACGGAGCGGCACGTCCGGGACACCAGCCACTCGATCAAGAGGTTCATCGAGGACCGTGGGGTCCACACCGTTGCCGACATCGATCCGAAGCGAGTCCATCTGCATGTTGAGGCGTTCACCCAGGCGGGTGCCGCGGCCCGGACCATCCAGCGGCACGTGATCGCGATCAAGTCGATCACTCGCTGGCTGGCCCGTGAGGGGCGCTTGCCGGCCGACCCACTGGCCACCGTGCGGCGCCCCAACGCGAAGCATGCGCCGACACGGCGGATGCTGCTGCCCGAGGAGTGGCCCTACCTGCTGAAGGCAACGCAAGCCGGGCCACCCCGGGCCGGCCTGAGCGGCGCCGAACGGATCACGCTCTACCTGCTGGCCCTCCAGACGGGGCTGCGAGCAGGCGAGATCGCATCGATCACACGTGGCTCGCTCTACCTCGGCTCGGAAGCCCCGTTCGTGCTCCTTGGCGGCACGAACACGAAGAACGGCCGGCAGGCGCGGCAGTTCATTCCCATGGAACTCGGTGAGCGGCTGAAGGCTCGGGGACATCGCGTGCCTGCTGGCGAGACGCTGTTCGCCCAAGCGCGGTGTGGGGCCTGGGCCAAGGCGCTGCGGGCCGACCTGGAGGCGGCAAGGACGCTCTGGCGAGCTGAGGCGCCGGCCGAGCCGGATGGTGACTTCCTTGCCGATGTCAACAGCGATGGCCTCCGCCTGGATTTCCATGCTCTGCGACACACCTGCGGCGCATGGGCGCTGCTGGGGGGCGCGAGCGCCAAGGCCGTGCAGCGGCTCATGCGTCACTCGGTCATTACGCTGACCCTCGACACCTACGGCCACCTGCTCCCCGATGAGGACGCGAAGACCACCGGCGCCATCGCCGCGGTCATCGCCAGCGCGATGCCGTTGGCAGCGCCTGAGCCCGCCTCGACGATCGCAGAAGTCCGCTGCGACCCCCAGCGAATTCCCCAGCAGTTGGAGCACGAAACGGCGCAAGCAGAAGCGAGCCCGTGCGACAAGCCGAGAGGCGCGCCCTCGTCGCCCGGTCGCCAGAAACCCCGAGAAAGCGGGCACTTCTGCGGGTCAGCGCGCGTCAATTCAACTGGGCCCGGTGGGGATCGAACCCACACTCCCGTTGCCGGGAAGCGGATTTTAAGTCCGCCGCGTCTGCCAATTCCGCCACGGGCCCCGCGGCGTCTCCGACCATTCCGCCTTTACGAGGGCCCACAGGTTGACCCCGACCGCCCCCGCGCGGAAGATGACCCTGACTCTACACGGTTGGGTGGCCGAGCGGCTGAAGGCACCGCTTTGCTAAAGCGGCGTACGGGGAAACTCGTACCGCGGGTTCGAATCCCGCCCCAACCGCTTCCACACACGCCGCTCCGCGCCAACAACGAGCCCGGAGCGCGAGCGACGGGCCCCCCCATCGCCCCCCACTACCCCACCTCCCAAGTCAACCGCCCCACACCGATGCCCCGCAGGTGCAGCCACACCATCGCGAGCGCGCTCATCGCAGACCGATCGCGCACACGCTCCCGATCCCCCGCGATCTGGAACCGCCGGCACTCCACCACCCGCGCCTCACCACTACCTCCTCGGCTCGCCAGCGCGATGAACACCGTCCCGACCGCCTTGCCCGCCGTCGCCCCGCCGGGCCCCGCGATCCCCGTGATCGCCAGCGCAAACTCCGCACCCCCACCCGGCGCGGCCCGCAGCGCCCCCACCGCCATCGCCCCCGCAACCTCCGCGCTCACCGCCCCCACATACCCCGCCGCCGCCGGGTCATCGACCAACGCCCCATCCACGCCCAGCGCCGCCTTCTTCATCTCGTTCGAATACGTCTGCCACCCACCAACGAACACATCCGACGACCCCGCAACACCCGTCACCTTCGCCCCAAGCAGCCCACCCGTGCACGACTCGGCCACCACGAGCCGCGCATCACGCTCGCGCAACGCCTCGACCAACGCCTCCGCGAGCGTCTCTTCCCCCTCGCCGAACACATGATCGCCCACCGCCCCGCGCACACCCTCCACCGCGCGCTCCATCGCCCCGCCCGCCTCACCCGCATCCCCCTCAAACCGAACCCTGCAACTCACCACCCCACCCGACGCCGTCGTCCCGACGATCGGGTTCCGCCCACGCTCCATCAGCGCACCAAGCCGAGCGCCCACCTCCGACTCGGGCAGCCCGAACGTGTGCAACACCCGCACCGCGATCACCCGCCCACCCAACCGCAACCTCGGCACCACCGCCCCCTCAAACATCGGGCGGTTCTCCGATGGTGGCCCGGGCAGGCACACCACATCGCACCCCCGCGCACCATCACCAAGCGTCCCCCACAACCCCGGCGCCGTGCCGTGCTCGTTGTCGAGACACACCGCCCGCGACGGGCGCAGCGCCTGCACCCGGTTCGCGCCGATCTCCCGCCCGCGCCGCTTAGCCACGGCCTCGAGCCGGAGCAGCGCCCCCTCGTCCTCCACGAGCGAATCCCCCATCGCCCGCGCCAGCGCCTCGCGCGTCAGGTCGTCCGCCGTGGGACCGAGCCCCCCCGTCACCACCACCAGGTCCGCCCGCCCGCCAAGCCGGGCCAGTGCCAGCGCGATCTGCTCCACATCGTCATCGAGCGTCACGTGCTCAACCGGGCGCACCCCCAGCGCCGCGAGCCGCCCCGAGAGCCACTCCGCGTTCGTGTCGAGCTTCTGCCCAAGGATGAGTTCATCCCCGATGGACAGGATCGCCGCAGTCGCATGGGGCCGATCGCCGGTGCTCATGGGCCCATGGTAGAGCGAGCGGCCCCGCCCCCACTCGCCCCCCGACCCCCCTCGACGCCCCCCACAGCCGTGCTATACTGGGGCAAGTGGCGGCCCCGCTGGCAAGGCGGAGCCCGCCCACAAGGGGCTTATAGCTCAGTTGGCAGAGCGCACCGCTGATAACGGTGAGGTCGCAGGTTCAAGTCCTGCTAGGCCCATTGCGAAGATCGAGAGAAGCAACGAGGCGGCCGCAATGGCCGCTTCGTTGTTTTTGTATGACCCGCGGGCGCGAGTGGGGCGGGCGTCCTCACCCGCCCGAAGCGCATCGGCGTCCCGCCCTGCGCCGAATCGATCGGACCAACTGAGAGATCCCCACCCCCTCCGCGGAGTACGCCCGGCGGACACCCGCCGACACACACCACAGGCATACACAACCGGAGGAATCCCCATGCCACGCATCACCCTCGGCGCCGCGACCATCGCGGCCGTCACCGCTATCGCTCCCGCCCTCGCAGGCGACATCATCCAGGATCCCGGCACCTTCGACCTCTACGCCATCGAGTACGACGGCGACCTCTTCGGCGTCAACTCCGCCAACGGCCACGCCACCTTCATCGGCAACGTCGGCATGTCCGCCTTCGCGGGCCTCGAGTTCACCCCAACCGGCACACTCCTCTGCCTCGACGCGGGCCTCGCGGGCACCACCTTCCACAAGGTCAGCACCACCACCGCCACCACGGGCCTCGTCCAGGGCGTCACCCTCCCCGCAAACGTCGACCAGCTCTTCGAAGGCGGCTTCGCCTTCGCGCCAGACGGCACCGTCTACGCCTCCAACACCAACTCGAGCGGCAACGCGGGCCTCATCTCACTCGACCTCGCAGACGGCATCGCCACCTTCATCGGCACCTTCGGCGGCACACCCCGCGACATCAACTCGCTCACCTTCCGCGACGATGGCCAGCTCGTCGGCATCGACAGCTACCAGAACGCCTTCGTCCGCATCAACACCACCACGGGCAAGACCACCTGGCTCGCCGACATCCCCAACCACATCGCCGACTCTTCGGGCGGCATGGGCACCTTCGACGGCAAGACCGCCTATGTCATGGACGCCGACGGCGGCCTCTACGCCCTCGACCTCTACTCCGGCGCTCACTACTTCATCGGCACCAACGGCGTCGCCGGCGGCTCCCAGTTCAACGCCATCGCGGGCCTCGCCGCACGACCCAAGCCGGGCCCCTGCCCGGGCGACCTCAACAACGATGGCAAGGTCGACTCACTCGACCTCAACATCGTCCTGGGCGAGTTCGGGTGTACGGGCGACCTCGTCACCCCCTGCGCGGGCGACGCCAACGCGGACGGCGACTGCGACTCCGACGACCTCAACATCGTCCTCGCCGCCTTCGGCTCGTTCTGTGACCCACCCTCGGGCAGCTGCTGCGTCCCCCAGGGCACCCCCGGGTGCGAGAGCACCCTCTGCATGTCCATCGTCTGCGGCTTCGAGCCCTACTGCTGCCAGGTCGAATGGGACGCCTTCTGCGCAGGCCTCTCCGCCCAGATGTGCTTCGAGTGCGCGCCGTAACCAGGAGCGGCGTGCAACTCAACCCACCCGCACGGGGCGGTCGGCTTGCCGATCGCCCCGCGTGCGCGCGCTCCCGCACCGTGCCACCGACCGGTCTTCCGGCCAGCGCTCCTCAGACACCGCAGACCCGACCTACCCGCGCACGAGCGCCTCGCCCTCGCCAAGCCACCGCCGCTCCAGCGCGTCGACATCGCCAAACCGCCGCTCGAACATCACCGCGTGCCGCGCAGGCGAGATCACCCCCGCGGGCTCAGCGAGCACATCACGGAAGTACTGCGCCAGCGCCTCGCGCTCGTGGCGGTAGAGCCACGTGAACAGCGCGTACGCCTGCGCGTACATCACCTCCGCCGCCTCCGCATCGCTCGGGCGGTCCATCGACACGAACGCGCCGAGCGGCACCAGCGCCCCCGCTTCCCGCGCCTCCTCAAACTCCGCCTCACGCTCGGGCACCGCCCGCTGGGGCCCGAAGGACCGGCTCACATCGCCCGTCTCGAACGACGCCGCAAGACCCTCGGTCAACCAGAACGGGTACGTCCGCGCCCGCGATTGCAGCCCCGTGTTGAACGCGAGCAGGTGCACCGCCTCGTGCACCGCCTTCGCCGTCGCGATGTTCGCCCGCTCCGACTCGACCCGCGCCCGCTCGCTCGTCGCGTGCTTCGCCAGGCTCTGCGCGTGCTCCGACAGTGCGCTCGCCCGCGCCTTGTCACGCTTCCTCCGTGCATCCTCCGCCGCGTCCGCGATCTCCCGCGCCTGCGCATCAAGCCCCGCAAGCGCCGCGTCCACTTCCGCCCGGTGCGCACCACCACGGTCATCCGAGAACACGACCCGGTTGCTCGCCGACGCGTAGTAACCCGCAACCCACCCCGCCATCACGCCGTCCTGCGCCCGCGCATACGCCTTGAACCGCTCGTGGTCCTCGATCATCACGCAGAGCAGCTTCTCTTCGAGGGGCTCTCCCTCGATCCCCATCCGGCGGAGGAAGCGCATGTACTCATCGTGCGCACGCTCGAGCAGGTCCACCTGGTCGCTCGTCCACCCCACGTCCGCGTCCGACACGATCACGAAATGCTCACTCTCCGACACGCGGGCGCCGGGCCCGAGCTCGCCCCGCGCCGCGTCCACCGCGCCGTCGGGCACGACCAGCGACGACGCCGACCCCGGCGTCGAGCGGATCACCACGTGCTGCCCGCTCACCCCGCCAACGCACGCCAACACCAGCGCAATCGCCACCCGACGCGGGCCTTCCGCGCGCATCAAGCGACCTAGCATCGGCTGAGGGTGTCTCTCGTCTCGCACCCTCGCGAGATCGGCCTTCCGACCGCCCCCCTTGCGCCACGCCACGACCCCTTGCGACCCTCCGGGCCGCCCACGCCCAGACAGGAGTCACAGCATGCACAAACGGAACCCCTCCGCCCGGGCCCGCCGCACCCCCGCCGCCATCGCCGTCCTCCTCGCGGGCGCCACCCTCGCCATCCTCCCCGCGTGCTACGAACGCGTCACCAAAGCCAAGGGCATCGGCTCCGAGGAGTACACCGTCTACGAGAGCTCCGAGGACAGCTACATCATCCCCCCCAAGGACAAGCCAAAGGGCAAACGCCAGCTCCGCTGAGCACCCCCGCCCCACCCTCTATACTGCGCCCACGAACCCACCCGAAGGGAACACGACCACATGGGCATCGAAGCCGCCATCTCCGCTGAGGGATTCCTCACCACCCAGCTCAAGCACGTGATCAACTGGTCACGCCGCAACTCCCTCTGGCCCATGCCCTTCGCCACCGCGTGTTGCGGCATCGAACTCATGGCCACCGCCTCATCCCGCTACGACCTCGCCCGCTTCGGCGCTGAAGTCATGCGCTTCTCCCCACGCCAGGCCGACCTCCTCATCGTCGCCGGACGCATCGGCATCAAGTCCATGCCCGTCCTCCAGCGCATCTACCAGCAGATGCCCGAGCCCAAGTGGGTCATCTCCATGGGCGCGTGCGCCTCGACAGGCGGCGTCTTCGACACCTACGCCACCGTCCAGGGCTGCGACCAGTTCATCCCCGTCGACGTCTACGTCCCGGGCTGCCCGCCCCGCCCCGAGCAACTCATCGAAGGCGTCATGGCCATCCAGCGCCTCATCGACGAAGACGGCATCCCACCCAAGGGCCCCGACGGCAAGCGCATCCCGGCCAACATCCGCCTTGAGCCGACCCACGAGGTCCGCCCCCAGCCCATGCCGCTCGGCGGCTAAGCGGACCCGCTCATTCGGGCTGCGGGCACGACGGCGACGAACCGAAGTTCGCCAGCAACAACCCAAGGTCCGAAGCGCCGACCTGTCCATCGAAATCGAAGTCCGACGGGTCAAACCCCGCGCTGCCCGTCGCGCCGTACCGCTGAAGCAGCAGGTTCAGGTCGGCCGAGTCGACCACGCCCGACCCGTCCGCATCGCCCGGGTAGAACACGTTCAGGTGGATCGTCCGATCCGCGGTGACGTCCGTCAGCGTCCGCACCGTGCCATCCGCGAACTCGATGGTTAGCTCGTCGATCACCCCGTTCGCGCCGAGCCCGAAGTGCGCGCCGATCTCGGAGTTGCTCAGGTAGGTCGCCCTGCTGTCGATCACGTTGACCTGGCTCACGCCCCCCGCCGTCGCCGTGATACGCGTCCCGATGCCGAACGGCGCAAGGCACGCGTGCCCCGTGGTATCGAAGAACAGGCGGAGCCAGTGCGTGTCCTCGCCAGACAGGTCGTTGCGGTAGAAGACAAACTTGTCCTTGAAGTTGCAGATGGCGACGTCCAGATCGCCATCGTTCTCCATGTCAATGAGCGAGAGCCCACGCCCCATGCCCTTGTTGGTCAGGCCAAGGCCCGCCCCGCTCTCCGTGAAGAAACCCGCCCCATCGTTGATGTAGGCGTAGCAGGGGTTGTCCTTCCACTCGTTTACACCCTGGGGATTCTGCTGCCCGAACCCGTTGGTCTCGACGATGTCGAGGTCCATGTCGTGGTCGAGGTCGATCACCGCAACGCCCCACCCCCACCCACCGTCGTTGACGCCGCGCGCCACAGACTCCTCAAGGAAGGCGCCCGTGCCAAGCCCCATATAGAGCATGTTGCCCGTCCCCGGCACGCCCGGGGTGCCCGGCACCTCCGAGTGAATGGACGTCACGTACCAGTCGAGTACGCCATCCCCATCCAGATCGCCCACCGATTGCCCCATCCCGTTCGCGTCGAGGCCCGTGCCGTTCTCTTCCGTCACATCCGTGAACGTGCCGTCCCCGTTGTTCTGGTAGTACCGAGACGTCTTGAAGTCCGCCGCGAGGAGCAGCTCGGGGTAGCGGTCGCCGTCCATGTCCACGAACGCGGGCGTGTAGCTCCGGATCCACTTCGGCGCATCGATGACCGCCTTGCCCTGGCTGTTCACCACGTTCGTCACGTCCGTGAACGTCCCATCGCCCTCGTTGCGGAACAGCTTCGTCGTCTCGTAGATCGAGAGCCAACCCGCGACCGCGAGGTCGAGGTCGCCATCCAGGTCGTAGTCGCCCCACGCCGAGCTGAACCCGTCCGCGAACATGGGCGTCCCGCCCGTCGAGCGCACGCCCGCCTCCGCCGCGACGTCGACGAACGTCCCATCCCCGTTGTTCTTATAGAGGATGTGGCGGTTGATCGTGGGCCACTCGTTGGCAAGCCCGAGGCTCGTCACGTAGATGTCGGGCCAACCATCGTTGTTGTAGTCGCCCACCGAGGCCCCGAGCCCCATGTGCTTGAGCCCCACACCCCACGCATCCGCCTCGTTCGAGAACGTGCCATCCCCGTTGTTGATGTACAACCGGTCCGGGTCGTTCCCACCGCAGATGACGAACAAGTCCTGGAAGCCGTCCCGATCGAAGTCACCCACCGCGCACCCCGCGGTGAACCCCGAGAAATCGAGGATCGACAACTCGAAGTTGATCGTGGGCGAGTGCGTCGTAATGAGTTGCGCCTGGAGCGCCGCCTCCGTGAAGCCGGGCGTCCCCGCCATCGCACCGCTCAACGCACCGATACCCCACACCAACACAACCGCAACGCGCCTGATTTGTCCCACGATTCAGACCTCCGGCACAAACGACAACCGCCCCGCGGCATCGCTCAACGCAGCGATAGTGCGGCCGCCCCCCTCTCACGATGTCCGTAGTCCCGCCGGATGAGCCCTGCGCCGCTCGCCCGGGCCACAGCACCGGGGCTATACGCCCGAACACCTCGCGCCCAATAAGAACGGCAACGACCGAACCTCATCGCGGCTCTCCCAGCGGATGCACCCAATCCGAAAACCAGGTGCCCAAAAGTGAGACTAACACGAGCCAAGCCAAAGCAGAAGTCCGAATAGCCCCCCGAGCGCACATTTTTGCGCCCTCCCGCACCCCCGCGTCGCTATGGCCCATTCCCCACGAGATGAGTGGGGATTTATCCGCACGTCCACACCACCTCCCCCACCACGCGCCGCATCGTGATCCCCCGCTCTGGCCCGAACCGCGCCAGACCGTCCGCCCGAAGCCGCGGCGCATCCCGCTCCACGTACCGCTCGTAATCCTTACGGCTCCCGAACCTGTACCGGCTCATCACCCGCACGCCCGCCCCCTCCCCTTCCGGGTCGAGCCTGACCACATCTCCCACCAGCGCCCCGCCGCTGACCACCTCGCCCACGTGCCCCCCTTCCGTGAGCCACGCGATGTACTCCCGGGCCGTCGCCTCGTCGGGCAGCTCCGCGATCACGCCGTACTCGATCTGGCTCATCTTCCTGCATCCTCCACTGGGCGCCATGCCGGTCTTTTCACCCGATCCCCTCGGGCCTACACTACCGGCTCGTCCACGGGCCCGATGGCCCATGGGCGTTGGTGGATGTTTGTCTGAGTCGAATCGAGCCGCGTCTGCCCGCGTGCGTTGAGCCGTGGGCGTGGCCTTGGGAGCACCTCCGCATGGTCCGTATCCGTCTGAAGCGCATGGGTCGCCGTCACCGCCCGTTCTACCGCATCAACGCGATCGAGAAGCGCAACCAGCGCGACGGCGTGGTCCTCGAGAACCTCGGGTGGTACGACCCGATGGCCAAGGACGCCGACAAGCAGGTGCTCCTCAAGAACGACCGCATCAAGCACTGGCTCGAGCACGGCGCCCAGCCGACCGACGTCATGAAGGACATCCTCGTCAAGCACGAGCTCTACGACGCCGACAAGCTCAAGGCCGAGCGCCAGATGCGTTACGGCAAGAAGATCGAGAGGGTCAAGCAGGACAAGATCGCCGCCGACGCCGCCAAGAAGGCCGAGGAAGAAGCCGCCCGCAAGGCCGCCGAGGAAGAGGCCAAGGCCAAGGCCGCCGCCGAAGCCGCCGCCGCTGCCGAGGCGAGCGAGAGTGGCGAAGAGGAGAAGAGCGAGGGCTAAGCCCGGCGCACTCCGAAGCATCACCGACCCCCTGAAGCCGTGCGACCAAAGCACGGCTTCTTTCATTTTGGGCCCGTCACTCCAGGCACCCCGCGCCAACCTCCCCCGCTACCATCCAACATGAAGCTCTTCTGGGCGTTCATCCTGGCCCTGACCGCGTTCACCGCGGGCCTCTTCTACGCACGCCACTCGGGCGGCGCAACCACCCCCGCCGAGCCGCCGACACCCAGCGCGCCGCGCGGCCAAGCGACGCCCGCGCCAACCGGCTTCGTGCCGCTCCGACGCCCATCGCGCGACGAGAGTCCGACGCCACTCGACGAGGCGGCGGGAGCCCGCGACCACGAGCCCGCCGCGCCCGCGCTCGACCTCACCCCCGACGACCCGCGCATCCCCGACCCCGTCCCCATCGACCCGCGCCCGTCCGCCCAGGCCCCAACCGTCGAGCCCAACCACGCGCCCACCCCCGCGTCCGCCACGACGATCGCGTGGTCCGACGACAGGCAAGCGGTCTCCGACCTCCTCAACACGCTGCTGAAGGTCGACCCTTCCACCGTGCCCGACACCATCGCCGCCGCCACGCCCGCCACCGATGCGAGCGCCTCGGGAGATGCCGACTCCGCGTCGCCCGACCCCAACCGTTTCACCTTCGAAGGCGCGGGCACACCCGACGACCCCTACATCGTCCCCTGGGAAGCGCTCGTCTCGGCGCGCGACACCTACCGCCCGCGCAAGGGCAAGCGCGACATCCCACCGTGGGTCGAGCAGCTCAACGGCAAGACCGTCCTCCTCAACGGCTACCTCCTGCTCCCCATCATGCAGACCAACACCAAGGAAGTCCTCCTGATGCGCAACCAATGGGACGGCTGCTGCATCGGCGTGCCCCCCACGCCCTACGACGCCATCGAGATCAAGCTCACCAAGTCCACCAAGGAACTGAGCCGGACGCGCATGAACTACGGCGCCATCCAGGGCACCCTCAAGGTCGACCCCTACCTCGTCAAGGACTGGCTCGTGGGGTTGTACCTCATGGAAGACGGCGAACTCCGCGACATCGGGTTCTGAGGGGGCGCCCGAGCGCGGCCAGGCGCTCAGCGCCCAACACAACGGGTACGATCGTCCACCATGGGCGACACCGCACCACAACTCCTGCGCGACATCGAACTCCTGACCAACACCCTCGACGCCACCGTCGCCCCGCGCGTCAGAGACTCATGGGAGCGCTCCGCGCCGCCCCTGCAGGCCGCACGAGACGCCGCGCTGGCTCAGGACGAAGGGCCCGACCACCTCGCGGCCCTCTCGCTCGACGACATCGCCGCGTGCGTCAAGCTCCTCATCACGCGCTTCCACCTGCGCAACAACGCGGAACAGGTCCACATCGTCCGTGTGAACCGCGAGCGCTCGGCGCGGGCCGCGGAAGGCGAGCCGCGCCCAGAGTCCATCGACGCCGCGGTCGCGCAGATGCGCGCCGATGGCCTGACCGCCCAACAGGCACGCGACACATTCGCCCGCCTCGACATCGCGCCCACGCTCACCGCCCACCCCACCGAAGTCCGCAGGCAGTCGATCGTCCGCCACCAGGCGACCATCGCCCGCTGCCTCCACCGCCTCGATCGCGGCGGGCTCACACCCTCCGAAGACGCGCGCACCAGAGAGACCCTCAGCGCCACCATCGCCCTGCTCGGTATGACCGACGAGGTCCGCTTCAAGCAGCTCGACCCGCTCGACGAAGTCCGCAACGGGATCGGCGTTCTCAGCGGGGCGATCTGGCAAACCCTCCCCGTCCTGGCACGCGACGTACGCGACGCCATCGCTCGCCACTACCCCGACCACGCAGGCGACGGAGCGCCATCCGTCCCCGTCCGCTACCGCTCCTGGATCGGCGGCGACCGCGATGGCAACCCCAATGTCGACGCCAACGTCACACGCGAGACGCTCGCGCTGATGCGCGAGTCGGCGCTCAGGCTCCACCACGCCGCGATCGACGAACTCGACCACCAACTGAGCGTCTCCAACCGCGCCGCGTCGGTGCTGCCCGACCTCGCCGCGTGGCGCGCGTCGGGCGAAGCCGAGCAACTCGTGCCCGCCTACCGCCTGCACCACCTCGACCACGAGCCCTGGCGCGTCAAGCTGCGGGTGATGGGCGTGAAGCTGCTCGCCGCGATCGAAGACCCATCGTCGTACTCGCCCGACGACTTCCGCGCCGACCTCGCCCTCGTCGACCGCGCCCTGCGCCACGCGGGCCTCACCCAACTCGCCGACGCATCCGCCCTCTTCGACGCGCGTGTCCGCGCCGAAGCGTTCGGCTTCCACCTCGCCGCCATCGACATCCGCCAGCACTCGGGCCGCCACGCCGATGCGCTCGCCGAGCTCTTCAAACTCGCCGGCGCGTGCGACGACTACGCGGCCCTCGACGAGCCCGCCAAGCTCGCGCTCCTCGAACGCGAACTCGCCCACGCCCGCCCCCTCGCCCCGCGCAGCGCCGCCCTCTCCGAAGGCACGCGCCGCCTGCTCGACACGCTCGACGTCGTCGCCCAGGGCCTCGCGCGCGACAGCGCCTCCATCCGTTCCTACATCGTCTCCATGACCCACGAAGTCAGCGACCTCCTCGCGGTGCTCGTCCTCCTCAAGGAAGCCGGCCTGCTCACCGACGGCGCCGCACCGCTCGACGTCGTCCCCCTCTTCGAAACCGTCGACGACCTCGACCGCGCCCCCTCCCTCATGCGCGAACTCTTCGCCTCGCCCGCCTACCGCGCCCACCTCGAAGCCCGCGGCCGCTTCCAGGAGATCATGCTCGGCTACTCCGACTCCAACAAGGACGGCGGCTACTGGATGGCCAGCTGGCGCCTCCACAGCGCCCAGCACGAACTCGCCCAGACCTGCGCCGACGCGGGCGTCGACGTCCGCTTCTTCCACGGGCGGGGCGGCTCCGTCGCGCGGGGCGGCGGGCGCGCGGGCCGCGCCATCCGCTCCACACCCGCCTCCGCGCGCAACGGGCGCATCCGCTTCACCGAGCAGGGCGAGGTCATCTCCTTCCGCTACGCCACCCCCGAGATCGCCCGCCGACACCTCGAACAGATCGTCCACGCGATGGCCCTCACCACCGCCGCGGGCGCACGCGAAGACACCGCCACCCCACCACCCGTCGCGAAGATGATGGACGACCTCGCGGCCGCCTCCATGGAGGCCTACCGCGCCCTCGTCGACGACCCCGCCTTCTGGGACTGGTACACCAGCGCTTCCCCCGTCCTCGCCATCGGCTCGCTCAAGATCGCTTCACGCCCCGTCGTCCGCCCCGGCAAGACCCTCTCCTTCGAGAACATCCGCGCCATCCCGTGGGTCTTCGGGTGGACGCAGATGCGCGCCAACGTCCCGGGGTGGTACGGCATCGGGGCCGCGTTCGAGCACCACGTCCTCAACGACCCCGCCCGCCTCGCCGTCGCCCGCGACCTCTACAAGCAAGGCGGGTGGCTCGCCACCTTCATCGACAACGCCCAGCAGGAGATGGCCCGCGCCCGCCTCCCCATCGCCCGCGTCTACCGCGCCAAGGACGGCGAGCGCTTCCACACCCTCATCGCCGAGGAGTTCGCCCGCGCCGAGCGCGCCATCCTCGCCATCACCGGTCAGGACCGCCTGCTCGACAACAACCCCGTCATCCAGCGCTCCATCGACCGGCGCAACCCCGACACCGACCTGCTCAACCTGCTCCAGGCCGAACTGCTCAGGCGGTCCCGCGAAGCCACCTCGGGCGAGGAGCGCGATGCGCTGAGCCCCGTGATCCAGCTCGCGGTCAACGCCCTGGCCGCGGCGATGCAGAGCACGGGGTAAACCGGACTCCTGCGTGCCACTGCTCAGAGAGCAGTGCACACGCCAGTTTCCCCCCCACCTACCATCCCCCGTGCCCGACGACCCCGACCTCCCCATCGCCGATCAAGACGGCTTCCTCCCCCACGACACGCCTCCCCCATGGGGCAGCGAATCGCGCGAGGAGCGCCTCGCGCGCCTGCTCAAGCGCGCCCGCGACCTCCCCCAGATCCCCGGCTGCTACCTTATGAAGGACCACACCGGCGTCGTGCTCTATGTCGGCAAGGCCGCGAAGCTGCCCGACCGCGTCGCGTCGTACTTCGTCCCCAGCGCCGACCTGGGCCACGGCAAGCAGCAACTCCTCGACTTCGTCCACGACTTCGACATCCTCCCCTGCGAGACCGAGTGGGAAGCGCTCCTCGCAGAGAACCGGCTCATCAAGGACATCCACCCGCGCTTCAACGCCCGCCTCACCGACGACAAGACGTTCCCCTACCTGGTCGTCACCCAGCGCGAGGACTTCCCGCGCGTGTTTGTCACCCGTAACCCGACCGATCCATCGCTCAAGGGCGCCAAGGTGTTCGGGCCGTTCACCAACGCCGGTGCGCTCCGCGAAGCGGTTCAGTTGCTCCAGCGCGTCTTCAAGTTCCGCACGTGCAAGCTCGACATCGTCGAGGGCGACCCGAAGAACAAGTTCTTCCGCCCCTGCCTGCTCTACGCCATCGGCCAGTGCACCGCGCCGTGCGCCGACAAGATCACGAAGATCGCTTACCGCGACGATTGCGACCGCTTTGTCCGCTTCCTGGGCACCAAGCGCAGCGCCATGGTGCGTGAGATGACCGCCGACATGGAAGCCGCCGCGAGCGAGCGCGCGTTCGAGCGCGCCGCGACCATCCGCGACCAGCTCAAGGCCCTCTCCAAGCTCGACGAACGGTCATCGGTCGGCGCAGGGTGGCAGCCCGAGACCGAACTCTCCTACGCCGACCCCGAGAAGGCGCTCAAGTCGCTCCAGAAGACGCTCGGCCTCGACGAGCCCATCCGGTGCATCGAGGGCATCGATATCGCCCACCTCCAGGGCAACGAGACGGTGGGCAGCAAGGTGAGCTTCGTCGATGGCAAGCCCTTCAAGGCCGAGTACCGGCGCTACCGCATCCAGCGCGCCGACAACGACGACTACACATCCATCCGCGAGGTCGTCTCGCGCCGCTACCGCGAGGCGGGCGCGGGCCAGGAGCTCTACCCCGACGTCATCCTGATCGACGGCGGGCTCGGCCAGCTCCACGCCGCGCTCGAGGCCCTCGCCGACATGCCCGTCAAGCCACCCATGGTGATCTCTCTCGCGAAGAAAGAAGAGGTCATCTACGTCCAGCAGCGCACGGAGCCCATCCGCCTGAGCCGGAACAACCTGGGCCTCAAGCTCTGCCAGCAGGTCCGCGATGAGGCCCACCGCTTCGCCCAGCACTACCACCACGTGCTCAGGCGCAAGAAGACAGTTGGGGAGTGATCGCGCCGCGAGCACGCCCGACGACGAGCACCGAACGGAGTGCGGGCGAGCATGTGGCTGGGACTCGCTGCGTTCGGGGTTCGTAACGGGAGACCACCTGGGGTCGACGCCCGGTCGTGTGTGGGAATTGCGGAAGGCCCTTCCGCTCGACCACCCCACTTGTTAGATTCTCTGCGGGGTTGCGAGCAAGAAAGGGCGAGCTATGAAGATGAACCTGCCTATGGGCATCCTGGGGGCGGTGATCGGGGCCGGGATCGGGGCCGCGGTCTGGGCGGCGATCGGCTACTTCGCGAGCGTGGAGATCGGGCTGATTGCGGTGGGCGTCGGTGCGCTCGCGGGCGTCGGCGCAACCGCCGCGACGGGCGGCCAGAAGGCGCCCATCCTCGGGTGCATCGCGATCGCCGCGGCGCTGCTCGGGATCGCGGTGGGCAAGTACGCCGCGGTCTCGTTCCTGATGCGCGACGCCTTCGACGAGTCGGGCTTCGACGCGGCCATGACGGAGGGCTCGGGGCTTGAGAACGACGAGGAGTACCTCATCTCGTTCTACGCCGACGATGTCGTCGAAGAGTGGGAGGAGCGTGGCAAGGCGCTCAACTGGCCGGCCGGGGTCGACCCCGAAGAGGGCGGCACCGACCAGGGCGACTACCCGCGCGACGTCTGGGCCGAGGCGCAGGCGCGATGGGACGATCTGACCGACGCCCAGCGCGAGGAGCGCTGGGAGGAGCACCGCGAGAACATGCCGATGATGCGCGAGATGATGGAGGGCATGACGGGGTCGCTCCGTCGGGATCTGACGTGGGCGGCATTCAAGGCCGACCTCAACTTCTTCGATGCGCTGTGGGTCCTCTTCGCGTGCGGCGCCGCGTGGGGCATCGCGGGACGCGAGGAGTAGCGCCGGGCGCAGCCCGCGCCCGTGCGTGGCGATGGTTCGGTCTCCTCCACGCGTCGATTTGAGTCGACCGCGCGCTAGCCGAGTTCCTCGAGCAGCGCATCGCGGAGGGCCTCGTCCTGCTCGCGGAGCGAGCCGGGCAGGTCGCGGAGGACCTGTTGGGCGCGGGTGGGGTCGTTGAGGTAGCGGGCGTTGACCAGGGCGAGCATGAGGCGGACCTCCGTGGTGCGGTGGTCGGCCGCGTAGCGCTTGAGGAACAGCTCGTAGGCCGCGGCGGCGAGTTGGTGCTTGCCGGCCTGCATGGCGTGGTTGGCGATGTCGATCTGCTGCTCCGCGGGCATGGTCGCGTCGGCCTCGCAGTCGAGGAGCTTCGCGTAGGCGTCGCATGCGCCGTTGAGGTCGCCCGCGGTCATGGCGTCGGTCACGCGCCGGCGGGCCTCGAGCGCTTCGCGCTGGTGGCCGGTCGGCTCGATGGTGCGGGGCTCGCGCCGGCGCTTGCTCGTAAGGACGGGCGCGCCGGGCTCGTGCGTCCACGCGGTGTGGCGCTGCGAGAGCTCCTTGAACTGCCGCCTGCGATACGCCTGCCGCCCCATCGAGAAGAGGTCGAACGGCTCGCGCGGGAGGACCTTGAGCCAGAGGAGGATCATCGCGACGCCCGCGCCGTAGAGGTAGCCGCCGATGTGGGCCAGGCGGGCGACGCCGTCGTTCGCGGCGGCGAACGCCATGTCGTACGCGACCGCGGCCCCGATGAACCACCACGCCGGGATCGTGTAGACCCCGATCAGAAAGAAGAACAGCAGGATGCGGACCCCGACCAGCGGGAACAGGATGAGGAACGCGCCGGTCACTCCCGAGATCGAACCCGAGGCGCCGAGCACCGGGCTCGCCTCGAAGGCCATGTGCAACAGCCCCGCGGCCACACCCGCGATGAGGTAGAACCCGAGGAAGCCCCACCGGCGCAGGCGGTCCTCGACCGGTGGGCCGAAGACCCAAAGGAAGAGCATGTTGCCGAGCAGGTGCATCCAGTCGCCGTGGAGGAACTGGTAGGTGAACAGCTGCCACACGTGAAACGGCGGCCACCCCGGGAGGTCGTTCGGCGGCCAGAGCATGAAGCCGATGTAGCCCCCCCACGGGTTCTGCGGGGTGGCGTTGGCCTCCATCACCTTCTGGATCAGGAAGACCAGGACGCACAGCGCCATGATCACGTAGGTGATCAGCGTCGGGCGCCGTCGCGCATGCTCTGTGCCGAGGGGGAGGAACACGCTTAGATCGTACTCAACTCGACGGGGCGGCCATCGAAGATGCGCGCCTCGATCAGGTCGGGCGACCAGTTGTAGATGAGCCTGCCCACCAGGTGCTCGTCGAGCCACGACTCGGGCACGCGCAGGACGAGCAGCGACGCGGCGGCGCCCGCTTCGAGGCGACCGGCGTCGGGCCAGCCCATCAGCTCCGCGTTGCGGCGTGTGATGATGTCCCACACTTCCGCCGGAGTCGGGACGTGGACCAGGTCGGGCGTGGGCGAGGTCATGGCGCGGGCCTTGGCGACCTCGATCATGGCGCGGGCGACGCGCGGCATGGCAATGTCCGGCCCGCCCGCGACGTCGGACCCGAGCGCGACACGGACGGCGTGGGCGCGGGCGGTGTCGTAGTTGAAGAGGCCGGCCTGGAGGAAGGTGTTGGCGGTCGGGCAATGGACCGCGATGGAGCGACGCTCGGCGATGAGCTTCCACTCGTCGTCGGACAGGTGGATGCAGTGGGCGAGGAGGGTGTTGGGGGTGAGCAGGCCCGCGCGGTCGTAGACGGCGGTGTAGTGATGTTCCACGCGGAACAGGTCTCGCACGCGTGCGCACTCCTCGCGCGTCTCCGCGAGGTGGGTCTGCACGACGAGCGATGGGTCGTCGCGGACCGCCCACCCGCACTCGGCGAGGAGTTCATCGGAGCACGCGATGGCGAAGCGCGGGTTGATGGAGACGCGGTGGTTGGGCGGCTCGCCGAAGGACGGGAGGAGGGGCGAGGTGTTGTGGCGTGAGTCGGCGCGGGCGCGGTCCTCGGCGGTCAGTTCGTCGGGGGCTTCGCGGTCCATGGCGACGCGGCCGACGAGGAGGCGGAGGGGTGTGCGCGATGCGAGGAGGCGGGCGGCCTCGGCGCTGGCGCGCGCATCGGAGGTGAGGTAGCCCGCGACGCCGGCGGTGCCCTCGCGGATGAGTCGGCGGGCGGCGGTGAGGGCCATGGCGCTGGCGGCGCCCCGGCCCCACCAGGTTTCTGCTGGGAAGACGACCTTGTCGAGCCATTCGAGGAGCGGCATGCCGTCGCACCCGATCGAGTCGATCTGGGGGAAGTGGAAGTGGGCGTCGAAGAAAGCGGGTGTGACGATGCGGGTGTCGGTGCCGAGGTCTGGCGTGCCGAGGGCCTGGGGGGTGTCGCCCGGGGCGAGGTCGGCGATGGTGGCGCCCTCGATGCGGAGCCACCCCGGTTGGGCGGGTCGGGTGGGGTCGGTCAGGAGGCGGCCTCGGATGAGCACGTGGTGACTCCGGGTGCGAGCGCGGACGCAGCGATACCTGCAAGGGTACCGCTCGCCGCGTTCGGGACCGCCCCCTCCGGCGGAGCCCGCGGGACCGCTAGTCGTCGCACCCGTCGCCGAAGCCGCTCAGGACCTGGTTGAGGTCGCCCGAGTCGATGACGCCGTCGGCGTTCGTGTCGCCTTTGCACGATGGGCGGATGGCGAGGATCGCGGGGTCGCTCTCCACACCGACGGACCCTTCGGAGACGACGACGGTGTAGAGGCCGACGTTGCCGCTGTCGGCATCGACGGTGAGTTGGGGGCTCATCGAGCCTGCGACCGCCCCGCCATCGACCAGAGGTGCGCCGTCCTTGAGCCACTGGTAGGTCAGCGCACCCTCGCCCTCGGCCTCGACCGCGAATACGGCGGTCCCACCGCCGACGGGGAGCAAGATCGAGCCTGGCTGGCCCGTGATCGCCGGAGGCGTGCACTGGTTGAGGAGGGCGCTCACGGTGTCGCTGAACGCGCTCGCCACGGCGAGATCGAGGGGGCCATCGCCATTCAGGTCACCGATCGCCACCCCGAAGGGCCCGAATCCCGCGCCGAAGGTGACATGGCTGGCAAACGCGCCACCGCCCAGGTTGAACAGGACGCCGACACTGTTGCTGGCCGAGTTCGCCACTGCGATATCGGGCGCGCCATCGCCATTCAGGTCGCCGATCGCCACGGAGCGTGGCGATTGGCCGACGCCAAACGTGACATCATCGGCGAAGGTCCCATCGCCCAAGTTGAGCAGGACGCTGACGTCGCTGCTGTCAGAGTTCGTTGCTGCCAGGTCGGGCACCCCATCGCCGTTCAGGTCGCCGATCGCCACCGACGTCGGATTCAGGCCAGCACCGTAGGTAACATCGGACGCGAATGCGCCTTCTCCATCGTTGAACAGGACGCTGACGCTGTGGTTGAAACGGTTGGTGGCGGCGAGGTCGGGCGCGCCATCGCCGTTCAGGTCGCCGATCGCCACTGAGAAGGCCTCACCGGCCACGTCATAGGCGACATCATTGGCGAAGGCGCCATCGCCCAGGTTGAGCAGGACGCTGACGCTCTGGCCTCCCGCGTTCGCGACAGCGAGATCGGGCGCGCCGTCGCCGTTGAGGTCGCCAATCGCCACCAAGTAAGGGAAGCCGTCTGCGCCATAGGTGGCATGGGGGGCGAAGGTCCCGTCGCCCTGGTTGAGCAGGATGCTGACGGTGTTGTCGCTGAGGTTTGTCGCCGCGATATCGGCCGCCCCATCGGCGTTGAGGTCGGCGATCGCCACTGACATGGGCTCCGCGCCGACGCCATAGATGGCGTCGGCCGCGAAGGTCCCATCGCCCTGGTTGAGCAGGACGCTGATACTGTCGCCAAGCGCGTTCGCCGCAGCGAGATCGGGCGCACCATCGCCATCGAGGTCGCCAATCGCCACCCAAACGGGATCAGCGCCAGCGCCCTGCGTGACATCCTCGGCGAAGAGACTCTCGGGCTCGCATCCGCCCGCGAACGCTATCGAAGCGGCCAGGCTCTGCACGGCGGAAACGACGACCACTCCGTACTTCGTCGAAGACATGTGGGACACCATATCGCTCTCCCTATCTCTGGTTCCTTCGTGTGACCTGGCAGCTTCCCCCATCCGAAGATACCGAAGCCCCACCCAAGTCCAAGAGAATCTCCTTCGGGAGGCCCGCCAACCGGAGTGGCGGGGCGCCCTTGGGGGCCGTATATTGTGCCTCGCAGGATAGGTGGTAAGCCCGAACGTGTCCCGACCCGCCACCCCAGCGCGGCGGACGCACGGGCTCAATAGGAAGGCAGAGGCACGTGATCGAAGTCCCCAAGGGTCTGGAAGGCGTCGTCGCCACTGATACGGCGCTCTCGTTCATCGATGGCAAAGAGGGCGTGCTCGAGTACGTCGGCATCTCGATCGGCGACCTGGCATCGCACTCGACCTTCGAGGAGACGGTCTACCTGCTGTGGAACCAGAAGCTGCCGACCAGCGGTGAGCTGGATGCGTTCTCGAAGGCCCTGCGCGCGCGGTACGCGTTGCCCAAGGGCATGCTCGAGCGGATCCAGAGCATCCCGAAGTCGGCCCAGCCGATGCACATGCTGCGGACGATGGTGAGCGCATTGGCGTTCTACGACGAGGACCCGAACGCCAACGACCCGGAGCAGGCGCAGCAGAAGTCGCTCAACGTGCTGGCGGCGGCGCCGGCGATCGTCGCGGCGTTCGACCGCCACCGTCGGGGCGAGAGCTACGTCGAGCCCGACCCCTCGCTGAGCTTCTCGGAGAACTTCCTGTACATGCTCAACGGCACGAAGCCGACGGCGGCGATGGCGCGGGCGTTTGACATCTGCATGATCACGCACGCGGACCACGGGCTGAACAACTCGACGTTCACGGCGCGGGTCATCATCTCGACGCTGTCGGATGTCTACTCGGCGCTGACCGGCGCGATCGGCTCGCTGCGCGGCCCTCTCCACGGCGGGGCGAACGAGGGCGTCATGAAGATGCTCAACGAGATCCCGAGCGTCGCGGACGCGGAGAAGTACGTGCTCGGGAAGTTCGAGAAGAAAGAGCGGATCATGGGCTTCGGCCACCGGGTCTACAAGGCCAAGGACCCGCGGGCCGCGGAGCTGCAGCAGCTCGCGAAGCAGCTTGCTGAGGACACGGGCAACATGGACCTGTACGAGAAGTCGCACGCGATCGAGGAGGTCATGGAGCGCGAGGTGGCGTCGAAGGGCATCTACCCGAACGTCGATTTCTACTCGGCGACCACGTACCACTGCATCGGCTTGCAGCTCGACCTGTTCACGCCCATGTTCGCGCTGTCGCGGCTCGGCGGGTGGGCGGGGCACGTGATCGAGCAGCTGAAGGACAACAGGCTGTACCGCCCGACGGTGAAGTACACGGGGCCGCACGGGGTGAAGTATGTGGCGATCGGGGATCGGTAGCGGGCGTGGCGCTGACCCGTCGGCGGGTCAGCGTCTTCGCCTGCTGCTCAGTGGCCCAGAGCACTGGCCGGGGGACCGGTCAGTGGCACAGCGACCCGGCTCGGCGAGCCGGGCCACCTGTCTACACTCGCCCCATGCCTGTTGTCGCGGTGAACAACATCTCGCACGCCTTCGGCACCGACATCATCCTGGAGGGGGTGTCGCTGTCGATTGAGGCCGACGATCGGGTGGGGATCGTGGGTCGGAACGGGCAGGGCAAGTCGACGCTGGTGAAGGTGATGGGCGGGCTGCTCAAGCCGGATTCGGGGGCGATCGATCGGGCGCGCAACGCGCGGATCGGCTACCTGCACCAGGACCCCGACCTGCCCGCGGATGAGACGCTGCGCGGCGCGGCGGAGGCGGCGTTTGCCGAGCTTCACGCGGCCCACCAGCAGCTTGATGGGGTGTACGACGCGATGGCGTCTGCCGATCCCGATGAGCTGGACAAGCTGCTCAAGAAGCAGGAGCGGCTCGAGACGCAGATCGAGGCGCTGGGCGGGTACGCGGTGGATCACAAGATCGACGCCGTGCTGCACGGGCTCGGGTTTGTCGATGCGCAGTTTGACATCCCGGTGAGCGGGTTGTCGGGCGGTCAGAAGGCGCGGCTCGCGCTGGCTCGGCTGCTGCTCGAAGAGCCGGATGTGATCCTGCTCGATGAGCCGACGAACCACCTGGATATCGACGGGCGGATCTGGCTCGAGGACTTCCTCGCGGAGGAGTTCCGCGGGGCGGTGGTGCTCATCTCGCACGACCGCTACCTGCTCGACCGGGTGGTGAACCGGATCGTCGAGGTGGAGCAGGGGCGGCTCATCGACTACCCGGGCAACTACGCGAAGTTCCGCGAGCTGCGCGCCGAGCGGCGCGAGGCGATGATGCGGGCGTTCGACAACCAGCAGACGAAGTTCAAGCAGGAAGAGGCGTTCATCCGCAAGTACAAGGCGGGGCAGCGGGCCAAGCAGGCCAAGGGGCGCGAGTCGAAGCTCGACCGGCAGAAGGCGAGCTCGACGCTCGAGCGACCCGCGGAGCTCGCGGTGTTCTCGCTTGATTTGCCCAAGGCGCCCCGCTCGGGCGAGATCGTGGCGCAGGGGCGCTGCATCTCGAAGAAGTACCCGTCGAGCGATGGCGGCGAGAAGGTGCTGTTTGATGACCTGACGGTGACGGTCCAGCGCGGGGAGCGCTGGGGGATCATCGGGCCCAACGGCGCTGGGAAGACGACGCTTGTGCGCACGCTGCTCGGGGAGATCGAGCCCGATGAGGGGACGGCCCGGCTTGGGTCGAACGTGCACGTGGGGCATTTCCGGCAGACGAGCGAGGGGATCGACCCGGATGTGCCGGTGTACCGCCAGCTGCAGAACGTGATCCTCAAGGAATGCCCGGACCAGCCGTTGAGCGAGCAGCAGGCGCGGAACCTGGCGGGGGCGTTCCTGTTCTCGGGCGATGAGCAGGACCGGGAGATGGGGGTGCTGTCGGGCGGCGAGCGGGCGCGGGTGCGCCTCGCGGCGTTGCTCGCGAGCGCGAAGAACCTGATCGTGCTTGATGAGCCGACCAACCACCTGGATATCCCGTCGGCCGAGCGTCTGGAGGATTCGCTCGCGCTGCCCGCGGAGGCGACGAGCCACGCGCCGGCGCGGAAGGGCGGTGGGTACGACGGGACGATGGTGCTGATCTCGCACGACCGGGCGCTGATCGACTCGTGCTGTAACAACCTGCTCATCTTCGATGGTGAGGGCGGGGTGGAGGAGTTCCCGGGCAACTTCAGCGCGTGGCACGAGCGCGAACAGGCGCGGGCGCGGGAGCGCGAGGCGGTGGTCGCGGAACAGAAGCGGCGCGAGGAGGCGGAGGCGAAGCGCGAGCGGGCGGCGGTTGCGGCGGCGGAAGCGAAGAAGAAGCCGGCGAAGAAGGCGCCGTCGGGTGGGTCGGCGGGCGTGAACGGCGAGCTCGAACGCATGGGGACGACCAAGCTCGAAGCGAAGATCGAGAAGATCGAGACGCGGATCCGTGAGATTGATCAGTCGCTCAGCGACCCCGATGTGTGGTCGAGCCCGGCGAAGTGCCAGAAGCTGGGCGATGAGCGCGGGCGGCTTGTCAGCGAACTCGAGCCGTTGGAGTTTGAGTGGATGCGTCGTGCCGAGGAGGGTGCGTAATGGAGCCTCGTCAGACACCGAACAGCGTCCCTCGTCAGAAACCGAACGCCCTGTAAAGCTCCGGTTTTTCCCCCACAGATTGGCATCTGAAGCGCCGGGGGTGGTCAACTGATCACCATCCTCCGCGATGGTTGTGCGCGTGTGGCGCATGAGGTACGCGGGTGTTCATTCGTCGGCCAGACTCGTCATTGCAACAGGGTCGGCGGGAAGGAGATTGTGAGGATGAGGACTCTCACACTTGCGTGTGGAGCCGCGTGCGCGGTCGGGCTATTGGCCCCGGTCGCGTCGGCGCAGACTGTGAATGTGGTCGGTGGGCAGACCAACGTGCTGCTCGACACCGCGGCACTGAGCGCCGCGGCGAGCCTCGACCTGTCGGGCGTGTCCGGGCCGGTGATTGCGCCGGGGAACCTCGGGCCCGACTCGGTGGCGTTCCCGATCACGGGCGGCACGACGTTCAGCTACGACCCGGCGGACTTCCTGGGCACGTTCTCGGGTGCCATCACCCACGAGGGCAGTGTGCTCTTCAACATGGACACCGTCGAAGTCGGCGACTTTACGATCGGGTTCGATGGGGCCCGTGCCGGCACTCTCGGCGGGCTTGCTTCGGGGTTTTTCGTTGAGAGCACCGCGGGAATCCCCGCGGTCCTGTTCGACATCGAGAACCCCTCTGCCCTAAGCGCGACCGCCACCAACCTCGACATCGAGGCGAACCTGCTCGTCTCGCCGGAGTTCGGCGGGTTCCTGTTCGACAACGGCTTCTCGAGCACCAACCTCGAGGGCGTTGACGTTGGCGATGCGTTTGTGCAGGGCATCGTGCCCTCGCCGGGCGTTGGCGCATTGGGCCTCGTGGCGTGCGGGTTCGCGGCCCGTCGTCGTCGCGGCTAAGCGAGTCCAACTCAGAGAGAGATCGCTGTTTCCTGTAGGGGCGTCTGGTGGGAGCCAGGCGCCCCTGCTTCGTTCTTGTGGTGCGCGGGGGCTATGGTCTGGGCGATGCCGACCTCGACCGGGCGCTACGAACAGCTCGCAACGCAGCTCGCCGGGATTGCGAGCCCGCGATCGCGTGAGGACGCGATGCGCGCGCTCGTTGATGCGCTGTGGGAGGCGTTCGGGTCGGGTGAACACCCTGCGCCTTCGGCGCGGGCGTGGTCGTGGGTTGGCTTCTACTACGGGCCGGGGTCTGGTGCGCCGGGCGGGATGGTTGCGGGCACGGACGAGATGATCCTTGGGTACCGGCGTGACAAGCCCGCGTGCTCACCCATCGGGCTTCATGGCATGTGCGGGCGCAGCTTCCTCCGGCGCGAGTCGATCATCGTGGACGACGTGGCGACGCTTGGGGATGACTACGTCGCGTGCGACCCGCGCGATGTGAGCGAGCTGGTGGTGCCGATGGTTGGGGCTGATGGGGCGTGCTGGGGGGTGTTTGACGCCGACAGCTTCGCGCGGGCGGCGTTTGATGAGGAGGATGCGCGGGGGGTCGAGGCGCTGGCGCGGGGGCTTGGGTTGACGGCGGGTGAGTCGGCGCGGGTTGCGCGGTATTGAGTGTTGGGTGGATCGAGTCCGGACGAGGCGCGACCGTGAGGGAGCGGACCCGTTCACTTGACGGATTCCTCACCACGTTTTGGAGCACCTTGCCGCCCCGGTCCCGCTCCCTCACGGTTGCGGCTCGTTGAAGGGACGCCCGTCCGTTAGGCGGCCTCGGCTTCGTCGTCGGCGGTGCGGACGCGCGAGCGCCATCGGCGGTAGATGAACACGAGGCCTGCGAGGTAGATCAGGACGACGAGGAGCGTGCGCCCGTTGATGGCGAGGGCGTGGCGGTTGGCGGCGAGATAGATGACGGGGCGGTGCACAGCCTGGATAGCCTCGTGCCCGCCGAGTCCGGCGTTGACCGCTGACTCGCCATCCATTAGGTCCTGGATCGCGCTCGCAAGGAACGGAATCTGCTCCCGGACGCTCACTGCACTATCGGGCAGGCCCTGCGCTTCAAAGACAGCTAGGAGATCCTCGGGCGCGACACGTTGGGCTGTCCAGACAACGATCCCACCTTGGCGCAGCGTCACCGTTCCCGGTGACACCTCGAGGTTCATCTCGACCCAGAGCGGTTCGACTCGCTCCGGGTCGTCTGACTCCTGGGAGGGTTGGTCCTGGAAGATGGCCCCGGCAGTCGGACCTTCGATGTAGAGGGCCACCTCAATCGACCGCGTCACGAGCCGCCCATCGAGGGCTTGAGTCGATTCCTCCTCGTACAAGGTCGTCACATGGGGGGCCTTCTCCAGGAACCCGGTCGACTCGCCGCCAATGGTCAGAACGCCAGTCGAAGTCACCTCGCGCAGCTCAACGCCGCCGCCCATCCCCTCCATCGCCTTCCCGATCAGCCCCCACGCATAGAAGTACGTCCCCCACACCGCGAACAGCGTCCACACCAGCGCGCACGCGATGAGCCAGCCGCGCATGCGGCGCTTCTCGCCTGAGCGCCGGATGCCGACCTTGAGGAATTCGCCGCCGCACTCGGGGCACTTGTCGCCCGCGATGACGTTGAGCTCGTACCCGCACCCGCCGCAGCGCGCGTGTTTGCGTGGGGGAAGCGTTGCAAAGAGACCCCGCCAGAGGACGTAGGCGCACCCGCCGACGAGCGCGAGCTGCGCCACGAGCCACCCGGCTTCGACCGCGTTGAGCATCATGGGGTGTGGGGCCTCCGATCGGGCGCGAGTCTACTTGAGGGCGGCGCGGTACGCTTGCGGGTTCAACGGTTGGGAGGCGCGTGCGTTGCGGCAAGAGGGTGAGCGAGTGCACGAGGAGCTCGCGCTGTATGCGCCGCCCCTCGGGACGTGGCGCAAGCCGCTTGGGCCCGTCGTGCGTGTGAGAGGGCGGGTGATTGAGTTTGGGCCTCGGACGTCGCTTTGGCGCTATGGGATTGTGATGGGCGTCGGGCTCGCCTTCGGGATCACGCTGTGCACGATCATCGCGTCCTCGCTTGCGGGGAGTCTTGCGCAGCACCCGGGGATTGCGATCGGTGGCTTCATCGTGATGACGATCGCGGGCATCGCGGGCCTGGCGGGCGTGGTCGGTGCGCCGCTCGCTTCATGGTTCATCACGAAGAGCAGGGGGCCCGCGATGGTGATCGACACGGCCGAGGGGACGGTGCGGTTCCCGTATGTGGATGTGGAGTTGGCGAGGGAGGCGCTGCGGTGCATCCATCTTGTCGAGGGGCACTATTGCCTGCTCCGGAGTCACCGGCGTGTGACCCAGGTGACGGCGGAGGTCGAGCACGAGGGGGGCGTGCGGTACATCGTGCTTGCGCGGCCAGGTGGGTGGCGGGGCGGGTGGCGTGGGCGGTGGCTCGAGCCTCGCATCGCGAAGGGGCTTGGCGTGCGCGTGCATGTGGTGCGGGCGGAGAAGGCGGTGCACATCGGTGGGTATGCGATCGTGTGACGGGGAGGGGTTGCGCGCAGGCGTTGAGCCGGAGCGCAAAGGTACTGACCCGAGGAGGGGTCAACGGCACGGATCGGCGGCGGCCGGGGTGCTTGGCCCGCGCCCCGTACACTTAGCCCATGCTCATCCGCGATGAGGAGTTGGCAGGCGCGAAGGTGACCGTCATGGGGCTCGGCCGGTTTGGCGGGGGCATTGGTGTCACGCGCTGGCTTGCTGGCAAGGGCGCCGATGTGCTCGTGACGGATCTTGCGGATGAGACGGCGCTGGCGCCGTCGATCGCGCAGGTGCGGGACCTGATCGACGCGGGCCAGGTCACCCTCCGCCTGGGCGGGCACAACGTGAGCGACTTCACGACGTGCGATGTGGTGGTCGCGAGCCCGGCGGTGCCGAGGCCCTGGGAGAACCGGTTCCTGCGCGCGGCCGAGGCGGCGGGGATCCCGATCACGACGGAGATCAGGCTGCTGGTGGAGCGGTTGCCCGATCGGAAGCGGGTGATCGGGGTGACGGGGACTGCGGGGAAGTCGACGACGAGTGCGATGATTGCGCACGGGCTGAACGCGGTTGATGACCGCGCCGTGCTCGGAGGGAACATCGGCGGCTCGCTTCTCGATGAAGTATCACGTCTGGGTGAGCAGACGTGGGTCGTCCTGGAGTTGTCGAGTGCGCAGCTCTACTGGCTCGGCGAGGGCTGCGGCTCGCCGCGCGCGAAGGGCTGGTCGCCTTGGGTGGCCGTTGTCACCAACTTCATGCCGAACCACCTCGACTGGCACGGCGACGTTGACCACTACCGCGAGTCGAAGCGAAACATCGTTCGTTGGCAGCCGCCGTCGGAAGGCAACCTCGGTCCGTACTCGGTGATGTATGAGTCGGTGATGGGCTGGTTGCCTTGGAACGGCAGGCGTGGATCGGATCAGATCGTCATCGAGGATGAGTACCTGGACGACGCTCCGACGCTTGCCATTCCAGGTCGTCACAACCGGCTCAACGCTCTCGCTGCGGTGAACTGCATCCTGCTGATCAGTGGCCTAAACCCTCGTGACGCGATCTCGACATTCCCCGGCCTCCCCCACCGCCTGCAGCACGCCGGCGACTTCGCGGGGATCAAGGTCTACAACGACTCCAAATGCACCACCCCCGAAGCCGCGCGCCTCGCCATCGAGGCCTTCGACGATGAGGGCTGGGGCGGCGCGGGCAACGTCCACCTGATCGCGGGCGGGTACGACAAGCAGATCGACCTCGCGCCGATGGTCGAAGCCGCGGCACGGTGCGCGGGGGTCTCCACCATCGGCGCAACGGGCGCGGCGCTCGCGGAAGCCATCAACGCTGCGGGTGGGCGTGCGATGGAGTGCGGGACGCTTGAGATGGCGGTGGAGCGCTCGGCGGGGGCGATCGCGCGCGGGCAGGTGTTGCTGTTGTCGCCCGGGTGCGCATCGTGGGACCAGTTCACGAACTATGAGGAGCGGGGTGAGCGCTTCATCGCACTCGCGCGCGGGCACCTTCACTGACCACCCACCCGCCCACCTGATCCCCTCGCGACGATGAGCGAGGCGGATCGTGGGCGGGGCTGGGGGGCGAGCCGCAAGTTCCAAAGGAGGAGAGCCCACGATTCGGTTTGCTCATCGTCGGCGTGGGGTGGGGGCGGGCGGGCCTGCGCCGAGCTTGGCGTGTTTGCCCCATTTCCAAACTTCTCCCGAACTTTGGCTTGCTCAGACGATCGGTCTCTGATAGGCTATCGCAAACCGATCAAAGGGCTCGACATTGATGGGAGGATCAGGTATGGTGACGACGAAGGATGCTGTCCGCCGGAATGGTTCGGCGAAGGCTGCCCGGAACGACAAGAGCGACGGCAAGCCGGCCCCCGGGTCTGACCGGGTGAAGGCGGGCTCGTCGCCGGAAGGCACCCCACCGATGCGCGAGCCCAAGGTCGCTGGCAAGACCCCCCCACCGCCGCCCCCTGCTGATCCGCACGCGAAGGAGCGTGCCCAGGCCCTCGAGCGGACGGTGCAGCAGATCGAGAAGACGTTCGGCAAGGGCTCCATCATGAAGATGGACGAGAACGCGCTGGCCGCGGTGCCCGGGATTTCGACGGGGACGCTTTCGCTCGACCTGGCGCTGGGCGGCAAGGGCATCCCCGTGGGGCGCGTGGTCGAGATATTCGGCCCTGAGTCGTCGGGTAAGACGACGCTCGCGCTGACCGTCGCGGCCCATGCGCAGAAGAAGGGCGGCGTCGCGGCGTTCATCGATGCCGAGCATGCACTGGACCCGTCGTGGGCGCGCCGGCTTGGCGTGAACGTAGACGACCTGCTCGTGTCGCAGCCCGACACGGGCGAGCAGGCGCTGGAGATCTGCGAGCTGCTCGTGCGGTCGAACGCGGTGAACATCATCGTGGTGGACTCGGTGGCGGCGCTCGTGCCGCGGGCTGAGATCGAGGGCGAGATGGGCGATTCGCACGTGGGCCTGCAGGCCCGCCTGATGAGCCAGGCGCTGCGCAAGCTGACGGGCGCGATCGCCAAGAGCAACTGCACGGTTGTGTTCATCAACCAGATCCGTGAGAAGATCGGCGTGATGTTCGGCTCGCCCGAGACGACCACGGGTGGGCGGGCGCTGAAGTTCTACTCGTCGATCCGCATCGACGTGAGGCGGATCAGCGCGATCAAGGACGGCGATTCGAACGTGGGCAACCGGGTTCGGGCGCGCGTGGTGAAGAACAAGATGGCACCCCCCTTCCGCGATGCGGAGTTCGACATCATGTTCGATGAGGGGATCTCGGCTTCGGGCGACCTGGTGGACCTGGGTGTCGCGGAGGGCGTGGTCGACAAGTCGGGCGCGTGGTTCAGCTATGGCGAGACGCGTCTCGGGCAGGGGCGGGAGAACGCGAAGCGGTTCATCCGCGAGAACCCCGATGTGTTCGAGGAGATCAGGCGGAAGGTGCTCGCGTCGAAGGGGGTGCCGGGCTACGCGGTTGTGGAGCAGCCTGCTGGCGAGGACGGCGGGAAGCCCAGGAAATGAGCACCCGCTCCTGATCAGGATGGGAGGCGGCGGAGGGAGGAGAGAGAGCCCTAGCCACCGCCCCTCTCCCAGCCCTTACTGCACGCGGGAGGCGTGGGAGGACCAGGGCGGCGCCCGGCGGGTCGCGATCGGAGCGGCGTCCCGCTGGTCGCCGCGTTGGTTTGCTTTGGTTGCCTCATGGGGGTTGGGGGGTATCCTTGCTGCTCGCTGCGGCTGTGGCGGAATTGGCAGACGCGCTAGGTTCAGGTCCTAGTGGGAGTAAAATCCCGTGGAGGTTCGATCCCTCTCAGCCGCATTTGGCCCTGCGTTTCACCACGCGGGCTCTCTCCCCGGCGGGACTCGTTCCCGGCGGATGCTCATGACTTCGTGCTGGCCGTGTTGGACGTTGATCGTCCGCTTTGTGCGTGCGCGAGTTTGCCGGCGCGAAGACGTTCGGGGGGAGACCCTTCGACAAAGTCAGCGGTGCCCCGACGTTCCGCGGGAGTTTCGCCCCGCGCGGCATGGGTCCTCGCGGTGGTTCGTCGCTGCGTGGTGACGGCTCCGGTGCCAGCCCGACCGCGGTTCACGCTGCCCAGGTGACCCACTGGTCGCGCGGGCCGGACCTCCCCCCTCGGATCGCCCTTCGTATCCACGGCGGCTTGCCGCTCCTGCGGGGCGCGGGCAGGCCCAAGAGGGGCTCTTGGGGATGGTTTCTTGCCCGGCGGCTGGGGCATTCCTGGGGGGACCATCAGTGCCTGGCGTGGCGTCCGAGGGATCTTTGATAGGATTTTGATAGGTGTTGATCGATTAGAATTCTTGGACTGTCGGTGGCGAATCGCCTCGCTTGGGGTTCGGGCGTGAGGTACAATTCAGGTGTTATCGTGGGGAAATCTGAGCGCAGGGCGGGACCGATCAGGGATCCCCTACACACTTTTTTGTCCTGCCATCGTTGGGGTATCAAATGAATAGGAAGGCCATGCATTGTGGCCGGGGCTTCACGCTCATCGAGCTGCTGGTGGTGATCGGCATCATCGCGCTGCTCGTCAGCATCCTGTTGCCCGCGGTCGGAGAGGTGCGTCGTCAGGCGCGCGTCTCGAACTGTGTTTCGAACATGAAGCAGCACGCGATCGGCGTCGAGAGCTACGCGGGTGGCAACGGCGACACGCTGCCCAACGGCCCGACGGTGCCTCGCGGCATCGATCCCGCGTTCTTTGGTCAGCTCGGCAACCCGGGCGCCATCGCCCGCGAGTATTCGGGCGGCGATGACTCGGACCCGTCGGGCGCGATCGTCATGAACGGCTTCCGTTGGGAGAAGCCCGTGCTTCACATGCACTCGCCGGGCAACCAGCAGAATGTGATGAACGGCTCGTGGAACCTCGACAACCTGCAGACCTGGAACGCTTACTGGCACGTGCTGAGTGAGTACATGGTCGAGGGCGAGGGCCTCGATGCGCTGCAGGATGTGTTCATCTCGCCTTCGGATAAGGTCACGCCCGACTGGCTGCGCGACCTGAAGGACATCCAGCGCGAGAGCATGGGCCAGCCGATCGACAACACCAGCATCAACGAGGCGGCCAACGCGCCGATGCCCTCGTACCGCTACGTGGTCGCGGCGATGACCAAGCCCATCATCTACTCGTACAACCAGGGGGGCGCGAAGATCACGCCCATCGGTGACATCGAGAACCTGTACGACCTGGGCGACATCCTCGAGAAGGTGCGTCGGATCCCGAAGGCGGACGTGCGCTACCCGTCCCAGAAGGCTCTGTTCTTCATGTGGTTCGCGTGGCACAACCCCGAGAAGGAGTCGTGGTTCGAGAACGGGGCGACGATCCCGATCGCTCTGGCCGACGGCAGCGCCCGGGCTTCGGTGCCCTCGCGTGACGCCATCCCGTATCACAACGGCAATGCGCAGCAGTTGTTCGAGGGCGCAGGCCCCTTCTACCGCCTGTACTACACCGCTCAGGCGGGTGCGATCGCGAACGATGCGTTCTACTGGCTGACAGTGGGCGGCATCAGCGGCCGCGACATCGAGTAATCGATGGACTGATTGACTTCTCCGTGGGCGGGGGACACCCCGCCCACGGCATTCTCGCTGGCCCATTCGTGGGGGATCAAGCCGCCGGCTGAGTCCCTTGGGGCCGACAATTGAAGATGGCAGACGCACCTGTTTGGTTTGTGTTTGCATCGGGAGCCCGCCATGCGGGCTTGTGGTTGTTTTGCGGAACTGAATCGGCCCAAAGACTAATATCGTGGTAGAGCCCCGGCGTGTGCCGGGTTATTTGGCGGTTCGAGCGTCCGCGCACGGGGAGGGCGTCAGGGCCGCGCTGTTTGTCATTGCCCCGTGCGAGAGATTTGGAGTTTCACATGAAGGTGAACAGGAGCAGACAGCGCACGGGCGCCCGCGGCTTCACGCTCATCGAGCTGCTGGTGGTGATCGGGATCATCGCGCTGCTGGTGAGCATCCTGCTGCCCGCGGTTGGCGAGGTGCGTCGTCAGGCGCGTGTGACCAACTGCGTTTCGAACATGAAGCAGCACGGGATCGGGACCGAGAGCTACGCGGGCGGGAACGGGGACACGCTCCCCAACGGCCCCGTGGTGCCCCGCGGGATCGACCCGACGTTCTTCCAGACCCTCGGCGCGCCGGGACAGACGGCGCTGCTCTACTCGGGCGGCGATGACGGTGACCCCGGCGGGGCGATCGTGATGAACGGGTTCCGTTGGGAGCAGCCTGTGCGTCACATCTATACCCCGGCCAACGGGAACCAGGTGATGAACAACTCCTGGATGCTCGACAACCTGCAGGGGTTCAACTCGTACTGGCACTTCCTGAGCGAGTACATGGTGGAGGGCGAGGGGCTTGATGCGCTGCAGGGCGTGTTCATCTCGCCGTCCGACAAGACCACGCCGGATTGGATCCGCGACCTGAAGGACATCCAGCGTGAGAGCATGGGCCAGCCGATTGACAACGGCAGCATCAACGAAGCGGCGAATGCGCCGATGCCTTCGTATCGGTATGCGGTCGCCGGTATGACACGGTCCCGCCTCTACGAGTGGACGAAGAACGGCACTCCGGTGCCCGGCACGATCGGCCCGGGCTTTAATGACGGCAGCCCATGGGACGCGGCCGACCTCGCGGAGGGCGGTCGGCGTGTGCCCAAGGCGGACGTGCGGTACCCGTCGCAGAAGGTGCTGTTCTTCATGTGGTTCGCGTGGCACAACCCCGAAAAGGAGTCGTGGTTCGAGAACGGGGCGACGGTGCCCGTGTGCATGGCGGACGGCAGCGCGAAGGCGAGCGTGCCTTCGCGGGACGCGATCCAGTTCAGCACGGAGGCCAACCAGCGGTACGAGGGTGCTGGCCCGTACTACAACATCCTCTATACCCAGCAGCAGGGCACGGTCGTGCACAGCGCCTACTTCTGGATCACGAATGGCGGTATCGGCGGGCGTGACTTCGAGTAAGCCGCCCTGACCACCCCTCGGGGCCCCTTGGCGCTGAGGAACTCGGTTGATCTCTGCGGGACCCGCGTTTGGACGCGGGTCCCGCTTGTGCGCGGCCCGCCCGCGCGGGGTGGTATAATCGGGTCGAGGGGCCATCGCCCCGTTGATCCACATTCATGGAGGTGTCCGGGCATGGACAAGAATGGTAAGAAGCTGATCCTCGCGGTTGTCCTGCTCGTCGTAGCGGGCGTTGCGGCGGCGTGGAGCATGGGCCTGTTCGGGGGCGATGACGCGCCCGAGGGCAACAGCGAAGCTGCTGAGAAGGTGCAGGGCAAGTCCGCTGAGGAGGCCCAGGAGATCCTCGACGAGACGGGCGACGGTACGGAGGTGGTTGTGCCCCGTATGCAGAAGCCCAGCCGTCCGATGCGCTGATCCGTATCGGTTGTTGAGTCCTGATTGAGCCAAGGGTGGCCGGTCGCGCGAGCGCGCCCGGCCGCTTTGCGTTGGCCCGCTGGAAGGTGTGCGCGTGCGCGGTGATGGCTCGCCAGATGGTGGTGATGGCTGGGTGATCGCGGGGATCGATGAGGCGGGGTACGGCCCGTTCGTCGGCCCGCTCGCGGTGGCGATGAGCGTGGTGCGGCTGCCCGTGCCCGAGGGGGCGCCCGGTGCGGGTGTGGGTGAGCCGCCCGACCTGTGGCGCGCGCTTGGGCCCAAGGTGTGCAGGGATGCGAAGGACGCGGACCGCGGCGCGGTGGCGATCGACGACTCGAAGAAGCTCAAGCTCGCGAACACATCGACGAAGCGGCACCCGCTGCTGCATGTCGAGCGCGGGGTGCTCGCGGCGGCGCGGGTCGGCGGGCTCGCGTGGTCGTGCGATCGCACGCTCATGGAGGCGCTGGGCGCCGACCTGAGCGATCCGGTGTGGGCGGCGGGCGAGGCGATCGCGCTGCCCGTCGGGTCGACGGCGGACCACCAGCGCCTCGCGGACCTGCACCTGCGGAGCGCGTTTGGGCGGGCGCGGGCGTCGCTGCTCGAGTTGCGTTGCCTGGCGTTGAGTGAGGCGCGGTTCAACGCCGGCGTGAAGCGGGCGGGCAACAAGGCGGGGCTGAGCTTCGAGCAGGTCGCGCACCTGGTGCGCCGGGTGTGGCGTTCGCGCGCTGCGGTGGAAGACGGGCGTCCGCCGGTCGTGGTGGTGGACCGCCAGGGGGGGCGGGCCGAGTATGCGCCGCTGCTCGCGCGGGCGCTGGATGGGGCGACGATCGAAGAGGTGCGGCGCGCTGAGGGGTGCAGCGCGTACCGGTGTGTGCTGCGCGAAGGGGATGCGACGCGGCGGATCGACATCCGCTTCGAGGTGGAGGCCGACGCGCGGTGCCTCGCGGTGGCGCTGGCGTCGATGACGGCGAAGTACGTACGCGAGCTCGCGATGATGCGGTTCAACCGGTACTGGGCGGGCGTGCTTCCCGAGGTGAAGCCGACAGCGGGGTATGGGCAGGACGGTCGGCGTTGGCTCGACGAGGCGCGGCCCCATCTGAGCGATGCGGAGTACGATCGCGTGAGACGGGTGTGCTAGGGGAGAGACGGAGAGACGGAGAGACGGAGAGACGGAGAGACGGAGAGACGGAGAGACGGAGAGACGGAGAGACGGAGAGACGGAGAGCGTATCGGGGCGGCGGGAGGAGCAGATCCAGGCGTGGAGGCGATCGACGAGAGGATGCTGGGTCTTGCGGCGCGGGCGGCTTCACGTGCGGTGGGGTCTGTCGAGCCCAACCCGTGCGTGGGGTGTGTGATCGGTTCGTGCGAGGGCGACGTGCTGGGCGTCGGGTGGCACCGGCGGTTTGGCGGTGCCCACGCGGAGGTGGAGGCGCTGCGCGCGGTCGCGGCGCGGGGGCTCAGCGCGCAGGGGGCGACGGCGTGGGTGACGCTCGAGCCTTGTGCGCACCACGGGAAGACGCCGCCTTGTTGTGATGCGTTGATCGGCACGGGGATCGCTCGGGTGGTTGTCGCGCGGCGCGATCCGCATGAGGTCTCGGCGGGTGGAGTCGAGCGGTTGCGCGGTGCGGGGGTGGCGGTTGATGTGGTGGACGGTCCCGCGGGCGCGGTGCGCCTGAGCGCTCCGTTCGTGAAGCGAGTCGAGACGGGGCTGCCCTGGGTGATCGCGAAGTGGGCGCAGACGGTCGACGGGCGGATCGCGACACGGGCGGGGGAATCGCAGTGGATCTCGGGCGAGCGGTCGCGCCGGATGGTGCACAGGTGGCGCGGGCGGGTGGACATCGTGCTCAGCGCGATCGGGACGGTGCTCGCGGACGACCCGCGCCTGAACGCGCGGGGGGTGTGCGTGCGGCGTGTGGCACGGCGCGTGGTGGTGGACCCCTCGGCGCGGACGCCCGTTGATGGCGCGCTGGTGGGGACGATTGGCGAGGGGCCGGTCACGATCGCGACCGCGCAGGGCGGCGACGATGCGGGGCTCACGGAGCGGCGCGCGCGCCTCGCGGCGGCGGGGTGTGATGTGATCGAGACGCCCGTGCGCGAAGGGCACGCGACGCGGCTCGATCTGACGGCGTTGTGCCGATCGCTCGTCGAGCGGTACGACGCGATGCGGGTGTTTGTCGAGGGCGGGCCGCGCTTGATCGGCGGGCTGCTCGACGAGGGTCTTGTCGACGAGGCACGGGTGTTTGTGGGGTCGATGGTGCTTGGCGACGCCGCGGCACACGCGGTCGCGAGCGGGCACGAGCTGGAACGCCTGCGCGAGGCATCGCGGTTCGACCTGATCGGGATGAAGCAGGTCGACAGCGATGCGCTGCTGTGGTACTGGCGGAGCGGCGCGCACTGACCGGGCCGGTCAGTGGCGCGCCCGTGGGTCAGGCGCCGAAGTTGGCGAGCAGGATGTTGAGGTCCGCCGAGTCGACCTTGCCGTCATCGTTGATGTCGGCGTCGCAGTCTGCGGTGCACCCGAAGTCGGCGAGCAGGGTGTTGAGGTCCTGCGAATCGACGTCGCCGTCGCCATCGAAGTCGCCCGGGACAACGGGGACGGGGGTGAATGGGCGGGCGATCATGAAGGTGTTGCCGGTGAGCATCTCGGCGAGCACGAGGACCTCGCCCTGGTCGTTGATGCCCCACGCGTTGACGATGTTGGCGGGCGGGCCCTTGACGATCGACTCGGTGAGGTCGATGAAGCAGTTGCCATCCCAGAGGTAGGAGCGGGTGAAGCCGAAGAAGTCGTTGGGGACGTCGAAGGCGATGACGCCCTCGTTGTTGATGCCCGCGAAGCGTGAGACGACGAAGTAGCCGATGGGGACGCCTATGACATTCGGGCCCGTGCCGTCGGGCTCCCAGGTGGCGAGTTGGTTGCCCGAGATGCCATCGTTGACGACGCCGGCGATCATGCCCGCGTCGTTGATGCCAATCGCGCACCCGCCGAGTTCGCTGCTCGGGAGTTCGACGATGCCGGTGTCGCTTGTCCAGATGAACGGGCGCTCGAAGTAGGAAGGGCCTTCCATGACGACATCGCACCCGACGACCGCGCCCGCGTTGTTGATGCCTCGCCCGCCCGAGGCGCCGACGTTGACCTCCGGGATGCCATCGAGGACGAGGGGTGTGAGGCCTTCGTCGTTGAAGACGAAGCCGTACTTGTCGTCGGCGAGGCCCGCGATGGCGCCCGAGTCGTTGATGGCGGCGGGGAAGATGGTTGTCCCGGAGTCGACGATGTCGAACGTGCCGGCGTCGGGGTCCCAGATGAAGGAGCGCTGGACGAAGCCGCCGTCTTCTTCCTGGGGTTCGAAATAGGTGCCCGCGAGGAGGCCCGATTGGGAGAAGGCGTCGGCGCTGAGGGAGACGCCCGGCACTTCGAAGGTGGTGGCCGAGCCGTCTTGCCAGCGGAAGAGGGTGGAGGGCGGGATGACACCCGAGACCTGGCCCGCGTTGTTGATGCCGCGCGCAATGAAGGTGGTGGGCATGCCGTCAATCTCGACGAGTTCGTAGGGCAGCGTGGCCTGGTTGCAGCTGCCCGCGTGGGCGAGCGGCGCGCAGGCGACAAGCAGGGCGGCGATGGTCGGGGCGTTGCGTTGCATTTGGTGGACTCCCGTACCCCCACAGTACTTACGAGAACGCTACCACAGCAGAGCGGGCGGTCCAGCGCAATCGCCCCGTATCGAGCGGCAATCTTCGCGGCCTGGGTGGTCCTGTTCAGGTATCGTCAGGGGATGAGTGGATCGTGCGGGCGAGTCGTGCGGGCGGGTGTGATTGGCTATGGCTTCATGGGGCAGACGCACGCGCGCGCGTACCGGGCGGCGGGCGCTGCGGGGTACGGGGTCGTGCTTGGTGGGGTGGCGGACGTGCGCCCGGACCGGATCGACCCGCGGGGCGGGGCGGCGGGGAACCTTGGGGAGGGCGAGGGTGGTGTCTTTGACCCGGGGGAGACGCGCGTGTTCGCGTCGTGCGAGGAGATGCTCGCATCGGGCGGGGTCGATGTGGTGAGCGTGTGCACGCCGACGGACACGCACCTCGATGTCGCGCGGCGGGCGATCGGGCACGGGGTGCACGTGCTGATCGAGAAGCCCGTGGCGCTGGAGAGCGCCGGGGTGCGCGCGTTGGCGCGGGATGCAGAGCGGGCGGGCGTGCTCGCGATGCCGGCGATGTGCATGCGGTACTGGCCCGGGTGGGTGTGGTTGAAGGAGGCGGTTGAGGAGCGGCGATACGGGGCGGTTGTGAGCGCGCGCTTTGAGCGGATCGGGTCGCCCCCCGGGTGGTCGAGCGCGTTCTACCTTGATGAGTCCCGCTCGGGCGGGGCGCTGTACGACCTGCACGTGCACGATGCGGATTTCATCGTGCACATGCTCGGCATGCCCATCGGCGTGCGGAGCGTGGGGTCGCGCGCGCACGTGACGAGCGTGTACCGGTTTGGCGAGGGCGGGCCCCGGCATGTGGTCGCGTCGGGGGGTTGGCTCACGAGCCCGCACACGCCGTTCCGGATGCGGTACGTGGTGGAGTTCGAGCGGGCGGTGGCGGACTTCGACCTGACGCGCGAGCCCGCGCTGCTCGTGCATGATCGGGAGGGGAGTCTGCCTGTCGAGATCGGCGACGGGACGGGGTATGACGGGCAGGTGCGGGCGCTCGTCGGCGCGATCGGTCGTGGCGATCAAGCGGCGCCGACCACGCTCGACGAGGCGGCGGGCGTGCTCGACCTGCTGGGCGCGGAGGTCGAGAGCCTGCGCCAGGGGCGGGAGACCGAATTGCCGCGCGGGTGAGGCGCGGGCGTGAATGCCACCCGAGGAGGCGCGCGCGCCCGACGCCCGCCCCCCCGGTGGCAACGATCGGCGGAATGGGCCCGGCGGCGAGGGGTAGCCGCCGACACCCGTGGGCGGCCCCGTGGGGCCGCCGGGATGAGAACCGGCGCGCGCGCCGTTTCATTCCGCGGGGTTGGGACAGGAATTGGTCGCGCGCGGTTTGGCTCTTGCATCGTCGCGGCGCGCAGATGCAGCGCTGGGTGCGCCTGGGGATCTGTCGTGGGAGTTGTTGGGGTAGCGCCCCGGGAACTCAGCCGCCGCCGACGGGCGCGGCTTCCTGGTGCTGGATCAGCTCGAAGACTTCCTGCGCGGACTCGGCGTTGTAGATGCGCTCGCGGAAGTCCTCGATGGTCATCATGCGCGAGACCTTGGCGAGGGCCTGGATGTGGTCGCTCGTGCGGTCGATGGGGCTCGCGAGGAGGACGACGAGGCGGACGGGCTTGTTGTCGATGGCCTGGAAATCGATGGGCTCGGCGGGCTTGCCGATGGCCATGGCGAGGTTGTCGATGCCCTCGCACTTGCCGTGCGGGATGGCGAGGGCGTGGCCGATGCCCGTGGTGCGGGTGGTCTCACGCGACCAGACGGCGTCCTTGAGGGCGGCGGGGTCGGAGACGCGCCCGGCGCTGGCGAGGACATCGACGAGTTCGTCGATGACGCCGCGCTTGGCATCGGCCTCGAGGGGCACCTTGATGGTTTCGGTGGAGAGGATGTCGAGCAGGTTGATCATTCGATCGGCCCCCGTGCGTTGATGCAGTCGATCCTACCACCCGAACCATGCCCGCGCCGAGTTGGATCGCCAGTGTTATCCCAAAAGTCCGGCGTATGAGCCGTCGGTGTAACGCTCGGGGGGCTGGCCCGGCCCGCCCTCGGGGTGGCGGCGGTGTTCACGGAGCACCTCCATGTGATGCCATTTCGCGGCCCAGGCCACGATGGACTCATTCTCTTCGGGATCGAGTGAGCAGGTCGAATAAAGAATGCGGCCGGAGGGCGCCAGGAGGCGGAGCGAGTCCGCGACGATCTGCCTCTGCATCGAGGTCAGCTCCTCGGTCCGCTTGGGCGAGAAGCGGTAGCGGGCCTCGGCCCGGCGGCCGAGCACGCCCGTGTTGGAACAGGGGACGTCGAGGAGGATGAGGTCGGCCTTGCCGGCCCACCCGATAAGCTCTTCGTAGGCTGGCGTCTCGACGCGCGGGTGGTCTCGGAAGACGGAGCGCAGCGTGCCCCGGCGCCCGCGGTCGACGTCGGTCGCGACGACCTTGGCCTCGGGGAAGGCGTGGGTGAGTTGGCGCGTCTTGGTGCCCTGGCCCGCGCACGGGTCGATGACCAGGCCCGGCTTGAGGTCGATGACCGAACCCACCGCGAGCGAGGAGGCGGGGTCCTGCACCCAGATGTCGTCGCGCGACCTGAGGAGTTGGGTGAGTTCCTCGTAGCCGCCCGTGAAGACGTGGTGGCCCGGCGCGGTGTGGGGCACGAGCGATTCGGGGAGTGGCGCTGTGGCGTGCTGGGTGTTGCAGATGATGGGCGGCGAGGTGACGTTGTGGTGGGCGAGCGTGCGCACGTCGCGGAGGGGCATGGCTTTCATCCATGCGCGGAGGAGGGCGACGGGGTGGCTCGTCGCAACCGCGAGGCGCTCGATGGGGTCGGAGGGGAGCGCATCGGGCGCGTGGAGGACGATGGCGCCACCGCCTGGGAGCGGGAGCTCGTCGTAGGCGTCGGTCCAGGTGTCGCGGTGTTCGGGTGGCGGGAGTTCGCCGCCTCGGGTGGTCTCGTTGGCGCCGGGACGGACGAGTTCGGAGACCTGGCGCAGGACGGCGTTGACAAGCCCGCCGGCGCGTGGCGTGACGCGCTCGCGCGCCCATCCGACCGACTGCGACACCGCGGCGTGGGGCGGGATGCGGTCCATGAACACGAGCTGGGCGGCGCCGACCATGAGGGCCGCCTTCACAGCGGGGTGGGTCCTGCTCCAGTCCTTGGTGAGGTGGCGATGGAGGAGGTGCTCGATGGTGATCCAGCGCTTGATGGTGATGTCGTAGATGGCGTGGAGGAGCGCGGCGTCGCGATCGGGCAGGCCCGCGACATCGGGCTCGAGGAGGTCGAGGTCGGGGAAGCGGTCGGCCTGGTTGGCGATGAGGGAGAAGACGCGCTCGCGGGCGGGCTCGCTTGGGCGGTTTGCGGGTCGGGCGAAGCGGGTGCCCGCTTTGCCGGCGACGCGTGGTGGCCCGGAGGGTCCGCGGCCGCCGGGGCGCCCGCCGCCATACCCACCACCGCCTCCGCCATCACGCCCACGACCGCCGCCACCATCACGCCCACGCCCGCCTCCGCCACCGGGGCGGCCACCACCGCCTCGGCTCGAGCCTCGGTCGCGGTCGCCGCGGGGGTTGTTGCGTGGTGAGTCTGGGCGGGGCATAGCGGGGAGTGTAGACCTCCCGCCGGCTCGCACGAGCCCGAGAGATTAGTCGTGGCGCAGGGCGACGATGGGGTCCTGGCGTGCGGCGACCCTTGCCGGGTAGATGCCAAAGACCAGGCCCGTCGCGGTGGCGACGGAGAACGAGATGAGGATGGGCTCGGCCGAGAGGAGCGTGGGGAGGGTCGCGTCGGGGTTGATGTGGGGGCCGATGACGGGGACGGCGGGGAGGTGTGGGACGGCGTAGTCGATGAGGAGGGCGAGGCCGACGCCGAGCGCGATGCCGATGAGGCCGCCGATCGCGCTGAGGACGCCCGTCTCGACGAGGAACTGCCAGACGATGTGGGCGCGTGTGGCGCCGAGTGCGCGGCGGATGCCGATCTCGCGCGTGCGCTCGGTGACGGAGGCGAGCATGATGTTCATGATGCCGATGCCGCCCACGAGCAGGGCGATGCCCGCGATGGCGGCGGTGACGATGTTGCCCGTGAGGGCTTCGCGGCGTGCGTCTTCGAGGAGCTCGTAGGGGACGACCATCTCGATGCCGCGCAGGTTGGGGTGGCGGTGGTCGAGGAGTCGTCTGAGCATCGCGGCGTCGGTGGGGACGTCGTCGCGCTCGGCGGACTCGAAGTAGAGCTCCTGGATGGCGACGCGCTCGACGGAGCGGTTGCCACCCGTCTGACGGAAGATGGTGTCGCCGAACCGGCTCGACGCGGTCGAGATGGGGATGTGGACGTCCTTGTTGAGGTCGCGTCCGACGCGGGTGGCGCCCGCGCCGCCCGAGACGCCCACGGGGCGGAGCACGCCCACGACGTTGAAGACGTGGTCATCGATGCGGATGGTGGACTCGAGCGGGTCCACATCGGGGAACATCTTCTGCGCAACCTCGGCGCCGATGACGGCGACGGCGGCGAAGTCCTCGTCGTCTTCCGCGTTGAGGTAGCGCCCCCGGAGGACGCTCAGCTTGGAGACGCGGAGGAAATCCGGGACGGTGCCGAAGGCCTGCGAGGTCTGGCGGAGCTGGCCTCGCACGACCTGGTTGCCGACGGCCTTGAGCGGGACGATGGTGTCGGCGTGGTCGAACTGGGTCTGGATCGAGCGGAGGTCGTTCCAGGTGATGCCGTAGGCGGCCTCCCACGACTGTGAAGCGCCCTGGGCCGGGGCGGCGTCGGGCGGCTTGACGGAGCGGATGATGATGTTCTTGGCGCCCAGACGCTCGATGCGCGTGATGGCCTCGGCGGTGCGCCCGTTCCCGATCGCGGCCATAGTGATCACCGCGGCGACGCCCAGGATGATGCCCAGCGCGGTGAGGACCGAGCGCAGGAAGTGCAGGCGCAGGTTGTTGAGCCCGAGGGCGATGATCTCGAAGAGGAAGCCCATTGCGCGGCCTTGGGGGGCAAGAGGGGTGATTGTCAGGCGGCCCGCCCCGTAGGACCGATCTCCTGTCGATGATCCGGGTCGGCAGCGAGCAGGAGTCTAGGGGTGGGTGGCGCTTCGAGGTGTACCTCGGCGCGGGTGGTGGCGTTGCGGGCAGCGGGGAAGAAGCGAAGCGGGAGGTCACGCTCAGCTGGGCGGACTACGAGCTCTGGTCGCACGGCGTGCATTCGCCCGCGCGCGTGATCGAGGCGCTGTTCCGCTTCCTCGAGGGGCGCGACGGGCTCACGCGGGTGGGTGAGCGGTTCGACGCGGCGCGCGTCAGGCGGCTCTTCCCCGATGTCGATCGCGAACTGCCTCAGATGCTCTAGGCGGCTTCACCCCTCGCCCGCGTCGGTGGACGCGGCGTCGTCGTCCTCACCATCGCCCTCGTCGCTGGCCGCTTCCTCTTCGAGGAGTTCGTCCTCGATCGGTTCGCCCGTGGTGACGGGCTGATAGTCGTAGCGGTCGCGCAGGGAAGCGAAGGACAGGGGCCCCTCGCCGAACAGGAGCGACGGCGAGAGCTCAGCGCCGATCTGCTGGTTGACGAACGGCGCCCTGCTCCGGAAGTCCTCGAGGGTGAGGGGGCGCCAGCCGGTGACCCGCGCAACGACGACCGCAGTGGGTGCGGGCGCCGCGACGACGACCGTGCGGTCCTCGGCGGGCTGGGCGGTGGCGATGGTGTCCGCGGACCACCCCTCGGCGACCGCGACGAGGGCGTCGCGGACCTCCTGGACGTTGACCGACTGGATCGTCGGGTTGCGCGGCGTCGAGGAGAGGACCTGGCGGCTCGAGGTGACGTCGGGGACAACCGTCGCGTCTGGCGCCGCGGCGGCGAGGCCCTCGTTGATCGCGACCTCGCGGAGGCGCTCGAGGTTCGACGGGTCGGAGATGATCTGGTAGTGGGCGAGGCGGTTGGCGTCGGCGAGGACCTTGGTGCGGACCTCATCGAGGGAATCGGGCGGGCTCGCTTCGCGGATGTCGAGGATGCGGAAGTAGTAGGCGCTGCCGAAGAGGTCGTAGAGCGGGCCGAACATCACGCCCTCTTGGATGGCGCCCGAGTTGGCGCCGGCGAGTTCCTTGACGGCGAGGACGACCTGAGGGAAGCGGAGCTTGCTGGCGAGGGGGGCATCGACCGGGCCGTAGTTTGATGTCGCGACGCCGCCGGGGAACTTGGAGAAGTCCTGTTCGGCGCGGAAGACACCATCTGAGGGGTGGACGCTGACCGCCTGGGCCTGCTCGGGGAGCTCGCGTCGGGCGATCTGGGCGAGGTCTTCAAGGGAGGGGCGTCGGCTCGCCCAATCGTCGGGGAGGACGCGGTAGACGCCCGTCTCGTCGGGCGGGAGGGCGGCGAGTTCGCGTGCGATGGCGCCGTCGACCGCCTTGACGGCGTCGGCGACGAGCTTGGCGGCCTCGGCGTTGCGGTAGTCGCGCTCGAGGCGCGTGCGGGCGGCGGCCTTGTTGTTCTGGTAGACCGCGGGGTTCCTGCGGTAGAAGGTCTCGAGCGCGATCTCGTCGATCTCGATCAGGTTGGCGAGGGCCTGGAGGTCGATCTTGATGGACTCGAGCGTGACCGCGGGGGGGCGGCGGTAGCCGATGGCGAACTCGTTGTCGGCCGGGAGCGCGTCGCGGTACTTCTCGAAGTGGGCCTGGAGATCGGCTTCGGAGAGCGGTTCGGGGAGGTTGTCGGGGCTCGAGTTGGCTTCGATGACCGCGACGTCGGCGACGACGGTGTCGAAGAGCTCGGAGGCGACGGCGGCGGACTCGGGGCGCGAGATGCGCCCGGGGCTCGAGACGAGTTGGCGGAGGCGGTAGACGCCCCGGAGCTTGGCGAGCGCGCGGTCGACCGCGAGGGGCGAACTGCCCGAGTTGATGGCCTCGGTGCGCCGGTTCTGGACGAAGTCGTAGGCGGCGGTCGGGGTGACGGTGCCCAGCACGCCCAGCCTGAGGAGTTCGTCGGCGACGATCGGGAGGAAATTGAGCCCGTCATCGGGCCCGCCCGCGAGCCCGAGGCGCTCGACCTCGAGGTTGAGGAGGACCCAATGGTCGATGCCCTCGATGCCAAGGCGCCCGAGGAAGGGGCGCGTGGCGATGCTCTCGAGGAGCCTGAACTCGTTGGTGGCGTCCCTCAGGTCCTTGCGGCTGAGTCGTCCGCCGTCGTAGGTGGCGATGGTGCCGCCGAGGCCTGCGCCGCCGAACTGTTGGAGCGCCTGGGGGAGGAGGAACACCACCATGAGGAGGCTGCCGCCCACCACCATGATGAACTTGTTGTACTTGCGCAGGAACTTGAGCATGGATGTGTACCCCTGCGGGTGCGCGGGGTGAGCGCACCCGATTGGTCGGCGCGATTAGAAGCGGTAGAACTCGATGATCATGTTCGTGTTCACGTCGAACGGGACCTGGTCCGACGACGGGAGGGACACGACCTTGATCGAGAGCTCGGAGGGGTTGAAGTCGAGCCACTCGCCGACCTGATGGCCGACGATCGACTCCATGTTGTCGCGCAGGATGGGGTGGATCTTCTGCTTGAAGGTGATGGAATCGCCCACCTTGAGCTCGAAGCTCGGGCGGTCGACCTTCTGCCCGTTGACGCGGACGTGGCCGTGGGCGACGAGCTGGCGTGCGGCCCAGATGGAGCGGACGACGCCCGACCGGCGCACCGCGTTGTCGAGGCGGCGCTCGAGCAGCTGCATGAGCAGCTCGCCCGAGTTGCCCTTCTTCCGCTTGGCCTCGGCGACGTAGCGGCGGAACTGCTTCTCCATGATGTTGTAGTGGTAGCGGAGCTTCTGCTTCTCGGTGAGGCGGAGCCCGTAGTCACGCATGCGGCGCCCGCGGTAGCCGTGGATGCCCGGCGGGTTGAGCTGGCGCTTGGTGGTGTGCTTGGGGATGTCGGCGATTGGGACACCGACGCGGCGCGACAAACGAACCTTGGGACCCAGGTATCGGGCCATGGCAGACCTCCGTCTCCCGCTGCTCTTGGGCGCGGGGTGCTTACAGGAAGCGATCCTCTCAACCCACCAGACCGACGGCTGCGGCGTGGGCGGCCCCTGTCGAGGGGCCATGGGATCCGGGCAAGTTGTGGGGCGATTGAAGGCGCTGGGGGGCGAGGGGTCAACCTGTCGGGGGCCGCGGCGGGCCCGCCCGAGCGTTCTATGATCCCCGCTTTCACGCCCCGCATGCCCCCAGAGGACCCCTTGATGCCCCCAGCAAGGCTCAGCCTGCCCATCCTGGACGACCTGGGGCGACCGCGCGAGCACTGTGGGGTGTTCGGGGTCTGGGGCATCCCCAAGCCCGCGACGGCGGCGTATTACGCCCTCTACTCGCTCCAGCACCGCGGGCAGGAGTCGGCGGGCATCGCCTCGTGCGACGGGCGGACGATCGAGCGGCACGCGGAGATGGGGCTCGTGGCGAACGCGTTCACGCCGGAGGACCTGGTCCGCCTGGACGGCCACGCCCACGAGCACCCGACGGGGGACGGCGGGGCGATCGCCCACAACCGGTACTCGACGACGGGCGATTCGTCGCGTCCGAACATGCAGCCGTTCGTCGGGCACTACTCGGGCGGGCCCGTGGCGATTGCGCACAACGGGAACATCGTGAATGCGCGGGACCTGCGCGACCGGATGGAGGGCGAGGGGCACGCTTTCCACACATCGTCGGACACCGAGGTGATGCTGCAGTTGATCGCGGCATCGACCAACGAGGATGGGAACGGCTCGGGCGACCCGATCGCGGAGGCGCTGGCGCAGCTTCGCGGGGCGTTCAGCGTGGCGCTGCTGTTCCACGACCGGGTCGAAGTGGCGCGGGACCCGTGGGGGTGGCGGCCGCTCGTGCTTGGCAAGACGGGTGATGGCAAGGTCCTGGCGGCGAGCGAGACGGTGGCGCTGGATGTGCTCGCCGCGACGTACCTGCGCGAGGTCGAGCCCGGCGAGATCGTGACGCTTTCGGACGCTGGGATGTCGTCGAGGCGGTTCGCGGACGCGGCGCCGAGGCTGGCGCACTGCGTGTTCGAGCACGTCTACTTCGCCTCGCCGGCGAGCAACCTGTTCGGCTTGACGGTGCAGCGGACGCGCGAGCGGTTTGGCGAGCAGCTCGCGATCGAGGCGCCAGTTGAGGCCGACCTCGCGATGCCCATGCCCGACTCGGGGCGCTCGGCGACGACCGGCTTCGCACGCCAGTCGGGCCTGCCCTACCGCGAGGGGATCATCCCCAACCGCTACGTCGGGCGGACGTTCATCAAGCCCTCGAAGGACGAGCGCATCGCGGCGGTGCGGCTCAAGCTCAACGTGGTCGCGGGCGTTGTCGCGGACAAGCGCGTCGTGGTGGTCGACGATTCGATCGTGCGCGGGACGACGACGCGGGCGAAGATGGACCAGCTGCGCGCTGCTGGGGTGAAGGAGATCCACCTGCGGATCTCGTGCCCGCCCATCCGCCACCCGTGCTTCTTCGGCGTGGATTTCCCCGACCGCGAGCAGCTCGTGGCGACGGGTCGCGAGGTCGAGGACATCCGCAAGCTGCTCAACGTGGACTCGCTCGCGTTCCTCTCGCTCGAGGGGATGCTCGATGTCGTGTCGTCGAACGGCGTCGCGAGCGGCGACTACTGCACCGCGTGCTACTCGGGCGAGTACCGGATCGACGTGCCCGATTCGCAGCGCAAGGACGTGCTCGCGAAGAACTGCTAGCCATGGGTGATCCCCCGTCACTGCAGCCGCCCGACAGGCCCATCCCGCGCGAGGGCGAGGTCAGGCTGCGCGTCCGCTACAACGAGTGTGACCCGATGGGGCTCGCGCACCACGCGAGCTATGTGGCGTGGCTCGAACTCGGGCGGACCGACCTGCTCCGCGCGTGCGGCGTGACCTATCGCGACATGGAGGCTGCGAAGGTGTACCTGGTCGTGACGCGCCTGGAGGTGCGCTACAGGGCGCCCGCGCGGTACGACGATGAGTTGGTCGTGCTGACGCGCGTGTCGGGCGGCGGGCGGGCGCGGATCGATCACGCCTACGAGGTGTGGCACGACGCGGGCGATGGGCGCGGGAGGTCGACGCTGTGCGCGACGGCGAACTCGACGCTCGCGTGTATCGGGCCCGGCGCACGCCCGCGGGCGCTGCCCGAGTGGCTGCGGGCCGATCGCCACACGTGAGCGAGGTCCGGATACCCGATCGCCCCCAATCCCCATAGGTCATTTGGCGCGGCTTGAGCGGAAAAAAGCGTGGTCGATCGGCGGGACTCAATCCCCCTTCACGCCTAGATATTAGTTACACTTCCCGTACGCAACGTCCCACAGGAGCGCCCCACGCATGCATGCTGCGCCCACGCCCGCCGCCCCCCCACGCCCGATGCGCCAATCGCTCGTGGACCTGTTCGACTACCTCGACAACCTCACGGAGCGGGCATCGATCCCTGAACTCCGGCGTCTGCTCGGCGGGCTCGACGACGTCACGCTCGACGACTTCGCGGACCACGTCCGCTTCGGGGCCGACAGGTACCAGCGGAACCTGGTCCGTTCGGGCCCCATGTACCACGCACTGATCCTGTGCTGGCGTTCGGGGCAGCGGAGCCCCATCCATGACCACGCGAAGTCGACGTGCGGGCTCCGTGTGCTCAAGGGCGTGTCGACGGAGACGACGTTCGAGCGGACGCCCTCGGGCGTGCTCAAGGCGGTGGCGTCGGCCGATGCGCCCGAGGGGCACGTGTGCGCTTCGCAGGACGACGACACGCACCAGATCTCGAACCTCCAGGCGCCGGGCCAGGACCTGATCACGCTCCACATCTACTCGCCCGCCCTGGTGCGCATGAGCACGTACTCCCTGACCGATGGTTCGGTGACGGAGTACACGCCCGTGATCTTCGAGCACATCCACGGCAGCGGGATCTGACCAGAATCATGGTCCCCGTCGCGGCCCCACCACCACAGACCGCTGAACAGGCGTTCAGCCGGATGAGCGTCGAGGCGTTCAGTTCACTGGGCTCGATGGAGGGGATCTACGCGCCGATCGTGGAGCCCAAGCCCGCCAAGGCGATACCCGCGGTGGGGTGGGGCGTGCTTGTGCCGGGCTTTGTGGCGTCGGGGCTCGTGACGCTCGTCGCGCATGTCGTGCATGAGCTGCCCATTGCGCCGTTCCGCGTCGTGCGCGCGGGGGCGTCGCAGCAGGTGGTGTCGGCGGCGATGGCGGCGATCGTGCTCGGCGTGCTGCTGCGCAACCTGCTGCCGCTGCCCAAGTCGATCACGCCCGGCAACCGTCGGATCATCAAGCGGATCATCCCGATCGCGATCGTCCTGCTCGGCGCGGGGCTGAACCTCGCGCTGCTCGCGACGATCGGGCTGCCGGCGCTCCTGGTGACGGCGCTGTCGCTGGTCGCGGCGATCTTCATCGCGTACTACGCGGGGCGTGCGCTCGGGCTCGCGAAGAAGACCGCGCTCCTTGTCGGCGTGGGCACGGGCGTGTGCGGGAACTCCGCGATCGCGGCGGTCGCGCCGCTCGTCGAGGCCGACGACGACGACCTGGTGCTCTCGATCGGCACGATCAACCTGTTCGGCTTGCTCGCGATGCTCGCGGTTCCGTTCATCGCGGTGGCGCTGTCGCTCAGCGCTGAGCGTTCGGGCGTGCTCGCGGGGTCGACGATCCATGCGGTGCCGCAGGTCGCCGCCGCGGGCTTCCAGATCGGGCCCGAGGCGGGCGCGATGGCGACGCTCACCAAGCTCGTGCGCGTCGCGATGCTCGCCCCGCTCATCTTCGTGCTGGCGCTGATCTACGCCCGCCACCACGCCAAGCCCGAAGACCGCCACGTGATCGTGCACTACGCGCGGTTTGTGCCCTGGTTCGTGTGGGGCTTCATCGGGCTCGCGGCGTTGTCGACGCTCCAGCTCCTGCCCGTGCTGCAGTTCCCCGAGGGCTCGCCCATCACGCGCCTGATCGGTGAGGCGGGCACGCTCGACATCACCGCGAAGCTGACGTGGGCCGGCAAGCTGCTGCTCACGCTCGCGATGGCGGCGATCGGGCTCGAGGTGAACATCCGCCTGCTGGCGTCGGTGTCGTGGCGCGCGGTGGTGTGCGGGCTGATCGCGGCGGTGGGGATCATCGGCGTGAGCCTCGGGCTCATGGCGCTGGTGATGTGATCACTCGGGCTTCGGGGCCGCCGGCTTGGCGGGTGGCGTGGGCCTCGCGACACTCTCGAACGCGGCCCTACCGGCGATCTCATCAAGCAGGCCTTGCACCGCGGCCTCGAGGGCCTTGCCCGGGCGGTAGTCGGCCAGCACGGCGCCGTTGGCCCGGTCCTGCTCGACCAGCAGTTCGGCCTTCTCCCGCGCGCCCTTCCTCTTGGGCGGGTACACCGCCAGCGCGCGCCCACCCTGGTACGTGACCATCTTCATCGCGGGGATGTCGGTCTCCCCATCGCCGATGTAGATCATGTTGGCGAAGGGCAGCGGCCGCTGCTCGGCGGTCATGAACGTGTTGATCTTCGTGTTGTCCCAGGAGTTTGGGATGCCCTTGTTGATGCGGAACAGGTACTGGGCCTTGGTGGTGTAGTTGACCGCCAGGGCGGGCCAGATGGCGACGTCGTGCTGGTCGTAGCGGAAGCCGGAGGCGAAGACGTAGTCGAAGTGCTTCGCGATCGCCGTGCCCGCGATCATCTCGCGGAGCCCCGAGGAGATCACGTAGTGGCGGACCTCGAGGTGCCGCTCGGCGCCGTAGTCGTCGACCCGCTCGAACCAGTCGTCGACACCCGGGAAGAACTCGAGGCGGCCGCCGAACTCGGCGAAGGCCTGCCGGCTGATCGGATGTTCCTTGAACTTGGCCTCGCGGAGCATCAGCTCCATGTAGGCGAGGATCTCGTCCATGTCGTGCTTGCGGGCGTGGGCCTTGACGTCCTTCCAGAAGGCCTCTGGGGTGAGCCCGAGGGCGGGGATGAAGTTGCGCGCCTGCATGTCGCCCGGCGCGAGCGTGCCGTCGAAGTCGTAGGCGATGGCGACGGGCGTCTTCTTCCTGCGCGGCATGGGGCGAGTATACGGGGCGTTCGGCGCGCCCCGGAACCGCCCCGCTTGATCCGCGGCGGGATCGGGGGGACCATTGGCCCCACCCCGGAGGACACCATGAGCGACACGACCGCGCCATCACCCGAGTCGGCCCCGACCGCCGGCGCCCCCGCACCCCGCGGCAACCCCAGCCACGCGCGGGGCACGCTCGCGGGCAAGTCGGGCGAGGAGATCATCTTCGCCATCCCCGAGACCAACTACGAGCTGCTGCTCAGCGTGCTGCGCGAGCCGTCGGTCGAGAAGGGCAAGAAGATCGCGGGCGTGATCCGCGTCGATGCCCGGCGCGTCGACCTCGTGAGGACGGGCGGGCGCTACGTAGAGCCGGTGTACGGCAGGCCCCGCCGGCTCCAGGGCGATGTGATCGCGGTGGACCCGGCCAACCGCACGCTCACGGTCAACGCGGCGATCCCGTTCGTCGCCAAGCTCCAGAAGAGCCAGCCGGTCGACCAGTTCAAGGTGGGCGACTTCGTGGCCTTTGAGTGCATGCCTGGCGCGAGCTTCACGCCGGCCTGAAGCGCGTGCTGCGTCGCGCGTGCTGAATGCTGGGAGAACGGCCGCTCCTCCGCGAGCCGGGGCGTGCGGCCCCGGTGAATCGGGGACCGGCGTGGGGAACTCGGAGCGGCGCGGTCAGCGGAGCCCCTCGGCGGTCGGGGCATCGGCTGCGCATGCCCCGGGGCGACACGCCCCGGCTCGCTGCCCGATCGCCTCATCACCCCCTGCGCGCACGGTCTGACCCACCTCATCCGGGCGTCGGCGGAGGACGGAAGCGGTTATCGGCGGGGTCGATCGGTCGTCGCCGTCCATCGCGCAGAGCCGACCGTGGACCGCGCGGAGCCGACCGTGGACGTGCGGCCATCGGCCGTGGACGGCGCGGAGCCGACCGTGGACCGCACAGAGCCGACGATGGACGCTCGATGACCGACCGTGGACGGCGCGGGGCTGGCCGTGGACGGTCGGTCGTCGGCCATGGACGGCGCGGGGGCGATCGTGGATGCCCGGCCGCCCATCCCGAGCGGCGCACCGCTGTACGAGCCCCGAACGGAGTGAGGGGTCGAGCACACGAATGGCGGGGAACCCCTCACTCCGTTCGGGGCTCGTCCAGGCTCGCCCGGCGCACACCACGCTCGGGGCGCTACCGGCAACGTCTTCGTAGCCCACGGTGCCCGACGCGCCTGCGGATCAGATCCAGCGCACCCGGCGCTTCCTCACCGACCGAGGCGTCGTGTTCCCACACTCGGGGCAGACGGCGCCCCCTGTCCTTGGGTACCCACACTGTGCGCATTGCCCTCGGGCCATGCGCCTATGGATGCGAACGTGGCCCCACAGGCTCGCCATGCCGAAGGCGGCTACGGTGTAGACAGCGGTGTTCACCAGGAAGCCACGTGGGATCGGGCCGAGCGGCACGGGCCGCGGCAACGGTGGTCGCTCATAACCCCACGACCATGGGCCACGCCCCGCCTTGTTGCATTCGAGGCACCTCAGCGGGAGGCCCGCCCTGACGCGCATGCTCACCCACCGCGACGTTCCGCCGGTGAGTCCGACCTCCCCTCTGCGATCGACGCCGAGCCCGTGGCGGAAGAAGACGTGCCTGGTTGCGTTGGGGTTGGGCGTCACATGAGGCCCTGGCCGCCAGGGGGACCAGAGGGCGCACCCCCAGGCGATCGCGACATTGGCGAGCACACCGATCAGCGCGCACACGAGAAGACGCCTCAACAGAGCACCGACCGCGGCCCTTCGCATGCGAGATGCTACGCCCCGGCGTTGCGATCCGTGCCCACAGGTCGGCTAGCGCCCGGGCCGCTGTACGAGCCCCGAACGGAGTGAGGGGTGCTTCGCGCGCAAGGCCCGGAACCCCTCACTGCGTTCGGGGCTCGTACATGCACGCTCGGCGAGCGCTGCGCCTCCCTCGCGCACCGCCATCGCTCACGTCCAATCCAACCCCTCCTGAATCGTGTTCAGGTTCTCGCACCCGTCCTCGGTCACGATCACCATGTCCTCGATGCGGATGCCGCCCACGCCCACGCTGTACAGGCCCGGCTCGATGGTGAGGCAGTCGCCGGCGACGAGGGGCGGGCCGCCGTCGTCGATGAGCGGTGGCTCGTGGACGTCGAGCCCGACGCCGTGGCCCGTGCCGTGGGCCATGGAGGTGAAGCCCTTGGGCGCATCGGGCGGGGGCAGGGCGCGCTCGAAGCCGTGGGCGTTGATGACCTGCATGGTCGCCTTGTGGACCGCGTCGGCGGTCGCGCCCGCTCTGACCGCGCCGATCGACGCCGCTTTGGCGTCGACGACCGCGGTGTGCATCTTCGCGATGTCGCCCGGGACGTCGCCGTGGACGACGACGCGCGTGCAGTCGCCGTTGTAGAGCGTGCGCTTGTTGCGGGGGAAGATGTCGATGATGACGGGGACGCCGGTGTGGATCGGGCCCGAGCCGCGGTTGTGGCAGTCGCCTCCCTCTGCGCCGGCGGCGACGATCGATGTCTCGTTGGCGTAGCCCTGCTCGAGCAGGCGGACGTCGATCTTGGCGAACATCCGCTCGGCGGTGAGGGGCGCGCTCTGGTAGAGGAGCATGCCATCGGGCGCGACATCGGCGGTGGCGATGAGGCGGCAGGCCCACTCGACGGTTTGCTCAGTGATGCGCTGGGCTTCGCGGAGCCATTCGATCTCCTGCTCGTCCTTGGCCCGGCGCTCGGCGACGCCCAGGTCCGAGTCGTACTCGAGCGCGATGCCGAGCTTGCGGACCTCGTCGGCGAAGCTGAGCGGGAGCGTGCGGTCGGCGATGACGCGGGTGACGTGGGCCCGGCGGAGCAGCTCGGCGGCGGCCTGCGCGGTGGCGGTCTCGCGGTCAGACGAGAGGCCGCCTTCGGGGGTGAAGTCCTGGACCGCCGCGACGGCGTCGGCGTCGACGGCCCGCTTGGCGCGGGCGACCTCGATGTCGCGGATGATCAGCTCGGTGCGCGGGCGGTAGGGCTGCTCCCCCGGGGCGTGCTCGCCCCCGTGCAGCTCGACGTAGGCGGCGGGGTCGCCGCAGGGGAAGCGGATGCGGTGGTAGAGGGTGCGGTTGGCCGATGGGACGCCCGCGATGAGGATGGCGGTGCGCGGTTTGGTGGTGGCTGTGACGCCCGGGGTGGTCATGGTGCTCTCCTGGCGGGGCATCGTACAGGGGTGCGGCGCGGGCGGGCGGGCGCCTGGGGGCATGCAAAGAGCGGGCCCGTGGGGGCCCGCTCTGGTCGGCGTGCGTGGACTCGGCGCGTGCGTTTAGAGGCAGGCGTTGCCGAAGTTGCCCAGCAGGATGTTGAGGTCGGTGGAGTCGGTGTCGCCGTCGTCGTCGAGGTCGCCATCGGCGGTCGAGCCGAAGGCGCCGAGGAGGATGTTGAGGTCCTCGGAGTTGACGACGAAGTCGCCGTTGAGGTCGCCCGGGCAGAGCGGGCCGCCGCCGCCCAGGTCGAGGCGGATGATGGCCTCGAACTCTTCGCCGCCGCCGACCGGCTCGAGGTCGACCTCGACGTGGATGAAGCCGTCTTCCTGGAAGTCCAGGCCGGGGCCGATGACGCCCGAGGCGTTGAAGTCGAGGACGGTGTAGGCGGTCGTGCCGTCGGTCTGGACCTCGATGACGTCGTTGACCGCGAGGATCACCGAGGTCTCGTTGGTGGCGGTGTCGGTGGTGTAGAGGCGTTCCTCATCGCCCGAGCCCCAGATGTGGGCGAGGACGCCGTCGTCGTTGAGGCTGACGGCGTTGACGCTGCCCGAGAGGTTGACGCCATCGACGAGGTCGCCCTGGCGCAGGATGATGGCGCCGTTGAGCGCGATGTACTCGTCGAAGTTGCCGTCGCCGTCGGTGTCGCCCGTGACGATCCAGTCGCCCGCGTTGTTGACGTCGACCTGGTCGATGTTGTCGAAGGTCTCGCCGTTGCCCGCGTCGTCGCCCTCCTGGAGGACCTTCTGCCCGTTGAGGACGACGACGAAGTCGGTGTCGGTGTTGCCCGTGTCGAGGTCGAGGACGTTGATGAGGAAGCCGCCATCATCGGAGAAGTTGTAGTCGAAGTCGACGCCGCTGCCCGTGGAGACGGGGACGCCGTCGATGACGGTCGAGCCCGCGACGTAGACGGGGTCGAAGGTGTTCTTGCCGAGGTTCACGCGGTAGAAGACGCGGTTGTTGGTGCTGCCGCCCTTGGTGTCGGTGACGCCCGAGACGACATAGAAGTCGCCGCCCGGCGTGACGCGCGGGCGCGAAGCGAAGGAGATGAACTGGCCCGGGAAGCCCGGCGCCTCGTCGGTCTCGACGAGCACGGGGCCCGTGGCGGACCAGGAGCCGTCGTTGCCGTCGACGGAGGGCGAGTAGTGGAAGTCGCCCGTGTCGGTGACGTCCATGGTGCCCTCACCGCCCGTGAGGACGTTGGTGACGACGTCGCTGCCGAAGAACACGGGGCCCGTGTCGTACCAGACGAAGCGGTCGGTGGACTCATCGGGGAGTTCGATGATGCCCACGAGCCCGACCTTGCCCGTGCTGTCGGTAAAGGGAGCGTTGACGGAGGTGACGACGCCATCACCGACCGCGTCGCCCTCGGCGACAACGATCTCGGCGGGGGTGTTCGCGCCCGCGAGGGCGCTGAGAGCGATCGAGCCGCCGGCGAGAGCGGCGAGTGCTGAGCTGATGCGACGTGTCATGGGTGGGTTCCTCTCCAACAGAGTTCGCATAGGACGAACGACCCCACCTCGGTAGGGCCTACTCCTCAGACTATACGAAAGTCGGTGGAAAGGAAATCCCCTATGCGAATGGGAGATCAGTCCATCGCCATGGCGCGCTCGACCGCGGTCTCGAAGGTTGAGCGCCAGGGGTCGGGCATCACGCCCGCGAGGTCGACGAGGGAGGCGCGGACCGTGTCTGGTGGGTAGCTCGAGATCATGCGGTCGTGGAGCGCGAGCCCGAAGGCAACCGCGAAGAAGTAGCCAAGGAGGCCCCGTGTGTGGTCGTCGGCGCCGTCGCCCTTGTTGACCATGCGCTTGGCTTCGTCCTTGAGGCGGACGAGCGAGTCGAGTTCGAGGGCGTGGTCGCCCTGGGTGAAGACGATGTCCGACGAGCTGAAGGGCGGCTTGATGAGCGCGGCGGCGATCCACTCGGCGGCGTCGGGCTCGCCCAGACGCTCGATGACACGGTCGATGGGGCGGCGCTTGGCGAGCCCGAGCGAGAGCAGTTCCGTGACGACGGTCGCCTGGCGCTTCTCGTCTGCTGAGGGTGGGTTGGACTCGCTCATAGCGCGCTCGCTTGCATGAGTTGGTGGATCTCCTGGTCGAGCTGCTCATCGCTTGCGCCGGGCCATCCGAGCACATCGCGCAGGGCCTGCTTGAAGTGCCGCGTCGCGGTGCGCACCATGACCGCGGCCCGGGCGCGGGGCACGCCCATCTTCTCCTCGATGGACTCGTAGTCCATGGACTGGAGGTGGCGTGCGTGGAAGATGCGCCAGTGCTCGTCGAGGCCCGCGGTGCGACACGCCTCGTCGGCGCGGCGCAGCGCCTCGTGGACCGACGCCTGCGCCCACGACCGCTCGAACTGCGCATCGGCATCGCTCGACGTGGACGACGCGGCGTCGAACTCCGCGAGCTCGCCCGCGGCGTGACGCTTCTCGCGGCGGGCCGTCTCGAGGAGGAAGTGCTTGAGCGCGACGATGAGCCAGAAGCGGAGCGGGCGCCCGCTCGACTGCCAGCGCGACAGGAACTCCTGGCGGCCCAGGCGGTCGGCGAAGAAGCCCTGGACCAGGTCTTCCGGGTCGCCGAGCTTGCGGAACGAACTGCCCAGGATGTAGATCCGGAGCGGCTCGGCGTAGACGCGCATGATGTGTTCGTTGGCGAGGAGCCTGCCGGTGTCGCCCTCATCGAGCCGCTTGGCGAGCCAGGTGACCGCGGTGGTCGTGAAGTGGTCCTGGCGGGCTGGGGTCGCCATGGGCGCTGGCTCCGGGGCGGTCAGTGGGGTCATCGCTCTGGAAAGAGTAGCCGGGAGCGCTGTCGGGCGCGTCGAGTCGTGAGAATGTGTCAGAATCTGTGGGGCGAGGGCGGGCGCGCCGGGGCGTCCTGACCCACACTCTCTCCACCGGCCATGAGCGACGACACGCACGACAACCCGACGGGACCACGCACCCCCTCCTCGGGAGACGGCGACGGCGCGACCACGCCCATGCCGTCGGCGGCGATGTTCGTGGGCGAGCCGCGCGATGAGCCGGACCCGAAGGTCGTCGACGACTACCGCATCATCAGGCGCATCGGCAAGGGCGGCATGGGCGTCGTCTACCTCGCGGAAAAGCAGGGCGACGACATCAAGCGCCAGGTGGCGCTCAAGCTGCTCAAGCGCGGCACAGACACAGATGAAGTGCTCTCGCGCTTCCGCCTCGAGCGCACGGTCCTCGCGGCGCTCGACCACCCCAACATCGCGAAGCTCTACGACGCGGGCACCGACGAGAGCGGGCGCCCCTACTTCGTGATGGAGTACGTGCAGGGCCAGGCGATCGACGATTTCGCGGACGCGAACGCGCTGTCCATCGAGTCGCGCCTGATCCTGTTCCGCAAGGTGTGCGATGCGGTGCACCATGCGCACCAGAACCTGGTCGTGCACCGCGACATCAAGCCGCAGAACATCGTCGTGACGCCCTCGGGCGAGCCCAAGCTGCTCGACTTCGGCATCGCGAAGCTGCTCAACCCCGACCTGTCGCACGCGGGCATCCACACGGCGCCGCTCCTCCAACTGATGACGCCCGAGTACGCCTCGCCCGAGCAGGTGCGCGGCGGGCTCGTCGGGACGTCGTCGGACGTGTACTCACTCGGCGTGCTGTTGTACGAACTGCTCACGGGGCACCGCCCGCTGCGCCTCTCGACGCGCCTGCGGGAGGAGATCGTGCGCGTGGTGTGCGATGAGCCGCCCGAGCGGCCGAGCACCGCGATCAACCGTGTGCTCACGCACCATCTGCCCGATGGGTCGACCCGCGAGGTCGACGCCGCGACGATCTCGAAGCGGCGGTCGGTCACGCCCGACCGCCTGCGCAAGCGGCTCGCGGGCGACCTGGACCTGATCGTGCTCAAGGCGCTCGAGAAGACGCCCGACCGCCGGTACCGCTCGGCGCTCGACCTGGCCCAGGACATCGAGCGGCACGTGATGGGGCTGCCTGTCGAGGCCCGGCGTGGCGTGGCGGACTGGGCGTACTACGCGAAGAAGTTCGTGAAGCGGCACCGCGCGGGCGTGAGCGCCGCGGCGGTGATCACGCTGCTGCTCGTGGGCGGGCTCGGCGCGACGACGTGGCAGTGGCGGCGCGCCGAGGCAGCGACCAGGGATGCGATCGAGGCGCGCGACGTCGCGACGTCGGCGTTGAGCGAGGCGCAGGCGGCCCGGGAAGCCGCGGACGCATCCGCGGCGGCTGAGGCGGCGGCGAGGGAGCGCGCCGAGGGGTTGTTCGAGGCGCTGAGTGGCGGGACGCTCGCGTTCCTCACGGAGATGCACACAGAGGCCGAGAAGCTCGCAGGCTCGATGGAGCTGCGCGGGTTGATGCTCGCGCAGGCCGAGGCCTTCGTCGGTTCGCTCGAGGCGTCGAGCGAGGAGGGCGATGACCGGATGCTGCGCTTCCGCTCGCTCATGCAGACGAAGATCGGCGACTTGAAGGGCGGCGCACGGGGACCGAACCAGGGTGACGTCGCGGCGGCGAGGGCCCACTACGAGGCGGCCCTCGCGCTCCGCGAGCAGATGGGTGACGCCTCGCCCGACGGCGCGATCGAGCACGCGGGCGTCCTGATGAAGCTCGGCGACGCGGAACTCACGCTCGGGGACCTGGCGTCTGCGAAGGATCGGTATGCGAGGGCGCGGGAGGTGTTGGCGGCTTCGGGCGACGACGGCTCGGCGTCGATGGTCCACGCAGCGTCCGTGAGCATGGGCAGCGCGGCCGATGCGCTGTCGCGCGAGGGGGACCTTGATGGCGCGGTCGCGCTGGCGCGCGAATCCCTCCGCCTCCGACGCGGGGTGGGCGCACGGATCGACAACCCGCGCTACGCGCGGCTCGTCGCGCTGGGTTGCGCGAGGCTCGGGGGCTTCCTCAGGACGCGGGGCGACGCCGGCGACATGAGTGAGGCGCTCGACCTCTCGAAGGAGTCGGTGGCGATCCGCGAAGCGGAGTTCAGCGCGGCAGGGGACGACCCGCGTGGGCGGGCGCGTGCGACGCGTGACCTGGCGGAGGGGCTCGGCCATCTCGCGCGGGTGCGGGCAGACCTGGACGAGCACGAGGAGGCGCTCGCGTTGTGGGCCCGCGCGGTGGACCTGCTCCGCGCATCGGTCGAGCGGTCGCCCGATGACGAGCGCATGGCCGAGAGCCTCGCGGTGGCGCTGCGCGGGTACACCGGTGCGCTCATGTCCGATGGGCAAGGAGCGCGTGCGCGCGAGGTGATGGAGCAGGCGGTCGGTCTTGCGGGCGCGCTCGCGGGCCAGGCGCCAGAGAACACGAAGCGCCAACGCTTCTACGCTGGGGCACTCATGACGCAGAGCGAACTGCTCGGGCTCCAGGAAGATTGGGAAAGCGCGCTCGTCGCGGCGCGTAACGCGACCGACCTGTTCTCTGGGGTGGTCGAGACCGATCCGACCAACGCGATGACGCGCATGTCGCGCTCGTGGGCCCGGCTGCGTATCGCGGACTGCGCCCTCCGCCTCGCGCGGGACGAAGCGGCATCCGAGGCGCTCAGGCGCGACCGCCTCGCGGTCGCTCAGCGCGAGGCGGTCGCGGCCCGCGATGAGCTGCTCGACCTCGATCGGGACTCGAAGCTCAACGCGCCGGGGCGCGAGAACCTCGAAGAGGCCAAGGCGCTCGTGGAGCAGTGCGTCGCGCTTGGCGCGAGCCTCGAGTAGTCGGCCCGCCTTCAATCGAGCGTGAACCGGGACTGCCAAACTGACGCCGGGCCCGAGCCCGACATCGAGCCGCGCTCGCCGTGGGCTCTCGTGAACCTGCCCTTCCTACTCGTGATCCGCGCGTACCGGCTGGTGCTCTCACCCCTCATGGGCGGGCACTGCAGGTTCGAGCCCTCGTGCTCGGCGTATGGGCTCGATGCCTACCGCACGCACGGGCCCGTGCGGGCGACGTGGTTGACCGCTCGGCGCATCGTGCGGTGCCGGCCCGGGGGTGGGTCGGGCTTCGACCCGGTGCCCCCCTACCGCCCGCGGTAGCGGGACTTCCCTCTATACCCCGAATCGGGGCTTCCGGAGGCTCAGCGGGGTGTTTGCGGGGATTTCGGGGGGCGTTGTCCGACAAGTTAGTATACATTTACCCCAATCGGGAAGGCGTCTAGGAGGGACCCCGCGCGTGAAGATCAACCGCCTGCCCGCCGCGAAGAGGCGAGAACAGCTGCTCGACACGGCGGTGCGGCTGTTTTCCGAGCGCGGGTACGGGGGTGCGACCACGGCGGAGCTCGCGCGAGCCGCGGGCGTCACCGAGCCCATCATCTACCGCCACTTCAAGTCGAAGAAGGACCTGTTCATCGCGGTCATCGATCGCACGGGGACGCGGACCATCGAGGAGTGGGAGCGGGCCCTGCGCCAGTCGAAGGACACCGCCCAGCGGCTCCGCCGCCTGATTGGCGCCAACCCAACGGTCACCCATCGCGGCAGCGGGATCTACCGCGTCATCCTCCAGGCGATGATGGAGATCGACGACCCCGACATCCTCGCCGCGATCCAGCGCCACGTGCGGGCCCTCCACGGGTTCGTCTCGGGCGAGGTCCGGCGCGTCCAGGATGAGGGTCTTGTCTCCAAGGCGTTCAGCCCCGAGGTCACCGCCTGGACGCTGCTCCACCTGGGCCTTGGGTATGGCGTGATGGCGCCCCTCGAGATCCCCAACCACGCCCGCGACGAGAAGAACGTCAGGGTGCGGGACGTCATCGAGGTGCTCATGCTCGGCGGGCACGCGAAGGAGCTCCAGGACTCCATGATGAAGAAGTGGAGCGAGGGCAAGCCCTTCACGCGGTCGTCTCCCGACGACACCGTCCACGGCGGCTGACGCGTCCCGCCAAACCCCCACAAGGGGGTTGACCCCGGCCGGCTCATCGGCCAGCCTTGTTGCCATGCGAAACCCACCCCCCGCCATTCTCGCCTGTCTCGCGCCGCTCACTCTCCTGGTGCCACCGGCCCTCGCGGGCGGGTGCGATGCCGACCTCAACCGCGACGGTGAGGTCAACTCGAGCGACCTCAACGCCGTGCTCCTCGCCTTTGGCGCCACGCCCGACGGCGACATCGATGGCGACGACGACACCGACTCCGCTGACCTGAACCTGTTGCTTGCGGCGTTTGGCACGGGTGGGTGTGGAGGGCCTGCGCCCGCGCCCTGCTGCGCGCCAAGCGGCGAGGGCGGGTGCGCCGATGCGCTGTGCATGGACCTCGTGTGCGCGTCGGACGAGTCGTGCTGCACCGTCCTTTGGGACGAGGCCTGCGTCGAGACGGCGCTGGGGCTCTGCCCCGTGTGCATCGCGGGGCCCGAGTCGTGCTGCTACCCCCACGCGACGCCCGGGTGCATCGACGAGCCGTGCGAGGCGGAGGTGTGCAGGCAAGTGCCCTACTGCTGCGTCGAGGAGTGGGACGAGTTGTGCGCCGCGTGGGCTTTCTCGCTGTGCCCCGGGCCGCTGTGCGATGGGATCTTCTATGGGCCCTGCTGCGAGGAGCACCCCACCGCCGGGTGCGACGACCCGGTGTGCACGGAGCTCGTGTGCAAGGAAGACCCGTATTGCTGCGAGGTCTATTGGGACCACGTCTGCGAGGGCGACGCCTTCGACCTGTGCAAGCAGTGCGACTAGCGCGCGGACCGACCACCTCTCGGCGATCGGCCCTCTCTCACTCCCCGTGTTCGCTTTGCGACACGCGCGTTGCGCCCGTGCGTTCGTGCCCGCCCGTCCATGGGCGAGCGCGAACGCTCGGGCTGAGGCCTTGGCAGGCATGGCCGGCTGGCGGGGCGAGGCCAATGGTCTCGCGCCGCCGATGGGCATGGCCGGTCCGTGCGCGTCCCCGTCTGGCGGTCGGGGGCGGGCCTGCCGAAGGGAGCGAACTCCCCTCTCCTCACCACCCCCTTCCGTCTCCCCTACTCGGGCGGTTCCGCCCGATCGAGCGATTTCGCAGGTGTGACTGTGTCTCAATAACGGACGTCGCGAGCGACGCCCCCGTATCCTCACGCCGTGGCCCGATACCGCTTGCTCATCGCCTATGACGGGACCGACTTTCACGGGTGGCAGAAGCAGCACCAGCCCGCGGAGATGCCCGGCGCGCCGCGGGTGGTCGCGGCGGAGGCGGGGCAGACGCCCGATGGGAGGCCCCGGCGTGCGCTGAGGACGGTTCAACAGGCCGTGGAGGACGCCGTCGCGAAGGTGATCCTGAAACGCGTTCCAGTCACCGGAGCATCACGGACCGACTCTGGCGTGCATGCCCGCGCCCAGACCGTCGCCTTCACCGCGCCCGACGACCGGCTGGGCCCGCCCGACGAGCGCCTCGCGATGGCGCTCAACAACCGCCTGCCCGACGATGCGCTGTGCCTCGAAGCCGAGCGCGTGCACGACGACTTCGACCCGATCTCGGACTGCATCGCGAAGGGCTACCGCTACTCGGTCTGGTCGTCGCGCGAGCGACCGCTCTGGGAACGCAAGTGGGTGATGCACATCGGGCACACGCTCGACCTTGGGCTCATGCGTGAGGCGGCGAGCGTGCTCGTGGGCGAGCACGACTTCGCGGCCTTCGCCGCGGCGTCGCACGGGCGCGACTCGACGGTCCGCAACCTGCTGTCATGCGAGGTCTCACGCGAGGGCGACGAGCTGTTCCATATCGACGTCAGCGCGAACGGGTTCCTTTACAACATGGTGCGCATCATCGCGGGTTCGATCGTCGAGGTGGGGCGTGGGCACAAGACGGTGGATGACCTGCGCCGGGCACTGGAGACGGGCGAACGGCGGCTCGCGGGGCAGACGATGGGCCCCGAGGGGCTTTGTCTGATGTGGGGAAGGTATCCCGAGCCGGTGGGGACGGTGGGGCTCGTGGCGTCGGAGGCGCGACAGTGATGCTGTTCACGCTTTGCGAGGTGCTGGACAATATGGCTGTCCCGGCGGACGCCGCGTGGTTCGGGGTGGCCTTCCTCCTGGCCGCGGTGCTGATCGCCTGGCTCGTGTCGCTCGGATCGCCAAAGGGAGCGTATGTGCCACCGGTGCTCGCCTCGGTCCCGTTCGTCTGGCTCGTCATCGAGCCGATTGAGGACGTCACGCTCCGGTCTGCCATTCTCGCTGAGTACGGCCCGGCCTACCCGCGCGACATGCGCCTCGCCGCGACGGGCGTGCTCCTCTCCATATGGGTCCTGGTGCCGTTGGTGATCCGCCATGGCAGCCGGATAGGGCGACGCATGCTCAAGGCTGACCTCGCATCTCTCGGCTTGTGCGCCTCGTGCAGGTACGACCTCAGCGGGCTCGATGGCTCACGATGCCCCGAGTGCGGCGCGGAGCCGCGAGCGTGAAGCGGCGCGCGCTATTCATCCTGGCAGTGTGCTGCGGCGGGATGGGCGTGCTCAGCACCGCGCTCTTCTTTGGCTCGATCTTCTACGCGGTCGCGTGGCGCGGCGAGCCGGACCGCTTGGGTCACCAGCCGTTCGCGTTCGTGATGGACGGGCGGGTGCACGCGGGGCATGGTGCGGTGTCATCGTTCCCGTACGAGCGTGGCATCGCCGGCGGCAGCCGTCCGATCCGCCGCATGGAATGGGGCGTGAGACGCGTGAAGATGCCAGCCATGAACGCGATCGCGATACCGCTGTGGCTTCCAGCGCTCACGGGCCTGTTGATCGGCGGGTCGGTGTGGGGCATGCTGCGCCGCGAGCGCAAGCGACAGCGCGAACGCCTCCGCCTCAACCACTGCCTCGCCTGCGGATACGACCTCAACAAAATCGACGTTCGAACCTGCCCCGAGTGCGGCGTGACAACGCCCTTGGAGCCTGCGCCAACCTGACTCCAACATTTGCTGCTTCGCTGATCTGCTGCTCTGCTGTTCTCTTCCCCCATGCCCCTCCGCATCCTCCACATCTCGACGCGCCTCATCCTGGGCGGCTCACAGGAGAACACCATCCTCTCGTGCGAGGGCCAGTCCGCGCTGGGCCACGACGTCCACCTCGCGTTCGGCCCGATCTACGGCCCCGAAGGGTCGATGCTCGAACGCGTCCAAACGCATGGCGGCATCACGCCCCACGTCGTGCCCGCGCTGGTGCGCGAGGTGCACCCGTGGAAGGACCTCCGCGCGTACCTCCAGCTCCGCCGGCTCATCGCGACACTCCGCCCGCACATCGTGCACACGCATTCGTCGAAGGCGGGCATCCTCGGGCGCGGCGCGGCGTGGGGGGCCCGCGTCCCCTCCCCCGCGCCCGGCGGGGCGGGGGACAGCCGGGCCCCGGCTGACGGAGGGGGTCTGAGAGATGAACGGCTCGGCGAGCCGTCCCACCGCCTCCCCGCGATCGTCCACACCATCCACGGCCCGCCCTTCCACCGCCACGAGAGCGCGCACAAGAACCGTATGTACATCGCCGCCGAGCGGTGGGCCGCGAAGCGGTGCCACAGGATCGTGAGCGTGGCGGACGCGATGACGGCGCAGTTCCTCGAAGCGGGCATCGGCACGCCCGAGCGGTACACCACCGTGCGCTCGGGCATCGACCTCGCGCCCTACGAGCACGCCCGCACGGAGCGCGCGCAGAGCGGCGTCCGCCGGGAGTTGGGCCTCGCCGCCGATGACGTCGTGATTGGCACCGTCGCGCGCCTCGCGGACCTGAAGGGGCACGACGACGTCCTCGATGCGCTGGGGGACACGCTCCGCGAGCGCCCAAACCTGCGCCTGCTCTGGGTGGGCGATGGGTGGCGGCGCGGGGCGCTCACCGCCCGGCTCGTGGAGATGGGCCTGCGCGACCGCGTCGTGCTTGCGGGCCTTGTCCCCCCCGAGCGCGTGCCCGCCATGCTCGGCGCGATGGATGTGCTCGTGCACCCGAGTTATCGGGAGGGGCTGCCGCGCTGCGTGGTGCAGGCGATGGCGGTGGGCGTGCCCGTCGTGGCGACCGATGTGGATGGAACCCGCGAGGTGGTCATCGATCAGGAGACGGGGCGGCTCGTGCCCGCGGGCGATGCGGGGGCGCTGCGCGAGGCGGTGCGCTGGATGCTCGCGGATCGGGAGCGCCGGGATGCGCTGGCGGGCGCAGCGTTGGATCGGATCGTGCCGGGGTTCGCTGCGGCGCGTATGGTGGCAGACCTTGAGCGGGTGTATGAGGAGGCATTGCGGTGCGCACACGATCGCGATGGGCAGTGAGGCGGCTCCCGGCGTGGGCGGGCGTGATGTGCGCCTGCATCGGCGCGAGCGCAGCGCACGCCCAGCGGCTCAACCTGGGCGGTGGCGGGCCGCCCACCCTTGCCGAGCGGTCGGTGCTCGTCGCGCGAGCCGACGAGGTGCGGAACGAACTCGCCCAGCTCCGCGCCCGCCTCGATCAGGCCCGCGACGCTGGGGTGGGTCGCGATGCCCTGCTCGCGCTCGAAGCGCCCGTCGCGGCGCGTGAACTCGCGCTGGCGCTGCTCGATCGGGGGCGCGATGATGCGCCCCTCGCGCTCCTAGCGCTCACGCTCGTCGATGGGCTCGACGCGATCGATGCGCTCGGCGCATCGCACGCGGAGGGCGCGAAGGAGGCCCGCGCGGGGTCGTCGGGCGGTGCCGCGATGTTGCGCTGGGCGCGTGGGCGTGAGTCGCTCGATGGGTTCGTGGCGCGGGCCCGTGATGCGGCCCTGTTGCTGGGCACCGATGACACGGGCGGCGCCGTCGCACAAACGCGACTCGCGAGCGATCATCTCTACGAAGCGGCCTGGGCCGCACAGGGGCTCGCCCCGCCGGGCGTCCCGCCCGTGACCGAGGCGCGGCTGCGCGACATCGACCTGGACCAGCTGCGGGACGAGCTGCGCTCGATCGGGCTCGGCCCCGGGGCGATCGAGACGCTCGCGACGCTCACCCCTCAGGTCGCGCGGGCCGATGCGTTGCTCGGCGCGGGCGCCGATGATGGGCGGCCCTCGATGATCCTGCGCGATGTGCTTGGGCTCATCGCGACGCTCGGGCGGGCGCCGTGGATCGACGACACGCTCCGCAAGGCGGTGGTCCAGCACGTGGACGAGGCGCTCGCCTCGCCCGATGGCGACCTGTGGGGCGAGGCCCGCGCGGTGGCGACGGTCGGACGCACGCTCGCGCTGATCGAAGCGCTCGACCTGGAAGACGGGCGGCGGTCGGACGCGGAGGCGCTGGGGCGGGCGATGCTCGCACGCCTGCTCGAGCGGGGCGGGCGCGGGAGGCTCGCCGCGAAGGCGCGGGTCGTCGATCGGGCGCTGGGCGTGATGTACGAGCGGCAGTCGATCCCCGACTGGCGCACCGCGCCGGGCAACCTGCGCACCACGATGCGCGCCATCGCGCTCGACGTCGATGCGCTGGGCGCGGGCGTGCTGAGCGAACTCGTGGGCGTGGTGGAGAGCGACTCCGCGGCGGTGTCGCCCTCGAGCGTGAGCCTGCTCGTCCGCCACGCGGACGCGGTCGAGGCGTACCGGCGAGTGGTGGAGGTCGATGACCTGGTGCGCGAACTCGGCGCGATGGGTGATGAGAGCGCGCGGGCGCTGGCCCAGCGCGTCGGTGCGCTCAAGCCCCTCATCGCCAACGAGGACGATCGCACGGAGGCGGTTGAAGAGCTCGTGGTGATCGGGCGGGCGTTCGACACCTACCGGGAGCTCACGGGCGAGCGGCTGCTCGCGATGGGCGGGGCGGACGTGGATGCGATCCTCGGCGGGCGCTCGGCGGAAGTCGCGCGGATCGTGCGTAAGGACCGTGCCGCACTGTTCACAGCGCTCGCCCAGCAGCGCGACGATACGGAAGCCCGCGCAGCCCTCGATCGCGACGCGGCGCTGCTCGGCGCCATCGCGGACGCGGTGCGCCTGCGCGATGAGGCGCTGCTCGCGCGACTCGACCTGAGCCCGTGGATCGAGGGCGCAGGCGAGGCGGGCGAGGGTGTGCGCGAGCTCGGCGGGGCGTCGCTCGGGCAGGCGGTCGATGCGCTGATCGCGGACGAGCCCGCGGGGATGGCGAGCGCGATCGCGACGCACCAGCGCGCCAGCTCCATGGCGCGCCTGCTCGTGCGGCTTGGTGAAGCGGCGGGCGCTGAACCCGTCGCCGACGGGCCCGCCGCGGGTCAGGTCGCGGCCCAGCTCGGCGCGACGCCCGCGTGGTGGACCCCGACGGGCGGCGCGGTCGACGAACTCGCGAACGTGTCGCGGTGGATGTGCGAGCTCGGGCACGCGAGGGCGGTGGGCGACAGGGCCGCGAGCGCTGAGATCATGACGTACCTGAACGCACGGGCGGAGCGTGTGCTGTTCGAGCTCGATTCGGCGCGGGGCGCGGGCGATGGGCCCGTCGTCAGGCCTACGCTGCCCCGCGGCGTGGACGAGATGATGCCCTGACCGCTCGGAGGTGGATCGCATGAACATCGTGGTGGTGGGGCCTCACCCCGACGACCAGGAAGCGGGGATGGGCGCGACGATCGCCAAGCTCGTCGATCAGGGGCACGATGTGCTGCTCCTCGACATGACGAACGGCGAGCCCACGCCGCTCGGCGATCCCGTCACGCGCGAGAAGGAGTGGACGAGGGCGTCGGAGGTCCTCGGCGCCCCGCGCGTCCAGCTTGGCCTGCCCAACCGCTTCGTCGAGCACACGATCGAAGCACGGCACCTCGTCGCGGAGGTGTTGCGCGAGCACGGCGCGGAGATCGTCTTCACCCCCTACTTCGAGGATGCGCACCCCGACCACCGCGCGACGACACGCATCGTCGAGGATGCCCGGTTCGACGCGAAGCTGAGCCGCCTCGACGTGCGGGGCGAGCGGCGCTACCCCAAGTGGCTCTTCTACTACTACGCGACGCACCTGCGCTGGGTCGCCGACCCGAGCTTCTGCATCGACGTGACGGGGTATGAGCGCAAGAAGGTCGAGTCGATGGAGGCGTACCACACGCAGTTCGTCGCGCCGGGGCGGATCGGCGCGCAGCCGGGCGGTCGCACGGTCGAGGACTGGGTGCTCAACAGCCTGGGGTACTTCGGGTCGCGGATCGGGACGCTGTACGCCGAGCCGTTCCACACGAAGGAGCCGCTTGGGCTTGGGGGGCTCGAGGGGCTCGTCGTGTGAACCCGGGTTGTCGTCAGCGCCCGGCGCGACAGCCGGCGGCGCGCCGGGCGCCGCCTAGCCCCCACAGCCGCCGCACCCCCCACCACACCCCGATCCACAGCCGCCGTCTCCACACCCGAAACCGAAGAACCCGCACCCCCCGCCGCTCGAGGAGGAGGCCGCGGCGGCCTTCCTGAGCGGCGCCGTCACGATCAGCACGATCGGCACGATGAGCGCCAAGCCCGCGACCACCGCGGTCACCACGGGGTCGGCGTGCAGCCCCGCGTGCAGGGTCGCGCCGATGCCGCCCGCGATCGCGATTGTGAGCACGACCTGCCACGCCTTGGGCTTGCGGAGCACCCAATGCTCAAGGACGTTGATGCGCTGCCACGCGAGGTCGCTGCCGAAGCGCGTCTTGGCGCTGGGCCAGACGTCCCTCGGCGCACGCTTGCCAAAGACCCTGCGGTAGGAGTCGAGCGTCTGCTCGTACTGGTCGTTGAACTTCGCGCTCTCATCGCCGCCGCCCTGTGTCGGCTCGTGGTGGAGGGGTGCGGGCAGGACCTGGCCGCACATCTCTTCCCAGTACGACCGCGTGTACGTCAGGTGGAGGTGCCACGCCTGGTCGACGTGTTCCGATGGCGTGACCTCATGGCCAGCGACCATCGCGAGGTAGACGAACCGTTTGTACTCATCGATCACGCGCTCCGCGAAGGCGCGCGACCACCCGTTCTCGCGGGCGAGCCGCCCGGCGAACGTGAGCTCCGAGCCCTCGTCGTCGATCTGGAACGCATCGATCGCCTCCCAGAGCGGGTCGCTCGTGTGGGGCGTGATCGGCTTGGCGTTGTTGGCGTTCATGGGCGAACCTCCTCTCGGGGATTGACCCATGTGCAAAATACCCGCGGGTCCGCGCCCTGGCATGTCCCGGATCGGCTGGCGTGAGACGGGTGCGGCCCCCTCTAGGTCATGGGCGGCGTGGCGACGCCCCCCGCCGCGGCTATTGACTCCTCGACGCGGGCGACGAAATCGCTCTGCTGGGCTTCATCGGGGAACGCGGCGATCGGGACGGTGATGAGCGGCATGGTCTCGCCCACGACGAGCAGGGTGTCATTGATCCGCGTCACCTCGCGCATGCGCGTGTACGGGACAAGCGTCTCGCCCCCGTCGGATGCGGAAACGCGGATGCCCACGGGCTCGAGGGCGATCGTCTCCGGCTCGTTCGTGAGGTCGATCCCGCCCTGCTCCGCCATCTTGTCGACGAGACGCGCAACCGCCTCCTCGCGTTTGCGGGGCGAGACCAGCTTATAGATCGAATACGCGCCAATCGCGACAAAGGTGATCGCGAGAATGACTGAGAACGTGGTCTGCGCGATCGCCGCCCAGATCGAACCGACCACGGCGAACCCGGCGTAGATGCCGATCGCGCTGCGGGCGGCGCGATGGCGCATCGCCGCCGGTGCGCCGTGGGTGGCCGACCATCGCGCCGCGGCGCGGTAGTCGGCAAGGGTGCTCGTGGCCTGAAACTGCAACGTCAGGCTCCCGCTGGCTGCTTCGCCTCGTTCAGCTTCTTGCGGATGACGGTGTGCAGGATGCCGCCGTTGCGGGCGTACTCGACTTCGACGGGGGTATCGACGCGGCAGAAGGCGTCGAACTCGATCGCCTGGCCGTCCGCCTTGGTGGCCTTCACGCGGACGGTCGCGCCCGGACCCAGGGGGTCGGGGAGGGTGAGGCCGAAGGTCTCCGTGCCGTCGAGGCCGAGCGATGCGGCGGTCTGGCCCTTGGGGAACTGCAGGGGCAGCACACCCATGAACACGAGGTTGGAGCGGTGGATCCGCTCGAAGCTCTCGGCGATGACAGCACGCACGCCCAGCAGCATCGTGCCCTTGGCCGCCCAGTCGCGCGAGGAGCCCATGCCGTAGTCCTTGCCCGCCAGCACGACGAGCGGCGTGCCCGCCTGCTTGTAGTTCATCGCGGCGTCGAAGATGTACGCGATCGGTGCGCCCATGCCCGCGCCCTGCGTGAAGTCGCGCGTCCATCCGCCCTCGCGGATCGCGCCGTTGTCGTCGGCGAGCTTGTTCTTGACACGGACGTTGGCGAAGGTGCCGCGCGTCATCACGCGGTCGTTGCCGCGGCGCGAGCCGTAGGAGTTGAAGTCCTTCTGCGCGACGCCCTGGGCGATGAGGTACTGGCCGGCGGGGGTCTCGGGTTCGATGCGCCCGGCCGGCGAGATGTGGTCGGTGGTGACCGAGTCGCCGACGTAGACGAGGCAGCGGGCGCCGGTGATGGGCGTGAAGCCGGGGGGCGTTTCGCCCATGCCCTCGAAGAAGGGCGGGTTCTGGATGTACGTCGAATCGTCGCGCCACGCGTAGAGCTCGGACTCGGAGACGGGGACATCGTTCCACGTCGGGTTGCCCGTGAACACATCGGCGTACTTGTCCTGGAACTGCTCGCGCGTCACCACCTCGTTGCGCAGGTCCTGGACCTCCTTGTTCGTGGGCCAGATGTCCTTGAGGTAGACGTCGTTGCCGTCCTTGTCCTGCGCGATGGGCTCGTTGAACATGTCGATGTCCACCGTGCCCGCGATGGCGTACGCGACGACGAGCGGCGGGCTCGCGAGGTAGTTGGCCTTGACCGCCGGGTGGACGCGCCCCTCGAAGTTGCGGTTGCCCGAGAGCACCGACGCGACGACCAGGCCGCCGTCCTTGATGCCCTTCTCGATCTCGGGCGGGAGCGGGCCCGAGTTGCCGATGCATGTGGTGCACCCGTAGCCGACGGTGTGGAAGCCCAGCGCCTGGAGGTCTTCGGTCAGGTTGGCCTTGTCGTAGTAGGCGGTGACGACCTTGGAGCCCGGCGCGAGCGAGGTCTTCACCCAAGGCTTGCGCTCGAGCCCGAGGGCCCGCGCCTTGCGCGCCACCAGGCCCGCGGCGAGCATCACATCGGGGTTCGACGTGTTCGTGCAGCTCGTGATGGCGGCGATGACGACGTCGGCGTGGTGCAGGTGCACGCGCTGGCCGACGCGCTGGGGGTGGGAGGCTTCGGTGAGGGCGACGATGGTGCCGTCGAGCGAGTGGTTGCCCCCCTGCTGCCCGCTCTCGGGGTTGACGGGCGCTTCGTCGGTTTCACCACCCTCGCCCGCCCAGCGGTTGAGTGAGACGCCCTCGCCCGGCACTTCCTTGCCGAACGTGTCGACGAGCTCCTTGCGCCACGCGGCCTTCATCGAGCGGAGCTCGACGCGGTCCTGTGGGCGCTTCGGGCCCGCGAGCGAGGGCTGGACCGTTGAGAGGTCGAGCTCGAGCACCGAGGTGAACTTGGGCTCGGGCGTGTCGGGCGTCCAGAAGAAGTGGTTGGCCTTCGCGTACTTCTCCGCGACTTCGACCTCTTCATCTGTCTTGCCCGTGAAGCGGAGGTAGTCGATGGTCTTGGCGTCGATCGGGAAGAAACCGCACGTCGCGCCGTACTCGGGGGCCATGTTGGCGATGGTGGCGCGGTCGGGGATGGTCAGCTCGGCCATGCCCTCGCCAAAGAACTCGACGAACTTCTCGACCACGCCGAACGCGCGGAGCATCTGGGTGACGGTGAGGACGAGGTCGGTCGCGGTGGCGCCCTCGGGCAGCCTGCCCTTGAGGCGGAAGCCGATCACCTCGGGCGTCAGCATGTAGACCGGCTGGCCGAGCATGACCGCCTCGGCTTCGATACCACCCACGCCCCACCCGAGCACGCCCAGGGCGTTGATCATCGTGGTGTGCGAGTCGGTGCCGACCAGCGAGTCGGGGAAGACGAGCCTCTGGCCATCGACCTCTTTGGTCATGCACCCGCGCGCCAGGTACTCGAGGTTGACCTGGTGGACGATGCCCGTCGCCGGCGGGACGACGCGGAAGTTGCTGAGCGACTGCTGGCCCCACTTGAGGAACTCGTACCGCTCGTTGTTGCGCTCGAACTCGCGCTCGGCGTTGATGGTGAGCGCCACGCGCGTCGCAAAGTCGTCCACCTGCACCGAGTGGTCGATCACGAGGTCGCACGGCACATCAGGGTTGATGTGCGACGCATCGCCGCCGAGGTTCTTCATGGCGTCGCGCATCGCGGCGAGGTCGACCACGCAGGGCACACCCGTGAAGTCCTGCAGCACCACACGCGCAGGCATGAAGGGTAGCTCGACCTTGTCGACGTTCTCAGCATCCCAGTTGGCGAGCTTGACGACGTCGTCATTGGTGACGATGAAGCCGTCCACGTTGCGAAGCGCAGCTTCGAGGAGGACGCGGATGGAGAAGGGCAGGCTCGCGACATCGCCGATGTTCTGCTCGACCAGGGCGCCGAGGTCGTACCAGGTGTAGTCGCCGGCGGTGGTCGAGAGGGTCTTGCGGCTGTTGAACGGGTTGGCGGTCATTGGGGGCTCCTTCCGAGGGTGCTCTGCGTGAGGCTACGAGAGGAGTATCGGGGATGGGCTTGTATCAATCAAACACATTAGAAGGCAAATCTTCATCGACATTGTTTATGACTGAATCACGATCGCAGTCATGTCGTCGGGCTGCGGGGCGCCGGCCGCGAACCCGGACACCGCCGACCGCATCGCCTCGATGAGCCCGCTCGCCGACGGGCCGCCCGCCCTGATGATCGCTTCGAGGCGATCGAGCCCAAACTGCTCGCCGTCCGGGCAGGCCCACTCGAAGAACCCGTCTGAGATGAGGACGAGGGCGTCGCCTGGTCCCATGGGCAGCACGACGCCCGGCTCGTACTCGTGATCGGGCATGATCCCGAGCGGGATGCCCTGCGCACCGAGCCGCTCAACCGAAGCATCGCTGCGCCTCAGGAACGTGGGGCCGTGCCCCGCGGAGAGGACCTCGACCGTGCGAGCAGGCGGGTCTATGAGCGCCGCAACGAACGTGACAAACCGGTCGGTCGGCAGGTCCTGGTGGAGCAGGTCGTTCACGCGCGCCAGGTGCTGCTGCAACGGCCTTGGGTCAGAGAGGATCGCCCTGGCATAGGCGCGGCAGACCGCGGTGACGATCGCGGGGCCGATCCCGTGGCCCGAGACGTCGGCCAACGACACAACGATCCGTCCATCGGGCAGCGGCATCCAGTCGTAGTGATCCCCGCCTGTCTGCTCGGCGGGCTCACTCCACCCCGCGATCTCGAACGGAGGCGCGCGGAGGGAACCGCCCGGCAGCAGAGCGCGCTGGATCGAGCGCGCAATCTCCAGGTCACGCTGGACCCGCTCGTGCACCGCACGCTCTTCCGCGTGCGCGATCTCGTCGGTGATGTCGATCCCGACGCCAATCACCGCGCGCCCGCCGCTCGCCCGATCGACGAACGGGATGTCGCGGAATCGGAATGCCCGGCGCTCGCCATCGTGCCTCACAAGATGGGTCAGCGACGTCTCCACGGGCTGGCCGCTCCGGAGCACCGCCGCAATCTCCTCCAGGAGCGCATCGCCATCAGGCCCGGCATAGACATCCTGGAACCGACGCCCGACGAGGCCCGCGGGCTCACTCCCGAAGAACGCCGCGGCGGCACGGTTCGCGAACAGGAACACACCGCTCTCAGAAATCGAATAGAAGACATCGGGACACAAGTCCATCATCTGGCACAAATGCTCATACCGCTTCGCCAGGTCATCGGTGGGCGGGCCAACGTGGTGTTCGGCGTGCTCTCCCATAGGAGGAGCGTATCACACCATCGCAGGCACCAGCCCCTCACCCGGCCGCACCAGGATCACCTTCGCATAGGCCAACTGGAACCCGTGCCGCATCGCGTTGCGGGCGGTGTGGTGCGCGGGGGCGGAGCCGATGGTCGCAAGCGATGCGCCGGCCCGGCGTGCCGCGTCGAGGCGGTGGGCGATCAGGGCCGACTGGATGCCGCGCCGCTGGTAGGGCGGGAGGGTCGTCGCGCCGAAGAGGCAGGCCATGTCCTCGAACATCTCAAGCGAGGCCACCGCGGCGGGTGCGCCGTCGAGGCGGGCGACGAACGCGTGGACGCGCGGGTGCCGCGCGATCGTGCGCCAGATGACCAGTTCCTCCTCTGGCGGGGTCTCGCTCCCGGCGAGCCCCGGACCGTCAACTGTGCGAACTCTTTCACCGCGCGCTCGTCCGCCGGATCGACCGACTCGATCGACAACCCGAGGGGACGCTCCCGCGCAGGCAACGCGCCATCAAGCGGGCGAACCAGCACGTCCTCGACGCTCCGCAGCACGAAGCCCGCGTCAGCAAATGCCCTGAACACGTCACGACCCGCCAGCGCAGAGACTTCGGCGCGCGGCTCGATCGCGCGCTCCTCGAAGAACCGCACCAGTCTGGAGACATCATCGCCCGTGGGCGTCACGCCGAGGCCGGCGCCGAACGTGCTGTTGTACCACCGCCCCGGCGCACCCCGGCACGCCGCGCCCCCGCACCATGCCATGCTCTCGGGCGCGATCTCCGCGAGGCTCACCGCGATGCGGCGCTCCTCGATCTCAGCGATGCGCGGGATGTCGAGCGGGCCGGTCATATCCGAGCCTCCATCGGCGACTGCAGGACCGACAAGGTACCATCGGGCCATGCCGAGCAGACGTGATGGAGAGGTCATCGCCCGGAGGATCATCGAGACGCCCGTGGGCCCCGTTGTAGGCGAGGTCTCGCAGACCGCGCTGGGCCTCGCGCTGAGCGGGCTCGGGTTCCCCAAGGGCGCGGGTGCGACGACCGAGGCGCAAGGCACAGACGCGGCGGGCGTGCTCGATCAGGTCGAGGGCGAACTCGCGGAGTACTTCGCGGGCGGCCGGCGCACGTTCGACATCGCCCTCGCCCCGTGCGGCACGCCGTTCCGCCGGCGCGTGTGGGATGCCCTGATCGACATCCCGTTCGGCGAGACGATCAGCTACGGCGAACTGGCCCGGCGCATCGGCGACCCCAACGCCTCCCGCGCCGTCGGCGCGGCCAACGGCGCCAACCCCATCCCCATCATCATCCCATGCCACCGCGTCATCGATTCGCGCGGCAGGCTGCACGGCTACGGCGGTGGGCTCGAGCGCAAGGCTCAGTTGCTGCGCCACGAGGGCATCGCGATCGATGGGATGTCGATCGCGGAACCCTCACCGCTGTTCGCGTAGCGCGACGGGCCGGAAGCCCGCCACACGCTCACCTCAGATGCGCTTGGTCACCTCGAGCAGGTGATACCCGAACTGCGTCTTGACGGGCTCGGAGACCTGACCGATGGGGAGGTCGGAGAAGACGACCGCGTCGAACTCGGGGACCATGTCGCCCTGACCGAACTCGCCGAGGTCGCCGCCGCCCTGGCCCGAGGGACACTTGGAGTGCTGCTTGGCGAGATCGGCAAACGCCTCGCCGCCCTCGATCTTCTGCTTGAGCTCGGTTGCCTGGATTTCGGTGTCGACGAGGATGTGGCGTGCCGCGGCTCGGGCCATGGTCGGGCCTCCTTGGTTGAGCGGGAAGGGAGTGCGACCCGACGCGCCGCCGGGCAATGCACACCCTAGGCGTTTGGCGCGTCGTGGCAAGCGGGCGCGGTCGGCGGGCCCGTTGGCGTGGGCTTGCGCTCGACCAGTCGGTCGCGCCCGATCTCGAAGAATCCATCGATTTCCGAGCCCGCTTCGACCACGAGCGACCCCGCGGAGCACTGCCCGCCAAGCCACCCGCCGCGCGAAACGCGGACGCGCCCGGGTGTGGAGAGGTCGCCCGTGAAGGCGCCCCCCACTTCGACGCCCCGCTCCGCGTGGGCGGTGGTGATGAGCCCGCACCCCTGGCGCGTCACGATGATGCGCCCGACGGTCGTCAGGGCGTTGCCCACGACCGACTCGGAGACCACCACGTCGTCGGGCCCGGGGACAACGCGATTGCGCAGCGTCGCCCTCCGGGCCCAGTGGCCTGCCTGACGACACGCTTGGTTCAGCACGCCGCGGATGCTCATTGGTGTCTCGTGGCGCGGCGCACTCGGGGTGAGCGCGCCGCGCGGTTGGGTATCAGTCCTTCGATGCGACGACGCGACGCTCGGGCTTGGGCTCGCTCGTGCCGTTCTGGCGGATGTCGTCGAGCGTGACGCGCGAGACCTCGACGGGCGCGGCCTTCTCGGTGAGTTCGCCGCTCGAAACCTTGCAGTGGCCCACGAAGCTCGCGCCCTCTTCGACGATGAGCGTGCGGGCGACGAGGTCGCCCACGACGCGGGCCGTCGCGGTGAGCTGGAGGCGCTGGTGCGCCACCACGTCGCCGTCGACCTCGCCATCGATGAGGACCTGGTCGGCCTCGATCGTGCCCCTGCACGAGGCGGTGTCGCCCACGTGGACCTGCCCCGTGACCACGATCCTGCCCTCGAACACACCCAGCACCTGGGCGGCGCCGTCGTGGTGCAGCTCACCCGTGAGCTTCGCGTTCGCGCCGATGATCGTCATTTCGTTCCCACTCTTGTCCATGGTTGCCTTTCACTCCTGCCTTGGCACTTGCGTCCTGCTTCGATCGGCGCTGAGTTCGGCCCGCCCCTTGCGGGCGCCGCACCGCCTGTTTGTCACCACCCCCTCCATCGGAAACGCGCAAGGATCCGCGTGCGTTTCGTGCGCGGCGCACGATCCGACACCCCGCAGCGCGGGAGGCCTTCCCGTGTGCCGGTGGGTGGCGGGCTTTGCGGCGGGCCCCCCGGTGGATTAGGCTGATCCCCATGAGACACGGGCACGCCCGAAGGGGCGCGGTGAGCAAGGGCTTCCTCGTCGTCGCGGCGATCGCGATCGTCGGGACGCCCGCGGGCTTCCTGGGCTACAAGCTCAACGCGGCGGGCAAGCGGTCGGTCGCCGAGCGTCAGGACGCGGGCCGCGTGCTCTTCTCGTTCCCGCTCCACGATGAGAACCGAGAGTATTTCGACCGCCTGATCGACTCGGCGCACCCCGTCGCGTTCAAGGAGGGGTACCGCATGGGCGGGCTGCTCGCGCAGGCGGAGTTCGATGAGGCGGTGTACAACCGCGCGCTCGCGGATGAGCTGCTGCGCCTGATGCGCGCCCAGAACGACGAGCGGGCGAGCGAACTCGCCGATGCGCTCGACGAGCACTTCGTGAAGCACCCCGCGCTGTTCAACTGACGCCCGTCGCTCCCGACGCCTACGGCGGTAGCGGCCAGTCGACTCGCTCGGCAAAAACAGAACCGCCCGCCCCTTTCGGGACGGGCGGCCTGAATCAGATCAGGTGTTTCAGCCGAACTCAGAAGAGGAGCTGGAACTGCAGGCGGATGGCCCACTCGTCGTCGTCGCCGCCGCCGACACGGCCGCTGCCGGTGTCAGTGTCGCGGATGTTGTTGAGGTCGTCGATGTAGTAGACGACGTCGGCGGTGAACTTGGCCGCGTGGCCGTGGATGTAGTTGTTCACACCAAAGGTGAGGGTCGAGAAGTTGTCGTCGCTGAAGGCGCGCTCGTCGTCGTCGAAGATCTGGATGTCGTAGCGGCCGAAGAGCTCCCAGTCGGTGTCGGGGAAGAAGAAGCCACCCTGGACCACGAAGCCGTGATCGACGGGATCGGAGCTGCCATCGACGGCGGGGTCGGTACCCGGGTCGAAGTCGATGTCGGTGCTCGTGCCCATGTAGGCGGCGTAGATGTTCCAGCCGTCGCCCTCGAACGAGGCGTCGATGGTCCACCCGAAGAAGTCCGAGTCACCCTCGCCGTTGCCGGCGGCGGTGGTCACGACGCCCTCGTCGACGCTCTCCCAGTGGAGCGCGGCGCCGATGAGCCAGCCGAACTCGTCGCCGGGCATGCCGGTGAAGTCCTTGAACTGGCCCCAAGTGCCGCCACCGAGGAACTCGAAGCGGGCGGTCAGGGCGAAGTCGGACTCGCCGGTGCCGACGAAGCCGAAGCCACCGAAGCCGTTGGCGTCAGCAACGCCATCGGGCGGGGTGGTGGTGTCACCAAGGAAGATCGCGCCGTCGGAGGTGAACTCCGAGTTGCGCGAGCCGAAGCCATCAGAGAAGGCGAACCAGAAGGCCCACTGCTCGGCCTTGTACTGGAGCTCGATGCCCTGCGAGTAATCCTGGCTGAAGATGTCGTTGGTGTACGAGCGCTCCACCGCGAGCTGCGCGCTGCTCGAGACGAGCTCTTCGCGGAGGAAGGGGAGCTTGAACTGACCCCAACGCAGGCCCCAGCCGCCGTCCCAGTTGTAGCGGACCCAGGCCTCCTCGAGGCCGGCGGCGCCGCCGTTGCGATCGAAGGCGAACCTCACGCGGTAGTCCATGTTGTCGAACGCGTTGCCCTCGAAGCTGAGCTTCGTGCGGCGCGTCTGGAAACCGTTCTCGACGTCATCGGCACGGGGGTTCGGGATGGCGGGGTTCGAGGGGTCATCGTCACCGAAGTTCAGGATGTAGCGGAACTGGATCTGCCCCTTGATCTTCAGGTTGAAATCACCGCTCGAGGACGAGAGGAAGAAGTTCTTCCCGTCGTGCCCGGCGTTGCCCGACTGGAGGAGGCTCGTACGCCCCTCGGCGTCCGCGAGCATCTCCGCCACCGTGGCGCGCACCTGGTCGTCGGACGACCCGGACTGGAAACCCGCCGAAGCGGTGGTGGCGATCGCGAACGCTGCAGCAGCGCCGGCGAACGCCTGAAGGTTCATGCACTGACTCATGTCTGAAACTCTCCTTGAAAGGGCGGCCGTCGGAACCTCGGCCATTTGACTGTCTTGCTACTCGATCCGACTTGCCGCCGCGTCCCTCGGCCACACGCTCAGAGGACGACAACGAACATTCGTGGACGCACCCGAGCCGCGTACGCCGCCGGCTCAAGTGAGTGCCCGCTATCTTATCAGGTAGACTAGCGGACGCAAACTACGATGACCAGTCTTTCGACCCGACCGGCGAGGAGCATTGAGAAAATGCCACACCGATTGGCCCAAAAACCAATCAGAATGCTAACAAATCGGCCTCAAACCGTCACGTGGAGCACGCGGAGCACCCGTTCCACGATGTCCTCGTGGGTCAGCCCCGCTCGCTTCATGACCTCCTCGGGCGTCCGCGCCGAACGCGGGATCTGGGTCACGAACATCTGCTCGAGGCTGAACGCCTCGCCCGACGCGGTCATCGCGTCCGCGACCGCCGAGCCGATCGACGCCCCGTAGTTGTCTTCGATCGTGATCACGTTCCCATCGTGGCGGTTGGCCAGGTCGAGCAGCGCATCCTCATCGAAGGGCAGCGAGTAGAGGTCGACGAGCGTCGCGGAGATGCCCGCCTTGTCGAGCCCGTCGAGGGCCGCGTTCGCCTCGTGGACGGTGTAGCCCGACGCGATGAGGAGCACATCGCGCCCCTCGTTGAGCACCTCGAACCCGCCCAGGTTGAAGACCGTGTCGTCGTTATAGAGGAACTCGACCTCGGGGCGGAGGGTCCGCATGTAGCACACGCCCTCGTACTCCGCCATGACGCCCGTGAGGGCGTAGGCCGCGTAGGCGTCGGCCGGCTGGAGGATGTAGCACCCCGGGTTGCCCCGATGGTCGGTCATCGTTGCAAACGAGCGGAACCACGCGATATCGGGGAGGGCCATCTGGCTCGGCCCATCAGCCGCGAGCGAGATGCCGGCGTGCGACCCGACGATCTTCAGGTTCGCGCCCGAGTTGATCGCCATCTCGATCTGGTCATAGCCACGCGTGATGAACTTCGCGAAGCTCGACACGAAGGGGATCTTGTCCGCAGCCGAGAGCCCGGCACCCATCGAGATCATGTTCTGTTCCGCGATCTTGCACTCGAAGAACCGCGAGGCGAGGGCCGGGTCCTTCGCGAAAGTCGCGGCGAAGGTCGAGTTCGACACGTCCGCATCGAGCACCACGATCTTCTCGTTCACCTGCCCGAGCGCCTGGAGCGCCAGCCCGTAGGCCTTGCGCGTCGCGAGGCGGCCCGCGTGGATGACCGAGAGCATGTCCTTGGACTTCATGGTCTCCGTGAGCGTGGGCATCTCGCCGGGCTCGGGCGCCGCCTCGGGCAGCGGGCCGGGGGGCTCGATCACGAATGAGTCGCTGGTCGCCAGCGCGCTGGTGTACTCGGCCCGGGCCTCGGCCAGTTCCGCGAGCGCCTTCTCGAGCTGCTCACCCGTCGCGGGCTTGCCGTGCCACCCGTTCCCCTGCATGAGGGGGCTCCCCCACCCCTTGATGGTCTTCGCGACCATCGCCATGGGGACCGCGTCCTTCTCGCCCTGGCGGGTGATGAACGCATCGAACGCCGCCTTGATCTGGTCCGGGGCATGCCCATCGACGACGCTCACCTCGAAGCCAAGCGCCTCGAGGCGGGCCTGCATCCGCTCGGGCCCCTGCTGCTTGCTCACCCGATCGGCCTGCCCGTAGCCGTTGCAGTTGAAGATGGGGAGGATGTTGGCCAGGCCCCGCTCCATGATGTAGTCGAGGGCCTCCGTGACCTGGCCCTCGCGGGCCTCGCCATCGCCGATGATGCAATAGAAGCGCCGGTCGAGGCCGTCGAGGCGGGCCGCCTCGCCAAGCCCCGCCGCGATCGAGAGGCCCTGCCCAAGCGAGCCCGTCGCGGCATCGAAGAAGTGGAAGCCCTCCATCGGGTTCGGGTGGCCATCGAGGACCGAGCCGTCCTGGCGGAGGGTCTTGAGGTCGTCGAGGGTAAGGGGGACGCGGTTGTTCTGGTCGCGCCCGACCATCATGCCGAGCTTCGCCGCCGCGGCGTAGACCGCCGGGACCGCGTGGCCCTCTGAAAGGATGAGGCGGTCGGAGGTCGGGTAGGCGGGGTACTCGGGGCTCCACCTCATGGTGTGGAACATCAGCACCGTGACGATGTGCCCGATGCTCATCGCCGAGCTCGGATGGCCGCTACCTGCCTCCGCGCACATCTCGAGGGACAGGCGGTCGAGATCGATCGCTTGAGCGTGGACCGCGGCTTCAAAGGACATGCGCAAGACCTCCGCCGCGCTGAGCACGGCCAAACAAACCCCTACCGAACGCCTGCAAAGCACATACCAACCCGCAGGACCGCGATGGTATCGGTCAGAGTACCCTCGAATCAATCGCCCGTGGACAACTGCTTGACCTCGAACCGGGTGTCAGCTCATCCACACCTCGTGCCGAGCGGGGGCTTTGCCCCCACCACAGGTTGCGTCCGGGTAGACTTGCTACCCAATACCTGCACCTACTTCAACGATGAGGTCAGAGATGAAAGTCATCTGCGACACCAAGGCGCTCCTCGGATCGGTCAACCTCGCGGCGAACGTCGTCTCGCAGCGCTCGCCCAAGCCACAGCTGCTCTGCATCCGCTTCACAGCGCAGCAGGACGGCTCGGGGAGCGGTGCGGGCACGGTCACCCTGTCTGCCGTCGATGAACAGGTCTCACTCCGCCTCTCGACCGCCAACGTCGATGTGCAGGAGGAGGGCGAGGTCCTCATCCCAGCGGACAAACTCCGTCAAATCCTGCAAGCAGAGGAAGAAGAAGCCACGCTCACCATCGAGGCGGAGGGCGATGTCTGCAGGATCCGCGGACAGGATGCGAAGTTCAAGGTGTTCGGCTACGACGTCGCGGACTTCCCGCCCGTCCCCGATTTCCCCACGCCCGAAGAAGCCTCGGACCTCTTCGAAGTCGACGCGGACCACTTCGCCGAGGTGATCAGCCGTACGATCTTCTCGACGGCCCGCGAGACCTCGCGCTACGCGATCAACGGCGTCCTGCTCGTCCGCAACGGCAAGAAGCTCGAGATGGTCGCCACCGACGGGCGGCGCCTCGCGCTGGCCCGGACCACCGCCAAGGCGCTCGCCGATGGCGATGGCGGTGCCGCGATCATCCCCACCAAGGCCCTCCAGATGGCCCAACGCCTGCTCCCCCAGGGCTCTGACAAGATCCGCATCGGCATCACCGACGCCCGCGCCGTCTTCGACTTTGGCGGCGGCGCCGACGAGAGTGCTGCGCTGCTGACCTCGAAGCTCGTCGAGGGCACCTTCCCCCCCTACGAGGACGTCATCCCGCGCGACAACGACAAGAAGGCGACCTTCTCCGTCGATGCGCTGGGCTCGGCGGTCCGCCGGGCCGCGCTGCTCACCAACGAGGAATCGCGCGGCGTGCGCATGAGCTTCGGCGCCTCGGCCAAGACGCTCAACCTCGCCAGCCGGGCTCCCGAGATGGGCGAAGCCAACATCGACGTGCAGATGGACGACTACGCGGGCGATGACATCGAGATCGGGTTCAACCCCCAGTTCATCACCGACGGCCTCAAGGTCATCGACGACGCCTCGGTCGTCATCGAGATGAAGTCCCCCAACAAGCCGGGCCTCATGAAGTCGGGCAACGACTTCATGTACGTCGTCATGCCCGTCAACCTCCAGTAGCGTGGCCCGACCTCGGGTAACGTGAGCCCATGCGGGCGTGGCGCCCAACCCGGCGGGCATGGAACGCGATGGTCATCATCGCGCCGGTGTGCATCCTCGTAGGCCTCTGGCTGCCGGGCGTGCACCAGGGCTTCCCGCGCACCGACACGGAGGTCTACGCGGCGCTCGGGCTGCACGCGTTCGAGGATGGCGTGTGGTGGCGCCCGAGCGCGGGCGACACCCCCTACTTCAACAAGCCGCCCCTCGCGATCTGGGTGCACGGGCTCGCGCTGAGCGTGTTCGCGCCCGACGAGGGCATCCCGCCCATGTGGCTCATCCGCCTGCCGACGCTGCTCGCCGCGATCTGCGCGCTCGCGTTCGCCATCGACGCGACACGACGGCTTGCGGGCCTGCGCTCCGCGCTGCTGACGGGCCTTGTGCTCGCCACCACCATCGAGTTCTTCCGCTATACAAAGGCGATCTCGCTCGATATGTGGGTGTGCCTCTGGTGCATGGCCGCGGTGTGGTGCGTGGTGCGCGCGGTCTCGGGTGGGACCGGCCTCCGACCGGTCTCCCATTCAAGCCGAGCACCGACGACTGGGCGGCGGGCTGACCGCCCGCAAGACCGGTCGGAGACCGGTCCCACCAGGGGCTGGATCATCCTCGCGGGCGTCCCCATCGGGCTCGCGCTCATCACCAAGCCCGTGCTCGCGTTCATGCCGTGGGGTGTGCTCGGCGCATGGCTCGTGCTCATCGGTCGGCCCCGCCAGCTCGGCGCGCACGCCATCGGGCTGATCGTCGCGATCGCGATCGCCGCGCCCTGGCACCTCGCCATGTGGAACCACTACGGCGATGCGTTCTGGCAGGCCTACCTGGGCGGGCAAGTGCTCGACCGCGTCACCTCCGATGCGCACGGCTCTGCGCCCGCCTGGTACTACCCACTCGAACTGGCGAAGTCGTACTGGCCCTGGCTCGCGAGCGCTGGACTCGCCGTTGCGTGGGGCTTCAGGCACAGGCGGTCACCCGTGCCGCGCGAGTTAGGCCTGCTCATCGCGCTGTGGTGTGGCATGTGGCTCATCGTACCGACACTCGCGGCCGACAAGGCATCGCGGTACATCGTGAGCGTGTACCCGCTGCTCGCAGCGCTGTCGGGCGCGTTCTTCGCGCTGCAGGGGCCGCGCGTCGTCGCCCGCGCCCTGACCACGGCATCGCTCTGGGGCGCTGCGGTCGTGCCCTTGGTCGGCATTGCGCTCCTCGCGCTCAACGTCACAGTCCACGGCCCGCCATCGCGCCATTGGACCGCGCTCCTCGAGGCGTTTCGCGAACACCCCGATGTGCCCGTCGTCGTGACGCAGCACTCCGTCTCGCTCGAAGGGACGATCTATCTGGATCGGCGTGCGTGGCCGGCGTTGACCGATGAGGAGCCAAGACCGCCCGGCACCATCACCGTCGATGTCACCTCACCAACCCGCCCGCGTGACGAGTTGCTCGACGCTCTCCCATCAAGCGCGCAGATCATCCTCGACTCACCGCCGTTCGTCGTTTGGCGCTCGGCGCGCGAGCCGGGAGCGTAAGCGACCGGCAGGCCCCGCCTTCCATGTGACCAGGCCCGTCGCTGACGCTCTGGGCTCGCAGTCGCGCAATCAGAGCGATCACTCGTTGAACAGCGACTCATCGCCCTTCGATACAGCGGGCAGGTTCACCCCAACATGCTCCGCCCCGCGTGCCGTGAGTTGCCGCCCGCGCCGCGTCCGCGCCAGGAACCCGCTCTGCAGCAGGAACGGCTCCACCACATCCTCGAGCGTGCCCGAGTCCTCGCCGAGCGTCGCCGCGATCGCTTCGAGCCCGACGGGCCCACCCTCGTACACATCCGCGATCACGCGCAGGTACTTGCGGTCGATCTCGTCAAGGCCAGCCTCGTCGACGCCCTCGAGCGCGAGCGCTTCATCGACGGTGCGCGGCGCCACCACCCCATCCGCGCGCACCTGGGCGAAGTCGCGCACGCGCCGCAGCAACCGGTTGGCGATGCGCGGCGTCCCCCTGCTCCGCCCCGCGATCGCGCCGAGCGGCTCATCGCCCGCCTCGACGCCGAGCAGCCCCGCGCTCCGGCGCAGGATCATCAGCAGGTCCTCGGGCGGGTAATACTCGAGGTGGTGCGTCAACCCAAACCGCGAGCGCAGGGGCGATGACAGCATCCCCGCGCGGGTCGTCGCCCCGATCATCGTGAAGGGTTTGAGCGTGATCGTCACCGCCTTCGCGGACATGCCCGAGTCGAGCGTGATATCGATCCGCCCGTCCTCCATCGCGGGGTAGATGAACTCCTCGACCGCGGGCGGCAGGCGGTGGATCTCATCGATGAACAGCACATCGAGCGGCTGGAGCTTGGTGAGGGCGCCGACCAGGTCGCTCGCGCGCGACAGCGCAGCGCCCGACGCGACGTGCACCGCCGACCCCATCTCCGCCGCGACGACGTGGGCGAGCGTCGTCTTGCCCAGGCCCGGCGGGCCGTGCAGCAACAGGTGCTCCATGGGCTCGCCCCGCCCGCGCGACGCCTCGATCGCGATGCGGAGCCGCTCGATCAGGTCGCGCTGCCCGACGTACTCATCGATCCGGCGTGGACGCAGCGCCGCCGCGGCGCGGTCTTCCTCAACGCCGAGGCTCTGCGGGCTGGTCCAGCGCTGCGTGCTCATCACCCCGAGTGTAGCGGGCCTACCCTTCACGCCCGTTCCGCTCCGCACTCTGGAGACCCCCTATGCCCTGGAACTGGCAGCTCCTCCGCCACGGCACGTTCTGGCTCGACGCCGGCTCCATGTTTGGCGTCATCCCCAAGGTCGTCTGGACGCGCTGGCTCACACCCGACGACAAGAACCGCATGCCGCTCCAGCAGAACTCCCTCCTGCTCGAGCGCGACGGGCGGCTCGTGCTCATCGAGGCGGGCATCGGCGACAAGCTGGGCGACAAGGAGCGCGCCATCTACTCGATGGATGACCGCGCCGTGCACGACTCGCTCGCGGACATCAAGGTCGACCCCGCCGACGTCTCCGCCGTCATCCTGAGCCACCTCCACTTCGACCACGCCGGCGGGATCACGCGCAAGGGGCCAAGCGGCAAGCCCGTGCTCACCTTCCCCAACGCGGAGATCATCGTCCAGCGTCAGGAGTGGGAAGACGCCATCGCCAACCGCTCGACCATGCACAAGACCTACCTGCGCGACCACCTGACCGACGAGGTCGCCGAGCGCGTGCGGCTCGTCGAGGGCGAGGGGGAAGTGCTCCCGGGCGTGAGCGTCATCCCCGTGCCGGGCCACACCTGGGGCCAGCAGGCGGTGACGTTTACCGACCCAGGTAATCGGACTATCTGCTTCGTGCCCGATGTCATGCCCACAAGCCTGCACGTGCGCCCGTCGGCCAACCTCGCCTATGACGTCGAGACATTCACTTCGATGGAATCGCGGTCGATGCTCCTGACCCGTGCCGTGGAGGGCGAGTGGGTGATCTGCCCGGTCCACGACCCGGGCGACAACCCGCTGTTCACGGTTTCAGACGATCCTGAAAGGCCAGGCAACCACGTCCTGGAGCCCTTCACACGGCCTTAGCGTGCACCGCTCCCGCTGGCACGGACGAACCTACCATCGTGACGCACATGTCCACGACCGCCACGAGCCAATCGAACACCACCGCAGCGCCCGCCGCGCCCGCCCGACCCCGTCGTGAATTGCACGTCATGGGCAACAAGGGCGGCCCCTTCTCGCGCATCACCCGCTGGTTCGAGACGCGGGTCAGCCGCCTGTCCACCCGCAACAACTTCTGGCACCGCGTCTGCTCGCTCATCTGGCTGCCCTACGCCTTCCGCTCGGGCATCCGCATGACACGCGAGTCCGACACCTTCACATGCATCCTCCCCTTCCGCCGCTTCAATCGGAACTGGTACAACGCCATGGCCGGCGCCGCCCTGCTCGGCAACTCCGAGGTCGCCGGCGGCATGTACATCTTCAAGAAGGCGGGCAAGGACTACACCGTCGTCTGCAAGAACCTGAACTACAAGTTCCTCCGCCCCTGCTTCGGCCCCGCGGTCTACCGCGTCAAGCCCAACGAAGAACTCGACCGCCTCATCGAAGAGGGCAACGAGTTCAACATCGACATCACCCTCGACGTCTTCCAGCCGCCCCAGAAGCCGAGCGACCGCGAGAAGCGCGTCGGACGCTGCGTCTCGACGTTCCACGTCACGCCCAAGGCCCACCACCGCGAGCGCCAGAACGCCAGCGCCCGCGTCGCCGCGACCACGACCGAGGGCAAGCCAACGGTCCCCGAAGACCAGGCCGCTACCTGACCACCATGATCTCATCGAGCGGCTTTCGCTCCATGTCGGGCACCGTCGCGTCGTCTGCCGGGTAGCCCACGGGCAGCAGCAGGAACGCCCGCTCGTTCGCGGGCCGCCCAAGCACATCCGCGAGGAATTTCATCGGGCTCGGCGTGTGCGTCAGCGTCACAAGCCCCGCCTGGTGGATCGCGCTGATGAGCATGCCGCACGCGATCCCCACCGACTCCTCGCGGTAGTACACCATCCCCCCATCGTCGGTCTTCGCCAGCGCGAACACGACGATGAGCCACGGCGCGACCTCCAGGAACGGCTTGCTCGAATCGGTGCCGAGGGGCGACAGGTCTTCGAGCCACCTGCGCGAGGCCCGCCGCTCGTAGAACTCGCGTTCCTCGGCTTCCGCTGCCTCGCGCACCTTCGCCTTCACAGTCGGGTCTTGCACGCACACAAACCGCCAGGGCTGCTTGTGGGCGCCCGATGGCGCCGTCCCCCCCGCGCGCACGCACCACTCGATCGTCTCACGCGACACCGCCCGATCGCTGAACCACCTGCACGACCGCCTCTGGTCCATCACCTCGTAGAACTGCCTGGCCGCCTCCTCCGGGGGAACCCCAGGGTCGTACCGCGTGTACGGACGGGTAGGCAGCAGCGGCGGCAGGCCCGCGAGGCGGTCTTCGACGCTCTCGTGCGACTTCGGTTCAGGATCGGTCATGCTCATGATTGTGCAGGCAATCGCAAAGTCGTGTCACACATTCCCCCTCCGGCGGCATCAACCGAGTGAAGCCCACGATCGGGCCACACAAGGAGACCCAACCGTGAACCGAACCACGATCCGCCAACGCGCTCTTGGCGCTCTTGGCGCCCTCGCCGCCCTGACCCTCACCCTCGCCGCCCCGGCACCCGCCCTCGCGGTCGATTCGACGCAGAACGCCGCACTGCGGTATTGGCAGGCATGGGCGCTCCTCTCCGAGACAAGCACCGCAACGCTCGGCGAGGTGAAGCGCCAAGACCTCGCCTCCCCCGACTTCACCCTGAGCGAAGAACTCACCGCCATCGTCGAGCCCACAGAGGGCTCGCCACGCACCAGCGCCCAGGTCGTCGAGCTCGTCATGCTCGCTACGACCTACCCCGAGTCCGACTTTGGCATCCAGTACGAGCTCGGGCCTGGGACCCTCCTCACCCACCTCACCCCGATGCGCCGCAGCTCGACGATGCTGCTCGTCGATGCACGCCGCCTGTTCGACGCGGGCAACGCCGACGCAGCGGTCGACCGCCTGGTCGCGTCGTACAAACTCGCGAACCACGCGATCGACGACAAGACGACGATCTCGACGCTCGTCGCACAGATCCTCTTCCAGTCCACGCAAGGCGTCACCGACTACGCGCTCGAAGCGGGCCTGCTCACGCCCGCGCACCAAGCCAAGCTCGCGGAAGCGCTCAACGTGTTCGACGCGAGCGACCCGTTCGAGTTCAAGGCGGTCGTGCGTGGCGAGCGTGAGATCATGGGCGGGTGGATGCGCGCCGAGCTCGAGAAGGGCGCGGAAGCACTCGTCAAGACCATCAACGACATGACATCGATCGATCCCGATGCCCCCATGAACGCGCGCCTCCAGGCACTCCTCGACAGCCCCGACGTCGAGGCCACGATCGAGACCCACCTGGGCGTCTACGACGCCATGATGGAGTCGGTCGAGAAAGCATGGGGAGACGCCGACGCGATCCGAGCGCTCGACCAGAAGCTCGAACGCATGTGCGGCAACAACCAGGCCGCCCTCGCGTGCCTCTTCATGCCCGCGATGTCCAAGCTCCACGAGCGCTACCTCGAGAGCATCGACCTCGTCGCCAGCGCCAAGGAGCGCCTCACCCCGTGAGCCACCACGCCCGCGACATGCGCAGGCTCCTCCGAGCGTGCAGGCGTGGCGACGACCGCGCCGCACGCTCGCTCTATGCGCACACCGCGCACACCATGCACGCCTACGCCCTCGCCATCCTGCGCGACCCCGCCCGCGCCGACGACGCGGTGCAGGCCGTGTTCTGCAAGCTCATGGCCCTCCCCATGCGCACCGTCCGCGCCGTGGAAGACCCCATCGCGTGGCTCGCCCAGCTCGTCCGGCGGGAAGCGCTCACCACACTCCGCGCCGCGGGGCGGGCAAGACGCCGCGAGCAAGCCACGGCCGCCGGGCGCCACGCCCCTCTCGGGCGGCCCCCACATGATGCTGCACCAACCGACGACCTCACCCACCACATCGACGCCCTCCCACGCCACCTGCGCGAGGTCGTCACACTCCGCCACGCGTGCGGCCTCACCTTCGACCAGATCGCCCTCGCCGCGAACATCAGCAGGAGCACCGCGGCCTCGCGCCACCGCAAGGCCCTCGACGAACTCCGCGAGCGCCTCGCTTCGCAGGATGAACTCAGCCCGCGCCGATCCCCCGCGCCCAACCCAAGGAGCGCCGCCCATGCCTGACCCAGACCGCCACGATCTGCTCGACCGCCTCGACCAATGGGCAGACACGATGGGCGACCCCGCCGCCGACGCCCCGGGCTCATTCCTCGAGGCGGTGGCCCACGCCCGCCACGCCCGCCGCCGACGCCACGCCGGCATCGCATCGGGCGTCCTCGTCGTCGCCCTCGTCGGCGCCTGGGTCGCGCTGCGCCCTGCGCCGACCGCCCCCTCACCAGCGCCGCCACCAATCGCACACCAACCCGAGGCCGACCCACCCGCCCCGGCGGCCAAACCCCTCGACCTGCGCTCGGCAACCCTCTTCGCCGTCATGCGCGCCAACGACGGCTACGCCCGCGAAGACATCGTCCTCCCCGAACCCATCGTGCTGACCTGGGCGCTCGAGAACCCCCTGGGATCCTGAACGCAACTCGTTTCTTCTCTGTGAACCCCTGTGACCTCCGTGGTCCGATCACGGAGGAGGTGTTCACGCGTAACTGAACTTCGGCGCCCACTCCCCCACCCCGCCCTCGAGCAGGTCGAAGAGGTGCCACGCCGAGCAGTAGTCATCACCGGGGCCGAGCGTTGTCTTGCCCGTGCGCACGATCGAGCCATCGGGCCGCTTGCGGAACGCCGACACCCCGGGCCAGACCTTGCCGGGCTCTGGCTCAAAGCCCATCGCCTGTGCAAAGGGCGAATCAGCGCCCGACACCACGCGGAACGCCCACCCACGCGACTCGGCGAACTTCTTCGCCGTCGGCGCATCATCGGCTGAGCAGAGCACAAACGCGGCGCGGTCGTTCAGGTGATCCGCGAGCCCGTTGAACCCGTCGGCCCAGAGCGTGCAATAGCTGCACTTCCGCCCCATATTGTGCACGACGATCAGGTCTTCCTTGTCGCCGAACAGGTCCGACAGATGGACCGCCTCGCCCGACTGGGCATCGACGAGCTCGTGGTCACGCACGTCCTGCGGCTCCGCGGCCCGGCGCGCCTTGGTCAACCGGCACTTGAGCTCGTGGATCTGCTTCTCCAGCATCGTGATTTCGTCGTTCATGCGTCCCTCCAGGCAAGGCCCCACGAGTCGACGGGATGGTAGCCACGCCTCCGCGCGGTCAGCGGGCGGGCGACTCGAGGACGAGCGTCACCGGCCCGTCGTTCGTGATCTTCACGTCCATGTGCGCACCGAACACGCCCGTCTCAACGCCCACCCCGCGCGACCGCACCGCACCCACCAACTCCTCAAAGGCCCGCTCGGCTTCGGGCGGCTTCATCGCGCCCGTGAACGAGGGCCGCCGACCCTTCGCCGCGTCACCCGCGACCGTGAAGTTCGAGATGAGCAGCATCCGCCCGCCCGTGTCGAGCAGCGAGCAGTTCATCTTCTCATCCGTATCGGGGAACACACGCAGGTTGACGAGCTTGTCCGCCATCCACTCGCGCTCGGCCTCGCCGTCCCCCTCTTCAATCGCCGCGAGCACAGCAAGGCCCCACCGGATCGTGCCGCACACGACCCCGTCCACCTCGACCGCCGCGCACGACACCCGTTGGACGATCGCCCTCATGTGAGGAGTGTACCGGCCTCCCGCACCACGCGAGCCCGATTAGAACAACAACCCCTGACCATCCGTCACAGGCCTGCGGAACAGGTCCGACCTGAGGGCAAGCCCGGGCTCGCTCAGCCCGAGCCGCCTCGCGGACAACTCGAACAACTGCCCGATCTGGCCCGCGATGGGCCCCTGGCCGGTCATGCGCGTGCCGAACTTCGCGTCATAGAGCTGGCCCCCGCGCGACTGCTCGATGAACGAGCGGACCTTGCCCGCGCGATCCGGGAACTCACGCGCGAGCCAGTCGAGGAACAGGCCCTTCACTTGCCAGGGCAGGCGCAGGAGGACGTACGCCCCGCCCGTCGCCCCCGCCTTGGACGCGGCCTCGAGGATCGCGGGGACCTCACGATCGTTCAGCCCCGGCACGACGGGCGCCACCATCACCGCGGTCCGCACGCCCGCGCTCGCCAGCGCCTCGATCGCGCGCAACCGCGCACCGGGCGACGAAGCGCGGGGCTCCATCGCGGCGCTGAGCTTGGGGTCAAGCGAGGTCACGCTCACCGCTGCGCTCGCGAGACGCTCCCGCCCCATGGGGCCGAGCAGGTCGAGGTCGCGCGTGATCATGTGGTTCTTCGTGACCATGCCGACCGGCTGGTTGAACTCGCGCATGACCCCGAGGCACGCCCGCGTAATGCGCAGCCTCCGTTCGATCGGCTGATACGGATCGGTCACGCCCGACATCACGATCGGCTCGCCCTTCCACGACGGGCGCATCAGCTCCTTGCGCAGGAGCTGCGCCGCATCGGTCTTCGCAAAGAGCTTGGTGTCGAAGTCGACGCCGCACGAGAGCCCGAAGTGCTCGTGCGTCGGGCGCGCATAGCAGTAGATGCACCCGTGCTCGCACCCGCGGTACGGGTTGATGGTCCACGAGAAGCGGATGTCGGGCGAGTCGACCTTGTTGATGATCGTGCGCGCCCGGTCCTCGAAGACCTGCGTCGCGATCTGCCGACCCTCGGGCTCCTCGCACGCCAGCTCATCGAGGTGTTCGCCAAGCACAGCAAGCCTGATGGGCTCGAACCGGTTCGCCGGGTTGAGCTGTGCCGCACGCCCGCGGGCGTGGCCTGATGTGAGACGATCGGGGTGCTCTCGCATACCCGAATAATACCCAAACCGACTACTTCAGGAGTTGCTTGCCCGGCGGCTCGTACACCCAGTCCTCAGGCACCTTGTGCGAGACCGGCCATCCATGCCACTCGAGCTCGGACCAGTACACAACGCCGCCGTTCCGCCGTTCAACCGAGCCCGTCATGCCATCGACGTAGTAGCCTTCGAGCGAGGCGCCGAACTTGTGCTTCTCGTGTGTGAATACGTACGCGGTGCCGACGAGGAACCGATGGCGGGGCAGCAACCTGACGGTATCGCCGTCAAATGGGGCACCACCCCCATCGCTAAAGTGAGAATCGAGCCGCAGCGCCGCCTGCTCGCGCGTCAGCAGGAGCCCGCTCGCGACCGCCTCGTACTCGGGTGTACCGATGTGCGTGATCCCACGCCGCTCGATACTCGGACCCGCCTCCTTGGAGAACCCCTTGTCGAGGCCGTACCAGGTGCAGCCGCCCTGCGAACAGGACAGCGCGGCAACCAACAGCGCCACGCAACAACTACTGCCACTCAGCCTCATCGCTCCCACCTCGGTGCCAGGTCTTCCTTGGGGCGGAACCCCATCGACTCGAGACGCCCTCGCAGGTCAGGATGATCTTCGCACACCGAATGCTGCGCCACAACGACTGCGACCTCATCCCACGCCGTGCTGTCGAACCACGCATCCAGGCTCTCGTGGACGGCTTCGCTCGACTCGCCGGCATCAATACTCCACGCGAACACGCCGCCCGGCGGCAGCCGCCAATCACCTTCCACCGCAGGTCCTACGCCGAGCAGAACCTCGCTCCTGCGTTGCCACAAGTCCAGCGAGATGCCCGCGTAGATCGCGCGTATGACCTCACCGGCAGAGTCGATATCGGGAAGCTCGATGCCCTCCTCGGCCGCCTTCTTCGCCATCTGCCTCATAGCGATGTCGCGCGGCATGAACACGGGGTCATTCGCGAACGATGCGAACACCCAGCCTTGCCCCTCGAACGCATCCGCCAGTTCGCCCTGGAACTGACGCTCCGCGTCGTCCGCAAGGAAGACACGCTGACTCTGGAAGGCCGCTTGCACAACGACGGCGTCGCGCCGCGCCGTCAGCGCGTGAGAGATCTCCTGCGCACTACCCATCAAAGCACCGTCATCCAGAGTGGGCGAGGCCTCTGCCCCTGGGCCCTGATGGATCAGTTCAGCCCGCGCGCGAATCCCTTGCCGGTCGCCACGCTCAACAGCAAGGTCCCAAACCTCCCCCACGCCCAGAGCGACAGCTTCATTCACCGCCTCTGCGCGCAACGCCTCTCGCCGCTCAGCGAGCCCATCCTCGAAACCGAAGTCGCTCGAGACGCACCCGCTACTGAGCAACCCCGTCACCAGGCCAACGACGAACATAGAGCACGCACGGGCCATGCGACACCTCCTACGCAGACTCTACCACTGACCCAGCGACTGATTAAAAAAAGAAAACACCGGCGGCCCGCTCTCACGGGCCGCCGGTGCGCTTCTGCAGCAGGGTTGGGATCAGTTGGGGGTGGGCCGTCCGGCTTCAGTCGAGCGGGGCGGCGCGTGCCCGAGTGACTCAGTGATGATTTACGAGCCGCAGCCGAAGTCGCCCAGCAGGACGTTGAGGTCGGCCGAGTCAACAGTGCCCGAGCCGTCGAAGTCGCCGCCCGTGCCCGGGTCGACCATCTCGCCGAAGTTGCCGAGCAGGATGTTGAGGTCGGCCGAGGTCGTCGAGCCAGAACCGTCGATGTCGGCCGCGCACTCGCTCGGCGGGGCGCAGGGATCGACAACGCCGTTGGCGATATCGAGGTCGGCCGAGTCGATGCTGCCGTCGCCGTTCAGGTCGCCATCGGCCCACCCGCCGGTCATGCCCAGGTTGCCGTTGATGATCGCGAGGTCGTCGCCGTCCACATCGCCATCGAGGTCGACGTCGCCGAACTGCGTGCCGAGGATGTCGTTGACGATGATGCAGACGTCGTCCTGGTTGACGACGAGGTCGCCGTTCATGTCGGCGGAAAGGTCCATGTTGATCGCCTGGAACACGTCGGACCAGTCGCCGAAGTTGGCGTAGACGTAGTCGATGTCGGCGCCGTCAACGGTGCCGTCCCAACCGGTGGGGGCCCAGCCCGGGGTGACCGCGGAGTTGCCCGCCACGTCGGCACGCGAGGCGCCATCGGTGTACGCGGCGCCCGTCGCGAGGGTGGTGCCGAAGAAGTTGTTGTCGGTGCCAGCGCCCTCACCGTTGAAGAGGTCCCACGCCTGATCGACGAGGGTGAAGCCGAGCTCCCGGCTCACGGCGCCGCCATCCATCACGAGGCCGTCGGCCCAGTAGCGGATGTCGTCGGCGTCGAAGTCGCCCGTCATGTTGAGGTCGCCCAGGATCTCGATGCAGGCGTCGCCGTTGCCCGTGAGGGTCCAGGGGCTGCCATCGCCGTTGCGCTGGTTCCACGCCGCGATGGCCTGGAAGATGTCCGAGTCGCCCAGGTTGCCGGCGTCGAACTCGGAGTCACGGTCGAAGTCGCCATCGAAGTCGAACGCGATGCGGTTGCGATCGTTGAGGGGCGTGCCGTAGGCGAGCATGCCGCCGCTCTGGGTGATGTAGTTCTGACCGCCCGCGACGCCGTCGGCGTACGAGTCGCCGCCGCCAAGCAGCAGGCGGAAGGGCACGCGGCCGTTCTGGGTGTAGGTGCCGAACGTCTCGTAGCCCGGGTCGTTGAGCAGGTTCTGCGGCGTGTTGACCGCATTCTGCAGGTTGATGCGGGTCTGCTCGGACACGGGGTTGGGGATGAAGACGCAGGGCTGGTTGGTGTCCTGCACGAAGTCCGCGGCGGCGGTCAGGATGAAGTTGAACCCGAGGAACTGGCCGGGCGAGAACTGGTCGGGGTCGCCCGTCTCCTCGAAGGCCTCGATCGAGCGGGTGATGTTGTTGAGGTACGCCGCGGCGTGCTTGTTGCGCATCGCGGGGTTGCCGTTGGCGTCGCCGCCGTCCTCGACGGGCTCGGCGCGGGGGTCGCCGAGCGAGCCGAACGTCTGGACAGCGCCGGCGCGGTACGAGGTGTTGGGGTCGGAGTTGAAGATGAGGTTCTCGAGGGTCGGGCGGACGAACTGGGCGTTCTCATCGCCGATGAAGTCGTTCTTGACCGCGAGGATCTCGAGCTTGCCGCCGAGCAGCCAGTCGCCACCACGTTCGGTGCCCGAGTAGCCGATGCCGATACGGGTGTTCTCGATCGTGTCCTCGAGGGTGCCCGAACCGTTCTTGTTGTTGGGCTGGTACACCGCGCCAGCACGCTCCGCGTCATTGGCGTTCAGGTCGTTGGTCTTGACGCCGATGTTGTCGCCGATGCACCACGACGGGTCGAGGCAGTAGCCGTTGTTGAACCCGTTGCGCGTGCCCGAGCCCGAGTCACGCGTGATCTGAATGAAGTTGCGGCCATCCGAGAAGCGACCCGTCAGCAGCGAGTACTGCTGATCGGTATAGGTGATCTGCGTCAGGCCCGTGCCCAGGTTGGTGAGCGGGGAGATGGGGCTGAACGCGACGGGGGTGTCGAAGATCGTGCCCGCGTCGGGAGCCACGCCGGGCTGGAACAGGTTGAGCGTGCCGTTGACGCCCGTCAGGCTCTTGAGCTTGTTGCTCTGCCCGCCCTCCGCAACGTGCTGGGGAAGGCCAGAGGGGTTCGACTCCACAGCGTTGTTGCCGTAACCCGTGGTCGCGGGGGAGGCGAAGGGGCCGCCCTCGCCCTCGATGGTCACGAAGTAGGAACTGGGCACATCGGTCGTCGAGAGGTCGACGTACATGCCGGTCTGGGGGGTCAGCCCGATCGCGGCGCGGTTGTAGAGGGGCGAGGCGAGGTCGTCCGCGTCGCCCACCACGCCGTCGCCATCGGGGTCCACGCAGGCGACCACGGGGCACGCGCCGGGGTGGTTGATGTTCGCCAGCGGGAGCAGGCCGCCCGCGTCCTGGTTGTCGTAGAAGGTACGGTTGAGCAGCGAGTTCTCCGAGGTCAGGCTGCTCAGGCCGAACGGCTCGGGGTCATCGAGGCTGTCATCGGGGGTCTGATCGGGCGCGGGCGAGAAGTCGACGAACTCCGCGAAGCCGTTGCCCGAGCCGGTCGAGCGGTCGATGACGAACCAGGTGCTGCCATCGAGGTCGACGCCGCCCTTGATCGACGAGGCGAGCTGGGTCGCGGGGTTGAAGGGGTTGTTGACGATGGTGTCGCCGTCCTTGTCCACGTCGATGAAGTCGGTCGTGGAGTTGGGCGAGGCGAAGAAGTTGAAGAACAGGGTCGCGCCCGAGATCTGGATCACGCCGCCGTTGTTCTCGTTCGCGGAACCCGCCGCGATACCGGTCAGGCCGCACACCGCGCCGCACGCAGCGAGGACCGTGACGAGTCGATTGGACTTGCTCATGTCTTGCTCTCTCTTTTCACTCACTCTGTAGCCCGCAGGCGGGGAGACGCCCCGCCGCCCGAGACCACACGCACTGTCTCTCACGGGCACGTCCGAACCACAAGCCCCGACGCGCGCACCCACCGCGCCAAGGGCGGACTCCATCAAGTTCCGGAATCGGGGCCGGGCCCGTTGAGGCCCGCCCCCGCATCGGCGCTGGCGCCTTGCGGTCAGTTCTCGTTGATGTACTTGGTGTACACCTTGTTGTACCCCGTGAGCGAGTACATCCGGTCGCCCCACTGGCGCTCGCGGATCGTCTCGACGACGTTCTTGCGCTCGATGTGGCCATCGATGAAGACGAAGTTCGCCGCGCCGCCGTACGTCGACTCGGCGCCGCTGCCCGGGTGATGGCGTCCGACCACGCTCAGCTTGCACTGCGACTCGATGATCGCGCCCTTGGAGATGTCGACCTCGGGGCGGATCTCGGTGGCGCCACCGTCGTTGCCGGTGAAGGGATAGCGGAAATACTCGAAGTCGTCGGGCTCGCCGGGCGTGAGTTCGAAGTACCAGTCATCGGTCGGCGTCCCGCCGGTGGTCTCGACGAAGGGCATGAGCGAGCGGTGGCTCTTGATGAGCACGTTGCCACCCTTCTTCTCGCCGACCGAACCCCAGCTGTCCGCTTCCGCGAACTCCGTCGCGAGGATCGTGTTCGACTGCTGGCCCACCTTGTTCGCGCGGACCAGCTGGTTCTTGCGCGGCGTCGATGTCGCGAACTTGTTGCGGGGGAAGATCGCCTCGTTGCCAGTGAACGCCATGCGTGGCACCTGACGGTCCTTCGGGTAGGGGCTGTCCTGCGGGGGCAGGCTGTCGATGGTGCGCGAGAGGTCGTCCTCCTGGCCGGGCTCCCAGTCCTCGAAGTCCGCGCCGGGGTTGGTCGCTGGCGCGCCGCCGCTCAGCACCGCGGGGTTCGTGAACGCATCGGCGCCCGCCGACCCGCTCTCGAAGAGGAACCACGACCAGTGGAGGTAGCCGTGTGTCGGGTTCGGGTTCTCGTTGAGCTGATCCTCGAGCTTCCAATCCTCGCCCGAGCGCGACGACGCATAGACGTACGACGGCGGGAAGAAGTCGTCCGAATCGCCCGTGTAGATCGCGACGCCCTGCGCGACCGAGCGCAGGTTGTTGGCCGCGACGATCGCCCGCGAACTGCCCCGCGCCAGACCCAGCGCCGGAAGAAGGACACCAATGAGTACCGCGATGACCGCGACGACAACGAGCAGCTCAATCAGCGTGAACGCCCGCCCAGACCCAACCCTGCGTGCATGGCTTTGCATGTGTGGAGACTCCTGAAGACCGAATGACAAACCGGAACAAGAACGATCCCTCTCTCCGGGTGAGCATGCTCCGCCGGTCACGCTTGGCCCGCGCCAACATTGCGCAAAGACAGCGCTCAGACTGGCGCGCGTGCAGCGCACACAATCGCAACACAACATGAACATTCCGCCCGTGCCCGTCGAGACCTCGCCCGATCAAAGACACGCGGGCCCAACGCCCCTAACCACCTGCCAACACCCGGCGTGCGCCACCGCACACCCCGCAGCGACACAGCCCGACCACAAGCGCGGGCCGAGGCGCCACCCCAACCGCACGGGGCCTTCGCCCCATGACACCTCAACGGTTGCGCAAGGCGAGACGACGCCGCATGCGCTCCAGATCGCGCGAGCGTCGGCCCCCTCAGGTGCGCAGATGTCCCGCTGCGCGCCACGCCGCACCCTCGCTACCCCACGCGCCGTCCTCGCAAACCGATCCCGAGCGCCCCACCCCCCACTTCCGAGGGTGTGGGGCCACAACAAACCCGCCGCGCTCTGCAATCTTGTGGCATCCCGCGCGGCCAACTCTCGCCAATGAAGAGAGGTGGAGTTCGAAGTCGAACAAGACGGGACGGTGCTCGATGCTCGTGATTGAACGCTCGGTCGGTGATGAAGTGGTGATCGATGGCCGGGTCCGGATCCGTATCCGCCGGATCAAGGGCTCGAGCAAGGTGCGCCTCGCGATCGACGCCCCGCCGGAAGTGCGCATCACCCGCGCCGAACTGTGCGACCCTCAGCCGACTCCCATCGCGCCCAGGTGACGCCCCCCGCCAGGCTCGCAGGCTGACGCCCCCGAACACCGCGCGCCCTGCCACCGCGCGACCGCAACCCCACACGTAGACCCAGACCCCAGACCCCAAAAACCAACAAGCCCCCGCTTCCGCAGGGGCTCTTGAAACGAGGCGGACGGGACTCGAACCCGCAACCACCGGATCGACAGTCCGGGACCGAACGCGGCGGAATCCCCGTCCGACGGGCAGTTTGTCCGATCGGACTCGGAATCGGTTGCAGACGGGGGTTGCAGCACCACACCGCATGGTGCCGCACCCAGCCAACGCGACGCTGAGCTGGAGCGGCTGATCCGAGCTTGGCCGAAGCTGACCTGGTCACTGCGAGCCGCCATTCTCGCGATCCTGAGGATCGAGGAGCCGTAGGTGCATCCAAGATCACGGCTCACACACGCCCCTTTGTTTCTCCTTCATCAGAAATAGCGAAGAACCGCGAACTTTCCACTAACCGGCGTAGCTCCGAAGGGCTGCGAGATAGTCCATCACATCTTCTTGTGCGAACACCGATCTAGTTGCGGAACGGCCAGAGATATGCGCCGTGCACCACTGCTCTGCCGTGCGATAGTCACGGCGAAGAGCATGGACTTTCGCCATTAGGTATCGCGCGTCGTTCTGCATATCTGCGGCCCACATCGCGCCTTCGCTACATCGACGCTCCCCCAACTCCTCGGGTGACTCGTCGATCAGCGCAGAGAGGATCCCCTCAGCAGGCCCCGGCCGCTTCAAGCCGATCAATGCGTCCGCTAGGCACCACTGAGCAAGGGGGTCCTCGCCATTTATCACAACTGCTTGTTCGGCGTAGTCAAGCGCAGCTTGATACAAACCGCGCATCGCGCTAAGCATAGACAGTTGAGAGTAGTACCAAGTGTGGTTAGGCTCGCGTGTCAGCGCGACATTTATATAAGCCTCGGCTCCAGTGAGGTCGCCAGCACAGACGAGTCGTTCGAAGTGATCTTGATCGAAAGCGGCCATGGACGCTCCCCCTGATCGTCGCTTGCCTGAATCAGTAGTGGAAGTATAGGAACCCAGCTTGGCGCGGTCCTTTACCCTTTCGGTGAGGCCTTCGCTTGTCACCCTTCTCGCCGCCTTGGTCCTGCTTCCGCCGAGACTGCCCTTTTCGTGTTTCTGCTTGCTTGATGGCCGTATGTTCGACGTGTGTTCCTGACCTGCCGGATCCCGGTACGCAAAGAAGGCCCCCGCAGCTGCACTAGCTGCAGCAGCCACCGATGCCGGCACATAGATGGTGGTAGTGGAGACAGCAACAGCACCACCACCACCACCACCACCACCACCACATGCCAGAGCACCAAACTCGATGCCGGTGACGATCGTTATAGCAACCCTTGAGATGATCGCACCGCCAACCGCCCCTGTCAGCGCGACTACCCCAGCCTTCCTGAACCGATCGGCCCACACATGTGTGTGAACCCGCCTACCGCATGGTCCGACGAAGTTGATTTCCCCGTCAAAGAGCGTGAGGGTCCCGCCTCCTCCAATGATGCTGTTGAGACGATGCAGCCGCCGCGGCGCTGGAAGGCGCCGCGGTTGGGCCACTCGTTCTCCCGAGCCCGCGAGTGGTTTGGTGGCGGCGTCCCGCTCAGGTCGATCACGCCAGAAGCGGCCAGTGACTGGCGCGCCGCGATGCTCGCTGATGGTCTGAGCGAAGCGACGGTCAGGTGTCACACGCGGAACCTGAAGAGCGCGTTCACCGAGGCCGCACGACGGAAGCTGGTCGAGGACAACCCGTTCTCGCACCTGCGGTCGGCCTCGATCGCTTCGGTGGCTCAGGACCACTACGTCTCGCCGGGGGACACCGAACGGCTCCTCAAGGCCTGCCCGAACGAACAGTGGCGGCTGTTGATCGTGCTCGCCCGCTACTGCGGCCTCCGCTGCCCATCGGAGACGCACACCCTGCGTTGGCCTGATGTGGACTGGGACCAGGGCCGCATGCGCGTGTGGGCCAGCAAGACCGAGCGTGAGCGCACGGTGCCGCTAGAGCCCCGAGCGCAGCGCGAGCTGGCGGCGGCGTTCGCCCAGGTCGAGCCCGGCGCCGAGGGTGTCATCACGCTGTCGAGCAGCAAGGGGAACCTGGCGCGCGACCTGAAGAAGGTCATCGGGGCGGCGGGGCTCAACCGTTGGCCGAAGATCTGGCAGAGCCTGCGTGCGAGCTGCGAGCGGGAGTGGGCGACGCGGTACCCGCAGCACGCGGTCAGCCGCTGGATCGGTCACCGGGTCGAGGTCAGCGACCGGCACTACCTAGGCGAGGTACTCGATCATGTCTTCGATCGAGCGGCGGGATGGAAAGAGCAAGAAGAAGTGGTTGCACAGGGGGGTTGCAGCACCGCACCGAACGACGCCGATTCGGGCCGCAATGATGCAACCCTTGTCGGAGTAGGTCCACAAGAAAACCCCGCATCTGCGCCACTGTGCGGCGATCTGCGGGGCCTTGCAAACGAGGCGGACGGGACTCGAACCCGCAACCACCGGATCGACAGTCCGGGACTCTAACCAATTGAGCTACCGCCCCTGCGTTATCGAACCCCGGCGCAGGGACCGGGGAGAGGCAAATGTAGTCCACGCTGGGGTGATGTCAAGCGCCACAGGGCCTCACGGCCCCGCCTGGGCGGGTGGGGGCCGCTGGGATGCCCTTGACGGCGGAACCGGGGCGATGCGCCCGCGTCCGACCCACCGCACGCCGCGCCAACAAGGGCCGGTACGGGCACCACGAGGAGACGCCAACGATGCAGAACCAGCCCATCGGGACGCACACCCGGATCGGCACCCTCGCCTCACTCCTGGGCGGCTTGGTCATCACCAGCGCCGCCGCCGCGGACGGGCCCCCGATCATCACCTTCGACGAACTCCCCGTCGGCGGATTCCTCTCCTCCTACACGAGTCAGGGCGTCACCTTCACCTCGGCGGGCGGCACGGAACTCCTCAGCGTCACCGTCCCCTCCGCGACCTTCTCGCCGGGCCTCTTTGAAGCCTCCGCAGACCTCGCCATCCCCATCCGCGCCGACATCGCGGGCGGCGCCACAAGCGTCTCCGTCGATCTCGTCAGCTTCTTTGGCAACGCCAACCCACTCTACCTCCAGGCCTTCAACACCAACGACGCAATGATCGGGCAGACCATCTTCAACGCGCCCGCCGACCAGAACGCCGCGTTCACCCTCACCGTCGCGCCCGACGAGTCGCCCGCGGGCCTCGCCGGCGACATCGCCTACGTCCTCTTCGGCGGCAGCGACCCCGACGCGATCACCGTCGCCGACAACTTCACCTACACCGCCATCCCCGCCCCGAGCGGCGCCGCCCTCATCGCCCTCGCCACACTCGGCACAGCGCGCCGACGCCGTCCCTCGTGAGTGCGCGCAAAAAAGCACCCCCGGGGACTCCCCCGGGGGTGCGCTCGATGATCCAGGCTCCGACCCGTGCCGTATTACTCGACGCCGGCGCCGAACGCCGCGAGCAGGATGTTCAGGTCGGGGCTGTTGACGGTGCCGTCACCGTTCAGGTCCGCGTACCCACCCTGCTGCCCGAACTCGCTGAGCAGGATGTTCAGGTCGAGGCTGTCCACCTTGCCGTCGTCGTTGCAGTCGCCGATGAGCGGCAGGGGGCAGTCGTCGCACGTCGCGGGAGCGGGCAGCCAGCTGCCGCCAGTCGCCTCGCAGTTCGCCTGTGCGATCGTGTCATCGCAGAAGTCGGTGTAGCAGCACACGCCCTCCGCGGGACCCGCTGGACACTCATCGCACGCCGAGCCATCGCCCAGGTACAGGCCCGCGATCAGCTCGCACTCGTCCATCGTGACGATCACGCACGTCCCATCAGACCGGCAGCACGCGCCGGTGGGAGTCACGTCGCACTCATCGCACGTCGAGCCCGGGCCCAGGAACACGCCCATCGAGGCCTCGCACTCGCAGATGAAGAAATCCTCCACGCAGGAGTCCTCGAAGCAGCAGGCCCCGAAGCTTGCCGGGCTGTCGCAGATCACGCCGGGCGTGCCGCAGAGGACGCCATCGCCCAGGTACAGGCCAACCGAAGCGCAATCGTCCGCGGTCAGGTCCACGCACGTCCCATCGCACAGGCAGCACCCGCCGACCACCTCGAAGTTGCACTCGGGGATCTCCAGGCAGTGTTCGCCAGCGCAGCACTCGAGCAGGAACTGGTCGTGGATCGTGATCGGGAAGCAGATCAGCGTCCCCGCCGCGGGCGGCAGGTCCTGGTTGTCGAAGCAGAGCGTCACCGTGATCGGCCCGGACGACTGCCCGGGGTTCAGCCCCGGGTCGAACGCGATGTAGTTGTCCACCGCTTCGGGCGTGTCGATCGTGAGGCCTCCGGCGGGGAAGAAGTACAGGTGCTCGACGACATCGTTCGTCAGGTTTACGAACTCAAACGTCCACGTGAACTTCCACGGGTCGCCCTCGACGCACTTGAGCTCGCTCGTCAGGATCTCGAAGCAGTCGCAGTCGGGGGAGATGCACACCTCCGTCGAGCAGCACGCCTCGAGCGTGGCGTCGAGCAGCGTGATCGAGAAGCACAGCTCCTCGCCCGTCAGGTCGGTCAGCCCGTTGATCCCCATCACCGTGACGCTGATCGTCGCGCTCGACCCGTCGGGGATCGAGATGTTGTGCATGTTGGGCGTCACCATCAGCTGACCCGCCGGCGACTGCACCGTGTAGGTGACGTGCTCGGCATCCACGCCCGAGTTGTTGGTGATCGTCGCGGTGTAGGTCACCTTCGACGGGTCGTCCGCGTTGCAGTTGATGTGCTCATCGGTCACCGTCATGCAGGGATCGCCCTGCAGGCAGTAGACCTCGACATCGCCCGTCTGCGTCTTGTTGAGCGTCGTGAACACGCCGTCGAGGTCCACCCAGATGCTCGTGAGCCCGACCGACCCCGCGACGTTGCCCGTGGGCGGCGTCCGCTGGAGGCCGTAGATCGCCTGGCCCGCGCCCAGGTTGAGCGCATCGCCCGTCGCCCACACGTTCTCGATCGGCGCCACCGCGCCGCAGTCGAGCGTGAGCTGGCAGTCATAGTCGGCCCCGCCCGTCGAGTTCGTATCGCTCGAGAAGTTCCCGATGAAGAAGTCGTTGGCCGAGGGCACCCAGTTGCCCGCCACGAGTTCGTACTCGAGAACGCGAGCCGAGTGCGCATCGCCAAACACCTGACCGTAGTCGCCCGACTTCACACGCTCGGCGAGCAGCATCTTGCCCGTCGAAGAGAACGCGATCGAGGCGACGGGGTTGGAATAGACCCCCTGGAAGACCGGCACGCTCAACTCGAGCTGCGCCGTCGCCGCGTTGAACGGGTTGCCGCCGCCGCCATTCAGCGCGACCGACCACACCTCGTTGGCCTCCGCCGCGCTCTGCTGGCCCTGGTCCTCCCAGTACACCGCGTAGTAGAGCCGCCCGTCGTACACGTGCACGCCCCACACGCGCCGCCCGAGCTGCGTGAACACGCCCGCCGGGTCGTCCGCGATCGCGCCGAGCCCCTCGTTCGGCCGCCCGTCCACGCCGTGATCGAACGTGTACGTCGTGCCACCGCCCACCGGGATCGAGTAGATGAGCCCGTCGTCCATGTTCGTCGCATAGATGCGCTGCGTCACCGCGTCGAACACAAGGTTGCCGAGCGAGGCGCCGCTCGCGTTGGGCAGCGTCGCGAACGTGCTCACAGCACCCGTCGCGCCGCTGATCTCGTAGATGCCGCCCGCGCCCGCCGCACCGAACTGGTACGGGTCGCCCGTGTAGTTGCCGTACACCGTCGTCGCCGAGACGTAGAAGTTCGGCGGGACCTGGTCGTCGTGCGTGATGCCGAACACCTGGCCGAGGTGGGGCGTGGCAACGCCACCCGACACGCTCGAATGCACACCCGAGGTCCACGTGTCCGCCGTGATCGGGAACTCGTTGTGGAACATCGGCGCACACCAGTTCTGACCGAGCATGGCGCCGTCGCACTCGGGATCGCGCGTATCCACCACCGCGATCACGAACCCGTCACCGTTGATCCCCGAGTTGGGGTCCGACTGGTTGACGAACCCGCTGAAGCAGGTCAGCATCGACATCCCCTCTTGCACCGGGTACGGCGCCTGGGGGAACCCCGCGCACTGACCCAGCGCCGGGGCCTGCGCACACACCAGCGCGCCGCCGACAACCGTCGCCGATAACGAAACACTCTTCTTGAACAACATGATTGGATCTCCTTGCGATCCGAAACCTCGCGGAACGGCGCGCCCCACACCGGGGCGGAGCCACTCCGAATCCGCGCAAGACCCCGAGGACCTCTCAGCACGAAAGCCGCCCACATTCGGGCAACTCCGCGACGGCCCCGGCACCACAGCGCGCAACAACGCCCCGCCCCCTTCCGAGGCAGAACGCACACTTCCCACCCAAATGTCAGCAACAAATCCAGGCCCGGAACCCGAGCCCAGCCCGATCTCCGCTTCGGGCGCTGTTACCCCTCACAGAGCGCAGATGCGCTCAGATTGCGCTAAGTAGAGTGCCATCATCTCCCGCCCCCGTCAAGGGTAATCCCCACCTGATCAGCGATTTAGGAAGGCGCCCGAACATGCCCAACCCACCCCGCTCCGCCACCGCAGCGCTCCTGCTGGCCGCACTCCTCCTGTGCCTCCCCAGCCCAACGACCGCACGCCAAGCCGACCCCGCTCCCAAACCCGAGCCCGCCCGCGTCGTCTACGTCGTCCGCCACGCCGAAGCCAAGCAGGACGCCGGCCGCGACCCCGCCCTCACCGCTGAAGGCGTCACCCGCGCCGACCGCCTCGCCCGGGTCCTCGCCGACGAACGCCTCAGCGCCGTCTTCGTCACCCCGACGAAGCGCTCGCTCCAGACCGGCGCCCCCGCCGCGACCGGCGCAGGCGTCGAGCCCACCACCTACCGCCCCTTCGACACCGATGCGCTCATCGCGCACATCAACGAGCTCCCGCCCGCCTCCGCCGCGCTCGTCATCGCCCATTCCAACACCACACCCGCGATCGTCAAGGCACTCGCGGGCGAGCACGCCCCCAAGGCCCTCAAAGACCTCGCGCACGACGAGCACGACCCGCTCTTCGCGATCGTCCTCAACGCCAACGACCCGCCACGCGTCCTCCGACTGCGCTACTGACGAGCACGCCCACGTTACACACTCGCGCCCATCACGTTGATCCCACAATCAACATAGATGTTCTCGCCCGTCACGCCGCTCCCCATGTCCGACACGAGCCACGCCGCGGTGTCGCCCACCTCGCGACCCTCCAGGTTCCGGCGGAGCGGCGCGTGCTTGGGCGTCTCCTCGAGCATCTTGTCGATCCCCCCCACCGCCGACGCCGCGAGCGTGCGCAACGGCCCGCCCGAGATCGTGTTCACGCGCACCTGGTGCTCGCCCAGCTCCGCCGCGAGGTACCGCGCCGTGCTCTCCAGCGCCGCCTTCGCGACGCCCATCACGTTGTAGCCCGGCACGACCTTCTCCGAGCCGTAGTAACTCATCGCGAGGATCGACCCACCGCCCGCCTGCTTCATGGGCTCGACCGCGTGACGCGCCATCGCGACCAGCGTGTACGCCGAGATATCGACAGCGCTCAGGTACGCCGCGCGCGGCGTCTGGTGGAACACCCCAGGACGCAGCCACTCCCGATCCGCAAACGCGATCGAGTGGATCACGAAGTCCAGGCTCTCGTGCGCACCACAGAACCCCTCGAACGACGCCCCGATCTCCTCATCGCTCGACGCATCGCACGGGTGGAGCCAGAGGTCGTCGGGCACGGGCTTCTCGAGGGATGTGTAGACCCCCTCCGCCGCCTTCCGCGTCCGCCGCTCGTTCTTCTCCCCGGGCAAATGCGTAAACCCGCACCGCCCACCACGCGCAACGATCGAACGCGCCATATGCGTCGCATACGAACGATCATTGGCGACACCGAACACAATCCCAGACTTGCCTTCAAGCATGTTTCTCACCACGGAGTGCACAGAGGAGCACGGAGTAAGACTCGATCAAAGAGCACGGCCTCTGTGTCACTCCGTGCCCTCCGTGGTCCATACCTACGACCAGTCGATCACGACCTTCCCAAACTGGTCCTGCGCCTCGAGCCGCTCCCACGCCGCCTGCGCATCGTCCGCCTTGTACACCGAATCGATCACCGGCCGCAGCTGCCCCGCACGGAACAGCGCGCACAACTCGCGCAGCTCATCGGTCGTCCCCATCGTCGAGCCCAGCAGCCTGAGCTGGTTCCAGAACAGCCGCGCCTGGTCCGTCTCCACCCTCGGCCCGCCCGTGTTCCCGGGCGTCACGAACGCCCCGCCCCGCGCCAGGCTCTTGATGCAGTTCAGGTGCGTGGGCTTGCCGATCGAATCGACCGCCATGTCCACGCCACGCTTGTTCGACCACGCACGCAGGTCCTTCGACCAGTCCTGCCCCTCATCGAGGATCGCGTGGTCGGCCCCAAGCTCCTGCGCCTTGTCGAGCTTCCACTGGTGCCGGCTCGTCACCACGACCGGGCACCCCATCCACTTCGCGATCGCCAGCGCCGCCAGCGCCACGCCACCACCGATCCCCGTCACCAACACCGAATGCCCGGGCCGCAACCGCCCCTTCGTGAACATCATCGAGTACGCCGTCAGGAACGTCAGCCCGAACGCCGCAGCGTCCTTCGCCTCCACCTCATCCCCCACCACCGCGACCTGACCCACGGGCACCGCAAACCGCTCGCAGTGCATCCCATGATGGTGCTCGCCGATCAGCTGGTAGTCGGGCGCAAGCGATGAGTTGGGCGGTGAAGCGGGATGGTCGCCCACGCCCTGACGGACCGCCGCGTTCACGATCACGCGCCGGCCGACCCACGCCGGGTCCACGCCCTCGCCCGCCGCTTCGATCCGCCCACACGCATCACACCCCGAGATCCTCGGGTAGGTCAGGTCCACGCCGGGGATGCCCATCCCGACCCAGATGTCCATGTGGTTCAGCGCCGAGGCCTCGCACTCGATGAGGACCTCGCCCCTCCCGAGCTCGCGGACATCGGGCCAGTCCCGCGCGATCGCGATGTTCTCCGCAACCGGGCTCCCTTGCTTCGTAATCGTCACCGCCTTCATAGCCGCGAGTCTACCCACCACGATCGCGGGAGGGCCGATCGCACAGGTCGGGGCCCACACCACAACAACCTCGACATCTTGTGCCCTTCAACCAACGCCCCCGCCCCCCGCCCCAGGGTCGTGCAGATTTTTTTCCACCCGCTTCGACCCGTTGCCACACCGCGACTGCCCCGCAATCAACACCATGTAGTGGGTGCCACCCTCTCCCCCACAACATCATCACGAAACACGAGGTTCTTACCCACCCCCCACATGCAGTGGCTCATGCTCAACCCGCGCGAGCGCGATCGCCGATGACTCTGCCCGCCCAAGGGGCAACCCCGACGGGCTGGAAGGAGCCACCAATGGTCGCCATCGCCGAAACGCGCATCGAGAACACGACCGGGTCGAGCCGGACCCGCGAGCGCCTCGTCGAACGCATCCGCGAGGCCAATCCATCCGCCACGACGGGCTGGCTGGCTTCCTTCGACGAGGACGCACTCGCCCTCTACCTGGATCACCTGGAGGCGGCATGCGAGCCGCGTGGCCGCGGCGCGAGGTGGGTGCGCCCCGGCGACACGCGGGCAATCCGCCGATGGGAAGTCCGCGACGACGCCTGAGCCGACCGAGCATCAGCAGTTGGCAAGGAGCGTGTCCGCTCCGGTGGTTTGACGGCGGCGTGGGTCAGGGTCGGCCCACGCCGCCGTTCCCGTTTTCACCCGAGAAACCCTTCAGGAAAGCGTCAGAGCACGCCCCTCGTCCGTCTCTTCCACATCGAGCGTCCGCGCGTCGAGCACCTGCGCGACCTGCTCATCAAGCACGAGCACCGTCCGCCCGTTGTGGTCGAACGTCGTGTCCTCGGGCTTGGGCTGGTCCGCCGCCATCGCGAGCCCCTTCTCGCCCGCAACGAGCCGCACCGCCATCTCCTGAGGAGCGTTCGAGTCGTCAAGGATCTTCGTCAGTTGATCACCTGCCGCTTCTGTGAGCGTGAGCATGATCGGGCCTCCGTCTGTGAGGTTGGAGAGCCTGCACCCCGCATACAGAACGGGTCACGACCCTCGATCTGCCGACGCGGCTGCATCGGCCGTTCGTTGGTTCATGCTACACGACACCCGCACCGACGCCACCACGCCGCGCACCTCGCGCCCGAACACCCGCGATCGCGCCTATCGCACCGGAATCGCGATCCACTCATTCAGGGCACGGATCGCCGAAGTCCGCGAGCATCATGTTCAGGTCCGTCGAATCGGTCACGCCGTTCCCATCGATGTCACCCGGGCACGATGCGCCGACACACCCAAACCCCGCAAGCACGATGTTCAGGTCCGACGAGTCGATCACGTTGTCGCCGTTGAGGTCAGACGGGCACACCACGGGCGGCGCGGGCATGATCGCCAGGTCGCCGGGCTCGACAGGCGGCACGCCCTCGTCATCGTTGGGCCCAAACGGCGCCCCGACCGCGTACGACGACCCGTCGAGCGTGAACGCGTTCACCGTCGAGAAGAAATCGGGGAACACGCCGTACCCCACCGCGCCGTGATACCCCACGCCGTCACGCGACCAATCGATCGTCATGCCCTGGGAGAAGTTGCAATCGATGTCGAGCTCGTACAACGGCTCGAACGAGGCGCCATCTCCCACGAAGATCGTGTCCGACAACAGGTCCTGGATGTAGAACACACCCTCCGAGTCGATCGCGAAGCTCATGATGTGGTGCTGCTCGGGCAAGCCCTCGAACATCATCACGAACGCCACCTCACCCGAGTCCGTGTCGATCTCGTACAACCGGGTCATCGACGCCTGCTGGGTGTTGGTCCCGTAGAGCTTCCCATCGACCGGGTTGAACGCGATGTCCTGCAAACTCTGGAAGCTGAGCCCGACGGGCGTCGCGAGCCCCGTCCCGATGTCGACCGAGTAGAGCCCCGACGCGGCACCACCCGTGTTCTTGAAGAACGAAGCGAACGCCCACAGGTTCCCGTCCGCATCGAAGTCAAGCCCGCCGAAACCGATGTTGTCCACACCGAGCGTCCCGATGGTCGTGTACGACGAGGGGTCCGATGAATCGAACACGATCAGCTCGTCGGACTCGCCGGGCGTCGCCGCGAGGTTGTTGGTCGCATAGATCGTCGCGCCCCCCGCAGCCGCGGTCATGGCGGCGCAGGCGAGCAGCGTGAGTGGGGTCTGGTATGGCATAGCCGTGGGCTCCTTGTGCTTTGTCAATGGTGGGTGCGGTCCCGATCGATCACCCGTCGCAGACGTCGCCGAACGCGCCAAGCAGGATGTTCAGGTCGGCGCTGTCCGTGTCGCCATCACCATCGAGGTCGGCGCCGCAACCGTCCGTGCACCCGAACTCCCCGAGCATCAGGTTGAGGTCGATCGAATCCACCATGTTGTCACCCGAGACGTCGCCCTCGCACTCGACGGTGGGCGGCGTGAAGCTCACCTGAAGGTCGTCGTACACCACGGGCTTGCCGGGCGTCGGATCGCCCTGGAACTCGACCTTCGTGAAGGGCACATCGCTCGACCACCCGTACCACGCCCACTCGTTGAGCGGGAGGTTGAAGTCGAGCTGCTCGATCAGCGCGCCGCCCTCGTCATAGAACCGCACCGTCCCGCCCGCCACCTCATCCACCGTCCCGATGTACCCGCCAAACGAGTACGCGGGCTCATCGAACGTGTACGTCGTCCAACCCGTGACCGAGCAACCCATGAAGTTCCCGTTCCACGCGAAGATCTCCTCGTTGGTCAGAAAGCTGATCAGGTTGACCGTGATGATCAGGTTGTTCGCGAGCGTGTCGTTGAACGTGCCCGCCCCCCCAAGGATCTCAACAGGGCCAGGGACACCCCCGGGCGGCGCGATCGCCTCGAACGTCTCGAAAGCGTCACCCGTGAACGGGTCGGTCGGGGTCACTGCGGCGCTCACGGCCGCGCTCGTCGTCGCGGCAACCACAAGCGCGATGGGGCGTGCGATAGTCATTGGGCTCTCTTCCTTTCCGGCAGCCAAGGCCAGCGAAGCCCCGACGCGACGGGGCCACTCCACTCCAAGATACCGATCACTCCAATCCGTGCAACCGTTCGCAACGAGATTCGTGCGAACATTTCTACGGATCAGGGCTAGACTCTTCCATGTGAACGCCCTGCCCCCCGGGTGCCGAGCATCTCGGGTATAAACGCGCGCCCACTCCCATCTCGCCGATGAAACCCTCCCACCCCCCAGCCCCGCCCTTCTCGACCCACGCGCAGGACGCGGTCCGCTCCCTCCGCTCCGCATTCTCGGACGTCATCGTCGCCGCCGGGGCCGACCCCCACTCGCCGCAATCCGTCGGGCAGACGCTCGGCCTCAACAAGAACCTCGCGTGGAAGCTCTCGAGGATCGTCCAGGCAGACGACCCCGCCTCCGTCCTCGAACTCATGCCGGGCGGTTCGGGCATCAAGATCCTCCTCAGCGCCATCGAGTCATCCCCCATCGACCCCGCGCTCGTGACCGCCGCACGCACCGCCCTCGAAGACTACGAACGCCTCATCGAAGTCCATTCGGGCGACCGCCTCACCCTCGAAATGATGGGCAGCGAGCTCAGCACCACCGGACGCGCAGAGCGCGATGAACAGCACCGCAAGCTCCTCTACCAGGGCGCAAGCTACGTCTGGGGCGCCCAATCGCGCGTCGTCCTCAAGGTCGGCGTCGTCACGCCCGGCGAAGACGATGGCCTCCTCGACTTCGCCTCCCTCAGCGGCTTCTTCGACTTCCGCAGGCTCCGCCCCGACGTCACCTGGGTCATGGCGCGACGCCAATCCACCAACGACGACGGCAGCGAGATGGACCCACCCGCCGTCGAGCCCCTCGATACCGACTACCAAGGGCAGGACGGCGCCCCCCTCATGCCCGACTTCTGCTCCGACCCCATCCCGAGGCTCCGGCGCATCCAGGACGGCACCGCGATCACCTACGAACTCGCCGAGGGCCGCGTCGGCAACACCGGCGCCCTGACCTGTGTCACGGGCGCCGTCCAGCGCAGGATCCCATACTACCGGACGCCCACCAACGAGCGGGGCATCCACTCCGCCAGGTGCGACATCCCCGCAGAGCTCCTCCTCGTCGACCTCTTCATCCACAAGGACCTCGCGTTCGACCCGCCCACCGCCCAACTGAGAGGCGACGTAGGCGTCCCCGCTGGCAGGCCAGGCGCCGAACTCCCCCTCCACGAGCCCATCCGCGACCTCGGGGCCAGCTCCGTCCCTCCCCCCTCACCCGATGTCCCCCGCTACCGCCAGATGCTCGAAGCCGTCTTCCACCGGGTCGGGCACGACCCGGGCGAATACCGCGGCTACCGGATGCGCCTCGCCTACCCGCCCTACCCGACCGTGCTCCTCCTGAGCTACCCACTCCCAGATCCGCCCCAATAGGCCATTGCCGTCAGGATTCTGCTCAGGTATACTCGCGGGCTCGGCTGGTCGGTGGCCCAGCTCTCTCCTCTGCGGTGTGGGTCCGCGTTGGAGGCGCCTCTCCCACAACGTGCCGGACTCGACCCCGGCATCCCTCAAGCGACCTTGTCGGCTCGCCGGGGCCTCGCGGCCTTCACCGATCGGCGATCCGCGGAAACGCTGCACTCACACAGGACCCGTTGCCATGTCTCAATCACTCGTCAAAGACCTCATCGAAGCAGGCATCCACTTCGGCCAAAGAACCTCGAACTGGAACCCCAAGATGGGGCCGTACATCTACGGCAAGCGCAACGGCATCCACATCATCGACATCAAGGAGACCGTCAAGGGCCTCCTCCTCGCCCGCAAGTTCATCACGACGACCGTCGCCAACGGCAAGGACGTCTGCTTCGTGGGCACCAAGCGCCAGGCCAAGGAAGTCCTCCTCCAGCGCATCCCCGACGTCAACATGCACGTCGTCACCGAGCGCTGGCTGGGCGGCACGCTCACCAACTTCCGCACCATCCGCCACCGCCTCAAGAGGCTTGAAGAGCTCGAAGCCATCGAGGCCGAAGACAACTTCCAGAGCTACTCCAAGAAGATGGAGTCCCAGCTCCGCCGCGAGATGCGCAAGATCAAGCGCAACCTCGACGGCATCCGGCGCATGGACAAGGTCCCGGGCTGCATCGTCGTCATCGACGTCCGCCGCGAGCGCAACGCCCTCCTCGAAGCCCGCAAGCTCGGCATCCCGACCATCTGCCTCATCGACACCGACGCCGACCCCGACCTCGTCGACATCCCCATCCCCGGCAACGACGACTCGATGCGCTCCATCGACGTCGTCATCCGCGAACTCTGTGCCGCGATCCTCGATGGCAAGACCCAGCGCGTCACCAAGACGGGCGACCGCGAAGAGGCCGACAAGGACGCCAAGGGCGACCAGCCCCGCCGCTCACGCCGCGCCCAGTTCCGCCAGGACGACGACACAGCGCCCGCCGACACGACCGGTGGTGACGACGACAAGAACGCCGTCGCCGCCTCCGCCGAGGCGCCCGCCTCAGGCAACTGACTCACACCCCATCGGGCCCAGCGCCCGCGACAACCGACAACCCCGCAGACACACGACAACGCCCCCGCGCCCGCGCGGTGGCCCCAACCCAAGAGCCCCAAGACCCCGGAGTGCGACCCAATGGCGGATATCTCAGCCAAGCAAGTGATGGCCCTGCGTCAGAAGACCGGCCTCTCGATGATGGAGTGCAAGAAGGCCCTCGTTGAAACGGGCGGCGACCAGGAGGCCGCAGAGGACAACCTCCGCAAGAAGCTCAAAGGCAAGATGGACACCCGCACCGACCGCCCCAACGCGGACGGACGCATCCACATCGGCATCGACGGCGACAAGGCCGTCATCCTCGAAGTCCGCGCCGAGACCGACTTCACCGCCAAGAACGAGAAGTTCGCCGACATGATGCAGAAGGTCGGCAACATCGCCATGAGCGACCAGCCCGCCGGCTCCGTCTCCGTCACCGACCAGATGACCGCCCTCATCGACGAACTCCGCATCACCACGGGCGAGAACATCGCCTTCGCACGAGGCCAGCGCGTCGATGGCGGCTCCTTCGGCAAGTACGTCCACCACGACGGCAAGACCGGCGTCCTCCTCCACATCGAGGGCGACCTCAGCGACGACATGGCGCGCTCCATCTGCATGCACATCACCGCCAGCCCCGTCCGCCCCCTCGGCGTCACCCCCGACGACATCCCCTCCGCCCTCGTCGAGAAGGAGCGCAAGTTCCGCGTCGAGACCGCCATGGAAGCCGGCAAGCCCCAGGAGATCGCCGAGAAGATGGTCGAGGGCGGCATGAAGAAGTTCTTCTCCGAAGTCGCGCTCCTCGAGCAGGACTACGTCGTCGACCCCTCCAAGAAGATCAAGGACCTCCTGGGCGACGCAAAGATCATCAACTTCTACCGCTGGCAGGTCGGCGAAGAGGCCTGATCGCGTCTCAATCAACGAGTTGACCGAAGAGGCGGGCCCGCCGGGCTCGCCTCTTTCTTTGCGCCCGAGCCCGCTCAGGAACCGCCTCCCTGCGGATGCGAACAGGCCCTCGTCGCACGTGAGGGGGACCCGATGGCGTCTACGGAACGCTCGACGACGACCTCTACTCACCCTGCATCACCGCGTTCGGCACCGCCTGCGCACCCTGACGCTTACCCGCCGAGCGCCCACGCCCCCGCCTTCTCCCCCGCAAGCGTGAACCGGTGCGTCAACACGCTCGACCGGTACGCGCACCAACCCAGCCCGAGCCGTTGCCGGTAATCCATCACCTCGCGCTTTGTGAACCCCGCCTCCACGCTCACCCGCGCATCGTGCCGCACCATCTCCGGCTGACCGATCGTCAGCACGCCGATCACCGCCCGCCCGACCCGCGTCCGCATCAGGTCGTTCCACACGATCCCCTTCGACGCGAGCCGCTCCATGATCCGCAGCGCCGTCATCACCTCGATCTCGGGCAGGTGGTGCAGGAACAGCCCCGCGTGCGCATAGTCGAACGAACCCGGCTCGAACCGATCCATCAACCCCAGCGCATCGCCCTCGACGAGCGTAATCGCCTCCCCGAGCCCAGCGCCTTCCACCTGCTCGCCCGCCACACGGAGCGTCTCCGCGTGCACATCCACACCCGTCACACGCAAATCAAACCCCGCGCCGCGCGCCCACTCCACCGCCGCGATGGGCAGGTCCGCCGAGCCCGTCCCGATGTCGACCAGCGTCACCGCCCGATCGCGGGGCCACCGCGCCGACCACCGCTCCAGATGCCCGATGAGCGCCCCGACACCCCCAAGCCGCCTGTTCACCACACGGATATACCCGAGCGCCCGCCGGAGCTCGCCCGGGTCGGCCCCCGGGTCGTCCATCAGCTCGGGCGTCAGGCGGCGCTCCATCACCCGCTCACCGACCGACCGCCGAGCGGTCGCGCAGGAACCGCTGATCCGGGAACCCCGCCTCGCGCAACTGATCGATCAGCACGAACAAGTCCCCCGACCGCGCCGCCTCGTCCGCCGCGACGAGCAGCGACACCCGTGGCTCGCGCTCCCCCAGCGCGCGCAGCGCCGATTCCACCTCGCCCGCTTCCACCACCTCCCCATCGATCCGCACCGCCCCATCGGGCCCGAGCTCGACAAGCACCGCGGGCCCGGCCTCCGCCTCCGCGCCGATGCTCGTCGCCGGCAGGCGCAGGTCCGTCACCCGGTACCGCGCACTCAGCGCAACCGAAAACACCAGGAACGTCAACAGCAGGAACACCACGTCAAGCAAGGGCGTGATATCGATCCGCGTGGCTTCACTCGCTCGTCGGGCTCGGCGCATGTCGCGTCAGTTCAGGTGGTCCTTCAGGACCTGGCTGGGCTTGAACTGCACCGACGTCGAAGGCTTGATCTCCATGATCTGCTTCGTGACCGGGTGGTGCCCCGTCCGCCCCTTCCGGTGCGACTTCTTGAACGTGCCGAACCCCGACAGCGCGACCTTGTCCTCCGCCGCGACGCCCTCCGCGATCGCCTCGAGCACCGCATCGACCGACTGCGCCGCAGTCGCCTTGGTCACACCGAGCTTCACCGACACCGCATCGATCAGGTCGCCCTTGTTCAAGCCCGCACCTCTCTTGTCAGGCGCCCGCCGATGAGTGCGGCGAGGGCCATCCGCCGAGAATACGGATGCGCGCCACACTGTCAACCCCGATACGGGGGGCCGCCCGCCCTCGGGACGGCATGTGGACGCCCCCACGCCCGCCTGACGAGCCTCCGACACCCCTCCTACACTCCCCCATGAGCGACGCGACGACCACCACAACGCCCACCACCCAGACCCGCACCGCCACGCGCACCGCCCACAAGCCCGTGCGCCCACGACTGTGGAACGTCGTCCTCGCAGACAGCGACGACCACACCTACGAGTACGTCATCGAACTCATGGTCAAGGTCTTCGCCCACCCGCTCGAAACCGCTTTCGACGTCGCAAAGACCGTCGACACCGCCGGCCGCGCTATCTGCTGCACCACGCACCGCGAACGCGCCGAACTCAAGCTCGAACAGATCCAGGGCTTCGGCGCCGACCCGCGCATCGCCTCCTGCGCAGGACCCATGTCCGCCTACCTCGAACCCGCCGCCGGCGACGACGACCACAACGACGACTGACGTCAACGTGGCGCGCCCACTCGCCCTCATTACCGAGGAACTCGACGACGCCTGCACCGCCTGGCTCCGCGATCATTGCGACGTCGCGCACGTCCCCTTCGACGACCCCGCGTTCGACGCCTCGCTCGCAAAGGCCGACGCCCTCATCGTCCGCACCTACACGCAGGTCAACGATGCCCTCCTCGACAAGGCGCCCAACCTCAAAGCCGTCGGACGCGCAGGCGTCGGCCTCGACAACATCGACGTCCCCGCCTGCCGATCACGCGGCGTCGAAGTCGTCCACACCCCCGACGCCAACACCAGCGCCGTCACCGAACTCGTCTTCGCCTTCATCCTCGACGCCCTCCGCCCACGCGTCTTCCTCGACCGCCCGCTCCCCATGCCCGAGTGGAAGGCACTCCGCACCGAACTCACCGCCCACCGCCAGCTCCGCGAGTGCACGCTGGGCATCGTCGGCCTCGGCCGCGTCGGCAAGTCCATCGCCCGCATCGCCCACGCCTTCGCGATGCCCACCATCTACCATGACCTCATCGACATCCCCGACGCCGACCGCGAAAGCGCAGCCCCCGTCGACCCCGACACCCTCTTCGCCACCGCCGACATCCTCACCGTCCACATCGACAACCGCCCCGCCAACCGCCACCACATCAACTCGGGCCGCCTCGCCCTGATGAAGCCCGACGCACTCCTCATCAACGCCTCCCGCGGCTTCGTCGCCGACGCCAGCGCCATCGCCGACTGGCTCACCGCCAACCCCAACGCCCGCGCCATCGCCGATGTCCACGACCCCGAGCCCATCACCTCGGGCAACCCACTCCTCAACCTCCCCAACGCCCACCTCACCCCACACATCGGCGCCGCCACGCGCCTCGCCCACCGCAACATGAGCTGGGTCGTCCGCGACATCGTGCGCACCCTCGCCGGCGAACCGCCCGAGTTCCCGGCGCCCTGACACCTTGCCCAGAGTGGGGCGGGCGTCCCGCCCGCCATCGACGCCGAGCGGATGGGCGTCTCGCCCATCCCCGAGAAGTCGATCTGCCAGCGACTAATCCAACAAGTGCACCAACAACCCAGACCGCAACTTCGGCTCAAACCACGTCGACTTCGGCGGCATGATCGCGCCCGCATCCGCCACCGCGACCAACTGCTCGATCGTCACCGGGTGCATCGCAAACGCCACCGCCGCCTTCCCCGTATCCACCAGCTTCTTCAACTCGCCCGAACCCCGGATCCCACCCACAAAGTCGATCCGCTCGTCCGTGCGCACATCGCCGATCCCAAGCATCGGCCCAAGCACCCGGTCGTACAGCAACTGGTAATCAAGCGATGCGATCGGGTCCGACCGATCGATCGACTGCTCGGGCAGGTTCACCGAGTACCACCTCCCATCCAGGTACATCCCAAAGCACCCCGTACACCTGGGCTCGGGGTCAGGGTCGGGCGTGACCTGCGCAATCGCCGACAACTTATCGATCAGCTGCGCAGGCGTCATCCCGTTCAGGTCCTTCACCACGCGGTTGTACGCGAGGATGTTCAGGTCAGAAGCGGGGAACAGCACCGCGAGGAACCAGTTGTACTCCTCCTCGCCCGTGTGCGAAGGGTTCGCCGCGCGCCGCTCGGCGCCCGCCCGCGCCGCAGACGCCGAGCGGTGGTGACCATCCGCGACGTACGCCGCATCGAGCGCCGAGTACGCCGCGCTGAACGCCCGCGGGTCCGCCGCACGCCACACCGTGTGCCGCACACCATCGGGCGCTGTGAAGTCGTAGACCGGCTCGCCACGCACGCCCGCCCCGATCAACGCCGCGATGTCCTCCCGGTCCTTGTGCAGCAGGAACACGGGCCCCGCGTTCGCGTTGATCGCCAGCACGTGCCGCGTCCGATCGTCTTCCTTCGCCTGCCGCGTCTTCTCGTGCTTCTTGATGAGCCCCGAGTTGTAGTCGTCGATATGACAACACGCGACCACCCCCGTCTGCGTGAGCGTGCGCCCGCCAAGCGTCATCTCCTGGCGGTACAGGTACACCCCCTCCTCATCGTCCTGCACCATCGCCCCCGACTCGCGCAGCCCCGCAAACGCCTCCCGCGCCTTCTCATACACCGCATCCGAGTACGCATCCACATCATCAGGCAAGTCCGCATCGGGCCTGACCACGTGCAGGAAGCTCAACGGATTCCCCGCGCTCAGCGCCCGCGCCTCCTCGCGGTTCACCACGTCATAAGGCACCGAGGCAATCTGCTCGGCCTTCCCCTCACCAGGGCGCACGGCACGGAACGGCTTCACTCGCAGCATCAACGACACTCCCGCTAGGATCAGTCCATGAAAACGACCCGCACTATACCGCTCTACTTCGCGGCGGCCCTCGCCACGCCCGCCCTCGCGCAGGCCCCCGAGCGCGATGGCCTCGACCACCTCTCCCCCGACCGCCGAGCCACCCACGCCGCCTACGAAGACGCCCTCGTCAGCGCCGCCGACCCCGCTTCCCTCCGAGCCTGGCACGACCTCCTCGCCGCCGAGCCCCACCGCGCCGGCACGCAGGGCGACCACGCTGTCATCGCCAAGCTCGGCGCCGCCTTCGCCGACATGGGCCTCGACGTCGAGACCTTCTGGTTCGACGCCTACCTCCCCCACCCGGGCTCGGCACAACTCCAGATCATCGCCCCAGAGCCCATCAACCTCGCCGTCGCCGAGCCCGCCATCCCACAAGACCCCTACTCACAAAAGCAGGACGCCTGGCTCGGGTGGAACGGCTACTCGGGCTCGGGCGATGTCACCGCACAGGTCGTCTACGCCAACCACGCCCGCCTCGAAGACTTCAACACACTCCGCGAGCTCGGCATCGACTGCACCGGAAAAATCGTCATCGCACGCTACGGCGGCAACTACCGCGGCTACAAGGCCAAGTACGCCGAGCAAGCCGGCGCAATCGGCCTCATCATCTACACCGACCCGCGCGATTCGGGCTACGAAAAAGGCCTCCCCTACCCCGAGGGCGGCTACGCCAACGAGCACTACATCCAGCGCGGCTCCATCATGACGCTCGGCTACCAGGGCGACCCGCTCACGCCGGGCGAGCCCGCCATCGAAGGCTGCAACCGCCTCGACCCAGACGATGTCGCCCTCCCACGCATCCCCGTCCAGCCCATCGGGTGGGGCGCAGCACAGCAGATCCTCGAGCGCATGACGGGCGCAGAGGTCCCCGATGAATCCTGGCAAGGCGGCCTCCCCCACCGCTACCGGCTCGAAGGCGGCGACGACCTGCGCGTCCGACTCAAGGTCGAGCAGGAGCGACGCATCACGCGCACCGCAAACGTCCTCGCCACCCTCAAGGGCGCACGCTTCCCCGACCAGAAGATCATCATCGGCTGCCACCACGACGCCTGGCTCCACGGCGCCGCCGACCCCCTCGCGGGCATGATCTGCGTCATGGAAGCCGCGCGCATCTTCGCGCAGCAAGCCGCCGCGGGCAACCGCCCCGACCGCTCCATCGTCTTCGCCGCGTGGGGCGCTGAAGAGCTCGGCATCGTCGGCTCATCCGAATGGGTCGAAGCCAACCGCGACGACCTCGCGACCAACGCCGTCGCCTACATCAACCTCGACATGGCCGCCATGGGCCCCAACCTCGGCGCAAGCTCCTGGCCCGCCCTTAAGCAGCTCATCATCGACGCGAGCAAGGTCATCCCCCAGGCCCGCGATGAAGACCTCGCCGCCCACGACCTCTGGCTCGCCCGCTCCGGACGCGGCGCCACCGAGCCGCGCGTCGGCACGCTGGGAGGCGGCTCCGACCACGTCGGCTTCCTCTGCCACGCGGGCGTCCCCTCCATCTCCATCGGCGCGCACGGCTCGCGCGGCACCTCCTACCACTCCGCCTACGACAACCTCCATTGGTACCGCCAGGTCGTCGGCGACGACTATGCCCCCGCGCTCATGGTCACGCGCATGACCAGCATCGTCGCCGCACGCCTCGCCAACGCCGACACCTCGCCCTTCGACGAAGCCCGCGTCCTCGCCGACTTCCTCATCCACCTCTCAGAAGTCGAAGCCCGCGCGGAAGACATCATGGGCGAGAGCGCCCTCCCACCCCTCACCCAACTCCGTACCCGCGCCGAACAAGCCCTCGCCGACCTCGACCCGAGCGCCTTCACCGCCCTGGGCCCCGCTGGCGCATGCTCGCTCTGGTGCCCGGGCGATTGGTCGCAAGGCCTGACGGGCCGCCCCTGGTTCCGCAACCTCTTCATCGCGCCCGACGAGACCTCGGGCTACGCCGCCTGGCCACTCCCCGAGCTGCGCCACGCCGTCGAACAGAAAGACCCCGCGCTCATCGAGCAAGCCGTCGCACGCTACAAGCGCGTGCTCGACGCCTACGCCGACCCCGTGGAATAGACCACCCCACCCCCGACGCTCATCACCCCAAACCTCCACCACAAGGAGCACAACGATGACCGTCACCATCCGCCCATCCAACGAACGAGGCCACTTCGATCACGGCTGGCTCGACACCTACCACACCTTCTCCTTCGCCGACTACCACGACCCGCACCACATCCGCTTCGGCCCCCTCCGCGTCATCAACGAGGACCGCGTCGCCGCCGGCGGGGGCTTCCCCACACACCCGCACCGCGACATGGAGATCATCACCTACGTGATCTCCGGCACCATCGTCCACAAGGACAGCACGGGCGGCCAGGCCCAGGTCGGGCCCGCCGGCGTTCAGGCTATGTCCGCAGGCTCGGGCCTCACCCACTCCGAGTTCAACGGCTCACCCTCCGAACCCGTCCACCTCCTCCAGATCTGGATCATCCCCGACGAGCACAACCACACCCCCCGCTTCGCCCAACTCGACACCCCCACCGATCAGGCAGGCCGCGCCCTCCGCCTCGTCGCCTCTCGCGACGGGCGCGACGGCTCCCTCCCCATCAACCGCGACGCCGAAGTCTGGGCAGGCGACATGCCCGCGAACACAACGCGCGAGTGGAAGCTGCCCAAGGGCGAAGCGTGGGTCCAGGTCGCACGCGGCGCCATCGAACTCAACGCCCACGCCCTCAAAGCGGGCGACGGCGCCGGCATCCGCGACGAGAACATCACCATCCGCGCCGCGGACGACGCCGAACTCGTCGTGCTCATCTTCCCGCGCGGCGGCTAATCACCACTCCCCCGCATACCCAACCCCAAACACCCCCGCATCCCGCTCCGTCATCTCGAACCGCCGCCTCGCGATCTGCCGCAGATGCAACTGGTCGTGCGCACACCACGCCCCAAGCAAGTCCCCCGCGCGCATCGACCCGAACTTCGGGTGCACCTTCTCGCTCGCCCAATCCACACCCTTGAGCCCACGCAGCCACGCCACCGACCCCGCGCGCTCACCCTCGAACCGGTCGAGCTCCTGCGCCAGATCACGCTCGGCGTACCCGCGCTCGATCGCCCACCTGGGCGGATCGATCGGCGACCACTCCTCGCCCGGATCGCGCAGCAGCGCACGCAACCGCGCCCGGAAGTCCTCGCACTCCTCATCCCCAAGGTGGCACACCACCTGAAGCACCGACCAGTCATCCGGCGCCGCGCGGAACCGCACCTCTTCGCTGCTCAGGCCCGCCACACACGCGCGCAGCACATCCGGGAACAACGCCATCCGATCGATCAGGCGACCCGCGTTCATCAACCCATGATACGAGAACCCGCTCAGCTCGCCGCGCGGACCCGACCGTCCCCGTCCTCCGCCTCGCCCTCCTCCGAGGACGATGCATCGTCCTTGAAGAACCGCGAGGGGCGGTCGTCCGCGAGCCGCGAACTGAGCTTCCGCAGCGCCTCGACCTCGATCTGACGCACGCGCTCGCGCGTCAGCCCGATCTCGTGCCCGATCTCCTTGAGCGTGAGCGGCTCACGCCCGTCGAGCCCGAACCGAAGCTGCAGGACCCTCGCCTCGCGCTCGTCGATCGCGTGAAGCAGCCGGAACGCCGTATCAAGCTCGTCCTCGCGCAGCACGCACTCATCGGGGCGCAGCGTCCGCGTGTCCGTGATCAGATCCGCGAAGTTGACCGGGTTCCCATCGTCGTCCGTCGGCAGCGCGCTCGCGTTCTGCAGCGCCTTGCCCGCAGACCGGATGGTCTTCACCTTCTTCACGGGCAGCCCGAGCAACGCCGAGAGCTCCTCAAGCGTCGGCGGCCGCGCGTGCTCCTCCTCGAACTTCGCCGAGGCCTGTTTGCTCTTCGCGATCAGCTCGACCATGTACGCCGGCACGTGGATCGGCTGACCCGCGTTGATCAGCGCACGCTTGATCGCCTGCTTGATCCACCAGCTCGCGTACGTCGAGAACCGGGCCCCCTGCGCCGGATCAAAGCCCTCGACCGCGCGGATCAGCCCGATGTTCCCCTCTTCGATCAGGTCCGTCAGGCTGAGCCCCCGCCCCGTGTACTGCTTCGCGATCGAAACAACCAGGCGCAGGTTCGCCCGCACGAGCAGGTCGCGTGCTTCCGGGCAGCAGTCGTTAATCACCTGCCACCCATAGACCTTTTCCTCGGCCGGGGTCAGGAGACCAACATCGTTGATCTGCCTCAAATACAACTGCAGGTCGGAATCGACCTCGCCTCTTGCCATGCCGCGATCCGTCCCCTGGAACGCAAGGTCCGCGATTGGACCGACCCACTCTCCACCGTACGCGACGATACTACCCGCGGTTGCCGATAGGGTGCAACCACCCTAGTCGACGCCTCCCCTCCCCCATCGGGGGTTTCAAAGGGGCCCTTGAGCCCAGATCACCCATCCCTCCCCCCGATACCCCCTGTGGCGAACCCCTAACCCCGAGCCTGCCAACAATCACACGATGAACCTCGACCTCTCGGACCTCCTGCGCGACTGGCCCCACGAACCGGGCCAGATCAACGTTCGCCTCATCCGCGCCGCCGACGGCGAGGAGAAAATCCAGATGCGCGTCGACCTGGGCATCCTCCAGATGGAGGTCACGGGCCGACCAGACGGCCTCAGGCCCAACGGCTTCGACTCCCTCCTCGAGTACTACGAGGCCCAACTCGACGAGCACGTCTCCGCCACGGGCGAGCCCGAGGGCTTCTCACTGGGCCACGACGACTCCCGCGCCCTGCGCGAAGAGGCCGCCCTCTACTACCACCGCTACGTCTCCATGCTCGTCCTGGGCGAGTTCCAGGGCGTCGTCCGCGACACCCAGCGCAACCTCCGCGCCATCGACTTCATACGCGACTTCGCCGAGCACGATGAAGACCGCGAACTCCTCGACCAGTTCCGCCCCTACGTCACCATGATGCGCGCCCGAGCCATCGCCTCGCAGGCCGTCGCCGACTCCGAAGCCAACGCCGCGCTCCTCGCCCTCGACGAGGGCATCACGGGCGTCCGCGCCATCTTCGAAGAGTGGGGACGCGCGGGCGACGCCGACGACTCCCACGAGATCCAGCTCCTCCACGGCATGCGCGATGAACTCGTCAAGAAGCTCCCCTCGAGCCCCAAAGCCGAGCTCCGCGAACGCCTCCAGCGCGCCATCGAAACCGAGAACTACGAGCTCGCCGCCATCCTGCGCGACGAGCTCAAGCTCCTCAAGGACTGATGCGCGTGTTCAAGCTCAGGCGCTTCGACAACCCGCTCAGAGCCCAACAGGCCGCCGAGTTCATCACCGAACGAGGCGTCCCCGCCCGCGTCGTGGGCGAATACGTCAACCAGGCCATGGGCATCAACTTCAAATGGTTCCACGTCGACCTCGTCATCCCATCCCGGAACGACGAGGCCCGCGCCAGGGCGCTCCTCGAAGAGTTCGAGACCCTCCCCGCCATCGACAACACCGATTGGGAACGCCAGGCCCTCCCCGACCTCTCGCGACTCCCCCAGGACGTCAACCTCGCCTGCCCCGCGTGCGGGTCGCACCTCCCGACCGATGCAACCCTCGAAGACTGCCCGTCGTGCCAGACGCCCATCGACATGCTCGAAATCGCCGTCCGCGCCGCCGGCATCGACCGCCTCAAAGCCTGCTTCGACGACCCTTCCGTCCTGAGCTTCCTCCTCCACTACGACGCCGACCGCTGCCCAACCTGCGGCTACGACACCACAGGCCTCCCCCAGCGCGGCCGCTGCCCGGAGTGCGGCGACCTCTTCGACCACACCGGCGCACGCTGATCCCTCCCCCACGCCGACGATGAGCAATGCGAATCGTGGGCTCGCCAGCACGAGAACCCCACCACGCGAGCCCCGAGCGCGAGCGAGGGCCTCCCCCTCACCGCTCACGCCCCTCCCAACTCAACACATCCCCCTCAGGCACCCCCTCAACCCCAAGCCGCCTCAACATGAACAACGCCTGACACCGATGGTGCATCGAGTGCGTCAACACGTGCGCAATCGCCCCACCAAACGTCTTCTCCCGAGGCGGGTCATCGAGCGAGTCGACCCACTTCGCGTCCCACCCGTCCACCGCCCGCACCCCACGCGCCACCCGAGCCAAAGCGATCGACGCCGCCTCGTGCCGCTCGATGAGGTGCGCCACCGACGATGCGCCGCCCTCTGGCGCCGCCTCGCCCGCCATCAACGCCGACCACACCTCCGTGTTCCGCACGATGTGCGCCAGCGTCGCGCGCAGAGTCCGCAACCCCAGATCAAACTCACGATCAAGCTCCGCATCACCCAGCCCCGCGCTGAGCCGAAGCAACTCCCTCGTCGTCCACGCATCGTGCCCGAGCAACCGATCAAGCAGGTCCATACCGCCCCCTCTCAACCCCCAATCTAGCCGCTCCCCCCACGCCCCGGCACACCACCTGCCCCGCCCCGGCGGGGGAGGTGCCGACCGCAGCGATGCGGAGGGGGTACCACAAACAGCGCGAGCAAAGCCAGCACCAGATCCCCTCCCTCTCCCCCCGGGGGAGAGGCCAGGTGAGGGTGACAGAACAACACGAGCGAAGCGACGGCGTCGGACGGAAGAGTCCCACTAACATCAACCCCCACCACTCAGCACCCACCGCTCAGACCACGCCCATGCCCCAACCCCTCTACCTCGACAACGCCGCCACCTCCTGGCCCAAACCCCGCGCCGTCACAAACGCCATCACAAGCGCCCTCACCACGCCCCTCGGCAACCCCGCACGCGGCGCCCACCGCCCCGCCCTCGACGCCGCACGCCACCTCGACACCACGCGCTCGCGCCTCGCCCGCCTCATCAACGCCGAGTCCCCCAACCGCATCGTCCTCACCGCGGGCTGCACCGATGCGCTCAACCTCGCCATCCACGCCACCCTCGATGCCCGCCGCCGGGCCGAACCCAAGGCCCCGCTCCACGCCGTCGCCACCGCCCTCGACCACAACGCCGTCCTCCGCCCCCTCGCGTGGGAAGCCGACCGACACAACGTCAAGGTCACCCACACCCCAATCACCCACGCGGGCCTGATCGACCCCGACGCCCTCGAAACCGCGCTCACCGAGCACACCGCCCTGGTCTGCCTCCCCCACGCCTCCAACGTCACCGGCGTGATCCAGCCCATCGCCGACCTCGCCGCACGCATCCGCTCGCGCGCACCCGATGCGCTCATCCTCGTCGACGGCGCACAGACCGCGGGCGTCCTCCCCATCGACGTCCGCGCCCTCAACACCGACTTCTACGCCTTCGGCGCGCACAAGGCCCTGCGCTCTATCGCCGGCATCGGCGCACTCTACGTCTCCCAGCGCGCGCACCACGCAACCGCATCCAACCACGACCCCCCGATGTTCCACGTGGAACCTCACCGACAAGGCGGCACGGGGCACGACTCCGCATCACTGCTCATCAAACCCGACCTCCCGAGCGCCTTCGAGCCAGGCACCCCCAACCTCCTCGCCGCCATCGCCCTCACCGCCGCCATCGACCACCTCGACCCCACCGCCCTCGACAACGAACGCGCCGCCCTCGCGCCCCTCTACGACTGGCTCGCCACCCGCGCCGACGTCCGCGCTCCCCACGCGGGCACACCACGCGTGGGCGTCCTCTCCCTCGACACCACCGACGCCGCGATGAACCCGCACGACATCGCCGCCATCCTCGACGCCGACTTCGACATCGCCACCCGTGCAGGACTCCACTGCGCCCCGCTCGCCCACGCCGCGCTCAACACCGCCGAGCAGGGGATGCTCCGCATCTCCACTTCCCCCGACACCACCCCCGGCGACATCGCCCGCCTCACCGCAGCGCTCGACCAGATCCTCGCCTGACTTCTACCCCCTGGGCGAGCCGGGGCGTGCCGCCCCGGCGCGAGCAAACGGGCCGTCCGACCACTCACGACCACCACTCCCATTCACCCCGGATGCACAACGAACACCCGGCACGCCCCTTCGCCACCCCCATCGATCAACGCATCCCACGCGCGCAGGCCGGCCCCCTCGAACACACCCAGCGCGCCGCTCGCTACGTCCCGGCATGGGTCCGCGATCAGCGCGAGCACGCCCGTCGCGCGGATCAGTTCCGCAAGCGGCCCGTGCCACTCGGGCGCATAGAGGATGTCCGACCCGACGATCACATCGGGCCCCCACCCATCCCCGCGCGCCTCACCCAGCACCCGCGCCAACCCCTCAGCGCCGCTCCCCCACTCGTACACCGCGCACGCCGCGTCCACGCCGTTCCGCGCGGCATTCTCGCGCGCCCACGTCACGCCCCGCTCATCCCCATCGGTCAGGACGACATCGCACCCGCGCCGCGCGCACGCCACGCCCACCGCCCCGAGCCCGCACCCGAGCTCGACGACCCGCATCCCTTCTGACAACAAGGGCGTCCGCGCGATAAACCGCGCCATCGCCACCGTCGCGGGCCACAGGTGCGCCCAGAACCCGGGGCTCGCTTCGCCCGCGTCGAGGCCCGCCCGGACCCGCGCCTCGACCTCCGCGGGCCCCGCGACCTCGATCACCCCGCCGTGGTCCCCCCCGAGATCGATCTGCGCCACGTTCACGGGCGCTCAGTCGTCATCCGCTTCGTCGCCGTCGTCGTCGCCGCCGTTGTCGTCATCGCCATCTTCGTCGTCGTCGTCCGCTTCGTCATCTTCCTCATCACGGGGTATGCGGTTGCGGTACCGCTCCGCGTGCTCGGGCTGGCCCATCGCGTCGTACGCCTCGGCCAGCTCCATCAGCACCGCCACGACCACGGGCTTCGGGTCGTCGTCGTTGAGCTTCCGCTCGGCTTCCATCATCGTCCCCGCCGCCGCACGCGAGCGCGACATCGCGCGGTACGACTTGCTCTGGGCCACCCTGGTCATGAGTTCGCTCATCCGGAGCCCGAGCTTCGCGTTCAGCGCCACCGCCTGGTCGAACGCCCGCAGCGCCTCCTCGTGCTTGCCCAGCGCAGCGTTCGCCGACCCCATCCCGCCCTGGGCCATCGCCATGCCCCACAGGTCGCCAAGCGGGCGCGCCTTCGCAAACGACTCCTGGTGCAGCTCAAGCGACCTCTCGGCGTCCCCCTCCGCCAGCGCCTTGCGCCCCGCGCCGAACAGCTTCTGCCCTTCGCGGAAGCTCACCCTCTGCTCGGGCGTCCACGATGCGAACGCGCTCGCGTACTTGTGGTACGCCGGCTCGCGCAGCCCCTGCGAAGCGACCCGCGCAAACGCCACGCCCTTCTCGAACGACGCCTGCGCCTCCGCCCCGTCCTCCCCCTTCTCGATCATCGCGAGCCCACCCTCGAGGTAGCTGTCGATGAACGGCAGCGCCTTGTCGCGGTTCTGTGTGAACCAGCGCGACAGGCTCCGCGTGTCGCCCGACTCCAGCATCCCCTCGAGCTCTTCGCGCTCCTTGCGGGCCGCCTCCTTCGGGTCCACCGGGGCCTCGACCTCGGCGGGCGCGGGCGGCTCGGCGTCGGGGGCGGGCGGGGCCGGCGGGGCGTCCTGCCCGACCACCAGCAGGGCGAGCGACATCAACAGGGCATGGATCAACATCGGGGGGTCCTCCTCACAATCAAGGGCTACTAGCGTATCAGCGGCCCGCCCCACCCGCCGCCGATAGACTCGCCCCTTCTCAAAGCCCACACTCCCCTAGTTCCGAGGAGCCTCCCCTTGACCCTTCTCCAATCGCCCCTCCGCAAGTTCCACGAGTCCAAGGGCGGCAAGTTCGTCGAGTTCGCCGGGTGGGAGATGCCCATCCTCTACGAGGGCGGTGGCGTCCACGCAGAGCACGAGGTCGTCCGCACCGCCTGCGGCATGTTCGACGTCTCCCACATGGGGCGCGTCTCGGTCAAGGGCCGCCACTCGCGCCGCTTCCTCGAACGCCTCTGCACCCGGCGCATCTCCGACATGACCAAGGGCCAGTGCCGGTACTCCTTCGTCTGCAACGAGCGGGGCGGCGTCCGCGATGACATCCTGGTCTACCGCCTCGACGACGACGACTTCATGCTCGTCGTCAACGCCTCCAACCGGGAGAAGCTCCTCACCCACTTCGAGGAGATCAAGGGCGACCTGGTCGTGAAGATCAAGGACAAGACCACCGACACCGCGATGGTCGCGCTGCAGGGCCCGCGCGCCATGGAGCACATCGGCAAGCTCTCCAAAGAGGTCCCCACCCTCAAGCGCTTCCGCTTCGTCGAGAAGAGCTACATGATCGTCAAGTTCCTCGTCTCGCGCACGGGCTACACGGGCGAGGACGGCGTCGAGGTGATCCTGCCAGCCAAAACGGTGGACCTGGCCCTCAAGCTCCTGCTCAAGGACGCGGACGCCGACTCGGCCTCGGGCCTCATCACCCCCTGCGGCCTGGGCGCACGCGACACCCTCCGCCTCGAAGCCGCCATGCCCCTCTACGGCCACGAGCTCGGCGAGGACACCAGCGCACTCGCCTGCGGCATGCCCTTCGCGCTGAACCTCGACAAGGACGAGGACGAGCGCGGCGAGGCATTCGTCGGCCTCGAAGCGCTGAAGCGGGAGGAAGCTGCGGGTGGGCCGGCGCGCACCCTCGCCGGGCTCTTCATCGATGGCAAGCGCACCGCCCGCCAGCACATGAAGATCACCTCGGACGGCAAGGAAGTGGGCGAGGTCACCTCGGGCTGCATGAGCCCGACCCTCGAGCGCTCGATCGCCATGGCGTACATCGACCGCGGCCTGAACGAGCCGGGCACGAAGCTCGCGATCGAGACGGGGCGCGCCGGGCAGACGCTCGATGCGGAGGTAACGGGGCTGCCGTTCTACAAGGCGCCGAAGAAGTAGGTGCAACAATCTCTCGAGTGGGGCGGGCGCCTTTGAGTGGGGCGGGCGTCTCGCCCGCCATCGCTGAGCGTCCCGCTCGGCGATGCGAGGGAACGGATCGGCCGAAGACGCCCGATGACAGGCGAGACACCTGCCCCACTCAATCCATGTGGCATGGCGGGCGAGACGCCCGCCCCACTCATAACATGCTCACCACCATGCCCCACATCGACACCATCAACGAACCCGAAGCCACCGGCGACCTCGCCGACCTCTACGCCAGGTACACGGGCAAGAAGACCGGCGTCGTCTCCAACGTCCTCAAGGCCCACTCGCTCAACCCCGCGTCGATGGAAGCGCACCTCGCGCTGTACATGCAGGCGATGCACGCGGGGTCGCCGCTCTCCAAGGCCGAGCGTGAGATGATCGCGGTCGCGGTGTCGCACGTGAACCAGTGCCATTACTGCCTGACCCACCACGCATCGGGTCTGAAGGCGCTGCTGCCAGAGGAGCGGCGCTCGCTCGTCGGGCCGCTCTGCGAGGGCGACGACTCGGCCCTCACCGACCGCGAGCGCGCCCTGACCGCGTTCGCCCGCTCGCTCGCGCAGACGCCACCTTCCCATTCGCCGGCGCCGATCGAAGCGATGCGGGCCGCGGGGCTCACTGACCGCGAGATCCTCGACGCGGCCCAGGTGGCCTGCTACTTCTGCTACGTCAACCGGATGGTCGTGGGGCTTGGCGTGGAACTCGAAGACTACTGGGGTGAACAGAAGTGACGGTCCGCATCATCGGTGGCGAGTTCAAGAGGCGGAACCTGCACACGCCGCGCGATGCGAACACCGCACGCCCGCTCCCCGACCGCGTCCGCACATCGCTGTTCAACATGCTCCAGGGCCACATCGAAGGGGAGGAGGTCTACGACTCTTTCGCGGGCGTAGGGACGTTCGGCTTCGAGGCCGTCTCGCGCGGCGCCGCGCGCGTGGTGATGGTCGAGCGCCACAAGGGCGTGCTCGACCTGCTCAGGCGCACGATCGACGACCTGGGGGTACACGAGCGTGCCGAGCTCGTGCCCGCCGATGCCCTGGGCCCCGCGGCCCTGGCGCGCTGCCCTCGCCCGGCCCACATCGTCTTCATGGACCCCCCCTACCCCATGATGCAGGACCCCGCGTCGCGCACGCGCGTGATGGACCAGTTCGCGCGGCTCATCCAGAACCTGGACGACGATGGCTTCGCGATCCTCCGGACGCCGCTGCCCTACGTCGATGTCGAGCCGGACGAGGACCCCGACAAGCCGGGGATTCGCCACCCCGTCCCGCTCGATGTGCCCGGCGCCATCGGGCCCGAGACGCACGAGTACGGCTCGATGGCGCTGCATTGGTACATGCGGGAGAGGGGCTGACCCACCGGACCGCCCTGCTATCCTCCGCCCATGCTCGCCAGTGTGAAGTGGATCAACCAGTACCTCGACCCGTCCGACCTGACCGCTGACGAGGCGGTCGATGTGCTCGAGCGGACCTCGTTCCCCATCGAGGAGCGAGAAGACCTGGCCGGCGGCGACGCGCGGATCGACGTCGAGCTGACCTCGAACCGGGGCGATGCCTTTAGCCACCTGACCCTCGCCCGCGAGATCGCGGCGGTGACGGGGCGGCGCGTGGTCGAGCCCGAGGCGTGGGCCGAGCCGCCCGGCGTGGCGCGTGTCGATCGCCTGGGCGAGACCACGATCACCGTCGAGACGCCCGAGGCGTGCCCGCGCTTCACGGCGCGGGCGATCCGAGGGGTCGAGGTCGGGCCGAGCCCGGCGTGGCTCCGCGAGGCGCTGGAGGCCGTCGGGCAGCGCTCGATCAACAACGTGGTGGACGTTTCGAATTACGTGCTGTTCGAGCTGGGCCACCCGAGCCACGCGTTCGACCTCGATCGCCTGCTCGAACGCCGGCTCGTGATCCGGTGGGCGCGCGAGGGTGAGCAGATCGCTTCGCTTGATGGCCACATCCACAAGCTGCTCACGAGCGACCTGGTCGTCGCGGACGCCGAGCGCGTGGTGTCGCTCGCGGGCGTGGTCGGCGGGACCGATTCGGGCGTGAGCGAGCAGACCGTGGATGTGCTCCTCGAAGTCGCGACGTGGGACCCGATCACCATCCGCAACACCGCGAGGCGGCTCCACATCTTCACCGATGCGGGCTACCGCTTCGAGCGCACCGTGGACCCGCGCGATGTCGCCCGCGCCTCGGCCCGCGCGACCGAACTCATCCTCCAGGTCGCGGGCGGCACCGTCGACGATGGCATGATCGACGCCGCGCAGCCCGTGCGCGAGCGCGAGGTGATCGAGCTGCGCCCGCAGCGCTGCAAGGGCCTGCTGGGCGTGGAGATCTCCGCGGACGACATGGCCCGCCACCTGTCGAGTATCGCGTTCGAGGTCGAGCCCAAAGGCGATGTGCTCCGCGTGGGTGTCCCGCACAACCGCGCGCACGAGGTCACGCGCGAAGTCGACCTCATCGAGGAAGTCGGGCGCATCCACGGCATCGACAACATCCCCGTCGCCGAGACGCTCCCCGTCCGCTTCGACTTCGATCATCCCCCCTCATGGCAGCAGCGCGAGGGCGCGCTCGATGCGATCGGTTCGGTGCTCACGGGGCTTGGCTACTTCGAGACCGTCACGTTCAGCTTCCTTGCTGAGGACGATGCGCGGGCGTTCCTTCCCAAGGGGCTCGAGCTCGTGCGCATTGATGAGGAGCGCCGGCGCGAGGCGCCCTGGCTCCGCCCGAGCGCGATCCCGAGCCTGCTGACGTGCAGGAAGGCCAACCGCGATGGGGGCGTCGAACAGCCCGGGGGGATTCGTCTCTTCGAGATCGCTTCGGTCTTCGCGGAGGTCGAGGGCGGCAGGCGCGAGACGGTCGAGCACATGAACCTGTCGCTGCTCGCGGACCTGCCCGAGGGCGGCAAGGGCAGCGAGCGCGAGCAGGCGGGGCTCCGCGCGGTGCGCGGCGCGATCGAGGCGATGGCCGACCGGCTGGGCGGGCCCGGCACCGCCGTCGAGCTCCGCCCCATCGACCCCATCACCCCGGCGTATGAGGGCGGCACGTGCGCCCAGGTGCTCATCGATGGCGAGCACGCGGGCGTCATGGGCATCCTCCCCAGGACATACACGAGCAAGTGGGACCTCGACGAGCCCATCGCGGTCGCGGAGCTCGGCGTGGCGGCGTTGATCAAGCTCTACCCGCCCAAGACCAGCGCCCATGCGCTGCCCCGCTTCCCGCCCATCGATCGCGACCTGAGCCTCATCGTGGGCGAGGGCGTGGCGTGGGGCGAGGTCCGGGCGGTGATCGACGCGGTCGACCCGGCCCACCTCGAGGGCGTGACGTTCGTCGGGGCGTACCGGGGCAAGCAGGTCGGCGAGGGGCGCAAGTCGCTCACGCTCCGGATGCGTTTCCGCGATGCGTCCGGGACGTTGCGTGGCGAGGCTGCGGACGAGGCGGTAGAGCGGGTGGTGGCGCGGCTCCGCGATGACCTGAAGGCGGAGCTGCGCCAGTAGGCCCAATAAAACCAACGGCTCAGATGTCGCTCCGTGCGGGTGGCCCGTGGCGTGTTGGGCGTCCGTATGATGGGCGTGCTGAATGGCCGACATCAGCAAGTGCCCCAGACCCAGGAGAAGCCCCACATGCCGACGAGCCCGACCGCCCCCAGTGCCGAGATCGAAGCCATCGCGTCGCGTTTCTCGCCCGCCGACCGCCCCGTGATCTGGATCGACGGGGAGTGGTACGCGAAGGGTGATGCGAAGGTGAGCGTGTTCGACCACGGGCTGCTCTACGGCGATGGGGTCTTCGAGGGCATCCGGGTGTACAACGGGCAGATCTTCAAGTGCCAGTCGCACCTCGACCGCATCTTCCGCAACGCGGAGGCGCTGCACATGCACCGCCAGCCCGAGGGCATCCCGTACACCAAGGACCAGGTGCGCGAGATGATGGAAGCGTGCATCGCGGTCAACGGGCTGCACGATGGGTACATCCGCCTGATCTTTACGCGTGGCGTGGGCACGCTCGGCCTGCACCCGTTCAAGTGCCCGAGGCCCGGGGTGATCTGCATCGCGGACCAGATCCAGCTCTACCCCGACGAGCTCTACCAGACGGGGATGCGTGTGATCGTGGCCCAGCGTCCGCGCACGCCCGCCAAGTGCCTCGACCCGCAGCTCAAGAGCCTGAACTACCTGAACAACATTCTGGCGAAGGTCGAGGCGATCGACGCGGACTGCCTCGAGGCGATCATGCTGTCGTACTCGGACGACCCCTCGCGCAAGATCGTGGGCGAGTGCACGGGCGACAACCTGTTCATCGTGAAGGACGGCGAGCTGCACACGAGCCCGCTCGAGGTCGCGATGCTCGATGGCATCACGCGTGCGTTCGTGATCCGGGAGCTGGCGCCCGCGCTGGGGCTCAAGGTCACGCAGCGCAAGCTGACGCTCGACGAGGTGCTCGACGCGGACGAGGTCTTCCTGACGGGCAGCGCGGCGGAGATCATCGCGGTGACGCAGATCGACGATAAGACGGTGTCGGACGGCGAAGGCCCGGTCACGGCACAACTCCGCGGCGCGTTCCGCGAGGTCGTCTCGCGCGATGTGATCCCCGCGGACTGATCACCCCCCCACCCCCACCACCACTCCCCCGCCCACCACCACCCGATGCACGTCTACCTCAACGGCGAGTTCATGGACGCCTCGGCGGCGCGGGTCAGCCCGTTCGATCGGGGCTTCCTGTTCGGCGATGGCGTGTACGAGGGCTTGCGCGCCCATCGGGGCGCGATCGTCGGGATTGCCCGCCATACGGCCAGGCTCCGCGCGAGCATGGGGGAGGCTGGGCTCCGCGGGTTTGATGCCGAGTCGATGGGCGCGATCGCGATGGGGCTCGTCGAGCGGACGGGCGCTGACGATGCGTTCGTGTACTTCCAGGTGACGCGGGGCACCCCGGGCGAGGGCCAACCCTGGCGCGAGCGGCTGCCCGATGATGCGATCCGCCCGACGGTGTTCGCGTACTGCGAGGCGCTGCCGGCCTTGATGGAGATGCGCGAGCCGCGGTCGGTGCGGGTTGCGCTGCGTCCTGACACGCGGTGGACGCGTTGCCACGTGAAGAGCACCTCGCTCATGGGCAACGTGATGGCGGCGCTGGAGGCGCGGGCCGCGGGCGCGGACGATGCGGTGTTCGTGCGCGATGGGCTGGTCGCGGAGGGGACGTCGACCAACGTGTTCATCGCGAAGGGGGGCGCGATCGCGACGCCCGCGCTGGGGTCGAGCCCGATGCTCGAAGGGGTGACGCGCCGGCTCCTGCTCGATGCGGCCCCATCGATCGTGGAGCGGGCGATCACGGCCGAGGAGCTTGGGGACGCGGACGAGGTGATGCTCGTGGGGACGCGGACGGTGGTGGCGGCGGCGGGCGAGGTGGACGGCCGGCGGTTGAGGGATGGGTCACCGGGCCCGATGGCGCGGGAGCTTCTCCGGACGCTGCTCGACGCGATCGCCCGCGATGTAGACTCCGCCCATGCCATCGACTGACCTGAAGCTTGTTGCCGTCAACGTGGGGAACACGAACACGACGCTCGGTGTGTTCGCGAGCGTCGCCAGGGGCAGCGCGCCGGTGCATACCGAGCGGCTCGCGACGGGGGAACCCGAGGTGGTCGCCGATGCGCTGGTGCGTCTGGCGCGAGAGCACCTTGGCGAGTCGTCGCAGTCGGCGATCGTGGTGGCGAGCGTGAACGAGGGCGCGAGCGAGGCGGTGATCGGGCTCGCCGAGCCCCGCACGGCGGAGCGGGTCTACCGGATCGGTCGGGACCTCCCCGTGCCGATCGGACGGGCGCTGCCCCCTGAGTCGCTCGTGGGCGCTGACAGGCTGCTCAGCGCGCTGGCGGCGTGGGACATGCTCGGGCAGGCGTGCATCGTGGTGGACACGGGGACGGCGATCACGGTGGACTTCGTCGATGGCGAGGGTGTGTTCCAGGGCGGCGCGATCGCGCCGGGGCTTGCGATGTCGTTGCGGGCGCTGCACGAGCAGACCGCGGCCCTGCCGAGCGTCGAGCCTGGGCCGCCCGATGGTGACGCATTTGGCAAGACGAGCGCACAGGCGATGCTGCACGGGGTGTACTACGGGGCGCGCGGGCTCGTGCGGTTGCTCGCAGAGCGGTACGCGGAGGCGTACGAGGCGTACCCGCCTGTGGTGGCGTGCGGGGGCGATGCGGAGATGTTGTTTGGCGACGATGAGCTGGTCGATCGGGTCGTGCCCGACCTGACGATGCGCGGGATCGCGGCGGCGTGCCGGCTTGCGCTGCTCGAGGGGCCTGACGACCCGGGCGATGGGGATGGCGACGCGGGCGGTGGTGGTGATGGCGGAGGGTGAGGGGGCGGCTGCGCGGTTTGCCCTCGTGACACCGCCCCCTGCGCAGACGGGTGGGGCGGCGATCGCGGTGGTTCAGGTGATGGGCGATGCGGGTGCGCTGGAGCGCGCGCTGGGGTCGATTGGTGTCGAGGCGCCCGCGGTGGGGGCGCGCCGGCTCTGCGACCTTGGGGGTGTGGATCGGGGCGTGGTGGCGCGGGTGAGCGTGGGGTGTGTGCAGCTGATGCCGCACGGCGGGGTGGAGTGTGTGCGGGCGTTGGTGGAGGCGCTGCGCGCGGGCGGGGCGATCGGCGATGCGACTGCGCCGATCGATCGCTATCCGGAGGCGGAGGGGGCGGGCGAGGCGGAGGTGATGGCGTTGCTTGCGCGGGCGCGGAGCCCGCGGGCGATGGGGGTGCTGCTTGCGCAGTGCGCACTGGCCCGTGGTGGTGATGGGTCAGGCGGGGAGCGGGATGAGGAGTTGGCGCGGGTGTTGATGCGGCTGGTCGATCCGCCGAGCGTGGTGGCGATCGGCGGGGCGAACATCGGGAAGTCGACGCTGCTCAATGCGCTGGCGAGGCGGGGCGTTTCGGTGGTGAGCGGTGTTGCGGGGACGACGCGTGACCACGTGGGGGTTGAGCTTGTGCTCGATGGGCTGTGCGTGAGGTGGGTGGATACGCCGGGCCTTCGGGGGGGTGGTGATACGGACGAGGCGCGGGCGGTGGAGCTTGCGTTGAGCGCGGCACGCGGGGCGGACCTGATCGTGGCGTGCGGGGATGCGTCGGCGGCGTTCCCGGATCTGGGGGCGTTGTCGTTGGGCGAGCGGGCGTGCGTGCGGTGCGGGCTTCGGGGGGACCGGGGCGAGGTGGCGGGTGCGGATGTGACGACGTCGGCGCTGGAGGGGCGGGGCCTTGGGGAATTGGCGGCGGCGGTGCGTGAGCGGCTGGTGCCCGATGAGGCGTTGGCGCGGGGTGGTGGGGTGCGGTGGGCGTGGCGATAGATGGGGTCTTTGCCTTATCGGTGTAGCGGTCGTATTGTCGATTGGTTGTTCGTCACTGCTAACTTAGTAGAATGGCGTGTGTGGTTCGCGGAGGCGCGCGCGGCGGGGCCGGGGGCGCTTGACCTAAGGGCAACGCCCCATCGGGCGCGCGATCGCGCTCATGACGAGTCAGAAGGAGAAGTGTGATCATGCGAGATCGAATCTGGCGTTGGAGCTTCGTGGCGGCGCTGACGGTGATCGGTGCGGGGCTGTGGCACGCGCAGATCCGCCCGGCGCTGGCCCAGGGCGGCGTGGGCGGGGCGGACTGCTCGAGCTGCGTCGCGGTGATCGATGTGGACGGGGTGCTCCGGCAGCTGCAGGAGCGTGGCGACCGCCTCAACGACCTGCGGGCGCTTGATACGCAGCTCGTGGCCCAGCTCCAGGAGCACGTGGCGAAGGTGAAGCAGCTCGACAACGAGCTTCAGGTGCTGCCGCCCAGCTCGCCCGAGTACGCGGAGACGCGGCTCAAGCTCCAGGAGGCGATGGTGGTCGCGGAGTTCCAGGAGAAGGCGGCGCAGGGGCGTCTGGCGACGCGAGAGAAGGACATCATGGTGGTGATGTTCAACAAGATCGCGGAGGCGACGGCGCGGTACGCGGCGCGTGAGGGGATCGACGTGGTGCTCGCGAACGATCAGTCGATCGAGCTCAGCACGGAGCAGTCGATGGCACAAGTGCAGACGATCCTCGGGACGCGGAAGCTGATCTACGCGGAGAACCAGCTCGACATCACCGACGACGTTGTGACGATGATGAACAACGAGTACCGCGCAGCGCAGCCCTGAGCGTGCTTGGTCCCGGCCAGTTCGACGTTTCTGCTGACGAGGCTGCGCGGCTGCTCGATGCGGAGCTGCGTGGTGAGGGGTCGGTGCGCCTGACGCGCGTGGCGCCTCTTGGTCAGGGCGACTCGTCGAGCCTGACGTTCGTGCGCGATGCGAGGCACGCGGGGGCTTGGGTGTCGTGCGACGCGGGCGCGGCGATCGTGACTCGCGCGGTGGCGGAGAGCGCGGGGCTGACGCCCGGGCTTGGGCGGGCGCTGCTCCTGGTGGACGATGCGGACCGGGCGCTGGTGGCGCTGCTTGGTGCGATCGCGGTGCCGAGGTATCACCACGAGGGCGTGCACGCGGGCGCGGTGGTGGAGGCGGTCGACGGGCTCGGTGCGGGGGTGTCGATCGGGGCGGGCTCGTTTGTGGGGCCCGGCTCGACGATCGGGGGCGGGACGGTGTTGCACGCGAACGTGACGATCGGGGCGGACGTGTCGATCGGCGCGGGGTGCGAGTTGATGGCGGGCGTGGTGGTGTACGACCGTTGCCGGCTCGGGTCGGGCGTGGTGGTGCACGCGAACACGGTGATCGGGGCCGATGGGTTTGGGTACGTACCGCGGGCCGACGGGCGCGGGGTGGAGAAGGTGCCGCACATCGGCGATGTGGTGATCGGGGACGGGGTGGAGATCGGTGCTGGGTCGTGCATCGATCGTGGGAAGCTCGGGTCGACGGCGATCGGTGACGGGACGAAGATCGACAACCTGGTGCAGATCGGCCACAACTGCGAGGTGGGTCGGAGCTGCATCATCTGCGGGTGCACGGGGCTCGCGGGCTCGGTGCAACTGGGCGATGGGGTGACGGTGGCGGCGAGCGTGGGGATCGCGGACAACGTGAGGATTGGCGCCGGCGCGACGATCGGCGCGGGGTCGGGCGTGATGGACAACATCCCGGCGGGCGCGACGTGGGTCGGGATTCCAGCCCGCCCGGCTCGCGAGACGATGAAGATCCTCGCGGCGACGCGGATGCTGCCCGCGGCGCTCAAGCGCCTGCGTGGGCTCGAACGCCAGCAAGGCTCCCCGGGAGAACAGGCCAAGTGAACAGGAGCCAGCGCACTCTCGTGAACCCGGCGGAGGTGGAAGGGCTTGGTCTTTTCACGGGCGCCCGCGCCCGTGCGACGCTGCGCCCGGCGCCGCCCGGGCGTGGGATCGTGTTCCGGCGGACCGACCTCGAGGGCACGCCGGAGGTGCCCGCGCGGGTGGACCGGATCGTGGAGCGGCAGAGGCGGAGCGTGCTGGAGTCGGGAGAGGCGAGCATTGAGACGGTGGAGCATTGCCTGTCGGCTTGTGCTGCGCTGGGGCTCGACAACGCATCGATCGACATCGACGGTCCCGAGTTGCCGGCGTGTGACGGGTCGGCGATGCCGTTCGTGCGCGCGATCCAGGAGGGCGGGCTCGTCGACCAGGAAGCGGAGGTCGAGCCGCTGGTGATCCAGGACACGGTGACCGTGCGCGATGGCGACGCCTCGGTGACCGCGATGCCCACCGAGGAGCCGACGCTCGAGATGCACTACGTGCTCGACTTCGGGCTCGGCTCGCCCATCCCGCCGCAGGTGCACTCGTACGTGCTCGACCCGTCGACCTATGAGGCGGAGATCGCGCCGGCGCGGACGTTCTCGACGCGCGCGGATGCGGAGGCGATGTGGGAGGCGGGGCTGTTCCGCCACCTGACGCCCGCGGACATGCTCGTGATTGGGGAGGCGGGCCCGATCGACAACGCGCTGCGCTTCCCGGATGAGCCCGTGCGTCACAAGCTCGTGGACCTGCTCGGCGACATCTCGTTGGTCGGCCGGCCCATCCACGGGCGGATCGTGGCGATGCGTTCGGGTCACGGTCTCAACCACCGCTTGGCGCGTCGGCTTGTGGAGATGGAGGAGGAGCGTGGTCGGCGGTCGATCGAGGTCGCGGAGCCCGCGATGAACATCCGGTCGATCCTGGGGTTGCTCCCCCACCGCTACCCGATGATCCTCGTGGACCGGGTGCTCGAGATCGAGGGTGACCAGCGGGCGGTCGGCATCAAGAATGTGACCATTAATGAGCCGTTTTTCCAGGGGCACTACCCCAGCGCCCCCATTATGCCGGGCGTGCTCATTCTCGAGGCGATGTGCCAGCTGGCTGGGCTTATGCTCAGCCAGAAGCTTGAGCGGACGGGGAAGATCGCGGTACTGTTGTCGCTTGATCGGGTGAAGCTCCGTCGATCGGTGACGCCCGGCGATCAGCTCGTGATGGAGACCGAGGCGGTGCGCACGAGTTCGAAGTTTGGCGATGTGCAGTGCCGGGCGTTTGTGGGCGGGCAGCTTGCGGCGGAGGCTCGGGTGAAGTTCATGATGATCGACGCGGAGGACAGGTCTTGAGCGCACGCATCCACCCGACTGCTGTGGTGCACCCGTCTGCGGAGCTCGGCGAGGGTGTGGGCGTGGGCCCGTACTGCGTCGTCGGCGCCGGGGTGCGGATCGGCGATGAGTCGATCCTGCAGAACCACGTGACGGTGCAGGGCCCCACGACGATCGGTCGGGACAACGTGTTCTACCCGTACGCGGTGATCGGCGCCGAGCCGCAGGACCTGAAGTATGAGGGGCACGACACGGAGCTCATCATCGGCGATCGGAACAAGGTGCGCGAGCACGCGACGATCCATCGGGGCACGGAGCTCGGCGGCGGTCGCACACAGATCGGGAGCGACTGCCTCGTCATGGTCGGCGTGCACATCGCGCACGACTGCATCATCGAGGATGAGGTCGTGATCGCGAACAACTCGATGGTGGGCGGCCACTGCCTGATCGAGTCGGGGGCGACGGTTGCGGGCGGCGTCGGCGTGCACCACTTCACGACGGTGGGCACGCTCGCGTTCGTGGGCGGGATGTCGCGCATTGCGAAGGACGTGCCGCCCTACCTCGTGGTCGAGGGCTCGCCGGGCGAGGTGCGCAAGGTGAACACGACGGCGCTGATGCGCCGGCGCTGGCCCGCGGAGCAGGTCGAGCGGGTGAAGCAGGCGTACCGGTTGATCTACCGCTCGGACATGTCGGCGGTGGAGGCGATCGCCTCGCTGCGGCGCGACGAGGCGGGGTGCGGCGCGGTGCAGCGGCTCTGCGACTTCATCGAGCGCGTCGAGTTGGGGACGTACGGGCGGCAGCGTGAGGCGGAGCGGGCGAAGGGGTAAGAGACGCCCGTGTCCCTCGAAGAGCACGGACCGGGGGACCGGTCAGTGGCACGCCGGCGAGCGCTTAGTTTGAGGCATCGAGCGTTGGCGGGATGAGCTGGCCCGGCCGCTGGGGTTCGAGCAGGGCGGGGTCGACTTCGAGGGGGACGGTGAGGGAGAACATGGCGCCTGCGCCCGGTTCTGAGATGAGTGTGATCTCGGCGCCGAGCATCTGGGCGAATTCGCGTGCGATGGCGAGGCCCAGCCCGGTGCCGGCTTGCGGGCGGGTGTGGCCGCCCTCGATCTGACGGAAGCGGTGGAAGACGGCTTCGTGCTGGTCGGGGGGGATGCCCGGGCCGGTATCGGAGACGGAGATGCGGACGGGGCCGGCTTCGCCCGTGGCGGGGCGGAGTTGTTCGGCGCGGAGGGTGACGACGCCCTCGTCGGGCGTGAACTTGACGGCGTTGGCGAGGAAGTTGAAGACGATCTGCTCGAGCTTCTTGGGGTCGGTCTCGACGATGGGGAGTCGCGCGAGGGATGGCTCCTCGACCATGCGCCCATCGCCCGATTGGAGTTCGAGGCGGAGGTCGATCTGCTTGCGGTCGGCGAGGGGGCGGATGAGGGCGATGAGGCCTTCGCACGTCTCGACGACGTTGATCGGTTGGACGTGCATCTCGACGCGGCCCGCGTCGATCTTGGCCATGGTGAGGAGTTCGTTGATCATCTCGAGGAGGGAGCGGCCCGCGCCGACGATGTTGTCGAGGTAGCGCCTGCGCTTGGCGAGGGTGGCCTCGTCGAGGCGTTCGGGCTCGCCCTGCTCGCGGTGGGCGATCTCCTGGAGGATCTCGGCGAAGCCGATGATGGAGTTGAGGGGTGTGCGGAGTTCGTGGGAGACGGAGGCGACGAACTCGCCCTTGAGGCGGGCCGCTTCGTAGAGCTCGACGTTGCGCTCGGCGACCTCGTTGAGCTTGAGGTCGAGGGTCTTGTAGGCCTGGCGGAGTTGTTTCTGCTGGTCGGTGAGGCCCGCGAGCATGGCGTTGAAGGCCTCGGCGAGTTGTTCGAACTCGTCGCCCGTGCGGATGTCGGAGCGGATGTGGAGGTTGCCCGACTTGACCATCTCGGCGGTGTCGCGGAGGGAGCGGACGGGGCCGAGGATGAGGCGCGTGGTGATGTACCAGAAGACGAGGACGGCGGTGCTGCCCGCGAGGAGCCCCGCGATGATGAGGTACATGCGGTTGACGAAGACCTGGCCCGCGGCGACGAGTGAGGCGCGCTCGACGACGAGGACGCCTTGTGGCTCGCCCTCTTCGGTGTGGATGTAGGCGAGGCGGTAGACGCGGCCACGCGCGTCGTCCCAGAGGGCGTCGCCGTATTCCCTTCGGGGTGGTTGGCCCTCTTTGGGCGGCTTGGCGAGTTCGGCACGGGCGGCCTGGAGGAAGCCGCTCTCGAATTCTGCTTCGCCCCACGAGGGCATGGGCCACCACCCGATGACGAGCGGTGGTGGCTTCTGATCGTCGGTTGCGGCGGCGAGTTTGGGCTGGGCTTCCTGTGGCTCGTTGCTCGGCTCGGCGGGTTCGTCGGTCTCGCCCGAGGGTGGCGCGACCGGGCCGGGGTCGGGGGTTGGCGTGGCGTCGGTGGGTTCGAGGTACCACCCGATGTTGCGCTCGACCCACGGTGAGTCTGCCCAGAGGCGGGCGATCTGGCGCGAGGCCTCGAACTGGCTCTGGTCGATGATGGCCAGGAGGCGGAACCACGGGAGGACGAGGGCGGTGGTGACGATGAGGACGACCGCGCCGCCGAAGAGCAGCTGACACTTGTTGGCAAGGGACAGGCCTCGGGCCATGGTGCGCGAGTGTACGGGTTCCGCTCAGGTTTGGGCGCGGCGGGCCATCGTCAGGAGGCGACGAGGACGTCGAAGCCGCCCCACGCCATGCGCTCCATGTCGAAGGGCATGGGCTTGCCGCCGCACATGTCCTGCATGCGAGGGTCGTTCATGACCTTCTTGTTGACGCGGTCGCGCTGGGCGCGTGACTTGTAGGCGATCCATGCGAAGACGATGGTCTCGCCTCGCTTGGGCTTGACCATGTCGGGGAAGGGCAGGCCGAAGCCCGGCTTGAGGTCTTCGGCGATGCACTCGCGGTATTCGAGGGCGCCGTGCTCGACGAAGACCTTGGCGGCGAGGCGGGCGAGCTTCTTGTATTCGTCGACCTTGGTCTTGCGGACGGGGAGGACGAAGCCGTCGACGTAGCGGGGGCGCGGGGGCTTGGCGTTGGCGGGCATGGTGTTAGTCCTTCTTTGGCTGGGGGGTGGCGCCCTCGTCCCACTTCACGCGTGGGGCGTCGCCCCAGAGCATCTCGAGGTCGTAGAGCATGCGTGTCTCGGGCTCGAAGACGTGGACGATGACATCGACGAAGTCGAGGACGACCCACGTGGGGTCGTTCTCGCGCAGGTTCTGGTGGATGGCGGTCATGTCGTGGGACTCTCTGCCCAGGTCTTCGACGTGCTGGCCTGCGCTGCGCATCTGGCGGTCGGAGGTGCCCGATGCGATGACGAAGAAGTCGGTGACCTGTGAGAGGCCTCGGAGGTCGAGGACGACGACGTTGTCGCACTTGTCATCGCGGAGGACGCGCGCTGCGTCGATGGCGAAGGCGCGGGCCTGCTCGGATTGGGCGGGGTCCTTGATGACCTGGGCGGGGCGCTCGCCGGCGGCGAGGGATCGGTCGCGGTCGTTGGTGTCGCCCTGCGCGGCGGGGTGCGGGTCAGTCATGTGGGGTTGGCTCGTCATCGTGGTTGAGGGTATCCGCGTTGCGGGGCGACGCGGGTTGGGAGGTGTCGTCGCGATTATCGTCGTCGAGCCAGCGGGCCATGTCGAGGTCTGCGGGGTCGAAGCCTGCGAGGAGGCGGTCGACGTCGTCGTTGGAGGGGGACTCGTCGTCGGTGTCGGGGTCGTCGGAGGGGTCGGGGGCGTCGAGGCCGAAGAAGCGCATCCATTCGGCGACTTCCGCGGGGCTTGGGGCGCCGGGGTGGGCGGCGCCGGGGCGTTTGGGTGTGGCCCTGGCGCGCTCGGCGTCGGCGAGGACCTGGAGCATGAAGGATGGGGAGTCGAGGGCCTTGGCTTTGCGCTTGCGCGCTGCTTTGGCGATGCGTCGGTCGGAGGAGACCACGATGAGTTCACGTGGGCCATCGGCGCGTTCGATGAGGCGTTCGATGAGGGAATCGGCGTCGCGGCCCGGGCCTGCGTAGATGACGGTGATGAGTCGGCGGTCGTCGGCGGCGAGCGGGGTCATGGGGGGTTGGCCTGCGCGGGAGACGCCATCGCAGACGAGCTGGCATGGGGCGCCCTCGTAGCGGCTTAGTCCTATAACTTGAGCGAGGGAGCGGACTGAGGGCTCGACCCCATGGACCCCGAGGCCGAGCCAGGCGTGCATCGCGTTGTAGACGTCGACGATCAGCCGCATTGCGCTGTTGCGAGGGTAGCGGGTCTCGTCGGGCAAGACGCTTGCGAGAGGCTGGGCGGGAGGCCCGCCGCGGTCGTGATGGCGATTGAGGTGGGGAGCCCTTGTCCGGCGGGTTTGGCGGGACAATACTTGCGGCTCACCACGCAGACCTTCAGGGAGGCGGCAAGGCCCATGGCGATCAGGATCAAGGCACGAGGCGGCGAGAGTTCCGAGCAGATGCTCCGTCGTTTCAAGAAGATGTGCGAGAAGGAAGGGCTGACGAAGGACCTCAAGAAGCGTGCCTTCTACGAGAAGCCCTCCGAGCGTCGTCGTCGCGCGGCCCGGAAGTCTGTGAAGCGTCCTGACGCGCCGGCGCGGTGATCGGACGGTTCGGCGGTGGTTTTTGATGGCCACGTGCTGATTCGGTGACTGGCTGACTTTTCCTTCGATTAGCAGGTGCTAGCATGTGGGCCCTCATCGGGCCTGCGGGTACCAGGCCGTGCGGACATGGCCCGCTTTGTGCGTTTTGGCACGGGCGGTATCGGAGCAGAGTCAGGAGCCGAGCGTGAACTTTGAGACCCTCATGTTGTTGGGTGCCGATGTGCCCCATGCCTACTTCCTCGCCCCAGCGGGTGCGGTCATCGCCCTGATCGCGGCGTTCATCTTCGCGAAGAGCGTGATGAAACGCTCGGAGGGCGAGCCGGAGATGATCCGGATCGCGCAGGCGGTCCGCGACGGTGCGATGGCGTACCTGACGCAGCAGTACAAGATCGTGGCGGGCGTGTTCGTCATCCTGATCGTGGTGCTCGCGATCATGAGCTTCGGGCTCAACCTTCAGCCGACGCTGTCGCTCATCGGCGTGCCGATCGCGGGCCTGTTCTCAGGCTTGTGCGGTTGGTTCGGGATGAAGATGGCGACCAACGCGAGTGCGCGGACGGCGTTTGCGGCCAAGGAGTCGCTCAACGACGGGCTGACGGTGGCGTTCCGTTCGGGCGCTGTGATGGGCCTGGTTGTCGTCGGCTTCGCGCTGCTCGACGCCTCGGTGTGGTTCGGCGTGTTCAACTTCGTGCTCGGCGACCAGTTCACGATCACCGAGTTGACCACCATCATGCTGAGCTTCGGCATGGGCGCGTCGACGCAGGCGCTGTTCGCGCGTGTGGGTGGTGGCATCTACACCAAGGCGGCGGACGTGGGCGCTGACCTCGTCGGCAAGGTCGAGGCGGGCATCCCCGAGGACGACCCGCGTAACCCGGCGACGATCGCGGACAACGTTGGCGACAACGTTGGCGACGTGGCGGGCATGGGTGCTGACCTGTATGAGTCGTACTACGGGTCGATCCTGGCGACGATGGCTCTTGGCGCCGCGGCGGCGATGACGCTCGCGTCGGGCGGTGAGGCGGCCACGCTCGGGCTCATGCTCGCAACGGCGCCGCTCGCGCTCGCGGGCCTTGGCATCTTCTGTTCGATCGGCGGCATCTTCGCGGTGAAGGCGAAGGAGGGTGCGAGCTTCGCCCAGCTGCTCAAGGGCCTGCACATGGGTGTGTGGGTCGCCTCGGCGGCGATCGCGGCGTTGAGCTTCGCCCTGTTCTGGTTCATCTTCCAGAACGACACGGTGCTCCAGAGCAGCATCGGGCTCGCGTGGTGGCGTCTTCCCATCGCCATCATCGTCGGCCTGGCGTCTGGCCTGGTGATCGCATCCGCGACGGAGTACTACACGTCGTACGAGCACCCACCGACCAGGCGCATCGCGGAGCAAGCCCTCACGGGCCCCGCGACGGTCATCATCTCGGGCATCGCTGAGGGCATGAAGTCGACCTGGGCGTCGCTGCTCACGGTGGTGGTCGCGATCATCGCGGCGTTCGCGGTCGCGGGCGGTGGTGAGAGCTTCCTGATGGGCCTGTACGGTGTGGGCATCGCGGCGGTCGGCATGCTCTCGACGCTCGGCATCACGCTTGCGACCGATGCGTACGGCCCGATCGCGGACAACGCGGGCGGCAACGCGGAGATGACTTCGCAGCCCCCCCACGTGCGTGAGCGCACCGACATGCTCGACTCGCTCGGCAACACGACCGCGGCGACGGGCAAGGGCTTCGCGATCGGCTCGGCGGCGCTGACGGCGCTGGCGCTGTTCGCGGCGTTCATCCAGGTGGTGCAGACGCAGATCACGACGCAGTCGGTGTCGTTCATGGACGACTCGACCTACGTCGGCCCGAGCGGGAGTGCCGATGGCACGTTCGCGGTGTACGAGGGCCACCGGAAGTTTGCGATCCAGCTTGGCGGCGTTGGTGAGGATGGCTCGGACGTGATCGATGGCGGCATGTGGGTTTCCACGACTGGTGGGCACGGCGGCAGGCCGGACCCGGAGGTCGGCGCTTCGTACACGGTCCAGCGCACCGCCGACGACGAGTACGCCATCACGCTGTCTGAGGAGCACGACGGGCACATGGACACGTACACCATGGTCGCCAAGTCGTCGCGCGATGGCTCGATCGGTGATGTGCTGCGGTTCTACGACGTCACGCTCGCCAACCCGCGCGTGCTGGGCGGCGTGTTCATCGGTGTGCTGCTGACGTTCCTGTTCTGTGCTCTGACGCTCAACGCGGTGGGGCGCGCGGCGTACGCGATGATGGGCGAGTGCCGGAGGCAGTTCTCGAAGATCCGCGATGCCCTGCGGAAGGGCGGGATGAGCGAGGCCGACGTCGCCGACCCGGACAACTGGCCCAGGGAGGGCGTGGACCTCGATGGCCACCGCTACCCGGACTATGCCAACTGCGTCGCGATCTCGACGGCGGGTGCGCAGAAGGAGATGATCATCCCCGCGATCCTCGCGATCGTCGTCCCGATCGTCATCGGTTTGACGCTGTCGGTGCCGGGCGTGATGGGCCTGCTCGCGGGCGGCCTGACCTCGGGCTTCGCGGTTGCGGTGTTCATGGCCAACTCGGGCGGCGCGTGGGACAACGCAAAGAAGCTGCTCGAGTCATACGGCAAGATCACCGCCAACGACATGATGAACGACCCGTCGAAGGCCAACAAGGTGCCCGATGCGATCCGCGATGCGATCAAGGCGCGTGCCCAGGACTTCGTGAAGGCTGGCGCTGGCGACACGATCGTGTACGGCAAGGGCTCGGAAGACCACAAGGCGACCGTCGTGGGCGATACCGTTGGCGATCCGTTCAAGGACACGTCCGGCCCATCGCTGAACATCCTGATCAAGCTGATCTCGATCGTTTCGGTGGTGTTCGCGGGCCTGACGGTGAAGTTCGGCCCGATCATCGGCGGGCTGATTGGGCTCGGCTAAAGGCGACCGCAAGATCGACTGATTGACCCCCGTCAAGGCCGCGGGCGCTCCGGCGCTCGCGGCCTTTCTCGTGCGCCGCCCGGAAGAGGGGGTGATCGCGCACCCTGCGTTCACGGGGGTGCCTGCGTGCGACGCCCGGCGCGAGCGCCCCCTGGGCCGATATGGAGGGAGCGCGCGGAGCGCGATTCAGGGAGGGTCGCGGTTGGACTGGTCACAGCTGACGGGCAAGCGTGTTCTCGTGACGGGCGGCGCCGGCATGATCGGGTGCGTGGTGGTGCGCCGGCTCGTGGAGCGTGGGTGCGATGTCGTGGTTGCGGACAACCTGTGGCGCGGGTCGCGTGAGAACCTGGTCGAGGACGGGGCGGAGGTGATCGACCTTGGGCGGTCGTTCGTCGAGTGCGACCTTCGGGACGCGGGGGCGGCGCGGCGGGCGGTCGAGGGGTGCTGGGGTGTGGTGCACCTCGCGGACATCGTTGCTGGGATCGGGTACGTGTTCGGCAACGAGTTCTCGATCCATGCGCACAACACGGTCGTTGATCAGGCGGTGCTTGCGGCTTCGATCGAGGCGGGTGTAGAGCGGTACGTGTATGCGGGCAGCGCGTGCAGCTACCCGGCGGCGCTGCAGCAGCGGGCTGATCCTCCGGCGATGGTCGAGGGCGATGCGTACCCGGCGGCGCCTGAGTCGGCGTACGGGTGGTCGAAGCTCATGGGCGAGTACATCGTGGAGCTTGCGGAGCGCGAGGGTCTGATCGCGGGCGGGATTGTGCGGCTGCACAATGTGTACGGGCCGCGGACGGACCTGTCGGAGGCGCGGGCGCAGGTGATCCCATCGCTCATCCGGAAGGCGGTGCGTCACCCGGAGGAGGCGTTTGTGGTGTGGGGGTCGGGGCGGCAGCGTCGGGCGTTCCTGTATGTGGACGATGCCGCGGAGGCGATCGTGCGCTCGCTTGTGCTTGGGATGGGGGCGGGGCCTGTGCAGGTCGGGCACGAGTTCAGCACGTCGATCGCGGAGATCGCGGAGCGGGTGTGCGCGATCAGCGGGAAGGGGATCGAGCCTGTGTTCGATCGCTCGAAGCCCGAGGGCGACTTCGATCGGTACCCGGACATCTCGAAGTGCCGGGATGTGCTTGGGTTTGCGCCTCGGGTCGGGCTCGATGAGGGGCTTGCGCGGACGTACGCGTGGGCGGCGGCTCGGCTTGGGTCGGGGTTGGGGTCGGGGTCGGCGGGTGGGGCGAGGACGGCGTGATGCGCATCGTCTACCTGTCGCGCGACATGAGCGGTTACGACAGCGCCTCGTACCAGCGCGATGTGATGGAGGAGCTGGCGCGGCAGGCGGACGTCTTCTTCTACGGGCCTGGCTTCGCGTGCTTTGACGAGGCGGACCGGGTCGAGGATGTGCTCGCGAAGGCGGGCGGTCCGGTCGACTGGATCGTGTGCGGGCACTCGTGGCTCACCGATGGGGCGGGGCTGCGGCTCGCGTGCGGGGCGGGGGTTGACCTCGGGTCGGCGTCGGTTCCCAAGGCGTTCATCCTGAACAAGGAGTACGCGCGCCTCGACGAGAAGCTCGCGTGGGCGCGGTCGGCGGGGTTCGATTTTGGGTTTACACACCACCACGATGCGGAGGTGTTCGGTGGGCGGTGCGGGTTTCCGTTCGTCTTCTGGCCTTTCGCGGCGGACCATCGGCGGTTCGTGCCCGGTGGGGCGAAGACGGTCGACCTTGCGTTCAGCGGGATCCTGCAGAACACGAACGTCGAGGGGCAGTCGGACCTGCGTGTGCGGATCATGCGGGAGCTGTTCGAGTGTGAGGGCGATCTGGCGGTGCGATTGCGGGAGCGGTGGTCGGGCCTGCTTGTGCGGTGGAATGGGCTGCCGCGCTCGCCCGAGGGGCGTCGTGAGGCGATCGCGCGCGGGCTCTACGCGCGGCTCGACGATGCCGCGTATGCGGAGCTGATCCGCTCGACGCGGGTGCTGATCAACACGCGGTCGCCCATGGGCCTTGTGAGCCCTCGTGTGTTCGAGGCGATGCTCTCGGGGACGGTGGTGCTGAGCGAGCGGAACGGGGCTCACGGGGCGATGGGGCTCGGGGGGCGGGTGGAGGAGTTCGACGGCGTTGGGTCGTTTGCGGCGGCGGCTGAGCGGCTCCTCGGTTCGGGCGACCTTGGGGAGCTTGCGGCGTCGAACCGTGCGTTCGCCCTTGCGCACCACACGTGGGAACGGCGTGTGGCTTCGATGCTGGGGGTGCTCGGCGGGCTTGGGTCGGGGTCTGTCGCGGCGTGATGCGGGCGGGCGGCGCCGGTGGTGGGCTATCGTCGGGACGTGCCTGCCCAGCCCGACCAGTGCATCGTCCTGCGCCAGTGGGACTACTCGGAGACGTCGCAGACGGTGAGCCTGTTTGGGCGCGAGCTCGGGGTGGTCCGTGGGCTTGCGAAGGGGTCGCGGCGGCCCAAGTCGGCGTACTCGGGCGGGTTCGAGGCGCTGACGCTTGGGCAGGCGATGCTCATTTCGCGTCCGAGCGGTGAGCTCGCGTTGATCACGGAGTGGGACCTGCAGGAGGTTTTCTGGGGGCCGCGGCGCGAGCTTGCGGCGCACTACGCGGGGCTCTACATGGCGGACCTGGTGCACCATCTGGTGTCGGAGCACGACCCGCATGCGGCGTTGTGGGATGCGCTGGCGCACGGGCTCCGCACGGTGGGCGGGGCGGAGGGATGGGCGCGGGCGGTGCTTGGGCTTCAGTGGGCCTTGCTGAGCGAGTGCGGGTACCGGCCTTCGCTCGAGGTTGCGGGAGCGGGTCGTGGTGAGACGCCTCGTGCGTTCGGGTTTGACGCGGCGCGGGGGGGGATCGTGGCGGACCCGGGGCGATCGACGGGCGGGGTGTGGCGTGTGCGGGCGGGGACGGTCGAGTTGCTCCGCGGGCTTGGCGCGGGGGGGAGTGCCGATGAGAGCGACCCGAGGGGTGCGGAGCGGGCGGCGCGGCTGCTTTCGCTGTACCTGCGGGCGATCATCGGTCGGGAGTTGGGGACGCGAGAGGCGGTGTTTGGTGTGGAGGCGGCGTAATCGGTGGACTGGCCTGCGGAATGAATGACCACTAACATGGGTGTCGTCCGGGTGCCGCCGGCTTTGGTTCGGGTGCGCACCCGTCGGGTGGTGAGCCCGACCGCTGGGACCTGTTGGAGCCCGCTGCTTGTCGCAACCCACTGATGCCAACCCATCCCCCCGTCCGGTGACGGGGTCGTCACGCGATCGCGTGACGGGTCTGGACATCCGGATCGACCGTGCGGGGCGGGGTGAGCCCGTGGTGTTCCTGAACGGGCTGCTTGGTCTGAACGAGCACTGGTTCTCTGCGTTGGGGCCGATCGTGCCGCGGGCCGAGTGCCTGTTGATCCAGCCGCCGTTGTTGCAGATGAAGGGCGGGGGTTGCAGTGTTCAGGGGCTGCTCCGGCTCACGACGAGCGTTGTCGATTCGGTGATCGAGGAGCCGGCGGTGTTCGTGGGGAATTCGCTTGGCGGGCACATCGCGCTGCGGCTGGCGATCCAGCGGCCCGACCTGGTGCGTGGGCTCGTGCTGATCGGCTCGTCGGGGCTCTTCGAGAAGTCGTTCGAGAAGGGCGTGCAGCGGGACCCGAGCTACGAGTGGCTCGATCGGAAGATCCGCGACCTGTTCCACGATGAGTCGCGGATGCGTCCCGAGCTCGTGCCCATGGCGCACGAGGAGCTGCGGCATCGCGATTCGGCGCGGGCGTTCATCAAGCTCGGCCGTTCGGCGAAGCGTGATTTCGTTGCTGATGAGTTGCACCTGATCCAGGCGCCGACGCTCGTGCTTTGGGGGCGTCAGGACATCGTGACGCCGCCGGATGTGGCGGAGCAGTTTGCGCGGCTGATCCCGCGGGCGAAGTTGCATTGGATCGACGACTGCGGTCATGCGCCGCAGCTCGAGCGGCCCGAGGCGGTGGCGGAGGCGTTGACGCGGTTCCTGGACAGTCTGGGTGTGGGCGGGGCGGCCTCGACGGATCAGGCGCAGGGGGTGGCGTGATGGCGCGCGGGGGTGGCCTCGCGACATCGTGGATCGGGGGCGGGCTCCGCGTGGCGAACGCGAGGCGGGCGCGGAAGTTGTCGGACACGGCGCTGTGGGCGCGGGAGAGCGGGGCGATCCAGCGGGGTCAGCTCCGGTCGTTGCTGGGCAAGGCGTCGGGGACGGCGTTTGGGCGTGACCATGGGTTTGCGCGGCTTGCGCGGCTGGGCGATGAAGAGATCGGGGCGGCCTACCGCGATGCGGTGCCGCTGGCGGACTACGAGGACCTGCGCCCGCTCATGGAGCGGATGCGCGAGGGCGGCGAGCCCGATGTGACGTGGCCCGGCGTGGTGATGGACTGGGCGCAGACGTCGGGGACGACGGGCGGGCAGAAGTACATCCCCGTGTCGGCGGAGATGATGGCGAGCAACAAGCGTGCAGCGCTGGACATCTTCGCGCACGCCTCGCGCTTCGGGGTGTCGCTCACGCACCTGTTCGGCGGGAAGCTGCTGTTTCTTGGTGGGTGCACGCGGCTCGATGTGAACGAGCACGGCATCCGGACGGGCGACCTGTCGGGTCTCGTGACGCCGCTGATCAGTTGGCCACTCTCCAAGGTGTATGCGCCGGGGCCCGAGGTGGCGCTGATCGACCACTGGCCCACGAAGATCGAGCAGATGGCGCTGGCGACGATCGATGAGGATGTGCGGTTCATCTCGGGGATGGCGTCGTGGTCGCTTGTGCTGTTCGAGCGTCTGATCGAGATGTCGCGCGAGCGTGGCGGGCGGAGCGACCTGCGTGTGCGCGAGCTCTGGCCCAACCTGTCGCTGTTCGTGCATGGCGGGGTGAAGTACCCGCCGTTTGACCCGCGCGTGCGCGAGGCGTGGTCGGGCGGGCTCGGGCTTGACATCCCGCACCGCCTCGAGGTGTACCCGGCTTCGGAGGGGTTCATCGCGATGCAGGACACGCCCGGCGACCCGGGGCTGCGCCTGAACACCGACATCGGGGTCTACTACGAGTTCGTGCCCGTCGAGCAGATCGATGCGGATGCGCCCGAGGCGTTCGCGTGCGACGAGGTGGAGCGCGGGCAGCGGTACGTCGTGGTGATGAGCACGTGCGCGGGGCTCTGGCGGTACGTGATCGGTGATGTGGTGGAGTTCGACACGATCCCGCCCGAGGGGCCTGCGCGGCTGCGGATCGTGGGGCGGCACCGCCATTTCATCAACGCGTTTGGCGAGAACCTGATCGTCGAGGAGATCGAGCGGGCGGTGGTCGAGGCGCGCGAGCAGACGGGGGCGCGGATCGGCGAGTTTTCGGCGTGCCCGGTGTACCCGGACGGGGAACGGCGCGGCGCGGTCGAACTGGCGGTGGAATGGGAGGGCGAGCGGTCGGGTGTCCGGGCGTTTGGCGAGGCGTTTGACCGGTCGCTCCGCGCGATCAATGTGGACTATCACACGAAGCGGACCGACGGGCTCGGCATGGGGCCCGCGGTCGTGACGCCCGTGCCCATGGGCGCGTTTCACGCGTGGATGGACTCGCGTGGGCGGCTTGGCGGGCAGAACAAGTGCCCGCGTTGTGCGAATCATCGGGAGTATGTCGAGGGCGTGCGTAGTGTGAGTGCGCCGGCGGCGCGGGAAGGGGTGACGACGTGACCATGGGACGTGAGGCGGGTGTGCGGGAGGCGAAGCCGAGCAGGGAGAGCGCGATGGTGGTGTCGCAGTGCCGGCATGTGCTTGCGCAGTGCGCTGCTTTCGTTGATGGGCTCGATGAGACGGACTACACGGCGCCGAGCGAGCGGTTCTTTGGCGCGACGATCGGGCAGCACGTGCGGCACACGCTCGATCATTACGCTGCGGCGCTGGGCGCCGGGGGCGAGGCGATCGACTACGACCATCGGGAGCGTGGGACGCCCATCGAGGGGGATGCGGGGGCCGCGTCGGCGCGGATCGCGCAGCTGCGTGGCGACCTGGACGCGATCGCGACCGATTGCTGCGCCAGGCCCGTGACGATCCGTGTGATGCTGACGGCGGGCGGGGACGATGCGGAGTTGGCGTCGAACCTGGCGCGGGAGCTCGCGTTTGCCTCGCACCACGCGATCCACCACATGGCGATGATGGCCTCGATCGCGGACGAGCGGGGCGTTTCGATTCCCGATGGCTTTGGCAAGGCCCCTTCGACGCTTGAGCATCAGGCGCGGGCGGGGGCATAGGGTCTTCTACGCGTGTGCACTGTCACGATCATCCCGCTCGACGATGGGGGCGTCCGCCTCGTGACCAACCGCGACGAGCTTCGCGGGCGGGCGGCGGCGCTTGCGCCCGAGCTTCGGGTGGGTGTGGCGCCGGGGATCGATGCGGCGTGGCCCACCGACCCGGAGGGTGGGGGTACGTGGGTCGCGGCGACGTCTGAAGGGCTCCTGCTCACGCTCCTCAACGCCAACCTCGATGAGCCGCCCGAGGCGCCGAGTGATCAGGTGTCGCGCGGGACGATCATCCCGCGTCTGCTTGGGTGCGAGTCGCCCGGCGAGGCGGTGGATCGGGCGGGGGCGATGGGGCTTGGGCGGTTTGTGCCGTTCCACCTTGTCGTTGCGGATCGGACGACGATCGCGGACCTGCGGTGGGACGGGGGCGAGGCGCAGGCGCAGACGACGCACCTGCTGCCGGCGTGTTATGCGAGTTCGGGGCTTGGCGATGCGTTGGTGCAGCCGCCTCGGTTTGAGCTGTTCGAGTCGATGGTGCGGGAGCACGGGGCGACGCGTGAGATGCAGGACATGTATCACGCGCACCAGTGGGCCGATCGGGCGCACCTGAGCGTGATGATGGAGCGGGAGGATGCGCGGACCGTGTCGACGACGTGGTGCGAGGTGGGCAGCGATGGGCGTGTGCGCATGGCCTACGACGCGGACGGCGCAAGGTCGCGGGTGGATGTGGGCACCGCGGGCGTGGCGAGCATCCACAGCGGCGCCACGGGGCGCTAGGCGTGAGCGGGGGCGGGGCCAACGCGCCGGGGTGGGCCCGCCGAGTCGGCTTGAGGGTGTGGCGCACGAGGTGGTTGCGCTGGTACCTGGTGCTGTTGATCGCCTCGCATGTGGTTGTGTTCGTGTTGGGTGCGCGCCAGGAGAAGGTGCGGCATCCGAACCAGACGCAGATGGTGACGGTTGCCCAGGGGGATGGCGAGGGGCGGTCGACCGGCGGGAGCGTTGAACTCGAGGTGCTTCGGTGGGGTGCGGAGGGGGCGGGCGCGGGTGGCGTTCCCGTTGTGCTCTTGCATGGGAGCCCTTCGCGCGGTGCGGCGGACTTCCTCGGGCTGGGGCCTGCGCTGGGGGAGCGGGGGCGCGAGGCGGTGGCGGTCAGCCTGCCGGGCTTTGGGCGGTCGGGCGATTGGGTTGGGGACTACTCGGTTCGGGCCAACGCGCGGCTCGCGCTGAACGTGATGGACGAGCTTGGTGTGGAGCGTGCGCACGTCGTCGGGTGGTCGCTCGGTGGTGGGTCGGCGATCTGGATGGCGGAGCTTGCGCCCGAACGGGTGGCGTCGCTCACGCTCATGGCTTCGATCGGGGTGCAGGAGGCGGAGGGGTCGGGGAGTTACTACTTCGAGCACGCGAAATATGCGCTGGGGTATGTGGGGCTTGTGGTGTTGCCCGAGTTCGTGCCGCACTTCGGGCTGCTTGGCGAGCGGTCGTTTCGGCATGCGTTCATACGGAACTTCTGGGACACGGATCAGCGGCCCTTGCGTGGTGTGATGGAGGGGCTCGAGACGCCGACGCTGATCCTGCAGGGGCGGGAGGACTTCCTGCTCAGCGCGTGGACCGCGGAGGAGAGCCATCGGGTGATCGAGCCTTCGCGGCTCGTGATGTACGACGCGGGGCACTTCCTCCCGACGGGTTCGGAGATCGACGGCCGGCCCGGGTACGAGGTGGTGGCGGAGGAGATCGCGGCGTTCGCGGGGCGTCACGACGTGGCGGGCGTGGCGGTGCAGCGGGAGTATGTCGACCACGCGCCCGTTGAGGCGGATGTCGATCGCACGATTGGCGGCGTCACGATTGCGCGGGATACGCCCTGGTGGCTTGTGATCCTGATCATCATGCTCGGGTGCAAGGTGTCGGAGGACCTGACGGTCATCGCGACGGGGCTGCTTGTATCGGCGGGGATCGTGGACATTGGTGTCGGGCTGATCGGGTGCTTCCTTGGGATCTTCGTGGGCGACATGGCGCTGTGGGCGGTTGGGCGGTTCCTCGGGCGGCGGATTCTCAATATCCCGTGGTTCAGGAAGCGGCTGCCCGAGCGGTCGCTTGCGCATTGGCAGGACATGCTCGACAAGCACACGGTGAAGGCCGTGTTCCTGTCGCGGATGCTGCCCGGGACGCGCGTGCCGATGTACGTCGCGGCGGGGATGCTCGGGCGTCGGCCGTTCGTGTTCATCTTCTGGTTTGCGGTGGCGGTGGCGGTGTGGACGCCCGTGTTGCTGGGGTTGACGATGCTCGTCGGGCCGCCGGTGCTCTCGTTCGTGGAGGGCGTGGTCGAGGGGCCTGTTGCGCTGATCGTGTCGATCGTGATCGTGCTGATCGTGATCAAGGTGGTGAGCTACGAGGCGACGGGCCAGGGTCGGGCGCGGCTGAAGGCGGACCTCCGGAAGCTGACGCACCGGGAGTTCTGGCCCGCGTGGGTGTTCTACCTGCCCCTCGTGCCGTGGTACGTGTGGCTTGCGCTGCGTCATCGCGGGCTGATGGTCTGGACGGCGGCGAACCCGGCGATCGAGAACGGCGGCGGGGTCGTGGGCGAGTCGAAGACGCGGATCCTGCGTTCGATCGAGGCGCCCGCGGGCGTTGTGCTGCACGCGGAGCTTGTGGAGGCGGATGAGGATGTGGCCCGACGGGTCGCGCGGGCGAAGGCGGTTGTCGCGGGCACGCCCGAGCTTGGCGGGTACCCCGTGATCATGAAGCCCGACCAGGCGCAGCGGGGCATGGGCGTGTGGGTGGTCGAGCGGGAGGAGCAGATCGAGGACTACTTCGAGCTCGTGACGGGTGATGTGCAGATTCAGCGGTACCACGCGGGGCCTCACGAGGTGGGGGTCCTGTGGTCGCGCGTGCCGGAGGCGAGCGGGCGGATCGAGGATTGGGAGGGGGAGCTGTTCTCGATCACGTGCAAGACGTTCCCTCTGATCGAGGGCGATGGCGAGCTCACGCTCGAGGAGCTGATCTGGAAGCACCCGCGATACTCGGTGCAGGCGAAGGTGTTCCTGCACCGCCACGGGGATGAGCTTGACAGGGTGCTTGGTGAGGGTGAGCGGTTCCGGCTTGCGGAGGCGGGGAATCATGCGCAGGGGACGATGTTCACGGATGGGGCGCACCTGATCACGCCCGAGTTGACGCGGGCGATCGACCGGTTGATGCGCACGATCGGCGTGGAAGGGCCCGAGGGTGGGCGTGGCGAGGGGTTCGACTTTGGTCGGCTCGACGCCCGCTTTGCCAGCGAGGACGATCTCCGGCGTGGCGAGGGGTTCGCGATCGTGGAGGTGAACGGGACGATGTCGGAGTCGACGAACCTGTACGACCCCACGAAGTCGATCTGGTGGAGCTACGGGGTGCTTTTCCGCCAGTGGTCGCGGCTGTTCGCGTTGGGGCGGGCGCGGGCGAGGGGGGGACACGTGGCGGTCTCGGTGGGTCGGGTGCTCGCCCTGATACGTGCCCAGAAGAAGCGGCACCGCCAGGCGGTGGTGTCGGATTGACTCGGGGCGGTGCGGCGCAGACGATCGTTGCGATGAGGAGCGCACCATGACCGGCGTGTTGATGGAGCTCTCGCGGATCCTGATCTGCGAGTTCCAGGACCTACAGATCATCGAGCTGCAGGAGGCCGATGGTGAGCGCCGGTTCCCGATCCTGATCGGGCTCGCGGAGGCGGAGGCGATCCGGCGGCGGCTCCAGGGGATCGAGGTGAAGCGGCCCTTGACGCACGACCTGCTCGCGAACGTGATCGCGTCGTTTGGCGGTGTGCTCGAGTCGATCACGATCAACGATCTGTCGGATCACACGTTCTTTGCGCAGCTCAACGTGATGCGTGACGATGGGGAGCAGATCGACATCGACTGCCGGCCCTCGGACGCGATCGCGCTGGGGGTTGGGGCGGGCGTGCCGATCTACGTCGCCGAGCACGTGCTGGACGAAGCGCAGAACGAGTTGTGAGCACGCGCGCGTTCGACGACCCCGTCGACATCTCGGCGCTGCCCTACCTGACGGGCGACACCGCGGGGATCGGTGGGGCGATCAAGCAGCGGGATGAGGACTTCCTTGTCGAGGAGTTGCCGCTCTACGAGCCTTGCGGCGAGGGCGAGCACGTGTACCTGTTTGTCGAGAAACAGGGGATGGCGACGCTCGACATGGTGGGCGTCGTGGCGGACCACTTCGGGGTGGAGACTTCGGCGGTGGGCTACGCGGGGATGAAGGACAAGCGGGCGATCACGAGGCAGGTGGTGTCGGTGCACGTGCCGGGTCGGTCGGTGGATGACTTCCCGATGCTGACGCACGAGCGTATCCGGGTGCTGTGGGCGGACATGCACACGAACAAGCTCCGGCTCGGGCACTTGAGGGGGAACCGGTTCTCGGTGCGCATCCGTGGCGTGAGCCCGACGGATGTGGTGCGCGCGAACGGCGTGCTCGGTCGGCTCGCGCGTGAGGGGATGCCCAATTACCTGGGCGAGCAGCGGTTCGGGTCGCGGCAGAACAACCACGTGTGCGGGAGGCTTTTGCTGCTTGGCGAGCACCAGGGGTTGCTCGATGCCGTGCTGGGCCCGGGGGTTGGGGGTGTGGTTGAGGATGGCGTCAGCGCGTTGTATGCGCAGCGCGACTACCAGGGGGCGCTGGCGGCTTCGCGGACGCTGCCACGGCATGAGGGGACGATGCTCCGGCGGCTCGCGGCGGGGTGGAACGCGAAGCGGGTGGTGGGTGACATCCCGCGTGCGCAGCGGCGGTTCTGGGTGGCGGCGTTCCAGTCGGCGGTGTTCAACCGGGTTGTGGGGGAGCGCGTGGCGGATGGAACGCTGGGCGGGCTGTCTGTTGGTGATGTCGCGATGATCCACGACAACGGGGCGTGCTTCCGCGTTGGCGCGGGTGACCTCGGGGCCGAGCTCGACGAGCGGCTTGAGCGGCTCGCGGTGAGCCCGACGGGGCCCCTGTGGGGCGCGAAGATGATGAACGCGGAGGGGGAGGCGGGCGCGCGGGAACTCGATGCGCTGGCATGGGGCGGCTTCTCACCCATGGAGCTTGCGGTGGGGGTGCGGCAGGCGCGGGTCGGGCTCGATGGTGAGCGGCGGGCGCTGCGTGTGCCCCTGAGCGACCCCGAGATCGAGGGGGGCATGGACGAGCACGGCGGGTACGTGCGGTGTGCGTTCACGCTGCCCAGCGGGAGCTTTGCGACGGTGGCGGTGCGCGAGGTGATGAAGGGCGGGGGTGGGGCGGCCGATGGAGGGGGCGAGGGGGGCGATCGCGATGAGTGAGCGCGTGGTGTGCTTCGACCTTGGCGGGGTGGTGATCCGGATCTGCCGATCGTGGGAGGAGGGGTGTGCCGCGGCGGGGCTTGAGGTGCGCTCGCCCGAGCGGTTTGGCGACCCGGCGCTGCGTGCGCGGCGGCGCGAGCTGACGGACCTGTACCAGGCGGGTGAGATCGGTTGCGGGGCGTACTGGCGCGAGGTGTCGGCCGCGACGGGCGGGGTGTACACGCCTGAAGAGATCGAGCGTATCCATCGGGCGTGGACGATCGAGGACTACCCGGGCATGCGCGATGTGATTGCGCGGCTCAACTCGGTGGGTGGTGTGGTGACGGCGTGCCTGAGCAACACGAACCATGCGCACTGGGAGGCGCTGCGTCCATCGGGGCATGCGCCGTCGCCCGCGATCGGGGAGATCGCGCGGGCGTTCGTGTCGCACGAGATGGGGGCGGTGAAGCCCGATGCGCGGATCTACCGGTTGTTTGAAGAGGGGATGGGCGCGGCGGCTGGGCAGGTGTTGTTCTTCGATGACCTTGCGCCGAACGTCGAGGCGGCGCGGGCGTGCGGGTGGGACGCGGTGCAGGTCGATCACGCGGGCGACACGGCGGGGCAGGTCAGCGCGGCGCTGCGGGCGCGCGGTCTCACGGGGTAGGCGCGCGGGTCAGCGGATGGGGACCCCGATGTTGAGGCGTTCGGTGGAGCCGCGTTTGCGCAGGCTTATGCGTGCGTCTGCGCCGATGAGTGAGGCGGCGTCGGGGAAGACGAAGGATCGGAGCATGCTCTGGGTGGGCGCGAGCGCGGTGATGGGCGACTCGGTGGTGGGGCGGCCCGGGGCGCGTGCGATGAGGTCGAGCCCGACGGGCGCGGCGGACCTGTTGGTGATGAGGAGTTCGAGGACGAGGTCGCCCCTCGCGTTGATGTGGTAGAGGGGGAGGGCGTGGATGCCTTCCATGCCGAGCTCGATGGGGAGGGTGACCTTGAAGGGCGGGTATTCGCGGTCGGCGGTGATGGCGATCTCGAGTTCGACGGCGCGATGGCCCGCGATCTCGCCCAGGCCGATCTGGAGGGAGATGGGGAGCCGCTGGGACTCTCCGGGTCGGACGGTGGCGCGGCTGACGCGTGGGAGGGCCTCCCACTGCTCTGGCCCTTCGAACCTGACGCGGATGGAGGCGCTGGTGATCCATGGGTTGGACACGACGAGTTCGGCGGACTGGCGTGTGGCGGCGACGCTGAAGGTCGCGGGCTCGATGGCGAGCCCGGCGAGGAAGGTCGCGAGTTCGGGGTCGATGCCCTCGACGAAGACGGGGGCGGTGGTCATGGGGATGCGGACGCCTTGGGATGTGTGCTCGATGGGGACGGGGTTGCCGAAGAGGTCGAAGGCGGTGAGGGTGCTTGCGCCGAGATTGGCGACGAACGCGTCGCGGTCGGGCCTGCTGCTCCAGAGGATGAGGGTGCCCGAGTCGGCGCGGCGGCCGAACACAGCGGCGACGCCCGGGGGCGCGGGGTACTCGCCCGCGTAGGCGACGCCATCGAGGCGTGTGGCGAGGGCACGCCAGACCGCGAGGTGTGGCGCGACGACGGGCTCGATGGAGTCGCCCTCGCCCACGAGGATCCATGGTTGTTCGATCTGGATCGGGGCGGCGCCCGCCGACCAGGCGAGGATGGCGCGGTGGGCGAGGTCGACGGCGGCCCACGCGAGGCCCGCGCGACCGGCGTCGACGGTCTCGAGGACGATGGGGACGTCCTCGTGCATGGTCGCATCGCGCCACGCGTGGACGTACTCGGCGGATGCGGAGGAGTGGGTCCACGCGGGCAGGCGCGGGGTGAGGGTGCGCTGGTCGGATGGCCAGCTCGGCGGGCGGTTGTGCATGTCCCACGGGAGGGCGACGACGGGGCGCGGGACGTAGCGCCGGAGGAGGTCGAGCGCGGAGCGCGTGATCGCATCGCTCTCGCGTGCGCTGAGCCCGGGGAGGGGGGTGTCTCCGATCTCCCATTGGCGGACGCGCTCGCCGAAGCGTGTCAGGAGGGGGAGGAGGCGGTTGATGCGCTTGGCGTTGTCGGGGTTGGAGGGGTCGTTGAGTGCGGCGAAGAGTCCTTTGGTGGGGTCGTCGGCGTCGTCGATGGTCATGGAGACGCTTACGCCATCGTCGAGGATGCGGTCGGTGAGGGCGAGGAGTTCTTCATCGTGGCCGTCGATGCCCCATTGGATGGGGATGGAGGCGTGGCTTGCGCCCGATGCGCGGACGAGGCTCGGCGTGAGGGGTGACCAGGCGGGGGCGAGGTCGGAGAGGACGATGCCGAAGGGGCTGTCGGAGATGCCTTCGCGCGCCGGCTCGGTCCATGCGAAGGCGGAGGTGGTGGCGCCGACGTCGCCGTCTGGCCCGACGACGCGGGCGCTCATTTCGTACCACCCGTAGCGCTCGATGTTGGGCATCCAGAGGACGGGGGTCCAGGTGGGCTGGATGCTGCGTGTGACGCGGTCGACGAGGCGGCCCCTGATGTCGTGGACCTCGAGGAAGGCGGTGAGGGCATCGCCCGTGGTGTCGCGGGCGAAGAGTTGGAGGGTGGGCGCCCTGCCATCGGCGATGATGTTGCCCGGGCTGCTGGTGGTGAGGTGGATCCGGGGGCGCTGGGCGACCTGGAGGTCGTCGAAGAGGGCGGCGCCCTCGATGTCTTCGGGCCAGGCGCGGCCGTTGGGCGCGAGGTCGCTCAACGAGCCCGCGAGCGTCTTCGGCTGGATCAACTGGAGTTCGATCTGCATGGAGGCGGCGCGCAGGCGGCCCCGCACGATGGTGCGGACTTCGGTCCACTCGTTGGGAGACACGATGGGCTCGGAGGTGTAGACGGCGCCTGGGATGGGGACGGCGTGCTCATCGAGCATGGTGACGATGAACCTGGCGCGCGCGTGGACGATGCGGTCGGTCCTGATGTGGCACGAGACCTCGTAGTCGGCGAGGGGGATGACGGGGAGCGCTGCGGGGTTGAAGACGAGGGAGGTGGAGCCGCCGCGTGTGGGGAGGGCCATGGACCACTTTCCCGAGCGGGCGTCGGCGTCGGTGTAGGCGGCGCGGTTCCATGGGGGGAAGCCTTCGCGCTCGATGCCGGGGATGACGGTGCCGTCGGGCTCGCGGTGCTCGGCGATGGTCTGGTGGCGCGACCAGTGCTGGGGGAGGTCGAGGCCGTGGACCTCGCGGTCTTCGAAGTCCCAGTGCTTGACGATGCGTCTTGAGGCGGAGGGGCGGGAGACCTGTGGGAAGGCATCGGGCGCGAAGAGGGCGCAGGCGGCGAGGGCCGTCACGATGGTCCGCGCGATCAGCGCACCTCGGGCGCGGGGTTGCATGGTGTGGTGTATCGGCGCGGGGGGCGGCGTGGGCGGGCAGGTTCGCGGGGCGCCTCACTCAATCGGGTGATGGCGTGTCAGGTGTTGACGTTGGTCTGGGAGCCGCCGCCCGAGGGGTCTGGCTCGGCGCCCCATCCCGGGACGTCGAAGGCGGGCTTGGGCTCCTTGCCCTTGTTGGTCTTTGGCGTGCCCTTGTGGGGGGCGCGCCCGTCGCCTGCGCCGGCGCCGGTGCCTGTGGAGGTGGTGGGCCTTGCCTCGACCCATTGGACCTGGCGGATGGGCGTATCGGTGACACGGTTGAGGGCGCGCTCGATGCGGTGCGCACCGCCGGACCGCTTGGCTTCCTGGGCGAGGTCGTGCGTGCAGTGGATCAACACGTCGACGTGGGCTTCCTGGATGGATGGGTCCTGGCGCTCATCGATGAAGAGCGCGCGGACCTCGCACCGGCTCAGCAGCTTGGCGGCATCGCGGTCGCGGTCGGTCGCGTCGTCGGGCTCGGTGAGGGTGAGCACTGCTTCGGCTTTCAGTTCCTGATCGTTCATAGAAGAACGCTACGGGCGCGGCGTGTTGGGCGGAAGGACGATCGTGAGAGCAGGAGGGAAAGGGGTTGGTTTCCCCATGGGCCTCACGGGGCGTGAGCGCGGTTGCGGGCCGTGCGGTGGGCCTGGTTGAGGCGCTCGGCGGCGGCGTCGAGGTCGGCGTGGATGGTGGTGCGCGGGACGAGCGCGCCATATCGGACGCCCGTCTCGCGGTGGGCCTCGGCGGCGGCCTTCTCCATTGCTTCGGCGAGCATGGGGTTCCAGAGTTCGGCTTGCGGGTCGCGCACGCGGATGGCGAGCCAGCGGGTGTTGTTGCGGAGTGTGATGACCTCGAAGCGCTCGATGCCGGGCCAAGGCAGGCGCACAACGGTGACCATCATGGTGCGGATGGTGACGCCCGCGTCGTCGGTCTCGACGGCGGGCGGGTGCTTGAGGAAGAACGGGTAGACGCCCGCGGCGATGAGGAGGCCAAGCCCGCCCCCGGCGGCGGCGATCCAGGAGAGGGGTGGTGGGTTGAGGAGGTAGCCCGCGACGCCCGCGGCGATCATGAGCAGGCCGATGGCCAGGAGGCGGTAGCCCCAGGTGCGCGAGGCGGGGATGGCAATGTGGGTGGGGTTGGGTGTGTCCATCGAGTTGTCGTTCGGCGCATCGGGCGTCGGGTTCCACGCGGATCGGTGCGGGGGGGTGTGGGGGGGCGGGCGCATGTTGGTGCACGGGGTTGAGGGTAGCCGGGGGACGCTAGACTCGGTGCGTGCAACCGGGACACGAGGCGGGATCGGCGTTGACGGATGCGGGCGTGGGCGCTGATGGTGCGCCGGCCGCGCCACCCACGGCGTTCACGGTCGAGGAAGCGTCCGAGACGGTGATGGAGACGCTCCGCTCGATCTGGGGGAGCTTCCTGGGGCACCTGCCGCTGCTCGTCGCGGGGTTGCTGGTTGTCGTGGCGACGGGTGTGGTTGGATTCGCGGCGTCGCGGATCGCGCGGCGTTCGCTCCGCTCGGTCTCGATGCGGCAGTCGCTCAAGGACCTGATCGAGCGCGTCGTGGTGGTGGCGGTGTGGCTGTTCGGGCTGCTGCTTGCGGCGATGGTGGTGTTCCCGGGGCTTGCGCCCGCCGATGCGCTGGCGGCGCTGGGGATCGGTTCGATCGCGATCGGGCTGGCGTTCAAGGACATCTTCGAGAACTTCTTCGCGGGCGTCCTGATCCTGTGGCGCTTCCCGTTCGAGAACGGCGACTTCATCAGTTGCAACGGGCACGAGGGCAGGGTGGTCACGGTCACGCTCCGCAACACGATGATCCGGACGGTCGAGGGTGAGCTGGTCGTCATTCCGAACTCGACGATCTACAAGAACCCGGTCGAGGTGCTGACGAGCCAGAAGCTGCGGCGGACCACGGTGATCTGCGGCGTGGCGTACGACACCGACCTGGGCGCGGCGCAGGAGGTGCTGCGATCGGCGGTGGCGGGGTGCGAGCGCGTGTCGAAGCAGCGCCCGATCGAGGTCTTCTCGCAGGAGTTCGGCGACAGTTCGATCAACTTCGAGGTGACGTGGTGGGCGGGCTCGACGCCTGTGGAGCAGCGGGAATCGCGCGATGAGGTGGTGCAGGCTGTGAAGCGGGCGCTGGACGAAGCGGGCATCACGATCCCGTTCCCGCAGCGGTCGGTGTGGTTCAAGGATGCGCTGCGGATGGGGCGTGAGCACGAGGGTGAGAGCGCCGGGGTCCCTGACAAAGGGTGAAGCGGCGCTCCCTTCAAGCCGCCCTCTCCCCCCCCTCTCACCCATCACCCACTGCGCGGGGCCACGCCGCATGCATGGTGGGGGCGCGATCACTCGTTTCATGGAGGCGCGATGCCGTCGGGAACGACGCCCGACGGGGTGTTTGCGATGCCCGACGGGTCGGGCGCGGCCGCCGACGGGGCGTTGGTCGTGCCCGGCGGGGCGTTGGTCGCGGGCGACGGGGCATCCATTGCTGCCGGCGGGGCGGGGAGAGTGGGCGGCGGGCCGGGGGCCGCGGCCGCCCCATTGACCCAGCGAGCCGGGGCGTGCCGCCCCGGCGAATGTGCGGGCACTATTCGACTACCAGTGACGCCCGCTGCCCAACGATGTAGCGGTACGCGCGAGCGAAGTAGTCTTCGGTCTTCACGGGCTTCGTCGAGCCGCCCTCGGCCCACCACGGAGCGCCAGTGGGGCGACGGCGCCGGCGCTCGCGGCTCAACTCCTGAGACAGCCACCGCTTCAGCCAGTGGCGGACCTGCTTGCCGTGGGTCTCGGGTGGTGCTGCGAGCAGGACATGCACGTGGTCGGGACCCGCAGCGCAGGCGCGGAAGAACCAGTCGCCCCGCTCGCAGAGTTCGGGGATCGTGCGCTCGATGAGGCATCGGTCTTCGAGCGTGAGATAGATGGGGGTATCGCGCAGGGACTGGCGCTCTTCGTAGCTGCGGGCGGGGTCGTCGCCCACGAAAGGTGCGCCGGGCGTGTTGTGTTGTCGATCGACGGTTGGGCGTTGGTCGCCGTGGAGGCGAGCGGCGTAGGTGCCGAAGGTGATGTGCCAGTGGGTGAGGCGTTGGGCTCTTGGGTCGGCGAGGCGTGGTGCGGGGTTCGGGGCGGTGTTGGTGCTTGGCCGGGGCGACACGCCCCGGCTCGCTATATCACTTTCATGAGTCATTGCGACGGCTCCGGCAACCTGATTCCGCACCATGGGCAGTGCTTGATCTGGATCAAACTCGTGCCGCCGTCGCGTACTGGGACCCCGAATCCGCGTCCCGGGTCATACACGAGTGTCGCGTCTGGACACTCGAATGGGTCGTCGTGATCTGGGCAAGTTACCCGAGCATGCGCCCAGAACCTCTCACAGCACTTGAAGCCCAACGCCTCGACTGCCTCGCGTTGTGCGCGCATCGACATCACACCATCATCACTCTTGGTTCCACATCCGTCAGGATCTCCGCGTCGGTCTTCTCCTTGACCTCATCCACGCTCACGCCCGGGGCGAGTTCGGTGAGGCGGAAGCGCTGCCTGGCCTCGTCCATTTCGAGCACGCACAGGTCGGTGATGATCATGTCGATGCAGCGCTTGCCGGTGAGGGGGAGCGAGCATTCCTTGAGGATCTTGGGTGCGCCCTTTTTGTTGCAGTGGTCCATGGTGACGACGACTTTCTTGACGCCCGAGACGAGGTCCATGGCGCCGCCCATGCCCTTGACCATCTTGCCCGGGATCATCCAGTTGGCGATGTCGCCCTCCTGGGAGATTTCCATGGCGCCGAGGATGGCGATGTCGATGTGGCCGCCTCGGATCATGGCGAAGGAGTCGGCGGACGAGAAGAACGCCGAGCCCTTGCGGGCGGTGATGGTCTGCTTGCCGGCGTTGATGAGGTCGGCGTCGACGTGGGCGTCTTCGGGGAAGGGGCCCATGCCGAGCAGGCCGTTCTCGGATTGCAGCCAGACGTCGACGCCATCGGGGATGTGGTTGGCGACGAGGGTGGGCATGCCGATGCCGAGGTTGACGATGAAGCCGTCTTCGAGTTCGGCGGCGGCGCGGCGGGTGATCTGGTCGCGGTCGAGGGGCATGGTGTGGTCTCCGTGCGGTTGTGGGGCGCTTCGCTCCGTGAAACATGATAAGGGGTTTGGTGCGGATCGCCTCTTCGTGTAGCCTCGGTTGGAACGGCGGCATCGGCTGCCGCGTGCGGCCTTGTAGGGAGAGGATGAGACGGCATGCATTCGCAGAGACTTGGCAGCAGCACCGCGGTGGCGTTCCTGATCGGAGCGACGGGTGCGGGATGGGGTGGGTCTTGCGACCCGGAGGACCTCTTCGCGCCTGATGTGCTTTACGGCGCGGGCGACGCACCCTTCTCCGTGGCGATCGGCGACCTCGATGGCGATGGTGATGCCGATCTGGCCGTGGCCAACTTCGTCGGTGACGATGTCAGCGTGCTGCTGAACAACGGCGATGGGACCTTCATCGACGATGTGACCTATGGCACGGGCGACGGCCCTGTGTCCGTGGCAATCGGTGACCTCGATGATGATGGCGACGCCGACCTGGCGGTCGCCAACTCCCCCTCCGGGGTCAGCGTGCTGCTGAATAACGGCGGTGGGACCTTTGCCGACGATGCGATCTACAGCACGGGCGGCTTTCCCGAGTCCGTTGCGATCGGCGATCTGGATGGCGATGGCGATGCCGACCTGGCGGTCGCCAACTCGTTCTTCAGCAACGCGAGCGTGCTGCTGAATAACGGCGATGGGACGTTCGCGCCGAGTGTGCTGTACGGCGCGGGTTCTGGTCCCCGGTCCATTGCGATCGGCGACCTTGATGGCGATGGCGACGCCGACCTGGCCGTGGCGAACGACAGCGGCGGCGGCACCGTCAGCGTGCTGCTGAACAACGGCAACGGGACCTTCGCCGCCGATGTGATCTACGACGCGGGCAGCGAACCCGTGTCCGTGGCGATCGGTGACCTCGATGGGGACGGCGATCGCGATCTGGCCGTGGCGAACTCCAACAGCGACAGTGTCAGCGTGCTGCTGAACACCGGCGATGGCACCTACGCCGACCATGTGGTCTACGGCACGGGCGATTCGCCCGCGTCGGTGGCGATCGGGGACTTCGATGGTGACGGCGATCCCGACCTGGCCGTGGCGAATGCCGCGGGCGGCGGTGGCAGCGTCAGCGTCCTGCTGAACATGGGCGATGGCACCTTCGCGATCGCCTTGACCTATGGCGCGGGCACTTCGCCCGTGTCCGTGGCGGTCGGCAGCCTGGATGCTGGCGGTAGCGCCGACCTCGTCGTGGCGAACGAGGCCGGCGGCGTCAGCACCCTGCTCAACCAATGCGGCGCCCCGCCGCCGACCGGCCCGGGCCCCGATCTTAATGGCGACGACATTGTGGACTCCTTGGACCTCAATCAAGTGCTCGTCAACTTCGGCTGTTCGGGCGGGTCAGAAGCCGACCCGTGTGCTGGCGACACCAACGCCGATGGCGCCACCGACTCGGGAGACCTGAACGCCGTGCTGAGCGCTTTCGGGCAGAGCTTCCCGGGGTAGGAACCGACGGGTGGCGGTCACGGGCGTGTGGCGTTGGCGTATCCTGAGCGCATGCGAACAGTGATCCGTGGTGCGATGTGTGTGCTGGCCTCTGGTGTTGAGCGGGGGGATGTGGTTGTTGATGGGTCGCGGATCGTGGGGATCGAGCCCGGCGGGGCCGCGAGCGCGACGGGGGCGGATGAGGTTGTTGATGCGGGCGGGCTTTGGTTGTTGCCTGGGGTGATCGATGACCAGGTGCACTTTCGTGATCCGGGGCTGACGCACAAGGAGGACTTGCGCACGGGGTCGATGGCGGCGGCCAAGGGTGGGGTGACGACGTTTCTTGAGATGCCCAACACGTCGCCGCCGGCGGTGACGCGGGAGGGGATTGCGCAGAAGTACGACATCGCGGCGGGCAAGTGCGTGGTGAACTACGGGTTCTACATTGGGGCGACGCCGGACAATGTGGCGGAGCTGAACGCGATCGATCCGCGGACGGTGCCTGGGATCAAGATCTTCATCGGGTCGAGCACGGGGAACCTGCTGGTTGATGAGCAGGAGGCGCTGGAGCGGATCTTTGCCGAGACGACGCTGCCGATCTGTGCGCACTGTGAGGATGAGGCGACGGTGCGGGCGAACGCGGCGGCGCTCGATGGCGGGAGGAGCTACTCGGATCACTCGAAGGTGCGGGACGTGAATGCCGCGGTGATCGCGACGCGCCGGGCGATGGAGCTTGCGCATCGGCACAAGCACCGGTTTCATGTGCTGCATGTCTCGACGGGCGCGGAGTGTGAGTTGCTGCGGGAACGGGGTGAGTACGTGACGGCTGAGGCGTGCCCGCACCACTTGTTCTTCAGCGTGGATGACTACGAGCGACTCGGCTCGCTCGTGCAGATGAACCCCTCGGTGAAGACGAAGGCCGATCAGGAGGCGCTGTGGGCGGCGCTTGGCGATGGGCGGATCGAGGTGATCGCGACGGATCATGCGCCACACACGCTCGAGGAGAAGGATGTGCCGTATCCCAAGTCGCCCAGCGGCGTGCCGGCGGTGGAGAACTCGCTGGCGCTGATGCTCGACCAGGTGAACAAGGGGCGGTGCACGATCGATCGGGTGGTGGAGTGGATGTGCGCAGCGCCGGCGCGGGTGTGGGACATCGCGAACAAGGGGCGGATTGAGGTGGGTTTCGATGCGGACCTGGTGCTGGTGGATATGGAGAGGCGGGCGGTGGTGCGGAATGCGGAGCAGTTGACGAAGAGCAAGTGGTCGCCGTGGGACGGGGTGGAGCTCAAGGGGTGGGCGGTGCGGACGTGGGTGATGGGGCGGACGGTGTTCCGGGATGGGCGTGTGGATGCGGGGGTGCGCGGGGAGGCGGCGCGGTTTGCTCGGTAGGAGGGGGAATCACCGCGGAGGCGCGGAGGGCGCGGAATGAGGACGTGGGCGTCGTCTAGCGCGACCGGCGGGCTCGGAAGAAGTCGCGGAGGAGTTTGGCGGACTCGGGGGCGAGGACGTTTGGGATGACCTGGCAGCGGTGGTTGAGGCGGTCGTCTTCCGTGATCTGGTAGAGGGTGCGTGAAGCGCCGGCTTTGGGGTCGCTCGCGCCGTAGACGACGCGGCCGAGGCGGGCGTTGACGCAGGCGCCGGCGCACATGGGGCATGGTTCGAGGGTGACGATGAGGGTGCAGTGGTTGAGGCGCCAGTCGCCGAGCGCGTGGGCAGCTTGGCGGATGGCGATGGCCTCGGCGTGGGCGATCGGGTCGGCGTCGGCCTCGCGGCGGTTGGCGGCGCGGGCCAGGACGGTGCCCGTGGCGGTCTCGTAGACGATGGCGCCGACGGGGACTTCGCCGGCGTCGGCGGCGCTCGCGGCGAGGGTGAGGGCCTCGCGCATCATGTCCAGGTCGGTGGGGGTTGGGCCACCCGCGAAGGGGCGCACGGGGCGCGGGACGATGCGTTCGAACTCGATGCGCCTCGGCATCAGCTGCCCTCCGGCGGTTCCTTGTCCGCGTCGGTGTTGCGCCCTTCGGCGTTGCCGGCGACCACCGCGGGTGTGATGAAGCGCATGAGGACCAGGCCGAGTTCGAAGAGCGCGTAGAGCGCGCCGCCGAGCAGGATCATGGAGAGGGGGTCCTGGGGTGTGAGGATCGCGCCGGCGATGGCGCAGGCGAAGGCGATGTGCTTGCGGTAGCGCCCGAGCCAGTTGCGGTCGATGATGCCCGTCCAGCCGAAGAGCATCATGACGACGGGGAGTTGGAAGGCGAGCATGAAGACGACCGCGAGGGTGAGGACGAGTGAGATGTACTCCTTGATGCGGTACTGCTGGGCGATGAGGCCGCCGGTGTGGAGCGAGGCGCCGCGGACGGTCGTGCCGTCGAAGAAGCGGAGCTGGGCGAGCTGCTGGTTGTACCAGTAGCTGCCCGGCGTGAGCGCTGCCCGGGGCGGGTCGCCATCGAGGACGGGCCACTGCGGGAAGACCATGCCCTCGGGCACGGACGCGACGCCCGGCGATTGCTCGACGATGTTTGCGCCGAACTGGATCAGGAAGAAGAGCGAGATGGGGAGCAGGATGAAGTAGAGGAACGCGGCGCCCAGCGCGGTGAGCAGCGCGGAGAGGGGGATGAAGAAGTAGACGAAGCGGCGTTCGTTGGCGTAGAGGCCCGGGGCGATGAAGAGCCAGAGCTGGTAGAGGACCCAGGGCATCGCGATGCCGAGCGTGACGACGAAGGAGACCTTGATGTAGGCGGCGAAGGTCTCGACGACGCCCGTGGCGATGAGCTGCTCGGGCTGGCCCGCGCGGGCGAGGGCCTCGCGGACGGGCTCGACGAGGAAGGCCAGGAGGTGGCCCCCGAAGACGAGGGAGACGATGAAGATGGGGACGGGGATGAGGAGTGCGAGGACGAGGCGGCGGCGGAGGTCCTCGAGGTGGTCGCCGAACGACATGGTGGCCGAGAGGGGGTGCATGGGGAGGGGGAGGATATGGGGGGCGGGGTTCGGGGGCCGGGATTCGGGGTTCGGGAGTGTGCTTGGGGCTTGGGGCTTGGGGTCTGGGGTGGTTGGGTGGGCGTGGTTGGGGTATGGGCGGTCGTCGTTCAGCCATGAATGGTGATCGTTCGTCCATGAACGGTCGTCGTTCAGCCATGAATGGTGATCGTTCGTCCATGAACGGTCGTCGTTTGGCCATGAACGGTCACCGTTCGGCCATGAACGGGCGTCGTTCGTCCATGAACGGTCACCGTTCGGCCATGAACGGGCGTCGTTCGTCCATGAACGGTCGTCGTTCGGCCATGAACGGTCATCGTTCATCCACGAACGGTCGTCGTTCACCTATGGACGGTCATCGTTGGTGCCGTCCGATACAGCGGCCGGCGGGCCTTGAGCGGCCCCACGGCCCCCCAGCCGATATCCCCCCACCCCCCGAAACCCGGAGCCAAGACCCAATCCCCAAACCCCAAACCCGAGACCCCAGACCCGGCCTCCGGAACGGAGGCAACTTCGGGCCTAAACAAAGATGACGGGAAGCGTGGGCCCGCGCGTCTGAGTGGGGTAGCACATGAAGTCCGGCCCGGCGACATCGACGGTGGGATCGAGCACGCCTGAGAACCTGCAGGCGGTGTGGCACGCGCACCGTCGGTGGGTGGCGGCGGTGATCCTGGCCCACAAGCCCCGCGAGGCGGAGGTGGAGGACCTTCTGCAGGACGTGGCGATGCAGCTCGTCCGGAACGCGGAGCTGTTGCGGGACCCCACGGCGATCAAGCCCTGGCTCCGCACGGTCGCGGCCAACGTGGCGCGGACCGCGGGGCGGAGGCAGAGTGTGCGGCGGCGCGTGTTCGCTTCGACAGAGGCGGATGCGGATTCGACTCCTGCCAGTCCGGACCAGTCCGACGACGGCCCGGGCGGGCGGGAGGAGGGCAGGCGGGCGCTCGAGGCGGCTCGTGCGCTGCCCGAGGAGTACCGCGAGCCGCTCCTGCTCCGCGCTGTGCGGGGCATGAGCTACCGGCAGATCGCGGATGTGCTCGGGCTGCCGGTCACGACGATCGAGACGAGGCTCGTGCGGGCCCGCAGGATGGTGCGCGAGGCAATGGAACGCGACGAACAGGAGTCAGGGGTAGTGCGATGAGCGACACTCCGATGAACAACGAGAACAACAATTCGAACGGTGATTCCCGCATGGGCGGCGTGACCCGCGAGGACGTCCTGATCGGGCGCGTGGTGGACCACGAGGCGTCGGCGGGCGATTGGGCCGAGCTCGAGCGCCTGGCGCACGTCGATGCGGGCGTGTGGGAGCGGCTCGCGTGCGCCCAGCGTGCGCACGCCCGCCTGTCGGCGGCGGTGGAGGACCACGTCGCGGTCGCCGAGCTTGTGGAGGCCGAAGCGGTGCGGCCCCGGCGCGACATCGCGGGCGCGATCGGTCGGATCGGCGGGTGGGCGGTCGCGGCGAGCCTCGCGGTGGCGTGGGGCATGATGGCGACGATGGGCGGCGCGCCGCCCTCGACCACGCCCGGCCCCGTGAGCGTCGGGACGCCCAAGGTCGACGGCGGGCGCGGGGCGTTCGAGGTCGACTACCCCTCGGCGGACGAGGCCGAGGACCAGTGGCTCAGCGCGAAGCAGCGGGAGGGCAGCCTGGTGTCGGAGTTCCCGGGCGAGCTGCTCGAGGTGCAGGCGACGGGCGACGGGGAGTACCGCATCCTGGTCATGCGGAAGTTCGTGGAGCAGAAGCGGATCAAGAACATCGACTCGTGGCGGTTCGAGGTGGATGAGTTCGGGAACGTCGTCACCGATGAGCTTGGCCAGCCGGTCGTTGTGCCCGGCGAGCCGCCGGCGTTCGTGGGCGACGAGCCGATCTGAGATGAGCGTCTGAGACAGATGAGTGACCGAGAGAGGTCTGAATTGAGCGCCGGCATGGCCGGGCTTTGAACCAACGAAGGAGTCTGACATGCAGAGCAAGAGGAGTGGTCGGGTTCGGGGCGGCGGGCTGATCGCGCTCGCGTGCGGCCTGGCGCTGCCGACGGCGGCGCTGGCGTGCCCGCCCGGTGAAGAGGAAGAATCGTTCTTTGTGCCCAGCGCGGTGGAGCTCAAGCTGATCGATGCGGGCAAGCAGGACGGCGTGCACAAGGAGCACGTCAGGCTGATCATGGTGACGCCCGACCACGAGGTGAAGGTGCTCGGCGATGGCGGGGACTTCGATGTGTTCATCGATGGCGACCCGGCGGGCGATGCGCAGGTCGTGTCGGTGGACGGTGGGCTCAAGGTGCTCGACGCGGAGGGGAACCTCATCACGTTCGTGCACATGCACCCGGGCGGCGCCATGGGCGTCTCCAGCGCGCCGCCGTCGCCGATCGCGGATGCGCGGCTGCTGCGCCCCGGGCAGGCGCCGCGTGGGTTCTCGTTCTCGACCGATGCGCGGGTCGGCGTCGCGGACGGCGGGCCCAAGCCGCGCGTGATGCTCGGCATCACGATGACGGACGTGCCCGAGGAGCTCGCGAAGAAGATGGGCCTCGAGACCGAGTCGGCGATCCTGCTCAGCAAGGTCTCGCCCGGGCTCCCGGCGGGCAAGGCGGGGATGAAGGCCAACGATGTGATCGTGTCGATCGACGGCAAGAAGCCCGCGACGCGTGAGCTGCTGACGAAGGTGCTGCTCGAGCGTGACCCGGGCGACAGGCTGCCGCTCGTGGTGAAGCGTGGCAGCGGTGGCTTCGTGGAGATCGAGGTCGAGCTCGAGGCGTTCGACGGCGAGCGGCTGCGTGGCTCGCTCAACATGGGCGGCACGGCGGGGGGAGGGACGGCGCGGGCGCCGCGTGCGGAACTGCTCGTGCGTGAGCAGGCCAATGCGGCGCTGCGGAACAAGCTCGCGACGATGAGCACGCGTGCGGCGGAGCTCGCGGCGGCGCAGGCGAGCGCCTCGGGCGACGAGGCGGCGCGTCTCGCGGACGAGATGGCGATGGTGAGCAAGTCGATGGCGGAGCTGGCCAGCGAGCTGGCGATCGCGTCGGCGCGTTCGGGCGGGCAGTCGTTCTTCACCTGGCGCGGGCCGGGCGGGGGCGGCGCCGGCGGCGAGTCTCCCTTTGGCGGGATCATCGAGTTCGAGGACGAGGGCGGCGAGCGCTTCTTCGTGACGCCCGAGCACGGCGATGAGGAGATGGAGATCATCGTCGAGCGCCTCGCGGAGGCCTATGAGCGCTCGATGGATGAGCGTCGGTCGATGGCGGAGCACATCGAGCGGGCGTTGGAGGCCCAGCGCGAGCCGCTCGCGCACCTCGGCGAGCACCAGGAGCAGCTCGTGGACCGCCTGCGCGAGATCGAGGAGCGGATCGGCGACACGAACCGGTGGCGCCACGAGCTTGCGCCGCGCGTCGAGGAGCACACCGAGCACATGATGGAGCGTCTCGAGGAGATCGAGGAGCGGATGGACCGCATCGAGGACCGCCTCGACGAGCGCCTGTCGAACCTGGAGCGGATGCTCGAGAAGGCGCTGCGCGAGCGCGAGCGTCACTAGCGGCAACGGATCAATCACCAACGAGCGACGCGGGCGGCTTGCGGGCCGCCCGCGTCGCGTTTTGGGGTGGTTGGGTGGTGGTATCCTTGCGGGATGGAGCTGACACCCCTCCGCTACTTGTCGGTGATTGCGCGCGAGGGGCACCTGACGCGCGCTGCGCAGCTGCTCGGGGTGACGCAGCCCGCGCTGTCGGCGATGCTGAAGAAGCTCGAGCAGGAGGTGGGCGCGCCGCTCATGCATCGGACGGCGCGGGGCGTGGAGCTGACCGAAGCGGGGCGTGTGTTCGTGGAGCACGCGGAGCAGTCGGTGCGGAGCGCTGATGCGGGGGTGGAGGCGGTGCGTGAATTGCTCGGGCTTGCGCGGGGGTCGATCCGCGTGGGGGGCGGGGCGACGGTGACGACGTACCTGTTGCCGCCCGTGATCTCAGAATTCCGGAGCGAGCACGCGGGGATCCGCTTCTATGTGCGCGAGGGTGGGTCGCGCGAGGTGGCGCTCGCTGTCGCGCTGGGCGAGCTCGACCTTGGGGTGGTGACGCTGCCCGTGCGCCAGTCGGGAGAGGTGGAACTGATCGTGCGCACGCTCATCGATGATGAATTGCTGCTGATCGTGCCGCCCGGGCATGCGCTGGAGGGGCGGAAGACGTTCCGATGGGGTGATCTGGACGGTGAGGCGATGGTGGCGTTTGAGCCCGCATCGGCGGTGCGCCAGGTGATCGACCAGTCGCTCGCGTCTGCGGGCGTGGCGGTGGAGGTGGTGATGGAGCTGCGCTCGATCGAGTCGATCAAGCGGATGGTGCGCGAGGGGATCGGGCTTGCGTTGGTGAGCCGGTTCGCGTTGGGGGAGGCGGAGGGGCTGCGGTGCAGGGATGGGCGTGTGACGCGTTCGCTCGCGATCGTGCGCCGGGGCGATCGGGTGCCCAGCGCGGCGGTCGCGGCGTTCGAGGGTGCGCTGGTATCCTCTGCGGGCACGCGCAGAAAGTAGGAAGAAGGAAGAAGGAAGAAGGGAGCGATTCATGCAGGTCCGGTTTGCTTTGCACGCGCTGGTGGCGCTGGTGGTGGTCCCTGTCGTGGCGGCGGCGCCGCCCACGATGAGCGTGCACGTCGATGCGCGCGAGGCGCCGCGCAAGCTGATCCACTCGACGATCACGATCGCGGGGCTCGAGCCCGGGGCGATCGACCTGTGGTACCCGAAGTACGTGCCCGGCAATCACTCGGCGTCGGGGCCCGTGCAGAACGTGGCGCGCCTCACGATCCATGGGTGCGGGGGCGAGGCGCTGGAGTGGGACAGGTGGTCGCGTGACCAGCACCGGATCACCGTTGAGGTGCCCGAGGGGTGCGACACGCTCCGCATCGAGCAGACGTACATCACGACCCAGCCGAGCAGGATCAGCAGGTCGTCGGACTGCTATTCGTTTGCGGAGTTTGGCGGGCTCAACTGGAACTGCCTGCTTTGGTACCCCGATGGGTGGGACCTTCAGGAACTCGTGGTGAGCCCGACGCTGCAGACGTTGCCCGATTGGCGGGTTGTGTCGTCGCTTGGCCAGGACGTGCCGTGCATCCGGATGGCGGGGTATCACTGCTTCGACGCGACGCCGCTTGGTGAGTTGGTCGACTCGCCCGTGCTGATGGGCGCGATCGGACGGGGGGAAGCGAACATCGAGACGTACGACCTCGACACGGGGTTTGGTGCGCCGCACGCGCTGCACCTGGCGTCTGCGGACCCCGCGAACGTCGAGGTGGAGGAGTGGCTGATCGCCAAGATCGAGGAGATGTGCAGGCAGGGCGTCTACGTGTTCGGCGGCTTCCCGCGCGATGAGTACCACTTCCTGTGCCTGCTCGACGATGCGACGCGCTTCGGGCTCGAGCACGGCGAATCGACCTATATAGGCATGCGCCCCAGGACGTTCACCAGCGCGAAGCAGACCAGGCTCAAGGGCGGGGGCGGATCGATGACGGTGATCCCGCACGAGTACGTGCACGTGTGGTGCGGGAAGCTCGCGGCGCCCGAGGGGCTTGTGCGCGAGGACTATCACACGCCCATCGACTCGGAGATGCTCTGGGTGTACGAGGGGCTCACGACGTATTACACGGATGTGCTCGCGGTGCGGAGCGGGATGCTGAGCGAGGCGGAGTTTGAGCACAGGCTCGTGAACCGGATGGTCGCGGCGGAGCAGCGGAGCGGGCGGCTCTGGCGGAGCGTGGAGGACACGGCGCGGGACGTCGCGAACGTGCGGACGCCCAGCAAGTACTGGGGCGACCTGCGCCGATCGGCGGAGTACTACTCGGAGGGGGCGCTGTTCTGGATGGAGGCGGATGCGCTGATCCGGCGCGGCACGGGCGGGCGCAGGAGCCTGGACGACTTCTGCAAACGGTTCTTCGACGTGCGCGTTGAGCCTGTCGGCTCTCAGCACACGTACGACAGGGATGACATCGTGCGCGCGCTCCGCGCTGCGCACAGCGGTGAGGATTGGGATGCGCTGATCCGTCGGCGTCTCGAGGAGCCCGTGGGGTCGCTCTCGATGGGGTACCTCGCGGGGCTGCTTGGGCGTGAGCTTGCGTATGTGGATGAGCCCAGCGAGCTTCAGGAGGACGGTGCGGAAGGCGCGACGATCGACCTGCGGACATCGCTTGGTGTGACCCTTGATGCGTCGTCGGGCGCGGTGCGCGAGATCGTGCCGGGCTCGCCGGCGGACCTTGCGGGGCTTGCGCCGGGGGGGCGGGTGGTGGCGGTGGGCGCGGGGGCGGACCAGTACCTCTTCTCGCGAGAGAGGATCGAGTCTGCGGTGCGCGGATCGCGTGCGTCGGGCGGCGTGACGCTTCTCATCGCCCTGGGCGACAGGCTGACCACGTCCGATCTTGCGTATGGGGATGGCCTGCGCTGGGCGCAGCTCGCGCCGGTCGACGGCGGCGAGGACCTGCTGGTGGAGATTGCGCGCCCGCGCGAGCGCTGAGCGGACGTGGCCATTGGGAAACTCGGACGCGGGAGCACAGATTTGCGCCCCCAACATTGGTCCTTACTGGCAGAGTGTTTGACCTGCGGGCCGGGACACGCAGACTACTAATTGCTGTTTGATGAACCCCCAGCACGGGAGAGTGTGATGGCCTCTGTGAGTCTGCGCGCGGCGTTGTCGGTTATTGGTCTTTCGGCTTTGTGTGGGACGGCGCTTGGCGTCACCGTTCCGCCCGAGGCCGATGTCCTGAACAGAACCCACGTCAGGTTTCAATGGGACCCGATCCCCGGCTCTTACCAGTACGAACTCCAGATCGTTGAGGATGACGGCTCGCCCATGCCCTTCCAGGGCGCGGACCCGGTGTTCTCCGGCGTCTCGGCGACGCCCCTCCCGCGTCGCGTTGTGACGTCGGGCCTTGCGTGGGGCGGCGACTATGCGTGGCGCGTGCGCGGCATCACGGACGGGTCGCCTACCGCGTGGAGCGGCGTGCGTCGCTTTGAGGTGGCGGAGTTGCCGGCGGACCTGCCGCTCCCAACGGTGACGGGTCCTGAGGGCGGTGGGCACATTGAGCCCGGCGTGACGCTCTTCAACGTGCGCTCGGGTTCGGGCATCTTTGCGGGCGGGTACGGGCTCGCGGTGGATCAGGAGGGCAACATCGTCTGGCTGCACTTCAGGGACGGCGGGTTGAACGACCTGCGCCTGCTCCCCAACGGGAACCTCCTCTACGACACGGGCAACCCGATCGCGGGCGGCGGGATTGCGGAGATCGCGTCGATCGATGGCGAGGTGGTGTGGCAATCGCCCGAGGGCGGCGTCCATCATGAGGCCTCGCCCATGCCCAACGGCAACATCATGGCGCTGGTCAACGACACGCTCGTGACGGAGGGCGAGGGTGGCGAGGAGCTGATCTGGCAGGGCAACCGGTTGGTCGAGTGGGACTACGAGACCAAGGAGATCGTGTGGGAGTGGAGCGAGTTTGAGAACTATTCGCTGCTCGACTTCGATGAGTTCGAGGGCCCGGCGGGCGACTGGACGCACTCCAACTCGGTGTTCTACAACCCGGACGACAACTCGGTGTACCTCTCGGCGCGGAACCTGAGCCGGGTCACGCGGATTGACTATGACACCGGCGAGATCGTCTACAACATGGGCTTCGACATGCCCTCGGGTGAGACGGACTTCGGCGACAACCTGTTCTCGTACCAGCACGCCCCCGAGCTCCAGCCGAACGGCAACATGGTGCTCTACGACAACGGCAACCGGCGCGACCACGAGGAAGTCATCCCGCCCAACGGGACGAGCAAGGCGATCGAACTCGCGTTCACGTATGACGAGTTCGGCATCCCCGTCGATGCGGAGATCGTGTGGGAGTGGACGTGCCCGACGTACAACCAGGCGCTGGGTGATGCCGACCGCCTGCCCAACGGGAACACGCTCGTGACGTGCGGCGTGGAGGGCGTGGTGTACGAGGTCTCGCCCGCGGGCGAGGTCCAGTGGTCGATCGGGTACCCGGACATCGCGTTCCCCGGGCTGCTCATGTACCGCGCGGAGCGGGTGCCGAGCCTCTACGTCCCGATCCCGACGACGCTGCCCGGTGATCTCAACGACAACTGCATCGTCGGGTCGGGCGACCTGAACCTCGTGCTCGCCAACTTCGGGTGCACGGGCGGCGGGTGCGAGGGCGACGCGAACGGCGACGGCTCGGTCGACTCGGTCGACCTGAACCTGGTGCTCGGCGCCTTTGGCAGCATCTGCGGCGGCTGACGCCACCGGGTCTGACTCCATGAACTGCACGCCCCCGCCCTCGCGCGGGGGCGTGTTGCGTTATGACGCGGCGGCGACCGCTTCGAGGCCCTCGACGCGCGTGTCGTATGCATCGTCGGGGTCCATGTCTTCGAGGGGCCCGACACGGCGTTTCCACGCCTCTTCGTGCACGCGCCAGAAGTGCTCGAACGAGTGGCGGATGTCGTAGCGCTTCATCGACTCGGCCGCGGCGGCGCCCATGGCCCGGCGCGTGTCGTCTTCGACGATGAGGCCCGTGAGGCGATCGACCCATGCGTTGACGTCCTGGTCGTCGATGACGAAGCCCGTCCGGCCCTCTTCGACGACTTCCTTGGGGCCGCCCTTGTCGGTGACGAGGACGGCGAGGCCCGACGACTGGGCCTCCATGACGACCTGGCCGAGCGTATCGGTGACGGAGGGGAAGGCGAAGAGGTCGCACCCGGCGTAGATGGTGGATAGTTCTTTGCCGTAGCGGAAGCCGAGGAAGTAGACGCCGGCGTCCTTGAGGTCTTCCTCCATGATCTTGCGGTAGGGGCCATCGCCGACGACGATGAGCTTCGGGTTGAGGCCCTTTGCCTTGCAGGTGGCGCTGACGCGGGCCCAGACCTGCTTGAGGAGGGGGAGGTTCTTCTCGACCGAGACGCGCCCGACGTAGACGACGCGGACGGCGGGTTTGCTGATGCCCTCGAGGCCCTCGGCTTCGAGTCGGTCCCAGATGGTCATGTCGCGGAACCCCGTGTTGAATTGGGCGGTCTCGAGGCCAGGCATGAGCTTGAGCAGGCGCTCGCGGGGCAGGCCGAGTCGTGTGAGCGACTGCACGTAGTCCTGGGAGCGCGTGAAGATGTAGCTGAAGCGCTTGTAGAAGCGGCGCATGTACCACTCGGTGGCGCGGGTCATGCCCGACTCGTTGAAGAAGTGCTCGATGTAGGCGGGGAAGTCGGTGTGGTAGACGCCCAGGACGGGGAGGTTGAGCTTGCGGGCGGCGAGCCAGCCCGCGAGGCCGACGGCGCCGGGTGTCGAGAGATGGACGACGTCGGGTCGGCGTTCGGCGAGGTAGGCCTTGATGCCCTGGTAGCTCGGGATGACGAGGTCGAGCTGGGGGTATTTGGGCATGGGCGTGGAGAAGGTGGCGCGCACGTTGACGAGCTTGCCCGTGCTCTCGGGCATCTCGCGCCTCGTCGAGGTGACGACCTCGAGGTCGCGCCCGGTGGCGGCGGCCTGCTCGGCGACGTTCTGGATGAAGCGGGAGACGCCGTTGACGTCGACGAGGGTGTCTGTGAAGAGGCTCACGCGGAGTGGGCGGTCGAGCGTGCGCGGCTCGGGGGGTGTGCGGCGTTTGCCGTTGAGGCGGAGTCGTGGCATGGGTGTCCTCGGCGCATCGTGGTGGGTGGAACAGGCGCGTAGACTAGTGGGTTGACACAAGGGGTGCCCGCTGACAGCGGGCTCAGGTTGTGAAGCATTCGTCAAGAAACGCAGGTCAGGAGGGTAGCCATGCCTCGTCTCAACGTTGTCGACCCCGCGAGCGCCACGGGGCGCGTGAAGGAAGCGTTCGAGGGCCCGCTCAAGGGCAAGCACTTCAACATCTTCAAGGGGCTCGCCAACGCCCCCGCGGCTCTGGAGGCGTACCTGGCCCTCTCGGGCGCCCTGGCCAAGGGGAGCCTGACGCCCGGCGAGCGCGAGGCCATCGCGCTGGCGATCTCGGAGGCCAACGAGTGCGACTATTGCCTCGCGGCCCACACCGCGATCGGCAAGGGCGCGGGGCTGAGCGAAGCGCAGACGATCGAGGCCCGCAAGGCCGCGTTCGACGGTGATTCGCGCATGGACGCCCTCGTCAAGTTCGCGATGAAGGTCCACGAGAAGAGGGGCTTCGTCTCGGACGGCGATATCGCGGAGTTCAAGTCGGGTGGGTTCGACGATGGGCACGTGGCGGAGGTGGTGGCGAACTACGCGCTGAACATCTTCACGAACTACTTCAACCATGTGAACGAGTCCGAGGTGGACTTCCCTACGGCGCCGGCGCTGTCATGAGTGATCGCGAGACGGACGTCATCACGGGGTATCTGCGCGAGGTGTTCGCGCAGGAGGATGAGCACCTGCGGACGCTGATGCCCCGCGCGATCGAGGCGGGGCTGCCCGACATCGCGGTGTCGCCTGAGGTCGGGCGTATGCTGAGTCTGCTGACGTCGATGGCGGGGCCCGATGGCGGGCCTGCGCGGCGTGCGCTCGAGCTTGGGACGCTCGCCGGCTACTCGGGGACGTGGATTGCGCGGGCGCTCGCGCCGGGCGGGATGCTCACGACGCTCGAGCCCGAGGCGAGGCACGCGGACTTTGCGCGGCGGGCGTTTGATGACGCGGGCGTGGGCGATCGGGTGACGATCGTGCGCGAGGCGGCGCTGGATGTGCTGCCTCGGTTGCTCGATGACCCGGGGGCGGGGTCGTTCGATGTGGTCTTCATCGATGCGATCAAGCGCGAGTACCCGGCCTACTGGACGTACGCCCGCGAGCTTGTCAGCCCGGGTGGCCTCGTGATGGTCGACAACGCGCTGCGGTCGGACCATTGGGAGATGAGCGACCCGGCGGGGGTGAACGAATCGCGCGATGGGGCCGACGCGATCAACCGGGCCGCGGCGGGCGACCCGGGGTTTGAGGCCCTCGCGATCCCGATCGGGAACGGGGTCCTCGTCGCGAGGAAGAAACGGTGATCTGCGGGCCCTGTTGCAGGCGCGGTCGGTAAATCCGAACATACGTGCATGGACACGGGCGAGCAGCGCGAGCTTCGCGAGGCGATCGAGGCGTTGTCGCGCCGGCTTGCTCGGCTCGAGGAGAAGCTGGGGGTCGACGCTGAGGAGGGCGTGGGAGCGCCGCGCGGGCCCGTGGAGCCGGCGACGCCTCCGACCGAACCGGTGTCGCCGGGTGAGCGGTCGGAGAAAGCAGCGCCCAAGCCCGACACGGGCATCCCGCTGGACAAGCTGATCCGTGCGCGCGATGCGGCGCGTGCTCAGGCGAAGGAGGCCGCGCCTCCCGATACGCCCGCGCCGCCGACGACATCGGCGTCGCCACCAACCTCCCCCACTCCTCCACCGGCCAAGCCGACATCGAGCCCACCGCCCGCGCGGACGCTCGCACCGATCAAGCCCGGCAACCTGGGTGAGAGGGCCAGGCCCGCCAAGCCTGCGAATCCGTCGAAGTCGCCCACGGGGCTCGAGCAGCTCATCGGGTTGCGCGCGTTTGGCGTGGTCGGGGCGCTCGTGGTGATCGCGGGCGCCGCGTTGTTCCTGAAGCTCGCGTGGGACCAGGGGTGGCTCCGCCTGTCGGACCTTGCCAAGTGCAACGCGGGCGCGGGGTTTGGCGTGCTGCTGCTCCTCGCGGGCGAGTTCACGCGGCGCAAGCTCGGTTCTCTCGCTTCGGTGGGGTTCAGCGCCGCGGGGCTTGGCGTGCTCTACGCGACGGCGTACGCGTCGTTTGCCCTGTACGAGTTGGTGACACGGCCCGTTGCGTTTGCGCTGCTCGTGCTTGTCGCGGGGGTTGGCATTGGGGTCTCGGCGGTGGCGCGCCTGGCTTCGGTCGGGCTTGTGTCGATCGTGGGCGGATACATGGTGCCGTTCCTGCTCGCGTCGGGCGAGCCGCCGCCGCCTGCGCTGCTGCCGACGTACTGGTCTGCGCTGCTGGTGGTCGGGCTTGTGTTGTCTGCGCTGCTGGGCGGGCGGTTCTTCCTGGTGCGCATGCTGGTGTGGTGGGGGAGCTTCGTGCTCGGCGGGGCGTGGGTGGTCGCGGAGGGCGTGGGCCACCACACGGCCCTCGCGCTTGGGTTCATCGCGGTCGTGTGGGGGGCGGTGCACGCGGAGCTGTACGTCGCGGCGCATCGCAAGGGGCTCGCGGGTGAGCGGGTGGGGCGCGGGCTGCTGGTGACGCGGGGTGTGCGCGTGCCCTGGCGGGTCGCGCGCGCGCTTGGTTCATCGCTCAGCCTGACGGCGTGGGCGGTGGTGCTCGGGGTGTTGGTCGTGCAGGCTTCCGGGGTGGGGCATCTGGACTGGATGGTGGGCGGGGCGTTGTTCGTGGCGACTGCGATGGGCGCGCTGGTGCTCGCGGGCGGTCTCAGCGTGGTGCGCGACGTGCCCAGCGATGACCCGTCGCGCCTTGGCGCGCTGCTCGCGGCGCAGGCGGGTGCGTTGCTGATCGTTGCGCTCGTGCTCGCTCTGCCGACGTGGGTCGAGCCCGTGGCGGGTGCGGCGCTGGGCGTCGGTGCGGCGCTGGCGGGGCGGTGGGTGCGGGCGCGCGGGCTCGAGGTCTATGCGGTCGTCGTGCTCGGGCTGGTCGCGGCGCGGCTTGCGCTCGTCGATTGGTGGCTCACGGGGTCGGCCTCGATCGGCGGCGAGAGCGTGGGGATCTTCTGGAATCGGTGGATGCTGCTCGCGGCGGTCGGCGGTGTGGCGTGGATCGTGTCAGCGCGGCTCATGCTCATCGGGGCGGGGCGGGCGCGGGCGATCGCGACGGTGAGCGCTTCGGTCGGGTTTGGGCTCGTGTTTCTCGCGTTCGTTCATGTGCAGTCGGCGGCGCACTCGATCGGCGGGGCGTGGCTCATCCTCGCGGGCGGCATCGCGGCGGCACGCCCCCTCGAGCGCCGGCTCCCCCTCGGTTGGGTGGCCACCAGCGGGCTCGCGCTGGCGAGCTTCGCGTGGTTGCTCGGCTTTGTCACGGGGATGGACAGCGGCGAGGGCGTCCATCGGGTCGGGCTCGTGTGGTCGGTGGACATGCTGCTTGGTGTGCTGGTTGCGTGCGGGTGGATCGGTGCTGCGCGGTTCAACGCGGCGCGTGGTGGCACGCGGACGCGCGAGTATGCGGTCGTCGGCCTGTCGCTTGGGCTGGTCATTCTGTTCGCATCGTTCGTGCACGTCGATGCGGAGGCGACGTCGGTCGTGGGCGCGTGGATCGCGCTGACGGCGCTCGTCGGCGCGGCGTGCCCGTTTGAGCGTCGGTTGCCCGTGCCCGGCATGGCGCTCGCGGGGCTCGTTGCGACGACCTCGGCGTGGGCGGTGGCGTTTGTGTGGGGGCTCGAGGGCGAGGGTGGCGTCGCGGCGCTGGGGTTGGTCTGGGGGCGGATCATGGTGCTCGGCGCGATCGTCGCGGCGGCGTGGATCGGCGCGGGCAGGCTTGGCGTGGCGAGTAAGCGCGCTTATGCGCGCGAGGCGGGGGTGATTGGCGCCTCGCTGGGCGTCGCGATCGTCTACCTCCTGTTCCTGCACACGCGGGCGCAGGCGTCGTCGGTGATGGTGGTGTGGCTTGTGCTCTCGGCGGTGCTCGCGGTGGTGCGCCGGGTTGAGCCGCGGTTCTACCTGGAGCGTGCGGCGCTGGCGGGGTTGCTTGCGACGACGGGGGCGTGGGGCGTGGCGTTCCTGGGTGGTTGGCAGGGCGAGCCCGCTTGGGTGCACCCGGGGCTTGTGGGGGCGCTGGTGATCGCGGCGGTCGGTGCGGCGGTGTGCAGGACGACGGCCCGGCGCGCCGATGCGCCGCCCAACTCGCGCGAGGTGGTGCTCATGGGCGCGATCGGCGCGTTGTTGCTGGTGTTCCTCGCGACGACGCTGGAAGCGGCGCGCCTGGCGCCGCGCCTGACGAGCGACCAGACGGCCCAGCGTGCGGCGATCTCGATCTGGTGGGGGCTCTTCTCGGCGCCGCTGCTCGCGGTCGGGTTCAGGCGGAAGCTCCCGCCTGTGCGCTACGCGGCGCTGGCGCTGCTCGCGATCGCGACGGCGAAGGCGGTGGTGTGGGACCTGCAGGGCGTGGCGCCGGCGTGGCGCGTGGCGTCGTTCCTCGGGCTCGGGCTGCTCATGCTGCTCGTGGCGTTCGCGTATGCGCGGGCGACGATCGTGCGCCCCCGCGCGGAACCTGACAGCGCTGGGCCATTTGATGAGAACGTTGACGACGCACGCGATGAGCGCGGCGGTGACACGCCCGGTGAGATGCGTGACGACGACGAGACGCCCTAGTCGATCTCGACCTCGAAGGGCGATGCGGGCAGGCCGGCCTCGTTGACGAGGTTCGCATCCTTCGGATCGGGCGACCACCCGTAGCGGACCGCGCGCACGTCCGCGAGCTTCACCCCATCGGGGAGGAAGGCCATCAGCGAGCCGGGCGGCTCGATCCGGGCCGTGCATGCAATGGGCTCTCGTCCATCGACGACCAGCTCTACACCGGTCACGCTGTCCCCGCCGTCACGCGTCGCGATGCGAGACCCAAACGTCTCGAAGCTCACCAGGATCGCCTTGTGCATCGTCAGGTGAACAGGGACCGCGAGCGTGGCGAGCGGCCCGGACTTTACAACGTCGTCCCGCCCGTAAACCTCCGCGAGTGCCCATCGCGCCAGGCGCTCGCCGACGTCGTGCTTGTTGCGTGGGTGGATGTCGCCCGAGTCGCCGATGTCGGTGGTGACGACCATGCCTGTGTGGGGCAGCGCGTCGAGGGTGCGCCTTTGGATGTTGCGGAGGAGCGGGAAGTCCCAGTCGTCGGGGTGGGCGAGGCTTGCGAGTTGGACGAAGTAGAACGGGAGGCCGGGGCGGTTGAACTTGTCGCGCCAGTTGTTGATCCAGAGTGTGTGGAGGGTTTCGTAGCGCGGGGCGATCGCGCCCGGGATGGCGTTGGACTCGCCCTGGTACCACGTAACGCCGGCGAAGCGCGTGGTGAGGAGGGGCGCGACCATGGCGTTGTAGAGCTGGCTTGGGCGGTGCTGGGTCGGGATGGGCTTGGCGCTCGAGGGGTGTGCCATGCGCGCATCCAGCGCGAGCGAGATGCGGTCGTCGGGATCGTCCGTGGGGTGGATGTAGAGTTCGGCGGGGTCGCCGTGTACGCCCGCGGGGCCGCCGGTGTCGGTGACGCGTGTGGCGATGACGGCCTCGCCCGCGTGGACCGCCGAGGCGGGCACGTCGTAGATGCGCCGGCGGTCCCATCCGTTGGTCGAGCCGACTTCGACGGCGTTGAAGAAGGTGGTGTCGCGGTCGTCGATGCGGGCGAGGGAGAGCTTGAGGGCGCGCCCGGCCCATCGCTCGGGGATCTGGGCCTGGACGCGGACCCAGAAGACGCCATCGGCATTGTCGGGGAATCCGAACGCGGCGCTCGTGTTGGGGAGCCTGGCTGCGGGCCAGGACGCATCGTCGAAGTCGGGTTGGGCGCACTCCAGCGAGTGGTTCGACATGGCGCGTTGCCATCCCCCCCACTCCTCGACGGCCTGGCGGCCTTCGGGGCAGTCGTCGAGGGCATCGGCGCTGATCCACGCCTCGATCTTGCTGCCGCCCCAGGCGCTGGTGACGAGTCCGACGGGCGTGTCCAGCTCGTCGGAGAGGCTTCGCCCGAAGTGGTAGGCGACGGCGGAGAAGCCGCCGACGGTCTCGGGCGTGCAGACGACCCATTTCCCGCGGAGGTCGTCGGCGGGTTGCTCGCTTGCCTCGAGCGCGACGGTGAACATGCGGATCGTCGGGCGGTCGGCGTCGGCGCGGACTTCATTGGCGCGGTCGGCGCCGTCGACCGTCCATGCCATGTTCGACTGGCCCGAGCAGAGCCACACCTCGCCCACGAGGACGTCCTCGATGCGCACCTCCGCATCGCCGGCCTGTACAACGATGTCCCACGCGCGGCCCGACGCGGGCGGTGGGTCGGTGACGATGGCGAAGGCTCCATCGGCGCCGACGGTGGTGTGGGCGCGGTGGTCGGCGCCCGCGCCTACCCACTCGACCTCGACGCGCTGGCGCGGGCTCGCCCATCCTGTGAGGGTGAAGGGCTGCCCTTGCTGGACCACCATGTGGTCGGAGATCAGCGCGGGGAAGCGCAGCTCGGCGTGCACAAGCGGGGTGAGCGCGAACGCGAGGGCGAACGCGGGCCATGGGGCGCTGCTGGATCGGGATGAGCACATGGGTCGCCTCCTCAGGGGTGCGCGGAGCCGCCAACGATGGTACCAGCGGTGCATCTGGTATCGTCGGTCGCCATGGGCACTGATGGGTTCACGATGGATTGGGCGCGGGCGCTCATGCACGAGTGGACAGAGGGCGAATCGCTCCGCCACCACATGGAGTGTGTGAGCGCGTGCATGGGCCACTACGCGCGGGCGCTCGATCCCGATCAGGAGGAGCGCTGGCGCATCGCGGGGCTGCTCCACGACTTCGACTACGAGAAGCACCCCTCGACCGATGAGCACCCCTTCGTCGGCGTGGAGCACCTCGCATCGCTCGGCGTGGACGAGGAGACCCGCAACGCGATCCTCGCGCACGCGGAGTATTCGGGCACGCCCCGGGACACGCCCATGGCCAAGGCGCTGTTCGCGGTCGATGAGCTGTCGGGGTTCATCGTGGCGTGCGCGAAGGTGCGGCCCGATGGGATCGCCTCGCTCCAGCCCAAGTCGGTGAAGAAGAAGCTCAAGGACAAGTCGTTCGCGGCGGCGGTGTCGCGCGAGGACATCGAGGTCGGTGCGCAGGAGATCGGTGCGTTGATGGGGATCGAACGCGATGAGCACATCGCGAACTGCATCGGGGCGATCGGGGCGATGTGAGTCGTGGCGCGCCATTGACCGGCCTGCCGGTCAGTGCTCTTTCAATGTGTGATCGGAGTAGGAAGACACGACCTGGAGACGGGTCATTGTGGCGCAATCTCAGCCGCCGAACTCGGTGTCGCCTTCCTTGGGCACGCGCTCGCGCCAGTCGGCGGCCTGTAGCGAGTCGCCTCGCGTGTCGAAGAGTTCGGCGAGGGCCCGTGCGAGCATGATGCGCCGGGCGTCGTCGTCGGGGGCGGAGCCTGGCAAGGCGCTGTAGGCGCTGGTCAGGACGCGCTCCGCGTCGTCGTAGAGGCGCAGGTCGCGGTAGATGGTCGCGAGGCGCATCGCGGTGGCGATGGTGGACTCGTTGCCCGTGGGGAGGGCCTCGCGCTTGAGTTCGAGCGAGCGCTCGAGGAGCGGCGCTGCGGACTCGTAGCGGCCGTGCGTCGCGTGGATCTGGGCGAGTGCTTCCTGCGCACCCGCGACGCGGAGCGGGTCGGCGGTGTCGTCCATCCGGCGGACGACCTCGGTGTAGAGGGGCTCTGCCTGATCGAGTTCGCCCCGCGCCTCGTGCAATGCCGCGAGGGAGAGCATGGTGTCGAGGGTGTCGGCGTGGTCGCGCCCAAGGGTGCGCGAGCGCCCGGCGAGGGCCTCGCGGTAGAGGAACGACGCGTCGAGGGCGCGTCCGTCGCTCGCGAGGAAGCCCGCGAGGTCGTGCATCGCGCTGAGGGTGATGGGGTCGGCGTCGCCCAGGTGGACGCGTGCGGCGCTGAGGCGGGCGGTGAGGACCGACTCGGCGTCGTCGATGCGCCCGGCGCGGAGCATGGCTTGGGCGAGGTCGTGCGAGATCGCCTGGGCGAGCGGCGACGCGGCGCCGTCGGCGGCCGCGAGGGTGTGGGCCTGTTCGAGCGGCGGGATCGGGTCGGCGGGCGTGGACTGGGCGACGAGGTAGTGCGCGGGTGCGCGCAGGGCGGGACTGTCCGGGTAGAGGTCATCGGCGAGGGTTGCGGCCCGCTGGGCGAACGCGAACGCATCGTCTGCGCGGCCGCCCTCGATCAGGAGGGCCGCGAGCGACTCGAGCGCGCGGAGAGCCCCCTCGCCCTCGGCGTCGATCCGGTCGTGGGTGGCGAGCGCGCGGCGCCAGAGGGCCTCGGCGCGCTCGGGGTCGCCCGTTGCGTTGGCTCCGCGGGCTGAGATCTCGACCATCGCGAGGGTGTCGCGCTCGGGCGTCGCGGGCGTGCGTTCGAGGGCGATGAGGGCGCGCTCGGCGTGTGGGAGGGCCTTGGCGTGGAGGCCTGCGCTATCGAGCATGGTGGCGAGGGTGGCGCTGCCCGGCATCGCGTCGCCTTCGCCCGCGCCGATCGCGGCGTTGAACGTGTCGGCGGCGGTCGTGAGCCACGCGCTGGTGGGCGAGGCGGGGTCGGGGGGCGTGGCCTCGACGAAGGCGTCGATGAGTGCAAGGGCGGCGCGGCGCTCCGCCTGGACCGTCTGGGCGTCGGCGACCGCTTGGTCGAGATCGTCCTTCGTCTGCACCCACAGGCCCGTCATCGCGGCGGCGCCGAGGAGGAGCAGGATCATGGCGGCGGCCATGACGCCGGTCATCGCGCCGCGCGGGCGCTCGACGACGCGGGGCGTGCGCACGCTTGATGGGTCGATGGCTTCGCGCAGGCGTTCCACGAATCCATCGGCGGTCGCGATGCGGCCGGGCCCGGTGGACGTGGTCGCGTCGATCACGAGTTGGCGGACGATCGGGTCGGCGATGTCGCCCGTGCGGTCGAGCTTGGCGGTGAGGTCGGCGAGGTCGAGTTGGGCGACGAGGAGGGCGAGGGCCTCGACGTCGTCGCGCACGCTTGGGTGCTGGCTCGACGAGCGGAGGGCCATCGCGCCCGCGAAGCCGCCCACGCGGGCGACGGGTTGGCGCGTGTCGGCGTCTTCGATGAGGACGTCTTGCGGGGTGAGGTCGCCATGGATGACGCCCAGCGCGTGGGCGGCGCTGACGCCCATTGCGATCTGCTCCGCGATGCGCAGGCGGGTCGGGACGGGCACTGCGCCGAGTTTGACGCTCGAGCGCCCCCACTGCGAGAGGGCGGTCGCCCCCGCGTGGGCGCGTTCGACGTAGAACGGGGGGCGGTCGAGGTGGACGGCGAGGAGTGGTGCGATGTGGGGGTGGCCCGACAGGCGGCCTTCGATGACTTCGAGCGCGCTGCGCTGGGAGCGGGCCTGATCGAGGGAGTCGCGCTCGAAGATGAACGCGGAGGCGCGCTGCTCGCCCGTGCGGGCGTTGGTGATGAGCCAGGTCTCGCCGCCCGGGCCTGTCTCGAGGAGTTCATCGCACCACCACGCTGATCGGCCCGGCACGGCGGCGCCGATCGAGGGTCGCCACCCGAGCATGGCTTCCTCATCGGGCGTGACGATGCGCTGGGCGCAGGATGTGCCGGCGGGCGCATCGAGCGGGGCGTGGCCACGGGCGCCGACTTCGAAGACGTCGACGGCCTGGTTGGAGGACTTGAGGAGGTAGCGCCCGTGCGACATCCACTCGACGGCGTGCTCGGCGTTGGCGAGGTCGGCGACGGGGTGCGCGCCGACTTCGGCGCGGGCCTCGTTGAACACGCCGCGCGTGAGGAGGACCTGGCCCTCGGCGCCGAGGCCGAGGAGGGCGAGGGCGCGTCCGGTCTTGACCTGCTCGTCGATGGCGATGCGCACGTCGATGGGCGTGCCGCCCCAATCGGCCTGCTCGACCGCAATGACGAAGCGGAGCGCGGCGCGGACCGCGTCGGCGGGCGTGGCGAACGTCGCGAGCATTGGGCGGGCGGATGCCTGGCCCGCGATCTCGGCGCCGTCCATCGAGGCGACGATCTCGCCCAGCAGCTCGTTGCGCCGGGTCACCTGCGCCTGCCCGTCTGCGGGCAGCCTGGTGATGATGTCGGTGGCGAGGATGACGGCGGCGTTGGGGTCGATCGTGGACGTCGTGGGGTTGGTCGCCATTGCGCGTGGGCCTCCTATTGCGCCCACGGTACCGCGCACTCGGTGGTGCTGGGGGGAAGTGACAGGTTGACCCGTTCAGGGCGTGTTCAGGCGGTGTGCGGCGGGGTGTGGGATCAACAAGTTATCCACGTCCGCGACCGCTCCCGCGCGTGCTGGCACGGAATGCGCTTTGCTACCATCCCTGCTCGCCCGGTCTCAACTGAGGAGTGCATCGCATGGCCAAGCTGATCGTCACGTGGGGGAGCCTGCGGGCCGAGTCGTGGAACCGGAAGGTGATCGAGGTCGCGGCCCGTGCCGCGGAGCAGGCGGGGGCGTCGATCACGACCGTCGACCCACGCGACTACCGCATGCCGATCTTCGATGAAGACCTCGAGTCGTCCGAGGGGTTGCCCGACAAGTGCATCGAGCTCAAGGACCTGTTCAAGGCCCACGATGGGTTCCTGATCGGGTGCCCCGAGTACAACTCGTCGATCACGGCGCAGCTCAAGAACATGATCGATTGGGTGAGCCGGCCGCGCGAGGGCGAGAAGCCGCTCGAGTGCTTCGCGGGCAAGGTCGCGGGGCTGACGGGCGCCTCGCCCGGCGCGATCGGTGGCCTGCGTGGTCTGTTCCACGTGCGCGCGATCCTGCAGAACATCAGGGTGATCGTGAACCCAAGCATGGCCGCGGTGGGCAAGGTCCACGAGGTGTACAAGGACGCGGACAAGTCGCTGTCCGATGGGTCGCTGCTCGGGATGGTCGAGGGCGTGGGCAAGAGCACCGCCGAGCTTGCGGCGAAGGTGGCGGGGTAGGCGGCGGGCGCTCGATCGGGGCCTTCGCTTCGCTCAGGCTGGGTGTCCGGGCGTGCACACCTAGACTCATGGCGCGACCATGAGCCTGACCCTCGAACAACCGCTGTACCTGCTCATCGCGCTGATCGCGGCGCCGATCGCGTGGTCGGCGCTGCGGTTCTTCTCGTCGATGTCGCTTGCGCGGCGGTGGTCTGCGGTGGTGGCGCGGGCGTTGCTCGTCCTGCTCATCGCGGGGGCTCTTGCGGGGGCGTCGGCGGTGCGGACGTCGGACCGGCTTGCGACGATCCTCGTGGTGGATGTTTCGGGGTCGATGACGGAGTTCGCTTCGGAGTTCGCGGACCTGGGCGCTGATGCATCGGCCCGCGCCCGGCGGCTCTACCCCACGCTCCGCCAGTGGACCGATGCGGTGGCGCGGGATCGGGGCGCCGATGACCTGTTGGGGCTTGTGGTGTTCGATGGGGGCGCGCTGGCGGTGGCGACGCCCTCGCCTCGTGATGAGATGGCGCTGGAGTTCGACTATTCGGTGCGCGAGGGGACGGACATCGCGGGGGCCCTGCGCTTCGCATCGACGCTCTTCCCCCCCGGCGCGCGCAGGCGGCTCGTGCTAATCTCGGATGGCAACACAACGGGCGCCGATCCGAGCGCGGTGGCGCGCGAGCTTCGTGCGAGCGGGACGCGGATCGATGTGATCCCCGTCGCCTACCGCGTGGATCGGGAGGTGATGATCGAGGCGGTGGATGTGCCGCCCCGCGCGGAGGAGGATGCGACGGTCGCGGTGCGCGTGGTGCTCAGCGCGACAGAGGCGACGACGGGCACGCTCGACCTGCTGTACGAGGGCCGCCCGATCGACATCAACGGGGCGGCGCCCGGTGCGGCGCGTCGTGTGTCGCTCGATGCGGGGCGCACGATCGAGGTGATCGAACTGCCCCTCTCGTCGGAGCGGATCGTGCACCGGCTCGAGCCCGTGTTCACGCCCGACGACGGGGCGGCGGACCGGATCGCGGCGAACAACCGCGCGGAGACGTTCACCGTGACGCCCGGGTCGGGGCGTGTGCTGATCGTGGATGGCACGTCGGAGTCGGGCGGGGCGGGGGGTTCTGAGCCGTTGCTCGCGACGCTGGAGCGTGCGGGCATCGAGGCGGAGGCGGTGCCGCCCGCGCTGATGCCGCCCGACTTGCTTGCGCTGCAGGGGTATGACCTGGTGGTGCTGCAATCGGTGCCGATCGAGGACGTGCCGCCGCTCACCCAGCAGGCGCTGGCGGACTACGTGCAGACGCTGGGCGGGGGGCTCGTGATGATTGGCGGGCCCGGGTCGTTTGGGCCTGGTGGGTGGAACGAATCGCCGCTCGAGCCGATCCTGCCCGTCGAACTCGACCTCCCGGATGAACTCATTGCGCCGACCGCGGCGGTGGCGATCGTGCTCGACTCGTCGGGGTCGATGGCGCAGGCGGTGCTTGGCGGTTCGCGGTCTCAGCAGCAGATCGCCAACGATTCGGCGGCGCACGCGGTCATGACCATGGACGCGAACGACCTGATCTGCGTGATCGAGTTCAACTCGGACTGGCGCGTGGTCTGGCCCATGGGGAAGAACGCGGAGCCCGAGCGGACCGCGCAGGCGATCCGCAACATCGCGCCGGGTGGGGGGACGTCGATCGCGCCGGCGCTGGGTGCCGCGTTCAACCGGATCAAGGATGTGGATGCGCCGATCCGTCACGTGATCCTGCTCTCGGACGGGCAGGATGCGAACTCCGCGGATGTCGCGCCGGAGATGGCGCGGAGGATGGCCGACGAGGGCATCTCGGTCTCGACGATCGCGGTGGGCGACGATGCGGACTGGCGCACGCTCGATGCGATCGCCACGGCGGGCACCGGGTCGTTCTATCGCGTGGTCGACCCGAACACGCTGGTGAGCATCTTCCTCAAGGAGATCCGGGTGATCCGCCAGCCGCTCATCAGGCTTGGGCGGTTCACGCCCATCGCGCTGCCGACGGGTTCGCCCGTGACGACGGGGCTCGGGCAGCTGCCCGACCTGCGCGGCATCGTGCTGACCCAGCCACGCGACGACCCGCGTGTGGTCAACGCGCTGGCGAGCGATGACGGGCACCCGCTGCTTGCGCACTGGTTCATCGGGCGCGGGCAGGCCGCGGCGTTCACGTCCGATGCGCACGATTGGGCGCGGGAGTGGGTCGGCACGGAGGAGTACGCCCGGTTCTGGACGCAGCTCGCGCGCACCATCGCGCGTCCCACGGGCGACCGCTCGGCGGACCTGACGACCCAGGTCGTGGGCGACGAGCTGGTGATCCGCCTTGATGCGTCGACTGAGTCGGGGCGGCCGCTCGACATGCTGACGGTCGAGGGGCTGCTGTCGCGCCCGGATGGCTCGCGGGCGGACATCCGCCTCGAGCAGGTCGACCCGGGCGGGTACGAGCTCCGCGTGCCCGCAACGGAGCGTGGCAACTACGTGGTGGCGCTGTCGCCTCGGATGGGCAACCGCCAGTTGCCCGTGGTCGTGGGCGGGGCGACGCGGACGACGAGCCCCGAGTACCAGCAGCTCACGTCGAACGTGGGCGTGATGCGCGACATCGCGGAAGCGGCGGACGGGCGGCTCCTGAGCCTGACCGACCCGGAGGGCTCGGGCGTCTTCGACCGCGAGGGCATGGAGCCCATGCGCGCGGCGTCGCCCATCTGGCCGCTGCTCATCGCGATCGCGATCGGGGTGTTCCTCGCGGATGGCTGGGCGGTGGTGACCCGCACCCGCCCCGGCCCGAGGCGCCCGACAAGGGGGCGAAGGGCGAGAAGCGGGACGCGAACACCTCGGACCTGCTCGCGGCCAAGCGGCGGGCGCGGGAGCGGTATACGGAAGAGGGTGAGGCGTAGGGGCGGGGATGCCCCGAGCGCTCCCGGCTCGTAGACGCGAACCCGCTACCCTTCGCGTCATGGCCGCCCTCCCGACCTACCCCTACAAGATCGCTGTGCTTTGCGACCTGCGCAATGCGAAGGGTGACATCCTGCTCCTCGAGCGGATCAAGGAGCCCAACAAGGGGTTGTTCTCGCCCATTGGCGGCAAGCTCGATACGGAACTCGGCGAGAGCCCGACGCAATGCGCCAGGCGTGAGATCCTCGAGGAGGCGGGGCTCGACATCCCTGTCGATCGGCTGCACCTTGGCGGGATGATCTCGGAGCGGGGGTTCGAGGGGCAGACGAACTGGCTGCTGTTCTACTTCCGCGTGGTGGGCGATGTCGAGCTCGAGCCGCACGAGATGAACGAGGGCAAGCTCGACTGGCACGGGCCCGACACGCTTGAGTCGCTCGCCCTCCCGCAGACGGACAGGGCGATCATCTGGCCGCTGGTGCGTGAGCACGGGCTGGGCTTCTTCGCGGTGCACATCGACTGCACGGGTGATGAACTCTCGTGGACGGTCGAGGAGTCGAGGCCCGGGTAAGCGGGGCGGGCGTGGCCACAGCCCCTCCTGACGTGTCCCAGGGGGGTCACGTGGGGGACCGATGGGATCTTTGAGGCGGTCGGGGGCGAATGCCGCTCATAGAATGGCATGCCGGGGATTTGCCGGCGGAAGGGAGTTCCCAGACCTCCGATGGTGAGCTTGATGGACCTCAGAGCATGGCGGGCCACGCGTCTCGGGCGGGTGGTCCGGGTCGGGTTGGCCGCGGCCGCGCTGGTGGCGCTGGCGCCCCTCGCGGGCGGGGCGGAGGATCGCCCCGCTGGGGCGGAGAATGCCCCCGCACAGCCCGGTCCATCGTCGGCCGCGTCGGCACCCGCCGCGCCCGGCGCGGTGCCCGCGTACCGCCAGATGACCAACGTCGCGGTGATCACGATCCACGGCGGGATCCACGCGGTGACGTCGATGAGCGTCGAGCGGCGTGTGAAGGCGGCGATCGATGGCGGCGCCGATGGGCTCGTGTTCGAGATCGACTCGCCCGGCGGGACGCTGGCGTTCCTCGAGATCACCAAGCTCATCAAGGCGCAATCGGTCTACACGATCGCGTGGATCAACAAGGATGCCTACTCCGCGGCGTCGTTCATCGCGCTGGCGTGCGACGAGATCGTCCTTGCGCCCGGCGCGACGGTGGGCGATGCGGCGGGCATCATGCTCACGCCCATGGGCCAGCTGATGCAGCTCAAGCCGACCGAGCGGGCCAAGATCACGGCGCCCGTGCTCGCGGAGGTCGTCGAGTCGGCGCGCCTCAACGGGTACGACGAGATGCTCGTGCAAGGGCTCGTCACGCTTGGCGTGGAGACGTGGCAGGTCGAGGACCGGCGGACGGGCGAGCAGTACTTCCTGACGCGCGATGAGTACGTCACGCTGTTCGGGAGCGAGCCGCCCCGTTCGTCGCCGCGCATCCCCTCGGGCGTGTCGAGCGCGGACGAGGCGCCGGACCTCTCCAACACGTATGCGGACGACGAGTCGCTGCCCGAGAGCACGCCCGGCAAGCCGCTGGGCACGGACGACTTCGAACCCGCGACCGACATTTTCTCGCCCGGCATGCTCGACCAGGTCAACGACTCCCTCAAGACCTACTCCACCCGCCCCGACTTCGCCAAGGAGGACGCGTCGAACTACGTGTTCATCGGCTACGCGACCGACGGCCAGGCCCTGCTCACGATGAAGGAAGCCGACATGCGGCTCTTCGGGTTCACCGACCCGAACACGGTCATCGCCAACGATGCGGACCTCGAGCAGTACGTGGGCGCGACGAACCTGCGGCGGCTCGACCGGAGCTGGTCGGAGGGGTTTGTCGCGTTCATGACGCAGTCGCCCTGGGCCAACATCATCCGCGGGCTGCTCATCGTTGGGCTTTTGCTCTTTATGTTCATCGAGATGGCCGCGCCGGGCACGGGCGTGTTTGGCACGCTCGCGGTGGTGTGCCTTGTGGGGCTCGTGCTGCCGGCGGTGATGATTAACGCGGCGTTGTGGTGGACGGTCGCGGCGATCGTGCTCGGTGTCGGGCTCCTGCTACTCGAGGCGTTCGTGTTCCCCGGGTTTACCGTGCCGGGCATTGCTGGGATCGCGCTACTGATTGGAGGGCTCGTTGGCACGTTCGCGGGGACAGGCAGCTTGTTCCCGGGTGCGGGCAGCGGGTCCTCGGGTGAGCTCGCGTGGGCGGTCGCGACGGTGATGATCGCGCTGTTCGCGACTGGCGTGGGGGTTTACTTTGTGACGCGGTACACGCACTCGCTCCCCGTGCTCAACAAGCTCGTCTTGAGCGATGGCGTGTCGAAGAATGCAGGCGGGCCCACGATGCTCGGCTCGATGGCGGCCACGCCCGCGGTGAGCGAGGGGCCCGTGAGCGTGGGCGATGAGGGCATCGTCACCGCGCCGCTCCGCCCCGCGGGCACGGCGGAGTTCGACGACCGCCTGATCGACGTCGTGAGCGAGACGGGGTTCATCGACGCGGGTCAGCGCATCCGCGTTGTTTCGGTGACGAAGTACCAGGTGAGCGTCGAGGCGCTGCGTGGCGGCCCATCGACGGGGGGGAGCGCCTGATGGAGTACCTGCTCCTTTGGGGGATCGGGCTCATCGCGTTCGGGTTCGTCCTGATCGGGGTGGAGCTGTTCGTGCCCTCGGGTGGCGCGATCGCGGCGATCGCGGCGGTCTCGATGATCGGCGGGTGCGTGGCGTGCTGGATGGAGAGCGTGACGTGGGGGATTATCTCGACGGTGGCGTTGATCGTGCTCGTGCCGCTCTCGGTGAACTTTGCGCTCAAGCTGCTGCCGCACACGCCCGTGGGCAAGGGGCTGATCCTGGGCGGTGATGAGGACGCGGAGCAGGAGGCCGCGGTGGCGAAGGCGCGCGCGGAGCACGAACTCGCGGAGGCGCGGGCGGCGCTGGTCGGTGCTGAGGGGACCGCGGCGACGGACCTGCGCCCCGTGGGCACGGCGCTGATCGACGGCACGCGGATCGAGGTGCTCGCGGAGGGCGGGCTCATCGATAAGGGTGAACGCCTGCGCGTGACGGCGGTGGAGGGGAACGAGGTGAAGGTGCGCCGGATCGGGTGAGGGGCGCGGTAGGCTTGGGGGATGCTCAACGCGACGGGGATCATCGCGCTGGTGGTCCTGGGCCTCATCCCGGTTCGACCACCGCCCACCACCTGACCCCCTGCTACCGCGACTCGGGTGTGCTATCGTGGGGGGACCCTACTTTGCCTTGGAGGAGCGCTTCGCATGCCGACTGAAGTCATCCTGATCATTGTCGGTGTCATCGCTGGCATCGTCCTGCTCATCATCGGGTTCTTCCTGCTCCAGTTCCTGAACCTGTGGGTTCAGGCCCTGCTCTCGGGGGCCAGGGTGAGCCTGCTCGACCTGGTGGGGATGCGTTTCCGCAAGGTGGACCCGCGGACGATCGTGCTGAGCCGGATCAAGGCGGTCAAGGCGGGGCTGGCCATTTCGACCAACCAGCTCGAGACGCACTACCTCGCGGGCGGCCGGGTGATCAGCGCGATCAACGCCCTGATCGCGGCGGACCGTGCGCGGATCGAGCTGCCCTGGGACACCGCGTGCGCGATCGACCTCGCGGGGCGAGACATCCTCGACGCGGTGCAGACGTCGGTGAACCCCAAGGTGATCGATGTGCCCAACCCGAAGCTCGGGCGGCCCACGGTCGACGCGGTGGCGAAGGACGGCATCCAGCTCAAGGTCCGCGCCCGCGTGACGGTGCGTGCCAACATCCAGCGTCTGATCGGTGGCGCCACGGAAGAGACCATCATCGCCCGCGTGGGCGAGGGCATCGTGTCCACGATCGGCTCGTCGGCGACGCACAAGCAGGTGCTCGAGAACCCCGATCGGATTTCCAAGACGGTGCTCGAGCGCGGGCTCGACGCGGGGACGGCGTTCCAGATCCTGTCGATCGATATCGCGGATGTGGACGTGGGCGAGAACATCGGCGCCAAGCTCCAGGAGGAGCAGGCCGAGGCCGACAAGAAGCGGTTCCAGGCCGAGGCGGAGAAGCGTCGTGCCCTGGCGGTCGCCCAGGCGGCCGAGCACAGGGCCGACGAGCAGAAGAACCGGGCGCTGGTGGTGCTCGCGGAGGCGGACGTGCCCAAGGCGATGGCCGATGCGTTCCGCAGCGGGCACCTGGGGGTGATGGACTACTACAAGATGCAGAACATCAACGCCGACACGTCGATGCGGAGCTCGATCGCGGGCGACTCACCCGCGTCGGGCGGCGGCGACCAGCCGACCTCCTGACCCCACCGTCAGCCCCCCCACGTTCGACACCCAATCTCACGACCACGAGGCGGCCTGGCTTCCGCGACGCCGCCGCGCGCACTAGAGTTCGCCCCACCTGGAGGCCCCGACCGACATGACCACGCTCGACTCACCCCGCTCCCCGGCTATCGAGGCCAACGACGAACGCTACGGCGTGTGGGCGTGGGGGGAGCCCTACTTCTCCATCAACGATGCGGGGCGCATCCAGGTGTCGACACCCGATGCGCCTGGACGGACGGCCGACCTGTACGAGATCGTGCGCTCGCTGGGCTCGCGCGGGCTCCAGACGCCGCTGCTGATCCGATTTTCGGATGTGCTGCGCCATCGCCTGCACGCGATCGCGTCGGCGTTTGAGAGCGCGATCGCGAGCGAGGAGTACCAGGGCGGTTTCTGCTGCGTGTTCCCCATCAAGGTGAACCAGCAGCGGCTGGTCGTGGAGGAGGTCCGCGACGAGGGGCGTGCCCACGGGTTCGGGCTCGAAGCGGGCTCGAAGCCCGAGCTGGTCGCGGTGCTTGGCATGACCGCCCGCACCCCCGACACGCCCATCATCTGCAACGGGTACAAGGACGCGGACTACATCCGTGCGCTGGCCTACGCGTGGTCGCTCGGTCGCGACATCACCGCGGTGATCGAGCGGGCGCGGGAGCTCGATCTGATCCTCGAACAGGCGGCGAGTGCGGGCGTGCGGCCTCAGATCGGGCTCCGCGCGAAACTCGCGACGGCGGGCGCCGGTCGGTGGGAGGGCTCGACGGGGATGCGCTCCAAGTTCGGGCTCTTCATCTCGGAGCTGCTCGAGGGTGTGGAGAAGGCGCGGGCGGCGGGCATGCTCGACTGCGTGAACCTGCTCCACTACCACCTTGGCAGCCAGACGTCGGACATCCGCGCGATCAAGGACGCGGTCACGGAGCTCGCGTATATCTACGTGGAGCTGCGCCGCCTGGGCGCACCGATCACGCGGCTCGATATCGGCGGCGGGCTCGCGGTGGACTACGACGGGTCGAAGTCGAACGCGGGCTCGTCGATGAACTACACGCTCGAGGAGTACGCGGCGGACGTGGTGTACCGCATCCGGACGGTGTGCGACGAGGCGGACACGCCGCACCCCCAGATCGTGATCGAGTCGGGGCGGGCGACGGTCTCGCACGCGAGCGTGCTCGTGTTCAATGTCGAGGCGGCGAGCACCTTCGTGACGGGCCCGCCGCCCGCGTCGCCCGAGGAGCTGACGGGCAGCCTGGACGACGTGCCCCAGCCCGTGCTCGACCTGTTCGACGCGTACGAGCACCTGAGCGACGACAACGTCGTCGAGGCGTACCACGACATCTCGCACGCGCGGGGGCAGGTGCTCCAGCTGTTCGCGCTGGGCGGGATGACGCTGCCCGTGCGCGCCGGCGCGGAGCGGCTGTTCTGGTCGGCGGGGCGTGAGATCCTCGAGCGGGCGGCGCGCCTCGAGGAGTTCCCCTCAGAGCTCGACGAGCTGCCCGCGATGCTCGCGGACACGTACTACTGCAACCTCTCGATCTTCCAATCGCTGCCCGACTGGTGGGCGATCGACCACCTGTTCCCGATCTGCCCGATCCACCGTTTGAACGAGGAGCCGACGCGCCAGACGGTGCTGGTGGACATGACGTGCGACTCGGACGGGCGGATCGACCGGTTTGCGCACCCGGAGGGCGCCCGCTCGGTGCTCGACGTGCACGAACTCAGCGCGGGCAAGCCCTACCTCCTCGCGGCGTTTCTCGTGGGGGCGTACCAGGAGATCCTGGGCGACTACCACAACCTGTTCGGCGACACCGACGTGGCCCACATCGCACTCGGCGAGGGCGGGTCGTTCGAGGTGATGCACGACGTGCGGGGCGATTCGATCAACAAGGTGCTGTCGTACGTGCAGATCGATGGTGAACGGATGCTCGACGAGCTGCGTCGGGAGGCCGCGGACGCGGTGCAGAAGGGCGTGCTCGACGACGCGGGCGCTTCGGAACTCCGCAGGTTCTTCCAGGAGATCCTGCAGTCGTCGACGTACCTCCGCTGATGGCCCGGGCGCTGGGCCAGCTCGGTGTGGGGAAGAAATGGCTTGTATGCGTCGCGTCGCCACGCGAGTGCGGCGTGGTGCGGGCCGGGCTTGATCCGGAGCGCTTCGACGTGTGCGAGACGGGCGTGGGCAAGGCGGCGGCGGCGGCGGCGACGGCTCTCGCGTTTGATGCGGGTGTGCACGCTGGGGTGATCTCACTTGGAATCGGGGGGGCCCTGCCGGGCTCAGCGCTGGACCTCGGCGACGTCGTTGTCGGCGAGCGTGCTGTGTTCGCGGATGAGGGGCTGCTCGCCCCCGATGGGTTCACAACCGTCGACGCGATGGGGTTCCCCCCACCCGGGTCTTCGGGGGGCGGCGCCTACCCGACCGATGAGGCACTTCGCTCGCGCCTGGCCCCCCTTGCGAAGGGGGTCGGGGCGATCGCGACGGTGTCGACCTGCTCGGGGACCGATGCGCTAGCGCGGGAGGTGGCGCGGCGGACCGGGGCGCTGGTCGAAGCGATGGAGGGGGCTGGGGTGGCGCTGGCGTGTGCGCTGCTCGGGAGGCGCCACCAGATCGTGGTGGCGTTTGCGGAGGTCCGCATCGTCAGCAACACGACGGGCGATCGCGCCGCCCAGCGGTGGGACCTGGACGGGGCGCTGGCGCGGCTGGGCGCCATCGCGCGAGCGCTGTGAGCGGAGCCCTATAAGCCTGCGGGCCCCTCCAACCCGCGCCGGACCGCCCCAATCGCGCCACCCGGACTGAGCGCACCGCCCGCCCGGGCCGATGACCCGCTCGGGTCGGGGTGTGCGCCCCGCGTGAGCTGCGCCTCTTGGGGAGCCAGCGGGTATGTCATTTGGCGGTCTGCTCAAGGCGAACCTGTCACCCGTCGCGGTGGACTTCGGCGTCGCGGGGCTCAAAGCGCTGCAGCTGTCGGCGTCTGGCGATGCGCCCAACCTCGTGGCCGCGGGACTGGTTCCGACGCCCGAGGAGCTGATCGACAAGCCCGAGGAGCGGCTCGCCTATCAGGTGGATGAACTCCCGAAGCTGCTCCGCGAGTGCGGGTTTAAGGGCAAGCGAGCGGTCTGCTCGGTCAGCGCCACGGCCACCCTGGTCCAGCACTTCTTCACGCCCAACACGGGGGTGAACGCGGACGCCGCGATCCGCGAGCAGGTGCGCCAGATCACGGGGCGCGACCCGAACCAGCTGATCCTGCGCAACGTCGAGGTGGGCGAGCTCTCGCGCAAGGGCGTGAAGGGCACTGAGACCATCTGCATCGCGATGCCGCGCCATGTCGTGCTCCAGCCCATGCAGGCGTTCAAGCGGTGCAAGCTCGAGACGGTCGGGGTTCACTCGGAGCACCTCGCGGCGATCGGGTGCTTCGGCGCGCTGGCGCAGGGCGAGGGGGACGGCGACGAGCAACTGCTCTCGCTCTTCGTGGACCTTGGCTACGCGACGACCAAGATCATGCTCACCAAGGGCAAGAAGCTCATCACGGCGCGGACCCTCCCGCTTGGGGGGCGCGACATCGATGTCCGCAGCGCCCGCCGGACCAACGGGAGCCCGGCGGCGGCGCACAAGGCGCGGTGCGCCCTTGCGGCGGCCTCCGACACGGGTGGTGTGTGCGCCGCGGTCGCGGCGGGCGTCGGGGTCGAGGGGGCGGACGGCGCCGGCGACGAGGACCCCGCGGTGCGCATTGCTTCGATCATTGCTGATGAACTCGAGCTCGCGTTGCGCTACTCCCGCTCGTTCTGCTCCGACCGCGCGCTCGACCGTTGCGTGTTCTTCGGGGGCGAGTCGGGGCGGGCCGACCTGTGCCGGGGCATCGCGCGCCGGCTCGGCACGCAGGCCCACCTCGCGGACCCGTTCGGGTCGCTCGGGGGGCGCTCGTCGGCGGGCGTGAAGGGTGTGGATCTGGATCAGCCCCAGGGCGGGTGGGTCGTCCCGATGGGCATGTGCATGGCGCCGACGGACCTGTAGGCGCACGAGGAGTGCTTCATGAAGAGCATCAGACCCAAATCAGGGGACTCGAACTTCCTCCCCGAGGATTACGTGAACCGGCGTGCCGAGCGCCGGACCAACATCATCTCGGTCACGCTCTTCATCTGCGTGATGTTCGGCGTGACCGCCGCCTTCTTTGTGTCCAACAAGGAGGTGCGCGATGTCAAGCAGTACCAGGCGGCGATCAACACCCGCTACGCGCAGGCGGCCCAGCAGCTTGAACTGCTCAAGGCGCTCGAAGCCACCGATGCGCACCTGTCCCAGAAGGCGGAGGTGACGACGGCGCTCTACGAGAAGGTGCCCCGCTCGATCCTGATGGCGGAGCTGGTCAACCGGATGCCCTCGAGTGCGACGATGCTCGAGCTCGAGCTGACGAGCAAGCGCCTGGACCGCCCCGTGACCTCGGCGAAGCGGAAGAAGAAGGAAGACGAGAAGAAGGCCAAGAGCCTGTCGGGCAAGGCGTCGCGCAAGTCGGGCCGCAAGGGCAAGGACGAGGGCGACGAGGACGAGGGCCCTGTCGTGACCGCCCCGCGTTTCGACACGTCGGTCGAGATCACGGGCGTCGCGCCGACGCACCAGGACGTCGCGGCCTACGTCTCGACGCTCCAGGAGTGCCCACTGCTCGTGAACGTCGAGCTGAGGACCACCGAGTCCGCGAAGGTCGAGGATCGCCAACTCATGAAGTTCATCATCACCGCCGACCTCCGCACCGACGCGGACGCCCGGCGCATCACGCCCCTCGAATCGCCCCGCCACGGCGGCGGCGCGCCGCCCAAGAAGGCCCGCGAAGACGGGTGGGACGTCGGCGGCCTCATGAAGATGCTCAACGGAGGGAAGAACCAATGAAACTCGGACTCTTCGAGCTGATCTTCCTCGTCGTCCTGATCGCGATGCCTGTCTCCTCCTATTGGTTCGTGTTCAAGCCTCGCAACGAGGCGACGACCAAGGCGTGGAAGGAGATCGAGCAGAAGGAGCGCATGCTCGAGAAGCTCGACGCCGCGAACGCGCGGACCGACAGCATCGAGGCACGCAACTCGCAGATGGTGGAGGCGATCGACCTGGTGGAGGGGCGCCTGCCCAGCACCAAGGAAGTGGACAAGATCCTGACCCAGGTGGCGACGCTCGCCCGCGAGGCCAAGCTGCAGCTGCCCAAGGTCAAGACGATGCCCCCGATCGAGTCGGCGCAGTACATGGAGCAGCCGCTCGAGGTCACCATGCGTGGTGACGGCGACGACTTCTATTCGTTCCTGCTCGACCTGGAAGACCTGGAGCGCATCACGCGCATCCCCGAAATGAAGATCGAACGCTTGGCGAAGCAGAACGGCATCGTCGAGGTCAGCTTCACCCTGAGCATCTACTTCCAGCGCGAGTCGACCCCCGCGCTCGCGGAGGCGAACCAATGAACGAGAACCCGACGATGATGCAGGGCGGCATGGGTGGCGGCGAGCCGCCCGCGCCGGACTCCGAAGCCGCGTTCGTGCCCGGGATGTCACCCACGGGGTCGACGCCCGCGGGCGTGGGCCCCGTTGAGAAGGCGCCGCCGCTTGGCGGGCGGCTCGGCGCGGTGATCACGCTTGTGGTGGTGATGGGCGTCGCGGGCGCTGGGCTCTGGGCCATGCGCAAGATGGCGACGGGCATCGCGATTGCGCAGCTCAAGCTCCCCGAGATCGACTACCCGCTCGAGGGTGAGGGCGCCGCGGTGGTGAACCCTCAGCGCGATGCGCTGCTCGAGGACCTCAACTCGAGCAGCCAGTTCCCCCAGGTGCCGCTCGAGCAGGTGCAGATGAACCCCTTCGAACTCAAGGGCGTGCCCAAGGCCGACGAGGTGGTCCAGCAGCAGATCGGCGAGACCGAAGCGCAGAGACGCACGCGCCTGGCGAAGGAACGGCTCACGGAACTCGAAGTCGAGGCGGCGGGGCTCCGGCTCAACTCCATCATGGGTGGCGCGACCCCGATGGCGGTGATCAATGGCGAGGTCCTGAGCGTGGGCGAGACCATCCGGAGCTACCAGGTCGTTTCCATCAAGGGACGCACCGTCGTGCTCGAGGCTCACGACGAACTCGTGAGCAACACGCACAAGCTGTCGCTCGACTGATCACACACCCGTCGCGGAGAGGCCCTCAGGGATGTCAGACATCGACCTCGATCAATTGCTCGACGAGCTTGGCGTGTCGCTCGATGACACCCTCGAGACCACACGGTCGGCCGGCAACGCATCGGGTGCGCCCAGGCCGACAGGCGGAGCCGAAACGCCCGCCTCGCCGATGGCGTCCCCCCCGCCCGAGGCCCCGTCGTCGGCCCCGCTGACGCCGCCCGACGAGGACGACGACGGCGGCAACACAGACGACGCAACAGACGACGCAGCGCCGACCATGGCTGGGCCCGCCACGCCCGGCGTGGCGCCCGAGCCCGTGCAGGCCCCGGCGATCGCGTCGACCGTCTCTTCGCTCAGGCTGATCTACGACCCGAAGACCGACCCGGAGCGGATCGAGCGCCCGTCGTTCGGCACGCTGCTCGCCGAACGCGGGGTGATCGAGAAGAAGGTGCTGACCGCGGCCCGCACAGTGCTCAAGCAGTCGCCCGGCCTGCGCCTGCTCGATGTGCTCCGTGATCAGGGCGCCGACGAGGTCGCGATGCTGACGCTCCTCGCGGAGTCGATGGGCCTGCGGTTCAGGCGGGTCGCGGTCGACGTTGTGGACGAGGGCGAGCAGGCCGAGGAGGCGGCCCCCGACGCGGTCAGGCCGAGCGGCACGCTCATCCAGCGCATGGGCTCGGAGTACTGCAAGGAGTCATCCATCCTCCCGCTCGCGATCGACGGCGAGCGCATCATCTTCGCCACCTCACGCCCCGATGACGCCTACACGATCGAGGACGCCCGGCGGCGCCTCGGGGCCCGCGCGATCGGCATCGTCGTCGCCCCATCGATGGACATCCTCAAGGCCCTCGAGCCTTACGAAGAGGAGGACGAGGTTCACGACGATGTGGACTCCATCCTTGGCGACATCGACGAGGACGATGTGCTCGTCGAACAGGCCGCTGATGATGAGGAGAACCTGGAGGAGGAGGCGGCGGAAGGCCCCGTCATCCGCCTCGTGAACTACATCATCCAGACGGCGCTGAAGGAAGGCGCTTCGGACATCCACGTCGAGCCCGCGGAGACGACGCTCAAGATCCGCTTCCGCATCGACGGCATCCTCTTCGAGATGATGCAGCCGCCCGTGAAGATGGCGCCGGCGATCACGAGCCGCCTCAAGATCATGGCGAACCTCGACATCTCGGAGCGCCGCGTGCCGCAGGACGGACGCATCCGGTGCACCGTGATGGGGCGCAAGATGGACCTGCGTATGTCGACCCTCCCCACCGCGTGGGGTGAGAAGACGGTGCTCCGTATCCTCGACCAGCGCTCGATCAACGTCTCGCTCGACGACCTTGGCTTCGGCGAAGACGCCCTCCATATCTGGCGCAACCAGGTCGAGCAGCCGCACGGCGTGGTGCTCGTCACGGGGCCCACCGGTTCGGGTAAGACCACCACGCTCTACGCCTCGCTCCGCGCGATGGACAAGACCACACGCAACATCTCCACTGTCGAAGACCCGATCGAGTACCAGCTCGAGGGCATCACGCAGACGGGCACGCAAGAGAAGATCGGCATGACGTTTGCCAAGGCGCTCAAGGCCCTGCTGCGTCAGGACCCCGACATCATCATGCTCGGTGAGATCCGTGATATCGAGACCGCCTCGACCGCCATCCAGGCGGCGCTCACGGGCCACCTCGTGCTCTCCACGCTCCACACCAACGATGCGCCGTCGTCGATCACGCGACTGGTCAACATCGGGATCGAGCCGTTCCTCCTTGGCGCCGCGTGCAACGCGACACTCGCCCAGCGCCTCGTCCGGCGCAACTGCAACCACTGCAAGGCCCCCGCCGAGCTCACCGAAGAGCAGCGCGAGTTCTTCGAGATGCAGGGGTTCCCGGTCGATCAGGTCGTCCAGGGCTCCGGGTGCGAGAAGTGCCGGAACCTGGGCTACTCCGGGCGCGTCGGCCTCTACGAACTCCTCGTCATCGACGACCACCTCCGCGACATCATCGCCCGCAACCCGAACGTCACTGAGTTCCGCAGGCTCTGCTGCGAGCGCGGCATGGTCACGCTCCGCGAGGACGGGTACAAGAAGGTCTGCCTCGGACAGACCACCATCCAGGAAGTCCTCCGCGTGACCGAGGCGTCGATCTAGGTCCTCCCCCGCGCGGCGGGGGAGGTGGGCGAGCAGAGCGAGGTCGGAGGGGGTGCGCAAGAACTGAGTGGGGCGGGCGTCCCACAGAAGCCGATACCCTCCCCCACCCATGGACCCCCTCCAAGCCATCATCCTGGGCCTCGTCGAGGGCATCACCGAGTACCTCCCGGTCTCGTCGACGGGGCACCTCATCATCGCGTCGTCGTTGCTGTTTGGCGATGCGCTGCAGGACGAGCAGACCAAGCGCGCCGTCGATGCGTTCAACATCGTGATCCAGGGCGGCGCGATCCTCGCGGTGCTCGGGCTCTACCGCACGCGCGTGGTCCAGATGGTCAAAGGGCTGGTCGGTCGTGATGACGCGGGGCGGCGCCTGGCGCTCAACATCATCATCGCGTTTCTTCCCGCCGCGGTGCTGGGCGTGCTGCTCAACGACCTGATCGATGCGCACCTCTTCCACCCGGTGCCGGTCCTCGCTGCCCTCGCGCTGGGCGGGGTCTGGATGATCTGGCTCGACAGGCGACGGAAGCGGCACGCGCGCGAGCTCGCGGCAACGACCGATGAGCCCGAGGCGTCGCTCCCCGACGACCTCACGATCGATCAGCTCACCTGGCGCGGGGCCCTCTTCATCGGGCTGTTCCAGTGCGTGGCGATGTGGCCCGGCACCTCGCGGTCAATGATGACCATCGCGGGCGGCACGATGATTGGTCTGCGCCCGAAGGACGCTGCGGAGTTCTCGTTCCTCCTGGGCCTGCCGACGCTGGGCGGCGCGTGCGTCTACAAGCTCGCCAGGAACCTGAAGCACGCCAACGACACGGGCGAGCCCACCATGTTCGAGCAGCTCGGGATCGCGCCGGTGGTCATCGGGCTTGTCGTCGCGACCATCTCCGCGGCCCTCGCGGTCCGGTGGCTCGTGGCGTTCCTGAACCACCACGGCCTGGCGCCGTTTGGTTGGTACCGCCTTGCGCTCACCGCTGTGCTGGGCGTGCTGCTCCTGACGGGCATGATCACATTCGCGTAGACCACAAGTACCTCCGCGGTGTGGCGGGAGGTGGCCGAGCGAAGCGAGGTCGGAGGGGGCGTGTGATGCAGAGGTCTTGCCCGCGCTAGCCTCCATCGTGCTGAGCCTGACCCACAATTCTGTGCACCAGGGCCTCGCCGACGTCAGGCTGCATTGCGATGAGCGATCCACCGCGCCGTACCTCGCGGCTGGTGCCCAGAGCCTCATGGGGATGGTCGACGCCGCGCAGTGGCTGCTCTTTGGGTGGGGTCAACCCATCCACCTCGAAGAGGAGGAGCATGTGCTCCGGGCGCACTCCGACGAGCTCTGCGCGCCATTTTTCGACGGCCCCGGCCTGGCCGGCGATCTCGCCTGGTTCGTCGCTCAACCCAAGAGCTGCCAGTCGCTCGTTGAGCTAATCGAGTGGACGTGGATCTTGGAACACCTCTGGCTGTTCGGATTGAGCGCGGTGCTTGGACCGGGAGACTTCCCGAAGGTCCGATCGGGCTTCGACGTGTCCGGACGCGAGCCACCAACAACGCTCGGTGGTGGGGTCGACTGCGTCGTGACTTGGGGCGCATGGGACGCCTCGTTCCTCCATGGGCGGCTACCCACGCGGTGCGCCGACCTGGTGCTTCACCGGCTCGCAGGCATGACCGAGTTGCGATGACCCATGGCGTCGAAGCGAACCGCGGGTCCAAGCCCGCGGGTTCTCTCGCTTCAACCTGTCGATCAAGCCGCTCTACTCGAGCGCCGCGGCGCCGCCGATGATCTCGGTCAGCTCCGTCGTGATCTGCGCCTGGCGGGCCCGGTTGTAGGTCCTGCGGAGCGTCTTCTGCACCTTGCCCGCGTTGTCGGTCGCCGCCTTCATGGCGACCATGCGGGCGACGTGCTCGGACACGACGGCGTCGTTGAACACCTGGAAGAGCGTCGCCTTGACGGTGACGGGCAGCAGGTCGTTGAGGAGCTGCTCGGGCTCGGGGGTGAACTCGTACTGGGTCGACGGGCCGGTGGCCTTCTCAGCACCCTCGACCGCGGGCGGCTTGAGGGGGAGGAGCTGGAGGATCTCGGGCTTCTGGCGCGCCGTCGAGATGAACCGCATGTAGACGACGCGCACGGAGGCGATCTCACCAGCGGTGAAGCGGTCCATGTACTGGCGGGCGAGCTTCTCGACCTCGTCGTACTCGGGCTTGTCGCCAAACTGCGTGTGGTGGGCGTCGACCTCGACGCCGTTGAAGCGGAAGAACGCGCGGCCCTTCTTGCCCACAACCTCGACTGTGCGGTCGGCGTTGGCGTCCTTGCGGAAGTGGGCGATGGCGGAGCGGAGGACGCCGCCGTTGTAGCCCCCGCACATGCCGCGGTCGGAGGTCAGGACGAGCACGAGGTGCTTGCCCTTGGGTCCGCCCGATGGGCCATCGATGAGCGGGTGGGAGATGTTGCCGGCCTTCTCCGCGAGCTCGGTGACGAGCTCGAAGACGCCCTCGGTGTAGGGCTTGGTGGCCGTGGCGCGGGCCTGGGCCTTGGCGAACTTGCCCGTGGCGATCATCTGCATCGTCTTGGTGATGCGTCGGATGTTGCCGACCGCCTTGATCCGCTTCTTGATTTCACGTGCCTTGGCCATAGGGCGGGAGTTTAGGCCCCCGTCGGTGGGCGGGCGAGAGGCTCACGCGGTGCTCGCGGCCCGTTCGCGGCGCCAGATCACCAGCGCGAGGAGGGGGTAGGCCAGGAGGGCGGCGTAGGCGGCCCACGCGGGCTTCGGGCCGCCGGGCGTCATCACCCACAGGGCGTCGAGCTGCCCCGAAGCGTCGATCCACACCATCGCGCCGAGCCCGCAGACGCCCGCGACGCCGATCAGCACGAGCAGAGCCCGCTCGACCCTGATCCCGAGTCGGCCGCGCCAGAGGGCCCAGCCAGCACCGGCCGTGACGAGGCACCCCACGGCGGGCCCGACGGCGGCGATGGGGGACTCGATCCCGACCACAACCGCCGCGACCGCCATCCACGCGACGAGCCCGATCAGCCCGCCAAACCATCCGCCCGCGTTCCAGATCATGGGAGTGCTCACGGGGTCATTCTACGGCATTGTTCAATAAAATGAAATGTGTTCTTGATTTTTCTCAAACATACTCAATAATATCAATCGTGACCTCTACATCATTCAACAAGCACACCCACCCCCCTCTCACGGACCACCCGCTCGCACGTATCCCGCGTGAGGACCTCGACCTGATCGTCGAGTTCGTCCTCGCTTCGGGCTCCCTCAAAGACCTGGGCAAGGCGTACGGCGTGTCCTATCCCACCATCCGAACCCGCCTCGATGGGCTCATCGCGCGGCTGCGGGACGCGGTGGAGGGGCGTGAGGCGGACCCCATCACCGACCTGCTCGCGGACCTTGTGGCGCGTGGCGAGGTGGCGCCGTCCGCGGCGCGGGCGATCCGCCAAGCGGTCCGCGACGCCGCAGCCCCCCCCACCGACTGACATTGGAGGATTCGATATGGACCCTTGGTTTGCGGAACAGACAGCTGGCATCATCGGCGGCGTGATCGGCGCCTCCATCGGCACCATCTGGGGTGGCATCGGCGGGCCGCTCGCGGGCGTGCTCGCACCGAAGGGCAAGGCCAAGCCGCTCGTGGTGGGCCTGTTCATTGCGGGCATCGTGATCGGGCTTGGGCTGGCGGCGACGGCAATTGTCGCTCTCGCGAGCGAGCAGCCCTGGTACGTGGTCTACACGTTCGGCCTGTCGGGCCTCCTGCTCGCGGGGCTCACGGGGGCGCTGCTGCCCGTCGTCCTCAAGCGCTACCGCGAGGCGGAGCAACGCGCCCTCGCGGCGAATGAGCTGCGGCGGAGCTGATCGACGCATCCACCCGGCGAACGCCCGTGAACACTCCTCCGCACGGGCGTGATGTCAACGCCCGCCTCGCTCATCCCAATGCGGAGGAAACGCCATGAAGGCGCTCGATATCGTCATGCTCGTCCTGCTCATCGTCGGCGGACTCAACTGGGGCCTGTGGGGCGCCTTCGAGTTCGACCTCGTGGCTGCGCTGCTCGGCGGCAGCACCGCGATGCTCGCGAAGGTGGTCTACATCGTCGTTGGTCTCTCGGCGATCTACACGGCTGCCCGCGCCTTCGCGAAGCCGTCGGGCGCGATGGTTCCCGCCGCGGCCTGACCCAGCCTCTCGCTGGCCTCTTTGTCCAGCAACTTCGTGCGGGGGCGTCGGTGCACGGGAGTGTCGCCGCGCCCCCGTGCTCTGCGCCAATCCGGCGCTACGACGCCCGCACCACGCCCGCCATGGAACTCACCATCGCGGACCCCTGCTGATCGACCGCCGCGGCGTAGTTGAGCAGATCGACCTTGTCGGCCTCGACGGCGCGGAGCGTCGCGACGAGGTTGCCCACGCTGCACCAGCGCGTCTTGTTCTGCTGCCACGCCATCGACGTGACGAGTTCGTCCGTCTTGGCTTCCTCGAGCATCTTGACGAGTTCGCGGTCGTGGTTGATCACGCCGATGCGGAACTGCTTGGTCTGGTCGTCGTCGCCCAGCAGCTGGACCTGATCGCCGAACTGCGGGCCGACGTGGCTCAGGTCGGCGCTCGCGATGACGAGCGTCGTGCCATCGGCGGCGCTGAGCGCCTTCTTTAGCGCATCGACGAACGGGTCGATTGCGAGCCCTTCACCGTCGTACGACTCGCCGTTGTTGGCGAGGGGGTCGTGGACGAGGGCGGCGAAGACCTTGGGAAACGGTCCCTCGCCCTCGCTGCCGCCGAACACGTGGCAGATCCACGGGATGTGCAGCTCGATCGAGTGCTCACGCTCGTGGTCGTAGCGGTTGGCGAAGAGCTTCTCGCGGTCGTCATCGCTCAGCGCGCCGCCCACGAGTTCCGCGAAGTCCTTGTCGTAGGCGCACGTGCCGAGCGGGCTCTCGAAGCCCTTGTCGCACGCGGTGACGCCCGTGCCCATGCCGAAGTGGTTGGTGCCCAGGATCACGACGCGGTCGGGCTTGTCGACGACGCGCATGCGCCCGTAGACGTGGGCGTAGTTGAGCCACCCGCGCCAGTAGTCGAGGTGGGGCGCGATGATCGCCTTGGGCAGCGCGTTGAACGAGGGGTCCTCGACGGGCTCGAGCGCCTTGGCGATCCACTGGTCGAACGCCTCGCGCAGCTTCTCGGGGCCCATCTCCGCCTTCTGCTCGTCGGTGACGCCTTCGCCGACCGCCTGGGCGACCAGCGCATCGGCGACGTCCGCTGTCGTCGCGGGGGGGAGTGTGTCCGATTCGTCGAACTGCTCACGCACCTCCTTCAGGATCGCATCAAACGTCGGCCCCTCGAGCAGCCCCGCATCGTCCAGCTGCGCGACGAAGGGCTCGAGCACCTCGCGCGTCAGGCCGTGCCCGACCTCGGCGACTACCTCGTCGATCGTCTTCTCGCCGCGCAGGTGGGGGAGGACGACCTGGAACTGGGGCACGGCGAGGACGACCTTGGTCGAGATGTTGCGGGCGTCGGCGAGCCCGAGCAGTTGCTGGTCCCCGTTCTTGGCGGCAAACCCACGCAGCGGGCGGATCTTGGGCTTGTTCTGGTGCTCCGCTTCGGGATTGAAGGTGGGCTGGGAGGGCGGGGTCGGGGGGTTGGCCTGCGACATGGGGTTCCTTCCACGGCCCTGACGGGCCCGACGGGGTTCTCTCGTCCGCATGGTAGGGTCGGTCAGTCGCGGTCCAAGGGCCCCAGATCGGGCCTCGGACCGAGTAGACCGCCCCCCTCTCGGCGGTACAATCGCAGTCCCATGGGTAGGCAAGGCCCGTGGGCCCTTTCGCATGAGCCAAGAGCGGCCCGCCGCCGCGCCCTTCCGGAGAACCGGTCCGATGTTCGACTCCATCAAGCCCGGCCAGACGATCAAGTGCACCGTCATCAAGGAGCCCCTCCGCGATGACGACCGCCAGACCATCGCCCGCCTCATGCGTCAGGACCCGGAGGTGCGTGGGAAGCTCTCGGGCGCCCAGCACCGGCGCAAGCGCGACATGCGGTGGACCAAGCGTGGTGGCCGCCCCTGGCCCATCCGCCCCCGCGCCGCCCGCTACGCCAACGTCCGCAAGGACGCCACCTGGTCGATGCGCTACATCCCGCACATTGCGGCGGACTTCAACGCGATCAGTGAGTTCGTCAAGGTCGAGTCCGCCTGAAGCCTCAGGCCAACCAACCGGCGAGGAGCCATGCCAACCCGTCCCGTCCTGATGTGCCTCGCCGCGTCGCTCTGCGTCGCGGGTGCTGGTTGTGACCGCGCCGAAGACCCGCCCGCTCCCGAGAAACAGGACGCCGAGGCCACCCCGGCGCCCAATCACGCGCCCGCCCCGACCAATGCGCAGGAAGCCGAGCGCCCGCCCGCACCCGCTGCTGGCGATACGTTCCGGGCCCGAGGCGAGGTCGTCGCGCTGGGCCTCGACGCGATCACGATCCGCAACGAGGGCATCCCCGACTACCCGAGGGGCGAGGGCGAGCCCGGGCTCGATCCCACCGAGCGTGCCTACACGCTGGGGGAAGGCATCGACGTGGAGGGCCTCGCACCGGGTGACCCCGTCGACTTCACCTTCTCGATTATGAACGACGGCCTGGAACCGGTGCTCGTCTCCATCAAGGGGCTCGACCCCAGCACGGAACTCGACTTCTCGAGCCTCACGCGCTTCTACGACGTGCGCGGCATCGTGGTCGCCATGCCGCGCCCGGGCGATGAGGACCGCGTCATGATGGTCAGGCACGAGGCGATCCCGAACTATCGCGGTTCGCACGGCGCGATCGGGATGGATGTCATGTCCATGGCCTTCCCCGTCGCCTACGACGTCGACCTCGACGACATCACGATCGGGACCAAGGTCGCCCTGACCTTCTACGTCGACCACCGCGAGGACCACGTGCCCAAGTGGTACGAGGTCATCGAGATCGAAGCGCTGGACCCTTCGGTTGAGCTCGACTTCACGCCGCTGGGCGGGTGAACCGACGCTTGGCACCGCTCACACGCCGCCCGCGACATCGAGGAACCGCGCGCGCACGTCAGCGCTCGGCACCCGGCACGCGTCCCTTGACCCCGGCAACCGGTGGCGCACCCGCGCAACGACCTTGTACGCCGCATCGCGCACGAAGCGCGGCACGAACCTGAACCACGCGAGCCACGACCACGGGTTGCGCAGGTAGCGCGCGGCGCGGAGCACGGCGGTCGAGCGCACGAACACCCGCCCGCCCTCGATGAGCACCATCGAGTTCACGGTGTCGGCATCCAGACCCCGCTCGTCAAGCAGAGCGCGCCCGACATCGGAGCGGGTCGATGCGAAGCGCATCGCCTCACCGCGCTCGCGGTCGACGAAGAACCAGACGGACGAAGTGCAGAAGGAGCAATCGCCGTCGTAGAGCAGGATGGGGCTATCGGTGTCCGCCACGCTTCACGATAGGTGGCGTGCCCGCCTCACTTCTTTGCGGCCTTCGCCCACGAGTCCTTGAGCGACACCGCGCGGTTGAACACCATCGCGCCCGCCTTCGCGTCGGGATCGACGCAGAAGTACCCGAGCCGCTCGAACTGGAATCGCCGGATGCCATCGCCCCAATCGGGCTCGTTCAGGCCGTCGCCGTCCTCGATCGCGGGTTCGAGCCTGGCGTTCTCGATGACTTCGAGCGAGTCGGGGTTGAGGCGGCTCGTCCAGTCCCAGCCCTCGCCCGCGTCCTTTGGCTCGCGCTCGGCCTGCTCGACACTCCAGAGCCTGTCGTACAGGCGTACCTCCGCCTCGACCGCGTGGGCGGCGCTGACCCAGTGGATGGTGCCCTTGACCTTGCGCCCGTCGGGCGAGTCGCCGCCGCGGGTCGCGGGGTCGATCGTGCCCTTGAGCTCGATGATCTGGCCCGACTCGTCCTTCACCACGTCCGTACACGTCAGGAAGTACGCGTAGCGCAGGCGCACCTCGCGCCCGGGCGCCAGGCGGAAGAACTTCCTGGGCGCATCTTCCATGAAGTCGTCTTGCTCGATGTAGATCTCGCGCGAGAAGGGCACCTGGCGCGTCCCCGCCGATTCATCCTCGGGGTTGTTCACCGCGTCGAGCCAGTCGACCTCGCCGTCGGCCCAGTTCTCGATGGTCACCTTGAGCGGGCGGAGCACGCCCATCCGCCTCGGTGCCCGCTTGTTCAGGTCGGCCCGCAGCGCGTTCTCCAGCCGCCCGAAGTCGATGAGCGATTCGAACCGGGTCACGCCGACCTCATCGGCGAACGCCCGGATCGCCTCGGGCGTGTAGCCCCGTCGGCGGAACGCGCTGATCGTGGGCATGCGCGGGTCGTCCCACCCCGACACGAGCCTGCGCTCCACGAGCTCGCGCAGCTTCCGCTTGCCCATCACGGTGTAGGTCAGCTTGAGCTTCGCGAACTCGATCTGCTGGGGGTGGTGCACGCCGTCCAGGTTGTCGAGGAACCAGTCGTAGAGCGGGCGGTGGATCTCGAACTCGAGCGTGCAGATCGAGTGGGTGATGCCCTCGATGGAGTCCTCGTTGCCGTGGGCCCAGTCGTACATCGGGTAGATCTTCCATGCCTCGCCTGTGCGGTGGTGCGGCGCGCGCAGCACGCGGTACATCACGGGGTCGCGCAGGTTCATGTTGGGCGAGGCCATATCGATCTTCGCGCGCAGCACCATCGACCCATCGGGGAACTCGCCCGCCTTCATGCGCTCGAGCAGGTCGATGCTCTCCTCGGGGGGGCGGTCGCGATGGGGCGAGGGCGTGCCGGGCTCTTTGAGTGTGCCGCGCGACTTGCGGATCTCCTCGCCCGACTGCTCATCGACGTACGCGAGGCCCTTGCGGATGAGCTGCTGGGCCCACTCGTAGAACGTCTCGAAGTAGTCCGACGCGAACAGCACACCCTTGGTGTTGCCGTCTTCCTGGGGCAGCCTGCTGGTATCGCGCTCCGCGCCGGGCCAGCTCACGCCGAGCCAGCGGTGGTCGCGGATGATGGAGTCGACGTACTCGTGCTCTTCCTTGGCGGGGTTGGTGTCGTCGAAGCGGAGGTTGCACGCGCCGCCGTAGCGTTTGGCGAGGCCGAAGTTGAGCAGGATCGACTTGGCGTGGCCGATGTGGAGGTAGCCGTTGGGCTCGGGCGGGAAGCGCGTGCGCACGACCGTCGCATCGCCCGGCGCCCCCCACTTCCCCTGCGCAATGTCCTGCTCGACGATCTCGCGCAGGAAGTTCGTCGGGGTCTCAGCGGCTTCGGGAGTGGTCGCGTCGGTTGGCATGGGGGAGAGGATAGCCAGACCGGCCCGGCGCGCGGCTCGCTAGTAGTTGTGATCGGGGCGCGTTTCCCTACCCCCCATACCGCCCAAGCAGATCCACAATCCGGCTCTGCCCGGGCCTCACCTGCAGGCTCCGCCTGAGCAGCGTCACCGCCTGGGTCCGCGCCTGTTCATCCGCGAACTCGCTCGCGTGGTACTCGTTGAGGTAGCAGACCGCGAGGCCGTTGATCGCGGGGTAGTGGTTGCGGTCGAGGTCGATGGCCTGCTGGAACGAGCTCGCGGCCCGGCGCAGGTCGCCCTGCTTGAACTGCGCGTAGCCCAGCCGCTCCCACGCGGGTGCGCCGCCGCCGAGCTCGATGGCGCGGTCGAGGGTGTTTTCCATTTCGCGGTAGCGTCCGAGGCGGCCGAGGCTCTGGGCGAGGTTCATGAGGAGGTCGGAGCCCAGGTCCATGAGCTCGGCACCCGCTTCGTATTGCAGCACCGCCTCGTTGTCGCGCCCGAGTTCGGTGAGCACGTTGCCCAGGTTGGCCCGTGCGGGCCCGCTCGCCGGGTCGAGCCTGACCGCTTCGCTCGCGAAGGGCTCGGCGAGGGAGGGCTCGCCAAGCTCGAGGTAGGCGATGCTGACGTTGAGGTTGGCCTCGAAGTCGTTGGGGCGGACCGAGAGGGCGCGCAGGTAGGCGCGGACCGCTTCGCCCAGGCGGGCGAGCTGGTGGAGCACGAAGCCGTGGCGGTACTGGGCATCGAAGTTGCGCGGCTCGACCTGGGCGGCGGTGCGGTAGCTCGACTCGGCCGATTCGAGGTCGCCCGATGACTCGTAGATCTCGCCCATGCGGATGTGGGCGACGGTGAGGGTCGGGTTGCGCTCGATGGCGAGGGCGAGCATCGCGAGGGCTTCTTCGACGTCACCCCGCTCGAGCGCGACGTCGGCCTGGACGACGAAGTCCTGCTGGCGTGGCGCGGGGCCCGAGCCGGCTTCGATGCCGGCACCGGGGGTCGTGCACGAGGCGAGGGCGCCGAGCGCGAGGGCAAGAACGCACACGAGCGCACACCGAGCCGGGTTGTCTGCTGAATCGCGCGTCATGCGTGCTCCTATCGGGGTGCTGACCCTAGCCCCGTGCCTCCGCCTCCACAACCGCCCCTCTACGGGGGAGCAAGTGCCGGGTTCGCCCCATCGGGGCGGTACATCTACACCATGATCGGCCCACATGTATCCTGACGCCCATGATGGCACGCCTCGGCGACCGTATCGCGGCCTTTTTCCGGGCCACCGCCCCGGACCCGTTCGTGCTCGCGGTGCTGCTCACGCTGGTGACGGTGGCGCTGGCGGTGACGGTTGGGGATTGGGGCGAGCCCGATGAGCCCGCGGCGATGCCCGCGGTCGAGCGAGCGGTTGATGCGGGCCAGGCGGGGGAGGACGGCGCGACGGAGGGTCAGCCCGCCGCGCAGTGGAGCGATCGGCTGCTCGATGTGACGGGGAAGTGGACCGTCGACGAGGAGACCGGCGCCGCGACGTTCGAGAGCGCCTGGGCCCCGCTTGGCAGCGGGGAGCAGGGGCTCTGGTACTTCCTCGCGTTCGGCATGCAGATGTGCCTCATCCTCGTCACGGGGCACGCGGTGGCGACGAGCGCGCCGGTCGCGCGGTCGATTGGCGTGCTCGCGACCCTCCCGCGTTCGGGTGCGCAGGCGGTCGTGATGGTTGCCTTCGTCGCTGGGAGCGCAGCGTTGGTGCATTGGGGACTTGGGCTCATCGCGGGGGCGCTTCTCGCGCGCGAGGTCGGGCGGGTGATGGAGTCGCGCGGTCGTGCCGTGCACTACCCGCTGCTCGCCGCGGCGGGCTACGTGGGCCTGCTCGTCTGGCACGGCGGGTTCTCGGGCACCGCGCCACTCAAGGTCACCACGCAGGCCGATATCGACAGGATCGTGAGCGGGATCGACGGCGTATCGCCCATGGCACCCATGCCGCTCACCGAGACGCTGCTCAGCCCGCTCAACCTCGTGGTGACCGGCGGCCTGCTCGTGCTCGCGCCGGTCGTGCTCGCGCTGATGCACCCGAAGGCGACCGGCGCGCCGGACGATGCGGACGAGGGCGACCGGGTTCGGGCGCGCGCGGCACACGTCTCCATGCCGTCGACGTTCACGGCTTCCCGCGCGGAGGCGGAGATTGCAGAGACCGCGCCTGCACCCGGCAAGTCGTGGTTCGTTTGGTTGCTCGAAGACACGCCGGTCATCAATATCGCGCTGGTCGCGGTGATTGCGCTGTGGGGCATCGCCTATTACGCGCCGGGCACGTCGTTCGCGGTTGGCGGCGCCGCCTTCCAGTTTGGCGATGGACGCGCCCTCTCCGGCGCGCGCACGCTGAACCCGAACACCGTCAACCTCACGATGCTCGCGATCGGGTTGCTGCTCCAGGGGACGCCCTCCCGCTACCTGCGCGCGATCGAGGACGGCGCGCGCGCATGCGCGGGGATCATCCTCCAGTTCCCGCTCTACGCCGGGATCATGGGGGTCATGCTCGCGAGCGGGCTCACGGCCCAACTCGCGGCGTCCATGACAAGCGGGTCGGCGCCCTCCACCCTCCCCATCCTCACCTTCCTCTCTGCTGGCCTGGTCAACCTGTTCGTCCCCTCGGGCGGGGGGCAGTGGGCGGTGCAGGGCCCGATCGCGATGGAGGCCGCGACGCAGTCGGGCGTGAGCCCCGCGACCATGGTGATGGCGGTGGCCTATGGCGACCAGCTTACGAACATGCTCCAACCATTCTGGGCGCTGCCCCTCCTGGCGATCACGGGTGTGCGGGCACGGGACATTGTGGGGTACACCGCGGTGCTCATGGTCGTCGCGGGGGTGTGGGTCGCGGGGTGTTTATTCGTGTTGGGCTAATCTACCCCCGTTTGCGTAGCGACACCACGTGCCGAACGCCGCTATAGTCGCGCCTTCGGATGACAGAACCTTGTTCTGCGTTCGTCTTGACGATCTGAAGAAAGGACGACCATGGCCACTTTCTCCCTCCCCGACCTGCCCTACGCCGCGAACGCCCTCGAGCCCGTGATCGATGCGCGGACCATGGAGATCCACCATGGCAAGCACCACGCTGGCTACGTCTCAAAGCTCAACGACGCGGTCGAGGGGCTCGATGTGCCCGAGTGCCCGTTCGACTTGTGCTCGAAGATCATGTCGATCCCCGAAGCCAAGCGCACCGCGGTCCGCAACAACGGGGGTGGCCACGCCAACCACTCCCTGTTCTGGCAAATCATGACTGCCAAGGGGTCGAGCGGCGGGCCTTCGGGCGACCTCGCCGCGGCGATCGACTCGGACCTGGGTGGGCTCGACGCATTCAAGAAGGAGTTCGCCAACGCCGCTGCGACGCGGTTTGGCTCGGGTTGGGCGTGGCTCGCGGTGAGTGCCGATGGCAAGCTGTTCGTGACGTCGACGCCGAACCAGGACAACCCGCTGATGGCTGGGCTTGTCGAGCAGGCGGGCAGGCCCATCCTGGGCCTGGACGTGTGGGAGCACGCCTACTACCTGAACTACCAGAACCGCCGCCCCGACTACGTCAGCGCGTGGTGGGACGTGGTCAACTGGGCGAAGGTGGGCGAGTACTACGCCAGCGCGAAGTCCTGACGGGGGCGCTCAGGGCGCGGGCCCGACCGCGCCACCCAGGCTCTCGACGGTGCGTTCGAGGAGCAGGTCGGTGGTGCGGAGCATGTCGGTCAGTTCGCGGTTGACCGGGACGTCGGGCGCGACGCCGAGCGTGTCGTAGGGCAGCCCCGTTGGCAGGTAGCTCCACATCGAAGACAGCTTGATGCGCACGCCGCTCTCCGCGAGTTCGTACTCGCGCGCCCGGCCCGACCCGCCGCCTGATGCCTGCCCGACGAGCGTTACGTTGGGCATCTCCTTCATGGCGCCCAGGAAGACATCGGTCGCGCTGAAGCAGTACCAGTCCATGAGCACGACCACCTGACCCGTGTAGTTGTACCAGGGCGCCTGGTCGGTGGGCGAGACGACCATGAAGTGGAGCTTGCTGAACCCTTCTTCAGGAGCGGCGAAGTCCGTCGCGGGGTCGAAGACCTCGCGGAAGTTGTTGATGGCACGCCGTTCGGGCAGGCTCCACCCGTCCCACGCCATGGGGTACATCGAGCGGTCGGCGAGGTAGCCCAGCTTGTTGTCGGGCTTGTCGCCCTGGCGGAGGCGGTACTGCGCGGCGGACACCACGACCGACCCGCCGTTCGGATCGAGGAAGTACGGGACGAGCACGTTCACGATCTCCCGATCGCCGCCCGAGTTGCCACGCACGTCGATCACGAGCGCATCGGTGGAGCGCAGGTCGCCCATCGCGTCATTGATCGCATCGATCGAGATGAAGCGGTCGCGCCGGTCCTCGGGCAGGCGCTCGATCACCTCGCCCGGGGCGATGCGCATCGTCCCGATGCGGAGGTAGCCCACGTTGTTGCCCATCACCTTGTGCTCGAAGAGCGGGCGGTCGGCGGGACGCTCGGGCGCCTCGTCCACCAGTTCGACGGTCATGTCTACGGGGTCCTGCTTGTCGAACGTCCACAGCCGCAGATTCACCGGGGCATCGGGATCGCGCCCCTCCCACGCGCGGAGGTGGCGGAGCCAGTTGACCACCCACAGCGAGTGCGGGCGCTCGAAGGCGGTCGACCCATCGGCGACGAACGCGGCCCCCAGCGCCGCCCAGTACTCGATGTCCACCCCATCGATCGAGTGGATCGACGTGTGCACCTTGTCAAACGCGTTGCCATCGGGCCCGACCGCGAGCACGCGCCGGCGCCCCTCGCGCACGGTGAAGGGCATGTACCCACCCACCAAGTCCTCGTCCCAGAAGCCCGGCACGCGCGAGTGCCCATCGCCGAACCCCGCGAGCAACTGGGTGAGCTGCAAGCGGAAGTCGCGCATCGGGATGCCGTCGCCGAGCCCCGCGCGCACCGCGTCGAACGCCTGGTGGTAGTCGTAACCGCGCAGCGTGCGGTAGGAGTGACAGTTCTCGATGAGCCACTCGAGCTGGTCCAGGTCGCGCTCGGCCTGCGCCCGGGTGAGCATGGGCGTCGGCTCGCCGAAGCCCTCGGGCAGCCTCCGGACCAGGCGCTGGAGGTGCGAGGGCACCTCGCTCACATCGGCGTACGCGTGCGCACGCTGGATCCGCTTCACCCCCCACGTGGGCGCCGTGGGCATCGCCTCTTCGACCGCCCGGCGCGAGGGCGAAGCCATCTCCGCCTTCCGCTCGGTCAACTCGATCATGCGAGGCTCGACCGCGCCGCCTCCGACCGGGCGGAGTGTCATCTGGAGCGCGCCTTCGACCCGCTCACCCGTTCGGCGCTCAACGAGCCCAGCGAGGTCCTCGCTGACCGCCTCGAACCAGTCGACGCCCTCGCTCGCGACCGCGTACACGAGCCACTCATCGAGCGGTATGCCCGCGATGGCTTCGGGCACGTACCACTCCCCATCGACCTGCACCGCGAAGCGGCCCTCACCCAGGTCGCGGTAGCCCTCGAAGGGCGACCGCTCGCCCGCGCTCGCGGAGCCGCACACGAGCGCCGCCGCGATGACACCCAGGAACCGCATACCCCGCCGCCAACCAACCATGACCCGTGTCCTCCCTTGGTGCAAGACTCGCGTGGACGATACGCGCCGAGCCGCCCGAACGGGGCATGCGTCTCCCGCCCGTCGGTACAGACAGAGGGCGGGGCCTCGACGCGGGCCGACTCTCTTGGGTCTGCGAGGATCGCTCTCTAAGATGGCCGCTGGCCCTCCCGGCCCGCGGGGCGGCGGCTCGACAACCCAGGAGCCTCACGATGGCACACGCCCGAGGCGCGGCGGCCCGCGCCGACCAGACGGTCTATTCGTTCGGCGCGACCCGTACCGAGGGCGACGAGTCCATGCGCGCCCTGCTCGGCGGCAAGGGCGCCAACCTCGCGGGCATGACCGCCATCGGGCTGCCGGTCCCCCCCGGGCTCACCATCACCACCGCCACCTGCGCCGGCTACATCAGCGTGGGCAAGATGCCCGAGGGCCTGATGGACGCGGTGCGCGAGCGCATCGCGATCGTCGAGGGTGAGCTGGGCAAGACGTTTGGCGACAGCGCGGACCCCCTCCTCGTCTCGGTCCGCTCGGGCGCCGCGGTCTCCATGCCGGGCATGATGGACACCATCCTCAACCTGGGCCTGACCGATGCGACCACGAAGGGTCTCGCGGCGGCGACGGGCAACGAGCGATTCGCCTACGACAGCTACCGCAGGCTCATCAACATGTTCGGCGATGTGGTGATGGGCGTCGGGCACCGCCACTTCGAGGCGGCGTTCGACGAGGTCAAGCGAGAGCACAAGGTCGAGGCCGATACGGAGGTCTCCGCGGACGGCCTGCGCAAGCTCTGCGACCTGTACAAGCAGGTGTTCGAGCAGCGCGCGGGCAGGCCATTCCCGCAAGACCCCTACGCCCAACTCGAGCTCGCCATCGAGGCGGTGTTCAAGAGCTGGATGTCCGACAAGGCGATCGCGTACCGGCGCATCGAGGGCATCAACGGCCTGCCGGGCACCGCGGTCAATGTGCAGTCGATGGTGTACGGCAACATGGGCGACGACTCGGGCACGGGCGTCGCTTTCACGCGCAACCCCGCGACGGGTGAGAACGCGTTCTTCGGCGAGTTCCTTGTGAATGCACAGGGCGAGGACGTCGTCGCGGGCATCCGCACGCCCAGGCCCGTCGCGGAGATGCCCGCGTGGAACAAGGCGGTCCACAAGCAGCTCATGCAGATCAAGGACACGCTCGAAGCGCACTACCGCGACATGCAGGACATCGAGTTCACGATCGAGCGGGGCACGCTCTATATGCTCCAGACGCGCACTGGCAAGCGCACGGGTGCCGCCGCGGTCAGGATCGCGTGCGACATGGTGCGCGAGGGGCTCATCTCCGAAGCCGATGCGCTGCTGCGCGTGCCCGCCACCGACCTGACCCAACTGCTGCTCCCGAGCTTCGACCCGGGGCGGAAGGCCTCGGCCAACGTCCTCACGCGTGGGCTGCCCGCCTCACCCGGCGCCGCGGTGGGCCGCCCCGCGTTCACGGCTGAGGAAGCCGTCGATCGTGCCCGCGCCGGCGAGAAGGTCATCCTCGTCCGCAAGGAGACGAGCCCGGAGGACGTGAGCGGCATGCACTCGGCGGCGGGCGTGCTCACCTCGACGGGCGGGATGACGAGCCACGCGGCGGTCGTCGCGCGCGGGTGGGGCAAGTGCTGCGTGGTCGGCGCGGGCGGGATCAAGATCGACGCGGAGAAGGGGGTGTTCTCGGTCGGGTCGGAGGTCTTCGCGCGCGATGACACCATCTCGATCGATGGCTCGACGGGCGAGGTCATCGCGGGCGCGCTCCCGACCGTCCAGCCCGAACTCTCGGGCGACTTCGCCCAGCTCATGGAGTGGGCCGGCAAGCACAAGAGGCTCGGCGTGCGCACCAACGCCGACACCCCCGCCGACGCCAAGCGCGCCCGCGACTTCGGCGCGCAGGGCATCGGCCTGTGCAGGACCGAGCACATGTTCTTCGAGGGCGACCGCATCACCCCCATGCGCGAGATGATCCTCGCGGCGTCGACCGTCGCCCGCGAACGCGCGCTGCGCCAGCTCCTCCCCTACCAGCGCCAGGACTTCATCGAGATCTTCAAGGCGATGGAGGGCCTGCCCGTCACCATCCGTCTGCTCGACCCGCCGCTGCACGAGTTCCTCCCGCACGAAGAAGCGGGCCAGGCCCAGCTCGCAAAGCAACTCGGCGTCGAGATCGACGTCATCCGGGCCCGCGTCACGGCGCTGCACGAGTCCAACCCGATGCTGGGCCACCGCGGGTGCCGGCTCGCGATCACCTACCCCGAGATCGCGCGCATGCAGGTCCGTGCGATCACCGAGGCCGCGATCGAGTGCGCCGAGCAGGGCCTCAAGGTGTTCCCCGAGATCATGGTCCCCCTCATCGGCACGCGCGAAGAGCTCGCCCTGCTCCGTGACCTGATCGAGAAGAAGATCGAGCTCATCCGGTCCGAGCGGGGCTTCACGGGCGACCTCCCGATCCTCATCGGGACCATGATCGAGGTCCCCCGCGCGGCCCTCGCCGCGGGCGAGGTCGCCCACGAGGCCGACTTCTTCAGCTTCGGCACCAACGACCTCACCCAGCTCACTTACGGCTACTCACGCGACGACGCGGCGACGTTTCTCCCCGCGTACGTCGAGGCCGGCATCCTCCCGACCGACCCGTTCCAATCGATCGATGAGTCGGGCGTGGGCGAGCTTGTCCGCGTCGGCATCGACCGCGGGCGCGCCACCAGGCCCGACCTCAAGATCGGCATCTGCGGCGAGCACGGCGGCGACCCGCGATCGGTCACGTTCTGCCACAAGGCCGGCATGGACTACGTGAGCTGCTCACCGTTCCGCGTGCCGATCGCCCGCCTTGCGGCGGCGCAGGCGGCGCTGCGCCAGAAGCCGTAGGCCCGACGGCGCGCCGTCACCCCACGCGCCGAACCCGCTGTGGGCGCACGCCGGGCACGCGCTCGATGACGCCCCGCGCCTCCAGGTCCAGCTTCACCGTCGTCACCCACCACCCGCACCCGCCCGACGCCGAGCGGTGCCCCTCACCAATTATGGTCCCCACCAGACCCGACAGCTCGCCATACGCAACCCCCTCCTCATCGCACGGGATCACGCGCTCCAGCGCATCCCGGTACGCCTCGTACTGCGCCCGATTCACCCGCGTCCCCGCCTTCGCCGGGTCCGGGTGGAGCGCCTCCACCATCTCTCGTCCATCAGTCGCGGTCATCATCGCTTGCTCCTTTCGTCCGCTCGGCCCTCTCGCCCCGGCACAACACGGGCACATTGGGCGACCAACCACTGCCACGGGCTCATCCGGCAGTCCGCACGCCCACGCGCGTCACCACCGCCGGCCTCTCCCGCGATCTCGTCCAACACACCCGGCAGCAACCTGCCATAGATCCGCTTGCTCCCCGCACCCAGGATCAGGCTCACGAGCGCCGCCTTCACGCCCGCGAAGCCCGCATGACACACGCGCAGGCGCGTCGACGATTCGCCCAGCGCCTCAAGCTCGAAGGTCACGGTCGTGTCAACGGGACCGCCCACCCAACTGAACCGCAGGCGCTCCTCGGGCTCGACCTCGAGCACCTCGCAGTGCACGACGCCGTCGAAGCCTGGTGCTGGATCGGTGCGGAGCGTGAAGCGGTGGCCCACTTCCGGCGCGAAGTCGTTGTCCATCAGCCACTTCGCGATGAGCTCGGGCTCGGTCAGGGCGCGCCACACGAGCGCCCGCGGGTGCGGGTAGGTGCGTTCGAGTCGGACATCACGCCTGATCATCGCGCGCCCCTTCCTCCCCCACTCCCCCTACCTCGTCGAGCACACCGCCCAGCGCATCGAGCCGTGCGCTCCAGAAGCGCTCGTAGTGGGCGACCCAGTCGTGCACCGCCGCGAGCGGCTCGGCCCGCAGCACGCAGATGCGCTTCCGCCCCTCGGCACGCTGCTCGACGAGCCCGCTCTCTACCAGCGTCCTCACCTGCTGGGACACCGAGGGCTGGGAGATGCCCAGCGCGCGCACCAACTCGCCCACCGTCCGCTCGCCAGCGGCGAGGAGGTCGAGGATGCGCCTCCGCGTCGGGCACGACACGGCACGGAACGCATCGCTGGGATTCGCCATCGCGGACACCATAGACCCATTATATAGGCGCATGCCTATATGTCAAGCCGGCCTCCCAGAAATCCGACCCGGGATGAGCCCAGACGCCCCTAAGATCCTCAGGATCACCGACCCGACGAGGAGCCGAGCCGCATGTCATCGACCACCCCAGCATCGTCCAACCTCACCGGCCCGGGCCTTACCGCCGAGACCATTGCGCCGGGGCACGACATCGACCCCAACGCCGTCACGATCTCGGGGCTCGTCCTCGAGACGTCATACGGCCCGGGCACGCCGGGCGGGATCCCCGAGTCGCTCGCCAACATCGACGCTGAGTTGCCCGACCCGGGCCAGTTCCCCTACACGCGTGGCCTCTTCCCCGCGGGCTACCGCACGCGCCTGTGGACCATGCGGCAGTTCGCGGGCTTCGGCAGCGCGTTCGACACCAACGAACGCTTCAAGTACCTGCTCAAGGCGGGCAAGACCACCAAGACCAAGGCCAACACCGGCCTGTCCACCGCGTTCGACCTGCCGACCCTCATGGGGCGCGACTCCGATGACCCGCTCTCCTCCGGTGAGGTCGGCAAGTGCGGCGTGGCCATCGACACCATCGAGGACATGCACAACCTCTACGCCGACATCCCGCTCGAAGACGTCACGGTGTCGCAGACGATCAACGGCCCCGCCGCGGTGATCTGGGCGATGTACCTCGCGATGGCGCGCCAGCGCGGCTTCGACTGGGCCAAGCTCGGCGGCACGCTCCAGAACGACATCCTCAAGGAGTTTCACTCGCAGAACGAGTTCATCTACCCGCCCGAGCCGAGCGTCAAGCTCGTGGTGGACACCATCGAGTTTCAGAGCGCGTTCGTGCCCACGTGGCACTCGGTGTCGATCTCGGGGTACCACATCCGCGAGGCGGGCTCGACGGCGGTGCAGGAGCTTGCGTTCACGCTGCGCGACGGCATGGAGTACGTCGAGGCGTGTATGGAGCGCGGCATGGACGTGAACTCCTTTGGGCCGCGCCTGTCGTTCTTCTTCAACTCGCACAACGAGTTCTTCGAGGAGGTCTGCAAGCTCCGCGCCGCGCGGCGCATCTGGGCCCGGGCCATGAAGCACCGCTACGGCGCCACCAACCCCAAGGCGTGGTACATGAAGACGCACGTGCAGACCGCCGGGTGCTCCCTCACCGAGCAGCAGCCGCTCAACAACATCGTCCGCGTGGCGTATCAGGCGATGGCGGGCGTGCTGGGCGGGTGCCAGAGCCTGCACACCGACTCGATGGACGAGACGCTCGGCCTGCCCACCGAACAGGCCGTCACCGTCGCGCTCCGGACCCAGCAGATCCTCGCCCACGAGACCGGCGTGACGCGCGTCACCGATCCGCTCGGCGGGTCGTGGTTCGTGGAATCCCTCACCGACCAAATGGAGCAGGGCGCGCTAGACCTGATCGCGGAGATCGACAACATGGGCGGGACCCCTGGTGGCCCGGCTCGCCGAGCCGGGTCTCCCCCGAGCCCCCTCCAAGAACCCGGCTCGGCGAGCCGGGCCACCGAGGAGCCCCCCCCTCACACCGCCTACACCCACCGACCAACCTACGGCCAGGGCGTGGTCGCGGGCATCCACAAGGGCTACTTCCGGCGTGCGATCGCCGAGGCCGCGTACCGCTTCTCCGAGGAGTGCGAGGCGCACGACCGGATCATCGTCGGCGTCAACGAGTACCTCGAAGAGGATGAGGACCGCCAGATCGACATCCTCGAGATCTCCGACCAGGTCGAGGTCGACCAGGTGGACCGCCTGTCGAAGTTCAAGGCCGCGCGCGACGATGCGCAGGTCGCCAAGGCGCTCGACAACATCCGCGAGGCCTGCCAGGGCAAGGTCATGACCGAGGCGGCCTCGGGCGATGCAACGCTCGCGGACATGGCGAAGCAACTCGACCCGACGAACGTGATGCCGGCGCTGATCGACGGCGCGCTGGCGGGCGCGACACTCGGCGAGATGTCGCAGGCGATGGCGGATATTTATGGGCGGTATTCGGGTGGGCCGGAGTGGTAGAAGAAGGGGATCCAGGAAGCCGCCTTCCTCGTGTGCCACTGCTGTTGAGCGGTGCTCTTCGACGAGCCCGGGGTCCTAGACACTGCTCGAGAGCAGTGGCGCACAGAGGTCAGGCCTCCGGCTCTGTCCCTATCTGAACGGCTGGTCCATGGCCAGCGGCGCGCCCTCCGATCCCCAGCCCACCAACGTGCGCTCGACCACACCCACTCCGTCGGCTTCTCGCGGCTGGACCGGGGCTTTCGCCCGGCCGATGGCGGTTGTCGCGCATCATCCACCGGTGACCGGAGCCTGCACATGGGCCTGGTCCCGCCGTCGAACAGCGCGCGGCTACGAGCCCCACATCGGGCCGTGGGCGGGCAGCGCGGGCGCGGGATGACACGCGGCGAACCTCCTGCGTCTCCGAACGTACCCTCCCCCGATGCCCCCCGACGCTGAGCGCCTCCTTCTCGACTTCCTCGCCGGTCGCGATGTCGCGTGCCCGGCGTGTGGGTACAACCTGCGCGACCTGACGGCGCCGACGTGTCCTGAGTGTGGGGAGGCGCTGGTGCTTCAGGTGGGGCGCGAGTCGCGGCGGTTTGGGCTTTTGATCGCGACTCTGGTGCCCTGCATGTTCTCCGGGATTGCGGGGTTGTTCCTGTTGGTGCCGATCGCGATCCAGGTTGTGATGGGGGGCGGGATGGATGCGGGGGTGGTGCTGCTCGATCTCTTCGGGCTCACGAGTGGGGCGTTGGGCGTCGGGCTTGCGGTGAAGCGTGAGCGGTTCATCCGTCAGGAGGGGCGCGTGCAGCTCGCGTGGGTGGTCGGGGTCTGGGCGGTGCATGTGATGGCGTTCGTGGTCTTGGTGCTCGCGATCGCGCTGGCGTAGGCACGGACGCTCGGCCAGCGCGCGGTACCATCGGGGCGGAGGTGCGTGATGCTCAGGCCCTGGTGGCTTTGGCCGGTTGTGATGAGTGCGGTATTGAGCGCGGGCGCCCACGCGGCGACGGTGCGGTTCGCCACATTCAACGTCGCGATGAACAGGCCCGCGCAGGGTGAGCTGATGGGCGACCTCGCCTCGGGCGATGATGCGCAGATCGCGGCGGTCGCTGAGATCATCCAGCGCGTCAACCCCGATGTGATCCTGCTCAACGAGTTCGACTACGAGACACGCGAAGAGGGGCGGCGGGCGGTCGAGCTGTTCCAGCAGAACTACCTGGGCGTGGTGCATCACGGGTCGGAGCCGATCCGTTTCGGGCACGTGTTCGTCGGGCGGTCCAACACGGGTGTACACACGGGGCACGATCTGGATGGGAACGGGCGGGTGACGGGCGAGGCGGGCTCGCGCGACTACGGGGGCGACTGCAAGGGGTACGGGGCGTTCCCTGGCCAGTACAACATGGTCCTCCTCTCGAAGTACCCGATCGCGGTTGATGATGTCCGCACGTTCGGCGGGTTCCCGTGGAAGGACATGCCCGGCGCGGCGCTGCCCGATGACGCGGCGACGCCGGGGCCTGCGGACTTCTACACGGATGCGGAACTCGCTGAGCTTCCCCTGTCGTCGAAGAGCCACTGGGATGTGCCGGTGCGCATCGGGGGGGGTGTGGTGCATGTGCTGTGCGCGCACCCGACGCCGCCTGTGTTTGACGGGGCCGAGGATCGGAACGGTCGGCGGAACCACGATGAGATCCGGTTGTGGGCGGACTACATCACGGCGGGGAAGGGTGGATACATCGTCGACGACAAGGGTGAGTCGGGCGGGCTGGCGCAGGGGGCGGCGTTCGTGATCCTGGGGGATTTGAACGCGGACCCGGACGATGGCGGGTCGCACGATCGGGCGATTCACCAATTGCTGGGCTCGGCACTCGTCAACACGACGATCACGCCAGCGAGCGCGGGCGGAACCGCGGCCGCGGCGCGGCAGGGCGGTGTGAACGCGGCGCACAAGGGCGACCCGGCCCACGACACAGCGGACTTCACGGACCTGCCCGTCGGCCGGGCTGGGGGGAACATGCGTGTGGACTATGCGCTGCCGTCTGCGACGCTATCGCTCTCTGGCGCGGGTGTGTTCTGGCCTGCGCCCGGCGAGGTGCACTCCGGGTTGGTTGGTGCGGGGGAACCAGAGCGGGGCGGGGAGATAGTGAGTTCGGATCACCGGTTGGTGTGGGTGGATGTTGAGGCGAGAGAGACGGAGAGACAGAGAGACGAAGAGACGGAGTGAGGGAGATCGGGAGGAGCACTGACCGGCGGACCGGCCAGTGGCACGTCAAGGCGCGCACTCGGCGAGGCAGCGGTCGATGCGCTTGAGGGTCGCGTCTTTGCCGACGAGAGCGAGCGTCTCGCCCAGGCCCGGGCTGACCATGCCGCCGGTCAGGGCGACGCGGAGGGGTTGGGCGATGCGGCCCATGCCGAGGTCTTTGGATTCGCCGTAGGCCTTGACGGCGGCTTCGATGGCTTCGGGCTCCCACGGGTCGATGGCCTCGATGGCGGGGCGGGCTTCGCGCAGGACGTCGAGGCCCGTTGGCTCACCGCGATGGAGCGCCTTCTTGACCGCCTTCTCCTCGAAGGCGATGTCGGTGTTGGTGATGAGGGCGAACCGGACGGGGCCCGCGAGTTCCCTGAGGGTCTTGGCGCGCGGCTGGGCCGCGGCGACGAGGGTGAGGCGGGTGGGCTCGTTCATGTCGGCGAGTTTCGCGTCGAGGGCGGCGTCGTAGCGCGCTGCCCATTCGCGCCAGAGGGCGAGGAGGTGCGCAGGGTCCATCGCGCCGATCGCATCGGCGTTGAAGGAGCCGAGCTTGGTGCGGTCGAAGCGGGCGTTGGACTTGCCGATGTCGGCGATGTCGAAGTGCCTGGCGAGGTCGTCGAGCGTGAACTTCTCGACGTCGGAGCCGTCGGCGGCCTTGGGTGGGGTCCACCCGAGGAGCGCGATGAAGTTGCAGACCACCTCGGGGAGGTAGCCGGCGGCGCGGAAGTCCTCGACCGAGACCTCGGGGAGGTCGAGGCCGAGTGCCTGGGCCATGGCCTGGATCTGCGCCGGCTCGAGCTGGCGTTTCTTGTCTTCGAGCCATGCGGCGAAGGGCTGCTGGGCGAGCTGGTCGGCGCACGGGGTCTCATTGAGGCCGGCGGCCTGGCAGGCCTGACGGGCGGCGACGTCGCGCTCGCGTTTGCTCATCTTGGCGCCGCGCTCGTTGAAGATGAGGGGCATGTGGGCGTAGACGGGGGGCGTGAAGCCGAGGGCGTTCTGAAGGACGACATGCTTGGGTGTGTTGGTGAGGTGCTCCTGACCCCGCAGGACGTGGGTAACGCCCATGAGCGCATCGTCGACGACGACCGCGAGGTGATAGGTCGGGTAGCCGTCGGCCTTGCGGATGACGAAGTCTTCGACCTCGCCTGCGCCAAACTTCACCTCGCCGAGCACGGCGTCAGAGACGACCAGCGGCTCATCGTCGGGGACGAGGAAGCGGACGACGTGGGGCTCGCCCTTGGCGATGCGCTCGGCGCGCTCGGCTTCGGCAAGCTGGAGGGCGGCGCGGTCGTAGCGGTAGGTCTTCTTCTCAGCCTCGGCGGCCTTGCGCTGGAGGGCGAGTTCCTCGGAGGTCTCGAAGGCGGGGTAGGCCTTGCCCTCGGCGATGAGGCGTTCGATGTGTTCCTTGTAGATGTCGAGGCGGTTGGATTGTTCGAAAGGGCCGACGCTGCGCGGGTCGCCGCCAAGAGACCCGGCTCGGCGAGCCGGGCCGCCGGGGATCGTGAACTCGGGCCCCTCGTCCCAGTCGATGGAGAGCCAGGCGAGGTCTTCGAGGATGCCTCGGGTCGCGGCTTCTGTTGAGCGCGCCTGGTCGGTGTCCTCGATGCGGAGGAGGAAACTGCCCGCGTTGCGCTTCGCCCACGCCCAGCAGAAGAGGGCGGTGCGTGCGCCGCCGATGTGGAGGTGGCCTGTGGGGGATGGGGCGAAGCGGGTGATGGTCATGGGCGTAGCGTAGCAGGGCCGTGGGCGTTGGCGGGGCGGGGTGGAAGGGGGTGGCGGGGGGTTGCGGGGGGTGGCGGGTGGTGAGAGGATCGGGGGATGGAAGAGTTCTGGCAGGGCGTGCTTCGGCTTGGGGTGGCGCTGTTGCTCGGCGGCGTGATCGGCTTCGACCGCGAGATGCTGCGCAAGAGCGCCGGGCTGCGCACGATGATGATCGTCTCGATGGGCGCAGCGCTGTTCGCCCTGACCGGTGAGCGGGTGATCGGGGACGACCCGGAGATCAGCAAGGTGCTCGCGGGGATCGCGGGCGGCGTCGGCTTCATCGGCGCGGGGGCGATCATCCAGTCGCGTGGCGAGGTGCGCGGCCTGACCACCGCGGCCTCGATCTGGCTGACGGCGGCGGTCGGCGTGGCGTGCGGGTTTGGCGAGTTTGCGCTCGCGTGCGCGGCGGCGCTGATGGGGGTCGTCGTGCTGTCGGTGCTGGTCTGGATCGAGCAGCCGATCGTCGATGCCGGCGAGGAGGTGCGCGAGAAGCGCGATTCAGACGATGCGAAGGACTGATCGCGCGTGCGCGCTATGATGCGGTTTGGACCGCTGCGGCTACTACGAACGGAGTGAGCGCGATGCCCCTCGTCGTCACAGGAACCATCGGGATCGACACTGTTGAGACGCCTTTCGACAAGCGCGAGAAGGTGCTCGGCGGGTCGAGCACGTACTTCGCCGCCGCCGCGTCGTTCTTCACGCAGGTGCGCCTGGTCGCCGCGGCGGGCGACGACTTCCACGACGACTACCGCCAGGTGTTCGCCAAGTTCCCCAACGTGTGCGTGAAGGGGCTCGAGGTGCGCGATGGGAGCAAGACGTTCGCGTGGGGCGGGCGGTACTTCGATGATTGGAACCAGCGCGAGACGCTGTTCACGGACCTGGGCGTGCTGGAAGAGCACCCGCCCAAGCCGCCGGCGGAGTACGAGGACTCGAAGTTCATCTTCCTGGCCAACAGCCACCCGTCGGTGCAGCACGAGTTCCTGAAGGCGTTCCCCAAGCGCATCGTGTCGGTGGTGGACACGATGAACCTGTGGATCGACATCGCGAAGGACGAGCTGCTCGGCCTGTTGCGCGATGTCGATGGGATCGTGCTGAACGATGAAGAGGCGCACATGCTGACGGGCGTGCGCAACCCGATCACCGCGGGCAAGAAGATCATCAACGAGATGGGGCCCATGTTCGTGATCGTGAAGAAGGGCGAGCACGGGTGCATCCTGATCCACGATGAGGGCGTCGCGATGCTGCCGGCGTATCCCGTCGAGAACGTGGTGGACCCGACGGGCGCGGGCGACACGTTCGCCGGCGGCATGATGGGCTTCTTGGCCGCGGCGCACTCGCAGGACATGAACATCTCGATGGCGTCGGTGCAGCAGGCGCTGGCGCACGGCACGGTCATCGCGAGCTTCGCGATCGAGTCGTTCAGCCTGGAGCGGCTGGCGAAGCTGACGCGGGAAGAGATCGCGGCGCGGTATACGGAGTTTCAGGAGATGGTGCGGGTCTAGCAGGCACAAGGAATCAGGGACCAGGCACCAGCTGGGAGCCACAGCCGAGAGGGTCGCGGCTCGTTGATGCCTCTCGTGGCCCTGCGTCTCCCCGGGATGCGGGTGCTTCGGCGGTCGGCGCAGGTGCATCCGCGCGCGATGACACTGCTTCGCGCGGAAAGGCAGTGTCATCGCGCGGCGATGCAGGTGGTTCGCGCGGCGGCGCACCCGCATCGCGGGGGGATGCAGTGGGACCGCGCGGGGGCGCAGGTGCGCCGGGTGGGGGCGCAGGATCAGGAGCCGCGTGCAGGACCGGGGCGACACGCCCCGGCTCGCTGAGTGCCGCGTGGTGCGTTACGCCTCCGCGAAGTCGTAGCTGGCGGCGTAGGTCCCATCGCGGAGGCGAGCGACCTGGGCGAGGAGGTCGTTGAGCAGGCTTGAGGCGCCGATGCGGAAGAGGTCGGGGGTGAGCCAGTCGTCGCCGAGGGTTTCCTTGACCATGACGAGGTAGTGCAGGGCCTGCTTGGCGGTGCGGATGCCGCCGGCGGGTTTCATGCCGATGCGGACGCCGGTCTGCAGGTAGTGGTCGCGGATGGCTTCGAGCATGACGAGGGTGACGCCCATGGTCGCGGCGGGGTTGACCTTGCCGGTGGAGGTCTTGATGAAGTCGTGCTCGGTGAGGCCTGCGCTGATGGCGAGGTCTGAGGCGGCGCGGACGTTGTCGTAGGTTTCGAGCTCGCCGGTTTCGAGGATGACTTTGAGGTGGACTGGGGCGGGGTGAGAGGAAGGAGAGGGGGGGGGGAGCGGAGCGCCGCTGTGCGGCGGGTTGTTGATCCCCTCACCCTGGCCCTCTCCCCCAAGGGGAGAGGGAGGGGATGCAGATGCGCAGACTTCTTTGACCGCGGCGATCTCGTCCGCGACGCGCGTGTGGTCGCCGGCGAGGAACGCCCCGCGGTTGATGACCATGTCGATCTCGTCGGCGCCGGCTTCGATCGCGCGGCGGGCGTCGTCGAGCTTGACGTCGAGCGGGTACTGGCCCGAGGGGAAACCCGTCGCGACCGAGGCGACCTTGACCGATGAGCCAGCCAGGCCGCGCTTGGCGACCGCGACGAGCTCGGGGTAGACGCACACCGCGCCGCAGCTTGGGAGGTCGGGCATGCTGGGGTGGGGGGCCGCGTCGGGCGTGATCGCCTTCCGGCACAGGCTCAGCACCTTCTCGGGCGAGTCCTTGCCTTCGAGCGTCGTCAGGTCGACCATCGAGACTGCGAGGCGCAGCCCCGCTTCCTTGGCGCTGGTCTTGATCGAGCGCTTGGTGAACGCGGCGGCGCGCTGGTCGGCCATGATGCGATCGACGGTGCGGGGGGTGGGCATGGGGCACTCCTTTGCGACCAAAGAGCCTACCCCGCCTGCGTCGGACGGGCTTCCGCCCCGTCGCTACCCCACCTCGCCGGCAACCTCCATCCCCGCCTCGCGCAGGGCAGTCGCAACGTCGGCGAGACGGTCCTGCTTCACGAGCACGTAGTCGGTATCGAACGTCGAGAGGACGAAGACCGAGATGCCCGCCTTGGCGAGCGTGGTGGTGATCGAGGCGATGATGCCGATCGTGTCGAAGGCGAGGGGGCCCTCGACGGCGAGCGCCCGCCAGTGGGGTTCGGCCTTGCCCAGGAAGCCCGGCGGGACGAGGGGCGCGGGGCAGACGATGGACAACTCATCGCGCGTGCGCGTGATCGACATGAGCCGGCTCGGCGCATCGGTGAGCCAGCTCGGGAGGTGGGCATCCGGGCCGAGGCGGCAGACGGTGAACTCGCCTTCGATGCAGGTCAGTCGCATGGGGTCAGCCTACCAAGTCGCAGACGACCCCCTACTCCACGTCGAATCGCGCGGCTTCGACCATCAGGCGCTTCATCTCGCGGACCGCTTCGCGCAGGCCCACGAAGACCGCCCGGCTCACGATGGCGTGGCCGATGTGCAACTCGGCGATCGCTTCGAGCGAGGCGATGGGCTGGACGTTGTGGTAGTTGAGGGCGTGGCCCGCGTTGAAGCGCATGCCGAGCGCGCGGACGCGCCGCCCCGCATCGCGGACGGCGTCGAGCTGGTCGATGAGGGGCTGGTGGAGGAAGTCGCCGCCCGCCTGCGCGTAGGCGCGGGCGTACGGCCCCGTGTGGATCTCGCACACGTCGAAGCCCGCTTCGCGCGCCGCTTCGACCTGCGGGACCTCCGGGTCGATGAACGCGCTGACGATGAGGCCGGCTTCCTTGAGCGACGCGACGGCGCCCGTGATCATCGGGAGGTGGCCCGCGACGTCGAGCCCGCCCTCGGTCGTGATCTCCTGCCGGCCCTCGGGCACGAGCATCGCGATCTGGGGACCGATGCGTTTGGCGATGGCGATCATCTCGTCGGTCGCGGCCATCTCGAGGTTGAGCTTGACGTTGACCGAGGCGCGGAGGCGCTCGACATCGGCGTCGTTGATGTGGCGGCGGTCTTCGCGGAGGTGGACGGTGATGCCGTCGGCGCCGCCGAGTTCGGCCTCGTGGGCGGCGCGGACGGGGTCGGGCTCGACGCCCCGGCGGGCCTGACGGACGGTGGCGACGTGGTCGATGTTGACGCCCAGTTGGATCATGGGCGAGTGTATGGCCCGGGCGGACCGGCCGGCGAAATCGAGCCGCCGGGACCGCGTCCAGGCGGCAACTTGCCGCCAATACTCCGGCATGAGGACGCCGCCCCATGCGCACCGCGACGCGTTCACGCTCATCGAGCTGCTGGTGGTCGTGGCGGTGATCGCGATCCTCGTGGGGCTCGTGCTCGCGGCGCTGCCCATGGTGCGTGAGTCGTCGCGAAGGGTCGCGTGCCTCGCCAACCTGCGCCAGCTCGGCGCCGCGGCGCAGATGGCGTTGGATGAGCAGCGCGACCTCCCGCGTGCGGAGAGCATCCACATCTCGGGCCAGAGCGCGCAGGACGAGCCGATATCGATGCTCGCGGTGTTTGCGCCGTATCTGGACGATGGGGGCGCGGGCGCGTTCCTGTGCCCGTCGGACGTTGACATCCTGGCGTGGCCGCCCGTCGATGCGACGCTCCCGCCCGAGGTGTTCGAAGACCGCGAGCCGCTCGGGCACCACTCGAGCTACATCTACTCGCCCGGCGGGTTCATGGACATCGCGGAGACGCTTTTGATCCCGCCGATCCCATCGGGGACGCCGGAGAATGATGCGATGCGTGAGCGGTGGATGCGCCGCAAGGTGACCAAGTGGTACGAGGGCAACCCGCAGGCGGCGCTGTTCTCCGACCCGCTCACGTGGAGCGGCGAGGCGGACTCGCCCAAGGAACTCGAGCGCCACCCGGGCGGGCCACGCATCGTCGCGGAGGGCCCATCGCAGTTTGGCGAGATGTGGGGCGCGCAGCAGGTGACGTACGGCGGGTCTGCGGGTTGGGTGGACTGGCACCTGAGCGATGTGATCCGCGACTTCCTTGGGCTGCCAGCTGATTCGGAGGTGGACCGGTGAGTCGAGCGGTCAAGGGCGAGAAGAAACACGTGTCGCGTGGCGCCGCGGTTGGTGTGATCGCGGGTGCGCTCGCGATAGGCGTCGGCGTGGTGGCGTGGCGGTGGATGAGCCCGCCTCCGCCGGCACAGAGCGGGCAAGAGAGCCTGCGCCGGACGCTGGTCGACCCGGGGTTTGCGCGCAAGCCCGTGAGCGAGCGGCGCGAGATCATCCGGGAGATCGCGGCGGGCGCGCCTGCGCCTGAGGCGTTGCCGGGCTCGGAGGGGTGGGACGAGGAGGTCGAGGAGGGGCTCCGCGAGTTCCTCGGCGACTTCACCGACGAGTACGCGAAGGAATACGTCGGGCTGAGCGACGAGGAGAAGGCGCGGCTGATCGATGAGTTCCTCGAGGATGTGGAACTGCTCATCCGGGAGATGACCGGCCTGCCGGGCCCTGTGGCCAAGGGCGTCGTGGCCCACATGACCCAGGGCAAGAAGATGGCATCGGGCCAGAGCGGGGGCGTGTCGGACGAGGACCGGGCCACGGCGGAGATGTACGTCCGCATCATGGAGTGGACCGCGATGTCGGGCGACAACATGCAGCAGCACGGGCGCAAGGGCATCTTCCTGCGCGATGTGGCCAGGCGCGGCCAGCGGTGACGCCCGCCCCGGTCCACGGTTAGACTCTCGCCATGGCCACGCCCACCCGCCATGTCGCGGTCTACCCCGGCTCGTTCGACCCGATCACGTTCGGCCACCTCGACGTCGTCGAGCGCGCCAGGCGGCTGTTCGACCACGTCGTGGTGGGCGTGGGGACAAACCCGGGCAAGGTGACGCTCTTCTCGCACGATGAGCGGCTCGCGCTGGTGCGTGAGATGGTTGACGGGCTGACGCAGCGCGAGCCCGATGCGGCGTCCGCTGAGGTCACGCCCTACGAAGGGCTGACGGTCGACTTCGCGGCCTCGGTCGGCGCGAGCGTGCTCGTGCGGGGCGTGCGCAACCTGTCGGACCTGGGGTACGAGGTCCAGCAGGCGGTAACCAACCGCGAGGTTGCCGGGCTCGAGACTGTGTTCATTGTGGCGGGCCAGAGCTTCGCGTACACCTCGTCGACGCTGATCCGCCAGATCGCGGCGATGGGGTCCGACCTGTCGGTGCTGGCTTCGATGTGCCCGGCGGGCGTGATCGAGGCGCTGCAGAAGAAGAAGGATGAGGGCTCGCCCGTGCTCAAAGCGATGGTGCTCTGACGATGCACGACGACGACGACTTCGATCCGTTTGCCCCAGGGGGCGGCGCCGCGTCGGGTGGCGATGGCGAGCACGCGGACGTGCGCGTGATCAGCATCGGCGCGCTCGATGCGCACCCGCTCCGCAACGAGCGCTCGGGCGTGCGCACGGGCCACGCGACGACGAGCCTGGTCCGCGCGGGCGAATTGACGATCTTGGTCGACCCGAGCCTGCCGGCGCAGGTGCTCGCGGCCCGCCTCGACGAGCGCGTGGGGCTCGACGTGAGCGATATCACCCACGTCTTCCTGACGAGCTTCCGCCCCGACGTGCGGCGCGGGCTCGCCGCGCTCTCCGGGGCAACGTGGTGGGTGAGCGCCGATGAGCGCGAGGCGGTGGGCGTGCCCCTCGCGCACCAGGCGCGCCACGCGGAGGAGACGGGGGATGCCGAGGCGCGGGAGCTGCTGTTGCGCGAGGTGGCGCTGCTCCACAAGTGCGAGCCCGCGCCCGATGAGCTTGCGCCGGGCGTGAGCCTGTTCCCGCTCGCGGGCGTGACGCCCGGGTTGACGGGGCTGCTCGTCGAGCAGGACCGCCACACGCTCCTGATCGCGGGGGATGCGGTGCCGACGCCCGAGCACCTCGAACAGGGTGAGGCGCCGCGCTGGGCGGCCGACCTCGACCAGGCCAAGGCCTCGTTCAACGAGGCGCTTGAGATCGCGGATGTGCTCGTGCTCGGGCGCGACAACCTCGTGGTGAACCCGCGCAAGGGCCTGTTCTGAGCGACCGCGGGCGATACTGTCGTGCATGCACGCTCCGCTCCGCACCGCCCTGTCCATCGTCGCCCTCCAAGCCGCCGCCCCCATCGGGGTCGCCCAGGAAACGGCACCCAGCCCCTCGCCCGCGCAGGTGCTCGGCTCTCGCATTGAGACGCTCCGGCGCGCTTCGGGTGTGTGCTCGACGGTCGTGATCGCGACGGATGGCGACGCCTACCTGCGTGCGATCCGCGCGTGGACGCCCACGCAGCGGTTCCCCGTGCTGATCGATGACGGGTCCGACGCCGCCCGCGATGACATCGCGCGCTTCGTGCGGGCGTTCGAGCCCGAGGGCGTGGTGGTGCTCGATGGTGGGAGCGAGGCGGCGCCGGGCGGGTCGCTTGCGGGTCGCGCGTCGGACGCCGTCCGCGCGGCGTGGGGCGTGGCAAGCGAAAAAGAACTGGACGGGTCGTGGGCAAAGAGCGGTTGGCGTCCGCCGGGGCTTGTGGTCGCGTGCGAGGACGACCCCGCGTGGCCCGGCGCGGTCGCGCTCGCTGCGGGGCGTGGGCAGCGGCTCGCATGGGTCGACCCGCCCCGAGGCGGCGTCGATGCGGCGTGGAGCGGAGAACTCGCATCGGCGTTCGAGGGGATGATCGTCAGCGCGCTCGACGCGGGCAACGACGAGTGGCGAGCACTGGGCGATGACATCGACGCGGTCACGCTCTGCCTGAATGTGCCGACGAAGGTGGGCGATCCGAAGAAGCCCCTCGCGCTCACCGATGTGATCGGTCGCCACGCGAGCGGGGCGCGCTACGCGTGGTGCGGCCAGGTCTTCGGGGACGAAGCCGCCTCGGCGTACCGCGCGATGTGCGCCCTGTTCCTCCCCCCCCGCAGCGCGTGGGTGTTTGACGGGTACAAGGCGGACTTCGCGCCGCCCTACGCGGGTGAGCGTGGGGCGGACGTGCTGCGCAACGCCGGGTTCGAGGTCACGTCCGACGGCGGTGGCAACGGCCGGGCCGACACGTGGCGCCGGCGGGCGGCGTCGGCCACAAGCGGCGCGTTCACGCCCGGGTTGATCCACGTGAACTCTTCGGGCCACGCGGCGTGGTTCACGACGGTGTCGGGGCGCGGGCGGACGGGCGATGTGCCGAGGCTCAGCACGCCGGCGCTGGTGCACTTCATCCACTCGTTCTCGGCCCAGAACCCGGGCAACGGGGCGACGATCGCGGGGCGATGGCTCGCCTCGGGCGCGTACGCCTACGTCGGTTCGGTCGATGAGCCGACGCTCGGCGCGTTCTTCCCGATCGAGCACATCGCGGGGCGGATGCTCGGCGGGTTCCCGCTCGGCGCTGCGATCCGGGCCAACGACCCGAGCGCGAAACAGTGGAAGATCGCGCTGGTGGGCGACCCGCTCATCACGATGCCCGTCGAAGGGCCACCGCGGCGCGAGGGTGTGGAGCTCGCGGGGACGCGCCCGCTCAAGGAGATCGCGGACGGTGCGCTGCGCGGCCTGCGCCTCGCCGAGGCACTCCGTGTGCTCGCGATGCTCGGGCGTGATGCGGACGCGGCCCGCCTCGTGCGGGGCATCATCACGAGAGATGGCGGGCTCATCGCGGACCCATCGGTGGCCCTTCAGGCGTTGCCCCACGCGCTGCACGCGGGCGACGGGGAGCTGCTCGGGCTCGTGTACCAATCGCTGGCACGGGAGGACGCGGAGGCGGCGCCCAACCGCGATGCGCTGTGGCACGCGGGCGCGCTGCACCTGGGAGGCGAGGCGCCCGAGGCGTTGGTGCAGGCCCTGCGCGTGCAGGTGCGCACGCGTCACGCCCTCCACGATGCGGATGCGCTGCGCCCGCACCTCACCCGCCTCTACGGCACCGAGCTTGCGCAATCGGTCTACCTCGAACTCGCGGAGCGGGTGAGAGACGAGAAGACCGCATCGAAGCTCCGCGAACGCGCAGCACGGTGATCGGCGCTACTTGGCGTCCTCGGGCGGTGCATCGTCGGGCGCCGCGCTCGTCGCGGGCTGAGCGAGCGAGATGCGCACCTTGACGACCCGCGTCGGCTCGGCTTCGAGCACGCTGATCACGACGCCCTCGCTCGCCTCGAGCGACTCGCCCACAGACGGGATGCGCCCCGCGCACGCCATGACGTAGCCGCCCACCGTGTCGTACCCGTCGTCCTCGGGCAGTTCGACACCAAGGGGGGCCAGCGCCTGGTTGGCGTCGTCGATGTACGCCCGCGCATCGACCTCGGCGCTGCGATCGGACTGGTTGATATCGATGCAGGGCGGGAGGTCGTCCTCGGGCTCGTACTCGTCCTGGATCTCGCCCACGATCTCTTCGAGGAGGTCCTCGACGGTGATGAGGCCCGCGGTGCCGCCGTACTCGTCGAGGACGATCGCCATGTGGACCTTCTTGGCCTGGATCTCGAGGAGCAGTTCAGAGATCTGCTTGCTCTCGGGGACGAAGGTGGCGGTGCGGAGGACGGGCCGGAGCTTGAAGCCCGAGGGGTCCTGCCCCAGGTACTTGAGGAGGTCCTTGGCGTAGAGGACACCGATGATGTGGTCGAGGTCGCCTTCATAGACGGGGATGCGTGAGTGGCCCGCCGTCTCGATGAAGCCGCGAATGAAGGCGAGGTCGTCGGTGAGCTCGAAGCCCTCGATCTCGGTGCGTGGCGTCATGACCTCTTCGACGGTGGTGGACCAGAACTCCACCACGTTCTCGATCATGGCGCGTTCGGCCTCCTGGACCGTGCCCTCGTGCTCGCCCTCGGACACCGCGGACAGGATCTCCTCTTCGCGTTCCTCTTCCTCCGTGCGTTCCTTCTCGCCCGCGAGCCGGCGGACCGCAACCTCGACAAAGCCCAGCGCCCGGAGCGGGGCGGCCAGGACGTGCGTCATGCGGATCAAGGGGGCCATCGCGTGGATGAGCCGCTCGCCGGCGTGCTCCGAGACCGCGTGGGGGACGAGGATGGTCATGACGTAGAGCAGCACCACCGACGTCAACCCCGCGAGGACCAGCCGCACGACGTTGAGGTCGCTCGTGGTGAGCACGCCCGTTGCGTCGCCCGACGCCACGACGGGCGCGAAGCCGACCACGATCCAGATCGTCGCGGCGATGTTGAACACAACGCGGACGGCGCCCATGGAGAGGGCGTGCGAGTCGGCATCGTCGAGGATGGGCTTGAGGCGTGCGATGCCCCCGTTGCGGTCGGCGATCTCCTCGAGCCTGCGGAACGAGAAGTCGCGCAGCGCAAACATCAGCGCGGACGCGATGCATCCGATCAGCAGGCAGGCGAACGCGATCAGGAACCAGAGCGCACTCAAGAGTCGGGGCCCTCATCGTGCGCACGGCCGAAGGTCACCCCGACCCCGATGGCACGCAGCACTTCATCCTCGCGCTCGTGCATACGGCGCGCATCGTCTTCGTCGTGATCGTCGTAGCCCATGCAGTGGAGGGCGCCGTGGACGATGTAGAGCAGCAGCTCACGCTCGACGGGGTGGGCCCGTCGGGCGGCTTGCCTCGCCGCCTCGCTCGCGCAGACGAGCAGGTCCGCGTCGAGGTGCGCCGGATCGCCCGAGAGGTCGAAGGTGATGACATCGGTGGTGCCCGGCGCGTTGCAGTGGCGCTCGTGGGCGGTGGTCATCTCGTCGTCGCCCACGATGGCGGCGCGGAGCTCGCCCTGGGCCCCGAGCTCGCGCAGGGCGCGATCGGCGTGGTCGTGGAGCCAGGACAGCGCAGCGTGAGCGAGCGACCTGGTGCGGTCGTCGATATCTGCGCGCGCGCTCTCGTTGGTGAGCCGGGGGGATGGGCTACATCGAGCCGGCTCGTCGGACGGAGGAGGCTCGTCCTGGTCTGCTTGCAACATCTCGCCCATAGTTCGGCTTGGTCCCCCCTCGCGGGGGCTCCCTTGATCGATCGCAGTCTATCCCACCATCGGCGGGCAGGCCCGCGGGCCTTTGTCCCACGTGCGGCTGCCTAGCATCGTACGGTGACTGTCAGGCCATGTCTCGGGGAGAGAAACCGCTCATGTCGATTCACGAAGTAGAGATCCTCCGGGCCGCGTGCTGCGTGGCGGGCATCGATGGGAACATCGACGAGCGGGAGGGGGAGCTGATCCAGCGTCTGGCGGACAGGTGCGGGGTGGGGCCCGCCTCGGTCCAGGCCATGCGGGCCCGGGCCGAGTCGGACTCGAACTTCTACAAGGAGCAGTTCAAATATCTCTCGACGGACCCCGACAGCACCATCGCCGCGCTGCTCAAGGTCGCCGCGGCGGACGGCAGCATTTCCACGGAAGAGAAGGCGATGATCGGGGAGTTCGCCCGGAGGCTCGAGATGACCGACGAGCGGTTCGACGAGCTTGTGGCCCGCGCAGGCGGGTAAGCGGGAGAGCATCGCGATGATCTGGCCCTTCAAGCAGTGGCGGCGGGCGCGACTCCGCGCCGAGCCCATGCCCGATGAGCATTGGGCGATCGTGATGCGGAACGTGCCCATCGTGACGCGGTTCACGCCCGAGGAACAGGCACGCCTCAAGGGACACATGAACGTGTTCCTGGGCGAGAAGCGGTTCGAGGGGGCGCGGGGGCTCGAGATCACCGACGAGGTGCGTCTGACGATCGCGGCCCAGGCGTGCCTGCTCATCCTGAACCACGACGACCCGAGCTACTACCCGCGCCTCCGTTCGATCATCGTCTACCCGCACCGCTACATCGCGCAGGCGGAGAAGCGGGGCGTGGGCGGGGTGGTGAGCGCCGGGAAGCAGTCGCGACTGGGCGAGTCGTGGGACTCGGGCTACGTGGTGCTCTCGTGGGATGATGTGCGCCGGGGCGCCTGTTGCACCAATGACGGGCACAACCTGGTCTACCACGAGTTCGCGCACCAACTCGACTCGGAATCAGGCTCGACGGAGGGCGCGCCGGTGCTGCCCGACCGCACGCTGTACTCGACCTGGGCGCAGGTGCTTGGCAACGAGTTCGCGGCACTGCGGAAGGCGGCGTCGTTCGGCGAGCCCACGCTGCTCCGCAAGTACGGCGCGACGAGCCCCGCGGAGTTCTTCGCCGTCGCGACCGAAGTTTTCTTCGAGCAGCCCGCGGCGATGCAGCGCACGCACCCGGAGCTGTACGAGCAGCTCAAGGCGTTCTACCGCCACGACCCGGCGGTCTGGTGCGCCGAGTGCTGTTGATTCTGGGAATCTCGCCCGCCTTCGGCGAGGCGTGCGACGCGTACAATGTCCGCATGACTGCACCAACCAACAACGGCGGCGCCGATGTGCTGCGGATCCTGCTCGCGATCCTGATCCCGCCGCTTGGCGTGTTCCTCCAGGTCGGGATCGGGCTGCACTTCTGGATCAACCTGATCCTCACGCTGCTCGGCTACGTGCCCGGCATCATCCACGCGGTGTGGGTGATCGTGACGAAGTAGGCCCGCCGTCGCCCACGACCAGGACAGTGTGGAACAGGCGCGCCGGCGTGCGCAGGCCGTCGCCTCATGGCTCGACACGCGTTATCGCGTGCCGGGCACGTCGATCCGCTTCGGCTACGACGCGATCCTCGGGCTCCTCCCCGTGGTCGGCGACTCCGCGACGACGCTTGTCGGTGCGCTCATCCTCTTCGAAGCCCGGCGGCTGAGGGTCGGGCCGCGCGTGCTCGCGAAGATGCTGTTCAACCTGGCGATCGACTGGTTGATCGGGCTCATCCCGCTCGTCGACATCGTCTTCGACGTCGCGTACAAGGCGAACCTGCGGAACGCGAAGCTGCTCGAAGAGGCCCTCGAGCAGCGCACAGATGAGTGATCGCCAGGTCTCAAGCCGACCGGCGGAGTCAGGGGCTCTGCCCGAAGCTACCCAGCAACACCTGCAGGTCGATTGAGTCCACGTCGAAGTCGCAGTCGAGGTCGGCGATCAGCGTCAGCCACGAGATGGGCTGACCGAACTGGCTCAGTAAGAAGTTCAGATCAGCAGTGTCAACAACGCCGTCACAGTCTAGGTCGGGCGACGGATCGCTCGGCGGCGTCCCCATCAGCACGAACACCGATGAGTCGACCGCCACGAAGTCCATCAGGCCATCGTTATTCAGGTCGGCAACTGTGGAATCGCTACTCCCGATGTTGCAGCTCTTGTAGGCAAGCTCGAACGCACCTGTCCCATCGTTCAACATCGCTACGAACCGGCTGTTCTCGAGGACGATGTCCAAGTCGCCATCCCCTTCGACATCAACGAGCGCGGGACGCCGGGGGGGTACCAGAGACTCGTAAACCGACGCCGCGGTGAAGTCCCCTCCTCCGCTCGCGAGCCATACCGTAACAGTGTGACAGTTCACGTTCTCGTTGGCCGCAACGATGTCCGCGCGCCCATCGCCATTGAGATCACCTACGACAACCCCGGGGTCACAGGTCTCAAGCAGCCCATCATCCGAAAATGTGCCAGTGCCGTCGTTCGTGAACAACCGCACGCTGTCAACAGCACCCTTCTGCCCGACCGCGAGATCGAGGTCGCCATCGAGATCGAAGTCGCCCACACCGACCGATCGTGGGTTACAGCAAGCGGGGTAGCTGAATGCCGTAAGGTCACCAAGCCCATTGTTCTTCATGACGACCATCTCGGAATCCTGCGCGATCGCAAGCGCTAGATCCACGTCGCCATCACCATCGAGGTCCGCGCTGATGGCATCGAAGACAGGGTCGGGGAAACTGAACGACGCGACCTCAACAAAGGTCCCATCGCTGAACTGCCTGAAGAGCCTCAACACCCCTTGCCCCACCTCCACAGCGCCGACAGCCAGGTCGAGGTCGCCATCGCCTTCGAGATCGATCGCGACCATCGCCGAGGGGTTCACTGCCTGCACCAACGGGCCGGCGGTGAAGACGCCCGCTCCATCGTTCAGCAGGAGCACCACCTTGTCCGTGATCGGGCTCGACACCGCGAGGTCCACATCGCCATCGCCATCGAAGTCAGCGCTGATGACCTTGTTCACGCCTCCAGTCGGTGTGTACGTCACAGGCGGCGCATTCACGACACAACTCGCTCCTGCGGGCGAAGCCGCCCACACCGCAAGCACACCTGCGACCAAGACAGGGCAAAGCCAACTGGCGACACAGCGCATCGGAAACTCCTCTCGCCCCAAGTATCGAGAGACCCTACATGCACAATGCTACCGCTCGCAAGAAACCAAAATCCAGAAATGCCAAAACTCGGACCCCTTCGCGCGTCCTAACGGTGTAGCTTGCACACGAGGAGGCGAGACGCATGCTCATCACCGTTACCGCAGTGTTATCCGGCCTTAACGCAATCGCCCCCGCTCAGGTCATCGGCGAGCGCCCGCCCGAGCGCCCCGATATGCCCTACCTCGAGCCGGGTGTTCAACCCCGCTCGATGCCCGCCGCGGTGGGCGGCATGATCGCCCTCAGCCCGCTCGTGCGCACCCTGACCCAGGTCAACGTCGACGCCAACGGCATGAACATCGTGGGCGACGCCGCCAACGAACCCTCCATCGCCGTCGACCCAACCGCGCCCAACCGCATCGCCATCGGGTGGCGTCAGTTCGACACCGTCGAGTCCAACTTCCGACAAGCGGGGTGGGGGTGGACCGACGACGGCGGGCGCACCTGGACGTTCCCGGGCGTGCTCGAGCCGGGGGTGTTCCAGTCCGACCCCGTCCTGACTTCCGGACCCGACGGCACGCTCTACTACAACTCGCTCTCGACGAGCCCCATGTTCATGAGCGAGATCTACCGCTCGTTCGACGGCGGCAAGACGTGGGACGAGCCCTCCTTCGCGTTTGGTGGCGACAAGCAGTGGTTCGCTATCGACGACACGGGCGGGCCCAACGACGGCGCGATGTACCAGGCGTGGAACGTCGCGGGCAACCCGCACTTCCCGGCGCAGTTCAACTTCGCGCTGCCGGGCACGCAGGGCGCTGACTGGCAGCAGCCCATTCAGGTGCCGGGCTTCCCGTCGTTTGGCACGATCACGTTCGACGCGGATTCCAACGTGTTCGTCGCGGGCGCGGTCAACTCCGCCAAGAGCGATACGTTCTTCGTGTCGCGCGCCACGGGGCTCGCCGAGCCGGGCGGGATGGCGTTCGACCAGTCGGTGCAGGTCGACATGGGCGGGTCGCTCATCATTGGCGACGGGCCCAACCCCGCGGGCCTGCTCGGGCAGGTGTGGATCCACGCCGACCGCTCGGGCGGGGCGAACGAGGGCAACCTGTACCTCGCGGCCCCGATCCGCCCGCCGGCCACGTTCGGGCAGGACCCGATGGAGGCGTACTTCCTCAAGAGCACGGACGGCGGGCTGACGTGGTCGAATCCGACGCGCCTCAACGACGACCAGTTCTTCACCGGCGCGTGGCAGTGGTTCGTCACGATGGGCGTCGCGCCCAACGGGCGGATCGACGTCGTCTTCAACGACACACGCGTCACGCCGGGCGGCCCCAACGGCTTCAATTTCTCGCAGCTCGTCTACACCTCGTCGTCCGACGGCGGCGAGACGTGGAGCCCCAACGAGATCCTGACCATCAAGTACGACTCGTTGCTCGGCTTCCCCCAGCAGAACAAGCTCGGCGACTACTACCACCTCGTGAGCGACGACGTCGGCGCCGACCTCGCGTGGGCCGCGACGTTCAACGGCGAGCAGGACGTCTACTACATGCGCATCAACGATTACGACTGCAACCGCAACGGCATCCCCGACACCGACGACATCGCGGGTGGACTCGCCGACGACTGCAACGCCAATGGCATACCTGACGCCTGCGAGATCGCGGCGGGCGCGGTTGACGACGACAACAACGATGGCATCCCCGACGAATGCGGCGGCCTCTGCGCCGACCTCGACGAATCGGGCACGGTCGACTCGACGGACCTCAACATCCTGCTCGGCGACTTCGCGATGGGCGCCGCGGGTGACATCGATGGCGATGGCCAGACCACGAGTGCCGACCTGAACATCCTGCTGTTCCAGTTCGGGGCGCCTTGTCCCTAGGCGGGCGGTGCCGATGCGCGCCCCCGCGGGCACACGACAATGAGCCGCCAGGTCCCGGCGACCTCGGAAAGGAGCACCGCGAGCGTCACGAGCGCCCAGATGTTGGCGCGGCGGGCCCAGAGCTGGTTGTCGGAGTTTGGGTGGCCCGAGAGCCATACCGAGAAGGCTGTCATATTGGCGCAGTAGAGGATCGCGACCAGTCCGATGACCAGCAGGACGATCGCGATCGTCAGCTTCCAGACGCTCATAGACTCGACGTTAGCGCACAAACAAGAGCGGCATGACGAGGCCGTCATGCCGCCCGGAGGGAGAAAGAGAGAGATTCAGGGGGCCTTGCTCAAGCGAGCATGGCCTGGGCGTCTTCGATCGCGGCGCCGACGCGCTCGCGGATGGCGACGAGGCGGTCCTGGGTCAGACCGATCTCCTCCATCACCGCGGGGTCGACGGTCAGGTCGGTCAGGTCCAGGCGGAAGCCCTCTTCGAGTTCACCCGAGAGGCGATCGGCAATCGCGACCACGCACGCGAGGCGTCGCCCGCCGCTCTCGAGGTCGAGCGGGTGATGGTGGAAGCCCGCCGCCTGGACGAGCGACTGCGGGAACTTCCAACGCTCGCACAGCGCCGACCCAAACTGCTCGTGGGTCGCGCCGAACAGCTCGGCTTCGGCCTCCGTCATGGGCTTGGCGGGCACGCCGTCGGTGAGACCGAGCGACTGCACCACCTCGATGAGCTTGAGGCGGTCGTGCTGGAGCTCGACCATGATGCCGATGTCGTGGATGAGGCCCGCGAGGAAGGCCTCGTCGCCGAGCCCCATCTTGAGGTCGTCGCAGATGAGCTTGGCGGCGGTGGCGGTGGCGACCGAGTGCTTCCACAGTTCTTTGGCGCTGAACTCGGGGCAGAGCTGGCCGCCCCGGAACATCTTGGCCATGCTCGCGCTGATGGCGATGTTCTTCACCGCGTTGAGCCCAAGGAGGACGATGGCGCGATTGATGGAGCCGATCTGGCCCGGCAGCCCGTAGAACGACGAGTTGACCACCTTGAGGATGCGGCTGCACAGCGCGGGGTCGACCGCGATGACGTCGTGCAGGTCCTTCGCGGTCGACGAAGGGTCCTCGACCAGTTCAAGGATCTTGGTGGTCACCTCGGGCAGCGTGGCGATGTGGCTGATGCCCTTGATCGCTTCGCTGGCTACTTCGCTCGTCTTGGTCGCCTCGACTGACATGCGCTGTCTCCCTCGCGCGGCGCGGCATTGCGCCCGATAGTCGTCATCGGCTGCCCGCGCACGCTACTTTCGCGCAATCGGCACACACCCCGCGACGGGCGCGACCCGCCCCCCTCAATAGGCGTTGCGCTTGCGGGCGAACCCCGCGGCGCGGGGGTCGTGCGATGCGAGGGCATCCGCGATGCGATCGCCCGCGTGGCCATCGCCGTAGGGGTGCCCAGCGCCGCGGAGTTCGCGGGCGCGGTGGATCGCTTCGCTCACCTGGTTGGCGCTCGTGCCCTCGACATCGATCACGTTGGCGGCGCGCTCGCGCCCACCCTGTCGCACGCCGACGTTGACCACACCGAGCCCCACCGCGGCCGCCTCGATCAACCCCGCGGAGCTGTTGCCCACGAGCACGCCCCCGCGCGTCGCGAGGCGCTTGAGCAACCCCACGAAGCGCTCACGCGGGAGGTGGTCCGCCACACGCCACCCGTTGCGGCTCGCGGAGGCGACCAGTTCATCGAGCACCTCGTCACGCCCCGGGTCGTGGTTGGGGTGGAGCCCCAGCACGCGCCCATCACTCTCGGCCATCGCGACGCCGCCCATCGTGTTCCGAGCGACCAGGCGTTCCTCATCGGCGTCGAGCCCCGACGGGTGCATCAGCACCACCACGGACGGGTCGCTCAACTCCGCAGCGAGGTCGTCGTCGAGCGGCGCAACCGCCGCCAGCGCATCGACCGCGGGCGAACCCGTCACCACCACCCGATCCGCGGGCTCGCCCATGCGCACGATCCGTCCCGCGGAGGACTCGGTCGCGGCGAGGTGGAGGTTCGCGAGCTTGGTGATCGCGTGACGCATCGCTTCGTCCGCGACACCCTCGGCCCGGTCGCCCCCATGGATGTGGGCCAGCGCGATCCCGCCGATTGCGGCGGCGGACGCGGCGGCGAACGCCTCGATCCGATCGCCCAGCACGACGACCCAGCCGGGGTCGATCCCGTCGAACGCGTCTGCGAACCCGCCCACACCTCGCCCGACCGCGCGGGCGTCGTCGAGGCGGGAACGCTTGTCGCCCGCGGCGCCCTGCATGGGCACCCGTGCCGCGACGTCGAACGCCCGCTCGACCTCGCCCACGGTCAGCGCGGGCTCAAGGAGATGCGAGCCCGCGACCACGACGCGGAGGTCGAGCATCTCGTGATCGCGCACGGCCCGCATCACGGGCTCGAGGAGTCCGAACTCGGCACGCGAACCCGTCACCACACAGACGCGGAGCGTCGAAGGCTCATCCATGCGCGACATCATCCCACACGATGGGCATGTCTGCGCCGATGGGGCGGGCCGCCCGCGTCCCGACGATCTCGTCGGCACGGGACGGCTCGACCCCCACGCCGGGCCGCTTGAACGTCAGGTCGGCGGCCGTGATGACCTTCCCCGTGGCGATCGCCCGGCGTGCCACCACCGACTGCCTGCTCACCGCCCGCACATCGCGCTCGCAGTCGAGGACCCGCTTGGCCGCACTGGCGCCGGTCGTCGGCCGGGCGGGCGGCGTTGCCCCACGCGCGAGGCGCACGTAGCGGGCGAAGCCCGCCGGATCGAGCGATGCCCTGTGATCCGGACCCGGCGCGGAGGTGTCGTAGGTGAAGTGCTTCTCAAGGATGACGGCGCCGGCGCGCACCGCATCGCGACCTGTCTCCACGCTCGATGTGTGGTCGCTGTACCCCACGGGTAGGGTCGTCGCGTGGTGGAGGCACGCGACGCCGTCGAGGGCGGGTTCCGGCGCGGGGTAGCAACTGACACATTGGAGGAGGGCGAGGCGGTCGCGGGCGCTGTCGAGCCACGCCGTGGCGGACAGCACCTCGTCGAGCGTGCTCGCGCCCGTGCTGACGATCATGGGCCTGCCCACGCGCGCGATCGCCGTGAGGAGCGGGCGGTGGACGATGTCGGGCGAGGCGGTCTTGAACGCGTCCCACGGCAGCTCCGCGATGGCGCCGATGTGCTCGACGCTGAACGGCGTCACGATCGCGTGGAGGCCTCGTTCGTGCGCACGCTCGACGACCTGCGCCATTTCCTCGATGCGCAACTCGAGTCGGCGGAGCATCGCGAGAGGGTCGTCCTCGCCCGCATCGCGCTGGTAGGCCGCGAGCTTCGCGGCGTGGCTCATGAGGCAGTCGGCCTCGAAGTACTGGACCTTGATGGCGTCCGCGCCCGCATCACCGGCCGCTTCGACGAGCTCAAGCGCACGCTCCACGCTCCCGTCGTGGTTCACGCCGATCTCCGCGATGATGTAGACCGGGGCGCCCGCGCCGATGGGTCGGTCGCCGATGTTCACGCCGCGTCCCCGTGCGCCATGCGCCGGCGCAGGATGGCATCGGCGACGAGGAGGTCGGTCTCACAGTCGATGTCGATGACCTCGCCCTCGCGCGTGACGATCCCCCGGCGCTCCGCGCCCAGGAACGCGTGCGGCCCCGACGCCACGCCCGCGACCTCGAGCATCAGCGCCGCGCGGCGCAAGGCGAGCACGCCGCCGTCTGGGATGTGCGCTGGGGGGAGGTCCTGCCTGCGGTACACGCCGTGGTTGAGCACATCGCCCTCCCACGGGCGGACGTGACCCGTCGATTCATCGACCACGCCCGTCCACCACGGGTGGTGCTTGCCCACGGGCGCGTAGCTCTGGACCGAGTCGGCGCCCGAGCGCACGAGCAGGTCGACCGCGCGATCGATGAGGCCGCGCGGGCGGACCGGCACGTTGGCGTAGAGCAGGACCACGGGGTCGATCGCCAGCGCGGGCGAGACACGCGGCGGCGCACCGGCCCACACGGCGTTGAGCGCGTGGCGGGCCGCGTCGTCGATGGTCGCGTTGTCGCTCGCGAGGCCGGACGGACGCTCGACAGCCTCGACCCCCATGGACATCGCGATCGTGCGCGCACAGGGGTCGTCGGTGCTCACCACGATGCGCGACACGCTCGCGGCGCGCCGTGCCGCGTCGATGGTCCACGCGATGCACGGCATCCCCCCCACTTCGCGCACGTTCTTCCCCGGCACGCCCTTGCTCCCGGCACGTGCGAGGATGATCGCGAGCGCGCTCACAGCGCACCGCCATCGGCGCACGCCGAGTCACGCCACATGTCGAGCCAGCGCGGGTCGTCGATGGTCGCGATGGCACTGCGACCGCTCAGGTCGTCGGGGTCGGCGCAGATCCGTCCGTCGCTCAGGATGAGGATCCGTTCGCGTCGGGCGCGCCGGACGCACAGGGCGGGCGGCGGGATCGGGGTGATCCGCTCGCCGTCAATGGCTCGCGGGAGCGGGTCGATCGACGCAGCGCCCGCGACGAGCAGCCACTTGTCGTAGAACGCCTCGATCTCGTCGTACGTGGCATCGCACCGCGTGATGCGCGGCACGAGCCACGTGCTCGGCATCCCACGCGTGAGGGTGCGGGCCTGCAGGACCAGGTCGCAGTTTTCCAGCGCGGCGCGGTAGCGGTCGTGGCCCGTGATCCGCTCGTACGTCGCGGCGGTGTTGGCGAGCAGGTCGACGGAGACGACGTCGACGCGATCGATGATCTCGCGCACGAGGCCGGGGTCGCACGTCAGGTCGGTGCGCACATGGATCGTGCCCACGCCCGCGTCGCGTGCGGTGTCGATCAGTGCGAGGATGTCGGGGTGGTTGAGGGGGTCGCCCAGGCCCGCGAAGGTGAGGGCGATGCGCGAGGGGTTGGTGAGGGCGCGCAGCGTCGCGGCGAGCTCTGCGGGTGACATGTCGGGTCGGTCCTCGTGCTCATGCCACCCCGCGCGCAGCCCCGTGCGCTCTCGCGAGGTTGTCACTTCGACGATCACCTCGCGTGGCACGTCGACGCCGTCGGTTGGCGGGGCGTCGCGGAGCGTCTCGTCGATCAGCACGCACGAGGGCCTGCCGATCGGGTCGATCCGCGGGTTGGTCGGGACATACCCGAGCGTGCCCGCGAGCGTGGCGAACATCGCGTTGCCGCCCTGCGCCTCGCACATCTGGTCGAGCATCGAGCGTGCGATGACGCACCCGGCGACACCCGGCGGCGCCTGTGAGAACGTGAACTGATAGTGGTCCGGGCGCTCGGCGTGCTGGGCGACGATGCGCTCGCACGTCGACGGGTCGAGCCCGTCCCACTCGGGGCCGACGAGCAGGGCGGAGTCGTAGGCGTGCGCACCGAGCGCTTCGACGATCGCGAACGGGTCGAGGAGTTCATCGAACACCGTCATGTGGGCGATGCCGCCACGCCACGAGGAGGGCCCGAACGCACGAGCGGCCCTGGTCGCCCGGCGGGCCGCGGCGTGCTCGGCGCATGCCATCGTCGCGGATGCGTGCACGATGACTTCGAGACCGTCGACTCCGCCGAGTAGGTCCGTCGGGATCAAGGCCGGGTCCGCGGCGAGGATGATCGCGCTGCGGACGGACTCGATCTGCGCGACCCTCCCGAGCGTCTCGGCTAAGCGGGCGTGGTCGACCGCGCCCTCGACGGGCACAACCGCCGCGATGCGGACCGGCGGCGGCGGCTCGCTCGCTGAGTCTCCCGGCATTGCCGCGAGGCGCTCGCGCGTCCGGCGCGGCCCGCCGTCGAACACGCTATCGACCGCGAGCAGCAGGTCGTCGAGCACTTCGCTCATGTCCGAGAGCCACTCGAGGTTGACGATGTCGCGGTCGACCTGGCGGTTCTGGCGCTCGCGCTCGTCGAGGTGGGCCGCGAGGGCGATGGCGCGGTCGGCGCGGAACCGCTTCATGGCGCCCGACTGGTTGAGCCTGCCCAGCAGCTTCCACGCGGGGTTGAGCGATGTGGCCTCATCGCGCAGCTTGTGCACGCGGTTGATGAGCTGGTTGGCGCGGTCGGCCTCGGGCGTTGCCTTGACCTTCCCGAGCACCGCCCTTGCTTCCCGCGCGAGCCGGCCGATGCGGCGCGCATCGAGGCGGACACCCGCGAGGGCCTCGCGGAGCCCGACGAGGTCGGCGCTGGAGCTGGGCGCCCTTGGCGCAACGAGCCCGGGGAGTCGCGGCGCCCCGGCGGGCGCATACACGTCGAGCGCCTCGCGCAGCGTCATCACCTCGGCGCCCGCCTTGGCGACGCCGCCCTCGGTCGCGTCGACCACGCGGAGCCCGCGCGCCCCATCGTCCGCGAAGTCGCGCTCGAACTGCGCCAGGTAGGTCGTCATCTGGTCGTCGGTGTAGACCCTGCGCCCGAGGTGATCGACCGCCTCGTGCAGGTGGCCGCGCATGCGGACGATGCGTTCCCACTCCATCTGCTCGATCGAGTTGAACGGGTTGACCTCGCACGCCCAGACGTTGTGAATCGATGCCCCCGCGGCGTAGTACTGCCCATCTGTGAACGCGAGGTCCTGGCCCATCAGGATGACCGGGTCAGCGCCGAGGTAGCGGGCGACGTAGTACGCGAGGTGCGCGACCGTGGCGCCGGGGGGGAGCTGGCCCCGCGCCTCGCCCGTGCGCTCGTCGCCCATCGCGCCGAGGATCAGGTCGCACGCGCCGTCGGCGGGCATGCGGAGCGCGCCGGGGAAGGCGCCCGCGATCGCCGGGTTGGCCTTGGGCTCCGCGATGAGCGTGACGCCCTCGACGTCCGCGGGCGAGAGCCCCTCGTAGAAGCGCTTGGAGATCTCCGCGTAATCGAGGGCCGTAACGAAGTGCGGCCGGATGCCCCGCTCAAGGAGGGGCTTGAGCGTGGTCTGCACGGCGATGATCAGGCAGCGCTCGCGGATGGTCGGGTCGGCCGCGAGGACATCGATGTTGCGCTGCAGCGAGGGCCCCGCGGACACGACGATCGCGGGCGCGCCGACGCACGCCTCCTTCAGGTCTGCAATGCCCGGCGATTGCAGGTACCGGTCGACGTTCATCAGCGCGTTGCGCATCGTGACATCGCTCTGCATGAGCGTGGTGATGACGTGCGTGCGGGCCACGCCGATCGCGCGGGCGAGGCCCTCATCAAACCGGCGCGGCCCATCGCCCAGGCGAGCCTGCGACGGCGGGTGCCGCAGGAAGGCCACGCCGATCGACATGGGCGGCTCCCACCCGCGCAGGGCCGCGGTGATCGACGGGCCATCGGCGGGGTCGACCACGAAGCGCACGAGGCCCTTCGCGAGCCAACCGGCGTGGTCGATGCGCTCGAGGACCGCGCGGAGCAGCGCGACGTCGGGCTCGTAGACGATGACGACGGTCTGGTCGCCCATGCGCTCGACGAGCGCCTGGACGTGGTAGCCCAGCGCGAAGCCGTGGGCCGCGATGAGGCCAGCTTCGTCGAGATCGATGGTCTGCGCGAGGCGTTCGCCCTCCTGGCGTGGGCGCTTCCTGCTCGCGAGTGCCCGCCCGCCCAGGGCCGCGGAGACCGCGCCTGGCTCGCTGGTCTCGACGAACTCGATGTCCGCGGACGGGGGCGTCTGGGCGATGAGCTGGGCGATGCGCGGCGAGTGTGGCGCCAGGGCGCGCAGGTTCCGCTCGAGGCAAGCATGGCTCGCGACAGGCGTTGGAGTGGAGAGGGTCGTCATGCGCACCGCCTTTACGTGGGGTGGGCGCGCGGCACCGGCGCGCCCCTGCGCTGGTTTATCGGGGTGGCCGCGAGCGGCGCTGCAACTGCCTCGCGTGCACGCCCGAACAGGGGATGAGATGATGCATACCCTGCGCCCGCTCGTGTGGACGCAGCGCCCGTGTGCCAGCCACGAAGGAGGCCCCGCTTGCTCGGACCGTCAAACCTCCCGCCCATCGAGTCGTCGCCCATCTGGGAGTCGATGCTGCTCGAGAAGCCCCTCTACGGGGCCGTGCTCTTTGCGCTGATCGGCGGTGTGGCGTGGTGGGTGCTCACAACGCGTGGCAAGCCGCGCCCGGGGCTCGGAGCCCTGATCGGTGGACTCGCGCTCGCGGGCGGCGTCATGGCGCTGGGGATGGCTGTGGAGACGCCGCGCGAGGCGGCGAGCGAGCGCTCGATCGCCTTCATCGACGCGATCGTCGCGGAGGACGCCGCCAAGGTCGACGCGATGCTCGCGCCCAACGCGATCATGCTCGCATCGGGTCAGGGGGGGAGCAGGCTGACGCGCGGCGCCCTGGTCACGGCGGTGTCAAGCCTGAACGGCGAGATCACGAGCAACGCGATGAGCGTCAAGGGCGCTTCCATCGCGAGCAACGGCGATGTCACCGTGCGCTTCAGCTGCTCGTCGAACGTGCAGACCGCGGGCTCGACCACCGTGCGGAGCGTGTGGGAGGCCGACTGGCGTGAGGGCGCGAGCGGGCAGTGGTGGCTCACGCGCCTCGATTGCCTCTGGATCAGCTTCGCCGATCCCAACGCGTGGCTGGGGTGGGCGCTCAACTTCGCCAACAGGGGCTAGCGCCCGAGCTCGCCCATGCGGAACTCCGGGTAGCGCGTGCCCGAGGCGACGCCCTCGCGCGGGAAGAGGCCTTCGATAGTGGCAAGGTCGTCGTTGGTGAGTTCGATCGACGCCGCGGCCGTGTTCTGTTCGAGGTAGGCGCGCCGCTTGGTGCCCGGGATGGGGATGATGGCCTGTCCGAGCCGCGTGTTCTGAGCGAGCACCCACGCGAGGGCAACCTGCGCGGGCGTGCACCCCTTGGCGTCTGCGATCTTCTTCACCGCGCGAGCGACCTCGACGTTGCGATCGAAGTTGTCGCCCTGGAAACGTGGCGTGTTGTGGCGGTAGTCACCCTCGGGCATCTGCGCCTTATCGGTGAGCGAGCCGGTGAGCATGCCGCGCCCGAGCGGCGAGTAGGCGACGAAGGCGATGTTGAGCTCTTTGCACGTGGGGAGCACATCACCTTCGAGGTCGCGCGTCCAGAGGGAGTACTCGCTCTGGACCGCCGCGATGGGGTGGACGGCGTGGGCCCGCCGGATGGTGTCGGGTCCGGCCTCCGAGAGCCCGATCGCGCGGGCCTTGCCCGCTTCGACGAGTTCCTTCATCGCGCCGACGGTTTCCTTGATGGGCACATCGGGGTCGACGCGGTGCTGGTAGTAGAGGTCGATGGTGTCGATGCCGAGGCGGGTGAGGCTTGCATCGCAGCAGGTGCGCACGTAGTCGGGGTTCCCGTTGACCCCCTTCCACTCCCCCGCGGCGTTGCGCACGAGCCCGAACTTCGTGGCGATGACGGCGCGGTCGCGTCGGCCGGCAAGGGCCTTGCCGACGAGTTCCTCGTTGGTGTGCGGGCCGTAGACGTCGGAGGTGTCGAAGAAGTTGACACCGATCTCGAGCGCGCGATGAATGGTGGCGATGGACTCGGCGTCGTCGCGCTCGCCGTAGAAATCAGACATGCCCATGCAGCCCAGCCCAATGATGGAAACGGGGGCGGGGATGTTTGCGAGGGTTGTGTTGGGGAGTTGTGTCATGGTCCTGGCGGTCCGCATTCGGGGCATGTGGTGAGGTTGGCAAGATCGTAGCCGCACGCGAGGCAACGTCCGTTGCGGCGGCGGAGTTGTCGGCGAATGAGCGGTTGCCACGGCGCCCGATGGCGAGCGGGTCGAGCGAGGCGCCACGGCGCCAGGCGTCTCCGACCTGAGCAGGCCCACGCCGCCTCTCAGCGGTCATGCACGTGAGGGGCCATCCGGTCCGTTATTGCTGCCAGCAGTCAGGTCGGCCGGTGTGAGCCTTCGGGGCGGGCGCGCCGAGCTGGATCGGGATCAACGCGAGCGCCCACGCCACGCCCACGCTCGTCACCAGACCGAGCACAGGGCAGACGCCAACCGCCCGATGACTTGCCCCATCGCTCTACCCTCGCCTCCGCGCGGCGTCGCCCTTGCGCGGTCGGCCCCGCCAGTTGTCATACTACTTGCCGCCCCATGACCAGCAACCCAGACGCACAACCCGAGCCTGATGGTGCGCCCGGCGGGGCGATCGCGGGCGGCGCATCGGAGGGCGCGACGCCACGCATTATCGCGCCGGTCGCGCCCGAGCCGCCGGGCGGCGACACCATCGACGTCGAGACGCTCGACGCCGCCCCACCACCGCGCGGGCTCTGGGTCGAGATCGTCGCGGTGGCGTGCCTCACGTGTGTGTTCTGGCTCTACAGCGCCGCGGCCCAGCTCCTGGCGGAACCCTCGAGCGCGGGCTGGGACATCAGCTTTGCGGAGGCGCACCTGCAGTCGGTCGTGGCGTCGGTGCAGATGCTTCCCATCCTGCTCTACCTGATGTGGCGTTCGGGGCGGTCGAGACGCCACTTCGGGTTCGCGCTGCCACACCCGCGCCTCGCCCTCGCGCTGATGGGGCTCGCGCCGCTTGTGTTCTGGGCCATCGACTTCGCGCTCGCGATCGTGTGGTGGGTCCTCGACGTGTGGGCGTGGGAGATCATGCCTGAGGAGAGCGGGTTCTCGGCGCCCGCGGGCGGATCCGAGTGGACGGTCCTGATCGTGGGGCTCATCGCGAACAGCCTGCTCGAAGAGTTCTCGATGCGGAGCTACATGATCCCGCGCATCGCGGAAGCAACGGGCCGCGTGTGGGTCGGGGTTGTCGCGTCGTCGGCGCTCTTCGCGTCCTACCACATCTATGGCGGCTACTACCACGTCGCGTCCACGTTCCTGGTCGGGATGGTGCTTGGTGGTGTGTTTGTCTGGACACGGAGCGTGTGGCCCTGCATCGGTGCGCACACGATCTGGAATATCTGCCTGTTCGCGTTCTACCCCTCGGGCTAGGCGACCGCCGCGATCAGTCGTCCCCGCCCAGGTAGCGCGTCTGCTGCTCGCGCCACTGGTCGCTGCCGATGTATTCGAGGAGCGCGCGGTTGACTCTTTCGCGGAGCGGCGAGCCTTCGGGGAGGGCGATGCCGTAGTCCTGGCGTTCGAACTCGAGGTCGAGCATGTGGACGCCCTCGGCGCCGCCCTCGCCCACCATGTACCGGAGGATGGGTCGGTCGTGGACGACCGCGTCGAGGTCGTCGTCGACGAGCGCATCCACCGCGGCCTCGACGGTCGCGAAGGGGCGCACGCTCGTGCCGCGTGAGAGGAGGAACGCCTCGGACGTCGCGCCCTCGGCCGCGCCGATGCGCTTGTCGGCCAGGTCCCGCGCCGAGCGGATGTCGTCGCGTAACCCACCGAGCGTGAGCGACGACGCGAACGCCGCGGTAAAGCCCGAGATCACGATGATGCCCGCGAACATCCAGACGAGCCCGATCATGCGCCCCGCGGGCGTGATGGGCGCCTTGTCGCCGTACCCTACGGTGGTCATCGTGACCGCGGACCACCAGAGCCCCGAGCCAAGCCCCGACCGCACCGAACCGCCAAACTGCTCGTGGTTCTTCTTGCGCTCGACAAACCACATGAGCCCGCCCACGATGAGGAGCAGGAGCGTGAGGCTGATCGTCGCGGTCCAGAAGGTGGGTGAGAGGAGCCCCCGGACGAGCCCGATGGTGCGCCCGATGAAGCCCTGTTTGCGCACCGCGACGCCGAGCCCCGCGACCTGGAACGGGTGCGTGAAGTCGATGCGCTCTTCGCGCTCGGGCGTGATGGTGAGCGCAGCGACGCCCGCGTCGACCTCGCCCGATTCCAGCGCATCGAGCATCTCGGGGATGGTCATCTCGCGGTAGTCGAAGTCGAGGTCGAGGTCGCGCGCGATGGCCTCCCATAGCCCGATGGACAGGCCGTGCCAGGCGCCGTCGGGGTGCTTCATGGCGTAGGGCGGGGCGATCTTGGTCGCGATGGTGAGGCGCTCGGGCTCAGAGTCGGGCGTCCCCGCGTCGCCCTGTGCGTTGGCGATTGACGCAGCTACGGCCAGGAAGGCGAAGACGCACGCACATGACAGGGGCAGTCGCATGCACCAATCATAGGGGATCGCTCAGGGCTGCCACAGGTAGTAGAACCCGCCCGTGGTGGGCAGCTCGGGCACGTTGACCTGGAACAGGTTGACCTGCGTGCCCACGCCGGGCGGCGTGTGCGCACCGTCGAACGACGCCGAAGCGTAGGGCGTCGTGATGACATCGCCCTCCACGTGGTACTTCACAAGCGTCGCGGCGTCGAGCGAAGCGAGGTCCTTCGCCGCCTCGAACGCATCGCGCACCGAACCGAGCTGGTCGATCAGCGCGAGGTCGAGCGCCTGCCGCCCCGTGAAGACGCGCCCGTCGGTGACGGTGTCGATGTCCGATGCGCTCAGGCCCTCGCGTGAGTCGATGACGAGTGCGCGGAAGTCGTCGTAGAAGCCATCGACCATGCCCTGGAGGATGGCGATGTGGGCTGGGTCTTCGGGCTCGAAGGGGTTGGCGAGGTCTTTGTTGGGCTTGCTGACGATGGCGCGCCCCTCGATGCCGATCATGTCGAGCCCGCGCGAGACGTTGAACGTCTGGAAGAGGACGCCCACCGATCCCGTGATGGAGGCGGGTTGGGCGACGATGCGGTCGCCCGCGAGCGCGAGGTAGTAGCCGCCCGAGGTGGCGACGTCGCCCATCGACACGACGACGGGCTTGCCCGTGCGCTCGCGGAAGGCCACGACCTCGTCGTAGGCGGTCTGGCTCGCGGCGACGGTGCCGCCCGGCGAGTTGATCCGCAGGACCACGGCGCGCACCTTCGGGTCCTCGCCCGCCTTGTCGAGGCGCGCGACGAGCGAATCGATGGCGTTGGCCCGCCCCGCGATGAGCCCGGGCCCCGCGGTGTGCGAGATGAAACCCGTCACGTCGATCAGCGCGACCTTGGGTGAACTGGAGGGGGCGCCACCCAGGACCACCGACTCCGCGAACTCACCATCGCCCGGCGCGAGGTCGATCGCGATCCTGCTCGGGAGGCACGCGGTCAGGGCGGCGCTGGCGGTGAGGAGCGCGAGGGCAAAGGCGCAGCGGGCGGTGGCGCGCCAACGCCGGCGACATCGGGGTGCATTCGTGGCCATGCCCGATGATACGAGATCGATGCAAGAGGGCCGCGATGGCCTTCCGACCGTCGCGGCCCGAGCTAGAGCAATCTTCCTGAGAGCCGGGGCTCGGTTACGAGCGCTTCGGCTTGCCGGGCTTCGGGCCCGCGGGTTTGGGGGAGGGCTTACCGCCGGAAGTGGGCTTGGTAGGCATTCGTGTTCCCCGCTCGTGGCGGGGCCTCGTGATCGCTACGCTCGGTTGACGGAGCACACGTCCGCAGCCGGTCCGATCGGACCCGGCATCCGCCGCGCATCGCGATCAGGAGATGATGATGATCGCAACGCCCGCGCTTGCAAGGAGCAGTTGCAGATAAATGACGATTCCCCCCGACCCCCAACCACCTCGACCCGACCACGATCACGGCCATGTGCCCGTCCTCCTCGAAGAGGTGATGGCCCTGCTCGCGCCCGGCGCAGGCGAGTCGGCGATCGACTGCACCGCGGGGCGCGGCGGGCACGCGCTCGAACTCGCCCGCGCCCTCGGCCCTGAGGGAACGCTCGCGCTGACCGACGCGGACGAGGGCAACCTCGCCTACGCAGGTCGGCGGGTGGGCGATGCGCTCGGGCGGGCCACACCCCGCCTGCTCGCGTGGCACACCAACTTCGTCGATGCGCCCCGGCGCGCCGCGGGCGAGGGGATCAGGGCCGATGTCGTCCTCGCGGACCTCGGGTTCGCCTCATCCCAGATGGACGATGGGCAGCGCGGGCTCAGCATCCGCAACGACGGCCCGCTCGACATGCGGTTCGATCGCTCGGTGGCGTTCTCGGCGCGGGACGCGGTCGCCACGTGGAGCGAGGAGGAACTCGCCCAGGTCATCCGCGATTTCGGCGAGGACCCCTCGGCCCGGCGGATCGCCCGCGCCATCGTCGCGGCGCGGGGCGAGGGGCCCATCGAGACCACGGGCCAGCTCGCGCGGATCGTCCGCGCCGCCGCGGGACGGCCCCGTGGCGGCCGCCCCGACCAGCCCTCGATCGACCCCGCGACCCGCACCTTCCAGGCGCTCCGGATCGCGATCAACGACGAGATCGGGAGCCTCGCATCGCTCCTGGAGGGGGTGATGCGCGGGGCGACATCGCTGGCCGCGGGGGGCTCTTCGTGGCTCGCGACGGGCGCACGGGTGGGGATCATCTCGTTCCACTCGCTCGAGGACCGCGCGGTGAAGCGGGCGTTTGGCGAGCTCGGGAAGCGTGGGTTGGCACAGCCGGTCGGCGCCCGCCCGGTGGTCGCGGGCGAGGCTGAGACCGCCCGCAACCCGCGCGCGCGCTCGGCGAAGCTCCGCGTCGTGAAAATCCTTGCTCGACGCGGGGGCGACCCGCCGATACATTGATGTTCGACGAGGTGCGCGACTGGCCCCGCGCCTTCGTCTGGTGGGAAACTCGTGGTCGCGCGGTGGGCGCGGCAACCAACGGACGCGTGGGAGACCCCCCGCCCGCCCGCTTGTTGTCGGTCCGTCTTTGTCGCCTTTGCCATGGGGAGCCTCCACCACAATGACCCGCGAACAGAAGCTCTCGCTCATCATGGGTTTCGTCCTCGTCCTCGCGGTGAGCGTGCTGCTCACCGACCACTTCTCGGGTGCCAACCGCGGGCAGAGCGCCTCGCCCGAGGTGATGGGCGACTCGACCGAGATCAACCGGGACTACGGCGAGCCGCCCATCATGAGGCTCAACACGGGGCTCCAGATGGCCCAGGCGGGCGCGAGGGGCGGGGGCGAGGCGATCGCGGAGCGGGTCGAGCAAGCCGCCCACTCGGATGACTTCAAGACCTGGGTGAACGGCATGCACGCCGCGGCTCAACGTGAGGCAAAGACCCCAGAACGACCCGAAGTGCCCGTCATCGAGATGGGCGCGCCGACCGACGCCCTGGCTGACCGGACCGCCCCCCCCACGCCCGACCACGCGGCGCACCTCACGACCTACACCGTCCAGAAGAACGACACCCTCTGGGGCATCGCCCAGAAGTTCTACGGCGACGGCGCGCTGCACAAGAAGCTCGCGAAGTTCAACGAGGGGCGGACGGGCAAGGACGGCTCGCTGTACGCGGGCGCGACCCTGCTCATCCCGCCGGCCGGAGAACTCGGCGGCAGCGCCCCGACGCGGACCGCTTCGGCGCCCGTCAAGCCCGCGCCGAGCAAGAAGGCCGGCGCGACGCGGTACTACACCGTCCAGAAGAACGACACCCTGTCCCAGATCGCCCAGCGAGAGCTCGGCACCGTGAAGCGGATGGACGACATCCTCTCGCTCAACCGCGAGAAGATCGACTCGCCCGATGACATCTGGGTTGGGCTGAGGCTCAAGCTGCCGAGCACCTGATGACGCACGCGAGCGAGCCACTCGGGAGCCGCGCGTCGCGCCCGCGGGGCGGGCGAGGCGTGACGCCCAAGGTGGCGTTCCTCGTGCTCGTCGCCGCGGCGACCGCGTGCGCACTGCTCGCGGTCCGCCAGCAGCGCCTCGAAGCGGTCGGCGCCATGGCGGACTCGCTCCGGAGGTCCGCCGCCCTCGACCGCACCACCCAGCTCTTCCGCGTCGGCATCGCCCGGTCCATCAACCCCGAGCGCATCGCGAGGCTCACCAAGAGCCACGGGCCCTGGCGCTCGACGGGCGTGCCCCAGGGCAACCGCACCCTCTATGCGCATGGCGTCCTCGACCTCACGCCCCACCCCGACGACGCCGACGACGTCCGCAGCGCGGAGGCCACGCCATGACGCCCAGCACTACGAGCCCGACCGCATCGACGGCGCACCGCATCGACATCGCGACCTTCGTGATCGGCGGGCTCCTCACACTCTCGCTGCTCGGCGTCGTCGCCCGCGTCGCCCAGCTCCAGTTTGCGCCCGGTGAGCGACTCGCGGGCTTCATCGACGAGCGCACCTCCGTCACCCCCCACCGCGCGCCGCGCGGCGACATCGTGGACCGGCGCGGGCGCGTCCTCGCGGCGTCCCGCTTCGGGTGGCGCGTGATCATCGACCCGACGGAGCTCGAAGAGCCGCTTGGGCCCAAGGTCGTCGAAGTGGCGCGGGCGGTCGGGCTCGACCCCGACACGATGGGCGGGCGCATCTTCGACGCGATCCGGGTCAACAAGCAGCGCAGCGCAGAGGGCGACAAGCCCTCGCGCTACGTCGCGGTCACCGATCTGATCGACGACGCTTCGGCGCAGATGGTGCGCAACCTGGGGTACGCGGGCGTGCACCTTGAGGTGCGCCCCGTGCGCGAGCTGGTCGGCGGCTCGATCACGGCCCCCCTCGTGGGCAAGGTCGGGTTCGAGGGCGACGGGCTCGTCGGCGCTGAACTGCTCTTCGACGGGCGGCTCAAGCCCACGACGGGCAGCATCCGCTACGTCCGCGACCACATGGCCCGCCCGATGTGGGTCGATGAAGCGGGCCTCACCCCGCCCAAGCGCGGCGAGAACATCAGGCTCGGGCTCGACCTCACCATCCAGCAGATCGCCCTCGAGGAGCTGAAGCGCGGCGTCGAGCACGCCGACGCCCAGGGCGGGCGCTGCGTCGTCGTCGACCCCGCGACGGGCGAGATCCTCGCCATGGTCCAGCACCGGCGCAAGGTCGAGGGGCTCGTCGAATGGGACCCGGCGCTCGCCCGTGAGCGCGGGCCCGTCCGCTACCGCGTCACGCCCATCGACCCCAACGAGCGCACCGAACCCGCACTCGTCCGCAACCGGTGCGTCGAGGACGTCTTCGAGCCGGGCTCGGCGTTCAAGCCCTTCGTGTGGGCGTCGATCACCCAGCGCGGCAAGGCCCGACCCGACGAGACCTTCAAGACTCATTGGGGCGAGTGGAAGGTGCCCGGCATCAAGCGCACGCTCCACGACGTCACGGAAGCCAAGACGATGACCTGGCGCGAGGTGCTCCTCTACTCGTCCAACATCGGGATGGCCCAGGGCGCGATGCGCCTGAGCAAGGAACAGCTCCGCGGCGATGTCCTCCGCTTCGGGTTTGGCACGCCCACGAGGATCGGGCTCGCGGGCGAGGCGTCTGGGCTCGTGACGAGCCCGCGCGATTGGGGCGATTACACGCAGACGAGCGTGTGCATGGGCCAGGAGGTCGCGGTGTCGCCGCTCCAGCTCGTGCGCGCGTTCTGCGTGTTCGCGCGCAACGGCGAACTCGCGGGCACGCTCCCCTCGCTCCGCCTCGAAGCCACCACCCCCGGCGACGCGGCAAGCCAGCTCCGCAACATCGTCCTGACGCGCGACATCTCCTACATGACACGCGAGATCCTCGCGGGCGTCGCCGAGCGCATGCGCACCCGCTTCGCGCAGCTCTTCCCCGATGAGCCCGACGGTCGGTACACGCTCTTCGGGAAGTCGGGCACCGCCCAGGTCGCCAAGCCCACGGGCGGCGGCTACCTCGAGAACCAGTACATCTCGAGCTTTGTGGGCGGCGCGCCATTGGGCGAGCCGAGACTGGTCGTCCTCGTGTCGATCGAAGACCCGGGCCCGTCACGCCGCGCGATCCTGGCGCACTACGGCTCCCCGGCGGCGGGCCCCGTGGTGCTCCGCATCATGGACAGGGCGCTGGAGTACCTGGGCGTGCCCGCGGACCGGGTGGATGGCCAGGACCCGGCGCGTCTCGCGGCGGGCGAGTGAGGACCGCACGGTTGATGTGCCACTGCCCCGTCCACGGGTCAGTGCCCCCCGATCTGTGGAAGCCGAACCGGAAGCACTGACCGGAAGACCGGTCGGTGGCACGGCGCACAAGAAACCCCTCCCCCGCGCGGGGCGGGAGAGGGGTTCACGGTGCTTTGGTTGAGGCCCGGTCGTCTTACTCGCAGACGTTGCCGAAGTTGCCGAGCAGGATGTTGAGGTCGGCGGAATTGACCGCGCCGTCGTTGTTCAGGTCGGCGTCGTCGTTGTCGGTGCCGAACACCGCGAGCAGCATGTTGAGGTCCGAGGAGTTGACCGCGTTGTCGCCCGTGATGTCACCATCGCACTCGATGGGCGGGACGAAGTCGCACCCGAGCGAGTCGATGCGGAGGTCGTCGATCGCCGCCTCGACGAGCGAGCCCTCGCCCTCATCACTCGCGATGAAGCGGAGGCGGAGCTGGTCGGTCGGGGTGATGACATCCGCGAGGGTGAACTGCGCGAGGACCCACCCGCCGCTCGTCCCGGGCCCGTCCGGGCCGACGGTCTCGAGGTTGACCCACGAGTCGCCGCCATCGTTGGAGATGTCGACGATGAAGACGTCCTGGTTCGGCGCGCCGCCCGCGCTGTTCGAGTACCAGCGCCAGTAGCTCAGGACGGGGTCGCCGCCGCCCGAGGCGTCGATGATGGGCGAGATGAGGGTGGTCTGGCCGCCGTCGATGTCGAAGGAGCCGTTGCCGTTGCCGGCCTCTGCCCCCGTGACGAAGCAGAGCGTGCCGTCCTCCGTGTGGTCGTCGCCCGGCTGGGCGCTGGTCGCCTGGGGGTCCGCGAGTTCCCACTGGCCCGTCGCGGCGTCGTCGCCCGGCGCACCGACGGTCCACCCGGAGGTGGCCTCGAGGTCGTCCTCAAGCAGCACATCGAGTTCGCCCACATCGGCGCCGAACACCTCGAAGGGTGCGCCCGCGGGGTCGAGTTGCTCGCCAGTCACCGAACCGGTCGCGGCCGCGTAGTACTCCACGATGTCGCCACACAGCGGCGCGGGGATGGTCGCGGTGAAGAGTGAATCGTCGACGGGCGTGAGCGTGGCCGACTGGAACGACTGCTCGGCGCTTGTTCGGTAGAACAGCTCAGCAGACTCGAGGTCCTGGCCCGTGAGGTCGAGGGCGACGTCCACGGTGATGGGCTCGCCGGGGGGCGTGAGCCCGCTCGCGCCGCCGACGACGCCAAGGAACAGCGACGTGAGGTCGGGGGTGGCGACGAGCGAGAAGGGCTGGGGCCCTTCGGGGACGCTCGTGCCGCGAACCTCGATGGTCCACGCGCCGGGGATGGGGTCGACGACGACGACCTGCTCGATGTTGTCGAGGGTGTTCTCCTGGTCCTGGGTGGCGGGCGCGCCGGGGTCCGAGGGGTCGAGGTGGAACGGGAAGTGGCGGGCGCCCTCGGGGTCGGTGACGACCAGGTCGAGCTGGTTGACGAGGGCGACCTCGACGTTGGGCACGCCCGGCGCATCGTCCCACGCGAGGGTGACGCGGAAGCGCTGATCTTCCGGGGTGACGGTGATGGGGATGATGACGCTCGCGCCGTCGGTCACGGCGCTCTCGCTCATGCTGCCGGTCTGGAGGTGGTCGACCGCGTCCTGGGCCTGCACGGCGCCGTAGCCGAACTGGTGGTCGGGCCCGTCGTTGCCCAGGTCCTTCGCGGTGTGGGCGAGGAGGGCGCGGAGGGTCGAGTTGCGGAAGTCCGGGCGGTAGGGGTACTTGTCGCGGTAGGCCTCGAGGAGGAGGGCGCCGATGCCCGTAACGGTCGGGGCGGCCATGGAGGTGCCGCACTTCACGTTGTAGCCGCCGCCCGAGCCCGATGATGTGACGCCACCATCGCCGCCCACCTGGCAGCCCGGCGCCGAGACGTCGGGCTTCATGCGACCGTCGTCGGTGGGGCCCCACGAGGAGAAGCTCGTCATCTCTTCCGTGTCCGCCTCGATGGCGCCAACGGTGAGGTGGTTCTTGGCGGTCGCGGGGGGGGCGGTGGTGTAGTAGAGGTTGCCGCAGTTGGTCGACTGGCGCTCGTTGCCGTTGGCCCAGACGATGCGGAACGGCGTGCCGAGCCCGCCGCCCACGATGGTGTCGATGAGGTTGGAGGTGACGCCATAGTCGCCCGTGATCTCGCACGGGAAGCCGTTGGTGGCGGTGTTGGTGCCGATGGAGTTGTTGGAGATATCGCTGCCGAAGGTGTTGATCGCGGCGTCGTAATCGGTCTCGATGTCGCCCGGGTTGGAGTAGAGGAAGACGCCGCCGCCGCTGAACTGGAAGCCGAAGGAGTCGATGAAGACCTCCGGCGCCATGCCGCGGTGCGCGCCGCCGCTCGACCCGGCGCCCGAGCCGCCCACCGTGCCGCCCACATGGGTGGCGTGGTCGGAGACGCCATCGTTGTCGCGGACCTGGACGCGAGAGAACACGCCATTGAAGAACGCCGAGTGGTTCGCGTTCATCGTGCCGCCATCGAAGACCATGACGCGGACGCCCTGGCCCGTGAGGCCCTCGAACTGCTCGACCTCGTTGACCTGCGTCTGCACGCGGTTCTCCGCGTTCATGGTGGAGAGCTGCGGGAGGGCGGGCTCGATCCACTGCACGTCGTCGTGATCGGCGAACGCCTGCAGGTTCTCGCGGGGCAGTTCGACGACGAGCCCGTTCACCGACTCGATGCGGTCGGTGACCCTGCCACCAAAGAACCCGACGGCGTCGACGCCATCGGCGAGCGGCGCATCGGCGTGGAACAGCACGTACGCCGCGACCCTCTGCCCGCTGAGCCCCGCCTCGACATCGGGCTCACCCTCGACCAGCGCGAAGCCCGGGATGGCATCGCCCGCGACGAGGGGGTGCATCTTCCACTCGGGCCTAATGGCGCGGGCCGAGCGGACGCCGCCGAGCTGGGCCGCGAGGACCGGGGCCAGGCGGTTGGCGTCGACTGAGGCGAAGTAGGAAGCGCCGCCCAGCGGCTTGAGCAGGGTGACACCCGCGTCGGCCATCGCCTGACGCTGGGCGTCGCTCGCCACGCCCGAGAGCTCGATCACCACGCGCTTCTGGTCTGCGCGGGCGCTGAGGTCCTGCAACGCGGTCGACGCCTGCGCGGGCGTCATCGAGGTCTGGGGCTGCAGATCGGGCGCGGTGCGCCACGCGACCTGTGCCATCGATGTCGTCGTCGCAAGCCCAAGGCAAAGCCCCGCTACGCCGCCCATGATCCGTGCGCCGCCCGGGACGTGATTCGTTCGCTTCATTTCACTCGGCTCCATAAGTGTGGTCGCGCGATTCCCCCACGGGCCTCGCGCGGCCCGTGTCTATACCAATACCCCGGCATGGGTAGAGAGGAGAGCCGCCCCGCCGACCAAGTTCGGTGCCCGTTCGAGGGAACACCGAACAACGGGCCATGGTCCCTTCCAGCCGCGTCTGACGATACGTGAGCCTCGGACGCGCGAGCGCTCGGGTCGTTCCCGCCCCGACGCCTTGCCCAGGACCAAAAAGGGGGATTGGACCGAGAACAGACCGGGCGTGGCGACCTCCCGCGCACCGCGGGGATCGGCTTCGACATCAGACACTCCGCCGATTGGTGAGTCTCACCTATACTGAATCCACCGTGCGGGACTGGGCTGCCCAATCCGAATCGCTCAAGCGTGCCTACGAAGGGCGCCGCGTCTGCGTGACAGGCGGCGCGGGCTTCATCGGTGGTCACCTCGTCGAGGCGGTCCTCGCGCTCGGCGGTGACGTCACGATCATCGATGACCTGTCCGCGGGCGATGCCGAACTCATCGCGTCGATCGTCGATGCCCACCCGGGCCGGGCCCGCTTCGTCTACGCGTCGATCCTCGATCCGGTGGCGCTGGAGGAAGCGGTCGAAGGCTGCTCCGTGGTCTTCCACCAGGCGGCGATCGGGTCGGTGCCCCGCTCGATCCGCGAGCCCAAGCGCGTGATGGCGGTCAACGCGACGGGCACGGTCCGCGTCGCCGAAGCCGCCCGCTTCGCGGGCGCCGAGCGGATCGTCTTCGCCGCATCGAGCAGCGTGTACGGCAACAACCCCGCGCTGCCCAAGCGCGAGGACCAGCCGATCCTCCCCGTCTCGCCCTATGCCGCGTCCAAGGCCGCCGCCGAGCACATCCTTCGCGCATGGGCGATGACGTATGACATCTCCACCGTGTGCCTGCGCTACTTCAACATCTTCGGGCAGCGCCAGCCCGCGGGCGGCGCCTACGCCGCGGTCATCCCCGCGTTCATCTCCAAGCTCGCGCTGGGCGAGCGCCCGACGATCTATGGCGACGGCAAGACCTCGCGCGACTTCACCCACATCGACAACGCGGTCTACGCCAACCTCCTCGCGGGGGCCTCGCCCAAGAAGTTCACGGGCCACCCGATCAACATCGGGTGCGGCGGGCGCATCACCCTCGTCGAACTCCTCGCCATGATGCAGACCATCATGCGCAAGCAGGACGTCAAGCCCATCTTCGAGCCCACCCGCGCGGGCGACGTCCCCCACTCGCACGCGGACATCTCCGTCGCGCGGGACCTCCTCGGGTACGAGCCCGTGTGCGACCTCGAGTCGGGGCTCGCTGAGACCATCAACTGGTTCTCCGGCGCGGGCTCGGGGATCTCCTGGTCCGACGGGTGACCCCGCCCCGACTCCGACCCGCCACAACGCCACCGCCCACCCGTTAGACTCCGCGGCATGCGCACGATCCTGCGGATGCTGACTTCGGTCCGATGGGCCATGCTCCTGTTCGTGGTCCCCCCGGCCCTGCTTTGGGGCCTCACCATGGACCACACGGGCGGGTGGATCGCCATCGCGACCCTCGCGTGCATCACCGGCCTGTGGGGCGCTCTGCTCGACGCCCACTTCCTCCAGATGGGCGAGGACCCGCGCCTCGCCCTGCGCGAGAACCGCGATCACTTCGCGCTCGAAGGCGTGCTCGCGCTGCGGACCCTCCTGGGCGCCGCCTCGATTGTCCTCTCGATCGTGCTGCTCTTCGTCGCGCCGACCATGGGGATCGCAGCGGTGGTCGGGCTCGCGATCCTGTTGCTCATGACACTGCTCGACGCCGGGCGCGTGCGACGCCGGCGGTTCTGGCTCTCCGAGCTGATCGTCCCCGTGGCGCTGGTGGGCGTGCCCCTCGCCATGGCCAGCCTGAGCGCGCGCGGCGCAATCGCGGCCCGGATCCAAAGCGAGGAAGCCCTCGATCCCGAGACCGCCCGGACCGCCATCGCGTCGATCGAAGCGATCCCCATTGGGGTGCTCGAAGGGGCGATCCTGTTCGGGATCACGCTCGGCGTGATCGTCCTGCTCATGCTCCTGCGCGACCAGGCGAAGGACGCGGGCGAGGGCTACCAGACCACACCCACCCTGCTCGGCAGGGAAGCGGGGTCGGCGCTGCTCACCATCGCCCTGATCGGCGGCGTGACAGTGGCTTGCGTGGGCGTCGCGGGCGGGCTTTGGCACTGGCTCACCCCCGTCGCGATCGCGGGCGGCTCGATGGGAGTCATCTGGCTCCACGCTTATCGGGCCGATGGGGCGGCGGCCTTCCTCTGGATGCTCACGCAGGCGGTCGGCGCCGGGGTCGTGCTCGACGGGGTGCTCTGAGGAGCCGGTAAACAAACACGCCCCGGGCCTGTGCAACCCGGGGCGTGTCGGAGAGAGAGCAGTCCGCGTGCCCCGAGGTTCTTGATCGGGGTGCTCCGAGGGTGTTGGTGGGTCTCTCGGAGCGTCACGCGTATGCACTAGATCAATGTTTACGGGCCGCGGACTATTGCGGTTCGAGATAATCCACCAGCTTTGTCCGATAATAGACTTCAAGCCGCGGCCCATTCGATGTACGAAACGACCAAGATGCGCACCCGTTACCTCCGCGACGCCCACCTCCACCTCGCCGAGCACGGGCGGACGCTGTCCGAAGTGGACTGCTCGGCAGTGCGGAGCGTCGGCGAGTGCCTTGAGGCGGTCGCGGCCCGGGCCGAGGCGACCATTGGCCACGGGTGGGTCGTCGGTCGAGGGCTCCGGGTCGAGGCGCTGGCCGAGCGTCGGCCCCCGACCGCTCGCGAGTTGCACGATGCGAGCGGGGGGCGGGCGGTCGTCGTGAACTCGTTCGACCTCCACGCCATGGCGGTGAGTTCGCTGGCCATGACGCTTGGTGGGATCGAGCGCGACACGCCGGACCCGCCGGGGGGCCTGATCGACCGAGGGGCGGGCGGCGAGCCGAGCGGGTGGTTGCTCGAAGCGGCGTGCCGGGGTGTGAGGAGTGCGATGCCGCCGGTGACGGGCCAGGAGATCCGCGAGCACATCCTCACCGCTCAGCGGGACCTGCTGGGGTTGGGCTATGTGGAGGTCCACGAGCTGCACGCGAAGCCCGCGATGATCCGCGAACTGCTCGCGCTGGATCGCGCGGGCAGGCTGGAGCTCCGGGTGTGGTGCTACGCGACGCCTGAGCACATCGAGGGTGTGCAGGCGCTGTTCGATGAGGCGGGGCGTGATCGGAGGATGACGGCGACGGGCCGTGTGACGCTGGACGGGCTCAAGCTGTTCACCGACGGCACGCTCAACGCGCGCACCGCGTGGATGCTCGAGCCCCTCGCGGACCCGATCCCCGATCATCCGACGGGCACGCCCATGATGACGTGCGATGAGATCAAGCGCGAGATGCAGTGGGCATTCGAGCGTGGCTACCAGGTCGCGGCCCACGCGATCGGCGACGGCGCGGTGCGCGCGATGCTCGATGTGTATGAGAGCCTCGGCGCACCATCCCCGCGCGGGCGCACGGCGCTCCGCATCGAGCACGCGGAGTTCATCGACGAGGCGGACCTCCACCGCTTCGCGCAGATGGGCGTCGTCGCGTCGCTCCAGCCCTGCCACCTCCTCGTGGACATCGAGGCGATCCACCGCCTGCTCCCCCATCGCGCGTCGCGCGCGTTCGTGCTGCGCGATCTCATCGACTCAGCGAGTGCGAGCGGTCGCGACCCACGCCAGCTCGTCTGGCTCGGCTCGGACACGCCCGTCGTCTCGCCCGACCCCGAGGACAACCGCCTGGCGAGCGTGCAGCGCAGGCGCGTCGGGATGGGTGCGCACGAGGCGATCGCGCCCGAACAGGCGATCAGCGAGGGCGAATGGATGAGCCTTCAAGCGGCGTCAGGCGCTGATTGACAGCGGGCGGCGTTCCTCGCCATCGTCGGGGCGCTGGGGCGTGGGCGATGGCCCCGCGGGCGCCTCTTGCGCACCCGCGGCCCCGCTCGCCCGCTCACTCGCGAGCTTCTCGAGGAGCAGCCGCCAGGTCTCGCAGTCGTGCTCCATGAGCCTGATGGCCTCGTCGATCTTGTCGATGTTGCGGTCGATCGAGCCCTGGGTGATGAGCGAGTAGACGTAGGTGTACAGGGCGTTGAGGTTGTTGCAGAGCTCGGGCGCAATCTCGGGGCGGAGGCACGTCAGGAGTTCCATGACGATCGCCTTGGCCTGCGAGAATCCTTCGTAGGCCTTCTCGTAGTTCCTCTCGGCCACGCCCGCGCGCCCATCGCGCAGGAACCGCACGCACCCCTCGAGCAGCAGCATGCGGAGCTCTTCGGGGCTCGCGGTCAGGACCTTGGTCCGGAAGTACGGGTTGTCGACGTCGAAGGCTGCCATGGTGGAGTGGGATCGGCAACGGGGCGGCGCCGCTTCAGAGCGATCGCCCCGTTTGGGTCATCCTGCGCCCTGGAGCGTCGCGAGGGCCTGCTGCTGGGTCTGGAGGGAGGCGAGGGCCTTCTCCATCGCGAGGAACTGCTGCTCGAGGATCGCCTGCTTGCTGTCGAGGGTCTTCTGCATCTGCTCGACGCGGTCTTCCTGGAGCGCGATCTGCGTGTCGAAGTTGTTCTTACGGATCGTCAGCGCACCGTCGACCGAGTTTGTGAAGTCATTAATGAGCTCTTCGAGCCGCTCGAAGATGCCCTGCTCGAGGTAGCTGTCCTCGGTGTTCTTGACGGTGACGCCCGGCGCGACCTCGATCGGGTCCTTGGGGGCGAGCTTGCTCGCAGAGAGCATCGCCTCCACGCCCTCGGGGTCGGCGGCGTAGGCCGCTTCGAACTCCTCCTGATCGAACTCGAGCTTGGAGCCCTCGCCCAGGCTGATCCCGATCTCGAAGAGGTAGGTGAACTGGCTCGAGATGCCGACCGCGGGCGACTGCACCATCTGGATCAGCCGGCTCTTGACGTTGCGGACGCCCTGGTCGCCGAGCAGGATGCCCTTCTTCTCCGTCTCCTGGTTGTACGAGTCGTAGCCGTCGATCGCGGTGAGCACGTTGTTGAAAGCGCTGACGAGCTCGTCGATCTTGGAGGTGACGGGCGACAGGTCCTGCTCGACCACGACCTCGACCGGGTCGGGGCTCGTGCCCTCGAGGTCGATGGTCACGCCCTGGATCACGCCCGAGACCTGGTTGGACGAACTGGTGATGAGGAACGCGTCAGACGGGTCGTCGGCGCCGTAGAACGCGACCGCGTCCTGACCCTCAGAGAGGGTGTCGAACCCCAGGTCGAGCCCGCCCGTGTCGACGATCGTGACGCCCGACTTCCCCGACCCCTTCGCGGTCAGGTTCAGGTGGAAGGGCGCGTTGGGCGAACCGTCGTTGAGCACGCTCGCGGTCATGCCGACGCCCGCGGCGTTGATCTTCGCGGCGATCTCGTCGAGCGTGTCGTTGGCGTCGAACTCGACGGCGATCTCATAGGTGCCGTCGGCGACGATGCCCGAGCCCTCGTCCTCGAACGTGCCCTCGATGTTGAGGTTGTTCGCGACGTTGCCCGAGACGTCCTCGATGATGAGCGAGCCCGTACCGCCCGAGTCGTCGACGATCTGGATGCCGTCGCCCGTGCTGTTGAGCGTGGCGGTGATGTTGGCGGGCGAGTTGGAAAGGAAGTCGGTGAGCTGCTCGACGGTCTTGATGCTCGACCCGACGGTGAGGTTGGTGACAATCCCCGACGCATCGGTGATGCGGATCTGGCCCGTGCCGATGCCCTTGCCCCCGTTCAGCTCGGAGAGCTTGGTGGCGTAGCTGATCCACTTCTGCTGGGCGCTGACGCCGTTGTGGCTGCTCGAGGCGACGCCCGCGGCACTGGTCGAGATGCCGAGTTCGTCGGCGCCCTTGCCCTGGATGATCAGGTTGCCCGCGCCGCCCGATGCGTCGAGCACCTGGAGCCCGTTGCCCGCGTCGTTGATGGCGACGCTCATGTCGCTGCCCGCGAGCTGGGTGTTGATCGTGTTGATGACGTCCGAGAGCGAGCCGGTGAGGTCCGTCGCGTTGAGCGTGACGCTCACCGATCCGCCCGCGCGGCTCGTGAAGTCGAGGTCGGTCGACTCGAGGCCCTGCCCGCCCAGGAGGCTCTTGCTGAGCGTCGAGTTGAGCGACGCGATGACGCGGTCGCCCTGGACCTCGTTGGCCGCGAGGGCGCCACCGGTCGCGATGCCCAGGTCTTCGGCGGTCTGGCGCGAGGCGTCGTTGCTCTTGACCTCGATGTCGCCCGAAGCGGTGTTGTCGACGATCTTGATGCCCGTGCCCGCGTCGTTGAGCGACGCGGTGACGTCGACGGTCGCGGAGTCCGCGGACGCGGCGTTGATGCGGTCGATGATGTCCTGCAGCGTGGTCGCGGCGGTCTCGACGACCTCGTCCTCGTCGTCCTCGTCCGCGGGGTCGGCGAGTTGGATCACCTTGCCAAAGCCCACCTTGAGGCTGTTGCCGTTGACGATGATGTCGAGGTCGTAGTTGAGGTTCTTGGTACCCGAGTGGCTGATGGTGCCGCCATCTGGGTTGAAGTGGACGCCGTTGCCATCGTTGAGGAGCGAGACCGCGCTCCCGCCCGACACGGTGCGGATGTTGCTGCCCGTGAGGGTGTCACCCGCCGAGGCGCCCGCGATGCCCAGGTCGGCGGCCATCTGATCGCCGAACGAGTCGGTGATGGTGAAGGTCTCGCCGTTGTTGTGGACGATCTGGATGCCATCGCCATTGACGGTGGCGGTGAGGTCGACGCTGCTCTGCGCGTTGATGGCGTTCAGCACCTCATCGACGGTGACGGCGGTGGAGAGGTCGATGGTGGCCTCGTTGCCCGAGGCGTCCTCGATCGTGAAGACGCCGCGCTTGACGCCGTTGCCGCCGTTGAGCTCGCTCAGCTCGTTGTCAACGATGAGCCCGCCGCCTCCCGTCTCGAAGGTGAAGGTGGATGCGCCGACGCCCGACGTGTCCGAGTCGGTGAAGCCCTTGGAGAGCATCTGCTGGGTGGAGACGAGGCGGTGGGCGATGAACTTGTACGCGCCGGCCGCGGCGTTCTTGCCCGCGCTGGCGAGGAGCGTCTCGGGGTCCGAACTCGTCGCGGTGCTCGAAGCAAAGAGCTTGTCGGTGTTGAACGATCCCGCCGCGGTCTTGAGCGAGAGGAGGCGCGAGTTGACGTCGAGGTAGGCCGCCTGCTGCTGCTTGAGCTGGATGATGCGTTGCTGGGCGAGGACCTGGGGGCGCGCATCGATAGAGAGCAGCTGCTGGATGAGCGACTGCGAGTCGATGCCGCTGACGAGCCCGATGCCACTTGTGATGCTCATGCTCGAACCTCCGTGCGGGGAAACCCGACCCGTATCAGCACGGCGCGTGCCACAAGGCGGATGGCAACGCCCTCCGCCCCACGCATGAGGTGGCATCGGCGATCGGAGGGCCTCGGTGGAGGCAAAGCGGGTGCGCACGACAAGGCCCACGCGGAGGGTGATCCCCTCAACGTGGGCCTTGGGAGTTTGGGCGACGCCTTGATCAGGCGGCGCGGCGGCGCGAGGTCGTCGAGCGCCCCCGGTTCGAGCGGGTGCTGCTCTTGCCGACCAGACGCAGCTTCGGGCTCTTGGAAGCGCCGGTCCTGCGCTTCGTCGAGGCCCGCTTGGTCGTGGCCTTGGGCTTCGAGGCGGTGGAGCGCTTGGTCGTCCGCTTGGCGGTCGTGCGCGGCTTGGCCTTCGCAGTCGTGGTGCGGCGCTTGGCAGCCGTGCTCTTGCGAGCGGTGGTGCGCTTCTTGGCCGTAGTCGTCCGCTTGGTGGCCGTGCGCTTCGCGGGGCTCCGCTTGGCGGTCGAGCGCTTCGCGGCGGTCCGCTTGGCCGGGCTCCGCTTGGCGGTGGTGCGCTTGCGGGCGGTGGTGGTCTTCCGCTTGGCGGTGGTCGAGGGCTTGCGCTTGGCGGTCGTGCGCTTGGCGCCGGTCTTCGAGGCCGTCGTGCGGCGCTTCGCGGTCGAGGCAGAGGGCTTCTTCGCGGTGGTGCGCTTGCGGGCGGTCGTCGAGCGCTTGGCGGTGGACGACTTGCGCTTCGCGGGTGAGTTCTTGCGGGCGGTCGAGGTGGCGCGCTTCGCGGTCGTGCGCTTGGCGCCGGTCTTCGACGCGGTCGTGCGGCGCTTGGCGGCCGTCGAGGGCTTGCGCTTGGCGGCGCCCGTCGTCGTCCGCTTGGCGGTGGTGCGCTTCTTCGCGGGGCTCCGCTTGGCGGTCGAAGCGGTCTTGCGGGCGGTGGTGCGCTTCTTGCTCGCGGCCGAGGTCGGCTTGCGCTTCGCGGTAGTGCGGCGCTTCGACGCGGCGGTCGTGCTCTTCTTCTTGGCGGTGGTTGGGCGCTTGCGTGCGGTGGAGGCGCGCTTGGCGGTCGAGGACTTCCGCGACGAGGCGGGCGAGGACTTGCGGGTCGTCCGCTTGGCGGTCGCGGTCCTGGTCCTGGTGGTCGTGCGCCCGCTCGTCCGCGAGCGGGTCCTGGACGACGAGGGTTTGCTCGGCATCACGTGATCTCCGTGGTTGGGCGAGGGCAAAGGCACGGTTCGGAGCCGCCCGGCCCGGTCATCGATGGCCCCGGGGCGTCCGACAGTTCGCGGACGCGTGTGCTACGTACCCCCGCCGCGCGAGCGCGACCGTCGGGATAACCGAGGCAAGACCCCGCCTATCGGCGACGCTAGGGGAGAAGTTCAAGTTTTGTGCGCCCGCGCGCGCATCGGTTGCGCCAACCCCCCCCAAACCGGTCGATCCGCACACCCCCGTGCGCTCTCCCGCGTTGGTTCAGAGCGCGTCGACGTACTCCGCGAGCAGTCGCGCGCCGAACCCCGTCGCTGAGGCCTTGACGTACGGGCCCGTGTCGCCCTCGACCGCGTGCACGCCCGCGATGTCGATGTGGGCCCACGGGATCCCCGACTCGACGAAGTAGCTCAGGAAGGCAGCGCCCTGGATCGGGTGCGCCTTGCGCACGGGCGCGGAGTTGAGGATGTCCGCGACGTCGGACTTCATCAGGTCGCGGTACTCCTGGTGGTGCGGGAGGCGCCAGAGGCGCTCGCCCGACGCATCAGATGCAACGTCGAGCTTGGCCCGGAGGTCCTCATCGTCGCACCACAAGCCCGCGTAGGTCGAGCCCAGCGCGACGACCACGCCGCCCGTGAGCGTCGCCACGTCGATGACACACCCGGGCTTCTCCTTCTCGCACGCCCAGCACAGGCCATCGGCGAGCACGAGCCGCCCCTCCGCATCGGTGTTGGTCACCTCGACGCTCACGCCGTTGCGGAACGTGATGATGTCATCCGGGCGGTACGCCTCGTCGGAGATCGCGTTCTCCGCGGCGGCGAGGAGGGCCACGACCTTCACCTTGGGCTTGATGACCGTCGCGATGGCGTGCATGGCGCCGAACACGCCGCACCCGCCGTCCTTGTCACGCTTCATGCCACGCATGCCGCCGCCGACCTTGATGGAGAGGCCGCCCGAGTCGTAGGTCATGGTCTTGCCCACGAGGACAACGGTCTTGGCGCCGCGCTTGGGCTTGGCGGGCGTGTACTCAAGGCGGATCAGGCAAGGCTCATGGTCCGACGCCTTGCCCACGTTGATGAGCCCCGTGAGCTTCTCCTTTTCGAGCTGCGCGCCCTTGATGACCCTGCACGACATGCCCGTCGCCTTCGCGAGCTTCTGCGCCTCGGCGGCGATGTAGAGGGGCGTGCAGATGTTGGGCGGCGTCTCGCTTAGCGTCCGTGCGACGTTCGCGGACTCGCCGAGCCCGATGCCCCGCTTGAGCCCCTTGGAGAAGCCCGCGTCGGACGACGACACGCTCAGCCTGGTGCGCTTGGGCGCGCCGCCATCAGCGGTGCCGCGGAACTGGTCGCGCGTCCACGCGATCAGCGCGAGGCCCTCGCCAAACCCGGAACCCGCGGCCTGCGAATCGAGGCCCGCCTCGCTCAGCGCGCCCGCGAGCTCGACCGATGCCTTCGTGTCCTTGGTCTGCGCGAGCCGGCGCCCGACGGCGGCCGCGGCGTTGCGCATGGTGTTGCCGGTGATCGAGCCCGCATCGCCGAGCCCGACGATGAGCACGCGGTCGAGCCCGCCCTTGCACGGGAACGCCTCGACGATGCGCCCGCACTCGCCCGTGGCTTCCTTGCGCTTGGCCGCCTCCGCGATGCACCCATCGGGATCGAGCTTGAGCGTGTGCGCATCGAGCGCCTTGCCCTTGAACTGGCCCACCACGAGCACGCCGCCCTTCGACTTCCCGCTCCCGACCCGCACCGACTCGAACATGCCGCCTCCTTGCTCACCCACAGACTCGATCGCGCCGACCGACAGCGCGCCGGACCGAGTGTACCGCCATCGGGCCCACGGGATGCCGCCAGTTCAGACCTCGATCACGACCTGAAGCCCATCCCCACGCGTCGCGGCGGAGATCGCGTCGCCCGCCCGTTCGAGCGGGAACCGGCGCGTGATCAGGCCCGTGGTCTCGATCGCGCCACGCGACATCAGGTCGAGCGCCTCCGAGATCGCGGCACTCCTGCTGCCCAGCACCTGGACCTCGTTCTCGACCACCGATGCGAGGTCGAAGCGCCCCGCCTCGTCTGACCCGACAAGCCCCGCGAGCACCACCTCACCACGCGGGCGCACGAGCCCCAGCGCAAGGTCGAGCGTCGCGGGCGTCGGGTGGGCCACGATGACGACTCCCTGGTCGTGACGCCGACCCACCTCGCTGATGCGCCGCCTCCGGACCCCCCACTTCTCGCACAGCTCGAGACGCTCGTCGTGCTCCGCGAGCAGGCGCACGCTCGCGTTGCGCCCCGTCATCACCTGGGCGCACAGCAGCGCGAGGGGGGAATCGCCTATCACGCTCACGTACCCGCGCGCCTGCACGTGCACCATGCGCCCCGCGTGGATCGCAGCACCCGCCACCGACGCGAGGCACGCCTGGTCGTCGCCCACGTTGTCGGGCACAACGACCAGTGCGCGCGCGGGCACGCACACGCGATCGCACCACGTCCCATCGCGCGTCACACCGAGCACCTCACGCGTCGCGCAGTGGGCCGAGAGCCCGCCCGTGCACAGGTCGCACGCCCCGCACGCGATGGTGTCGCTCACGACGACCCGCGCCCCCCGCTTGAACGGCGACGGGCGCGCAGGGTCTGCTCCGATGTGCTCGATGACGCCCACGCACTGCCCGCCCATCACGTGCGCAGCGTTCGGTTGATCGGAGGCGACCACGAGGTCGATCGGGCGCAGCGCAACCATCCTGGGCGCGACGACCACGTCGCCCTCACCCTGCACGGGGTCGGGCGCCGCGCCATCGAGTGTGCCGGGCGGTCGGACGGCGCGCACGGCGTTAGCCCTCGCTTTGGCTTGGGGCGGGGGGGGACGGCTGGGTGGGCGCGACCGGCGGCATCCCCACGGGGGGCGCTGAGATCTCGTTTGGCACCGAGTCGAACGGGTTGATCACTTCAAGCCACGAGGGGTCGCGGTAGAACACGGGGTAGCGGTACTCGGTCCGCCCCGCGAAGACCTGCTCATTCGGGCGGTCGCGGGCCCACTCGGTCCAGCTCCGATCGTCGAGCCCGAGGTCCTGGCCCGTCAGGGTCTCGAGCGATCGGAACGCTGCCGTGTTGACCGCGAGGTCCTTGTCGCGAAGGGCATCGATCAGGCGGTCGACGACGCGCCGCTCGGCGTACTGCCCGAGCGCGCTCGCGGACGCCGCGCGCACTTGCGACTCGGTCTCGACCTCCTCGTTGATGCTCTCGAGCAGGGTGGGGATGGCCTCGGGGTTGTGAAGCCTCTGGAGGGCTCGGGCGACCTCGCGCCGGAGCAGGTCGTCCTCATCGCGCGCCTGGGCGATGAGGGCGGGGACGTCCTCGGGCTCGCCGTGCATCGCGAGGGCGCGGGCCGCCGCGATGCGCACGCCCGCGTCCTCGTCGGCGATGGCGAGACGGTAGTAGTCCAGGTAGACCTCTTCGCCGCCCCAAGGGGCGTTGGCGAGCAGGAGCACGCCGCGCTGACGGTTGTCGGCGTTGTAAGGGTCGGTGGCGAGGGTGACCGCGTCGGTCGGCGTGGGGGTCTCGAAGAGGGCGCCGAGGATGCTGTCGGCATCGCTCGAGGCGCCCGCGAGCCCGTTGTCCTTTGCGCACCCGCCCAGCGCGAGCAAGGCGCAGGACGCGCAGGTCGTGGCCAGTCGGGGTAGCAACATGGCGCCGAGTATACGGGCAGCGCGCCGGGCGCACCTGCGCATGAAGAAGGGCCCCCGCGCGAGCGGGAGCCCTGTGAGGAGCATCTGGTTGGCGTCAGGGACTCAGCGGACCCAGCGGCCGACCTCGGTGGCGTCGCTCTTGGGGGCTTCGGCCGGGTCGTCGACCTTCAGACCGCTCGCGAGCATGATCTCTTCGAGCATCGACTCGGAGAGGGCGCGCGGGTGGCCCTGCCAGCGGACGACGCCGTCGGGGCTCGTGAGATAGGAGTAGGGGATGCCCTTGTGGCCCACGTGCTCGACGACGTTCTTCTCGGGGTCGGCGGCGATCGCGTAGGAGAAGTCACGCTTGAGGAGGAAGTTCTTGACGGTCTCGGGCTTCTCATCGGAGATACCGATGATGACGAGGTTGTCGCGGTACTTGTCCTGGAGCTCGTTGAGGTGGGGGATGTTGGCCTTGCACGGGCCACACCAGGTCGCCCAGAACTCGACGAGGACGAGCTTGCCCGAGGTGTTGGGGCGGCCGTTGAGCCACTCGGCGACGTTGAGCTCGGGGCCGTGCTCGCCACGGATGTCGTTGGCGTTGCGGAGTTCGCCGAGGATGAGGGGGAACTCGTGGGTGACCTTCTCGCGGTTGGCATCGGGCGCGATGACGACATCGCGCGAGTCGCGCGAGGGGAGCGCCTCTGGAGCGGGCGCCGAGGCGTTGTAGCGCTCATCGACAAGGATCTCGACCGCAGGGATCAGCCCACGCAGGCTCACGCCCGAGTAGCGGATCGACCCCTGGCGGTCGATGATGACCGTGACGGGCTTCTTGTAGGCGCCGATCTCATCGCAGAAGGCGCCGGTGGTGTCGACCGCGACGGGCTCGCCCTTGAGGCGCGCCGGGTCGAGGTCCGCCGCACCCTCGGGGGTGTGGACGTTGATCACCTGAACCTGATCGGACGAGAAGCGGTTGAGCATGCGATCGACGCGGCGCGGGGTGGCACGCCCCTCGGAGGTGGCGTTGGTCCACGTCTGGAGGACGACGACCTTGCCTCGGAGCGAATCCCATTCGAGCGGCTCGGTGTTGTGCCACTCAAGGTCGTCGCCGAACGCCGGCGGCGCGTAGCCGTGCGAGGAGTTGAGGAGGGCCCGCTGGGCCTTGTTGAAGCTCGCGTCGAGCCAACTCACTTCCTTGGCATCGAGGACGTAGCGGTCATCCTGAAGCTTGAGCCCGCCCACGCGGGTGCCCGCCTGGCCGATGGCCATCGCGCACACCGCACCAAGGGCCGCGGCCCCAATCACCATGTTCAATCGTCGCATGCCAATGATCCTCCTCTTGTATGGGTCCATGGGCATGATGGCCCGGCCCATCGTTATTATTGCAGCGCCTTCACCCTGACGGAACAAGGCATCCCGCATCAATCTGAGGTCGTGTACCAGGGAATCCCCTGTCCTTGATAGGTGTAGGTCTTCTTCTTGTACTCCGAGACCTCTTCGAAGTTGCTCGGCGGGCCCTCGTGACCGGCCATATAGGCATCGATCAGGCCCCGCGTATCGATCCACCGGCCCGATCCGTCCGCGAAGCTGGCGTTCACGCCGCGCAGCGCGTGGTTGTTCCAAACGTCCGGATAATTTCCGACCCCATCGGCCCGTCCGTTGATGTCCGGCAGCTGGGACTCGTCGTTGTCGTTGTCAATGGTGAGGATCGTCGCCGAGGGGTGGGCGATGTTGTTGATCGTCTTGAGGGTTTCGCCCGTCACCTCATTGAGGACGTCGTCGAGGCTCGCGTTGCCCGTCGAGCCCCACCCGAGTTGGGCACCCTTGGACCCCTTGCCACGCCCCGAGACGACCACGCCATCGGGGAACTTCGCCTCGGGGTGCCACATGAAGAGCTCGTACGAGTGCCCGCCGTCGTCGTCGATCGCGTCGTCTGCCGCGAAGTAGAGGTCGCGGGGGAAGTCCTGCCCGTAGAGCAAAGGCAGGTCGCCCACGGTGGGATCATCCGAGAGCATGGTCCCCTCGGCGCCGCTGGCATCGACGTGGTTGTGCGTCGCGGGGCAGATGGCGACCTCCGCGTTGTCGAGATAGTCGGGGAAGAGCCACCCGAGGTTGTCCTCGAAGCCGAAAACGGTAGGGACGTAGATGCCCTTATCGGTCTCGGTGGCGTAGGCGTGGGCGGCCTGGGTGATCGAGCGGGCGTTGGCGAGGCAGGCGATCTTGCGGGCCGAGTCGCGTGCCGCGCCGATCGCGGGGAGGAGCACGCCGATCAGCAGCGCAATCACGGCGATCACCACGAGGAGTTCGATGAGGGTGAAGGCGTGGCGCCGGGTCATGGGGGACCTCCACGGAGCGATGCCCGCGACAGGCAGCCCGCGTCAAGATGATACGGCATGGGCCGAAGCCCACAACCCCGAAACGCCCGTTCTTCATGAGGCGATCGCCCCTTCGTGCGGTACGCTGGGATCACCTGAGAGGAGCCCCACCCGATGTACGCGCCAACCCTGACCGCCTGCCTGCTCACGCTCGCCCTCACGCCGCTCGCCTTGCCCGAGACCGTCGCGGTCGACATCTCGGGGCTCACGATCGACTGCGCGTTCGTCGGCCCTTGCGGCGAGGACCAATCGGCCAACTCGGGCGGCGCGACGCTCCCCCCAGCGCCGGGCTACTCCTACGAGATCTCGGGGATCGTCTCGACGTCGGGTGTGCTGGGCACGCTCATCCCCGATGGATCGACCATCGCGGAGATGCTCGAGATCATCGACCCCGGCGCCTCACGATTGCTCAACAGCTACACACGCAACTTCATGGGCGGCCCCCCCACCACCGTCTACGTGAACCCGATCAACGAGGAGTTCCTCGGCATCAACGTCGGGCTCACGTTCCAGGTGCGCATCGACGGCGCGGGCGTCGGCTATTTCGAACTCGTCGACATCGACATCCCCGGCCTGCTCCTCCTCGGCGATATCACCATCGAGTCGGGCACGTGCACGATCTCGACGTGGGAACCCTCGCCCGAGAGCGAGAACGAGTGGCACTTCGACGATGACTCGTTCACCCAGGCGGCGGGCGCGACGGGTGCTGCGCAGATCAGGTACCTCGACGACGATGCGTTCGCGCCGATCCTTGGTGGCGATGAGTCGGGGTTGAACGAACCGGAAGAGGACACGCCCACGGGGATCACGCAGGCGCAATCCGCGTTCGGGAGCGCATCATCATTCGGGCTGCCGTTGGTCGATGGCGAGGACACGAGCGTGTACCTGACGAGCCCGCCACGCAACAACGACATGCCGGGCGAGGCCGACCTCCGCCGGGGCATCGGCCTCGCGCTCTGGCCCAACACCAGGCCCGACTACCCGGGCGGCATCCACGGGCAGTGGACCGCCATCTACGACGTGCTCATTCCCGCCGAGTCGTGGTTCGCGGATTACCCCGCGAACACGACGCCGCGCGAGTGGATCGCCACGTTGCTGCACGGCAACCACAACAACGACGGCGAGTCGTCGCTCCTGATCCGTTGGAACGGCGCCAGCGCTTCAATCGGGTTTGACCAGGAGCCGGGCCAGTACATCGCAGCGCCGCAGCTCCAGCCCGACACCTGGCACCGCATCGCGGCGGTGAGCGACCTGTCGCAGACCGCGACGATCGAGCTCTTCATCGATGGCGTGTCGATCGGCACGACGACGGGCGACTGGCTCTACAACGGCGTCGACGGCACAGCGCCCGCGTACGGCGATGAGGTGCTGGTCGATCTGCGCGACTGGGAGGCGTGGGGCCAATTCCCGAACCCGTGGAGCCAATCGCCCGCGGGCGGTGAGATCCCGGCGACGCTCGATGCGACGGTGTGCCTCTTTGCCGACCTGCCCGGGCGTGGCGAGCCGGTGTACCTCGCGAACCTGTACTGGGCCGACACGCTCTTGAGCGACAGCGAGATCGCGGCGCTCGGCGGGGCGAATGCTGCGGGGATCGTGTTCACAAGCGCGCCGCCCGTGGAGTGCGACGGCGACCTGTCGGGCGACGGGATGGTGAACTCGACGGACCTGAACCAGTTGCTCGCAGCGTTCGGCTCGACCGACGGCGGCGACCTGGATGGCGATGGCGACACCGACTCGACGGACCTGAACATCCTGCTTGCGGCGTTTGGGGATGTGTGCGGCTAAAGAGCGCGATTGACAGCGCCTCCATACCAACTCCGTACGCAGCGAGGGGTTGGCGGCGCATGAGCGCGAAGAACCCATCACTTCGTCGCGGGCTCGTAGGGGCGGGTACGGCTGGCGGCCGACAGCGCCTTCGGCGGTGGAATCCGAGGGGCGCTGCAACTCGGGCGGCCATATCCCTCAGGGGCGATGCCCCAAGAAGGAGGCAACCTGATGAAGATAGCTTGGATGTTCGTTCCCTTGCTTGCGGTGATCGCCCTCGCGCTCACGACCGCCACGCCCCAGACGCGTGGCGAGGACCTCAGGGCCGTGGAACGGGCTCAGCCGTCGTACGACTTCCGCAACAGCCCCGCGTACCGAGCGCTGAGCGAGGGTGAGCGGCGCCGGCTCGAGCAGGTGCACCGTGACCTGCTCCTGCTCCGCGGGGCGATCGAGGTCTACGCCGACACGACCGGCGCGCCGCCCGACCGGCTGGGCGACCTGACGCCTGTGGTGCTTCAGGAACTGCCCGTTGATCCGTTCGCGACCGAACAGACCGCATCGGGCAAGGCCACGCCCGGCTACGAGCACTCGCTCGGAGGGTACGGGTATCAGTACCGGCGCGGGATCGGGCGGTCGTGGATCGTCGCGAGTGCCGGGCTGCCCGGGATCCCGTATCTCGCGGCGGAGGGGAACGTCGGGCTCTATGCGCCTGTGGGAACTTGGATCTCGGGGACGCAGCCGATGCTCATCATTGAGGACAACGGCCCGCAGTGAGCAACCGCGCGCTCGCCATCGCGCAAGAGCCTCGCGGCTCGTCATCTGCATCGATCGGTTGTTGAGTTCCTGCTCAGACAGGAACGGCCGGAACAGGAACCGGATCGCGTGGGGGAGAGGAGCGGGCCCAGGTTCACCCCGGCTCGGACCGCACGCCCCACTCACTCAAGCGCGGGTGCGGCTAGTACCGGCGCAGCACTCCCATGACGACGCCCTGCACCTTGCACTGCTTGACGCGGATGGGCTCGAACTCGGGGTTGGCGGGCTGGAGGCGGATGTGGTCGCCCTCGTTGAAGAAGGTCTTGAGGGTGGTCTCGCCATTGGGGAGGAGGGCGACGACGCGGTCGCCATTGCGGGCGGTCTCCCGGCGTTCGACGATGACGTAGTCGCCGTTGAGGATGCCCTCGTCGCGCATGGAGTCGCCATCGACGCGGAGCGCGAAGGAGGCGTTGACCTGGCCGACGCGCGGGCCGAACAGGCCCTCGAGGTCGAGCTCGTCCTGGTCCTCGAACTTCTCGATGGGATGGCCCGCCGCGATCTTGCCCACGAGTGGGAATCGCGTCGACGCCTCCTCGTCGGGGAGCGGGACGGTGTCAGGGATCGACAAAGAGCGAGCCTTGTTGGCTTCGCGCACGAGCGCGCCCTTCTTGATGAGCGCCTCGACGTGCTCGAACACGGTCACCTTGCTGACGCCCAGCTCGTCGGCCAACTCCTGCATGGTCGGGGAATAGCCGTTGCGGACGCGGCAGTCGCGGATGAGTTTGAGAATCCGGAGCTGCTTGGGGGTGAGGTTCATAACGATCTCCTCGTGCCTGTCTGACGATCGTGCTCTCGCGGCGAACGGGCCCAGCCGACGCCGCCTGTTTGATGAGTTCCTGTGCGATCCGTTCGGCGAGCTCGCCCATCGCGAGCTCGCGCCTGCTTCCGTCTGATGTGCCGGTCCGGTCGGTACCCGGGTCGACCCCCTCGATGTTGCCCCGTCGGGCCTTGGAAAGGAGCTTGTTGGCGAGGAGCAACAAGGCGCCCCGCTGGCTCTCCGCGGTGGCGTGATTGTCCTCGATGGTCTCGGGCGCCATCCGGCGGGCGGGCCGATTGGGCTCGCTCACTCGCCCTCGATCAGCCCGATCACCGCGTTGAGCGCCGATGCGCTCGGGGCCCGCTTCGATCTCGACGAGACGACCCGAACGGTCGCCCCCGATCGACTTGATGAAGTCGCCGCCGGGACCCAATCTCAGCAGAGGCACAGCGGTCATTGCCGGCACTCCTCCATGTGGCGCGGGCGCGATCAACGAACGTGCTCCACACCGACTCGCCACGCCAATCGACCCGGCATCCGTGCCTGAGCCTGCCGCGACGGGAATTCCGAGGGTGAACGCCAGTCAGCGCTCATTGCCCCAACATGATCCGCACATACGGGTCATGTTTGGTCAACGGTACCCGATCATCGACCGCACCGCAAGCAGATTCGACAAATTTTCTCGGCTTTCGTTTGGGTCACGCCCGGACGGGCACGAGACGGCTGCCCTCGCGGCGGGCAAGTCCCTTGATCTCAAGCGTGGTCACATCGGCCCGGATCGCCTCGGGGGCGAGGGCGAGGCCCGTGATGAGTTCGTCGAAGGTCGGATGGTCCTCGAGCGCGGCGAGGAGGTCGACCTGGCGCGGGGTCAGTCCAAGGGCTACGCCGGGGCGGGGTGGGGCGGGCGGAGGGGCCGTTGGGCTTGTCGCGCTTGTGGCCTTCGGGGCGTCAGTCGACGGGGCGGGGGCGGTGGAGGCGGGTGCGAAGCGGTCGGCGTGGGTGCCCTGGAAGAGGTGGCGCGCCTGGGGCTCGACGATCTCGATGACGTCGTCGGGCGCCGCGACCAGCGCGGCACCCTGTCGGATCAACTCGTTCGAGCCCGTCGAGGCGGGCGAATCGATCCGCCCCGGCACGGCCATGACCTCGCGCCCGTGCTCCTCTGCGGCGTGCTTCGCGGTAATGAGAGCGCCCGACCCGTGCGGCGCTTCGATGACGATCACGCCGAGCGAGAGCCCGCTGATGATGCGGTTGCGGCCCGGGAAGTTCTCGGGGGCGGGCGTCGTGGGCATGGGGAGTTCGGAGATGACGGCGCCGCCCGCTTCGACGATCTGATCAAAGAGCGGCGCGTTCTCGGGTGGGTAGGGGCTCGCGAGGCCCGAGCCCAGGACGGCGATGGTGCGCCCGCCCACGCGGACTGCGGCGCGGTGGGCGGCGGTGTCGATCCCGCGCGCGCCGCCCGACACGATGGTGACGCCCCGCTCGGCGAGGGCGGCGGCGAAGCGTTCGGCCTGCTCGACGCCGTACGCCGTGCACGAGCGCGACCCGACGATTGAGACCGCGTAGAGCGGGGCCTCAGGCGTGGCGAGCGTCCCCCTGACGTAGAGCACGAGCGGCGCGCCGGGGACCTGGCGCAGGAGCGTGGGGTAGTCGTCGCAATCGCGCGTGACGATGCGCGCGCCAAGTCGCTCGGCGTGCTCGATCTCGCGCTCGGCGAGGCCTTGCGCGTCGGTGATCGCTGAGCGGATCGCTTTGGAACGCGCGGGGCCAATGCCGTGCACGCGTTCGAGCGACGCGGCGGATGCGCGCAGGACATCCGCGGGTGCGCCGAAGTGATCGATGAGGCGCGCCGACAGGACGGGCCCGACGCCCTTGGCGAGGTGGAGGCGGAGGGTGTCGAGGAGGTCTGTCGCCATCGAAGGTCAGTTCTGCGCGATGGCGGCCCGTTGGTAGAAGGTGAGGATGGCGCGGAGGCGGTCGATGGACTCCTGGTCGATCTCGGCTTTGCGCTTCTGGGTTTCCTCGTCCTGCTCGCCATCGCCGCCGCCCATCCAGGCGCCGCCCCACCCGTTCTCGCCCATCTTGTAGAGGGTGACGTTGCCGCGTGGCGTGGGGACGGTGATCATGCGCTGCTCGTCTTCGTCGGCGGCGCGCCCCGCCTTGCGCGCGGCCTCCTTGCGGATCGCGTCCATCTCGCTCTCGTAGTCGGCGGTGATGAGTTCGACCTCGCGCTTCTGGTCCTCTGAGAGTGGCTCGACGGCGCGCATCATCTGGAAGATGCCCTCGAAGGCACCGCTCCCGTTGTCCATCGCGCGGAACTGGGCCTCGTAGGCTGTGCGCATCTGCTCGATGTTCTCGAGGAACGTGACGGAGCGCTTGTAGCGCGAGAACTCGCCCGACATCCACGGGTTGGCGTTCTGCGCGGGGCGTGTGGTCATGCGCTCGAACTCGCTCTTGGCGTGGGAGGGGATCTCGCGGGCGAGGGCCGCCGTGTGGCGGCGGTTGACATCGAGCACGCGCTGCGACTCCTTGTGGAGCGCGAGGGTGAGCGTGGACAACTGGGAGCCCAGCTCGGCGAAGTCCTGCTGGACCTCCATGATCTTCTCCATGTCGGGCTGGTCGCCCTCGTAGAGCTTCATCATCTCGCCCTGTCGCTTCTCGTAGCGGTCGATCTTGTCGTCGAGGGCGTCGGCCTTGGAGATGTAGGAGACGAGTGCGCCGTCGAGTTCGGAGGCGTAGACCTCGAGCATGGTGTTGAGGGAGGCCCGCTCCGCGTCGTCGAGCCCGAGCAGGTCGGCCATCGCGACCAGGTCCATGGCGCGGACGCCGTTGTCGGACATGGATGGGAGGTAGCGCTCGCGCCTGCGGTCGCGCTCAAGGCGGGACCAGTTGGCCTCCTGCTCCTGAGTAAGGAGGAGCCTGATGTCGCTCAACAGCGACTCGGTGCGCTCGTCGACGGACTTCTGGAACGTTGCCCGGCGCTCGCTCGCTTCGGTCTGCATCGCCTGCCAGTCCTGCGTCATCATGGCGAGCGACTGCGCATCGGATGCGGACTCGGCGTAGGTGAGCCACTCGCGCATGTACTGATCGCGGAACCCCGTGTGGAGTTCCTGGGCCATCATGAGCTGGGCCTCGTCCATGCCCAGAACCTTCGCGTAGTGGTCCATCTGCGCGGCCTTGATGGGCGGGTCGGGGACGCGCATACCCATCTGGTCGAGGTTGGATTGCTGGCGTCCGCCGAACTGCCACTGGGCGTCGTCGTCCGCGAGCGCGAGAGGCCCGGCGAGCGCGACAACGGTGCAGGCCGCGGTGAGAATAGCGTTGGTGTTCGGTCGCATGGTGCCTCCCTTGGGGCGCCGCGTGCGTGGCGCCCTATGAAGGTGTACCAGCGTACGGGCCCTTGTTGCAAGTCTCTTACAACCGATTGGGGGACATGCTGCGAAAACGCAGGCTGTGGAGGGCTCAGGGCTCGCGCGCGGGCTCGCCCCACCTGACGTTGAGGTCGTGGGGCACGCCAATCAGGTCGAGGGTGCGTCCGACCACGAAGTCGACGATGTCGTCGATCGACTCGGGGAGGAGGTAGTAGCCCGGGTTGGTCGGCGCGACGGTGGCGCCCGCGAGCGTGAGAGTGCGCATGTTCTCGATATCGACAAGGGAGAGGGGCGACTCGCGATGGCATAGGACGAGGGGCAGTCGCTCCTTGAGGGCGACCTGGGCCGCGCGGGTGAGCAGCTCATCGGAGATGCCCGACGCGACGGCGCCGAGCGTGTTCGACGAGCATGGCATGACGACCATGCCGTCGTGGCGGAACGAGCCCGATGCGATGGACGCCCCGACGTCCTTGGACGGGTGGACGAAGATGCCAAGCTCGCGCAGGTCGGCATCGGGGTCGAGGCCCGCGAGGGCGTGGACGTTGAGCCCCTCCATGCCCAGTTCGTCGTGGAGGAGGCGTTTGCCGAAGTTCGTGACGACGAGGTGGACCTCGCAGCGCGCTTCGAGCATGCAGCGGAACATGCGCTGGGCATAGATCGCGCCGGAGGCGCCGGAGATGCCCAGGATGTGGCGGCGGTCGGGCATGGCGGATCGTAGGTGTGTTGCGCGCGGGGCGGCCTATGGATGCACGGGGTGCGCACAACAACGCCCGGCGATCACCGGGCGTTGCTGCTGAGGTTCGCGGGATGTGTGCCGCTCCTCTCCCCGTTCAGATGTTGGCGAGGGCCTCGTTGAGGTCCTGTGAGTCGATGACGCCGTCCTTGTTGAGGTCGAGGTCCTGGTTGAAGCCCTCGTCGCCCCGTGCCAGGCCGAAGGCGCCTTGGACCTGCTCGAGCTGGGTCGGCTCGGCGGGCGTGGCGTTGGCGAGGGCCTGGTTGAGGTCCTGAGAATCGATCACGCCATCGCCGTTCAGGTCGAAGGCGATATTGAAGCTGTCCTCGCCCGACTTGAGCCCGAAGGACTCGATGAGGGCGTTGATGTCGTCGGGGGAGAACGACTTCACGGCGGGCTCGGCGTTGGGGTCGGTCGTGCCGAGTTCCGCGGGGACGGGCGCGAGCTTGGAGGCGAGGTTGGACGTCGCGACCGCGGCGGCGCGATGGGCGCGATCGCTCACGGAGACGGAGTCGGCCTTGGGGAGCGGGCGACCCAGTTCGGGCCCGTTGGCGGTGGCGGCGGCGGCGCGACGACGCACGGGATCGAGGCGCTCGGCGGCGCCCGCGTCCTGCACCTTGGGCAGCGGGCGCCCCAGGTCAGGCCCGTTGGCCGCGGCAGCGGCGGCCCGGCGACGCGCGGGGTCGAGTCGCTCGGCACCGCCCGCCTCACGCTCCCGGGGAAGCGGACGGCCCAGGTCGGGCTCGCGGCCCGCGGTCTGGCGGCGGTTGAGCGCAGCGCGCTGGGAGTTGTCGTAGGACTGAGGCTGAACGTCGGCGACTCGGCTCATCTGGGTGCCCCTCTCACGATTGGGACGGTTCGGGTGGTGGGCGCGGGGCCCTTGGACAACATGGGATCGTCGGAAGGAGAGCCCAACTTCAGGACGATGGACCGGGAAATGCGCGGGCGGTGCGCCAGGGCGTCCACCACTCGGGGGAGGGCGGGCCCCTAAGCCGAGCGTTGTCAGCGGAGTGGGACGCCCGCGCGCGGGGCGCGGGGTGCGTCGCGGTCGACCCTGGCGTGGCCTTTGTCCCAGAGCTCGTCGAGGCGGTCGCGGATCGAGCGGGCCAGGCGCTCCCCCGTCTCGGGGGCGTCGTCGAACGGGCCGATCTCCGATCGGATGTCGAAATCGGAGGGGGCGGTGATCGGGGCGTCGCGGGACCACGTAACTTCGAGCCACCCCGCGTCCTGGGCGAGCGTCTCGAGCTCGAACCGGACCGAGCCGTCGGTGGGCGTGGCGCTGACCACGGCAACGCGGTTCTGGCGCAGCCCCCGGTTGATCGCGGCGGCGAGGGTTCCCTTTGTCGGCTGGGGGAGGTCGAGGCGTTCGGGCCACCCCGAGGGCGAGCCCGGCGCGAGGTCCGCGACGGGGCGGGGCGCCGTCTGGCATCCGAGGGCGACGATCGCGATCAGGAGGCCCGCGAGGAGGGTGGGCAGGCGCGGTGCGGGCCGGGGGGTACCATCGGGGTCTCGATGGCCCATGGGTGGGCACGCGGGCCTCGTGGGCCTGTCGCTCGCCCAGTTCAGGATGATCGGCTTGGAGATCACGCTTCGGGTCCCGCCTTCGGTAGATCGGGTGGTGCTGTTCGGCCCAGCGGAGCGCCACCTGAAGATGATCCGCGAGTCGCTCGGGGTGAGCGTCGCCGCCCGCGACGGTTCGGTCAAGCTCGCGGGCGAGGAATCGCCCCTTGCTGCGGCCCGCGCGGTGGTCGAGACGCTCATCGGGCGTGCCCGTCGTGGGGCGCCGATGAGCCGGGAGGAATTGCTCGTGGAGATCGCAGAGGCATCCGGACGCGCCTCGCGCGGGGCGATCCCGCCCGCGATGTCTGGCGATGTGGTCGAGCCCACCGATTGGTCGAGCGGGCTCGATGTCTACGCCAGCGGGCGGCAGATCTCGGCGCGGTCGGCGAACCAGGCGGCCTACCTGCGGGCCATCCAGGAGAACGACCTGGTCTTCGGGATTGGGCCCGCGGGCACGGGCAAGACCTACCTCGCGGTCGCGGCGGCGATTCATATGCTCAAGACCGGGCGGGTCAGGCGGGCCATCCTGGCGCGACCGGCGGTCGAGGCGGGCGAGAAGCTCGGCTTCCTCCCGGGCGACCAGTTCGCGAAGGTCAACCCCTACCTCCGCCCCCTCCTCGACGCCCTCGATGACATGATGGACTACGCGACGCTCTCGCGCTTCCTCGCGACCGATGTCGTCGAGGTCGTGCCCCTCGCGTACATGCGTGGGCGGACGCTCAACGACGCGGTCATCCTGCTCGACGAGGCGCAGAACACCACGCGTGGACAGATGCAGATGTTCCTGACGCGCATGGGCCAACGGTCGAAGGTCGTGGTGACGGGTGACATGACGCAGATCGACCTCCCTGACCCGACCGACTCGGGGCTCGTCGATGCGGCGCGCCGGTTCCGGCGGATCCAGGGCATCGGGTTCTGCACCCTCGACAAGACGGATGTGGTCCGCCACCCGCTCGTGCAGCGCGTGATCGAGGCATACGAGAGTGATCGCCCGTCGATCGCCGATGTGGTTGAGACGGACACCCCACGAATGAGCGATGGGGTGGGCGTTGATTCCCAGGGGGAGCAAGGGAATGGCTGACACCCGCGCGACGACGAAGACGGCGCCCCGCAAGCGTGAGCTGCGCAAGGGCGTGGCGCGTGTGCGTCGCCCGACGATCTCGTGGCTGCTGGCCCACCCTGCGACGCTGCCCCTGCTCGCGATCGCGGTGCTGTTCGTCGTGGGCGCATCGGTGGTGATCGTGCTGTCGCGCGGGGTGCCGCTGGCCTCTGCGGGGCGGATCGCGCAGCAGACGCGGCTCGTGCGCGCCGAGTTCGAGGTCGTGGACGACCTCGCGACGGAGAACAAGCGCAACCAGGCCAAGGCGCTGACGCCCCGGGTCTACAACGCGGTGCCCGCGGCGTTGAACGCGATCGAGTCCTCGATCGCGACGCTCCCGGAGGTGCTCGCGTCGGCGGCGACCTTCGACGAGGTGGCGCCCGAGGTGCGCGAGTCTTTCGCGCTGACCGCGGAGCAGTTCGAGTCGGTGCGGAGCAGGGACGCCTCGGCGCCCGCGGACGAGTCGTGGGACAGGAGCCTCGCGGACCTGATGCGTCTGCTCTCCACCACACCACTGCTCGCGGGCACGGAACACCAGGTGGCGATCAACCAGTCGCAGGCGGCGGACCTCCTCCTCCGCTCGGGGGACCGCGAAGAGTTCATCCTCAAGTCGCGGGCCATCAACATCGACACGCCCTCTCTCGATGCGCTGACGCGCCTGGCCAACGATGCGGGCTTCTTCGGGCCCGCGGCGGAGGTGGTGGTGCAGCGGCTCTCGACCAAGCCCGTGCCCACGTTCGCGTTTGACGAGGCCGAGACGACGCGCCGGCGCGATGCCCGGGCCGCCGCGGTCCCGACGCAGACGATCAGGTTCCAGCCCGAGGATGTGCTGACGGTCCGCGGGCGGACGCTCGACGATGGCGTGGTGCGCCTCGTGCAGGAGGAGCACCGGGTGTTCCGGGCCCGCCAGGGGTGGGGCTTCCACGTGGCGCGGGTCGGCGCGATCACGGGCGGCGTCGCGATGATCGCGGCGGCGCTGGTCGGGGCGTTCATCTTGTTCTTCCGCAGGCTCGTGCTGCCGCCACGCGAGGTCGGGCTGCTTGGCGGGCTCATGATCGTGGCGCTGGCGGGCTCGTGCTGGGCGGCGCTGGCGTACCCGGCGCTCGTGCTCGTCGCGGTGACCGCGCCGACCGCGATGGTCGCGGTGATCGCGGCGGTGGCGCACGACCGCAGGCTTGGCCTGTCGGTGGGCGTCGCGCAGACGGCGCTGCTCGCGATGGCGCTCTCGCTCCCGCTTGGCGTGATGGCGACGAGCATCGTGGGCGTGGGCGTGGGCGTGTGGCGGCTCTCGAGCCTGCGCTCGCGGGGTGATGCGCTGCGTGGGTCGCTCGCGATCGGCGTGTCGCTCCTCGCGGCGTCGCTCGTCTTCGGGCTGCTCGAACGCTCGTGGGCCCCGGGCCTGCTTGGCGAACTCGTGAGCGACGCGGCGTGGGCGGGCGCGGGCGGCTTCCTCGCGGGCAGCCTGACGCTCGTGGTGCTGCCCACCGTCGAGCGGGTGTTCGGCGCGACGACGGGCATGACGCTCGCCGAGCTTCGCGACCCCAACCGCCCGCTGCTCCGGTTGCTCCAGCGCGAGGCGCCGGGGACGTACAACCACTCGCTCAACGTCGCCTCGGTGGCGCAGTCGGCCGCGGAGTCGATCGGTGCCGACGGCCTGCACGTGTACGTCGGCGCGCTCTACCACGACGTGGGCAAGCTCAACAAGCCCGAGTACTTCATCGAGAACCAGTCGGGCAAGAGCAACAAGCACGCGAGCCTCTCGCCCGCCATGAGCCTGCTGGTGATCGTGGGCCACGTGAAGGACGGCGTGCAGCTGGCCCGCGAGTACCGCCTGCCCCCCGAGCTCATCCACTACGTCGAATCGCACCACGGCACGACGCTCGTCGAGTACTTCTACGCGCAGGCGCGCAAGCAGGCCGACGCGGACACCGACGTCGAGGCGCCCGAGGAGATCGAGTACCGCTACCCGGGCCCGAAGCCGCGCACACGCGAGGCCGCGATCCTGATGCTCTCGGACGCGGTCGAATCCTCGGCCCGCGCGATGAAGGAGCCCACGCCCGCGCGCCTCGAGGCGCTGGTGCGCAACATGGCCAACAAGCGCCTGCTCGACGGGCAGTTCGACGAGTGCAACCTGACGCTCCGCGAGCTGCGCACGATCTCGGATTCGCTCGTGAAGTCGCTCAACGCGATCTACCACGGGCGCATCGCCTATCCGAAGGCGGAGCAGCCCAAGACGTCGGGTGACCCGGCGGTGAGCCGGAGTGCGGCGAGTTAAGTTAGGGCGGCTCGGGGGGCTTTCGTGGCAGACAGGCAACAACTGGTCCTGAGGTTGCTCCTTTGTGTCGTGCTCGGCACGGTCACGACTGTCTGCGTCGCTTGGGCGTGCTCGCTTTGGGTGGTCGTCCCCGGCGTAGAACGGGCAAGCGGCGTCGCTCAACAGATGCAGCTGCCGGATGCATGGCGGGCAGAAGTTGCCCGCCTGCCCGAGGTCACGCCCGGTGGATACGCCGAGTCGTCGCTCTCCCTCAGGTTCAAACGGTCAGAGGCACTCGGGCGAACGGTGCTCAACGCCATCCGCTCCGCGCCGGGCGATGGTGTTGACGATGCGTTCGAGTCGCGGAGCGGGTGGCCCATGCGGTGCTTGTGGTGCGCATCGTCGGATGGAACTCGGAAGCCCGGCGTAGTGTGGGAGCGCGCACTGCTTGTGCCTGACAGGCTCGCACGCGAAGGCGCGAGCTTCACGTACTTTGATGGCACACTTGGCAAGCACCCGTTGCCGATCGGCATGATCGGCAACGGGCTTGCGGCGAACACCGCGTTCTACGGCGCGGTCTGGGTAGTGCCGGTCTTTGGAATCCCGGCGCTGCGTCGGTGGCGTCGGCGGAGGCGCGGCAGGTGTGTTGGGTGTGGGTACGAGCTCGCCGGGCTCGCGACGTGTCCCGAGTGCGGTCGCATCGCGGGTCCGCTCACTGACGGTCTCGGCTCGTAGATTGTGGGTGTCGGCTTTGCCCGAAGACCGGTCGGAGACCGGTCCCACCTACGCCGTCGCGGTGTTGCCGTTCGCGCTGTGCTCGTCGTCGCCCTCTGGCTCGAACGCCTTGATCGTCAGGTGCACCGCGGCCGAGCAGAGCCCGATGAAGAGGACCATGGAGAGCAGGGCGAGGATGCCCGTGACCGCGGGGTGGATGCCCGTGAGGTGGGCGCGGATCGGGGCGCGGGACCAGGCGAAGACGATGGCCAGCGCGGGCACGGCGCACGCCACGCCCAGCGCGAGGCTCGTGAACGAACGGCGCGGGTTCCGCAGCAGCGCGACCAACGCCGCGGTGAGGGTCACGAGGCCCGCGATGGCGAGGCGGGCCAGGCCCAGGTGGATCAGGTCGAACTCCATGCCGCCGACGCGGACGATGGTCGAGGGCGTCAGGCCCTTGGCGTAGTTGGCGATCGTGGCGTCGTTGAGCACGCCCGAGACCGCGGCGGTGCCCGCGATGCAGAGCAACGCGAGGGCTAGCCCCTCGCGGAAGCACCCGCGCCAGATGAGCAGGCCGAAGACCGCGGCGGGGATGAGCACCGCGTCGAACCCGATCGTGACCCATCGCTGATCGGCGATGGAGAGCCAGAGCCCGAGCAGCGCAGACAGGAGCAGGAGCACGGACAGCACGCCCACGGAGTGGCGGAGCAGGCGCGTGACGGGCGGCTCGGGTCGGGTGGCGTGGGGCGTGGGGTCGCTCATGGTCGGATGATCGGCTCGCGGGGGCGAACCTCTCCTACGTCGCAGAGGGGTGCCAGATCGTCTTCATCTCGACGAACGGCTCGATCATCCATGGAGATTCCATGAGTTCCTCGTCGTACCACCCCTCGTGGGCGCGCTGATCGGCGGATTCGTGGGCGATCTCGCGGACGCGGACGCGTTTGAGGTTCTCGGCGGCGCCCATGCGGAGCGCCTTGGCCTGGTCGGCTGGGAGGTCGCCGGCGTTGATCGCGTTGATGCCCCGATGGCCCCCGATCCAGGGGATGAGCTCGGCGCGGTCGCCGGTCAGGATGTTGAGCACGCCCGGCGGGACATCGGAAGTGTGGGCGACCTCGGCGAGGAGGCACGCGATGATCGGCGCAGCGCTTCCCGAGAGGGCGATGACGGTGTTGCCCGCACTGAGCGGCGGCGCGATGAGCGAGATGAAGGCGAGCAGCGCCGGCGCATCGGGCGCGACGACGGCGACGACGCCCGTCGGCTCGGGCATGGTGAAGTTGTGGTACGGGCCCGCGACGGGGTTCCGGCAGCCGAGGATCTGCTGGTACTTGTCGCACCACCCGGCGTAGGCGACGAGGCGATCGACGGACGCTGCGAACTCGCGCTCGGCCTCGCGCTTGGGCGTGGTGCGCGCGAGTTCTTCGATGAACTCGGCGCGGCGCGCTTCGAGCATCTCCGCAAAGCGATAGAGGATCTGGGAGCGGTTGTAGGCGTCGCGCCCGGCCCAGCCTGGCTGGGCGGCCTCGGCGGCGCGGACGGCATCGCGCAGGTCCTTGCGGGATGCCTGGCACAGGTGGGCGCGGGCCTGCCAAGCGTCGTTGCGGATGACGAGGGACCGGCCGGACTCCGAGCGGACGAACTTGCCGCCCACGTACAGCTTGTGCGTCTTGGTGACGTCGAGGCGTGTCATGGCGGGATTGTAGCGGTGACAGCCGTGGCCCTGAGCGGTCTCCCGCCCAGGGCTCCCCGTTTAGCTGATCCGTCGAAGAGGACTGACCGGGGGAACGGCTACTGCACGGGCCTATTGACAGGAGATGCCGAAGGAGGCGAGCAGCGTATTGAGGTCGATCGAGTCCACGACGCCGTCGCCGTTGGTGTCAGCTGCACCGCAGCCCGACTCGCAGCCGAAGTTGGCGAGCAGGATGTTCAGATCGGCGGAGTCGACGAATGCGTCTCCGTTCAGGTTGGGGATGCAGTCGACCGGGCCGAGTTCCTGGGTGACGGTGTAGCCCCAGAAGCCGATGTGGCCTCCATCGGTGTTGGCGATCCATGCTTCGACATCTTGTTCGACGTAGGTGGGCCAGCCGTCGAAGATCTCTGCGGTGGCGCTGACGAATCCCTGGAACTCGTCGATGTGCCAGGACCACGCGGGCGCCTGTTCTTTGGCGAAGTCGCGGTTGATGCCGTCGGCGCCGGGCGTGATCGAGGCGAAGACGATCTTGTCGGGCGCGCTGTCGGGGTCGTTGATGAGCGTGCGGGCGTAGGCGATGTCGTCGGGGTCGGTGAGGACGAGGACGTAGGCGTCGTTGTGGACTGGCGGGATCTCGCCCACGAGGAAGCGGACGGCGTCGCCCCCGCTTGTTGACGCCGCGAGCGCGAGGGCGGCGAGGGTTCCGGCGGCGGCGGTCTGTGATGGCTTCATCGGGATGCTCCTCTTCCCCACACTGTCACGAAGTGCCCCAGTGGACTGCGCGGCGGGCGGCAGGCGGGGCTCGCTTCATCATGGACGCCTGAAGAGCGGGCGGGTTCACGGGGGGACGGGGGAGACGGGGGAGACGAACGCGAACCGGCCCGCGCGTCGTCTTGGACGTCGCGGGCCGGTCATTCACCAGGGAGGGTTGTGCGATCGCGCTCGCGGGTTAGCAGGCGCTGCCGAAGGCGGCGAGGAGGGTGTTGAGGTCGGCTGAATCGACATCGCCGTCGTCGTCGAGGTCCGCCGAGAGGTCGTCGCCGGTCTGCCCGAACTGGGCGAGGAGGGCGTTGAGGTCGGTGGAGGTGACGAGGTCGTCGCCATCGATGTCGCCCGTGCAGGTCGGTGCGGGGGTGATGTCGACGATCCACCCACCCGAGAAGAAGCCGTGGCCGATGATTGATGTGCCGTCGGCGGAGATGGCCTGGGCAACTTCGAGGACGGTGCCGTTGGGCACATCGCCGCCGTGCGCCTCGACCCAGAGGTCGAGTTGGGTCATGGCGCCGTCGGTGTAGATCCAAGCGCGGCGGAGGGTCTGGAAGACGTCGAATCCGACGATGTCGCCGTTGTCTGCGATGCCGGTGGGGATGCCGGACCAGTTCACGAAGAGTCCGCCGTTCGCGATCTGCTGCGCGCCGTCGGCCTCGGTCCAGGTGTGGGCTTTGAAATCCCACTCGCAGAGCAGGACGGAGCCGTCGTCGCTCATGCCGTGCACCTCTCCCAGGATGTCGCCATCGGGCGGGTCCAGGAGCTTGCCGGCGGTGGTGTCGTTCCAGGTCGCGGGTGTCCGGCTGAAGGAGCCTTGGGCGAATCCGCCGACGACCGTCCCATCACCGGACACGACCGAGGCGCGGTTGCCGCCGTTGGCGAGGTTCTCGAGCATGGTCATGCCGCCGTCGGCGGTCCACCTGAAGCCGCGCCCGGAGCATCCCTCCCACGCGAGGCCGACGACGGCCGTGCCATCGCCGGAGATTTCGTAGGCGGTGGTCAGGCTTCCGCATGTGTCGAAGCCGCCGATGGCGACCCAGCCGGTGTCGGCGGTCCAAACGGCCGCGGTCTGGGGGATGCCCCCGGAGCCGCCGAGGTTGCCGCAGATGACTTGGCCGTCGTCGGACACACCGGTCGCGCCGTTGGCTCCCGCGAGGATCAGCATCTCACCGGTCTGGCGGTCGTAGCGGTACGGGCCCGCGGCCGCCTCCCCAACGATGAAGCGTCCATCGGGCGTCATGTCGTTGGCCGACAGCGAGTCGGGGATGAACTCGAAGGTCGCGGTGGGCTCGCCCGCAACCGCAGCGGTCACGGCGAGGCCGGCGCAAACAATCGGGCAGGCTCGAACAAGAACATTCATGGTTCGCACACTCCCTGTGGGGAAAAAGTGGGTCGGAACGAAAGTGATCAGCGCCGGCGGCGACGAGCCGCGAGCGTGCAGAGACCGAAGAGCGCAGCGCCCGCACCCGGGGCGGGGACGGCGTTCCACGAGATGTTGTCGGCGTAGGTGGTTGGGCCGAAGCCGAAGCCGAGGACGCGGACCTCGTCGAACACCATGCCACCCGAGGTGGTGATGTCGAACCAGGAATCGCCCACGCCGCCCCACGCGGGCGTGAAGAAGCCCGAGCCGACCTCGACGCTGTCGTCGAAGAGGACGACCGCGAGCCCGCCACCGAACGGGGTCGGGGGGCCAGAGGGGTCCCAGGCCTGGAGCGACATCTCGGTGAGGTCGGTGTCAAAGGTCATGAAGACGCCGAAGTTCCCGAAGAAGGAGTTGCCATCGCCCAGGCCCCACCCTCCGTTGGCGGCGTCGAAGTCGCCCACGACGGGGGCGCCGTCGCCAGCCTGCATCTCAATGAGGCCGAGGGACGCCCAGGCGTCGGTGGAGACCGGGCCGACCGGGCCGCCCGGCTCGTCGAAGTTGAGGGTTGTGGAGTAGGTGGGCGCGGGGGCTGCGCTCTGAGTGACCGTGATGTCGGCGAGCGCGGCAGAGGCGCCGGCGAGCGCGGCGACGCAGGCCGCGACAGTGATCGTGTTCTTGTCCATCGAAAGCTCTCCCATCTCTTGTGGTCATCCGGCTGCGCTGGCACCCATTGCCCGACGCGCCACTCCCACGTTCAGGAACAAGAGTACCGGCGCATCCGTCCAGAGCAATGACAAATTTGACACTGGTTTTGGCGACTCGCTTGTCGAAGCCACCCAATGAAGGTAGGGTGATGTGTGGCATCGACGCTCGGCGGCCCATCGGAACCACCATGACCCAAAGACCTATAACATCAGGCGAAATTAACGGCACAGCCACGATCGATGATGTTCTCGACCAGTTTGGTGACCTGCGCGCCGCGGTATCGGACCTCTTCTGGGGCGTCGGGGTCGACCCCGCGAAGACGCGCGAGGCGGCGCGGGTCCTTGGCTTGAACCGGGGGCTCTCGTGGCGTCTCTCCCGGCTGGTGTGCAAGCCCGACGCGGCGTCGGTCATCGCGGACGTGCCGGGGCGGTCGAGCCTCGTGCGGTTCATCGAGGCGTGCGTCGAGCGCGGGGCGACACGCGAGTCGGCCCGCGCCGCCCTCGACGCACTCGACCGCTTCGAGGGCGCGGTCAACGCGTGCTCTGGCGATCGCAAGACGCTCGCGATGCTGCTCGCGAACCGGAGCGATCGGAGCGATGCGGGCGAACTCGAGCCTGCGCGCAGGAAGTACTTCGAGGGTGCGTGCGCGGTGTGGGGCGTGCAGGCGCAGGTCCGGTTCGTGACGGTGTTCGTCTTTCCCTCGAAGTCAGACCCGGCGCAGCTCGACGCGGCGCACGTGACGGGGTACGTGGGGTTCAGGCGGCTCAGCGAGCGGTCGTGGCCCCTGAGCTACGAGGCGGTGCACGATGCCGAGGGCGGCGAGCGTCGGCTGATGAAGGAACCGCTCGACCCCGACGGCGTGGGCGAGGGGGAGCTGCAGCTCATCACTCGCTTCTGTACGCCGGCTCGGCCGAAGATCGACGTGCACCAGTTCGGCGGGTTCAAGCGTTTCGAGCTTGCGCCGGGGCCCGTGGGCAACGAGGGGCTCACGACCTGCATCTTCGGGAGCTACCTGCACGGCGTGCACCCGCGCTACTCGGCGACGCCCGACACTTCGGGCTTCATGGTGCTGCTCCACACGCCCGTGGAGCACCTTGTGTTCGACATGTTCGTGCACCACGACCTCGACGTGCCGGCGCCGCCCCGCACCGACCTGCTCGACCGCCTGACGTTCCCGCACGTCGGACCTGAGTCGGAGTTCGCGCGTCAGACGCTGCCGCTCGCGGAGCCGACGGTGGCGTTGCCGCGCGGGGTTTCGGGCGCGATGGCCCCGCGGATCCCGGGATACCACGACCTGCTCCGGCTGATCACTGCGCGGATCGAGATGCCGATCGACGACTTCGACGGCTCACGCTTCGAGATGGCGTACCCGCCCATCTCGACCACGGTGAGCAGGCGTTTCGACCTGCACGCGCCTCCCGCGTGATCAGCACGGCGTGCCGAAAGCCGCGAGCAGGTTGTTGAGGTCCGCGGAGTCCACATCCCCATCGCCGTCGATGTCCGCTGAGAGGCCCTCGTCCATGTCGCCAAACTGGGCGAGGAGGTTGTTGAGGTCGGTCGAATCGACGACCCGATCGCCGTTCGTATCTGCGGGGCAGGTCTCGTCGCCCGGCACGAGCTGCGTCTCGGCATAGGCGATGGCCTGCTCGAAGATGGCTTCGTCCAGCTTCTGGTTGAGCACGATGAAGATGGGGTCCGCGGGGTCGAGTCCCGCGTTGGGCGCGGTGAGTTCGAGCGTGAGCAGGTAGACGCCATCGCCCTTGGGCTCGCCCAGCGCGAAGGTCGGATGGACGTGGAAGCTGCCCGCGCTGTCGGCGCTGACGAAGAAGAAGCCGGGTTCGACGTCGCCCTCGTTGGGAGGCGTGGTGACGTCGGCCTCGGCGGTGCTGATGGTGAGTGTCTCGGCGGGGATGGTGTCGAAGTTCATCGCCTGCTCGTCCCAGATGCGGAGCGGGCCCAGGATGTTGAAGTTGATGGCGGTCCCCGGGGCGAATGCGCCCGACTGTGCGTTGAAGCCCGGGTTGGTGGCTTTGCCGTTGAAGAAGTCGGGGAGGGCGGGGTTGTTGAAGAAGCTGGCGCTGAAGACGCGGACGGACCAGTCGGGGATGAATGCGCCATCGCAGAAGTCGCCCGAGCCGACCCTGAGGCCTCCGTCGAGCGCGCCGAGTTCGACGTCGGCGTGCTCCGGGTCGCCGCAGTCGCCCGCGAGGGCGAGGGGGGCGGTGAGCGTGATGGCGAGTGTGGCGGTGATCGGGAGCGTGTGCATGGCGTGCAGTCCTTCCTGGGCGTGTGAAACCGACGCGCCACCCTCTCGGATGGCGCGTGGTGAGGAGCGGTCAGTTGCGGCGGCGGCCCGCGCCGAACGCGAGCAGGAGCGCGGCCGCGCCGGCCGGCGCGGGGACGATGTTGGCCTCGACGTACTCGACGGCGATCTCGAGCTGCTCGTCGGGCACGTTCTGCGAGAAGACGATCCAGAACGGATCGGACGATGCGAAGCTGTCGGAGGTCGCCTGCATCTGCGCGAGGTAGATGCCATCACTCGCCGGGGCGTTGAGGGCGAAGTCGATATGGCTATCGAAGCCGCCCGAGGCGTCGGGGCTGGTGAAGAAGAAGCCCGGGACGAACTGGCCCGCGCCGGCGGTGGTCGCGCTTGGGGCGCCGCCATCGGTGGAGTCGGCGGTAAGGGTAAGAGTCTCGGCGGCGAGCTGGTCGAAGTCACCATCGAAGACGCGGAGGCCGTCGAGGAAGTTGAAGCCGTAGACGGTGTTCTGGGGGAGGTCGTCGGCGAACCAGCCCGGCTCGTCGGTCTCGTTGGGGAAGTTGCCATCTGTGGACTCGCCGAAGAAGGCTTCGAAGACGCTGACGCCCGGGACGGTCTGGCCCGATTCGTCGTCGGCGGCACCGATGGTGAGCTTGCCGTTCTCGGCTGAGAGGTAGATGTCGAAGTGCTGTGCGCTGGCGGCGTGTGTAATAGCCAACGCGGTGGTTGCGGTGAGGATGGTCGTGGTCGTGCGGTTCATGGTTGTCATCTCTTTGTCCAAATGCAGAATCGCGCTTCGCGCAGGTCGGTGATGTGGCACACGTTGGGGTCCGCTCCCTGACGGTCGCGGCTCGTTGGTGTGAGCGCGCTCATCGCGCGACGCGTGGGTCGAACTGGTTCAGTTTGTTTGTCTCGTACACCTCGCGGAAGCGCAGCGTCGCGGCGTGCCCGTCGAGGAATCCGTAGTTGGCGCGGGCGTCCCACTTGTTGCGTGGGCCGCCGTGCGCGTTGATCTCGACCATGGTCGCCGCCAGGAAGGGCGGCGCGGATGGGTCGTTGACCCACCACTGGTCGGGGTGGACATGGTCCGCGGTGGCGAACTCTCCGAAGAAGCTCTCGCCATCGAAGCCGAAGGTCATCATCACCCACTGCACGGTTGCTGTTGGGCTCGGGATCCGATCGATTCGGTTGAAGCTGGTGCTCCTGCCCGTCTGGGGGTCGGTGATCGTGTCGTCGGAGACGTAGTCGTTGAGGCCGTAGGAGGTGAGGCGGACGCCATCGATCTCCGCGAGCCCGCCCGCCTCTTCGATCAACTGCTTGACCTGGTCCTCCGACCAATAGGGCGAGTTGTCCGCGGGCGAGCGGAGGACGAGGGGTGTGTCGTAGTAGTCGCTCAGCGCGCCGAACCACGAGCGGTCGGCGTCGAGGGCTTCATCGCCCTCGGCGAGCCCGTAGTGGACGAGCCGACCATCGTTGTCGAGCGAGTAGAGCTGCTGGGCGGTGGCCAGTTGGCGCAGGTTGGACATGCACACGGAGGTGCGTGCCGCGTCGCGGGCGCGGGCGAGCGCTGGGACAAGAAGCCCCACGAGCACGCCGACGACCGCGACCACCACCAGCAGCTCGATGAGCGTGAATGCTCTCCGAGTCATGGGGGTCTCACTTCGTGATCTGATTGGATGTCAGGACCCGGCACGTGCGCAGTGCGCGCACGTGCCCCGTCGGTGATGGGTGATGATGACGATGGGGTCAGGCGGTCGGCGGGCCGCGGGCGACCTGGGCGCAGCGCGGGACCGGGCGGGGCATCGCTCGGGGTGGCGGGGCCGGGGTCCACGCGACGAGGTCCGCGATGTGGACTGCGGGGGGTGTATCGAGCCCGCTCGGGCCCTTCAGGAGAGCGAGCGCGGCACAGATATCGCACGAATGCGTGTGGTCGGAGGGGGCGGGATCGGGCTCATCGCGAGGCTCGTCCGCGGGTTCGTCGTCGTCGTGGGCGTGCCCACAGCAGGAGTGGGAAGGCTCCGCGTGGTCGTGGTCGTGGAACGCGCAGGCCGCCTCGGCGCCGCAGCACCCCGCGTGGGTGTGGGCGGTGTGGAGGTGGGCGATGCGCAGCCCGCCCGTAAGCGAGAGCACGCTGATCGCGATCGCGAGTTGGAGGAACCACCGGCCCACGTCGGTCGATCCTAGCCCTAGTAGGGCGCTACGGGCAGGGCTGCCCGAAGCTGGCCAGGAGGGCGTTCAGGTCGGCCGAATCGACATCCCCATCGCCATCGACGTCGCCCGCGAGGCGCTCGCCCGCGTCGCCGAACTGGGCGAGGAGGGTGTTGAGGTCGGTGGAGTCGACGGTGTTGTCGCCATTGGTGTCGGGGCAATCGGGTGGGGGCGCGCCGCAGGCGTTGAGGTTGAGGAACCAGGCGCCGCCGTTGGTGTTGAAGCCCGATCCGTTGAGGCCCGATGCGCCGATGAGGGCGCGGGCGTTGGAGATGCTGATGGAGTTGCCGAAGTTGTCGCCCGGCGCGAGGCCCGGGGGGAGGTACTTCTGGTCGAACTCCCACCCCGACTCTTCGAGCTTGAAGAGATAGGCGGCGCCCGCGGATCCGCCCGCGGCGTCGTGGCCATCGGCGCTGACGAGGATGAGGCCATCGCGGATGGCGATGGCATCGCCGAAGTTGTCGCCGTTGGCACCCAGGGGCGCGCCGAGCTTCTTGGTGAGCGCATAGCCACCCTCACCGGTGGGATCGAACACGTAGGCGGTGCCGGCGTTGCCCTGGACGAGGCCATCACACTCGGAGCAACCGACCACAACGGTCGCGCCGTCGATGGCGACACCATCGCCCAGCGGGTCGAAGTTCTCCGCGTCGTTGCTGCCGACCTTGGCCTGGAAGAGCCAGAGGCCTTCGGTGCGCCCGTAGATGAGGCCTGCGCCTGCGCCGAAGGAGGTGAAGTTGTCTTCGATGCTCGATGTGATGATCAGGTCGCCGTCCATGGCGAGTTCATCGCCGACGCGGCCGTTGAAGTCGGGGTCGGGGTCGTAGAGGGACTGGACGAGTTCCCACTCTGAACCCGAGCCTTCGTAGATGTGAATGGCGCCGTCGTTGCTGCCGCCGCCGGGCGAGGTCTCGCCCGGCGCGCCGATGGCGAGGGTGGCGCCTTCGAGGGCGACGGTGTCGCCGAACTCGTCGCCGACAGAGTTTGGGAACTCGATGCGGGCCGTCTGGCTCCAGACGCCGGCGCCCGGGTCGCGCGTGAAGATGTAGACGGCGCCCGACGCGAACGCCTCACCGTCGAAGGTCTCGTTTGATGCGCCCACGGCGATGGTGTCGCCATCGACCGCCATGGCGTTGCCGAACCTCGCGTTGGCGACGGGCGGATCGGCCTTGAGGGTCTGCTCGAACGTCCAGGCACCCCCCACGAGGCGATAGACGTGGGCGGCGCCCGAATCGGGCTCGCCCTCGTCGTCGTTCCACTCGCCTACCACTGCAACGTCACCCCGCAGGGTGCTCTCTCGCCCCATCTGAGAGAAGTCCTGGATCGAGGGTAGGGGCGGGGTGACGGGGCCCTGGGCCTCGATGGCGCAGGGGTCGCCCGCGTGAACGGCTCGCCCCACGACCACAACGCCTGCCACGAACATGAACGTGCGCACAGCCTTGCTCCTCTCCCGGTTCCGGCGCGGGTTGGCGCGCCGCTTCCCTCATACCAGTCTGACGGACGGCAGCGCCGGATTCCAGGGCAGCGCTGGCAGAAGGGGGCGGAACGAGCCTGGGGGAGCGTTATCGGGGTCGCCGCGGGGGGCCTGTTCGGGGCTTGCTGCTACCATCGGGACCTCTTGCGAGTAGGAGACCAGAGCCCCCATGCCCACCATCACCATCGACGGCAAAGCGTGCGAGTTCGAGAAGGGTCAGACGATCCTTCAGATCGCCAACGCCAACGGCATCGAGATCCCGCAGTACTGCTACCACGACGGGCTGAGCATCGTGGCGAGCTGCCGGATCTGTCTGGCGGAGGTGTGGGCGCCCAACCCGCGCAACGAGGACAAGCTCGAGCCCATCCCCAAGCTGCTCCCGACGTGCCAGACACCCGCGGGCGATGGGCAGGTGGTCTACACCACGAGCCCCAAGGCGATCCAGAACCAGAAGGCGGTGATGGAGTACCTGCTCATCAACCACCCGCTCGACTGCCCGGTGTGCGACCAGGCCGGCGAGTGTTTGCTGCAGGACTACTCGTACGAGTACGGGCGCGGCGTCTCCCGCTTCGAGGAGACGAAGGTCAAGCAGCCCAAGAAGAACCTCGGCCCCAACGTCTACCTGTACGCCGACCGGTGCATCATGTGTTCGCGGTGCGTGCGCTTCTGTCGGGAGGTGACGGGGACGAGCGAGCTGATCGTCGAGGGGCGCGGCAACCAGGAGCAGATCGATGTGTTCCCGGGCGTGGCGCTCGACAACGAGCTGAGCGCGAACGTGATCGACCTGTGCCCCGTGGGTGCGTTGCTCGACAAGGACTTCCTGTTCGCCCAGCGGGTGTGGTTCCTCTCTTCGACCCCATCGATCGACGGGATCACGGCCTCGGGCGACAACATCCTGATCGAGCACAACAACGGCGAGGTGTACCGCCTGAAGCCGCGCACGAACCTTGAGGTCAACAAGTGGTGGATCTCTGACGAGATCCGCTTCGGGTACAAGTTCATCCACCGCGAGGACCGCCTTGCGAAGCCCGTGATTGCGCAGTTCGGGCGGCGCGTCGAGGCGGACTGGGAACGGGCCTACGACCACACGGCCGAGCACCTGCGCGGCAAGCGTGTCGCGCTGATGGTCAGCCCGATGCTCTCGTGCGAGGATGCGTATGCCTTGGCGCGCATGGCGCGGGCGCTCGACCCGCAGGCGCTGCTCGGCGTCGGGCCCATCCCTCGCGAGGGTGAAGACAAGAGCTTCCCCGGCGGGTACACCATCCGCGCGGAGAAGGCGCCCAACGCGCGGGGCGTGCGCCGTGTGCTGGAAGCGATGGCGGGCGAGGGGAACGTGCCGGCGTACGACGACATGCTCTCGCGCCTGCGAGGCGACGAGTTCGCGGGTGTGATCCTCACGGGCAACTACCCGAGCGAGTGGGCGACACAAGACCTTGCGAGCGCTGTGGAGGGCAAGTTCAGGGTGTTGATCGACACGCTGCCGGGCTTGTTGAGCGAGCGGGCCGAAGTGGTGCTGCCCGGCGCGACGTGGGCCGAGAAGGCGGGCGTGTTCGAGAACGCGACCGGCCGCCTGCAGGCGTTCGAGCAGGCGATCCCCGTGCGCTCTGGCGCGAAAGGCGAGGGCCAGATCGCGTACGACATCATCGCGGTGGTCGAGGGCATGCCCGTGTCGTCGGCGCACGGTGAGTTCCAGGCGGGCGTGATCCCCGCCAAGCCGGGCCAGGTCGCGGGCGGCACGACGACGGCGTTGCCCCGCGCGGCGCTGGTATTCAACGCGGCGAGCGCACGGCGCGAGATGGCCGCGGAGTTCGGGGCGTTGCAGGCTCTCGAGACGGATGTGCACTACCCATCGGTCGAGGTGAAGCAAGATGCGGATATGGAGATGGTGGAGTTGTAGGCTTCGCTATCGCACGACTCGGAAGTGACGCTTCCACTCCCGGGCGAGCCGCTCGTGGTGGTACGGGTCGCCACACTCCGGGCAGCGACCTTCGGGCAGGCACCCGTCGAGCGGGTAGCTGCAGCGCCGGCACACGAGCCAGCGGTGCGACTCGATGGCCCGCCGGCGGTCGATGCGGGAGAACACGTGGATGAAGAACGCAACGGGCAGGACGACCGCGGCCCCGCCGCCGGCGGCCCACCCCGCGACCATCATGCCGCGGTTCAATCTGGCACCGCTCGGCCTCGTCGAAGCCAACGAACTGAACACCGAGAGGCACGCACCGAGGATGAAAAGGAGCAACGCAAGGAGCACGAGATTCGCCGCGAACCGCTCGCGTCTGCGGAGCCTGGTCATGCGGGACTCGCTTGCGGGTTTGTCATAGTCGTTCACGCGGGCATGGTAGATGGGCGTCCCGGCGCCACTTCAACGGATCACACGGAACTCGCGCTGCCACGCCCGCGTGGTGTCGTCGTGGGTGTAGGGCGTGCCACACTCGGGGCAGGCGCCCGCCACGCCCGGGCCGTCGAGTGTGCAGGAGCACTCTCGACAGATGAGCCAATCGCCAGACTTCACCACGCGATGCAGACCGATGCGATAGAGCAGGTAGAGGAGGACGCCCGCGACCGCCATGGTCACGCCGAGCGCACCCAGCGCCTCCCACAGGGCCCCGATCGTTCTGGACGTCGATCGATAGCTGCGGGCTGCAGCGGTGGGGTTGCAGAGGGGCGCAGTGACCGCGAGCACGGCCACCGCGAGGCCACCCCCGCGCACCAGGCGCGCCGCCCAGCGCCTGAGCCTGCGCAGCCTGATCAGTCGCGCCTCGGGCGTTCCCATCACGGCCTGAGGGAGCAGCGGCGTTCTCTGGTCGCCAACCGGGGCAAGCCTGAACTTCCAGGACTCCACCGTCGCCTCATGCGTGTAGGGCTTGCCACACTCGGGGCAGGCGCCCTGCGCCGGGCAGCCGCGAAGGGGATACAGACACTCGGTGCAGACCAGCCATTCATGGGCCTCGAGTGCGCGGCGGCGGGCATCGCGAGCGAACGATCGGAGCAGCAAACCGATCGGGACCGACCAGACGCCCGCGAGCAAAGAGACTGTGTCGATCGGGCGGAGCGGGTAAGGAAACGAAGCCGCCGCGAAGCCGACGAACAGCAACAACGGGATGTACGCCACAGCATGCTCAAGGCGGCGCTGCTCGAACATCTGCTCCTGTGTCGGAGGGGACCTGACCTTCACGCCACATGCTAAGCATGGATGCACTCGGGCGGCGCGGTAGCATCCCCTCATGAACCTCTCCATCATCATCCCCGCGGCGGGCGCTTCGTCCCGCTACACCTCGGCGGGCGGGCACCGGTCGAAGCTCGATGAAGACCTGGGCGGGCGGCCCGTGCTCCAGCGCACAGTCGAACTGTTCTGCAAGCGCGACGATGTCGGCAGCATCATCGTCGCGGGGCCCCGCGAGGGGTACGACGAATTCGCCATGCGTCACGGCGACAAGCTTGGGCTCATGGGCGTGACGCTGTGCAAGGGTGGGGCAACACACCGATGGGAGACGGTGAAGGAGGCGCTCGCGCTCGTGCCCGACGATGCGACGCACATCGGCGTGCACGATGCTGCGCGGCCGTGCGCGCCGATCGAGCTGATCGATCGCCTGTTCGCGGCGCTCGAACACTACCCCGCGGTCATCCCGGGCGTGCCCGTGCCCGATACGATCAAGCGCGTGAGCGCGGACGCGGTCGAGCCCGAGGACCTCGACCCGGTCGATGCGATCCTCGGCGGCGCGGGCAAGCCCAAGCTGCTGGCGCACCCCGTCGAGGAGACGATCGATCGGCGCGGGCTCATGCTCGTGCAGACGCCCCAGCTTTTCGAGCGGCCGGTGCTCGAGCGGGCGTACGCGCAGGACGACCTGTCGAGCACGGACGATGCGGGGCTCGTCGAACGGCTCGGAGAGCGCGTGGTGGTGATCGAAGGCGATGCGCGGAACATCAAGATCACCACGCCGGGCGATCTGGCGCAGGCGCGGAAGCTGCTCGGGGTCGGCGGGCCGGGGGAGCGCGAGGCGCACAAGCGGTTTTGACGGGGTCCCGCGCCAGGCGGGCGAGGGCGGGCCCTCATCCGGTCTCCTGGGACAGAGCGCCGGTGCCGTCCTCGCACTAGAATGCCGGTGCAGGACTCGGGAGGCCTGCGCGATCTGGTCCATGGGTGTCGGCCCGCCGGCAACCCCGCCCGTTGCCGAGGTGGATCGTCATGTCAAGTGTGTCGTTGCCGGACATTGGTTCGTATGTGGTTGATCACGTCGACGAACTTGTGGACGCGTGGGCGGCGGAGTCCCGGGTCGAGAGCGACGACGCACGCCACGAACAGTGGCAGGCGCTCAAGAACAGCCTCCCCGACTTTCTCGAAGCGTTCGGCAAGAACCTGGCAGCGGGGCGCGATGAGATCCCGCGTGGCCACGCGACCGAGCACGGCTTGCAAAGGTGGGAGATCGGGTGGGACATTGAGGCGTTGTCGAGGGATTTCCTGATCCTCCGCCGGGTGATGCTGCTGGTGCTGCATCGTGACATTGGCATCACCGCCGAGCAGGCGATGTCGCTCGCGGCGACGATGGACGAAGCGGTCGCGGTCAGCATCGGTGCGTATGTGCTCCACCGTGAGCAGGAGCTCGGCAATCTCAACGAGGGCCTGCGCAGGAGGAACTACGATCTCAAGCGGTTTGCGCACATGGTTGCGCACGAGGTGCGGAACCCGCTCTTCATGATCAGCGTCGCGACGACCCACCTGGCGGAACTCTACAAGCAGGACGGCGCTTCGAAACCGCACTTCGAGAACATCGAACGAGGTCGGCAGTCGATTATCGATCTGCTCGACAACCTCGTGGAGTATGCGGACATCGGGCTGCGCGATGAGGAGGCGTTCCGCGATGTCGATCTCAACGAGGTGTTCCGCGACGCGATGGAGCACCTCCGCTACCTGATCGCGAGCAGCGATGCGCGGGTCTCGGCCGGAGCGCTCCCCACCGTTCCGGGCGACCCTGTGGGCCTGCGGACGATCTTCCAGAACCTCATCGAGAACGCGATCAAGTACGCGGGCGACGCCCGACCCGACGTGACCATCACGGCCCGCACGAGCGAATCGGATTGGTCGATCCAGTTCCGCGACCAGGGCGTCGGCATCGCGAGCGAGGACCACGAGCGGATCTTCCGTTTCCTCGCTCGCGCCAACGCCGACGCCGCCACACCGGGCACGGGCATCGGGCTCGCCATGTGCCGGAGGATCGCGGATCAGCACCGCGGGACGCTGACCGTCGAGTCGGCGCCGGGCGAGGGCTCGACGTTCACGCTCACGCTGCCGAGGAGCCGAGAGGCGCGCGGCTCAGGCTCGGGTTGAGCGTGGCCTCGTCGGCGGATGCGTTACCATTGCAACCCTCGCGCGGCACTTCCCAACAACCGTGCGGAGGAAGCAGTCACCATGACGACCGGAACGCACGCGACCGCTGCGCCCGCCGATGGGCTCGCCATCGACCTGCGCGGCGTGGCGAAGACCTACAAGGGCAAGGTCCACGCCCTGCGCGGCATCGACCTGAGCGTCGGGCGGGGCGAGGTGTTTGGCCTCCTCGGGCCAAACGGCGCGGGCAAGTCCACGCTCGTGAAGATCCTCATGACGGTCATCAGGCCCAGCGCGTGCTCGGGCTCGATGCTCAACCAGCCCGTGGGCCACAAGGCCACGCTCGCGCGGGTGGGGTACCTGCCCGAGCACCACAAGTTCCCGGGTTATCTCACCGCCCAGCAGGTGGTCGATCACTACGCCGCGATGGGCGGCGTCGATCGGAGCACGCGCAGGCAGCGCACGCCCGAGCTGCTCGACCTGGTCGGGCTGACCGATTGGTCCAGGAAGCGGGTGCGCCAGTTCTCGAAGGGCATGCGTCAGCGGCTCGGCATCGCGCAGGCGCTGGCCAACGAGCCCGACATCGTGCTCCTCGACGAGCCCACCGACGGCGTCGACCCGATCGGTCGGCGCGACATCCGCGACATCGTGCGCCGGCTCAAAGATGACGGCAAGACGGTGTTCCTGAACTCGCACCTGCTCTCGGAGCTCGAGATGGTGTGCGATCGGGTGGCGATCCTCGTGAAGGGCGTCGTGGCATCGCAAGGCTCGATCGATGAGCTGACGTCGGACCAGCGCTGCTACGAGATCGAGCTGGACGGTACCGATCGGGACCAGCTCGCCCGGGACGCCCGCGCGGCGCTGCCGGGCGTGCGCGAAGCGGGGGCTGACGATACCGACGCGACGCCGACGAAGACAACCGGCTTCCGTGGCGCGCTGGCGAACGGCGAGTGGGTCGAGATCGACCGCGGGCTCATCCGTGTCGGCATCGACGACCCGGCCGCCGTCCAGCCCGTCCTCGATGCACTCCGCGCCAAGGGGCTGACCATCCGTTCGCTCCGCCCCCACCGCCCCTCGCTCGAAGACCTCTTCGTCGCGGCGGTCACCGACCCCCGAACGGGCGAGACGCTCTCGCCCGGCGCCGACAACCCCGGCAAGCGGAGGGCCGCCCAATGATCGGCAAGCAGACCGCAGCGCTGTTCCTCGACGCGTACCGCGAGCTCAACGCCCGCAAGCTGTTCTGGCTCGTCATGATCCTGTCGGGCCTGGTCGTCGCGATCCAGGGGTGCCTGGGCATCAACGAGCGCGGCATGTCCGTGCTGTGGTGGACGCTCGAGATCCCGGGTGTCAACAGCACGACCTTTACCCCAGAGCTCTTCTACAAGATCACCTTCGTGAACCTGGGCATCGGGGTGTGGCTCGCGTGGATCGCGACGGTGCTCGCGCTGGTCTCGACCGCGTCGATCATCCCGGACTTCATCGCATCCGGCTCGATCGAGCTGACCCTGTCCAAGCCCATCGGGCGCATGCGCCTGTTCGCCACCAAGTACGCGACGGGGCTCATGTTCGTGTTCCTCCAGGTGCTCACGTTCACGGGGGCGTCGTTCCTCGTGATCGGGTTCAGGGGGGGCGCGTGGGAGCCCGGTATTTTCCTCGCGGTGCCCATCATGGTGCTGTTCTACAGCTACTTGTTCAGCGTGTGCGTGCTGCTCGGCATGATCACCCGCTCGACCATCGCGGCGCTGCTCCTCACCATCCTGGTGTGGTTCCTCATCTTCATCGTCAACTCTGCGGACAACATCATGCTGATGATCCGAGCCCAGGCCGACCTCCGCGTGCAGAAGCACCAGGAAGAGCTTGTCCGCACGGAGGACCGCCTGGAGGGGCTCCGCCTCGACCTGGAAGAGAAGGGCGGCGCGCTACCGGACGACTACGCAGACGACGAGCCCGACATCGCCGACCGGCGCGAGCTCGGGCGCATCATCGAGCGTGGCGAGCGCCACCTCTCGCGCGTCGAGGACGGCATGGAGGACCAGCAGCGGCTGGTGCGCAACGTCACGCCGTGGCACCGCGCGGTATTCGCCGCCAAGACGGCGCTTCCCAAGACGCAGGAGACCATCGCGTTGCTCGAGCGCTGGCTCGTCGACCTCGCCGATCTCCCCCAGCCCGAGCCCGACGCCGCGCCGCAACAGGACACCGACATCGCGGGCCTCTGGCGCGAGAACACCCCCAGCGCGCGCCTCCAGGTCTCCGATGAGGAGGTATCGATGGAACTCCAGGAGCGTCTGCGGGGGCGGTCCGAGGCGTGGGTGATCGGGACATCGCTTGGCTTCGAGGCCGTGATGCTCCTCGCCGCGGGGTGGATGTTCTGTCGGCGTGACTTCTGAGGCGCGCTGTGCGCCGCGCCGCTTCATTCGACCGCACCGGCTCGTTCAGGTACTCCCTCGTGCGCGCCTGGGACGATGCCCTGGCGCGCCTCGCACTGGTCGGGCTCAACCCCTCTACGGCCGACCACCGGGCCGACGACCCGACGATCAGGCGGTGTATCGGCTTCGCACGGGCGTGGGGGTTCGGGTCGGTCGAGGTGGTCAACCTGTTCGCGTTCCGTGCGACGCACCCGCGTGATTTGCTCGCCGCGGCCGACCCCATCGGACCACGCAACGACGCCGCGATCGCCCGTGCCGTGGAGCGTTCGCAGCTCGCGCTGCTCGCGTGGGGGAACCACGGCACGCACCTCGGGCGCGACAAGGTGGTCGCCCGCCTGATCGCCGAAACCGGGGTGCCCCGTGCGCACCTGGGCTACACCAAGCAAGCCCAGCCGAGGCACCCGCTCTACGTCGCGGGCTCGACGCCACCACGTGTGTCGATCGCGCACACCCCCGCGCCTGCGTAAGCGACGCGGGCGGATGACCGCCGTATGATCGCGGCCATGTCCTCCCCCCGCATCAAATGGACCCCCCTGCTGCCGCTCCTGGCGCTGGTCGTGGCGTTTGCGCCGCTCGCCCCGCGCGACGCCCACGCCCAGGGCATGCCGGGCACGGGTGTCGGCGAGGCCCAGGCGGACCCGGCGGGCGAGAGCACGGGTGAGGCCCCCGCCGCGGTCGTGACGCCCGAGGCCCGCGCCACCCCCCGCGCGATGGTCGAGAACTTCGTCCGCGCCTACCACGCGTGGAAGCGTGACCCGGGCAACGACGCGCTCAAGTCGCACTTCCTCTCCTTCCTCCCCTCAGAGCAACGCAGCGCGCTCGACAACGCGGGCCTGCGCGATGCGACGAGGCTCGCGGAGGTGTTCGTCGAGTTCAACCGCGAGGGCGACGGGTGGGCGGCGAGCCTGCCCAACGAAGCCAGCGTGCCCGAGCTGGCCGACGGGACCCTGCCGCGCAACGTGCGCTCGGGCGGCCACCGCCTCCCGCTCTACTTCGAGCGCGACCAGGCCGACCTGTCGTGGCGCTTCGCGCCCGCGTCGATCGAGTCGGCGACGAGGGTCCACCTCGAGATGTTCCCCGAGCAGCACCGTCTGAAGCGGCTGTTCGTGGGCATGGGCATGGCGGGCCTGACGACGTCCGGCTTCCTCGGCCTGCTCTACTACCAATGGATCTCGCTCTTCGGGGCGATCTTCCTGGGCGTCGTGCTCGACTTCATCGTGCGAGGGATCGTGCACATCATCGCCCGGCGCTACCTGAAGCGCGAGGACGACGTCTCGACGCCCTCGGACACCTCCAAGCTCATCACACGCGCGGGGCGCCCGTTCGGGCTCGTCGCCAGCGCGACGCTCGTCTACTTCCTGCTGCCCGTGATCGATATGCCCGCGCAGGCGGAGGGCATCCTCCGCGCCGCGGCGAGGATCGTCGGCATGATCGCGGGGCTCATGGCGTCGTTCCGCGTGGTGGACCTCGCGGCGGAGTTCTTCGCACGCCGGGCCGCGGGCACGTCGACCAAGATGGACGACCTGCTCATCCCGCTCGTGCGCAAGGCGGTCAAGGTCTTCCTGTTCGCGTTCGGGCTCGTGTTCATCGCCGATGCGTTGAACCTGCCCATCGCGTCGCTCGTCGCCGGCTTCTCGATCGCGGGCGCCGCCATCGCGTTCGCATCGAAGGACACCATCGAGAACCTGTTCGGGTCGGTCGCGGTGATCCTGGACCGCCCGTTCGTCGTGGGCGACTGGGTGGTGGTCGGGGATGTGGAGGGCACCGTCGAAGAACTCGGCTTCCGCTCGACGCGCATCCGCACGTTCTACAACTCGCTCGTCACCGTGCCCAACGCCACACTCGTGCGCGCCCAGGTCGACAACTACGGTCGGCGGCGGTTCCGCAGGTTCAAGACCATGCTCAACCTCGACTACGCGACGCCGCCCGATCGGATCGAGGCGTTCTGCGAAGGCATCCGCATGCTCATCGCCAAGCACCCGCACACGCGCAAGGACTTCTACGAGGTCCATCTGAACAGCTTCGGAGCCCACTCGCTCGACGTGCTCGTCTACATGTTCTTCCGGACGGGCGACTGGTCCGAGGAGCTCCGCGAGCGCCACCGCTTCATGCTCGACATCCTGCGCCTCGCCAAGCGTCTGGGCGTCTCGTTCGCGTTCCCGACGCAGACGGTCCACATGCTGCGTGGCGAGCGTCCGGGCGCGCCGATGGAGGGCGCCGTCGAGCGCCTGCCCGAGCCCGAGTCGAAGGGCGTTGGGCGCGCCGCGACCGACGATGTGCTCGCCAGGGCCGATTGGATCGAGGGGCGGTCGTGAGCGCACCCGACCTGAGTGCGCTCCTCGCCGCCGCGCTCGACGGCCGGCGCGAGCTGACCGAGCGCCCGGACCTCGACGCATACCGCCTCTTCGCGGGCGCGGGCGATGGGCTCGACGGGCTCTACATCGACCGTTACGCGCAGGGGGCCGCGATGATCGTCTACGAGGGGTCCCCCGCCGATGCGCTGAAGGCGCCCGACGCGGGCGCCACCGTCCTCGAGGCGCTCGCGCCGCTCGGCGTGCGCGCGGTCTACCACAAGCCGTTCCCGCGCGACCGCTCGAAGCTTGGCGGGCAGATGCCCGATGTGGTCAAGGACCCCACACCCATCGCGGGCCAGCCCCTCGAACCCGCCTTCCCGATCAACGAGTACGGCGCGACCTTCGAGGTGGCGCTTTACGACGGCTACTCGACGGGCATCTTCCTCGACCAGCGCGAGAACCGCGCCACCCTCGCGGGCATCGTCGCGGCCAACGAGGACGTGAGCGTCCTCAACACCTTCGCCTACACCTGCGCCTTCTCCGTCGTCTGCGCGAACGCGGGCGCGCAGACCACGAGCGTCGACGTCTCGGGGAAGTACCTGAAGTGGGGCCAGCGCAACTTCGCGCACAACGACATCGACTCGGCGACCCACCGCTTCACGCGCATGGACACCTTCGAGTTCTTCGCGTTCGCCCGCAAGAAGGCCCTGAGCTATGACGTGATCATCCTCGATCCGCCGAGCTTTGCGGCGGGCAACAAGCGCAAGGGGATCAGCGCGTGGTCGAGCGTGCGCGAGTACCCGCGCCTCGTGAAGGAGGCGAGCGAACTCCTGACCGGGGGCGGCGTGATCTTCGCCTCCACCAACACCCGTGAGCTGTGCGCACCCGGCGCACTCCGCAAGTCGGTCGTCGAGGGGCTTGGCAAGCCGCCCATGTGGCTCGCGTTGCCCGATCCGCCCGTCGACTTCGCGCCGGAAGCCGAGCGCTTCGCGGCGTGCATGTTCACGGTCTGAGCATGGGGCCTGGCTTGCCGAAGGTGTTGGCTGCGGCGTCCTTGACCAAGACCGAAGCCCGGCTCTCCGTGTTGGATCCATCCACCCTAGTAGGCCTCGGGTCCAATGCGCGGGCGCAAGAGAACACCGGCGTGCAGGCCTCTTCGACCTTGAACTCACGCCGGTGTCTTGTGGGGGCAGGTTGTTCGGGCCGGTCCGCGGTTGCGTGGCGGCTCGGCCCATTGGGAGAAGTATGTTCTCCCGGAGAATCATTCTTGCTCTCCCCGAGAGTTTTGCAAGCACTTTTGGTCGAATTGGTGTAGAATCTCCCGTGCATTTCCGCCGGGTGCTCGTCGTGGGGGACCCTCGGGCGTGATGCGAGAAGGATGGCCCACGCCATGAACGGGCGAGAACCCGGTTCGCAGACGCCGAAGGCCCAGACACTCTCTGAGAGCCTCACAGATATCGGACGAGACCTCTCGTCGTCGATCGAGGCGGTGATCGCGTCGATCCCGGGGCGGCCCGAGCGCCCGATGGACGTCGCGAAGGCGCTCGGACTCAACAAGGACATCTCGAGCCGGATCGTGAAGGCGGTCCGCCAGCCCGACCCGCTCGCTGTGCTCCACGGCATGCCCGGCCCCGAGCCGCTGACGCGCCTGATCCGGGCCGCGGCGGACCTCGATGTCGATGTCAAGGTCGTCGCGGACGCCCGGCGGGCGGTCGAGCGCTTCGATCACCTCATCCGGACCGAGGCAGGCGATCGCGGGACGCTCGACGCGATGATCAGCGCCTGGCTCCCCGAGGCCCGCGAGAAGCAGGAACTCGCGGCCAAGCAGCTCGCCTTCCGCGGCATGGCGCTGATCCGGGGCGTGTCGTCCGAGACGAACTTCTCGACCACCTTCATCTCCCCCAGCGCGACCGACCCGGATCATGTCGACGTCGCAGCGCTCATCGGGACCTTCGGGCTCCGGCGCATCCACCCCAGCGCGACCGTGCGCCTCGGCTCGCGCCTGCTCAAACAGGCGATCCGTTCGACCCGCTACACCCTCAACGGCAAGGAGGTCACGTCGATCGCGGACGCCCGCCTCGACCAGTTCTGCTCACGCCCACTCATCGAACTCGAGCCGCTCGAGGGCGAGGACCGCGTGGTGTACACGCTTGGCCCGGGCGCCGTGGGGTCATCGGGGGCCGCGAACGTGCTGCTCGGCGAGTACCAGCCCGCGGCGATGCTCCGCTACAAGCCCGAGGGGGCCAGGCGGGGCGATGCGCAGTTCATGGCGCGCATCACCTACCCGCTCCGCCGACTCGTCTTCGACCTCCTCATCCACGAGGACACCTTCCCCGACGCCCGCCCCACCGCCATCGTGCACGACACCATCTCGGGTGGCGTCGTCAGCATCGAGGACGAGGTCCGTGAGATCGACCGCCTCGAACTGCACGAGGACGTCATCGCGTGCGGCTACGGCATCGAACGCATGCGCTTCGCGGAGATCCCCCGCTACACGGAGATGCTCGCGCACGTCTGCGACGTCCGCGGGTGGGACCCATCGAGTTTCCGAGGCTACCGCTGTCTGATCGACTACCCCGTGGTGGGGTCGCAGATCAGTGTGCTGATGCCGAGGAATCCAGGGCCTGACTCGATGGCGTGAATTGATGCACCAGGGGTCTTGACCCCAAATCGACCCGTCAGATCGCCCCTCACGTCCTCAGAGCCGCGTCTGCGCCTGAGCCCGTGGCACCGCCCCCCCACCCTTCACGCCAAGCGACACGAAGACCCGCAACGTTGCGCGCGGTCGGCCGGCTTCCGACTCTCTTCTCCGCGTGGGCCAAGGGAGATCGAGTTGGGCACTGTTCCCGTCAGACCCAATCTGACGGGCCCAGGGTCAGAAAGGAGCACAGTGATGAACACTGCTGCCAGCAACCGTCTCCAGCTTCAGAACCTCTTCGGGCTTTGCGTTCTCGCCATCGCGTCGCCGATCGTCCTTGCGGGCGGGCTGCCTGTCATCCATGTCGATGCCTCGGCCGCCGCGGGCGGTGACGGCGCATCGTGGGGCTCGGCCTTTGCCGATCTGCAGGATGCGCTCGACGCCGCGGACGCCATGGGCGGCACGGCCCAGGTCTGGGTCGCAAGCGGCATCTACACGCCCGGCTCGGGGTCGACCGACCGCGCGTCGACCTTCGAACTGATCGACGGCATCGAACTGTACGGCGGGTTCGCGGGCGGCGAATCGTCGATCGAGCAGCGCGATCCGATCGCGAACGAAGCCGTCCTGAGTGGCGACCTGGGCACGCCCGGCGTCTCCTCGGACAACGCGTACCACGTCGTCACCTTCGACGACTTCCTGAGCCACTGCGTGATCGATGGGTTCGTCGTCGAACACGGCGCCGCGACGGGGTCGGGCGATGACGCTCGGGGTGGCGGGATCTTCGTGAAGTTCGCGAGCATCGACGTGCGCTCGTGCGTGTTCTTCGCCAACGACGCGGAGGAGAGCGGCGGCGCGATCCACGCGGGCACCATCGCGAAGGCCAATGTCGAGGACTGCCTCTTCCTGGCCAACTCGGCCCAGACGGGCGGCGCCGTCCACATGACCGATGGCGGCTCGATCGAGGGCAGCGCCTTCGACGGCAACAGCGGCGACTTCGGCGGCGCGCTCGCCGTGTGCTGCGCGAGCGTAACGATCTCCGACACCTCCTTCCGGAACAACTTTGGCAACCTTGGTGGCGCGGTCTTCTCTTCCAGCGCCGACCTGCTCGCCAGGCGCTGCGACTTCTTTGGCAACGCGGCCATCCAGGGCGGGGGCGCCTACCTCGCGGGCAGCGGCGAGAAGCGTCTGCTGAGCTGCCGGCTTGGCGACAACGTCGCCAACGAGGGCGGCGCGGTGTGGAACTCCGCTTCCCTCGAGATGACCAACTGCCAGGTCGTCCGCAACATGTCCCTCACCTTCGGCGGCGGCCTGTTCGCCTCGGCGGGCAACGACCTCGCGATGACCAACTCGACGGTCGTGGCAAACGAGTGCTTCTTCACCGGCGCGGGCGTGTACGTGGGCCAGGGCGTCGCGGCGATCGCCAACTCGATCCTGTGGGACAACGAAGATTCGAACGGCAAGGTCGAGAGCGCCCAGGTGCGCACGACGAGCCTGTCCTCCGCCTCCGTCGTCTACTCCAACATCTCGGGCTGGGAAGGCCAGGGCGAGGGCAACTTCGAGGCCGACCCCATGTTCGTCGACCCCATCGGCGCTGATGGCGTGCTGGGCACCGCCGATGACAACCTCGCGCTGCTGCCCGAATCGCCCTGCGTCGACCGTGGCGACGCCACCCTGCTCCCGGCGGACGGCGCCGACCTCGATGGCGACGGCGACCCCTTCGAGCCCGTCCCCGTGGACCTCAACATGGAGGCTCGCGTGCTCGACGACCCCGGCGCACCCAACGCGGGCGCCGAGTCGAGCGGCGGGGTGGACGTCGGCGCCTCGGAGTTCCAGGGGCCCTTCGAGTGCCTGAGCGACATTAACCGCGACGGCGCGGTCGACACTGAGGACCTCAACGCCCTCCTCATCGCACTCGCCAACCAGATCCAGTTCGGCGGCGAGCACCCCGCGGACATCAACGCCGACGGCGTCGTCAACAGCACCGACCTGAACGAGTTCCTCATCGACTTCGGCAGCGGCTGCTGAGGCGGAACGACAAGGACTCAGCGCTTGCTCAGTGGCGACCCCTGCGCGATCCCGCGCGGGGGTCGTTGCGTTGGTCCTTCACGGGTAAGCGGGGCATGTCCATACCACCCGCCGGGAAGGACCTAGAGTCGCTTGTGGCCAGGCGCGTGAACATCAAGATCGTCGGCGTGTTCGTCTGCGGGATCGTCGTCGGCGCCGCGGCGACCTATCTGATCGTGCGCCCCACTCCAGCACGGCACCCGCTGGCGATGAGCGACGAGGAGTACGAACAAGCGGCCGCGCGGGCGAAGAAGATCCAGTCCGCCAGCTTCCTTCGCGGCGTCGCCCAGGCGATCATGCTGAAGAGCCAACGGGATGACGCGTGGCGGCCGCCCGGGTCGGAAGCTGAGCTCATCGAAGAATTGGTTGCAGAAGACTTCTTACCCACGAATTTCCTGGAGCCTTGGCCCGGCGGGGATGGGCGACCACCCGGCGAGCCGCCTTTCTATCTCGTGGGAACAGTCGAAGATGTGGCACGCCTGGATGGGACGGCGGTGCTGCTCTACGAGCACCCGTCACACCACGGCGGGGACGGTGGGTCGGTGGTCTACGCCGATACCCGTACCGAGACGTTCGACGGCGAAGCGTTCACCGCCGCCATCGCAGCGTTGCGGTCTGAGTGACAACCGGCCTCAACAGCGCTGCCGCGCTCAACGCTCCTTGAAGCGCTTGCGCTCCCGTTCCTTCTTGAACGGGTTGCCGCCCTGCGGGCCGCCCTTTGGCTGGACCTGGAGCGTGCGCTTCTTCTTCGGCTCGGTCTCGAGGTCGTCCTTGTTGACGTGCGAGCGGATCCATGCGCTCTCGATGATGCCGAGCGTTGAGTTGGTGATGAAGTAGACGGCGAGGCCGGCGGGGGCGTTGTAGATGATGAGGGGGAAGAGGACGACGATCATCACCTTCATCATCTTCTGCTGGGCCTCCTGCTCGGGCGTCATCGCGGTCGAGCGTGGCGGGGTCAGGTACTTCTGCTGGAAGAAGTAGACGATGCCGAGCAGGAGCGGGAGGATGTTGATGCCCTCGATCCGCCCGAGCAGGGGCAGCCCGAAGCGTGCGCCCTCCGGGAGCGGGATAAAGGTATCGGGGGCCGAGAGGTCGGCGAGGAACGGCCAGGAGCCGCCCGAGAGGGTCTGGAACAGGCCGTAGAACGCGGGCTCGTGGCGGAGGTCGACCGCGAAGAAGAGCATGGCGTAGAGCGCGATCCAGATGGGCGATTGCAGCAGCATGGGCAGGCAGCCGAGCATGCCGGCGTAGTTGACGCCCTCCTCGCGCATGAGCTTGACCTGCTCCTGCTGGAGCTTCTTGGGGTCGCCCTTGTACTTCTCCTGGAGCTTCTTGAGCTTGGGCTGGACCGCCTGCATCTGCTTACCGAAGCGGAGCATGCCGATCTGGCTCTTGCGCGTGATGGGGTGCAGGATCGAGCGCACGCACACGACGAGCAGCATGATCGAGAGCGCCCAGTCGCCCAGGATCGAATCGAAGAAGCGCAGCACCGCGAGCAGCGGGCGGGCGAGCCATTGGAACGTGCAGATGGCGCACATCCCGCCGTACGAGTACACGGGCAGCTTGGTGAGGCTCTGCGAGGCGTAGCGCGGGCTCGCCTCGGCGGTGAGGTACTTGCTCGAGTTGGGGCCCGCGTAGACGCGGAAGGGCGTGGTGAGCTTCTGGTCGGGGCCGACCGCCTGCGCGGGGGTCGTCATGCGGAAGTGGAGCCGGCCGGCCTTGGGATCGATGGGGAACACCATCTCCGTGACGCGGTGCGAGAACGGGATCGGCGCGGGCGTCGTGACGTTGGTGGGCACATCGGCGAACATGACGGTCGCGAAGTAGCGCCCCGTGGTGGAGAGCCACGCGAGCCCCTCGGCGCCCGCGAGGCGGTCGCTATCGGGGTAGAGCAGTCGCTCCTGGGGAGGCTGGGATTGCCACGCCTTGACGACGCGCCCCGCTTCGCCTTGCGAGCCGATGAGCTTGCCCGTGTTCTCGACGTAGCCCTGCCGGATCGTGCCGATGCGCATGCGTCGCATGTCGCCGCCGTACTTGCGCTTGTCTTCGGGCGCGGCGTCGATCGGGCCGTTGGCCTCCCACGCGACGGACAGTTCCTCGCCGCTCAGGTTCTCGAACACGTGCTCGACGCGGAAGTCGAAGGCGCCGGGGTCGAGGGTGTACGTCTTGGTGATACGCGCGACAAGCGTGTCTGATTCGTCGACGATCTCCGCGATGAACGTGCCCGGCGCGGTCTCGCGCCAGCGTGGGTCAGCGGAACTGCCGCGGAGGTCGATGCGCGCGTCATCGATCCACACCGCGTGCGTCGAGAACGGGACGATCGCAGCGGTGAGCACATCGTCGGGGGTGCCGAACTGCGCATCGGGCCCCGGGTCGTAGAAGCTCGCCTGCTCCTGGACGGTGAAGTGGTCCTGCTTGTCGAGCGTCTTGTAGTGGTGGGTCAGCAGGATGGCCCTGGCGCCAGCGCCCGCGAGGGTGGGCTCGACCTCGAGCTCGAAGCCCGAGGATGGGTCGAGGCTGCCAACGGGCGTGGGCGTCTGGCCTGCGGGCAGGGGGGGCTGGGGGCGGGCGCGGAGGGCGCCGGGGGCGCCTTTGGTGTCCGCGGCGGGTTGGCCGCTGGGCTGAGCGGGCGGATCGGCACCGGCGGGCTCGTTGCCACCCGTCTCGCCACTCGTGGCTTCCCCGGCATCGGACGATGCGGGCTGCGGCTCGTCGGTCGAACCCTCAGTGGGTGTTGGAGAGCCCTGTTGGGCGGCGCCCGGCTGGGGCGCCTGGTTGTTGCCGCTTCCGCCGCTCCCGCCGCCGCCGATGAACGAGAGAGAGACCAGCCCGATCGCCGCCCCGACCAGGACGAGCGGGATCGCGACGCGGAGCTTGGTGTTGGCTTTGGATGCGGGCATGGTGGACGACCTCGTCGGCGTCGTTGGGATCGGGGTTGGGCTTGTTGCAATCGGGGGAGGCAGGCCCCCGACTCTGGGGCGTGGATGGTAGCGGGGGCTTGCCCCGACGCCACGGGCGGTGGGCGGCCGGTCCATACCCGCGGGATCAACGCCCCTCGTAGAGGCGCGCCGCGAACCACGGGTCGAGTTCGGGCACCTCGCGGATCTTCTCCGCGGTCTCGTCGATGTCGTAGGGCACGCGGTAGAACGTGATCTTCTCGTCGTCGAGGACCGTGTAGCTCGCCCTCGGGTCGAGGTCGCGCGGCTGGCCCACCGACCCGACGTTCACGATCACGCGTTCGCCCTGGCGGAAGCGGTACGCCGAGCCCGGGCCGGCCTGCTCGGGCGGGAGGAACTCCATGTTGTCCGTGAACACGCCCGGCACGTGCGTGTGCCCGCAGATCACGACATCGTCGATCATCGAGAAGATGCTCTCGAGCTTGCCGGGGCTGTTGATGATGTCATCCGAGAAGACGTACTCGTTGATGGGGCGGCGTGGCGAGCCGTGCACCGCGAGGAGGATGCGCCCGTTGCCCTCGATGGTCTCCTGCACGCGGACGCGCAGGCACCCGAGGAACTGGAGCCGGCGTGCGCGGTCGGTGGCGTCCTCGACCGAGTCGAACTGCTCGCGCGTCCAATAGGCGGCGCGAGCGGCGGGCGGGTTGAAGTTGGTCGGCTCGTAGAGCACGGAGAAGTCGTGGTTGCCAAGCAGCGACCACTCGCAGCGCTCCTCGACGAGGTCGACGCAGTCGAGCGGGTCCGGGCCGTAACCCACGGTGTCGCCCAGGCAGATGATGCGGTCGACCGAGCGCGTTTCGATGTCCTCGAGCACCGCCCGGAGGGCGGCGGCGTTGGCGTGGACATCGCTGATGATGGCGGTGGGCACTCTGTGGACTCCCGATCTCTCGCCCTGACGGAAAGGGAAAGCTATCCGCCCGAGATGGGGCGGGCAAGGTGCAGGGCCGGAAGGGATCGGGGGCGTGGACCGATCTATGATCCCTCAGGGCCCACCCACAGCGGGGCCCGCACACCACCAAGATCCCTACCCCCGCCTCGGGAGCCGACGACGATGACCCACGTCCAGTACCAGCGCACCCGCGAGATGACCATCGACGAGCTCCTGCTCGAAAACCGGGTGATCTTCCTCTTCGGAGAGATCAACCAGGGCTCCGCGGCCCGCGTCATGATGCAGATGCTCTACCTGGAGCACCAGAAAAAGGGCCAGGACATCAACTTCTACATCAACTCGCCGGGCGGCGCGGTGGACGACACGCTGGCCATCTACGACACGATGCGGTTCCTGTCTTCCAAGATCGCGACCTACTGCGTCGGTCGTGCCTACTCGGGCGCCGCCGTGCTGCTCGCCGCGGGCGAGGCGGGCAAGCGGTTCATCCTCCCCCACGCGAAGGTCATGATCCACCAGCCCTACGGCGGGGTGTACGGGCAGACCGCGGACATCCAGATCCAGGCCGAGCAGATCATCAACGCCAAGAACCAGCTCATCGAGATCATCGCACGCCACTCGGGCCAGTCGGTCGACCAGGTGCGTGAGGACGGCGAGCGCGACAAGTACTTCAACGCGGGCCAGGCCAAGGAGTACGGCATGGTCGACGAGATCCTCGAGCTGCCCGAAGACCAGCCCAAAGAGATGAAGCCCTGACCCCCCGACGCACCGCACGACCAAGAGCATCCATGCCAGACGACCACGCCAGCGAGAACCACCCCATGTCGCAGCTTGTCCCCATCGTCATCGAGAACACAGGTCGCGGCGAGCGCGCCTACGACATCTACTCGCGCCTGCTCAAGGACCGCATCGTCTTCCTGGGCGGACCCGTCCACGACGACAGCGCCAACCTCATCGTCGCGCAGATGCTTTTCCTCGCGAACGCAGACGACAAGTCCGACATCCACCTCTACGTCAACTCGCCGGGCGGCTCGGTCAGCGCGGGCATGGCCATCGTCGACACCATGCGCTTCGTTACCCCCGACGTCGCGACCTACATCGTCGGCCAGGCGGCGTCCATGGGCTCGGTCATCTCGTGCTCGGGCGCCAGGGGCAAGCGCTTCGCGCTCCGCAACTCGCGCAACCTGATGCACCAGCCGCTCCTCTCGGGCGTCCTCGAAGGCCAGGCCACCGACCTCGAGATCGAGGCCCGCGAGATGCTCCGCCTGCGCGACCGCCTCTACGGCATCTACGCCGAGGCGACGGGCAAGGACACAAAGAAGATCGAGGCCGACTGCGATCGCAACAAGTGGCTCGACGACGAGGAGATGCTCGAGTACGGGCTCATCGATCGTGTGCTGACCGCGATGCCGCAGTCGACAGGCAGTTGACGTGGGCGTGGGCAGGCCCAACCCGAACGCCCTCGTCGCGGCGCTGATGGTGGGCGCCTGCGGGCTCGCGATCACCCTCGCGGGCGGCTGCCGGGCCAAGCCCAAGAACTTCGATAACGAGAACGACGACCTGCGCCGCCAGCTCGACGCCACGCAGTCGCAGGTCGAGGCCCTCCGCGCGCGGAACACCGAGCTGCAGGCCCAGGTCGCCGAGGCGGCCCGCCGCCTCGAAGCCGCGACGGGCGAGCCCGCGGCGGACGTCGTCGCTTCCATCCCGAGGTGCGCGGGCGTCAAGATCGGGCGCCTCTCGGGCGTCGACCCCCTCTCGCCCGACCGCCTCACGCTCTATCTCACCCCCTACGACGGGCGCCAGCGTTTCGTCCAGGTCGCGGGCACCCTCGCGGTCAGCGCCACGGTGCTCTCGGCGAACCCCGCTTCGGGCGAGCCGCCCGAGGTCGCGGGCGTGGTCACCCTGGGCCCGACGGGCCTCCGCGAGGCCTACCGCTCCTCGCCCCTCGGCACGCACTACACGATCGAAATCGACCTCGACCCGCCCGTCTCACCCGGCACGAGCCTCCTCGTCAGGGCCCGCCTCGACGATGCGGTCACCGGGCTCTCTCACGACGCCACGCGTGTGCTGACCGCGCCATGACGCGCGCCGGGCCTCCGGGTTACAATCTCACTCGATGATGCAACGCACTGGGTGGCAATCTCGGACCACGACCCGTCGTCGTTCTCGCGTCCCGGTGACCCGACTGATGGTGCTTCTCGGTCTTGCTTCCTGCATGGGGGCCTGCCAGGCGCCACTCTTCTCACACCGTGAGACACGCACGCAATACGACCGCTATGACCGCTCGCGCAACCAGTTCGAGCCGCAGTTCCTGCAGGACGAGTACGGCGTGCGCCAACCCAACCTTCGGGGGCGCTTGACGCCGAAGGCCTGATTGTCCGCATTTTCTTTGAAAGCCGCGGGCGTGTGCGCGCCGATCGACTACTTTGTCAGAGGGGATTCGCCCCCCCATCACCAGCAGGACCCAATCCCCGAATGACCGCCCGCCGACCCCATGCCGCTGGATCGCTCACCCGCCGACAGGTGGTGTGGCTTTCGCTTATCGGGGCGATGACGAGCGTGGGTGGTGTGCTGCTGGCGACCGAGAGCCGCCCCGCGCCGCCGCCGGTGCTCGCGGCGCTCGACCGACCGACCACCGACCTGTCCGCGATCTTCTCCTCGATCGAGGGGGAGACCCGCAACTGGCGCGGCATCGTGGTCCACCACTCTGAGGGGACGCGGGGCTCCGCGGCGTCGATCGACGCCCAGCACCGCGACGCGGGCCTCCGCGGGCTCGGGTACCACTTCGTGATCGGCAACGGCTCGGGCTCGGGCGATGGCGAGGTCGAGGTCGGCTTCCGCTGGACCTCGCAGCTCCCAGGCGCCCACGCGGGCGGCCCCAACGCTGAGGACTACAACCGCCAGACAATCGGCATCTGCCTCGTCGGCGACGGCGAGCGCCGGGCCTTCACCGACGCCCAACTCGCGTCCCTCGCCGCCCTCGTGCAGACGCTTCAGGACGGGGTTCAGATCGCCGACCGCGGCGTGACGCTCCACCGGGAGATCGCCCCGACGGTCTCGCCCGGCCGCATGTTCCCCGAGGCGTGGTTCAAGGCCCGCCTCGCAGAGAACCGCTGAGCGGGGCCCCGCCCCCCGCGCGCGTTGCGTGACCCGCTCAACCGACCGATACTGCTTGCAGACGCCCTCGTTTGGTGCCCGCCCCGGCGTGTCGTGGGGGGGACATTGGCGTACGCTAGTGCCCTTCCGTCCTCCGTCCGTTGGTCGGGTTTGAGAGACCCGGGCCCCTCGAGAGTTGCATCGCGCCCCGTGAAGTACCACCAGCCAGCCAAACCAGGCACCAAGCTCGCCGGATACAACGTCCTGGCTGAGATCGGAAAGGGTGCGGCCTCGATCATCTACCTGGTCCAGGACCCCAAGACCAAGCGGATCTGGGCCCTCAAGCACGTCGAGAAGCTCAATCCCAAGGACCAGCGGTTCCTCGATCAGGCGGCCTCTGAGTACCAGGTCGCCCAGGCGGTCAAGAGCGAGCACGTCCGCCACATCGAGCGCCTCATCAAGGGGCGGATCCGCCTCTCGGTGCGCGAGGTCTTCCTCCTCATGGAGTACGTGGACGGCGTCTCCCTCGAGAAGCACCCGCCCGCGACCTTCGATGGCATGCTCGACGCGTTCATCCAGACCGCCGAGGGGCTCGCCTACATGCACGCCAAGGGCTATGTCCACGCGGACATGAAGCCCAACAACGTCGTCATCAACGAGGACGGCATCGTCAAGATCATCGACCTTGGGCAGGCGTGCCCCGTCGGGACCGTCAAGGAGCGCATCCAGGGCACGCCCGACTACATCGCCCCCGAGCAGGTGCACCGCGAGGCCATCACGCCCCAGACCGACGTCTACAACCTCGGGGCGAGCCTCTATTGGGTGTTGACCCAGCGTCACATCCCGACGGTGATGTCGAGCCAGAACGAATCGCTCGCCGGCCCGGTGGACGCGTCGATGCTCGAGAAGGCGACGCCACCCAAGGAACTCAACCCGCGCGTCCCAGAGGATCTGAGCGACCTCGTGATGTGGTGCGTAGAGCCCATGCCCGCACGACGTCCTCAGAGCATGGACGAGGTCGTGAGGGCCCTGCGCACGTGCCGAGAGGCGCTCGCGGCGTAACGCGGCGGCCCCGATCCCGGCGCGATGCGCCCGAGAGGGCGTCTTTTTGCCCGCTTTGTGCGGATTTTTTTCGCCGCACCCCCTCGTCGGGCATGGGAAAGGAACAACTCAGCATTGTGTGGGCGACCCCGTGCTCCGAGAGGGCCTGCCACAAAGTTGTGGATGCGTGCCTCGGCGTCGTTTGGGCGCCGCGCTCGCGCCATTTGGCGAGGCGGCTTGTCCGGGCATTGTGTGGGCATGAATACGACCACGCCACATCGGACTCGGGCCCGGCCGAAGGCCACGCCGCGGGCAATCGGGGCCATCCTGCCCCGCGAGGGGAAGGGACTGCGGGTACCACGCCCCCTATTCAGCGTCGAGGGTGCGTGCGCGTTGCTGGGCAGGGCGTACGCCGATCGCCGCCCGACCGCCGCACTCCGCCCCGCGGACACCAAGCCACTCATCGACGCGTGGCTCTCCGACCTCGCCCGCCACGCACGCGAGGGCCTGCCCGCCGGGCATGGGCTCATGCTCGCGCTCGTGGACCCGCCCGCCGGGCGGGAGCTCTGGCGCGCCAGCGCGATCGCCCTCGCGGGCGACTACCCCCAGCCGATCCGCGACCGCCTCGAGCACGAAGCACGCTCGGGGTGGCCCGGCGCGGGCAACGACGCGGTCACCCTCGGGTGCGCCAGGGCGCTCGAGGTCACGTGCATCGGCGCGGCCGAGCTCGGTTCGCGGGGCGGCGCGAGCGCGCCCCACCGCGCCTTCCGCGAGCGCCTCGGGCTCGGGGCGTTCGAGCGCGCCGTCGCCCCGATCCCCGATGGCGGCGGTGGTGTGGTCCTGCTCCAGGTCGACGTGGTGCGCGCCGAGGCGACGCTGGGCCCCGACGCCCGACCGGCGCTCGGGGCGATCGCGCAGGGCCTGGCCTCGGCCTACTCGGCGCGCTTCCTCACGATCGGGCTCGCGCGGGAGCGCCTCCTCGCCAGGCTCTCGAGCCGCCAGCGCGACGTCGTGCCCTACCTCGTCGAAGGGATGAGCGAGCCCGCGATCGCGCGCACGCTCGGGCGCTCGGTCCACACCGTGCACGACCACACGAAGCGGATCTACCGCAAGCTCGGCGTGCGCTCCCGCCTCGGGCTCCGCGACCTCTGGCTCGGCCACGGGCGGATCGGCGCGGGCCCCGCTACGCGATGATCATCGTCTCGTCGAAGTCCGGGTCCGACGCGCCGGCCAACTCGCCCGCGTAGCGGATCGCGATGGTGTTGGTCGAGCCCGGCTTGTCGAGCGGCTTGCCGCCCAGCAGGATCATCACGTCGCCCCGCTCCACGAGCCCCCGCTCCATCACGAAGCGGTCCACGACCTCCGCGAACTCCGAGCGGTGCTGGGGCACCTCGGGGCAGTGCACGGGCGTCACCGCGTAGAGCAGGTTCATCCGGCGCACCGAGCGGATATCCGACGAGTACGCGACGATGGGCACGTCGAAGTTGTTGCGCGAGAGGAAGCGGGCGGTCCCGCCGTGCTCGGCCCACACGACGATCACGTTTGCGCCCGTGTCGCGGCACATGTGCCACGCGGCGTGCGCGAGGGCGGGGATGATCTGCTTCTGCTCGCGCAGGCGCGCCGGGGGGGTCGATTGGGACGCGCCGGCCCGCATCGACCGCTCGGTCGCGACCGCCACCCGGCGCATCGTGTCGACCGCCACGACGGGGTACTTGCCCACCGCGGTCTCGCCCGAGAGCATCACCGCGTCGGTCCGGTCGAGGATCGCGTTGGCCACGTCCGAGACCTCGGCCCGCGTCGGGAAACGGTTCTGGATCATCGACTCGAGCATCTGTGTCGCGACGATGCAGGGCTTACCGTGCACGTGGGCCGCCTTGATGAGCCGCTTCTGGGTCATGGGGACTTCCGCGACGTCCATCTCGACGCCCAGGTCGCCCCGCGCCACCATGATCGCCTCCGCCTCCTCGGCGATGGCGTCGATGTTGGCCACGCCCTGGGGCGTTTCGATCTTCGCGATGATCGGGATCATCGCCTGCCCGCCCGCCTCGAACAGGCCCGTCCCGATCTTCTCGAACGACGACATCTCGCGCATGTGGGCGTGCACGATGCGTATGTCCTCGGCCTTGCGGACGAACGAGAGGGCGAGGTAGTCCACGCCGTGCTCGACCGCCCAGTCGACGACGGTCCAGTCGTAGTCGGTGACCGACGGCACCGAAAGGTCCGAGTCGGGGAGGTTGATGCCCTTCTTGCTGGTGATGAGCCCGCCGTTGACGACCCGGCACCGAAGGACCTTTCCATCGGACTCCACCGCGAGCATGCGCACGGCGCCGTCGTTGATCAGGACGCGGTGGCCGGGCTCGACCTCGCCCGCGATCCCGGAGTAGGTCGCCGAGAGCACGGGGGATTCGCCGCCGACCGACATCTCGAGGGACGGGTCGATCGCGAGGTCCATGCCCGCGTCAACGCGGATGCCCTCTTCGGGCACCTGGCCCACGCGGATCTTGGGGCCCGGGAGGTCGGCGACGACGGTGAGCGGGGTCCCCGTCCGCGCCTCGACCGCGCGGATCTCGTCGAGGCGCATCTTCTGCTCATCGAAGCGCCCGTGCGAGAAGTTGAGGCGGAACATCGTCGCGCCCGCGTTGACGAGCTTCTCGACCACGCCGGGCTCGTCGCTCGCGGGCCCGAGGGTCGCGAGGATCTTGGTGAACTGCGGGGTGTTGTCGCCTTCGGATGGGCTCATCTGGTGCCTCGTTGGGGGGCGCTGCGTGCCAGTGCCCGGGCGTCCCGGGCGACCTCACGATAGAGGGTGCGGAAGAAGCCCGTGTAAGCGATACGTGTATCGGCCATATGGCCATCGGGGCGTGGGTGTTGCGGGTCGACGGGCGCCGCCCTGGCGCGCCAGTCGCCCTTGATCGCCTGGTAGTTGGCCTCGTTGAACGTGAGGACCTCCCCCGAGAGCATCTCGTGGTCGGGCATCGCGTAGAACCGCTCGCGGAGCGGCCCGAGCGCCGCGGGATCGGCGCCCGCGAGCTCCGCCTCGTGCAGCGCCTCCCACGCCTCGACGAGCTCGTCGTGCGTGTCGATGCCGAACGCGGACATCATGGGCGCGATCGCCGACCGCCACCCTCGGTAGGGCGTCGCCGATGCGATCTCGAACGGGTCGATCCCCCGGTCGACAAACCGATCACCAAGAGCGACCAGCACATCGCGCCGGATGGGCATGCGGCGCAACTCGAACTCGACGGGGCCAAGCCCGTCGCGCTCGCGCGCGGGCAGCTGCCACAGCGCCTGCCCTTCCTCGGACAGGACGAACTCGATGAAGCGATCGGCGAGCTCGGGGCTGGCCCCGCCACGCAGCTTCGAGATCGGGTCGGGGTCGATGAACACCTCGCCCGGCGGATCGACATACCCCACACGCGAGTCGGCGGCCGACTCGCCCTCACGCATCACCGCCTGCGCCTGGTAGCGCCCGTAGAAGTCGATCGCGACGCCCGCCGCCGCCTCGCCCTGGCTCACGTCGATGGGCACCTTGGGCGAGCTGTTGGCGAAGTAACGTGCGTTCGCGGACATGGCGCGCAGGATCCGCCACCCCTCGTCCCAACCGTAGTTGTTGAGGATGGAGTCGTAGGTCGTCGAGACCGAGCCCGATTGGCGCGGGTCGGCCAGCGCGAGCCACCCCTCGTAGCGCGGGTCGGTCAGGTCGGTCCACGACCTCGGCTCGGCAAGCCCGAGCTCGCGCAGGGCGTCGCGGTTGTAGACGATGCCGAACCCCGACAGAGCGTTGCCGACCCAATAGCGGTCGGGGTCCCACAGGCGCCCCGCGCCGATCGCGTTCTCCCCGAGCAGGCCCGCGAGGTCCGCCTCGCTCAGGCTCACCTGCACCGACATGGGGACGGTGATGGGCTCGCTTGCGCCGGGCGGCGTCTCGCTCACGCCCCGCTTCATCTGGTCGTGCTCGTAGGAGCCGCCGCCGAACAGGAGGTCGTAGGGCATCACGCCGGGCTCCGCGGCGCCGTCGGGAGCGATATCGCCCACCGCGATGGCGCGCCGGTACTGGGCCTGGAGTTGCCGGCGGATATCGCTGGTGCCGCCCGGCTGGCGCCAGTCGATCGAGACGGGGTCGCCGAACCGCTCCTCGTGCCAATCGGAGAACGCCCGCTCGAACTCTGCCCTGATCTGCTGGTTGTGGGGCGTGATGATCACGAGCGAGCGAGCGCCCGGCGGATCAACAGACGCTTCGGGGCGGATCGCCAGGGGCAACCCGAGGACGAGTGCGAACGACACCAGGATGAGCGCATGGGCGACCCGCATGCCCTTAGAGTAGCACCCACCCAGCACCCCTCCGGAGACTCGCGATGAGCGACACCAGCGCCGATCGGGCAGGCAAGACCGCGGTGATCACCGGCGCGAGCTCGGGTATCGGGCTCGCGACCGCGGGCCGGCTCGCGCAGAGGGGGTGGGACGTGGTGCTCGCTGCCCGCTCGCCCGACCGTCTGGGCGACGCCCAGACGTCAGTCCGCGCCCAGGGGTCGGGCGGTGTGCTGAGCGTGCCGACCGACGTGGGCGACCCCGCCGCGTGCGCACACCTGATCGACGCCGCGGTGGAGGCGTTCGGGCGGGTCGATGCGCTGGTGAACAACGCGGGCTACGCCCCGCTCGAGCCATTGGGCGAGACGACCATCGAGACCTATGAGGAGTCGCTCCGCGTCAACGCGCTGGGCCCCGCGGCGACGATCCTGCGCGCCTGGCCCGTGTTCGCGCGGCAGGGATCGGGTTGCGTGGTCAACGTCTCGACGATCGGCACGGTGGACCCGTTCCCCGGGTTCTTCGCGTACGCATCGGCGAAGTGTGCTGTGAACTCGATGGCACGGTCGCTCGCGAAGGAGGGGTCGGCGATCGGGTTGCGTGCGTTCGCGATCGCGCCGGGGGCGGTCGAGACCCCGATGCTGCGCGGGATCATGCCCGAGAGCTCCCTCCCGCGCGAGGCGTGCCTCGACCCGCGCGATGTCGCCGCGTTGATCGTTGCGTGCATCGAGGGTGAGCGCGACGCGGACAACGGGCGCACGCTGGGCATCGTGCGCGAGGGCGACACCCCGAGGGTCGAGGTGATCGGGTCGTAGCGGTTGCGCACGCGGGGCGACGGGGGCGGGATGGGCCAACGGCGCATCCACCCTGAAGCGGCGTCCCCTGCCTGCCGATACCCGTCCCACGAGGAGGGCGGGCATGGCGCGGGTGATGACGATCATGGTGCTTGTAGGGATTGGGGCGGCGGTCGCGCTGGTGGCGACGACGCTGCCCTGGTGGGCGACGCTGACGATGCTCGTGCTCGGCGCGGGGGCGCTGGTCGCGCTGGTGCCCCTCCTGATCGGCGCGGGGCTTCGCGGCGTCGCGCGGTCGCTCTTCGAGGCCAAGAGCCGGGTCCTGCGCGGCGCGACGGCGCGCGTCCACAGCGCCGAATGGTGCGACCGCCCCGCGTGCCTCGACGAGGACGATGATTGCAGCTTGGCGTGCGACGAGATCGACGAGGATGCGCGGTTCCTCGCGGTCGAGGTGACGGTCACGCCCGGCTCGTGCGATGGGCCCATGGAGCATTGGGACCCGTGGGACCTCGTGCTCGTGCCGTTCGACGCGGAAGTGAGCATGGAGCAGCTCGAACGCGAGGACAAGGATGAGGTCTTCGCGGAGCCGGCTGATGCGCACATGGTCAGCGGGGAAGAGGCCGACAAGGTGATCGGTGAGCACCGCGTGCGCCTGGTCTTCGTCTGCCCTCAGGAGCTCAGCGGGCGCGTGAAGTTCCGCTACTTCTTCGAAGCCTTCGGCGGGTTCGACCTCCCGCCCGCGGGCGACGGCGCAGCGCAGCGGGCCGCGTGAGGCGGGCGATCAGTCGCCGTTGTAGTTCGGGTTGTGCGAGGGCTGCTTGGGGGAGTCGAGCCAGTACTCCTGGACGACGCCGTTGCGCATGAGCACGTACGCGGTCTGGCGTTCCTCGTGGACGCTGCTCCCGCCGAACACGAAGATGACGTGCCCGCTCGACCGCTTGATGCGCTCGTACTCCCACACGTAGATCTTGCCGCCCGCCTCGGCGTCGACCGAGCGCGTCGGCGCGCCGAGGAGTTCGAGCACCTGGCTCTCTGTCGTCTGGCCTGCGACCAGCCGCCCCATCGTGGCGCCCGAGACGGGTGTGCCCGTCGTCTCGACGTACGACGACGACCCAACGACGCACCCGCTCAGCCCGATCGCCATCGCGCCGAGGCACCCGAGGCCCCACGCTTTGCGCACCTTGATCCTGGCCATGTCCGTTCCCTCCGGCGTTCGGGCGTCCGGCGACATGCCGGGCGTGAACACCTAGAGTACGACTTCGAGCTTCCGATATTTCACACGCCCGTTTCACGGGCTCAGACCTGGGGAACACGAACCGATGGCACAGGCCGTGATTGATGCCCTGACAAGGGCCTACTTCGCTGAGATCGAGACCGTGATGAACTACATCGCCAACGGCGAGAACCTCGATGGCGTGCGCGCCAGGCGTGTCGCGGAGGAGCTCAAGGTGGACGTCGGGGAGGAACTCGCCCACGCCCAACAGATCGCCGCCCGCATCAAGACGATCGGCGGCGCGGTGCCGGGCTCTGAGGCGTTCAAGGCAGCCCAGAAGACGCTCCAGCCTCCCGAGGACACGACGGACGTGGTCACGGTCATCAAGGGCGTGATCGACGCGGAGGAATCGGCGATCGCGGGCTACCGCGACGTCATCAAGGCGGCCCAGGACGCGGACGACTACGCGACGGAAGACATGGCGATCGCAATCATGGCCGACGAGGAGCAGCACCGGCGGGCGTTCATCGGCTACCTGAAGGAGTACGAGTCGGGGCGGTGATCAGAACGTCACCACCGCATGATCCGGGCTGTTCAGGAACCGCGTGAGCGGGGCGCCCATCGGGATCACCTCGAAGCCGATCGCGCGGAGTTCCTCGACGATCCCGAACGACTTGGCGCAGGCGATGCACGCCTGGATCTCGATGCCATCGCCCTGCATCTCCTTGACCTTCGCCTGCAGGTCCTTGTCGCCCACGAGCGTGCGCTGGCTCGGCCCCCACAGGACGAGCCGCACCTTGCCGAACCACTTGTTCTTGAGCGCCGCGTGGGTGTACATGAGCGCGACGCGGTGCGCGACATCCGGGTCGCCGCTCGTCCACAGCGTGACGAGTTCGCCCCTGGTCGGCGACGAACCGCGCGCGTCCTGACCCATGGCCGTCGCGGCGACCAGGCCGCCCATCGCGATGGCTCCCGCGCCCGCGATCGCGTGACGCCGATCGATGGGAGCCTCAAATTTGCCGGTGGTGTGGTCGTTGCTCATCACTGTTCTCCTGTCGGGCGATGGGTGATCACTTCAGGGTACCGGACCTGCGCCGCGATCGCGCGCAATCCGCGGTTGCACGCCGGAAACGGGGAGGCCGCGCGTCGTTGAACAGGAAGAAAGCGCACGCCGGGGCGCAATCCGCGAAACCGTGGAACGGCGAAGCGGAACAACTGTCGGAACCTCCGTGGGGGCTCGGAGGGCAAGCGATGCTCAAGGGCTTGGTGTTGTTGGTGGCGATGCTCGCCGCGTCGGGGGTTGCGCTGGTCGAGGCAACGGGCGAGGACCCGAACGAACGACCTGAGGCCCCCTTCCCTACTCCTTATGAAATCGTCTCCCCTGAGATCGTGCGCATGAGTGTCGACGCCGAGACGCTCGCGGCCCTCCGCGACCACATCGTGCGCGAGACGGGCCAGGTCGAGCGTCACCCCGTGAGCGGGGACAAGTCGGTGCCCTCGCGGCGCGACATCGTCCAGTCGTGGGCGGTTGGGCGTGAATCGCCCGATGCGCCGCGCGCCGTGCGCACGACGACGACTTTCGAAGGGTGGTCCGGCAAGCTCCACACTCTCGAGACCGTCGAGACGCCCGGCCACGACACCCTTGTGCTCCTGAGGGCCACGGGCACCGATGGTGAACCGGACAGCCCCGACAGGCTGCTCTTCGCCCTTCGCACGCACTTCACCCACATCGCCGCGGCGGCCCATCCTTCGGGGTGAGGTGGGCAGGCCCCGGACGACGCCGGGATACCGACTGCTAAACTCCCCCCATGACCCAAGCCCAATCCCCTCAGGTGGCGGCGCGATCGCTCGCGCCCGTGTATCCCGGTGTTCTGGACATGATCGGGAACACCCCGATGCTCGAGCTCCGCAAGCTTGACACGGGGCCTTGCAGGCTCTTCGCGAAGCTCGAGCTGGCCAACCCCGCTGGCTCCATCAAGGACCGGATCGGGCTCTCGATGATCCAGGCCGCCGAGGCCGATGGGCGGCTTGACCCGAATGGCGACCCCAAGCCGACGATCATCGAGGCGACCGCGGGCAACACGGGGCTCGGGCTGGCCCTCGTCGCTGGCCAGAAGGGCTACACGCTCAAGGTCGTCGTCCCCGACAAGATGAGCGAGGAGAAGATTCAGCACCTCCGCGCAATGGGCGCGGAGGTGATCCTGACCCGCTCGGACGTCCAGAAGGGCCACCCCGAGTACTACCAGGACGTCGCGGCACGGATCGCGAAGGAGACGCCCAACTCCGTCTTCATCAACCAGTTCTCCAACGAGGCCAACCCCCACGCGCACTACACGGGCACGGGGCCAGAGGTGTGGGAGCAGCTCGAGGGGAAGGTCGATGCGATCGTCCTTGGCGTCGGCTCGGGCGGCACGCTGAGCGGGATGGGGCGTGCGCTGCGCGAGCGCAACCCCAACCTTGAGATCATCCTCGCGGACCCCGATGGCTCGATCCTGACCGCTGTGGTCAACGACGGCGCCGATCCCAAGACGCTGTGCGCCGGGTCGTGGCTCGTCGAGGGCATGGGCGAGGACTTCATCCCCGACATCTGCGACATCGCGCTGTGCAACGAGGCCATTGCGGTCACCGACAAGCAGTCGCTGTTCATGGGGCGCGAACTGCTCGCGAAGGAGGGCATCCTCGCGGGCTCGAGCACGGGCTGCCTGATCCACGCGGCGTGCGAGTGGTGCAGGAAGCAGACCGAGCCCAAGACCGTCGTCACGCTCATCTGCGACCAGGGCGCGAAGTACCTGTCGAAGATGTTCAACGACCATTGGATGGTCGACCAGGGGTTCATCGAACGCGAGTCGCACGGCGACCTGCGCGACCTCATCGCCCGCCGGCATACCGAGTGTGAGGACTTCACGGTCAAGGAAAAGACGCCCATCCGCCTGGCGATCAAGGCCATGCAGATGTACTCGATCAGCCAGATGGTCGTGATGAACGCGGAGGGCGCGGTCGCGGGCATCATCGACGAGTCGGACATCCTGCTCGCGGTGACGCAGGAGGGTGAGGCGTTTGACCGCCCCGTGAGCGACTTCATGACGCGCCGGCTCGAGACGGTGTCACCCGAGATGCCCGTGGAGAAGCTCACGCCGATCTTCCGCGCCGACCGCGTGGCGATCGTGGTGGATGGCAATGGTGTGTACCATGGGCTGATCACGAAGATTGACTTGATTAACTACTTGCGGAAGCAGTTGGCTCGGTAGGGCACCTCGGGCGCTGTGATTGAACCACAGAGGTCACAGAGGGCCACAGAAGGGATCGTGGGATGGGTGAGCTGCCGTACTTCAAGTATCACCCTGATCCGATTGGGACGGGGATGATCGAGCGGTCAGAAGTCGTGTGCGAGTGCTGCGGGCAAGCGCGTGGCTATGTGTACACGGGTGCGGTCTATTGCGTGGACGATGTCGAGGATGTCTGTCCATGGTGCATCGCAGACGGATCAGCGCACACGAAGTTTGGCGCATCGTTCACCGATGCCGCTGGGATTCCCGGCGTGAGCGGCGATGTGGTTCGCGAGGTTGCATATCGCACACCGGGGTTCTCGGGTTGGCAGCAGGAGCAGTGGTGGACGCACTGCGGCGATGCGGCGCAGTACCTGGGGCGAGCCGGGCGGGCCGAACTCGAAGGGCTCGGCCCGGAGACGCTCCGGATCCTCCAGGAGTTCTGCCGAATGGACGATGACGAGTGGTCGGACGTGCTTGCCGTCATGGAGAAGGACGGCTCACCCGTGACCTACCTCTTCAGTTGCTCCAAGTGCGGGCAAGTCGGCGGCTACTGGGATTGCGACTGACCTCGCGTACCACGGGCACACGACGGAGCATGCATTCTGGTCAGCGCTCTGCGGTGCTCGCGGTCGGTGTGATCTCGAGCGGATCAGGCCCTTGCCACCCCGGCACGAGGATGTGCTTCGGGTCTTTGTACGCCGGCAACTCACCGGCCTCGCCCGCTGCCTGGAGGAGCGTGCACGCCTGGGTGTAGCCGCGTTGGCAGGCTTGTTGGAGGAGGACCGACGCCTTGCGCGGGTTGCGCCCGACGCCTATGCCCTGGTCGTACATGTAGGCGAGGTACCAGGTGGCTTCGCCGTCGCCTCGGGCGTGGAGCTGCTCGAGGGCCGTCGTCACGAGGCGGATGTTGGGGACCTCGCCGCCCATGATGGCGATGCGCGCGAGCCCGTGGACGGCGTAGAAGTCGTTCATGCCCGCGGCGGCGTAGAACTGGGCGGCGCGGTCGAGGTCGCGCTCGCGTCCCTTGCCGTTCTCGTAGGCGGCGCCCGCGAGGAAGCAGTAGAGCGGGTTGCCGCCCGGTGCGCAGTTGCGTTCGAGCTGGTCGAGGGCGTTGGCGATCTCCGCCTCGCGCCCCTTGGGGTACTGGCCCGAGAAGAGGAACTGCACCGCGAGGTTCGCGCACCCATCGCCATTGCCGAGCGAGCACGCGCGATCGAAGAACTCGACGGCCCGCCCGAGGTTGGGGCGGTCGAGGAAGGTGCCATCGATACAAATGCGCCCGAGGTCGTTGTTGGCCTGTGCGGAGCCCTCGCCAAAGCCCGCGGCGCCGAGCAGCTGGATCAGGCGTCGCCCCGCGACCTGGCGGTCCTCGTCGGTCTGGGCTTCCGCGACGGCGCGCTTCCAGAAATCAACCGAGCCACCCGGGTGAGGGCCCGAGAGGAAGCCGCTGGCCATCATGGCGATGAAGATCGCGCTCCAGACCGCCATGTGGACCAGGTTCATCTTGAAGCGTGGGAGGGCGCCCTCCCACGCGCGGTTGACCGGCCCGAGCAGCGTGTTGCGCACGAACCAGTCGATCGCCTGCACCAGGATGTTCATGAAGGGCACAAGGAGCAGCTTGGCGAACAGTGGGTCGGCGCCCCAGCGGTCGAGCCAGTCGAAGAGGAAGAAGTACCCCGCGCCGTACATCATGCCGAAGATCACGCGCCCCGTGTTGGTCCGTGGCGAGGTCGATGGGTCGGTCAGGAGCAGGTGGAGGCCGAAGAACGCGGCGATGGGCAGGTTGGAGTTGACGAACTGGTAGAGGCCCGTCGCCTCGTGGTAGATCGCGCCGAGCAGCGCGATGGCCACGACCGAGGAGACGGTCATGAGCGTGACCGCGAAGAAGTACTGCACGACCACGCCGAGCAGGAAGATCACGATGTAGATGAAGCGTGGGTCGTTGAGCGAGGTGGCGAGTTCGCGGGCCCAGGTGATCTCGGTGGCCATCGGGAACACCCGAGTCACCTCGAGGGCGATGAGCGTGAGTGAGGCGACGGTCAGGCCGAACGCCGACGGGTTGAAGATGTGCGTCCAGCGGCCTTCCTTCTTCCAGAGGATGAAATGCTTGGCGAGCACGCACACCGCGATGAGCGCAAACTGGTAGTAGAACCAGTCGTCGCGGAACCAGAGGAACAGGTTGACCGAGAGCACGATGGGCACGGGCCCCCACCCGAGCCTCCACGTGCGCCCCCGCGACCAGTTGACGAGCCCGTCGAACACGAAGCAGAACACGAGCTGCGAGACGATGAGCGGGGCCTCGTCGTAGATCGGGCGCCAGAACCAACCCCAATAGGAGTAGAGGATGAGCTGAACGGTCGCCTGAACGTAGTGGGCCTTGACGGGGCGGACTGGGTCGATGAGGAACGAGCGCCCCGCGGCGAACGCCCACGCCTTGAGCAGGGCCATCCACGCGACCAGCCCGCCGCCCACGCCCAGGTAGGTCCAGAGCATGACGGGGTTGTTGTGGACACGCGGCAGCGCCAGGAACGCGAAGAACGCGAGCGTGATCGCCAGCGGGATCAGGAACGACCGGCGCCACCACGCGACTGTCGGCGCAGGACCATCGGGCGTGTCCATCGGGCCGCCCCCGCCCATCGCCCGATCACCAACCGTCGCCGCCGATGCCATTGAAGGAAGCTCCCTCGGACGCTCGCGTCCGCCCATCCTGTGCCGGGGGAGGTTAGGGACCCGCCCGACGGGGTGCCATTCGTGCGCCGGGCGGGCGTCGGATTCGCGGCCGGCGAGCCAAGATCGGTCGATCCGCGCGTGCCTTGCGAGGGATCGCGCGTGAGCCGCGGGGCATCGCCCCGCTTCTCCCTGCAGCGCGGCGGGCGGGCCGCGGCGCTTCACCAAAGGGAGGTCACAATGGCACACCAGACACGGACACTCTGGATCGGATCGGGCTCGCGTGGTTGGGCGCTGCCGATGGCTGGGCTGCTCGTCGGTGGGGCAACCGCCCTGCCCGCGCTGGCTCAGGCGTACACCTACGACGAATTCTCCATCCCGCCCGGCTTCGCGACGGTGAGCGTCGCGGGGCTCAACAACCTGAACGAAGCGGTCGGCAGCGTGTACGACCCCACTACCTACACACGACGGGCCATGATCTGGGACGCCCAGAACCCACAGGCGCCGCCCTTCGACCTCGGCACGCCGCCCAACAGCGGGCCGACCGTGATGGTCTCGGCATACGCGATCAGCGACGCCGGCGAGGTGCTCGGCAAGGGCGCGGGCGTCAACCCGCCCGGCGTCCCGATCGGTTCTGGCGCGTTCGTCTGGACGCAGGCGACGGGCTACACGCACCTGCCCGGGCTCGACACGCCCGGCGCGATCTCGTTCCAGCAAAGCCCCGCCTCCATCAACTGCGCGGGCAACATCGTCGGGTCGGACGTGTACTGGGGGACGTTCGAGACCGGGCCCGTCGGCATGCACTGGAACGCGGGGCTTGGGTATCAGCCCGCCGTCCAGAGCCCGCCGGGCGGCATCAACCCGTACGACTTCGTCAAGCTCCAGATCAGCGCGAACAACGACCTGGACGAACTCGCGGGCGCGTACTGGCTCGACGGCTTCCCGCTCAAGCCATCCGATGCGTTCTACTGGGACGCGGTCACGGGCTACGTCACGCTCTCGGCGGCGGCGGCGGGCGGGGGCTCGGCCAACGACATCAACAACTGCGGGCAGGTAGTCGGATCGGTCAAGGACCAGCTCAATGGCCCGCCTGCCGCGGTGCTCTGGGAGATGGGCGCAGGCGGCGCCTTCTCGTCGACGCTCCTCCCCGAACTCTCATCGGACCCGGCCCACGCGAGCGTCGCGGACGGCGTCAACGACGCGGGGCAGGTGCATGGCAAGGCCCAGGACCCATCGGGCAAGTGGGTCCCCGTGTTGTGGGAGACCGCTGGGCCGGTCATCACCATCACCGACCTGAGCGCGTTCCTCCCCGCGCCCGACCCCACGCTCTACAGCTCGACCGACAACATCATCGACATCAACAACAACGGCTACATGACGGGCAGGCGGACGGACCTCGTCACGTCGCTCGGCCCCGCGATCACGACGGCGTTCGTGCTCGCGCCCGCCGCCGCGCCCGTCGTGCAGTGCGCACCTGGCTGCCCGGGACCTGCGCCGACGCTCACCCTCCAACCGCCCACGCTCGTCCTCGTGAACCCCGCGTACCACGCGGTGGGGCTGCGCGTCGTCAACGCCATCCCGGGCCACACGATCCACTTCGCCGACGACACCCTGGGGCGGTACCGCCAGTCGTTCACCGCCCAGTGCCCCCCCGGGCCGCCACCCGCGCCGCTGCTCCTTGGCAGCGCAGTGGCGAACGCCAACGGCGAGGCCTCGATCACCGTCCGGTTCCCCGCTTCGCACGCGGGCGTGACGAGCGAGTTGATCGCGGTCGATGTGGGCGTATGCGAATCCGACGTGCAGGTGTTCACGCACCCGTAGCGTGGCCGCACTCCGGGCAGGGCGTTGCCTCGGTGAGGCCCGTGCGGTCGTAGTTGCACCGGTCGCACAGGCCCTCGACTTCGGAGCCGCGCGTCGCCGCGAGGGCGCTGAGCGCCGCGAGGGCGAGGGTGGCGGGCGCGAACGCGATGGTGATCGCGCCGACAAACAGCACACCGCCCGGGGCGCTGGCGGGCCCATCGCGCCCGGGCATGCCCCCCACCTCGCTCGCCACCACGAACGCGAACAACGCGATCGCGAGCGAGCCCGCGATGACCGCCGACGCGTAGGGCTCGAACGTGTACCCCGCGCGCCGGTGCAGCGCCCGGCGGGCCTCGACGAGGATCGCGTAGGGCAGCAACGCTGGGAACGTGATGACGATCCACAGCAGGGCGAACCAGACGATCAGGAGCGGGTCGCCGCCCAGCGCGAGGATCGTCAGGAGGCCGACCGCGATGCCGACTGGCGCCGCGGCGAGCGCCAGACGCACGAGGCGCAGCAGGCGCGGGTCCATGTAGGCCCGGGGGGGTCCGGTCTGTGTGACGGTGTCACTCGGCACGGTTGCTATACGGACAGTTGGGCTCTTCGATGCGGAACTATGGGAGTTTGCCTCCACACTCGGGGCACGTTGGCCCCGGCAGGCCGTGCGTGCTGTAGTCACAACTCGGGCAGCGGCCTGGCGCGGCCCCGCGGCGGCGAGTGATAAGGCCAATGCCAGCGGTGGCACCGAAGCCAATCCCAGCACTCGCGATGCACCACAGTGCCAGTGCGGCTACCTCGCCTGCTGTCACGCGGCTGGCCGAAGCGGTGGCGACCGCCCAGACGGCGAATGCCGGCGGCAGCGTAAGCACCAGAACGGCTGTGATCCCGAATCCGATCGATTCGAGGAACGGCTCAAACGGGTGAGGCTTAGGAATCCAGAGTCGTCCAAAGACGAGCCAGATTGCTTGCATCGCGAGCATCGCGAAGAGCGCAACGGCACCAAACAGGCTCAGATACAGCGCATCATCGGGGGCGAGCACAAGCAGACCGACCAGGCCGATCAAGCCAACGAGCAGTCCAACGCCGAAGACGCGTCCGAGCGGGCTCAGGTGTCGCATTCGATAGTCGAATCTCACGCGACTCTCTCTCTACGCGCTGGCCGGTGTCCCCGACGGCGCACGCCCATGGGGCCGGGCGCACGAGCGCCACACTCCGGGCACACACGCCCCGCGGGCAGCCCGCGCTTGTCATACCCGCACTCGGCGCAGACCCGCGGGCGGATCCGGCGCAGTGGGCGCGGCGGTGGGGTCCGCCCGATGCTCCGCAACCCGATCATGATGAGCACTACGAACGCCACCGGCGCCCCGAGAGCCACGATGCCCAGCATGATGAGTGTCGGCCCCTGGAGCACGGACATGAGTCAGCATAGCCACGCTCCACGTCCGTGCCGTCTCACTCAGCTTCGCCTGCGCCTCGGCAGTCTCCCCCCGCACTCCGGGCACACGGACACACGCAGCCCACGGGTGTCATAGTCGCAGTGCGGGCATTCGGGGCCTTCTTCGCCGTAGGGCACGAACGGCTGGAACAGCGCGAAGACGCCCATGCCCGTGATGATGACCATGCCCACCACCGCGCCCACCCACCAATGGCTCAGCAGTGGTGAACCGACCGTCTGGCCGAGCGCCGGCACGCCGAGGATCGCGACCAGTGCGCACGCGATGGGGACGATGAAGGTCCACCCTGGAGTCCGCCCGCGTTTGTGCCGCCCGCTCACGCGAGGCCTTCCTCACGCGATTCACGCACACGCCGCACCTCCTCCAACCGCTCGCGCAGCACACGCTCAGCGCCCACATCGCCCGGCTCGTAGTACCGCTTGTTCACGCCCAGGTAGGACTGGTTGGTCACGCCGCCGATCGACGTGTGCTGGCCCTCCGTGTGCGAGTAGCGGTAGCCCGAGCCCTCCTTCGCCGAGCCCTCGGAGCGGGGCTTGGTCTTGTCGCGCAGGGCGATGGGGACGGGCACGGTCGCGCCCCCGCGGACGTCTGCGAGGGCCGCGTCGATCGCGGTGTAGCTCGCGTTGCTCTTGGGGGCGAGGGCGAGGTATGTCACGCACTGCGCGAGGGTGATGCGTGCCTCGGGCATGCCGATCCGTTCGACGAGCGACCACGTGGCGTCCGCGATCATGATCGCGCGAGGGTCGGCGTTGCCGATGTCCTCGGAAGCGAGGATGGCGAGGCGGCGGGCGATGAAGCGAGGGTCCTCGCCCGCGTCGAGCATGAGGGCGAGCCAGTAGAGCGCCGCGTCGGGGTCGGAGCCGCGGAGCGACTTGATGAGTGCCGAGGCGTGGTCGTAGTGCTGGTCGCCCGCGCGGTCGTACACGATGGCCTTGCGCTGGATCGAGTCCTGGGCGATCGCGAGCCCGATCGCTATCCGCGCGTCCGCTTCCGCTCGGCCTTCCGGCGCTGACGCTGCCTGGCCCACTCCGGGAACCCGATCCCCTCGAGAAACCCCATCAGCAGGTCGAACAGCCACATCTCGGCATCCTCCGGCGTCATCGCCATCACTCGTACGGGAAGACAGCACCGCGGTTTCGAGCGCGTTGAGCGCCGTGCGCGCATCGCCATCGCTCATCTGCGCCCAGTGGTCAAGCGCATCGTCGTCGATGGTGATGCCGAGCCTCCCGAGCCCGCGCTCCTCATCCGCGATGGCGCGCTGGATCACCGACCTGATGTCATCCTCGCTGAGCGGTTCCAGGCGGAAGAGCGTCGAGCGTGAGACGAGCGCGGAGTTCACCGCGAAGAGCGGGTTCTCCGTGGTGGCGCCGATCAGCGTGATGCGCCCACGCTCGACATCATCGAGCAGCACGTCCTGCTGGGCCTTCGAGAAGCGGTGGATCTCATCGAGGAACAGGATCGTGCGCCGCCCCGACTCCTCGATGCGTCGCTTGGCGTCTGTGATGATCTCGCGGATGCGGGCGACGCCGACCTGCGCGGCGTTCTCGCGCACGAAGGCAGCGCTGGTGTGGTTGGCGAGCACCTCGGCGAGGGTGGTCTTGCCCGTGCCGGGTGGGCCGTGCAGGATGATCGAGGTGAGCCGCCCGGCGTCGATCATGCGCCGGAGGAGGGGCCGCTCGCCATCGACCCCGCCCAGGATGTGGCGTTGGCCCACGAATTCGTCGAGGGTCCTCGGGCGCATCCTGACCGCGAGGGGCTCAACGCCCCTCATGGCCTCTCCACGCTTGTCTGACCAGAGGTCGCTCACGCATGGATCGTATGGCCCACCCGCTCGCCGCCCGTCCCCGCACCCCCGCAATCGGGAGTGCGTGCAGCGAACGGGCGGGGCCGACCGACGTACTGTGATGATGCGTCGCACGCCGGGCTCGGAGCCCCGGTCTGAAGGCGTGATGACCTCTCGGAGACCGAGCCCATGTGCGGAATCGTCGCCTATATCGGGACCAAGCCAGCCGTCCCCCTCCTGATCGAGGGGCTCAAGCGGCTCGAGTATCGCGGCTACGACTCCGCGGGCCTCGCCATTCTCAATGGCGACCTCCACGTGTCCAAGGCGGTCGGGCGTGTGGCCAACCTCGAAGCGTCGATCGCGTCTCGGACCGACCTGACCGGCACGCTCGGCATGGCCCACACGCGCTGGGCGACGCACGGCTCGGTCACCGAGACCAACGCCCACCCCCACACCGACGACGGCCACAAGATCGCGGTCGTCCACAACGGCATCATCGAGAACTACGCATCGCTCAAGAAGTACCTGAGCGAGCACGGGCGCACCTTCACCACCGAGACCGACACCGAGGTGCTCGCGACGCTCATCGCCCACCTGTACGACGGCGACCTGGAGGCCGCGGTCCGCGGCGCGATGCGCGAGGTGACCGGCGCCTACGCGATCGTGGTGGCGTGCGTCGATGAGCCCGACACGCTCGTCGTGGCGCGCAAGGGCTCGCCGCTCATCGTGGGCATCGGCAACGGCGAGTACATCGTCGCGTCCGACGCATCCGCGATCGTCGCCCACACCACGCAGGCGTTCACGCTCGACGACTACAACCTCGTCAAGATCACGCGCGACGGCTTCCGCACGTCGAACATCAAGAACGAGGAGCTCTCGCCCAAGGTCATGCAGCTCGAGCTCGACCTCGATGAGATCGAGCTTGGCTCGTTCGACCACTACATGCAGAAGGAGATCTTCGAGCAGCCCGCGGCCCTCCGCAACACCTTCCGGGGCAGGCTCGACCTGCGCGACGGCAAGGTGGTGCTGGGCGGGGTCTCCGCGTTCGCCAAGGAGCTCGTCAAGGCGCGCAGGTTCATCCTGACGGCGCAGGGCACCGCGCTCCACGCCGCGATGATCGGCGAGTACCTCTTCGAGGGCCTCGCCAAGGTGCCCTCCGAGTGCGAGTACGCCTCGGAGTTCCGCTACCGCAACCCGCTGATCGAAGACGGCACCGTCGTCGTGGCGGTGAGCCAGTCGGGCGAGACCGCGGACACGCTCGCGGCGCTTGAGGAGGCATCAGATCGCGGCGCGCTCGCGCTGGGCGTCGTCAACGTCGTCGGCTCGACCATCTCGCGCGAGACAGATGCCGGTGTGTACCTGCGCGTCGGGCCCGAGATCGGCGTCGCCTCGACCAAGGCGTTCACGGGCCAGGTCGGCGTGCTCGCGATGCTCGCGATCTACCTGGGCCGCCGGCGCTTCATGGCGAGCGAGGAGTGCTCGGCGCTCCTCCACGAACTCGACCGCATCCCCGACATCATCGAGCAGGCGCTGCAGACCGCAGACCATGTCCGCGAGGTCACCCTCAAGCACATCCACAAGGAGAACTGGCTCTTCCTGGGGCGTGGCGTGAACTACCCGACCGCGATGGAGGGCGCCCTCAAGCTCAAGGAGATCAGCTACATCCACGCGGAGGGCATGCCCGCTGCGGAGATGAAGCACGGCCCGATCGCCCTCATCAACGACGGTATGCCCGTCGTCTTCATCGCCAACCAGGGCGCGCAGTACGACAAGGTGCTCAACAACATCGAGGAAGTGCGCACGCGTGGCGGCCACGTCATCGCCGTCGCCACCGAGGGCGACGAGCAGATCAAGACGATCGCGCACGATGTGCTCTACATCCCCGAGGTGTCCGAGCCGCTCAGCCCACTGGTGACCGTGATCCCGCTGCAATTGATGGCGTACTACGCCGCGGTGGCGCGTGGGCACGATGTGGACAAGCCCCGCAACCTCGCGAAGAGCGTGACGGTGGAGTAGACGATGCGCCCGCCTCGTGCCGGTGAGTCTCTCTGAGGTGTCAACAGGGGCGGGCAGACCCCCTTGCGGTTGACGCGCGGGCGTGGTTCCTTACCATGCCGCGGTCGTCGAGACTGGACAAGGTTGACCGGGAGGTATCGCTATGGCCGACTCGCATGTTCCCGAGGGGCGTGACCACCAGGCCGAGATCGACCGGCGCACCGCGATTGCCGCGATGGGCGGGTCGGGCGCAGTCGCGGCTTTGCTCGCAGGCCGTCTTGCCGGCGCCACCCCCCCGGGCGCGCAGGGGCCCGCCGGGGAGGACCCCGCGGCGGCCCTCGCCGCGCGACGCGGGCACGTACCGCCCGACGCCGCCGAGCGCGCCCTTGAGCGTGCCGCCGCCAAGCTGCTCAAGGACTACTCCGCCGGGCTCCCGCTCCCCCAGCAGCTCGAACTCGCGGCGGTCCTCGAGTACGTCGTCCGCGGCGGGTGCATGCTCATCGATGGCTTCAACGCGCGGGCCGCCTACGGCACCACCATGACCCCGAAGGCCCGCGCCTGGGCGTCGACCCCGCGACGGCGACAGACCGCGGACCTCGACGCCGTCGAGTCCGTCAAGCGGCTGCCCGGCGACATCTACAGCCCGATCCCGCAGTTCGAAGATTTCTATCCGCTCGACGACCTCTTCAAGGACCTCGATCAGGACCTCGACAACCTCGTGTTCCTCGGCTCGGAGGACTCGGGGAGCTGGACGGTGCAGGGCTCGCGCAACGGACCCGTCGAGCCGGGGCAGACGATCGCGGTCTACGCGAAGCCCTCCGGTGATGGCCCGCCCCCCAGCGCGGTGTACTTCCAGCTGGGCGATGGCAACGAGCCCGCGAGCCAAGGCACCCTCGGCAACGGTGGGCCGTTCCGGTTCTGGGCCTCGCTCACCGTCGCGGCGAATCACACCCACCTCTGGGTCGAGCTCGACCCGGGCGATGAGATGGTCTCCTTCGAGCTGAACCCCTGAAGCGCTAGCGGGATTCCCCCTTGAGCGATGCGAGCTTCGCGCGGATCGGCGCGAGATACCGCTCGTAGCCGCTTCGCTTCGCTGGGTCGCATTGGGGCAACACACGATCGGCGCAGGCCACGGCGCGCTCCGTGAGCCCCGCGTCGCCGCTCTTCAGCGCGCTGCCGACCCAGTACATGGCGAGTTCGGCCGCCGCATCGGGTGACCGCTTTGCCTCGAGGCCGACACACTCCTGGAAAGCCCGCGCCGCCTCGTCGCCGGTCCGACGTCCCTGGGCGTACGCGAGCAGGTAGGCGTTGCCCAGCGCCCGGAGCGGCTCGGAGAGCACCTCGGCCGGCTCGCTGCCCCGCTCGTGGACGACGCGCGCCACCGCGACCGCGGCGCTCGCCGCTTCGAGGCTCTCCTCGGCACGCCCCTGCACTCCGAGCGCCTGCGCGTAGGCCACATAGGCCGCCACATGGCTCACCAGGTCCTCCGGTCGATACTCGCGCGTGAGGGCGATCGCTTCCTCGAGCATCCTGACTGGCTCGTCCGAGTCCGTGCCGCGCAGGCGGTGCCACGCCGCACGGTTGAGGAGCACCCACGCCATCTTGCCACGCGCATCTTCGGGCAGCTTCATAAGCTCCGCCTCGGCGTCATCGAGCTCGCGCGCGATGAGGTCGAGCGGCGGTTCCGCGTACCGCCGGTACAGGCGTGCGCGCTGGAGGTGGATCCCCGCGGGCGTCGAGGGGTTGAGCGAGGTCGATCCCTGCAGCTCGTCCTCCAACCGGTCGAGCAGCTCGACCGCGCCGGCCGCGTCCCCCTCGACGATCGCGGTCATGTCCGCTTCGCCCTGCACGAGGCGCGCCAGCAGCTCAGGGTCGAGGTCGTGCGCCCGCGCGAGCCGCACGCCCTCACGGAACATGGCGAAGGCGTCCTCGCGATCCGAAGCGACACGCGAGCGCGCGAGCACATAGCCCCGCGCCCACAGCGCCGACGCGGTGTCTGCGGGTGTTGCATCGGGAGAACTCCGCGCTGCGCCGAGTGCGCGGTCCGAGTAGGCCCCGGCCCGATCGAGCCGCCCCACGCCAATGAACAACGCGGCGACCCGCTGGAATACGCGCGCCTGGAGGAGCGGGCGATCGCGCAACTCGCGGTCGGCGGTTGTGCCGATGTGGTCGAGGAAGGGCACCCAGTCGTCGCGGATCGCGCCGGGCTCGTCGGGGTCGACGACGCGGAGCACGTCGAGGAGGAAAAACTCGCTCACCGCGCGCGTCTCGGCGAGGGCGCGGTTGGCCCGGACCGCCGACGCCGTGCTCACCCCCGCCGCGGTCGCCAGCAGCGCCATCGCAACGCCCGCCGCCATCAGCCCCTTGCGGTGCCGCTTGGCGAACTTCCGCGCCTGGGCGAGCACGCTCACGGGGCGCGCAAACACGAGCGGCTCATCGTGCAGCAGCCGGCGCACATCGGTCGCCAGGTCGCTCGCGGATTGGAAGCGGTCGCGCCGCTCCTTCTCGAGCGCCTTGAGCACGATGGTCTCCGCATCGCCGCGCAGGGTCCGACGCAGGCTCGACGGGCGCGCGGGCGCCTGCTCCTTGATGACCCGGGTCGCCTCGTGGATCGCCGCCTTCGAGACGTCGTAGGGCAGCGCGCCCGTGAGCAGCTCGTACAGGATCACGCCCATCGCGTAGACGTCGCTCCGCGTGTCGAGGTCGATCGGGTCGCCATCGCACTGCTCGGGCGACATGTACTGGAGCGTGCCGATGAGCTGCCCGACGTTGGTCTGCTGGGTGGTGACCGCGAGGTCGGAGTCGGTGGCGCGGGCGACGCCGAAGTCGATGACCTTGGGGCGACCTTCCGAATCGACGAGCACGTTCGCGGGCTTCAGGTCGCGATGGATGATGCCGCGCCGGTGCCCGTGGGCCACGGCGTCGCAGACCTGCGCGAAGAGGTCGAGCCGCGCGCGCACATCGAGCTTCTTCTCGTCCGCATACGCGCAGAGCGTGCGCGCATTGGGCACGTACTCCATCGCGAAGAAAGGCGTCTCGGCGCCATCGATCGAGCACGTCCCGGCCTCGTAGACCTGGGCGATGCCCGGGTGGCGCAGGCGGGCCATGAGCTGGGCCTCGTACTCGAACCGCCTGAGCGCTGATCGCGAGTGCAGGCCCTGCCGCATCACCTTGACCGCGACCGTCTTCCGCGGGTTGTCCTGCACCGCCTCGTAAACGACCCCCATCCCCCCGCCGCCAATCCGCCGCTTGATGCCATACCGCCCGATGCGTTCGGGAATGCCCGCGTGCATCGCAATGGGACGCGAGACCACCTCGTGGCCGCCCGCGTGCATATCGCCCGTCTCAACATCGGCGCCAAAGAACGCGGATGACCCGCGCTCCCCCGAACCGGCGGCGTCGTCCTTGCCCGTCGTCATCGCAAAGGCCTCCACATGCGCACCCTCCCCGCCATGAAGAGAGACCGCCGGGCGTGCTCCGAGGCGCGCCCGAGCAGGAAACCGTGGGAGTCTACGCGAGCATCGGACTTACGGTTGCCTTACGGCTCGGCGTGGATGGGCGTGTCCGGCCCGACCTGTGAGCGGTCAAACGACGCGCGCCTGACGACCGGCACACCTCGGAAGACGAACTCACCACCGACGATGTGCCTGATGCGCACACTCGAGTACGCCCACTCCGGATCGGGCGTCATGACCACATCAACCCTCTCGGGCCAGTCGAACTCATGGGGCATCGCGACGCCGGCCTGCTCGAGCCTGATCCTGCTCTGGTAGGCACGTGTACTGAGCATCCCATCGGGCGTCGCGCCGAGCACCACCGAGCCGCACGGGACACGCGACCCATCGGGGAGCAGGGCCTCGACGCGCCACGACACGGGCGTCTCCCTGACCCCCGACCAGACAGGGACAACGATCGCCTCGTCCCACTCTTCCTCAGGTGCATGATCGAGGATCTCGAGCCTTGACAAATACACGCTTCCGACGACCTCCGCACGAGCGCTCGCGTCCTCTACGACAGGCAACCCCGCCGCATCGGCCGCAACGACCTCAACATCGGCAACCCGTCTCAGTTCCCACTCGCCCGCCACTTCGCCGCGGTCGCGCGCTTCGGAGTGCTCGAACACCCGCACCCTGAACGCGACATCGAGCCGGGTGACTTCGGGTCCGGGCGCGCGGTCGAGGGGGTGGTTCATGGTCGAACTCCCCCCACCGTTCCCGTAGAGCGTGAAGGCCGAGGTGTGGATGATGCCCTCACGCTTCGAGACGCTGCCGACCGACAGGCGGGCGCACTCCACCTCAAGGACCAGCGGGTCGTAGGTGAGCGCCCCGCGCGGCGCCGGGGCCAGACGGTCGGTCTGATACCCGAGCACGACCGGCACGAACTCGGTCGCCCTGACCTGCTCACGCACGAAGACCTCGAAGATCACCGCGTTGCGCGCGTACGCCGTGAGACGCTCATCGCTCATCCCGTGCACGCTGCGCACGCGCTCGATCAGCTCCGACCACTTGGGGTCGAACGGGCGGGCCCGATCGGCTTGATGCGCCAGCGCCACATCGACAAGCCGACCCGCGGCCGCGGCATCCAGCTCGCCACGATCCAACCGCATCGACAACTCATCGAACGCCACACCGTTCCCCGCGTCGGCCAGCGTGATCAGCGCGCCGGCGGGCAGTGAACGGATGACCGCCACCCCCACGCCCGACGACGTCGCCACGACGCCCCCCACCCCGATGAGCACGACCACCAACGCGGCGCCACCGGCACGCGTCCGCCTCCGGCGCACGCCCCGCACCACGGCTCGCGCTTCCTGGATCCCCGCGCCACACTCCGGGCAGGCGCCCGTTCCTTGGGCAGCCCGCTCAGTTCGAACCCGCAGTTCCCACAGTGCGGCGCATCACCTACACGCCGCCCGCGCCACGCCCATACACCCAGGGCAACGCCCCCTACCGCCACCACGATCCACCCGATCAGCCAAAGTGACATACCCCGCAGCCTATCAGGAGACCTCCCGGCGCCCCAAACCACACGCCGGTCGGGGCCCGCCGTGCGCCGGCCCGGTCTACGCCAGCTGAGATTCGGTCCGACCGGTGGGCAACCTCGCAGCGCAGGCCCTATCGCTCATGGCGGGCCGACGAATTCAGCGCGGACCGCCTCTTCGAAGCGGAGCATGTCGCGCCCACCGCCACGCGATTCAACCACCTCTACCGGCACATCGCGGAAGACGAGCGTTCGCCCAAGGATCTGCTCGATGTGTGGATACATGTAAGCGAAGTCTGGATCGGGCGTCACGATGAGGTCAACCGTTGACGGCCACTCCACCTCCCAGGGAAGCACTTCCACCGTCCGGTCGTAGGTCTCGGGCCTGCGCTGGGCCTGCCTATGAGCAGACCCATGAGCCTCAACGCTCGGGAACCAAATGCTGCCACATTCGATGAGGTCGCCGCTCGGGAGTCGCGCCTGGACGCGCCCGACCATCGGTGTGTCCATCACGCCACTCGCAATGGCATTGACCTCGACCGCGTACTGGACCGTAGGAAGCTTCGCGCTCGCCACTCTCAAGGGTCCGAACCCGATCGGCGGGGGCGTCGGCGGCCCCTCGACGAGCGGCACGGCCACCCCAGCGCCATGGACGACTTCGACCTCGAACGTGAAGACCTCGTCCCATTGGGCGAGGAGCGTCTGGGGTGACGCGAGGGCCATGTCGGTGTACATGCTCTGTCTGACCACCACATCGATCGTGTAAGTGCCCGGGCCAGGCGGCTCGGCGAACTCCACGCTGAGGTTCGATGCCGTCCACCCACCTCCCACGGCACCGCCACCAAGGGGCCGTCCGCCGTTCTGCAACTCCACGCCGTCCATCGTGACGCTCTGCACGCCCTGGGTCACTGGCAGTGAGTAACCGCCATCCGCCAACCGCCCCCCCATGAGTCTGATGCGTATCGGTATCGCGACGCCGGGTCGGAGCCGCTCTCGCAGCTGCACGCTGACCTCAACCGACTGCCGCCCATACGCCGCCGCGTGCTCGGGACTCATCGCGCCAGCGCTGCACAACTCGGCGAGCAGCCCCGCCCACCCCGCGTCGAACGGCGCCGCCTCGTCCGCTTGATGGGCGAGCCCGACCGCAACCAAACCGTCGATCTCCTCCCGCATGAGTCGAGCGTTCAATGCCATCGACAGGAGCAGCTCGCCGCTCGTGGAGTCGAACGGGATGGGTCGGCCTGTCAGCCGGCCCATCGCCCGTTCCTTCACGGCATCGATCGCAGACTCGCTCAACTCCCCATCTCGGAAGCGATCGTGCAACTCCGCCAGCGCCCGCACGCCGCCCCAGTCCGCAAGCAAGACGAGCGCGGAGTCAGGCATCACCTGCAGGACGGCATTCGCCAAACCCCGCGACGTCGCCACGATCCCGATGGCCGATGCGACCATAACCGCGCACGCCGCGCCGCCCGCCACACGGCGGACCCGACGACGACCACGCACCACCCCATCCGCACCGCCGGGCGCCCGACCACACTCGGGGCAAGCGGCGCCGTCGATCGGCAGCCCGCTCAGTTCGAACCCGCAGTTCCCACAGTGCGGCGCATCGCCCACACTCCGACCGCGCCACGCCCATGCAAGTAGCGCGAACCCGACCAGCGTCAACGAGACCCACACGACAAGCCATGCGCTCATGAGCCGAGCGTACCGCGTCGTGACGCGTCGGCAAGCGCATGGAACCACCACCGCCCGGGCGGTGGCGGCTCACTGGAGAGGTACAACGCGTGTTGCGGGGCGGACGGCCTATCGCCCGAAGGCGAAGAGCAACATGTTCAGGTCGGCCGAGTCGGTGTCGCCGTCGCCATCGAGGTCGCCCTCACACCCGCCGCCCGTGCACCCGAAGGCACCGAGCACGATGTGGAGGTCGCTCGATCCGACGGCGCCGTCGCCATCGAGGTCGCCCAGGAGGGTGATACGCCCTCTCAATCAGAACGGAGCCGACACCGCAGCGACCCAGTATTGGGGACCGCAGCCCAGGTTCTGCGCCTGGCCGAACCCGCCATGTCCCCCCCACCCCCCCCCCGATCGAAGCCCGGACAGGGCCGCGCCTAGACTGTCAGAAGCCGTGCTTTCACACGGCGGTTGTTCTCTGACACCCGGGGCCGATCGGTATCGACCGGATAGCAGTCACATGGTGTGGCGCGTCGCGGCGCACGTGGACCGCGTTAACAAGCGTGCACAACTTCAACTGCCAACACGCAGTTTGCTCTCGCGGCTTGAAGTCGCGATCACCCGCCCCTGACGCCCGATGAGGGGCGGGTGAATGACATCGGGCTGGCCCGCTGAGCCGCCGCTCTGAGGCGATGCGGGTAAGAACCAATCAGGGCTGGGACGAGGCGACCCCGCTGGTGGGGGCAAGCCGTCCGACATCAAATCACCAGCTACACGCGTAGAGGCGCCATGCGGCCTATCTCGGCACGGGGGTTCGATTCCCCCCGGCTCCATTCATGACAGGCTACCGGACCGACCTCGCGTTCCCCGTGTGGTGGTCAATGACCGGGCGCGCGATGTCCGTCTGTCTGCGTCGCCGCACGCTGGGTCGTGTGATGCACGCAAGAACGGCGTGGCACCTTCGAAGATGACATGGCGTTCGACGCTGCCGGCGACGCGAGACGACGCATCACCTCAAACGCCGCCCGCTCCCCAGCACGCACCGCGCCCTCCATATAGCCCGCGAACGCGGCGTCGTCCGCATCCGATGCCACCACGATGCGCACGTGCCGCGGCCTGGGTCGCGGCGCGACACGCCGGGTGAACGCGACTCGGGGCTCGCGGATCACATCGGCGCTGGCCACGACCTCGACGATCTCCACCGCTCCGAGCGTCAGGGCGAAGAACGCCTGCGCCTGGGCAATGGGTCGGGCTATGTCTGCGCTGTCCCAGGGCGGTGCGCACCGCTCGGTTGCCCAGAGCTCCGCGTGGACGAACCGCGGGTCGGGCGTGCGGATCGTGGCGCCGAGCCCGAGACCCCTGACATCGCGCAAGTTGAGCCCGAAGTCGGACGACACCACGCTCGACGCACGCTTGGCGGTCCGGATCGCCGCCTCGGGCGACGGGAACCGTGCCTCGTAGGTCTGGAAGATCACGCCCGCAGGGTCGCGGTACGCGGTGATGAGCTCCTGGCCATCGGTGCACGCCATGGTGGAGCCCGCGGGCGTGGCGCCGTGCTTGAGCAGCGCCTCGCGGGCCGCGGGGGTATCGCGCACCTCATAGCTGACCGTCGCCCCCGCGCCAGCGGGCGTCTCCGCGAAGACGCCACGGAGCTCGGGGTGACGCGCGGGGGCGCCGTCTGCAAGCCTGAACGACAACTCCATGCCGCCCACACCGATCTCGCACCACATCACACGGTCCGCCTCGACTTGCCTGCGCCGCACGGGGATGCCGAGCGTCATCGCGTACCACCCCGAGAGGCCATCGACGTCCCGGGTGTTGAGGAACACATTATCGATGCGCGGGATCAGAGCTTGCATTGCAATCTCCTTGTATTGATGTAGATAGTAACACCGATGGTCTTACTGTCATCGTCTACCTAAGAAGAATGTTGCATTACACAATGTTGTGGAGGAGTCGCTTTGCTTCCACCAATCCCGAGGTCGTGGGTCTACGTACTCCCGGTGCCAAAGCTCCTGAAGGGTGGCACCCGCGAGCCACTGAAGGGTGGCACCCGCGAGCCAAAGGACCAGTCGCATCAACCGGCAAACTCAGAAGTGAGTCAGGGCGAGCACGATCGCACACCACAGCATCCGGCCGGCGCGCAGGACGCAAGCCGAAAGCCTGCCGTCGAACCCAAGCCCGCCACGCCGAGAACCCAACATTCTGCACCCACCGATCGCGACGCCTGACCCCCTGGTTACACGCCCCGTCCCAGCCGACCAAGCCACCAGCCCAGGAGCGGCCCCGCATCGTCGGCAGGCACCCCGTAGGCCTCGCACATCCGCTCCCCGAACGCCGCAAGACGCTTGCGCCGCTCGCATCGGCCCGCCGACTCCTGCGCCGCGCGGTACACATCGGCGCCCTCCGCCCACGCGGCTCCATTGCAAGGGATGGGCAGGCGCATGACCTGCTTCGCCGACAGTTTGATCGCGGTCACGCTCAGCGCAGCGCCCGCGTACCGCCGGGCCGCGATGGCCGTGCACACGGGCGAGGCGATCGCGGCGGCGATCCGCCACAGGTCCCCCTCGTCGCTCGGCACCACGGAGATCAGGGGCACGCTGGGCACGAAGCGCCCCGCGTGATCGACGTACGCCTCGAGCACCCTCGTCTGCGTCGCAAGGATCACCTTGGGCACGAGCCGTGCGCCCATCCATTCCCCCAACGACCCCTCGCGCTCCATGCGCTCCCTGTCGATGCGCGGGGCGAGCCACTTCCGTTTCAGGATGCGCGCCGGCGCCCGCCCCCACATGCACTCGGCGGGTTCGATGAGGCCCGTCGTCACGATCGGCGGGAAGTCGCGATCGCGACTCGACGCCTCCAGCCCACCCGATTCACCGTCCTCGACGAGGAAGCCATCGAGGCCGTAGTACTGATCGCGGAAGTCCGCGGTCGCGCTGGCCCGGTCGCCGATCGAGCCGCCCGCGCTGTAGGCAAACTCGGGCAGACCACCCACGGGCGCGGCGAGGTGTGCCCACGTCTCCTCGCGCGCCAGCGCATCATTGTCGATCGTCAGCGGGCTCAGCGGCGCGAACGCGCTGCCCTCTGAGCGTGCGAGTGGCACCACACGCGGCCCGCCCCGCTCGAGCGTCGGCGCGCACGTGTACACACTCGCACCCTCGAACGCGTGCTCGTTGGAGACCCACAAGGCGCGGAGCGATGCCGATTCGAGGACCCCCGCCCGTACCGGCCCCACGTCGGCGGCGACCAGCAGCGACTGTGGCTGGACGAGCGCCACGCGCCCCCCCGGCGCAGCGAGCGACAACGACCTGAGGAGGAACGCGGCCGCCATGTCCGCCAGCCCTTTGAGCGCACCCCCCGACCACGCGCGCAGGATGTTGGCCGCCCCGCGCCCCGCGGCCGTGATCGAATCGAGCTGGTTCAGGAATGGTGGGTTGCCCACGATCACGTCGAAGCCGCGATCGAAGACGTCGGGGAACTCGAGGTGCCAATGGAAGAAGCGGTATGCAGCGCTGAGCCGATGGACCTCATCCACGATCCGCGCGGGCGCCGCGTGCGGGCCTCTTTCCAGGGCCCGGAACACCCCCTCGGTCAACACATCCCCACCCGCATCGCCCTCCCACTTCTCCCACACAAAGGCGCTACACCACGCGTCCGCAACGAGCCGGCGATGATCAGCGCCCGGACTCGCCGCGCCCCCGTTCGCCCCGCCCTCTTTGAGCGCGCTCGCGATCGCTTCGCGCTCCTCGCGGTTGCGATTCCTGTACCGCCGGGCGGCGCGCGCCTCGCCCGCACCCACCCGTTCGAACGCGCTATCAGGACTCCCGGCTGCCACATCCGCATCCGTCGCCCCAAGCAGCGCATCGCCTGCCTTCACCTGCGCGTCAAGGGACGACAAGGGCCGCCCCGCCTCGTTGCACGCGAGCCAGAGCGAGACCTTGCAGAGCTCGACCGCCATCGGGTTGAGGTCGACGCCATAGATGCACGCCCCGACGACATCGCGCAGAGCGCGAAGGCGCTCTTCCTCACCCGCATCCGCGCTGCCCGTGCGCACGCGGGCGAGATGGCCCGCGAGTCGCCGCGACGCCGCGACGAGAAAGTGCCCCGTGCCGCACGCGGGATCGCACACGCGGAGCGAGAGGAGAGCTCGCTCCCGCGCGGCCCGCCCCGCCTCCAGGCCTACGCCCGCCGCACTCGACGCGTCGCCCAGCGCCCGCTCGACGACTGGCTCGAGCGCCGAGTCAAGCAGGTGCTCGACGAGGGCATCGGGCGTGTAGTAACTCCCGGTTGTCTTCCGCGCCCCCTTCCGTGCTTGGCTGAGCGCGAGACCCGGTGGGTCGGTGGTGACCCTGGCGTCGAGCCCAAGCAGCGACTCGTACACGCCGCCAAGTTGGCGCCCCGTCAGCACCGCGAACCCGCTGGCGTCGACCCGTCCCACGACGTCAACCAAGTGCCGAACGGCGGCGAGCAAGTCGCGATCCGAGAGGCGCGCGCCGCACAGGTCGCGCGCCGCCTCCATCGACCAGAGGGATGAGCCCATGCCTGTCAACCCGAGCTCTGCGTCCCCATCCCGAGCGCTCAGCGCGCGGCATACCCGATGCAGGGCCTCCCATTGCCCATCGCCCTCGCCACCAGTGCCCACCATCGCCCGCTCGCGCATCGCCTGAGTCGAGCATTCGTGCTGGTACCGCGCCCGAGCGCACGCCGAGGCACCCGGCGGATGCAGGATGCCGCGCTCCTCCGCGATGAAGAGGAACATCACCCTGTAGGTCAGGTACACCAACTGCTCATAGAAGCACGCGGGCGCGAGCGCACCCGAGTCGATGCTCGCGCGGAGCCGGCCGTTCGCGGGGTGGGCGACGAAGCCCGTGCCGAGCGTCTCGATGCACCGGACCGTGGCTTCCCTCAGGTCTCTCAGGCGCGGCGCGCCATCGGGAACGCCTCCACGCTGGGGACCGCGATGCGCAACCACGACGGCAGTCATCGTCTCAGGGTACCGCCGAACCGTCGGACTGCCCAGACGACGATCGCCCGTCATTGCCCGCCGAGCGCCGCGAGTTCCTGCGCAAGCTCCTGCGCATCGGGCCGCCCCAACCGCCCGCACACCTCGACAAGGCCCGGCAGCACGTCGTCGCGCAGCACCGCCCGCGCAGCGCGCGCCCCCTGTGGATCGCCACGGTCCAGCGCGTGCGCTTCCGAGTAGAGGGCGCGGAGCACCGCCTCAGCCCCCTCTGGGTCCCCGAGGCGCGATGCGCACACGGCGCGCAGGGCGGTGTACTTGAAGTAGGGCCGGCCCTGGGTCATCTTCTTCAGCGCGCCGTCCGCGTGCTCGATCGCCAGCGCATCGCTCCCGAGCGCGAAGTGGGCCTCCGCGAGGAGGCCGTGGGCGTCGGCGACCATGACGCTCTCGTCGCCCCACTGCCCGCGCTGGGCCTCAAGCACGGGCTCGAGCACCGCGAGCCCCTCGCCCGCGCGCCCCGCGGCGACGAGCTCGGCGCCGAGGAACTTCCGCGCCGTCACGTGCGCGACCGACCCCGCGCCCCACATCTGCTCCGCGACGCCCTCTGTGGCGCGGGCGATCTCGACGGCGCGCGCGTGCCGACCCGCCGCGGAGTGGGCCCGCGTCGCGGCGTAACCCGCGGAGATCACCTCGCCGTGCACCTCACCAAACGCGTCGATCGTGCGCCCGAGGAGCTCCTCTGACAGGTCGGCCGCCTCCGGCGCGAGCCCGCTCCGCTGCAGCGCGTTGACCAACGCGTGCATGACCACGATCCGCATCGAGTGGTTTGGGCCGTACCGTTCGAGGGCCAACGCATCGGCCTTGCGCCGGAGCGGCAGCTCACGCTCGAACTGTCCCGTGTCCGAGTACGCCCCCGCGAGCGCGCCCAGCGCCACGAGGTACTCCGGCGCGCCCGTCAGCCCGCGCTCGACGAGCACGTCGTGGACCCGCCTGGCCTCCGCGAGCCTGGCGGCCGGATCGCCCGCCAGGTGCAGCGCTTCGAGGCTTGCGCGGAGCGTCACGAGGTGGTCGGGTCCGAGGTGCTCGATCGCGTCATCGCGCACGCTCGCCTGCATCGCCACCGCGTCCGCGTGGCCTTCGCGCGAGGGGAACAGCGCCAGCGCCTGGTCGAGGCGCAGGCGGAGCGTCCGCTCGCTCACCGCGCCGTTCAACCCCGCGCTGATCGCCACGGCCTCCTCGAACACATCCGCGGCGTCCGCGTACCGGGCGAGCTTCATGTACGCATCGCCGAGCAGGTCGAGCACATCGAGCAACAGCGCGGGGTCCTCCGTGAAGCGCTCGTGCGCCTGCGCCAACGCCTCGTCGAGCACCTCGCGGATCGTGATGTCGCGCCCCTGCGCCACATCGGGATCGATCGCGGAGATCACATCCGACAGGAGGAACTCGCTCACGAACGCGGAGCGGGCGTTGTCCCGCGCTGCGCGACGCTCCGCGTCGAGCGCCCTGCTTAGCCCGAGGAACGCCGCCCCGAGCCCGATGACCAGCGCGAGCACGGTGACGACCGTCAGCACACTCGCGACCTTGTGGCGCGCGACGAACTTGCGGAAGCGGTACGCCGGGCTCGGCCCCGCGGCGAGCACGGGCTCGCCCCTCAGGAACCGTTCCAGGTCGTCCGCCATCGCCGCCGCGGAGTCGTAGCGCTGCTCCGCCTCCCACGCCGTGGCCTTGAGCACGATCCGATCGACCTCGCCCCGCAGCGCCCGCCCCGCGACCGGCGGCACGCGCCGCCCATCGCCGTTCCCGCCGGCGCTCCGGTCCGCGAGCCGGCTTGGCATCTCCGCCGGGGTCTCATGCGGGAGGCGGGCGGTCATCGTGTTCATGTCGCGCGGGATGCCGCCCGTGAGCACCTCGCAAAGGACCACGCCCAGCGCGTAGACGTCCGTCCGGACGTCGCCCGTCGGGTCGCCCAGCAGCTGCGCCGGGCTCATGTAGGCGGGCGTCCCGATGAGCACGCCCCGCTGGGTGCGGTCGTGCGCGCCGCCCGCGCCCTGCCCCTCCACGATGGACTTGGCGATCCCGAAGTCGATCACGCGCGGGCGTGGCCGCCCGTCGACCTCCGAGACGAGGATGTTGGAGGGCTTCACGTCGCGGTGCACGACGGCGCGCTGGTGCGCGTGGTGGATCGCACGCGAGGCGTCCGCGATCAGGCGCACGCGCTCGCGGAGCGATGGCGCCTCGGCCCGCACGTGCTCGAGGATGTTCACGCCATCGACGAGTTCCATCGCGATGTAGCCATCACCCTCATCGGTCACCCCGGCGTCAAACACCTTGACGATCGACGGGTGGTCCATGCGGGCGAGCACCTGGCGCTCCTCGCCAAACCGCCTGACCGCCTCGCGCGACGACGCCTCGCGCCGGAGCAGCTTGAGCGCGACCTCGCGCGCGATGGGCTTCTCCTGTCGCGCGCGGTAGACCACGCCGAACCCGCCCGCGCCGATCTCCGCCTCGATCTCGTACGCCCCGACGCGGTCGCCTGCGCGGAGCAATCGCTCCCCGTCACCGCCTCTCGCGCCACCGCCACCGGCGCCCGCGCCATCGAACACCGCCGCCGACTCGCGCATCCCGACGCGCGACTCGATCTCAGCGCGCACACGCGCATCGCCAGCACTCAACCGATCGAGCGCTGCGCCTCGCTCGCCGAGCGGCGTGGCAAGCACCTCAGACGCCATCGCGTCGAGGTCTGCGCCACTGCGTTGTTCCGATGCGCCATCCAACGAGCGCTCCCTATTCCACGCCCCGTCGCCCTCCACACGTGGGGCCCGATCCGGAGACTATTCGATCATCGACCCATCTCACAACCCTCTTCATGCGACACCCCAACCCGGGGACCCACGGCGCAACGCCGGAACCGCGGGGGGCGATCGGGCGAACAGTCGGGCATGTCGTGGCGCACCGGAGGGGCGCTGGGCCTGAGAGGGCCCAAAGCCCGGACGGCGGGCGGTCGGGTTGCGCGTGCGCCACCCCCGACCACACGCACAAGGAGTCGCACCAGATGAGAACGCCCTCACCCAGGCCTTGCGCTGTCCCTGCGCGCACACCTCGCGCATTCACCCTCATCGAGGTGCTCGTTGTCATCTCGATCATCGCGCTCCTGATCGCGGTCCTCCTCCCCGCGCTCGGACGCGCCAAGGAACGCGCACGCCAGCTCCAGAGCGCGGGCAACCTCCGCGGCACGCACCAGGCGCTCGCCGCCATCGCGCCCGACCTCAAGGGCGACTACCCCGTCCCCACACGCCTCGACCGCAACAACGACACCGAAGCGGGCGGCCCCACGAGCTACCACAAGAACCGCACGGGCGCGATCTTCTCCTACCTCCTGTTCCAGGGCGTCACCGCGCCCGAAGCGCTCGTCGACCCCGCCGAGGCCAACCCCGACATCCGCGCCGTCTCTGATGCCGAGTTCGACTACAAGAGCCCCACCGACGCGGTCAACCCCGATCGCGCCCTCTGGGACCCGAGCTTCAAGGGCACACCCGACGCCTTCGATTCCGCCAACGACTACCAGAGCGGCCCGGGCGTCATCCCGGAGAACATCGGCAACGTGTCGTATGCGCACGTCCCGCTGTGGGGCAAGCGCATTGAGGCCTACTGGAACACCGCCGGGCGAGCGGGCGACGCCGTGATCCTCGCCAACCGCGGCCCACGGTACCTCAACGACACCCCCGCGGTCCCCGTCCAGGAGTGGGCGCTCGTCGACGGGCCCGAGGGCACCGGGTCGTTCACCCTCCAGATCCACGGGAGCAAGACCAAGTGGCAAGGCAACGCCGTCTACAACGACAACTCCGTCCGCTTCGAGAACGATGCCGTGCTCTCTGACGTCCCCATCAAGCTCGAATCGTCTGACGATGTCACGCCCGACAACCTCTTTGCCGCCGAGCGGTCGTTCACCGAGGTCTTCATCAACCCGCAGGGCGACCAGGACTTCGTGAACAACTATGTGCGCCTGTTCCGCCGGGGCCCCAACCCGGACGCGACCAACCAGATCAACCAGATCGTGCAGGGCGCGTTCGTCTGGTACGACAACTAAGCGCACCGAGTCACTCCAGGGCCCCCGCCCGGCTGGCGAGGCGGGCGCGGGGCTTGCCAACCTGCACAAACGCCCGACGCGGTCATTTCGCCGAGGGGCAAACCGCGCGCATACTGACTCCTATGAGAGAGTGTGCGATGCATCGCGCGCCGGCGTGGGCTTGTGCGGGCGTCCTCTTCGCGTGCCCGGCGTTGGCCCAACCGCCCGGCGAGGCCCAGCAACTCACCAACCCGGGCTTCGAGGGCCCGCCGCCCATCCTGGGCTTCCCCGCCGACCCCCCGATCAACGCCTGGTTCGGCGACCTCGCCGAGCAGACGGGCCCGGCCGATGGCATCGACCCCGTCGAGGGCGGAGCCATGCTCCGCTTCATCGCGTGCAGCTTCGATGGCCCGAGCGCCGGGTGCGCCGCGTCGGAGGTCTTCCAGTGGATCGACCTCAACGACTACGCCGAGCAGATCGACGCGGGCGTCATCGCGCTCGAAGGCGGCGCCCTCTTCAACCGCGTCGCCGGCGATGGCCAGTCCGATACCGAGTTCCGCGTCCGCATCCTGGCCCACGACGACCTCACGCCCAGCTCCACGCAGATCGTCTCCGGCGCGATCGCGAGCAAAGAAGAGAAGGTCTTGACCGACGATGACCCCGCCACCTGGGAGCCCGCCGCCGCGATGATGGTCCTCCCCGCGGGCACGCGCTTCGTCGCGTTCCGCCTCACCGCGATCGAGAACGTCTCCAACGATGCGCGCGATGAGTACGACGGCCACTTCGCCGACGACGCAACTCTCGACCTGACCTGCACCACCGACCTCGATGGCGACGGCATGGTCGGCACGAACGACCTCAACGCCCTGCTCTACGGCCTCATCGATGGATCCATCGGCGATGTCAACGCCGATGGCGTCGTCGACACCGAGGACCTGCTCGTCCTGCTCTCCGTCTTCGGGCAAGCGTGCGGCCCGTGACGCGCACTCGCCCTCACACGCTCAATGGCGCCGTCGCGTCGCCAAAGCTCTCCACCTCGCACCCCATCCGCCCGAGCATCGACATGTAGAGCCCGCAGAGCGGCGTCTCGCGCCCATAGTCGACCAGGCGCCCGCTCTCGATCGCGGGCTCGGCGTGCGCACCCCCGAGCCCCCGCCCCGCCATCACGATGGGGAGGTTCTCGTGGTTGTGGCGGTTGCCATCGCAGATCCCGCTGCCGTGCAGGATCATGCAGTGATCGAGCAATGAGCCCTCGCCCTCGCTCGTCCTGGCCATCTCATCGACGAACCGCGCGAACCGCTCGATGTAGAACCGATCGATCCTGCGGATCTTCTCGATCATCTCCTGGTTCTCCTGGTGGTGCGACAGGTGGTGGTGGCCCTCGCGGATGCCGATCTCCGGGAACGTGCGGTTGCTGCCCCCCGTGCCCACCATGAACGTCGCGATGCGCGTCGCGTCCATCTGGAACGCGAGGCGGAGCATGTCGTACATCAGGTCGATGTGCTCGCTGACCTGTTCGGGCACGCCGACCGGCGCGAGCTTCGGGTCGGGGCTCGGCGCCACCTCGCGCTGGGCCTGGGCGACCTGCACCCGCCGCTCCACCTCGCGCACCGACTCGCGGAACTCATCGAGCTTGCGCCGGTCGGCCCGCCCGAGCCGCTTCTCGAGCATGCGCGTGTCGTCCTGGAGGTAGTCGAGCACGCTGGCGCGCCAGCGCCGCCGGCGCGTCTCGTCGGCGGTCTTGCTCGCATCGCCGAACATCCGCTCGAACACAGCCGCGGGGTCGACGAGCTTGGGCACGGGCGTGTCCTCGTCCTTCCACGAGATGTTCGACGAGTACGCGCACGAGTACCCCGAGTCGCAGTTGCCCGCGCGCCGCCCGTTCTCGCACCCGATCTCGAGCGAAGCCAGGCGCGTCGCGCCGCCCACCTGCTCGGCGGCGAACTGGTCCACGCTCACCCCGAGGGAGATGTCGTTGCCCGCGGTCTTCCGCGCCTGCTGACCCGTCAGGAACGACGCCGACGACCGCGCATGATCGCCGGGCCCATCACCATTGGCTCGCGCCTTGTCGAGCGTCAGCCCTGTCAGCACGTTCACGTGCTCGCGCACCGCGCCGAGCGGTTCGAGCGTGGGCGACAGTTCCCACTCGCGCCCCTCGCCCTTGGGCAGCCAGTGCGGGTAGTTCACGCCGTTGGGCGTGAAGATCATCGCCATGCGGAGGGGCGTCGCCGCCGCCGTAGCACCGCCAGCCCCTCCCGCACCGCCCGCGGCCCGCGCCACGCTCCCTACATCGCCCATCGCTTCGAGCCAGGGCAACCCCATCGTCACCCCGATACCGCGCAGCACGGCCCGCCTCGACATGCCCCGAACCGGGCCCTCGCTTGCGCGATCAACGTGTTCCAACTCGGTCATCGCTGCTCCCTTCCTCGACACGTCCCGAACGCCTCGCTCACCACGATCTCCTCGACCATCAACGGCATCGAGTACCCCCCCTCGCGCACGCGCGTCGCCACCCGATGGATCGTCGGGCGATCGAACCCCTCCGCTCCACGACCCAGCGCATACGTCAGCATCTTCGATGTCAGGTTCTCGACGATCAGGTCCTCGCGCGACATGAGCACGCCCTTGAGGCCCCGATCGCCCGCGACGCCATCGATCGCCACACCGCCGGGCAGCTCGCCCGATGCATCGATGAGCCTGCCGCCGTCGCGCTCGCGCCACACGCCGATCGCATCGAAGTTCTCCATCGCGAGCCCGATCGGGTCCATGCGCCGGTGGCACACCGCGCAGCTCGGGTCGGCGACATGGGCCGCGAGCTGCTCGCGGAGCGATGCGTCGGGGCCGAGCCTTGTGCCTGATTCCTCGAGGCGCGGGATGTCCGGCGGCGGGGGCGGGGGCGGCGTGCCCAGGAACTGCTCGAGCACGTAGAGCCCACGCTTCACGGGGCTCGTGCGCGTCGGGTTGCTCGTGACGGTCAGCACCGCGGGCGTCGTGAGCAGGCCGCCCCGCGCCGAGCCGTCGGGGAAGTTGTACCGCCGGAACACCGAGCCACGGACCTCATCGATCCCGTACACCCGCGCGAGCGGGCCGTTCAGGTAAGTGTGGCGCGCGTCGATCAGGTCGAGGATGCTCGCATCGCCCCGCACCGCCTCGCCGAACAGCAGCTCGACCTCGTGGATCATCGCATCCCGCAGCGCATCGTCGTAGAGCGGGAAACGCTCGCGGTCGATCTCGACCTGTTCGAGGTTGCGCAGCTGGAGCCATTGGCCCGCGAAGTTGCGCACCAAGGCCTCGCTCTTCTCATCCGCGAGCATCCAGCGCACCTGGGCGCGGAGCCCCTCTTCACTCCCAAGTGCGCCCCGCTCCGCGGCACGCATCAGCGCCGCATCGGGCATGCTGCTCCAAAGGAAGTACGAAAGCCTGCTCGCGAGTTCATGCCCATCGAGCTCGTACACCGACGCCGGATCGTCCGGCGCAGGGTGCCCGACCGAGCGGTAGAGGAACGCGGGCGAGGTCAGCACGCCCATCAACGCCACCCGCACACCCGCCTCGTGACCATCGCCACCGGCCCGCACACGCTCGTAGATCCCGGCGAGGCGGTCCAGCTCGCCCTCGCGCATCGGCCTGCGGAACGCGCGCTCCGCGAACGCCCCAAGGACCTCGCGTGCGGCGCCCGCGCCCTCGCCCCGCGCCGCCCCGAACAGCCTCCGGTGGATGGGCGGGCGCTCGACCGACGCCTCATCGACCGGCCCCGCGACCCCGATCGATTCCACCGCAAGGTTCCGATCCGCCTCGCCCTTCACGTAATAATCATTCACGAACGCAGCACTGATCACCCGTAGACCCTGAGGCACACGCAGGCGCGCCCGGTACTCGCCCGCCTCGCCACGCTCAGCCTCGACCCAGTACCGCTCGACCTCACGCTCGCCGATCCGCACCACCATCCGCGCGGGCTCATCGCCCGCACGTGTCTGCCACGCGCGCACCACGACCTCGTACTCGCCGCCGACGGGGAACGCGAACGCCCCCTCGACCGTGCCGTTCGACCAGATCATGTGCCCGCCCGCGTCGAGCGGGCTGCCGCCCACCGTGCGCTCGAGCCCGCGCACCGGACGCACCTCATCGCTCACTTCGACGATGGGACCCAGCGCGATGTCCAGCGCGCGCTCGGCGGCGCTCAGGTACCCCTCGAGGTGGAGCGTGCTCACCGTCAGAACGTCCGCGTTGTTGTCGAACCCGTACCCCGTGTCATCGGGGGGCAGCGCGGCGCTCAGGTCGTGCTCGGCCGGGTCGATGCCGAGCAGGTCGCGCAGCGTGTTGGCGTACTCCACGCGGTTCAATCGGTGGATCGTGAACCACCCCGGATCGACCGGCGCATCGGGCGGGTAGTACGCCAGCGCATCGTCGAGCCACTGCACGATCGTCAGCCGCTCGTGATCGCTGGGCGCGGGCTCGCCTGCGGGCGGCATCTCGTGGGAGTTGAGCAGCTCGCGCGCATAGACCAGGTCGTCGCTCATCGCGAGCGCACCGCCCAGCGTGTCCATCCCCGCAAAGCGGACCCCGCCCTTCACGCGCCCCTCGCCGTGGCACGCGAAGCAGTACGCCTCGAGCAGTGGGGCAACGTCATCTGCAAGCCTGCGCTCGAGTTCGCGCCCGAGCGGGTCCGCGGGCGCCACCCCCGCACCCTCGCCCCCCGCGCGCACACCCCACATCAGGGCGCCCCCGAGCCCGACACACGCAACCACGGCGCTCATGCGCTTCATACGCGACAGTCTACACCACGATCACCCGATCACGGCGCACAACACCCGCAGGCGTAGCAGTTGATGTCGCACCCCAGGTCCGCGCAGAGCGTGTCCCACTCCACCTCGCAGCAGAACGGGTCCATCGTGCACACATCGCCGCAACACGCCTCCTGCTCACACCCTGGCGTGCCGTTGCCGCCGGGCCAGCACTGGCCCAGGCCCGCCTGCCCACACGGCTCGGGCAGCTCGCCGCAGAAGATCAGCTCGCACGACTCGGCTTCCATCGAAGTGCCGCCCATGAGCTCGCACTCGCTCACGAAGATCATCGTGCACGAGCCGTCATCCAGGCAACACGGCCCGAAGTTCGTGCACAGCCCGCACCAGAAGTCCGCCGACATCACGCAATGCAGGTCCCACTCCGATTCACAGCACGTCGGGTTGATGCTGCACACGAAGTCCTCGCAGAAGGCATCGTCACACCCCGGCGTGCCGTTGACCTCGCAACACGAGCCCGGCCCACACTCGGCGCCGAAAACCGAGAGCAGCGCGTTGAGGTCGAGCGAATCGGTGTACCCATCGCCCGTGATGTCCGCGCTGCACCCCTCCTGGCACCCGAACTCGCCCAGCACGAGGTTGAGGTCCGCCGAGCCCACGCTCCCCGACCCGTCGAGGTCCGCCTCCTCGCACGCCCCGTTGCCACCAAGGGCGGTCGTCGCGACCCAACCCACCAACCCAACGATCAGATGCGCTTGCTTCCACATGATGTGCTCCCCTTGTGCGCACGCCCGCGCTCTCTTCAACCATGCCACGAGACGCGGCCAATGCGAGCGGGTTCCCCTTGCGCCCCTCAGGGCGCCTCCCACGCGCGCCAGGGGAATCCCTCGGGGATGAGCCCCGGCACGCCGTTGAGCCACCCCACAAGCCACTCGTACGCCTCCACGAGCCTCGGCCCGGGGCGCGCGAACATCTGGTTCCCATCCACCACCGCCACCCGACCCGACCCCACCGCGGGCAGTGCGCGGAACCACGCGTGCTCCATGAGGCCCCCCACCTCCCCCCACGCCGTGTCGAGGTCGACCCCGCAAGGGCAGACCACCACCGCCTCCGGGGCCGACGCCACGACCTCCTCGATCTCGACCCGGCGCGAAGGCCCCGCGGTCCGGTGCGCCATCTGACCGCCCGCCCCAGCCCCGGCCCCCTCCATCGACACCGTCTCGTTCAGCACGGGGCGGCCCCCCGCTCGCTCGATCAACTGGGGCACCCAATGCCCGCCCACGAACACCGGGTCGGTCCACTCCATGAAGAGCGTGCGCACGGGCTGCGTGTACGCGTTGACGTGGTCGCTCGCCGAAAAGAAACGGTTGCGTAACAAGGGCAGCGCCCGCTCGGCCTCTTCTTCCTTCCCGATCGCACGCCCGATGCGCACCAGGTCGTCGAGTACATCCTCGAATGTGTGCGGATTCAGGCTCAGAACGCGTGGCCGCGGGTCGAGCGTGCGCGCGACGGCGCGCACGCTCTCGAGATCGATCGAGCACACCGAACATAAGTCCTGCGTCAAGATCAGATCCGGGTGCAACGAAGCGAGCGACGCCGCGTTGAGGCGGTACAGGCTCTGCCCAGCGTGGGCCGAGCCCGTGACGATCGCGTCGATCGCGGCCGACCCGCCCGCCTCGTCGAAGTCCGTCGCCTGCTCGGTCAGGACCGGGCGATCGAGGATCGAGCGTGGGAAGTCGCACTCGTGGGAGCGTCCGACAAGGAGTGATTGACCGCCCACGAGGCAGAGCGCCTCGGTGGCGGATGGCAGGAGGCTGACCACACGCATGTGGTCGATCGTACTCGGGCGGGCCGCCGCCTCTCTCCCCCCAAGGACGGGTGGGGTCGGCGCGGCCGTGAGGGGCATCGCACTGAGCGGACCCGAAAGTTGGTTCATGCTAAAGTCCGCCCTCCTCGGGAGACGCCGGGGGGCCGCAGGTGGGCGAGGAGTATTCAGATGATGGTGGACGTGGCGTTGGGTCGTCGTACGGGATGTTTTGAGCGCGCCGGGAGGCGCCGGGTTGGTGCGAGGGCGGCGGTCCTCGCCGGGGTCGCGGGGCTTGCGATCGCCCTTGTGGCGACGCCCGCCCACGCCCAGCGCACGTCGCGACCCCGTCCCACGATCGCCCCTCAGGCCGCCGACGAGCAGGCCGCCGCGATCACCACCCTTGAGGGCAGGCAGGCCCAGGCCCTCATCAGCCAGCAGGCCCGCGCCATCGACCTGTGGGGCGAGTACGTCGAGCAGGCCCAACTCGGGGGCGAGGAGCGCATGACCCCAGCGATCCTCGACAAGATGCGCGAGGCCGCGTATCAGCAGCTCGTCGATGCCTTTGGGCAAGGCGCGATCCCGCCCCTCGACGACCTCGACACCATGGGGCCCGCGGGCCTCACCGTCCTCAATGACCTCGAGCCCGGCGTGCGCGTCGATGGGCCCGCGCCCAACGGCGATGGCGACGGACGCGACGGCCCGGGCGGTGAGATCGAGGTCCCCCTCCCCGGCGCCAACCCCCTCGAGGGCGTGCTCGCCGACGAGCAGGGCCTCGTCCAGCTCAGCTTCACCGACGCGGTCGACCTCGTCGCCTTCGCGGACTTCGTCGCCCGCGCCCTCAACGTCAACATCATCCTCGACCCGGGCCTGCAGGGTCAGGAGGTCATCTTCAAGGCGCCGCTCAAGGTCCACGTCGACGAGCTGTTGCCACTCCTGGCGCGACTCGTCGAAGAGCGCGGCTACGCGATGAGCTACGACCGCCTCGGGTTCTACTCAATCCGCACCATGGGGCAGTCGCAAGTCGACGTGCCGGGGGGGAAGATCCCGTCGTCGGTCATCATCAAGACGCCACTCATCATCCCCTCCCTGCTCGTCGGGCCGGCCAACGAGTTCATCGGGACCAACGCCGCTCAGAACGTGCGCATCACGCCCATCGACGACCTCAACCTCCTCGTCGTGGCGGGCCCGCCCACGCTCGTTCAAACGATCGAGGACTACATCAACGAGATCGTGGCTATCCAGCAGGAGCAGGTGTACACACGCATCGACCTCGAGCACGTCTCCTCCCAGCACGCGCTCGAGCAGGTCCTTTATCTGAACGGCGAGGTCGCCCAGTCCACCGCGACGCCCACCGCCCGCCCCTCGAACGTCCGCGGGCGGACGCCACGCGCGTCGGCCGGTGGCGGCGCGACCGCCGGCGCGCTCGTCGACCTCGAGAGCAAGCTCTCGGTGTCCAGCGCGGGCAACGCCCTGGTCTTCCGAGGCACCACAGAAGAGGCCGAACTCGTCCGCCAGCTCATCGCGCAGGTCGACCACGTGAGCCAGCTCGAAGCGCGCCTCTACAAGGCGGGCCCCGTCTCTCAGCGGGTCGCCAACGCGGGCATCAACCTCGGGCTGGGCAATGTGAGCTACACCCAGGACATCGACACGGGCGACCTGGGCGGCTCATCGAGCCGGGGCTCGGTCAGCCGGGGCTCGGGCGCGTTCCCGAGCCGGGGTGGGAGCGTCTCGGGGTTCAATGACGACGTCGCCGTGGGTGGAAGCCAGTTCCTGATCGACCTCGCGACCGGCGACATCATCTTCTTCGGCACCGAGGCCCAGCACGCCATCGTCGATGACCTCGTCCACCAGTTCCTGCGCGACTACACCCCCACCAACACCATCATCGAGGTCTACAAGCTCGACAACATCCCCGCCGCCGACATGGCCGAACTGCTCCAGCAGCTGATCGAGGACCCGCTCCAGGCCTCGCAGAACTCCCAGCTGTTCGGCGGCGGGCGGGGCGGCGGGGGGAGTTCCGCGGGCGCCGCCGATGGCGCCTCGGCCCAGGCCCAACTCGTCGAGGCGGGCCTCATCGAGGCGGGCCCCGAGGGCTCGCTCATCGCCACCGCCTCCGACACCGTCATCACGCCCGACGAGATCAACAACCAGGTCATCATCCGCTCGCGCCCCGCGGCCCAGAAGCAGTTCGCCAAGCTCATCAGGCAGCTCGACAAACGCAGGCCACAGGTCGCCATCGACGTCCAGATCGTCTCGGTCACCACAGACTCGTCGTTCAACTGGGCGACCGACTTCCAGGTCAACATCGGCAGCTTCAGCGCCTTCTCTGGCTTCCGTACCGGCGCGCTCGCCGACCGCCTCGACACAGGCTTGATCGACGGAGGCCTCATCCCCGCCGCCGTGAGCCCGGGCATCAACATCGGCATCATCGACACGAGCAGTGTCAGCTTCGTCCTCGATGCGCTCGAGACCGTCGGTGAGACGCGCATCTCGTCGCGACCCAACATCATGGTCAATGACAATGGGGAGGCAATCCTCAACAGCATCCGCCAGGAGCCGCAGGCGGAGATCTCGCAGGGCTCGAACACGACGACGACCGGCGCGGGCACACCCGTCGAAGCGGGTACCCGCCTCAACGTGACGCCCCAGATCTCGTCGGGCGGTTACATCACGCTCGACTACCGCGTCGAGCTGTCGGACTTCGACCGCGCCGCCAACGTCCAGCCGGGCCTTGCGCCGCCCACCCAGAGCGAGATTTACGAGTCGGTCGTCACGCTCCCGTCGGACTCGACCATCATCGTGGGCGGCTTCTCACTCGACTTCGATGGCGAGAGCGAGAGCAAGGTTCCGCTCCTGGGCGACATCCCCATCGTGGGCAACGCGTTCAAGCGCATCAACAACCAGCGCCAGCGCCGCACGATCTTCGTGTTCATGACCCCCAAGATCCTCGACAACCCCAACTTCGAAGGCCTCAAGACGCTCACGCTTGGCCCCGCCGCCGAGGCGGGCATCAAGGGCGACCACCCCAAGATGGAGCCCGCGATGATCCCGATTCAGGAGTCGGGGCTCGACCGCCTGATCGAGGCCAACCGACCGCCCACCCAGCCACCCGCGACCATCGACTGACCCCCATAGGATCACCCATGAGCGCCCCAACGGACGCCAACCCGGACCTTCCCAGCGCCAACGGCGCGGGCCCTGCGCCCGTGCCAGCTGGCCCCCCGCCCGACCTCGCATCGGTCCTCGCCCACTCCGCATCCACGGGCGACATCGGGCGCGTCGCCAACCTCTTCTCCTCCCTCAACCTCACCCCCGAACAGCTCCGCCAGATCCAATCAACGCCCGGCACCGATGAGGAGCCCTGGGACGTCCTGCTCTCGACCACCGCGGTCGACGAGCACGCGGCGCTGCAGGCGCTGGCGACGCAGTACGGCATGCCCTACGAGTCCGAGCCCCGCGCCGACGACTCCGCGGAGCGCTTCTACGAGCGCATCCCCGCCGACGCCGCCCGGCGCCACCAGCTCGCGGGCCTCGGCACCGATGGCCACGTGATGCGCATCGCGACGGCCCAGCCGCTCCAGCCGACCACCTTCACGATGATCGAGCGCATGCTGGGCATGCCCGTCGACATCACGCTCGCCCCGCGCGCCGCGGTCACCAACCTGATCAACCGGGGCTACGAGAAGAAACAGGACCTGGTCACGGAGATCGTCGAGGACATCCCACTCGATGAGAACGCGATCGCGTCGGCCGCGTCTTCACTGACCGGCGCGACCGACCTGCTCCAACTGGCCCGCCAGGCGCCGGTCATCCGCCTTGTGAACATGATCCTCTTCGAGGCGCTCCGCCGGCGCGCATCGGATGTGCACATCCACCCGCTCGAGAGCTCGCTCAAGATCCGGTTGCGCGTCGATGGCATGCTCGTCGATGCGTTCAGCCCGCCGCTCTCGCTCGCGCCCGCGATCTCGTCGCGTCTCAAGGTGATGGCCGAGCTCGACATCGCCAACCGCCACTCGCCCCAGGACGGGCAGACCACCGTCCGCATCGGCTCGCGCAAGATCGACATCCGCCTCTCGTGCATCCCCACGATCTTCGGCGAGCGCCTCGTCCTCCGTCTCCTCGACCAATCGCAGACCGAGCTCTCGCTCGACGCGCTGGGCATGACCAAGGAGATGCAGCGCGAACTCGATGCGCTGATGGAAAAACCCAACGGCATGATCCTCGTCACGGGCCCCACGGGCTCGGGCAAGACGACCACGCTCTACGCCGCGCTCGAACGCGTCGACCGCACGGCCCGCAACGTCATGACCATCGAGGACCCGGTCGAGTACCACCTCGACAAGGTCAGCCAGACGCAGGTCAACGTGAAGCGTGGGGTGACGTTCGCCGCGGGCTTGCGCTCGCTCCTGCGTCAGGACCCCGATGTGATCCTGGTCGGCGAGGTCCGCGATGCGGAGACCGCCCAGCTCGCGGTGCAGGCCTCGCTCACGGGCCACCTCGTGCTCGCGACGCTCCACACCAACGATGCGCCCAGCGCGATCTCGCGACTGCAGGACATCGGCATCGAGCCCTTCCTCATCAGTTCGTCGCTGCTGGCGGTCATGGCCCAGCGGCTCCTGCGCCGGGTGTGCATGACGTGCCACGGCACGGGGCAGGCGCCCTCGCCGACGGGCTCGGGCATGGCCAACTGCGAGCGCTGCTTCGCGACGGGCTTCCACGGGCGCGTCGCCATCTACGAGATCATGCGCGTCACCGACGACATCCGGAGATTGACCCAACAGACCGCCGACGCCCGCGAGATCGAGGCGCTCGCCCGCCAGCAAGGCATGAAGTCCATGCTCGAGGACGGGCTGCGCAAGGTCGAGCAGGGGCGCACGACCAAGTCGGAGCTCTCACGTGTGCTCGCGTTCTCCGATTAACCCAGGCGGCGCCCGCTCCTCTCGGACCTCGCGCCGCGTGACATACGCGTTACGCAATCGCGCCGCCCACCCCGCGTTGCCCCAACACCTTCGGAGCACCGCCCAATGACCGCCGCCCCGGCCCAATCCACCTTCTTCTACCGCGCCATGACGCCCACGGGCGGCACGCGCATGGGCTTCCGCGCCGCCTCCGACATCATCGACCTGACCAATGTGCTCTCGCACGACGACCTCCTCCTCATCCGCTCGTGGCGGCTGCCCATCGGCGCATCGGCCACGAAACGCGAGCCCAGCAAGATCCCGGGGCGCGACGAGGTCGCCATCAACGAACAGATCGCGGCCCTGCTCGATCGTGGCGTCACGCTCACCGAAGCGCTCGAGGTCGCGTCCGACGTCGCGAGCGCCGCGAGCAAGGGGCGCATCGACCGCCTGCGCGAGCTCGTCGCTTCGGGCGCCTCGTTCGCCGATGCGTGCTCGCAGGTCGGCGGGTTCGACCCCGTGTCGATCGCGGTGTACCGGGCCGCGGAGCGTTCGGGCGACCTCGCGCCCGCCGCGCGCCGGCTCTCGATCGCCGCCCGGCGCAAGCAGGCGATGGCCGCGAAGGCCATCACCGTCATGATCTACCCGATCATCGTGATCGCGATCTCGCTGCTCATCCTGTCGGGCATGCTCATCTTCATCGTGCCCGGCATCGCCCAGAACCTGCGCTCGCTGGGCGCAACGGAGATGCCCTGGTACTCCGACGCGATCTTCAACCTGGGCGGGTGGATGCGCGCCAACCTGCTCGCGGTCGTCATCGGCGCCGTGGGGCTCGCGGTCGTCGCGTGGCTCATGCGGGGCCCGATCGCCAACCTCATCCTCGCCATCGGGCGCAGGCTCGGCATCGTCGCGGCGCTGCTCCGCGCCATCGAGCTCACGCGCCTCTTTGCCGTCCTGGCCGCGATGACGCGCTCGGGCGTGCTCCTCTCCGAGGCGCTCTCGCTCTCCGTCTCGGTCATCTCGGACCCCAAGCTCCGCTCCCAGCTCGAGTGGCTCCAGCGCTCGCTCGTCGAGGGCGGTGTGCTCCGCCGCCTCCTCGAAGACGTCGATGCCCTCCCCCTGGCCACGCGCCGCCTGCTGATCGCGGCAGAGCGGGGCGGCGACCTCGACCAGGCCTTCGACCAGCTCTCGGGCGACATGGCCGAAGAGGTCGACACGCGCTCGTCGCGCCTGCTCGCGCTCCTCGAACCGCTCATCATCGTCGGGATGTTCCTCGTGCTCGTCCCGCTCATCCTCGCCATCGCCGTGCCGCTCATCTCGCGCTCAGGCATTGGCGGCTGACCGCTCACCGATTCACCGAACTCACCACCCGGAGGAAGACCATGACCAACCGACACCACCACCCGCGAAGCGAGCACCACAGCGCACGCGGCTTCTCGCTCATCGAACTGCTCATCGTCATCACGCTCATCGGCGTGCTCATGGGCGTGGGCATCTTCGCGCTCAAGGGCGCTTCCGAGCAGGTCAAGAAGAAGGCGACGCAGGCCCGCATGGAGCTGATCGAGAACGCGCTGACCAACTACTACGTCGAGTACGACGGCTACCCCGGCAACCTCGACATCCTGCTCCCCGCGACCATGGTCCAGGGCGGGCAGGGCTACCTCGAGCCCGATGGCACCAACGACGCGTGGGGCCGCCCCCTCGAGTTCTACGCCCCCTTCGAGAACTTCTCGTGGGTCATCTTCTCCGCGGGCGCCGATGGCACGTTCGAGACCACCGACGACATCGCCCACTACCCCTCGGAAGAGAACTTCACCCCGTGAACCGCCGCCCCGCGCCATCCCGTTCCCGCCGCGCGATGACCTTTATCGAGGTCGTCGCCGCGATGGCGCTCATCGGCGTGATCGCCTCGATGATCGCGGGCACCATCGCGTTCTCGCGCAACGCGTCGGGCATCATGCACCGGCGCGCCGAGGCCGCCGAGGCCGCGCACCGCATCATCATCCAGCACCTCGAAGACCCGGGTGTGCTCGACAAGGGGCCGAGGCGCGTGGACCTGAACGGCACCCTCTATCACTACGAACTCCGAGAGTTCGCCCTGATCGGTGAGGACGCCGGCGCGGGCACGACCCGGCGCAAGCGCATCGATATCGCTCAAGCGACTATGAACGAGCGGCTGAGCAGCAAGGTCCACATGGTCAGCGTCGATATCTTCGACGCCGGGGCCTTGGACGCTGCACCCGCCCGCCCACTCGCCACCCTCACACGCGTCTACAACCCGCTCAACACCGATGACCCCGACAAGATCCTGGATTGGCTTGGCCGCGTGATCGACCAGGACACCGAGCGCCTCCGGCGCGAGAGCGGGGTGCGGTGATGCGCCACGTACACCGCCACGCCAACGCCACCCGCGCGGGCATGACCTTTATCGAGGTCGTCGCCGCGATGGCGCTCATCGGCGTGATCGCCTCGATGATCGCGGGCACGATCGCGTTCTCGCGCAACGCGTCCAACATCATGCACCGGCGCGCCGAGGCCGCCGAGGCCGCGCACCGCATCATCATCCAGCACCTCGAAGACCCCGCCCTCCTCCGCACGGGCCCCAAGCGCGTCGACCTCAACGGCACGCTCTACGGCTACGAGCTCGAGGAGTACACGCTCCTCGGCGAAGAGGATGAGGAGGCGGGCACCACGATCCGCACGAAGATCAACGCCGCCGAGGCCTCGCTCGACGAGCGCCTGAGCGCCAAGATCCACATGCTCACGGTCCACGTGTTCCTCGACGACCCGGACCTCCCGTCGACGGGCGAGACGCTCGCGACCATCTCGCGCGTCTACAACCCGCTCAACACCGACGACCCCGAGATCCTCCTCCGCTTCATCAACGAGGTCATGGAAGCGGAGATCGGGCGCCTCAAGGACGAAGCCGAGGCCAAGCAGAACAACAGCAGCCAATCGGGTGGCGGGACCGGCGCGGGCGGGGGAGGTGGGCGCTAGCCGTGCGCACCGCACACGCCCCATCCCGCAATGGCCGCCGCGCTGGCTTCACGATCATCGAGGTCGTGCTCGCGATGGCGCTGGGCGCCCTGGTGATCTCGACGGTCATCGGCATCCTCCGCTTCCTCGCGGTGGGCGACCGCATCGGGCGTGAGCGCCTGAACTCGACCGTCGACCTCTCGATCGCGCAGAAGTCGCTCACCCGCGCCATGCAGACGCTCGTCGCGTCGCGCCCCATCGAACCCGAGCCCGAGCCCATCGATCCCGGCGACGACCCGCAAGAGGACGGGCTCCCCCCCGCTGAGGCCGACCCGCAGACCGAACTCATCGAGCAGGCCATCGCCGGCGCAGGCATCGACCCCGCAGCGCTCGGCGACGACGACGCCCTCACCCAGGTCCTCTCCCTCGAGCTGAGCGACACCGAGCCCATGATGTTCGAGCTCTACCTCGCGGAATCCGAAGAGGGCGTGGGCATCCCCACGCTCGAACTCGTCACGCTCGAGCCCGTGGCCCGCGCCAAGCCCAACCCCGAAGCCGATGCGCTCTTCACGCAGGCCTACGCGGACTACCTTGGCCTTTCCGAAGAAGAAGCCGCCGCCGCGATGCTCGATGCGCAGTTCGCCTCGACCTTCCGCGCCGCGTTCGAACTCGTGGAGTACGACGACGGGTGGGCGTTCCAGTACACCCCGCTCGTCCCGCCCGCGCGCCCCGTCGTGCTCGTGCCCGACGTCACGCTCTTCGAGATCTACGCGCTGCCACGCGCCGGCCAGGGCAACGATGAGGGGTGGGTCGAGCTGTTCGCCGCCCAGACGCAGATCCAGTTCCCCATCGCGGTCCGTGTGGTCATCTGGACCGCGGACGGGCAGAAGGTGGATTGGGTGTTCGAGACCGCGATCATGACGGAGGGGGTGAGCTGATGCACATGCGCCGCCCTCCCCATCCCGCCCCCCCCCCACCCCGCGCCCAGCGCGGCTTCGCGTTCCTCATGGTCCTCGTGCTCCTCGTCATCGCCACGACGATGATCGGGTGGTTCCTGGCGCGCGTCTCGCTCCAGAACCACATCAGCACGCTCCAGGTCGCGGAGTACCGGCGCCATCACGAACTCATGGGCCTGCGCGACCTGGTCCAGCACTTCGCCTCCGACCGCGACCATCGCGACCTCCTCGACGAGTACGTCATGGAGGGGGGGCTCGCCCACCAGATCGTCCTCCCCTCGGGCGACACGATCTCCCTCCTCATCCACGATGCGCAGGGCGGCGCCCTCACACGCCTCGACCCCGACCTGAGCGAGGATCAGCGCTACCGCATGTTCGACATCCTCTCGCGCCTGCCCGCCAACCAGAAGCACCTGTTCCGGCGTGTCGGCCCGATGGGCATCAGCCTGTTCGGCGCACCCGACGAGGTCGTCCGCGCCGCCGCGGGCGACAACTTCGACCTCGCGGACGACATCCTCGACCTCCGCACCGACCCCGAGATCAACGTGGGCCAGTTCACCCAGCAGCTCCGCGAGCGGGGCCACGAGCAGGACGTCGTCCAGGACATCCAGACCGTCTTCACGTTCAGCCCGACGACTTTCCGGGTCGATGCGGAGGTCGAGGAAGAGGGCGGCGCCGTCCGCAGGTATGTCGTGACGATCCAGCGGAACGGGAATATCGTCACCATCGTGGAGACCAAGGCCCTCGGCGCGGGGGCCCTCTTCCCCCCCGTCTTCAGGCCCTACGACCCCGAATGGGGCGAGAGCGAGCTCGCGGCCTTCTACGCCCTCCCCTCAGAGGGCGATCAGGGCGATGGGCGGACTCTCATCGACCCGACCACCCTCACCGCGCCGGAAGGCGCCGACGACCAAGGAGACGACCAATGAGCGCAACAGGCAAGGGACTGGTCGTGCCACTGGCGCTGCTCGTCGCGGGCGCCGTCGCCGCCGCGGTCTGGGTGATCCCCATCGATTTCCCCACGCCGGGCAAGACCGCCGCGAAGAAGGACTCTGACAGCCCGCGCGCCCGCGCCAGGCAGCAGAACGAGCAGCGCCAGATCAAGGACATCGGCGACCTCGAAGTCGCCGACTGGGAGACGCCCAAGCCAGCTGACTGGACGATCATCGAGGCCACCCTCGCGAAGATGCGCCCCGAGCCGCCGGAGATCGGCAAGCCTCCCGAACCGCCAACGCCGAGCGAAGGGGACGAGCCCGACACCGGGCGCGAGCTTGACTGGCTCTACGCGGGCTCCATCATCCACGACGCCCTGCGCGTCGCCCAGGTCCGCATGGGGCCCGAGCAGGTCGAGCGTTTCCTGTTCGAGGGCGATGTCGTCCCCGACCCGGAAGACCCCGAGGGGCGTGGCATCCGCATCGTCTCGGTGGACCCGTCGACGCTCATCGTCCACTGGCTCGAGAAGGACCACGAGCTCAAGCTCGGCGAGCCCGGTGCGGGCGTGATCGAGGTCGCCGCGGCGGCGGAAGAGCCGGCGCCCCAACGCCCACGCTCGCCGATGATCTACAACAACCGAAGCCGCCCCGACCCCGCGACGTTGGGCGGCACGTCCCCACCCACGGCCCGCCCGACGGTCGACCCGCGCCGCGGGCGTCCGAGCAACGATGAGCGCAGGCGCGAGGTCGAGCGGCAGCGCGAAGCCGAGAAGCAGCGCGACCCACGCCGAGACCAGGGCGACCGCAACGGCCTCGAAGGGCGACCCACCGCCCGACCGACAAGGCGGCCATCGTGACCAGCGCCGCACTCGTCTCCACCTCCCTCGACTCGCTCCTCCTCCACACGCCTGCGCGCGTCGAGCGGTGGCAGGCGCCCCCGGTTGCGGAGGGCGCTGCGCCCACCGCCCGCTCGCTCCGCGACCAGACCGCCGCCGCGGCGGACTGGACCGCGTCGGTCAAGTCGATCAAGAAGCGGCTCAACTTCGTCGTCGTCGACGTGGATGAGAGCCTGCTCCGCTGGGTGCACTGCCCGAGCCTGGCGCGCCCCGTCGTCGCCGCGACCACGCGCGCCCAGCTCTCCGAGTGGGAAGGCTTCGCGACGGGCAGCGGCCTCATCGAACCCCTCGCCGACCCGCCCGCACCCCCGTCGAAGAAGCGCAAGGGCGGCCCCGCGATCGACGATGCGGAGGACGACGAGCCCGAGACGACCGGCGCCAAGAAGAGCCTGGGCGTCCCCGTCATTGCCATGCCCGATGCGCTCGTCCGCCTCTGGCTCGACGCCCTCGACAAGCGGGGCGTGCGCGTCGACGCGGTCGTGAGCCAGTGGCACGCCATGGCCAGCGCCTGGACACGCGATGCGTCCGAGCCGACCGCCGTCATGCTCGTCGAGCCCGGCGAGCGGCTGACGTGGGTGTGGGCGAAGGGCCAGGACCTGCTCGCGGGCGGCGTCGTCCGGCTCGAGCGCCCCTACCCCGCGGGCGATGACGACCACCCCGCGCCCGAAGACGCCAGCGCCGTCGCGCTGCGCCGCACGGTCAAGCGGCTCGCGCTGGAGTGGCTCACGTGGGGCGCGCAGACCGCGTCGCTCCCCGATCGGATCATCATCGTCGGCCCCGACGCGACCGCGCTCTCGCGCGTGGTCGAGAACGAGTGGGCGGGCACGCGCGTCACGCCCAACCCGTGCGAGGACGCCAAGCAAGCGACGCTCGCGCGCCTCGCGGAGGCGCCGCGCCCGACGACCGATTCCTCGCGCCGTGCGCTCGTCACCCTCTCCAACCGTCCGACGCGCTCGACGCGCCGCGCGTACTGGCTCGCGGGCGTCGCGATGCTCCTCGTGGGCGTCGCGGTCGCCGGGCTCTCGCGCCAGATGGCCCGCCAGGCGTCCGAGTGGGCCACGCTCCGATCACAGACCGAGAGCGAGGCGATGGACGAGATCAAGAGCGCCCAGCCATCGATCACGGGGAGGACGCTCCAGACCGCCGGCAACGAGCTGCGCGTCATCCTCGAAGACGAGGCCAACAAGGAACGCGTCGAACTCCCGGGCGAGCCCTACGACCTCTTCGCGGAGTACGAGCGCGTCCTCAAGGTGCTCTCGGAGTTCGACCCCGAGAAGGTCACCCTCGTCACCATCGACATCAAGGACGGCAAGCAGTCCGTGCTGAGCCTGCAGATCGACGATGAACTCACCACGGGCGTCACCATCACCCAGAAGCTCGCCCAGGCGCCCGGCAAGATCTCGTGGGAGAGCCGGCGCAACAACAACGCACGCAACTTCCGACTCGACGGCAACTGGCCGCTCTCCGTGAGGTAACCCCGATGAGAAACGCCAAGACCGAAGCCCAACTCGCCTCGATGGCCCACGCCTCTGAACGGGCCAACCGCCCGACCATCGTGGTCGTCATCGCCGCGGTCCTGACCATCGGGTCGGCGGTCTACGCGGGCGTCAGCTACTTCAGCATGCAGACCCAGGGCCGACGCCTCCAGGACACCATCGCCGCCGCGGAGCAAACGTCCAAGACGCTCGCGGACATCAAGGCCCTGAAGGACGCAGAGGTCGACCTCTCCCAGGTCTTCCCCGACAACAAGCTCCTGGGCAGCCAGATCCGCGACTACGCGACCGCCGCCCTCGAGGACGGTGGGCTCGACACCGACAGCATCGTCGTCAAGGCCGACCCGCCACGCCGCCTCCTCCCCTCGACCCCCGTCCAGCGTCGCCCCGTGAGGATCACCCTCCTGCGCCGCCCGCTCCCCGTGCTGCTCGACTTCGTGACCCGCGTGGTCAACGACCCCGAGGGCACGATCGACCACCACGAGAACCTCTACATCGCTACCCTCAAGCTCAACCCCGACGCCGCGTCCGACACGTGGATGCTCGATGTGCAGTTCGAGATGCTCGTCTACCTGGATTGATCACCCCACCAACCCCACCGCCTACAGGACCGCCCGAAAGGCCATCGACCGATGCCCCACGCCACCCGGCACATCACGCTCACCCTCGCATCGCTCGCGCTCGCCGCGTCGGTCGTTGGGTGCGCTTCGAGTTCTCCCAAGCACCAGGTCGCCAAGCGCGTCATCCCCGCGCCCGACACGCGCCAAGCGGTCGTCGTGGGCGCGGAGGCCGACGAACGCCTGACGAAGGGCGAGCACGCCGAGGCGTACCAGGGCTACATCGACTGCCTCAACCACGACCGCGAGTTCTACCCGTGCTGGAACAACCTGGGCACGCTGCTCATGCAGGAAGAGGCCTACCGCGAGGCGTACGACGCGTTCTCCATCGCCTCCTCGCTCCGCCCCGATGAGCCGCGCCCCGAATACAACCTGGGCCTCCTCTTCTCCAAGCGACGCCACCTCGACGAAGCCCTCGCCCACTACGAGAAGGCCCTCGAGCGCGACCCGGAGTACCTCCCGGCACTCCGCAGCGCGATCGTGACGGTGGTGGATCTGCGCCGCCCCTCTCAGGAGGCGCTGGGCTGGATCAAGCGGGCTCAGTTCCTCGAATCCGATCCCGATTGGCTTGAGTATTATCAGACGCACAAGCTCCGCTTCGAGAGCCAGCTCGCCGACGAGCAGCGCTGAATCCAAATCTCCGCCTTCCCCGCATTGACCGCCCCCACCACCCGATCCATGATCGAGTGGAGCCATCGCAGCGCGATCGCAGAGAGGAGCCCGCGATGAGAGGTGCCCGTCCCGCATTGACCTCGGCCGTGATGCTCGCCATCGCGGGCGCCGCCCACGCGCAGGACTCGGTCGCCAACACGCCCGGGCAGGGCGATGCGCTGCTCCCCTACGACAACCACGCGCTGCGGTACGTGGTCGACCTCGCACCGATCGCATCGTCGTGGGGCAACACCTTCCTGATCGCCCCCATCGCGAAAGCGTCCGCCTCGCCCACCGACGACACCACGACCCTCCTCGCAGGCTCGGCGGCGCTGAGCCCCGACGCCCGCGCCGTGATTGCGTTCCCCCTTACGGAGTTCGCGGAGTGGTCCGCCGCGGGCCCGGGCGTCAACCCCCTCAAGAACTCCGCGCCCGGCGGGATCGAGATCACGGGCTACGACCGCCAGCTTGGGCTCGCAATGACTTCGCTTTCGGGTGGCCCGACCGACGCCATCGGTGCGCTCATCGGGCAGAACAACACCGAACTGACGCGCCTCTTCGTCACGCGCACGACCGCCGCCGCAAGCCGGCCCGACGCCGCCTCGCGCGACACCGCCACCCTCGCCTCCAGCGCGATCGATGCGGACGGCAACACGCTCCTCCGCTTTGATGCCTTCAACATCACGCTCCTCCCCCGCGCCGCGCGAGGCGACTCGATCGCCAGCATCGCGCTCGGTGCGCGCAACCCCGCCGCCACCAACCACCTCACCGGCGACGCCTCGGGCGCGCAGGCAACCGACCCGACCGCCACCGCCTTCCCCATCGACCAGTCCGCCACCACCACGAACCTCCCGGCGCTGCTGCCCGCCTCGCTGAGCGGCTCGGGCGATGCGCTCGGCGTGATCTTCGACTTCGCGGGGCGCTACCTCGCCAACGGCTCGAGCCCCACGACGGCGCACCTCCCCGCAAGCATCACCGCCCATCGGGGCAACCCCGCGCTCTCGACCATCACGCCGCTCGGCGGCGTCGCAACCGTCGGCGCGCTCGGGCGCTCCGCTTCGGGCCAGACCGATTCGCTCTTCGCGTTCGCCATCGATGGCAGCGGCGCCGTCGTCAACGCAACCCCCGTCGGCGGCGCGCTCCCCTCGCCCATCACCACCGACGATGGCTTCTCGACCAACCAGGCGGGCGATGCCCAGTTCCTCCACTACCTCTCGCAGGCGGGCTTCCGAGGCCCCGCGGCCCACGCCGCGATCGGGCGCGATGGCCCGACGGGCCCGCTCCTCCTCGCCGCAACAGCGACCGACCCGACCGATGGCGACTTCATCGCGGTCGCCACATTCGCGGGCGGCTCACCGTCGTGGACCATCGCCGCGCACATCGGGCAGCCCGTGCTCGACGGGCCCAACGGCAACGCGATTGGCCAACTCATCGCGCAACCGCCCGCATCCATCTCAACCCCTGCGCTCGACCTCATGGGCAACGCCTACTTCGTCGCCCGCTACCAGCCGGACGGCGGCGAGCCCACTACCGCCCTCTTCAAGAGCGTCAACACCGCCTCAGGCTACCAGATCGAACTGGTCCTGGCGGTGGGCGAGACGGTCACGGGGGTCAACTCGCAGACGCCCTACACGATCGACCGCCTCACGCTCGCCGACGCCGATTCCGTCGCGCCCGGCGCGTTCAACAGCGCGATGCTGCACCAACTCCCGATCCCCGGCAACGGGCCGACCGACGCGATCGACCCGTTCGCGATGGGCGGGGCGGTGGTCAATGCGCGCATCACCTACGACAGCATGGGAGTCGGCGAGGCCTACGACTGCGTGCTTTACGTCGGGCCCGGCGCACGCGTCGTGCTCCCCGACTGCCCGGGCGACCTCAACGGGGACAACGAGGTCAACTCGTCGGACCTCAACATCCTCCTCGCGGCGTTTGCGACCACTAGCGCAGGCGACATCGACGGCGATGGCGACACCGACTCGGGCGACCTGAACCTGCTCCTCGCCGCGTTCGCCAACGACTGCCCCTGACGACTCCCCCAGATCAGCCTTGTCCCCCCCCTGATCGCCTGTATACTGCCCTTGGAGTGGGCAAGCGGGCTATTTCGGGACGCGCGTGGCAGTCTCCTGAGACTCTTTGTCAGGAGGCCCGGAGATCCCTCGCCAAGGGAGTTGGACCCACCCCAACACTCAGGGAACCAGTCATGCACGAGTCAAGTCCACGCGAGCGAGCTTTCACACTCATCGAACTCCTGGCCGTCGTCGCGGTGATCGCCACGCTGATCGGCGTGCTCCTTCCCGCGCTGGGGCAGGCCCGCGCCGCCGCGTGGCGGAGCGTCTCGTCCGAGCACCAGCGCCAGCTCCACATCTCGATCACCACCTACTCGCAATCGAACGACAACTTCATCGCGGGCGCGGGCACGTCGGGCCTGCGCATCGTCAACAACGACAAGCCCACCGCGCTGGACATGTCCAACCGTGACGGCAACTTCCCGACGGGCGTCCTCGACTGGGCGAGCCCCGTGCTCGACGACCTCCCCCAAGACCGCGAAGCCCGCATGTGGCACATCTGGACGCAGTTCCGCGACCCCGCCCTCAAGATCGACTCCACCGTCTACGCGGGCGGCGACTTCGGCACGAGCGAAGCCGAGGACTACTCCGACGAGCGCGGCGAAGCGTGGCCCGGCACGAGCTACCTGATGCCCGCGGTCTGGCAGTTCTATCCCAACAAACCGGGCCTCATCGTGCCCGGCAAGCCCGTCGTCCAACTCCCCTACCTCTGGGACAACAAAGAGGTCCTGCTGCCCTCCAACTTCTCGCCACGGATGGACCGCTTCGGCACGCCGTCGCACAAGATCGCGCTCGCTGATGGCCTCCGCGCGATGGTCGATGGCGAGGTCCAGTTTGACGCCTCGATCTTCGGCAACCCGACCAACCTGCGCGACCCGTGGACCTCACGCAACGCCATCTACAACAAGTCCAGCGCGTACGGCGTGGGCTCCTCCTACCAGTCCGACGAGCCCGCCAACCTCTCCAACGGCGCCCAGGTCCCCCACTCCTACCGCCACAACAACCAGATCGACGCCGTCATGTGGGACGGCCATGTCGAGCTCTTCTCGATCGAGGAGTCGCACGACCCCACCCTCTGGTTCCCCTCGCAGTCGACGTGGGTCGGCACGGACGTCGTGCAGGACGCCAAGCTGATCTATTCAGTCGGCGACAAGTTGCACTAACCGTCGAGGGCCCCGAACTCCGGCGCATACCGAACGAGCCCGCCTCCGTGAGGGGGCTCGTTGTCGTCGAGCCCCATCGCCTGGAACGCGTCCCCGCCGCCGTACTCATCGCGCAACCCGAGGCGCGAAGCGGGCTGGAACCCGAAGCGGGCGTAGTACGCCGGCTCGCCCAGCACCACGCACCACCCGTAGCCCCGCTCGGCGCAGTGCGCGAGCCCCGCGCGGATCAGTCCCGCCGCGATCCCCCGCCCGCGCCACGCCTCGGCCACGCCGACGGGGGCGAGCCCCACACCCGGCGCGTGCGCATCGGGCGGCGCACCATCGAGACGCACGGGGCTGAACGCGACATGCCCGATCACACCCTCGCCCGCCACGTCGGCGACCAATGAGACCACGAGCCGCCCCGACGCGCGCAGCGCATCGACCAGGCGCGCCTCGCCGTCACCCGGGAAGCACGCCACGTGCAACGCGTGGATGGCGTCGACATCGCCCGCCCGCTCGTCTCGCACACTCGCCACGGGCGCGATCGTACCGCCTCACCCCTCGACGTGGCGGCGGAGCCGTTCGAGCGCCTCGTCCCATTGCTGTGAGATCGTGTCGAGTGACTGACGGGCATCGTCGATGGCGCGCACGTCGAGGCGGTACAGCGCCTCACGCCCGCGCCGCTCGCGCCGGACCAGCCCCGCGCTCCGCAGGACGCCCAGGTGTTTGGTGACCGCCTGGCGCGTGATCGAGAGCCCCTGGCTAAGGCGTGCGATCGACAGCGGCTCGCCGCCCGCCAGACGGTGGATCAGGGCGAGGCGGGTGGCGTCACCGAGCGCAGCAAAGACGGGCGCTCCCACCGATACGGCTCGGGGATCAGTCACCTTCGATGTGCTTGCGGATGTTCTGCATCTGCTCGCTCCACCCCTCATCGTTGAGGCGGTACGCCTCGCCGCGCCGCTCGGGCGGGAGGGCATCGAAACCCGTCTCCACGACGGTCACGAGCGTGCCGCGCTGTGACGGTATGAGCGTGAACTCGACCCGCGTTTCCGGCTCGCCCTCGGTGTCGCGGACGGGGTCGCCCGGGTGCCACATGAACACAAACCGGCGCTCAGGCGTGATCTCGACCACGCGCACGACCATGGTCAGGTGTTCATACCCCGGGTAGTTGATCCGCCCGCCGCTCTCCTTGCCGACCTCGAACGGCGATTCGAGGTCGACCCGGAACCACTGGCTGAACTCGCGATGGTCGGTCAGGGCTCGCCACACCCTGGAGGGCGGGGCGGCGAGGTCGATCTGCTTCTCGATCCGATCGGTGGATGATGTCGTGCTCATATGCAACCTCTTGGTTGCACTTTACCCGCGCCGGTCCGGCCAGGCAAGTCAGGCCGCGAGGCGAGGTGGCGGTCGAGCGTCTCGAACGCGGCACTGAACCCGCCCGAGATGATCTGGCAGCAATTGGGCATCGCGGGGGCAGGCCGACCTGCGTCAGCCTGACGAGCGTGCTGCCGTCCCGTTCAACGAACTCGGCTATTTCTTCTCGCCCCGATGGAACGGGCAGCCCCCACCCGCCCCCGGCACCGGTGGGGCGGGCTCGCCAGCCGCGGGCCGCGGCTCCAGCGCGCGAGGCGTCAGGTCCACCAGCACGCCGTCCGCGGGCTTGGTCGAGACACCCGCCCGCGCCTCGCTCGCCTCGTTGACCGCGCGGAACTCGAAGAGCTTTACGCATGTCCCCACCACCAGCGCCACCTCGAGCTGGCCCAGGCTCTTGCCGGGGCAGAACCTTGGCCCGTGCCCGAAGCCGAAGTGGAGCAGGTCGTTGTCGCGATGACCCTGCTCGCTCACGCCCTCCCAACGCTCGGGGACGAACGCCGCCGCGGAGTGGCCCGTGACCGTCTGGCCCCAATGGTCGTCGTGTCGGTTGGCGTGCCACACGTCGAGGAGGATGTGCGTGCCACGCGGGATGGTGAGGGTGTCGCCGCGCTTGGTCTCGATGGTGGTGTTTGTGGTGGCGCGGCGTGGGTGGAAGTAGAGCGAAGGCGTGAGGCGGAGGGTCTCGTTGAGGACGTGGCCCAGGTAGGTTGCGCCCGCGAGCACCTCGGGCGTGTAGTCGTCGAGGTGGCGCACCTCTTCGTAGAGCCTGGCCTGGGCTTCGGGGTGGCGTGCGAGGTGGGCCAGCGCCCAACTGGCATACGACGTCGTCGCTTCGAGCGCGCCCGCGAGGAAGACGCGGATGTTGCTCCGCAGCGCCTCATCGGGCGCATCGGAGCCGAACTGGCTCCACAGGCCCTTGCACCCGCGCCTCGGTTCGATGACCAGGTCGGTCAGGCGCTCGAAGTCCGCCCACGCCGACTTGGCCCGCGCGATGCCCGGCGTCAGCGGAGGCACCCAACCGAGGGGCATGCCCAGCTTGTTGACCACCGTGTCGCGCACGATGTGGTCGATCACGCAATCCAGCGCCGGGACGTAGCGGTCCCGGATCTCGTCGTACGCGACCTCGGCGCCGAAGAAGCAATTGACGAGCATCTCGAGCATGACCGCTTTGATCTCGACCTCGAGGCTGGTGCGCACGGGGCCGCCCGTTTCCGCGGCGCGGGCGCGCACCGCGTCGAGCCTGCTCACCACCGTCTGGCGGAACGTGGCCGCGAAGCCCTGGAACTGCTCGGGTTGGAAGAGGGTGGTGCGCGCAAAGGGCGGTGTCGCGAGCTTCTTCTGTCGCTTCCACACCTCGCCGTTGGCGTAGAGGAGGGTGTCGTGGCCCGTGGCGCGGGCGATGCCGCCCGAAGGGAGGGTGTCGCGGTCGAACTGACCCGGGCGTGCGCCGGTCTCGGTGGAGATCGCGCGGATCACGCCGGGATCACGCGTGACGAGCACGGGCGCGAAGCCAGGCACGTCGAGGTAGCGGTTGTGTCGGGCGCCGCCCTCGTCGCGCTCGGCGCCCCAGAAGAACGTCTCGAGGATGCGGATGGGCTCGCGGTAGTTCCACGGGTGTGGGAACGGGAGCGATGGTCGTCCTGACCCCGGCGCGAGGAGGGGCACGCGGGCCGGGTTGATCGTGCCGCTAAACGGACTCCGGCGGGCCAACTGGCCCGGCAGGCGGCGCAACCGCTCGAACGATGGGGCGCGCGCTGCGGGGGCGGATTGGTCGTCGGGTGGCACGGGCGCACGCTCCTGGGCGGAGGTCCATGGGCCCGCCCTTGGTCATTCGGAAACCTACCCGCCCGCTTGCACGCCCGCAAAGCGACTAACCTGCGCTCTTGGAGCGCAAACGGGCGGACATCGTGATCGTCGGTGCGGGGGCCGCGGGCCTCATGACGGCTATCTGGGCCGGGCGCGGGCTCGCGGGGAGTGGTGCGCGCATCGTCCTGCTCGACGGCGCACGCACGATCGGCGCTAAGATCCTCGTCGCGGGCGGCGGGCGGTGCAACGTCACCCATCATGCCGTCGATGAACACCAGTACGCGGGAGGGCCACGCAACCAGATCAAGCGTGTGCTGCGCCGGTTCGATGTCGCGGAGACGGTCGCGTTCTTCGCGGAGCTCGGCGTCGAGCTCAAGCGCGAGGACACCGGCAAGCTCTTCCCCGTGACGGACAGCGCGCGCACGGTGCTCAATGCGCTGCTTGGCGAGGTGCGCAGCGTCGGGGTCGAGCTCGTTCACCCTTGGCGCGTGGGCCGCATCGAGCGCGTGGCATCGGGGGGCTTCGTGGTCACGCGCGAGGGCGACGCCGAGGACTCGATCGAGGCTGGGCATCTCGTCCTCGCGACGGGCGGCAAGGCGCTCCCCAAGACGGGGTCGGACGGCGCGGGCTACGCGCTGGCCCGGGCGCTGGGGCACACGATCACGGACCGGACATTCCCAGCGCTCGTGCCGCTCATCACCGATGACCGCTCGCGCTGGCTCACCGAGCTCTCGGGGGTCAGCGCACGAGCGCGCATCGAGGTGCGTTCGGGCACGGGCAAGCGCCTCGCGAGCTTTACCAACGACCTGCTCTGCACGCACTTTGGCCTGAGCGGCCCGGCCATCATGGACGCCTCGCGCTACCTCACCGATGCGCGTGCGGACGACCCCGGCGCATCGCTCCACATCGCGTGGCTCCCCGAAGACACCTTCGAGTCGATCGACCAGGCGCTCCAACACCTGGGCCCGAAGCGCCCGCTCACGTGGCTCCGCGAGCGCCTGCCCGAGCGCCTCGCCCGCGCGATCTGCGAGGCGCACGCCATCGACGCCGACGTGCCTGGCGCGCAGTTCCCGCGCGAGGCACGCCGGGCGATCGCGCACGCGCTGGCCGGCATGCCGGTCGCGATCAAGGGCGATCGCGGCTTTACCCACGCCGAGGCGACCGCGGGCGGCGTGCCGCTTGATGAAGTCGATCTGAAGACGATGGCGAGCAAGGTGTGCCCGAGCCTCTCCATCGTGGGCGAACTGCTCGATGTGGACGGTCGCATTGGCGGGTTCAATTTCCAATGGGCGTGGGCGAGCGGTCATGTGGCAGGCGGTGCGATCGCGGCCGCAACACCGTCGAGCTAGTCGCTTGCACATCCCGCCGGGGGCCGCTCCAATCCCCCCATGGACCCACTCCGCACCTACGACTACCTCGTCCTCTCGCGCAACCGCGTGCTCGACCAGGTCGCCGCGCTCTCGCCCGAGCAGTACACCCAGGAGTTCCCCATCGGGCCCGGCACGGTCGGCAAGACCCTCGCCCACATGCTCATCGCGGAGGAGTACTACATCCTGCGCATGACCGGGCGTGCGGTTGATTCGTTCGATGCGTGGGCGGGCATGGAGGAGAACCCGCCGCCGATCGCCGATCTGCGCGCGATGTGGGACAAGCAGGCCAAGGCGACGCGGGCCGCGCTCGAGGCTGTCACCGACTGGTCGGCGCCGATCGAGTACCGGGTCACGGGTGAGGATGGCAAGGGGTGGGCCGTCACCGCCAGCGCGGGCGACATCATGACCCAGCTCGCGCTCCACGAGGTCCACCACCGCGCGCAAGTGATGAACATGCTCCGCCACCTGGGCATCGAAGCCGAGGAGATCGACTTCAACTGGCTCTGCTGGCCCCGGCGGGAGGTGTAGGCGGGGGCCGGTTCAGTCGAGGCGGTACTCCGCCTCTTCGCACGCGAGGTACCGATCGGTCTCCTCGCCCATGAACGTCTTCTGACGTACGAAGCCGCACCGCTCGAGCACGCGGATCGAGCCGAGGTTCGAGGTGGCGACGCGCGCGTGCAGCGGCCGCCTATCGACCTCAGCGAGCAGCAACGCGAGCGCCCGGCTCGCGATGCCCCGACCCCAGTGCGCCCGGTCGACCCAGTAGCCAACACAGTCGAGCCCTTCGACCTGAAAGCACGAGACGTTCCCGACCACCACCCCGTCGCACACGATCACCCTCGGCACGATCTCGCGATCGCGCATGATCTTGTCCCAATGCGCCATGAACCGCTCGCGATCGTCCGCCTTCACCATCGCGAGGGCACGCGCCTCGGGGTCAGAGCGGTGGCGGAAGAGGGTCTGCAGGTCGTCCCGCTCGACGGGGCGGAGGCTCACGCCGGGCTCGCTCGTTCGTGCATCGGCCATCGGCTCACTTGCCCGTCTGCGCCCGCGTCCCCGCGGCCTTCCGCCGCGAGCGCCCCGCGCCGCCAGGCGGGTCCTCCGCAACCGGGCAACTCAGGCTCTTGCTGTACAGCCCCGACCGATCGAAGCAGCACGGCCGCCGCTTCCCCTTCGCGAGCATGTCGCACGTCGTCACGATCCGACGCGCACGGGTCTCTTCTCGCTTGCCCGACGTGATCCAGTGAATCCAATCGCGTCGCGCGACCGGCGTGATGTCCGCCCATGCGTCCCGCGCTTCTTGCGGTGCGCCCGCGAGCGCCTTGCGCAGGTCCGCCGGCACGCGCGGCTCGGGCTCCTCGTCCACGGGCGCGACCTCGAGCGTGACGACATCGCCCGCCTCGGCCCGCGCAGCCTCGCGCAGCTTCCGCTCCACCTTCAGCCAATGGCTCCCCTCGCCGTCCGGCTCGAGCGTCGCCGCAAACTGGGCGCCATTGATGGCACCATCCACCGACACCATCCCGCGCGATGGCAGCTTCGCACTGGCCGCCTTCGGCACGACCAGGAAGGTCCACGACACGGGCCTCGATCCCGGCTCCACCTTCGGCCGCAACAGCGTCGCCTTGAAATGGACCGGGCGCGGGGCCTTTGTGGGCTTGGTTGCCATGGGCTCACCTCCCTGCTCGTTCGCCCAAGCCTATCGCCACCGCATCGCCTCGCCACGTGGGGGGGCGCCCGACTGCCTCGGCTCCCGACGGGTCGCAGGGCCCGGCACCCGCGCCTTGACATGCAAGTCGCGACTTGCCTATAGTCCCCGCAACGCATGGACGACCTGTACCGAGCCATCGCCGACCCGACCCGGCGGGCCATCCTGGATGAACTGGTGGAGCGAGATGGGCAGTCGCTCTTCGAATTGTGCGGGCGCCTTGTCATGAAGCACGGCATCAGTTCATCCAGGCAGGCCATCTCCCAGCACCTTGAGGTGCTGGAAGCCGCGAGCCTCGTCGTGGCGAAGCGCGAGGGCAGGTACAAGTTCCACTGGTTCAACGGAGAGCCATTGAGGGAGATCGCGGAGCGTTGGCCCGCCAAGTGACAAGGGAGCGATGAAGTGAGAATCAGCGGTTGTAGCGTGATGGTTGACGACCAGGCAAAGGCACTTGAGTTCTACACCAAGGTCCTGGGCTTTCAGACAAAGGACAACATCGACCTGGGTGAGCACAACTGGATCACGGTCGTTTCCCCGGAGGACCCCGATGGGCCAGTGGTCGGGCTTGAGCCCGATGCACACCCAGCGGCAAAAGTGTTCAAAGCCGCGATGGTCGAAGACGGGATCCCGTTCACATCGTTCGCGGTTGAAGACATTGCCGCCGAGCACGAGCGGCTCGAGTCGCTCGGCGTGCGCTTCACCCAACCCCCCGTCGACTACGGCACGGTGCGCACAGCGGTCTTCGATGACACCTGCGGGAACCTCATCATGATCACACAAGGGACCATGGAATCATGAAGACGACACGAATCCGCCTGGGCGTCCTCTGTCTCGTGCCGGCTTTGCTCGTCGGCGCTGCCGCGTGCGATCAATCGCCGCCGGAGCAGGCGGGGGCCAGCGCGGAGGCAGCGAGCACCAATGGCGAGCATGCACAACAGCGGGGCCTGAACGTCCACTACCTCGAGATCGTCACTCCCTCCGTCGACGAGACATGCGAGGCCCTGGCGCGGGCGCACGGGGTGGAGTTCACCGAGCCGGTCGCAGAACTCGGCAACGCCCGCACCGCCGACCTCAAGGACGGCGGGCGCATCGGCGTGCGGGCGCCGATGCGAGAGACCGAGACCCCGATTGTCCGTCCCTACGTCCTGGTCGATGACATCCAGGCCGCGGTGAAAGCAGCGGAGGCCGCGGGCGCGACGATCGCCTTGCCGCCAATGGACATCCCCGGCCAGGGCACGTTCGCGATCTACATCCTCGGCGGCATCGAGCACGGGCTCTGGCAGATCTGACCGATCGGTACCATCCCACGATGGCAGCTTCTCCGCACGACGATCCCAACGCCAACGGTCCACCAACAAACGAGCTCGAGGGCGGCACCCGCTCCGGGCTCTTCGTCCGCTTCCTCGCCATCGTGGAGTGGCTTGGCAATCTCTTGCCGCACCCCGTCACGCTCTTCGCGCTGTTCGCGCTGGGCGTCATCGTCGTGTCGGGCATCGCAGCGCTCGCCGGGCTTCAGGTCGAAGACCCGCGCCCCGGCAACGAGGGAACCATGCTCACCGTCCGCAGCCTGATGACGGGCGAGGGCGTGCGCTGGATGAGCCAGAGCATCGTGACGAACTTCACGGGCTTCGTCCCGCTCGGCACGGTGCTCGTCGCGCTGCTGGGTGTGGGCGTCGCCGAGCGTTCGGGCCTGCTCACCACCGCCGTGCGCGCGCTCGTGCTCGGCGCACCGAAGAACCTCGTCACGTTCGTCATCGTCTTCGCGGGCATCATCAGCAACACGGCCAGCGAGATGGGCTACGTCGTGCTCATCCCCCTCGCGATGGCGATCTACCACTCGCTCGGGCGGCACCCGCTCGCGGGCATGGCCGCCGCGTTCGCCGGCGTTTCGGGCGGCTACTCGGCCAACATCCTGATCGGCACGGTCGACCCGCTGCTCGCCGGCATCACCGAAGAGGCTGCGCGGATCATCGACCCCGCGTACGAGGTGCACCCAGCGGTCAACTGGTACTTCATGATCGCGAGCACGTTCCTGATCGCGGGGCTCGGGTGGTTCGTGTCGGCGAAGATCGTCGAGCCGAGACTCGGGGCCTACGACGCGAGCGAGGCCTCGGAAGACCTCGAAGAGCAGGGCGAGATGGCGCCGATCACGCGCACCGAGGTCAAGGGTCTCATCTGCGCCGCGGTTGCGGCGCTCGTGGTGGCGATCGGTGTTGTCGTCGTCGCGGGCCCGCCGCTCCCGCTCGAGTGGGTGCCCGGGTGGGGCGTGCTGCGCAACCCCGACCCCGAGGCGGTCGGCCCGGAGGTCTACCGCCCGCTGCTGCGGAGCGTTGTGACGCTGATCGTTGTCTTTTTCGTCGTGCCGGGCTTTGTCTACGGGCGGGTCGTCGGCACCATGCGCAACGACCGCGACGTCATCGACGCCATGGCGGGCGCGATGCGCAGCATGGGCCTCTACATCGTGCTCGTCTTCTTCGCTGCGCAGTTCGTCGCGTTCTTCAACTACTCGGGCCTCGGGCAGATCCTCGCCGTGCTCGGCGCCGATGCACTCGTCGCGATGAACCTCGACAACCCGCTTGTCTTCATCCCGTTCATCCTGATGTGCTGCTTCGTGAACCTGATGCTCGGGTCGGCCAGCGCCCAATGGGCGGTCACCGCGCCCATCTTCGTCCCCATGCTCATGACCATCGGGTACAGCCCCGAGGTCATCCAGGCCGCCTACCGCATCGGCGACTCCACCACCAACATCATCACGCCCATGATGAGCTACTTCGGCCTGATCCTCGCCGTCGCGACCAGGTACAAGAGGGACCTGGGCATCGGCACGATGGTCGCCACGATGCTCCCCTACTCGATCTTCTTCCTGATCGGGTGGGTCGTGTTGTTCTACCTGTGGGTCTTCGTGCTGGGCCTGCCGGTCGGGCCGGGTGCGCCGACGCTCTACCCCGCTGGCTGACGCCGGGCGGAGCACCTGCAACAATCGGGCATGACCTCATACCGATCCGGCCCAGCGACCGAGCGCATCGAGCACCGCGCATTCACACCCGATGATTGCGAAGCGTTCTACCGCCTCAACAGCCACCCAGAGGTCATGCGCCACACCGGCGAACCACCGCTGAAGTCAGTGGAAGACGCGCGCCAAGCCATCATCGACTACCCCGATTTCGAGACCGTCGGCTACGGGCGGTGGGCCTGTGTCCTGAAGGAAACACGTGCCGTCATCGGGTTCTGCGGCCTGAAGCACCTCCCGGACCTCGACGAGGTTGACGTGGGCTACAGGTTCCTGCCCGAGTACTGGGGTCAGGGGTTCGCAACAGAAACCTGCTCCGCGTGCATTGGGTTCGGCTTCGATGTCCTCAACCTCAACCGCATCCTGGGATTGGTACTCCCGGAAAACGAAGCGTCGATCCGCGTCCTCGAGAAGTGCGGCATGACCAGGCAAGGCGAGATCGTGTTCGACGGCGAGAGCGCGCTGAGGTACGAGATCGCGCGCCCGACCCGATGACCACGCCGGCCCCCGGCACGACGAGGATGCGCTTGAACCCCCACCAAAAACACAGACGGCCCCGGCATTGCCGAGGCCATCGTTGCTCAAAGTCGGGGTGACAGGATTTGAACCTGCGACCTTTTGACCCCCAGTCAAACGCGCTACCAAGCTGCGCTACACCCCGAGACCGTGTTGTCTCACGCGCCCGCGGGCTGCCCCGCCGACGCGCGAGGGGAAGCCTACCCCGCACCGCACTGACCGGCAACGAGAAAATCCGCCTCCACCCTCCAGACCCGCTTGACACGCCCCGATTATATGTCACCATTTAGTGACATGACTCCGCCACGCCCATCCGAGCCCCTCGACCACCACGACCTCGTCTGGAAGGCCCTGGCCGACCCGACCCGGCGTGCGATGCTCGATGTGCTGGCCGAGGGCCCCCTGACCACGGGCGAGCTTGCGGAGCGTTTCCGCCCCCTGTGCCGGACCAACGTGATGAAGCACCTCGACGCCCTGACGGCTGCGGAACTCGTGACGGTCAGGCGTGAGGGGCGGCGCCGCTGGAACCACCTCAACCCCCTGCCCATCCAGCACGTCTGCGACCGCTGGGTGAGCAAGCACGTGTCTCGCATCGCATCGGGCGCCTCGCGCCTGAAGAACCTCGTCGAAGAGCGCGAACGCCCCTCGGCGGCCACCACTTCTCACCAAGGAGACGGATCATGATCGGAGCCAGGACAGAAGCCGCGGGCGTCGCGACGTATGAACTCGCCATCACCATCGAGGCCCCACGCGAGCGCGTGTGGCGGGCCTTCTTCGAGGAGACCGACGCGTGGTGGCTCCCCGACTTCCGCATGACCGGCGCGGGCGCCTCGGTCGCCTTCGAGCCCCGCGCGGGCGGCCAGCTCATCGAGACCAACCCCGATGGCGGCTCGCTCCTCTGGTACACCATCACATCGATCAGCCCCGCCATGTTCACCTTCTACGTCACGGGCCACATCGCGCCCGACTGGGGCGGCCCATCGACGAGCATGATGAAGTTCACCATCGAAGAGGGCGAACGCCCAGGCTCGTGCACCCTCCGCATCACCGACTCTCACCACGGCCGCATCGACGAGAAGAACCTGCAGTCCCTCCACGACGGGTGGACGCAAATGTTCACGGGCGGGCTGAAGGCGTTTGTGGAGGGGTGAGCGCGCGAGAGCGCGGGACGACCACCTTCATCTACGAGCCGCGACCGTCAGGGAGCGGACCCGTTCACCTGCCAACTTCCCGACTCCGTTCGACAGCACCTCACCACTCCGGTCCCGCTCCCTCACGGTCGCGGCTCGCTCAAGAAACGCACAACGCCAGCCGCCCCCATGGGAAGCGCCTGGCGCTGGTTGATGATCGCTTGGCTGCCCGTGTGGGCCCGCTCACACCGCGAAGCTCGACCCGCACCCGCACGAGCTGCTCGCGTTGGGGTTGTTGAACACAAATCCGCGCCCCATCAGCTCGTCCTTGAAGTCCACCGTGACACCCGACAGGTAGAGCAGGCTCTTGGGGTCGACGATGACCTTGATGCCGTGCTGGTCCGACAACTCGTCGGTGTCCTTCTGGACCTCGGTCAGGTCGAGCAGGTAGCTGAACCCGGAGCAGCCGCCGCCCTTGACGCCCACGCGCAGGCGGACCTTCTCGCGGTCGAGCTCTTCCTTCTCGATGATCGTGTTGATCTCTTTCGCAGCGGTCTCGGTCAGGGTCACCATGGCTCAAGGCTCCAATCGTCTCGGGGCGTCGTGCCCCGCTCTATCTCAATACTAGTACGCGAAAGACAGGCCGCCAGTTCTCCGCCTGTCGGTCGCCATCGCAGCAGCAGCACGCACACCCGCAGTCGTCGCACTCATCATCGTCATCGCCCGAGAAGAACCTGAGGGTGATGCGGTCATCGTCGTCGTCGGCGCCATCGTCCGGGCCGAACGCGAGGTGGATGTGCTCGCACCCCGCGGCCGAGAGGGCGAGCGTTATCAGGCCAGCGCCCAGCGGCCAACGCCGCCTCGCGCCTCACGCCTTGGCCTCCTGCGCCTCCTTGGTGAGGCCGTTCTTCTCCTGGTAGTCCTTGATCGCCGCCTTGATCGAGTCCTCCGCGAGCACGGAGCAGTGGATCTTGACGGGCGGGAGCGCGAGCTCTTCGACGATCTCGGTGTTGCGGAGGGCCATGGCCTCGTCGAGCGTGCGCCCCTTGATCCACTCGGTGGCGAGGGATGAGGACGCGATGGCGCTGCCGCACCCGAAGCACTTGAACTTGGCGTCCTCGATCTTGCCGGTCGCTTCATCGACCTTGATCTGGAGCTGCATGACATCGCCGCACTCGGGCGCGCCGACGACGCCGACGCCGACGTCCTTGCGGTCCTTCAGGTCCTTGGTCGTGCCAAAGGTGCCGACGTTGCGGGGGTTGTCGTAATGGTCGATGAGTTGTTCGCTGTATGCCATTGGTTCACCTCACGGGTGTTCGATTGCTGTCTGTCTATCTGCTCAGTGATTCTGCCACTCGATGGTCGAGATGTCGATGCCTTCCTTGTGCATGTCCCAGAGAGGGCTCAGCTCGCGCAGGTCCTCGACCGCCTTGGCGATGTTCTCGATCGCGTAGTCGATCTGGTCCTCGCTCGTCCAGCGCCCGAGGCTCAGGCGGAGCGACGAGTGGGCCAGGTCATCGCCGATCCCCAGCGCCTTGAGCACGTAGCTCGGCTCGAGCGAGGCGCTCGTGCACGCGCTGCCCGATGAGCACGCGATGTCCTTGATCTTCATCATCAGGCCCTCGCCCTCGACGAAGCCGAAGCTGATGTTCGTCATATGCGGCAGCCGCTTCTCGGCATGGCCGTTGATCTGCACGTGCTCCAGCGCACCGGTCAGCCCCCTCTCGAGCTTGGTGCGGAGCTTGTAAAGGCGCTCGCCCTCGGCGTCCATCTCAGCCAGCGCGATCCGGCATGCCTCGCCAAACCCCACGATGCCCGTCACGTTGAGCGTGCCCGAGCGGTAGCCGCGTTCCTGGCCGCCGCCCTCCTGCTGCGCCACCAGACGGATACGCGGGCGGCGCCTGCGGACGTAGAGCCCGCCCACGCCCTTCGGGCCGTAGAGCTTGTGGCTCGACCAGCTCAGCAGATCGACGTTGTCGGCCCCGACATCCGTCGGCATCTTGCCCACCCACTGCGTCGCGTCGGTGTGGAACACCACATCGCGTTCGTGGCACAGAGCGCCGATCTCACGGACCTCGTTGACCGTGCCGAGTTCGTTGTTGCCCCACATGATGCTGACGAGGATGGTGTCATCGCGCATCGCGCTCTCGACCATGTCCTTGGTGATCAGGCCATCGGGTCGGGGAGCAAGGAACGTGACGTCGAACCCCTCCTTTGCGAGGCGCTTGCACGGGTCGAGCACCGCCTTGTGCTCGTGCTGGGCCGTGATGATGTGGCCCCGCTTGTCCGAGCCCGCGGGGGCCTTCTGGTACATCGCGGCGGCGCCCTTGATGGCGAGGTTGTTCGCCTCGGTCGCGCCAGACGTGAAGACCACTTCCTTGGGCTGGGCGCCGATGAGCGCAGCGCAGTGCTGGCGGGCGGTGTCGACGCCCTCCTCGGCCTCCCACCCGAACCTGTGGTTGCGCGAGCCCGGGTTGCCGAAGGTCTTGGTGAAGTACGGCAGCATGGCCTCGACGACCCTTTGGTCGCAAGGGGTGGTCGCGGCGTGGTCGAGATAGATCGGGAGCTGGGGCATGGGCCTCTGGTTCCTCTTTGCGTGTTCGAGCCCGTGGAGCCGATTCCGGCTTCCGCGGACACTTAGAATCATTCTATCCTAGGCGCGAAGTCCCCACCGTCCTGCCCTGCTCCGCGGGCTCGGCGGCACCGTCTGAGCCCCAGAAATCCGCCTCGATGGGGTGCTGGGGGAGGGGGTTCTCGACGCCGTGCTTCGCGACGTCGGGCAACACGAACCGCTGGGCAAACCGCTGGGCCGTGGGGAGGTCGCTCATGGGCCCGGGCACCTGCCTCGTCTCGTGCCAGAGGTGCCACGCGATGACCTGGCTCACGCCGACGCGGGCCCGCCGACCCGATCGCGCCGCTCGGAACGCGAACTCATCGTCCTTGAAGCCCCACCCCTGGTAGAGCTCATCAAACCCGTTGAGCGCGAGGTAGCACTCGAGCGTCACCGAGAAGTGCCCGCCGAGCAGCTTGGGCTTGTGGAGCGGCGCGAGCCCCGCCCGCCGCCCGCCAAACGACGCCCCACCCAGCCGGCGCATGAGCTGCTGCTTGACGTAGCGCCGGTGGCGCTTCGCGAGCGCTCGCTGATGCTCCGCGCTCACGCTGAGCGATTGCGTGCCCGCGAGCAGCGCATGGGCGTCGAGCCCCTCGCTCTCCTCGCGGGAAACATCGACCCGGTACGGGTACACGAGGTCGCACCGCTCGCCCAACGCGAGGTGCTGGGCCACGAGCGTGTCGGAGGCAACCATGTCGCCATCGAGCACGATGATGCGCCCCGCCGTCTCGCCGAGGGCCTGGGCGAGGTGGCGGACCGCGTTGTTGCGGACCTGGCAGAGGCGTTCGACGCCGTGGTGCGGCCTGCGCACCCACCACACGCCGAGCCCCGTCTCTCGCGTCCACTCATCGATCACCGCGCCGATCGCGGGGTCGTCGGTGTCGCACGAGACGACGATCCGGTCCGGCCGGCGGGTCTGGCGCGCAAGCCCCACCAGCACCAGGTCCAGGTACCTGGGCGTGTGGGTCGGGATAACGACAAATGCGCGCTGCTCGCTCACGCCCCGATCCTAGCGGGGCACACCCGACGCAGAGGCCCGACCCCGCCATGGCCTACGCTCCGGGGGACCATCCGATGTTCATCTTCCCCGCCTATATCGCGCTCGTCTGGCTCGCCCTCTGGTCGTTGCGCCGCACGTGGGCGGGCGGTGGCGTGCTCCTGCTCAGCCTCGTGGGCATCCTCGGGGTCTGGCGCGTGTGCGAGTGGGCGTTCGATGCGCAGGGGTGGCTCACGTTCGTCATGCCCTTCTACGTCCTCATCCTCGCGGGTGGGGGCGCCGTCATCGTCCTGTGCAGCAAGGTCCCAAAGGAGTTCGGCTGCCGGCGCTGCGGGTACGACCTCGCGGGCCTCGTCGCCCCCGTCTGCCCCGAGTGCGGCACGCGCTCGCACGACCCCGTCCCCGATGCGCGCAACAAGGCGCCCCACCGGCGCGACCTCCAGCCCGCCGAACGCCCCGACCTCCGCACACGCGTCAACGAATACGTCAAGAACCGCGAGCAGCACCCCACGCCGCGCTCACGCCCCCGCCCCCGGCGCTGACCGCTTCCCGCGATCATCGCCCAGGCGCGCGATCAGTTGCGTGAGCACGAAGCCCGCGACGATCAGCCCGATCGCGCCGCCCACCTGCGCACCCGAGGGCGTGAACACGCCCGTCTTCCAATCCTCGCGCTCGATCTCATCGATCGCCGTCACCGCGACGCGCCGGACGTAGCCATCGTCGTCCGCGCGGTCCTCGATCGCGACCACCTCCTGACCCTTGAGCACATCCCCGATCGCGGGCTCGATGCTCGCCTGGAAGGGCCAAAGCCCGACGACCGCGCCGACGAGCAGCCCGAGCAAGACGCCGAGCGTCGGCTTCTCGTGCGCACGGAGCAGCCAGCGCAACAGGTTCGAGATGCCCACCACACCGACGACCACGCCGATCCCGACGGGCACGACCACGCGCCACTCGCCGACCATGGCGCCGACATCGCGTGCCCCAAGAGCCTCCTTCACGCGGTCGACCGAGGCGAGGATGGGCACGTAGAGCCCGAGCACGAGGAGGAGGTACCCCCCGCTCACGCCCGGGAGGATCATCGCACCCGCCGCGGCCCCGCCGCCGATCACCAGCAGCCACATCGGCGCGCTGCTCCCCCCGCCCGGCTCGTAGCCCATCCACCCCGCGACCGCGACGCCCGCGAGCGCTGCGAACCCCGCGGCGGCGCCGATCCAGGTCGCGGGCGTCGCCGGGCGTGCGAGCCGCCACACGAGGGGCACGCCGCCGAGCGTCAACCCGATGAACAGCGCGTACATCGCCCACCGGTACTCGACGACGAGCCACTTCACGCCGCCCGCGCCGAGCACGACCGCCGCCAGCGCGGCCCCGACGATCACGCCGAGCGTCACCACCGCGCGCATCGTCAGTCGGAGCCTTGTCACGTCCGCGATCGCATCGATAAAGCGCCGGTAGACGCCCGAGGCCAGCAGCATGGTGCCGCCGCTGATGCCGGGGACGAGGTTGGCAAGCCCCATGAGCACGCCGCCCACCGCACAGCGCACGAGCACGCCAAGCGACACCCCCGCGCCGCCCTGCCCTGCGCTCGAAGCCTCCTCACCCGTTGCGCCCATGCACCACCCCGCAGGTCAGAACGGGAACACAACGCCGAAGTACACCATCGCGCTGTCCCGCGATGGGTTCTCATCGGCGCCGAACGTCGAGCCGTTCGAGATGTGCTGCCAGCGCACCCCGAAGTCGAGGCGGTTCGCGGAGTCGCCAAGGCGGTAGGTCATCCCGATGCCGGCGCGGGGGATGAAGTTGATCTCGGTGCCGCCATCGGGCACCTCGTCGGAGCTGCCCATGAGCCCGATGCCGGCGTCGAGGTACGCGGTCCACCTGTCATCCTTGGGGTCGTCGTAGAAGTGCCATCGGAAGCCGATCGACACGCTGCCCGACCCCGCGTCCTGGCCCGGCTGGTCGTGGTACCACCCGCCCACCGTCAGGTTGAACTCGAAGTCGTCCGCGAGGAAGTGGTGCCACGCCGCGGTGGCGTTGTAGTCGGTGCTGCGCGAGGAGAAGGCGACGCCGCCGCCGACGATGATCCAGTCGGTGCCCGCGCGCCCGAAGTCGAGCCTCGGCTCGCGCTCCGGCGCATCCGCCCCACCCTCCGCCTCGGGCTCCGCCGCGACGGGCTGAACCGCGAACGCGACAGGGGCCAGCGACAAGCCCGGCTCGCCTCGCAGCGTGGGCGGGCCACCGCCCACGGCGAGCGGGCTCACCGCGCCCCACACACACGCCACGCCCACCGCGGCCAACCCGGATGATGTCCTTGTGCTCACGCGACCAAGGTACCACGCGACGCGGCGGCGTGGGCCGCCAACGATCACCCATGCCCGACCCGTCGCCCGACCCCACCGCCCCGCACGACCTCGAAGCCCGCGTCCGCCGGCTCGAGGAGTCGGTGGGCTTCAACGAGCACACGAGCGACCAGCTCGCGGGCGAGGTCGCGTCCGCCCACGCGGCGCTCGCTCGCCTCTCATCGCGCCTGGCGGCGCTCGAGTCGCGCCTCGCGTCGATCGAGGACGGCGGCGAGGACGACCCCGACGACGACAGCGCCACCGACTCTGACCTCGACGACCCCGCGATGGGCTGACCCAAATGGAACACGGGCGAGCCAGGTGGCCCGCCCGTGTGGGGTGACGATGATGTGCGCCGAGGATCAGTCCTCGTCGAGCAGGTCGCGCAGGTAGCGCTCCTGCTCACGGAAGAACTCATCGTTGAGATCGATGCCCAGGTCGTTAAACCGCTTCATGGGCGGCGAACGCCTGACGATGCTCCGGATCTCGTTCAGGTTGTTGCGGGCCTGCCCGACCCACCGCCCGCGCTCGCGACGGTCACGCATGCTCTCCGCGATACCGAGCGCGCTCTGGTACTTGATCGCGAGCTCACGCAGGCGGGCCTCGGCACGCTTGGTGTCGTCGAGGTACTCCTGCATCCGAGCCTCGGCCTCCTGGCCGACCTCGACCCACTCGGTGTACCCGAGATGGCGGACGATCTCTTCCTTGGTCTCGCAGATGCCCGAGGCCAGGCGGAACTTCGCGGCTTCCGCGGCGTTGAGCGTCAGGATGTTGCGGTGATGGTCCATGTTCGCCCAGTTGAGCGGGTACTCGCCGTTGGTGTGGTTGTACCAGATGACCGTGTTGTTCTCCTCGTCGATGTCGACCGAGAGGTCATGGGGCATCTGCATGGCGATGACCATGTCCGGGTTCCACTTGCCGCGCTCGGCGAGCAGCTGGCCCAAGGCGAGGATCTGCTGGAGTTGGGCGCCCTGGGCCGCACGCCCGCCGGCGTAGGCCACCGCGCCGCCGATGTTGCCCTGGGGCATCATGACGATCTCTTCGCAGTTGAGCGCGGTCATCGCCGCCGCGGAGATGGCGGACTCGATCCACGCCACGACGCGGAAGTGGGGCTTGAGTTCGAGATGGATGACGTCCGAGAGCGGGTGCACGTCCGCGAGCAGGCCGCCGCCCGAATCAATGGTGAGGATGAGCACATCCGGCTTCTCCTCCTCGGGCAGCTCCTTGAGCATGTTCCCGCACTCGCGCAGGATGCCCGATTCCATATAGATGCCGACGGTGCTGCCCTTGACCTGATCGCCGAGCGTCAGGAACGCGACGCGCGTCGCACCCGGGGGCAGCTCCTTGGCCTTCCTCCTGTTCTCTTCCTTCTTGGCCTGGGCCTCGGTCTTCTCGACCTGCTCGATCTTCTCGATGTCGCTCCGGTTGAAGAGCATCTCGGAAGACACATCGCCCACCTGGACCGCGAAGAAGACCAGGTCCCCGACCTCCCGGATGACCTCGCCCTCGAAGACGCGCCCGTCCTTCAGGTGGATCTTGTCGGCGTTGGCGCCGGGCGTGAAGGTCAACAGACCCGCAGCAACCACGACCGCCGACAACATCGTCAGGCGCGCCGCGAGCGAACTCAGATACGAACGCAGCATGGTGAAACTCCTCATCGTCATCGTCATCGTCATCGTCAATCCCGTCTCAAACTCTCACGCTGTCAAGGCCGCAATCCACGGGCCTCAACGCCCGCCGCCGGCCCCGCCGCCGCGACCACCACCACCGCCACCGCTGCGCCCGCGGCGCCAGGCATTGGTGTCAAGCTGCTGGGCCTTCTTGATCTGGTCGATCAGGACGTCGATTGTCTGACGCCTGAACTTCTCGTCGCGGTCCCACAGCTCCTCGTAGCGGACGACCAGGGAGCGGATCTCACCGAGGATGCGCAGCTGCTTGCCACGCGCCTTCTTGCGGTCGTAGTAGTCGCCGGCGACCTCGATCTTGTCGAAGTCCTGCCAGAGCGTTCCGCGACGCTCCTGCTGGGAACCGGGGCGGATCTTCTCCCAGACCTTGTCGATCTCAGAACGCCAGTCCGCGAAAATCTCCTGGCCGTCCGAGTCCTTCATGACCTTGTAGTTGTGGCTCACGCCCATGAGCCCGGCGAGCTCGTCGACCGTCGCCGCGGTCCCGTGCGAGATCTGGAGCTTGTTCGCCCAGTCGGCGTTCAGGTCGAAGACGTTCTTGTTGTTGCAGAGCACTTCCCACCCGTCGAGCGAGCCGTCCTCCTGCAGGTCGAAGCCGTCCTGGAGGTAGACCGGGCGGCCGCCCTCCCAGCGGAACAGGAGCCAGTACTCAGCGCGGGCCATCGCGCGGACCAGCGGGACGTGCTCCGCGTAGCCGCCCTTGATGATGAAGCCTTCCGCGTGACCCAGACGCAGCGAAATCTGCTTCTCCGTCACCCACTCATCGCCGAACTGGAACCACTGGAGCGTGCCGAAGCCGCCCATGTACCCATCGGGCGTGAAGTAGATCTCGCGCGAGATCCACGGGAGGAACGCGGCGCCACCGCCGGCCTTCTTCACCCAGAACACGATCCGACGCCCACTCTCCATCTCCCTCTCGAAGATGGGGCCGAGCTCTTCTGTGCGCCAGATGCCATCGAAGCCGCGGCGGGGGTCGGTCTCCGTGTCCATGCGCACGACCAGGACGTGCTTGTCGCGCACCGCCGGGTCGACGACCTCAACGATGCCCTCGCCGCCCAGGCGCTCGATCTTGTCGTCGAACGTCTTGTCGACATCGCGGAACAGCTCACGGAGCGGGGTCTCGGAGACCTGATGGCCCCAATCGCCCTTGAGCGTCACGACGTAGAACTTGGTCTGATCGGGGTCCTCTTCGTCAGACGCAGGGCCGTCCTTCGTCTTGAGGCCCGTGTCCTTGATCGACGCCTCGGGCTTGGTGTCGTCCTCGGCGGGACGCTCCTCGGCGCGCGTGATCTTGATGATCTCGTCCTTGGGGTACGTCGCCTCGGACTGGATGCCCGCGATCAGCACGCGGATGCGCACCTCACGGTCGGTCTCCGAGAGGATCCACCCCTTGATCACCTTCCCGTTGTTCATGATCAGCTCGTCGAGCTGATCCTCATTGAAATCGCTCCCGGCGACCGCATGGGGAACGAAGACGGGCTCGACCGCCACCATCGCCACGCCAACGCCAAGCGCCAGCGCCGCCGTCAGCATCATTTTCTTCAGCATTTGCATCGTCCTCACCTTCGGGCCTGGGGCGGGGTTTCTTCCTGTTCGCGGCACCACCGCGCCGAGTCGTGACTTTACGTCGCCTCACGCCGCTCCGGTACGCTAAAGCGGCGACAACGCATCGACTCCATCATTTGGTACGACCCCGCCCAAGCGGGGTTGCAGGCCTCCGCTATATAGAGGAACCCCAAACAACGTCCGATTATTCCAGGATCGAGCGGGCCAGGTCAAGCCCCTCGCGACGCGTCGCGACCCGCCCTTCGAGCTGGGCGTCGTAGACCCGATCGAGGCAGCCCGCGAAGCGGGGGCCCGCTTCGAAGCCGTCGCGGATCAGGTCGTCGCCGGTCACGAGGGGCGTGGGGGCAAGCCCGATCCCATCACCCGCAAGGGCGTCCCGCTCGTGTTCGAGGCCCGTCGCGAGGTCGGCGCCCCACGCCCTGACCAGCGCGAGGGCATCGGCGAACCACTCCGACGACGCCGCCCGCTTCCGCTTGGCCACGCCCCATTCCCGCCAATCCAGGCGGAGTGCACGGAAGCCGAGCAGCGCGCCACGCACGGCGTCGCGCTCGTCGTTGGCGAGGCAAAGCGACCGCCTCCATCGTCCTATAACTTGATCAGCGGCCTCACCCGCGTCCAGCGCCGGGTCATCGCCCTCGCCCGTGGCGCGGTCGAGGGCCCACGCCGCGAGGGCCGGCGCCAAGCCCACCTCGGGCCCGAGCGCCCGCGTCAGGCGGAGGGTCACGCCGGGCATGCCGTCCTCGCCCAGCGCGGGGCCATCGAGCCCCAGCTCCTGCATGAGGTCGCACGCCTGGGCGCGCGTCGGCGCATCGAGCATCCGCCGAATCTCATCGCCCACCCGCTCCCGGCTGACGCCCTCGAGCTCGCGGGCGTGGCGCGTGATCGCGTGGGCCGTCGCGTCGTCGAGGCGGAACCCGAGGCGGGCCGCGAAGCGCACGCCGCGCAGCGCGCGCAGGTGGTCTTCCGCCAGGCGCTCGTCGGCGACCCCGACGGCGCGCACGACGCCCGCGCGCAGGTCATCGCGTCCGCCCACAAAGTCGATCACGCGCCCGCGCGCATCCTCTCCCGTGTCGAGCGGGTCGCGGAACAGGGCGTTGATGGTGAAGTCGCGCCGGTGCGCATCGGCCCGCGCATCGGCGTAGCGCACCTCATCGGGGCGGCGCTTGTCGGTGTAGGGCCCCTCGGCCCGGAACGTCGCCACTTCGATGGTGTGGCCCTGCGTGTGGACGAGCACCACGCCAAACGACTTGCCCACGCCGCGGGTCCGCCGGAAGAGGTCGCCCACGCGCTCGGGCGTCGCGTCGGTCGCGACGTCGTAGTCCTGCGGGGTGTGCCCGAGCAGCTCGTCGCGCACGCACCCGCCCGCGAAATAGGCCTCGTGGCCCGCGTCGCGAAGCCGGCGGGCGAGCGATGTCGCCGCGTTGCGGGCGGTGGGACGGTCCTGGGTGGTCTGGGCGGGGCTCACGCGGAGAGTCTAAGAAGCGGGGCGATCGCTTGGCGTGCGCTCTACGATCGGACGTGACCGACCCCTCCTCCCCCAACCCCACCCCTCGCACCAGGCCCCGCGCGAAGAACCGCTTCATCGGCCCTGCGCTCGTGGGCCTCTGGCTTATCGCGATGGTCGCGGTCTACTTCGTGATCGTTCAGCTCAAGCGGGGCGGCGTCGATGGCATCAGGGTCGAGCCCTCGCAGGAGGCCGCCACGCCCGACGCCGAGGTGTACCGCGAGCGCTGACCACGCGCCGCGAGACCGCGCGAGCGGCGCACCTGTGTCACCCGGCGCGCTCCCAGCGCCCGTCCATCATCTCGGTCCATTCGTCCACGACGCCATCGACGCGGGCCTCGACCTCCCACCGGCACGCATCGTCGCCCTCCGGGCGCGTGGTGCTCCTGAGGGTGGTGCCATCGGTGCGCGCGCCCGGCGGGTAGGTGAAGGTCACGCCACCACGCGCATCGGCCTCGACGGCGAGCACGTGCACAGCCCCGTCGTAGCGGAAGTCGTACGCGACGATCGCCCCCTTATCGCGGTCCCACGCGACGACCTGGTAGTAGCGCGGGTAGACGCCCTGCTCGTCGTCCTTCGCGATGATGCGGGTCTGCATGAACGCGCCGCCGAGCAAGGGGCGGGCCTCCTTCCGCCCCCAGAATGCGCGCCCATCGGCCCACGACGACGTGCACTCCCAATCGCCGAGCATCGGGGTCAGGGGCGAGAGCCACGGCGCAAGCTCCGCGAGCCTGCCCATGTGGACCCGCGTCGGGTCGGCGTTGCGATCCGCGATGAACGACTCCAGCGCGCCAAGCACCGACGCCCACGCGCGGTCGAAATAGGCGTACACCTCGGGCCAGTCCGACCCATCGGCCCACCCGGACGTTGGCCAACCCATGTGCACGAGTTCGATCTTCGTCTGCTCTTCGCCGACCGCTTCGAAGTGCACGACGACCCAGGTGCGCCGCTCGCGCTCGGCCGCGAACTGCGGCGGGGCGTTCCACGTGAAGGCGAGGGTCCGCCGGGGCTCGAACGAGAGGACGACGTTGCCCTCGCCGCCCCGCTCGCCCTCGGGCGCGCTGGGGACGAAGAAGAACTCGTAGGGCCCGCCGATGCGGAGTTCGACGTTGCAGTTGGGCCTGCGCTCGTCGTCGCGCCCGACGAGCCACTCCGCGAGGCCCTCGGGCGTGGTCCAGAGGCGCCAGACTTCGTTGAGGCGTTCGTCGACGGTGCGCTCGTGCGTGATGGCGCGGTCGTCGAGGTCGTCGACCGATGCGGCGAGGGCTCCGGGCGTCGCTCGCCACGCCTGCGATGCGGGCGCGACCGCGGGGCGGCGATGGGCCGTGCTCTTCATCAGGTCCGCCCGCGCGCCGTCGGGACCGACCTGCTCGACGTGCCAGTGGAAGCTGTCCTCGCCCTCGAACGTGATGCTCTGCTCGATGGGGCCCTCGGCGGCGAACTCCACGCGCCCGCCATCCGTCGGGTGCACGCGCGACGCCGCGACGCTCCCGTCCTTCGCGAAGGTGTATGCGGTGATGGTGTCCGCGCCCTCGGGGCACGCGTAGATGGTGCGGTAGCGGTGGTACTCGGGGCCGCCATCGTCGGACACGTAGACATCTCCGATGATCGACGCCCGCCCCGGTCCCCAGTGGTAGACCTGACGCACGTCGCTCACCATGCCGAACGACCATTGCGCATCGTCGATGACCCACTCGCCCCCGACGAGGCGAGCGATGTCGTCGATCGACGCCCGGCCCTCGTGCTGCGCGAGCGTGGGGGACCCCGCGGCCGTGCAGAGGGCCAGGGCGATCACCGTGCGCGCGCCGCGTGACAGAAAGGCGTTGGTCATGGCGTTCTCCCGGGTGGTTGGCGTGGAGGGCGGTGGGCCCGTTCGAGCAGGCACGTGGACATGGGACTGCCCAAGGTTATGGGCTACTGCGCGCCGCCGCCCTTCACTTCCTCAAGCCACCCGAGCAGGTCGCCCCCGCCGATCGCCCCGGTGCGTGACGCGACCACGGCACCGTCGCGGATCACGAAGGTCGCTGGGATGCCGGACACACCCAGCGCCTGGGCCTCGCCGCGCTGCTGGTCGACATCGATGTAGACGGGGATGGCGTGGTCGGCGAGCCAGGACGCGACCTTGGGGTCCGCGAGCCCGTTGCGTTTGTAGGACTGGCATGGGGGGCACCACGTGGCGGTCGCGACGGCGAAGACGACCCGCCCGTCGTCCTTGGCGCTGTTGATCGCCTCCTGGAGCCTGACATCCTCGTCGAACACCCGCGGCGTTGGGGCGGGGCGCGTGCGGACGAACTGGAACGCCACCAGCGCGAGGAGGGCGATCACGATCACGATGGTGGTTGAAGAGATGCGCTTCATGGGTGGGCTTGGCTCCCTCAAGCGGGCGGGCACACGACCAGCGGCTTGACGGTGCAGGCTATTCCGGGCGGCGTGATCGGCCCATCCGTTGCGACCCGACCCCGACGGGCCGTTCGCCCCCCAGTTTGGGCGAGCGGGTTCGCGGGGGGGCCGATCTGAGGGGAATGGCGAGGGGCGGACCAATCGATCGTGAGGGGGCCGGGCGGCGGCGCGCTCCGCGCGTGCTGGAACCGTTGGGTGTCCTCTGTGACAAGGGGGCCGTGGGCGATATCTCGCTCTCGGGCGTCCGGGTCCTGGCGCGGTGCAGGTGGCCTGAGGGTCACCACGACGTGCTCACGCTCTCAGACGCGACCCGGCGGCTGCGCACGGAGGTGATGTGCGTGTGGTGCAGGGAGTCGGACGGGGGCGGTCACTCGGTCGGGCTCTGCTTCTCGGGCCTGAGCGAGGCGGAGGCGGCGCTCCTCGAGGCGATGCTCGACGAGGCGCGGTCGCGCCAGGTCGCGGCGTGAGTGCCCGGAACATGGGATGGCGGTTCCTCGCACGCGACTGAACCCCGCTCTCCTACAGGCCGATCTAGGTGTGGTGAGCGGTGCGCCTGACCAACATCAGTCCGAGGGGCTCGGAGCGCTAGCGCGTGCTGTGGAGCGGAACGCGCCGCTGAGCGTGGTGCGCTGCGAGCACGCGGGGCGTGCGCCATTCGCCAACGGGCGCCTGATCAGCATGTCGGACGAGCACCTCGAGATCGAGGACCTCCGCATCATCGGGCGCGATGCGCACTTCGCGCGCGGCAACGACCTCGATGCGTACTTCACGGTCGAGGGCGCGACGTACGCGTTCCGGACGAGGGTGGTCGATGCGCGGGTGCCGGTGCGTCTCAACCAGATGATGGTCGTCAAGGGCATGACGCTGGCCCGCCCAAGGACGGTGGAGCTCGGTCAGCGACGCAACGCGTTCCGGGTGTCGCTCGCGGCGGCGGACACGCGCGTGAACGCGGAGCTGTGGCGCCTGCGCGACGCGGTGGAAGAAGATGACATGGCTGGGGCACCCAAGGCCCAGCCATCCCCGACTGCCCAGGAGTTGAACGAGGCGATGTCGGCGCGTCAGCCCAATCTGACTGGTTGGGTGGCCGATGCGTCGGACCGCGGTCTCGGTGTGCTTATCTCGGGGCACGGGGCCGCGAAGCTCAGCGTCTTCGAGGTGATCGCCCTGCGCCTGATGGTGCCCGGTGCGCCCGAGCCCGTCGTGTTCCCCGCGGAAGTCCGCCAGGTGCGCGAGGTCCGCCCCAAGACCTACAAAGTGGGCTTCACGATCGCGGTGTGGGAGATGCCCCGCGAGATGCAGACGAGCCTCCGCCGGTTGAGCGACTATCTCGCGCGCGTGCAGCGTGAGGAACTCAAACGCCGCCAGGCGGGCTAGCGCATCGAGGCGATCGCACCGGGGAGTTCATCGAGTAGGTCGGTGGCGAGCATTCCCGCATCGGCGCGGTGATCGTCGCGCCACGCGGCGCCCGCACGCGCATGAGCAGCGACACCCAGGCACGCCAGATCGAAGAGGGGGAGCGTCGGCACGCCCTCATCAGCGCGGTGCTCGCCGAACTGCGCGATGAGCCCAGCGATGACGCCCGCGAGCACATCGCCCGCGCCGCCCGTCGCGAGCGCTGGGTTGGGCGCATCGTGGGTCCACGCCCGATCGGCGTGGGCCACGACCGTCGTGCTTGACTTGAGGACGACCACGCGCCCGCTGGCCTGGGCGAGCGCCGACGCGGCGGCCGCGGGGTCGTCGGTCGGCTCGGGCGCACCGACGCGGAGTGCCTGCGCGAGCTTGCGGAACTCGCCCACGTGGGGCGTGAGCACCGCGGGCGCTTCGATGCTCAGCCCGCCGGGCTCCGACGCGATCAGGTTGAGCGCATCGGCATCGATCACCACGGGCGTGTCGCCCGCGAGCACCGGGGCAAGCAGCTCGGCGAGCCCATCGCGCTGGCCCAGCGCCGGGCCCACGACGAACGCATCGCACTCCACGGATCCCGCCTCGGAGATGGGCAGCCCCGTCGCGCTGGGCGCGATCACGAGCGCGGCGGGCAGGAGCCAGGGCGGCATCGCGAGCTTCGCGAGCCCCGCGCCGACGCGGAGCGCCGCGATGGCCGCGAGCGCGGGGCCACCGACCATGGTCGGGCCCCCGCCGCCCACGCACCCGCCGACGACGCACACCGTTCCGAACGTGCCCTTGTGGCCGAGCGGGTCGCGCGCGGGGAGCCTTGGCATGGATGGATCGGCGTGCGGCATGGGCGCTACTCGACCGACTCGACCTCGATCTGGAGGTCCCCCATGAGCGTTGCGACCGACACCATCGAATTGATGACATCGTTGTCGGCAAGCGATGAGGTCGACGTGGTGATGTGGGCGGCGTCCATGGTGCCGATCGCGGCGTCGAGGTCGAGCCAGGCGCGCGAGCCGTCAGGCTGGTCGATCAGCGCCTGCGTCCACATGTGGTAGCCGAACACGGCCTCCTGCCCGAGGAAGCCGTCGATGTAGACAAGGCCGGAAGCGGTGCGTGCGGGGATGCCATCGGCGCGGAGCATGGCGCAGAGGAGCACGCCGTGCTCTGAGCAGTCGCCCTGACGGGTCTGGCACGTCTCGGAAGCGGTGGCGAAGCCTACACCCAGCGTCTTGTCGTCGATGTAGGTTTCGACGAAGGCGCGCATCGCCTCGGCCCGCTCGGTGGGGTCCTTGCTGACGCCCTCCGTCGCGCGGCGCGTGAGCTCGATGATGGCGGGGTCATCACTGCCGATCATGATCGACGGCTCGGTGTAGCGGGCCGCGATGGGCTGGTCGCGCGGGACCGTGACGGGGTTGGTGGTGTCGAGCGTGACGCGGAGGGTGTGCTCGTCGATGCGTGTGACGCGCTGGGCGGCGGTCGTGGGCATGTCGGGGATGGGGCCCATGGTGGTGCGCAGGGTGTAGGTGGCGCGGGTCGTGTTGCGGGCGTCGTCGATGGCCTTGTCGGGGCGGACGAGCGTCGAGGCCATCATCTCGGGGGCGTCGAAGTCCGCCAGCGCGACCTCGCGCTCGGTCGCGAGCATCTCGATCTTGAGCCCGCCCATGTTGAACGTGCTCACGATGTCCTCGCCCTCGGGCGAGACCCACGAGGTCTGCTCGAGGCCCGGCATGATGCTGGTCGTCGTGATCCACTTGATCGCGGGCACGGTCTTGCCCGCCGCCTCGACCGTGGTGTTGCGGTCGACGATGGCGTGCTTGTTGTAGATCACGTCGAGGCCCGTGGTCGGATCGATGGTGGCGTAGGCGATGGTGTCGGCGCCGGCGTCGAGGCGCGACTCCACGAACTCCGCGACCTCGAGCGGCGTGAGCCATTCGCCCCTGGGCATGGGGACGGTCTTGCGCGTCTTCCGGCGGCCGTCGTCGGAGAGCTGGACGACCGAGTCCTCCTGGAACAGGTAGATCGTGCGTGTGTCGCCGTCGCCGCCCAGGTTGCTCCGCGTCTCGATGCGGACGGGCTCGCCCTCGGTGGTCTCCTCGAAGATCGATTCCATCTCGAGGCGGACGACGTCGTTGGGGCCGCGCGCAATGGCCATCTTGAAGAGGCCCGTCGAGAGGCGGTTGCCCTTCTCGTTGGTGGTGACGGTGGAGTGGAGGTAGCCGAGCTTCTGCCCGTCCATGGACATGATGTGCCAGTGCTCCTCGTCGGGGGGGCTGCCGGCACGGGAAGCGGGCGCAAGGACCAGCGCGACCATGGCGATCCAGAGGGCGATGGTGGCGTGCGCCGCGCGGAGCGGGCGGTGAGGAGCGATTGGCATGGTGTCCTCCTTCGGGACGGGCGGATCGTGGCGAGGCGGCTTACGCTCCGTGCATGATCGACACGCACTGTCATCTCACCTTCCCCGACTATACCGACGAGCGGATGGAAGGCGGCATCGGGGGCGCATTGGCACGCGCCAGGGAGGCGGGCGTGGTCGGCGCGATCACGGTTTCGACCACCACAGCATCGTGCGCGCACAACCTCGCGATTGCGGAGCGGTTCGACGACGTGTGGTGCACCGCTGGGGTGCACCCGCTCTACTCGGGTGAGGGGCCCCACGATTGGGATGAGATGCGCCGGGTAGGCGAACACCCCCGCTGCGTGGCGTGGGGCGAGCTCGGGCTCGACAACCATTACGACAAGCCGGCTCGGTCGATCCAGGACGCCGTGCTCGACGAACAGCTCGGGGCGATCGTGGCGTGGCGTGACCAGGGGCTTGCGCTGCCGATTGTGATCCACTGTCGGGAGGCGTTTGACGACCTGATCCCCGTGCTCCGCGCGAGCGGGCTCGATCCGTCCCGGTTCGTGTTCCACTGCTTCACGGGCGACGCGGGCGATGCGCGCAAGGTGCTCGACTTCGGGGCGTGGGTCAGCTTCACGGGGGTGGTGACGTACAAGAACGCGCGGGGGGTGCAGGACGCGGCGGCGCTGGTGCCCGCGGACCGCATCCTCGTCGAGACCGATGCGCCCTTCCTCACGCCCACACCCCACCGGGGCGTGCGGCCCAACGAGCCCCGCTTCGCGCGGGTGACCGCGGAGTTCCTCGCCGAGCTGCGGGGGCAGGCCTGGGGTGACTTCCACGCGCAGATCAACGAGAATACCCGCCGGTTCTTCGGCATCGATTGGGCGGAATGAACGGGCACGCCCCGGCGTTCGGGACTCATCTGCGGAGGTTCGCGCATGGATCGCAGGCTTGGGTGGATCACGATGGGGCTCGTTGCTGGGGTCGTTGTGGGTGGGTGCGCGGACGATGCGCCCGATGAAGGTGCGCTGCCAGCGGTCGTGCTGACCGATTCCAACCCCGGGCCGCCCGATGTGCCACGCGAGGCGCACCACCCGATGTTCCGCAAGCCGCGACGGGGTGACGGCGCGGGCGCGTCCGGAGCGGGCGCCGCCGACGCGCAGCGCGACCTCGCGATCGACCTGACGATCGTCTCGCGGAGCGATGAGGAGTGGCGCCGGGCGCTGAGCGAGGAGGCGTTCGCGGTGACGCGCCTGGCCCGGACTGAGCCGCCCGGGAGCGGGGCGTACCTGGATCACGACGAGGCGGGCGTGTACCGGTGCGTGTGCTGTGGCGGGGCGCTGTTCGCGTCGGAGGCGAAGTACGACTCGGGCTCGGGATGGCCCGCGTTCTGGGATGTCGTGGATCGGCGCGTGGTCGAGGAGCGGGGCGATGACTCGCTGGGCCTTGACAGGGTTGAGGTCAGGTGCGTGCGCTGCGAGGCGCACCTGGGGCACCTGTTCGATGGCGGGCCCGAGCCCACGGGGCGGTGGTACTGCATCAACTCAGCGGCGCTGCGGTTCGACCCCGATGCGGGGGCGGGCGATTGAGCGCGGAGCGGGCCCGCCTCGGGCGGGGCGGGCCGTCTCAGTATCCTCGGGGCCATGAAGTACTTCCTGCTGATCGCCCTCGTCGTGTTTGCGGGCCTGCTCCAGCCGATGCAAGCGGCGATGAACCGCGCACTGGGCGAGCACCTGGGGCACCCGTCGCTTGGCGCGCTGTGGAACTTCGTGCTGGGCTTCAGCGCGATGGCGCTGCTCGCGCTGATCGTGTTCCGCGTGCCTGTCGGGGACCTCGCGAAGGTCGCGTCGGCGCCGAAGTGGGCGCTGTGGGGCGGGCTTTGCGGGGCGACGATCGTGCTGAGCTTCATCGTGGGCGTGGGGCCGCTCGGCGCTGCGCTGCTGGTGTCGCTCTTCATCGTTGGGCAGATGGTGGGGAGCGTGGTGCTCGACCACTTCGGGTGGCTCGGCCTGCGCGCCCAGCCGATCAACGCGTGGCGGATCGGCGGGCTCGCGCTGCTGGCGATCGGGGTGGTGATGATCGAGCGGGGTGGGACGGCGCCCGGGTAATGACAGGGCCCCGCGGTTGCGCGGGGCCCTCTGCGATTCACGCTCAGATGACAGGTGGGTCTACCAGCGTCCCCCGCCGCCGCCGCCGCGCTCTTCGCGTGGGCGTGCTTCGTTGACGGTGAGGCTGCGCCCGCCCATGTCGGAGCCGTGCATGGCCTCGATGGCCTTGCCTGCGCCGGACTCTTCCATTTCGACGAAGCCGAAGCCGCGCGAGCGCCCGGTCTCGCGGTCCATCACGACGCGGGCCGAGTTGACGGCGCCGAACTCTTCGAACATCCCGCGGAGCTCATCGTCGTCCGTGGAGTACGGGAGGTTCCCGACATAGATACGTTTCATGGTTCTGATCCTGACAAACTGCTCGAGAGAAACTGATACCCGTGTCGCCGCATCTCTCGAGCCCTTGCCCGGCCGAATCACGAGGCCGCTCCGTGCTCATTGGAACGTCTTGCCGATTATACGTGGATCGGCGAGTTTGCAAGGGCACGATCCGGGATCCCTGGGGCAACGCGGGGCCCGAAGAGACCCCGATCGCGTCGCCCGGCGCGCGGGGTGGGTGGCCGAGTTTGGCGGTGGGAATGGGCGTGGCGGGTGCGTGAGGCGTGATCGGGGGCGTCGCTTCGACGGGCGAAGACAGGGCAGCACCCGTTCGGGTGTTCCGACGGGCCTGCCCTCACCCTCGAAAGGACGCTCTTATGTCACACCTCAGGACTGATTCGCATCGATCGATCCGCAGGCCGTTCCACACCGCCGTCGCGGGTCTCTGCCTGATCGCCGCCGCGCCGACGTTTGGCGCACAGGTCAACCGGGTACTCGACGACATCGCGGCGGTGCCGGCGCAGCAGCCCGGCACGTACGACATCCACGTGCAGTGGCACGCGGAGGCGGCGGGCCTCGACCAGTCGGAGAACCTCTCGACGAGTGTCGTCATCCTCGTCAACGGGGCCGAGGTCGGCACGCTCGCGGAGAGCCTCGGCGTCAAGCCGGGCGGCGCGCCGTGCGGCGGGCTGCCTTGCAACACGGGAGTTCCGTGCGGCTTTACGCAGACAGACACGGTCGAGCCCATGTCCTGCGCATTCGACCCACAGCGGGGGTGCAAATGCGTCTCTGCTGCGTTCTGCTTCACGCTGCCTGGCATCGAACTGACGCCGGGTGACCAGATCAGCGCACAGCTCGAGCCGCTCGGCGAGGCCCTGCCCGACCCGCCCCAGGACAACCAGAAGACGGTGCAGATGGGCGAGGGCGCACGCGGGTGGAACCGCGCGCTCCTCGATGCGCAGGTCGTCGAGAACGAGCAGGACGAGCAGGTGCTGCAGCTCGAGATCGCCTTCACCAGCGCCGTCGAAGACATCAACGTGCTCGACTTCGGCGTCGGGATCCAGGTGGGCGGTACGACCATCGGGCTCGCGGGCGAGTTCACCGTCGAGGTCTTCCCGTTCGACGGGTGCTCCTTCGACTGCGAGCCCGACGGCTGCCCGACGCCCCAGTCGGACCCTGGTTACGGCGGCTACTGGGAGACGTTCTGTTCCAACTCGGGGTTTGGTTCCTTCCCGTGGTACCAGCATTGCAGGTGCATGAACATCTACATCCTCGTGATCGAGTTCGGTCAGGTGGAGTTCATCGAGCCGGGTTACGGCTTCACCGATTGGGAGGACATCATCGACCACGGCAACCTGACACCACCCACCGTCGTGCTGCTGCCCGCGTCGGGCGCGCCCGCTGAGTTGATCACCGCCGATGACACGATCGTGATAAAGACGGGCGAGCCGCAGCCGCCGGCATCGTGCCCCGAGGACACGAACGGCGACGGCGTCGTGAACTCGATCGACCTGAACGCGATCCTCGCGAAGTTCGGTTTGACCTGCGGGTGAGGCCGCGGCGCGTCGTCGGATCTTCCTTTGTGGTGGCGGTCGGAGACGGCCGCCGCCACAATTACCTGGGGCCCGCTCCCGCTGCTGAGGGGCCGGCGCGTTCCCTGTCAGTCGGGGTGGGGCTCGCGTGACCAGGCGGTCAACTCGGCCCGGACGCGTCGGAGTTCCTCAGGCCCGAGGGAGCGCTGGCTCGCACTGTGGGGCGATGCGAGGCGCTTGACCAGGTACTTCGGGTTGAGCACCCAGACACGGGCCTCGAGGTCGGGGTCCTCAACGAACCAGTCGGGCAGCAACAACACTGCCCGAACGGACGCTTCGTAACCACACCGCTCCTTGAGGCGGTCACGGACGCTCGCCGCGGCCGCGGCGGCCTGTCCCCGCGGGTCCGGGTGCATCAATCGCCCATCGAGCCTGATCCCGTCCTCGCCAACTCGGGCCCGGTGGCCACCCGACTCGCCCCGCGCCCTCCTCTTGGTCTCGAGGACGAAGACACCCTCGGGTCCCGCGAGCACGTGATCGATGTTGCATGGGCGTCCATCCGAAGTCGCGTCCGCGAGGTCGTGGACCGAGTGGTATCCCGCTTGCGAGAGGTCCGCGAGCATGTCCGCGACGACTCGCTCAGCTCGCATCCCGTGGGCCACGTGCGACCACTTGGGACGGTTGGCCCTGTAATGCCAGATGGCGAAGCCGACGGTCATGATGCCCGCGATGGTCGGCGTGAGGGGCCACGACGTGCCGCGCCACCAATCGAACCAGGCGCCCATGGCGCCGATGGCCGCTCCGATGGCGAACCCGAACGCGAAGGCGAAGTCCATGAAGTGGGACCTGAGCCGATCGCTCAGGGATTCCCCCGGTTGTCGCTGGAGGCTGGGGCGGTACTGGGGGGCGCGACGCTTTGGCATCGCGACAAGCTACCGCGAGCGATAGGGCGTGGCGTCACCCTGTCGGGTGCCGGCGGCTCAGGTGTGGTCGTGGATCGCGCAAAAAAGAACCCGCCCAGGTTTACCTGAGCGGGTTCAAGCGTCGGCGATGACCTACTTTCCCGCAGTGCAGTATCATCGGCGGCCCGGGCTTAACTGCTGTGTTCGGTATGGGAACAGGTGTGACCCCGGACCTATGGTCACCGACAAAGCCTTGGCGTCGCCTTTCGGCGGCGCCCGGCGTTTAGCCGGACACGTTGTCGACGGGCCGCGCTGAGGTGGGGTCAACCTCCTCGGCGCGGGATCCAACGATGTGTTGATGATTCTCGGATTGCATTCATTGCTCGCTCGCTGACGCTGGCCCGTGATGGGGGCGTCTGGTCGATGCGATCAAGCTTTCGACCGTTAGTACCGCTCCGCTGAGAACATTTCGGTTCTTACACGCGCGGCCTATCAACCTGGTGGTCTTCCAGGGGTCTCGAGCACACCTCATCTCAAGGCGGGCTTCCCGCTTAGATGCTTTCAGCGGTTATCCCTGCCCCACTTAGCTACCCAGCGGTGGCCTGAGCAGGCCAACTGGATCACCAGGGGTGAGTCCCTCCTAATCCTCTCGTACTAAAGAGAGATCCTTTCAAGTGTGCAACGCCCATGACAGATAGGGACCGACCTGGCTCACGCCGGTCTGAACCCAGCTCGCGTACCGCTTTAATCGGCGAACAGCCGAACCCTTGGGACCGCCTTCAGCCCCAGGATGCGATGAGCCGACATCGAGGTGCCAAACCGCTCCGCCGCTATGGACGCTCGGGAGCGATAAGCCTGTTATCCCTAGAGTACCTTTTATCCGATGAGCTACGGCCCTTCCACACGGAACCGCAGGATCACTAAGGCCTGGTTTCCCAACTGCGCGACCCGTCGGTCTTGCAGTAAAGCTGGCTTGTGCCCTTGCACTCGACACGCGGTTTCCATCCGCGCTGAGCCAACCTTTGCACTCCTCCGTTACTCTTTCGGAGGAGACCGCCCCAGTCAAACTACCCAGCACTCACTGTCCCCCGCCCTGTTTCAAGGGAATCGGGGTTAGGCCGTACGCGAACGAAGGGTGGTATTTCACTAATGGCTCCACCGGGACCTAAATCCCGGCTTCAAAGCCTCCCACCTATGCTACGCAGCGGACGCACGCGGCCAATGAAAGCCTGCAGTAAAGGTTCATAGGGTCTTTCCGTCTTGCCACGGGAAGGCGGCATCTTCACCGCCACTACTATTTCACCGAGTTGGTCGTGGAGACAGTGCTCCAGTCGTTACGCCATTCATGCGCGTCGGAACTTACCCGACAAGGAACTTCGCTACCTTAGGACCGTCATAGTTACGGCCGCCGTTTACCGGTGCTTAGGTTACGAGCTTCGCCGAAGCTAACCCGCTTCCGTGACATTCCGGCACCGGGCAGGCGTCACACTGTATACGTCCTCTTACGAGTTAGCACAGTGCTGTGTTTTTGATAAACAGTCGCCAGAGCCTATTCTCTGCGCCCTCTCTTGCGAGGAGGGCCCCCTTATCGCGAACTTACGGGGTCAATTTGCCTAGTTCCTTCACAACCATTCTCTCGAGCGCCTTGGGCTATTCGCCCTGCCTACCTGTGTCGGTTTTGGTACGGGCACCGCTTTGCCCCCAGAGCTTTTCTCGGGACCACTTCAACTCACACCGGCCTCAAGGGCCTCAGCATGCTTCTGCGTACGTGAGCCTCCATGATCCGCACTCTGGTTTGATCGCTGCGGTGGGGCAGGAATATTAACCTGCTGTCCATCGACTACGCCTTTCGGCCTCGCCTTAGGACCCGCCTAACCCTGGGAGGATTTACCTGCCCCAGGAAACCTTAGGCTTTCGGCGAGCAGGATTTTCACCTGCTTTATCGTTACTCAACCCTGCATATTCACTTCCAGCCGCTCCAGATACCCTTACGGGACCCCTTCACAGCCGACTGGAACGCTCTCCTACCGCTCTTTCGAGCCCGCGGCTTCGGTACAAAGCTTATTCCCGATCATTATAGGCACCGAATTCCTCGACCAGTGAGCTATTACGCACTCTTTAAATGGTGGCTGCTTCTAAGCCAACATCCTGGCTGTCTCAGCAATTCGACTTCCTTAAGAACTAAGCTATGTTTAGGGACCTTAGCCGGCGGTCTGGGTTGTTACCCTTTCGACCGCGGATATTGTAACTCGCGGTCTGACTCCCTCGCCTTGGCCGTTGGTATTCGGAGTTTGGTTGCGGTGGGTACCCCGAAGGGCCCCAGTCACATCCAGTAGCTCTACCCCCAACGGTTGCTACGAGAGGCTATTCCTGAAAATATTTCGGAGAGAACGAGCTATCTCCCAGTTTGATTAGACTTTTACTCCTCCCCACAGGTCATCCCCTAACTTTTCAACGTTAGTGGGTGCGGTCCTCCAGGCGGTGTTACCCGCCCTTCAACCTGCCCATGGGTAGATCACAAGGTTTCGCGTCTACCCCATCCGACTCGATGCCCGTTTCGGACTCGCTTTCGCTTCGGCTCCGGACCGATGGTCCTTAGCCTCGCCGGACAGGGTAACTCGCAGGGTCATTATACAAAAGGCACGCCGTCACCCCCGGAGGGGCTCCGACCGCTTGTAAGCGCATGGTTTCAGCTGCTCTTTCACTCCCCTAACAGGGGAAGTTTTCATCATTCAGTCGCCTTACTGTTCCACTATCGGTCGTCAGGGAGTACTTAGCCTTGGAGGGTGGACCCCCCATGTTCATGCCGGGTTTCACGAGCCCGACACTACTCAAGGGCTGCGCTGCTACATCGTGTTACGGGGCTGTCACCCTCTTCGGCCGCGCTTTCCAACGCGCTCACACGCCTCACAGCTATCCGCTTTCGCTCGCCGCTACTTACGGAGTCGCAATTGCTTTCCTTTCCTCCGGGTACTGAGATGTTTCAGTTCTCCGGGTTTGCTTCACGTGCCTATGCATTCAGCACGTGATGACCTTTCGGCCGGGTTGCCCCATTCGGAAATCTACGGGTCAATGCCTGGTTACCGGCTCACCGCAGCTTATCGCAGGTTCCAACGTCCTTCATCGCCTCCTGACGCCGAGACATCCCCCATGCGCCCTTGGTCGCTTGATCACATCGACCGGATGCCGCCAAGCCGCTTACGCGGTACGGACCCGTGTGAACAAGTCGAACAATGAACTCGATATTGAGAATTTTCTCCACGCCGTGGATCTTGTTGCTGTCATCCCCGCGCAAGCGCGGCGATGACACGTCGACAACGTCTCCGGTTTTCAAAGAGCGCGGAAGGGAAGGGCGTCACGCCCCACCTGCCGACTTCGTCGATCGATTGATGGTCGTCGCGAAGCAAGGGAGGACTATAGATCGCTCCAGAGGGGTGTCAAGGCGGGCGAGAGCGAAAAATCACCCTCGACCACCCATCCACGGTCTATCCCCGGAGCCCTGGGGTCAGATCGGGCGACGCGGCTTCCCGCCGCCGGGCTTGTCATCGCCCCGGCGCTCGGGCGGTGGATCGCCCCTCGGGCCGCCTACGCCGGGCCTGGGAGCCCGCGGAGCCCCGCCGCGGTCCGGCGTGACCCCGTTGCCGGGGTTGCGGATTTCGGCGGTCTGGCCCGTCCGTGCCGACTCCATGAGGGCCAGGAACACGCTGCTCGTCGTATCCACATCCTCAGAACGGAGCTCGATCCCGCCCACCAGGGCGGAGAACGCCGCCTGAATGTTCCCGCCGATCGTGGGGAGGACGGTGCTCACGTCGACCAGGTACGCCTCAGATTCCAGCGGGATCGGTTCCTCGATCGGCTCGGACTCGCCCGACCAGGTCAGCCCGTCCGGGCCATCGACCATCTCGAAGATCGGGAGGGGCACCTCGGGGAGGGGCGCCTCGGCCTCGACGCGGTCGCCGATCCGGAGGTCTGCCTCACCCTGACGCCAGTACCCGTAGAAGAAGCGGAACGCGCGGACGGTGGCTTCGGGGCGGATGATGCCGCCGCCGACGGCCTGAGCGCCCGGTGCGACGAACGCCTGCTCGCCGCCATCGGTCGCGCCGACCACGAAGTAGGCCACTTCCGGGAGGGTCGCGATGGGATCACTCCACTCAGAGTCGATGGATGTGACCGCGAGTCGCTCAGCGAGCCTGCCCTGCTCCTCGTTCAGCATCCCGGCCCGCCCAAGGAACGGGTTGGTGACGGAGATCCGCGCCTTGTAGCGGTAGGTCTTGGCGGGCTCAGCGGTGAGGTCGTGGGCCCAGAGCGTGATCGGGTTGGCCGAGCCCGAGTTGAGGTCCTCGAGGGTCGGGTTGAGGCGCTCGGAGCACGGGTCGAGCATCGAGTTGCCCTCGGGGTCGAACCCGAGTTCGGCGAGTTCATCATCGATCTCGCGGATGCGCTCGCGGGCGGCGTCGATGAGGCCCTGGATGCGCTCACGGCGCTCCTGGGCCTTGTCGCCCTTGTTCTCCTCGCCCGGGTCGCGCCCGCCGCCCGCCTGCGAGAGCGCGGTCGCGGGGATCGCGGGCCATGGGTTGGCGGGGATGACCCACGCCATGTCGGCGAGTTGACGCTGCCAGCGCTCGATGTCGCGGTTGCGCTGGCGCTTCTCATTCAGCAGCGCATCGCGCTTCTCAATCGCCGCGCCATCGGGCTTGGCCCGCAGCGCGAGGCTCGGCCAGAGGAAGCAGTCGCCCGCGATGGAGGGGTACACCGGCGCCCGGCGGATGGCATCGCGGTTCTCACGCTCCTCCGCGAGCAAGGTATCGATCTGCGAGGCGTCGAACGACTCCGCGTTGATCTGGTCGCGGAAAGAGTGCTGGCCCGGGACCGCGTCGAGCGTCAGCTCGTTCGTCCAGGCGCCGTCGACGAGCTCCTCGCGGATGACGATGACGTCGAGCAGCTGGATCACCTGGAGCCAGCTGTCGGGCACGCGCGTCAGCTCCTCGCTCTCGGGGATGGCCCGGAAGGCGTCGAGCACGTCCGCCGGGACGATCGTGGTCTCGATAGTGGTCGCGAGCAGGTCGTACGGCTGGCGATCGCGGACGAAGTCCTTGAGTTCTGGGTGCACGCCGAGCGCGAGCGGGTCGACCGTCGTGCCCCACTGTCGCGCGAGCGGCTTGCTCGGCGCCGGTGGGCGGGCCTGTGCGAACGCCTTGGCCTCCGTGCTGAAGAAGTCCGGCCCCGCCTGCTCGGAGATCGCAGTGGCGTCCCACCCGCCCGCGAGGGAGAGGGTCGACATCGCGGGGTCGATCACGGGCTCATCAAGAGCGGCGAGGTACTCGTCGGAGAGGTTCTTCTCGGTGGGCAGGTCGGGCAGGCTCCGCGGGTTGAGATCTGCGCTGATCTTCGCGGCCCGCTCGATCGCAACGCTCCCGACCTGGTCGGGCGATTTGGCGTCGCCGCCTGGTACTTCGATGGCGTTGGGGTCGCCCAGGATGTCGAACTGCATGACGAACAGCCCGACGAACGCCGCGAGGGCGGTGCCCAGAGCGAGCTTCTCGGCGTGCTGCTCGAGTGGGTTGATTCCTTTGAGCTTCATGATCGTGCTCCTGCCAATCCAAGGGGCGGCGCCGTGTCGGCTGCCCGCCGATGCTTTCATCCTGTCGCGTCAGTTGCCGCCGTCTTCGCCCGAGCCGTCTTCGCCTTCGCCCGATGCGGGTTGCGGGTCGGGGATCCCGAGCTTCGTGCGCAGCGACGCGGGCATACGGTCGGCCCGCCACGCGCGGAACTGGACCGACTCGATCGTGAGGCTGAGGCGGACGACGAAGTCGCCCCCGTAGTCGAAGCCCGCGCTCTGGTCCGCGTACGGGTTGTAGTAGCTCGCGTCCATGTCGATCACGGTCATGAAGTCGGTGCGCCCGATGGCATCGACGATCTGCGGGACACGATTAGCGTCCGCGAGCAGTTCGACGTCGATGTAGCGCACGTCGTACAGGCCGTTGTTCTTGGTGGGGAAGCCGGCGCGGCCGGTGTGGGCGATCGAGTAGTCGGGCTCGATGGGCGCCGAGCCGTCGCCCACGGGGGCGCCGCCGCCACCTCCCGCGTCGTCGTCGTTGCCACGCCCACGCCCGCGCGAGGGTCGCTCCGTGCCGCCGCCCGACGCGGCTTGCCCGACGGGTCGGACGGTGAGCGACAGGAGCCGCTTCACGGGCGCCGCGGGGGCGCTCAGCGCGCCAGCCGACCCCGGGCGCTGGTTCGCGAGCGTCAGCGCCTCGATGACGCTCTTGTGGAGCCAGTAGTCTTCCTGCCACTCCCAGAGCTGCTCGACGGTGGGGATCTGGAAGCCGTCCTCGCCGTAGCCCGCGAGGGCCTGCGTGACCGAAGGGAGCGACTCGATCGAGCCGTAGTAGCTGAGCTCCATGGCCCTGTCGCGGTAGGCCTTGAGGCGTGCGTTGGTCATCGACTCGCGCACTTCCTTGATCTCGTCTTCCGAGAGCACCGGGTCCTGCCGGCCGCGCCGGAGCACGTCGACCTGCTGGTCGTAGAGCTGCTGGAGCTGGGTGAGGAGCAGTTCGGGGTCGGGCGGCATACCGATGCGGTGCTCCTCGAGGAGCGCCTCGTGGGCATCGCGCCACCCATCGATGAAGAGTTTGGCGAGACGGATGCGCTCGGAGTCGCCGCGCGGCTCGGGGAAGAGGCGCCCGAGTTCGGGGTCCTCATCGACGATGAGCGTCTTGCCCGCGGCGCTGCGCTCGACCGCGATCTCGCGGAGGCGGTTGGCCTGCGTCGCGCGCTCCCGGCGGAGCGCGCTGACCTCCTGGGTCGCGGTGGGGTTGGGCGTCATGCGCTGCTCGTAGGCGGCGCCGCCCGGGAGGAGCGCCGGCGCGTCGTAGGTCACGACGATCCCGTCGAGCTGGCCCATCGTCTTGCGGATGTCATCGGTCGCCCGCTTCACGATGTCCGCGTTCCAGCGCTGGCTGAAGAAGATGCTGACCGGCATCGCGATGATCACGACGACGATGCTCACCACGATCCAGATGTTCGCTTTGGCCCAAGGCCCGAAACCCTTCATTTACCCATCCTCCCTGTCGCCCGCGGGCGCGCCCGCGTCCGCGGACTGTGCTTCGGCGCCTTGGTCGTCGAGCAGCACCGACGAGGGCTCCTTCAGGTTGAGCCAGAACGTGAACTCGTAGCGGTAGACCTCCGCGTCGGCCTTGGTCCGCACGGGGCGGGGCGGGAGCGGGGCGATCTCCGCAAGCGAGCCCGCCTCGGGCGGGGCTTCGGGGCGCGGGCGTGGGGCGCCGCCTCGATCGGGCTGGCCCGAACCGTCACCGCCGCGTGGCCTGCCGCCGACGCCCCTGCTCGGCTTGCCTCCGCCCGAGGGGGGAGGCGCAGCGCCCGAGCCGCCGGAGGTGGTGCCGCCCATGCCAGAGGCGCCGCCCATGCCCGATGTGGTCCCGCCCACGCCCGAGTTCCCACCGCCGCCTCGCGGCCCGCCCGATGGGGCACCGCGCCCGCCAGAGGGCCTGGGGATGGGCTCGTTCTCCGTCGCATCCTCCGGGGCCGGGGCCCGTCCGACCAAGCTGATGTCGGGGACCTGGACGATCGTGTAGGGGACACCATCACGCTCGTAGTTGTCGCGGAGCCACCCGAGGACGTGGTCATTGAAGTCGGCGCGGTCGCCAACCAGTTCGCGCGAGTGGTGGTCGAGGCGGATGGTCACCCGGATGGCGCCGTATGGGCCTGCCTGCGTCGCGTCGGGGCCCTCGGCCTGTCCGCCCGCGTCGGCTCCCGCGTCGTCGTTCCCGCCGCCGCGGCCGCGTGAACGCGGCGCAGGGCTCGGCGATTCGCTCGCGCCGTAGCCGATGCTCGCGCCGGGCTTGACGAAGTCGGTCGCGAGGGCGCGGAGGTCGTAGGTCTGCCCGTTCACGCCGAAGCGTGGAGCGCTGTCGGACGCCGCGCTGGTGGCCGAGTTGAGCATCTGATCGACGTCGTGGGCGACGTACCCATAGACGTCGCGGCCGTCGAGGAGTCGCAGGACGTTGACCGCCGCGAACTCGGGCTCTGTCTCGCGCTTGGCCTGCTCCCACTCGCTCTTGGCCTTGTCTCCCCGCCTGATGGTGTCGCTGACCGACTGCACCTTCGCGGTTTCGACGAGCCCCTGGTCGTCCTGGAAGGGGCGGAGGAACGTCACGAGCCCGCCCATCACCGCGATGACCGCGGCCCCGATGAACCAGGGCGTCTTCCGGCGCCACATGGCCTGGCGCACCACCGACGTGGGCATCAGGTTGCAGCTGATGGGCACGAGGTCGAGGCCTTGCAGGGCGAGGCCGTAGGCGGTCGCCATCGAGCCCGCGGCGGACTCGAACTCTTCCTTGCCCTGCCCGTCGATCTTGATGCGCCGATAGGCGTCGAGCGCGAAGACCTCGAGCTTGAGCTGCTGGGAGAGCATCTTGCGCAGGCCAAGCAGCTTGAAGGTCGAGCCGAGCCCGACCATGGTCTTGAGTTCGGCGCCGCGGTGCGAATCGAGGTAGTAGCCGATCGATCGCTGGACGTCCTGCGCGAGGTCGCTCAGCACGGGCTTGACCGCCTCGAACACGTGGCGCTTGTACTTGGATGTCTCGGACTCGCGCTTGAGCTTCTCGGCCTTGCCGTACGAGAGGTTGAAGGTCTCGCCCAGCGCTTCGGTGAAGTGGTGGCCGCCGAGGGGGAAGGTGCGGATCCAGACGCGCCCGCCCTCCGCGATGATGAGGTCGGTCGCGGTGGTTCCTATATCGAGGATGACGGTGCCGGGCGTGCTCTCGTCGAAGCCGTAGTCGAAGGCGATGGCGTTGTACGCCGCGATCGAGCCGACGGTGATCTGGTGGGGCTCGAGGCCCGCATCGCCCCAGAGGGCGAGCTTCTCGTTCACGCGCTCGCGCGTCATGGCGAAGATGCCGACCTCGACGTCGGGCGAGTCATCGGACGCGAAGACCTGGTAGTCCCACTCGACCTCTTCGATCGCGAAGGGGATCTGCTGGACCGCCTCGAACTTCACGACGCTCGGCACCTGCTTGGGCTCGACGGGCGGCAGCTTGGCGAAGCGGACGAACGCCTGGTGGCCGGGCACGGAGCAGACGACCATGGCGCCGCGCATCTCGTCGCGGTACTGGGCCATGAGGGCGCCCAGCGCCACACGGACCGCCTCGTCGGGGTCGAGCTCAGGCGTGGACAGGACCTTCTTGTGCGGGACGACCGCGAAGTCGGTCAGCTTGACCTCGTCGCCTTCGCGCTCGAGCTTGACCGCTTTGATCGCGCCCGCGCCGATGTCGACACCCCAACAGACATTCGATGATGGCATCCCCACTCCTTATACGGAGGACCCCGAGAACTCACCCACAGACGACACCCTCGTTGGCTTGCCGACCAACGGGGCACGCAGCACTGTAACGACAGGGCGGGCTCGCGTCCGGACGCGCCACCCGACCGCCGGCCAGCCCGCCGATACGTCCGGTTTGCCCTTCCGGTTTTACCCCCCCACCTCTGATTGGCCCCGCGACACAACCAAGTTACACTTGCAGTCCAAGCGTGCGGTGGGTGAGCGCGCTCTCAACCCGTTTCCAAATCTCGGCCCCGAAGGCCAGGGCAAAGTCGCCCTCCCGCCTCTCAGGGCTTGCCGCATCGCGCCGAGGCCAGGCGAATGACCGAAACACCAAACAACAACCGTACCAACGATCAGGCGGACTCTGCGCAGGCAGCGCCCGACGCGACGCCCCAAGCCCCGGCACCGCCTCCGCAGGCCGCCGCGCCACCGGCTCAGGCACCTCCACCGCCGCCCCCCACACCGCCAGCGCCTCCCGAGGCCGATGCCCCGCCCGCCGTCTCGCCGGCCATGCAAGCCGACATGGACCAGGCGATGAAGGCCGCGACTGAGGGGCCCGCCGGGCCACCCGACACCGCTCAGGCGAAGGAAGCCGCGAAGGCCCAGCCCGCTGGGGACGACGCGGCCCACGGCGACAAGCCCAAGGCCATCCGCGGCCCTCGGGTCGTCCAGGGCGGGCGCGAGTACCGCACGGGCAAGGTCGTCTCCGTCGGCCCCGATGACATCTTCATCGAGTTTGGCCCCAAAGAACTCGGCGTCTGCCCCCGCACGCAGTACAAGGACGATGAACTGCCCAAGGTGGGCGAAGACCTCCAGGTCGCCATCGAGCGGTTCAACGCCGAGGAATCGCTCTTCATGTGCGCCAAGCCCGGCGCGGTCCAGAAGGCCGATTGGGAGCTCCTCGAGCCGGGCCAGATCGTGGAGGCGGTCGTCACGGGCCACAACAAGGGCGGGCTCGAACTCGAAGTCGCCAAGCACCGCGCCTTCATGCCCGCCTCGCACATCGACATCCGGCGCATCGACGACCTCTCCCAGTTCACCGGCCAGAAGCTCACCTGCCAGGTCACCAAGGTCGACCGCTTCGGCAAGGGCAACATCACCCTCTCCCGCCGCTCCATCCTCAAGAAGGAGCAGAAGGAGAACCTCGCCAAGCTCAAGGAGACCCTGAAGGAAGGCGACACCATCCAGGGCACCGTCAAGAAGCTCATGCCCTTCGGCGCCTTCGTCGACATGGGCGGCATCGATGGCCTGCTCCACGTGGGCGACATGTCGCACGAGCGCATCGACAAGCCCGAGACCGTCGTCAAGGAGGGCGATGAGGTCACCGTCAAGGTCCTCAAGCTCGACTGGGAGAACGACCGCCACTCGCTCGGCCTGAAGCAGCTCACCGAGCACCCGTGGGACTCGGCCCTCAAGGACATCAAGGAAGGCGATGAGATCTCGGGACGGGTCACCAAGCTGCTCGACTTCGGCGCATTCATCGAGGTCGTCCCCGGCGTCGAGGGCCTGTGCCACATTTCCGAACTCGCGTGGCAGCGCGTCAACCGCACATCCGACGTGGTCCAGCCCAACCAGGTCGTGAAGGCCAAGATCCTGAGCGTCGATACCGACTCCAGGAAGATCTCGCTCTCGATCAAGCAGACTTCCGAGAAGCCCGTCCAGAAGGGCGCACGCCCCGGCGGCGGCGGACGCGGCCGACGCGGCGAAGAGGAACGCGACACCCGCACCCCCGACGAGATCCTCAAGGAAACCCCCGAACTCCGCCGGTTGCGCGAGCAGGCGAAGAAGAAGACCAAGAAGAACAAGACCGGTTCGGGTCTTGGGTCTGCTGGCGGGATGGGGATGGGGCTTGGGGACCTTGGGAAGTTGCTGGGGGAGTAGACAACGCCCGACAAGAGAGAGGCGGGAGACATGGCGCGGTTTCACCTGATCACCGCGATCAGTGCGTTCACGATCGGTCCCTACACCTTGGGCGCTGGGGTGATGCCTTTGTTCCGCGTCACCCAGGTACTTGACGGTGGCGATGAGATCTCGGAGATTGATGTCGCAGACGTCGATCTCGACGGTGATGACGATGTGCTCGCGACCGCCATAGTCGGCGGAGAGGTCCGCGTGTTCCTCAACGACGGGGGTGGCACGCTCGCTCTGTCTCGGGCATTCGGGATCGGCGACGGCGAGTTCGTTCCCTACGCCATATTTGCCGACATCGATTCCGACGGGTGGCCCGATGTCGTCGCGGCGGGCGGCGCAAGCGTCGCCGTCCTGTGGAACGATGGGGGCATTCTCAGTCCTCCCGTGCTGTTGCCCTCAGCCGGCGCCGTGTCAGTGGCTACGGGCGATTTCAACGGCGATGGGCAGCACGACATTGTCGCGGCGGTGTTTAGCGATGATTTCCTTAGCAACCTAGCGGTCTACCTACGCGACGGGCGAGCGTTTGCAGCTCCCCAGGTGATCCCGCTTGCAGGCGGCGACCAGACCATCACCATCGCACTGAGATCGCCGATGATCTCCGCGGACCTCAACGGTGACGGCATCGACGATGTCGTCACGATGACCAATTCCAACATCACCGGGCCCGCGGTCGTCGAAGTGTGGCACGGCTCGTTGCTCGGTGGGCTTACACTGCATGACTCAGCGGTGTGGGACGGGGGCGGTGTCGATGTGGCGCTCAAGGACCTGAATGGGGATGGGCACGTTGACCTGATCGGCGCCATGCAAGCGATCCCGATCATCACAAGTACGCTCCTCAGCCAAGGCGCTCCGGTTGACCTCGCTGTGGAACCGCTGATCGTACCGGCGTTCGGCGATCTGCCTATCTCACCTTCGACCGTCCATGTCGCGGACTTCGCCGGTGACGCCCCGTCCTCCGTACTGACGACGACGACGCTCGGGACAGGTGCTCCGGGCTTATGGGAGCCAATCGGCAGCACCTACATCCCGTCCTTGTTCCCACAGTCCGGGCCGATGAGCGCGCACCCGATTGATGCCGATCAAGACGGGCTGCTCGATATCGTGATCGCCGAGTCCAACTTCATCACGCCCTTCCCCGTGGACACCGAGGACGATCCGCTCGTGCTCCTAAGCAACACGGGACTCGGGTTCACCGAGTCTGAGGCGATCGAAGCCTCGGTCGCAAACAACGGGCTGACCAGCGGACTCATCAACTCAGACACTCGACCCGACCTGATCATCGCTGGTGATGATGGGATCAGGACTCTCCTCTCAGAAACCAATGGCGGGTTCACGCAAGGCCCCACCGCCCTGGAGGGAACCTCGCTCGCCGCCGCTGTGGCGATCGACCTCGACCTGGACGGCGACTCAGACATCGCCGCGCTCGACCAGGCGTCGGCCCTGCACGTCCTGCACAACCTCGGGGGCGAGTTGCAACTCACACACACCTACGCGCTCCCGCCCGGCGCCTTCAGCGGTGCCTCACGCGACCTTGACAATGATGGCGACCAGGACCTTGTCCTGGGCACTGTCCCGCCCACGGTTGCGATGAACGACGGGGATCTGCTCACGCTCACCTCTATCGGTCCTTCCAACGCCCCGCTCTTCCAGACCGTGCTCGCGGACGTCAACGGAGACGGCCTGGCCGACATCGTCGGAGGCTCCATCCTCGACGTCCGCGTGTTCCTTGGATCCGGTGGCGGCGCCTTCGAGGCGCCGGTGATCCTGGGCGAGGGGAGGTTCAGCGCTGCCGCGCTCGACTTCGACGCCGATGGCGACCTCGACATCGCCTCAACCGATAGCGGCGACGTACTTGTGGTCCACGTGAACGACGGGAACGGGGTGTTCTCGTCCGTGTCGTTGTTCGACCTCGGCGTGCTCTCAAGCACCAACGTCCACCACCTGTTCGCGACCGACATCGACGGGGACAGCCTCGACGACCTCGTCATGAGCTCCGTTGACCCATCGAGCGCGGTGGTCGCACTCAACGAGCCCGGCGCGGGCTTCATCGCGTTCACATTGCTCGCAGCGCCTTCGACGAACGCCCGCGCACTCACCGTCGCGGACTTCAACGCTGATGCTCTGCCCGATGTCGCGATCGGATCGCCCCAGACACAGTCGGTGGGCGTCTTCATCCAACACCACCCCGACGCAGCCGCACCCTGCCCCGCAGACCTCAACGGATCCGGGTCGGTCGAATCAACCGATCTCAACACCCTCCTTTCCGACTTCGGCTGCGTCACCCCCGACTGCCCAGCCGACCTCGATGGCGACGGCGACACCGACAGCGCCGACCTCAACTTGCTCCTCGCCGCGTTCGGCGAGGACTGTCCCTGAGCGCTCGTAGGTGTCCCGCTTCACGGAATTAGGACATCGCGCGCGGCGCATCGCGCGGTAGGCTCCCACCTCCTCGAACACGGAGCCACCCCATGCCCCTCACCCCCGCCCCCGGCGAAACCTACACCATCCGCCGGAAGATCCTCACCTTCCTCGGCGCCACCTTCCACGTCTACGGCCCGTCGGGCGACGTCGTCGCCTACTGCCGCCAAAAGGCGTTCCGCCTCCGCGAGGACATCCGCCTCTACACCGACGACACCAAGTCAACAGAACTGCTCACGCTCAGCGCGCGCTCCATCATCGACTTTGGCGTCACCTTCGATGTCACACTCCCCGACGGCTCGAAGCTCGGCTCGATCCGGCGCAAGGGGCTCAAGTCGCTCATCCGCGATTCGTGGCTCATCTACAACCACGAAGACCGCGCCATCGCATCGATCGAGGAAGACTCGATGGGCATGGCGGTGCTGCGGCGCACGCACGACCTGATGGCGACGGTCTTCCCGCAGAAGTTCCACGTCGTCACGACCGACGGCGCGCAGGAGATCGCTACGTTCCGCCAGCACTTCAACCCGTTGGTTTATCGCCTCGGCGTGTCGATCAAGGCCGACCACCCCGAGATCGATGAGCTCGTCGTGCTCGCGGCGGGCTGCCTGCTCGCCGCGATCGAGGGGCGACAGGGCTAGCCCAAAGGGATCTGGCTCGCACCGCTTGAGGGCGCGGGTATCGTCAGGGTATGAGAATCCACACGACCCGTGCCGCCGCGTGCGTGCTCGTGGTGGTGGGCGCCGCGCTCGCGACCACCCCCGCAGAGCCCCCCGCGCCCGACGACCCCGCTGGGCTGCTGCGCGGCCCTGACGTCCCGGACCAGCTCCGCCAGACGCTCGTCAGGCGCAACATGTCGGGCGACTTCGTCCGCGTCGAAGGCCGGCCCGAGGTCGCGGCGCTCGCGCTGCTCTCGCTCGATGGTGCAACGCTCGACGCCGCGCTCGCGGTCGCGGCGGCGCGCCACGACGACCTCGCGGCCCTGCTCATCGACGAGATCGACCTGGTGAGAGAACTGAGCGACGCCGTGCTCGCGGGTGACCGCGAAGGCGCCCGCCTGCACATGGACGAGCTCCGCGCCATCTTCGAACCTGCTGCCCCGCGCGATGTGCTCTACGACAAGCTCACTCCGGTCCTGAGCGATGCGCAGGCGACCGAGCTCCAGCGCCTGCTCGACGAGTACTGGGGGGCGTGGGTGGGCGCGGAACTCGCCCCGCTGCCCGAGGGCGAGCGCGACGACGCCAGGCCCGCGACCATCGATCGCCTCTCGTTCCAGCTCTTCCAGGAAGACATCACCCGCGCCTACGACAGCTCGCTCCGGCGCTACCGCGACGCGATGCAGGCCATCTACGGCGCGATCCAGCCGACCGATGAGCAGCGCGAGCAGGTGCGCACGATCGTCATCGACCACATCCGCGCGACCAGGGGCAACGCCACGCCCGACCAGCGGCGCGCCACCATGCGGCGCATCTACGACACGCTCGACGAGGAACGCCAGGGCCTGCTGTTCGACTACATGCTGCGCGTCGCCCTGCCGGGCTGAACCACTACACCCGTGCCGGGACCGCGGCGGCCAGCGCCCGCTCCAAGTCCGCCCACAGGTCCTCGAGCGCCTCGACGCCCACCGACAACCGGATGAGCGTGTCGGAGATGCCCAGCGCCTTGCGCTGGTCGGGCGGGACCGAGGCGTGCGTCATGATCGCGGGGTGATCGACGAGCGACTCGACACCGCCGAGCGATTCCGCGAGCTGGAACACGCGGACGGTCTCGAGGAAGCGCCGGGCCTCATCAAGCCCGCCCTTCACGAAGAACGTGACCATGCCGCCCATGCCCGTCATCTGGCGCTGAGCGACGGCGTGCTGGGGGTGCGATGCGAGCCCCGGGTAGATGACACGCTCGACGCCCTCGTGGGCTTCGAGGCGCTCCGCGATCGCTTGCGCGCTCGCATTGTGGCGCTGCATGCGCACGTCGAGTGTTTTGATGCCGCGGAGCGTGAGGTAGCTGTCGAACGGGCTCATGACCGAGCCGACGGAGTTCTGGAGGAAGCGGATGCGCTCGCACAGGCCGAGGTCGCCCGTGACGAGCAAGCCGCCCAGCACATCCGAATGGCCGTTGAGGTACTTCGTCGATGAGTGCATCACGATGTCGTAGCCGAGCGGCAGGGCGCGCTGGTTGATGGGGCTCGAGAACGTGCTGTCGCAGCAGAGCAGCGCCTTGGGCGCCTTGGCCCGCGCCACCTCCGCGATGTGCGTGAGGTCGGCGATCTTCATCGTCGGGTTGGTGGGCGTCTCGACCCACACCATCCCGATGTCATCGGTCATCGCCTTCTCGACCTCGGCGGGGTCGGCGAGGTTGACGAAGCGGAACTTGAGCCCCGCGGAGCGCGACCGCACCTTGGAGAAGAGGCGGTTGGTCCCGCCGTACAGGTCGTCCATCGCGAGGACGGTCGATCCCGCATCGAGCAGTTCGAGGGCCGTCGAGATCGCAGCCATGCCCGAGGCGAACGCGAACCCGCCGCACGATGGGTCCTGCTCTTCACTGATGGTCGAGCCCTCGAGCAACGCCACGCACCGCTCCAGCGCGTACCGCGTCGGGTTGTGCGAGCGGATGTAGTCGAGCCCCTTGTGCACGCCCGGCGACTCCTGGACGTACGTCGAACTCGTGAAGATGGGCGGCATCACGGCGCCCGTGGCGGGCTCGGGGTGCTGGCCCGCGTGGATGACCTGGGTGGCGGGGCGATGATCGGCGTTGGATTCGTTGGACATGCGGGGAGGATAGGGCGACGCAAGCGGGGTGGTGAACGTCCGAGAGCCCGTCCCGAAACTGGCGGCCGCGGCACGGGTAGACCCGGGAGCGACCGAACACCCGTGGAGGGACCACGCCATGACGATCCGCCACCTCCTCGTGCTCGCGTGCCTTCTGGGTGTGGCGATGGCGCTTGCCGCGCCAGCGGTCAGCGATCCGCCGGCCGAGCAGCGAGTGGCCGGCTCAAGCGCCCCGCGCGTCGCCATCATCACGCTCGGCGATCCGACCGTGGGCGACACGATCGGCTTCCACATCACCGCCGAGGCGCTCGGGCGCTCGATCGACACGATCGACGCCATGCCCTTCGACGACCGACCCGACACGGTCATCCTCCGCATCCACTCCGGCGGCGGCAGGCTGGGCGATGGGTTCGAGATTGCAGACTTGATCCGCTCACGCCTGACGCCCAACTACCGCACCGTGGCGTGGATCGAGTCCGCGATCAACGCCGCGGTCGTCCCGCTCGTCGCGTGTGAAGAGGTCGTGGTCATGCCCCACGCGCACTTCGGCGGGGCGACGTCGTGGCCGCCGCCGTGGAAGCGGGACCTGCGTGGGCTCCACCTGATCGAGGCCGCGATCGCGAGGCTGACGAGGCGGACCGGTTGGCCCACGCCCGTGGTCCGAGCGTTCTTCCGTCCCGTCGACCTCTCCGTGAGCGTCGACTCGGCGACGGGCGCCGTGACGTGGCGCCAGGACCTTGATGGCGAGGCGCTGCTGTGCTTCGCCGACCCGGCCCAACGGCGCAACACGCTCGTGCTCAACGCGGCGGACGCGACGCGGTACCGCCTCGCGCGCGGCATCGCGAACGACCACGACGAACTCGCGGTAGTCCTGGGCATCGCGCCCTTCGAGGTTGTGTGCCCGCAGGCCGATGCGATCCAGGTCGAGCACCGCGCCACGATGACCGAGAACGAGCGTGAGCTTCGCGCGCTCGCGGTGAAGTACCACGCCGCGATAGGGGTCGCGGAAGCTGTAGTAGACCCACGCGAACGCGAGCGGTGGGTCGGGCAGGCGGGCGCAATCCTCAAGCGCATCCATCGCATCGTCACAGAATCGCCCGAGCTCGGCAGCCTCAACGACCTCGGCATCAGGCTCGACACCATCTTCGAGGACTACAAGGCGGTGCGTGAGCGGCTGCTGGGCGAAAGGAACGAGCCGAAGGAACCCGAGGAATAGGCCACCGCCTACGCCCTCACTCCCCCCGCTTCGCCTCGCGCCCCTGCGCAGGCTTCACCTGCACACACCCACCCACCTTCACCTCTTCAAACCCGCCGCCCGGCGCGCACACCATCACGCGGTTGCGCCCCGCCTTCTTGCTCGCGTACATCGCGAGGTCGGCGAGGTTGATGAGGCCGTTGGCGTCGAGCGGGCTGTTGCGCTTGAGGCACGCGATGCCGACCGACATGCCGCACGCGGCGCCGTCCGGGCAGTTGAAGCGCTGGGCGAAGGCGTCGAACAGGCGCTCCGCGACGCGGGCCGCGGTGTTGCACCCCGAGCGGGGCATGAGGATGAGGAACTCGTCGCCGCCGTAGCGTGCCGCGATGTCCGAGGCGCGCACCTGGCCCTCGACGAGCTGGCCCACGGCCCGGAGGATCGCATCGCCCTCGGCGTGGCCCTTCGTGTCGTTGACCTGCTTGAAGCCGTCGAGGTCGATGAGGAGGCACGCGAGGTCGGTGCCGTAGCGGGCCGCTTCCGCGAACATCTGGGGCAGGCGCTCTTCGATCTGGCGGCGGTTGGCCAGGCCGGTAAGCGGGTCGGTCCACGCCGCGGCCTCGAGGCGCGTCACCCGCTCCTCCAGCGCCGCCTTCTCGGTGCGCAGGCGCGTCGCCTCGGCACGGGCGCCCGCCGCGCTGAGCTCTTCATCGCTCCGCAACAGTGCGAGCGCCAGCGCCTTCTCGACGAGCAGTGGCAGCGCCGCGTCGAGCCACGCATCGCGATCGCCCATCACCGCGACGTCGATTGCGCCGCGCTGGATGAGGTCGACCACCGCGCCGCTGGCATCGCCCTCGACGAGCACCACAACGGGCAGCTCGGGGGCCTTCACGCAGAGCCGCTCGACCGCGTCGGCGCCGTCCACGCCATCGCCGCGCACCACCAGTGCAAGGTCGAACTTCGCAGCGCCCGAGAGCGCGCCGTCCACGTCCGTATAGCGAACTGCGCACTGCTTCCCGAAGTGCGCACGGAGCACGCCGCGCATGCGCTCACCCGTGCGCGCATCGCCCGCGATCACGCCGACGACGGGGTATGCGTTTTCGCGGTTCCGAGTCATGAGGTCCTTGAGCAGCGCAGGATCGCGGGGGGGGTTGGGAGCGCCATGCGCGTGTGTTGGGGCAACGAGCCCTCTGTAAGAGATTACTCCGATACCTACTCAGTCAATGCCGGCGACCGCGAACTCCGCGCCCAATCGGGCAGATACCACCCACTCAACCCCCACGATCGTCACAACCCGCCCCCGCGCCTAACTCCCAAAGCGGTCATCCAGCACCACGAGATCGAGCGACGCCATCATCGAGGATGCCTTCTGGTCCATAAGAACGCGTTCCTGGCGCAACCGCTCGTCGCGCTCGAGCTGGGCACGCACCCCATCGATCGGGGGGCCGCCCGTGGTCCGATCAACCGCGTCGAGGCGCAGGATCGCGTAGCCACCCTCGACCGCGATTGGGACGGACGTGTCGCCTGGCCGCATCGACTCCACCGCTGCGCGCACACCTGTCGGCCAACTCTGATCCGCGGGCGAGATGTCGTCGATCACGCCGCCCCGCGCGGCACTCTGATCGGTCGACCGTCGTGCCGCGACCTCGCCAAAGGAAGCGCCGCCCGCGAGCTCGTCGAGCACACGCTGGGCGTCCTCGCGCGTCGCGGTCACGATGAGTCGTGCGCGGTAGAGCGGGCCGAAGCGCAGGGCGTAGGCCCGCTGGATCGAAGCGTCGTCGATCGTCACGTCGTCGCGCACGATCGCTCGGAGCATGGCGTTGCGCCGGAGCAGCGCGCCGAAGCGCTCGGGGCCGAGCCCGCGCGAGCGCTTGACGTCCTGCACGAGCGCCTCCGCTTCGCTCCGTGTCTGAGCGAGCCCCGACGCGAGGTAGGTCTCGAGGAGCAGCTCACCCTCGCGGTCGACGCCGGCGCGGGTGACCGTGATCCCCTGCGCTGCGCACGCCCTGGTCAGTGCCCGTTCGAGCGCGACCTCTTCCAGCGCACGCCGACCGCCCATCTCCGCGAGGCGCGGCACGAGGTCGTCCCACGAGATCGCCCGACCGTCGAGCAGCGCGACGGGGCGGTCGGTGAGCGTGCGGTCCGCCTGCGATGGCGTGCGCGCCGGACGCGCCACCGAGCGCTCCGAAGCGCGGAGGCCATCGTCAAACCCCCCGCTCCCAGCACACCCCCCGAGCAGCCCACCGGCCAATCCCGAAGCGATCGCGAGGCCAAGATGTCGTCCGCGGGTCCGTCTCATAAGCCAGGTCCCATGGTACGAGGACCGCCTCGCGACTGTTCAATGGGAACGCCCGCGGGCGCGGCGCGTCGATCGACCGCATGGCACCACCCACGGGCCCAACCCGCCACCGGGCCGCGCCGCCCGACAGCGCGTATCGTGTCGCGATGGCGTCCACGCCCCCTAGTCCGCCTCAACCGCCGATGCCGCCCCAACCCCCACGCCCGCCTGGCGGGGTCGGGCGCACGCCCCCACCACAGACCGCCGACCCACCGGCGAAACCCGCGAAGGCCGGGAAGACACGCGCCAAGTCGGTCCTGTGCCCCTATTGCGGGTTGATGCAGCAGACCAACGCCGACACGTGCACGGCGTGCCACGGGCGGTTCGACCCGCTCTCGCGTCAGGCCACCCAGAATCACATGGGCCCGTGGCAGGTCCGCGACGAATCGAACCCGTTCACGCCGGGCTTCGACGATGCGGCGCTGAGGAAGCTCTGCAAGCGCGGGCGGATCCACCTGAACACCGTGGTGCGCGGCCCGACGACGCGGCAGTTCTGGACGCTCGCGAGCAACACGCCCGTGGTCGCAGCGCTGCTCGGTCAGTGCCACTCGTGCCACGCGCCGGTTGGCGAGGGGCACGCGGCGTGCGCATCGTGCGGCGCGGACCTGTTCCCCCCCACGCCACGCGATGCGCTCGGGCTCGCGCCGGTCCAGCCCCTCCCGGGGCAAGCCGACCCGCGCGAGGTCGCCGAGGCGGCGCTGGGCGCCTCCCGCGCGTTCGTCCCGGCGCCACCAGCGAGCACCGCGAGCGGCGCAACCGCACAGGCCGCCGCGGGGCGGGCCACCGAGCGCCGCCTCCGGCGCGAGGTCACCCGACTCCGCCAGAGGGTGACCGCCCTCGCGATCGCGTGCGTCTTCCTCGCGGTTGCGGGGCTTGGGGTCACATTCCAGGACAGGCTCCGGACCCTGGTCGCCCCACCCACAACCGCCCCGACCTCGGCGGGCAACCCCCAGGCTCCGACCCAATCCACGCCCGATCCCACCGCTGCGCCACCCAGGGCCCCCGCCAACCCTGAGCCAGGCGCGATGACCCAAGCAGCCGCCGCAACGCCGGACCCGGAGGTCATCCTCGACCCCGAGCTCGCGCCCTGGCTCGATCGCTACCGCACCGCCCTCGAGACGGAAGCGATGGGCGATCTGGCCTCCCTCGAGACCGCCCTCGAGGCGTTTGAGGCGATCCTCTTCGAGGCCGAGGCGGAGCTTGGCGCGGGCATGTCGGCGCCGCCCGACCTCCCGATCCTGCGCGACAAGATCGCCCGCCTCAGCGCCCGGGTGACGCGCGAGCGCGCCCTCGACGCGATCCGCCTCGCCGACTGAGCCACGCGCTCCTAACATGTCTTCAAAGGGCTTCGCGTGACGCGCGCAGCGGTTCTCCGCTTGCGATCTGAACGCCCGACGGACCCTGGCACGAGGCCGGGCCGGTCGGGCAAGGACGCAACCCCCAGGAGGACCGACATGTTGAACCCGACCCCCAACCCCGCAACCACGCGGGGGCGTTGTCCGCGCCGCACCCAGATTGCGACCGCCACGCTCGCCCTTGCCGGCGGGCTCGCGCTGGCGCTGCCCACCGCCGCCCTCGGCGCCAAGCCGAGCTACCGCGAACAGAACTACGTGGTGAGCCATGACTTCGACGTGAAGCCCGGCGGCAACCTGCCCCCGCTCGTCACCACCCGCGCGTTCTGCCAGGCGTGGGCCACCACCTCCGACCCGTTCTGCTTCGATTTCGATGTCCTGCCCTTCCTCGACAACATCGCCGATCCCAACTTCGACCCGGGCGGCGAGACCAAGCTCGACTGCGGCAACCCATCGCAGAACGGCAACAACCTGACCATGCAGGAGAACCTCGTGGGCCCGGGCGGCACGTTCGACTTCTACAACGCCCACGCCGCGTGCGGCGCGACCTTTGGTGATGCCAACGCGCTCATCATCATCGACCCGTTCGACGGCTTTGGCGTGTGGGGCCCCGGCTCGAGCGTGAGCGGGTTCATCTCTTCGTTTGGCACGGCCCACGCCGACGCCGCGGGCCTGAACGTCGGCTCGACGACGGAGGCCTACGCCTTCTCCGCCGCGGGCTTCAAGATCCAGGGCCTGCAACTCAACCCCGATGGCACGATCGACTGGCTCCCCGCGATCGAGGACACCGTCGCGGGCGATGCGAAGGCATCCGGCAAGGTCGTGCGCGACTACGACCCCATCTGCTACAAGGCGACCAACACCTCCACCGGCGCGAGCGCCTCGGGCACCCTCATGTCGTCGTACGTCGAGATGTGCGATGCCGAGGGCGTCGCGACGTGGACCGAGGACAAGCTGCACTTCAACACGCAGTGCGGCGAGTTCGAGATCGACCTGAGCGATGCGCACATCTCCCCCAACGGCTACATCTTCTTCCGCGTGGAAGACGGCGAGGTCGTCGAGTCCGAGGCGACAGGCACGTACGCGGGCATGAACCCGGCGCTGGGCACGACCACGCCGTTCAGCGTCGAGGTCCCGCAGGCGATGAGCCTTGCCTACGACCTCACGCCTGTGTTCGACGCCCTGCTCGCGGGCGCCTCGCCCGCCGGGCTCCAGGGCAACGCGGGCGGCGACCCGGACTACTCCGAGATCGACCTCGAACTCGAGTTCGGTGACGCGGCAGAGGACTACGCCGCGGCCGCCAACGACGGCGGCGCCGACTGCGTCGGCGACGCCAACGGCGACGGCGTCATCGACTCGGGCGACCTCAACGTCGTGCTGGGCGAGTTCGGCCAGTCGGGCGAGGGCCTGGCGGGCGACCTCAACGGTGACAACCAGGTCAACTCCGCCGACCTCAACATCGTGCTCGGCGAGTTCGGCAACGTGTGCGACCCCGACGAGCCCGTGTTCGGCGCGTGCTGCCTCAACGGCATCTGCGTCCAGACGTCGTACGAGGAGTGCGTCGCCGCCGATGGCGTGTGGGGCGGTATCGACGTGCTCTGCGAGGACTTCGACCCGTGCAACCCCAACCCGCCCGGCGCCTGCTGCGTCGATGGGACGTGCATCATCGTGCCCGGCCCAGAGGACTGCGCCGCGCAGGGCGAAGCCTTCATCTTCTACGGCCCCGGCACGACATGCGAGGACGTGAACTGCCACTCGGGCCCGCCCGTCGGCGCGTGCTGCTTCACCGACGGCACCTGCGTCGATGGCATCGACTTCCAGTCGTGCGTGCTTGCGCCGGGCAGCGATGTGTTCCACCCGGGCAAGACCTGCGCGCAGGTCGACTGTGGCGGTGAACAGCCCGGCGCGTGCTGCCTGGGCGATGGCGGGTGTGTGTTCGAGACCGAACTCAACTGCCTCGAATTGGGCGGGACGTTCTTCGGATCGGGCACGCCGTGCGATGTGGTGATCTGCCCGCCCAACCTCGGCGCCTGCTGCTTCACCGATGGCACGTGTGTCGATGGCGTCGACTTCCAGTCGTGCGTCCTCATGGCCGGCAGCGATACCTTCCACCCCGGCAAGACCTGTGAAGAGGTCGAGTGTGGCCAGCCCAACGCCGGCGCGTGCTGCTTCCCCGATGGGGGCTGCGACATCCTCCCCGATGCCGACTGCCTCGACCTGGGCGGCTTCTTCGCTGGCCCGGGCATTGATTGCGATGATGTCAACTGTCAGCCCAACCCCAACCTTGGCGCTTGCTGCTTCACGGATGGCACGTGCGTGGATGGCATCGACTTCCAGTCCTGCGTCCTCATGGCCGGCAGCGATACCTTCCACCCCGGCAAGACCTGTGAAGAGGTCGAGTGTGGCGGCGGCGACCAGCCGGGCGCCTGCTGCCTTGGCCCGGAGTGCTTCATCGAGATCGAGATCGTCTGCCTCGACCTCGGCGGCGTGTTTGCGGGTCCCGGCACGACCTGCATCAACAACCCGTGCCAGCCCGCGTTCGGCGCGTGCTGCCTGCAGGGCAACTGCGTCCCCATGCCCGACTTCCAGTGCATCGAGATGGGCGGCGTGTTCGTGGGCGGGCCCTGCGACCCGAGCGTGTGCCAGCCCAACCAGGTCGGCGCGTGCTGCATCGGTGGCGGCGCCTGCTTCGAGGGCCCGATCGTCAACTGCTTCGAGGCCGGCGGTGTGTTCCAGGGGTTCGGCAGCACCTGCGCCGACGCGCAGTGCGAGCCGAGTTCTGACTGCTGCGAGCCCAACGGCACGCCGGGCTGCGACGACCCGCAGTGCGTCAACATCATCTGCGGCCAGGACCCGTTCTGCTGCGACACCGAGTGGGACACCGTCTGCGCCAACGCCGCCAACGAGCAGTGCCCCGTCTGCAACGTGGGCGACCCGGGCAGCAACTGCTGCGTCGACAACGGCACGCCGGGCTGCGATGACCCGAACTGCCAGGCCCTCATCTGCGGGCAGGACAGCTTCTGCTGCGACACCGCGTGGGATCAGATCTGCGCCGACGCGGCCAACGAGCAGTGCGCCGTCTGCGCGGGCGGCTGAGTTCGCAAGCTGTTCGCAAGTCCTCTGTCTGGCCCCGCGGGCGTCGAAAGGCCGCCGCGGGGCCTTTCTTATCGGCTTTCTCACTTTCGTGGCGCAAAGCGCGTGACTGCCGCCCCGTTCCCCCGCTTCAGACGGTGAGGCGCTCTGGTTGGGGGCGGCCCCCATGCCCCACGCGCTGCGACCCGGACCCAAGGGAGCAAGCCATGCAAAGATTCCTCACCTCCTGTTGTCGACCCAGGCAGCTGGCAACCATCTGCGGGGTGACCCTCGCGTGCATTGCACCCGGCGCGATCGCGGGCACGAGCGCGATACCCGTCGAGACCGCCGTCCAGGGCGAGGCCAAGACCATCGGCACCCTCAAGATCAGCGACGAGGGCGACAACATCACCGCCGAGATCGAACTGGGCGACGACTTCGCCTTCCTCCACGACTGGTACGAGTTCAGGTGGATCAACATCATCACCAAGATCGAGAAGCCCGACGGGACCACGGTCGACTCGTGGGGCGTCGTTGGCAAGATCCCCGCGATCGACCCCGCGCCGGGCGACGGCATCGCCGATGGCGAGGAGGGCGACGACCCCAATGACCCCGACGACAAGCGGTTCTTCCCCGACAAGGATTGGAACGACAACAAGCCCTTCTATGACGGCGACGCGGAGCACGAAGCCTCGCCTGGCTTCTCGGACAACCGCAGCTCCAATGTGAACAAGGGCAACACGATCTTCTTCACGACTTACCTGGTCGTCGAGAGCAAGACCGACCCGAACATCGGCGCGACCAAGCCCTGCATCCTCGCGGGCTTCACATGGACATCCAAGATCCCCGCGACCGGCGGGCACGGCGAGGAGGAACAGCAAACGAGCATCCCATCCCCCGGGCAGGCCGACGCCGACGCGGTCAACGACGCTATGGATAACGCGACCGAGACCGAGGGTGAGGACTTCGATGGGTGGGAGGCCAGCGCAGGTTGCAGCCTGAACGCGTGCCCCGAGCCCGACGACAGCTCGGTCCCGGGCGACGCCGATGGCGACGACGACGTCGACTCGGCCGACCTCAACGAGGTGCTGGGCGACTTCGGGTGTACGGGCGGCGACTGCCCGGGCGACCTCGACGACGACGGCGACACCGACTCGGCCGACCTCAACCTCGTGCTCGGCAATTTCGGCTTCGTCGCCCCGCCGAAGGGCGACTGCTGTGTCGCATCGGGCGGGCTCGGCTGCCTCGACTCCGAGTGCCAAACCATCGTCTGCATCCAGTTCGACCCGGGCTGCTGCCAGGTCGCGTGGGACCAGGCGTGCGCCGACATCGCGTCGGTGCTCTGCTCGGTCTGCTTCGAGCCGACCAACTCGTGCTGCGTCGCCAACGGCACCCCCGGGTGCGACGGCAACCAGTGCCCGTCCATCGTCTGCCAGGCCGACCCGTTCTGCTGCGACATCGAGTGGGACAACCCGTGCGCCGAAGCCGCGAGCCTGAACTGCCCGAGTTGCGGCGGCTTCACCCCGGCCCAGGGCGACTGCTGTGCGCCCAACGGCTCTCCGGGCTGTGATGCGGCGGACTGCCAGTTCGGCGTCTGCTCCATCGATCCCTTCTGCTGCCAGCAGCTGTGGGACCAGGCCTGCGCCGACCAGGCTCTCGCGATCTGCGAGGGCCTGTGCGACGACCCGGGCCCGGGCTTCCCCGATGAGAACCGCGGCGTCGCGGAGGTCAACTTCATCCCGGGCTCCGCGCCGGGCCTCTACGACGTCGAGGTCGTCTGGTTCGTCGAGACCAACAGCACCGACGTGTTCAAGGACCTGTCGGCCGACATCTTCACGAGCGTCAACGGCCAACAGCTCCCTGGTGCCGTCAACTCCGTCGCCACCATCGCCGCCGCGGGCGGCGCGTGCCTCGGGACCACCCCGCCGTGCTCCGGCGACGACTGCGGCACCTGGACCATCGGGCCGCTGACGCTCAACGGCAGCTGCCTCAAGTCCATCGCCACGATCATCGGGATCGACTTCTGCACCTGCGCCTGCGCCGTTATCGACATCTCGGTCACCGATGTCCCGCTCTCCGATGGCGATGAGGTCACGGTCGTCCTCGAAGCCGCCGCGGGCGCCCTGCCCGACATCGTGCTCGAGGACAACCAGCTCACGGTCGCCTTCGTGGAGGCGACCGGCGCGTGCTGCCTCCCGGACGGGACGTGTACCGAAGGCCCCATCTCCGACTGCCCGATCCTCGACCCGCTCGTGCTCTTCTTCGAGGGGCAGACGTGCGACGAGATCGACTGCGGCAACCAGAGCTGCACGCCCTGCCCGCCCGGCGCCATCGACGAGGGCGAAGACGCCGTCAAGGCGTGCGGCACCGTCGAGGACAACTACAACGGCGGGTGCAACTCCCCGGGCTTCCTCACGCTCCCGCTGGCACCGGGCGACACCTACTGCGGCACCGCCTTCGCCCAGGACGACACCCGCGACACCGACTGGTTCCAGGTGGACTCCTTCTTCGACATCACCTACACGATCACGTTCCAGGCGGACTTCGACGCCGCGGTCTTCGCCATCGACGCGAGCGACTGTGCGAACATCGTGCTCATCGCCGACGCATCTGCGCCCGCGTGCCAGCAGCAGGCGGTCTCCTTCGACGTCCCCGCGGGCCAGGCGCTCTCGGTCTTCGTGGCGCCGGCCAACTTCGATGGCGTCTCGTGCAACGGCGCCAACACCTACACCCTCTCCCTCGAAGGCGAGGCGATCCCACAGCTCGGCGCCTGCTGCTTCGGCAACGGGAAGTGCGCCGATGCGGTCTCCGAGCAGGAGTGCGCCAACTTCCCGGGCCTGACCGACTTCCACCCGGGCGCGAGCTGCGACGTCGTCTTCTGCGGCGACCCACCGGACAGCGACTGCTGCTTCCCCAACGGCTCGCCGGGCTGCAGCGACCCGCAGTGCGTCAACATCATCTGCCAGCAGGACCCGTTCTGCTGCGAGACCGAATGGGACGGCATCTGCGCCGATGCGGCGCTTGAACAGTGCCCTGTCTGTCAGGGCAACCCCTGACCAGCCCCGATCCTCTGTCTCGCCCCGCGGGCGCCGGAACGCGCCCGCGGGGCTTGCCCGAACCGATCAGAACTCCAGCACCTCGTAGTAGCGGTCGTCCGCGATCTGGATGAACCCGCCCGTCTCGAGGTCCGCATCGTCGAGGACGCCATCGACGAGCGCCATGAAGGCGTCGTCCTGCGTGTCGCCCGTGCCGTCGAAGTGCACGCCGAACGCCGAGGTGATCCCGAACGAGTCGAACTCGAAGTCCCACACACCGCCGATGGGCGTGCCGTTGAGCCACCCCGCCTCGTCGATGTACCCCTCGAAGCCCGCGGGCACATCACCCGAGGCCGAGTCCTCGAGGAACTCGCCCGTATCGACCATGTAGAGGATCGCGGCGTCCGCGTAGTCGTTGACCTCGGTCGCGAACGCCGCCCGCCTGGCTTCCTCGGTCAGGCCCAGGAACTGGCTCACCACGATCGCCGCGAGGATGCCCAGGATCACGACGACGATGAGGATCTCGACGAGCGTGAAGCCGCGCCCCGCCCCGACCGATGGATTCGCTGCCCTCCGGGCCATGGGTCTCCTCCTTCCCCGCTCCGCGGGTGAGACCCATGTCTCATCGGGGCAACGCCCCGCCTGACACATCAGCGCGACGCCCACGGGCGATCGCCCCGTTCGCCCTGTGCCGATCAGCGCGATCGGGCGGGCGCGGTGTTGCGTCCACGCAACGCTCTACAATGCCGCCCCATGACCATCGGGCAAGACAACGCGGACCTTCGTGCACAGGTGCTCATCGTCGAGGACGAGGCCGAGCACGCGGAGCTCATGGCCGAGGCCCTGCGCAAGCCGGGCCACATCTGCACCGTGGCCCACAGCGCCGCCGAGGCACTGGACGAACTGCGGGGCGGCTCGTTCGACATCATCGTCACCGACCTGCGCATGCCCAACTCGGGCGGCGTCGAAGCACCCGAGGGCGCGGGCGGCGATGCGCTGGCCGTCGAGCCCGACGGGGGCAACGCGGGGCTCGTCGTCCTCGCCGCCGCCCGCGCCCTCCAGCCCGAGGCCGAGACCGTCATGGTCACCGCCCACGGCGACGTCGCCACCGCACGCAACGCCTTCAAGCACGGCGTGTTCGACTTCATCGAGAAACCCCTCGACCTCGCGCTCTTCCGCTCCCTCGTCAACCGCGCCGCAGAGACCGTCCTCCTGCGCCACTACTCGGGTAGCGAGGCGCCGGGCACGCAGGACCTGGTCCAGCACGACGGCTTCGAGGGCATCATCGCGGGCTCCGAGCCCATGCGCAAGATCATCCAGACCGTGCGCACCGTCGCGGCGTCGAAGCTCCCCGTCTTGATCACGGGCGAGTCGGGCACGGGCAAGGAGCTCATCGCCCAGGCGATCCACCGCAACTCCCCCCGCTCGGGCAAGCGCTACGTCGCCTTCAACTGCGCCGGGCAGGCCGAGAGCCTGCTCGAAGACGCGCTGTTCGGCCACGTCCGCGGCGCCTTCACCGGCGCCGACGCCAACCGTGAGGGCGTCTTCGAGTACGCCGATGGCGGCACGATCTTCCTCGATGAGATCGGCGACATGCCCCTGCCCATGCAGGCCAAGCTCCTGCGCGTGCTCGAGACGGGCGAGGTCGTGCGCCTCGGCTCCAACGATGCAAAGAAGGTCGACATCCGTCTGGTCAGCGCCACCAACAAGGTCCTCACCGACTCAACCAAGGCGGGCACGTTCCGCGAGGACCTCTACTTCCGCATCAAGGGCGCCGAGGTCCACCTCCCCCCGCTCCGCGAACGACGCGATGACATCCCGCGCATCGTCCGCCACGCCATCGCGAAGTACGCGGGCGAACTCAACACCGACCCGCCCGACATCACCGACGCGGCCCTCATGCGCCTCACGAGCTACGCGTGGCCCGGCAACGTCCGCCAACTGCTCAACGTCGTCCAGAACATGACGGTGATGGCTGCGGGCGGGAGTGAGACGCTCGATGTCAGGCACATCCCCGCCGAGGTGACGACCGACGACGAACCGCCCGAGTCGGGCGCAACCGCGAGCGCAGGCAGCCTCGCGGGCACCCCCCTCGAACAGCTCGAGAAACGCGCCATCCGCGAGACCCTCAAGCTCACCGCGGGCAACCGCGAGCAGACCGCCAAGCTCCTGGGCATCGGCGAACGCACGCTCTATCGGAAGCTCAAGGAGTACGGCTTGCGGTAACCTGTCCGCCCATGCGACGAGCCATCACTGCCCTCATTGCCGCCTCCCTGCTCTCCCCCGCGTGCGCCCTCAAACGAGAGCCCGCGGACCTCAACGCCCGCGCCGAAGCGAGCCGGGCCGCAGCACCAGTCGCGGACGACGCGTGGGCGCCCATCCAAGCCCCGCGCCTGACCGGGGCTGAGCTCGAACAGATCGCGGAGATGGCCCACCTGACCGCCATCCCCGACGGCACCGGCGTGCGCTCGTTCCAGTGGGTCAACGATGCCCGCCTCGCAGGCTCCGGTCTGGTCCGCTGCGCGCGCTTCCGCCCCGTCGACCAGGCCGGCGCGCCCGTCGCGAGCGGCTTCACCATCGAGCACCTCGCGTGGTTCGGCGGCGCGACCCCTGATTGCACAAGCCTCCAGGCCCTCAGGGACTCGGCCCGCAACAACCTCTTCTGGCAGGTCGACGTCCCGGCCAACCGGACGCCGCGCGGCCTCGTCGTCACCGTGCCCAGCATCAGCGGCGACAGGGAGCGTGCGTTCAGGGCCCAGATGCTCGAGCGCGGTTGGGGCGTGCTCACGCTCAACGGCTTCCACCTGAGCACTCGCGAGCACGGCGGCCCGCTCCCCAAACCCACGAGCGAGATGACGACCGAAGAGCGACTCGCGAACTGTGTGGCAGAGGTCCGCTTCGGACAATCCGCCTTCGCCCTCGCGCTGCAGGACGTCCTGGCCTACCTCGATGCGCACGCGCCCGAGATCCCCACCGAGCCGCTCGCGCTCGCGGGCTTCTCGCTCGGCGCCCTCCAGGCCCCCACCATCGCAGCCCGCAACGCCCACCGCGTCGACGCCATCGTCCTGTACGGCGGCGGGGCCGACATGATGGGTATCCTTTCCTCGACGCCGGCCCTCCGCCCCATGAGTGACTTCTCCTTCGACTTCACCCGGGAAGAGCGCGAGCAGCTCGCCGAGCGTTACCGCGCCCGCGCGCCACTCGACCCGTACAACACCGCGCGCACCATCGCGGGCATCCCCACCCTCGTCGTCCACGCACGCCATGACGCCGTCATCCCCGCCCGCTACGGCCGCCTCGTCTGGGAGCGCCTCGGACGACCCGATCGCTGGACGTTCCCCGGCGGGCACCTCGGGCTCTTCTTCATGATGCCTCACTACGCCGACGACATCGCCGATTGGATCGAGGCCACGCTCGACGCCGCCGGGTCAGACCAACCACCGCCCACCCCATAACCGTGCGCGCGCAGAACTTGGCTGCCGGGGGACGTGGGCCCGGCCGATCTACGCACCATGAGCCCGTCGGACGCCATCGCACACGCCCTCCACGACCCGAAGGTCAGGCGCCGGGGGCGCATCGTGCTGCTCATCGTCTTCGGCACGCTCGCGATCGCGCTGATCTGGGAGCGCCTGCACGCGAGCGACGCCGCGGCGTCGATCGAGGCCACCACGCACGAGTGGCAACGCACCAACCGATCGATGCCCTGAGCCGCGTCTCCCCTACACAGTCCTTGCAGAGCCGGTTCGCGAAGCGGTACAGTGCCACAGGTGACCGATGGCCCGTGCCGTCGAACAGGTGGTTGAAAAGAGCAAGGAGCAGGAGATGGGCAGCGAACAGGAAGCCGGCTGTGACTTTGAAGCCATGAGCGCAACGACCGAGGAGCACAAGCTCCTCGAACCCTTCGTGGGCACCTTCAAGGCCACCGTCAAGATGTGGATGGGCCCGGGCGATCCGATGGTCTCGACGGGCGTCATGACCAACGAACTCGACCTGGGCGGGCGCTTCCTCAAGCACACCTACAAGGGCGACCCCGGCGAAGGGCCCTTCCCCAACTTCGAAGGGCGCGGCTTCTGGGGCTACAACACCGTCGCGAAGAAGTGGGAAGGCGTCTGGATCGACACCGCCTCCACCATGGTCCAGACCGAGCGGGGCGACCGCGACGCCTCGGGCAAGGTCTGGGAGATGAAGGGCCAGATGGACAACCCACAGATGCCGGGCGGCAAGTGGGACAAGCGCTCGGTCATCACGCTCGTCGACAACGACAACCACACCATGGAGATGTTCATGCCCGGCCCCGACGGCAAGGAGTGCAAGGGCATGGAGATCACCTACGTCAGGCGGGGCTGACCGATGCGTGTCATCGCCGCCTGCGCGCTTGCCGCCTGCGTATTGCTGGCGTTCGCCAACCCCAGCGCGACCGCGCAGGACGCCCCTCAAGCGTTGCGTTCAGCGGACGCCACGCTCAAGTCCCTCCTCGACGAGGACTACGAGGCGCAGCTGAAGGCCTCGCCTACATGGGCGAGCCGGCGGGGCGATCGGCGCTACGACCGCCTGATGCCGGACAACTCGCCGCAGGCCCGCGCTGCGCTGCTCCGGGGCTGGCGCGACCGCCTCGCGCGCGTTAGCGCAATCGATCGCGATGCGATCTCGCCCGGCGCGCGCCTCGACGCCGCGCTGCTCGAGCGCGAACTCACCCAGCGCATCGACGCCCAGCGCTTCCAGCCCTGGCAGACGCCCGTCACGCAGATAGGCGGCCCCCAGCGCTGGATCCCCGACCTCGTCAACCAGCTCTCCTTCACAACCGACAAGCACCTCGACGACTACCTCGCCCGACTCGAACAGGTCGCGCCCTACCTCGACCAGACCATCGCGGACATGCGCGAGGGCGTCGGGGCGGGCAACACGCCCCCGCGCATCACGATCGCCGGCGCCGCGGACCAGGCCCTGTCGCAGGGCCTGCGCGCCATCGCGCGCTCCCCGCGCGACCACGTGATGTTCCAGCCCTTCGCCGGGCGCGACGGCGAACGCGCGGCCCGCGCCGAGCGCATCATCGTGCAGCAGGTCGCGCCCGCCTTCGAAGAGCTGGGCGTCTTCCTGCGCGATGAGTACGCCCCCGCGTGCAGGGACACCATCGCCGCGACCGACCGCCCGGACGGCCCCGCCTACTACAACGCCCAGATCGCCAGGCACACAACGCTCGACCTCACCGCAGACCAGGTCCACCAGGTTGGGCTGAGCGAGGTCAACCGCATCCGGACAGAGATGTTCGGGGTCATCGCACGCACCGACTTCGGGTCGTCCCCCACCGTCGACCCCGACGACCTCTTCGACGCCTTCACCGACCACCTGCGCAACGACCCGCGCTTCTACTTCAACGACCCCGAGGACCTCCTCAACGCCTACCGCGCCATCGGCAAGCGCATCGACGCCGAGCTCCCGCGCTTCTTCAGGAACCTCCCGCGTCTCCCGTGGGGCGTGCGCGAGATGCCGCCCTTCATCGCGCGCTCCTCGCCCACCGCGTACTACTACCCGGGCTCGCTCGACAACGGCGTCGCGGGCTACTTCGTCGCCAACACCTACAAGCTCGATCAGCGGCCCAAGTACGAGATGATCGCGCTCACACTCCACGAGGCGGTGCCGGGCCATCACCTCCAGAACGCCGTCCGCCTCGAACTCGAGCAGCAGGGCCTGCACAGGTGGCGCGAGACCGTCGGCTACACCGCGTTTGGCGAGGGGTGGGCCCTCTACTCAGAGCATCTGGGCCTCGAGATCGAAGCCACGCCCGACAACCCGAAGGGCCTCTACGCCGACCCCTACGACGACTTCGGCAGGCTCAGCTACGAGATGTGGCGCGCGATGCGCCTCGTCGTCGACACGGGCATCCACGCCAAGGGGTGGTCGCGCGGGCGCGCCATCGCCTTCATGCTCGCCAACAGCGCCCTCACACCCGAGAACGTCGAGCGCGAGGTTGACCGCTACATCGCCTGGCCGGGCCAGGCCCTGGGCTACAAGATCGGCGAGCTCAAGATCCGTGAACTGCGAGCCAAAGCCGAGGGGGAACTAGGCGATCGCTTCGACCTGCGCGACTTCCACGACCTCGTGATCGGCGCGGGCTCCATCCCCCTCGCGGTCCTCGAGGAGCGCATCGACACATGGATCAGCACTCGGTCGGGGTCTGGTCAGTAACGCGGCGCGCCGATGCCCGACGCCCACACATGCCCCGGCAGTGGCCCCGACGCAGCGCGCCGTTCCACTTGTGACGACTGCGCCGGTTTTCGGTTGCGTCGGCTCAACAACACGTAGACTCCCCAGAACCGGGCGGCGTCAGCGCGCCGATCCGACGTGACTGATCAAGCGGTCGGCGGCGGTGCGCAGTGGTGGGCCATTCGCGCACTTCGTCAAGCAGGGAGTCTGCAATGCTTGGGCGTCCAATGGATCGAACCGTGGTTCGACGTTTCAGCGCCGCGATCGCGGTCGCGTGCCTCTCAGGCGCTGCGGTCTCGCTCGCCGCGGGCGAAGGCGTCAGGACCTTTGGCGGCGGCGGTAAGCGTGGCAGCTCGACGAGCGGCGCCAGCGCCTCCACGAGCAAGCCCGCGTCCCTGGGCGGGAGCAAGGGGGTCATCAGCTTCGGCAAGGACCCCATGCCCGTCATCCAGGGCGTCCAGAAGGCCGAGATCGCACCCCCTCCCTCGCCAACCGTCGAGGACATCTTCGCCAAGCTCCTGGCCGCCATGGGCGCCGAGCCCGGCGACGAGAAGTGGAACCCCGCCTACGACCTCAACAAGAACGGCCTCATCGACGCCGATGACCTCAACTTCTTCCTCTCCGAACTCTCCAAGATCAAGGCGGGCCAGGCAACCCCACAAGACGCCCAGCTCGCCAAGCTCCAGGAGGCCCTCGGCTCCAAGGTCGGCGACGCCCTCTACGACCCCGTCCTCGACATGAACTCCGATGGCGTGATCAACACCATCGACCTCAACCTGTTCATGGCCCAGGCCGGCGGCTCGGGCGTCGTCGTCGATCAGAACGGCCTCGCCATCGTGGGCCCGGCGCCCACCCCAGAGGCACCGTTCATCACGGGCCTCGACGCCAACGGCCAGCTCGTCGTCATCGACGCCGACACCGACAAGGGCATCATCGTCCCCAACGGCAACAGCCTCTGGCTCGGCTCCAACCAGAACGCGAGCGACTACCTCGAGCCCGACGTCCAGGTCTCGCTCGCCGCGGGCGGCGCCGACGTCGTCTATACCTACACCAACTCCACCAGCTCTCCCAAGAAGCTCGGCGCCCTCCGGCTCGGCGGCATTCGTTTCGGCAAGGAGATCGGCACCCGCAGGATCCGCCTCGACGGCGCGCCCTCCGAGAAGAGCCACAACGGCCAGCCCAAGTGGCTCGGCGGGCACATCTACCCCAACGACCTCTACTCGCCCGTCGCCATCCTCCAGGAAGGCGACTACACCGTCGGCATCTCCTTCGCCTACCCGGTGCTCGACTACAAGCACCACTGCTTTGTGCAGTGGGAAGCCGCGAAGGACACCAACGGCTACGGCACCAACTGGCAGATCTCGGGCGTGCTCAACGGCACGGGCAGCTACCACCCCGAGGCCGACATCCAGCCGGGCGAGTCGCGCGTCTACGTCATGTCCGTCCGAGTCCACAAGGGCGACCCCGAGGATTGGGTCACCACCCTCACGCCTTACCGCAGCTTCTTCCAAGCCACCTATGGCGGCGTCAAGTACCCGCGCAACCCCGAGCCCATCCTGGGCGTCACGCCCGCGTCCTCGCTCAATCTCTCGCCGGAGAACCCCTTCGGCTTCGGGTACGGCGAATGCCGCCCGGACCTTTATGGCTGGGGCGGATGGGTCGCCAAGCTCACCGACGAGGTCAATGGCAGCGGGTGGACCCGCATCACCATGAAGTCGCCCTCGGGCCTCTTCCTCAACAACCAGGACGCCAACTTCCCGACGCAGATCCTCACCCAGATGTCCAACGTCCCCGCCATGAACAACTCAGTCGGCCTCCTCAAGGACTTCGCGCAGTCCTACGACGGCTTCGGCATGTGGTGGGGCCGCTCGTCGACCGTCATGCACAACTGGGACCCGACCCCGGATCAGACCGAGCTCTTCGACCCCGCCAACCCCGAGCACCGCGACATGCTCTTCGCCGAGCTCGACATCGCGGGCGACTTGGGCCTCGACCACCTGGGCCTCGACGGCTTCAGCAAGCTCGACGCGTGGCTCGGCTACGAATGGCTCAACGACATGAGCGAACGCCAGCCCGGCATCAAGTTCTGCACCGAAGCCATGACCTGCGACTTCCTCGGCACCGTCGCCGCGACATACGTCTGGGGCGTGAGGCCCGCAGGCGACATCCATCTCGAGGTCACCCAGCCGCACGCGCTCGCCGACTTCCTCATCCCGGGTCACGAGATCTGGGCGAAGATCCGAGGCTCCGACCTCAAGGCCCTCCACAACCTCCCGCCCGAGGAGGAGATCCCGAGCGACATCGTGCTCGAGCACATGAACAAGCTCGCCTCATGGGGCTACATCCCCCACGTCTTCACCCCAGCAGACGCCAACCAGGCCATGCCGGCCGCGGAGTCCTGGGAGTACTCAGTCCCCGAGGCCGTCCAGCAGTAGCCGACCACTGCGCTCCCATGCACAGACGCTCCCCCAAGGGCCCCGATCGCAACCCGATCGGGGCCCCTTTGCTGCGCGCTGCCGCTCCGAAATCGGCTTTCTAGGGTTTGCGCTGGGACCCAACCGAAGCTGAGGTAATCTGCAAGGGTCCGCGATGACCGACCGCACAGGAGAACCGATGCGCCACCACCCCCCGCACCCACACGTGCCCGGCGCCGTCCTCCTCGCGTCCCTCGCGCTCGCCTCCGCCGCCAGCGCGGGCGACCCCGCGCCGCCCACGTGGCACCAACTCACCGACGCCCCGCTCGGCTTCACGGTCTTCGAGCCCGCCGTCTCCGCCGATGGCTCGCGCGTCGCCTTCTCCACCAACTTCGACGGCACGGGCGGCAACCCCGAGAACAACTTCGAGATCTACCTTTGCGATCATCAGGCGCACGCCATGGTCCAGCTCACCTCCACCCCGAACGGCATCGGCAACTTCGAACCGCTCATCACACCCGACGGCGCCGTCGTCGTCTTCCGATCCAAGTTCGACTTCACGGGCCAGAACGCCGACGGAAGCTTCGAACTGTTCCAGGTCACCGTCGACACGGGCGAGTTCGTCCAGCTCACCGACACCCCCTCCATCACCACCCTCGCCGACCCCGCCATCAGCGGTGACGGCACCCACATCGCCTTCCGGTCCAACGCCAACCCCCTCGGGCTCAACCCAGAGTTCAACTACGAGGTCTTCCGCGTCAACCGCCTCACGCTCGAACTCGACCAGCTCACCACCTCCACCTTCGGCTTCCTCAACGAGACGCCCTCGCTCAACCACGACGGCTCGCGGGTCATCTTCCGCTCCCGCTTCAACGCCGACGGGTCCAACCCCAACGAGAACATGGAAGTCTGGTGCCACGACGACGCGGTGGGCATCTTCGCCGTCACCGCGTCCGAGCAGAGCGGGCAGAGCGAATACCCCGACGCCGACGACGCGGGCACCACCGTCGCCTTCCTCTCCACCAACGACTTCACGGGCCAGAACGCCGAGAGCTCGCGCGAGGTCTTCATCGTCAACACCGCCACGGGCGAGTTCACCCAGGTCACCATGCCCGGCATCTTCACCCACCTCGCGCCCGTCATGAGCCCCATGGGCGACTTCGTCCTGTTCGAGTCGCAACGCGACATCACGGGCGACAACCCCGATACCAACCGCGAGCTGTTCCGCTACGACCTCGCCACCAAGCAGCTCACCCAGGTCACCGACACCACGGGCGGCTCCTCCGTCGCGCGCCTCACCCCGCGCGCCATGGTCCGCTACGCAGAGGTCTCGCAGGACGGCCTCACCTTCGCCTACCGCTCCGAGCACGACCTCATCAACGGCGGCGGCACCTCCAACATGGAGCTCTACCGCGCCGACCACGACGCCCCACCAACGCCCTGCCCCCACGACCTCGACGACGACGGCTTCATCACCTCTGCCGACCTCAACATCCTCCTCAGCGCGTTCGGCGAGGCCGACCCGCCCGCGGGCGACATCAACGCCGATGGCACGTGCGACTCGCTCGACCTCAACATCGTGCTCGCCGCCTTCGCAGCGCCTTGCCCCGAGTAACCCCGGGGCGCGCGCCACCATCACCTATCATGGAGCCATGACCGCCATCACCGCGTCATCCCTGCGCATCGGGCTCGAGGTCCACGTCGAGCTCGCGACGCGTTCCAAGATGTTCACCCGCGCCCCGAGCCCCGCGCACCCCGACCACTTCGACGCCGAGCCCAACACCCTCGCCGACCCGCTCGTCCTCGCGCTGCCCGGCACGCTCCCCGTCCTCAACCGACACGCCATCGAACTTTCTGTCCGCGTCGGCCTCGCCCTCAACTGCAGGATCGCGACCACCACACGCTGGGACCGCAAGAGCTACTTCTACCCCGACCTCCCCAAGGCCTACCAGCTCTCGCAGTTCGACGACCCGCTGTGCGGCGAGGGCCTCGTCGAACTCCCGCCCACCGACGAGCACGAACCCCTCCGCGTGCGCATCACCCGCGCCCACCTCGAAGAGGACGCGGGCAAGCTCATGCACGAAGCGCCGGGCGGGGGCCCTCTCGACCACTCCATCGTCGACTACAACCGCGCGGGCACACCCCTCCTCGAGATCGTCACCGAGCCCGACTTCACCTCCGCCGACCAAACCGTCCGCTTCGCGCAGTGGCTACGACGCGTCTGCAGGTGGGTCGGCGCCACGCACGGCATCATGCAGCGCGGCCACATGCGCTTCGAGCCCAACATCAACATGACCCTCACCCTCGACGGCGGGCGCACCGTCACCACACCCATCGTCGAGATCAAGAACCTCAACTCCTTCCGATCCCTCCGCGCCGCGATCAACGCGGAACAACGCGACCAGCCACGACGCTTCCTCGAAACGGGCATCGAGCACGCGCCCGGACGCAAGTCCACGCGCGGGTGGGACGACGCGCGCGAACTCACCTTCCCCCAGCGGGACAAAGAAGAAGCCGACGACTACCGCTACTTCCCCGACCCCGACATCCCAACCCTCGACCTCGACCCCGCGTGGATCGATGCGATCCGCGCCACGCACCCCGAACTCCCCCACGAGCGCGAGGCACGCTACGCCCGCGACCTCGGCCTCCCACCCAAGGACGCCGATGCGCTCACCGACGACCGCGCCACCTCCGACTTCTTCGAGGCCGTCCTCGCGGAGACAGACGCGCCCACGGACCCCGCCAACGCCCGCGCCGTCGCCAACCTCATCCTCCAGACCGCCTTCAAGCGCGCCAACGAACGCTCAGCCACTGTGGACGCGCTGGGCCTCACGCCCACGCAGGGCGCAGGCATCGTCGCGCTGCGCAACGCCGAGGAGATCGGGTCATCCTCCGTCGAGCCGCTCTTCCTCGCGCTGTGCGAGTCCGACGAGGCCGCGCGCGACGCCGCCCAGCGCCTCGACCTCATCCAGGTCCGCGACGACGGCGCCCTCGAAGCGTGGTGCCGGGCGGTCATCGACGACCCCGCCAACGCCGCGTCCATCGCCGACCTCCGAGCGGGCAAGCAGGCGGCGATCGGGAGGCTTATCGGCGGCGTCATGCAGCGCTCCGCGGGCCGGGCCGATGCGAAGGCCGCCCGCGCCAAGCTCCTCGAACTCCTGGACGACTGACCGCCAACCGCTCGCTTACAGGTCGTCGCACGTCTGCCCGAACGTCGTGAGCAAGGTGTTCAGGTCCGTCGAGTTCACGACGCCGTCCAGGTTGAAGTCCGCCGAGGCGTTGTAGCCGACCTCCCCGATCATCTTCCCGAACGCCACGAGCACGCCATTCAGGTCGCCCGTGTCCACCTTGCAGTCCCCGTTGACATCGCCCACGATCACCGCCACGCCCGCGGTCGATGGCACGCGCACGTTCGCCACCACGGGCAAGCCGTCGCCGAACACCACGAGCCCGACCGCGAGCCCACCCGATGCGCTCGCGCCCTCGGGCAGCGTCACACGCAGGACCCGTGCGTAGAACATCTCATCATCGCCAAAGGGGTGCCCCGCATCGCTCATGAGCACGAGCGTGGTCGTGAACCACACCACCCCGAAGAGCCCGGTCCCCCAGTCGTTCGGGTTGGGCGCATCGATGAACTGCACCGACGGGCTCCCGCCCACACTGCAGTACGAATCGAACTCGAGGCACGGGAACAGGTCGACGAGGATGGGCAGCGGTGCGAGGTTCGAGCCAAAGGGGTGCTGGTACGCGGTCCCGCCGTTGAACACAATCCCCTGCCCGAACACCGTGTCGATCAGGTTCACCCAATGCGGCGCAGGGCTCTTCAGGTAAAGGTCGTACACCCGCTGCCCGCCGAGGACCGCCTGCTCGCGCTCGTCGTCGGGACAAACCGGCGCGGCGCTCACGAGGTGCCACACGCTCGTCACACCCGGGTCGACGGGCGTATCAGGGGGCTCGCACGCATCGCCAATCCCGTCCCCGTCGCTGTCCGTCTGGTTCGGGTTGGGCACCGCCGGGCAGTTGTCCTCCCCATCGGGCACGCCGTCGTCGTCCTGGTCACCGCTCGGGAAGTCACAGTCGAACCCGCCCCCGCACGCCGAGTCATCGCCCTGGTACACGCCCCCCATCGCGATGCACCCCACCTCCGACAACGCGTCCTGACACGCCTCCGTCTTGACGAAGCAGCACGCCCCCAGCGCGACGCACCCATCCGTGCACGCCGTCCCCGCGCCCTGGAACGTCCCGCCCGCGAGCATGCACTCGCGCATGTCGCTCGCGATCAGGCACGCGTTCGACTCGAAGCAGCACGCCCCCTCGAACGTGCACGCCACGCCCCCGCACCCGGACCCCACACCGAGGAACACCCCCCCAAGCGCCAAGCACTGCCCCGCGTCGTACCCGTCATCGCACAACTGCGTCCGCGCGAAACAGCACGCACCCACGTCGAGGCACTCCACCCCAGCGCAAGGCACGCCCTCGCCCAAGAACACCGCCCCCAGCGCGATGCAGAGCAGCTCGTCGAGCTCCTCCACGCACACGCCCGTCTCGGGGAAGCAGCACGCACCACCGCCCTCACCGCCCAAGGCAGCCTCACCCAGCGCGAACAAACTCGCCGCAACCGCCGCCGTGCCGCAAACCGGACCAGACCACCTCATGCACGGATGTTATCCGGTCGTAACGCGCGGGGACCTGCTGGGAGCCCTCAACCCTCGAACGGCGAGCCCGGCAACGCCGCACCGGGCATCTCGGGCGTGTCGCGGAGCGTCATCTCGAGCTTCCTGACGTCCTTCCCGGGGCACGCCTGGCGGTTCGAGAGCACGATCTGGTTCCGCTCGGATTCCATCACTTCCCACTTGATGATCGCCGAGTTGTACTCGTTGGGGCCCGCACCCTCCTCAAACGCCACGATCAGCTTGTAGCCCACCGGGATGTCCACCGCCCACACGGGCTCGCTCGTCCGCGTGTCGTAGAGCGTCATGGTCTTGGGCGACCACGTCGTGCTCTCGATCGGGTGGCGGTCGCCCGAGTACGAACACCCACTCACCACGCAACCGCCAACGACCAGTGCGAGGGCAAGGGCACGGGCGATCCGGGGGCGGGGCTTGGGCGAGCGGGCGGTCTGCATGGGTCGTCTCCTGAGGGGCGAGTCGCGTCGAAGAGTCTCTACGATACCGATACGGGCGGCCTCGCCGGGCGTTCGGGGGGAGATCGGCAGACCCATGCCGATCTCTCGATATCACCGCACCTCCTCAAGAGGGAACCCAATGACCCACGAGCCAAGCCCGCCCATCCTGGTGGGGCACGGGTGGGACCTCCACCGCCTCGAGCCCCTCGCCCCTCAAGGGCAGGGCCGCCCGCTCGTCATCGCGGGCATCCCGCTCGACCACGACGCCGGCCCGGTCGCCCACTCCGATGGCGATGCCCTCCTCCACGCCATCACCGATGCGATCCTGGGCGCCCTCGCCGAGCCCGACATAGGCCAACTCTTCCCCGACACCGACCCGCGCCACGACGCCGCGGACTCCGCGGTCTTCCTCGAAGAGGCCACGCGCCGGGCCCACGCCGCGGGCTACCGCGTCTCGAACCTCGACGCCACGCTGATCCTCGAACGCCCGAAGATCGCCCCCCTCAAGGAAGCCGTCCGCGACCGCCTTGCCGCCCTGCTCCTGGCGCCACGCGAGCGCATCAACATCAAGGGCAAGACCCACGAGCGCGTCGACGCCGTGGGCGAGGGCCGCGCCATCGAGGCGCACGCGGTCGTCGTCCTCACCCGGGAGCCAGCCCCATGACCACCGCCCACGAACCGCCGCTCTGGGCCATCGCCGCCTCGCTCGCCGCCCGCGCCCACGCGGGCCAGGTCCGCAAGGACAACCGCACCCCTTACGTCGCCCATCCATTCCGCGTCGCACTCGCCCTGCGCATCGACTTCGCGTGCGACGACGAGACCGCCCTCGCCGCCGCCATCCTCCACGACGTCATCGAGGACACACCCCTCGACTACGACGACGTCGCCGAAGCGTGCGGCCACGACGTAGCGCAGATCGTCGGCGCACTCACCAAGGACATGCGCCTGGTCGAGGACGAGCGCGAACCCGCGTACGACAGCGCCCTCGCCGCATCCGACTGGCGCGCCCGCCTCATCAAGCTCGCCGATGTCCTCGACAACCTGCGCGACATCGCCACGCGTGACGATTCCCCCTCGCTCCCCAAGCACATCCGGCGCTGCCAACGCGCCATCGACCTCGCAGCGCACGACCGCCCCGACCACCCGGAGGTCGAGCGGGCCATCACCACCCTCGAAGCGGCGATGCGCTCGGCTACCGCATGTGGATAACACCGGGGTTGCGCCTCCCGTAGGCCTCAACCGCCTCCCCGCGCCTTTACAGATCCTGAGCGCCACAGCGTGATAACGACGGTCCGACCACCAGATCAGGGTGGTTCTGTAAAGAACATGCGGGCGGTACCCCCGCATCGAGTGCGGAGCCCCACTAGGGCGCTCAACCGATGTGCACGGCATGTCGATAACTCCATCATGCCCTGGGTCGGCTCCATCGTGCCGCGCTCCATGCTGCCCGTCGGGAACGACGAGCGCAAGGCTCAGCGCAAACGCGACGACCGCAAGGAAGCCTCGCAGACAGGCTCCTTCGAACGAGCGCTCGACCAGGCCGAACTCTCCGTCGAGGGTGTCGAGAAGGTGCAGGGTGTCCACGACATCAAGAAGGCCGCGACCGAAGAGGGCCGCGAGGACCACGAGGCCAACACCTCGATCCCGCCAACACCCATCCAACCGCCGCCCAACATCGACCTCGAGGGCTAACGCGCGACGCGTGCCACTGACCGATCCTCCGGTCAGTGCCCCCCCTCTGATCTCGGGCACGCCGCCGCGTCCAGGTACCAGCGCAGCTCACCGGCAACCGGCGCCACCCCAAGCACGGGCAGCGCCTCGCTCCCCTCATCGCCGCTCTGCGCTGCGCGCTCGACCCGCGCCACCGCCTCCCGCTTCCCCTCACCGGTCACGAGCACACCGACAAACCGCGATGCGTTGAGCACACGGTACGTCACCGTCACGCGATCGGGCGGCGTCACGTTGGGCCCGCGGTTGAACACCACAAGGCGATCACGCTCGTGCAGCGCGGGCGAGCGCGGGAAGAGGGATGCGGTGTGCGCATCGTCGCCCATGCCGAGCAGCACGAAGTCGAGGCGGTCATGCCCTTCAGGTCGGTCGGCGAGCGCTGCGAGCAACTCGTGCTCGTACGCCACGTCCGCATCACCATCCATCGCGCGGATCGGGTGCACGTGGCTCCTGGGGATGCCCGAGTGGTCCACGATGTACCCCGCGATGTTCGCGTAGTTCGAACGCTCATCGTCGAACGGCACGCAGCGCTCATCCACGATCCACAGGTGCGTCTTGTCCCACGGCAGCCCGCGGTACGCCGGGTCGGTCATCAGCCGCATGTAGAGGGGCATGGGCGTCGACCCGCCCGACAACGCCAGGTGGAACGTCCCGAACTTCCGCGCGCACGCGTGCGCCTGCATCAACAGGTCCGACGCGACCACGTCGAGCAACTGGTCCGCATCGCGCCGCACCACCACCGTCCCGGGCAGGCTCGGCGGCGTCGCATCTGGTTCCAACCGGTACACGCCCGAGGCGTGGCTCGCATCCGCATCCGACATGCCCACACTCTAGGGGCAACCGCGACCCCTCGCCCCACGCCCTCACACGTTGTGCCACTGCCGCTCGGGCGTGTCGAGCAGCCCGTCGACCTGCGCCGGCCCCCACGACCCCGCGGGGTAGTCCGCCACCGCCTCGCGCACACGCCCCGACTTCAGGAACGGCTCCACGATCCCCCACGTCGCCACGACCTCGTCCCGGTGCATGAACTGCGTCTTGTCCCCACGCATCGCGTCGAGCAGAAGGGGGCCGTACGCCTCGATGAGGGGCGTCGAGGGGAACCGCTCCGCGATCACGTAGTCCATGTGCACCGCGTCGAGCTTCACCTCCGGGCCGGGCACCTTCGCATCGAACCTGAGCAGGATCCCCTCGTGCGGCGCGATCCGCAGCACCACCTGGTTCGTCGAACGGACCGAGTCGTCCGCGAGCACGCCCTTGAACAGGTCCGCGGGCGGGTGCTTGAACTGCACCACCACCTCCGTGTGCTTCTTCGCAAGCTTCTTCCCAGAACGCACGTAGAACGGCACGCCCGACCAGCGCCAGTTGTCCACGTGCAGGCGCATCGCCGCGAACGTCTCGGTCCGCCGAGCCGGATCGACCCCGTCAAGCTCCGCGTATGCGGCGCCCCCGTCCTCGTCGTGCTCATCGCCCGACCCGAGGTACCGCCCCATGACCGCGTGCTCGTGCGCATCATCGATGCTCATGCGCCTGACCGATTGGAGCAGCTTGAGCTTCTCACGCCGGATCGCCACGTGATCAAAGTGCGCGGGCGGCTCCATCGCGATCAGCGCCATCACCTGGAGCAGGTGGCTCTGGATCATGTCACGCGTCGCGCCCGCGTCGTCGTAGTACCCCCCCGCGCGTCGCCCCACACCGATCCGCTCCGCGGCGGTCACCTGCACGTGGTCCACGAACCGGTTGTTCCACAACGGCTCGAAGATCGTGTTCGCGAACCGCATCACCAGGATGTTCTGCACGAGCTCCTTGCCCAGGTAGTGATCGATCCGGTAGACCGACTCCTCCTCGAACGCCCGCCCCACCACCCGGTTGAGCTCCTCGGCCGACGCCAGGTCGTGGCCGATGGGCTTCTCGATGATGATCCGCTGCCACGGCACCGCGTCGTTGTCATCACCGATCGTGCACCACCGCTTGTCCTCGCTCACGATCCCCGATGAACCGATCCGCTCGATGATCGGCTCGTACAGATTGGGCGACACCGACAGGTAGAACAGCACATTGGGCAGGCACGCCCAGGGGCTCTCGGGCGACGCGGCCCCCGGGCGGTCGATCCCGTGCTTCTTCCCGAGCTCGTTGATCCGTTGGATGAGCACGGGATACATATCCGCGTCCGTCGCCGACCCCGCGAGGTAGTGGAGCCGCCCGCGGAAACGCTGCCAATCCGCATCGTTGAACAGGTCGCCACGCGACGCCGAATCGCGCAGGTGCCCGCGCCACTCCTCATCGCTCATCTCCGTCCGCGACACCCCGAGCACGCACACCCCGTCGGGCAGCCTGCCCTGACGATCGAGCGCGAGCAGCGCGGGGATGAGCTTGCGCTTCGCCAGGTCGCCCGAGGCGCCGAACAGGACGATCACGCATGGGTCGGCGCGTTGCTGGGGCGTGTCGTTCATGGGACGTGCGGTGTCCTGTCAGGTGGCGGGCCTCGTTGACCGCCCCCATCATGGCGGCCCGCGACCCCCGCGTCCAGCAGGCGCAATCGAAAGCCGCCCCGCACACGCGGTACGGGGCGGCCTGAGAGCAATCGACGCACGCGAACGCTACTCCGCAGACTTGCCGTAGTCCGCGAGCACCATGTTCAGCTCGTACGTGCTGCAGTACCCGTCGGCGTTCGCGTCGACCGAACTCACCGCGCCGAAGCTGGCGAGCACCATGTTCAGGTCGGCCGAGCTGACAAGGCCGTCGCAATCGAAGTCCGCCGGGCCGGCCGGCTTGCCGAACTCCCTCAGGAACATGTCCGCGGGCGTGCCCCCGTAGTACCCGACGGTGCCGATGGCGAGCCCATTCCCGTTCGAGAGCGCGCCCGCGGCCCACGCCGTCGTCGAATACCCCTCCATCTCCAGGTCGTCACCAACCCAGACATCGTTCACACCATCCCAGTGCAGCGCAATGGGCTCGCTGACGGCGCCGTAGTAGTGGTACCCCGTCGCGTAGACGTGGTCCTCGTCCGTGCCCGAGACGCCGAACAGGAAGTTCCAGCCGGACCCGGGACTTGGCGTAAGCATCGGCTCCCACGACACGCCGTCCCACTTCATCGAGATGGGCTGATGGCCCGCGCCGGTCACGAAGCGATCGCCGACCGCCCACGCCAGATCGGGCCCGATCGCCTCGACGTCGTACAACGTCGGGTTCGAACTGGGCTGGGGCACATCGCCAACTTCACTCCAGACCTTGCCGTCGTAGTGGAAGATGATCGCCTCGTAGGGGCCCGGGCCACCCGCGTAACCCACCGCCCAGATGTCGTCCGCGCCCGTGCCCGACACCCCCTGGAACTCCGCGTAGGTCTTGCCGGGGTCCGGGACCGTCGACTCGCTCCAACTGACCCCATCGAACCGCATCATGAAGTAATCGAGCGAGTCCCACCCCGTCGAGCCCACGGCCCAGACCATCGTGGGCGACACCGCCTCGACTCCCCAGAGCCAGTTGCCCGCCGTGCTCGCGTTGAGCCCCGGGACATGCGACCACGAATCGCCATCCCACCTGAATGTGGCGTGCTTCACATAGCCCTGCGGGCCGTTGTAGTTGCCGACCGCCCAGACGTGATCGCTCGCCGACCCGTCGATGTTCTCGAGCGAGACCTTCGAGCCCTCCACGAGCGGGAGGTCGAACTGCGTCCACGACGACCCGTCCCAGTGCGCCGCGAAGCCGCTCCCGGCCGCCCAGATGTCATCGTCCGCGATCACCTCGATGTCGCGCATCGACACCACATCGTCCGAGGCGAGCTTGGGCAGGTCGCGCCACTCCGCGCAGTCGTTTGTCGGCACGGGAGGCGGCGGGGGCGGCGCGTCGGGGCAGTCCACGCCGCCCTGCGGGTCGAGGGTCGCGCTGAACAGCGCGTAGTCGTACGTCCCGCCGCCAGGCCCGGGGGGCGCGACCGTCCCGCGGAACACGATCTGGTTGCCCGACAGCCCGGTGAAGTGCCAGTCGATCGTCGTCGGAAACTCGCCCGCGATCTCGTCGCCCGGGCTCGCGATGTGGAAGATCGGCCCACCAGCGAACTTGCCGAACAGGCCCATCGAGTCGGGCACCACCGGGTTCCCGAAGAACGCCGTGAAGATCACCAGGTCACCATCGATCGCCACATCACCGAACGACCCGAACGTCCCGCCATCGGGCGACGGGTCGCCGATCTCCGCGATCTTCGTCAGGGGTGACGGCGTGTCGCTCGCCGAGTCAGCGGGCGCCATATAGAGCCCCTGGTGCCCACCGAAACCCAGGTACCCGCTCTTGCCCACGATCACCACGTTCTGCCCGTCAGAGTCCGCGGCGTGGAAGAAGTCGAAGAACTCCTCACGCCCGGGCATCTGCTGCGTGTGGTTCGCGATCACGTTGAACGAATCGGCCTGCGGGTCGTAGAGGTAGACCCCGCCGTTCCCGTCACCGGGTGTGCTGATGTACGCCGCGAGCGTCACGATCCCGTTCTTGAGCGAAGGCGGTTGCGGCTCGACATCCACGAACGTCCCCCCGCCGGGCATCGCCTGCCCGAGTGACGCGATCACGTAGGGCGAGCCGCCGAAGAACTTAAACCACGGGTTGGAGCCGGTCGTCTCCCACGTGACCCCGAGATCACCCAGAGATTGCAGGTTGTCGGCGTAAGGCTTGTTCACCAGCGTGACGAGCTTGTCCCCGTTGTGCAGGTACATCCCATCGATGCCCGTCGCGTCGTACCGCGCCGCGAAGACGACCTGCCCGTTGTGGATGTCGGGGTTCCAGAAGGCCGTCAGGTGCGTGTCCGGCAGGTTCGGCGCGATGGTCTGCTGGTCCGCGATCGTGACGATCGGCCCCGAACCATCTGCTGGCGCGGCGAAGACGCCGTACACGTCCGTCGCCTCGTTGTGGCCCAGGAACGCGATCATCCCGTCGTGGAGCGCCGGTCGCACGCCGTACGGGTTGATCGAGGCCGCATCAGCGATCTTCGTGAAGCACACCGTCTGCGCAGGCGACAACGCAGCGCCGGCCGTCAACACGACCAACGCCGCCAGTGGGGTCATGCAATGCATGGGATTCCCTCCTTGAATTCTCAGAGACTCGTTTGGGCCCCGCGCACTCCACCCCACGGGCCGGGCCCTCCATGGACGGTAGGAGACCGCTCTGTGCCCCCGTGATACGCCCATCTGCCCGGATTCTCACCCGCCGCCTGCCACATACTCGAGCCCGCCATCGAACCCCAGCGGCGCACCAATCAGGATCCAAACCACGAGCATCACCGTCCACGCCACCCACATCGCGAGCGCATAGGGCAACATCAACGACACGAGCGTGCCGATCCCCGCCTTGGGCATGTACTTCTGCGCGAACACCAGGATGATGATGAAGTACGGGTTGAGCGGCGTGATCGTGTTCGAGATCGAATCGCCCACGCGGTAGGCGCCCTGCGTCAGCTCCGGGCTGATCCCCGCCTGCATGAACATGGGCACGAACACCGGCGCGAAGAACGCGTACTTCGCGCTCGCCGACCCGATGAACAGGTTGCCGAACATCACCACGATCACAAAGACCGGCAGCAGCAGCGCGGGCGGCAGCGCCGCCGCGGACAGCGCCTCGCCCCCCTTGATCGCGAGCATCACGCCCAGGTTCGTGTAGTTGAAGTACGCGATGAACTGGGCCGCAAAGAACGCCAGCACGATGTACGGCCCCATGTCCGCCATCGAATGCCCCATCATCCGCGCGATCCCGACGTCGAGCCGCTCCGCGCCCGTCTCCCCCTTGATCGCCCCGTCACGATGCCGTACACCACGCCCGGGATCAGGAACAACACAAACAGCAAGGGCACGATCGCGTTGGGCCAGCGCGCCCCCTCGCCCGGGTCCGCGTACAGCGGCGCGCCGGGCACGAGGATCAGCGCCGCCGACAGCGCCGTCCCGATCGCGAGCCAGATGCCCGCCCAGACAAGCCCACGCACCTCGCCCGGCGAGATGTGCCGCGCCGCCTCGTCCTCAGCGGTCAGCGGGGCTGGCCCGCCCTCCTCCGCGCGCTTCTTCTCATACCGCCGCTCAACAACGAGCGACGTCACCGCCCACCCCACGAGCGTCAGCATCACCGTTGACGCGATCATGAAGAAGTAGTTGCAGAGCGGGTTCACGGTGTACGCAGGGTTGAGGATCTGCGCCCCCTCCTGCGTCAGCCCCGCGAGCAGCGGGTCGATGCTCGTGGGCAACAGGTTCGCGCTGAACCCACCACCGACCCCGCAGAACACCGCCGCCAATCCAACCAACGGCGACCGCCCCACCGACTTGTACAACGCCGCGGCCAGCGGCGGAAGCACCACGTACCCCGCATCGGCGGCCATCGACGACATCACACCGACAAACACCGTCGCGGGCGTCAGCAACCGCATGGGCGTGAACAACATCAACGCCTTGAGCAGCGCCGCGATGCACCCCGTCTTCTCCGCCACCCCGATCCCCAGCATCGCCACGAGCACCACGCCAAGCGGGTGGAAGCTCGTGAAGTTCGTCACCATGCTGTCGATCGCCCACCGCGCCCCCTCGCGCGAGAAGAGCGAGTTCACCCTGACCGGCTCCGTCCCGGCTTCGGTCTTGAGCTTGTAGCTCTCGCGACCTTCCCCGTCGGTGAAGCGCTCCACCAGAGGCGTACGCACCACCGCGCGCTTCGCCTCGAACGCCTCCGCAACACCATCCCCGTCCTCATCCACCTCCACGAGATCGAGTTTGTTGACCCGCCCGACGTTGCTGAACGAGTACACCTGCACCGGCACGCCCGTCTCATCGAGCACCGCCTGCGTCACGGGCATCACGACCGGCTTCTCAACACTCCAACCCGCCCACTTCCCGATCCCCGAGAGCACCATCACAAGGATCGCGCCGCCAAAGAACAGCATCACGGGATCGGGCAGCTTGTTGCCCACCCACTCGACAAGGTCGAGCAGCCCCTTCGGGCTCTGATCCGATGCGGGCGGGTGCGGTCTGGTCGGCTCAATGTCAGTCATGGGGCCGATTGTGGCCAACGCCTCCTCAACCCGCAACCTTCCGCCATCAACCGCCCATCCACTACACTCGACGCCGTTCGCGCAAGAGACCCGGCTCGGCGAGCCGGGCCACCCACGACCGGAGACGCCATGGCCAACTACCTCACCAAGCCACGCAACGAAACGGGCATGCCCAAGGGCATCCCCTACATCATCGGCAACGAGTTCGCCGAGCGATTCTCCTTCTACGGCATGAAGGCCATCCTCACCGTCTTCATGACCAAGCACCTGCTCGACTCGGCCGGCCAGCCCGACTACATGGGCGACGAGCAGGCCAAGGGTGTCTACCACCTCTTCACCGCCGCCGCCTACTTCTTCCCCATCATCGGCGCCATGATCTCCGACATCCTCTGGGGCAAGTACAAGACGATCCTCTTCATCTCACTCATGTACTGCTTCGGCCATGGCATGCTCGCCCTCATGGACCTGGGCCCCGTCACCGGCGCATGGGACATGAAGCCCTTCATGTACCTGGGCCTCCTCTTCATCGCCATCGGCGCGGGCGGCATCAAGCCGTGCGTCAGCGCCCACGTCGGCGACCAGTTCGGCGCAGGCAACAAGCACCTCATCTCCAAGACCTTCTCCTGGTTCTACTTCTCCATCAACGTCGGCGCCGCGACCAGCTCGCTCCTCACGCCGCTCTTCCTCGCCAAGGTCGGCCCATGGCTCGCGTTCGGAGTGCCGGGCGTGCTCATGGCCATCGCCACCTTCGTCTTCTGGCTCGGGCGCAACCGGTTCGTCCACATCCCCGCCGCGGGATGGACCAAGTTCAAGGAAGAGACCTTCTCCCCCGAGGGACGGCGCGCCCTCATCAACCTCGCGCCCCTCTTCCTCCTCTTCATCCCCATGTTCTGGGCCATCTTCGACCAGACCGGCTCCGCGTGGGTCCTCCAGGCAGAGTCCATGAACCGCAACTTCATGGGCATCACATGGCTCGAGAGCCAGGTGCAGGCGGTCAACCCCATCCTCATCCTGATCCTCATCCCGACGTTCTCCTACGCCATCTACCCGCTCATGGGCAGGTTCTTCACCGTCACGCCGCTCCGCAAGATGGGCATCGGCCTCTTCCTGACCTCCACCGCCTTCGCGCTCTCCGCGATCATCGAAACGTGGATCGCCGCGGGCGCCGAGCAAGCCGCGGCGGGCATCTGGACCGCGCTTGGCGCAGGCTCGGGCTCGCTCGAAGAAGCCATCAAGGCCGCTACCGCCGCCGGGTGGTCCGATGCCCAGGTCACCACCGCCCTCTCGGGCCAGCCGAGCATCGGGTGGCAATTCCTCGCCTACGTCCTCCTCACCGCCGCGGAGGTCATGGTCTCCATCACCTCGCTCGAGTTCGCCTACACGCAGGCGCCCAAGAAGATGAAGTCGTTCATCATGGGCATCTACTTCCTGGGCGTGTCACTCGGCAACCTCTTCACCTCGGGCGTCAACTTCATCCTCGACGGCTTCAGGAAAGAAGACGGCTCGACCATGCTCGACGGCGCGAGCTACTACTGGTTCTTCACCGCCCTCATGCTCGTCGTCGCCGCCATCTACGTCGTCTGGACACGCTTCTACAAGGGCGAGACCTACATCCAGGGCGAAGACGAACCGGGCCCGCCACCCACGTGCCCCAACTGCGGCTACGACCTCTCGGGCCTGATCAGAGACGACACCTGCCCCGAGTGCGGCGGGCCCATCGTGCGTCCCATCGCGCCCGCTGTGCGTGCCGAAGCACAAGCCGAAGCCCCCGACGCCAGGTAACCCACGATGCCAGACGCCCCCGACACGCCCAAGACGATCACCCCCAAGCGACGCTCCTTCCGACCCAGCGCGTGGACCCTGGTCCCCGCCGTCATCGCGATCGTCCTCAGCACGATGAACTCGCTCGCGCAGGAACCAACGGGCGACCCCGCGGAGCTGATCGGCAGCGTGTTGGGCTCGTTCGCCTGCCCCATCCTCACCGCCCTCCTCTTCGGGTGGCTCGCCTTCTTCCTGGCCCGCCGCTCCAACCGCGCGGGCAACATCGTCATCGTCTTCTGGCTCTCCCTCCTCGCGCTCGGGCAAGCCAGCGCGTGGCTGACCGCGGGGGTGCGGGGCCTCAACGCCGATGCCTTCCTTGAGAGCGCCAACGAGTTCCAGGCCGCCGTCAACCGCGTGCAGGACACGCTCACACCCGAGATCATCGCGAGCCCCGCCGCCGCCACCAAGCACCAGGCCGACGAGCTGCGCCGCGAGGCGGTCGCCGCGCGCACCGACCTCGTCCGCCGCCTGCTCAACGAGCTCGCCGACATCAACGACGGCTACCACGAGGCGTTCATCGAATACGAGGCCGCCCTCGACGAAGTCCTCGGGTCGGGCTCGCTCGAGTTCCACGGGTGCGACACCCCATGCCTCGAGGCCCGCCGCGCCACCTACGAACGCTTCAGGGACGCCAACCAGGCCGTCCTCGACCGCATCAACGCCGCGACCCCGCGTTTCAAGGCCGCGCTCCAGGACACCGACCTCGACGACTCCATCGTCCAGACGATCATCAACGACTTCCGCGCGGGCATGGCCGCGGGCCCCGCGATGCGCATGCGCAAGCTCGACAAGGAGTTCGCCGCCATCGCCATCGACATGATCGATATGCTCATCGCGCTCGAAGGCGAGTGGGAAGTCGACCCCGAGACGGGCCTGATGCTGCTCGAAGAGGACGACGACATCGACCGCTACAACGCCATGTGGGACCGCATCGACGAGATCGGCATCGCCCAGGACGAGATCATCGCGTCGGCCTACCGCTCCATCGGCGTCGAACCACCAAGCCCGCCCGACGAGGAAGCCCCCGACCCCGCCGATGCGCCGCGCCCCTTCTAATCGCTACGCGAACCGCCTCAGCCCACCTTCAAGAAACCCATCCAGCGCCGCGTGCACATCGGCGGGCCCGCCCGCCGTGCGCACCGCCTCCTTCATGGGCTTGCACGGCCCAAGCCGCTTGCCAAGCCAACTGATCCGCCGGCGGATGTGCGTCATCGCGTAGTGCTCGCCGCGATACTCCATCATCAACTCGAAGTACCGCCGAATGACCGCAATCTTCTCATCCTCCCCCGGCTCGGCGCACATCGCCTCTGCCCCCTCCCACTCCGTCTCTCCGTCTCTCGGTCTCTTCGTCTCTCGGAGCTGCGCCCCCCACCCCCGGCGGAACAACCAGGGCTGGCTGAACGACCCCCGCCCAATCATCACCCCCGCGCACCCCGTCCGCTCCATCATCGCGACCACGTGCTCGGGCTCCGTCACATCCCCGTTGCCGAGCACGGGCACGTGGTCGACCGCCTCCACAACCTCACGGATGCCATCCATCCGCACCTCGCCCTTGAACCGCTGTTCCGTCGTCCGACCGTGCACCGTGATCCCGCACACGCCCACCCGCTCGAGCCGGCGCGCCAACTCCGGCGCCACCACGCAAGAGTCATCCCAACCCAGCCGCAGCTTCGCCGACACCCCCACACGCCCGCGCGACGCCCGCTCGACCTCCATCACCACACGCTCCGCGAGCTTCACCGTCCGGTCCGGCTCGCACAACAGCTTCGAGCCCCCATCCTTCTTCGTCACCTTGTCAACGGGGCACCCCATGTTGATGTCGATCGCATCGGCGCCGTGCTCCAGCGCCCACACCGCCCCCTCGCTCAGCACTTCGGGGTCCGCCCCATACAGCTGCATGCACACGGGCGAGTCCGCCTCGTTGGTCGCCGCGAGGTCAAGCGAGTGCGCCGTGCCGCGCAGCAGCCCCGCCGGGCTCAACAGGTCCGTACACGCCAGCCCAACCCCACCCTGCTCCCGGCACACGATCCGCCACGCCAGATCACAGTAATTCGCGACCGGCGCAAGCAACAGGTTCGTCCCGAGCGCGAGCGGCCCCCACTGCAACGCCCGCCCGATGTGCGGGTTGCTCACCCCAACGGCAGGTTGTTCAACGGAAACCGACGACATCACCCGATCGTAGGGTCACTCGAAGACGCCGAGCCTGAGCAGAGCGGCGGCTCGACTCGCCGCCGCCCGAGCCACCATGCCCATCCCAGTCCTCATCCTGCTCGTCCTCGGCACACCGATCGCCACCTTCAACTTCTACGCGAGCTTCCTCAGCTACCCGCTCCACCGCCTGCGCGGCCGACCACGCGAGTCCTACCACTTCGAATCGGGCGTGCCGCTCTTGGCCGCGCTCCTCCTTTGGATCTCAGCCCGGTGGATTCCACTGGTTCATCGCCATGATGATCTGGATGGAGGTCATCGAGCCACGCCGCAAACGTCGAGGCTGACGCCGCGCCCGCTCGGCACGAGCGAAGCGAAGACCCCGGTGGGGTGCCCGCCAACACCCTCAACGACCGAGCAACACGCTCACCCCCCAGACCCCAGACCCGAGGCCCGAGGCCCGAACCGCGAACCCCGCTCACACCACATACTCCCCCCACCCACGAACCTTCACCTTGCCCGGCTCACTCCGCGACAGCGCCTCACCAAGACGCTCCGCGATCTGGCGGTTCGTGATCAAGGGCACGTTGTAGTCCACCGCCGCCCGCCGGATCGCGTACCCATTGGTCAGTTCATCCACCTTGTTCGCGCTGGGGATGTTGATCACCAGGTCGATCGCGTTCTCCTTGATGATGTCCACCGCGGTGCGCACGCCCTCACCCGCATCGAGCGGCCACTCGACATGCGTCACCGCCACGCCGTGCTCATCGAGGAACTTCGCCGTGCCGTGCGTCGCGTAGAGCGTGATGCCCTGCCCCGCGAACCCGCGCATCGTCTCAAGCAGCTCCGCCTTGTTCTTGATCGAACCGACGCTCAGCAGCATCGCGCGGATCGGGAAGCGGTAGCCGACTGAGGTGAGCGCCTTGAGGAAGGCCTCGTTGAAGTCGTCGCCGATGCACCCGACCTCGCCCGTCGAAGCCATCTCAACCCCGAGCGTCGGGTCGGCGCCGTCGAGCCGCGTGAACGAGAACTGCGGCGCCTTCACGCCCACATAGTTCAGATCAAACGCCGCCTTATCAGGAGGGGTGACCGTCTCGCCCATGATCACCCGCGTCGCCAGCTCGATGAAGTTCTGGCGCAGCAGCTTGCTCACGAACGGGAAGCTGCGCGACGCCCGCAGGTTGCACTCGATCACCTTCACCGCGTTGTCCTTCGCGATGTACTGGATGTTGAAGGGCCCGTTGATGTGCAGCGCCTTCGCGATCTTCTTCGACGCCTGCCGCACCTGCCGCATCGTCTCCAGGTACGTCCGCTGGGCCGGGAACACGAGCGTCGCATCGCCCGAGTGCACCCCCGCGTTCTCGACGTGCTCGGACAGCGCATACGCGATCACTTCGCCATCCTGCGCCACCGCGTCGAACTCGATCTCCTTCGCGTTGACGATGTACTTGCTCACGACGATCGGGTGCTCCAGGCTTACCAGCGCCGCCTGCTCCAGGTACTTCGTCATCTCGTCATCGTTCGACGCCACCGCCATCGCGGCCCCCGACAGCACGTAGCTCGGACGCACCAGCACCGGGTACCCGACCTCGGCGGCGAACGCCTTCGCGTCGGCCGGCGTCGTCAGCTCGCGCCACGCCGGCTGATCGACCTTCAGCTCGTCGAGCATGCCACTGAACTTGTGGCGGTCCTCCGCGCGGTCGATGCTCTGCGGGCTCGTGCCCAGGATCTTCACGCCGTTGCGCGCCAGCTTCAGCGCCAGGTTGTTCGGGATCTGCCCCCCCATCGAAACAACCACACCGATCGGCTTGATCTTGTCGTGCAGTTCGAGCACCGTCTCGATCGAGATCTCATCGAACACCAACTGGTGGAACTCGTCGTAATCGGTGGACACCGTCTCGGGGTTGTAGTTGAGCATCACCGCGCGGTAGCCCATCTCGCGCAATGTCCGCCCCGCGTTCACGCAGCACCAATCGAACTCCACCGAGCACCCGATCCGGTACGCCCCCGAGCCGAGCAGCAGCACCGCGTTGTCGGCACCGAAGTCCGCATCGTCATGATCGCCCGCGTAGGTCAGGTACAGGTAATTCGTCTGGGCCGGGAACTCCGCGGCCATCGTGTCGATCTGCCTTAGCACGGGACGAATCCCCTGCGCCCGCCGGTGCTCACGCACCCGCTCGACCGGCGCATCCATCAGCCTGCTCAGCGCCTTGTCGCTGAACCCCGCCCGCTTCACCTCGCGCATCAGCCCCGCATCGGGCAACTCATCCAGCACCTCGACCTCGTGCGCCAGCTCAACAACCCGCGCCACCTTGTCCAGGAACCACCGGTCGATGTGCGACAGCTCATGGATCCGATCGATCGCCCACCCACGCCTCAGCGCCTCGACGATCGCGAACAGCCGCTCGTCCGTCGGGTGCGCCAGCTCGGTCGCGATCTCCTCATCGCTCGCCTCGAACGGCTCGTTCGCGACAAGCCCGTGCCGCCCCACATCGAGCATCCGCACCGCCTTCTGCAGCGCCTCCTCGAAACTCCGACCGATCGCCATCACCTCGCCGACCGACTTCATCCCCGACCCGAGCTGCGGCCGCACGTTCCTGAACTTCTTCAGGTCCCAGCGCGGCATCTTCACCACGCAGTAGTCCAACGCGGGCTCGAAGAACGCCTTGGTCACCTTCGTGATCGCGTTGGGCAACTCGTGCAGCCCGTACCCCAGCGCCAGCTTGGCCGCGACGAACGCGAGCGGGTACCCCGTCGCCTTGGACGCCAGCGCGCTGCTGCGCGACAGGCGCGCATTCACCTCGATGATCCGGTACTCCTCCGAATCGGGCGCGAGCGCAAACTGGATGTTGCACTCACCCACAATCCCAAGGTGCCTGATCACCTTGATCGAGACCTCGCGCAGGTTGTGGTACTCCGCGTTGGTCAGCGTCTGGCTCGGTGCGACGACGATCGACTCGCCCGTATGGATCCCGAGCGGGTCGAAGTTCTCCATGTTGCAGATCGTCAGGCAGTTGTTGAATCGGTCGCGCACGACCTCGTACTCGACTTCCTTCCACCCGCGCAGGTACTCCTCGACCAGGATCTGCCCCGTGTAGCTCAACGCCCGACCCGCGAGCGAGCGCAGCTCGTCCTCGTCCTTACACACCCCAGACCCAAGCCCACCCAGCGCGAAGGCGATCCGGACCATGACGGGGTAGCCGAGCTTGCGCCCCGTCTCGAGCGCCTGGTCGACCGTCTTCACAGCCTTGCTCTTGGGCGTGAGCGCGCCGATCTCGTTCAGCCGATCGACGAACCGCTCGCGGTCTTCCGTGTCCTCGATCGACTGCACGGGCGTGCCGAGCACCTTCACGCCGTGCTTCTCGAGCACGCCCGACTTGTTCAGGTCGAGCCCGCAGTTCAGCGCCGTCTGCCCGCCGAAGCTCAGCAGGATCCCGTCGGGCTTCTCCTTCTCGATCACCTGCTCGACCACCTCGGGCGTCACGGGCAGGAAGTAGACCTCGTCCGCCAGGTAGTCCGACGTCTGGATCGTCGCGATGTTCGGGTTGATGAGGACCGTGCGGATCCCCTCTTCCTTCAGCGCCTTGATCGCCTGCGAGCCCGAGTAATCGAACTCGCCCGCCTGCCCGATGCGCAGCGCAGCACTGCCGAGGATCAGGACCGAACGCGGATGGTCAGTGTTCATCGGTGTCATCATCATCACTTGGCGATCATCCTCAGGAACTCATCGAACAGGAACGACGCATCGGTCGGGCCGGGCATCGCCTCGGGGTGGAACTGCACCGAGCGGTAGGGCGCCCACGCGTGGCGGATCCCCTCGTTCGTGCCGTCATTCAGGTTCGAGTACCACGCCCGCCAGTCCCGCGGCAGCGAGTCGTTGTCCACCGCGAACCCGTGGTTCTGGCTCGTCACAAAGCACCGGTCCGTGCCGTTCTCGATCACCGGCTGGTTCTGGCCCCGATGCCCATAAGGCAGCTTGTACGTCGTCGCCCCGATCGCGTGCGCAAGCACCTGGTTGCCCATGCAGATGCCGAAGGTCGGCTTGCCCTGGTCGATCGCCCAGCGCACGTGCTGCGCCGCGTCCTTCACATAGCTCGGATCACCCGGCCCGTTCGAGATCATCAAACCGTCAAACGTCTCGCCCGACAGGTCGGCATCCCAGGGCAGCCTGAGCACCTGCGCCCCGCGCTTCACGAGCGACCGGATGATGTTGTGCTTCGCCCCACAATCGAGCAGCGCAATCCGCATATCACCATCGCCGTACAGCTTGGGCTCCTTGACGCTCGCCCTCGCCACCAGGTTCTCGTGGTTCGGGTCGTACGCCTCGATGGGATCGCCGTCGAACTCGATCCGCCCGAGCATCGACCCGCGCTCGCGCAAACGCTGCGTCAGCGAGCGGGTATCGATCCCGCTCAAGCCCGGCAGCCCCGCGCCCTCGAGCCAGCTGCCAAGGCTCTGCGATGCGTCCCAGTGCGAGTGCGTACGCGAATAGTCCGACACCACGAGCCCCGCGACCTGGATGCGTTCGCTCTCCCACCCCTGGCACAAGCCCAGATCGTCTTCCTGCACCGCGGGCACGCCGTAGTTCCCGATCATCGGATACGTGCACACCAGGATCTGCCCGATGTACGACGGGTCAGTCAGCGATTCCGTGTAGCCGACCATGCCCGTGTTGAACACGACCTCGCCCGCCGCCGACCGCTCAGCGCCGAACGACCGCCCCTCGTAGACCGTCCCGTCTTCCAGGATCAGCCGCGCCGTGCGCACGAGCCGCCCCCTCCCGCCACGCGCTTCCATGCGAACTCGCTCCACGCGTTGCCCCTCTTGCACCTGCTGCACCATCGCATCCCCTTACCCGTTGCCGCCCGTGCTCAACGCCCGGCTGCCGGGCTTCACCACCGCCTCGCCCGCTTTGCACATCGGGCACGCATCACTCTCGTACGTCTGGAAACTCAGCGCCGCGAGCGCAAAGAAAGGGGCGTCCGAATTGAACGCCCCGTTGCTCCTGTCCACGACCGACGCATACGCCACGATGTCCCCGCCGTGCGCTTTCACGACCTGCGCCGCCTCAAGCACCGACCCGCCCGTCGTGACGACATCCTCTGCCATCACCACGCGCTCGCCGGGCTCGATCGCGAAACCGCGCCGGAGCTGGAAGCCCCCGCCCGCCTCGCGCTCGACAAACACCGACCGCACGCCCAGCGCCCGCGCCAGCTCATACCCCCACAACACGCCGCCAAGCGCCGGGGCGACCACGACCTGCGGGTCAACCCCGCCGTCACGCAGCGTGCGCGCCATTTCCGCAGCAAGCCCCGCCGCCTCGCTCGGGTGCTCAAACACCCGGGCACACTGGCAGTACCGATCCGAATGCCTGCCCGAACTGAGCAGGAAGTGCCCGTTGAGCAGCGCGCCGGTGCGCTCAAGAGCCGCGATCGCAGGAACACCATCACCCATGGGCCGCCTCCGTCTCCGTGCCCAGCGCCGCCCGCACCTCGCACAACAGCGCCCGCGCCTTGGCCTCAATAACCTCGCCCACGTCACCCTCATCGCCCGCGCTTGGCAGCAGGCTCCGCGTCGCGTGGATCACCATCCCGCTCCCCACGCCCACGGCGGTCGCCCGCGCCGCCCCCGCGACCTTCGCCACCTCGCCACCCTGCGCCCCAACGCCCGGCACGAGGAACGGCGCCCCGCCACCAACATCCCGCACCGCGCGCACCATCTCGGGCCGCGTCGCGCCAACCACAAACCCCACATTCCCGCGCGACCACTCCACGAGCTTCCGCGCGATCCGCAGGTGCAGGTCGCCCACCGTCAGGAAGTCGTCCGCCCCGGGGTTCGAGGTCAGCACCAGCGCAAACGTCAGCCGATCCTCGAACTCGAGGAACGGCTCCACCGAATCGCGACCCATGAGCGGGTTCACCGTCGCCGCATCCGCATCGAGCTCTTCGAACAGCGCCCGCGCGTACCGCTGCGCGGTCGAGCCAATGTCCGACCGCTTCGCATCCGCGATGAACAGCGCCTCGCTCGGCACCAGCTCGCGCACCTTGAAGAGCAATTCCCACCCAGGGCGCCCAAGCGCCTCGAAGAACGCGAGGTTGGGCTTGTACGCCGCGGCGTACGCCCGCGTCGCGTCGATCACCACCTTGAAGAAGTCCAGGTACCCATCGGGGCTCGCGCTGAACCCATCGGGCAGATACTCCGGCGCGGGCTCGAGCCCAACAGAGATCGCCCCGCCCAACCGGGCCTCGGCCTTCACGAGCTTCTCGAGCGCACCACACCCCATCAACGCCACCCCCCGCGCCCGAGCGTGGTTTGCAGCAACCCCCGCTCAGGACGCCAGATCGCGTTCCCGGTGTGACGTTCGGGCCTGTGTTTCATCTAAAGCGACATGGTAGCAGGCGCTGACCCGAAGTCGCGTGCGGGTGGACAAGCTGTCACGCGATATCAGAGATACCGCCGGCGCCCCACCGCCTCGAGCACCGCCATCCGCACGAACACCCCCGAGGCCACCTGGTCCCAGATGAGCGACCGCTCATCCTCCATCACCTCATCGCTCAGCTCCACCCCTCGATTGACAGGCCCCGGGTGCATCACCACGCCACGCTTGCTCAGCAAGCCCAGCCGCCGCGCATCGAGCTGGTAGCCCGCCCGGTAATCGTCCATCTCGGGCACGCCCGCCGTCCCCTCGCGATCGTGCCGCTCGAGCTGAATCCGGAGCATGTACGCTACATCCGCCCCGCGCAGCGCCCCATCCAGGTCGTGCGAGACCGCAAGCCCTAGAGATGCGAGCCGATCCGCCGGCGCGAGCCCCTCGGGGCCCACGAGCGTCACCTGGGCCCCCAGCGCCCGCAGGCACACCCCCGTCGAACGCGCCACACGCGAGTGCAGCACATCCCCCGTCACCACCACCTTGAGCCCATCAATCTTCCCGAACCGGTCCCGCATCGTCAGCGCATCGAGCAGCGCCTGCGTCGGGTGCGCGTGCGACCCATCGCCCGCGTTCACCACCCCCGCCCGCGTGTGCGCATCCACCACGCGCGAAGCCCCGTCCTCCGCGTGCCTCACCACGATCGCATCGGGACGCATCGCCTCGAGCGTCGTGATCGTGTCGCCGAGCGTCTCGCCCTTGTTCACGCTGCTCCGCGAGGCATCGAAGTGGATCACCTGCGCCCCAAGCAGCCCCGCGGCCCGCTCGAAGCTCACCCGCGTCCGCGTCGAACTCTCGAAAAACAAGTTGAAGACCACATGCCCCGACAGGGGCGTCTGCGTCGAAGCCCGCAACGACCCATCCGCCTGCCGAACCCGGCTCCGCCACGCCGCCGCGGAATCGAGCAACTCCTCGATCTCATCGCGATCGAGGTCGCTGATCTCATGAAGCCCAGTCCGCTCCCAGCCCACGCGCAAGCCCTCCTGCCGCGCAGTCTACCGCCGAGCGTTCTGGAAGAGTGGCGCGGGCGTCTCGCCCGCGATCGCTGAGCGTCCCGCTCAGCGATGCCGCCCGCGGATCACGCCAAGGCGGCAGGTGTGAGATCGCAACAAGCCCCATCCACGTTGCCCCGCTACATTGCCCCTTCTACACTCCCCCTCTCTCATTCATCCACCTATCCGGATGAATGGATGAATCACTCGCACGCCTCACCCGACCCGGAGGTCTTCATGGGCCATACCCACTTCTTCACGTCCGAATCCGTCTCCATGGGCCACCCCGACAAGGTCGCGGATCAGATCTCCGACGCCGTCCTCGACGCCATGCTCGCCCAGGACCCCAACTCACGCGTCGCGTGCGAGACGATGGTCTCGACAGGCATGGCGATCATCGCGGGCGAGGTCACCACGCAGGCCTACGTCGAGATCGCCGACGTCGTCCGCGAGGCCATCGAGCGCATCGGCTACACAGACGGCGCGATGCACTTCGACGCCCACTCCTGTGCCGTGCTCGTCTCCCTCAAGCAACAGTCGCCCGAGATCTCCGAGGGAGTCCACCGCGAAGGCGGCGAGTTCGGCGCAGGCGACCAGGGCATGATGTTCGGCTACGCATCCCGAGAGACCGAAGACCTCTCGCCCGGCTCCTACATGCCGCTCCCCATCTTCCTCTCCCACCGCCTGGTCGAGAAGCACGCCCAGGTCCGCGAAGCGGGCGGCATCGACCAGCTCCGCCCCGACGCCAAGAGCCAGGTCACCTTCGAGTACGACGAGTCGGGCAAGCCCGTCCGCGTCGACACCGTCGTCCTCTCCACCCAGCACGGCCCAATGTGGAACGACACCGATAAGTCCAGGCGCAACGACAAGCAGGGCGAACTCAAGCGCCAGGTCATCGACCACATCATCAAGCCAACCCTCGACTCGACCTGGTGGAACGACGACATCAAGGTCCACGTCAACCCCACGGGCGCCTTCGAGATCGGCGGGCCGCACGGCGACGTCGGCCTCACCGGACGCAAGATCATCGTCGACACCTACGGCGGGCGCGGGCGGCACGGCGGCGGCGCCTTCTCGGGCAAGGACCCAACCAAGGTCGACCGCTCCGCCGCCTACATGGCCCGCTACATCGCCAAGAACGTCGTCGCCGCCGGACTCGCCGAAGAGTGCGAGATCCAGCTCTCCTACGCCATCGGCGTCGCCGAGCCGACCTCCGTCCACATCGACACCTTCGGCACCGCCAAGGCCGACGAACTCAAGATCTCCAAGGCCGTCCGCGAAGTCTTCTCGCTCACGCCCAAGGGCATCATCGAATCCCTCAAGCTCCTCAACCCCATCTACGTGCCAACTTCCCACCACGGCCACTTCGGCCGCGTCCCCGCCAAGACCGAAGCCGGCAACGACACCTTCACCTGGGAACGCACGGACAAAGCCGAGGCCCTGCGCAACCTCGTCGGCTAACGCTTCACGAGTGGCTCCGACCCCTTCCTCCCCCCGCCCCCGGCGGGGGAGGTGCCTGAGCGCAGCGAAGGCGGAGGGGGTGCACAAACACGAACAAGCGAGCAAAGCGAGTCGCCAAACTCCACCCTCTCCCCTTGGGGGAGAGGGCAGGGTGAGGGGTCACACACCATCGCGAGCACAGCGAGCCTCTGGCGCTACCCATCCCCCCCAACCCCAACCCCCACAATCAACACATCATCCCCCGCCTCCCCCGCGCGAAACCCCTCCACCGCCTCGCGCACCGCCTCCGCGAGCCCACCTTCGCTGCCCGCGCCCTCCAACACCGCCACCACACCCTTCACACCGAACTCGCGCCCGCCCTCATCCATCGCCTCGAGCACGCCATCCGTATACGCCACCACCCGCTCGCCCGCCCCGAGCGCCATCCGCTGCTCGTCGCTCCCGAACAGGTCGTCCTCGACCACGCCAAGCATCGGGCTCGCGCTCTCGAGCGCCCGCACCGAACCATCAACCGCCCGCACGAGCACGGGCGGGTGCCCACCCCCCGCCCACTCGAGCACCCCCGGGCCGCCATGCTCACCCGCCGTCACGCGCAGGCACACGCCCGTCGCGTAGATCCCCAGCGGAGCCAGCGCCTGGCGCACGAACCGGTTCAGCGCCGCAAGCACATCCCACGGCGCCACCGCACCCGCGCCCGCCGTCAGCCGCTCGAGTTCATCGTGCAACCGGTTGACCGCCAGCGCCGCCGTGATCCCGTGCCCCGTCACATCGATCAGCACCACGAGCAAAGGCCCGCTCGGCTCCGATGGCGGGAACGACAACGGGCGCACGAACAGGAAGTCGCCCCCGATGTCGCGCATCGGCTCGTACGTGTACGCCAGACGGATCGGCCCACGCGTGATCGCCGGCGGGAACAGCGCCTCGTGCACACGCCGAGCCCGCGTCAACTCCTTGGTCACCTCCGAATACCGCGCCTGCACCGCCCGCGCCTTGAACCGGTCCGCGAAACTCCGATACCGCCACAAGCTCCACGCAAAGCCCGGCAGCGCCGCGAGCGGCGACAGAGCCACCATGGTCAGGCGCTCCCCAACTGGCCCCACCGCGCCAAACAACGCCCACAACGCGAACGCCACGAGCACGGGCACGATCGGCACCAGCGCCTCACGCGCCGACAATGCAACCAGCATGCTCGCCATCAGGTGCATCAGGAACACCGTCCCCAGCGCACCACCCATCACCTCCCAATCACCCTCGGGCGTACGAGGCACCGCGTCCTCACCCATCCCCGCTTCACGCAACACAAAGGGCATGAACAGAACCAGCGCCACACCCGTCGCCCCAACAAGCACCTGCGACGCCCGCACCACCGCTCGCCGCGAACACCGCACGCGCAACAGGTACGCCAGCGCCCCGCCGAACAACACCCAGAGCGTCACGTCGAACGCCAGGTCCGCCTTGCTGGGCAGGTCCTCTTCGACCAGGTACCCGGGGCGGAGCGCGTCGTAGAGGAGGATCGCAAAGTCGTACGACGCCATCGCGAGCACGAGCACACAGAAGATCACCACACGCCTGCGCAGCTTCTTCGCCCGCTCCGCGTCGTACTGCGCAAGGAACTCGCGCGGCACCGCCTCAGACTCGTCACGCCCCGCCATGGCCCCAGATCGTAAGCAAAACGTCTCAACTGATGCGCCCCGCGTGTGCTACCAACCGCCGCCTCACCCAGGCCCGGATGGCCCTGGCGCGCAAGCCGCCCCTTGTACCGAACCCGCTCGATCTCTTCGCGGATCGCCCCAGCGGCCCGCCCCGCCCCGCCGCCGCAGCCTCACAACCCCCTCGACTCCAAGCTCGTGCCCTGCGCCGTCTGAGCCGCTGGGACAGTCCGTTGCGACTGCCACTGTCGTTCTTGTCGCACATTGCGCCGGCGCGCAGTCAGATTGGGCTTTCGTATCGCGAGACAGGCGGTATCCTGCTGGAAACGGCCCGGCCGCTTCGCCGGGCGGAGGTCGAGGGAAATGTCAGACAAGATGCGACAACCGTCTCCCCGCTGGCTCGCGATGGCGGCACTCGCCCTGTCTGCCGTGAGCGACTTGCCCGCCGCAGGCCAGACGATCAATGAGGACTACAAACTCCTCCCTGTAGACGGGACATCGGGTGATGACTTCGGCCTCTCCGTCGCGATCAGCGGCGCCACGGTTGTTGTTGGCGCTCGCCTGGACGACGACAACGGGCTCAGCGCCGGGTCGGCGTACCTCTTCGACACGACCACCGGCCTACAGATCGCCAAGCTCCTGCCCAACGACGGCGCCGGGTTTGACTTCTTCGGCCAATCCGTCGCGATCAGCGGCGCCACGGCGGTGGTTGGGGCTCCTGAGGACCAAGACAACGGCAGCGATTCCGGGTCGGTGTACCTCTTCGACACGACCACCGGCCAGCAGATCGACAAACTCCTGCCCGACGACGGTGCAGCAGGGGAGGAATTCGGCTACTCCGTCGCAATCAGCGGCGCCACGGCTGCGATTGGGGCTCGCTTTGACGACGACAACGGCACCAACTCCGGCTCGGCCTACCTGTTCGACACCACCACGGGTGCGCAGATCGCCAAACTCCTGCCCAACGACGGTGCAGGGGGGCATGAGTTCGGCTTCTCCGTCGCCATCAGCGGCGCCACGGCCGTGGTTGGGGCTCCCGATGACGACGACAACGGCTCTTTCTCCGGCTCGGCCTACCTCTTCGACACGACCACCGGCCAGCAGATCGCCAAGCTCCTGCCCAATGATGGCGCAGCAGAGGATCAGTTCGGCATCTCCGTCGCCATCAGCGGCACCACGGCCGTGGTTGGGGCTCGATGGGACGACGACAACGGCACCGACTCCGGTTCGGCCTACCTCTTCGACACGACCACCGGCCAGCAGATCGCCAAGCTCTTGCCCAGCGACGGCGCCGCGGGGGATCGGTTCGGCCGCGCCGTTGCCATCAGCGGCGCCACGGCCGTGATTGGGGCTTGGAGGGACGACGACAACGGTGGCAGTTCCGGTTCGGCGTACCTCTTCGACATAACCACCGGCGAGCAGATCGCCAAACTCCTGCCCAGCGACGGTGCAGCGGATGATCAGTTCGGCTTCTCCGTCGCCATCAACGGCGCCACGGCCGTGGTTGGGGCTCCCGATGACGACGATAACGGCGCCAACTCCGGTTCGGCTTATGTCTTCACAACGGCACCCTGCCCGGCCGATCTCAATGGCGATGGCTTCATCGGGTCGGCCGACCTCAACGTGCTGCTCGCAGCGTTTGGCACTTCGGACGAGGGCGACATCGATGGCGATGGCGACACCGATTCGAGCGACCTCAATGCGCTGCTCGCGGCGTTCGGGGACGACTGCAGCTGACACGCCGCGACGCACCCATGACCTTCCTGGGCCGGCCCGATTTGGGCTCGCCCGGCCATACACAGCCGATGCGCCCCGCGTGTGCCGCCAACCGCCGCGTCACCCAGGCCCGGGTGGCCCACCGGACGCCCCGCCCGCTCCTTGGTGTACCGACCGTGCCCGCGCGCGCTTTCGGGCCCTGAGCACCACGTACCCCCCGATCGCCACCACCAGCGCCACGCCGAGCAAAGCAAGCCCCGTCATAGGCAGCACCGTCTCCCCCCACGTCCGCCCGCTCATCCCGAGCAGCCCATCGGGCAGCGCAGGCGCCGCCGGCTCGTCCCACCCATCCCAGAACGACTCGGCGCCCTCACCATCCGGATGCCGCCCCTCGTCGAGCCGTGCGCCGATGAACGCCTCGCGCGAGGCGCTCCACTCGTCCGCCGCCCGCCGCGCCCGCGGGTAGAATTCCTCTACCGCGAGCTCATCGCCCTCCTCCAGCCGCCCGCGATACCGCACCCGTTCGATCTCCGCCCGGATCGCCTCAGCGCCGGGCCCGTTCGGGTTGAGAGACCGCCCGCCCGCATCAATCAACTCCGCAACGCGCAGCCGTGCAAGCACCGCAAGCGATGCATCCTCCCGCGCATCCAACGCCATCGACAGCGCCCAGTACACATCAACGCTCTCCCACGCGTTGCCCAGCGCGATGAGCCCCGTGAGCCCCTCAACCAACGCATCCGCATCCTCGTATGGCTGCTCCGACTCACCCTCCTCCCCCCACCAATCCCAGTACCTCACGTGCACAACACCCGCGCGATCGAGCAGCCCGCCGAGGTGCCCACCCTCGGGCGCCGCGATCAACCACTCGATCAACCGGAGCTGCACCCCTTCCCGCCCGAAGTGCGCATCGGCGTTGATCTCGATCGCCCGCGCAATGTGATCCCGCGCCGCGTGCGCATCCCCCATCGCCCCCCGATCCGCCCCGCCCGCGATCCACCGATGGATCAGGAACGTCCCGAGGTTCGCGTGGTAGCGGTACTCGTGCTCCTCATCGGGGCTGCCAAGCAGGTCGAGCTGTGCCCGCTTGCGCGCCATCCACTCAACCGCCTCGCCGTGCCGGCCCAGCTTGTCGCACGCCACCCCCGCATCGTCATACAACCCGAGCCGCCCAGGCTCGCCCTCGACTTCCGCACCGACCCGCGCCAGCCGCTCTTCGTACACCGCATCGGGCCACCGATCGAACCGCCCCACAATGATGTTCACCACGCCGGGCAGCCCCGCCGCCTCGGCCGCGAGCGTGTCCCGATCCCACAGGCACGCCCCCGCGCGAGGCGCAGCGCTCACCCCAACCACCACCGCCGCCACACACGCCAACACCAAACGAGCCCACGCGGAGTCACTCATACCAACCACTCCGCACGCCGCCCACGATCGGTTGCACCGCTATCGGGGCGGGAACACCTCACACAACATACACCGCGCGCTCCCACCACCAAACCGCTCGATCACCCCGAGCGGGGCGCTCACCACCCGCGCGTGCGCCCGCACCCGCGCCCCCACATCATCGCCCAGCGCCGACTCCGCACGAGCCGACATCACCACCACGCCGCCCACACCCCCCACCACCCCGCGCAGGAACAGCACATTCCCCACAAACGCATCCCGCTGCGCGGCGCTGATCTCCACCACCTCGCGCCCACCCTCGCCAAGCCGCCCAACCACCCGTGCCCGCTCGCCCGCATCCACGATCGACTCCGCGCACACCACCGCGACCCCATCCCCCACCGACATCATCACGTTGGTGTGGTAGGTCTCCCCACCACGATCCACCGCGCGGAACACCTCCGCCTCGTACCCAAGCACTCCACAAACCGCATCAACCCCGGCCCGCGTCGTCCGCGCCGACAGCGCCGCGTACGCCACCCGCGCCCGCCGATCGAGCACCAGGCTCCCCGTCCCCTCGCAAAACGCCCCGCGCCCCGCCAGCCCGCTCAGGTCCCCCCGCTCCCAGCGCGCGCCAAGCTCCGCCTCCACCCGATCGATCACATCCCACCGCACCTCGGCCCGCCGGCTCGCCGCCATCATCGGGTACACCACCACCCGCCCGCCGTCCCCCTCCCCGTGAAACGACACCCAGTTGTTCGGGAACACCGCGTCGGGCTTCACGGGCGCGCGCGTGTCATCAACCACCACCACCCGCACGCCCGCCCCGCGCAGCGCAACCACCAGCCCATCAAACTCGCGCTGCGCCCCCTCGCGCACCGAACTCCCGCACTCCCCGGCCTCCTGAAACGCGTTCGTCCCCGCCGTCTCGGCGTTCGAACCAAACGCCGCCGGCCGCACCATGAGCACACACCCCGCCTCCCCCGAACGCGCACCACCAGCGCCACCGACGCTCACTCCCCACCCGCCGGCGCGCCAAGCTTCACGCTCACCTGACGCTGCGCGCGGTCCCGCACAACCGTCAGCTCCACCACATCCCCCGGGTTCATCAGCTCGAGCACCGCCCACAGGTCATCGGTCGCCTGCACGGGCTTCCCATCGATCGCCACGATCAGGTCCCCAAGCCGCACGATCTGCCCGCGCTCAACCTCAACACCCCGAAGCCCCGCCGCCTCAGCGCCACTCCCGGGCACAACCCGGTACACAAGCACACCCCGAAGCCCGAGCCGCCGCGTGTGGTAGTCGTTCACGAAATTGATCCCGATCGTCGGCCGGCGCACCTCGCCAAACTCGATCAACTGCGTCACGATCCGGTTCACCGTGTCGGCTGGGATCGCGAAACCGATCCCAGCGCTCGCGCCCGATGGGCTCTGGATCTGCGTGTTGATCCCGATCAGCCGCCCGCTCGAATCGAGCAACGGCCCGCCCGAGTTCCCCGGGTTGATCGCCGCGTCCGTCTGGATCACATCGTAAATCTCCTGCCCGCTCACCGACGTGATCGCACGCCCCAGCGCCGACACCACGCCCTTCGTCAACGTCTGGTCGAGCCCGAACGGGTTCCCGATCGCGTACACCGACTGCCCGACGAGCAGGTCGCCCGACGTCCCGAGCTTCAGCGGCTTGAGCTTCCCACCGCCCACCTGCGCCGGGTCGATCCTCAGCACCGCCAGGTCCTTGACGGGCCACACCCCGACCACCGCCGCGGGCTGACTCGACCCATCCGACAGGATCACATCGATAGACCGGCTCCCCTGGATCACGTGGTAGTTCGTCACCACGTGCCCCGCCTCGTCCCACACCACGCCCGTCCCCGCGCCGCTCACCCGCTCCACCGTGAAGAAGTCGCGCTGCCGGAGCCGCGCCGGGCTCACAAACACCACCGAGGGCGATGCCTCCTCGAACAGCCCCACCGTGTGCAGCTCATCGGGAAGCAGCCCCGCCGACGCATCCACCGACCTCGGCTGCGCAGGCGCAGTCCCCTGGAGCACCATCGAGGCCACATACCCCAGGCTCGCAGCACAGAACGCCAGCGCCAGCAACCGTCCACGTGTGGGCATCGACATACACAACTCCTTCCGCGCCATCCTATCCAAGCCCCGCACAAACCGCCGATAGACTCACCCCAACGGAGCGCCCCATGCCAACGCCCGACCAAACCACCGACACGCAGGCGCCTCCCCGCGCCCCATCGCTCGCCCGCGCCGCCGCCTTCCTCGCCATCTTCGCCTGCCTCATCGCCACCTTCTACGGCGTCACCTCCACCCGATTCTTCCAACAGGACATCTTCCCGCGCATCAAGTCCGCCAATGCCCACGCCTCAGGCCTCATCCTCAACGCCATGGGCCAGAACGTGCGCGTCCACGCCGACACCATCACCGCGCGCTCCTGCGCCCTGAGCATCGAGCGGGGGTGCGACGCCACCGAGCCCATCGCGCTCTGCGCCGCTGCGCTCATCGCCGCGGGGTGGCGCCGCTGGCGGCGCCTCCTCATCGCGCTCCCCCTGGCCGTCCTCACACTCCTCGCGCTCAACCTCGTGCGCATCATCACGCTCTACTTCGCGCGCACCCACGCCGCCGACTCCACCTTCACCACGACCCACGAAGCGTGGCAGGGCGCGTTCGCGATCGCCGTCGTCGCCACATGGATCATCGCCACCGCGTGGACCCTGCGCCCCGCGCCCCAGCAACCCGCCGACGCCGACGCATGATGACACCATGAGACGACCCATCGCCGTCATCCCGCGCGCCCTGGCGACGCTCGCCCTCTACCTCACGCTGCTCCTCGCGTGGCCCATCGCCGATGCACCCGTCACCCGCGCTACCGCCGCGTTCTTCAACACCACATGGGCCAGCGCAGGCAACGCCTGGCTCAGCTTCCAACCCCACCAACCCACGCTCCCACCACCAGCCACCACCTGGTCGCTCCGCGCCACCGCGACCTCCAAAGCCCCGCCACGCGTCGTCGCCCACTTCGACACACCCCTGCGCCACGCCCTCTGGTCACCCCTCGCCCTCACCCTCGCCCTCTGCGCCGCAACCCCCCTTGCGCTCAAGGCCCGCGCCATCCTCGCCGCCATCACACTCCCCGCCGTCACCCTCCTCATGCTCGCCACCCTCATCCTCCACAACCTCGCCATCCTCGCCCACGGCATCCCCGCTACCGACCCCACCACCGGCGCGCAAGCCACCCTCCACTTCAACAACTGGGCCCCCACCACCACCAACTTCCTCACCTGGGCCGACTTCACCCTCTACCGCTCACCCCCCGCCGCACCCCTCATCGCGGCGCTCACGTGGGCCACCATCGCGTGGCTCATCCACGTATCGACGCGCGACGACCCGCGCGCACAACCCGGCGAGTAGCCCGCGACCCTCACTCCCCACGCATCGCCGCCCGCATCGCCCTGGGCCTCGGGATCCCCAACTTGTCCATCCGCGACAACAACGTCTGCGGGTTGAGCCCAAGCTTCGCCGCGGCACCGTCCTCGCCAAACACCTTGTACCCGCGCGTCTCCAGCGCGTGCATGATCTGCAGCCGCTGCAACTGGTCGTGCGTCAGATCAAGCAACACATCCCGCGGCAAAGCCCCCGTCCCACCGCCGCCACCACCCGCGCTCCCCCCACCCCCCGCCCCCCCGGGCGAATCGGGGATCTCGATCTCGAGCTCGGGCCCGCCCGACAACAACGTCGCCCGCTCCACCGCGTTCTCAAGCTCGCGGATGTTGCCGGGCCACCGGTACGCCATCATCTTCCGCACGCTCCGGTCCGACACGGGCAGCACCTTCCGCGCCATCCGCAGCGCATGCCGCTCGTGCAGGAACTCCACCAGGTCCTTGATGTCATCCCGCCGATCACGCAGCGCGGGCACCACCAGCTTGAACACGTTGAGCCGGTAGTACAGGTCCTCGCGGAACCGCCGCTTCTCCACCTGCTCCGCGAGGTCCCGGTGCGTCGCCGCGACCACGCGCACGTCGACGCGCACCGTCTCGGTCCCCCCCACCCGCTCGAACGTCCCCTCCTGCAACACGCGCAACAGCTTCGCCTGCGCCTGCGCCGACAGCTCCGCTACCTCGTCCAGGAACAACGTCCCGTTGTGCGCGAGCTCGAACTTGCCCAGCTTCTGCCGATCGGCGCCCGTAAACGCCCCGCGCTCGTGACCGAACAGTTCCGACTCGAGCAACGACTCCGGGATCGCAGCACAGTTCACCGACACCAGCGCCTCCCCCGCCCGCGCCGACAACGCGTGGATCGACCGCGCCACAAGCTCCTTGCCCGACCCCGTCTCGCCGTGGATCAACACCGTCGCCGTCGACCCCGCCACCGCACGCACCTGCTCCTTCATGCGCAGCACCGCCGCCGAGGTCCCGATGATCTCCGGCTCGCCCCCCGGGCTCGCCAGCTCCTGTTGCAACTCGTGCATCGTCGACCGCGCCCGCTCGGAGACCGCAAGCTCGCCCCGCACCCGCCCGAGTTCCTCCTCGAGGGCGACCCGCCGCGATGCATCGGTCAGCGCACACACCGCCCCCCCATCCGCGCGGGCGGCGACCAGGTCCACCGCACCCCCACCCCCGATAACCCGAAGCCCGAGCACCTCGAGCCCGCGCTCCCCAGCAATCACCCGCCCAAGCTCGACCAGCGCCTCGCCCCCATCCTCAAACGCCTCCGCGAGCCGCCCCCCCGGCTCGAGCCCGCACCGCTCGCGTGCCCACGCATTGGCCCACACCACAACCCCCTCCCGATCGAGAGCCGCGAGGCCCACCGGGGCCGTCTCAAACTGGCTTGCGTTCACCATCGCTAAATATCATAATCGCCCACAAAACGACGACGCACAACAGTTTGTCAGACGAAATATCATAAAAAATGCCGTCTCCCCCACTGAAACCCCCCTCACGACCCCCAATCCACTTTGGCACGCCGCTCGCATTACCTCAATGCCCGACACGTCGTCGGGTGACAACTCCCTCCGGCCCACGCCGAGGCTTGAGGGCCTTCAGGCCCTCAAGTCTCTTCCCCGGGCACCTCGCCCGGGACATTCAGTACTCCCTCCGGCCCACGCTTGGGAACGTCGCCTCAACAGGCGACGACTCCCATTCTGAAACTCCCTCTTCGAGCCGGGCGACCCACACGCCGCCCGACTCCTTCCTCAAAGAGGCCAACGCCTCGAGAATCGAGATCCACGCGGGTCCGCCCGCGTTTTTCGGCGAGCGCGCCGGTGGAGGAGACCACGCGCTACGCCTTCGCCGACGGCGGGAGGCCTCCCCCCGTCGGCCTTCTCCCGGGTTCAAACGGGATCGGGAACGCACCGCGGCCAGTTGGGCAGGACGCGAGGCGCCCGATCCCCGCGCGAGCCGCTCGCCACAGGCCCGGCTCAACACGCTCGTCACTGGGGTGGCAAGACCTTCAGGCCCGCGCACCACGCGGGCCTGTCGCGTTCTCCCCACGTGTCTCCGACGCCCGCGGGCCCTCCCCCCATTCGCCTTCCAAATCCCAGCGCCTATGGTCTATCACTTAGCCGGTGGCCTCAGTGTGACCGATAGCCCTATCACGGGCTCGGCACGGGTTCTGGGAATCTGCTGGCGGCGTCCTCATCAGGCATGTAGCCGAGGACGCTCCGATCCCGACCGGCCACCCCTCTCGCCACACCTCAACATTGGCGCAAGGAAGCCCAACCAACACCAGGCCCGTCGTGCGCACATGCCACGACGAGCCGATGGAGACGCTCCGTTTGAACAACCGCACCAACACCAAGAAGCACAACATCGACAACAACCCCGACATCGACACCGACACCGACACCCCCACGACCAACGCCATCACAACCTTCGAAGCCTTCGAGTTCGACCCCGCGATCTCACGCGCGATCGCCGACGAGGGCTACACCACCCCGACCCCCATCCAGGCCCAGACCATCGAGTCGGCCCTTGAAGGGTCCGACGTCCTCGGGTGCGCCCAGACCGGCACGGGCAAGACCGCCGCGTTCGCGCTGCCCATCATCCAGTTCCTCCTCGAGTCGGGGCCCAAGCACAAGCGGGGTGGCGCACGCCTCCCGCGCGCCCTCGTCCTCGCCCCAACACGCGAGCTCGCCACCCAGATCACCCAGAGCTTCGCCTCCTACGGCCGTCACACCCCACTCCGCCAGACCGCGATCTTCGGCGGCGTCAAGCAATCACGCCAGGAGCGGGCGCTCCGCGACGGCATCGACATCCTCGTCGCCACGCCGGGCCGGCTCATCGACCTCATCGACCAGGGCATCGTCGTCCTCTCCCAGATCGAGGTCCTCGTCCTCGACGAGGCCGACCGCATGCTCGACATGGGCTTCATCCAACCGATCCGTCGGATCGTCAAGGAGCTTCCCGAAGAGCGCCAGACCATGCTCTTCTCCGCGACCATGCCCAAGGAGATCGTCAAGCTCGCCGACTCCCTCCTGACCGATCCCGTGCGCGTCTCGGTCAAGCCCAAGCGCGAAGAGGCTGCGCTCATCGACCAGACCGTCTACGCCGTGCCGCGCCAGCGCAAGCAGGACCTCCTCACCCACATCATCGAGACCGACTCCATCGACCGCGCCGTCGTCTTCTCGCGCACCAAGCACGGCGCCGACAAGATCACCAAGAAGCTCCGCCACGCCGGCATCTCCGCCGAGTCGATCCACGGCAACAAGAGCCAGCCCCAACGCGAACGCGCCCTCCGGGCCTTCAGCAGCGGCAAGTCGCGCATCCTCGTCGCCACCGACGTCGCCGCGCGAGGGCTCGACGTCGACGGCATCACCCACGTCTTCAACTTCGACCTCCCCATGGAGCCCGAGGCCTACGTCCACCGCATCGGTCGCACGGGCCGCGCGGGCGCAACGGGCATCGCCATCGCCTTCTGCGACGTCGCCGAACGGGGCCTCCTCAAGGCCATCCAGCGCATCCACCGCTCGCCCATGACCATGGTCACGCGCCTCCCCGAGATGGCTGAACTGCCCACCGGCGCCGACGCGGGCCCACGCTTCTTCGAGCAAACCGAAGAGCGCACCGACAGGCCGAAGCGCCGCGGCGGTGGCGGCGGCGGACGGGGCCGAGGCGGCGGCACGGGCGGCGCCAACAAGCCCCGCTCGCGCAACGAGCGCTCCACGGGCGCCCGCCCGGGCGACGACGCCCGCCCCGCCAAGCCGCGCAGGAAGAAGAAGTCGCAGGGCCCCGCCAAGTCGCGCTCCAGCGCGGGCGGTGGCGCTGCTGGCAGCGGACGCACCTCATCCCGCAACCGCCCCGGCACCGGCGCAGGCGGCGCGAGTTCGTCGCACAAGAAGGTTCGCCCCGCACGCGGCAAGCGCACCGGCCAAACCCGCCGAGGCCCCCGCTAAGCCAACGCTCCTCCTCCCTCTCCCCTTGGGGGAGAGTGCCGGGGGTGAGGGGCCATGCAACAACGCGAGCGAAGCGAGCCTCCGCTCCAAACCACACCAACACGAGCCGCGGGCGCCAGCCCGTGGTTTCTCATTGCGCTACCAGCAGTGCTCCGCGCAACCGACCGGGGCGACACGCCCCGGCTCGCTTCCCTGCGGCGTAAAAGTGCGCCGCATTGCCCCATCAACTACCCTACCCCCATGCCCCAAGCCCCCCCAGACCACATCCTCAACGCCATCCGAGAAGTCTGGGGCTTCGACGAACTCCGCCCCCTCCAAGCCGCTTCGATCAACGCCGCGCTCGACAACCGCGACTGCCTCACCGTCCTCCCGACCGGCGGCGGCAAGAGCCTGTGCTACCAGGTCCCACCCCTCATCACCGACCGCGCCACGATCGTCGTCTCGCCCCTCATCTCCCTCATGCGCGACCAGGTCCGCTCGCTCGAACTCAACGGCTACCCCGCCGCGGCCCTCCACTCCGCCCTCGACTACGAAGACGCCCGCGCCATCGAGCAGCGCCTCCTCGCGGGCAAACTCCGCCTCGTGCTCGCCGCGCCCGAGCGCGTCATGACGGGCGGCTTCCGCGCCCTGCTCGCCAAACTCGCCGATGCGTCGAACCTCGGCGCCATCGCCATCGACGAGGCCCACTGCATCTCCCAATGGGGCCACGACTTCCGGCCCGAGTACCGCATGCTCCGCGAGCTGCGCCAGGTCGTGCCCGGCGTCCCCATGCACGCCTTCACCGCGACCGCCACGCCCCGCGTCCGCGAAGACATCATCGATCAGCTCGACCTCCACGAACCCGAGGTCCTCGTGGGCGTGTTCGACCGCCCCAACCTCACCTACCGCGTGCGCGCACGGTCCAAGGCCGCCGAGCAGGCCGCCGCGGCGATCCGCGACATGCAACAGCGCGGCGAGGGCGGCGGCGCCATCATCTACTGCCTCTCACGCAAGAACACCGAATCGCTCGCCAAGCAGCTCCGCGACAAGGGCTTCAACGCCGAGCACTACCACGCGGGCATGCCCGCCACCAAGCGCCACACCGTCGAGCAGCGCTTCTCGCGCGAACAGCTCGACGTCGTCGTCGCCACCGTCGCGTTCGGCATGGGCATCGACCGCTCCAACGTCCGCCTCGTCATCCACGCCACCATGCCCAAGCCCATCGAGGCTTACCAGCAGGAAACCGGGCGGGCCGGGCGCGACGGCCTGCCCGCCGAGTGCATCCTCCTCTACGCCGCGTCTGACCCGGGGCGCTGGCGTCAGCTCATCGAGCGCAGCGCCGAGGAGCAGGGCTCACCGCACGAAGTCGTGCACGCGCAGCTCGAACTCATCGACCAGATGCGCCGCCTCGCCACCGCGCTCGCCTGCCGACACAAACAGCTCTCCGAACACTTCGGCCAACCCTACGACGCCGACTCGTGCAAGGCCTGCGACGTCTGCCTGGGCGAGACCCGCGCCGAGCCCGACGCCACGCGCATCGCCCAGGTCCTCCTCTCCGCGGTCGCGCGCACCGGCCAGCGCTTCGGCGCTGCGCACATCACCGATGTCGTCCGCGGCGCCGATTCCGAGAACGTCCGCGCACGCGCCCACCACAACCTCTCGGTCTTCGGCCTGCTCGCCGAGCGACGCAAGCCGGAGGTCACCGCCTTCCTCGACCAGCTCGTCGCCGCGGGCGCGCTCACCGTGGGCGAGCACCGCGCCCTCCGCTTCGGCCCGCGCGGCCTCGCCGCCATGAAGGGACAAGACGCCATCCCCCTCGCGGTCCCCATGACCGCCGCGCGCGACCGGCGCGACCCCGCCCGCCCGCACGACGCCCGACCCCTCGACCCGCAGGAGCGCGCCCTCTTCGAGACCCTCCGCGCCCTCCGCAAGTCCATCGCCGAGGAGCTCGAGGTCCCCCCCTACGTCGTCTTCTCCGACGCCACACTGCGCGACCTCGCCCGCCACCGCCCCACCAACCGCGCCGAGATGCTCGAGATCAAGGGCGTGGGCCAGCGCAAACTCGAAGCGTTTGCCGATGCGTTCCTCGAAGCGATCACCGCCGCGTGAACCGACCGCGCGCAAAGAAAGCGGCCCCGCGGATTCACCCGCGAGGCCGCCTGGAGCCCTTGCCGACACACTCGACTCTGCCGTTTGCGTCAGACGCTTCAAAGAGTGAGAGGATGTGTCACGCTCTTGGCAGGGTCTGTGACCACAAAGGCCCCGTTCCGGAGATGTTGGACTCGTTTACGCCGTCTTCTGGCCCGCGTGGACGCCCTCACGGACCTCTTCAATCGTCTTGTCGATGAACGCCGGGAGGTCGTCCGGGGACCGGCTCGTCGTGAGCGCCTGATCGCACACCACCTCCTTGTCGACCCATCGCGCCCCCGCGTTCTTCAGGTCGTTCTTGATCGACGGGTAGCTCGTCATCTCGCGACCCTCGATCACACCGCAGTCGATCAGGATCTGAGGCCCGTGGCAGATCGCCGACACGGGCTTGCCCGCCTTGAAGAACTCCCGGACGAACCGCGTCGCGTCCTCCCGCATCCGCAGCCTGTCGGGGTTGATCACGCCGCCGGGCAGCACCAGCGCGTCGTACTGGTCCACCGCGCCCTGCGCTTCCTCGATCGTCCTGTCCACCGGGACGCGCTCGCCCCAGTCGTCCTCATCCCACCCGCGGATCTCGCCCGACTCCGGCGCGACGACGTGGACCGTCGCCCCCGCCTCGCGGAGCTTGTTGAGCGGCTCGATCAGTTCAGACTGCTCGAACCCATCGGTCGCGAGGATCGCAATCGTTGCATTGAGTGTGTTGTTGTTGTCTTTCATCGCTGGAGTAGCTCCCTTCACAGCGTGCATTCCCAGAGTCAGCGGGAACGGATGCACATGTTCGAGCATCCCGGTCCTGCGTACTCAAACGTGCCACCGCTGCGCGCCCGCTCAAGCGAAAACCGCCGAGATCCCTCCCTTCCGGGAACCTGAACTACGTAGCACCTCGCCCTATCGAACGGCCAGCCACACGCCCCGCGGCACCACAACACACCCGCCGCCCCCGCTCCCCCCGTCGCACGCCGACCACTCGTACCATGACCCTGTGAACCCAACGACCGCTGAACATTGCGCCACCGCCCTCTACCCCGCGCGCCCCGCCGCGTGCAGCTTCCCCAGCGCCGTGGCCACCACGCCGGCACCCCTCACCATCCCCACGCACGACCAAGACCCCCTCGCCACGCTCCGCGCCGCCCTGTGCGCGCCCCCCCGCGACACCGACGGCTGGATCGCGTGGCTCTCCTACGACCTTGGCGCGCGCCTCGCGCCCGCACTCCAAGCCCGCGACACCGCGCCCAACGACCGCGACTGGCCCCTCGCCGAACTCCACCCCGCGCGCCGGACCACAACAACAGCGCCACCACCCACGCCGCACGCCTGGTCGCTCGACGACATCGACACCCAACACGCCGTGCACGCCTACACAGAGGGCGTCCGCGACATCCTCCACCACATCCGCGAGGGCGATGCCTATCAGGTCAACCTCGCCCACCGCCTCACCACATCCCTCACGGGCTCACGCCGGGCACTCGCCCACCACCTCCTCACGACAACACGCCCCGCCTACGGCGCCTACATCGAGTCGCCAACCCACGCCATCTGCTCGCTCTCCCCCGAGCTCTTCCTCCACTTCGACGCCACCACACGCCGGATCATCACACGCCCCATGAAGGGCACGCGCCCCCTCACCTCACCCATCGAAGAGCTCCGCGACTCACCCAAGGACACCGCGGAACTCACCATGATCGCCGACCTCATGCGCAACGACCTGGGGCGCATCTGCGAGCCCGCGTCGGTCCGTGTCACCAACCGCCGCACCATCGAGCAGCACGGCACGCCCCACCTGGGCGGCGTCCACCAGGCCATCGCCCAGGTCGAAGGCGTCGTGCGCACCGGCGTCGACCTCCCCGACATCCTCAGCGCCACCTTCCCTCCAGGCTCCGTCACCGGCGCCCCCAAGCTCAGCGCCATGCGCATCATCGACCGACTCGAACCGGCCCGCCGAGGCCCGTTCTGCGGCGCCCTCGGGTGGATCGACCACGACGGCTCCTTCACCCTCGCCGTCGCCATCCGCACGCTCTGCTTCACCCCAAGCGAACCGGGGCGTGTCGCCCCGCCAGGCGCGACTCACGCGTCCGACCTCGCAAGTCCCCCCCCGGCAAGTCCCCCCCCGGCGCCCCGTACCGACCCAACCCACACACTCGACTACTGGGCCGGCGCAGGCATCGTCGCCGACTCCGACCCCGACGCCGAGTGGCGCGAGACCCTCGACAAGGCCGCCGTCCTCCTCACCGCGGCCGCCAACCACGAAGCGGTGCCCTCGTGAACGGCGCCCCCACCGTGCGCTCCGACATCGTCGACGCCTACATCTTCCGCAGGCGCGCCCACGACCACGCCAACCCCATCGAGTTCCTCCAGCTCCAGCGCGCCAACGACCCCATGCGCCACACGTGGCAGCCCGTCATGGGCCACATCGAGCCCGACGAGACCGCGCTCATCACCGCCCTGCGCGAGGTCGAAGAAGAGACCGCGCTCGCGCGCACGAGCGACGGCTTCATCGCCCTCTGGGCGCTCGAGCGCATCGCGCCGTACTTCTTCGCCGAGTCCAACTGCATCGTCCTGAGCCCGCGCTTCGCCATCGAAGCAGCACCCACGTGGGAACCCACGCTCAACGACGAACACTCCGCCCACCGCTGGATCGCGTATCCAACCCACGACGACCACCCCACCGCATCCCACTTCGTCTGGCCAAGCCAGGCCTCCGCCATTGAAGAGATCGCCCACCACATCGCCAGCCCCGAGGCCCCGGCGAGCGCCCTCCTGCGCATCAACAGCTAGGCAACACCTCCTCAGCCGAGCCAGAACACCGACGCCAACACTTTCGGTACAGCGCGCGATAGGCAACTCGAGCTAGTGCGGCACTTCCTTCACCGCGTTCCGGTTCCAGGCCGGAACACGCACCACGATGGGGCCATCGCCCTCGATCTCGCACTGGCAGCTCAGGCGTGAGTTCCGCTGCAGGCCGGGCGCTTCCTCCACCCGGTCCTCTTCCGCCTCCGTCGCCTCCTCGACATCGTCCATGCCCTGCTCGACGTAGACGTGGCACGTCGAACACGCGCACACGCCGCCGCACGCGTGCTCGATGTTGATGCCGTTGTCCACCGCGACCTCGAGCAGGTGCTCGCCCTTCGCCGCCATCACCTCGCGCACGGGCTCCGACTCCCCCGTCAACGCCTCGGGGTCCTCGAGGTGGAACGTCACCTTGACAGTCTTCGGCCCGTGATCGTGATCTGAATGACGCAGGTGCATGGTCGCAAAGTCCTTGCGATTGGAGGCTCGTGGCTGGAACGCCTCACTCTAGGGCCGTCGCCCGCAAAGGACGACCCGCCCCGGCGGCGCAGGCCCCGCCCGAGCCGAGCGCACGCGTAGATCGGCTACCCTTCCCCCATGACGCCCGCCCCCGTCGTCTCCATCATCGCCCCCGCCCACAACGAAGAGGGCAACGTCGATGCGCTCGTCGAACAGATCGGCGCGATCGGAGAGGCCACCGCGCGCACGCTCGAAGCCGCAATCAACGACAACGCCAGTCCTGACAATGCCAGCGTGGGGCGGGCGTCCCGCCCGCCCGCCCATCAAGACCAAACACACTCCTTCGAGTTCATCCTCGTCGACGACGGGTCGACCGACGCCACCCGCGTCCGCGCCCTCGCCCTGGCCACCACCCGCCCGTGGCTCCGCATCGTCGCGATGCGCAACACGCCGCCGGGCAAGGGCAACGGCCAGTCCGCCGCGTTCCACGCGGGCTTCCGCGCAGCCCGCGGCGCCTTCATCGCCACCCTCGACGCCGACCTCCAGAACGACCCCGCCGACTTCCCGCGCCTCGCCGAACTCCTCGTCAACGAGCGCGCCGATATGGCCCAGGGCGACCGCTCGGCCGCCCGGCGCGAGGGCGATGCGTGGATCCGTCAGGTCACCTCCATCATCGGGCGCGCCTTCCGGCGCACGCTCCTGGCCGACACCATCCGCGACACGGGGTGCTCCCTCCGCATCATGCGCACCGAGATCGCGCTGCGCCTCCCCCTCGAATTCAAGGGCATGCACCGCTTCATCCCCGTCACCGCCCGCCAGCTCGGCTACACCGTCGTCGAACTCCCCGTCGCCCACCGCGCCCGACACGCGGGCGAGACCAAGTACGGCATGGGCATCATGAAGCGCGCCATCCCGGGCCTCATCGACTGCTTCGCCGTCCGCTATATGCGCAACCGGCGCCGCCCCATCGCGGGCCAAGAGCACGCCCCCGACCGCGCACAAGCCGCCACACCCGCGCCCCCGCCCACACCCGGAGCGCGCAACGCGCCCGAACCGGAGCACGCCCGATGAAGTGGGAGCCCTTCGTCGCCATGGCCATCGTCTTGGCGCTGGGCGTCTGGCTCGTGCTTGGCCCCATGAAGTACCTCGGGCTGCCCGCGCGCCGAGCCGGCGCCATCATGCAGCCCTTCCGCGTCGGCCCCGTCCGCGGGTGGCTCGAGATGGTCGGCGATCACGACGCCGAGCCGACCTTCCGCATCCTCTCGCGCGCACACCCGCCCTCAGGGGTCCTCTCCACCGATCAGCTCCGCGAGCGCCTGGGCGATGGGATCGTCGATGAGGTCCTGCAAACGGGCGACAACACCGTCTTCCGACTCTTCAACATCACCAACTGGACGAGCCTCATCTGGATCACCATCGGGTTCGGCGGCCAACTCATGTTCTTCGGGCGCATGGCCGTCCAGTGGGTCGCCTCTGAACGCCGGCAGGCCTCGGTCGTCCCGCCCGCGTTCTGGTACCTCTCGCTGGCCGGCGGGCTCTGCCTCTTCACCTACTTCGTCTGGCGACAGGACCTGGTGGGCGTGCTCGGGCAGACGTCGGGCATCGTCATCTACGCGCGCAACATCCGCCTCATCTCCAAGCAGAACAGGCGCGAGCAGCGACTCGCGCCGCACGCCGCCCCCGAACCCGAACCCGCGCCCGCGCCCGCGCCCGCCAAGACCGGGGACGCCCCTCCCGGTCACTGACGCCCCACGACACGCCACGACGATCCCCCCTCCATGACAACGCACATCGGAGCGGGAGCGGGATCATGATCACCTACCTCGACGGCAAGCCCGTCTTCGACGCCGGACAGAACCTCGCAGATGCGCTCGCCGCCGCCGGGCGGGCCGCACGCGGCCGCATGATCGTCGAGGCCACCGCCGACGGTGCCCCCATCCCCAACGAGCACCTCGAGACGCCACCCTCCTCCGAGCCCTACGCGGGCGAGCTCCACTTCACCTCCGCGGAGACCGCCGAGGTCATCGCGGACGCCGCCGGCGCCGCCTGCCGATCGCTCGACCGCATCGACGACCTCCTCGCCCGCGCCGCCCACGACACCCAGGTGGGCCAGACCCAGAGCGCCATGGAAGCCCTGACCCAGATGCTCTCGGAGTGGGAAGGCGTCCAGCAGGCCGCGGGCCTCATCCTGATGTCCACCCCCGAAGGCCAGCCGGGCGCCCCGTCCTTCGACGATGCCATCTCAAGCCTCGTCGCCACGCTGAGCGCCGTCCAGGCGGCCCTCGCGGAGCAGGACTGGGCCCAACTCGCCGATGCCCTCGAGGACGACCTCGCCCAGGTCGCGCGGACCTGGCGCACCCTCCTCTCGACCCTCGACACACCCCCGCGCGAGCAGGCCGCCTAGGCTCACGCCTTGCAGCCCACCAGGCCCGCCCCGCGGGCTCGTTGGAGGAGCCCGTGGCCAAGACCGCAGAAATAAACAAGGCCCACAAGGCCCTCGAAGAATGCCGCGCCGCCCTCGAAGCGGGCGACATCTTCGACGCCGACCGCGCAGGGGCCAGCGCACTCAACATCGCCGCCTCCGAGGGCGTCCGCGACTTCCAATGCATCGCCGATGCGTCCCGCCTCCTCGCCCAGACCCGCGCGAAGAAGATTTCCAGCGCCATCGAGACGGGCAGGCTCATCGAGCCGGGCATCTTCGACGCCGAGGCCGACCCGATCGAGTCGGGGTGCTACCTCATCGCACCGCCCATGGTCGGCGCCGATGGACGCGTCCTGCGCGAACGCGCCGACGCCGAGGGCATCCCCGTCCTCGTCGTCGTCCGCGAGCCGACCACACGCCTCGGCAAGTGGCCCGTCGTCATGATCGGGCCCGCCACCGTCCGCGTCCGCATCGATCCCCCGCCCAATGACGAGCCCACCATCGACTGGCTCATCGGCGCCTGCGACGCCCTCGGCCTCGAAGCCATCCGCCAGGGACTCTCCGACGAGCGTCCCGAGGTCCGCCTCGCGCTGCTCCTCGAGCGCCTCGCCACGCTGCACCACCACGCCGAACTCACCGAAGAGATCGTGCGCACGTGCGACACGATCCTCGCCGAGCCCGTCTCAAAGAAGAAGAAGTAGCAGCGCCCAGGCGCGGTCTACCACGCGTTGCTCTGATGGTTTGCGCGCTTGTCGGCGCGCTCGTTCTGGTCGCCGATCACGAGCCCGCCAAGCCCGCCGACCACCGCGCCGATCGCGGCCCCTTCACCCATGTTGCCCGTCGTCGAGCCGATCGCCATGCCCGCGAGCGAGCCCAGGGCCGCTCCGCTCAGGAACCCCTCGCCGCCATTGCTGCACGCGGTCAGGGAAGCCCCCGAAACGAGGAGCCCGCAAACCAGGACCTTGGGAGCCAGACGAGAACGGGAAGCGCGCGTGTGCATCGGTGATCCTCCTGAATGAGGGCCCGGGTCCCGGGCCACACGATCAACGCACAACCCCGCCCGTTTCTTGCACCCCCGTGAAACCCACGCTGGCCCCGCCCGCTCGGGACCCGTTCGGGGCAGGCCTCTATACTCACGCCGCTCCACCACGCCCTACCACACGGAGAGGACGCAGATGATCGGGCGGAACGCGCGATGGCGCATGCTGACCCTCGCCGAGAAGGCCAGACGCCACCACGAGGCCTGGCTCGACAGGGCGATCGCCCGCGCTGGCGCTTACCCCCGCATCCCCCTCCGGAGGGTCGACCAGGGCGGCTTCGACCACGTCCGCACCGACCACACCGCCCGCCAATGGGCCGACTCCTGGTGGCGCGATGCCTTCACGCGAGTCGATGAATCCGACCAGAGCACCCCCAAACGGAAACGCATGACGCGATGAGTGAGCAAGACGCCAACCCGCCCACGCCCGAAGCCACCGAGCCAAACCCCGCGGACAGCGCGACCAAGAGCAAGGTCTCGTTCCGTTGGCTCCGCAAGATGCTCATCGTCTGGGTCATCTTCGCGGGCGCCGGCGCCTATTTCGCCTACGACGGCTTCCTCGCCTACCCCGCGCGGGGGCGGGCCTTCCTCGAGTTCGCCCTCAACGACTACCTCGTCGCCGCCGCCGCCGAGAACAACCTCACACCCATCGGCGTCTCCGTCCAGGACCCCGCCGACCAGCTCCGCAGGCTCAACGACACCGACCCCGGCGCACGCACGCCCTTTGAGCAACAACAGCACATCTGGCTCACCGCCCTCTCACGCGTCGAGAACCTCGACGCCATCGCCACCCAGAACGCAGCGCTCCAACCCGGACAGGGCTCGCCCACCGTCTTCCCCACACCCGTCGCCACGCTCCAGACCGTCCAGGCCGCGACGAGCAACCAGCAGCCGCCCGCCCCCCTCTCCGCCTACGACATCCCATCCCAGCACATCATATGGGTCCTCTGCGCCATCCTCCTCGCGTGGCTCACCGCCAAGATCATCGGCGCCTACTCGAAGGCCTACCGCTTCAACCACGACACCCTCGAACTCACCCTCCCCTCGGGCCAGTCGTTCACCCCCGACCAGATCACCGACGTCGACAAACGCAAGTGGGACAAGTACCTCGTCTTCATGACCGTCCAGGGCATCGACGGCGAGATCAAGTTTGACGGCCTGAAGTACGACTACCTCGAGCACTGGGTCCTCAAAATGGAGAAGGCCTGGCCGGGCTACGTCCCTGAAGACGAGGAACCGCTGGACAACCAGACCGACGACGACCCAGCAGACGACCCGACGTCCGAGAGCGACCCCGACGCCAAGGCCGAACTCAACGCCTAGCAACGCCCGCACCGCTCTTCCCAACAACCGCGCATGGGCATCCTCGCCGCAGCCATCATCGCCATCGCCTCGCTCGCCAACATCGCGCTGGTGATCGTCGGCCTGCCGGGCATCTGGATCGCCATCGCGATCGCCCTCATCGTCGAGTGGTGGCAGCCGGGCAGCGTCGGGTGGTGGGCGATCGGCATCAGCGCTGCGCTCGCGGCACTCGCTGAGATCGCCGAGTTCTTCGCCGGCGCCGCGGGTGCGGGAGCCGCGGGCGGCTCGAAGCGCGCCGCCTTCGCCGCCATCGCGGGCGGCATCGTCGGCGCGATCCTCGGCACGATCTTCCTCGCCATGATCCCGATCCTCGGCACCATCATCGGCAGCGTCGTCGGCGCGGGCCTCGCCGCGGGCGCGTTCGACGCCTCCCCCGACGAGAACCCCCTCACCCTCGCCCACCGCGTCAAGGTCGGCAAAGGCGCCGCCACGGGCCGCCTCCTCGCCACCCTCATCAAAGCCACCTTCGCCATCCTCGTCGCCCTCATCCTCACCTCCATGGCGATCTGGAACGCCTTCTAGAACGGCACCGCAACCAACCACGCGAGACGCCGAGCACGCCCATCCTCCCCCGCCCCGGCGGTGGAGGCGCCGAAGGGAGCGGAGGCGGAGGGGGTCCGCAACAACCACGAGCAAAGCAAGCATCCCTCCCCCCCGAGAGGGGCGGTGCGTCTCGCCCGCCTCGGGAAGGGCGTCCCGCCCCGCACGACCACCTCCCCAGCCATCCCCCACCACCCCAATCCGTAGCCTATGCTACATTTCACGACGAACCCCACGAGGCCAGCAATGCCACCCACCATCTCCCGACCCCTGATCGCGCTCCTCGCCACCCTCACCCTCGCCGCCGCAACCTCCTGCGGCAGACCCGCCGACCCCGACACAACCAGCAACGACGCCCAACCCGCGCCGGCAACCGCCACGCAACCACAAGCCCCAACCCCCGCCCCCGATCCCGCCCCCGAAGACGACGACACCTACACCATCGTCGCCACCACCTCCATGATCGCCGATATCGCGCGCACCGTCGCGGGCGACCTCGCGCAGGTCCACGCCCTCATGGGTGAGGGCGTCGACCCCCACCTCTACAAGCCCACCCGCGCCGACATGCAGCGCCTCAAGCAGGCCGACATCGTCTTCTACAACGGCCTCCACCTCGAGGGCAAGATGGAAGAGGCCCTCGAGCGCCTCGCCGAGACCAAGCCCGTCGTCGCGGTCACCGCCGTGCTCGAAGCGCAGCTCACCGACAAGCTCCTCCCCGCAGACGACGGCCACACCTACGACCCACACGTCTGGATGGACCCGACCGTCTGGGCCCACGCGGTCGACACCGTCCGCACCGCCCTCATCGCAGAACTCGCGCCCAACGACACCGACACCGCCCGCGAGCTCGTGCTCCGCGCAGGCGAGTACAACCGCCAGCTCAAGCGCATCGACTGGTACGCCGAGCAGGTCCTCGTCACCGTCCCCGAGGGCCAGCGCACCATCATCACCGCGCACGACGCCTTCAGCTACTTCGCCCGACGCTACGACCTCGAAGTCATAGGCATCCAGGGCATCTCTACCGACTCCGAAGCGGGCCTCGCCGACATCGAGCGCATTGTCGACACCCTCGTCGAGCAGCGCATCCCCGCCGTCTTCGTCGAGACCTCCGTCTCCGACCGCAACGTCAAGGCCCTCATCGACGGCGCCGCGGCACGGGGCCACACCGTCCGGCTCGGCGGCTCGCTCTTCTCCGACGCCATGGGGCCCGCCGGCACCTACGAGGCCACCCTCGTCGGCATGCTCGACCACAACATCACCACCATCACCAACGCCCTCGGCGGCGAAGCGCCCGACCGCGGCATCGACGGCCAACTCGCCACCTCCACCAAGCCCGACCCGGCCGACGACTGATCCAAGGTGGGACGGGCTCCCAGCCCCTCCTCCCAGACCGCCCACCATGCTCGAACACCTCACGAGCTACAACTCGCTCGTCGTCCTCGCGGGCGTCACGACGCTCGGCACCGCCGCCGGCGCTGTCGGCGCGTTCGCGCTCCTGCGCAAGCGCGCCCTCATGGGCGATGTCCTCGCCCATGCCACACTCCCGGGCATCGCCGGCGCCTTCCTCATCGCCGCGGCGCTGGGCCACAACCCGCGCTCGCTCCCCATCCTCCTCATCGGCGCCGCCGTCGCGGGCGTCGTGGGCGTCATCCTCACCCACTTCCTGACCAACGCCACAAGGCTCACCAACGACACCGCCATGGGTGTCGTGCTGGGCTCCATGTTCGGGCTTGGCGCCGTCCTCCTCTCCATCACCCAGCAACTGCCCATCCCCAACAAGGCGGGCCTCAACCACTTCCTCCTGGGCCAGGCCGCCGCCATGAGCGCGCGCGAAGCCACCCTCCTGGCCATGCTCGCGGGCGCAGCGCTCCTCACCCTCGCCCTCCTCTACAAGGAACTCCGCCTCGTCTGCTTCGACCACCGCTTCGCCCGCGCCCAGGGCTGGCGCACCTGGATCATCGACGCGGCGCTCATGGCGCTCATCGTCACCGTCACCGTCGCGGGCCTGCAGGCGGTGGGCATCGTCCTGATCGTCGCCCTGCTCGTCGTCCCGCCCGCGACCGCGCGCCTGTGGTCCGACCGCCTCCACATCGTCCTCCCCCTCTCGGCGCTGCTGGGCGGCGCCGCCGCCGCGACCGGCACCGCCGCCTCGGCCTCAACGCAGCGGCTCCCCACGGGCGCCGCCATTGTCATCGCCGCCGGGATCGCGTTCGCCGCTTCGCTCCTCATCGCGCCGCGCCGGGGCCTGCTCGCCTCGCTCGCCCGCCGCGCCGCCCTCGCCTACCGCATCTCGCGCGACCACACCCTCCGAACCGCCTACGAGATCGCCGAGGCCTCGGGCCACGCGCTCACCGCGACCACCCCCCTCGACCAAGCGCTCATCGCACGCCACACCGGCGCAGGCACGCTCCGCGCCACCGCCCTCCTTGCGATCATGCGCCACCGCCACTACACCACGCGCGACCCCGCCACCGCCGCCCTCCACCTCACCGACAAGGGCCTCGCGCTCGCCAAACGCGTCACCCGCGCCCACCGCCTCATCGAGCACTACCTCGTCCACTACGCCGACCTCGATACCGCCCACGCCCACACGCCGGCCGACCTCATCGAGCACTCCCTCTCGGAAGACGCGATCGAGCGCCTCGAGGCGGCCCTCGCCGAGGCCGGCCGGGTCGCGCCCGGGCGCTCGGTCCACCCCATCGAGCACGGCACACCAACCAGCGCGGCGCCCGTCGCATGAACGACGCGCTCCGCCAGACCATCGACCTCGACCTCATGCCGCTCCTCGCGGCCGTCCTCAGCGCGCTCTCCTGCGCACTCATCGGCAACTTCCTCATCCTCCGGCGCGAAGCGATGCTCGCCGACGCCATCTCCCACGCCGTCCTCCCGGGCCTCGCCATTGCCTTCATCATCACGGGCAACAACACCACCTTCCCCATGCTCGCGGGCGCCGCCATCGCGGGCGTCGCCTGCGCCTTGCTGATCTCGCTCGTCCAGCGCGCTGCGCGCCTCGAAGCCGGCGCCTCCATGGGCGTCGTCTTCTCCATCATGTTCGCCATCGGCGTCGTCCTCATCGCGCGCACCGCCCGCCAGACCCACATCGACGCCGACTGCGTGCTCTACGGCCAGCTCGAACTCCTCTCCCTCTCCTCCTGGTCCGCCCCCGACACGCTCGCCGCCTTCCTCACCCCCGGCGCCTGGGCCGACACGCCACGCCAGGTCACCTCCCTCGCCATCACCGCACTCCTCACCCTCATCGTCATCGCCACGCTCTTCAAGGAACTCCGCCTCGTCGCCTTCGACCCCCAACTCGCCACCGCGCTGGGCTTCCGCGCAGGCCCGCTCAACCTCCTCCTCATGACCATCGTCGCCCTCGCGGTCGTCGCCTCCTTCGAAGCGGTGGGCGTCATCCTCGTCGTCGCCATGCTCACGTGCCCGCCCGCCATCGCGCGCCTGCTCACCAACCGCCTCCGCACACAGATCGCCCTCTCCGCGATCATCGCGGCCGCCCTCGCCCTCGCCGGCTACTGGATCGCCGCCTACGCCATCCCGCGCCTCACCCCGCCCGACGTCACCGGCGCCGAGGCCGCGGGCACCATCGCCGCCCTCTCGGGCATCGCCGTCCTGCTCGCCGCGATCTTCTCACCCACCCACGGCCTCGCCGCCGCCGCCACACGCCGAACCCTCCGACGCATCTCCATCCTCCGCGAAGACCTCCTCGCGCTCCTCTACCGCATCGACGAAGCCCGCGGCCAGGCCGCCGCCGCCGACCTCCACCTCAACCTCGCGACCGACACCATCGCCGCCGCACTCGCGTGGTCGCGCACCGACCGCCTCCTCGCCGCCATCGCCACCCGCTCCGCGATCGCCCGCCACGAGGTCACACGCGACACCAACCGCCTCACCCTCACCGACAAGGGCCGCACCGCCGCGCGCTCCATCGTCCGATCCCACCGCCTGTGGGAAACCTACCTCGTCCGCGTCCTGGGCCTGCGCCCCGACCACGTCCACGACACCGCCATGCAACTCGAACACGTCACCTCACCCGAACTCGCCGACCGCCTCGCACAGCGCACCGACCAATCCCCCACCGACCCCCACGGCAAACCCATCCCCCAAGACCCCCAACCGAACTGAGTGGGGCGGGCGTCTCGCCCGCCTCGCGATGGGTGTCCCGCCCAGCGCGACCAGTCAGCGCAGCCAGACGACAACGCGAGTGCAGCGAGCCTCCCCAACTACACGCCCCACTCCCCCCGCACACGCCCACTCCCCGCCGACCGCGCAAGCAGGTACATGCTGTGCCCCAAGGGCCAGCCACCCTCCACATTGTCCCGGCGCAGACACAGCTCCCCCGCATCAACCGCAGCGTCCGCCAGGTGACTCCCCCGCTCCGCGCTCGCCACCGATGCGTACCCCGCCTCCGCCGCAATCCGCTCCGTGCTCGCCGTCACGTGCCGGAACAACCCGAAGGGCCACGCGAAGTGGTCGCACACCCCGAGCCGGTCCGCGATCACCTCGCGCGAGCGCCCAAGCTCCTCGGCGATCTCAGCATCACCAAGCGTCGCGATCTCCGGGTGTGTCATCGTGTGACTCCCGACCTCGTGCCCGCGCCCGCGGAGCGCTCCGAGATCGTCCCACCCCATGAACCGTTGAGGCAGCGTCTTCAACCGCCCCTCGCAGAACGCCCGCACCTTCCCCTCGTCGCGCTCCCCAACGATCGAAGGGCACACGTAGAAGCACGCCTTGACCCCAAGCGCATCCATCACGCGCGCACCGACCATGCAGCTCGCGAACCCATCGTCGAACGTCACCGTCATGAGTGGCTTCGCGGCGCTCGCGCCCGTCCCGTCCACGATCGCCCGCACCGCCTCGCCAAACCCGACGAACTCGTGCTGTTCCATGAGCCGCCTGAGCAGCCTCTCAAACCCCCGCGCCTCATCCTCGAACAGGTGGTGCAAACACAGCACATGGACCCGAGGCCTCGCCAGCGCCCGACGGGCCGCGCCGGTCACGCCATCACGCAGCGCAAGCCCGCTCAGTGCCACACCACGCGCGCGCTCGCGTGCCGTCATCCCGCGCCGTCGCCTCAGATCCCGATAGGACTCCACGAACCCGCTCATCGCCCAAGGCTAGCGTGCTGGCGTGCACCGAGTGGGGCGGGCGTCTCGCCCGCCATCGCCGAGCGTGCCGCTCGGCGATCCACCCAACACCCCTACAATCGCACCCCAATGCCCATCCCCATCGACGACCTCAATGTCCTGCTCATCCAGGTGCGCGAAGCGCCCGAGGTCGCCCACCACGAGCTCACGTGTGTCTGCGAGCAGACCAAGCTCCCACCCTCCCGGATCACCACCCACAACGTCGCCGACAACCCCGACCTCTCGTGGAGGGAGATCGAACGCGCCGATGCCGTCCTCATAGGCGGCGCCGGCGCGCACTCCGCCGTCGACGACGACGACTTCACCGACGTCCTCGCCTCCCACGTCAGGCGCATGACCGACGAATCCAAGCCCCTCTTCGGCTCGTGCTGGGGCCACCAGTTCATCGCCCGCGCCCTGGGCGGCGCCGTCATCAAGGACCCCGACCGCAAAGAGGTCGGCATCGTCCCCGTCGACCTCACCGACGCCGCCGCGGCCGACCCCCTCCTCGAGGGCTGCCCCGCCTCCTTCGACACCCTCATGGGCCACGAGGACCGCGTCACCCGCCTGCCGGCGGGCGCTGTCGAACTCGCCCGCTCGGCCGTCTGCGACAACCAGGCGTTCAGGGTGACGGGCAAGCCCATCTGGGGCACCCAGTTCCACTCCGAACTCTCCCCCGCGCGCCTGCTCGACCGCATCACCCGCTACCGCCACTACATGCCCGACGACGACGAGTTCGAGGCCCTCAAGTCCGCCCTCCGCCCCACCCCGATCGCCTCGCGCATCATGCATCGCTTCCTCCAGATCGCCGCCGACCTCACCCCCGCGCGTTGACGCCACGACCATTTCGGGCGACCTTTCCACAAGAGAAGCCTCACACCCATCCCGAAGGGTTGCCCATGGGCGAGCAGAACGTCCGAACCACCGACGACGCCGAGCTGCGCCGCATCTTCATGCGCGCCCTCCTCCGCGACGTCCAGGCCCTCGAGATGATGCTCGACCGCGGCATGATCGAGTCGGGCGTCAACCGCATCGGCGCAGAGCAGGAGGTCGTTCTCGTCGACGAGGCCTGGCGCCCCGCGCCCGTCGCCGATGAGCTCCTCGGCCGCATCAACGACGAGCACTTCACCCATGAACTCGCCCGCTTCAACCTCGAGTTCAACCTCGACCCCCTCGCCTTCGAGTCCGACTGCCTGAGCAGGCTCGAGCACGACCTCAACCACCACCTCGCCAGGGCCCGCGAAGCCGCGCACGCCATGGGGACGCGCATCCTCCTCACGGGCATCCTCCCGACTCTGTCCAAGGACGACCTCTCGCTCGACAACATCACCGACCGCCCGCGCTACCACGAGCTCAACGACGCCCTCATGCGCATCCGCGGCGGCCCCTCGCGCCTCTCCATCAAGGGCGTCGACGAGATCAACGTCACCCACGACTCGGTCATGCTCGAGGCCTGCAACACGAGCTTCCAGGTCCACTTCCAGGTCGACCCCGACAACTTCGCCACCCGCTACAACATCGCCCAGGCGGTCGCAGGCCCCACGCTCGCCGCCGCGGTCAACTCACCCATGCTCTTCGCGCGCCGCCTCTGGCGCGAGACGCGCATCGCCCTGTTCCAGCAGTCGATCGACACGCGCGCCGACTCGCCCGCCCTCCGCGAGTTCCCCCCACGCGTCTCCTTCGGCACGCGCTGGGTCGAAGACTCCGTCCTCGACATCTTCCAGGAGGATATCGCGCGCTTCAAGACGCTCTTCTACATCCCCCCCGAGTCCGACCCCGTCAAGATCGTCGAAGAGGGCGGTGTCCCCAAGCTCAGCGCCCTCCGCCTGCACAACGGCACCGTCTACCGGTGGAACCGCCCGTGCTACGGCATCTCCGATGGCAAGCCGCACCTCCGCATCGAGAACCGCGTGTTCCCCTCAGGCCCGACCGTGATCGACGAGGTCGGCAACGCCGCGCTCTGGTTCGGGCTCATGCGCGGCCTGCTCGACGAGCACCCCGACATCACCGAGGCCATCGACTTCGACGACGCCGCCTCCAACTTCCTCGCCGCCGCACGCTTCGGGCTCGACGCCCAGCTCTCCTGGATCAAGATGACCCCCATCCCCGCGCGCGAGCTGCTGGCCATCAAGCTCATCCCCCTCGCCCGGCGCGGCCTCGCGTCGGCGGGCATCGACGCCGCCGATATCGAACGCTACCTCTCGGTCGTCGAACGCCGCATCGCCAACGGACGCACCGGCGCCGCCTGGGCCGCCGAGTCCGCCGGCGCGATGAAGGGCAAGGGCTCGCGCAGCGCCCGCATGACCGCCATCGCCGCTTCGATGCACCACCAGGAGTCCGCGGGCATCCCCGTCGCCGACTGGACCCACGCGCAGATCTCCGATGCCACCCTCGACCGACGCCACATCCTCACCGTCGGCCAGTACATGGTCACCGACCTCTTCACGGTCAACGAGCAGGACATCGTCGACTTCGCCGCCTCCCTCATGCAGTGGAAGCACCTCCGCCACATCCCCGTCGAGGACGACGAGCACCGCCTGGTCGGCATCGTCTCGCCCCGCGCCATCCTGCGCCACCTCCTCTCCCCCGACGCCCCCACCCGCGCCGTCCCCATCGCCGACATCATGACGCGCGACCCGGTCTGCGCCACCCCGCAGACCACCACCCTCGAAGCCATGGAACTCATGGCCCGCCACCACGTCGGCTGCCTCCCCGTCGTCCGCGATGGCAAGCTCGTGGGCATCGTCACCGACCACGACATCATGGCCGTCGCACGCCCCCTCCTCGAAGCCCACCTCCAATCGGGCCAGGGCCCGACGCCCCCCGCTACCCTTGGGGCATGATTCTCCAACGCACCGCCGTCGCCTGCGCCGCCCTCCTCTCCGTCCTCGCCGCCACCCACGCCGCGGCCCAGGATGCCCCCAACCCCCAACAGCCGCCCACAGACGCTCCCCAGGCCGATGCGTCCCCGCCCGTCATCCCCGACACCCCCGCCGGCGACGCCGTCGAGCAGTTCCTCGACCTCTTCAACGAGGGCACGCTCCCCACCGTCCGCGAGCCCGCCGTCCCCATCATGGGCCCGCCCGCCCCGGGCGACGCCATGCCGGGCGACCTCCGGTTCACCCCGCAAGCAGAGCAGCGCTTCCCCGTCGCCAAGATCGCCGAGTTCATGGACGAGCGCCGCAGCAGCTTCGAGCGCTACACGCTCTACGCCGTCAAGTCCGTCGCCGTCGACCGCGTCGCGGTGCTCGTCCAGGGCGAGGGCGACGGTTCGGGGTGGCTCCTCGAAGTCTGGACCGAGCGCGAGTGGCCCCACCGCATCACGCAGTGGCAGTTCGTCCCCAACGCCGAAGCCGCCCGGGTCCCCGAAGTCAACAGCTGGGCCGACCTCGCGGCCATCTTCGACACCTACGCCTCCAACAACACCCTCACTTACGCGTTCGCGGTCCTCGAACTCCCCGCCCACGCCGCGGGCCCTGGCAACGCCACCACCCTCACAAGGCTCGGCTCCGACGACCGCTTCAACCTCGGCGCCATGTCCCGCTACTTCGTCTTCGACGCCCTCGTCGCCCAAGTCAACGAGGGCAAGTACACATGGGACCAGATGGTCACCGTCCCCGCTTCGGCCCACTCACTCCCCCCCTCGCCCGCCTCCCAACTCCCACCCACCCAGGAGGTCCCCATCGCGGGCCTCGTCCAGGCGGCCCTGATCTCGCGCGACAACACCGCCTGCGACGCCCTCATCGAACTCACCACGCGCGAAGCCGCCCTCGCCTCGCTCCAGACCCGCACGGGCGATGAACCACGCAACACACCCTTCCTCGACACCATGGACCTCTTCAAGCTCAAGGTCGGCGCGCAGGGCAGCGTCGTCGAGTCCTTCCTCGCCGCCGACGAGCCCACGCAGGCCGCGATGATCGACAACGAGGTCGCCGCCAACACCGTCCCCGAGGAGTACTTCGCCACCTGGCGCATCCCCCAGCACGTCTCCACCATCGGGTGGTTCGCCACCGCAGAAGACTTCGCGGGACTCCTCGCCGACCTCTGGAGCATCCAGGGGGAAGACCCGATCATCACCGGCGCCCTCTTCGCCAACGCGCCCATGCCCTCGCAAGGCGACGAGTGGGAGGCCGCCGCGTTCCGCGCCGGGCTGGGCGAGCCGGGCGTCCTCAGCGCCTACTGGCTGCTCCGGCGCACCGACGGGCGCAGCTTCATCGTCGCCCTCGCCATCAACGATGACGATTCGCTCGTCGCCTTCGAGCCGCTCCAGCCGATCCTCATCGCCGCGACCAACTACCTCGCGGGCCTCGACCGCCCCGAGTGACCACCACCTCCGACCAACCCTGGACCACACGCCGGCTCCTCGACTGGATGACCGGCGCCCTCACGCGCGCAGGCGTCGAGGCGCCCCGCCTCTGCGCCGAGATGCTCATCACCCACACCCTCGCCTGCGAACGCATGCGCCTCTACATGGAGCCCGACCGCCCCGCCTCACACCAGGAACTCGACCGCCTCCGCGCCCTCACCGCCCGCGCCCTCAAGCACGAACCCGTCCAGTACCTCGTGGGTGAGACCTGGTTCTTCTCCCTCCCCTTCCACACCGACCAACGCGCCCTCATCCCACGCCCCTGCACCGAAGGCATCGTCGAAGAAGTGATCCAGAGCGTTCGGCGAGCCGAGAGACGCCACGCAGAAGCGAGGCGACACGAGGAGGAGGCGAAGAGACAAAGAGACGAAGAGACCGAGCCCGAGCCGGGAGCGCCGCCCGAATTCGCGAGCCCCTCCCCCGCGCCCGGCGGGGGAGGCGCCGAGCGCAGCGAGGCCGAGGGGGTCACGCACGCACGCGAGCAAAGTGAGCCCCCGAATTCTCGACCCACCTCCCTCCGCATCCTCGACCTCTGCACAGGCTCCGCCTGCATCGCCATCGCTCTCGCCAAGCACCTCCCGAGCGCCCGCATCACCGCCACCGACATCGCTCAAGACGCCCTCGACCTCGCGCGCACCAACGCCGAGCGCCACGCCGTCGCCGACCGCATCGACTTCCGACGCGCCGACCTCTGGGACGCCATCGGCCCAACCGACACCTTCGACTTCATCACCGCCAACCCGCCCTACATCCCCGATCACGAATGGGACGACCCGACCATGATGGGCGCCAACGTCAAGGGCCACGAGCCCGACCTCGCGCTCCGGGGCGGGCCCGACGGCCTCGCCCTTGTCCGCCCCATCATCGAGCGCGCTGTCCAACACCTCGCGCCGGGCGCCACCCTCATCATCGAGACCGCCGCGTCACACGCCGCCGAGGCCCTCGAACTCGCGCGCGCACAACCCGGCCTCACCGACCAGCGCACCATCAACGACCACGAGGGCCACCCGCGCTTCCTCATCGCGCGCAGGCGCGCCTGAGCCGGTCCCGCACGGCGTCCCACAGCTCGCCCTCACCGCCAGGCCGCTCCACCAGGATCGCGTCGCACCGCGCCTCGTCGGCCCGCCGCAGCGCCGCGTACAACCCGCGCGCATACCCCGCCGCATCCGCAGGCAACTCGAACACAATGTCACCATCCAGACGTCCGTCCGCGCCACCAACCCACACCACAGCGCACCGACCCGCACACTGCGCACGCGCAGCGCTCCAACCGCCCCGCTCAAACAACACCGTCCGCGTCTCAGGCGCGTAGTGCCGCTCCATCCGCCCCGGACTGAGCGCCGTTCCCGGTGGCCCGCCTCGCCGAGCCGGGTCTCCCTCTTTCTCACCACGGTCCACCACCACCCCGCGCCCAATCACCGCCGCGAGCCGCGCCGCGCCAATCCCCCCCTCGCGCAACACCCTCACCTCACCACCGGCAACCCACACCACCGTCGACTCGATCCCCCGCTCGCAGGCGCCGCCGTCCACCACCGCGAGTTCAGGGTCCCCCATCGCAAGCCGCGCATCCCCAGCGCTCGTGGGCGACACCCCGCCCGACACGTTCGCGCTCGGCGCGACCAACGCACCCACGCGCTCGATCAGCGCAAGCGTCAACGGGTGGTCGGGCATGCGCACGCCCACCGTCACCCCGCCGCCCGTCACCGCATCGGGCACCCCGTCCGCCTTGGGCAACACCATCGTGAGCGGGCCAGGCCAGAACGCGCGGGCCAGCGCCCCCGCCTCCTCGGGCCACGCGCTCACCACACCCCTGGCCATCTCCACCGACGACACGTGCACGATGAGCGGGTTGCCCGCGGGCCGGCCCTTGGCCGCGAACACCCGCGCCACCGCGTCGGCGTCAGACGCGAGCGCTGCGAGCCCGTAGACCGTCTCGGTCGGCACCGCCACGAGACCGCCGCGCCGCAGACGTTCCGCCGCTTCCTCGACCGATGTGAACGGCGCGCCACCCACGCCCCATCACTCCCCGAGCAGTTCTTCGCCCGTGGGCGGCACGACCCGGATCCCACGCTCGTCGAGCGTCGTCCCGATCGCCGCGCGCAGGCGCGACAGCGCCGAGGCGTACTCCACCAGCGCGCCCACCTCGCTGAACTCCGTCGTCGCCACCGCCTCCTGGCGGCGCAGCTTCAGGTCGAGGAACGTGGGCGTGAGCCCGTCGATCTCTTCGCGCGCCTGCAGCGCCCGCAGGCTCTCGGTCGCCGCGAGGCGCGCGATCCGGTTCTGCTCGATCAACGCATACGCCGTCTGCACATCGCGCAGCGCCGTCTTCACGTCGAGCACCACGCCCTGCACCGCCTCGCGGTACTCCGCCATCGCGCGGAGCCGCTCGAGCCGCCTCGCCCGATACCCCGCCTCCGCCTCGCGGTTCCCCAGCGCACGCTCGAACTGAAGCCCGACGATGTAGTCCACGAAGTTGCTGTCGAACACCTGCTCATAAGCCTCACCCGTCGACTCATCGAGCCCGCGGTACACCGTCCGCAGCTGGAGGTCGAGCCTCGGCAGGCGGGCATCGTCGGCCACATCAACCCGGATGTCCGCGCTGTCCACCGCGATCATCGCCCGCTCGATCTCAGGGCGCTGACGCAGCGCCGTCTCCAGCGCATCGAGCACGTTGATCGTCACCGCCTGGTCGAGCACCGAATCGCTCGGCAAGAGCAGCGTCTCACCACCAAGCGACAACCCGGGCGACTCGATCAGCGCCTTGAGCCGGTCCGACGCCTGCCGCAACCGGTTCCGCGCCGCGATCACCTGAGACCGCCGCTGCTCCGTTGTCGCCACCGCGTCGGCAAACTCCGCGAGCCGTGCATCGAACTCGAGCCGCGGCTCGAGCTGGTCGCGCACCCCCTCGCCCGCGCCCAGCAGCTGCTGGCGGATCTGGAGCTCGTGGTACGCGAGCAGGAGCGACCAGTACGCCAGCTCCGTCTCGTTCACCGTCTCGATGAGCGTGCCCTCGTACAGCAGCTGGGCATCACGCGTCAGGTTGCGCGACAGGTGCACCTCCGCGAGCGACACGTCCTGCCCGAATCCGCGCAGCAAGGGCTGGTCGAAGCCCAGCTCCACCGTCGCCTGGTTCGATGGATCGGGGTCCTGAGAGAAGCCGGGCGTGGTGTTGTCGCGGTAGGTCTGACCCTGCGAGACCGTGAACTCACCGCCGCTCGTCACGCGCTTGCGCAGGCCCGTGTTGTACTCCACCTGCTGCGATGTATTGGCGCCCACGCCAACGGGCACGCCATTGACCACGGGCACGGGGCTTGGCTGATCCGTCACCGTCCACGCGAAGTCCGCGAAGAACACCCAATCGAACACCGCCTCAGCCGCGATCGCTTCCTCCGCGTTGATCGCGGGCGCGAGCTCCGCCGCCGCGACACGCAGGTTGTTGGCGACCGCCGACGCCACCGCCTCATCCAGAGATATCGGGCGTGTCTCCTGGGCCTCGTCGAGCAGGTCGTTCCCCAGATCAGGGTCGATCGTGCCGTACGCGCCGATGCCACCGAGCTCGTCCAACTGCTCGATCTTCGCCTCGTCGAACGGCAGCGTGCCCGCTTCGGCCCCGCTACGCACCTGAATATCGGGTGCGCCCGCCGCCTCTTCGAGGTACCGACGCCCCTCGGGCGCCACCGCCTCGCGCGCCGAGTCCATGGGCCTCTGCTCAAAGGGGGTCTCGCATCCGCTCAGGAGGAGACAACAAAGCAAGCCGACCGATACAAATGGGTACGATAACCGGGTTGGCATGGCGGCAGGACGGTACCGCTCCCGCGTGGGGGGGTCAAAGCCTGCCCGATCTACAAGCGAATTTTGACCATCATGAAGATCTCCCCATCGCTGCGCACGCTGAGCCTCACGCTCATCGCCCTCGTGAGCCTGACCATCGCGGGCAACGCCCGCGCCCAGGTCACCTCCGTCGACCCCTACTACGTCGCGCTCAGCGCGCCATCGGTCAAACTCTGGTCGGGCCCCGATGCCGCGTGGTACGCGATCGCGGTGCTCGACCAGGGCGCCGTCCTCATGGTCGATGGCGAGTCAGACGGCTGGCTCCGCGTCGCCTACCCGAAGGGCACGCCCGCCCTCGTCCGCGCCGAGGAGGTCGAACTCATCAACAACGGCGGCGCCGTCAGGCTCACGCGCCCCTCCTCCCTCCGCGCCTACGACATGAACAACCCCACGTACATTGGCTGCTACAAGGGCGTCTTCTTCAACAAGATCCCCGCCGGCACCGAGCTCAAGGTCATCTCCGAACTGCGAGGCCCCACCGACCAGCTCGACGGCTACTTCGTCGAAGCCCCCGACTCCGCGCGAGGCTTCATCATCGAGACCCGCGCCCGCGACGCCACGCAAGCGGAGATTGAGGCCTACCGCCTCGCCCGCGCCACCCCCACCACCCCCGCCACCCCCGCCAACAACGACAACACCGCCGAGCCCAACACGACCAACGAGCCCACCACCACGATCGTCCAGGACGACACCAACGCGGGCGACGACGTCGCCACCGACGACGACGGCGACGCCTCAACCGATCCCCCGACCATCGCCACGCCCCTGCGCGAGCCCGACGAGCCCCGCGCCCCCGAGAACACCGCCGACCTCGACGCCTTCGACAAGGCCTACGCCGACTTCGAGCGCCTCGACGAGGCCTACACCAACGTCATGGCCCAGCCCGTCCTCGAAGCCGAGCTCGACGAACTCATCGACGAGTACAAGACGCTCGTCTCGGGCCTCGACGCGGAAGACGCCACCTACGGCGCCATCATCGATCACGCGAAGCGGCGCATCATGGCCCTCGAACTCCAGCAGCGCGTCCGCGCCGCCCGCCGACAGCTCTCCCAGCTCCGCGACCAGGCCGACGCGGAGCGCGAGACCACGCGCACCCTCACGCAGAGCACCCGCAACTCCAACACCGAGTACGCCTTCGTCGGCCGCCTGCTCCCCAGCGCCGTCTACACGGGCGACCGCCTCCCCGAGCTCTACCGCCTCGTCTCGGTCTCTGGCGTCACGGGGCGCACCCTGGGCTACATCATCCCAGACCCATCGCTCAAGCTCGAGTCCAAGGTCGGCTCGGTCGTGGGCGTCGTGGGCCAGCGCGCCACCGCCGATTCTCGCGTCGGGGTCATCGACGTCCAGAGCATCGAGCCCCTCTCGCCGGGCGAGTGACCCCAACACCCGCTACCGCCCCCGCAACCCCCAGCCGCCCCCACAAGCTGAGCCCGCGCCCGCATTCCGTCCGCACCCCACCGCCCCGCCTGCGTAGAGTCCCGGTGACCGTCCGAAGGAGGCCCGCCATGCGATCCACCCACCTCGCCGTTGCCCCTCCTGCGCTCGCGATCGCCCTGACCCTCGCGGCCGCCGCCCACGCCCAGAACGCGCTGGGCAACGGCTCGCTCCAGGGCGCCAACGAGGCCGTCCAGGCGGGCCAGCGCGTCCTCCGCACCCCCGGCGCCACCGTCTACCCGCAGGTCGGCCCGACCCGCGCCCGCCGACCCAACTACAACCAGGACCTCGCCTTCCGCAACGCCATCGTCACGGGCAACATCGGGGGCGGGCTCAACTTCCGCGGCGAGCTCGGCTACGCGGGCACCTTCGACTTCCGTGGTGAACTCGGCTCCGACGACATCTTCGACTTCCAACGCCGATCCATCCCCGCCTCCAACGCCTCCCTCCTCGGCACCGCGCCCATCCCCCAACGCGTCTCGCCCGCCCAGCAGTCGCTCGGCTACACCATCGCGGGCCAACAGTCGGCCCTGGGCGGATCGCCCATCATCCGCCGGCCCGGCTCGGGCTTCACCTCCGCCGAGGTCCTGGGTGAGACCGACGCCTCCATCCCCGGCGTCGACATCTACGGACGCGTCCAGGGCGGGCTCCGAGCCCCCAGCGCATTCCAGCAACGCGCCGACACCGCCCCATCCATCGTGGGCGTCGCGCAGAGCACCGAGGGAGAGCAGGTCATCCTCCTCTCCAACGAGCTCATGGGCGTCAAGGCCTTCAACGCCGACGGCTTCGGCGACATGACCGTCTCGCGCGACCAGCGCGCCCGCGACCTCGACTTCCCCGAGTCCCTCACCGACCTCCTCCGCGCCCGGCGCGAAGCACGCGAGGCCGACGCCCAGGCCGAGGCCGACCCGACGAAGATCGACCCGACCGACGTCACCGAACAGGTCGAGCCGCTCCCCACCACCGCAGCGCCCTATCAGCGCGTCATCGAACAACTCCGCCTGCGCAACCCCGAATTGCCTACGCCCGCGGCGCCCACCATCCCCGACCAACCCACCATCGACAACCCCATCCCACTCCCGGGCGATGACGATCCCGACGACCCGCTCGCCGAGCCCGAGCCCATCGACCCCTACGGGCCCATCAACCTCCGCCTCGACGACCTGCGCGATGCGCTGAGCGGCACCCGCCCCCCGACGGGCAGCAACGAAGACGAGCCCACAGACGGCGCCCCCAATGTGCCGGGCGTGCGCCCCGGGCCCGACGCAACAGGCGTCGGCACCTCGCCCAAGCTCGAACCGCCACGCGGCCTCAACCCCGTCAACGAAGCCCGCAAGCTCCTCGGCCTCGAGCCCATCTCTGTCGTGCGCCTGACCGACCCCGACTCGATGTCCACGCTCTTCGACGAGCACGTCGCGGTCGGCGAGGCCCACCTGCGCGAGGGGCGCTACTTCGACGCCGAGGAGCGCTTCACCGCGGCGCTCATGCTCCAACCGGGCGACCCGTTCGCCTCCGCGGGGCGCGTGCTCTCCCAGATCTCCGCCGGCATGTACCTCTCGGGTGAACTCAACCTGCGCTCGATGCTCGTGGCCTACCCCGAACTCGCGATCGTCAACTTCGACGAGCGCCTGCTCCCGGGCCAGGAACGCCGGGAGCGCATCCTCGACCAGCTCCGCGAGCGCTCCAGGGGCCCCTCGCACAGCGCCCGCGCCGCGGGGCTGCTGCTCGCGTACCTCGGACGCCAGCTCGACAACCGCGCCGACATCGAGGCCGGCTTCGCGGAGATCGACCGCGTCAACAAGCGCCTGGGCGTGAACGACGACACGCTCATCGAGGTGCTCCGTGTCCTCTGGCTCGCGGAGGACGCCGCGCCGGATGAATGAGCCCGCGCCGCCGCTTGTCTCATTCCTGACCGACGCCTCGATCGTGGCCGTCGCGGATTCGCTCGCGCTCCTGGGCGGCGTCGCCCTCACCCTGCGCGACCACAACGGGCACCGCATCGTCCGCACCGAGAGCGACCCGCCTTGGGCGGTCTGCCCGCCCGACATGCTGAGCCTGAGCGTCGCCACCGCCCTCCGCGAGCGCAGGCCCGCCGCGGTCGTGGGCAGCGCGCTCTACCCCCTGTTCCCCCTCAACGTGCGCGACGTGCCGGCGGGCGCGTTCGTCGTCGAATCGCCCGGGTGGGGCGCCGTGGGCCCGATCCAGGGCGCGATCGGCCGCTGCCTCACCCACCTGAGCACCGTGATCGAGGAGTTCTGCGCACGCGAGGTCGGGCTCAACGAGCGCAACGAGGAGCTGGCGCTGCTCTACCGACTGCTCTCAGCGCTCACCGCTTCGCGCGACGCCCCCGCCGCCGCGGACGCGGCGCTGCGCCTCGCGGTCGACTACTTCGAGGCGCGGGGCGGCACGATCCACCTGCTCGGGCCCGCGGGGCGCTGGCTGGAACTCGTCGCCCACCAGGCGCTGCCACCGCAATCGGCCCAGCACATCGCCGCCATCCCCTACGACCGCGAGCAGGCGCCGACGCTCGGCGAGGCCGGCGCACAGAGCGTCCGCGAAGTCGCCGCGGCGCTCGGGTTTGGCGACGCCGTCACCACCGAGCTCCGCTTCTCGGGGCGGCCCTTCGGCGTGCTCCGCCTCTTCTTCGCCTCCGAAGGCGTCTTCGACCCGACCGACCGCGAACTCCTCCAGACCATCGCCGAGCAGGCGGCCGACGCGATCGGACGTATCAAGCTCGCCGCCGCCGACCGCCACGCCCGCCGACAGTTCAAGCTCGCCGCCGACGTCCAACAGCGCATGCTCCCCGGCGCGCTCCCGCCCACCAGGCGGTGCGACATCGCCGCCCGATGCGAGAGCAGCCTCGACGTGGGCGGCGACTTCTACGACGTCTTCCAGCGTGACGGCTCGATCGCGATGGCCGTGGCCGACGTCGTGGGCAAGGGCGTGCCCGCGGGCCTCATGATGGCGTCGATCCGCGCCTCCCTCCGCGCCTACGCCACCCAGCCCATCGGCGTGCACGACGTCGTCCGCAAGGTCAACCGCGCCATGGCCCGCGACACCCTCTCCAACGAGTTCGCCACGCTCATCTTCGCCGACCTCGACGAGTCCGACCTGACGCTCACCTACTGCAACGCGGGCCACGACCCGCCCATCCTGGCGCGCCGTGCGGGCGACCGATACGAACTCGAGCTGCTCGAGGCGGGCGGGATGGTCGTGGGCGTCGACGCCGAGCAGGTCTACGAATCGGGCACCCTCTCCCTCCGCGCGGGCGATGTGCTCGTGACGTGCACCGATGGCGTGGTCGAGGCGATGGACTTCGACGGGCGCAAGTTCGGACGCGACCGCCTGCTCGCCTCGCTCAGCGCGTTCCTGAGCGACTACCCGAGCGCGCCCGCGGGCGTGATCGTCGACCACATCATCTGGGAGGTCCGGCGCTTCGCGGGCCTCGCGCCCCAGAGCGACGACACCACGGTGCTCGTCGTCCGCGTGACCGACGGCTAACGGGGCGGGTCGGGGATCTGCATCATGCGCGAAGGGAGCTTGACGGTGCTGCCCTTGACCGTCTGCTCGAACCCATTGATCAGGTGGTGCGGGTGGCGCCCCATGACCTCGCGGACGCGGGCGCTGCGGAAACCCGTGTCGGGGTTGTAGTCGAGGTCGGAGAACGCCCCGATGGTGACCGAACTCACGCGGTTCCCGTGGAAGTAGAACGCGGCTTCACCCTCGTCGCGGAGCGTCTGCACCGCTTCCTCCGCGTACTTCCGCCGGAGCGCTTCGATCGGCGCGTCGTACACGCCGATCTCGATGGTGTACCGCGCCGCGTTGCCGTAGATCCGCTTGGCCATGAGCAGGTTACGCTCGGAGGTGTCGCCATCGAACTGGTGGTCGGGCGGGATCAGGTGGGCGCGGTCGAAGAGAGGGCCCGCATCGGTCGCGATCGACTGGATGTAATCAAGGTCGGCCTGCGCCTTCGCGTCGTCGTAGGCCTCGTAACTCCCCAGCACAATCGCGGCGCCCCCGGCACGTCGGATCAGGCGCAGGTCGTCTCGGTTCATCGCGCGGGAGAGGTTCGCGAGGCGCTGGCGCGCCCGCACCGTGCTGCCCTGCCCATCAAACGTCTCGAGCATGATGCCCCACGACTCGTTCGCGTCGAGCTGGTCCGGGTCGACGACGGGCGGGGCCGCGTCCGAAGCGCTCGTCGCGGCGGTCGGCTGGTTGATCCGCGCCGCCTCCCTCGGGTCATCGAGGAACCGCATGTCCCCGGGGGTGAGCTGGCGTGGCTGGCGCGGGGCGGCGCTCGCCACACTCGTGGGCGGCGCCGGGTCCGCCTGGACCTTCGCCCCCCCGTTGTCGGTGGCCGAACACCCCACGAGCGCCGCGAGCGCAAGAGCTGCGCCGGAGGCGAGGGCGTGGGGTCGCGTGGGCATGATTCGTGAGGTTCTCGGGCGTGTCATAGGCGTTCCCTGGGCGAAGGTGAGGGGGCCACTTCAATGTGATCTGAGGTTCTGAACAAAGTTCAAGCGCCCCCATCGGCACCGTCGATACAACTCTAGCCGGGTAGCCCCGATAGGTGGGACGCCCGGGTGAATGCAGGTGTTCCAAGCGTCCGCGAAGTGATGAGCCTGAGCCGAGACGCCCGTTGCGTGGTGCTCGGGGCGTGGCTTAGGCCTCAGAAGCAAGCGGGAGCAGGAAGAGGTGGATGGCGCATGGCCAACATCGATGGTATCGATACGACCGTAAACGGCGGGCTGACCGCCCGCCCGAACGCAAGGGTGGCTCCCACGCCCGGCGAACGCGACGGGCACGGGCACGGGCCGGGCGTCGTCGCCCGGCGGGCCAACGACACCGACCGCGTCGAGCTCTCGGGCCCGGCACGCGAGGCGGCCTCGGCCCCCCCGATCCGCGAGGACCTGGTCGACCGGGTCAGGGGTGAGATCGCGGACGACCCCGACGACTACATCAACCGCACGCTCAACAACAACATCGACGTGATCATCGACGCGATCGCGAAGGACCTGTTCGCGGGCTGACGCGAGCGCGCGTTGCAGAGCCGACGAACGCGGGCGCTCTGGCGTCCGCGTTGTTGTGCGCGCATCGCGCCGGGCTACTGGCCCAGCGAACGCTCGGCGGTCAGCAGACGCGAGTTCGCCGCATCGACGATCGTGAAGTAGACCACGATGTCGAGCGGGTCGGTCGTGCGCAGGCCGGGCGGGAGGTCGCGCAGGAGCAGGCGGTCGGTCCGCGTCACCCGGTCGAAGACGCGCTCGTGCTTCTCGGGCGTCGACAGGTCGACCTCCCACCGGCGGAGCTGCTCGGACTCGGCGCTGGGCGCATCGGTCCGCCGGCGCAGCTCGACGGTGAGCATGCCGAGCGACTTGACGGGGTGGGCGTACTGATCGAAGAACTCGATGTGGAGCTCGATCTGCTGCTGGCCCGAGCGCGGGTCGGTGGCGAGGCGTGTGAGCGGGTGGATGACGACCCGCTCTGCGGGGAACGGGTGGCGATAGACGGTCGTCCCCGTGGGCCCCTTGTCGGCGCCCGCGCCGGTGCTCGGCTCGACGGCGACGGGGCCGCCCTTGAGGTGGAGGCACGCGGGAAGGGTGAGCGCGACGGCGAGGAGCGCCGCGGCTCCGGCGGCGCGGCGGGTTCCCCCGTGGCTTGCGCGCGGTGCTCGTCGGTCGGCAAGCCTCATGCGTGTCGGTGTTGGTCTGGCCATCGGGTCAGAGTGTACCGCGCGGGGGTTGCGGGCCGTTGTGCGCGTCCCCGCCCGGCTGGGATGGCGTCGCGGACGCGATGAATCCCGCGAGCGAGCGCAGGGCCGATTCCATGGACGACACCGCCTTGGTGTTGTCCGCGACGAGGGCCATGAGGGCGTCGAGCTGGACGCGCTGCTCGATGAGACGGTCGTGCGCCGCGGTGAGGTCGCGCTCGCGGGCCTGGGCGGCGCGTCGCTCGGTGAGCCACATCCACGCGATGAGGCCCGACACGCCGAACTGCGTCGCCATGGTGATGAGGTCGGTTTCCATAATCTAGCGCACCTCGATCCAGTGGACCTCGTAGGGCATGGAGAACGCGCGCCCACGGTCGACGGGCCCGGTGGCCTGGAAGCGCGCCACGAGCATGTCGGCAAACGACTCGCCCCCATGGAGGACGAGGGTCCCGCCCGCCGAGGAGAGTGACGCGGTCTTGAACGTGGACCACAGCGTCCAGAGCGCCGTTTCAGTCGCGGCGACGAGGCGCCCCGTCTGGATGAGCTCGGGTGCGCGCGTGCCGAAGTCGATGGCGATCGCGCTGTCGTTCGGTCCCGTGTAGGGCGGGAACACGATGCGCCCGAACCGCCCCGCCGTGAAGCGGTGCGGCCCCGAATCGAAGTACGCGGTGGACTTCCAGGTGGCGCCCATGGGTCAAGCCTCCAGCGGTGTCTGGGTGACGGGGTCGGTCGTGGGCGAGGATGCCACGGCGACGGCGCGGATCGTCTGCTCGCAACCGCCCGCGCGGGCGATGGTGTGCTCAATGGCGGTGACGACGAGCGTCATGGCGATGGCCCGGCGTTGTGCGCTCGATGCGCCCGGCGCTGTGGTGAAGGAGAGGTCCGCCTCGTCTCCGAGCGAAGCCGGCGCATCCTCATCGCGCGTGAGCGTGCGCCGGATGGTGACCTCGGTGCGCTGTTCGGGCACATCGGCAAAGACGGGGTGCGGGCCCGCATCGTCGTAGTCGACGACGGTCTTGGCGGCGCGACGCGAGAGCATGATGGAGGCGACGTTGTCGAGCTCGCTCGAAGCAAGCGTGACGTGGGTGGGGTTGAGGAAGAGCATGGGGCACGTCCGGGGTTCGGGGTTCGGGGTCCGGGGTTCGGGGTTCGGGGTCAGCCTCGTGTGAAGCGGAAGACGGAAGCGCGGCGGACGGCGTCGGGCTTGCCGTCCGCGTTCAGGTCGATCGCCGCCGCGGCACGACGGCGCTCGTTGACGAAGCGGTCGCGGTAGAGCTTGGCCTTCGCCCAAAGGGGCGACTCGCCACCGACCAACGCCGCGGCCGAGGTGTAGACCAGGTGGAGCGCACCGATCGCCTCCGTGCGCTTCAGGTCGATCGTGTTGGTCACCATCCCCTCCCCCGGCGTATCAACCGAGCCCGCGCCCGCGACGAGCCCGAGCGCGTTGAGCAACTGGTCATGCACCGCGGAGACCTGAGGGCGGAACGTCCACCCGCGCACCTGCACACCCACCTCGCCGTCGAGCACGCCGAGCGGCTCGTCGTCGGTGGAATCACGCAGGCGCGAAACGGTGGCGATGTTGTCGTCGTCGACCGACACCACCTCAACGGGGATGGAGTTGAGCAGCAGCGTGTCGCCCGCCTGCACGCCCGCCTGGGCAAAGTCCTGGCCCGACGGGAGCGTGAGCACCGTGCCATCGGTGATCATGACGCCCGCGTCGTTGGAGATGGTCTGCTGGCCCGCCCAGTGGACGTCGTTGAGGAGGGCCGGCTCGTAGATGAGCAGGTCGCGGTCGGTGGCGAACATGTGAACTCCTTGAGGGACGGAGAGATGGAGAGACCGAACGGGCCCCGGCTCGGCCAGCCGGGCCACCATCGAGGGAAACCCGCCGCCGGCGGACGGGTGCCGACGGCGGGCGCACGGGAGGGGTAGGTGGAGAAGAGACGAAGAGACGAAGAGACTGAGAGACGCAGAGACGGAGAGGTGGAGTTGGGAGGCCCGGTTCGGCGAACCCGGCCACCACAGAGCGGGCTCAGTCGTCGGTGTCGAGCAGGTTGGTGATGACCGCGTGCGCTGATTCGTTGCGGAGCTCGAGGGTGTACTCCCCCACGACCTGGCCCACGTGGGCGTCGCCCGTCGCGGCCAGCGGCTTGAAGTGGAAGCTCCGCCCCGCGATGGGCAGCACCTGGATGCGCGAGGAGTCGAGCATGAGCAGCGCATCGGACGGGACGTGCCGCGAGACGACAATCCGGCACACGCCGAAGTCCGACTCGTACACCCCGATCATGTTCGAGAACGTACGATCATCGGGCATGTAAGAGCGCGAGTCGGCGGTGAAGCGGTTGAGCTTCCGCTTCTGCATGCCGTTGACGACGATGGTGTCGATGGTGCCCGAGGACTGCTCCCACACGGCGCGGAGCGCGGCGTTGAGGAGGGCCTCGTTGAGTTCGTCGTCGTTCGTGCCGCTGCCATCGGGCATGCCGCCCACGCCCGGCTCGAAGACGTTGGTCGTGAGCGAGGGGATGATGCCGTTCATCGTGCGCCGGACCGACGCCGAGCCCTCGGGCGTGGAGGCCGGGGCGACGCCATTGATCACGCAGTTCTCGAGATCACGCAGCAGCTCCCGCAGGCGTTCCTGCTTCTGGTAGTCGAGCTCGTTCTCGACGCCGATCGCGTTGACCGCCTGCTGGGTGCCCGAGACTTCGACGGTCGCGGCGAAGATCTGCGCGTAGTTCTGCCTGCGGACGCGCGAGGTGAAGCGGGCCGCGGCCGCGTCTGCGCCTTCGAGGGCCGCGTTGCCCAGGATCGAGAGCACCTGGTCATCGGCGATCGCTTCCGCGGCCGTGCCGCCGTAGCCACGCGTCACCGTGATGGTCGGCGCCGACACCGCGGTGACGAGCATGACCTCGCCCGAACCCTGCGCCTTGACCTGGTCGCCCACCTGGAAGCGGTCGGCGTTGTCGACGGTGATGTCGGTCTCGGTCAGCGCATCGGGGGTGAACGACGACTGGTCGATGGCGTCGGTGTTGGGCAGCAGCGCATCTTCGATCCACTCATGGACGGTGGACGTCGCGACGGCGCGCGGGTCGCCCAGTTGGTCAAGCAGGGGCGTCTCATGGGGCGAGACGATCGCGATGATGTCGGCGACGTCTTCAAGGATCTCGGGCAGCGCAGCGCCTGCGCCGTAGGTGGACTTGCCGGTGAAGGGCATGAGGGGTTCCTTTCAGAGTGGCAGTGTGCAGGGGGAAGTGAGGAGGGGGCCGTGGGGTCAGTTGGCGGTGGTGAGTTCGCGGCGGGCGCGGAGGTATTCGATGAGCGAGGCGCGGTCGCCCGACGCCGCGGCGCGCTCCGCGATCGCCGACAGGCAGTCGCCATCGGCGCCGGGCGCCGCCGGCGCGGTGCGGGCGCGCCAGGGGGCGCCGGCGCGGGCGAAGAGGAAGGGCTTGCGCTCGCGCAGGTCGGCGATCGCGGCCGCGACGTCCGCTTCGTCCATCGCGCTCAGCGCCGCCTCGGTCATGAGGCGCGCGGTCTCGAGGTCGAGCGCATCGGCTTCGGCGAGCTGGCGATCGATCTCGCGCCGACGCTCGGCCGCGTCGAGGGCTTCGCGCGTCTGCGTGAGCGTGGCCTCGGTCTGCTCCAGGCGTGCCGCGAGGTCCTCGGCACGCTGGGCCGCCGCGGCGGCTTCGGCCTGGAGGGTCGCAAGGTCCGCGGGCACGGGCTCTGCGTCGGGCGGCGCGGGCGTCGGGTCGGGGGGTGTCGGGTCGGTCGGGTTGGGCTGGTCGGGCATGGCTGGCTCCATTGAAGTTGGGGCGGTTGTGGGGCACGCGCCGGGGCGACACGCCCCGGCTCACATCGCGCTGGGCGCATCGAGCGCGCCCGATCGCGTCAGAGGTTGAGGTCCTTCAGCACCCGCTCCCGCGCCACGCCAAGCTCGAGCTTGAGACGCGCTGCGCGCAGGCGCTCGGACTCGTCGACGGGGAGCGGGTCGGGCCAGTCGAGCGTGACCCGCCGCTCTGCGGGTGTGGTCCGGTAGACGCCCGCGACGTCGAGCGCGTGGAGGATCAGCTCGGACATGCGTCCGATGGCGCGCCCGTAGGCAAGGCGCTTGCGCGCCGTCTTGCTCAGGACGCCCAGGAACGTGATGCGCAGCGCGTTCTCCGACGACAGGTGGCCGAGCTTCTCACGGACGATGCCCAGCACCACGGGCGAGACGCCCGAGGTCTTGTCCATCGCGTCGCGCAGCTCGGAGATGTGGCGGTCTTCAGACGGCGAGTGCGCATCGCCGCCGAACGCATCGATCGAGGCGTCGGGGTTGTCGGTGGCCCAGACCTGGCCCGGCCCGACCGGTGCATCGGCGAAGCCATCGACACCACGCGCGAGGTACATCTTAAACGACTGGAGCGTGACGCGGTGGGCGCGGTCGGACAGGCGCGTGTTGAGTTCGTCCTGCAGCGGGATGAGGGGCTCGACGTCCGACAGGCCCTCGTACGCGTCGGGCTGGGACGCGTTCTGGACGTGCGCGATGGGAATCACGCCGAGCGGGTTGTCGATGTCCGCGACGAGCTGGCGCTTCTCGTAGCGCTGGGTGCGCGATGCGGTGCGGACCTCGAGGACCTCGTTGTCGTCGATCGCGCCGGCCTGGTTCAGGTTGCGCAGGCGCCCGCCGAGCACGTTGACCAGCGATCGGCGTGCGATGGTCGTCGGCTCGTCGGGGGCGCCCGCCACCTTCCACAGCGCCGCGTGGGCGTGCAGCGTGCGCCCGTCGGTCGGGTCGAGGATCGGGACGACGTTGGTCGCTTCGATCAGGTCGATGCGGAGCCGGCGTGCTCCGGCCACGGCGCGGGAGAGCGCGCCCGATGCCCCGTCACCACCGCCCACGCGGCGCGTCGTCGCGAACAGGTCTTCCCATCGGAGGACGAGGTCGATGAAGCCGTGCACGGATGCGAGCAGCGCCATGTCCTGAAGCAGCGCGACGCCGCCCGAGGCCTCCCACGCCGCGTCGAGGACCTGTTGGATCTCCGCTCGGCGTCCCTCATCGGGCGCAGCGCTGCGGATCGCGACGCCCGAGCCCACCGCGAAGTCCACCAGCGCATCGATACGCCACGCGATGTCGTTCTCAATGACGACGTCCGGCGTCGCCCGCCGGTCATCGTCGGTGGCGAGGCGTCCGCCTCGCAATCGTTGCGGCAGCCCGCTCGCCTGGGCGAGGTGCGCAGCGCCGTTCGGCGCCGGGCAATGTGCCGGCCCCGCGACCGATCGCACGAGCGGGTTGCGGTAGTAGGCCCAAAGCCTGCGCATCGAGGGCGCCCGCATCGATCGGTGGTGGTCGAGGAGGGCGGCAAGCGCGCCGTCGTTGATGTCGATGCCTTCGGGTGGTGCGGTGTTCGTGAGCATGGTCTCGCCCTTGGGTTCGCGGTGCGGGGTGCACCCTTGGGCGGCGTGACCCCGCGGCGCGCACGGGCCGCGCGACTCGGCCCCCAGACGCACCGCGAGGGGTGCGCGCCACGACCCCCTCCCGGGACCGCGCAAGGCGACGCAGGCGTCATTCTTCGTTTTTTCCTGGATGATCGTGGCGACGCTCAGGCGCGCCCCAACGGCGCGCGCACGCCACACTCAGGTCCGTCGCGAGGACCCTCCCGTGCTACTCAGCCCGCCTGGGCCTCCGGCTCGCCGATCACCTCGACGCGCGAATAGCGATCCAGATTGCAGACCACCCGCTCGCCGGTGTCCGTCTCAACCTCGACACGATCGAGCCAGAGCTTGTCGTCGAGCGCGTGGGCGAACCACGAACCGGTCTTCTGCTGCCCGCACCGGCGCACGACGCCCTCGATGGTCGTCGAGAGCCCGTCCTGACCGAAGGGCATCTGCTGGGTGATGCGCACACGGGCGCCCGGTACGAACGTGCGGTCGGTCACTCCGACTCCTCCCACCCGAACAGCTCGGGGTCCGACTCGACGATCGCCCACGGCTTGGTGGACGTCACCACCCAGCCGCCGTACCTCCGCTTCATCCGGACCGTGACCGCCTGGTTGAGGCGTGGACCGCTCTCCCACGAGATGGGGCGGGCGATATCGACCTCCGCGCCGTCGCCCCGCACCCACACGCGCGTCGCGTGGTACGCGGGGAGGCCCGCCGTCTCGAGACTCACGATGTGTGCGCTCGGGTCGTCGAGGGCCTCAGCCATCTCCTGCGCCTTGTAGTAGTCGGTCCCCTTGGGCGGGTTGATCACGTAGTCACCCGCGACGGGGTAGTCCTCGATCACGGTGCGGAAGGCCAGCGTCACCACCTGGGGCGTGGGCGGGACGTTGGGCGAGTGGACCGCCACGTCGCCATCGATCGGGGGGTAGTTGGCGTACGCGGCGCAACCGCCCATAGTGGCGGCGGCTGCGCCGAGTGCGAGCACGCTGAGCGTGGCGAGGCTTGCCTGGATCGTCGCCCGTAGCATCTGAGAGAGCCCTCTTGGTCTGAAGTGAAAGGGGATTGCCAGTGTATCCGTTCCGAGTCGGGGCGTTGGTGGTGGCGGCTGTGGCGCTGGGCGGGGGGTGCCAGGGCGGGGGCGTGGACGGCGCCTCGCCCACACCCGAGCGGGACGCGCGCACGCCGGGCGTGAGCGAGGTCGGAGGGGGCGGTTCCAGCGCCCGCCTCGCGGACGTCGGCCTCGCCGTCGTGGGCGACGAACTCCGCCTCCGCGACCACGCCACGGGCAACGACATCGTGTCGCCCTCCGGGTGGCCCATGTGGCGCCACGTGAAGGACCGGGCCCGCACGCTCCGCCCGGAGGTCGTCGCCCGCGAGGCCGAGGGCGGCGTCGACATCACCTACACGTTCAGGAACCAGGGCGACCGCGCGATGCAGATCGGGCAGTTCTCGATCGGCGGGATCATGCTCGCCGGCGAGGTCGAGCGCCTGCGCATCGGGCTCGACGGGCGCATGGGCCCCGTCGACATGAACAACGCGCGTCAGCCCGCCGACACCATCTACCCGGGCCACGCCTACGCCCCCGTCATGGTCCTGCGCGACGACCGCTACACCGTGGGCGTCTCGCTCAACTACGACGTGCTCGAGCACCGGCACTTCACCACGGTCTCCTCCTTCATGCCCGGCGGACGCGAGGACAACGGGTGGCGCATCACCTTCGCCCCCAACGTCTTCGCAAGCCACCGCGATGAGGGCGACATCCAGCCCGGCCAAGAGCGCACCTACACGCTCAGCGTGCGCATCATGAAAGGCGCCAAGGGCGACGATTGGGTCCACACCCTCGCGCCCTACCGCGACTTCTTCCGATCGGTGCACGGCGAGGTCGACTACCAGCGGGACCCACGGCCCGTCTACGCCTTCCCCCTCGCCCAAGGCGCGCAGGCGTCGGCGACCAACCCGCGTGGCTACACCTACCCCACCACGCGCGACCCCGAGCGCTTCGGATGGGGCCCTTGGGTCGACCACCTCGACCAGGTCGCCTCGCGCGGCTTCGAGCGTTTCCTCATGATCGCCCCCACGGGCGTCTTCAAGGACCACCCCAAGACCAACTTCCCCTTCCAGTTCACTTCGCCATGGAAGACCCGCCCCGGCCTGTGGGGCTCGATGGGCGAACTCCGCGCGTTCGCGCAGCGCGAACAGCTCGGGCTGTGGTGGGGACGCGCGACGAGCGTGATGGGCGCGTGGGACGATGGGAGGCACGAGGACTTTGACCCAAAGAACGCGGACCACATCCGGCGCGTGGTCGAGGAGCTTGATGGCGCGGTCGAAGCCGGTGCGCGCACGATCGGGCTCGATGCGTTCTCGGGCGTGGACCCGTGGGCGGGTTGGGCATTCCTCGACATCGTGCAGGCGACGCACCCCGATGTGAAGTTCATCGTCGAGCCCATGACGTCGGACCTGTTCCACAACCGTGCCGGGAGCTACCTGTGGGTGACGCGCCCGCCGAGCCAGGCGGGGCGGGCCGCGCAGGGGCGGCACCTGCTGGCCGACTACCTGAACCCGGGGCACGAGACGTGGGGGCGCATCGACCCGCGCGCCATCCAATCGCTCGAAGGCCTCACGAAGGGTGAGCGGATCCCCGAGAACGCTGTGGAATCGTGGGTGAGGCGGGCGGCGGAGTGGGGCTATGTGCCGGTCGTGCACTTTGCGATGGATGTCGGGGCCCGCCACCGCGCCGCGTCCACGGGGGGCGGGCGTTAGGCATCCGCGGGCCCTGCGGGGCTGAATAGATGGGCAATGACAGCACACCCCTTCACCATCCTGATCGACGGCGGCTGCCCCGTGTGCCGGCACGAATCGCGCATGATGAAGCGCCTGGACCGCGGGCGCGGGCGGTTGCGGATCGTGGATATCGCCTCGCCCGGCTTTGATCCGGGCGCCTATGACCGCTCGATGGACCAACTCATGGGCGAGATCCACGGCGTGACCGCCGACGGCTCGCTCGTCACGGGCATGGATGTCTTCCGACGCGCCTACCGCGCCGTCGGGCTCGGTTGGCTCCTCGCGCCGACGGGGTGGCCGATGCTGCGCCCCGTGTTCGATGGGCTATACCGCGTGTTCGCGCGGAACCGTGTGAGGTGGTTCGGGGGCGGGTGTGCCGATGGCGCCTGCCGCGTCGAGCCCGCGACCAGGCCTTGACCACGACCCGCCGTGGCTCGGGGTGCTAGAACAAGAATCCAGCGGACCCGCCCACGAGCTTCAACGCGTTCTGCGAGTTGATCGGCGACACGCCGATCAACTGCAGGCCCGTGTTGAAGAGCGTTTGGGCGCGCACCGCGTTGGACACCTCCTGGGCGATCGATGCATCGCGGATGGCCGACTCGGCGGCGGAGATGTTCTCGAACGCGATCTGGTTCGCGGCCCGCGCCGGCTCGATGAAGTTAGCCGAGAATGCGCCGAGCTCGCCACGCAGCGTCGACACCTGGTCGCGCGCCGCGCCGATCAGCGCCTGCGTGTCCTCGGGCGACCCGTTGATCAGGTCCGCCGCCCCGCCCGCCACCACGTCCGCGAGCGAGAGCGTCTCGCCATCGATGTCCATCTCGCCAAGCACCGCGCTGTCCACGCGATCGATCGAGAACGTGTCATCGCCCATCGGGATGTCCACGTTGCCATCGAGCAGCTTCTCGCCCGCGAAGGTGGTCGTAGACGCGATCCGATCGATCGACGTCACGATCGAATCGAGCATCATCTGGTTGGCCTCGATCTCCGCTTCGGACATACCGCCCGTGTTCGCGCTGGCGACCGCGAGGGCCTCGGCCTCCACGAGCAGGTCGTCCATCTCCTGGAGCGCACCCTCCGCGACGCGGACGACCGAGTCGTTGCGCTCGAGGGCGCGGGTCTCGGCGTCGAGCGTCGCGAGGCGCGAGCGGAGCGTCTCGGATGCGATGAGCCCCGCGGGGTCGTCGCGGCCCGAGTTGATGCGGAGCCCCGTTGCCAGACGCATCATCGAGCGGTCGAGCAGCTGCGAATTCTGGATGAGCATCCGCTGCGTCTGTTGCGTGGCGAGATTGAAGTTGATCGAGGACATCGCGCACCTCCCGGCGTTCCCTCACTCAGGGGACCAACGGAAAGCTTCCAAATCAAAGCAGCGCGATGCAAGGTCCAAAGCGGCGTTTCTCGCCCGCACGTCCCGCATCACCGGCGCACGCGTGCGAGGTGTTATACCCCGTCGCTCACGGGTGTCGGCGCGGGCTCGCTCACCAGGTAGAACCGCGCGACCGCCACGTCGAACGTGCGCCCGTCGTCGGCGGCCATCTGGTACGTGCCCTCCATCGTCCCCCAGGGCGTGGGGAGCGGGCACGAGCTCGCGTACGTGAACGACTCGCCAGGCGCCAGGTGAGGCTGGCGTCCCACAACGCCCTCGCCCTTCACGTCGCGTCGCTCGCCGTCCGCGTCGACCACGATCCAATGGCGGTGGCGGAGCTGGACGCCCATCGGGGAGTCCGCATCGTTGGTGATCGTCACCTCGTACATGAAGAGATAGATGGGGTTCCGCCCCTCGCCGCCCGCGTGCGACTCGCCGGGCATGAACGCGGGGACGACGCGCACCCGCACCGTCGCCGCATCATCGTGCGTGACAGCCTCAGAGCCTCGACCGGTGCGCTCGGCTTGTGGGGGTGTCTCGGGCATGGCGTGAGGTTCCTCCAGAGCAGTCTACGCGGGCAGACCCCGCCGCGTCGCGCCCCCTCAAAAAGCCACGCAGGCGGTCCCCCCACAAGACCGCCCGCGGGCGTTCGCCTGGATGTTTGCAACGCGTTTTACTGAGGATCGGGGAAGCAGTCCTCGCCGAAGTTGGCAAGGACGATGTTCAGGTCTGACGAATCGGTGTCGCCATCGCCATCGGCATCGCCGCCCGAGCCCGACCCGAAGGCCGAGAGCACCGCGTTGAGGTCCGTCGAGTCGACGAACAGGTCGCCGTTGATGTCGCCGGGGCACTCCGCCGCGTCGAACAGGCCCTCATAGATGTAGGCCCGCCCGACGTTGTTCCCCATCGTGTCGTTCTGGGGCGCGCCGATCAGCGCGGAGTCGCCGTTCAGCGCGACCTCGTTGCCGAACAGGTCAATGGTGCCCGAGTCCGAGCCCTGGAGCACATCGGTCTCCGTGGCGATCGAGCCGCCGTCGCCCGAGGCGTCGAGGGTGTAGAGATAACCAGCGCCCTTCTGTGAGTCCGCCACAAGCCCAGCGACGAGCAGACGGTTGCCATCGAGGCTCACCGAGTAGCCATAGCTGTTGAAGGCGGTCGAGCTGTCCGAGTTGAACTCATCCTCCGTGAACCACTCGGGACCAGGCCCCTTGGAGTACACCTGGACCGAGCCCGACGCCGGATCAGCGCCCGGCGCCGCAAACGGAGCACCCGCCGCGGCCCACGGCAGGCTGATCGCCACGCTCGTGCCGAGCGCATCGCTGCCGTCGAACCCCGCGGGCGTGTCCGCCAGTTCTTCCTCCCAAAGCGGCCCCACACCCTCCTCGTCGTTGCGGACGAAGATGTAGACCCGCCCCGAGTTGCTCCCGTTGGCGTCCGCGCCCGGAGCGCCGACGATCACATAGTCGCCATCCATATCGACCGCAGCGCCGAACTCATCGCCCGCGAGCGTGTCCGAGCCCTGGAGGATGAACTCCTCGTTCCAGTCCATGCCGTCACGCCTGAAGACATACACCGCACCGCCGCCCGGCGCCTTGGGAGCGCCCACCACCGCGAAGTCGCCCCAGCGGGCCACCGCGATGCCAAAGTCAAAGTCAACCCCCTCCTGAGCGTCAGACGGCGTGATCGTGTCGCGAAGGATCCACCCCTGCCCGAGCTTGTCCTCGTAGACATACGCGGTGCCTGAGCCGGTCGCCGAGTCGCCCACGATCGCGTAGGGCGTCTCGATGTCAACCGCGTCGCCGTACTCGTTACCGGGCTGCGATTCGCCGCTCGAGAGCGCCTGAGTCAGGCTCCACACCCCGCCCGAACGCTCGAAGACGAAGGCCTGGCCGCCGTCCCCGTTACTCTCAGGGCAACCGACAATCGCCAACGTCCCCGAGAGGCCGACGGAGTTGCCGAACTCTTGGTTCGTGGCGGGCATCGGGTGCTCGAGCGTGTCGGTCTCGAACACCGAGCCGCCGCCAAACGCAGCAGCGCAGAACAGCGCGGAACAGGAAAGAGCAGCCCAGCGGGCGCTCAACGATGATGTGGTGGAAGTCGCGGCCATCTCTCGCTCCAATAGAGGACAGGTCCCGATCTCAATCGGGCCTCCGGCCGCGCCAATCGATACGTGAGCCGGGCTTGGGCAGTTCCCGCAGCGCACAACGCGCACCGCCGTCACATCCCGGATAACCCTCACCCCCGCATCAGATGGGTCGCCCCAGAGGCCCACTAACTCCAGGAGCCTAGCGCCGCTCCGGCCCATAACGCCGACCTGCGCTGAATGTGGTGTATCAATCCTCGTCGATGCGACTCCTTGCCGGAGCACGGCGCACCGGTGCGACGCGCGCGACACGACCCTCCGGGATGGCTCCAGGAGCACCAACATGGCACATACCCACCTTCCCATCGCGCTTCTCGCTTGCCTCACTCTGGCCGCACCGCTCGCATTAGCGGACCCACCCCAATACGCCCTCCACTTCCTCGGCGATGGGTCCAAGGTCGAGGGCATCAACGGCGCGGGCCTCGTCACGGGGTGGCGGCTCTCGCCGAGCCCCTCGCAGAGCTTCGTTGCGGGCTACGACCACCCGTACGAGATCCTCCCGCTCCCCAATGGCTTCACCGCCAGCCTCACCTCGGGCATCAACGACCAAGGCGTGGTTATCGGCACTGTCTACGCACCGAGCCAGGAGATGGCCGCCGTGTGGTACCCCGATGGCGCGGGCGGCTACGACGTGCAGACGCTCGGCACGCTCCCGGGGCACAACCACTCGCGCGGCCTCGCCATCAACAACCGCGGCGACCTCATCGGCGTCTCCATCGTTCCCGGCTTCCAATCCGGCCCGGCCGTCTGGTTCAACGCCCCCGAGGGCATCACCAACCTCGCTTCACTCGGCGCCCCCTCCGACCCCACCGACATCAACGACTCGGGCCTCATCGTCGGCTTCGGCGGCATGATGTTCGACCTCGACGCCATGACCGGCATGCCCCTCCCGCCAGGCAACACCGGCGCCGTCTACGCCGTCAACGCGCACGGCGACCTCGCGGGCTACAAAGTCCAGAGCCAGTCGCGCTTCGCCATCCGATGGACAGAGGACTTCGGGTGGCAGCAGATCGGCGGCTCGGTCGACCCCTCGGCCCAGGTCTTCGCCTACGACATCAACGACGACCACACCACCGTCGGCCCCATGGTCGGCGGCGACATCTACTTCGATGAGTTCGGCCTGCTCACCCTGCACTCGCTCCTCGCGCCCGATGTCGCCAACTGGTCACTCGGCGACTTCCACTCCATCAACAACAACGGGCAGATCGCCCTGACCGCGTCCAACCCCAACACCTTCGAGGGCGGCGTCGTCCTGCTCACGCCCCTCGGCTCGATGATCATCCCGGGCGACGTCAACGGCGACGCCTCGGTCGACCTCGAAGACTACTGCGCTTTCCAGAAGTCCCCGATCGACCTGAACGGCGACGAAGTCATCGACGACGTCGACGAGCAGTGGCTCGTCGAACGCCTCGCACAGTTCGGCCTCGTCGTCAACGACTGCAACGCCAACGGCATCGGCGACTTCTGTGACATCGCAGACGGCTTCAGCGCCGACTGCGACAACGACGGCACCCCCGACGAGTGCCAGCCCGACTGCAACGCCGACGGCGTCCCCGATGCCTGCGAGCCAGACTGCAACGCCAACGGCATCCCCGACCCATGCGACATCGCGGACGGCGCGAGCAAAGACTGCAACAACAACGGCGTCCCCGACGAGTGCGATGCGGGCGGCATCTCCGACGTCAGCAAGTCCTACGACACGCCGCTCCCCGTCATCCCGGGCTCCAACATCGTCGAGGAGATCAACGTCGTCGACGTCGGCCCCATCGAGGACCTCAACTTCACGATCGACATCGGCTACCGCATCGGCTACCTCTCGGTCTCCCTCTCGCACAACGGCACCACCGTCACCCTCATCGACCGCCCGGGCCACCCCGAGTCCTTCTCAGGCAACAGCCAGCTCGGCTACGCCCCCGCGATCCTCGACGATGAGGGCACGGGCGGCCCCATCGAGGACGAGGGCAACTTCGGCCCCCCCTTCGACCCCATCGAATCGCCACCCAGCTACACCCCCAACGACCCGCTCAGCGCATTCGACGGCATGCCCGCCCAGGGCACGTGGTCGATCAACATTGTCACGACCGACGACTTCTCGCCCGGCGATGGCCTCCACAGCTGGGGCCTGACCATCCGGCGCGCACCGGCCGAGTTCGACCCGTGCTGCCAGATGGACCTCTCGGGCGATGGCCTCATCGGCTCGGCGGACCTCAACGCAATCCTCGGCTCGTTCGGGTGCACGGGCCCGAACTGCCTGGGCGACCTCGATGGCGATGGCGCAACCGATTCCACCGACCTCAACATGCTGCTCGGCGCGTTCGGCCAGGGGTGCGACTAAGCGCGCCCCGGACCGAACGAAGCGCCCCGACCCATGCCCCGTTCGCCCGCGAGCGGGGCATGGCTGTGCTAGTACACCACCACATCCTCCGTCGGGTACGCATAGCTCGCGCTCGAGCGCCTGGCCATCGAGAACAGGCCCGCGAGCACCGCGAGCGGGCCCACGCGCCCAACGAGCATCGCGATGCAGATCGCGACCTTGCTCACGGGCGTGAGCGAATCGGTGATGCCAAGCGAGAGGCCCGTCGTGGCGAACGCCGACGTCGCCTCGAAGAGCAGCTCCGTCACGCCGAGCGTGACCTTGCCCGCCTCCGACAACGCGAGCACCCCCGTCACACCCAGCACGATCACGAGCGAGAGCACCGCGATCACGGCGCACTTGCGCACCATCTCGTCGGGCAGCGTCCGCCCGAACGCCGTGGTCTGCGACTTGCCCCGGATCGTCGCGATCACCGTCAGCGCGAGCACCGAGAACACCATCACCTTGATCCCGCCCGCCACCGAGCCGGGCGAGCCGCCCACGAACATCAGGAAGATCAGGATGAGCACCGAGAGCAGGCCCATCTCGCCCGGCGCGATCGTGTCGAACCCCGACGTGCGGTTCACATTCATGAAGTGCGCATCCAGCGCCACAAGGCGCACCGGCTCCTCCGTCTGCACGAGCTCGCCCGCGAAGATCATCGAGAATCCCACGACGTAGAGCAGCACCTGCGCCGTCAGCACGATCTTCGTGTTGAGCGACAACCGGACGAGCTTCCCCTCCGCCTTGCGCACGCCCCGCAGGCGACGCCAGCCCGTCTTGACCAGGTCGTCGAGCACCGGGAACCCGATGCTCCCGAGCCAGATCAGCGGCACGATCACCAGGTGCGGGATGTAGTGCGTCCGCAGGCTCTGCATCGAGTCCGACGTCGTCACGAACCCCGCGTTGCAGAAACTCGACACCGAGAAGAACACCGAGTGGAAGATCCGGTCCCCCGTCGTCACGAAGTCGTCGGGCATGCCCGCCCACGTCTCGGGCCAAGAGAAGTAGAACACCACCGCGCCGATCACGTTGAGCGTGAGCGTGAGCGTCACGATGAACGCGATAAGCCGTTGCAGCGAGAGCTGCCCCGACCACCCCTGCTCCGTGCCCTCCGCGAGCGTCTGCGTCGCGCGGAGCCCGAACGACGAGCCGAGCAGGTTCGCCAGCATCGCGCCGAACACGATCACGCCCAGCGCCCCCACCTCGATCCAGATCATGATGATGACCTGCCCGAACCGCGTGAACCCCTCGCCCGTGGGCCTGACCACGAGCCCCGTCTGCGAGATCGCGCTCGTCGAGGTGAACAGCGCATCGAGCCACGAGATGGGCATCCCCACGGGCGTCGCCGCGGGCAGCATGAGCAGGCCCGCCCCCGCGAACGTCAGCCCGAGGAACGACCCCACGAACACAAGGCCCGGCGGGATCGCCCGGTGCTGCACCAGGTACAGGTAGAACCGGAGCAACGCCATCACCCCGAGCAGCACCGACGCCGACGCCAGCGCCAGGGGCGACCACACCATCACGAGCCCGCCCAGCGCAACCACCTGCTCCGGGCGCGTCGTCTTGAGAAACTCCCGCCGCGCCGCGCCCCCCATGCCACGCGCCGACACGAAGAACAGCAGCGCGTACCCCACGAGCAGGCTCGACAGGATCCAGTCCAGCGCCGCACCGCTGAGCGGGGGCTCGCGCCACCCGAAGTGCACCATCGTCGCGCTGAACATCCCACCGACCATGAGCCCGCGCGCAACCGAACTCATCCGCACGCCCGGTGGCGGCGGGGCTTGACGATCAGGCCGGCCCGTTTGCACGTTGCTCAGTGTCATAGCGTCTGCGGACGAGCCGAGAGCTTACCCGCCCGCGCTCACCTCCCCAACCCGCCCCAGCGCCCGACGCAGCATCGCCGCAAACCGCCCGGGCGTGATCCCCACGGCGCCGTGGAGTTCCTCGAGCGTCATCGGCGCAGCCCCGCTCCACCCAAACCGCAGCGCGATCACCCGCGCCTCGTCCTCATCCACCAGCGCCAGGGCCTCCCGGAGCCCGCGCTCGGGGCGCACCGCGCCCGACCACGGGTCGGGGCCCGAGGTCCAATCGCGCAGCCCGATCGCCCCCTCGTGCAGGCGCTTGGCCTTGCCCGGCGAGGGCGCATGGGCCATCACACCCGCCAATGCGCGGGACAGCTCGATGTTCGCCGCGCCCGCGAGACGCCCGCCACGCTCCGGGTGGTAGCGGTCGACCGCCCGCGTCGCCGCCGCGTGCGCCGTGTCCAGCAGCGTCGCCACATCGTCGGCGGGCAATTCGAGGAGCGGGCGCTCCGTCCGCTCCTCGATCGCACGCACGATGAGCCCCCCGAGCGTGCGCACGAGTTCGACGGTCAGCAGCGACGCCCAGCGCAGGTCCGTCTCCGCACGATCGAGCGCCTCCGCGCTCGGCGCCTCCCCGTGCGCGAGCGCCCCAGCCCGCGCCACCAACCGCGCCCGCGACGCCGCCCGCGCCCGCTCGGTCTGCGCCCCGGGCGCACCAAGCCCACGCGCCCACTCCAGATACGCCGACGCCTCGAGCTCAACGGGCTCCCCAAGCCCCAGCGCGACCGCGGGGTGCGTGAGCACGCTGTCACCGGCGGGGTCGAGCGCCGCCTGCGCCGCCGCCTCGCTCGGGCGGGGCACGCACTGGCGGAGCGTCACCGCACGCGCCTCGTTCACCACCCGGTGGATCGTCGCGCGCGATCGATCAAACTGCGCAACGAGCGCCCTCGGCGGCGCACCCATCCGGAACGCCGCGACGATCCGCTCCCGCGCCGCATCGTCCAGGGCCGCCCGCTGCCCGAACACGGGGTCCGCCGCCTCCGCATCGTGCCTGAGCAGGGCCTGACGCACACCCTCCCTGCTCCGCCCGAGCTTCAGGGCAATCCGACCCGCCGCCTGCGTCAGGGTGAACCCGAGCCTGTGATACCGGCGCGCCCGCCTGACGATCTTCGCCCGCGTCGCGTCGTCCATGCGCTCGAACTGCTGGGCGTAGCCGAGCAGCTCGGCGTTCTCGCTCTCAAAGCTCGCGACCGCCTGGGGCATGAACCCGAGGATCACCCGCCCGTCCTCGCGCCGGAGACGTCGCCCCACAAGCCCCCGCTTGCGGTAGCGCTCGATCGTCTTGCGGGTCACTCCCCACTTCTCGCAAAGCTGTTCGCGCGTCAGGAACCCCCCGCGCGCATCGCCCGTCGTCATCTTCGCGCGCTCGCACAGCCGCTCGACCAGCGCCGACATGTCGCGCACCAGCGCCGCACCCACCAGGATCGCGGGGTCGTCCAGGTCCGGGCGGTAGCCCGTGATCCGATAGACGATCCAGTCCTCCGGGTAGTTCGTCCCGGGCTCGATCTCCGACGCCAGCGCCTCGGCCCGCTCGATCTGGCGGATCAGCGCAGCGCGCGAAGCGAAACGCTGCTGCGCTTCCAGCTCGCTCAACGCCCCCGATCCAATGGTGGGCAGCCTCGGCATACCCGCTCAGCCTACCACGCGCACCCCGCCCCCTCACGCCCCCGCGAACACGAGCGGGCGGTCCTCGCCGCTCAGCCCGTGCTTGGCGCAGAGCTCGAAGAACCGCGTGAGACCCTCGCCCGCGCGCGCATCGAAGTCATAGCGAAGCAACTCCGTCACGTAACGCACCGCCACATCGCCGGGCCAACCCCGCCGCGACGCCGCCTCACGCGCGATCCAACCGAGCCGCATCGCGTTGTGCCGCCGCTGGCGGTCGAGCAGCGCCGCCGCGAGCCCGATCGACGGGTCGCCCGCCCGCTCGCGCAGGCACATCCACGCCGCGTACACAAAGGGCAGGCCCGTCAGCGCGTGCCACGCCTCGCCCAGGTCGAGCTGGTGCCGGTAGTGCACCGCCGGCGGCGAATCGGTCACCACCTTGTCGCCAATCAAGAGCAGCGCCTCGGGCCACGCCTGACCGCCCGAAGACTGCGCCGCCCGGTGCGCATCGGCATCAAACGCCTCGATCGCGGGCGCGACCCCCCACCGCTCCGCGAGCACCACCCTCAGCAGCGCGACCGACGTGTGCGAGTCCACATCCGCGTGCACCACCTTCACCCCGTCGATGGGCCCCTTCGAGAACAGGCGCACCGTCATCGTCGGCCCATCGCAACCGATCATGCCAACGGGCACGACCGCCAGGGGCTTGTCACACCTCAGGTAATCGATCGTCGAGGCCAGCGCGAGGTCCACCGTGCCGTCCTCGAGCACGCCGATCAGGTCCGCCGGAGCCGTCAGCGTCAGCGCCGCCCCCTCCGCCTTCGCGAGCCCCTCGATCAGGGGCAGCGTGTTCAGGTAGCTGACCGCCCCGATGCGCACCACCGAAGCCTCATCCACGACCGCGGCCCCATCGCCCCGAACCCCACCATTGGTGTCAGACGTACTCATTGGGCGATGGTAGGGCCGGAGACCAAGCGATGACCCCCTCAGAGTTCGGCGCACATCGGCTCAGACTGATCGGCGGCGGCGGCCACGCCGCGGTCGTCGTCGAGTCCGCGCGGGCCTCGTCGTGGATCGTCAAGGGCCTCTACGACGACAACCCCGGCGCCAGCCCCGACCCCCTCATCCCCTACCTCGGCACGTTCGACGACATCGCGCCACGCCCCGACGGGCAAGCCTCCTTCATCATCGCGATCGGCGACCTCCCGCGTCGGCGCCAGCTCATCGAAGAGCTCGAGCGCAAGAACATCGACCAGTTCGCGATCGTCGGAGACCGCTCGTGCAGGGTCTCCGTCTCCGCTTCGATTGGCGATGGCGTCTTCATCGCACCCCAAGCGGCGATCAACGCCCGCGCCGTCATCGACGCCCACGCGATCATCAACACCGGTGCGATCGTCGAGCACGACTGCGTGATCGCCTCGAACGTCCACATAGGTCCCGGCGCAGTGCTCGGCGGGCGCGTCCATGTTGGTGCACACACGCTCGTCGGCATCGGCGCGGTCGTGAAGCCGGGCATCCACATCGGCTCACGCTGCACCATCGCGGCGGGCGCGGTCGTCGTGGACAACGTGCCAGACGATGCGACAGTCAAGGGTGTGCCGGCCCGTTGATAGTCAGGCCTCAGCGACCTCCCGCGTGCGGGCGTTCCCGCCCCCTTACACTTAGACACGTCTCGTTCATGGACGTTGGCAGGAGGCATGTGACGATGATCACATCTAGGCCGATCTTCGCAATGTTGGCGACAGCCCTCGTACTGGCGCAGCCTGGGAGTCAAGAGGCCACCGGCACTCCGCTAGTCGATGCCGAGTCCATTATTCAGGCGTTGGCTCGCGCTGTGCTGGACGATCCAGACCCACGCCGCATCTACACCTCACATTTCCAGATCCGAGAGCCGAAGATTGCGCAGGAACGTATCGACAAGGTGGCCGCATCCAGTGAGTTCGTCGATCTCGAGGTCGCTGGAGTCCGATTCCGCGTGCCTTCCGAGGAAGCGGATATCCTCGTGCTCAACTCCCGGGTTATAGGTGAAGGTGGAGAGATCATCCTCTTAGTCAAGAGCGACCCGGAGGCCGTGTGGGCTGATCTTTGCAACGAGGTCGCCAATGGAGTGAGTGACCTAGCGACCGACGTCCTGCACGGGCATGGAGTCGAGGATCCTGAGGGCCTGATTGGGGATCGGGCGCAGCGATTGGACTTCGCGAACGCCCTTCGGCATGTCTACCGCGCGGCACAGACCACGACGGATGATCTCATTGAAGCGACGACGACTGAGGAGGCCATCGATCTACTCCTGCGGCTTGAGATGAAGTTCTGGCTCTTCAGTGCTATCGACATCGATGATGGGGCGGCAGTAGTGCGTCGTTTTCAACGACAGAACCAAGTTGCGTTGGTGTTCCGTAACCGGCCGGCTGCGCGTGCACCGGTTCACATTGGGTTCATGATCTTCGACGACTTTGAGCTTCGCACCGAGGGGTTCGTGATGATCGAGCGCCAACTAGAAGATATCGAGGCGCTCGAACGGGTACTGATCATGCCGCAGCGTGCCGCGCGGTGATCCGAACATTCGGAGAGCATCACCGGTGGGGCGAGGACTCAGGCAGGCTTGGTGAGGGTCTGCAGGTCCGTCCAAAAACCCGGATACGTCTTCCCAACACACCCAGGATCGCGCACACACGTGTTGGGCCTTCGCAATCCAATCAACGCCAGCGACATCGCCATCCGATGGTCGTCGTACGTCTCGAACTCGACACGCGGCGCACCCGCACCACAATCGACCCCGCCCTCGGGTGGCGCGATCACCACCGACGTATCCCCATCGCGCTCAACCACCTCCACACCAACCCCCACCTTCGCAAGCTCGTTGCGCATCGCCTCGATCCGATCGGTCTCCTTGACGCGGAGCGTGCGCAGGCCGTGCATCGTCGTCGGCCCCTCGGCGAACGCCGCGACGCTCGCGAGCGTCATCGCCGCATCGGGCATGTCGCGCAGGTCCGCCTCGATGCCGCGGAGCGTCCCCGTGCCGCGCACCCCCACGAAACCACCCCCCACCGCGAGGTCCGCCCCCATGTGCGCAACCAACCCGGGGAAGCGTGCATCTGCCTGCAAGGACTCGACCACCCCCGGGCACGCGTAGCTCGCGCCCTCGAACAGCGCCGCCGCCGCGAAGAAGTACGTCGCGCTGCTCGCATCGGGCTCGATCGCGATATCGAGATCGCGCAGCGGCACCGCCGCGGGCTCGACACGCACGACCTCATCCACGCCCGCCACGCCCTGTGTCTCAACACCCACGCGCCGCAGCAGCCCGAGCGTCATCTCGATGTAGCTCGCGCTGGTCACATCCCCCTCGAAACGCACACCAAGCCCGCCAGGCAGCCACGGCGCAATGAGCAGCAACGCCGAGACGAACTGCGATGAGAGCGTCACGCCCACGCTCACCTCGCCCAGCACCGCGCCCAGGTCCTCCACCGCCTCAACGTTCACCGGCGGGTAACCCTCGTCGAGCAGGTACCGGCACTCAGCGCCGAGCGTGCGCAACAGATCCACCAGCTCGCCGATCGGGCGCTGGCGCATGCGCGCGTTGCCGTCGATCGTGATCCCATCGGTGCCCGGCGCGCCGAGCAACGCCGCGGCGGTCAGGAACCGCGTCGCCGTCCCCGCGTTGTTCAACTCCAGCAGGATCCCCTTCTTGGGCGTGCGCCAGCGCCCGCCCACACCCTCGATCGCCAGATCGCCCGCGTCGTCCGGGTGTACCTCGATGCGCGCGCCGAGCCGGCGCAACGCAACCACCATCCGCTCCGCATCATCAGCGCCCACCAAGGGCCCGCGCACACGCGACGCACCCCCCGCGAGCGCCGCGAGCAGCAACGCCCGGTTCGTCAGGCTCTTCGAGCCCGGCGGCGCAAACGCCCCCGCGAACGCCTTCTCAACAAGAGGCGGCGCGTACGGGTCGGGCAGGCTCGCCGGGCCCGCGCTCACGCCCCGAACCAACCCGGCGTGGGCATCTCGCCAACCAGCGGGCGGAGCCACTCGACAAACGCGGGCGCGACCCCGCCAAACCCCGCGATGTGCGCATCGGGGAGGTGGCGCGTCTTGGCCGCCACATCGCTCAACTCCACGCGCTTCATCTCGCTCCCGTAGGGCGCATCCGACAGGCGCACGATCGCAACCGACCCGTCCGCATGGCCGCCCATCGCGAGCGTCGCCGCGAACCGCCCCGCTTCCCGCGCCTCGCGCTGATCCACCGGGCTCGCATCGGGGAAGCTCCGCTGCGCGTACCCAAGCGTGTCGGCCCGCACGCGCGGCGGCTTGCCGCCCACGGGCTTGAGCTTGCTCTTCAACAGGTCGGCGAGCTGATCGCCCAGCGCGCCCGACCCCGACAACTGCACGTTGCCGTGCGCATCGACCTCGCCCGCGATGAGCTTCGCGCCGATTGACTGCCCATCGCTGTCCTGAATCCCCTCCGACACCGCGATCTGGCAACGCCCGAGCCGCGCGAACACACCTTCGACCTGCGCGACAAACGCATCGATCTCGAAGGGCGTCTCGGGCACGTACACAAGGTGCGGCCCGTCGTCCTCGCGCACCCGCGCCAGCGCCGCCGCGGCCGTCAGGAACCCCGCGTGCCGACCCATCACCACGTTCACCTTGATGCCCGGCAACGCGCGGTTATCGAGCGAGTCGCCCATGAACGCCTTGGCGACATACCGCGCAGCCGACGGGTAGCCGGGCGTGTGGTCCGACTCCATCAGGTCGTTATCGACCGTCTTGGGCACGTGGAAGCTCCGCAGGTCGTACCCCGCATCGCGCGCCACCTGGTTGATGATCCGGCACGTGTCCGACGAGTCGTTCCCCCCGATGTAGAACAGGTACCGCACGTCCCGCGCCCGCAGGGCTTCGAGGATCCGCTGGCAGTACGCCTGGTCGGGCTTGTCGCGCGTCGACCCAAGCCCAGCCGACGGCGTGCCCGCCGCGCGGTCGAGGGTGGCCTGGTCGAGGGCGGCGAGGTCGATGTAGTCGCCCTCGACGATGCCGCGCACGCCGTGGCGGGCGCCCAGCACACCCTTCACCGCCGGGTTGCCACGAAGCCCCTCGACGACGCCCACGACAGACTGGTTGATGACAGCGGTCGGGCCGCCCGATTGGGCGACGACCGCGTTCCCATGGGGGATGTCGGACATTGAACGGCCTCCTTTGCGAGGGCGATGGTAACCGCGTGAGACGGGCGGTCTGGGGTTACACTCCGCCCCATGCGCACCGCGCCGCACCCCACGCTCCGCCTCGCCCTCATGGGCCTCGTGCTCCTCGCCATCGGGCTCCCCGTCGGCGGGTGCGCCTCGGGAGATGAACGCGCCACCTTCGACGTCCCCCCGGGCCAGTACGCGCAGGCATTCGACCACACCAAGGACGTCGTCAGGGCGTGGGGCTTTGAGCTCGACCGCGTCGATGCAGCACGCGGCATCATCACCACCAAGCCCACCGCCGCGTCGGGCTTCGCCACCCCATGGATCAACCACGCCCAGGGGCTCAACGATGCGTGGCGCAACACCACCCGCCCCGAGCGGCGCGTGGTGCGCGTCGGCTTCGCCCCCCTCGCGGGCGAAGCGCCACCCGATCAGAGGGCCTATCCCGAGGCCATGCGTGGCACCATCGAGGTGGGCATCCTCGTCCTGGATCGCCCCTGGCGCCGCCCCGACCCCACGAGCATCCGCTTTACGTCAGTCGCCCTGGACCCCGTCGCGATCAATCGGGGCGAGGGTGGGGTCCGCGAGTACGAAGCCGACCTCGACCAAGCCCTCGCCGGGCGACTGGCCCGCTCGATCGAGCGGCTCGTGACCTCAACGGTCCCCTGAACTCCCCCGTTTCACCATTTTGCCACTGGTTTTCCATGGCCCCTTCGAGGGAGGCCAAATCCGTAACCCCCTGTGATTCGGGGCTTTGCGGGAGATGGCCCGCCGACACCCCGTGCAAAAGCGGGAAAAACCCCGACTTGAGAGAAAGACCCTCCCGGTTCAGGCCCTTGTCGCGGTGCCTCGACTGTCATTTCCGGACCCAATGGGTATGGAGGCCCGCGGGTTCCGATTGGTGGGTAATCCCTCATTCCATGTTTGAAAGGGAGTTAGAAGTGACCATTCGTCTGAGCATCGGGCCAGAGCACCTGGCAAGGTCGGTTGAGATCATCGGTTCGGTCGGGACCCTCCCGGCCGTCGCCACGCAGGACTGGCCCGAGCGGGCAGCAAGGACGCTGCTCCCGATCCGCAGGATCGCTCTGGCGTGCGTCACCATCGCCGAGGTTGGCCCCTCGGGCGAGATCCTCACCCTCGAAGCGACCGGCGGCGTCCGCGGCGACGCCCAGGGCTCGCCCATCCAGGCAGACCGCCTCCACCCGCCCGACGCCTCCTCCTTCGGGTGGTGGATCGCCGACGCCTCGGGTGGTCGCTCGCAGGCCACCGCGGCCCTGCTCCGCGAACTCTCCCACTCGGACAAGTGGCCCGAGACCTACGCCGGACGCCGGTGGGCGAAGTTTGGCGTTTCCGACCTCCTGGTGGGCATGATCCCCCTCAAGGCCACCGAGCCCTCACGGGTCGTGGTCGTCGAGATGGGCGTCCCCTCCGAGGTCCGCCCCTTCGATCCGGGCGACGCCGAGATCCTCGTCGCGGTCCTCCCCGAACTCGCCAAGCGGACCCGTCTGGCCTTCGGCTCGGACATCTCCGCCCCCGGATCGCGCCTCACCCCCCGTGAGCAGCAGATCCTCGAGCAGCTCTCGCTGGGGCGGACCGTGAAGCAGATCGCCTCCGAGCTCTCGCGGAGCCCGCACACCATCCACGACCACGTCAAGAGCCTGCACCACAAGCTCGGCGCCTCGACGCGTGGCGAGCTCATCGCCCGCTTCTTCGGCCACATCGACGCCTGCACCATCAAGGCCGACCGCCCCGAGGCCGCCCCCTCGGTGATGACCAGGCGGAATGATGGGACCCAGATGCTCGCGTCTGCGTAGTATTTACAGTTCTCTTCTCTCCTCTCCTCCTGTCTCTCTCGGCACGAAAGTGGCGGGAGAGGCAATAGGGAAGAGCGACAGGCAAGGCCAAGATCGCCTGCCGCCACCCACCCCCCGTTAGACTGACCCTCATGGGCCAGAGCGGGAACCAAGCGAATCCATCGAGCGTGCGCTCGGCGCGGCGGGTGATCCTCACCGGCTCGTTGCTGGGCGTTGACTTTGCGCCCATCGGCGATGCGCCCCCGCCCGTCGAGAGCGGCCCAACACCCGACGACCCAGCCCGGGCGGCCACACCACGCGTCGTCACACGCGATGTCTCTATCCCGCCCCCGCAGCACGACGCCCGGCCGTCAGGCGACAAGACCGCTGCGCTCGACGCGTTGCGCGCCCGCTACGAAGCGGAGAGCGAAGTCGCACGCGCGATCGAGGGGTGGACCAACATCGTCTTCCACGATGGCAACCCCGATGCACCGCTCATGTTCATCGGCGAGGCCCCAGGAGCCGATGAAGACGCTTCGGGCGTGCCGTTCGTCGGTCGCGCCGGGCAGAAGCTCAACGAGATGATCACCGCGATGGGCCTCGTCCGTGAGCGCGATGTCTACATCGCCAACGTGCTCAAGGTGCGCCCGCCCAACAACCGCACGCCGACGCTCGATGAGTCCCAGAAGGACGGCGTGTTCCTGGCAGAACAAGTACGCATCGTCCGCCCGAAGGTCATCGTCACGCTCGGGCGACCCGCGGCACAGTTCATCCTCGAATCCTCTGAACCCATGGGCGCCATGCGTGGCAAGTGGCACGCCTACCAGGGCATCGATGTCATGCCCACGTACCACCCCGCGTACCTGTTGCGCGCCTACACGCCCGAGAACAGGCGCAAGGTCTGGTCCGACCTCGTGCTGGTGATGGAACGGCTCGGGTTGTCGAAGTAATCGAGGCTCGCGGAGCCTGCGCGTTGATTCCCTTGTCGCGTGCATGGGTTCTTGCGCTGTATCGCCTGCACCCAACTCGGGAATACGGACAAAGCCCCGCGAACAACTCCGCAAGAAAGTGCTCGTGTTTCCGAAAGATCGGTCGGAACTGAAACTGGTGCGCGTCGTCTTGGTAGAGAAGAGAGCACTCTGCCGGCGAAGCACAAGCCGGCTGATTCAAGAAACTCAGCAGACCCCCACGAGGCCCGGCGCCTGAGTGACAACTCGGCGCTGGGCTTTTTCGCAGGCACGCAACGCCCCGCCCCTTCAAGAGGCCCCGACCGATCCGTGAGAGACGACCACCGCCGTCGCGCGGTAGAGTTGCCCCTCGCGTCCACCGAAAGGGACCCCATCGCATGCGCCGTTGTGCCCCGTTCACGTCCCCGCTCGTCGCTTACGCCCTCGGACTCCAGGGCGATGGAACGCGTTACGCCCCACGCCCATCTGGTGGCTCGCTCTCCTGGCCGAGCGCCAAGCCCGGCACGACCAACCGCCTCGTCATCGTGGGGCAGCGCCGGTGATGCGCGCCCGCGCGTTCACATTGATCGAACTGCTCGTCGTCGTCGCGGTCGTCGGCGTGCTCGTGGGCGTGCTCCTCCCCGCGCTGCGCTCCGCCCAGGAGTCGACGCGCACGATGGTGTGCGCTTCCAACATGCGTCAGATCGCGCTGGCCTCGCGCGACTACGCGCTCACGAACGACGGGCTCTCGCCAGCGCTGGGCGTGCCCTGGGGCAAGCCCCCGTTCTGGGCGCTGGTCGTGCAACAATGGGCCGAGGTCGAGGGAGAAACCGCGGCCGACCTCTACAAGGCGGGCTCAATCCTCGTCTGCCCCGCCGCGGACCGAGCGCACGCGCCCGCAATGGAGCGCACCTACGCGATCAACGTCACGGGCCACGCTGGGCTCGAGGGCGACCCCGACAACTTCGACGAGACCCCGGCCCACATCCGCACCGACCGCATCGCGCGCCCCTCGCGCACGCCCTACTTCGTCGACTCCGACGACGCCCCCGACATCTCGGGCGCCCCCCCATCGTCGCGCACGCCCGCCACCATCGACTTCCGCCAACCCGCCCACATCGAGCACCGCTTGGGGAGATACCACCCCGCCGACAGCTTCCAGGTTGCGCACTTTGACGCATCCGTCGAGACCACCGACGAGGTGCCCCCATCTTGGGAAGCCCCACTCCCGTAGCGATATGGGGCACACGATCCGCTTTGTCGGGTCCGGGAACGCACCACGAGGCCCCGACCAAAAACTGGCCCGCCTCATGCAGCGCCTTTGGTGTTGGCCCACCACCCCGCCGGCGGTATCTTCTCAATTGGTAAGAGGCATGGGAGGGTGCGCGCTGGGCGCGTCCCACTCGGGGACGCCTGCTCGCGCAAGTGTTCTCGGACCCCCAAACAGAGAGTGTCACAGCGATCCCGCAAGGCGGAGAGGAGCTATCGCAATGAGCATTGGACGTGGTCTTGTTTCAGCATTCACCCTGGCGGCCCTGGCAGGCGCAGCCACGGGCGGCATCCAGTTCACCGAGCAGTCGATCACCCGATTCCCGACCGACCCCCAGCTCTACTCCAACCAGGCGACCATCGGCGACATCGATGGCGATGGCGACCTCGACATCATCTTCGCCAATGGCGGCAACTTCGGCAGCCAGGGCCCCCCCCAGCCCGCCCAGCTCCTCATCAACGATGGCACGGGCTTCTTCACCGATGGCACCGGCACCCAGCTCAACGCCATGGGCAACTACCGCGGCGTCGAACTCGGCGACGTCGACAACGACGGCGACCTCGACGTCCTCTTCTCCAACGACTTCAACCAGCGACCCGGCCTCCACCTCAACGATGGCTCGGGCAACTTCACCGCCGCCCCCGGCAACATCCCGGGTGAGCAGCTCTCGGCCGCCCGCGCCCAGTTCGGCGACATCGACAACGACGGCGACCTCGACGTCTACATCCTCGATGGCGGCACCTCCCGCTTCGGGTGCGGCCAGAACAAGATCTGGATCAACGACGGCACCGGCATGTTCACCGACCAGACCGCCACCTACCACCCCATCGGCAACCTCTGCGAGCCCATGGACGTCATCTTCGGCGATGTCGATGGCGACTTCGACCTCGACGTCCGCACAGGCTCCACCGGGTCCAGCCAGTCGCGCCTCTACATCAACGACGGCACCGGCGTCATGACCGCCAAGTCCACCCCGGGCGACACCAACACCTACTCCTACGACTTCGGCGACATCGACAACGACGGCGACCTCGACATCTTCGGCGAGAACTCGGGCCCCGGCAACACGGGCCTCCTGCTCAAGAACGACGGCAACGGCAACTTCTCAAACGCCAACTCACAGATCCTCTCCAACCCCAACCTCGACGACAACGACTCCAAGTTCTTCGACTACGACAACGACGGCGACAACGACATCATCATCGCCCGACTGGGCGGCCCCGAGCGCATCCTCACCAACAACGGTGCGGGCATCTTCTCCGCCACATCGGGCGTCATCCAGACCGTCACCAACTCAGCCCTCGACGTCATGGTCGCCGACCTCACGGGCGACGGCCGCATCGATGTCATCACCGCAGTCGGCGAGTCGGGCAACTTCCGAAACCGCTTCTACGTCAACGTCGATGGCCCGGTCGACTCCATCGCCCCGTCGATCCTCACCGAGCAGGTCGCCTCTGAGGGCGGCTCCCAGGTCGTCGTCCGCGCCGACATCGCCGATGGCATGTCCTCCGACCGCGGCGCCTTCCTCTCCGACGTCACCCTGATGTACGGCCTCAACGGCGACCTCTCCAACTCCGCCCCCATGATGTGGTCGGGCAACCAGATCTACCGTGGCGTCATCGACGTCCCCGGGTGTGGCGGTGAGGTCTCTTACCAGGTCGTCGCCACCGACTTCGCCGGCAACACGGGCGAGGGCGATGTCCTCACCTTCACCGCGTCGGGCTCGGGCGGACTCCCCGCTGACCTCGACGGCTCGGGCACCGTCGACTCGGCCGACCTCAACATGCTCCTCGCGGAGTTCGGCTGCTCCGGCACCGGGTCCTGCCTCAGCATCGACGGCGATGACGACACCGACTCGGCCGACCTCAACATCCTCCTCGCCTCCTTCGGCCAGTCCTGCGGCGGCTAACACACCGCTGACAACACTCTTCAATGCCACACACACCGGCCCCGCCCAACGCGGGGCCGGTGTTCTTTTTGGCGCCACGCTGGCCACCGAACCACCGACCCGTCCTCGGGTCAGTGCTTTCTGGAAACCCACAACAGATGGAAGACACTGACCGGCGGACCGATCAGTGGCACACCCGCACTACTTGCTCACATCGCTCTCGAGCAGCCCATCGCGCAATCGGATCACCCGCTGGCACCGGTCCGCGACGCTCTCGTCGTGCGTCACCATCACGATCGTCATCCCCTCGCGGTGCAGCTTGTCGAACAGGTCGAGGATCGCGGTCCCCGTCGCGGAGTCCAGGTTGCCCGTAGGCTCGTCCGCCATGAGCACGACGGGATCGGTCACCAGCGCCCGCGCGATCGCCGTCCGCTGCTGCTGCCCACCCGACAGTTCCGAGGGGCGATGCCCAAGGCGGTCCTCGAGCGAGACGAGCGTGAGCGAACCCACCGCGCGTTGCCGCCGCTCGTCCTTCCCCACCTGCTGGTAGAACAAGGGCACCGCGACGTTCTCCTCGATCGTCAGCTGGGGGATCAGGTTGAACGCCTGGAACACGAACCCGATCTTGCGCCCGCGGTACTGCGAGAGCTGCTCATCGGGGATCGACGCCACGTCGCGCCCGTCGAGGAAGTACTGCCCGCTCGTCGGCTGGTCCAGGCACCCGAGGATGTTCATGAGCGTCGACTTGCCCGAGCCTGAAGGCCCCATGATCGCGACGTACTGCCCTTGCGGGATATCGACGTCCACGCCCCGCAGCGCCTCGACCAGCACCGACCCGTCGGGCTTGTAGTAGGTCTTGCGGATCGAGCGCAGGGAGCACACGAGGGCGTGCTCGCCCTGGGAAGTCAGCTTGGATGGGGCCGGTGCGGTGGTCAAGAGACGCCCTTCTCGCTGGTGTTACCGCAGCGTAGGTGCCCGGCTTCAAGTTTGGGCGCACTCTCCCCCGAGGACCTTCGTATAGCCTGTCTGGATGCGGGGGGGGCGGCCCGGTTCGGAGAGGCACGCCATGGGCATCGCAACCAGGCTCCTGATGCGCACCACGCCCGCGATCCGCGGGCCACGCTCACTCCCCCCCACCCACCCGGCACCCAGATCGGAGCCCCGTCATGACTGATCAGGCATGGGCTGCACTGGCCCTGGGCGTCGCCATACTCGGACTTGGCGTCCTGACATGGGCCATCCTGTGGGGCGACCGCGCCAAGGGCCGCCTGCGCTGCCCCAAGTGCTGGTACCGCATGGAGGGCATCGAAGGCCTCCGTTGCCCCGAGTGCGGCCGCATCGCACGTCACGAGAACCGCCTCACGCGGACGCGCAGGCGCTGGCGCGCCGGCGCGCTGGGCTTGCTGCTCGTCGCGACGGGCGCGGGCGGCGCGGGGGTCATGCTCGCCCAGAAGGACCTCTGGCTCCGCATCACGCCCTCGTGGCTCCTCGTCCGGATCGTCGACGAGCCCGACTACGCGCGGGCCCAGCTCGTGCTGCTCGCCGCACCCCAGCAGACGGCGATTCCAGCCGGCACGTTCATAACGCCGGGCGCCGCATTCACCAACCCCCCACCCCCGACCGCGTGGCCCGCCCTCGGACCGGGCGGCGGCTTCCCGGGCTTCGCCGCCCCACCACCCGCCGCGCCGCTCCCCAAAGCGAGCATCGCCGTCCAGCTCGCCACCGAACTCGCCCTCCGTCACCTGAGGGACGAGCTCTCCGAAAGCACGCGCGCCCGTCTCGCAACCAAGAACTACCCCGCCCTCAAGCACCTCGCCCTCGACGACATCGCGGGCTTCCCCGAAGGGTGGGTGACCGGCGGGTGGGTCCAACCGGTCTTCCACGCAACCGACACCACGCCGCTCCACCCAAGCTCGCCACTCCGCCTGAGCATCGACGTCCTCGAAGACGGCCACCGCATCGCGAGCAGGGCGCCCGTGTCCACCTCCCAGGCCGTCAGCGCGCAACTCGCGGGCTTCTTCCGCAAGCCGGTGTTCGGCTTCACGCCCCGACCCGGGCGCACCTACGCCCTCGCCATCACCGTCTCCGACGACCACGGCATCGCCTACCAGCGCACCTTCCTCATCGATGAGAAGAACCGGGGCTCCATCGCGGACACACTCGACCTCATCGACGACGGCGCCATCCGGGCCCTCCGCGAGGACGTCATCCGCATCCACGCGCTCGACGATGGCGAGCGATACCGCCTCATCGTGCGCGAAGACATCTCCCCCATCCCCCTGCGCAACGTCATCATCGAATTCGGCGATGGCCCCCTCGACGAGCGCCACACCATCAGGCTGGGCCCCAACAAGAACCCGGGCTGGCCGGAGTTCTCGTTCCACACGCCCGCCTACGCCCAACAACTGCCCGACGGCACCCACCGATGGCCGGTGCGACTGGTCAACAACGCGAGGCTCCTCGCGGGCGATAGGTCCGCCACGCACTGCCTCCCCCTCGAAGGCATCGAACTCGACTTCAAGACACTGCGAGGCCCCTAGGACACCACGAGCGCGCAAAGGAGAGACGCGTGGGCAACTCAGCATGGTTCGCGATGATCCTCGGCGCAGCGCTTGTGGGCGTGCTCGTCATCCTGTGGGCGCTCGCGTGGGGCGACCGCCCGCGCAGCCGCCTGCGTTGCCCCAAGTGCTGGTACCGCATGGAGGGCATCGAATCACGCACCTGCCCCGAGTGCGGACGCACCACAAAGAACGAGAGGCGACTGCGCAAGACCCGCCGACGCTGGCGCGGCGGCCTCATCGGGCTCGCCATCATCGCGCTCAGCGCCGGCGGCGCTGGCGTGCTCCTCTCGCAGAACGGCGCGTGGCTCCGCGCCACGCCGAGCTGGCTCCTCCTCCAGATCGTGAGCGAGCCCGACTACACCCGCGCCAAGCAACTCATCGCGCTCCGCGGCGCACCCCAGCAGCTCTTCGCCAACCTCACACCGCCACCCCTCACAGGAACCACCTCCTCCGTATCAGACCCCAACGCAACGCCGCCCGCCCGGCGCACCCGCCCGCCCATCACGCTCCAAGGCGCCCAGCCAGCAGCACCCGCCACACTCCCACCCGCCGACTTCGCCACCCAACTCGCCACCGAACTCGCCCGGCGCCACCTCGATGGCGAGCTCTCGCCCGAGGCCCGCCGCTTGCTCGCCCGACGCGATGTCAAAGGTCTCGACGACCTCAAACTCCACGACCTCATCACCTACCGCAAAGACTGGCTCCACGGCGTCGTTATGCGCCCAAAGACCCACCCCACCAACGTGCGCGCCACCGTCCCATCGACCCCGTTCCAGATCAGGTTCGCCATCATCGACAACGGCGAGAGGGTCACCGACACCGATTCCTCGCACTACTTCATCAACCGGGTTACCGGCGCCGGCGTCGGCCCGCCCGCCACCCTCCGCTTCGAAGTCCTGAAGGGCCACGAGTACGAGGTCGAGGTCGCCGTCGTCGATGCCTCGGGCGACGCGGCGAGCATCACCCTCCCCATGCCCATCAACGTCTACGACCAGATCACCGACATCTTCCTCGTCGTCGACGACGAGCGCATCGCCCTGCTCCGCGACGACACCTTTACCATCACCTTCGCCCCCGAGCCGATCGGCTACGACATCTACGTCACCGAGCACGAGGGCCCGCTCCCGCCCATCACCGCGATGGTCCTCGAATCGGGCCCGCCCGACCGCGCGAGTTACATGCACACCGCTCGCCTGGGCAAGCGCCACCACCCCGCGTGGCCCAAGTACTCGTTCGGCATCCCGCTCTACGCCAGGGAGACCGCCAACGACCGCCACACCTGGCCGCTCCGCCTCGTCAACCACGAGAGCGCCCTGCTCCACGACCCCGATGCACAGTTCTGCCTCCCGCCCGGGGGCATCGAGCTCGACTTCGGGGCGTTGCTGCACAACAAGCCGACCGGCACAGGCCGGCCCGAATGAGGGAACAAAAAGGCCCCCCGCGCCATGGGCGCAAGGGGCCTCGCGAGGTGTCCCCAGGAACGAGGACACCGCTACTCCGCGTCGGGGCGCCGGTTCTCTCAGGACACGCCGAGAAAAACCGCTCCCATCGACAGAACGCTCAGCCGAAGTTGCCGGTCCTGCTCCCGCTTCAGCCTGTGCGACAAACGATCAGCGTCACACCATCCACCGCGGCCTACTCGTCGTCGCCCTCACCCTCGATAATCCCGAGCTGGCGGTACTTCTCGCGGTACTTGTCGCGCAGCTTGGTCTGCTTGTTCTCGAGGTCGATCTCGCGCCCATCAATGAACGCCCGCTCAACCTGGGTCGTGACTTCGAGCGGGTCGCCATCGGTGATGATGAGCGTGGCGGCCTTGCCGGTTTCGATCGAACCCAAGCGGTCGCCCACGCCCAGGATCTCCGCCGGCGCAAGCGTGATCGACCGCAGCGCCGCATCCGGGTCGAGCCCGTACGCGACCGCGGTCGCGGCGTGGTACGGCAGGTTGCGCCCATGAGGTGTCTCGAACGAGCCGCCCGTCGCCGCGATGCACCACCGCACGCCCGCCGCTTCGAGCTGCAGGGGCAGGCGGTAAGGCTGGTCATAGTCCATGTCGCGACGCCCGGGCAAGCGGTGCACGCCCGTGATGATCACGGGGATGTCGTGACGTGCCAGCAGCTCCGCGCACAGGTGCGCATCGGACCCGCCCACGATCACCGCCTTCAGCCCCTCATCCACCGCGAACCGCACCGCACTCTGGACCTGATCGAGCTCCGTCGCCCGTATGAACACGGGCCGCTCCCCATCGAGCACGCCGCGCATCGCCTCCCAGCGCAGGTCGGTGGGCGTCGAGGCGTCCTTCGCCTTCGCGGCGTGGTACGCCCGCGCCTGGGCGAACGACTCGCGGATCCGGCTCAGGTTCTCATCGATCGCCTTCCGCTGGTCCGCCTCGCTCGTGCGCACCCACCAGTCGGTGCGCACACGCATCGAGGGCCAGTTCACCATGAGCCCGGCATCGTCCTCGATCGCGAGGTCTTCCCATGTCCACCCATCCATCCGGATGACCGACGCCCGGCCCGGGATCGAACCGCCCATGGGCAGCACCGCGCACGTCAGCACGCCGTTCGACCGCGTCACGGGGATCACCGTCGAGTCGGGGTTCACCGCGACCGCGGCGCGGACCTCGGGCGTCACCGACCCGACCTCGGCATAATCGCGCGTCGCGCGGATCGCGTTCACCTCGATGAGGCCCATGAGCGTGTCGGCGCTCACGAGCCCCGGGTACGCGTGCTTGCCCCGCGCATCGATGAACACCGGGTCGCTGCCCGCGATGTTGGACGGCGCCGGCACCCGCCCCATCGCTGAGATCTCACCGTCTTCGAGCACGATGTAGCCCGATTCGATCACACCGCCTGACACGGGGTGGATCGTCGCGCCCTCGATCAGGATCGGGCGCGACTGCGCGGGCGCCTTGACGCCCAGGTCCTGGGCCCGAACCGCGTCCATCGTGCCCAACAGGGCAACGACAACCAGAGCAAGCATGCGTCGTGTCACGGTGTCGTATCTCCAAACGCTGCAAGCAGCATGTTGAGGTCGGCAGAGCCAACCGAGCCGTCGCCGTCGATGTCCGCGGTACACCCGCTCGTGCACCCGAACTCGCCCAGCAGCATGTTCAGGTCGGCGCTGTCGACCGCGCCGTCCTTGTCCAGGTCCTCAGCCTTGTCGGCGGGCGAGATCGGGATCAAAACGACCGCGCGTTCCGGGCTCCACGCGCCGTAGTGCCCCTTGCCGATGATCCACCCGTTGTCGTTGATCTTCTTGGCCGTGTCGATGATGAAATCGTCGGGGAGCTCAACGAGCTCGTTCAGATCGCGGACGCCCTGCGCCTCGTCCCAGACGAAGGCGTGCCACCCACCCTCATCGAGCAGGCCCTGCCCGACGACGGTGCCGAGGTTGTTGATCGCTTCGGGGGTGGTGTAGAGGGGGTCGCCATCGGGGAGAGCCGGGAGGAACTGGAAACCGCCCTCTTTGGTCCAGATGAATGGCTCATCACCCTGCCCGATGACCATGCCCGCGTCGTTGATATCGACCGCGGTGGTGATGCCCATCGCCCCGCCGAGCAGCTCTTCGTGGAGGTTGATGTGCTCACCGGTCTCGAGGTCGAGGTAGAAGGCCTTGAAGTTGCCGCAGTCACCGGTGGACGATGTCACGCCGACCACCTGGTTCAGCTCGTTGATGGCGATCGCGTGCTCGGCGCCGACCACGCCGTACGTGGTGTCGAGCGGGATGGTGCCGACGCCCTCTTCCCACACCGCCGCGAAGTCCTTGTCATCCGAGCCGTGCGGCCCACCGAAGCAGTTGAACGAGCCGATCGTGCCCGACACGATGTTCTGGTTGTTGATGTCCTGGAGACTTGAGATCGCCCCGTCGAGCTCCTGGAGCGTGCCATCGGGCCAACGGAGGTACCCGGCGGCGACGATCACGCCGTTGTCGTTAATCGGCCCGGCGAGGTTGATCTGCTCCTTGTCGCCCTCCAGCGTCCACAGGAACGAGCAGCCGCCGCTCAGCGGGTGCGCACACCCCGTCACCTGGTTCAGGTTGTTGATGTCCGCCACCCTCGATATCGCCAGCGCGTAGTCCTGGTCCCACGGCTCGATGATCACCATCTCGTACTCAACGCCACCCAGCGCACTCGCCGAACCCACGCCGCACGCCGCGATCACCATCCACGCTCGCTCGCTCATCCCACGCATGTCATGCTCCTTCCGTGAGGGCCGGGCCCGGGAACTCCCCTCGCCGGCTCTTCTCTCGTGAATGACAGGAGAGCATGGCCCGCTTGCGAGATACACCGAATTTCTCCAGAGAAATGACACATGGTTCCGGCACCCCCCTCACAACCCCTGCTGCAGGGCCTGAATGCCGCACCCGCAGTCACCGGGACGTGAGATGTTCGGGTCCATCCCGTTCAGGATCATCCAATTGAAGTAGATCTCCAGACGCTGGGCCTGCTCATCGGCCCGGATCGCCGCGAGCTCGCCCTCGGCATCGGGCGGGATGATGAGCATCCGCCCGCCCCCCCCACCGGCCCGCATGTCCGCGACGAACGCCGCGCCCAGGCCCGGCCGCCCCGGCGCGTCCTCGCTCTCGCCGGGCTTGTCGGGATCCTCCTCGCCCGCCGGTCGCTTCTTCTTGTCGCCCTCGGTGAGCACCTTCTGGATCAAACGGTTCCGCTCCGCCTTCGCCGCAGCTCGCAACTCCGCATCACGCTCGATCGAGAAGTACTCGCGACCATCGATGAACGTGCGCTCACACCGCGAGAGCGTCGACAGCGGGTCGCCCGACCAGATGACGAAGTCCGCATCCTTGCCCGCTTCGAGCGAGCCGACGCGGTCCTCGATGCCGAGCTGGATCGCCGGGTTGAGCGTGACAAACTTCAACGCCTCGGCCCGGTCCACACCGCCATACTTCACCGCCTTCGCGGCCTCGGTGTTCATCCGCCTCGCCAGCTCGTTGTCATCCGAGTTGAACGAAACCGTCACGCCGACCTCGTGCATGATCGCGCCCGCGTACGGGATCGCATCGATCACCTCCTGCTTGTACGCCCACCAATCGCTGAACGCCGAGCCGCCACGCGCGTGCTCGCGGATCGCTTCCGCGACCTTGTAGCCTTCGAGCACGTGCTGGAACGTGCCGATCTTGAAGCCAAAGTCCCCCGCGACCCGGCACAGCATGAGGATCTCGTCCTGGCGATACGAGTGGCAGTGGATGAGCCGTGAGCCCGCGAGGATCTCTGCGAGCGCCTCCAACTCGAGGTCGCGCCGGGGCGCGATGGGCAGGTCAGACCGCAGGCTCGACCGTGCGTACTCCCGCGCCGCCGTAAACCGATCCCGGATGAACGTCTCCACACCCATGCGCGTCTGCGGGTACCGCGTGTTGTTCTCAGGCCCCCAGTTCGACTGCTTGACGTTCTCGCCCAGCGCAAACTTGATGCCACCCGGCGCCCCCTCCATCCGCATCGCGTCCGGGTGCGCGCTGCCCCAGCGGAGCTTCACGACCGAGTTCTGCCCGCCGATCGCGTTCGCCGAGCCGTGCAGTTGGTTCGCCATGGTCAGGCCGCCCGCGAGCTCGCGGTACCAACCGATGTTGTCCGGGTCGATCACATCGAAGATGCGCACCTCCGAAGTGCACGACTGCGTGCCCTCGTTCACACCCCCCGAGATGCCCGTGTGCGAGTGGCAATCGATCAGGCCCGGCGTGATGTGCTTGCCCCGCGCATCGATCGTGATGCCATCACTCGGCATGGCCACATCGACAGGCCCGCTCCACACCCGCTCGACCTTGCCCTCGCGCGAGACCAGCATCGCCGCGTTCTCGAGGATGCCATCGGGCCCGCTCGTCCAGATCGTCGCGTTGGTGATCAGGATCGGACGCTGCGTAGGCGGCTCCGCGTACGCGAACGCGCCGAACGGGTAGCCCGCGATGTCGGGGATGTCATCACCCGCGGCATCCGAGCCCTCCTCCGCGTCCGAGTCGTCCTCATCACCCTCTTCATCATCATCCTCGCCGTCCGCTTCGCCCTCGGGCGTCGGCGCCCCCGTCCACTCGAACCGCGTCCCATCGGGCAGCTCGCCCTCGCCGATCAGGCGGTCTCCCTCGCGGATCGCCGAGAGCATCGTCGCCCCCTCCGCGAACACTTCATCGTCCGTCGAGACGAACGCGATCCGGTTCTCGACGATGCTCACGCTCTTCGTGCCGACCTTCTTCGTCTTGGGCTTGGCGGGCGCATCGTCGTCGGCCGCTTCCTCCGCCGCCGCGTCCGCGGCCGCATCGTTCACAGCGCCCTGACCCGCGATCGGCTCCTCCACCGCCGCCTCGACCGCCTCGTCCACCACCTCGCGCTCGATCGAGAGCTTGCCGCCCTTCGCGATCTTGAGCGTTGCGCTCACATCGACGGGAGCCCCGAACACGACGCTCCACTCGCCTTTCATATCAACCCGCGGCGCCGCGTTGACCTCGTGGCGCACGCCATCAACCCACACATCGCGGACCTCGCGCTTCTCATCAAAGAGCCCGCCGTCCGCGACCGTCACGATGTTCGCGGGATACCCGGCCGCGACCCGCCCCACGCGGTCCCCCACGCCGAGCAGCTCCGCCGGGCGCGTCGTGAGCATCGCCAGCGCCACATCCTCGCTCAGCCCGCCCGTCTCGATCGCCTTGCGCAGGTTCTTCTCGAAGCTCTGCTTCGCGTCGAGCTTGCTCGACGTGAGCATCACGTTCACACCCGCATCGTCGAGCCGGCGCGCGTTCGTCGGCGCCTGCTCCCACGCCATGAGCGTGCGCAGCTCCACCGCCTCGCGATCACTCGGCGTGGCGACCTGCGGCGCCTTCGGGAAATCGAGCGGCACGATGATCGCCCGCCCCTCCTCCACGATGGGCCCGATCCGCTGATACTCCTGCCCACTGCCCACGATGAACCAGTCACGCCCGAACTCCCGCGCGATCTTGCCCGTGCGGAGCACATCCAGGTCGTTGCCCGTGTCCCACACGATCGGGAGGTCTTCGCCGAGCGCCTCCACCGCGCCGTTCGGCGCGGGCCGGCCGACGCCGTCCACACCCTCCGCGTACGCGGCGCTCGCCGCTTCGAGCCAGGGCACATCCGCGAGCGTCTGGCGGATCAGCGCGATCGCGCCCATCTTCGAGTTGGGGTACCCCCCGCCACGCCCGCCATCGAGCGATGCCACGTGCGCCACCCGCTCGCGCACCACCCGCGCCACCGGTTCCGCTTCGCTCACGGGATCGCCAAGCGAGACCACCGCGCTCGTGCCACGCAGCAACTGGTCATCGGGCGCGATGTGCGCCACGCAGAACCCCATCCCGCGCAGCTTCTCACGCTGGGATGCGCTCACCCCCGCGCTATCGAGCACCGACCGCTGGGCCTGCACGCGCGTGTTCCAATGCGCCCCCGTGACGCCCGGGTCGACCGATGGCGCCTCGACGGGCAGCCACGCCTCGACAAGACCCGGGTACACCGTCAGGCCCGTGCAGTCCCACACCCGAAAGCCCGCGGGCGCCTCGCCACCCGCCTCGACGCGCGTGATCACGCCACCCTCGATCACGATCGTCGCGTCCTCGATGCGCTCGCCCGGCCCGGGGACCAGGTCCGCGTGCACCAGCGCATGGCGCGTGGTCTGCGTCTGGCGCACGCCGTTGAAGGGCTCCCACGCCTGAGCGTGCGCACGCTCGGGCACGGCGCCGATCATCGCGCCCACCACAACACCAAGGACAACAAGGGTCGGCATCGACCGCGCAACCCACGCTCGCACAGAGAAGTCGCTCATACCCCAAGCCTACCGCGCACCCGTCAAACGGGGTGCGGGCGGACGTCAGGATCGCATTCGGGAACGCGGGCGGCCGCCGCCGGGGGGCGGGCCTTACCCCCCCACGCCGATCGTGATGTCATTGCTCGCGTCGCGGTCGACCTCATCCCCGCCCAGCGAGCCGTACCCGATCGAATCGGCGTTGCGCGTGCCCTCCGCATAGATGCGGTCCGGGCCCGCACAATGCAGCACGTTGCCCGACAGGGCACGGAGCGGCTCATCGGTGTCCATCGGGTTCGGGAAGTCGGGGTGGCCGAGCAGGCCCGCGAGCGTCCGCTCGCGGTTCTCGCCCGAGTTCGCCTCACCAAGGAAGCTCGATGCGGTGATGTTCACACGCTTGGTCCCAAGACCAAGCTTGTCCGACCCAAGGATGCTGCCGTTGCCACGCCAGTAGATCTGCGAGGGCTCGTTCTGGCCCGTCCCCGTGCTCGCGAACGAGTTGATCTGCGTCGCCCGCTTGTCGACCTGCCACAACAGGATCGGCATACCCCACGGGTCGAGCACATCGGGCATCAGCCGCTGCGGGTCGCCGTTCGCGAGGCTCGCCTCCTGCTCAGAGTTCACCGGCACGAAGCCCGAGATCTTCTGGCCCTCGATCGGACGCAGCACGTCCGCCGGCAGGCTCAAAAACGTGTCCTTGTTCTCAGTGCTCCCGATCAGCGCGGGCGCGATGAAGATCGACCCCGCGGACGGGTTATCGATGTCGAGCGGCTCCTCGAACACACCGTCCTGCCCGTCGAAGTCTTCCGGCACGGTGCCACCCATCAGGTCGATGAGCGCGCTGTCCATGAAGGTCAGCCCCTCGCCGCCGGCCCCGCCGCCGTAGTTCTTGCTGCTCGCAAGCCACTGCGGCGCAAACACGCCCGGGTCGCGACGGTTCGTCGTCTTGAACGACGTGATCCCGGTGCCCACCGTGTTCATCAGCGTCCGCGACGCCGCCACGCGAGCCGAGTTCCGCACCGCCGACAACGCAGGGAAAAGCAACCCGAGCAGGATCGCAACGATCGCGATCACCACGAGCAGTTCGATCAGGGTGAACGCGCGCTGGCGAACGGACAACGAGGTGGACGAATAGTGCATCTGGACTCGCTCCTACGGGCCGGCCATCCCGCGCATGAAAGAATTGGTGAACCGAAACCAACCGGACCCCGAGGCCGCCCCAGCAAACGCCGGCAGCCGCCCCTCGGAGAATATCACGCCAACCGCGCAACTCGACCGCGGCGGCTTCAATAGGTTCGGATGGGGTTTGTCGGGGGTTCCAGACCGCCCACGCCCCTTCTCAACCGCCGTACCCGAACACGCACCGAGTACGACGCACCCCACGCCCGTCGATCCGTGTCACCGCCTCGCCCTGAGGCACGAGCCCAACACCCGCCATCAGACGCGAAACCTCCTCTGGCGGCAGGTCAAAGGGCGGCCCCGCGGGCGTGCACAGCTCGCGCGCCGGCGCCACCCCCCTCGACACCGACACAAGGACCCCGTGCCGCTTCAAGAGGCTCGCCATCCCCTTCGCCATCGCCTCGCGGTACTCGCCGGGCATCGACTGCAGCGTGTGAACCTCCACCACCGCATCAAACCGGTGCCGCAGATCACTCGGCAGTTCGCTCAGGTCCGCCAACCGGAACGCCCCGGCGTGCTCGGTATGGATCGAACACGCCGAGCTGATCGCCGACTCGCACGCATCGAGCCCCACCGCGTCGTAGCCCCGGTCGTTCAACGCCGCGACGTCGTGCCCGAGCCCGCACCCCGCAACACACACCCGCGCCCCAGGGCGGAGCATCGCCCGACCATCGCGATCGAGCCACTCGATCACCATCGGGTTCGGCTTCGACTGCGCCCAGGGCACCCGCTCGACCGAATCGCCCGCCTCGCGATAGACCTCCTCGAACCGGCGCAGCCAGTCCGCCGCGGCCCCGCGCGCCGTCACCACGGTCGCATCGTCAGCCTTGGTCAGCTGCGAGATGTGCATCGCGACGCTGTCGTCTGGCGAAGGCAGATTGACCATGAGAAAGGCCCTCCGAGGCTGGCTCTCTCTCCTCACCAGGTCCCCGTCGGTTGACGATCCGCGGGCCCACGCGCGCCCGCTTCACCACCAAATTTACCACGCTTTCACGTCCGCACCAGAACCGCGCGCCCGATTTCGGCCTTCAAGCCCCATAAAACCGGGGAAACCAACACCGAGTTAGCGATTACCAACACTCATCACGGCAACTCGCACTCGCCACCAAACGCCTTGAGCACCACGTTCAGGTCGTCCGTATCGACATCCCCGTCGGCGTCGAAGTCCGCCGGGTTGGCCGGCAGCCCCGGCGCCGGCGCAGGCTGCGGCACGCCGAACGCCACCAGCACCATGTTCAGGTCCGTCGACGTCACGACCCCATCCCCATCCGCATCCCCCGGGCACTCGCACGCATCAGGGATGAAGTTGCCGTTGAGGTCCGCCGCGCGCCCTTCGATCACATCGCACGAGTCGGGCAGGCCGTTGTTGTTGTAGTCGCCCGGCGACACGCCCGCGTAGAGGAAGACGATGCCGTTGCCTGTGAACGTCGCGAAATCGCCATCGATGCTCGCGCCGGCACCGAAGCTGTTCGCGCCTTTGGGGATGGGCGGCAGGAGGTTGGCGACCTCGACGTACTCGGCGCCGTTGTGGTGGAAAGCGAGCGTGCGCACGCTCAGCGCACCACATACCCAAGCACATTCACCACCTGCTCCACCGTCCGCGCCACCGCCAGCGCCGCCGCGTCCACCTCCTTCAACGCGTGATCGAGCTCCGCATCGTGCAGCGTGATGATGGGCGTGCCCGACGCCAGCGCGATCCCCGCATCCAGCGCCGCGTTCCACTCGCGGTACTTGCCCGCGAACCGCACCACCACCACATCGGCCCGATCGATCAGCGTCCGCGTGCGGATCGCGTTGACCCCCGCGCCCATGCGGTCCTTCCAGAACGGGTTCGCCTCGTCCCACAGGTTCGCCACGCCCGCATCATCAGACGCCGCGTGGTCGGTCACGGGGGCCGTGTAGACCACACCGAGCCCGCGCTCGCGCGTCAACTCCCCGATCCGCTCCCGCCAGTCCGAGTGGATCTCGCCCGACAGGTACACCTCGAGTTCCATACCCGCGCACTCCTCCGCCTACTGCTTCGTCTCTTCCTGCCCAAGCTCATCGAGCACCTCTTCGAGCACGAGCAGCGCCCGGCGGGCATGCGGGATCACGATCGTCCCGCCCACGATCATCGCGACGTTGAGCGCCTCCGCGATCTCGCGCCGCGTCCACCCCTGGCGCACCGCCTGCTCGACGTGGTACGTGATGCAGTCATCGCACCTGAGCACCGCCGACGCCACGAGCCCGAGCAGTTCCTTCGTGCGCGTGTCGAGCCCGCCATCGGCGGTCGCGTCCTCGTACGCCGCCGCGTCGAGGCGGAGCAGCCGCTTGATGCCCAGGTGGTCCGCGTCGAGCAGCGCCCGCTGGCCGCGCTCGCGCCGCGCGTGGAAGGCCCCGAGTAAACGTTCATCGGATGGTGCGCCCATGGCGCGATGGTATCAGGGCGCGGGCTTGGCGGGCGTGGCGGCACGCTGCTCGGGCGAGCGGGCGGGCGCCGGCGAGGCCGGGGCGTGAGCGCGTTCTTCATCCCGCTCGTGCTTCGCGATCGCGCCGGGCCGCGTCGGGTGCCCCGCGACCCGCGCCAGCGCCTTGGCCTCGATCGCCTGCCGCCGGGCGACCTTCACCGCCGTCACACCGATGAACCCCCACACGACCAGCGCGATCGTGAAGACCAGGCGCACGCGCCCCATCGACAGCGCCACGCCGAGCACCCCGAACAGCGCCCCGATCCCGTAGAGCGTCAGCACCGCACCCGGCACGCCCAGCGCCCGCTTGAGCATGTGGTGCAGGTGCTGGTCGTCCGCGTCGCTCATCGATCTGCCCGCCATCTTCCTGCGCACGATCGCGAGCACCGTGTCGATGATCGGGATCGAGTAGATGATCAGGCCCGCCACCACCAGGTGCGTCTTGCCCGTGTCGCCAAGCGTGAGGATCGCCACGATCGCCAGGTAGCCCAGCAGCAGCGAGCCGCAATCGCCCAGGAAGATGGTCGCGGGGCGGAAGTTGTGGGGGAGGAAGCCAAGGCACCCGCCGAGCATCGCCAGCACGATCACGATCCGCGCCCCGTCGAGCGAGCCATCGTCGTGCTCCGCGAGCATCAGCGCAATGACGAGCAGCGCCGCCGCGACGATCGCCGTCACACCCGAGAGCAGCCCGTCGAGCCCGTCGATCAGGTTCGACGCGTTGCACGCGCCGAGCACGAACACGGCGATGATCGCCGTCCCCGTCCAGTAGATCAGGTCGACCTCGAGCTGCCCCGACGGCGCGATGACCGGGATGTTGGCCCCGAGGTCGAACGCCCACGTCAGGTTCGCGTTGCCGAGCATCGCGCCGATCGGGCGCATGACGCCCGCCGCGACGTTGGTCCCGACCTCCTCCATCGCCAGCGCCGCCGCCGCGAGCAGTTGCCCCGCGATCTTGAGGCGCGGCGCAAGCCCCACCACGTCATCGATGAGCCCCGTCAGCGCAATCAGCGACATGCCGATCAGGATCGAGAGCGGCACCACGCTCAGCTCGTGCACCGATTCATGCTCGGAATACAGCACCGAGGGCAGGTCGAGCCCGATGTACGAGTACGCGATGCCCGCGAGCACCCCCACGAATACCGCCGCCCCGCCAAGGTACGCCACGGGGATCCGGTGCGTCTTCCGCGCATCGCCCGGGTTGTCCACCACGCCGTTCGCGATCGCGAGCATCCGCATCACGGGCGTCGCGAAGATCGTCACGAGGAACGCGATGATGAACACGCCCAGGTAGCCGTGCACGATGTTCGCCGCGGACTCGGCACTCACACCCGTCGCATCGGGCTCCTCGAGCAGCGCGTTGATCCCCTGCGCCTGCCCCGGCGCGAGCGGCGAGAACGCCAGCACACCATGCACCGCGCTGGCGATCATTGCGCCGCCCCCGTCCCGCCCGCCGGCGTCGCGCCGGGCTCGAAGCCCATCTCGCGCGCGATGTCAACAATCGTCTGCTCCAGCGCGATCCCCGGCGCAAACCCGATCGCCTCGCGCACGCGCGCCAGGTCGGGCACGCGGTCGCGCAGGTCCTCGAACCCATCCCCGTACGCCTCGCCGTACGCCACGAGCTCAACGCCCGACGGGCTGCCCACCGCCTCGATCACGAGCTCCGCGAGTTCGAGGATCGACACACGCCGGTCCGAACCAAGGTTGAACACCCGCCCGACGGCAGTCGGCTCGCGCAGCAGCCGCACGAGCGCCGGCGCACTATCACGCACGTCGCAGAAGCAACGCGTCTGCCGGCCATCGCCGAACACCCGCAGCGTCTCGCCCCGCGCCGCCGCACGCACAAACCGGGGCAGCACCATCCCGTAGTCGCCCACCTGGCGAGGCCCGACCGTGTTGAAGAACCGCACCACCACCGAGGGCAGCCCGTGCTTCCCGTGGTACGCCAGCGCAAGGTACTCATCGATCGCCTTCGTCGCGGCATACGACCAGCGCAGCGCCGTCGTCGGCCCGTACACGCAGTCGTCTTCCTCGTTGAACGGCAGGCGCGTCGACTTGCCATACACCTCCGACGACGAAGCAATGAGCGTCCGCGCCCCCACCCCGCCCTCGGGCCCGTTCGACTGCGCAAAGCGGAGCAGCTCCGCCGTGAGCAGCACGTTGGCCTCGATCGTCTCGATCGGGTAGTCGACGACGCGCTCGACACCCACCGACGCCGCGAGGTGGTACACCTCGTCGAACCGTGCGCCCCCATCGCGGAGCGTGGCGAGCCCGCCGAGCACGCCCGACTCGACGATGCGCAGGCGTTCGCCGCCCATGGTGCGGGCCGCGTCGAGGTTCTCGCGCCGCCCCGTCGAGAGGTCGTCGATTACGCAGACGCGCGCCCCACCCGCGAGCAGGTGCTCGACGAGGTGAGACCCGATGAAGCCCGACCCGCCCGTCACGAGCGCGCGGGCGCCATCGCCACCGGTGCTAGGCGCCGCTGTCGACACGACCCCTCCACTCCGCGCGGTGGTGCGCCCGACCGATCATCACGCCGCCTTCTTCTTCCCACCGCCAGGCTTCCCGCCATAGCCGTGCGTCGCCTTGATGTTCTCCGCGAGGTAGCCGCCCGCGACGGGCTGGGCCGCGTTGAGCACCACGCCGAGGAACTCCGCCCGAGCCTCACCAAACTGGTGACGCAGGCGCGCGAGCAGACCCCGCTTCTCCTGGAACGCCCGCACGATGATCACCGACGCATCGCAGCGGTTCGCGAGCGACAGCGCCTCGGTCGACACCGTCGCGGGCGGAGCATCGACGAGCACGAGGTCGTACTCCGACTTGGCCTGTTCGAGCAGTTCGCTCATCGCGCGCGTGCTCAACCGGTCGAGGTTGCTCGTCCGCTCACGACCCGCGGGAAGGACGTTGACGCCCGGGCACGTTGGCGACGCCACCACGACCTCGCCGAACCCCGACGACCCCGCGAGCGCCTCCGACAGGCCGGGCCCCTCGTCCACGCCGAACACCTCGTGCTGACGCGGCCGGCGCAGGTTCGCATCCACCACGAGCACCTTCGCGTCCAGCGCCGCGACGGCGCACGCCAGGTTCGACACCACCGTCGTCGTGCCCGATCCGCCCTCGCCCGACGCGAAGAGCACCGTCCGGTGCTCGCCCGCAGCGCACGCACGCAGCAACGCGGTCCGCAGCTGGCGCACCGCCTCCGCCGTCGCGCTCGTCGGCGCATCGCTCAGCGCCGTCTCCACCCGTGCGGGCGAAGCCGGGTCCATCGCGACGTCCGTCAGCACACCGAGCAGGCGCGTCCGCGGCACGAGCGTCACATCCTGCGGCGAGCGGATCCGCTGCTCGCGCAGCTCACGCACGAAGATGAACCCACACACCGAACCGACCACGAGCAGGAAGCCCGCCGCGACCGTCGGCAGCCGGCGCGGGAACGACATCGAATCGGGCGGCTCGGCCCCGACCTGGCGGACACGCTCGGCCCGCTCCTTCAGCACGAGCAGCTCGCTGTTCCGCGCCTCGAACTCGTCGATCGCGTTCAGCAGGCGCCGCTTCTCCGCTTCGAGGGTCTGCACCTCGTTGATCACCACCTGGATGCTCTGCAGGTCGCCCTGCAACTGCTCGAGCCGCTCGGTCGCCGCCTTGATGCTCGCCGCGAGCCCGTTCAGGCTGTTCTCGACGCTCTGGAACTCCGCATCAAAGATGCGCACCATGTCCTCCTGGATGCGCCGCTCACGCGTCGCCTCCTGCGCGCGGATGCGCTCGCTCATCATCCGGACCTGGCGGTGGTTCTCCCCCACCGTCTCGAGCATCGCCTGACGCTCCGCCTTCATCTGGTCGATCCCCGCTTCGAGCCGCAGCGCGATCGCGCTCGAACGGGCCTGCTGGATCACCGACTCGGGGAACACCATGCCCCCAAGCTGCGCCCGCCGCTTGTTGTAGTCCTCGTACGTCTCGTTCAGGAAGGTGAACTGCTGCTGCAACTGCAGGAGCTGGAGGTTCACGCCCTCCATCTGCTGGTACGTCTGAGTCTCATGGAGCTGGAGCGTGCTCAGCTCGTTGTCCTCGAGCTTCGTCTTGACCGCGAGCTCCCTGTTGCCCAGGTCCTGGCGGAGCACCCTCAGGCGGTCCTGCACGGTCTTCTGGAGGGCATCGTAGTTCGCGGTGGCCTGCTCCTTGTTGTCCACGAGGTAGTACTGGGCCACGTCCTGCGCGATCTCGAACGCATCGGCACGCACGGGCGTCGTCACGACGAGACGCACGAAACTCGTTTCGGGGATCGGCGAAGCGTTGACCTTGTCGCGGAGATCCTTGAGGGCTTCGGTGTGGTTCACGCCCGCTCCCTCCTGGAACGCCTTGATCCACGTGGTCTGCGCCGTCCGGTTGCCACGCTTGATCACCTCGAGCAGGATCTGGTCGGACTCCATGAGGTGAGCCTGGTTCTCGATGTAACGCTCGAAGTCCTCCGTGCCGATGTCGCCCTCATCGGTGATCCCCCCGGGCTTCCCCTTCACCTCGAAGGTGATCCGCGCGGGCCAGCTCGGCTTGAGCCGCTGGAGCGCCTTGTACAGCCCGAACCCGAACGCGGCGCCAAACACCGCCGCCACCGCGATCCACGGCCAGTACATCCGGAGCAGGCGCACCGGGTCCACCGCCGCCGCCGCAACGCTCGCAGGGCCGCCGCCGCCCGAACCCGGGCCCATCCCCTGTGGTGTCCTCTGGTCGCTCATGACATCGCTCCTGACAACTTCGATCTCGGATCACCCATTGGCGATCGCTTCCTTGAGTGCTTCGATCTGTTCCGCATACCCGCTCTTCTCGGAAGAGCTGTCGGGCATCTCGTCCAACGCCTTGGCCGCCCTGCTCCGGCTCGCGTCCGCCTCGAAACGGTTCCCGAGCGCCAGGTGCGCCTGCCCAAGGTGCAGGTTCGCCGCCACCCGCTCGCCGGGCGTCTTGGCCGACTGCGTCGCCCGCACCAGGATGTCCCGCGCCTCCTCGTTCCGGGGCGGGTCCACGTTCAGGTACACCGTCCCGAGCGTGTCCAGCGCCGAAGACCAATTCGGGACGAGCGCCACCGCGCGCTCCGCGTAGGGAACCGCGTCCTCAGGCCGGTCCAGGTACACCGCGAGGATGTACGCCAGGTTGTTCTGCGCGCCAGGGTCGTCCGGCGCCAGCTCCGCCGCACGCATGAGCGGCACGCTCGCCCCCTCGAAGTCCCCCATCGCGATCATCGTGTCCGAACGGGCATCGAGCAGCTCGAACAGTGCGACCGGGTCACCCTCAACGCTCGGCTCGAGCGAAGCGAGCGAGACCAGGCGCGCCCCCGCGCTCTCTCCGCTCGCCATAATCTCATAGACCTTGAGCAGGTTGGGCACCTCCGCGCCCGACCGCCCCTGCTCCGCGATCGTCAACGTCGTCTCACGCTTGCCGAGGATGTCATCGGTCTGCTGCACCCAGTAGCGGAGCAGCCCAGAGCCTCCGCCCTCGCTCGCGGGCTCGGCCGCCAGTTCGATCGCCGGCCCGAGCGCCTTGCGGATCGAGACGATCGCCCCGTCGTCGTTGCCGAGCACGCGCAGGGCACGCCCACGCAGCAGCATGTACTTGACGTTCGCCGGCTCGGGCTTCAACTCATTGGGCATCGTCTGGATGAGGCGGAGCACCAGCGCCCGGTCGGGGCGGTCCGACGCCTTCATCACGGCGCTGAGATACGCCGCGGTCTCGCGCAACGCGAAGCCCTTCGAGACCTCGAGTTCGTCCCGGAGCCGCTCCGCTTCCGCGCCACTCGCCGCCGCCGCCCTCTGGGCCTTCTCATCGAGGCCTCGCGCGAGAGGCTCCCACATCAAGCCGAAGAGACTGGCCGCTTCGGTCCACCGCTCGTGGCGTTCGCACAGCGCCGCCGCGATCGCGAGCCAGCGCGGGTCGCGCCGGAGCACCTCCACCCCACGCATCGCCTCCGAGACCGCCGAGTCGATCCGACCCGCCGCCTCGAGCTGCAGCACGTACTCCTGCCGGAGCTGGAGCTCGTTCGGGTTCTTGTCCACCGCCTCGCGCAACAACGCAAACGCGATGCTCTCCTCCCCACGCTGCACGTGCATGGCAAACCGCTGCGCCCACGCATGCAGGTTCGAAGGGTCGAGCGACGTCACCTGCTCCAGGTCCGCGAACACGTCCGCGGACAGCGCCGGCTCGGACGCGTTCAGCCGCGCCCTGTGCATGAACACCGTCGCACGCGCCGGGTAGAGCTCCACCGCGCGGTCCGCGAGTTCACGCGCCTGCGCCATCTTCCCCTCGATCGCCGCGACCTGCGAGCGGAGCAACAGCACCGACTCGTCCTCGTCCCGCATCGACGTCAACGACGCCAGCGCCGCGCTGGCCTCGGCGCCCTCCCCGAGCATCAGGTGCACCCGCGCGAGCAGCAGCCTGTCCGCATCAGTCGCACGCGACCCCGTGAGCACCGACTCGACCGACTCCTCCGCGTCGCGGAGCAGCCCGTGGACCACCTCTTCCTCTGCGCCCGCCGACTGCGCAAACACCGCCATCTCGATGAGCAGGTCCGCGAGCGCGCGGTCCGCCTCCTTCGCCTCCGTCTGGTACTTGATGGCATCCGTCAGGATCTCGCGCGCCGCCTGACGCAGGTCCAGGTTCGTCTCGCCGATCCTCCGCCCCGCGTTCCGGCGCAGGAACCGTGCGAACTCCATGATGGGCGGCGCGGTCAGCTCCGCCTCGTCGATCGAATTCAGGAACACCTCGTACTCGCGGATACCGTCCGCAAGAGCGCCCTGACGCGCGTACCACTCAGCACGGGCGCCGACCACCGCGAGCTTGGGGACGCCGTCCGTCTGCGCAAGCGTGTCGATCGCCGCCCCCGCCGCGTCCCACTCACTGTCCTCGATCAACAGACCGATGTGCTGCTGTGCGTTGTCCAGATCACCCGGGCTCGCCGCGAACAGCGCCGCGCGCCGCGTCTTCGCCAGGGCCCGATCGCCGTGGCTCGCCTCGAGGCTGAGCCAGTGCTCACGGATGCGCTTATCGCTCGCATCGAAGTCGCGCAGCCGCCGCGCCACGGGCAGCGCCTCACCGCCACGCCCCGCGTTCGCCAACGCATACGTGTAGTCGAGCCCGATCGCCTTGTCGTTGGGACGCCCCTGGTGCGCCTCCGCAAACGCCTCGATCGCACCGCCGACCTGCCCGAGCCCCTGGCGCGCCTTGCCGAGCCACCACCACGCGTCCGGGTTGAACTCGAGGTCCGCGAGCGCCGCCTCAAACGCCTGCGACGCCTCGCGGTACCGCCCGCGCGCCAGTTCCATCCGCCCCGCGTACACACGCCCGCCCGCCTGGTCCGCGTTCTCCTGAGCCGCGACCGTCGCCCACTCCTGCGCCTTCTCGAGGTCCTCCCGCGCCAGCGCAATGTTGAACGCCAGCTCGATCGTGTCCCCCCGCACGCCCTCGGGCGTCCCCTTATCCAGCGCGACCAGCGCATCGACCTGCGCCTGCGCCTCGTCGACATCACGGTAAAGCAGGTACGCCCGGCCGAGCGCAATGTGCTCCTCACGCTCACTCAGGCCCGCGGACTCGATCCGTGCGACCGCCTGCTCGATCCCCGAGCCGCCCGCCTCGAGCTGCTTCACCACCGTGCCGAACCAGGGGTTCTCCGGGAAGTCCACCTCGCCACGCTTCGCAAGCTCCAGCGCACCCTCGCCATCCCCCGCCGCCTGCGAAGACCGCACCGCCTGGATCAGCAGCGCCGAGTCGCTCGTCGACTCGTACCCCGCAAGCAGGACCTCCACCGCTTCGCCGTGACGCTCCAGATCGCTCAGCTCGCGCGCTTCCGCGAGCGCCGCGGCCACCGGGCTGCCGCCGCCGTACACCACCATCGCGCGGGCCAGCCCTTCGCGCACACCCTCGATCCGCTCCAGGGCGCTCAACGCCGACTCGTTCGACGCCTCACGATCGAGCACCGCCTGCGCGAGCGACTCCGCCTTGTCCAGCGCCTTCACCGCCGCCTGGTGCATCGCCTCGCGCTCGTCGTCCAACGCCTCAGGCCCAAGCGTCACGATCCGCCGGCGGTACACATCGCCGAGACGGAGCATCGGCTCGTACGAGCCGGGGAGGATCTGCGCCGCGCGCTGCAGCTGCTTCACCGCCTCGTCCCAGTCGTTCAACTGCATCGAAACCTGAGCGAGCGAGAACCGCGCCGCCGCGTCGTCCCGCCCATCGCCGCGCAGGCGCGCCAACATGTCGGTCAGCACCTCCTTCGCGTTCCCCGGGCTATTGGTCCGGATCAGGCTCTCCGCGAGCATCATCTGCGTCTGCGACTCGTTCACCGATCCACGGAGCCCGCTCAGGATCAACACCGCGTCCTCGTACCGCCCCTCCAGGAACGCGACCTCGCCCGCCCGATGGTCGACCATCATCTGCGACGACCGATCCGCGAGCGCACGCAACGATTCGAGCAGCTCGTTCGCACGCGCCTGCTCCACGCCCACCGCCGCCGCATCACCACGCCGCTTCGCCCCCTCCCAGAGCGACACCACCGCGCCGAGCTGGTGGTACACCGCCGCCCGACGCATAAACACCGTCATGAACCCATCGAGGCTCACCGGGCGGTCGCGGAACGCCGGCGTCGGCACGCCCGTCCTCTTCCCATCCCCGTCCACCTCTTCGATCGCCAGGACCCTGATCCCGTCCTCGAGCCGCCCACGCTCGATCAGGATCGTCCCCGCCGTCAGCGTGAGCATCAGCTCGTCGCTCCGCGAGGCCCACAACGCCCACGCCGCGTCGGCGAGCACTTCGCCACACCCCGCGAACGCGATCACCGACTCGGACCTGTTCAGGCCCAACCCGATGTCGGCCCCCGCCTGCTCCGGATGATCACGCACCGTCTCCAACAGCCCACACAGCACCTCCGCCCGCTCCGAGCCCTGCAGCTCCGCGGCCGTCGCCTGCCACTGCGACACGTTGTCGATCCCGATCGTGCGCGTCCGCTCCCGGATGTCCTGCTGGAACCGCATCGCCGCCGCCTGGATCGCCCAGTCGATCGTCCCGTCGGTCGGCGCAGCTTCCAGCGCCACCGTGACATCCGCGAGCATCGACTCGAGCGCCTGGCGCAACTGCTCGTCCGCCTCCTGCGCCTTCGCCGTCGCCCCGCGCACACGCTGGTAGTCCGCCTCGACCGCGTACCACTGCGCAATCCCAAGCCCCGAACGCCAGTCCACCGGCGCATCGCCGTCCGACCTGCTCACCTCGTACGACTTCTTGAGCTGCTCCAGCGCCGCGAGACGGTCCGCCTCGGGCACGTCGACCTGCGACATCCGCGTGACCATGGCCAGGGCCCCGATCGACCGCGCCCGCTCGGCCATCGCGCTGTCACCGAGCGACGCCGTGTGCCGATCGACCGTGTCGATCAGCTGCTGGTAGGCCTCGATCGAAGTCGATCCCGACATGCGGATCCGCCGCCAGTTCTCTTCCACCAGCGCCAGCGCATACTCCGGGTCATCACGGTGCAGGTCCGCGAGCGATTGCAGCACCATCATGTAGTCGCGCCGGTAGAGCTTGTCCGCCTCCGTCTGGCCCTCGGGGTACACCCGCACCAGCGCCTCGCGCCACTTGGTGATCCACGCGACGTTCGTCGGCTCCTTGTTCACCCCACGCGCGAACCGCGACGACGCCTTCTTGATCGCCTCCCGGTACCCCGCCTCGTCGCCCTTGGCGAGAAGCTCGTCCGCCTGGATCACGAGCTCGTCGCCCGCCTTGATGTGACGGTCGCCCCCCGACAGCTTCGTCGCCGCGAGCCACGTCACACCGCCCGCCATGATCAACAGGGCGAGGCTCAGCATCACAACGAACGGCTTATTCACTCGAGACGACATTCGCAAACCTCCCGCGGGACCACGCCCGCGTCCTCACTCAACTGGCCCCGTCGCCCGCCGGCGCCCGGCCCTCTTTCACATCGATCCAATCGGGCACACGCCGCATCAGCGACGGGAACGCCTCATCCAGGAACCGCCCCGCGACCCGGCCGAGCTCCTCGGCCGACTCCACGTCCCGGCTCGTGAACTGCACCTTCATGAAATACGCGTACTCGTCGCTCAGACTGATCGCCTTCAGGCGCAGGTCCTCCGCCGAAGCGTAGACACGCCCGTTGGAGACGAAGAAATACCCCGCGTGCACCACCGCCCCGCTCGGGTCGATGAAGGGCGTCACCTTCATCTTGAGGCCCTCGACGCCCGAAGCCAGGTTCACCCTGGTATGCACCTCCGCGCACCGCGCCGCGTAGACCACGCCGTACACCGACTCATCGACCCCGACCGCCGGCGCAAAGCCCGCCACGCCGGTCTCATCAAACGTCAGGGGCACATCGACCACGCGCGTCGAGCCACCGTTCACCCAGCCCGCGCCAACCAGGCACCGCTCGGGCACGTGGGGCACCTGGTCCAGCATCCCCGTGTAATACGCGCAGTGCAGTTCGAACGTGATGGGCTCGTCCTCGCGCCCGGGCGGCGCGACCTCCACGAAGTTCCGCGAGAGGTAATTGTGCGTGCCGAGCTCTTCCATCCCCTCGAGGCTCATCCGCTCGGGCTGGTACGCCCCAAGCTCGAAGCCATCGAACGTCACCGTCGCCCCGCCCGAGGTCTGGCCGAACGTGTGGAGCAGCGCCCGCCCCTCGATGGGCTTCTTCACGAGCACCGCGCGCATCTTCGCCAGCGCCACGTCAAGCGTCGCACCCGCAACGACCAAAACGCCAAGCCCCGCCAGCGCCGCCTTGGACCCGCGACCCAACCTCACGACCCACCCCCGCCCGCGCCAACGGGCTTCTTCGACGCCTTGTTCTTCTTCCCCGCCCTCTCGCCCTCGCTCACGAAGATGTTGTTGAGGCCCCACACGATCGCCATGAACAGCGCAAACGCGGGCACGAGCAGCGCCGTCCCGATGAGCGAGTGCGAAGCGCCCGCCGCCAGGTCGGGCTTCCACAGCGTCGCCGCGCCAAGCACCATCACGCGCACCACGTTCATGAGCAAGGCCACGGGCGTCGCCACGAGGAGCACCGCCGTCCGCTGCCACCACTCCTTGCACGACAGGAACGCCACCGCGCCCGCAAGCGCGATGAACGCCACCACCATCCGCATCCCCGAGCACGCCTCCGCAACGTTGAGCGGGTACGCGGCGCCCGATGAGTCGTACACCGTGAGCAGGTTCCCACGCGCCTCCGCGTCGATCCCGATCAGGTTCAACCCGATGTAAGCCCCTTGCGACGCGAGCAGCTTGAGCGGCCACGTCACGCTGTTCATCACCTGCTCCGACACCGTCGTCGCCAGCGCCAGGTACGCGATCGGGAAGAACAACACACCAAACGCACGCGGGCCCTGCGTCAGCATCACAAGCCCCGACAACGACAGCAGCATCCCGAACGCCTGCATCATGTGCGTGCCGATGATCGTGAAGTCCCAGTAGATCAGGAGCCCCACCAGCACGGGCAGCAGCCCGGGCCAGAAGGCCCGACCGCCCACCGCGCGGAGCCGCGCACGCTCACGCCACACGTAGTAACCAGAGATGAAGGGCACGATGAACGCATGCCCCCAATCGTCGAACGCGCTCGCCGAGAACCCATCGCGGGCAAACAGCCCGCCGAGCACGGGCAGCCCCTCCAGCGCAGGCACGTCCACCGCATACTGGCGGAACACCCACGCGCGGAACACGAAAAGGAACGCCACGACGATCGCACCCGCCAGCGCCACACCCCCCCACGTCCGGAACCCGAGCTCGCCCAGCGCGCGCGGCACACCCCGGCTTACGCCGTTGCCGCCACCACTCGCGCTCGTCGCGATCGAACTCAAGCCACCACCTTCCTCTTGCACCGATGCCCGCGCCCGCAATCCTCAAGCCCACCAGCTCGAACGGGCGACGCGCCCCGCACTCCCTCCCGATCAGTTGTTGTTGTTCGACGGCGGAGCACCGAACACGTCGTTGCCGAAGTTCCTGTCGAGCAGGAACCCGAACCCATAACTCGTCCGGAAGCCGCCACGCACGATCGCGAGCGGCGTCTGCCAGAAGTCCGTCCCGAAGTTCACGATGTCATCCGGCTTGAGCAGGATGTCGGGCGCAAGACCGTTCGCGATGTCCGAGTAGCTCACACGCAGCGTCGCCTGCTTGTTCCCACCCACCATCCGCGTAATGTCCACACGCGTCGCGTTCGCAACAGGGCTCAACCCCCCCGCGGCGATCACCGCACGCTGGATCGTCAAGGGCCCCGTCACGGGCAGCGGGTACACGCCCGGCACCGTAATGCCGGGCCCGCCCACATACACGACGCCCTGTGTCGGCCCGGGCACGCTGATCACGTCCTGGGGCCTGATCACGATGTTGTACGACGCCACACCCTGGAGCAACGGAGCCGTCGGCACCTTGATCACGCGCTGCGTCACCAGGTCCGACCCACTCGCCGACGATCCCAACGGGTCATCACCCTCAGGCAGCCCCGACTCCTCGGCCGCCTGCCGACGAATCACCTGCACCCACTCGCCATCGATGAACAGCCAGTGCGCTGCGCCCTCCAGTTCCATGGGCGTCGCGCCCACCGGGCCGATGGGCCGTGCCGACCCGCTCGGCACCTCCTCGATCAGGTCCACCGCGGGCGGCTGGCCCGCCTGCGAACCGTCATCATCCAGATCAACCGCCGGCAGAGAGCTCCCCTGGAAGTCCCCGCCCTCCCAGTTCGACCCCATCGAAGACATGCTGAACCCGCCCGGGTTCCCCTCAGGCGACGTCAGGTCATCGATGATCTCGAGCAGTTCCTCGCCCTCGCCGGGCTTGGGTGCCGTCTCCTTGCCCTGAGGCGGCGCGGGGCGCCCACGCCCAGGCTCATCCACGATGTTCCGGATCCCCCGGTCCACCTCATCGCTCAAGGGCACCTGCCTGATCACGTACACGTACTTGATGATGGGCTGGATACCGCCCGCGTCCGTCAGCGCCTCCAGCAGGCGGTAATCCGGATACGGGATCTGGTACCGCGAAGGCCCGGGCACAGCGCCGAAAATGCTGTACGACTCCTGACGCCGACCAAGCACCTGGGCCGTCACCTCCGGGTAGCGGGTCAGCTGAAGCTCGACCAACCGGTCCGCGATCGCCCGCTCAATCCCGGGCCCCGTCAGGTCCTCAATCATCACGCGCCCGAGTTGCGGCACCGTGATCGCACCCGTCGCGTCGACCGCCGCCTCGTACGTCGAGGGCTGCCCCGTCACGTCCAGGTCGAAGATCGTCACCCGCACCACATCGCCCGGGTTCACCTTGTAGTCGTCGATCACCGGGATCAGGTCCTCGCCACGGACCTCCGTCACCTCGACGAACTCACCCGTGTCGCTCTCGATCACGTCGATCTTCTCGAGGATCGGCACCACGATGGGCGTCGGCTCCCAACGCCCCGAAGCCCGCGGATCGCCGAGGAACCCGTCCATCTCGCACCCGCCAAGCCCGATCCCCATACAGAGACCAGCAAGGGAAGCGATCCCGAGCCGCCCCCACCCCGGCGTGCTCGCCCCTCCTTCACCCGCTGTCCCGATCGCGCCCATCATCTATGAGCCACCTCTCGCACACCTGTCCTGAGACCCGTGAGAACGCCGCACGGCACACCCCTCGTCCCACAAGTAAGCATACCCTTACATCGGCGAGACGCCCCAGCCTACAAGACCCTCCGCCGCCTGTGCCGGGCCCTTCTACGTCGGCCCCCACGCAAGGTTTGCCCTTCCCTACCTTCTCACCGCCCCCGACTTCGGGCACGCCCCCCAAACACCCCCACCCCCACATCTCGCGGCACCCACGCCGAGCCCCGAAGAAACAACAACGCCGGGCCCTTGCAAGAGCCCGGCGCGGTCGCCGTCCGTTCTGGAGTCGCTCGGCCCCCCTACCCACACACCTCCCCAAACACCCCCAGCACCTCATTCAAATCCCCCGAGTCCACATCCCCATCCCCATCAACATCCCCATCACACCCGCCGCCGGAGCACCCAAACCCGCCGAGCACGATGTTCAGATCGCCCGAGTCGATGGCCCCAGACCCGTCGAGGTCCGCCGGGCAAGGCGTGGGCGTGGCGCACCCTTGCCACAGCGCCACATTGGCCGATGGCATCCCACCCGCTGTGGCGAAGAACCCGCCCACGAGCAAGCCGGGCCCATCGGGAAGTTCGACAGCCGCCAGCGCGCTCACGCCGCCGCTCGTCCCCCCGCCAACCGCCACCCACACCCCATCCTCCAGCCGCGCAACCCTCGGCAGCCCGGTCCCATCCGTCAGGCTCTGCGTGAACGAACCACCGGCGTACAGCTGGGCGCCAGCGCCCGACCCATCGTCGAAACTCGCCAGCGCCGCGACGTCCCCGTTGAGCGGGTCGCCCACCACCGCCCACGCCTCACCATCAAACCGCGCCACGACGGGCAGCGAACCCGGCGCACCGAACCCACCCGCGTACAGCGCCTCGCCATCGCCATCATCGTGCACCACCAGCGCGCGCACACCGCCCAACGGCGCATCGGGCAGCAGCGCCCACCCCTCGCCGTCCCACCGCGCAACGTTGCTCGTCTCCCCATCAATCGTGAAGGTGTTCCCCCCAACATAGAGCGCAGGCCCTCCCCCATCGTCAAACCCGACAAGCTCTTGGATAGGCCCCGCGTCGATCGACCCAACCGCCGACCACGCCCGCCCGTCCCAACGCGCGATGTTCGTCGCGGGCGCACCACCCGCCGACTGGAACTGACCGCCCACGTACAGCGCCTCCCCCGTGCCGTCATTAAACGTCGTCAGGCAAAGCCCAAGCGATGTCCCACCAAGCCCCTCGCCCAGGTTCTCCCACTCCCCACCGTTCCACCGCACCACACCCTTCACCGTGCCACCCGGCAGGATGCCACCCTCGGGCGTCGAATACAGCGCAGGCCCTCCCCCATCGTCGAACACCGCCAGCGCGCGCACCTCCGCGACGATCCCCTCACCCTCAAGCGCCTCCCACGCGCCACCGACTTCGCGCTGGAACACCGTGGCCCCCGAGCCCGACGCATAGAGCGTCGGCCCGCCCTCACCCTCGATCACCGCAAACGCCTGGATGAGCACCTGTTGCCCAAGCCCGAACCCGCTCGCCCAATCGGGCGAGCAATCACCCGCGCCAACGGTGCCGCTCGCACACATCAAACCAACACACAACGCCCCCGACCCGACGATCGTCGTCCCCACCATGATCCCATGCCTCACAACCCGGCCAACGGTCGCCCAAGAGCGCGCGCCCATGGGCATCTCTCAGAGGCACATGTCACGACACCGCCGCTTCATTGACACGCATCGCCAAACGCCGCCCGCTGCTGGTTCAGGCCCGCGCCCAAAAATGACGCGAGCCGGGACAAGCCCGGCTCGCGGTAAGTCATTCCTGAGCATCAGGGGCCTGCTTACCCCTTCTTCCACCCGCTGCCCTTGAACGCCTTGATCGCCTCCGCGAGCTTGCCCTCGAGCTCACCGTCAAACGCCTTCAGCCGCTCGAGTTCGCCACGCACATCCGAGCCCGCCCCGCGCATGTACTCGAGCAGGCCCTTCTCGAACTCCGCGACATCCGCGATCGCGACATCATCGAGATGCCCGCGCGTGCCCGCGAAGATCGAGATCAGCTGGTCGATCACGTCCATCGGCACGTACTGCGGCTGCTTGAGCAGCTCAACCATGCGCGCACCACGGTCGAGCTGCGCCTGCGTCGCCTTGTCGAGCTCGGTGCCGAGCTGGGCGAACGCCTCGAGGGCGCGGTACGCCGCCAGGTCGAGTCGCAGCGAACCCGCGATCTGCTTCATCGCCTTGATCTGCGCCGAACCACCCACACGCGACACCGAGATGCCCACGTTAATGGCCGGCCGCACGCCCGCGAAGAACAGCTCGGGCTCGAGGTAGATCTGGCCGTCGGTAATCGAAATCACGTTGGTCGGGATGTACGCCGACACGTCGCCGTCCTGCGTCTCGATCACGGGCAACGCCGTGAGCGACCCGCCGCCGTTCTCCTTGCTGAGCTTCGTCGCACGCTCGAGCAGGCGGGAGTGCAGGTAGAACACGTCGCCAGGGTACGCCTCACGGCCCGGCGGGCGGCGGAGCAGCAGCGACAGCTGGCGGTACGCCACCGCCTGCTTGGAAAGGTCGTCGTACACGAGCAGCGCGTGCTTGGGCGTCGAGCCGTTCTTGCCCTGCCACATGAAGTACTCGCCCATCGCGCAACCCGAATAGGGCGCCACATACTGCATGGGCGCAGGGTCCGAAGCCGACGCGGACACCACGATCGTGTAGTCCATCGCGCCGTTCTCACGCAGCGTGTTCACCACGCCCGCGACCGTCGACTCCTTCTGCCCCACCGCGACGTAGATGCAGACCACCGCATCATCGGTGCCCCAGTACTTCTTCTGGTTGATGATCGCATCGACCGCGACCGCCGTCTTGCCCGTCTTGCGGTCGCCGATGATCAGCTCGCGCTGGCCACGCCCGATCGGGATCATCGAGTCGATCGCCTTGATACCCGTCTGGAGCGGCTCCTTCACGGGCTGCCTGCCCGCGATGCCCGGCGCGATGATGTCGACCGGGCGGCGCTCCTTGGTCTCGATCGCGGGGCCGCCATCGAGCGGCTCGCCGAGCGGGTTCACCACACGCCCCAGCATCTCGGGCCCGACCGGCACGTCGAGCAGGCGCCCCGTCGACACCACCGTGTCGCCCTCGCGCACCTGCAGGTAGTCGCCGTAGATGACCGCGCCGACTGTGTCCTGCTCCAGGTTCATCGCCTGGCCCATGACGGCGCCGTCGCGCGTCTGGAACTCGAGCAGCTCACCCGCCATCGCATTCGCGAGGCCGTACACCTGCGCAATACCGTCGCCCACCTCGATCACGCGCCCAACGTCGGAGACCTCGAGGGCCGACGAGTACTGCTCGATCTCGTGCTTGATGACGCTCGTGATCTCTTCTGTCTTGATCTTCATAGGTCTCGTCTTCCCTGTCTCATCTTCCCGGTGGCCCGGCCGCCGAGCCGGGTCGCGAAACGTGCGGCCTACCTCAACGTGTGGCCGATTTACTTGAGTGGGGCGGGCGTCTCGCCCACCCGAACACAACGCGGGCGTCCCGCCCGCTCCGACTCCTAGTCTTCCACCGCCTGATCAAACCGCGAACGCATCAGCGCTGCGCCCTCGCCCGTCATCAGGTCGCGCATCTTCCGCAGACGCGTCGCGATGCTCGCATCGATCAGCCGGTCACCCACCTGCATCTTCACGCCGCCGATCATCGCCTCGTCCGTGTACGCGTGCAGCACGGGCTCGCGCTTCAGCGCCTCCTGCAGACGCGCCTTGATCGACTCGAGCTGATCCGCGGGCAGCGGGTGACGCGTGTACACATCGATCTCCACCCGCCCGAACTTCTCCTGCACCATCTCCTCGAACGCCTCGCCGATCCGGAGGAACCGGTTGAGCCGCCCCTTGCGGTTGAGCGTCAGGATGAAGCGGAGCAGCAGATCAGAGATCTTGCCCTCGAAGACCGCACGCAGGCTCTTGGCCCGCGCATCGGTCGCGATGATCTGGCTCGACATGAACTCGGACAGCTCGCGCTGCCCGCGCAGGAAGTCGCCCAGCTCATCGACCTCGCCCGAGAGCTCCTCCAGGCGCTCGCGCCCGCCGGCGCTGTCCGCAAGCTCGAACAGGCTCTGGGCGTAGACCCGATCCACCGCTTCCGCAGGACCATCGAAGAGCGGCATGCGTCAGGCCCCCGCCCCGGCGACCTGGCGCCCGGTAAATTCGCCAAGCGTCTCCTCGACCAGCTGACGCTGATCGCTCTCGTTCAGCTCGCGCTGCAGGATCTTCTCGGCAACACGCGTCGACAGCATCACCGTGTCGCGGTACACCTCGTTCATCGCCGCACGCTTGGCCGCCTCGATGCCCTGACGCGCCTGCTCACGCAGCTCGGTCAGCTCCGCCTCGGCCTTCACCTTCAGGTCCGCCGCGAGACGCGACTGCTCCGCCTTCGTCTCCGCGAGCAGCTTCGCCGCCTCGGCCTTCGCCTCAGCAAGACGAGTCTGGTACTCCTGCATCGCGTTGTCCGCCTGCTTGCGGGCGTCTTCCGCCGCGGCGATCTCTTCGCGGATCTTGTTCTCCCGGTCCTCCAGGCCCTTCATGATCTTGGGCCAGGCGCCCTTCGACAGGATGAAGTACGCCAGGATGAACAGGATGATCGCAGTGAGGTACTGCACGAGCGGGAAGGCCATCGGGTCGCCGCCATGGGCGTCACCGCCTCCGGCGCCCGCTGCTTCTGCTGCGAAGGCCATGCCCTGGACCGCCAGACCCGTGAAGGCCGCGATTCCCGTTGAGATAAGGCTTGAGCGTTTCATGAATCACCTAACCGTTGAGGGATCGTCGTCGCACGCCCACTCGGGCGCACCCGCCGGCGTCGGGGCGAGGGCGGCGCCGCACACGCAGGCGGCGCCCTCGCCCCCGCGCCGGCGCGGGGGTCTTCTCGTCAGCTGAAGATCAGCCGAAGTTCAGGAAGCCGACGACAACCGCGAACAGCGCCGCACCCTCGACCAGGGCCGCCGCGATCAGCATGTTCGTCGAGATCGTGCCGGCAGCCTCGGGCTGGCGGGCGATCGCCTCCACCGCCGAGCCGCCGATCTTGCCGATGCCGATACCAGCACCGATCACCGCAAGGCCCGCCGCCAGACCGGCGCCGATGCCCTTGCCAAGACCCTTCACGCCGTCGGCGGAAGCGGTCGCCACCTCAACACCCTGCGCGAGCGCCGGGTTCGACGCGGCCAGAACCGCAAGGCCCGCGACGCCGCCCATCATCATCAGCTTGTTCAACTTCATTCCATCAGCTCCGAAGCAAAGGTTGTGCGCCGGCGCCCCGGCACAAGTCCATCCACAAACCCGGGCCAACACCCAGGCATGGTCCAATCAAACTACACCGCCGACACCGGCAGCGAAGGGTCCTCAATCGTCGGGTGCTCCGCGTCGAAAGGCGTCGCGCGACCCTCGTGAATCTCATCGTGATGCTCGTGGTGCATCAGCTGGGCAATAAACAAAGTCGTCAGGAAGAAGAAGATGAACGCCTGGAGGAACGCCACGAACAGCTCCAGGAAGAACACCGCAAGCCCGCCCAGGAACGACACGATCGCCACCGGGAACAGCACGCCGAGCAGCGTGCTCCCCACAAAGCCGATCAGCACCGCCAGCAGGATGTGACCCGCGGTCATGTTCGCAAACAAACGAATCGCCAGCGCCGCCGGCTTCACCACCAGGCCCATCACCTCGACGACAACCATCAGCGGCGCCACGAACCAGGGCGCCCCCGCCGTCAGGTGCTTCAGCCACCCGCCGATCCCGAGCTCCTTGATCCCGTGGTAGTTCCAGAAGATGAAGGCCACCGTCGCCAGCGCGCCCGTCACCGCGATGCTGCCCGTCGCCGTCCCGCCGATCACCGCAAAGTGCGACCACGCCTCGGCACGCTCCGCGCCGCCCGTCGCCAACCCAAGCAGCCCGCCGATCACGTGCTGAAGGTCGAGCAGGGGAACGAGCCCGAGCAGGTTGTTGAGCAGGATGAAGAAGAACACCGTCATCAGGAACGGCATGAACGCATCGGTCTTCTTGCCGAGCTGGGGCTTCACGAAGTTGTCCCGCAGCGCGACCACGAGAAACTCGACGACCTGCGCCAGCCTCCCCTTCGTCACGTACCGCTCGTTGCCCTCGCCCTCCGCGCCCGTCGCGATCGCATCCCCCGCCTTCGAGATCAGCCACATCAGCACGCCGAACGCGAGCACAAGCGTGACCGTCTTCATGGTCAGGATCGAGATGTCCGCGTGGATCAGCGCGCCCTTCCCGGGCCCGATGATGTCCTTGTCCAGCACGTGCGCCAGAGGATCCGCACCAAGCGTGAGCAAACTCAAAGTCATCGACGAGTCCTGTCAGACAAGAACCAGTCCGGCCACCGCGACGACACTCAAGGGCACCTACCCCACGCCCGCCCGAGCCGCTTCCGCCGCCCGTCCGAACTCTCGCGCCACGACAACCTGTAATCCAACAAACACACCCGCCGAAGCAAGCGACACCACCATGCCGCTGACCAGCCCCGATGGGAGGGCGGAGTATAGCACCACACTCGCCCCGGCAACCCCGATCAGGGCGATCCCCTGAGCACCCATCAGCACCATCCCCCAACGCGTCGACGCCCGCGCCTCCCACGCCCGAACCACCACCAAACCCAACGCCACTCCAACCCACCCGCTCACCACGCCAACACCCGCCGAGGCCAGCCCCACCCCGAGCCCGCCCGTCCCAAGCAGCACCCCGAGCCCCGCGCACACCAGCCCGATCGCCACCCCAACACCAATCCCCCCCGAGATCACCCGCGCAAGCGGGAACACCACCATCGGGTCCACCACCCGCCCGTCCCCCTCCCCTGAACCGCTCCCCGCATCGCTCACCACTTGTCAAAGTCCTCCGGGAAGTCCGCCTCGCCCTCCGAATCCCCATCCTCACGCCCAAACAGGTCCACGCGCCCCCGCGCCGCCTTCCGCTCCCCCTCCGGGAACGACTCCTCGACCAGCTCCCGCGCATCCCCACGCTGGGCCTTGCGACGCCGGTAGTCCTCCGCCGCACGCCGGTTCATCCGCATCGCCGCACGCACGAAGTTCAGCCCACCACCCACCATCCCGATCACAAGTCCAATAATCACACCGGTTGGGGCCGATCCAAGCCACTTGTCGATCAACCACCCCACCAGCGCCCCACCCAGGATCGCGCCCGTGAGCTCCATGCCCATCCCCGACGCCTTCCACAGCCCGCTCTGGTCGTCTCCACCGCCAAGTAACGCCAACACCCACCTCCAACCAAATCCCCAACCCCACCGAACTCGCACTTCCACCACGCCGAATCATTCATATAGCAGATCACCGCGCCACGGGCCGACGAGCCCGCACCCCAGACCCTCGACCCCAAACCCCAGACCCCAACCCATGGCCCTCCGCATCGAGCAAGACCGCCAGCGCTTCCGACAGATCGTCAAGGGGCGCATCCGCAAGGACCTCAAGAAGTTCCTCCAGCGGCGCGAACTCATCGGGCGCGAGGGCCGGCGCGCCGTCTCCATCCCCATCCACGACATCGACACACCAACCTTCCGCTACGGCGACAACTCCTCGGGCGTCGGCATGGGCGAGGGCGATGGAGAAGACGGCCAGGGCAAGGGCAGCTCCGGCGCACCGGGCGGCACCCAACAGGGCCAGCACATCACCGAGGTCGACGTCTCCATCGAGGAACTCGCCGACATCCTGGGCGAAGAACTCGAACTCCCGCGCATCCAGCCCCGCGGCAGCTCGCGCGTCACCGCCGTCAAGGACAAGTACACCGGCATCCGCCCCGTCGGCCCCGCCTCGCTCCGCCACTTCAAGCGCACCTACCGCGAGGCCCTCAAGCGCCAGATCGTCGCCGGCGCCTACGACCCCGACGACCCCGTCATCATCCCCATCAAGCGCGACATGCGCTTCCGATCCTGGACCCAGGTCACCAAGCCCGACTCCAACGCCGTCATCATCTACATGATGGACGTCTCGGGCTCCATGGGCGATCAGCAGAAGGAACTCGTCCGCCTGCAAGCCTTCTGGATCGACACCTGGCTCCGGCGCAACTACGAGGGCATCGAGTCCCGCTACATCGTCCACGACGTCACCGCCGGCGAGGTCGACAAGAAGACCTTCTTCTCTATCCGCGAAGACGGCGGCACACGCATCTCCAGCGCCTACAAGCTCGCCGCCGACCTCCTCAATGCGCACTACCCCGCCCACGAGTGGAACACCTACCTCTTCCACTTCTCCGACGGCGACAACTCTTCCGAAGCCGACAACAAACTCTGCACCGAGATCGTCCGCCAGAAGCTCCTCCCCGACCGCAACATGTTCGGCTATTGCCAGGTCACCAGCGCCTACGGCTCGGGCAACTTCATCAACGTCCTCCACGAACACTTCCCCCTCGCCAAGGACGCCAGGGGCGCCACCGCCGACGAAGACCTCCCCCTCGTCACAAGCCGCATCGACTCACGCGACGACATCATGGAGTCCCTCCGCACCCTCTTCGGCGCAGGCCGCTAACGCACCCAGATCCCCCCAGCAGCCGAGCCGCCAAACCCGGCATCCTCCCCCGGCCCCGGCCGGGGAGGTGGCGCGAGCGCAGCTCGTGACGGAGGGGGGGCACCACAACAACGCGAGCGCAGCGAGCATCAACTCCCACCCTCTCCCCTTGGGGGAGAGGGTGGGGTGAGGGGCCAATCACAACGCGAGCACAGCAAGCCGCCTCACCCCTTCACCGGATCCCTCGGCGTCGCATCCCCATGCCGCGCCACCATCCGCTCAATCGCCCCCCACCCCTTCTTCACCTGCGCCCGCCGCGTGCGCACACCCGCCGCACCCCAATCCTCAAGGTACACCTCATAGAACGCCCGCAGCGCCCGCCACCGCTCCACGCGCGACGCCACACGCCCAACCCCCACCATCTCGATGTACACCTTCGCCAGCATCGCGATCGGCACATCCCCAACCCGCCACCGGCGCACACCCGCGGTATCAATCATCACCGGGCGCACACCACCCTCGCCCCGCGCCACCACGATGTTCGACCCCTTGTGATCCCGATTGAACACCCCCGGCGCGCTCAGCGCCATCGCCGCCACCTGCGCCCCCACACGCCGCGCAAGCTCCCGCCGCTCCCCCCCGCTCAACTCCTCCCCTCCAACATGCCCGATGAGCGTCCGCCCGTCCACACGCTCCATCACCAACACCTCGACCACACGCCCCTCCCCATCGCGCCCGCGCCCCACCACGAGCACCCGCGCCACATCAACCCCCGCGCCCTCGAGCAGCAGCGCCCCGCGCCACTGACGCAGCAGCCGCGTCCGCCCCACCGCCCTCGACACCCGGTCCTTCGCCCGATCGAGCACCATCCACTTCACCACGACACCCACGCGCTCCCCATCCACCTCCGCCTCACCACCAAGCACCCACGCCCGCTCCCCCTCCTTCATCACCGCCGCGCCCTCGCGCCACACCCCCGCGCACACCGCGCGCAACACCGCCGCCCCACCATCGCCCACACGCGACCGCACCACACGCACCGAACCACCCTCGACGTGCGCACTCATCGCTCACCCCCCACAAACGACCCCGCGCGAACCGACCCATCCCGCATCACCTCGACCCACGACGCGCCGTCGCTGGCCGTCGTCAACCACACGCGCCCACGCTTCACCCCATCCCACCGCGCATCCCCCACCCGCCGAGGCCCCGTCGACTGCACCACCACGCCAGGCCCCACCCGATCCACGAACGATACCGCGAACGCCTGCGCACTCCCATGGTGCGGCGCCTCCATCGCATCACACCCCAGATCGACACCGCTCGCCACAAGCCCCTCCATCGCCGCCCGCTCGATGTCCCCCGTCATCACCACGCGCCGCGCACCCCCCTCCGTCCCCACACTCACACGCAGCACGAGCGACCCATCGTTGTCCCTCCCAAACCGCGCGCCCGCAGGCGGCCACAACACCTCCACCCGCGCCGCCCCCACCTCAAACACATCACCCGCTCGCAGCGCACGCACCCCAACGCCCTCACCCTCAAGCGCCTCGATCACAAACCGCTCAGGCCCCCACGCCTCGCGCTCCGCCGTGCGCACAAAGCCCTCACTCGTCAGCACCTCGCGCACACCAATCCGGGCCGCCGCATCGAGCAAACCGCAGTAATGGTCCGCATCCGGGTGCGAGATCACAACCCGCTCCACCTCGCCGGGCCCCAGCGCCCGCACACCACGCGGGATCACCCACTCGCCCACCCCGTACCACGACCCCCCACAGTCGAACAGCAGCGCCTCATCACCACTCCGAAGCAGGTGACACGACCCATCGCCCACCGCCAGCGCATCCCACCGCAGCGCCACATCGTCACCAATCGTCGCCCGCGTCAGCGCCACCCAGCCCCACACCACCAGGAGCACCGTCGCCAGGACACCACCCACCCGCCGCCAACTCCCAAACCCGAGCCACCACCCAATCACCACCGTCGCCCCGACCACGAGCAGCGGCGACACCGCACCGATCCGCACACGCGACCACGCGATCCCCTCACCCCACGCCACCACATCCGCGAGCACCGCCGCGCACCAATGCGTCGCCCCGATCACCAAGCCCGCCTCCACACCCAACCCCACGAGCAGCGCCGCGACGAACCCGAGCCCCAGCACAACCGCCACGATGGGCATCACCACGATCGTCAGCGCGGCAGCCCAGGGCGTGAACACACCGATGTGGTACGCCACGATGGGCGTCGCCACCGCCCACGCGCACACCGACGCCGCGACCACGTCCTTCCCCCAATCCCCCACCGCGCCCACCGCCCCCCGCTCATCGCGAGGCGTGCGCTCGCCAAACACGCGCACCCGGAACCGATCGCTCAGCACCACAAGACCGCCCACCACGCCAAAGCTGAGCTGGAACCCCGCGCCGAACAACTCCGTAGGCCGCCACAGCAGCACCACCAGCGCCGCCAGCGCAAGCCCCGTCAGCGCCCGATACCGCCTCCCGAACACGCCCGGCAGCACAAGCCCGACCACCATCACCCCCGCGCGCACGATCGGCGCGCGCACCGGCACGATCAGAAGCAACAGCACGGTCACCGCGATCACCACCGCCGCCTCGACGCGCGGGCGATCACCCGTCAGGCGCACGCCCATCGCAACAAGCCACGCGAGCACACCAAGGTGGAGCCCGCTCACCGCGAGCACATGCGCAAGCCCCGTCGCCGTGAACCTGTCGTACAGCTCGCGCATCTCCGCCGGCCGCTCGCCGAGGATCAGCGCCCCGACCAGCAGCTCCTCGCGCGATGACACGCCGTCATCCCCGACAGTCAGCCGCTCCACCATCCGCGCCCGGCGCGCCCCCACCCAGCGCACCACACGCCCCCACACCCCGCGCCCACCCTCCTCCAACACCCGGACCAACCCCGCCCGCTCCACGCGGAGCCGCCCCGACACCCCCCGCTCACCCGCAACCTCGCGCAGGTCCCGCTCCCCCGGGTTCATCGCCCCGCCGATCGCCGAGACGAACCCGCTCAGCCGCACCACATCGCCAGGCCCAACCCGATCGAGCGCCTCATCCACGCGCACCCACAACCGCCCACGCACCGGCGATCCATCGATCGCATCGAGCCCCTCGACCGCGCGCACACGCAGCGTGAACCGCGACGACTCGCCATCGAACCGCGCAAACCGCGCCAGGGCGCCCCGCTGGGTCGGCGTCGTGCGCACCGCCCCCTCCACGACGCCCTCCACCGTCACCAGCGCAGGCTCCGTGCCGACCACCCGCGCCAGGTCGCCCGCTGGGCGCTCCACCACACGCACCGTGTACCACCCCGCGCCCAGCGCCAACGCCGCCACACCCAACGCCGCAGCGCACCACCGCCCCCGCAGCACACCGCTCAGCCCACCCCCGACCGTCGCCACCACGAACCAACCCCACGCGCCGGGCCCCACACCCAACCGCGCAAGCCACAGCCCCACCATGAACACCCCAACCACAACGACCGCCCGAGGCACCACCACGCGCCCACCACCCAAGCCGTCTCCAACCGGCGCAGCCACCGCCTACCCCGCGCCCGTAAGCCACGAACGGGGCACCTCGTCCACCAGCGCCTGCCCCGAAAGCACACGCCCCACGTTCGTGCACACAAGCTCCGTCGCACGCTCCCAATACGACGGGCTCGCCGACGAAACGTGCGGCGTCACCAGCACGTTGGGCATCGTCCAGAAGGGCGAGCGGGGCGGCAAGGGCTCCGCATCGAACGCGTCCATCGCCGCCCCCGCGATCCGACCACGCCGCAGCGCCTCGAGCAGCGCCGCCTCGTCGACCACCCCACCCCGGCTCACGTTGACCAGGAACGCATCGTCGCGCATCGAGCTGAGCTGCTTCTTCCCGATCATCCCCACCGTCATCGCCAGGCGAGGCGCCGCCACCACCACCGCATCGCTCCGCGAGAGCATCTCGTTGAGCTGGTCGGGCGCCATCATCTCGTCCACGTGCAGGAACGGGTTCCCCGGGTCCTTCCGCGTCGCCAGGATCGTCACGCCAAACCCCTTGAGCCGGCGCGCGATCTCCTCGCCCAAAGGCCCGAACGCAACCAGGCCCACCGTCGAATCCGCGAGCGAACGCACGCGCGACCCCACCTCGCCCGCCGCCCACCGGTGCTCACCCTGCGCGCTCATCGAAATGTGCAGCCCACGGAACATCGCCAGCACCAGCGCCATCGCGTGCTCGGCGACCTGCGGCGCCCGCACCCGCGCCGCGTGGCACACCCGCCCCCCGCGCTCCACCACCGCGCGCAGCGCACCCGGCGAGTCGCCCCCGTGCGTCAGCTGCACCCACTCCAGCGCACCCGCACGCTCCGCGACCTGCTCCTCGGTCAGCTGGAACCCCACCATGTGCGATGTGGTGGGCAACAGCTCAAGCAGCTCGCCACGCGTCGTCGCCTGCGCAACCTCCGCCCGATCGCCCGCCGCCTCGCGCACGCGCACCACGTACCGCTCGGGCAGGCTCCACTCCTCCCGTTCGTTGAACACCGCGATGGTCACACGGGGCTTGCCCATCGCGCCAGTGTACTCGCCCACCGCCCCTAGAGCAGGACAAGCACGAGCACGAGCGTCACCACGCCGTTCGCGAGCGTCACGATCCCAGCGACCCCGATCAGGTCGCGCACGCCCTCGGGCGCAAACCGCAAGGGCCACGACAGCCCCCGGCACACCATCTCCGCGCCGGGCCGCAGGCGCGGGCGCAGGAACTTCCAGCCGACGTTCGCGCCGCGCGCGCTCACCTTCGCACCCACCACCGACGCCTTCAGCCCCGCCTTGCCCACGGGCTTTGCATGCTCCACGACACGCCGGACCCGCGCCGCCGCATCGTCCGCTGGCCGCGCCGCCCCCGCGCCCGCATCGGGCGCAGGCGCCTCGCGAGTCTCCTCGCCGCCACCGTCTTCAGGCGCCTCGAACGCCCCCGCGCCGATCTCCGATGCGTCGGGGACCGCCGCGACCAGCGCGCCGTCCTCATCCACATCGAGTGGGCACGCGGCGCCCTCCTCGAACGCACCCAGTTGCGTCCCCTCCAGCGCCTCGCCGGGCGCTTCCTCTGCCCCGCTCCCCTCCGCGGCGGCCTCCTCGCCCGCCTCAACCCCCTCGACCTCGTCAACCGCCGGCGCAAAGTCGCCATCGCACAGCACCGGCTCCTCGCCCTCACCCGACGCGCCGACGCCATCATCCGCGCTCGACGCCTCCTCGCCACCAGCGCTGGCGTCCGCGTCCCCCGCCTGCTCACCGCCCGAACCGGTCCCCGCGCCCAACGCTTCTTCAACGTCCGGAACCGCCTCTGGGCTCAATGCCTCATCAGCACCCGCACCGCCCGCCGCGCTCGACGCCTCATCATCGACGCCCGCGCTGCCTTCCGCGGCCGCCGCTTCATCAACGGTCTCGAAGCTCCCCGCTTCCTCAGACTCCCCCTCAGGCACATCACCGACTGGCTCATCGCTCGCAGGCTCATCGGGCCCCGCGCCGTCGGACACGACCTCACCCTGAGCCGCCTCGAGTCCAGACTCCACATCCCCCAGCGCGCCCTCGACCTCCTCGATCACCCCAGGCTCACCCGTCGCATCACCCGGACCAGGCTCAGGCGCAACCGCATCGCCCTCAGGACCCAGCGCACCAGCATCCGCCGGAGCCCCGTCGGCCCCAGCGTCCTCGATTCGCTCAACGTCCTGGTGCGGTGTATCACTCATGGCACGCACAATCCTCATCGACCACACCACCGCCCCGATCAACCCCCTCCACCACCTCCCCAGACCGCGCACCGACGACCCGCACCCACACCTCCCCCATCCCGGGCCCCTCCACCCCTCACACGATCCCCCATGCCACGCCACACCATCCTCATCGAATCCCTCGAAGCCCCCCCGCCCCCCACGCTCACCATCACGGGCGACGAGGCCAAGCACGCCCTGCGCGTCAAGCGCATCCGCGTGGGCGACACCGTCGCGCTCACCAACGGGCAGGGCCTGATCGCCACCGCCCGCGCCACCAGCGCCACGCGTGAACTTCAACTCGAGATCACCGACTCAGCGCAATCCCCCGCGCCCGCACCACAACTCGCCCTCTGCACCGCCACGCCCAAGGGCCCGCGCCTCGAGAAGATGATCGACATGCTCTCGCAGTGCGGCGCCACCTCGTGGGCGCCCCTCCACACCAGGCTGGGCGTCGTCGACCCCGGCGCCAACAAGCTCGACCGCATGCACCGCGTCTGCATCGAGTCCGCCAAGCAGTGCGCCCGACCGTGGCTCATGTCCATCGCCGAGCCCATCGACTTCGCGCAGGCCATCGCCCCCACGCCCGACACGCTCGTCGTCATCGCCGATGCATCGGGCGACCCCATGCCCGCGCTCCCCGACCCCCCGGCCCACATCCGCCTGCTCGTCGGCCCCGAGGGCGGGTGGCACGATCAGGAACGCGCCACCGCCCGCGACGCGGGAGCCACGCTCGTCAACCTGGGCCCCCACCAGATGCGCATCGAGACCGCCGCCGTCGCCGCGATCGCCATCACCCAGTCAAGCCTCGCCCAACGCGCCTGATTCAGAGCACCCCGTCGAGCACCCCGATGAGCCGCTCGACCTCGTCCATCGTGTTGTAGTGCGCCATCGACACACGCACCACACCGTCCGAAGCCTCGAGCCCGAGCGCCATGCACAACCGGTTGGCGTAGAACGCCCCGTAGCGCACGCCAAGCCCGCGCTCGTTGCACGCCAGCGCAATATCGCGCGATGACTTCCCCCCCGTGTGCGTGAACGAGATCGTCGCCACACGCGTCGCCCCCGTCGCAAGCGGCCCGACCACGCCCACATCATGACGCGACGCGAGCCAATCGATGAACCGGCGCTGCAAGGGCAGCTCCAGCGCCGCCATCACCTCCATCGCCCGCTCCACCGTCGACCGGTCGCAGGCGCCCTCCCGCCCGCTCAGCACGCCCAGGTAATCCCCCAGCGCGCACAACCCCGCGCACCCCTCATGGCTCACCCCGCCAAGCTCAAACTTGTACGGCACCGCGTCCTTCGCCACGAACACGTGGTTCGGCCCCTCGAGCTCCGCAAACGCCTCGTGCGTGCCGAACAGCGCCCCCATGTGAGGCCCGTACACCTTGTACGTCGAATACACGTACCAGTCGGCCCCCAGCGCCTTCACGTCCACCGCCCGGTGCGGCGCATACGCCACGCCATCGACCACCGCCCGCGCCCCAACCCCGTGGGCCGCGTCGATGATCGCCTTCGCATCCTCGATGTGACCAAGGATGTTCGACACGTGCGGGAAGCAAACCAGCCGCGTCTTCTCACTCAAGAGCGGCGTCAAACCGTCGAGCGGGCACCCCACGCCCCCCTCCGCGTCCATGCGCCAGAAGCGCACCTCGTACCCCCGCTCCTTCAGCCGGACCCACGCCCCCACGTTCGACTCGTGCCCGCACTCGCACACCACGATCTCGTTCCGCTCCGGGTCCAGCGCCCGCGCATAACAGTCCGCGAGCATCGCGCACAGCGCGCTCGTCGATGGCCCCAGCGCCACCTCGCCGATCCCATCGCCGTTCACAAACGTCTTCACGAAGTCGTGCCCGCGCGACACGACCCCCGAGCACGCCCTACTCGTCGCGTAGTCCGCGCCGAGCTGCACGTACGTGGTCAGCATGTAATCACGGATCGCATCCGCCACGCACGCGGGCACCTGCGACCCCCCCGCGTTGTCGAAGAACACATCCTCCGAACGCCCGATCGCCGGGAAACTCGCGCGGATCGCCTCGATATCAACGCCGGGCGCCAGGGTCTCGCTCATCGCGTCTTGCTCCACTTCCGGGTCCGCTCACGGGCTCATCCACGCGGGGCCTCTAGGATAGGTCGCAAACTCCACCAAACCCCGCACCACCCACACCACACCCAGGAGCCCCTCATGTGCCGCTGGATCGCGTACGCGGGGTCGCCCATCTTCATTGGCGACCTCCTCTTCGACACCGACCACTCGCTCATCGACCAGAGCCTCAACGCACGCGAAAGCGAAGAAATCACCAACGGCGACGGCTTCGGCATCGGCTGGTACGACAAGCGACCCTACCCGGGCGTCTTCCGCGACGTCTTCCCCGCGTGGAACGATGCCAACCTCAACGCCATCGCCACCCAGACACGCTCGGGCCTGTTCTTCGCCCACATCCGCGCCGCCACGGGCACCCCCGTCCAGCGCACCAACTCACACCCCTTCAAGCACGACAACTGGCTCTTCCAGCACAACGGCCTCATCCCCGACTTCGCTCGCGTCAAACACGCCCTCGCCATGCGCGTCGACCCCGACCTCTACCCCTACATCTTCGGCTCCACCGATTCCGAACTCATGTTCTACCTCGCCCTCACCCTCGGCCTCCGCGACAACCCAAAGCGCGGCCTCGAACGCATGGTCGCACTCGTCGAACAGACCCAGCGTGAAGCCGGCATCGACGAACCACTCCAATGCTCGGTCGCACTCTGCGATGGCACGACCACCTACGCCACCCGCTACGCCTCGGCGGGCGCCACCCCGCGCACCCTCTACCGATCCAAGGACATCGCCCGCGTCTGCGACTTCCACGCCGACCTCGACGACAACCCCAAGCAAGGCACGATCATCGCCTCCGAGCCGCTCGAACTGGGCGAGGGCCTGTGGGAACCCATCCCCCCATCGACCTTCCTCACCGTCGACCAATCAGGCGGCGTCGAAACCGCGCCCTTCGCCCCCGCCGCGTAGCCCGCCACTCAGCCGCCGCGCTGCGCCATCGCCGCCTTGCCATCAAAGTCATCGTCCTTCGTCGCATCGTCGGCAAACGCCCCCGCGCCCGCCTCCCGCGCCTCGGCCTCCACATCGCCGAGCACAAGCCCATCAAACGCCAGCGAGACCCCCTCGGGCAGCTCCGGGTCGACCTCGCCGTGCATGATCTCGTGCGTCATGTGCACGAAGTACGTCTGCTCCGCATCGACGTGCTGGGCCACCTCGACCGCCTGGTCGAGGTTGTAGTGCGTCGGATGGTGCCGAATCCGCAGCGCATCGAGCACGAGCGTCCGCACCCCCGCCAGCGCACGCAGCGTCTCGGGCGGCATCCCCGACACGTCCGTGCAATACGCCAGAGGCAGGATCGGCGATGCAGCGCTGTCATCGATCGCGTCGAACCGGAACCCCAGGATGGGCAGCCGACCGTGCAGCAACCTGATCGGCGTCACCCGCAACCCGAACAGCTCGAGCTCTTCCAGGGGCTCGATCGTGTGCGCGATCAGCGTCGCCACGAACGACCTGTTCACGTTCGCCTGCGCATCGAAGATGTGCTGGTACACACGCCGCAACGACTCAAGCGTGTGCGTCTCCGCGTACACATCGATCGGCGCCTGCATCGTCACGTTGAACCGGCGCACCTCGTCGAGCCCGAAGATGTGATCGACATGGTTGTGCGTGAACAGCACGGCATCGCACCGGTCCAGGTCGTGCCGCAGCGCCTGCTGGCGCAGGTCGGGCGTCGCATCGAGCAGGATCGTCCGCGCACGCCCACGCCGATCCGTGAACCGCAACGCCGCCCCCGTCCGCAAGCGCGTGTCGCGCGGGTCGTCAGACAGACACACCCTGCACTTGCAACCGATCGTCGGGATCCCCGCCGAGGTGCCCGTGCCCATGAAGATGAGTCGGAAATCGTGCACGCGTGAGGGTAGGGCCCGGGTCTCAGGTGGCCCGGCTCGCCGAGCCGGGTCTCAACCCAGACATCGGACGGACCCGCCCGCGCCTTTGGGCGGTACCTTCAATCAATGCCCCTCCGCCGGACCCCACCACCGGTCACGCAGGTCGACCAGGCCCCCGCCCTCGCCGAGCGGGCCCGCTGCCCGCGCTGCGCCTACGACCTCCAGGGCGAGGTCGCCACTTGGACCAGCGCATGCCCCCTCGAAGGCACATGCCCCGAGTGCGGCATCGACGTCCACTGGCCCGCCCTCCTGGGCGACCCACGCCGCATCAATCTCCCATGGCTCTTCGAGCACAGCCTGAAGCGCCTCCGCGCACTCCTCGCCACCCTCTGGCGCACCCTCCTCATCGTCCCCCTCTGGACCAACCTCCGCCCCTGGCACCGCATCAGCTGGTGGCGCCTCACCCTCATGGTCCTCGCCAGCACGCTCCTCGTCACCACCGCCGCGACGAGCTGGGAACTGAGCAGGCGCACCGCCGCCAACCTCGCCCTCGCCGCGAGCACCTATCGAACCGAAGCCACGTTCTGGCGCCTCGCACCCCCACCAGACGCCGCGCCCCCGACGGTGGGGGCAGAGGGTCGATGGCTCCGCTACGACGATCGCATCGCGTGGTGGCCCCACGACCAGCCAACGTGGTCGACCGTCCGCTGGGGCGTCTGGTGCTATGAGCCCGATGAGCCCCCCACGGGGCTGACGTTTGACGTGCGCCGACCCACAACACTCGATGCACCCCCGGGCGTTGGCTCGTGGCGCACCCACACCCAGTTGGAACGAACAGCCCCGCCGAGCTACTGGACCGTCGTGTCCGAAGACTGGTCGTGGCACCTCGCCAACGACCGCGCCGTGCCGCGCATCTTCGACGCCGCCGAGTCCCCCGCGGCCGCGGCGCTCGCGGTGCCCTGGGGCGTCCTGTTCGGCCTGCTGCTCCTGATCGCAGCGCGCTTCGCCGCCGACATCCGCACGCGATCGCGACACTTCCCGCGCGCGCTCGCCTACCTCATCACCGGACAGCTCATCATCTGCGCGACGGTCTGGCTGCTCGTCACGCTCACATCCCTCCTCGACACCCTCATCGGCCCGGTCCAGGGCGGCGAGTCCTCACCCGCCCTCTACACGGCGGTCCAGGCCGCGGGCATCGCCCTCGCGCTCGCCCTGATCCTGTGGTCGTGGGCGTTCTGGTTCGTGTTCTGCAAGCTCTACCTGCGCCTGCGCCGACCCCTCGCCACCTCGATCATCGGAGGCGTTGTCACCTTCTTCATGATCCCGCCCGCCGCCGCACTCGCAGGCTACGTACTCACACGCCTCTTCTCCTAGAACCGAAGGCCCAAGGGAACCACCCGCCCCACCCCCGCGGTATCGTCATGCCATGACCCCGCGCGACCCCCAAGCCCAACCCGCAGGCGAGGTCGCCCATCAACCAATGGGCCCAACCCCCACCTGCCCGCGCTGCGGCTACGACGTCTCAGGCCCCATCGCCACATGGCACGACGCATGCCCCATCGAGGGCAAGTGCACCGAATGCGGCCTCGACTTCCGCTGGATCGACGTCCTCCAACCCGACCGCAAACGCCTCCCATGGCTCTTCGAACACGCCACGCCGCGCTGGCGACACCTCTGGCTCTTGCGAGCCCTCCTGAGCACCGCCATCCGCTCACTCAACCCCTTCACGTTCTGGCAACGCGTCGAGATGGCACACAGGATCAGCATCTGGCGCCTCTTCCTCTACATCGCCCTTTGCGCAGTCCTCATGCATACCACACTCGCAGTGTGCCGATTCGGACCCGTCTACCTTGCCGTGCCCGAAGCACTGCGCTGGCGCCAAGAGAGCCAACGACTCAGTGACCGATACGCAGCACTCGATCTCGAGAGCCTCCCATCACCACCACCGAATGAACTGGGCGTTTGGATGAGAGACGGCTGGGGCGGCGACGGCTGGTGGCCCTTATGGAATGTCGGGCGCGGTTCGGCGCCAGCTTGGGCCGAAGGGGTCGGTGGCGCCGCCCCCATCGGCTTCTTTTTCCAATGTGAAGTGCCCCAGGAACTGGGCTGGGCAGAGCCGAGACGTTCGGAGACCTTTGGCCAGCGCCCCGACCTGAGCGGCGTCTGGGTCTCCACCTACGACGAGTACATGGCCAATCGCCCAGGCCTCCTCGAGTTGCTGGTCGACTACTCGCCCATCGACCGAGGCGAAGCAACGATCATGGTTCTCTGGCCCTACACCGCCGAGTGGCCCGTCTTCGGCGGCAGCGTCTGGTGGGGGCGCCGCTACTACGGATGGGACAACGGGTGGATCGACCAGAGCGTCCTCTTCGCCCCACCCGTCCTCATCCCGCTCGCCGCGACGCTCATCCTCCCCCTCACGTTCATCACCCTCACCGCCTCCCTCGGCAAGGCGGGCGTCCGCGCCGCGCACTTCCTGCGCGCCCTCGCCTACTCGCTCGGCGGGCTCATGATCGCCCACGCTCTCGCCGCGCTCGCGATGGGCATCACCCTGCTCATCCCCCTCACCATCGGCGGCGCAGCGCAGGAATGGGCGTCGAGCCTCAGCCGGACGCTCGACGACGGCGTGTGGTTCACGGCGCACCTCGCAACCGCCGTCACATGGCTCTTCCTGTTCTGGTGGATGTTCTGCAGACGCTACCTCAGGCTCCCCCACGCCTTCTGGGTCGCCCTCCTGCTCAGCGCCTTGGCCTACATGGTGGTCGGTGTCGCCGGCTTCACGCTCGCCGAGACGTTCGTACCCGACGTCCTCCGCGAGCAACTGCTCAACTGGTAGCCTCACCCCGCCCTACCCCTCGAGCCTCACCTTCCGAATCGGATGCCGCGACGCCTTGATCACCTCGCGCTCCCCACCCGAGCGCAGCCACCGCGCCAGCTCATACCGCGTCCCCGCATCGCTCGTGCGCACGCGCAACACCCCCCGCGCCACGCCGACCACCTCCGTCCGGCCCACGTGCTCACCCGGGCACACCCGGTCCCACACCTCGCCCACGCCGTGCAGCCGCCGCTCCGCCTTCACCAGGTCCTCACGGATCACCCCGACAACCCGCCCCGCGCTCTGATCCGGCGCCGCGCGCACCTTCGCCTCGCGCAGGTCACTCAGCCGCTTGATGAGCCCCGGGTCGTTCACCACCCCATCCTACCGCGCGGGCCCGACCCCACGCCCAAGTCGCACCCCCGCACACGCCCTCCCCCGACCCTCCACCAGCGCCGACCCGAGCCCGCTCACCCGCCCCCGCGCCCCAGCACCATCCCCACATTCATCGCATTGAAGAGCGCATGCATCACGATCGGCGCCGCCAACGACCGCGACCGCTCGAACGCCAATCCCAGCATCACCGAAAACGCGAACAGCACCAACAGGCTCATCGCATCGGCAACACCAATGTGCGCCGACGTGAATACGAGCGATGTCAGGAGGATCGCGATCAATGGCGAGCGCGACGCCCGCAGCAGGCTCGACTGCAGGAACCCCCGGTACACGACCTCCTCGAACACCGGCGCACCCACCACCACCGCAAGCCCCACCACCGCGACATTCACAGCACCAGGGTCCGACGCGAGCCCGCGGAGCGTCTCGTGCGCGATCGGGTCGGGCGGCGGCGCACCGATCATCCGCCGCACCACCACCGCCCCGAACAGCGCCCCCCACCCCACCACCGTGATGATCGGCGCCACCACAAGAAACCCCACCACGCCCGCCAGCGCCCCGCGCCCAAACCGCACGAGCCCGATCGCGCCACGCATGGGCGGCAGCAACGCGATGAGCAGCGCCAGCGCACCAAGCACCGCCGCCTGCCCGACAAGCCCCGCGCTCGCCCCGAGCCACATCGCCGGCGGCTCCTCACCCCCACCCCCGTGCAACGTGCCGAGCACCGCATACGCGCCGCCCCCGAACAACTGGGCCGTGATCCAGAGCAGCATCCCCCCGATGAGCAGCGTCATGGGCGTGATCGGGTCGGGCCGCCCACCCGCTTCGGGCCCATCGCCGAGGTCCGCGAGGCGCGCACGAGACGGCACATGCCACCGCCGCCACAACACAACCACGAACGCGATCGCCGCGAGCACCACCACGACCAACGCGACCACCTCGGCCGCGCCGCCCGCGCCCTCGACCTCAACAGGATGCACCGCGCCGCCGCTCGCCATCCCGCAACCCTAGCTCAATCCGCTAGATCGGTCGCGGCGGGGGCGACCCCGACATGGGCGGCGCCTTCTCCTCCGGCTCGCTCTCGCCCTTCGACTCCTCGCCGATCGCCTGGTGCAGCGCCCCCACCGCACGGGGCTGGGCCATCTCACCGAGCTTCATCTGGCGGATCTCACGCTCGAGCTTCTCATCGAGCTGCGAGGCGTGCGTCACGAGCACCCCCGACTCGATGCCCGCATGGAACCGCAGCGCCACCGCCGCCACCCCAACAAGCAGCAGCGCAGGCAGCCCCGCGTGCACACCCCAGAACGTCAGCGCCCCCGGCGCCGCCGCCCCCCCGGCGCTGTACAACGCCGAAGCCGCGAGCATCTCATCAAACTGCACGAACACACCGCTCCACCACACGCCGGGCATGATCCGCCCCAGGGGCAGCGCCACCAGCGCAACGATCACCGCCCATGTGCTCGCGGTCACCGCCTTCTCGACGCCCACCACGCCCGCCCCGCCCGCGATGCTCACCCCCTGGAGCAGCAGGATCACGAGCGTCACCGACGACACGATCCCCACCGTCTGGATCAGCTGCGTCACCTTGCGGAGCGTCACACCCGCCGCGGTCTGCACCTCGTTGATCGGGTCCACACCCTGCGCATCGAGCGGCTCCGAAGGGCCCTCGACGTCCACGGGCTCAACCACACGCGAGTTGTACGACTCGGACTCGAGCGTCTTCGTGTGGATATCGCCCGTGTGCGCGATCACGAACACGAACAGGTACGCGAGCAGCGACAGCGCAAGCACGCCCGACACCGCGAACACCCCACGGCGCAAGTGCTGCAACGCAGCAGAAGTGTGCGGCCGGATCGGACTGGCCATCGTACGGGTACCGCCTTCCACTCGCGGGCGAACCGATCGCCCAACGCAAGTCATCGGCCCATCCCGCAAGACGCTGAACCACCCCGCGCAGCGCGCACACGCCCGCCAGCGGGCCCGCACCCCAACCTCCCCCACAAATCGGGGAGCCCCCGCGCCTACTCCGCGCCGCCGCCATCCGCCTCACCCGCCGCGCGAGGCTTCGGCGCACGCTTCACACGCCGCCCGGGCCCGACCACCCCCATCACCCCCACACCCACCGCCACGACGATCAGCCCACCCACCTCGCGCGACACCTCATTCCCAAGCGCGATCCCCTCGCGCAGCGCCACGGGCGCCAGGAGCAACACCCACACCGCCGCCACACCCGCAACCCCAAACGCCATCCCGCGCCGGATCCCCCCCAGCGCCTTACCCTGCACCGCGAGCGCCGCGCACGCCACCGCCGCCATCGCGTACACCGCGATCCACCCCTGGCCATCCGAATCGTTGTACTGAAGCCCCGCCGCGATGATGAACAGCAGCGCCAACGCCGCCCCCGCAATGGTCCGGATCATGAGGATCCCCCTCTCCCGAAGCTCACTCCGCGTCGAGCCGCCCGCTGAACGAGAACCCCGCCCGCGTCCGCCTCAGGTTGTTGTCGAACAGCAGGTCCGCCAACGCGCCGGGCACCTGGTACTCCACCGACCCGCGCAGCTCGTACGCCCCCACCACCCCCGCATCGCCCGCCACGGGCACGGGCAGTTCGAACGTCTGCGACCCCTTCGCGGGCAGCGTCGCCCGCGCCCCGCGCCGGACGCTCACCGACTCACCCCCGTCAAGCGAGGCCGAGTACCGCACATCGCGCAGGGGCAACGCCGAGGCCGAGTCGTTCACACCCTCGACCACGAACACCACCACCCGCCCGTCAGGCCCCTCAGGCAGCGTGTATACATCCGCGAGCTCGAACGTGGGCGGCGCCGTCGATGCGCACCCCCCACCCAACGCCGCAGCGCCCACCATCACCACACCCACGGCTCGCCTCGCACTTCTCATGCGCCACAGCCTACCGCAACCGCCCCACCCGCGCACGAAACGGGGCGAGCCCCACCGGCCCGCCCCGACTCATCTGAACTCGCGATGCCCCGCCTATTCGCAGACCTGTCCAAACCCCGCAAGCACCAGGTTCAGGTCCACCGAGTCGGTGTCGCCATCGCCATCGACGTCCCCATCGCACCCCCCACCAACGCATCCGAACGAGCCGAGCACGAGGTTCAGGTCGCCCGAGTCGATCACACCCGAGTCGTCCAGGTCCTCATCGCACGGGCCGCCGATCGCATCGCCGAGCACGAGGTTGTCGATCCCGAGCTGCGTGAACCCAAGGAACGTCGGCCCGTTCGAGAACAGCACGAGCGAGTCGAACTCCACACCCGCGAGCCCGATCTCCGAAGCGCCAAACTCGAAGCTGCCGCCGCCGCTCATACCCAACTGGTTGTCCGGGTTCACGCTCGCCTGCGCCACCATCTCGTCGCCCATCATCGCGAGGAGCGTGATCTCGTTGGAAGTGAAGTCGACGGGCAGATCACCGAAGCTCTCGGTCACGTACGCGATCGACATCCTCGCGCCCGTGTGCACCTGCCCGTCGCTGATCCGCATCGCCTTGAACGCGCTGAAGCAGTAGCCGCCCCCTCCGACGAAGCAGTTCAGGCTGAGCAGCTCCCCCTGCACGAAGTCGAGCATGCCCGGGTTGTCCGCCCACGCATCAGTACCGTCATCAATCGCGAACTGCGCCGACTCAGCGGGTGCGCCAAGCCCCGAGAAGCCATCAGAAAACGTCACGCCGCCGAGCAGGTACGAAGGCCCCTTGAACCCTTCCTCCTCACCCGCAAACGTGACCGCATCGCCCCCCACTTCGCCGGGCCCGCCCGGCGCCGCGCCGGGCAACTGCACCACATCAAGGCGCAGCCCAAGCCCCGCAGAGTTCATCAGCTCCGGGTTGCTCGCGCCGGGCACGGGCACCGGCCCCATCGCGCCGAAGCTGAACACGATCGCATCGGTCGAGCCGACCACCGGGTCGCCATAGAACACATGACCCACCGACGGGCCCAGCCCCGCGCCCGGCGGCGGCGGGCCGAACGGCGGCTGCACGCCGATGTACACCAACGACCCGTCCTCCACCGTCGTCCAGTAGTCCGAAAGATCGATCTCGATCTCGTTGACCACGCCCGCCTCGATCTTGAGACCCATCAGGTCGACCGAAAGCAACTGCACATCATCGCCGGGCCCCATGATGTCGGGGAACCCGTTGCCCCCATCGACAAACACCAGCAACTGCAGGTCCGTCGTCACCGTGCCGACGCCCTCCGCAGTCAGCGCGATCGTCGCGCCCTGCAACAACCCGCCCCCCTCGATCACAACGTTGTCGATCACGATGTCGCCAAAGAACGCCACCCCATCGGTCCCCGACGAGATGTTGTCGTACACCGCCTCCGCGCCCGCAAACGGCGCAACACAACCACACACGGCGGCCACCGCCATGGCATCAAGCAAACGTGACATCTTCCGAATCCTCCGTCGCCCCACGACATGGTGAGAGCGACCGGCCCACCGGGCCCGGCCACCAGAGAGAAACCTAGCACAGGATCGGGCCTCCGCAAGACCCAAACGCCCCCGCGATCACTCGCACGCGGCCCCAAACACCGCCAGCAGCAGGTTCAGATCGCCCGAGTCCGTGTCCCCATCTCCATCGACATCGCCCACACACGCCACCGGGTCATCCCCCTGCACACACCCGAAGTTGCCCAGCACGACATTCAGGTCCGCCGACCCGATATCCCCCGACCCATCCAGGTCCGCCGGGCACGCCGGAGGCTCGGGCGGGATGCCGTAGAACACGCGGATCGACGTATCACCCGAATACCCCACCGCCAGGTCGTCAAACCCATCGTTGTTCAGGTCGCCAAACGCGAGCGTGTTCCCGACCTGGGTCGCATCAAACGTCCAATTCGGCGTGCTCGACAACACCCCGTCCGTATTCATGTAGATGTGCGCACGCCCATCAGAGAAGTGCACCTCCGCGAAATCCGGATCGCCATCGCCGTCCACATCGTGGAACACGTTCTCCTGGGGGCCATCGAAAGGCGGCATCGCCTGCCACGTCTCGCTGAACGAGAACACATCGTTCGAATACAGCCGAGTCGGGTCGTCGCCCACCACCAGGTCGACCCACCCGTTGCCATCGACGTCCGCCGCCGCGACGCCCTTGTCCGTGCCCGTCGTGCCCACCGTCCACGACGGGTTCACATCGAGCGTGCCACCGCTGTTCAGGTAGACGCCGCTCTCGAAGCTCGACCACTTCGCGACGCCGATGTCCAGATCACCATCGTTGTCAAAGTCCGCCGCGACCGTCGTGTTCTGAATCGAGTCCTCCGCCGACTGCCACGAGGGCGATGTCTCGAGCGTGCCGCCGTCGTTCCGGAAGAAGTACATCGGGCGGTACGGGTTGGGCGCCACGCCCTGGTTCGTCGTCAGCGCATCAAGGTCACCATCACCATCGATATCAAAGAGCGTCCCCGACGTCGCCCAACCAGTCTGAGGCGGCGCCGACACCCACCCCTCCACCGTCGCCATGCCCTCGGGCGCACCGAAGTAAACCCGCGGCGGCGGGCCAAACGTGCCGCACACATCAAACAGGTCGGGCCACCCATCGAGATTGATATCCCCCACCTGGATATCACCCGAGTAGTACTCCACATCCGCCTGCCACGAGGGCGCCGCCTCGAGCCCGCTGCCCGTGTTGTAGAAGATCATCTGGTAGTAGTCGTCGTACGCAGGGAACGAGTTGGGCTTGAACGTCGCCACCACCAGGTCGTTGAGCCCATCGAGGTCGATGTCCGCGATGCGCACCGCGCCGACCGCGAACCGCTGATCGAACGTCCAATCGGGCGTGAGCGGGAACGGCGCCTCCTCGACACCCTCCGCCGCGTACCCGACCGACACCCCATCCAGGTCAGGCGTCGCGACCGACCGACCATCCTCAGACACCTCAAAGGGGGCCTGCGCCGCCGCAAGCCCGCTCGCCAGACCAACCAACGCAACCACCGCCATCAGGTCCCGCTTCATCATCATCAACTCCTCCCGTGCAGATCTGCGCAACTGGGCTTACCCCAGGCACCACCCCACTCCGACGATCAACCCTATCACACACCCCGCACAACCAACGACCCAATCCCAGGTGGCCGATAAGACACCCATCATCGCCCATCCCTTGCCCGCCCCGCCCCACCTCTATACTCGCCCATGCCCCCCACCCCGCCCCCCGAGAGCACAGCCCGCCCGCTCCCCACACAGGGCAAGTTCCTCGAGCGCCACCCGCGCCCGCTGGGCGGCGACCCCATGCGCCGCGTCGACAAGCCCCTCATCTCACTCTCCGACCGCATCATCAACAACGGCCCCGCGGCCCAACACCTCACCGCCAAGCGCAAGCCCAAGTGGCTCAAGGCCAAGATGCCCGCCGGCCCGGGCTACAACCGCCTCCGCGCCATCCTCTCAGAGCACAAGCTCCACACCGTCTGCCAGGAGGCATCCTGCCCCAACCTGGGCGAGTGCTGGGCCCGCGGCGTCGCCACCATCATGATCCTGGGCGACACCTGCACCCGCTCCTGCGGCTTCTGCAACATCAAGACCGGCAAGCCCGGCGCCATCGACCCCGATGAGCCCAAGCGCGTCGCCGAGTCCGTCCGCCTCATGGTCGAGGGCGCAGGCCTCCGCCACATCGTCATCACATCCGTCGACCGCGACGACCAACCCGACGGCGGCGCCGCCATCTGGGCCGACACCATCCGCCAGACCCGCGCCGCCTGCGACAACCTCTCCATCGAGGTCCTCATCCCCGACTTCCGAGGCGACTGGGACGCGCTCCAGCTCGTCATCGACGCCCGCCCCGAGATCCTCAACCACAACCTCGAATCCGTCCCACGCATGTACCCCGCGGTCCGCCCCCAGGCCAAGTTCGACCGCTCGGTCGAACTCCTCAAGCGCTGCAAGGACGCGGGCCTCGTCACCAAGACGGGCATCATGGTCGGCATCGGCGAGCGCGACGATGAAGTCGACTGGCTCATGCAACACGTCTACGACAACGCCACAACCGACATCCTCACCATCGGCCAATACCTCCAACCCACGCCCAATCACCTCCCCATCGACCGATGGGTCGAGCCCGACACCTTCGACGACTACCGCGACCGCGGCCTCGAAATCGGATGGCAAGTCGTCGAATCAGGCCCCATGGTCCGCTCCTCCTACCACGCCGACATGCAGGTCGACCAGCTCATCGGCAAGGAACGCGAAAGCTACGACCGCGTCAGAGCCCTCATCGAAGGCCAGGGCTGACGCCGCATCCGCCGCCGCCGGGGGAGATCGCCGAGGGCACCACGCAACGCGATCGCAGCGAGCAGCCACCCCACCTGCCCACACCTTCCCCGCATGCCACGCCGCGCGCCGCGCGGGGGACGAGTTCTGGGCCGTCATTGTCATCCATTACCGAGGCTGAGCCGTCAGAGGTCGAAGCAGCGAGGCCTCTACTCCCCACGCCCACCCAGCGCAAACCCAAGCCCGCCGAAGATCACCAGCACACCCGCCGCGATCCCCATCCAGATCATCATGTTCCCGTCGAACGTCGTCCGTAGGAAATCCGGCACCGTCCCGATCATGCCCATCATGATCACCGCGATCGCGCCGAGCAGCGTCGCGAGCATCGCGACACCGATCCCAGCCGCCATCCAACTGCCACGCCCGTCGTAGGCCTCCGCCAGCGCCACGCCGCCGCCACTCGCCGCCGGCGCCGCGCCAAGCCCGCCGCCCGAAGCCGCCTGGCCCTCGAAGAGCCCCGAGCCGCCCCCACCCGGACCGCCCGCCACCGAGCCGCCCGAGTAGAGCTCGCCCAGCATCGAGTCCGCCGCGATCCCGCCCGAGTCGTCCTCGCGCGTGAAGTCCATCATCCCCGAGCCGCCGCCCCCAAACGAATCGAGGCTCGAAGGGTCGAGCCCGCCCGACGTGACCTGAGTCTGCGCCGAGGGGTCCTCTTCCTCCGTGTCATCGTCGAAGATGCTGATGCCCGTCTTGACCGAGGAGCTGTCCGGCCGCGTCTCGCTCAGGTCGCCCGAGCCCGAGTCAGCCAGGCCAAGCCCGCTGCCCATGCCCGTGCCCGCCGAACTGTCCGACAACGGGATCATCCCCGAGAGGTCCGCCTCGTCGCCCTCATCGCCCGAGAGCAGGTCGATCTGGTCCTTCTTGAAGATCAGACGGTCGCCATCGCGGAACTCCGTGATCTCGCCCCGCTGGGCCATCGAACGGACCTCGTCCTCGCTCTTCCCGAGCTTCTGCGCCGCTTCCTCGATGCTATAGAACAGCTTCGCCATGACTCCGACGACCCTCCTGAGGGCTCTTCAAACCTAAAGACCGGGCGGCTGGCGCCCCACCAGGGCCGCCGCGCACCGCTCCCACCGAGCGGAGACGCTACCGCCTACGCCCCATACGGGCAACCCGAGCCCCCCGTTCCAGCCCCCTTCACCCGAAACCGGTCCTCCCCGCACCCCGCCCGCCCCCGATGGCACGCCCATTGCGTCCCCGCACCCCCAAGGAGGTGTCAGGATGACGCAGACCGCCTCGCCCCGGATCGGGCCAGCCCTCGCAACGCTCATCGCGCTCGCCACGGCCGCTATCGCCAACGCCCTGAGCGTCCAGGACATCGCGCAACTCCGTGGCTATGGAGAGTCCCAACTCTGGGGGCTCGGCTTCGTCACGGGCCTCAGCGGCACGGGCGACGGCAACGACGCACTCCCACTCGCGCGACAGATCGCCGCCATGATGCACGAGGGCGGCAACCCCGTCCCCAACCTCGACGAACTCTTCGGCGGCGCAAACGCTGCGCTCGTCCAGGTCACGTGCACCGTCCCCAAAGAGGGCGCAAAGATCGGCGACAAGATCAACCTGCGCGTCACCTCCTTCCACCGCGCAACAAGCCTCGCCGGCGGCACCCTCTTCATCACACCCCTCCGCGGTCCGCTCCGTGGCCAGGGCGTCTACGCATTCGGGCAGGGCCAGATCGAGATCGACGGCGACGTCGAAACCTCCGCGCGCATCGTCGACGGCGCCCAGATGGCCGCAGACATCGACATGAACGTCATCGAAGACGACGGCATCACCCTCCAACTCCAGACCGGCTACCAGGGGTGGGCCAACGCCAAGATGCTCGCCAACATGATCAACCAGGACCTCCAGGGCCTGGGCCTCGACGCCACCATCCTCGCCCGAGCCCTCGACGCCCGCGCCGTCCGCGTCGACATCCCACCCGCCGAACGCGCCAACCCCACCAACTTCCTCGGCCGCATCCTCGCCATGGAACTCGACGAGACCCTCCTGGCCAACCCCGCGCGCATCATCGTCAACCGCAACACCGGCATGATCGCCATCTCGGGCGACGTCACCATCAGCCCGACCGTCCTCTCCCACCGCGACCTCGTCATCACCATCCTCGAACCCCCACCCCCACCGGGCACGCCCGAACGCCCACTCGTCCACACCGAAGACTGGGCACGCCTCTACACGGGCAACGACCTCCGCGCACGCGCGCGACTCGAAGACCTCATCAAGGCCCTCGAACAACTCGACGTCCCACCCGCCGAGCGCGTCGACATCATCGTCCGACTCGCCGACGCACGCCTGATCCACGGCGAACTCATCATCGAGTAACGGAGCGCGCCATGAACACCATCGACACCCTCAACAACACCGCCACACGCACCCTCACCCTCGACCCAACGCTCCACAGCGCGCGGCCCAGCAACGACACCCCCTTCGCAACCACCCTGCGCAACGCCCGCGAAGCGAGCCTCAATACCTCCACCCTCTCCCCCTGGGGGAGAGGGCAGGGTGAGGGGTTAAACACAACTGCGAGCGAAGCGAGCACCCGCGATCCCTCCCCCGCTGCCAGCGGGGGAGGCGGCCTCGCCAAAGGCGAGGCCGGAGGGGGTCTTCGATCAAGCGATCACGACCCCGCATTCACCCAGGCCCGCCAGGCCGCCGCCGACCTCATCTCCGTCTCCCTCGTCAAGCCCATCCTCGCCCAGCTCCGCGCCTCCACCATGGCCGCCGAACCCTTCAAGCCAGGACTCTGGGAGAAGCAGTTCGCCCCCATGATCGACGCCGCGTGGTCGGACAACCTCGTCAACTCATCCAACTGGGACATCGTCGACGCCGTGGCACGCCGCTTGATGAAGCAAGCCGACACCACCGATCCACCCACGCCCGAGCCCGCCGAAGCGCAACAACGGAGCGCACAACCATGACCGCAGCGCAAACCACGACACACCAGAGCGACCAACACGTCGCCCAGCTCGAAACCCTCATGCGCGAACTCATCGACTGCTACCAGCGCATGAGCGTCCTCGCGGGCCTGCGCCACGACGCCATCAAGGCCGCGAGCCCCTCGCGCCTCGCCGGCTGCATCGGGGAAGAGAACCTCCTCGTGCAACGCGTCGCCGAACTCGAGAAGCAACGCGTCAGGATCGTCTCCGCGCTCGCGGCCCGATTCCAATCGCCCGACAAGGCCGCCACACGCATCTCATGGATCGCCGACCGCCTCCCGGGCCCCACGGGCGAGCGCCTCCGCCACATGGCCACCGAACTCCGCGAACTCATCACCGCGCTCGTCAAGAAGAACGACGCCATCAAGGCCGCCGCCGAGATGCTCTCCTCCCACGTCGACGCACTCATCAAGAGCGTCGCCGCATCACTCAACCACGCCAAGACCTACGGCAGGCGGGGCGTCGTCGCCCAGGGCGCACGCGTCACCACCGCTCTCGACATGACCACCTGACACACACCAACGACCCACCGAGGATCACGTGGGGAGAACGACATGGGACTCACAGGCTCACTCCTGATCGGACAATCCGCCCTCGCCGCAAGCCAGGTCGCGCTCCAGGTCACGGGCAACAACATCGCCAACGCCGCCACACCGGGCTACTCGCGCCAGCGCGTCGGCCTGCTCCCCACACGCGGCGCCGCCATCTCCCAACAGAACTTCCTCGGGCGAGGCGTCCAGATCGGCGAGATCAAGCGCCTCGTCGAGCCCTCCGTCCTCGCGCGTCTCCGCTCGTCGGTCGCGCAGGAACAGGCCGCCGCCATCTCATTCAACGTCCTCTCCCAGCTCGAATCCATCACCGCCGAGCTCTCCGACAACGACCTCTCCTCCCACATGCAGGAGTTCTTCGACGCCTTCTCCGAGCTCGCCAACACCCCGGGCCAGACCGGCGCCAAGGCGCTCGCCGTCGAACAGGGCGCCTCACTCGCCTCCTTCATCAAGTCCATGCGCAAGTCGCTCGACCAGGAACGCATCTTCGTCGAACAGCAACTCGCCTCCTCCGTCCAGGCCGCCAACGACATCCTCGCCTCCGTCGCCGAGATCAACAAGACCATCATCAACGCAGAAGGCGGCGGCGGCGAAGACGGCAACCTCCGCGACCAGCGCGACCTCCTCCTCGATGAGCTCTCCAAGTTCATGGAGATCACCGTCATCGACCACGACTCGGGCGCAGTCGACGTCCTCGTCAACTCCCAGCCCGTCATCCTGGGCGGCGAGTCACGCGGCATCGAACTCCGCGAGACGCCAACCGCCACGGGCACCCTCATCGAGCTCGTCACCACCTACCCCGAAGAGGAAGTCATCACCATCGACTCGGGCTCGATCGGCGGCCTCCTCGAGAACCGGAACTCCGCCGTCAACGACACCATCGCCGACCTCGACGAGGTCACCGCCAACCTCATCTTCGAGGTCAACAAGCTCCACTCCGTGGGCCGGCCCACCAAGCCACTCACATCCCTCATCTCCGAGCGCTTCTTCTCCGCCACCGACCAACCCCTCGCCCTCAACGACCCCGCCAACGAGACCATGGCCGGCCTCCCCTTCGCCCCCAAGAACGGCAGCTTCACCGTCCGCATGTTCGACCAGAACGGCAAGGAAGCACAGACCGTCATCCCCATCGACCTCGACGGCATCGACGCCGCCGGCGCGTTCTCCTTCGCCGATGACACCTCCCTCGACGACATCGCCGCCGCCCTCGACGCCATCCCCAACCTCAACGCCTCCATCAACGCCGACGGCAGGCTCAACATCACCACCGACACGGGCTTCGAGGTCGCCTTCGCCGACGACTCATCGGGCGTCCTCGCCGCCCTGGGCGTCAACACCTACTTCAAGGGCCAGGACGCCACCGACGTCGGCGTCCGCCAGGAACTCATCGACCAGCCGTCCCTCCTCGCCGTCGGCTTCGAGCCAGGCGCCAACCAGATCGCCATCGCCATCACCAAGCTCCAGAACGAGCCCGTCGATGCGCTGGGCGGCGAGTCCATCAAGGAGAGCTGGTCCCGCCGCGTCGAGCAGAACGCCGTCCGCACCGCCGCCGCCGCATCCGAATACACCTCGCTCGGCACCGTCCGCGCCTCCATCGAGTCCCAGCGCGCTGCCATCTCGGGCGTCAGCCTCGACGAGGAGTCGGTCAACCTCATCACCTACCAGCAGCAATACCAGGGCGCAGCGCGCTTCATCTCCGTCGTCAACGAACTCACACAGACCCTCCTCACACTCGTCTGAGCCGCCAACGGGAAACCACCCATGAGCCAGATCCCAGCATCCATCGGACGCGTCCCCTCCATGCTCTCATCGCAGCTCATGCTGCGCAACATCACGGGCACATCCGTCTCACTCCTCAACGTCCAGGAGCAGCTCGCCACGGGCCGCCGCGTCAACCGCACCTCCGACGACCCCACCGCCTCGGCCCTCATCATCCTCATGAACTCCCGCATCGAGCAGGCAGAGCAGCGGAGCCGCAACCTCGACCACGCCTCGGGACTCCTCGCCACCGCCGACCAGGCCCTCTCAGGACTCACAGACTCCGTCCTCGACGCCAAGACCATCGCCTCCTCACAGGTCGGCGTCGGCTCCGATGCAGACACCCGCGCCCTCGAAGCCGAGGTCATCGCTTCACTCCGCCAGCAGATCTTCGACGCCATGAACTCCGACTACGTCGGCGTCTCACTCTTCGCCGGCTCCAAAGCGGGCTCACCCGCCTTCGAGTTCTTCAAGGGCGGCTACCGCTACCTGGGCGACGAGGGCGGCCTCGAAACCGACCTGGGCGACGCCATCGACTTCCCCCTCACGCTCGACGCCGACAAAATCGTCGGCGCAACCTCAACCCGCGTCCAGGGCGACATCGACCTCAACCCACTCCTCACCGCGCAGACCTTCCTCAAAGACCTGCGCGGCCCCATGACCGACAAGACCCTCGGCACGCTCAACATCCAGATCGACGACGGCGCCACCACAACCGAGATCGCCGTCGACGTCGCCGACGCAGAGACCATCTCCGACCTCCAGGACATGGTCGCCGCCGCCGTCGCCGACGTCATGGGCGCCCCGCCGCCGGTCACCCTGGGCGTCGCCGCCGACCGCCTCGTCGTCAACGTCGACCCGGGATACACCGTCACCTTCGACGACGGACCCGCCGGCTCCACCGCCCAGGCCCTCGCGCTCGACAACGTCAACTTCACCAACGGCGTCTCCCTCAAACTGGGCCCCGCCGCCGACCTCAACCCGCGCGTCTCCAACCACACCACTCTCGCCGACCTCAACCCCGCAACCGCCATCGCCTTCGGCGACGTCCGGTTCCGCAACGGACCCAACGCGGGCGTCGTCACCGTCGACCCCGCGATGACCATCGCCGAGCTCAGGCAGGCGGTCAACGACCTCGACCTGGGCATCGAGGTCGACCTCGCCAAATCAGGGGACGGCATCGACGTCATCAACCACGTCGCGGGCCTCGCCATGTCCGTCGAAGAAGTCGCCGGCGGCCAGACCGCCACGACCCTCGGCATCCGGAGCTTCAAGGGCTCAACCCTCACCTCGACCTTCAACAACGGCGCCGGCGTCGAGATCGCCCACGGCGTCACCGACCCCGGCTCGGGCCTCCCCGACCCCGCCTACAACGACGACTTCCAGGTCACACTCTCAGACGGCGCCACCACGTTCACCGTCGACCTCGCCCCCGCCGACATCGGCACCGTCGACGACGTCCTCGCCAGGATCAACGCCGACGCCGCTGCGCAGGGCCTCGCCGTGCCAGGACAGTTCGTCGCCACCCTCGCCCCCGATGGCAACGGCATCGTCTTCACCGACACCCTCGCGGGCCCGAACGCCATCGCCGTCACCTCCCTCAACGGCTACGCCGCCGAAGACCTGGGGCTCCTCGACAACCAGAACCCCACTCCGGGCAGCCTCAACGGCGCAGACACTGCGCAGGTCGAGGTCGACTCCCTCTTCACCACCCTCCTCAGCCTCGAACAGGCGCTCGAGAACGACGACGTGCGTGGCATCACGTTTGCGGGAGGCAGACTCGAAACCGACCTCGACCGACTCACCTCGGGACAGGCACTCATCGGCACCCGCGCCGCCCGCATCGAAACCGCCACCACCCGACTCGAGGATCAGAACGTGCTCGACACCCAGCTCCGAAGCGAACTCCGAGACCTCGACTTCGTCGAGGCCACCTCACGCTTCTCGCTCCTCCAGACCCAACTGCAGGCGGCCCTCACGGTCACCGCGCAGTCACGCTCGCTCTCGCTCATCAACTTCCTCGGATAACGGGAAGGTTGACCTTTCAAGTCAGGCACGCGCGCCACTCGGCCAGACGCGCAGGCCCAACGCGACGCCACGGAGGCGCCGCAAGTCGAACATATGGCCGATGCACTCGGAGCAGTCCGATGGAGATCCGGACCAGTCGATTCGGGACGGTGGAGGTCGAGGAAGACCGCCTGATCACCTTCCCAAGGGGCCTGCTTGGCTTCACACACGCCCACCAGTTCTGCCTCCTCCGCCCCAACGACGACGCGTGCTTCTTCTGGCTCCAAAGCACAGAAGACCCCGCGCTCGCCTTCGTGGTGACCGACCCAAACCTCTTCGTGCACGACTACGCCGTGCCGATCAGGGCTGACCAGATGGAGGCGCTCCGCCTGGAAACCCTCGAACAGGCGCAGGTCCTCGTCATCGTCAACAAGGTCCAGCAGAAGCTGACCGCCAACCTCCAGGGCCCCCTCGTGGTCAACACATCCACACGGGTCGCCGAGCAGCTCGTCCTCGCCGACAAGCGCTGGACCACCAGGCACGAACTCGCCTTCGCCACCAGTGACGCCAAGGCCATGTCCGCCTGAACGTCTTGTCGCAACCCACTCAACCGCCGGGACACCGCGCCATCGGAGCGCCGCGCGATCGCCGCGTACACACCCCGGCACGAAAGGAGAGGAGCCCAATGCTGGTGCTCTCCCGCCAACGCGACGAGACGATCATGATCGGCGACGAGGTCGAGATCACAGTCGTAGACGTCCGAGGCGATAAAGTCAGAATCGGCATCAACGCCCCGACAAGGGTCGCCGTCCACCGCAAAGAGGTCTACCAGGCCATCCAGGACGAGAACCGCGAAGCCGCAAGGCTTGCGCAGGACCGCGACGACCCCATCGGCGCAACAGGCGCAGATCGTGCGCCAACCGTCAAAGCCACAACCCTCAACCCGAGGCTCACCACAACGCCCGCCCCGGCGCGCAAAGCCTCGTAACACCGTCACCACCAATTGGCACGCCACTTGCGTCCAGACACACACACCGCAGACACCGCGCCCGAGGGCGCCGCACACACGCAATCACGGAGGATTGCCCAATGACACGGATCAACTCCAATATCGCGAGCCTCATCGCTCAGTCGAAGCTCAAGACCTCGAACGACGACCTCCAGGTCAGGCTCGAGCGACTCGCGACCGGACTCCGCATCAACCGCGGCGCCGATGACCCCGCGGGCCTCATCGTCTCGGAGCGACTCCGCTCCGAGCTCCGCGGCATCGAGCAGGGCATCCGAAACTCGGAGCGCGCCTCCAACGTCATCGCAACCACCGAGGCCTCCCTCACCGAGGTCAACGACCTCCTCAACTCCATCCGCGCACTCGTCGTCGAAGCGGCCAACACCGGCGCCTTCTCCCCAGAAGAGATCGCCACCAACCAGCTCCAGATCGACTCCGCCATCGAGTCCATCACACGCATCTCAAACACCGCGTCATTCGCGGGACTCAAGCTCCTCAACGGCTCTCTCGCCTACGACCTCTCGGGCATCGACCCCTCCAACATCGTCAAGACAAAGATCCACGGCGCCGCCCTGGGCGACCGCGACTCACTCGAACTCGACGTCGAGGTCCTCGGCTCCGCCCAACAGGGCATGATGTTCTTCAACACCGAGTTCTCCGCCATCAACGGCGCCTACACCGATGGCATCCTCCCATCCTCCATGACGCTCGAGATCGCCGGCCCCCAGGGCGTCACCGAACTCACCTTCGTCTCGGGCACCACCATCAACGACATCGTCGACGCCATCAACAGCCGCTCCAACATCACGGGCGTCTCCGCCGCCAGGCAGTCCGCCGCAAACGACTCCTCCGGCATCGTCTTCAAGTCCACCGACTACGGCTCCAACGCCTTCGTCTCCGTCGACCGACTCTCGGGCGGCTCGGCCTTCACCTTCGCCAAGCTCCTCGACGACCAGCCCGGCCCCGTCATCGACTGGTCCGACACCGCCACCTACACCGACGCCAAGAACGACACAGGCAAGGACGTCATCATCCTCCTCAACGGCGCCGTCGCCACAGGCGACGGCCTCGAGGTCGCCGTCCGAAACCCAGAGCTCGACCTCGAGTTCCTCCTCGACTCCTCCTTCGCCTCCACCGTCGACGGCTCCATCGAGACCTTCCACATCACCGGCGGCGGCTCCATGTTCCAGCTCGGACCCGACGTCACCGCACAACAGCAGATCAACATCGGGATCGAGTCCGTCGCAGCAACCCGCCTGGGCGGAACCCTCATCCAACTCGACGGCGGGGGCGAGGAACTCCAGTTCCTCTCCTCCCTCAAGTCGGGCGGGCCCAACTCGCTCAACGCGGGCAACCTCCAGGCCGCCTCCGCGATCCTCGGCACCGCCATCGACGACGTCACCACACTCAGGGGCCGACTCGGCGCCTTCGAGCGGAACGTCCTCGATACCAACGTCCGCTCACTCCAGAACGCCTTCGAGAACATCACCGCATCCGAGTCCGTCATCCGAGACGCCGACTTCGCCATCGAGACCTCCGAGCTCACGAGAGCACAGGTCCTCGTCCAGACGGGCACGTCCGTCCTCGCCACCGCAAACGCCAACGCCCAGAGCGTCCTCCAGCTCCTCGGCTAACACCCCAACTCCTACAACGCACCGCGCCACGCAACGACGCCCGCCCCCTTCAAGGGGGGCGGGCCGTCGCGCGCGCCGACAGTTCCGTCTGTGACGCCTGCCGCGCAAACTCTGCGCTCCCAACGCCCATGCCACGCGCCCCGCACGACGATCTCACGACTCGGCACGCCGCGTCGGGTGGTGCGCCACAACGGTCGTGGGCACACGTTGCGCCCAACGCCAAGAAGTGAACAGGCCCCGCGCCCGCCGTCGGAGGCGGTCGGAAACGGGGCCGAGCCCGGGCTCACAGTGCGCGCCCGTGTCCAATCAGGGAGGATGACATGAGTCGAATCAACACCAACGTCCCGTCGCTCATCGCGCAGCGGGTGCTCGGCCAGAACAACAAGGCCCTCACCACTTCGCTCGAACGACTGTCCACCGGTCTCCGAATCAACAGGGGTAAGGACGACCCCGCGGGCCTCATCGCCTCGCAGAACCTGCGCGCCGAGAAGGCATCCATCACCGCCGCCATCGGCAACGCCGAACGCGCCGACCAGGTCGTCAACATCGCAGAAGGTGGCCTCAACGAGATCTCGGGCCTCCTCAACGACCTCCAGTCGCTCGTCACCACCACCGCCAACGACGCGGGCCTGTCAGGGGAGGAGAAGGAAGCCAACCAGCTCCAGATCGACTCCATCCTCCAGACCATCGACCGCATCGCAACCTCCACCTCCTTCCAGGGCAAGAAGCTCCTCAACGGCAACCTCGACTACGCCACCGAGACCGTGCACGCCAACGTCAGCTCCTTCAAGGTTAACGCCGCAAAGCTCGAGTTCAAGGGCGACCTCGACGTCGACGTCGTCGTCACCGCCTCCGCGCAGGTCGGCGGCTTCCTCCTCTCCTTCGGCGCCGCCGCGGGCACCGACGGCATCGACCTCACCGACGCCGACTCCTCCTTCGTCATCGAGCTGGGCGGCGTCAACGGCTCACGCGAACTCTCGTTCGCCTCGGGCACCACCATCGATGACATCTCCGCCTCCATCAACACCTTCACCGACGTCACAGGCGTCAAGGCCTCCGTCTCGGGCGGTGCGCTCCGCCTCGAGTCCTCGGAGTACGGCGGCGACCAGTTCGTCTCCGTCAAGGTCGTCGACGACGGCGGCTCGGCAGGCAACGGCCTCTACAACCTCTCCGCCGGCAGCTCCGACGCCGCCGACACCTCCTCCGCCACCGCCTTCACCGCACTCACCAACGCCGTCGTCGACAAGGGCAACGACGTCCAGGCCACCGTCAACGGCATCGTCGCCACCACCAAGGGCACTGAGCTCCGCATCAACACCGACTTCCTCGACGTCGAAATCGACCTCGCCGCCAACGGAACCGCCGGTTCGGCCACCGACGTCGGCAAGATCGACGCCTTCAAGATCACCGGCGGCGGCGCCGACTTCCAGCTCGCCGGCAACGTCGACATCCTCGGCAAGGTCGGTGTCGGCATCTCCAACGTCGCCGTCCGCGAACTCGGCAAGGTCACCCTCGACGAGAACGACGGTTCGGGCAGCACCGCCTCCAAGGACTACTCACTCGCCGACCTCGCCGCCGGTGCCGGCGTCAACGTCGTCGACGGCAACCTCTCGGGTGCACAGAAGGTCATCGACGCCGCCATCCGCGAGGTCTCATCCCTCCGAGGCCGACTCGGCGCCTTCCAGTCCAACACCATCGGGGCCACCATCCGATCCCTCAACGTCTCCCTCGAGTCCACCGCCGCCGCCGAGTCCGTCATCCGTGACACCGACTTCGCCTCAGAGACCGCAGCGCTCACCCGCTCGCAGATCCTCAGCCAGTCGGCACAGTCGACCCTCGCTCAGGCCAACGTCGCGCCCCAGTCCGCGCTCCAGCTCCTGGGCTAAACCCCAACACGCTGAAACGCTGACGACAACCAAGCGCTAACCACCACCCCCGGGGTCCAACACCCCGGGGGTGTTTCATTGGCACAACCACACGCCGCGGCCACACCCGCCGCCTCACCCCGCCCGATCGGGCGGCACAAACCCCTCGCGAGCCTCCGCCGACATCAAACGCTCACGCGTGTACCACCGAAGCGGCAGCCCCTTGTCGAGCAGCTCCGGGTACGCCGCAAGAAACGCCCCCGAGTCCACGTGGTGCGCCCGCCCGCACAGCCGCCACACCACCCCCACCCACACCACCGTCAACGTCTCGTGGTACCCACCCGTCGCCGTTGCTTCCACGCCATGCGCCGCGTTGAGCCGCTTGATCCCCTCTCGCATCGCATCGGTCGCCTCCTCAACACCCATGTGCGCCGAATACCACCACGCCACACGCAGGTGCGCCTCGTGCGTCCACTCATCCCCGCCGAGCGTCGCACCCTCGAACGCGCGCAACAGCTCGCCATCGGACAAGCCGCCACGCTCAACCACCGCAACACCACCGCCCGGCCCAGAGCCCGCTCACTCGCCACGCTCCGTCACGCCACGCACCGGCTCGGTCGGCAGGCCATCGGTCGACGGCGCCGCCGGCGCGCGAAGCCGCAACGCCATCGCCTGCGCACGCCGGCTGTAATCGATCGACTCGCCAAGCACCCGCGCCGCCTCCTGCGGCGCATGGAAGCCCAGCGAGTTCTCGCTGCTGATGTAATCAAGCCGCCACATCGCCTTCCGCTGCAACTCAAAGACCTCCGCCAGTTCCCCCGACGACGCCCCCGCCGCCTGCGCCTCCCGGATGGCATCGAGCATCTCGGTCATCGCCGACGCCGCGCGGTCCATCAGCCCACGCGTCCGCCCCTGGATCGTCGCGACGTTCGACCGGATCTCATCCTCGCTCACGTTGTGGCACGTCTGGCACGAACTGTTCACACTCTCCATAGGCGAACGCACATCGTGCGAACTCACCTTCATCGCGCCCTCGCGCTGATACGGCATGTGGCAGTCCGCGCAGCTCACCCCGTTCGCCGCGTGGATCCCCTGACTCCAAAGCTCGAACTCCGGGTGCTGCGCCTTGTACACCGGCGCGCCCGTCTCGCCGTGCTTGTAGTCGTAAAACGCACCACCGTCGGGGAATACCGTCCCCTCCCAGAACCGCTCGATGTCGTCCATCTTCAGCCCCTCGCCCCAGGGGAATGTCAGCGTCATCTTGTCCGCGCAGTAGTACTCCACGTGGCACTGCCCGCACACAAGCGACCGCATCTCCTGACGCGACGCATCCACATTCGGGTCGTACGCACGAGAGCGCGAACCGTCCCGCCACGCCACGATGCTCGGCAGGTGCGGCACCGGCGCATCACCCTCCGCCAACGCCCGGATCCCGCGCACAAAGCCCGGCCGCGTCACGCGGATCGCCATCGTCTCGGGGTCATGGCAGTCCACACAGCTCACGGGGTGCGCCCCCGACCCGCCATCGCCCGCCGTTCCGTCGGGCGTCGCCATCAACTCCGCGTGCACCTCCTCGTAAGGACGCCGCGACACCAGCTCGAACCCCCGCATCACCGCGTCCCACCGGAACCCCTCCGACAGCGCCTCCGCATCCGCCGGCGCGCCCGCGTCCTCGAGCCCGATCCGCCTATAGGTCGGGATGATCGACGCGTGACAGTGCAGGCACGCCCCGCTCTGCTGTCGCTCCGTCACACGCTCGGTCGCCTCCTGGTCCGCAAGCATGAAGGCGTGACCGCGGGCCTCCCGGTAGTCGATGCTGAACGCGTACCCCGCGTACAGACGACGCAACCACGGGTCCTCCTCCAGCTTGCTCGCCGTCATCGCGCTCGACCCACCAAACCGCGCATCACCCGCCGTCCGCAGGTAGCCATCGTACTGACGCGGCCAGTTCATCCCCCACGGCGCCGGATCCGTCGTCCCCTCGTCCACCTCGACGACACGCACGAAGGGCGTCCGCGCCGCCTGCTTGTGCTGGAACATCGTCACCAGAACCATCGTGACCGCAACGGTCGCCGCCGCGGTCACCACGATCATCCCCACAAGCAGCAGCGCCACCCGACGCCCCCCATCACGACCAGTTCCCGCACCCATGCCAAGTCCTCCCATACCAACTACTTCAGCGCATGCCCCACGTCAGCGTGGCAATGAATGCAATTCAACATGTCGCCACCCACCTCGGCTGGACGCATGTGGTCCACCAGCGCGCCATGACAGTCCAGGCACGCCCCCTGCGTCACCCGCCTGTTCCGCGCCTTGATCTGGATCGGCTCGTGGAAGTCGCCCGTCGTGAACGCCAACGAATGGAAGAACCCGTTGTCCGCCTTCGTCACCCACTTGCCAACCTTGTCGTGCGGCAGGTGGCAGTCGTTGCACACCGCCACCCCCGCGTGGCTCGACTGCACCCACGAGTCAAAGTGCCCCTGCATCACGTGGCAATTCGCGCACGACGCCGGGTCATTGCTCAGGTACGCCGCCCCCTCGCCGTACCCGAACGTGAACACTCCGAGCCCACCCAGCACGCCGAGCAGCACCGCAGCAGCACACCCGAGCACACCAACACGCCCGATGCCACGACGGGCGATCCACCGCCCGTCAGACACACCGATCTCCTCCGCCCAGGCACGCACGCGCCCAGTCTAACCGGACCGCCCACACCCGCAAGCCGCGCATCAAGCCCCGTGACCCGCCGCTTCAACCGAGAACAACGCCAACACCCGCGCCCGCCGCCGAAGCGTCACCCACACACCCACAATCGTCACCACCACCGCAACAACGTAAGGCACAGCACGCAACCAACCAGGCAAACGAACCACCCCGCCCCCCATCACCAACGCCGGCGACCACCCTTGCCCGCCCCCGCCCGCGTGCCCCGATGGACCCCACGAGGGCAGATGCGGCGTGCTCATCGCAGGCGACACCCCCTGAAACCCCGCCGTCACCTCCGACGACGCCGCAATCTCTCCCCCGATCCGCGCAACATCGAGACCGCCGTCCATCTCGAACAGCGCCCGCGTCATCCCCACCACATCACGCCCCGCTCCACGCATCACCTCCGCGCCCGACGCATCCTCGAGCACCAACGCGCCCGTCGTCGCATCGATGCGAAGCGTCCCCGTCGCCCCGCCCGCCCCCTCGACCTGAACATCAATCGCGAGCCCCTCCCGCTCACGCACGGGCCCACCCCCGGGCCTGCGATACTCCGTCCCCGTCCACGTGTAGTTCACCAACAGCGCATAGTCGGGCAGCGTCCCATCGCGACGCTCCACCGCCGAACGCCTCGGCACAAGCGAGTACGAACCCGTGTACGTCACGTCGCCGAGCATCACGAGCACCCCCTGCGCCCGCAACAGCGCGGGGACGAACCCCGCGAACAAGAAACACAACACAACCCCCACCATCAACCACGCCACCACCACCCGCCCGCGCGAACTCCCGAAGCGCAACCGCACGTACGCCGTGTCAACCCCAGCCCGCGCCAGATCGAGCCCGCACTCCGAGCACACACCAAGCCGCGCCCCATCCGCCTCGTAGCCACACCGCGGACACCGCGCCGCCCGACGACCGATGCGCCACACTCCCACAATCGTCACCACGCTGTACACCAGCGCAACCGCAATCACCCCAAGCAGGAACACCCCGGGCAACCGCATCACCCACCCGCCGACCGGCGCCGAGCCTTCTTCGACCGACCGCTCGCGCCCTCACCATCAGCATCCTCACCACCAGGCTCGACCCCGCGCGTCACCACATCGAGCCGCTGCTGCCCGCGCACATCCCCCTCATCCACCTCCGCCCCCGCCGGCAGCCGCGGCGCCACCGTCACCTGCCCGACCTCGTCCACCTTCCGCGCACTCCGGATGTTGTGCTCCTCCATCTGCCGCGCCGCAGGCAACACGCGCGACTCCATCGAACCCACCGCACGGTTGTACGACTCCACGCTCATCCGCAGCCGATCGCCGAGCTTCGACAGGTGCTCGCTCATCACCCCGATCCGGTCGTGCAGGTCACGCCCGAGCCTCAGCACCTCCCGCGCATCATCGGCAAGCGAGGCCTGCGCCCACCCGTACTGCACCGCCTTCAGCAGCGCGATCAGCGTCGCCGGCGTCGTCAGGATCACCTGCTTCGACGCCGCATCATCCAGCAGCGACGCATCCTCGAGCAGCGCCGCCGACAGGAACTGGTCCCCCGGGATGAACAGCACCGTAAAGTCAGGCGCCTCCTCGAACTGCTGCTGGTACTGCTTCCCCCCCAGCTCATCGATCTTCTGACGCACCTGCTTCGCGTGCTGCTTCAGCTTCGCCGCACGCTGCTCATCCCCCACCGCCTCCATCGACTCCAAATACGCGTGCAACGGCGTCTTCGCATCGAGCACGATCGTCCGCCCGCCGGGCAGCCTGATCAGCATGTCAGGCCGCACCACCGCCCCATCACCGTCCCGCGCGATCTCCTGCGTCACGAAGTCGCAGTGCCCGCTCATCCCCGCAAGCTCCACCACACGCTTGAGCGTCATCTCCCCCCAACGCCCGCGCACCGTCGGCGACTTGAGCGACCGCACCAGCCGCGCCGTCTCCTCGCCAAGCCCGCTCGCCTGCGCGCTCAGCGCCCTGAGCTGCTCGTCCAGCGCCGCCCGCGCCTCCACCCGCGCCTTGTCCAGCGCACCAAGCTTCTCATCCGTCTTGCGCAGCGAATCCGCCACCGGGATCAACAGGTCCCGGAACGCCTTCTGACGCTTCTCCATCTCCGAGCCCGCGACCGCCTGTTGCTTCTCGAACGTCTGCGTCGCGAGCTTCAGGAACCGCTCGGCCGACTGGTCCAGCGCCTTGGCCGCAAGCGAATCAAACGCCTGCCGCGTCTGCTCACTCAGCTCGCGCAGCTTCTCCTCATCCCGCGCCGCCCGCTCCTGGTACCGCTGCTCGATGCTCTTCACCGCCTGCTGGTACTCACGCTCCCGGCTCGCAAACCGCTCGCGCAACGTCGCCGCCTCGACCTGCAGCTCATCCACCTTCGCGAGCATCCCGTCGGCCTTCGCCCGCGCCGCCGCCGCCTCCCCCTCACGCTCCTCAACAAGCCGCGCCACCTCATCACGCCCCGCCGCAAGCGTCGCGAGACGACCCATCAACCGCGAACGATCAAACGCAAGCCAACCCGCCGCCGCCCCCGCACCAAGCACGAGCACCGTCAACACCACAACGACAATCACCATCGGCTCCATACCACCCACTCTACCGAGCGCGCCTGCCGCCCGACCGACCAACAACGACTTATCCCCCACCTACCGCCAATCCAACAGCGACAACGCACCCACAACAAGCCGCGGGCGCGAGGGTTCAACCCCTCCCACGCCCACGGCGGGGGCGGGGGCTCGTGCAGAGCACGAGTCGGAGGGGGTACTCAGCACAACGCGAGCGGAAGCGAGCTTCCGAATCCCCTCCTCTCCCCTTGGGGGAGAGGCCAGGTGAGGGGTCAATCAACACGCGAGCGGAGCGAGCATCCGCTCTACACCCACACACCACACCAACCCCTATCCTCACCCCCATGACCACCAACCCCTACGAAGACGACCCAACCCCCTACGAAGAACCACCAGCCCGCGCGAGCGGCCTCGCCGTCCTCTCACTCCTCTGCTCGCTCATCTCACTCGTCACGTGCTGCATCGGCGGCATCGCCGGCTGGGCCGTCGACCAGCGCATCGCGCTCGTCATCCTCCCCCTCCCCATCCTCAGCATCCTCGGCATCACCCTCGGCTGGACCGCCTTCCTCCGCGCCAAGCGATCCACCGTCCCCATCATGGGACGCAACGCCGCCATCATGGGCATCTTCCTGGGCCTCATCGCCATCCTCGCCCAGGGCTCCGCCATCTCGGGCGTCCTCCTCGTCTACTCACCGCTCAAACAAAAACTCGCCCCCACCCTCTCCACCTTCGCCACCAACGCCGCGCAAGACGACACCACCGCCCTCCGCGCCACCCTCGAACCCGCCACCGCGGCCGCCCTCGACGACCAGCGCCTCGAGCGCTTCCTCGACACCACCGGCGCGCGCACCACAGCCTGGAGCGGCGCAAGCATCGAACTCACCATGATCCGACACACCCACACACTCATCGGCGAAGCCCAGGACCGCGGCTTCGCAACAGGCGACCAACCCGAAGCCCACGCCTGGCCACTCTGGATCGACACACCAACAGGCCGCATCACCACACTCGTCTTCCTCGAAGACGAATCGCTCAGCAAGGGCACCGTCCTCCTCAAAGACGTCCTCGTCCTCCTCGAAGACTGGCAAGCCGCCCCCCTCCTCCCCAACGGCCCCGCCTCCGAGTTCGCCACCTACCTCGGCATGCAGGACGCCACCCGCTAGCGAGAAACCAACGCCAGCAAAGCAAGCCACGCCCTCCCTCCCTTGGGGGAGAGCGCCGGGGTGAGGGGTCAATCAACATCGAGCGAAGCGAACATCCCCACACCACCCTCGGCTATCTGCGCTCCCCCCCACACCCCTCCACCCGATCCCCAAGCAACTCCAGCCACCCCTCCCCCATCGCCCGATACCGCGCCAGAAACGGCGCACTCTCCACCAACGCACCGAGCCGATCGAGCCGGTCCCATTGCACCGCCACTCCGTCCGCATCGGGCCCCGCGCCATCAACCTCCCGCCCCCGCTCGCACGCATCGGCCCACGCCTCCACCGCATCCGACAGGGCCGCCGCCCGCGCCGCAACCAACGGCACCGCAACCCGATGATCCCGCTGCACCACATCGCCAACCTCAACCCACGCCACACCATCCCCACAACCAAGCACCCGCGCAAGCTCGTCCCGATCCCCCGCAGTCCCGATCGACACCCCCGCGCGCCCCGCGCCCTCCGCATCAAGAACCAGCGGCCCACCCGCCCCGCTCAACACCACCTCCCCCCGATCATCCTCACGCCACACCACCGCCCCATCGGTGCCAACATCAAACGACAACGCCCCCACCGTCTGCATCGCGCGCACGATCGCCGGGTCCCAACCCCCCATCTGCGACACGATCTCACCCACCCGCAGCGAAGCCACCTCGAGCCCGCCCCGCTCCACCCCATCCCCCGGCACATGCGCCACCGCATCGCCCACCACCCCGCCGGGCATCATCACAACCTCATCACACACCATCGCGATCAGCGCCCCCGCCGACCGCGCCCCCTCCACCCACGCCACAACCCGGTACCCCGCCTTCGCCCGACCGTGGATCACATCCGCAACGAACGGCACCTCCGCAAGCCGCCCACCGCGCGTATCCACCCGCAACACCAACACCCCGGGCCGCTCACCCTCGCCAAGCCCATCCAGCACATCAAGCGAACGCGACAACCCCGCCGCCGTGATATGAAGCCCCACCTCGTCCGCCTCGCCATCCCCAAGCGACACCACCGCAACCCGGCACCCCGCCTCGACGCCACGCGCACCATCCCCCGGCACCACACCACCCTCAACCGGCGCACGCTCCACATCCACCCACTCCCGCGCGCCCTCACGCTCGACAAGCGCCTCACGCCGCGTCCGCCAGATCACCCGCCCCTCAACCCGCGCCGGAGCAACATCAACGCCCCCGCCACCCTCACCATCACCCCCGCGCTCACCACACCCCACCGCACCAACCGCGCCCACCCAACACGCCGCAACAACCACAACACACCGCATCACCATGACACAGTCATAGCAACCTCACCCCGCCCACGCACCCTCCCCCGCCCCGGCGGGTGAGGTGCCAAGCAAAGCGAGGCGGAGGGGGGACACAAACAACAACGCGACCGAAGCGAGCACCAACTCCTCCCTCTCCCCTTGGGGGAGAGGGCAGGGTGAGGGGTCATACACAACCGCGAGCGAAGCGAGCGTCAACTCCCGCATCCTCCCCCCCCCACCGGCGGAAGTCGCTCACGCGAAGCCTGAGCCGGAGGGCGTCCCACTACTCAACCAACAAGACCGGCCGATGCAACACAACCTGGTCATGCACAGGCCCGTTCGCGCCCGCCTCGACGCGCACCACAAGCGTCCGCCCCTCCACAGGCACACGCACCCCCACCACGGGCTGACCCGCGTGCAACCGCTCGCGCACCACCTCCGCACCATCCACACTCACCACAAACTCGCAGTCCGCCCACGCGCTCGACGAATGCTCGAGCATCGCGCTGGTCGCAAACCACGTCGTCCCATCGGGCAACTCCCACGTCACCTCCATCGGGCCAGGCAGGCGCACATCGCGCACCCCAAGCACCGAACCGCTCGAAAGCGCCGCGTCAAGCGGGTGGTCCTGCGCCTCGATCGAGAGCGTCCGGTGGCGATCGCCTGCGCCCGCCTGCGACACCGGCGCCACCCCCGCAAGCCCGCGCAGCTCCGACGCCTCGCTCACACACCCCGCAAGCCAACGCGAGCCCGCGTACCCCGCACTCGCCCCATCGCCAAGCCCCACACGCACCACGCCCTCGCGCACCTCGAGCGCCCCAACACCGGCCACCGTCCCGTCATCGAGCCACACGAACGCCCCCGTCCGCTGCTCGCTCGGGTTCGCCAGCGCCACCGCGCCAACCACCCCCGCATCAACCTCAACCAGACCGTCAGGCCCATCAAACGCCACGCGCGAACCGATCGACTCCACAAACCCCCGGAGCCGGTCCGAGTTCTTCAGGATCATCAGGTCATCAAGCGGCTCGCCCAACGCCTCATCCAGCGCACGCGCCGACGGCCCATCGGGGAACGACACAAGCCGCAGGTCGTCAAGGCTGATCTCCATCACCCCAAACCGCGGGTGCTCCCACCAAAGCCCATCACCCGCCTCGCCCTCACCCGCCACGGGCACGCCGGGCAGCCACACACCATCACTCCGCACCGCCATCCCCATGGGACCCGATCCAAGACGCAGCCGCCGCGACACGCGCGCCGGGTGCACCCGGCCCTTCCCCCCATCCACGCTCAACCCGCCTGGCCCATCGCCCGCCCGCGCGCCACGCTCGGCCCCATACACCGCGACCCACTCGCCGGGCCCGAAACTCACCAGCCCATCCTCCCCATCGCGGATCTCGACCACACCCCCCTCGATCCGCTCGATCGTCCCCGCGCTCACCGCAAGCTCACGGTCCAGCACGAACACCCACACCGACTGCTCCACGCCCGCCGCCGCCGCACCCAACGACCCCGCCTCGCCCGGGTCGTCCCACGAGTCCTGCGCAGCCGCCGCCCCGATGCAAAGCACCGCCGCACACGAAACCATCGCCGACACAAACCGCGGTCGTCTCACAAAGCTACCTCTGGAAAATCGGCAGGTACCGCTTGGGCATCTGCAGGATGATCAACGCCATCGCCGTCCCGTACGCCTCGCCCACGTGGCGATCGTCCCACGACCCATCCTCCTCCTGAGTCGCGACCAGGTCCTCGCGGATCGCGGGCCACCACGTCTTCCAATACTCCCCACCCGCAAGGTACATCGCCTGCACCGCGTAGTAGTGACCGTAGAAGAAGTGCGACGTCCGCCGCGCCCCCTGCGTCCCCGGGAACGCCGTGTTCGAAAGGTAATCGAGACCGTCGTCGATCGCCTCATCCTCGTACACACCCGAGTAGTACAGGCTCGACACCCCCGCCGCCGACCTCGGCCAAGCGCTGCTCCCCGCGCGCGTCTGGTACCTGAAGCCCCCATCGTTGTTCTGGCAGACCTTCACGTACTCCACCGCACGATCGATCGTCTCCTTGGGCACCTCGATCCCCGCGTTCCGTGCGCTCCGCAGCGCCATCACCTGGCAGATCGTCACCGACACGTCCGCATCCGCCGGCACGGGGTTGTAACGCCAACCCCCCTCGTCGTTCTGGCTCTGCACGATCAGCCGCGTCGCACGCACCAGCGCATCGTGCAGCCGCTCCGCCTGCGCCGTGTCCGCGCCACCGCCCGTCATCCCGTACACCTCGCCCAGGAACAACGTCGCAAACCCGTGCCCGTACATCGGCCCGTGCGACGTGTCCGCCGCGATCAGCCCCGTGTCCGCCGTGTTGTTCAGGATGAACTCGACGCCCTTCTCCACGACCTCCGCGTACTGGCCCCGCCCGGGCAGGTTCCCATCGGCCATGAACGCCAGACACGCGAGCGACGCCACCGCAACGTTCCGCCCGTACCGCGTCCCCGACGACCCAAACGACCCGTCCGCGTTCTGCATCTCCACAAGCCGCGCAAGCCCCGCGGACACCGCCCCGTCGAGTTCGGGCGTGATCTCATCGGCGAGCACGATGTTCTGCGCCGACCGCTCCGAGGCCCCATCGCTCTCGAGCGTCTCCGCCTCACCACCCGCAGGGCCGACCTCACCCCCCGCCGGCTTCCCGACCTCGACAGGCCCGCGCTCGCCCCCGCCGTCCTGTTCAGGCCCGCCGCCGTCCTGCGCCACCGCGCACACCGCCAGCGCCCCCGCGCTCAACAACGCAAACCCGCCGCGCCAACGCAAGCCCATCACCGACCGCCTTCCTGGGTCGCCCGCTCCGCGAGCCGCCTGTAATACGCCTGCGTCGCCGACTCGTACACCGCGCTGAACGGGTCCTCGAAACCGCCAAGCAGGGACTCACGCACACGCTCGGGCAGCGCCCCCCACCCGACCTCCGCCGCATCGATCAACGAGCGCAGCTCGCCCTCCTCGAACCCGGGAGGCATCTGCGCCGACTCAGGGTTCGTCTGCTGCGAAGCGGGCTGCTGCGCCTGGCTCTGCTGCTGCTGGGGCTGTTGCTGCTGCTGCTGTTGTTGCTGCTGTTGCTGTTGCTGTTGTTGCTGCTGCTGTTGTTGTTGCTGCTGCTGCTCCGCCTGCTCGATCAGGATGTCGAGCTTCCGCACGATGTCCTCCTGGAGCCGCTGCGTCACAAGACCCGCATCGCCCGCACCACCAAGCCGCCCCGCAACACTCCCCATCAACTCCACAGCCTCGACAAACGCCTCGCTCGTCGTCTTCCCATCCAGCGCGCGCTCCAGCGCCTCCCGGTTCGGGTCCTTCGCCTCCCCAGCGCCACCGCCCGCGGGCGCCTCACCCCCCGCGCCGTCATCGTCCTTGTCGTCACCAATCCCGAGCAGCTCATCAAGGCTCGCCGGCGCTTCCTGCTTCTCCGCGCCGCCCGCCTCGCCTTCCGCCTTCCCAGGCGTCTCCTGACCCGTCGCCGGCTCTTCCTTCACGGGCGGCGCCGCCGGGTCGCCACCACCACCCGACCCCGCATCCTGCGCCAAGCCCACGCCCGCCCCACACATCAGGACAAGCGCCGCAACGGGCGCACTCCACCGCCGAATCACTTCATCCCACATCGCACCATCCCCGCTGAGCCCCGGAAGCCCCAGCCCACAACCTATCCGTCGGCCTCTCGCCGTCGGTTCGCCCGCCGAACTCACGTCATTCGCCCGCATCATCGATCTCACCCCCTTCTGGGCCCCCAACCTCGTCACCACCGCCATTATCCGGACCTCCCCCGCCCGCCCCATCGGGCCCAACGTCGATCGGCGGCGCACCACCACCCTGCTGCTGCTGCAACGCCTCCAGCACCGCCCGACCAAGCGCGTGCAACTCGCCCTGCTCAACACCAAGCCCCTCCACACCCGACCGCGCTTCATCCGCCACCGCCGTCCGCGCCGCCACATCCGCCTGCAACGCACGCAACAACTTCAACTGCGCGATCGGCGGGATCAAGGGCTCCTCCTGCTGCTGCCCGTTCTGGCCACCCTGACCACCACCACCACCGCCTTCCTGCTGATCAAACGGCTCGTCCCGCTGCGCCTCGTTCAGCGCCGTCACAAGACCCTCGAGCAACACCACCGCCCCGCTCGCCGGCGCCACAGCAGCCGACGCATCACCCCGATCAAGCAGGCCGCCCGCCTCGCCCGTCAACCCATCCAGCCGCCGGTGCGTGTACTCGAACACCTGCGCATCGCTCAACTCATCCGTCTCCTCGAGCAGCTCGCCAAGCAGCTCACGGATCGCGCCCTGCTCTTCGCCAAGCTGCCGCACCCGCGCCCGATCGCGCCGGTCCAGCTCGCCCGCCTCCGCAAACCCCAGCGCCTCATCACGCAGCGCCACCTGGCGCTCGAGCATCCGCCCATACGCCTGACGCAACTCGCGACGCTTCCGCTGCTGCTCCTGCTGCTCGAGCCGCTGATCAAGCTCCTGCGCGAGCGCCAGCGCCTCATTCAACAACCCCAGCGAACGCTCCTCCTGCGCCTGCGCCCCCGCGTCGTCCACGGGCGCCTTCCGCAACGAAACCACCGCGTTCGCCTGCGCATCCCCGGCGCGCGACACCACGCCCACGATCCCCGCAAGCTCAGGCCCCGCCGCCTTCAAGCCATCAAGCACCGCGAGCGTCGCCTGGTGCAGCTGGATCATCCCAAGGTCGAGCCCCCCAAGGTCCCCGCGCTCCACACCCATCCCCAGCGCCGCAAGCTCAACCTCCTGGTCCGCGATCAACTCCCGCAGCTGCGCCATGATCGTCTGCAGCATCCGGCGTAGCACCTCGCCACGCTCCTGCTCCGACTGATCCAGGCTGTCGAGCATCTGCTCCAGCGCCTCCTCAGCCTGCTCCTGCTGCTGGCCAGCCTGCGTCATCCGGTTCTCTTGCGCCTCCTGCGCCGCCTGCTCCATCATCTGCTCAGCGCCCGACTGCTCCGCCGTCTGCCGCGCATCACGCACCGCCTGAGCCGAAGCCGGGTCCGTCCGCTGGAGCGACGCCTCACGCTCACGCATCTCGTCCATCAACTCGCGCAGCTCGTCCGCCATCGCCTCCTGCTCGCTCACAATCCGCTTGAGTTCGCTCCGCTCCGCAGGCGTCAACTCATCCGCCTCGCGCCCCGCCGTCTGCCGCGCCGCCTCCCCCGTCTCCTCGCGCAGCTCCGCCTGACGCTCGATCATCGACTCGATCGCGTTCCGGACCGCCCACGTGTCCTCGCCCGTATCCAGCACGCGGATCAACCGCTCCATCTCCGCCTGCGCCTGGTCCTGCGCATCAGAGACCTCCTGCGACTCCTCCTCCGTCAGCTCGCCACGCTCCCCCGCTTCCTGATCCCCCTCCGCCTCGCGCCGCGCCTGCGCCTCATCCATCGCCTCCGACGCCCGCGCCGAAGCCTCACCCGCGCGCTCCGCCGCGTCCGCCGCCTCGCTCAACCGCGCGTTCAGCCCGCTGTCACCCAGGTTGTTCTGCTCGACCCGCTCACGCACACGCTCGATCGCCTCGCCCTGCTGGGCAAGCCGCTCGGACACCTGCGCCTGGCCACGCATCGCCTGCTCATCCGCCCCGCGCTCCCCCACACGCTCACGCGCCGCACGCTGCTCCTCCTCGCCACGCATCGCGTTCTGCCGCACCTCGCGCAGCTCGCTCCAGACCTCATCAACAAACTCACTCCGCGAGATCACCCTCAGCACACGCACGGGCGACCGCGTCGCCTCACGCGCCGCCCCCGACGGGTCGCGGTAGATATCGCTCGCCAGCGCCGTCACCTCCACCGCATCGCCCGGCTCCACATCAAGCTCCACCAGCGACACGCTCGCCGTCACCCGCGCCTCGAGACCGCGCTGCCCATCCACACCCGCGATCACCTCGCCAGCGCCCCGCGCCACCAGCGTCCCCCCGCCGCTGATCCGCGCCGGCGCCGCATCCCCCACGCCAGCCCCATCGCCCGTCGGCACCTCGAAAACCCGCCGCTCCAGCTCCACACGCCCGAGCCCCACATCGTCCCGGCCCTCGCCCGTCACCTCCACCACCGCCGTCGGCAACACCGTCACGTCCCGCGCAGGGTCCGTCACCGCGCTCGACGCCGGCGCATCCACCACGCCCTCGAACAGATACACAATGTCCCCGCGCGAACGGATCGCGTGCTCATCCACAAGCGAGAGCCCCATCCGCACAGGCCCCGCAAGCACGAACCCGACCGTGTACCGGTCGCTCGCCCCATCCCCGGGCTCCACCCGCACCGAACCCTCCACAACGCCCTCGCCCACCAGCGCCTCGACCAACCCAGGGTCGATCGAAGCCTCCTTGTTCAGCACAAGCTCCAACTCCACGCTCGAACCCGCGAGCGACGTCGGCGCGATCGCCCGCTCGTCATCCCCGGGCCCAAGCTCCACACCGCTCACCCCGATACCCGCCCCATCAATCGACGCCACATAACCCGGCGGCTCGATCGACGCCAGCGCCGACAGCACCGCCGGCGGCTCCACAATGTCCACACTCTCCCAACCCGTGTCGTCATCCCCCGCGCTGAACCGGTACCGCAGCCGCGCCCCGCCCGGCTCGATCAACCGCTCAAACACCGCCCCGCCATCGCCATCCACCGCGTCCTGCTGCCACGTCAGCAACTCGCGACGCGCAGCCCCCATCGCATCACCATCCTCGTCGTACACCCGATACGTCACCCACACATCCGCCGACTCGGGCCCCACGCTCGAACGCTTCACCACCGCACGCAGCGCAAGCACATCGCCCAGCGCATGCACACCGCCCGCCGTCGCACTCTCAACCTCCCAGCGCCTGGGCCACTCCGCCCCCGCCCACGGCATCCCCACACGCTGCGCACCGATCCACCACAGCGCAGGCACCACCAACGCCGGCGCCAGCGCAACCACCAACGCCACACCCGCCCACACCCCGCCCTGCACAAGCCCCGACCGGCGCACCGAACCCCCGCCCCGCCGCACATCAAACGCCGTCACCGCCTGGTCCACCACGCGCAACGCCATCGCACGCGTCATCGCCGGCTGACGAGCCCACGTCTCATCCTCTAAAGAGAAATCCACAGCACTCGCCAGCAAACCCGCAACCTCCGGGTGCTGACGCTCCACCCGCAGCGCCACCTCCGTCAGCGACGGGCGGAACCGCACCGCGGGCAACACCCACCGCACGAACCCCACCACCGCCCACGCCACAAGACCAACCCACACCACCCACCGCACGCCCAACGGCAGCCGCAGCGCAAAGTCGATCAACCCAACCAGGACCGCCGCGAGCAACACCGCGCCAACCAGCACCGCCACCCGCTGCCCGATCAGCACCGCCCGCGCACGCCCACGGAGCCGAGCCAGCGCATCACGCAACGCCGACGCATCGCCACGCCCGCCGCCCACATTCCCTCTTCCGACGACGTCCCGTGGGCCTTGCTCTGTCATGGTCGTGCTCCGCGTCCGCCCGGGCGCGATCACCGCACCTGAGCGTCAAGACAATCCTAGATGAGACGAACCAATCGACGCCCAACCCATTCCAATGTGACCAAAATGAGAAACACCACCAACGCCAAGGGTGTGTCCCAAAGCGGCTCCGCACGCTCGTTCACCAACCGGATCGAGCGGTTCGGCACCGCACCGAACACCTCCCCAATCTCCGACGCCGACAACGCGAGCCCCCCCGTCGCCGCCGAAACCTCCCGCAACACCGCGTGGTCCGCCTCCGCAAACCGCAGCTCATCGTCCGCCACGATCACCTCGAACGTCGCAACCTCACCGCCCCCGAACCGACCCCGGTCCGTCAGCTCGACCCCCCACTCCCCCGCGCCCGTGGGCAGCCACACCGTCGAGTACACCCGCCGCGTCGCGTCCTCCGCCTGCAGCTCGAGCTCAACCGACCCCCCCTCGTCACCATCGCGCACCAGCCGCACATCGATCGAAGGCAGCCGCTCATCGATCAACGACTGGTCGATCAACTCCACCGCCACCCGCACCGGCTGCTCCACCTCCGCCTGCTTGGGCGACACGCTCACCACGTAATCACGCCCGCCACGCTCGAGCGACTCACGCCCGAGCATCCGCAGCAACTGAAGCCAGAACCGCTCGAACAACTGCTCACCCCGCGCATACCGCCAACGCCACACCTCATCGGTCGCCACATACAGCACACGCCCCGCCCCGAACCGCATCGTCATCACAAGAGGGTGCTCGCTCCCGCCGCCCACGCCCCGCGCCGTCGCGAGCACCTCCACCGTCGGCTTCAGCCCACGCGGGTTGATCTCCTGCACCCACTGCAACCGTGGCCACCCAAGCGATGCATCCGAGAGAAACGCCGGCCACCCGTCGAGCTCCGTCTCGCTCGCAAGCCGCAGCACACCAAGCCGCGAAGCCGCGGGCGTCGCCACCGCCACCGCGGGCACGCCCAGGTCCCGCCCCGCATCACCCGAACGCGCCATGGGCAACACATCCGCCAGCGCCGTGTTCCACCACGCCGAAGGCGTCGCGCCAGGCCCGCCGATCCACACCAGCCCACCACCCGCCAGCGCCACGTGATCCCGGATCTGCTCGATCTGCGCCCGCGTGAACACGTCAGGCATCACATCACCAAGCACGATCACGTCGTACTCCGCCCACATCTCGGGCGAATCAGGCAGCGCCGTCAGCGCGATGTTCCCCTCCTGCGTGTACCGCCGGTTGGGCGACAACAGCAAGCTCGAAGACACCACCGAGGGCTCACGGATCAGCAGGTTCCGCAGGTACCGCTGCTCCCACCGCGCATACCCATCGATATACAGCACACGCAAAGGCCGCCCCGTAAACGCGAGCTCAAACGAACGCTCGTTGTTGTCCGCGATCAGGTCGACCCCATCGGGCACCACCCGCACCGACCACGCTCGATCCCCCGCGATCCCCTCCCGATGCGACAGCAGCACATCCGCCGTCGTCTCCCCATCCTCCCCAAACGACACAAGCTCCTCATCGAGCACATCGCCCGTCGCCTCATCCACGAGCTGCACCACGCCCGACACACGCCCCGCCCCACCGTTCCGCTCCACCCGCACACGCACGGGAACACCATCGTTCACAAACGCAAGCTCGGGCGCCTCGACCCGGCGCACCGCCAGGTCGCCGATGGGCGTCGCACTCCCCAGCGCCACCGTGTGCACCGGCACCCGATCTCCCTTGAGCCGGCGCACCGCCGCACGCGACACCGCATCCACCGACCGCCCGTCGCTCACCACCACCACCGCCGCGAGAGGCCGCCCCGCCGCCCGCGCCAGCGCCTGGTCGAGCGAGCGACCCAGCGCCGTCCGCCCCCCATCCGCATCCCCGAGGTCAACACTCTCGATCCGCCCCGTCGCCTCACCGCTATCCCCGCGCTCCCCACGCACCGCAAGCTCAAACGTCCCCCCATCAAACCCGAGCCACACAACCGTCCGCTTCGACGACAGCTCGCGCCAACCGCCCCACGAATCCTGGATCGCCGCCCGAAGCTCCGCCTCACGCGCCACCCGACCGCTCGCCCCACCCTCACCATCGGGAACGCTCAGCGACGCCGAACGATCCACCAGCACAAGCACCCAGTCCCGCTCCACCGCCTCGCTCCGCTGCGACAACTGGGGCCCGCTCACGAGCAGCACAAGAAACACCAACAGCGCCACACGCACACACGCCAGCGCCCCACGCCCCACCCGCGAGCCCTGCAGCCGCCGGTAGCTCCACCACGCCAACGCCAGCGCCCCAAGCCCCACAAGCAGCCAACCCCACCCGGGCACCGCGCGCTCAAACGTCACGCGCACGCCCTCGCCCGAAGGGTCAAGCTCATCGATATCGAGCAACGTGCGCAACAACCCGCTCATGCCGCCGCCCCCGCAACCACCCCACCACGCACACGCCCACCCTTCTCCGCCTCCGCGTGGCTGAACCACCGCGCGAGCGCCGTCTCAACCAGCGCCAACGCCAGCGCCGCGATCAACAGCGGCAGCGCCGCCGCAGACCCACGCCCATCATTCACCACCGCCTCGGCAAGACCACCATCCTCGAACATCGCCACCCGGAACCCCTCGCCAACCTGCGCCGCCGACGACGCCCCGCCCGCCGAAGCAAGCCAGTCCTCCACCGCCTCCGCGCTCGCCACCCCCGTCGCCCCGCCAACCACATCCGGGTTCACCACCACAAGCCCCCGCGCACGCCCGCTCGCATCCACACCACGCCACACACCCGCACGCCGGATCGCCGACTCGGGCCGGCCATCGCTCATCACCCCAAGCGACCGCCCACCCTCCAGCGCCGTCACCCGCACCGCGCCAGCCGGCGCACCAACCCCACGCCCCGCAACCCACGAACTCGCACCACCCGCGCGCCCAACACCCTGACGCACAAGCTCCTGCAGGAACGGCACCGCGAGCGGCTTGGCCATCAAACCCGACCACTCGAGCGACACCGCGCTCGCCATGTACACCACCAGCCCACGCCCACGCCCCTCACCCTCTTCACCACTCCCGGGCCGTGCCACCGCGACCCACGCCCGCCCGTCCGCCATCACGATCGGCGCATCAAGACCCTCGCCCGCCTGCTCGATCGCAAGCACACGCATCACCGTCACAGGCTCCAACAACTCATCAAGCTCACCATCGATGAGCGACAACAGCCCATCACCCTCACCCCCCCGCGCAAGCCCGACCGGCGGCTCCACATCCTCCGCCTCACGCGCAATCCGCCACCCAAGACCGAACGCCTCATCAAACGCATCCGTCCAGAGGTTCACACCGCCCTCCGCGGGCGGAGACACCACCACCATCCCACCACCATCCGCAAACCGGCGCAGCCGACCCCACACCTCGCCCGACAACAACTGAGGGCTCGGCACAAACACCGCATCAAGATTCCCAAGCACCGGCGCATCCACCGAAGCGGGCTCAATGTCCACCACATCAACAGGCACCGACTCCGCGGGCCGCAGCGCAAGCCGCAGCCAATCCCCAGCACTCAACTGATCAACACTCCCGCGCCCAAAGCTCCGCTGCGCCACCACACCAACCCGCAGCGCCTGACGCACGCCGATCGCCCGCCGCGCCGTGTTGTCACTCACAAGCCCGTCCTGGTCGATCGACGCCACAAGCACCACATCCCCACGGCCCGCATCACCAAGCCCTGCGCGCACCCGCAGCGTCGCCTCCCCCTCCTCCTGCCCAGGCCGCCACTCCACCGTCCCCCGCGCACCCGCAGCATCCAGAGGCCGACCATCCGCATCCAGCGCGCGCACCAACACACTCGACACACCCGCCCGCCCGACCCCCTCGCCAAACCGACGCAGCCGCACACGCACCTGCTGCGCCGTCCCCCCCACATCACCGCTGAGCATCACCGAACGGATGGGCTCGATCCCCACCACCTGCACGTTGTCCACCGCGCGCGACGCGGGCGTGGGCGTCACGATCAGCACATCATCAAGCCCCGCCAACGCCGCGGGCAGCGCCTCGCCAAGCGGCGCGCTCCCCTCGCGGAAGTCCGAAAGCAACGACACCACCACCGACCCGCCCACCGGCGCCCCATCCCCCGTGTCAAGCGATGCCGCCACCGCACGAAGACCGCCCGCAACGTCCGCCGCCGAGTCAACCGCCTGCACCTCGTCCACAAGCCGCCGCACCGCCGCGATGTCCGCCGAAGCGGGCGACACCACCGCCTCCGCGGGCCCGCCAAGCGTCACAAGACCCGCCCGACTCCCAGGCCCCAGCGCATCAAGCAGCTCACGCGCCGAACGCTTGTGCCGCGCCAGCGCAGGCGCCCCATCCGCATCACGGACGTGCGATGCCAGCGAATTGTCGATCACCACCATCACCGTCCGCCCACGCCCACTCCCAAGCAGCCCCGCACGATCGAGCAACGGGTGCGCAATCGCCGCGCCCACGCACGCCACGAGCAGGCAACGCACCGCAAGCAGGATCAACTGCTCGAGCTGCAAACGCCGACGCTGACGCCGATACGCCTCGAGCAGAAACCGCATCGCCCCCCACACGATCGGCTTCCGCCGACGCCGAAACAAAAAGTGGATGATGACCGGGATGCAGACCGCCCCAAGCCCCACCGCAAGCAACGCCGGATGAAGAAAGCTCATGCCGGCTCCTCCACGTCCGCCTGGATGTTCACGCGGGTCTGGGGCTTCGGGTCTGGGGTCTGGGGCGCGCGAGTCGTCGCAAACCGCTCCTCACCCAGACTCTGGATCAGCCGACTCAATTGCTTCCCGACGACCTGCGCCTGCTCCCACGCCGGCACCGCAGCGTCCCGGTCGCACACTCCCACCCGCACTGTTTGCTCAGAACCCCCACTCACGAAAGACCCCGCCGCACAACGTCAACGTCGCCACCCCATACCCCAAACCCAAGACCCCAGACCCGCGCAGCCCTCATCTCGTGCTCCTCCGCTTCAACACAGCATTCCGCTTCGCCATGAACGCCGCCAACGGCGGCCCGAGCCACGAGTGCGTATCAACCATCTGGTAGTCAAACCCGAACTTCGCCACCGCCTTCCGCACCCCGTCCTGGTGCTTGTTGAACACCGCCAGGTACTCATCACGGATCGACCGCGGGTCGAGCGTAATCCGCGCCTCCCCCTCGAGCCCCTCAAAGGGCCCCGCCTGCGTCAGCCCAAACTCACGCTCCGCCTCATCCAGCACCTGGCACACGATCGCATCGTGCCGACGGTGCCGGATCCGCGCCAGCGCCGTGTGGATGTGCGCCGCATCCTCGAAACAGTCACTGATGATGCACACCAGACACCGGTTGTTGAGCTTCGCCAGCGTCTGGTCGATCACACGACCGAAGTCCGTCGCCTGCTCCACCGGGTGCGTCGACAACGCGCTCACGATCCGACGCCACTGCCCCTGCGCACTCGAACGCTCCACCATCGACCGAAGCGTGTCCGCGTACGTCGCCAGACCCACCCGATCGCCCTGCTTCAGCGCCATGTAGCTGAACGCCGCCGCCGTCGCCGTCGCGTGGTCAAACTTCGTCCAGTTCGACCGCCCGTCCCGGCTCGTCTTCTGACCAACCCCAGACGCCTCCGCAAACGATCGAGACCCGTAATTCATCGAACCCGACGTATCGACCAACAGCACAAGGTCCAGGTTCGTCTCCTGCTCGTACTGCTTCAGATACAGCTTGTCGAGCCGCCCGTACGCCTTCCAATCCAGGTGACGCAGGTCGTCCCCGGGCACGTAAGGCCGGTGCTGGGCGAACTCCACCGAATACCCGTGGTGCGGCGAGCGGTGCATCCCGCTCATCACGCCCTCCACGATCATCTTCGCCCGAAGCTCCATCGTCCCCAGACGCGCAAGCGTCTGCGGGTGCAGATAGAGCGTCGCGTCGGCTTCCGCAGTCGAAGCAGCGGCCCCCGAGGGGCCCTTGGGAGAAGTCGGCGCCTGGCTCATGACCAGATCGTACCCGTCCGCCACCCCCGCGATTCACCAACCCCGCGTTTCCACAGGATCCCGCCCCCGCCCGAATCCACCACCACCTCAACCCGCCCGATGCCAACCCAACCAGTAATCAAGCGTCTCGAGCATCATCCGCTCAAACTGCGCGAACTCAAGCGGTTTGACAAGGTAACTGTTCGCGTGCCCCGTCGACGCCCGCGCACGATCCCCCAGCGCCGACGACGTCGTCAACACCACCACAGGGACGCCGCTGAGCACCTCGTCGCCCTTGATCATCGTCAACACCTCAAACCCGCTCCCCCGCGGCAGCTTCAGGTCGAGCAGCACCAGGTCGGGCAGCCCGCGCCCCCGCCTCGAGATCTCGCCAAGCAGCGCCAACGCCGCCTCACCATCCGAAGCACGATCGAGCTCCACCTCACGCCCAGAACGCTCGATCACCTCCCGCAGCACCTCAGCATGCGCATCGTCATCCTCGATCAGGAGCACGCGCTTCACGGGCGATCCCGTCTGCTGCTCAGCAAACGCAACATGCTCAGACGCTCCCTTCGACAGGCTGGGTCAGGGGCAACTCCATCACGAACCGCGCCCCCCCACCATCCCTATCTTCCACCCACACACGCCCATTGTGCAAGTCCACCACCTGGCGCACCAGCGCAAGCCCGATCCCCGACCCCTCGACCTCGCTCCGCTCGAGACGCTCGAACAACTCGAACACTCGCCCACGGTGCGCCTCGGGAACCCCCGCCCCATCGTCCTCCACCGCCAGACGCACCACGCCCTCGCCCTCTTCAAGCCGAACCCAGACCGTCGGCCGACGCCCCCCACGCCCCCCGTGCTTCACCGCGTTCCCGATCAGGTTCTCCAACGCCTGCTTCAGGCCACGCTCATCACCCACGATCACCGGCGCCACACCCGAAACACGCACCTCCGCCCCCGCCAACTCGATCGAACCCGCAAGCGCCGCAAGCGCACCATCGACCAGCGCCCCAAGGTCCACCTCCGACCACTCCACCACCGCGTGCCCCACACGCCCGAACTCCACCAGCGCATCGAGCGAACCCCGCAACCGATCGCACGCCCCGTGCACCTTCACCAGCAGCGCCGACGCCTTCGCCTCATCACCCGCCGCACGCGCACGCTCGGCCAGACCGAGCATCGACACCACCGTAAACACCGGCGACTTCAGGTCGTGCGACACCGCGTAAATCAACTGTTCCATCTCGTCAGAGTGACGCTGCAGCTTCGTGTGCGCGCGCTCCAGCTCCGCCCGCATCCGCTCACGCTCATCGAGCGTCCGCTTGAGCTCCTCGTTGTCACGCTCGAGCGACGGGAGGCTCAGCGCCTTCGGGATCAGCGGCACCAGCGCAATCACCGTCACCCACGACACCGCCGCCGTCCCCACCTTGAGCACCGCAGAGAACCGGTACCCGGGCCACCAGAACATCGACGCCTCCACAAGGTGACCCACCCCGCAGCTCGCGATGAACGCCATGAAGAACCAGAAAACCGTCGGGAACGGCAGGTCCCGCCGACCACGCACGAACACAAAGAGCACGAGCGGGATCGCCATGTACGCCGCCCACACCATCAGGTCGCTGGCAACGTGCATCCATCCAAGCGTGTCGGGCCACGCACCGCACGACCAACGAGGCGGAAACCCCCCCGTATCAAGCAGCCCCGGCGCACCCTCACCCACCACCGGCGCAGGCGGCACGACCGCGCACACCTCCCCGCCGACGCCAGGCTCCACACGAGCCGTGCTCGCCAGGTACGTCGCGAGCCCCAAAGTGCCCACCAACGCGAGCCAGACAACCGCCGCACTCGATCGCGCAATCCCAGCCATCCCGAACTCCCATAGTTCGCACTGGACCATGTGGAAGATTCGACATTCCGACCCACGCGATACTACTCATCGCCGCGCCTCCCTCGATCACACGCACCGCACGCGTCCCAAAGCCCCCCGCAACCGGCCGACCGCCCCCCCTCTACACGGGAGCGCAGCGCACGCGCCGCACGAAACCAGAGAAAGAAACGCCCCCTATCCACCCCTTCTCCACATAGCACCGCAACCGAACCGCACCCCCTGACCCGAGGAGGCTCGACGTGCTCTACATGGACCGCCCCCCTCGCGAGACCATCCACATCGGCGACGACGTCACCGTACGCATCGTCCGCATCAAGGGCGGACGCGTCCGACTCGGCATCGACGCCCCACGCGCACTCCCCGTCCGCGATTCACCCTTCACACGCCCCGACCCACAACCACCCCATCACCTCAGCGTCCTCCTCATCGAAGACAACGACGACCACGCCCTCGTCATCGCCCAGGCCCTCGCCGATGCGGGCGTCACCTCCGTCACAAGGTGCGCCGATGCCCCCGAGGCCAGACGCCGACTCGACCAGTGCGCCCACCCCCCAGCCCGGGCGCCCGACCTCATCATCCTCGACCTCAACCTCCCCTCTGGCGCATCCCTCCCCCTCATCACCGACTTCCGCGCACACCGAGCCACCGCGCACACACCCATCGTCATGCTCAGCGCAGACGCAGCACCCGCCCAGATCAGGCTGGCACGCGAACGAGGCGCAGACGCCTACCTCATCAAGCAGCCCGCCTTTGACCGCCTGCGAGAGACCATCTACGCCACAGTCCGATTCTGGGACAACAACGCCTCACCGCCCACACCCTGACGCGATGCGCCCCCGGTTCAGCGCATCACAGCGTCCATCCGCTTCCGATCACCACCAGCACCGCCCTCGACGCTCACCTCGTCGAGCAACTGGCGGATCACATCATCGCTCGTCACCCCGTCCGCTTCCGCGTTGAAGTTCGTGATGATCCGGTGCCGAAGCACGGGCATCGCCGCGCTCCGCACATGCTCGGGCGTCACGTGGAACGAACCACTCAGCACCGCCCGCGCCTTCGCCGCAAGGATCAGGTACTGGCTCGCACGAGGCCCCGCGCCCCACGACAGGTAGTCACGCACGATCTCCGGCTTCGGGTTCTCCGCAGAGTGCTCCTTGATCCGCGTCGCCCGCACAAGCCGCAGCGCATACCGCACCACGTGGTCCGCCACAGGAGCCTCACGCACGAGCTTCTGCACACGCAGCACATCCGCGCCCGACAACGTCGGCTCGACCACCGCCTCCTCCGAACTCGTCGTCCGACGGATGATCTCAACCTCTTCATCCTCGCCCGGGTACCCGATCGTGATCATGAACATGAACCGATCGAGCTGCGCCTCGGGCAAGGGGTACGTCCCCTCCTGCTCGATCGGGTTCTGCGTCGCAAGCACGAAGAACGGCTCGGGCAGCTTGTGCAACACGCCCGCCGCCGTCACCTGGTGCTCCTGCATCGCCTCGAGCAGCGCCGCCTGCGTCTTGGGAGGCGTCCGGTTGATCTCGTCGGCAAGCACCACGTTCGCAAAGATCGGACCCTTCACAAACCGCAGCTCACGCGAACCCGTCGCCTTGTCCTCCTCGATCATCTCCGTGCCCGTGATATCGCTCGGCATCAGGTCGGGCGTGAACTGGATCCGCGAGAAGCTCAGGCTCACCGCCTTGCTCACCGTCGAGATCAAAAGCGTCTTCGCCAGACCAGGCACACCCACCACCAGCGCATGCCCCCGGCAGAACATCGCCATGAGCAGCTCTTCAACCACATCGTCCTGACCGACGATCACACGCTCAACCTGCTCGCGCAGCTTCGCGTACGCCTCCCGCACTTCCTTCACCGCCCGCTCCGCCGACGCCGCATCCATCGTGGGCTCCTCGTTCATCGCGACGCTCCCTTCCCTTGCAATCCTCGGGCGATCCAACTCAACCGATCATAGAGGCCCCTCACAACCCGGTTGCGATCACGCCCCCTCATACCATCGACCGCCATGCCCGAACTCCCCGAGGTCGAGACCATCCGCAGAGCCCTCGAACCCACCCTCAACACGCGCACCATCACCGCAACCCGCATCCGCACACGCCTGGTCATCGCCGCCCCCAACGACCCCCAATCAGGCTTCTACCGCCAGCGCACCCCCGTCGCCGAGCAACGCCCGACCCGCCTCACCAGGCGCGACCTCCTCCTCGGCGCCACCATCGACCACCTCACCCGCCACGGCAAGCAGCTCGCCATCGTCGCCACCGACCGCCGCGCCCTCATCGTCCAGCTGGGCATGACAGGCCACCTCACCACCACCCCGCCAACCCGCGCCCCCTACCCCCCACACACCCACGCCATCTGGACCCTCTCCCCGGTGGGACCGGTCGCCGACCGGTCCTCCTCGACCTCCCCCTCCACCTCCCAACCAACCCTCCTCCTCTTCACCGACCCACGCCGCTTCGGCCTCGTCCGCCTCGTCCCCTCATTCGACCCACACGACGCCTGGGCCGACCTGGGCCCCGACGCCCTCACCATCCGCGCCAAAGACCTCCACGCACGCCTCACACGCTCACACGCACCCATCAAGGCCAGGCTCCTCGACCAGGCAACCATCGCAGGCGTCGGCAACATCTACGCAGACGAGGCCCTCCACGCCGCCCGCATCAACCCCCTCACCCCCGCACGCAACCTCACCCCCGACCAAACCAGAGCCCTCGCCGCCGCCATCCGGACCACCCTCCGCAGCGCCATCCGTGCCGGAGGCTCCACCATCCGCGACTACCGAACCCCCACCGGCGCACCCGGCGCATTCCAGCAACGCCACCACGTCTACGCCCGCGCCAACATGCCATGCCTCACCTGCGCCACAACCCTCCTCGCCACCCAGGCCGCCCAACGCACCACCGTCTACTGCCCAACATGCCAGCCCCTCACCCAATCTTGACCCCGCACGTGTCCCAGACCCCCGCATTGTTCACATGCCCCACCCCAACCCCGACCCATCCCCTTTCGCCAGGGCCATGGATGAGGCTCTACCTATCAGAGTAAGTAGGAAAGCTCTCTCCCTCTCTATTGGTAACGCCTGGCGCTTTGTGGGCCACCACCACGCAACGCCGCGCAAACCCCTGATACATAGCGGTTTAGAACAACCCACCACCCGTGCCCAACCTGTCACCCACACCTGACACCCACGGCGCACTCACGCACGCTCGGCACCCCAGCCGCCCCACCGAGCGCAACCGACACCCCAGAGGCGCACCGCGCACCGACCGCACCGGCGCAGTTATCCACACCTCGCCCACCCGCGGGGCGTCACCCCTACTCAACAACCAATAGACGACCTTTACGACGCCCGAGCCGCAGGACGAACCCGCTCCTCCAGCACATCGATCACCCGAGACAGGTCAGGGTCGTGGCTCCGACGATGGTCGATCGTCCGCACCGCGTGCATCACCGTCGTGTGATCGCGCCCCCCGAAGTACCCCCCGATCTCCTCGAGCGAGTACCGCGTGTGCTTCCGCGCCAGGTACATGCAGACCTGCCGCGGGTGCGCAATCGACTTGTGCCGACGCTTCGACTGCAGGTCCGTCAGCTTCACCGAGTAGTAGTCCACCACCGAGTCGATGATCGACGTGATCGTCACCTCGCCCGCCGGCTTCTCCTCCGCCTCGCCCAGCGCCTCCCGCGCCAGCTCCACCGTGATCCCGCACTGGTCCGCCGTGCTCCGCAGCTGCACCTGCCCCAGCGCCCCCTCCAGCTCGCGGATATTGCTGAACCCACGCGCCGCGATGAACCGCGCCGCCTCCTCGGGCATCTCCAGCCCGCGCAGCTTCGCCTTCTGCAGCACGATCTGCATCCGCGTATCAAAGCACGGCGCGCTCACATGCACCACCAGGCCGCACTGGAACCGGCTCACGAGCCGCGCCTCCAGGTCCGGGATCTCCGCCGGCGGCGCATCAGAGCTCAGCACAATCTGCTTCTCGTGCTGGTACAGCGCGTTGAACGTGTGGAAGAACTCCTCCTGCGAGCTGTCGCGCGTCGCCAGGAAGTGGATGTCATCGATCACCAGGATGTCCACCGAGCGGAACCGCTCACGGAACTCGTGCATCTGCCCGCTCTTCACCGCATCCACAAACGCCGTGATGAACCCCTCGCACGACGTGTAGTGCAGCACCGCCGAAGGGTCATCCTGCAGCAGCCGATGGCACACCGCCTGCAACAGGTGCGTCTTGCCAAGCCCAACACCGCCATGGATGAACAACGGGTTGTACAGCTTCCCCGGCTGCGCACACACCGCCTGCGCCGCCGCGTGCGCCATCCGGTTCTCGGGGCCGATGATGAAGTTGTCGAACGTGTAGTCGGGGCTCAGGAACAGCTCCGAATCAGAGCCCGCCGCCCGCCGCGACGGCGTCACCGCCCCGACGCCGCTCCCGTTCGCCAGCGCAGCGCTCGGCGCCGCCCCCTTCGTCGCCCGCGCCTCAAACGCCTCGGGCAACTCGAACCGCACCGTCACGAGACGCCCCGTCACCGCCTGCACCGCCTCGTCAAACGCATCGCCGCACTCGCGCATCAGGTAGCGCTGGTGACTCTCGGGCGACACACGCGCACGGAACGCGCCGTCCGCCATCCCAAGAGGCTCGATCTCGTCAAACCAGTGCCGGCAGATGCCCGGGTGGTGCCGGCGCATGTACGCCAGGATGTCGGGCCAGATATCGCGATCAGATGAGTCCATCGACCGGCGCCTTTCCGAGATGTATCTATCGACACGCAAAAGCAGCGCGAGAAGCGCCTGCCCCCGCGGAAGCCGCTGAAACCAATCACAAATTCACTGCGCCGCGCCGGACCCCACCGGTCCAAAACGTGGTGAACACAAGGTAAGTCACACGCACCCTTCGGTCAATCCGATCGTGTGGAAAACTCGTCGCGCACGTGTCCCGACCCCGCTCACGCTGCGCCAGGCGCACCCGCGCGCATCGCTTCTTCTTCCTGACGCTCATAACGCTCGCGGTTTGTCCGATGGTCCATCAGGAAATGCACCCGACCCGCCGCGTCACCCGCTCGCTGCATCAGGCTCTTCCGGGCCCGAACAATGTTCGACCGCCTCGACAAATGCGTCAGCACCAACGCCTCACCCTGAAGCAACGGCAGCCACTCCACAACGTCGTCCAGGTGCAGGTGCTTCCCGATCTCCGCGCGCTTCTTGTGGTCCGCCTCCACAAACGTGCACTCGCTCACCACGATCTGCGCACTCAACACATCACGCCGCAACAACGCCGCCCCTGGGGAAGTATCCCCAAGATACGCCACCAACGGCACCTCCAGCATCCGCGTGATCTCCGTCCCGCGCTGCTTCAACTCACGGAGCTTCTCCTGAGGCAGCCCGACATACTCCTCTTTGAGCTTGCTCCGCTTCTCAACCACTACATAGCCGCACGCCGGACACGTGTGGTCCACCTCGAACGCCCGAAGGAACATGTTGTTCTTGATCTCAACCTCGCCCTCCGGACGAAGCCCGATCACCTCGAAGGGCGTCACCTGACGCTCCAGCTCGTTGTACCCCTCCAGCATCCGCTTCAGGGGCCGCTCGAGCTCCTCCAGACACACCAGGATCGCCGGCGGCATCCCCTGGAACACCCGCTGCGAGCAGTAGTAAGCCAACGCCCCGATATGGTCCATGTGCCCGTGGCTGATCGCCACGTACTTGCTCGCCAGCGCCGCGCGCGGGCACACACCCATGTCGAAGCAAACGTCGAGCTCGGGCACCATCACGCACGTCGATTCGCCCGCTACAGACGTCCCCTGCACCCGAAAGGGCGGCAGGTACAAAAACCCGAGGCCACCCTCTCGGGGCGGCGGCTTTGGGATCATCGCCAACCTCCAAACCCCGGCTTCCACCCGGGCATGGCTCACCGACTCAATTGCACGCCAGACTGCCGACCCATCCTACCCACTCCCCCGCCCACGTCCCACACCGACACCTCTTCAACCACTCCGCACACACTATCCTCACCCCATGCCCACACCCGACCCCATCTCACCCGAACAGGTCGCCCACACAGCGCGCCTCGCACGCCTCCGCCTCGACCCCGAAGCCATCGACGCCATGCGTGCAGGCCTCGCCGCAATCCTCAACCACGCCAACGAACTCGCCAACCTCGACCTCGACAACGTAGAACCCCTCACACACCCACTCTCCGCCAACGCCCCGCTCGCCGACGACCGACCCGCCCCCCCACTCACACCCGACCAGGTCCTCAACCTCGCCCCACGCACCGACCCGCCCTACATCGCCGTCCCCAAGGTCATCGACCCAGGCGCCGACGGATGACCGCGCCCCACGCCCCCTCCGAGCCCCTCACCGCCGCCGACACCGCCGCGCGCATCCGCGAGGGCGACCTCACCGCGCGCGATGCCATCGACCACGCCCTCGCCCGCGCCCGGGCCAACGCCCACCTCAACGCCCTCACCGAGACCCTCGAAGACACCGCCCGCGCCGCCGCCGACACCATCGACCAGGCACGCGCAAACAACAACCCCCTCCCTCCCCTCGCGGGCGTCCCCATCGTCATCAAGGACAACATCTGCACCACGATGGGCCACACCACCGCCGCCTCGCGCATCCTCGAAGGCTACCGCTCACCCTTCAACGCCACCGCCATCACCCGCCTCATCAACGCCGGCGCCATCCCCATCGCCAAGTCCAACATGGACGAGTTCGGCATGGGCTCATCAGGCGAAAACTCATCCCTGGGCCCAACCCTCAACCCACACGACCACACCCGCACACCGGGCGGCTCCTCCTCAGGATCCGCCGCCGCCGTCGCCGCCGCCATCGCCCCCCTCGCCCTCGGCTCAGACACAGGCGGCTCCATCCGACAACCCGCCGCCCACACCGGCCTCGTCGGCCTCAAACCAACCTACGCACGCGTCTCACGCCTCGGCCTCATCGCCTTCGCCTCATCACTCGACCAGATCGCCCCCATCGCGCGCACACCACGCGACTGCGCCCTCCTCTTCGACGCCATCGCCGCGCACGACCCACACGACTCCACCAGCGCCAACCAACCCCCGCCAACCACAGCGCACACCATCGACGAACTCCCCCAAGGCCTCCGCATCGCCATCACCCCCGAGTGCGCCTCACCCGCCAACCACCCCGAAATCAACGCCAACCTCCAACGCACCATCCGCGCACTCGAAGACCTCGGCGTCACCCTCATCCACGACGCCAAGCTCCCCCACGCCCACTTCGGCATCAGCGCCTACTACCTCATCGCAACCGCCGAAGCCTCATCCAACCTCGCACGCTACGACGCCATCCGCTACGGCAAGCCCGCCGAGCTCACACCCACCACCACCCTCACCGACCACTACGAACGCACACGCACCCAACACCTGGGCCCAGAAGTCCGCCGACGCATCCTCCTGGGCACCTACGCCCTCTCCGCCGGCTACTACGACGCCTACTACCTCCGCGCCCTCAAGACCCGCCGCCTCATCAAGCACGACTTCGACGCCGTCTTCAACACAGGCGCCCACGCCATCCTCACCCCAACCACCTCCGCGCCCGCCTTCAGACTCACCGAGAAGTCCGAAGACCCCCTCGCCCTCTACCTCGAGGACACCTACACCGTCCCCGCCTCACTCGCGGGCCTCCCCGCCATCTCATTCCCCACAGGCCACGCCACCATCGACAACAAACAACTCCCCACCGCCGCCCAACTCATCGCCCCCCCCTTCAACGAAGCCCTCCTCCTCCAACTCGCCCACGCGCTGAGTGGGGCGGGCGTCTCGCCCACCATCGGCGCTGAGTGACGGGCGTCCCCGCCCTTCGCGACAAGATGATCCTTCAACCTGACCACGCCGACGATGAGCAGAGCGAATCGTGGGCCCTTCCCCACACCTACCTCACTCCCCCTGCTCACCCCGAGCCCCAGGAACAAACCAACCACCCTTCGCATGCGGCCACCCAATCCGCGCACGCTCCGTCCACACAGGCGGCCCCCCAATCAACCCCTGCGTGTTCTCCTCGATCACCACCGTCTTGTCCGACCAGGGCACAAGGAACAACCCCCAAGGCGTCGAGCTGTCACCCTCATCCACATCCCCCGGCATCGCCATCGTCTGGAACGTGATCGAGTCGTACCGCACGAGCACGTGATCCCCCTTCTCCTCCACCGACACAAGCCGCTCCCCGTTGCAGTTCGTCCGCTCACCGTTGAACACCCCCACCACCATGCACCGGTCGAAGTCCACCTCAGGAGCCTGCACCCACCCCTGCGCCGCACGCCCGACCGCGTCGGGCCCATAGTGCGCCACCCACACCCGCTTCAACGCCTCCTGGTCCCGCGCCACCACCCACGCCTCATAGTCCACCGCAGACTCGCGCCCATACCACTGCGCCAGCGCGACCTTCCCACGCTCATCCGCAGCACCCTCACCAAATACAGGCAGCGCAAGCCCGCCCGCAACCAACGCCCCACCGGTCAAACCAAGCAATACCTTCGAACGACTGCGCATGACGATGCTCCTTCCAAGGACGATGTGCCCTCAAAGGAGATCATGCCACACCAATCAAGCCCACGGCGCAACCCAAGCGCAACACACCTGCCACAGCACCGGGCAGACGCCGCTATCGGCCTCCCTCTCCCCTTGGCGGAGAGGGCCGGGGTGAGGGGTCGTTCAAGAACGCGAGCGAAGCGAGCCTCCGCTCCTCAGCGCACCATCACCCAGTCGCCCACGCGATCAACACATCGGCAACCTCAGGCCGGCTGAACTCCCCGGGCGGACGCTCACCCTTGGCGAGCATCTCACGCACCTTCGTCCCCGACAGGAAGATCTGGTCCCCCTCGAGCTTCGGGAACGTCTTGCCCGACACCATCCCCTGCGCACGCTTGCTGTACGCCGCGTGCTCGAACTTCAACGGCGTGATCTCCAGGTTGCCCGCATCGAGCTCATCGAAGATGTTCTGCGCGTCGTACGTCCCGTAGTAGTCGCCCACGCCCGCGTGGTCGCGCCCAACAATGAAGTGCGACACGCCGTAGTTCTTCCGGATGATCGCGTGCAGCACCGCCTCACGGGGACCCGCGTACCGCATCGCCGCCGGCATCACGCTCAGCATCGTCCGCTCGGGCACGAAGTAGTTCTCGATGAGCACGTTGTAGCAGTCCATGCGCACCTTCGCCGGGATGTCCCCCTCCTTCGTCTCACCAACGAGCGGGTGGATCAGAAGCCCATCGCAGATCTCCTGCGCACACTTGCACAGGTACTCGTGCGCACGGTGGATCGGGTTCCGCGTCTGGAACGCCGCGACCGTCCCCCACCCCCGCTCCTCAAACGCCGCGCGCGTCTGCGCAGGCGTCAGCCGATGATCCAGGAACGCCTCGGGCCCCTCAGGGTCCACACACGCCACCACCGCCTCGATCGGCCCAGCGATGCACGTGTCCCCCTCCTTCTTCACCTGCGCCACGCCAGGGTGCGCCTCATCCTCCGTCCGGAACACCGACGGGACCTCAAGCCCCTTGTCGTGCCCGAACACCTCCTCCACCGTCATCACCGCCTGCAGCACCCCATTGGGCGCATGCAGCGCGACCCGCTCCCCAACCTTCGGCGCATCACCACCATCGACACTCAGCAGGATCGGGATGGGCCAGATATCCCCCGACGCAAGCTTCATGCCCTTGCACACCGACTCGAAGTCCGCCTTGCCCATGAAACCCGTCAACGGGCTGAACGCACCGATCGCGATCATCTCCAGGTCGCACGACTGCTTCGCGCTCAGGTCGATCCGCTTGAGCGAACCCGCTTCCGATGCCAGCTCCTTCGCCCGATCGGGCGAGGCGACTCGGTTGACCAACGTGCCACCATGCGGCGGGATCAGGTGCGACATCACAAACTCCAACATCAAACAGGGGTGCGGGCGGGCGGGACACATCAACAAAACGCCCCGGCACGGGACGGGAGGGCGAGTGTAGCACCACAATCCGCCACCGCGAACCCCTCCCAAACGTGTCATAACCCGCGGACCGACCGCCCCCTACCCGCCCGTCCGCCCCTCGAACCCCCGGTCCTTCACCGCCCGCGCCGGATTCCCGACGTGCACCTTCCACGCCTCCGTGTCCCTGAACACGCTTGCCCGCGCACCCACCACCGAACCCTCACGCACCGTCACACCGGGCCCGATGAACGCATCGGCAGCAATCCACGCCTCACGCTCCACCACAATCGAAGGCCGCAACAAGGGCATGTCCGCCCGCGTGTAGTCGTGCGTCCCCGCGCACAAATGCGCGTACTGCGAGATCGACACGTTCTCACCAAGCGTGATCTTCCCAAGCGCATACAGGATCGCGTGAGGACCCACCGCCGTGTTCGTCCCGATCTCGATGTTCCACGGCTGCTCCACCTTCACGCTGTTCATCAACCGAACGTTGGGCGCGATCTTCGCCCCAAACAACCGCAGGATCGAAGCCCGCAACCCATACCAGTTGTGAAACGTGCACCGAAACGCGAGCTGACCAAACACCATCCACAGCACCCGCGCAACCTTCTCCTTGCGCGAATACGCGCTCACCGCCCGAGCCTCACTCTGCGCCGCATCACTCATCAACGAGCCCCGAACGGGCCGAGAGGTTGACCACCCACACAGGTCGCACTCCTCCTCCCCCGCCCCCGGCGGGAGAGGCGATCCGCGCGCACCACGACTCGGAGGGCGTGCAACGAGGCGAGCGAAGCGAGCCTTCGAACTCCCCTCCCTCTCCCCTTGGGGGAGAGGGCCGGGGTGAGGGGTTCAACAACATCGCGAGCGCAGCGAGCATCATCAACTCTCAGCCTCTCCCTCATCCGCCGCATAACTCTTCAACTCAACCAACCGCAACCGTATGAATAACTCATACGTCGCGATCATCAGGCAAAACCGGAACCCCGTCAGCCCATCCAGAAACCCCAGCTTCCACACGTACATATACACAAACCGGAACAACCAAGGCACGGGCAGCCACGGCAGCACGTTGTGCTTCAACCACCGACGCACATTCGCACCCCCGCTCAACTGCGCCCGCTCACCCTCGCCGCCCTCCTGCAACGCCGCAAACAGCTCCCCCGCTTCCAGCATCGCGTACTGCACATGCTTCCGTATGTACACCTCGACCCCGCGCCGGTCGTGGTGCAGCATCAGCGCCTTCCCATCGATCCGCCCCGTCGGCCCATCAACCATCAGGTGCTCATGCACCGCCCGCTCCTCGTACCGCGCCCGCCCGCGCTTGAAGAACCGCAGATTCCAGTTCGGGAAATACCCACAGTGCCGCAGCGGCCGGTTCATGAAGTACGTCAACCGATTGATGTAGAACCCCGCCTCCTCAACCTCATCGACCGGCCGCGCCGCGATCGCCTCCAGCTCACGCTTGGCCTCATCGCTCAACGATTCATCGGCGTCCAGGATCAACACCCAGCCGCTCTCCCACTCCAGATGCTCAAGCCCCCAGTTCCGCTGCTTCGCAAACCCCTCCCACGGGTGTACCGCCAGCTCCGCCCCGTGCTCACGCACGATCTCCTGCGACCGATCCCCCGACTCCGAATCCACCACCCAAACCCGATCCGCCCACCCGACCACATTCGCCAACGAATGAGGCAGGTTCAGCTCCTCGTTCCCCGACAGGATCAGCACCGAGATGTTGGTCTTCTTCTCACTCAACAGACCACGCCCCACCTACGAGTCCCGAACGAAGTGAGGGATGTCTCCTCCCCCGCCCCCGGCGGGGGAGGTGCCGATCCACCGAAGGCGGAGAGGCGGAGGGGGTACGAACAAGCGAGCGAAGCGAGCCGCCGCAGTGACCACCCTCCCCCACCAACAACGCGAGCCTCAACTCCCCCCTGGTGCCTGATCCCTGGTCCCTGGTGCCTCCCCATCACGCCGCACTCACCTCTCGCTCATCATCGACCACAGCCACCCGCGCCGTCCCTGTCACCTCGTGCAACAACGCATCCCACCGCCCGCAACACACCCCCGCCTCCGTGTGCTCCAAAAACCACCGCCGAGCGTTCTCACCAAGCCGCTCCCGCAACCCAACATCCCCCGCAAGCCGCTCGATCACCTCAACCAACCCATCCACATCACCGCCGGCCACCACAAACCCGCAATCCGCCGCCCGCACCTGCTGCGCGATCGTCGACCCCTCGGGCCCCACGTACACAATCGCACGACCCGCCGCCATGATCCCATACAACTTCGACGGCACCACCATCCCGCACCAGTTGTCCCGCAGCGTCACCAGGTGCACATCACCCATCGCAAGCGACCGCGACAGGTCACTCCTCGGGAAATACCCACGCTTCGTAAAGTTCTCGAGCCCCTTCTCCGCCGCAAACGCCTCAACGCCCGGCAGCGCCGCCCCACCACCCACAAACAAGAAGTGCTTCCCCGCATCATCGCGCAGCCGCTCCATCGCGCCCTGCACCTCATCAAACGTGTGCGCACGCCCCGCGTTCCCCGAGTACATCACCACCATCTTCTCGCCGGGCGCCCCCTCCCCAATCACCTCCGCGCGCAACGGGTTGTCCGCGTGCGCCACAGGCGTCACCGCATCCCCCCGATTCCACACGTGGATCACCCGCAGCCGATCCTCCTTCACACCCTTCGCGCGAAGCAAGTCCCCCATGCACTCACCCAAAGGCACCACCGCATCCGCCGACCGGTACTCCCGCCGCCCAAACCACCCGAGCACCTTCGCAAAAAACGACCGCTCGCGCACCGCCCCAAGCGCAACCAGGATCTCAGGGAACACATCCATCGACCAGTGCACGTGCTTCACGTGCCCGAAGCTGAACCACTTCATCCACACCGCGTGAAGCCCGATCAGCGGCGGATCAGTCAGCGTCACGATCACGTCGTACCGCAGCCCGTGCATCGCGAGCCAGGCCTTGCACCCAAGGTGAAACCCGAGGTACTCAAGCCCACGCGACAATGACCCCTTCTTCCGAGACCCCCACGCCCGAAGCCGGTACACGTTCACCCCGCGCACCGTCTCCCGCGCCGCCGCCTTCTGATCCGTGTCCGTATACCCCCCACGCGAGCACACCACATCGACCCGATCACCCGCCCCCCGGTTGTGGGCAGCCAGGTACTCCGCAAGGTCGGTCAGCATCATCGCCGTCGCCGACTCATCCGGGTGGTAGTACTGGTTGATGAAGAGCACTCGCATCGCGGTCTAAGGGCCTCCCTCGCGGTCTACGCCTCTATCGGCGCGATGGTTCAGCCACCTCCGCCCACTCCCTGGGCCAAGCCGCTATTGCCGCTCGCCATGCTCCCGATACCAAGCAATCGTCCGCTCGAGCCCCTCCTCAAACCCAACCTGCGCCTCCCACCCCAGCAACTCCTTCGCCCGCGATGTATCCAGACACCGCCTGGGCTGCCCATCAGGCTTGCTCGAGTCCCACCGCACCTCCCCCGCAAACCCCGTCAGCCTCACGATCAGCTCCACCAGGTCCTTGATCGTGATCTCAAACCCAGCCCCCAGGTTCATGGGCACCGGCTCCTCCATCACCTCCGCCGCCCGCACGATCCCCTCCGCCGCGTCCTCCACAAACAGGAACTCCCGGCTCGCGCTCCCCGTCCCCCAACACACAATGTGGTCCTCACCACGCGCCTGCGCCTCCACACACTTCCGGATCAACGCCGGGATCACGTGCGATGAATGCAGATCAAAGTTGTCCCACGGCCCATACAGATTCACCGGCAGCACATACGCCGACTTCATCCCGTACTGCAACCGGTACGCATCCAGCATCTGCCACGCCGCCTTCTTCGCCACCCCGTACGGCGCGTTCGTCTCCTCCGGGTACCCGTTCCACAGCTCCTCTTCCTTGAAAGGCACGGGCGTGTACTTCGGGTACGCACAGATCGTCCCCGTCTGCACAAACACCCCACCACGCTCGTGCAGCCCCCGCGCCCGGAACTGCTCGATCAGGTGCAGCGCCATCGCCATGTTCGCAAAGAAGTACCGCCCAGGGTTGTCCCGGTTAGCCCCGATCCCCCCCACCTCCGCCGCAAGGTGGATCACCACATCAACCGGCGCCCCCCCGAACGCCTCCTCATACAACCGCGCCGCCGCCGCCTCCCCCGTCAGGTCGTAGTCCGCACGCCTCGGCACGAACACATCCCCGCGCCCCACACCGCGACGCTCCAGCGCCTCCAGGACATGCCGCCCCAGAAACCCAGCACCACCCGTCACCACGACCTTCTTACCCGCAAGTTCCATAGCCCCCAGCCTAGCACCACACCGCGATGAAGAGAGCGGCCCGGGCGTCCCGCCCATCCCCGAGCAGTCGGCCCTCACCCGTCCCCCCTGGCCGCCTTCCGCTTCTTATCCGCCCGGATGTTCAACAACTCAACCCCAAGCGCAAACGCCATCGCAAAGTACACATACCCCCGCTCAAACTGCTCCACGTGCAGCCCCTCCGCGATGATCAGGACCCCGATCAACACCAGGAACGCCAACGCCAGCAGCTTGATCGACGGGTGCTTCTGCACGAAATCGCTCACGGGCCCCGCCGCGATCAGCATCACCACCACCGCGCTCATCACCGCCGTCACCATGATCCACAGGTTCGAAACCATCCCTACCGCCGTGATCACCGAGTCGATCGAGAACACCAGGTCCAGCGCGATGATCTGAGCAAGCACGAACCCGACCGTCTTCGTCGCGCCGCCCCCGCCGTCCTTCCCACCATGCCCCTCCACCTGGTGGTGAATCTCCCACGTCGCCTTCGCGATCAGGAACAGGCCGCCGAGCAGCAGCACGAGCGACTTCGGCGTGATCGACTTCTCGAACACCGTGAACAGCACCGTCTTGTCGAGCGTCACCACCCACGCCGCCGCAAACAACAGCCCGATCCGCATCACCATCGCGAGCAGGATCCCGAAGTTCCGCGTCTTCGCACGCTGCTCCTCCGGCAGCTTGTCCGTCAGGATCGAGATGAACACGATGTTGTCAATCCCGAGCACGATCTCGAGCGTCGCGAGCGTCACCAGCGCAATGAGCCCCTGCGCACTCCAGAACGCCACCATCTCCGGCGCCCCCACCGCCTGCGCCGCCTCGCCCACCACCATCAGACCCATCACGTCCATCGAGCCGCCTCCCATCTGCAACCAGAGCGGCCCAGATCATGCCACATCCCCGCCCCCCCGTCATCCCATAACCACTCCCCCCCTCCCCACAGATTTCTCAGTTATTTGACCTCCGCCCGGGAACCGATCGCCCGAGCTCAACGAAACACCCTCCAACGGGGCGAGTTGTCACAACTTCTTCATAGAGATCGAGCGCCCGCTCTCGGTACCCTAAGGACCGGAGCGAGAGCACAGCGCGACCCCTGAGCGCGCAGACACACGGAGAGACAGATGCAGACCCCCTCACCCCGACGGGCCGCCACCGCCGCCGTCATCGCCGCCACACTCACGGTCCTCACCGCCGCCCACCACGCCCTCGCCATCAGCGATTGCTGCACCCTGGGCGGCCTCAAGGGACCAGGCTGCGACACCCTCGAATGCGAGCAGCTCATCTGCGCCGCAGACCCATTCTGCTGCGCCGTCCAATGGGACGCCAACTGCGCCTTCCAGGCCTCCGAGAACTGCGACGTCTGCAACCCAGGACCATGCGGCGCCGACCTCAACGGCGACACCAAGGTCGACTCCTTCGACCTCAACACCCTCCTCTTCTACTTCGGCAAGGGCGACGGCGGCGACATCAACCGCGACACCGTCACCAACTCCGCCGACCTCAACCTCCTCCTCTTCGCCTTCGGCACCACCAACTGCCCGGGCGACGGCTCGTGCTGCACCCCCAACGAGACCGTCGGCTGCGACCAGATCCAGTGCCAGGAAGAGGTCTGCGCCATCGACGCCTTCTGCTGCACCTTCCCATGGGACCAGGGATGCGCAGACATCGCCCAGCAGGTCTGCAACTTCTGCGCCGACTGCTGCTCGCCCAACGGCACGCCGGGCTGCGCAGACCCCGACTGCCAGACGCTCATCTGCTCCGCCGACCCCTTCTGCTGCGAAACACTCTGGGACCAGCTCTGCGCCGACGACGCCTTCCTCAAGTGCGGCGTCTGCGAAGGCTGCTGCCAGGGCAACGGCACACCAGACTGCAACGACACCGAATGCTCCACCATCGTCTGCCGGCTCGACCCCTTCTGCTGCCTCCTCGACTGGGACAACATCTGCGGCGAGTCCGCCGTCCAGTTCTGCTCGCTCTGCGGCGCAGACCCCGTCGGCGCATGCTGCTTCCTCGACGGCACCTGCTCCAACCTCACCTTCGACCAGTGCATCTCCCAGTCGGGCATCTTCCAGGACGAGAAGTCCATCTGCTCCACCACGCAGTGCAACATCCCCGCGAGCAACTGCTGCTACCCCGCGGGCGTCCAGGGCTGCGAAGACGCAGACTGCCAGACCGCCGTCTGCGCACTCGACCCCGCCTGCTGCGATCAGGAGTGGGATATCATCTGCGCCAACCTCGCAAACGACGCCTGCGAACTCTGCCAGTAACAACCGCTTCCCCGAGCACGGCCCGCGCGCGCACAACCGCGGGCCCGCTCAACTTCGCCGCCTCCGCCGTGGGCCAACACCAAGCAACCCAACAAGGGGCCACGCATGTCCACCGTCGAAGTCAAACACGTCAACACCGCCTCGCACGACGACCCCGAAGCCCTCGTCACCGCGAAACAACTCACCATCCGCGATTTCCGCAGGCGCGCCGCAAGAGATGCCAACCTCGACGCAGAGTCATGGCTCCGCGAGGTCTACCGCTACGGCGCCTCCACCGCACGCGCCGATGAGGAACGCGTCTGGCGCACCGGCGCCATCTGGATCCCCGCCTCCATGGTCGGCTTCCTCGCCGTCCCCTTCGCCCTCGCCACCAGCCCCATCTCCATCGCCTTCGTCGCCCTCCCCTCCATCCTCCTCATCCGATTCTGGAACTCCGTCGCCGAGCAACGACTCGCCTCCGAGAAGCGCTCCATGGTCTGGGCCCGCGCCATCCGGCTCGAACTCGGCCTCGACGACACACCCGCCCACGCCGAGCTCGAATCAAGGCGACGCATCAAACGCGCCCGCGCCCGCCTCACAGGCTGGGTCACCTTCCTCTGGATCCTTGTCGTCCTCGCCGGCGTCTACACCCACCTCGTCAACACCGAAGTCCTCCCCACCTTCGAGCAAAGCCTCAACCAGCTCTGGGACTTCACCTTCCCCGACACCGCATCCAACACACCCACACCACTCGACACCCACTGAGCGGGCGCGGCCTCACCCGAGCGAAGCGAGGCGGAGGGGGCCCGAGCCACCCACCCCCGAGCGCACGCCACATCCCCAGGACGAGCAGCGCGCGCACGCGCCGCGCCCCCGCCTCAATCACCCAACCGCGTCACCCCGAAGCGCCACAATGTCAGGCAGGTTCCGATACACCCCGTCGTAATCAAGCCCGTACCCAACCACGAACTCATCGGGAATATCAAACCCCACAAGCTCCGCGGGCGTCTCGACCTCCCGCTTCACCTGCTTCTTCAGCAACACACACGTCCGCACCGAAGCAGGACCCTGCTCCTCGACAAGCCCGCGCAGCAACGCAAGCGTCTGCCCCGAATCCAGGATGTCATCGATCAGCACAACGTGCCGCCCCGCAAGGTCCTCAGGCAAAGCCGACTTCAACGACGCCCCCCTGCTCTTCACGCTCTGACCCGGGTAGCTCGACACCGTCACAAGCTTGATCGACAACCGCAACGGCACCTCACGGATCAGGTCCGCCGCAAACACCATCGCCCCCGTCAGCACGGGCACCATCACCACCCGGTTCGGCTCCTCAAACGCATCCCCACCCTCCGCGCGCAGCTGCGACTCCAGATGAGCCGACAGCTCTCGCCCAAGCTCCGCCACACGCCGAGCGATCACGTCCTTCGGGATGAGCACACGCTGAATCTCAGGGAACATCACCCGAGCATAACCACTGCATCCCCCACCCTCTCCCCGGGGGAGAGGGCAGGGTGAGCGGGTCCGAGCCCCGGCGGGCCGACGACCATCACGAGACCAGCAACCCACCCCGCGACCCGCCCAACCACGCCCCACTCCGTTTCTTCGTCTCTTAGTCTCCCCGCCTCTTCCCGTATCCTCCCCACATGCTCACACTCGACTACGCCAACACACTCGCCACCCGAGTCAACGACCAGGGCCTCGACCCATCCTCACTCGAGCCCTACGCGCCCTCCGCCTCACGAGCCGCCGAGATCACCCAATCACTCGCCGCCACCCGCGGCACGGGCTGGGAGCGCTGGCGCGACCTCCCCTTCCCCCCCATGCGCGACCACCACCTCGAAGCCGTCCTCGAAGTCTCCGAGATGTGCAAGGGCCGCTTCGACAACCTCGTCGTCCTGGGAATCGGCGGCTCCGCCCTCGGCAACATCGCCCTCCAATCCGCCCTCAACCCCCCCACCTGGAACCTCCTCCCATCCGACGGCGGGGCGGGCTCCCAGCCCGCCTCTTCTCCCCCCACACCCCACCGCAACGGCGCCCCACGCACCTTCATCATCGACAACGTCGACCCCGCCCACCTCGGCGCCCACCTCGACCTCATCCGCGCCACCGACCCCAAACTCGAGCGCACCCTCTTCAACGTCATCTCCAAGTCAGGCGAGACCGCCGAGACCGCCGCACAGTTCATGACCATCCGCGCACTCCTCATCGACGCACTCGGCAAAGACGAACACGCCGACCACATCGTCGCCATCACCGACCCCGCCAAGGGAACCATGCGCTCCATCTGCGATGCCAACGGCTACGCCACCCTCCCCGTCCCCGAAGGCGTCGGCGGCCGCTTCTCGGTCCTCTCACCCGTCGGCCTCTTCTCCGCCGCCATGACAGGCATCGACATCAAAGCCCTCCTCACCGGCGCCGCCGAGATGGACGACCGCTGCACCAACGAAGACATCACACAAAACCCCGCCGCCATGCTCGCCACCATCCTCGTCCGACTCGCACGCGAGCGCAACAAGACCAACCACGTCATGATGCCCTACGCCAACAACCTCTACCTCCTCGCCGACTGGTTCCGCCAGCTCTGGGCCGAATCCCTCGGCAAACGCCACGACACCGACGGCAACGAAGTCTTCGCAGGCTACACACCCATCAAAGCCCTCGGCGCCACCGACCAGCACTCACAGGTCCAGCTCTACCGCGAAGGCCCCAACGACAAGGCCTTCATCCTCATGCAGGTCGACGACTTCGCCCCCCACAACGACCTGGCCATCCCCACAGGCCTCGACATGGAGCCCCTCGCCTACCTCGAAGGCAAGACCTTCGCCAACCTCCTCAACGCAGAAAAGCGCGCCGCCGAATTCGCCCTCGTCGAATCGCACCGCCCCAACCTCACCATCCGCTGGCCCAAAGTCGACGCCCACCACGTCGGCCAGTTCATCCAACTCTGGCAAGTCACCACCGCCTACGTCGGCCGAATGCTCGGCATCGACGCCTACGACCAACCCGCCGTCGAAACAGGCAAACTCGCCACCTTCGGCCTCATGGGCCGCACCGGCTACGAAGACTGGCAAACCAAAGTCAACAAAGCCCTCCCCGACACAAGCAAAGTCATCTGACCTCCAACCCCTCCGACGACGAGCCCCGAACGAAAGTGAGGGTCGGCACCACCCCCACTCGGCGAGCGTCAACCACAGCGCAAGACACGAGCAGCGAGATTGTTCATTGACGACCTTGGTAATCACACATCCAGACCCGGGCATCTTCGAGCAAAGGCGGGTCCAATGGGATGTCCTCAATGCTTTCCGCGATTGTACCGATCGAGAGTATTCCACCGTAGATCTGCGTCAGTGCCCGCACCTCAAGCCCTACTCCATCGCGTTGATTGCAGCGATCTCACTCGCGTCGCCTGCCCGGATCAGGTTGTTGCCGCCAGGCGATGACGAATGTCGGGACCACCTGGGCCGACTCGGGCTATACAACTACTTCGACGTCGATGGGTTTGATAGCGATCGCACGGCGCGAGACACCAACGTTCCAATCCGCCACCTAACGACCACGAGCGGCAACGACGGTCACTTCGCTACTGAAGCGGTCGAGACCTGGCTCTCGGAGTGCGGCGGTGCGCCGGTGGGGGTTGCGCCTGAGCTCGAGAACCACCTAGACGAAACCATCAATAACGCCCTTGGCCATGCGGCATCAAGTATCGGATGCCTGGTCGCAGGGCAGGCATTTCCAACTACCCAGTGGGTCGATGTTGCAATCCTCGATCGCGGACTGGGCATCCTGCGGCACTTGAGCGGGAACCCGGCGTACGCGGGACTCACAACGGATGAGGAAGCGATCGAAATGGCTACGGTGGATGCCGTGACCGGTACTCCCCCCGGTGAGACCGATGCTTGTGGCAACCCTAATTCGGGCGCTGGTCTCGCAGCCCTCCGCGGATACTGTGAGCTTGGGGCCGGATTGATGACGATCCTGAGTGGCCACAGTTTCGTCACGTTCGGCCCACTAAGTCCTATAAAACACGATTTCAACGGTGGCTTCCCGGGCACCCTCGTCAATATCCGCTTCCGGCTCGATCCGTAGCTCCTTGACTGTCGAAATAATGGTGGCAAGCTCTCAATAGATCGTTCGCTTTATGTACGGATGTTGAAAGGTCCGACACGTTGACTCCCATGCCCAGCCCCATCCTGAGTTCAGCCACCAGCGGCCGTGACCTCGCCATTGCGTGTTTGCGCACCCTGGAGTCGGAGCGGGTCTGTGAGGTCGACTTGTCGATGGCGCGGCGAATGACGCCGTCGTTTGCCAATGCTTTCGTGATGACGTTGCTAGCTCGCTACGAAGAGTGCGAGTTTCGTCGTCGGGTTGTATTGCGCTCTGCCCCAGCGCACGTCATTGCAGCGGTTAACCGGAGCATTCAGCGATATAACGCCGGGGTACGGTTGAGTACGCAGCGCGAAACAGCTTCGGTGTAGCGCCTCGGATGGTCGGGGGCGTGGCGTGAGTTGCTATTCTCCCCCCGTGCCCACCACCATCACCATCAACAACCTCTCAAAGCACTACCCGCCCCTCAAAGGCGTCCGTGGCTCCACCCTCACCCGCGCCGTCGACGACATCTCACTCACCATCCCCGAAGGCTCACTCTTCTTCCTCCTGGGCCCCTCAGGCTGCGGCAAGACCACCCTCCTCCGCATGATCGCCGGCTTCATCCCCCCCACCGCCGGCTCCATCCGCTTCAACGACCGCGACGTCTCCAACGTCCCACCCGAGAAGCGCAACACGGGCATGGTCTTCCAGTCCTACGCCCTCTGGCCGCACATGACCGTCGAGGCCAACGTGGCCTTCGGCCTGGGCGTCCGCAAACTCCCCAAAGCCGAACGCGACCAGCGCGTCGCCGAAGCACTCGCCGCCGTGCGCATGGACCCCTACGCCAAGCGCAAACCCAACCAGCTCTCAGGCGGCCAGCAGCAACGCGTCGCCCTCGCCCGCGCACTCGTCATCCGCCCCGATGTCCTCTTGCTCGATGAGCCGCTCTCCAACCTCGACGCCAAGCTCCGCCTCGAGATGCGCGATGAGATCCGCCGCATCTGCAAAGAGACCAACATCACAACCGTCTACGTCACCCACGACCAGAAGGAAGCCCTGTCCATGGCCGACCACGTCGCCGTGCTCGACATGGGCAAGGTCGCCCAGATCGGCCCCCCCACCGAGGTCTACGAACGACCCGCCACACGCTTCGTCGCCGACTTCATGGGCGAAACCAACTTCATTAAAGCAGATATTATAGGACGTACGGAGTCGGCTATCGAACTCAACTCCGAAGCCGGTCAGCTCACTGCATCCCAAAGCGAGCCGGGGCGTGCCGCCCCGGTCCCCGAGCCATCGGGCGGCCCCGCTCCGTCGAACGTCCTCTGCTCCATCCGACCAGAGTCCTGGATGTTCCACGTGGAACATCAGCCCGGCGCCATCGAAGCAACCGTCATCGACTCCATCTACCTCGGCGAAATGGCCCAGCACATCGTCCGCGCCAAGGACACCACCCTCCGCATCTTCGAGCTCAAACCACGCCAACGACTCGACCCGGACCAGAAGGTCTGGCTCTCCGTCGACCCCGCCGACGTCGTCGTCCTCCCCGCCTAGCGCTCCGACCCCGGGCACACGACGCGCACCTCGAGCCCATCCCCAGCGCCGACCCCAACCGCTCCACCACTCATCCCAAGAAGCCGGCACGCCATCGCCAACCCAGTCGACCCGCCCGACCCCGACGACCAGCTCCCACCCGTGAGCCACGCCAGGTCCTCGCCGCGCACCGACACGCCGGGCGCACGCACCACGATCGAGACCAACCCCTCGTCCCCCTCGCGCTCGGCACCACCCCACTCCACACCAGCAACCCCACGCTCGATGTTCCACGTGGAACGTCCCGCCTCAACCCGTACCCCGCTCAGCCCTCCCCCTCGCCGAGCCGCAAACACAAGCCCGCTCACCACCGCCTGACGCACCACAGCCCGGCAGCCAAACGCCATTCCGCACGCACCAGCCTCCACCCGGGGCCTGCCGCGCCGGTCGAGCGCGGCCGCCAGCACCACCGCCTCGTCGACCATCTCCCCAGCATCAAACGGGCGCACCGGCATCGCCACCCCCTGGCTTGCGCGGAGCACCGCCAGGACCAGCCCGCCGCATCCTTCCAGGCAGGTCATGAGTCGGGCCGCATCTTCGCAGCCTTCGCCGCCCAGCGCGCGCGCCGCGAGGCCCATGGGCCCGAGCAGGTTGGCGATCTCGTGCGCCAGGCCGCCCGCGAGTTCGCCGAGCTCCTCCATGCGCGAACGCCGGGCCAGGAGCGATTCGAGTTCGCCGAGCCGGTGCTCCGCTTCCTCGAGACGCGCGATCAGCTCGCGCTCTGGTGCGCGCGGAGCGGGATCGGCGGGGGAAGGGGGGGTGGGGGGTGGAGGGGAGTCCATACGCCAGCCGCCATCGGGCGAACGCGGCGTCGACTGAAAGGGACCGATGCAGCAATCTCACGTCGCGTCAATCGAGAGCCACCCGGGTTGGGGGGTCTCGTGGGCGAGCGAGGCGAGCCACGCGGCGAGCTCCGCGGGGCGGATGTTCGCCTGGTCGAGGCGCTCGAGCGACCACCACTCGAACGCGAGGTCGGGCTCCGCGGGCTCGGGGGTGGACAGGGGGGTGATGGGGTTGCCCGCCTCATCGGTGGCATGTTCCACGTGGAACATCAGCGTGTACTCGTGGCGGCGCTTGCCCTTCTGGTCGAAGCGCTGCTCGAATGTGAGGAGCAACGACGATGTGGTGATCCGTGCGTTGAGCTCTTCCAGGTACTCGCGGGCCGCGGCCTCGTGGGCCGCTTCGTCGAACTCCACATGCCCGCCGGGCACGTAGCGGTAGTCGGCATCGACCGGGCGGCACAGGAGGACGGCGCCGTCCCTGATCAGGACGCCTCGGGCGATGACCTCGATATGGGCGGGCATTTTCTCGGTCCCTGGGTTTGGGGTTCGATGTTCCACGTGGAACATTGGTAGGATTGGGATGCTACCAGACGACGAACGAGGAGGTGCCAGATGGCGAAGAAGGACGCAAAGCCGAGGCTGGGTCGAGGGTTGAGCAGCTTGCTTGGGCAGTCGGTCCCGGTTGAAGTAAAGCGTCCTATAACACGTCCTATAACCGATGATCAGCTGGGGGGAGCCGAGGAGCGTGGGCGGTCGCGTGCGGCAGGATCGGAGTCGGTAGAGCGTGGGGCGACATCGGCGGGTTCGGAGTCGTTGGAGCGTGGGGGGGCATCGGCGGGGTCGGCGGAGCGTGGGGGGTCGTCGGCGGGTTCGGAGTCGGCGGAGCGTGGGGGGTCGTCGGCGGGTTCGGAGTCGGCGGAGCGGGGGGGGGCGCTGGCGGGTTCGGGTTCGGCTGAGCGCGGCGGAGGGGCGTCGGGGGAGTCGAGGCGTGGGGGGGCGTCGGCGCGGTCGGCGGTTGAGTCGGCTGGGTCGGCCGGGGTTGCGGCGCCGAGCAAGGGGGCGGGTAGGGGTCTGAGTGCGGGACCGGCCGCGGAGTCGGGGGGCGCGCAGAGCGGTGGGGGCGCAGGTGCGGAGCGGGCTTCGAATGGGGCCGGGGTCCGGCGGCACGCGGGCTCGGCGGGATCAGTCGGCCAGGCGAGCGGGTCGGACGGCTCGGGCGATGCGAGTGCGCTTCAGATGATTGCGATCGCGGACATCGGCGCCTCGCCGTTCCAGCCGCGCGCTTCGATCGAGGAGGGGGCGCTCGAGGGGCTCGCGGCTTCGATCCGCGCTTCGGGCCTCATCCAACCGGTCGCGGTCCGCCGGCGCGGGGGCGCGTTTGAACTCATCGCGGGTGAGCGGCGCTGGCGCGCGGCGCAGCGCGCAGGTCTTGAGCGCATCCCGGCGATCGTGCTTGATGTGGGCGACCGCGAGGCGGCGGAGATCGCGCTCGTGGAGAACGTGCAGCGTGAAGCGCTGAACATCGTGGAGCGCGCCCGGTCGCTGGATCGCCTCAACAAGGATTTTGATGTCACCCACGAGGACCTCGCGGAGCGGCTCGGGCTCGATCGTTCGAGCGTGACCAACATGCTCAGGCTCCTCTCGCTCGAGGATGAAGTGCTCGACCTGCTTGCGAAGGGCAAGCTGTCTTTCGGGCACGGGCGCGGGCTCCTCGCGCTGCCGCCCGGCGAAGACCGCATCGCGCTCGCGAAGATTGCGGCACGGGAATCGTGGACGGTGCGCCAGATCGAATCGTCGGACGGCGCACCTGCGCGGGGGAAGGGGAGTGAGCGTGGGGGCCCCGGGATCGACCCGGCGCTTGCGGACCTCGAGAAGCAGCTTGGCGATCAACTCGGCACCCGCGTCCGCCTGCGTACGAACAAAGCACGCACACGCGGGCGCTTTACGATTGAGTTTTACGATATCGATCATTTCGAATCGCTCATCGAGCGTCTTGGGTTGTCTGTTGAGGGATAAGTTTGGGTAGGCCTGCGTGGTGGCCTGAGGCGCGCACCGTTCTTAGGATCGCGCTTCCAAGTGTGGCTCGGTGATCATCCAGCACGTGGGGGATGGTCTTAGCTTCGGGGCACTTTGGGAAGGGGAGCGACCCATGAGTGGCACGAAGTTGTCCAACCTGAGCATGACGGACCTCGAAGGTGAGTTGCGACGGCGCGAGCGTGAGTTGTCGAAACTCGAGCGCCGGCGCGCCAAGCTCGCGGAGCAGCTCGCGGAGGTCGATGCGGAGATCCGCAGCCTGGGCGGTGCGGCGCTCGGCAAGAGCCGCCCGCGCAACGTCAAGAACCTCGCGGATGCGCTGGTGGACACGCTCACGGGCGTGACCATGTCGGTGACGGAAGTCGCCGAAGCGGTGCAGCGCGACGGTTACCGCACGACCTCGCCCAACTTCCGGACGATCGTGAACCAGACCCTGCTCAAGGACACGCGCTTCAAGCGTGTCGGGCGCGGGCTCTACACGTCGAAGTCCGGCGCGAAGTCGGGCACGAAGAGCCCGGCGGGCACGCGGAAGAAGGGGCGGAAGAAGGCCTCGGCGCGGCGCGGGAAGAAGCGCACGCGCGCGGCGCGGTCTGCCTGATCAGGCGGCGCGTGACCCAGACTGCTGGCCCGTCGCCCGCCTGGGCGCGATGGCGAGGGCGGTGAGATCGTCGAGCTGGTGGAGCGACCCCGAGGCGTTGTCGAGGCTTGCGCCGAGCGAGGCGAGCCCGGCATCGATGCCTGTGTCGCCCCAGACCCGCGCGACGTCCGCGAAGCGGTTGACGTATTCCTCGTTGGGGACGACCCGCCGGGTGCCATCGGGGGCCGCGGATGGGAAGGCGGTCTCGAAGCCGTCGGAGTAGATGAGGAGCATGGATCGCTCGTCGAGGTCGATGGTGACTTCCTCGAAGGTCGCATCGTCGAAGATGCCCAGGAGCGCGCCGTCGGTCTTGAGGGGGGTGGCGCTGGCGCCGCCCTGTTCGAGGACGAGCGGGTGCGGGTGGCCCGCGGCGGCGAGGGTGATCTTGCGTGTGTGGGTGTCGATGATGCCGTACACGCCCGTGGCGAAGCGGGGGATGCCGCCCTGCCTGCGGATCATCTCGGCGTTGAGGTGGGTGAGGACCTCGGCGGGGGGGATGATCTCGCGCCTGCCGTGCACCGAGCGGGTGGTGACGAGCGCGCGTGCCATGACCATGGTCATGAGCGCGGCGGGCACGCCGTGGCCCGCGGCGTCGGCGAGGAAGAAACCGGCGTGGCGCTCGTCGAGCCTCGTCACGTCGTAGATGTCGCCCGAGACGTAGGCGCACGGTCGGAAGAGGACGTGGAAGGAGACGGCGTCGAAGGCGGGCATGGTGGGGGGGAGGAACTCGCGCTGGATGGACGCGGCGAGCTGGAGCTCGTCGTGCATGCGTTCCATCTCTCCGCGGATGCCGCCCTGGAAGCGGCGCGCGGTGCGGAGTTCGGAGGCGAGCGAGTCGACGTCGGCCTGCCTGGTGATGAGTGCGTGGAGGGTGCTCGCGATGGCGAGCGGGCCGGCGCTCTCGGGGAGGACGACGACGCCGCGGGCGGTGAGCCTTGGTGCGCGGTCGTCGTTGTCGCTTGCGATGATGACGGCGGCGCGGTCGAGGGCCCACAGGCGGTCGATGAGTTTGTAGAGGGGTGTGTGGTCGTCGGTGGCGCGGGCGAGCGTGACGGGCGGGAGCGCTTCGGGTGGGATGGTGGCTGCCTCGCGCAGGTCGTAGAAGGCGGGGGTGGGGGTGGGCGCGTAGCTTGGCCAGGCGCTCGCGACGGCGTCCCACAGGGTGTGCGCGGGGTCGGCGACGACGGCGATGGAGGGGTGCGCTGTTCGGTTGGAGTCGGCCATGCGCACCCCCGATGTGCCCTGAAGCGGGCGGCCTGCGCGCGCTGAGTGTGCGCTGCGGTCCGTTTGGGGGATCGGCTTAGTCGGCGCGGGCCTTGAGGGCGGCGTGGTCGAACTCGATGACATCGCCCGGCTTCACGCCGAGCTTGTCGAATGTGCCCGGGGCGACTTCGACGACGAAGGTGGCGGCGGCGCCCGAGACGTAATCGGACGTCGTGAAGAGGCGTTCTTCGTAGGCGGCGTCGGACTCGCCCGGGCGGCGCGGTTGGTTGATCATGGTGTAGGTGGTGAGGACGCGTCCCCCCGCGTTGAGGTAGGCGATATCAATATCGGTGAGGCAGTCGCGCATGACGAACTTCTGTGCGGCGGGGTAGGGGAAGACGAAGAGCATGCCGCCGCGTGGGGGGATGACGGCCCAGTTGGCGAGGCCCTTGACGCGGGCGCTGTTGTCGAGGGCGGGGACGAGGCGGAACTCCTCGCCCGCGATGGTGACGGGGACGGTCTCGTCGAAGGGCGGGGGCGGCTTGTAGAGGTGTTCGGCGAGGGGCTCGTTGGTGGTGGGGCGGGGGGCGTCGGCGTTGTGGTCGCTCGGCTCGTTGGGCTGGCACGCGACGAGGGTCGCGATGAGGGCGACGAGCGCACAAGCGAGGGTTGTCAGCGCCCATCGAGCAGCCATGCATCGTCCTCCTTCGTGAAGATCACGGGTTCGCGAGGGATGGTATCCAGCGATGCGCCGGCGGCGAACTCGGCGGCGGTGAGGGGCGCTGGGGTTGGGATGATGCCGCACCAGTGTGCGCAGAGGCCGATGAGGCGCTGTGGCGGGACGCCCTTGTTGCGGTAGTGGTCGATGCGTGTGTCGCCGTGGCGTTTGGCGAGTCGGCGGCCGTCGGGGCCGAGGACGAGCGGGGGGTGGGCCCAGTGGGAGGGCGGTGTGAGGCCGAGCGCTTCGTAGAGGAGGAGCTGGCGTGCGGTGGAGTCGAGGAGGTCGTCGGCGCGGACGACGTGGGTGACGTGCTGGCGCGCATCGTCGACGACGACGGCGAGCTGGTAGGCGGGGAGGGCGCGCCTGGTCCAGAGGACGAAGTCGCCGACGGAGTGCGCGGGGTTGATGGTGGTGTCGTTGTGGAAGAGGTCGTGGAAGGTGATGGGCTTGTCGGGGGTGGGGAAGCGCCAGTTGGTGTCGGGGTCGTCGAAGGGGCGCGGGTGGATGGGGGGGCGGAGGGCGGGTGGGAAGCGGGTCTCGTTGCGGGTGGCGTTGGTGTCGTGGGGCGCCGAGGCGGCTTCTTCGATCTGCTTGCGTGTGAGGTCGCACGGGTAGGCGCGGGCGGTCTGGGCGAGGCGCGACATGGCGTCGTGGTAGGGGGTGAGGTCGTGGGATTGGGTGAGGGGGGTGTCGTTGTCCCAGTCGATGCCGATCCAGGCGAGGGTGTCGAGGGCGCCCTCGGCGGCGCCGGGCTTGATGCGCGGGCCGTCGAGGTCCTCGATGCGCATGAGGATGCGCCAGTTGTGGCGTCGCGCGAGACCCCAGTTGAGGAGGAAGGTGCGCAGGTTGCCCAGGTGGAGCGCGCCGGTGGGCGATGGGGCGAGGCGCGTGGTAGGGGTGGGCATGGGGGTTGGGGGCACGCCCAGAGGGTACGTGGGGTGGGTTGGCGCGTGTCGGGGTTGACGTGAGCGGCGATCGGTTGAACACTCGGGCGGGACGGACACCTTTGCGGAGCGCCGATTTGCAGAAGCTGAGCGAACAGGATGTGACGGACAGGCTCGCCGACCTCTCGAACTGGTCGGGGGTCAACGACTCGATCCAGCGGACCTTCCAGTTCAAGGATTTCGTCGAGGCGATGAAGTTCGTGAACAAGGTCGCGGAGTATGCCGAGTCGGTCCAGCACCACCCGGACATCCTCGTGCGGTACAACAAGGTGACGCTGACGCTCTCGACGCACGACGCATCGGGGATCACGGACAAGGACTTCGACTTCGCGTCGAAGGCCGATTCGTTCGTGTAGGTCGGTGCGCGCGCGGGGGGTGGGTCAGACGTTGGCGACCAGGGCCTGGAGGAAGATGATCGCGGCGGCCATGATGCCCACGGTCCAGGCGATCTTGCCGGGCTGAGACTCGGCTTTGGCGGCCAGGACGGCGAAGCAGAGGCCCGCGCCGAGGCACAGTGCGCCGGTGAGGAGCACCTTGACGAGCGGGTTGCCCGCGGTGTCGCCCACGCCGCGCCCTGAGGGGCCGAGTGCGAAGAGGAGCAAGAGGAACGCGGGGGCGGCGAGCGCGATGGATGGGGTGCGCGCGACGGCCTGGCGGCGGGCCTCGGCCTGCTGGGCTTCGCGCTCGCCCACGACCTCGCCTTCGACGCGGTCGCGTGGTTGTGGGGCGAGGGGTGCGCGCGGTTCGTCGTGTGGGGGTGTGGGTGTGCTGGGCGTGGGTGGGGTGAGGCCCGGGCCGAAGATGCCGCCCTTGCCTGGCGTTGGGTTGCGTGGTGGGTCGGCCATTGGCGGAGGGTAGGGGTGGGGTTTGGGTGAGTCGAAGGGGTGTGGCGCGTGGGGGTCCTAGGGTTGGCCCATGCGCGAGGGCGGGGATCGGGAGCGTTCGGCGGCGGGTGTGGTTGTTGAGGATGGTGCGCCGGGGAACGGGCGTGGTCGGGGCGGGGCGGCCGGCCTGGCGCGGCGGCTGAGGCCTGCGCCGCCTCCCGTGATGAGCCGGCAGGGTTATCGGTGGGAGGTCGTCAGCTCGACGTACATGCCCGTGGCGCGGACGTGCCTCGAGGCGGGGCTGCTCGGTGTGATCGCGGACAAGGCGTTCGGCGCGCCGGCGCTGGTGGTGGCGACGATCACGGCGGCGCCGGCGATGGCCAACATCACCTCGGCGTTCTGGCTCCGCATGATCCACGGCGTGGACCGTGTCCGCGCGGTGTTCTACCTGCAGATGCTCACGCTCGCGTGCATCGGGGTGATTGCGCTGGCGCCGTTCAACGCGGTGGGGCAGGTGATGCTCGTGGGCGGCGTGCTGCTCGGGCGGGCGGCGGTGGCGGGGATCCTGACGGCGCGGGCGGATGTGTGGCGGGCCAACTACCCGCGCGACCAGCGGGCGCGACTGACGGGCCTGCTCACGATCATCTCGCTTGTGTCGATGAACGTGATGGCGATCAACGTCGGGTCGGCGATGGACAACCACGGCGCCCCCGCGTATCGCGTGGTGTTTGGCATCGCGATCGTGTTCGGCGTGGTCGGGGCGCTGGCGTGGTCGCGCGTGCGCTGGCGGGGGCGGGCGACGCAGCTCGCGGGCGAGCGGAAGCGCAAGGCGGCCGACCGATCATCGGCGGGGCTCTGGGCGATGGTGGGCGTGCTCAAGAGCGACCACAAGTACCGCCGGTTCATGACGGCGCAGTTCCTGCTCGGCCTGCCCAACCTGGCGGCGACGGCGCCGTTCATCGACGGGCTGAACGCGCGGTTCGACCCGTCGTACTCGGTGTCGGTGGCGCTGGCGCAGGTGATCCCGTTGTCGATGCCCATCCTGTGCATCCCGCTGTGGGCGCGGTTCCTCGATCGGGTGCACATCATCACGTTCCGCTCGATCCACTCGTGGGTGTTCGTGGTGGCGAACCTGCTCACGGGGGTCGGGTTCCTGACGCACGAGCTGTGGGTGATCCTCGTGGCGCGGGTGGTCCTGGGCGTTGCGTTTGGCGGGGGCATGCTCGCGTGGAACCTGGGACACCACGACTTCGCTTCGCGCGAACTCGCGAGCCTTTACATGGGCGTCCACGTCACGCTCACGGGTGTGCGCGGCGCGGTGGGGCCGTACCTGGGCGTGCTCATGTTCTCGGGGCTCTCGGTGTGGGGCGTCGGGTGGGAGGGCTTTGGCGGGTGGACGTTCATCGTGTTCGGCGTGATGGGGGCGTACGCGGCGTGGTTGTTTGTGAAGTTGCGCGGGGAGGTTGGGGGGCAGCCTGAGGAGTAGGGGGTTGGCGGGCGGGACGCCCACGACGCTCAGTTGTGGGATCGGTTGTGAGAGTTGAGGCTCGCATCGCGTGCGTTGCGGTCTTGCCCCCTCCGCCTCGCTGCGCTCGGCACCTCCTTCGGCGGGGCGGGGGAGGATGCGGGGTGTGGAAGCTCGCTCTGCTCGCGGTGTTTGTTGACCCCTCACCCCGGCCCTCTCCCGCAAGGGGAGAGGGAGGAAGATCAGAGCCTTCGTCTTGAGGTCGCCTTGAGGTCGTCTTGAGGTCGTCTTGAGGTCCTTCAGGTCCTTCGGGTCCTTCGGGTCTCGCAGTCCATCAGATGTTGAAGAGGGCGTCGACGACCTTGGGGATGAGGCCCTTCTTGGAGGCGTCGCGGACCTCGCCCGTCTGGTCGATGCTCAGGCGCAGGTCGTACATCTGGTTGGACTGCACGGTGTTGAAGACGGTGACGTCCTCGGCCCGGCAGATGCCTGAGAGGAGGATGACCTGCTCCTCGCCGTTGGTGGCGACGACGGTGCGGCTCTCGATGAGGAGGGTGTTGTTGGGCTTGACCTCGACGACGCGTGCGGTGACGCGCGAGGTGACCTGGTGGTTGGTCTCGGCTTCGCCCTCGCCCTCGAACTCGCGCTCCATGTTGAGCTTGAACGATGGGAGGGGGCTCTGGCCCGAGCGGTCGCCCGACTCGAGGCGGAGTTCGAGGAGGCTCATCATGTCGATCCACTCGGAGAGTTCGCCGTCAACGTCGTAGGACTTCTCGGTCTCGAGGTTGGACGACTGTTCGGTCTGGGTGCGCTCGGAGATGATGATGGTGATGAGGTCGTTTTCGAGGAAGGTGCGTGGCTCGGGCGGGAGGACGGGGTAGAGGCTGACCTGCTCGACCGATGGCATGCCGTCGGGTGCTGCGCTGGCTTCGGCGAGGGCGCGTGATCGGGCGTCCGAGCGGTCGACGGTGACCTTGGGCGGGCGCTGGAACAGGCTCTGCGCGTGGGCGGTGGCGGCGATCGTGGCGATGGCGGCGGCGGTGGTGGCGGCGGTGCGGGTGCGCATGGTTCTCTCCTGGCGGTCAGTCGTTGACGATGGCGCTGCCTGGGCCGTCGACGGTGCCGACGAAGGCCTTGCGTGTGCGTTCGATCCTGAGTTCGATGCGTTCGCCGCGTCGGGCGTCGTGTTGGGCGCGGGCCTTGGTGGCGACGCGGCACGTGCCGTGGATGACGATGACGTCGACGAGGTCGTTGCGCCTGATGACGATGGGTGGCTCGACGTGGCCCGCGCGGAGGACCTGGCCCGCGTCGAGGCGAGTCTGGGCGGTCTGGCCGATCGCTTCGGCGGACGAGGCGATGGGGAGTCGGGCGGTGGGGGCGACCCACATGTGGTTCTCTGTGATGTGGCCGGGCGTGATCTTGTCGCCCCGGGCGATGGCGGCGGTGAGGGTGACGGCGCGCATCCAGACCTCGACGTCGGCGCGGACCTGGTGGTGGTCGGTGATGCGGTTGCCCGCGAGGATGCGGACGTTGAGGGCGGCGCGTGCGGACTGGTCGCCCGTGCCCGGGGTGACGACGACGGTGCGGCCGTGGGTGGTCTGGTTGAGGAATTCCTGGTCGCGTGAGGAGAAGCGGACGCGGAGGTGGTCGGGGGTGACGGCGTAGCGAGCGGCGAGTTCGCGCATGAGGGCGGCGCGGACGGTCTTGGGGTCGGTGATGCCGATGGTGGGGGGCGGCTCGGCGGGTGTGTCCGGGCGGGCGTCGCGCTGGGCGGGCGTGACGCCCGCGAGGCGCACGGTGCACGCGGCGCCCGAGAGGGCGATGCGCCCGGTGTTGGTGTTGGCGCTGCTGAGGGCTTCGTTGACCTCCGCGAGGGTGAGCTCGCGCCACGGGCGGCCCGCGGCCCACGCGGAGGCGTCGGGGGTGATGACGATGTCCGCGAGGGCGATGGCGTCGTCGCCGCGGAGGTGGGCGACGTCGGCGATGCGGATGGGGGCGGCGGGGTCGAGGGTGACGGCGCGCTTGAGGGTGAGCTGGCCTGCGCTGGCGAGTGTGGCCAGCGCGAGGGCGAGCGTGGTGGCGAGCGTGCGCGAGAGGGTGGTGGCGATGGTCATGCTGAGCGTCCTTGCTTAGCGGCGGAGCTGGCCCACGGCGCGGAGTGTGTCATCGGCGGCGCGGATGACCTGCGAGTTCATCTCGAAGGCGCGCTGGGTGCGGATGAGCTGGATGAGTTCCTTGGTGGGGTCGACGTTGGAGTTCTCGAGCATGTTGTTCTGGATGGCGCCGAAGCCGTCGGCCTGTGGCTCGGAGGTGAGCGGCGGGCCGGAGGCGACGGACTCGACGTAGAGGCCCGAGCCGATGGGCTTGAGGCCTGTGGGGTTGATGAAGTTGGCGAGTTCGATCTGGCCGACCTCGGTGGGTTCGGACTCGCCGGCGGCCTGGAAGAGGACCCTGCCATCGGAGCTGACGTCGAGGACGCCCGACTCGGTGCCCACGTTGATGTTGGGGACGAGCCGTCGGCCGTCGGAGTTGGCGAGGACGATGTCGCCGTCGGAGTTGAGTGTGAAGCTGCCGACGCGGGTGTAGGCGACGCCGCCTTCGCCGATGTCGTCTTCGACCGCGACCTGGAAGAAGCCCAGGCCTTCGATGGCCATGTCGAGGGGGTTGTCGGTGGTGATGAGGCCGTTGCCCTGGGAGAAGTCGGTCTGGGTGGCGCCGACCTTGACCCCCAGGCCGACGTAGATGCCCGTGGGGCGTTGGTCGCCGTTGGCGTTCTCGACGCCGGGCACCGCCTTCTCCTGGTAGAGGAGGTCTTCGAAGTTGACGCGCGAGGCCTTGAAGCCCGTGGTGTTGACGTTGGCGAGGTTGTTGGCGGTGACGTCGAGCTGGGTGGAGAGGGCGCTGAGCCCCGACGCGGCGCTTTGGAGTGAGACGACGGCCATGGCGAGTGTGCTCCTTGGTCAGGCTTAGGCGACGCGGCCCAGTGTGTTGATGGCGCGGCCCATCGTGTCGTTGAAGGCGGTGATCATCTCGATGTTGCCCTGCGCGGCCTTGGCGGCGTGGGTGGCTTCCATGAGCGCGGCGATCGGGTTCACGCCCGAGTCCTCGTAGGCGCCCTGGGTGAGTGTGGCGGTGCCGGGTGTGATGGCGCCGGGATCGCCGGGCCAGCGCAGGAGCGCGGAGCCCGCCTTGATGAGGCGCTCGGGCGCGGGGACGGTGGCGATCTGGAGGCGGGCGGTTGGCGAGCCGTCCTGCGAGATGACGCCGCCGTTGTCGATCGAGATGTCGGCGTGGTGGTCGAGTGTGATGAGGGCGCCGCGGTCGTCGAGGACGGGCGCGCCGTCGGTGGCGCGGACGAGGGTGCCCTGGGGGTCGATGGTCATGCGCCCGTCGCGCGTGAGCTTGAGGCCCTGCGGGCCCGGGCCGGTGGAGACGGTGAAGAAGCCGTCGCCCTGGAGGGCGAGGTCGAGGGGTTGGTTGGTGATGCGGAGGGGTGCGTCGGCGTTGGTGACGAGCGTCTCGCGCGGGCGGACGCCGCCGCCCAGGCGTTCGAGCAGCTCGTTGGAGTCGGCGAAGGGGAGGTTGTCTTCCTTGCGCACGACGTCGCGCTGGGCGAGGATGAACTTGTCTGGGCGGAAGGCGGGGGTGGTGACGTTGGCGAGGTTGTTGGAGGCGACGTCGAGTCGGGCCATCTGTGATTGGGCGCCCGAGGTGGCGAGGTACATGCCGTAGTTCATGGCGTGGCCTCCCGCGTGGTGGAGCGGTGGTGGCGCTGGTGGAGTTCGGCGGCGCGTCGCGCGGCTTCGAGGATGGACTGGCCCAGGGGTGCGGCGGCGAGGCCCGTGAGGATGCCCTCCTCGGGCGGCTCGGCGTGGTGGTCGGCGGCTGGCCCGGCGGTGGCGTGGGCGTGTGTGATCTCGATCCTGTCGAAGGTGACGATCCGCATGGCGTGCGCTCCCGCGTTGGTGTGTGCGAGCCTCCTGCTCGCGAGGGGGTGCAACACAAGGGGCGTGCCAACGGGTGGGCGCGCCCCTCGGTGAGCGCGCGGCGGGCGTGGGAGTGGGGCCTGGGGGTGGCGGGGCGGCCCCGATCGGGTCGATAGCACACCCGTATGAGGGAATGGAACCTCGGAGCCGCGATTGAGTCGTTCCTGACGCACCTGCGCATCGAGTGCGGGTTGTCGGCGAACACGCTGCAGGCGTATGCGCGTGATCTGCGCGACATGCGCACGGATCTTGCGGATCGGGGGGTCGAGTTGATCGCTGGGGTCACCCCCGAGGCGCTGATCGAGCACCTCACGGCGCTGAAGCGTGAGCGCGGGCTCGAGTCGAACTCGGTGGCTCGGCACCTGGCGGCGATCCGGATGTTCTTCAGGTGGCTGACGGGCGAGGGCAAGCTTGATGAGAACCCCGCCACGCTCCTCGAGAGGCCGAGCCTGTGGCAGAAAGTGCCTGGCGTGCTCTCGCCTAACGCTGTGAAGCGGCTCCTCGCGGCGCCGCGGCCGGCCATCGACGCCGACGAGAGGGCGCTTCCCCTCTGGATCAGGGACCGGGCGCTGCTCGAGCTGTTGTATGCGTGCGGGTTGCGCGCGAGCGAGGTGGCGACGTTGACGCTCGACGATCTCCTGCCGGGCCTCGGCGTGATCAAGGTGACGGGCAAGGGCGACAAGCAGCGGCTCGTGCCGTTTGGTCGGCCCGCGGAGGAGGCGATCGCGCGGTACCTCGACGAGTGCAGGCCGCGGCTCGAGCGTGGCGATGGGCGGGAGAAGAACAGGTTGTTGCTGTCGCGGACGGGTCGGCCGCTCGAGCGGGTGAGCGTGTGGCACATCGTGAAGAAGCACGCGCGGGCGGCGGGGCTCGACGAGGCGTACCCGCACCTGCTGCGCCACTCGTTCGCGACGCACCTGCTGGCGGGCGGGGCGGACCTGCGCGTGGTGCAGGAGCTGCTCGGCCACGCGAACATCACGACGACCCAGGTGTACACGCGTGTGGACCAGTCGCGGCTGCGTGAGGTGTTGAAGCGGTATCACCCGTCGGCGCGCTAGGGGCGCGGGGACTCAGAGGGGCAAGGCCGATGCGTGAACTTGGCTATGTCCTGAGCGCCGCGCCCCCGCCGTTACACGCCCGGAGTGCGCACGCCCGGAGTTGCCAGGGGCGCAGCGCAGCAAGCCCCTGAAATGCGGGCTCACAGCTTACACCGCCCGGAGAGGCGGACGCGGTGCACGGTCGCCTTCGTCCGCCCTCCGGGCGGGTTCTGCTAGCGCGCCGGCAACCAGGGGCTTGCTCGCTGCGCTCGCGGCGCCCCTGGCAACGCTCGTGCGCCCTCCGGGCGTGAGGGCGGCTCGCCCCACTCCGGTGCGTGGTGTTCGGCAGACGTATGCTCCTCTCAGAAGGAGTGCGTGATGCTCAGGGCTTGTGGTGTTGTCGTTGGTGTGATCGTGACTGGATGCAGCGTGGCGCACGGTGTGAGCGCAGAAGTGCGAGAGCGCGGGCTGGCCCAGGCGCAGCGCGCGATCGATTACCTGAAGTCGCAGCAGGACTCAACGACCGGTGGGTGGGCGATCCCGGAGGAGGCGGGCCGCCCGCACCTGCCCGCGATCTCGGCGCTGGCGCTGACGGGCATCGTGATGGACGAGCGCATCGGCGCGGGCGACCCCGCGGTGCGGGGCGGCGTGGACTACCTGCTCTCGTTCCGCAAGCCCGATGGGGGGATTCATGATGGCATCCTCCCCGCGTACAACACGGCGCTCTCGATCTCGGCCCTGTCGCGCGTGGAGCGCGAGGCGGCGAAGGAGGCCATTCCCGGCGCGGTGACGTTCCTCAAGGGGCTGCAATGGGGCGAGGACTCATCGGACCTGCCCTCGACGGGCGTCGTGCCCAGGTCGCACCCGTTCTATGGCGGCGTGGGGTATGGGGGGAACTCGCGGCCGGACAACTCGAACCTGAACCTCATGCTCGAGGCGCTGCACGATGCGGGCGTCGAGGGAGACGACCCCGCGTTTCAGCGGGCGCTGACGTTCCTCCAGCGCACGCAGATGCTCGATGAAGTGAACGACATGGCGTACGCGGACGGGTCGAAGCAGGGCGGGTTCATTTACGCGACGAGCCCGGACTCCGACCACATCGGCGTGGGCGAGAGCAAGGCGGGGATGATCGATGAGGCGCTGGTCGACGGGACGAGCGTGTCGCGCCTGCGCGCCTACGGCAGCATCACGTACGCGGGGTTCAAGTCGTACCTGTACGCGGACCTGGACAGGGATGACCCGCGCGTGGCTGCGGCGATGGGGTGGATCAGCGAGCACTACACGCTCGAGGAGAACCCGGGGGTGGGGACCGATGGGTATTACTACTACCTGGTGACGTTTGCGAAGGCGCTGCACGCGGCGGGGATCGACAAGCTCGATGTCCGGATCAAGGGCGGCCTGAGGACCGACGAGGAGAGCGCGTGGTTTAGCCCGGACGATGGGCGGTGGCTGAACATCTACGTGACGGGTATTGAGCCACGTGAGGATGGCGCGTTCGATGCGGTCGCTCGCCCGGCGTTGAAGGGTCAGGAGGCGCCGGTGGGGTTCCTCGTGGAAGATGAGCCCAACGCGGTGTATGACCCGGAGACGCGCACGCTCTCTGTGCGCGGAGCGCGCGACTGGCGGGCCGACCTGATCGAGAAGCTCGGCGAGATGCAGGACGCCGATGGGTCGTTCAGGTCGGTGGATGATCGATGGATGGAGGGGAACGCGGTGTTGATCACGGCGTATTCGTTGATTGCGTTGGAGCATGCGCTGGCGGAGGAGTAGGGGCGGCTCATCGGGGAAGCCGGTGGACGCGCCCCACTCGGTGGAGAGTTGATGCTCGCTTCGCTCGGGTTGTTGCAGGCCCCCTCCGACTCACGCTTCGCGTGAGCCACCCTCCCCTGCCGGGGGCGGGGGAGGATGTGGAAGTGCGCGTTGTGCGATGAGGGGCGCGCCGCGGCCCGCGCGCGGCTACATCGCGGAGGGCAGGCCCATGCATCGGCGCCAGGTGGAGACCTGGCCCAGGTGCATCATGGCGTGCGAGGTGAGCATGAAGTTGGCCTGGGCGCCGATGGTCGGGAACATGTCGCGCATGTTCTCGTTGGGGTTCTCCTTGAGGAGCGCGTCGTCGTCGGTTTCGGCGAGGGTCGCGGCGAGCGCATCGTGGCGGGCCTTGAAGCGGGTGACGACCTCTTCGAGCGGGGGGTAGATGGTGTTGTCGGGGTCGTTCCTGCACTCGCTCTTGAAGCCGAAGAGGTCGGGCCAGGTGTCGGGGATGGGCTGGGCGATGTCGGATCGGCCCATCATCTCGAGGATGCGGTCGGGGTAGATGGCGAGGTGGCCGAACACCCAGGTGGGGGAGTTGCAGTCGACGCCCTCTGGCTTGCACGCTGCGGTCTCGGGCTTGATGCCCTGGACGAGGGCATCGGTGAGTCGCGTGGTGACGTTGGCGGCATGGAGGACGGTGGTGCCGATCAAGCCCATGGGTGAGTCTCCTGAGGGGGATGTGGGGTGAGGGGGTGGGGTTCGCGGCCGCGGGTGCGATCGCGATGGGAGGTCAACGGTAGGTCGGGGGGGTGTGTTCCCGCGTTGGGGCGTGTTGTGTGGTCGTGGGCGGGCGGCGGCCTTATCGTGGGTGGCACCACCTCTGAGGGAGGGGAGACCTCTGGACCGGGCGACGTTTGAACAGCTTGCGCTGGAGCACATGGACGCCGTCTATCGGATGGCGATGCAGCTTGCGCGGCACCCGGACCGGGCGTCGGATCTGGTGCAGGAGACGTATCTGAAGGCGTTCCGGTCTGCGGAGGGGTTCGAGGAGCGTGGGAAGGGCATGCGGGCGTGGCTTTTCACGATCCTGCACCACACGTTTTATTCGGACGTGAAGAAGTCGGCGCGTGGCCCGATGCTCGTCGAGGAGATTTTCGAGGCCGATGAGAACCAGGGGGCACCCGATGAGCCCTTGCCGGCGTGGGACCTGGCTTCGCTGGATTGGGAGCACGTGGACGAGCGGATCAAGGAGGCGGTGGAGGAGCTTTCGCCCGAGCATCGCGAGGTGCTGTTGCTTTGGGGCGTTGAGGGGCTCAAGTACCGTGAAATCGCGGACCGTCTGGATGTGCCGATCGGGACGATCATGAGCCGGTTGCATCGGGCTCGGAAGAGCCTGACGGAATCGCTGGAAGAGTTTGCGGCGGACCGTGGTTGGTTGAGCGACGAGCAGGCCGGGGCTGCTTCGGGATGATGGTTTGGGGGTTTGGAACGTGATGGATCGTGAAGTGGACATCCGGGAGCTTTCCGACGCCGCGCTGGTGTGCGCGGTGGCTGATGGCGAGGTTGATCGGGGTGCGCCGGGCGTTGCGGAGCGGCTCGCGTCGATCCCGGGCGTCGAGGCGCAGATCGCTCACCAGGTGAAGCTGCGTGAGGGCGTGGCCCGCGCGATGAGCGCGATGGCGACGCCCGCGGGCCTGCGCGATCGGGTGCGTGTGGCGCTGGCGGGCGAGTCCCCGGCGGCCGCTGAGAGCCACGAGGTGATCGGCGGGGTCGTGGGGGATACGCGCGACCGTTCGTTCTGGTCGATGGCGCCGAGGTTTGCGGCGATGGCGGCGATGCTGGCGCTGGTGGGCTTCGTGCTCGTCCGCGGGCAGACGATGAGCGGGTCGTTGCCCGGTGCCCAGCGGGCGCAGCTGATCAACTTTGTGTCTGATGCGCACCAGGACTGCGAGAAGTGCCCCGTGACGCGCGGGCGTCGTCTCCCGGCCGATTGCCAGAAGAAGGCGTGCGAGAAGTCGATGTCGGTGCTTGGGCAGACGCCGCCTGCGCTGAACGAGGCGATCGCGGTGCTCGGCAAGGCGGGCATCGAGTTTGCGGGCCTCGGCGAGTGCAACATGCCCGGCGATGGCGGCGCGGTGCAGATGCTCTTCAAGGGCGATGGTGAGTGCTACACGAGCCTGTTCGTCCAGCAGGACATGGGCGCGTTGCCCGCTCTCGAGCCGGATTGTGCGTACAGCAAGAAGCGGTGCAAGATCTCGGGCGACCAGCTCACGGTGTGGCGGCACGACGGGTTCATCTACTACCTGTACACCTCGTCGGCGCAGGCTTCTGACCTGTTGAAGTCGGCGTTCGGCGTGCCGTCGATGCGGCGCTCGCTCTAGCGGGCCACCGATCGCAACAACGTGGAAACGAGGGAGCCCCGCTTGTGCGGGGCTCTGTTGCGTTGTGGGGCGCTGGTTGTCGGCGTGGCGGAGTTACGCGGCGGGGTCGTAGTCGTCGTTGCCCAGGGCCCGGAACGGGATGGCCTGGTTGAGGATGTCGTTGATGTCGTCGATGTCGCCCTTGAGGGCCTGGATGGAGGCGAGGACCTCGTCCTCGATCTCGTCGTGCTCCTGGTCGAGCTTGGCGCGGACCGACTCGATGCCCCCCGTTGGGAAGGGGAGCGAGTCGTGCGCATCGTCGGTGTCGTGTCCCGTGAGGCTCCAGCCCGTGCTCGGATCGTCCATGACCAGCTCCTGAACCCGCGTTGCTTCCACCCACCACGAGCGAAACGCGGGCCAATGAGAAGCATCGGATTCAGGGGCGCTGAGCGGGGTGCGGGGTTGCGGAACGTGCGTGTGATTGCGCAGGGTGGGGCGTTACAGGCGGCGCAGGCCGCACGTTTGGCGCGGGGGAAGGTCCGGGTTTCGGGGGGTGGGGGGTGGCTAGGGCTTTGTTGGTCGTCGTTCGTCGTCGTCTGCGGGGGGGAGGGGGATGTCGTCGATGACCTCGATCCCCTCGGTTGAGCGGGTGGCCGGGGGTGGTTGGTCGGTCGTGTCGTCGTGTCGTGCGGGCGCGGCGTCCGTGGTGTCGTCGTGGTCCTTTGGCTTGTCGCCCACGCGGTGCTCGGTGCCCTGGTTGATGCGAGAGAGGTTGGTGCGGTGCTTGAAGATGACGACGGCGGCGAGGACGAGCGTGACGAGGAGGAAGGGGAGTGGGACGGCGAAGGCGGCGGCGAAGGTCTCATCCTCGCGCCGGTTGAAGGCGCGGACGAGGCACATGATGAGCACGCCGAGCGGCATGGTGAGCGCGGCGGCGCAGGACGCGAGGGAGACGTAGCGTGAGAGGCGGAGGGTGACGATCCATGCGATGAGCGCGAGGATCGCGGGGATGGTGGTGAAGGGGTACATGGCGAGGAGGGCGCCGAAGCCCGTCGCGACGCCCTTGCCGCCCTTGCCCTTGAGCCAGATGGGGAACATGTGGCCCACGATGGGCGCGACCGCGACGGCGAGCCAGGCCCAGACCTGGAGTGCATCGGGCGACCAGTTGTTGAAGGTGTGGATGAGCCACTTGCCGCCGACGACGACGGGGATGGCGCCCTTGAGGAAGTCGAGTGCGAAGCAGAGGCCGCCCCACTTCCTGCCGAGCACGCGGGCGACGTTGGTGGCGCCGATGTTGCCCGAGCCGTGCAGGCGGATATCGGTGCCCGCGAGCTTGCCGAGGAGCAGGCCAAAGGGGATCGAGCCCACGAGGTAGGCGAAGGCGACGGCGGTGAACCAGACGAGTGTGCTGCCTATGGCTTCCCACATGGTGGGAGTCTATGGGGTGGGGTGTTGGTGTGTTGGTAGGAACCCGTCGGGGTTCGCCCGCGGGTTGTTTGGTTGAGTTGCGTGTTGGATCGACTTTCTTGGTGGGTGGGCGGGGCGCCCGCCACGCTTGCTAGCGCGAGAGGGGGTCTGCGGCTCGCATTGCTCGCGTTGTCGCGTTTGCCCCCTCCGCCTCGCTGCGCTCGTGTTGTTGATGAACCCCTCACCCCGGCCCTCTCCCTCAAGGGGGAGAGGGGGGCGGATTTGAGGCTCGCATTGCTCGCGTTGTGTGGTTAGCGCACGATGCCGGCGGTGCGGGGGTTGGTGGTGGTGGGGCGCTGGGTTGGGGTCTGGGTGCGCTGGGCGTCGAGGCGGGACTGGAGGTGGTTGCGCAGGTTGCGGAGTTCGGCGGAGTGGTCGCCGCGCCCGATGGCGGCGTCGAGGAAGATGAGTGCGGTGCGGTCGTCGCCCGCGATGGCGCGGAGGGCGCCGACCATGAGGAGCGCATCGGTGTCGCCCTCGATGGACTCGTACTCGTCGATGAGGGGGAGGATGCGCTGGCGCAGCTCGGCGTCGGTGGGGACGCGGTCGAGGACGGTGGCGTCGAGCGTGATGGCCCGGCGGATGGCCCAGGTGGCGGTGCCGCGGTCGCCGCGCATCGCGGCGGCGAGTGCGAAGCCCGTCTTGGCGAGGGCGTCGTTGTTGTCGCGCGACGCGGCCTGGGAGAACTGCGCGTAGGCGGCGGTCGGGTCGTCCTCGGCGATGGAGCGCCACGCGGGGGCGTGGGTCGCGTTGACGAGGGTGACGGGGGCGTGCTGCGCGGGCGCCTGCTGGGGTTGCGGGGGCGCGGCGGGTGCGCTGGTGGGCGCATCGGCGCGCTGGCTGGACGGGACGTAGGTGTATTGGGGGGGTGCGTTCTGGTCGTAGCCCTGCATCTGTTGCGAGTTGGCGCCTTGCGAGATGTAGGGGTTGCCCGTTGCGGGGACGTGGGCCTGCGCGGGCGGGATGTAGGCCTGGTTCACGGGGTCGTAGGTGTAGACGTCGGCTTGTGAGTACTTCTGTTCGGGCTGGGCGGGGTAGACGTAGACGTTCTGGTAGGTGTTGTTGTTGGTGTAGGTGGGGGTGTTGTTGTAGCCGTAGGAGTAGGCGGGGTAGGCGTACTTCTTGTAGGTGTAGCTCGGGTAGCAGTAGTTGCCTGAGGAGTAGCTCTTGTAGTAGTAGGGCTTGTTGTACCCGTGGTAGTAGCCCGACTTGCCCGAGGATGAGTAGTAGTAGCCGCCGCCGCCCAGGTTGAGCTTGATGGAGACGCCGGACTTGTTCTTGTGGTGGTGGTGGCCGTGTGAGTTGTGGCGGTGGTGCTTGTTGTGGTGGGAGTGGTTGTGGTGGTTGGACTTGTAGTTGTTGTTGTAGTGGTATGACTTCTTGGAGCCGTAGGAGTTCTTGGAGTAGCCGTTGTACGAGCCCTTGCTGGGGTAGCCCTTGTTGTAGGAGTTGGACTTGTGGCTGCTGTTGTGGCGTGGGGCGTGGCTTGCGGGCCGGGCCTGCTGCTTGCTCGAGGGTGAGGCGGCGCGTGCCTTGGAGCTTGGGCTCGCAGCGGCGCGGCTGTTGGTGTTGTTGACGGGGCCCTGCTTGTTGGTCCAGGTGCGTGCGTGGCTCGACTTGGTGTGGGCGACGGTCTTGGAGTCCTGCCTGCGCGAGCTCTTGGCATCGGCGGTGGGGACGGCGCTTGCGATGAGCACTGCTGCGAGCGCAGCGGTGGCAAGGCGGGCGAGGGTGGTGGGTGTGGTGATGGTCGGTGCCATGGGGAGGCCTCCTGATCTGTGGCCGGCGTCGGTGCGGGCGTGCGGCGCGCGGCGATTGGCCCGGGTGGGGCGTTCAACATGTTGAACGTCGTGGGGTGGGGTTTGATTGCATCTGGATAGGGGGAGTGGTCAGGTGTCGGAGGAGACGCGTGATAATGCGGACGTTTGCGGGGAGGAAATGGTCCCACGGGATGTCGGAGACGGTGCACCAGCGGTGGTCGGCGACCTCGAGGTTGCGCGGGGGCGGGGAGGTGGGGGCGAGGCGGGCGAGGATGGGGTGGAGGTGGACGGTGGCGTGCTCGTAGGTGTGGGTGATGGGGGGGAGCTCGGCGAGGGTGGCGATGTGGATGCCGAGCTCCTCGCGGGCCTCGCGGATGGCGGCCTGGGTGGGGGTTTCGCCGGGGTCGAGCTTGCCGCCGGGGAACTCCCAATAGCCCCCATATACGGTGGTGGGTGGTCGCTTGGTAATCAGGAGTTGGGGGTCGGGTGTGTGTGGGGGTGTATTGGGGGTGGCGATGGCGCGCGAGATTGTGTTATAGGACGCTTCAGAGAGGACGATGGCGACTGCGGCGTGGACGGTCGGGGGCTGACATGTCTCCGATTTTGTCAAATCGCTAAGTCCTTGTTTGACAGTGCTTTACGGAGATTTCAGTGTGAATGATGGGGATGTTGTGGTGGCCTTTGGGCGTGGGCTGACGCTAGGATATCGCTCGTGCGGGCGGGCGTGGCATGGCCGCGACGTCGAGCCCTCACCGCACGCGAAACTTCTTCGCGGCGCAAGCCGTGGCACACCGTCGGTCGGGGATCGGAGCCCTCGACCGACGGTTCTTTTTTGCACACGCAACGTGCGCGCGCATGCACAAGATGTTGGGTTTGTGGTGTGTTGGGCGTGTTGAAGGCCCACTTGTTGTGCGCGAACGTTCGCGAACGTGTTGCGTTCTTGCGCGAACGTGCGGGGTTCTTGGTGGTTTGGCGCGCAGTTTGTGCGTTTTGACATGTGGGTGGGTGCGTGTTGTGGTGCGCGCTCGTGGTGGTTGTGCGTGAGTTGGGCCTGTGGGCTTGGCCGCGGATCGTTGTCGTGATGTGTGTAGCGTGCGCTCGTCCGCCCTCCGGGCGGTGTGCAGTCGGAGGGTTGTGTGTTCCAGGGGCTTGCTGCGCTGCGCCCCTGGCAACGTTCGTGCGCCCTTCGGGCGTGAATGAGGCTCGCTGCGCTCGCGTTGTTGTTGACCCCTCACCCTGCCCTCTCCCTCGAGGGGAGAGGGTGGGAAGTGATGCTCGCTGCGCTCGCGGTGTTGGGTGTGCCCCCTCCGACCTCGCTGCGCTCGGCCACCTTCCCTGCCGGGGCGGGGGAGGATGCGTTAGTCGGCTTGCAGTTCTTTGAGGGAGGGTTTGGTGCGCCAGCGGATGGCGGTTTCGGTGATGAGCCAGGCTTCGAGGGCGAGGGTGAGGGTGGCGATGGCGACGAGGAGCCAGTTGCGTTGGGCGAGCCAGGAGGGGTTGTCGGCGTTGCCTATGTAGGCCTGCCAGATCATGGCGGCTGCGGGGACGATGAGCATGATGATGGCGGGTGGGATGATGAACCAGATGGGTTTGCGGCGGGCGATGAGCCAGGCGGTGATGACGATGAAGGCGAGGCCAGCGAGGAGTTGGTTGGTGGCGCCGAAGAGTGGCCAGAGCGTGAGGCCGCCTTTGCCGCCGGTGGTGAGCCAGTGGGAGAGTTGGGTGGTGGTGCGGTCGAACCATGAGGGGTCGGCGAGCGCAGCGTAATCGGGCAGCGGGGAATCGCGCTGCCAATCAACGGTGTTGTCCGGCGTGCGTGGTGCAGCCTGCGCGGGGTCCATCATCGATGGCTGGGCACCCGTTCCAACAAGCGCTCCAATTCGCTGAACAGCGGATGCTTGCTGATACGACGGCAATGGGCCCATCGCGAGGAGGAATGCGGTGGTGACGGCGATGAGTGTGGCGCCGTGGGTTGTGGCGATGTACTTGAAGGGGTTGAAGGGTGAGGCGAGGCGGCGGCGGGCGGGGGTGTTGTCTTTGCAGGTGGTGGTGTTGGTGCCGCATTCGGGGCAGAGGAAGGCACCGGGGACCGGGCACGAGGCATCAGGTGGGGAGTTGTTGAGGCTCGCTTCGCTCGCGTCTGTTGTGGACCCCTCACCCCGGCCCTCTCCCCCAAGGGGAGAGGGAGGAGATGTGTGGCTCGCTTCGCTCGCGTTTGTTGATTGACCCCCTCCGTCACGAGCTTCGCTCGTGCCACCTCCCCCGCCGGGGGCGGGGGAGGACACGTGCGCGGCGCGCGCATCTTTACTGGTGCCTGGTGCCTGATCCCTGGTGCCTATCCCCGACGTGTCATACCCGCAGTTGGGGCAGCCCTTGGACTTGGGGAGGAAGGTGCGGGCGAGTTCCTGGATGACGTAGCGCTGGAGGCGGCACGCGGTGTCCATGGTGGTCGCGGCGAAGGAGGCGACCATGACGGCCATGAGGGCGATGGCGATGGGGAGTGGGATGGCGAGGGCTGCGAGGAAGTTGGCGCTGCCCTGGACGAAGGCGCCGACGGTGCTGGAGAGGCCTTTGGAGGAGGACCAGGAGGGGTATTGGTTGGCGAAGGCGAGTTGGCCTCGGAGATCGATGATGCGCGGATCGCTGTGCTCAAGGCCCGTTGCTCTGACTCTCGCAGCACCTTCTGGTAACCGCAGCCAAGTATCCTCAGCCGGATCGATGATGCTGCCCGACAGGGCAGCGAGTTCGTTCCAGCGATCGAGCTCGTGCTGAATCAGCTCGCGCTTCGCCGCGCCAGCCACCTCATAGGCAGTCTTCAGCGCCTGGTAGTTCCAGTCGGCGTCGCCGGTGAGTTCGATGACGCCAATACCCCTCGAATCGCCTGCGAACCGCTGCAGCGTCACCGAGACCGCCCCATGTTGAGGATCGCTGGTCACCGAGTAGAAGTATTGATCGTCAATAGGGATGCGTTGATGGTGAACGGCCCGGCTTGCGCGGCTTGCGATGTTGCCGGCATCAATCGTCGTCCCCAGCCCGATCCCCGCTGCGCATGCGGCGATGACGAGTGTGGCGAGGAAGCCTTCGGTAAGCATGGAGCCGTAGGCGACGGGTTTGGCGTGTCGTTCGTCGGTGAGTTGCTTGGAGGTTGTGCCCGAGGCGACGAGGCAGTGGAAGCCGGAGCAGGCGCCGCAGGCGATGGTGATGAAGAGGACGGGGAAGAGTGGGGGGGCGCCTGGTGGGTGGAGGTTGATGAGGGGGGCGACGAGGTTGAGTGGGGGGCGCTCGGAAGAGACGGAGAGACTGAGAGACGGAGAGACGGAGTTGGGAGAGGAGTTGAGGCTCGCTTTGCTCGCGTTGTTGTTTGACCCCTCACCCTGGCCCTCTCGCCCAAGGGGAGAGGGAGGAGCAGTGAGGCTCGCTTTGCTCGCGTTTGTGGTGACCCCCTCCGACTCATGCTGCGCATGAGCCACCTCCCCCGTCGGGGACGGGGGAGGGGTGTCGCCGGGCGCGCCGCCGAGGGTTGCGGCGGCGATGAGGCCGGTGAGGATGAGGGCGAGGGCGGTGATGAGTTGGAGGGCGTTGATGTAGTCGCGTGGTTGGAGGAGGGTCCAGACGGGGATGACGGAGGCGATGTAGGCGTAGATGAGGAGGGCGGCGGTCCAGAGCCAGATGGGCTGGGCGCTGAGGGTGGTGTTGAGGTAGTGGGTTGCGTCGAGGAGGGGAGACACAGCTCGGAGAGCTGTGCCACCTTGGGACTCGGCGGCGGCGCCGAGCCACACGGTGAGGAACATGATGGCGAGGGCGATGATCGAGGGGATGACGATCGACTTGCCCTTGCGGTGGATGAAGACGCCGATGAGGAGGGCGAGGGGGATTTGGGCGAGGACGGGTGTGATGGCGGCGGGGTATTGGCGGAGGACGGAGGCGATGACGAGGCCGAAGACGGCGAGGACGATCCAGAGTCCGACGATGAGGATGGCGAGGAAGATGAGGCGGACGCGTGGGCCGAGGAGGTCGCCGGCGACGTCGCCTATGGAGCGGCCTTTGTTGCGGAGTGAGACGACGAGGGAGCCGAGGTCGTGGACGGCGCCGATGAAGATGGAGCCGAGGACGACCCAGAGGATGGCCGGGAGCCAGCCCCACATGACGGCGATGGCGGGCCCGACGATGGGTCCGGTGCCGGCGATGGATGTGAAGTGGTGGCCGAAGACGATGGAGCGCTTGGTGGGGACGTAGTCGGCGTTGTCGGCGAGTTGGTTGGCGGGTGTGGTGGTGTCTTTGTTGAGGTTGAAGATGCGGGCCGAGAGGTAGCGGCCGTAGGTGAGGTAGGCGGCGAGGAGCACGATGCCCGCGATGGCGACGAGGGCGAGGGTGGGCATGGTGGGAGGATAATCGGAAGAGACGGAGAGACGGAGAGACGGAGAGACGGAGAGACGGAGAGACGGAGAGACGGAGAGACGAGGAGACGAAGAGACGAAGTGGGGAATGGGGAGTGGGGAGTGGGGAGTGGGGAGTGGGGAGTGGGGAGTGGGGATGCTCGCTTCGCTCGCGTTTGTGTTGGACCCCTCACCCCGGCCCTCTCCCCCAAGGGGAGAGGGAGGGGGCGGAGCTCGGGTGGTCGCTTTGCTCGCGTTTGTGTTGGGCCCTTCACCCCGGCCCTTTCCCCCAGGGGGAGAGGGAGGGGGCGGAGTTCGGGTGCTCGCTTTGCTCGCGTTTGTGTTGGGCCCTTCACCCCGGCCCTTTCCCCCTGGGGGAGAGGGAGGGGGCGCTCGGCGCTTGTGGTGCTTGCGCCGGGGCGGCACGCCCCGGCTCGGTATGGGCGGTCGTTAGCAGTCGGTGCCGAATTGGGTGAGGAGGATGTTGAGGTCGGTGGAGTCGACGTCGCCATCGCCGTCGGCGTCGCCTGGGTCGCCCGGGTTGACGGGGTCGGCGAAGGCGGCGAGGAGGGTGTTGAGGTCTGTGGAGTCGACGTCGCCGTCGTTGTCGAAGTCGGCGGTGCAGGATGAGCCTGGGGAGCAGTCGAAGCGGATGACGTCGAGGAGGTCGGTGTTGGTGTTGGCGACGAGGGCGGTTTCCTGGTCGGGGGTGAAGGCGGCGCCGAGGGGTGAGCCTGAGAGTGGGGTGGAGTCGATCTGTTGGGTGAATGGGCCGTTGGCGCTGAAGCGGAGGAGCGCGGCGGGGGTGTTGGTGCTTGGGGTTGTTGCGGCGTAGAGGCGGTTGGTGTCGGGGGAGTAGACGAGCTTGCGGATGCGGAGCTCGCCCAGGTCGAGGGTTTCGATGACGGAGTTGGAGGCGGTGGAGATGACGAAGAGGGTGCCGCCGTTGGCGAAGTCGTAGTCGCCGACGTAGACGTAGTTTCCTGAGTTGTCGGCGGCGACGGTGAAGGTGGAGTCGCCCAGGCCCGTGATGGTTCCGATGTTGGATGAGGCGGCGCCGTTGATGTTGATGACGGAGACGGTGTCGTCGAAGGGGTTGGTGACGTAGGCGCGTGAGCCGTCGGGGAGGAAGGCGACCTGGATGGGGAAGTCGCCTGTGGGGACCGCGGCGACCTGGGTCATGGTGGTGGTGTCGAAGAGGCGGAGGAGGTCGTTGAAGGAGTCGCAGACGGCGAAGAGTGAGCCGTCGGGCGAGAGTTCGACGCCGGAGGTTTCCGCGTAGGCGGCGCCGTTCCATGCGCCGGCCTGGCCCGCGGGGACGGAAGCGACGAGCGCGGAGCTGGCGCCGTCGAGCGTGATGAAGCGGACCTGGTCGGAGCCGGCGATGTTGAGGACGTAGGCCATGGAGCCGTCGGGCGCGATGCGGACGCGCGCGGGGCGGCCCGGGATGTTGATGGTCTTGACGACGTTGGCGGAGGGGACATCGATGATGGAGACGGTGTCGGAGTCGCCGTTGCAGGCGACGGCGGTGAGGCCGTCGGGGGTGAGGGCGGCGTCCATGACGCGGTCGCCCGTGTGGACGTGGGTGAGGCTGAGGGTGTTGAGGTCGAGGAGTGCGACGTTTTCGGAGATGCCGTGGGAGACGATGGCGGTGGCGCCGTTGGCGCTGACGTTGACCTCGAGGGGCGCATCGCCCTCGGCCGGCTGGCCTGAGAGGGCGTAGCCGTCGAACGTGGAGGCGGCGCCGTTGATGGTGAAGACGAGCGCGTTCTCGCGGAAGCGGTTGTTGAGGGCGACGACGGTGTTGTCGACGGGGCTGACGGCGAGCTCGGCGTTGGCCTGGGAGGGGAGGGTGTCGACGAGGGCGAAGGTGGCGGCGTCGAAGACGCGGAAGTTGAAGTTGGAGCCGACGATGTAGTTGCCGTCGGAGGTGATGTCGAGGTCGCCGAAGAAGGAGGAGACGGTGGTGGAGAGTTGGGCGCCGGTGGTGAGGGAGTGGAAGTAGATGTTGGAGGACTGGGCGATCGCGGCGATGTCGGCGCCTGGGTAGACGACGATGAGGCCGTCGGACGAGTGGCCGACGTTGAAGGTGTTGGCGATGGTCTGGGTGTTGAGGTCGACGACGACGAGTTGGTTGGAGGGGGAGGTGAGGGTGATGGCGGCGATGGCGCCGTCGTCCTTGATGTCGAGGCCGTTTGCGCCCTGGGCGATGGGGAGGCTCGCGTCGAGCGTGCCGGTGTTGATGTCGTAGAGGTTGACCGAGCCGCCGCCGGTGAAGCTTTGTGGGAGGACGATGGTCTGGGAGTTGGGCGTGAGTTCCCACTTGGTGAAGATGTTGCCGGCGATGCCGAAGGAGGGGGTGGCGAAGAACCCGATGATGCCCTGGGTGCCGCCGGGGAAGGAGTCGGTCTCGGTGAGTGTGTTGAGGTCGATGATGGAGAAGGTGGCGTCGGTGGCGTCGTTGATGACGCCGACGACGGCGCGGGTTGAGTCGGCGGTGACTTTGACGTTGTAGGGCTGGTCGCCCGTGACGGGGACGGTCGCGGCGATGGCCTTGGTGGCGACGTCGATGACGGAGACGGTGTTGTCGAGGAGGTTCGTGGTGAGGACGTACTGGCCGTCGGGCGACGCGGCGATCGATGTGGGGAAGTCACCCACGGCGACGGTGTCGGTGATGGTGAGGGTGGTGGGGTCGAAGAAGGTGACGTTGTCGGTGTCGCGGTTGACGATGGCGACCGCGGAGCCGTCGGGGAGCCAGGCGAGTTCGCGCGGGAGGTCGGCGTCGGGGGCCTGGCCCGTGTCGAGGGCGTCGGTGCAGAGGAGGGCGGCGCCTTCGGGGGTTGGTGAGGGTGTGGGTGTGGGGGGGAGCGTGAGGCGCGCGGGCTCATCAAGGAAGGTGCGCACGATGGCGGTGTCGGCGTCGAGGGCGCCGTCAGTCGAGACGGATGTGGGGTCGGTGGTGTGGGCGAGCGCGAGGGGCGCGCAGGCGATGAGCGTGGCGGTGGCGAGCGGCATGTGGTTCTCCTACTCCTCTGGGGGCGATGGCGCGTGTGTGCGCGCGTCGGGTTCAATCTAGCACCGGTTGGGGGTTGCGGGAAGGGTTGGGGCGCGGAATGGATCGGGGCGGGCGTGGATTCCTACCTGGCGATCGGTGATTGGTGCGCCGGGGGCGGGTTGTTTTCGGTCCGATTGCGTTCGCTCTGTCGGGCTTGGGGTGTAGATTGAAGGTACGTGGGGCGCTGGCCGGCACATCGTTGTGCTGGCGCTTTCGATGGCGGTGGCCCGCGCAGGCGGGCGCACCCGCTTAGCAGGGAGAAGACAATGAAGATGCGCAGGAACGTGCGGGCTTGCATCGCGGCGGTCGGTGTGGCGGGGGGCGGTTGGTTGGTCGGCGGGTTGGGGACGGTCGCGGCGGACCCGGGGCCGTTCAGCCCGCCCATTGTGCTTGTCGAGCTTGGTGACAACTCGTCGTACGCGCAGGGGTGCGTGGGCGAGTGCCTGTGCCCGATCACGTTCACGCCCGAGGTGTCGGGGTTCTTCGGGCTCGAGGCGGCGGGCGTTGATGCCAACGGGAACACGGTGTCGAACGTTGGGCCGCTCGAGGTGACGGTGGGGTCGGGCGACGACACGCTGTTGATCGAGGGCTTCGGGACGTACAAGGTGAACGATGCGGCGGGTCGCCAGCGGATGGACCTGGTGGTGACGATCAACGGTGGCGATCAGTTCCGCATGACGAGCGGTTGGACGGCGCTTGGTGATGGTGATGGGATCGAGATTGCGCTGGACAACGTGCCTGTTTGCTTTGGTGTGTTTCTGACGTTGAGCACTGTGACGCCATGAGCTGAGTGTTGTTGGTGAGTTCCTTTCGCCCCCGCTTGTGTTTGCAGGTGGGGGCTTTGTTTGCGCGGTGTTGTCGTGAAGGAGTGAGTGGGCTTCGTCCGCCCTCCGGGCGGTCTGTGCAATCGGGGGGTTGTGTTCCAGGGGCTTGCTTCGCTGTGCCCACTGGCAACGTTCGTGCGCCCTTCGGCGTGGGTGATGCTCGGGGTGGTCGCGTTGGTCAGTAGGTGGCTGCGTTGAGGAGGTAGCCCAGGACCATGGCGGCGGCGGGGACGATGAGGTAGGCGATGATCGAGAGGAGGAGTGTGACCCAGAAGGCGTGGGGGATGCGGAGGTAGCGTTTGCAGAACATCCACCAGTTCAGGAGGAGCCACGCGGCACCGGCGATGAGGTGCCAGGTGAACCAGTGGTCTTCGATGTCTTCCGAGAGGGACCACGGGAAGGATGTCGGGTCGGCGGTGCGCTGGACGGTGATGTAGATGGCCATCGGGATGGTGGAGGCGGCCTGGAGGACGAAGAGGGCGGCGACGGAGTAGGCGGTGGCGCGCACGAAGTGGGCGGCCCTGACGCCTGCGTTGCCGAGTGTTGTGGCGACCGTGATGAAGGTGAAGGGGAGGACGATGGCGGCGGTGAGCGGCGCGAGCAGTGTGAAGGCGAAGAGGACGCCCGAGCCGACGGGGCCGAAGTCGTCGTCGAACCAGTAGGGGAAGAGGGTGATGGCGATGGCCTGGCGGGGGGTGAGGCCGGCCTCGTAGCGGATGAATGTCCAGAGCGGGATCGCGGTGGGGCCGGTCTGTGGTGCGCCGAGGTAGAAGACGGTCCACTGGCCGTTGGTGGGCGCGGTCTCGGGCGTGAGCGGTGTGAAGTCGAGCCTGCCCGCGATGCGCATGGTGGTGACGCCATCGGGGATGGGGCAGGAGTAGGCGTAGGTGAGTGTGCCTGGCGTGAAGGTGGGCACCCAGTCGGGTGGATCGCTCATGGCGTAGGCCCACCCGGGGGTCCAGCCGGTGAAGGTGGGCGTGCTCGCCCACACGCCGACGTCGGGTGGTGCGGGGGGCGGCGCGGTCAGGATGGCGCTGGCGACGCGGCGCTGGGCGAGCCAGGCGGGGATGGTGTGGCCGATGGCGATGGAGAAGCGCGTCGCGACGAGCGCTGTGTGCATGAGGATGTAGCAGAGCGCGACGTGGAGGAGGAGCCTGCGCCATCGGATGGGGTGGCTCATGTCGAGTCGGCGCCAGAAAGTGATGGGGTTGAGGGATCGGCGGGCGGTGATGAAGAAGGCGCGGGTGGCGGTGAGTGGTCTGAGGCTGGCGTGTTCGATGAGCCAGGGGAGGAGGTAGCGGTCGGCGTGGATGACGCGTGACCAGGCGAAGTCGAGGCCGCACTCGGGGCACTTACCCTGGAGTGGGCAGGCGTCGGTCCATGTTGGGATGGGGGCGGAGAGGTCGTAGGCGCATCGTGGGCAGATGGGCGTGGAGGAGGGGGTGTTGGGATTGGTCAAGGCGTCGCCCCCGGCTTCTCACACCCGTTCCCTCTGATGTGTACCCGCGAGGGCGAAGCACGGTTCCGGCGGCCTTGGTCAGTTGTTGGTGCTCGCGCCGGGGCGGCACGCCCCGGCTCGCTCTGTCTGCTTAGCCGAAGGCCTTCTTGTAGTCGGCGACGAATTTCTCGAGGCCTGAGTCGGTGAGGGGGTGGTTCATGAACTGGTTGATGACCTTGAAGGGGACGGTGGCGACGTCGCAGCCGGCGAGTGCGCATTGGACGACGTGCATGGGGTGTCGGATGGATGCGGCGAGGACCTTGGTGGTGAAGCCGTAGTTGTCGTAGATGGTTCGGATCTGGTGGATGAGGTCCATGCCGTCGGCGCCGATATCGTCGATGCGTCCGATGAACGGGCTGACGAGGTAGGCGCCTGCCTTGGCGACGAGCATGGCCTGGAGGGGTTGGAAGCAGAGGGTGAGGTTGGTGCGCGTGCCCTGGTCGGAGAGGGCCTTGCATGCCTTGAGGCCGTCGACGGTGGAGGGGAGCTTGATGACGATGTTGTCGGCGATCTTTGCGTTGGCGTGGGCTTCGGTCATCATGCCGTCGAAGTCGGTGGCGATGACTTCGGCCGAGACGGGGCCTTCGACGACCTCGCAGATTTCGGCGAGGCGCTTGTTGTAGTCGACGCCCTCTTTGGCGATGAGGGATGGGTTGGTGGTGACGCCATCGAGGACGCCCATGTCGTGGGCCTGCTTGATCTCGTCGAGGTTCGCGGTGTCGATGTAGAGTTCCATGGTGTGGCTCCTTCGGGGTCTGGAGTGCGCAACGCGATGCCCGCCGGGCGCATCGTAGCGGCCCGGCGGGCGGGTGGACGTGTGTGTTGGAGGCGTTCGCGTCAGCCCATGGACATCATGGCGAGGACGACCGTCATGATGAGGGCGTAGGCGAGCGAGATGCCCAGGAGGAAGGTGATGGCCTTGACGCGCGCATCGGCGAAGGGTGACTCGCCGCGCGAACGGTCGGCGACGAGTTGCTGGGGCGCGCTGGACTCGGCTTGCGCGAGTGCGGCGAGGGCCTCGGCGGGGGCTTCCTTGTGGGCGATGGGTGGGAGCTCGCCGCGCTGGACGGCGCGGAGGTCGGTGAGGAGCTCCTTGCAGGACTTGTAGCGGTCGCGCCTGCTCTTGGCCATCATCATCTCGATGACCTCGGAGATGCCCGGGGAGAGCTTGGAGTTGACGTGGTCGGGCGGGATGAGCGGGCTCTTGAGGTGCTTCTGCATGACCTCGGTGGGGTTCTTGCCGTTGAAGGGCACGGTGCCCGAGACCATGTGGTAGAGGGTGGCGCCGAGTGAGTAGATGTCGGCCTGGGGGCCGACGTTGACCTCGCCGCGGATCTGCTCGGGGGAGATGTAGTAGGGGGTGCCGAAGGCCTTGCCCTTTTCGGCGAGCGCGGCATCCTTGTCGTCGATGGCTCTGGCGAGACCGAGGTCGGCGAGCTTGGCGACGCCCGAGGGGGCGATCATGATGTTCTTTGGTTTGACATCGCGGTGGATGAGGCCGCGCTCGTGGGCGTGTTGGAGCGCATCGGCGATGTGGATGGCGATCTCGAGTGCTTCGGCTTCGTCGAAGCGCTTGTTGGCGACGATGGTGTCGTGGACGGTGCCGCCCTCGACGTACTCCATGACGAAGTAGTGGAATTCGCCGGCCTGGCCCACGTCGAAGGCCTGGACGATGTTGGGGTGGTTGAGCTGGGCGGCGGCGCGTCCCTCGGCGTAGAAGCGCTCGATGAACTGCTTGTTGGTCGAGAACTTGCGCGGGAGGACCTTGATGGCGACCATGCGGTCGAGGGAGAGCTGCTTGGCCTTGTAGACGGCGGCCATGGCGCCGGCGCCGAGCTTCTCGATGACCTTGTAGCCCGGGATCTGCTGGCCCGTGCGTTCGGCTTCGACCTGCTGGCGGATGCGGGTGAGCTGGCGCTTGGTGACGAAGGCCTCGTCGACGAGGATCTGGGCGAGTGACTTGCCCGAGGCGTCGTCGTCGGAGACGGTGTCGATTTTGCGGCGTTTGCAGTGCTCGACTTCGTCGTTGGTGGCGAGGCCCTGCTCGACGACGATGCGGCCGAGCATGGAGTCGACGGAGGTGGCGTCCATGCGCCTGCCAGAGGTGGAATCGCCCTTTGAGCCCTGGCTTGGTGAGCCGCCCGCGGCGTCGTTGTTGGCGCCGCCGCCTGTGAGGATCTGGAGGGTGTCCTCCTTGGGCTTGTTGGGCTCGTTGGTCGCCTGGTCCCCCGCGCGGGTGTCGTCGGGCATGGGGAGTGGAGCAGAGTCGTCCGGCATCGGCAGCTTGGAGACCTCGTTGGGGTCCTGGTTGGAGGCGGGACGGCGTGGTCCCCGCACGGGCGGGGGGGTTGGGCGCGCGGGCGTCCTGTCGTTCAACGATACCAGAGAGAGGGACTCGCCATCACCCTTCGTGTTCTTCGGATGTGATCCGGGAGCGGCGGTCATCTGGTCCTCGCATGGTGCTGCCCGAGGGCGTGCCGCGCACGCGACATTCCACCCCGGCGGATTCCCATGTGTCCTGTTCGCCCAACGAACGGGTAGGGATGCGGGATTGTTCCCAAATATGGTCAGATGGGGGGGTGTGGTTGTGGGAAGGCCCGAGAACCGGGTGTGCTTATAGGGTCTGGGCTTCAGAGCTACTGCCGCTTGCCCTTGTCCTTGCGGTCTGAGCGGTGGTCGGACTTGCGTTTGTCGCGTGACCTGGACTTCTGGGATCGGCGTTGGGCGCCGGTCTTGCCCGGGGCGTCGAACTCGCGGACGTCGCCCAGGGTGAGGGCGCCGGCGAGGTTGGCGCCCTTCTTGCCCTTGCCGACGTTGCGGGCTTCGGGGTCGGTGACGACGAGGTTGAGCTGGCGTTTGGCGAGGTCGACTTCTGTGATGGTGACGTCGAGGCGGTCGCCCATGTTGTAGGAGCGGCCCGAGTTGACCTCGACGAGGGCGCCGGATCGGCGGTCGAGCTTCCAGAGGCCCGGCTTGGGCATGCCCTTGGTCTTGGATGGTGGGCCGGGGAGGTCGGAGGTAGGGATCATGCCCTCGATGAGGTACTTGTCGATGCGGACGAAGACGCCGGCCTGCTTGACGCCCGTGACGACGCCCTGGAACGACTCGCCGATGTGTTCCTCCATCAGTTGGAGGACGAGGAACTGTCGGAGGTCGCGTTCGGCGGACTCGGCGTTGTCCTCGCGGCGGTTGCAGGCGCTGCCGAGCGTGGTGAGGGTGGTCTCATCGAGGACCCATGGGTGTTCGCGCAGCTCGCGGCCGATGCGTTTCTTGTCCGAGTCGGACCTGGGGGCCTTGGCGTTGTTGTCGGTCATCTCGAGGTAGACGGTGAGGGCGCGGTGAGTGAGGAGGTCGGCGTAGCGGCGGATGGGGCTGGTGAAGTGGGAGTAGGCCTCGGAGGCGAGGGCGAAGTGGCCGATGAGGGCGGGTGAGTACTCGGCGCGGGTGAGGGTGCGCAGGACGGCCATGTGGACGGCGGGGGCTGCGGGCGTGCCGGCGGTGGCTTCGAGGAGTCCCTGGAGTTCTTCGCGGGTGGGGTTCTTGGGGACGCGGTAGCCGCTGACCTTGACGAAGTCGGCCAGGCCCTCGGTGGAGCCGGGGACGGGCTCGGGGTGGACGCGGCGCATGATGGGGACCGAGAGGTCCTCGAAGAGGCGCGCGACCGCTTCGTTGGCCTCGACCATGAACATCTCGATGAGGGTGTGGGTGTAGGCGTCGTCTTCCGGCTGGGCGTCGATGACGCGCCCGTCCTCGTCGAAGATGAGTTCCACGTCGGGGAGTTCGAGGTGGATCATGCCCTGGCGCTTGCGCCGGTCGCGGATGCGTCGGGAGAGGGTGTTCATCTCCTGCACGGCGGCCTTGAGCTGGTCGGTGTAGACCGGCTCGGTGCGGGCGTGCTTCTTTGCCTCTTCCTCGTTGCCCTCGATGAGGGCCTGGGCCTCGAGGTAGGTGAGGCGCTTGGCGGAGTCGATGACCGTTGCGGAGTAGCCCTGGGCGCGGACCTTGCCCTGTTCGTCGTACTCGATGAAGACGGACTTGCAGTAGCGGGGCACGCCCTCCTGGAGCGAGCAGATGCCGTTGGAGAGGAGCTCGGGGATCATGGGGATGACGAGGCGGGGGAGGTAGACGGAGTTGGCGCGGTCGGCGGCCTCGACGTCGACGGGCGTGCCGGGTTCGATGAAGTGGGAGACGTCGGCGATGTGGACGCCCAGGCGCCATCCGCGTTCTCTGCCGCCGCCCCAGCTGGGGTCGTTCAGGCGTTCGATGGAGATGGCGTCGTCGTAGTCTTTCGCGTCGGGCGGGTCGATGGTGAGGATGAAGTCGTTGCGCATGTCGCGGCGGACCTTGGGGTCCCACCCCTTGCCGTTGTCGATGGCGTCGGCCATCTCGCGGTTGTAGCGCTCGGAGACTTCGCGGGCCTGGTCGATGCAGGCGTCGGGGAACTCGCCCGGGAGGTCGTAGTTCTCGATGACCGACTGGGTCTCGACCGACGGCTGGCCCGCTTCGCCCAGGACTTTCGTGATAACGCCCGCGGCGAGTTCGTTGCCCTCGGGGAAGGAGAGGATGTCGACGATGACCTTGTCGCCCTCTTTGGCGTTCTTGGACTCGGCGTCGCGGACGACGACGGGGTCGGTGAGGGTGGAGCCGTCGGGGTAGACGAGCCAGGTGGAGCCTTGTTTGCGGAGTTCGCCTGCGAAGTGGGTCTTGCGGCGTTCGAGGACTTCGATGATCTGGGCGGTGAAGGGCGACTGGCCCGGGCGGGGGCGTCGCGAGCGGACGATGGCGGCGCGGACGCGGTCGCCCGAGACGGCGTCGAGGGTGGCGTCGGGCGGGACGAAGAGGTCGCCGTGGCGTGTGGGGGTGTCGGTGATGATGAAGCCGAAGCCGCGTGGGTTCTTCTTGAACTCGCCCTCGACCTCGTCCTCGGTGAAGTCGGGGAGCATGACGACGTCGCCTTGGGCGATGTGAAGCTCGCCCTCGCCCGCGAGGTCGGCGATGGTCTGGCGGAACTCGTCGTGCTGGTCTTCGGGGATGCGGAGGTCTTCGATGATCTGGTCGATGGCTGCCGGCTGGTAGGCGCGGTGTCGGACGTGCATGAGGAGGCGTTTGGACTGGCGAGAGGTTGCCATGAGGCTCCCTTCGTGGGGAAGTAGGGTCGGGGTGGCGAGCGCGATGATAAGGCCCCGCGTGGGCGGGGCCTTTGGAGGGGGTGTTGGATGCCGGGAGCATCGCCGAGCGAGACGCTCGGCGATGGCGGGCGGGACGCCCGCCCCACTCGGGCTGTGTTACTCGGTCACTGGCTTACTCGTCTTCCTCGTTTGAGCCGTCGAGGAAGGGGGTGAGCTTGCGTGAGCGGACGGGGTGCTGGAGCTTGCGGATGGCCTTGGCCTCGACCTGTCGGACGCGTTCGCGTGTGACCTTGAAGATGCGGCCGACCTCTTCGAGGGTGTAGGTGTAGCCGTCGCCGACGCCGTAGCGGAGCTTGACGATTTCGCGCTCGCGGTAGGTGAGGGTCTTGAGGACGTCCTCGATGCGTCGCTTGAGCATGTCGGAGGAGGCGACGGAGGCGGGGGCTTCCTGTGAGTGGTCTTCGATGAAGTCGCCGAAGTAGGAGTCTTCGGATTCGCCGACGGGTCGGTCGAGCGAGACGGGGTGGCGTGAGACCTTCATGACGCGGCGGGTCTCGTCGACGGTCATGCCGGCGGCCTCGGCGAGTTCTTCGATGGTGGGCTCGTGGCCGAGCTTCTGGAGGAGCTGCTTCTCGATGTTGCGCAGCTTGCTCATGGTCTCGATCATGTGGACGGGGACGCGGATGGTGCGTGCGTGGTCGGCGATGGCGCGGGTGATGGCCTGTCGGATCCACCATGTGGCGTAGGTGGAGAACTTGTAGCCGCGCTTGTACTCGTACTTGTCGACGGCGCGCATGAGGCCCGTGTTGCCCTCCTGGATGATGTCGAGGAAGGAGAGGCCGCGGTTGCGGTACTTCTTGGCGATGGAGACGACGAGCCGGAGGTTGCCCGCGGACAGGTCGCGCTTGGCCTGTTCGTACTCCCAGAAGACGACGTCGAGGCGCATGACGCGGTCGGCGAGTTCTTCGGGGTCTTCGAGGACGAGCTGTCGCAGGCCTTCGAGTTCCTCCTCCATGACGATGACGTCTTCGGGGTCGTAGCGGTCGGGGTTGCGCTCGGCCTTGGCGAGCTCGGCGATCAGGCCCTGCATCTTCTGGGAGATGGAGCGGAGCTTCTTGTGGAAGGGCATGATGCGGGAGGTGCGGAGCGAGCACTCTTCGATGAGGGTGGCCAGGCGGCGGCGGCGGGACTGGATGCGGAGCCAGATCTGCTCGGCGAGGGCCTCGTCGCCCGCGGCTTCTGCCTCCTCGAAGGCGTTCCACTCCTCGCGGTTGATGTCGAGGAGCTTGCGGGCGGTGGCGGTGTTGTAGGGGATGCGCTTGGCGATCTTGGCCTTGGCGTTTTCCTCGGCGGTGGAGACGCGCATGGTGCGGTCGAAGGGGAGTTCGCCACGGTGGACGTGCTCGAGGACGTCGATCGCCTGGGAGACGGCGTAGTCGGACTCGAGGACGCGCCTGCGGAAGATCATGCGCGTGGTCTCGATCTTCTTGGCCAGGGAGATCTCCTCTTCGCGCGTGAGCAGCGGGATGGTGCCCATCTGGGTGAGGTACATGCGGACGGGGTCGTCGATGCGCTTGGCGGCGCCGGTGAGGGCCTCGGCGAGTTCCGCGGCGGCCTCGGCGTCGATCTCGGCGGTGTCCTCGTCGGTGCGGGCCTCGCGAGATTCGCGGCGGTGGTCTTCGGTTTCGCGCTGGTGGTGGGCGGCCTGCTCGGCCTGCTCGCGCTCCTCGGGGAGGAGGGGGATGTGGGGGACCGACTGCTCGCCCGTGCCGACGTTGAGCATGGACTGCTGGATGGGGGTGGTGCCCGCGGGCTGCCAGACGCCCGTGACGGCGTGGATGGAGCCCTCTTCCTCGGGCTTGGGCATGACCCATTTGCGGGCGGGGCCCGTGCCGTTCTTCTTGGATTCGCGCCAGACGCGGGCCTTGTAGTCGCGGACGTCGACGATGTCGATGCCGGCGCGGTCGACCTCGATGAGGACATCGTCGATGCGCTCGGGGTCGACGAAGGCGTCGGGGAGGGTGGCGTTGAGCTCCTCGTAGGCGAGCCAGCCGCGTTTGCGCGACAGGTTGAGGAGGTCGATGAGAGCGGGGTGCAGCGTGGTCACTGTTGGGGCACTCCTGCTAGGCGTGAGGGACAAGCAATGCAAAGACATGAATGAATCGTGCGGCGCTTCATCGGGGGTCGGCCTCCGGTGTGGCGCGGTCGTGTATCGGTGTGGCGGGCGCGAGGGGTCGCCCGGCGAGGGGGCGCGGGACGGCGTGGCCGCCCAGCGTGGCGTGGCGCTCGCGGAGGGAGGCGAGGCGTGCCGCGGGGTTGTCGAGGGCGGGCGTGTTGTCGGCGCCGTCGAGGCGGAGGCGGCGGACGCAGTCGTTCCACATGGCCTGGATGCGCTCGGGCCAGCGGTCGGCGAGGGCGTCGCGTTCGGTGATGCGCTCGGCCCACGAGACGAGGCCCGAGGCGAGCTGTCGCAGGTCGGCGTCGGGGAGGCGCGATTCGAATCGGGCCAGTCCGTCGGCGCCCTCGTCTTCGATGGCGGTGGCGATGGCGCTGGCGAGGGATGTCCAGATGCCCTCGCGCGCCGACATCGCGAGGAGGGCGTCGTCGACGCCTGCGCCGTCGCGGGTTGCGAGGGACGGGTCGGCGAGGAGGCAGGCGACGGCGGCCTCGTCGGCGCGGCGGAGGAGCGCGGGCGGCGCCGCGCCCGGCGCTGCGGTTGTGGTGGCGGGCTGTCGCGTGCGCGACTGGGCGGCGGTGACGGCTTCGATGATGGCGCGGCGGTCGACGCCCGCGATGCGCGCGAGGCGGTCGATGATGGTCTCGCGCCGGATGGGGGAGATGCGCGCGAGGCCCATCTGGGCGATGCGCTGGGCGTCTTCTTCGACGGCGCGGGTGCGGGCGGCGCTGCCGGTGGCGTGGCCCGCCTCGCGCAGGGATTGGTCGAGGCGGGCGTAGCGGAACTCGATGGCGTCGACGGCGCTGGCGATGAGGGTGTCGAAGGCGGCGCGCCCGCCGTCGGCGCTGAGGAGGTCGTCGGGGTCCTGGCCCTTGGGGAGCATGGCGACGCGGACGTCGATGGGCTCGGCGAAGCAGACCTCGACGGCGCGCTCCGCGGCCTTGAGGCCCGCCTCGTCGCCATCGAAGAGGAGGACGACCGATGAGCAGACCCGGCGGACGATCTTGGCGTGGTTCGGGGTGAAGGCGGTGCCGAGGGTGGCGATGGCGTTCTGCACGCCCGCCTGGTGGCATGCGATGACGTCGGTGTAGCCCTCGCAGACGATGGCCTGGTCGGCCTGCTTGATGGCGAGGGTGGCCTGCTTGAGGGCGTAGAGGGTGGAGGACTTGTCGAAGAGGGGGGACTCGGGTGAGTTGAGGTACTTCGGGTCGTCGTCCTCGCGGAGCTTGCGCCCGCCGAAGGCGATGGGGCGGCCGAGCTGGTCGAGGATTGGGAAGATGAGGCGGTGGCGGAAGGTGTCGTAGTGGCCCGAGGACTCCTTGCGCGTCTTGACGAGTCCGGCGGCTTCGAGGTGGGCGATGGGGATGCCCGACTTGTTGGCCATGGCGATGAGGCCGTCCCAGCGGTCGGGCGCGACGCCCAGCATGAAGGCCTCGGCGGTGTCGTCGTCGATGCCGCGTTTGGCGATGGCCTGGCGGGCGGCCTCGCCGTGCTCTGGGTGGGCCAGGAGTGTGCGGAAGAGGCGGAGGGCGAGGGCGTTGGCCTTGGCGATGTCGTCCCTGGAGACGTCGGACTCGGCGTGGGCGTGGCGCGGGGTGTTTGGCTTGGTGAGCTCGATGCCGGCGCGTTCGGCGAGCTGTTCGAGGGTGGCGCGGAAGTCCATGCCGTGGAACTTCATCATGAAGTCGAAGGCGTTGCCTCCGGCGCCGCAGGCGAAGCAGTGGAAGATCTGTTTGTGGGGGACGACGTACATGGACGGCTTGGTGTCGTCGTGGAAGGGGCAGAGGCCGACGAACTCGCGTCCCTTGCGTTTGAGGGCGAGGTGATCGCCGACGACATCGACGATGTCGGTGGCGTCGAGGACGCGTTCGCGGTCGTTATGCGAAGGGGCATAGCCCACGTCAGCAAGTCCCCCCCGCGCAGCATGCAAAGTCCACCCATGCACCCATTTGAAACGACCGCCCCTCGGCATACCCGCCGTCGTCTGAGGCGCAACGAGGGGCCATCCCTCCTGCCCGGTTGCGCCGACCATCATTCAAGGTGCGCTGCCCGCCAGGCATGCGCAACGAATCGCGAGACGACTGAACCCGATGCGCCCCCGATGTCTGCCCGACGTTGGTGCCAGCCTTTGGTTCTTGCCCTGAGGTGGGGGAGGCTTGGCCCGTGTTCCGGAAAGGCGTGAGTTCTGTCTCAACGCTAACACCGCCCTTGCGCGAGTCAAATGATTTGGGACCTAACGCAAGGAGTGACAGGCACTTTGACACACTTTCTTTCGTCGCCCCCGGCGTGACCCCTAGGCTTGCCCCATGATCCGGCGTCGCGTGGTGTTCTCGGGCCGTGTACAGGGTGTGGGCTTCCGGGCGACCACCCGGGAGGTGGCGCGGGACCATCCGGGTGTGAGCGGGTGGGTCCGGAACGAGCCTGATGGGAGCGTGACCCTTGAAACGCAGGGCGAACCGGTTGCGGTCGATGCGTTCCTCGCGGACGTGCGCGGGCGGCTCGGGCGGTTCATCACGGGGGAGCGGGCGGAGGACATCGGCGCGGTCGGGGATGAAGTAGGGTTCGTGATCGCTCGGTAGCGGTGGCGCGGCGTGCCGAACCGCTTGAGTCAGGCTTTTTCGCAGGTTGGGTTGATGCTGATCCTTTTCGATGTGGATGCGACGCTGATCACGAGTCATCGCGCGGGTGTGCACGCGATGGGGGCCGCGGGGCGTGCGCTGTTTGGCGATGGGTTTGATGAGCATCGCGTGGAGTACGCGGGCCGTCTCGATCCGTTGATCATCGCGGACCTGCTGGTGGCGCACGGCCAGGCGTCGGGCCCGGCGGAGGTGGACCGGTTTCGGGAGGCGTACGGCGCGCACCTGCCCGCTGCGGTCGAGGGTCAGGCCAAGGCGTGCCCTGGTGTGTTCGAGCTGCTCGATGCGCTGGAGGCGGCGGTGCCCGCGCCGACGCTTGCGCTGCTGACGGGGAACTACCCGGAGACGGGTCGGATCAAGCTCGAGGCGGCGGGCGTTGGGGTGGACCGGTTTGCGATCCATGTGTGGGGGTGCGATTCGCCCCACGTGCCGCCTGCGCGTTCGCACCTGCCGCCTGTTGCGCTGGAGCGGTACCGCGCGCACGCGCAGCGTGAGCTCGAGGCGGGGGATGTGACGGTGATCGGCGACACGCCGCACGATGTGGCGTGTGCGCGGGACAACGGGATGCGTTCGATCGGGGTGGCGACGGGGTTGTTCTCGCGTGGGCAGCTCGCGGAGTCGGGCGCGGACCTTGCGGTGGATGACCTGACCGACACCGAGGGGATCATGCGATGGATCATGGGCAAGGCGTGATGGGCGCCCCGGGCTCTCCCGCGCCGGTGCGGCCGACGGGTGAGGGGGAGCGGATCGATGCGATCGATGTGCTGCGCGGTGTGGCGGTGCTCGGCATCCTCGCGATGAACATCCAGGGGTTCTCGATGCCCGATGCGGGCTACATGAACCCGGCCTCGCTGCCGACGCTCGTGCCGTTCGAGGGTGCGAACCGGTGGGTGTACGCGGTGGTGCACGCGCTGTTCGACATGAAGATGATGTCGATCTTCTCGATGCTGTTCGGCGCGGGGGTGGTGCTGTACGCGTCGCGCGCGGGGGATGATGCTGCGGCGCTGCGCGCGACGCGGGTGCGCTGGTTCGTGCGGTGCGGGTGGTTATTGCTGATCGGGATCGTGCACGCGTTCTTCGTCTGGCACGGCGACATCCTGATGCTGTATGCGTTGTGCGGGTTGCTCTTTCTGTGGTGGGCGCGGCAGCTGCCCGCGGCGCTGCTCATCGGGATCGGCGCGGGCGCGATCGTGTTCGCGGCGGTGCTGTGGGCGTCGATGGGCATGTTTGTCGTGAAGCCCGTGGTCGACCCCGAGTGGGCGGCCACGCTTGGTTACAGCGAGGAGATGGTCGCGTCGATGCAGGGCGACCTGGCGGACCTGGTGCCGACCGCGGCGCAGGTCGACGAGACGGTGCAGCGTTTCCGCGGCGGGTACGCGAGTGTGCAGGGCGAGCGGTCGCGCCTGGCGATGGGCAACCTGACGGGGATGATCCCGTTCTGGGGGCTGTGGCACACGGGCGGGCTCATGCTGATCGGGATTGCGCTGATGAAGCTGCGCGTGCTCACGGGTGAGCGGTCGGCGCGGTTCTATTCGAGTATGGCGATGACGGGGTACGCGGTCGGGCTGCCGCTGGTGCTTGCGGGTCTTGCGCTGAACTTCCGGAACGGGTTTGAGCCGGCGTTTGTGTTTGTCGTGGGGCTGCGCTTCAACGAGTTCGGATCGATCGCGGTGGCGCTGGGGCACATTGGGCTTGTGATGTGGGCCGTGAAGTCGGGCGGGTTGCGCACGGCCCAGCGGGCGCTGGGCGCGGTGGGGCGGATGGCGCTGACGAACTACCTGGCGCAGTCGGTGATCGCGACGCTGGTCTTCTACGGGTACGGGCTTGGGATGTACGGGCACCTGCAGCGGCCCGCGCAGCTCGGCGTGGTGCTGATGATCTGGGCGGCGCAGCTCGCGTGGAGCCCGCTTTGGCTTGCGCGGTTCCGGTACGGGCCCGCGGAGTGGGCGTGGCGGTGTCTGACGTATGGGCGGTTGTTGAGGATCGCGCGGTGAGGCGCGTGCGTTAGGCGACGGGCGGGGGCGCGGTCGGCGCTTCGGTGTCGCTCGCGGGCTCGGCGTCGGTGGTGTCGTCGGCGTCGGCGAGGGTGACGGTTGGGTCGGGGTTGAGGTTGAGGCTGCCGCAGTCGGGGCAGGTGATGCCGTGGGGCGTGGGTGACTCGGCGGAGAGGTCGAAGCCGCAGGTCCAGCAGGTGGGGCGGGCGAGGCGGGCGGTGACCTTGTTGACGGTCATGGTGACGGCGGCGACGGCGACGCCCACGAGCGGGAGCATGGCCCACGCGGGGCTCAGGGCGATGGCGCCCCAGACGGCGAGGACGGTGGCGACGGTGTAGGCGAAGACGCGGAGGCGGATCTTGCCTGCGAAGGTGAGGCCCGGCTTTGCGTCGGTTGGGATGGAGGGGGTCGGCTTGGCCACGGGGCTTGCTCTCCTTGACGAGGCGGGGGCAATGGTACCCCGTCAGGGGGCGTCGGGCGGGGCGCCCGGGGCTGGCTCGGGCGGGTCGAAGCGGGGGCCGATGCGGACGACGAGGGGGAGGTGGTCTGAGCCGAGGTGTGGGCCGAGGCGGTCGCCGCCGAGGCGGATCCAACCCCACTCGGGGGTCGCGAGGCAATGATCGATCGGGATGCGGAAGAGGGCGGGGAGGCGCGTTGGCCAGGAGCGTGCGAGGCCGTGGCTCACCATCGTGTTCCTGAGGCCGGTGTCGGTGAGGAGTCGCTTGAATGGGGCGCACCAGGGCGTGGCGTTGAGGTCGCCCATGATGAGCGCGGGCTCGTGCTGGGCGTTGACCCAATCGCCGGCGCGCTCGAGCATGGCATCGCGGACTCGCGCGTTGCGCCCGTTGACGGGTGGGAGGGTGTGGACGAAGAGCATCGCGGTGCGGTGGCCATCGTTCTCGGGGTGGCGTTGGCCATGGGTGATGAGGCGCGCCTCGATCGCGGGGATGCCCAGAGCGCCGGGCGTGAGATCGATGGCCCTTGCGTGCTCGACGAGGACGCGCGCGCTGTGCGGGCGGAGGAGGGTCATGCCGAAGTTGTCTTCGCGCGAGGCGTCGATGACGACTTCCCACGAGGTCCGGGCGCGGATCGCGGTCATCCAACGCGCGTTGACCTCCTGCAGGCAGATGAGGTCGGCCTGGGAGGACTCGAGGTAGTCGAGGACGCGCGAGTGGTTGGTGTTGGATGTGAGGACGTTGAAGTGGACCAGGCGGAACGCGTAGTTGGGTGGGGCCTGCTTTGCGAACGAACGCTCGGAGTAGATGAACAACGAGAGGGCGAGGGGAATGGTGCAAAGGGCGAGCGCGGCGGCGCGCCAGGGCGCCTTGCACACCGCGAGGAGGACGGCGCAGGCCAGTAGCACCGCGGTGTACTGGATGCGGAAGTGGGCGAAGAGGTCGAGGGCCCAGTGGTGCTTGCCGAGTGTGCCGAGCGTGAAGCAGAGGAGCACGGTGAGCGCGAGGAGCGTGGCGAGCCTCGCGGTGCGTCGGCGCATGGGGCGTGGCTTTGGCGCGGGCTCGCTCGCGTCGGTGGTGGCGGGCGGCTCTTCAGGGGGTGGTCTTTCACTCACGCCCGGAGGTACGCGGCTCATCGGTGGTGGTTCGCGTGGGGGTCAGGCGTCGTCGGCGTCGCGGACGTCGATGACGGTCTTGCGGTCGGCGTCGTAGATGTAGACCTTGTTCGCAGCTTCGTCGTTGCAGGCTTTATGGGAGCCGTCGCAGAGGGGGAGGCTTTGGGATAGGCCGCAGGCGCAGACGAAGACGGGCTTGTCCTGGGGTTCGATCTTGATGGGGCCTGTTGCGGTGTGGGGGATGAGGCGTGGCATGGGGGGTTCCTTTCGGTGGATCGGTCTCAGGTCAGCCTAGCGGCTTGCATTGCCCGCCACGTCCCTGAGCGCAGCATTGATCTCGGGATGCTCGAAGTCGAACCCTTCCTCGGTGAGTCGGCGTGGGATGCAGTAGCGGCCGTAGAGGGCGAGGTCGGGGTCGGTGCGCATGAGGAGGGGGGCGCCGAGGCGGACGAGGGGGGCCGGGGCGGGGAGGCCTATGGGAATGCGCATGGCTTGGCGGAGGGCGCGCATGAAGGCCTTGTTGGAGACGGGGTTGGGGGCGGTGGCGAGATAGGCGCCTTGCATGGTGTCGTTGGTGATGGCGCGTTCAAAGAGGCGGTTCATGTCGCGTTCGTGGATCCAGCTGATGCCTTGGTTGCCGTGGCTGACGGTGCCGCCTGCGCCGAGGCGTGTGATGGCTTTGAGGCGCATGAGTGCGCCGCCTTCTTTGCCGAGCACGAAGCTTGTGCGCAGGATGACCTTGCGCTGGGTGTCGAGGGCGCCCTCGTGGAAGGCGGCTTCCCAGGCGCGGGCGACGTCGGGGGCGAGGCCCAGGCCCAGCGCGGCGTCTTCATCGCAGACGGTGTCTGGGCCGGGATCGCCGTAGATGTGGGCGGTGGACATCTGGACCCAGACGGGTGGTGGGTTGTCGATGGTGCGCATGGCTCGGCCCAGTGCGCGGGTGGACTCGACGCGAGAGCGGAGGATCTGGTCGCAGTGGTCGGGGGTCTTGATGCAGTCGACGGTTCGGCCGCAGAGGTTGACGAGGGCGTGGGCGTTGTTGAGGGTGGCGGGCCAGGTGGTGTCGAGGGTGCGGCCGTCCCATGGGGTGTGGGCGGCGTGGGTGTTGCGCGGCGCGGAGCGTGAGAGGATGGTGACGTCGTAGTTGAGGTTGGTGAGGTGGTTGGCGAGCGAGCGGCCGAGGTAGCCTGATCCGCCTGCGATGACGATGCGGGGCTTGTCGTGGGGAGACCCGGCTCGGCGAGCCGGGCCACCGGGAGGGGTGAGGTTCACCACTCCATCTCCTCGAAGCGTTTGGTGATGGCTTCGACGAGTTTGCGGGCGGTGGTGTCGTAGACGGACTGGGGGCCGCCGATGGGGTCGGGGATGTCTCGGCCATCGGGGTCGAGGAGTTCGACGCGATCGGCGGCGGTGGGGTCAACCTCGAGGATGGCGGCGATATGGGCGCGGGTGAGGGCGAAGATGGGGTCGGCGTGGTCGAGGAGGGCGCGGGTGATGGGCTTGGAGCGGTGCTCGTGCATGGGGATGCCCATGGCTTCGAGGGCGTTGGCGCCTTCTTGTGAAGCGGGGAGGCCCGGGCCTGCGAAGGTGCCGGCGGAGTCGGCTTGGGTCTTGATGGTGGAGTCGGCGAAGCGGGTCTTGATGAGGTGGGCCGCGATCGCTTGGGCCATGGGGCTCCTGCACGTGTTGCCCGAGCAGACGAAGAGGACCTTCCTGTGGCGCGTGGCTTCGATGGGGCGCTCCCTTGTGGGTGGACCACCACAGGTTAGGGCGGATCGGTGCGGCACGTGGCGACGAGGCGGTTGTCGTGGATGGTGAGGGCGACGAGGGTGACGCGCCTGCCGTCTTCGAGGGTGATGGAGGGGTCGTCGAGGAGGGGGCCGCCTGTGAGGAGGGCCTCGATGGCGGCGGCGGCTTCGGGGGCGTCGCCCACAGCCTGGGTGATGGCGGCGTGGAGGACGCCCATGGGGACCGCGAGGTTGCCGACGCGGACTTCGTGGAGGCGGGCGCCCAGGGCGCCCTCGGCGTCGAGGTTGACGAGGAAGCTGGCGGAGACGACACGGCGCGAGGATTCGCCGCCAAGCGGGACGCCTATGAGGACGCGTGCGGGTTCGAGGGCGAGGCGCGGGTGGCCCGCGGCGTCGGGCCAGGCTTCGCCCTGGTTGGCCATCCATTGTTCGAAGCGGTGGGCGAACCAGGCGTTGAGTTGGGCTTGAGTGACTTCGACCTGCCAGGTGGTGTCGGGGTCGCGCGGCTTGTGGACGACGGTGGTGACGCCGCGCTCGACGGCGGCGGCGACGTCGGGTGCGTCGGGCGCGGTGGCGCCCGCCTGGTCCCACCACGCGGGGGGGCGGGCGGTCTGGCGGTAGATGAGGAAGAGGGCGCCGGCGGCGAGGAGGATGAGGAGGAGGGCGGCGATGGTGAGCGCGCGGAGGATGCGTGAGAGGGTGGAGCGTTTGCGGCGTGGAGGGTTGTGGGTGGTCATTGGGTTTGTGGGGCGCGGGGTGTAAGGGCGCATGCGCCTTTGGCGGGTCGTACCCTATCTGGTCCGCCTTCGGCGGGTCGCTTCCACGGCCCGGGGCGGGGGAGGGGATGTGGCGTGTTGTGCGGTGTGTGCGCGGGGCGAGACGCCGCGCTTGTCAATGGGCAGGAGAGGCGGGCGAGACGCCCGCCCCACTCGATCACAAGCGGGTTTCCACTCACGGTGTGTAGGCGCGGACGCAGAGGGCGTTGTTCTGGCCGCCGAAGCCGAAGCCGTTGGACATGGCGACTTGTACGCCGCCGGCTTCGCGGAGGTCGCGCGCTTCGTTGGGGACGTAGTCGAGGTCGCAGGCGGGGTCGGGGGTGTTGAGGTTTCGTGTGGGGGGGACCCAGCCGGTGCGGATGGCCTGGACGCACGTCATGAGTTCGACGGCGCCGGCGGCCTGGATGAGGTGGCCCATCATGGACTTGACGGAGGAGAAGGGGACGCGCGGGGCGAGGTCGGCGAAGACGCCCTTGACGGCGACGGTCTCGATCTTGTCGTTTTCCTGAGTGCCCGTGCCGTGGGCGGAGATGTAGTGGACGGGTGGGCGGCCCGCGTCGTCGGTTCTTGTTGGGTCGATGCCGGCCTGTTCGAGGGCGCGGCGCATGGCGGCGATGGCGCCGAGGCCCTCGGGCTGGATGTCGGTGATGCGGTAGGCGTCGGCGGATGCGCCGTAGCCGGCGACTTCAGCGAGTGGCGTGGCGCCGCGGTCGATGGCGTGGTCGAGGCGTTCGAGGACGACGACGCCCGCGCCCTCGCCCATGACGAAGCCGTCGCGCGAGAGGTCGAAGGGGCGTGCGGCGTTGGAGTAGTCATCGGTGCGCGTGGACATGGCGGTGAGGCGGATGAAGCCCGTCATGCCGAGCGGGTGGATCATGGAGTGGGCGCCGCCGGCGACCATGGCGTCGGCGTCGCCACGGCGGATGATTTCGAATGCTTCGCCGACCGCCTGTGTGGAGGCGGCGCAGGCGGTCATGCAGTTGAAGGCGGGGCCGAACACGCCGAGTGCGCTGGCGAGGTGTGCGAGGACCATGTTGGGTTCCTGCTCGACCTCGTTTGCGACGCTCATGCGTGCATAGGCCTCGCGTGCCCATGCGGTGGCGTCGAGGGCGCGGTTGCCGGCGTCCCACCCGGCGATGTTGGCGGCGGCGTAGTTGTCGAAGTCGAGGATGCCTTCGCCTGCGCCGAAGTAGATGCCGATGCGTTCTGGGTCGAGTGCTGGGAAGCCGGCGTGTCGGTCGGCGGGGTCGCGCGAGATGTCGCCGAGCCCTGACTGCTTCCATGCGCGTGCGGCGGCGCCGAGTGCGAATCGGGTGTTGCGCTGGGCGTGCGCATGGGGGGCGGTGTCGGCGATGGACTGGGCGAGGTCGAAGCCCTTGACCTCGGCTGCGAAGTTGGTGCGGAAGGTGGAGGCCTCGAAGTGGGAGACGGGTCCGATCGCGGAGTCACCCGCGACGAGGCGCGACCACACGGCGTCGGTGTCTTCGCCGAGCGGCGTGACCCATCCCATGCCTGTGATGACCACCCGATCGCGCGGGTCACCCGACGATGCCATGGGTCAGGCCTCTTCCTCGTCTTCGTACTCGTCGTCGTCTTCGTATTCGTCGTCATCGTCGTCGTGGTCCTGGGGCTCGACGCCTTCGGCGCGGATGGCGTCGAGGGCGTCGGGGTTGAGGACTCGGACGAGGCCGCCGTCCTTGAGGCGGCGGCGGTGGAAGTTGATGATGAGGCCCAGGCCCAGGTGGGCGGCGCGGAGCTGGGCGCGGAGGATGTTGCGGTCGAAGCCGTCGATCTCGCGGTCGTCGGTGAGGACCTGGACGACGAAGCGTTCGTCGATGTAGAGGCTCACGGAGTGCTTGCCGACGGCTTCGTCCTTGTACATGACGTCGAAGACGTGGTTCTGGGAGAAGTCGACGTTGTGGTTGCGGAGTTCGAGGGCGAGGGCGTTCTCGTAGACGCTCTTGTCGAAGCCCGGGCCGATCTCTTTGTGGATCTCGATGGCGCAGCCGATGACGGTGCGTGAGACTTCGGTGAGTGCGGGGTCGAGGTCTTCGTTGCGGAGGGTGGGGCGGTTGCGTGGGTTGTTGTAGGCCACGTGGTCGGGCTCCTTCGTTGCGGGTGTAGTGGATGAAGCGGTCGGCCGCTCCCGGTTGGTGAGACGGTTGATCGTAGCGGGGTGGTTGTGGTGGGGTGGGGGCCTCAGGCGTGCGGGCGGGAGAAGACGAGCGCGGCGTTCTGGCCCGCCATGGAGGTTGTGGTGACGAGGGCGTTGCGGAGGGCGCGGGGTTCGGAGGGCGCGGCGTGAGCCTGCATGGGGGGCGCGGGGGTGCCGGGGTGGATGCGTGCGGGGAGGCGCTGTTCGGCGAGCATCTTGACGCCGACGGCGGCGTTGACGGCCATCGAGCCCGCGACGAGGTCGCCCGTGAAGGGTGTGGTGCAGGCGAGGGGGATGTCGGCGAGGCGATCGGCGAAGATGCGGCGCAGGGCGTGGGCCTCTTCGGCGTCGACGGTGCGCACGCCCATGGCCTGGGGGACGATGGCGTCGATGTCGTCGGGCGTGATGTCGGCGTCGTGGAGTGCGGCGCGGATGGCGGCGGTGAGGCCTTGGGCGCGGGCTTCGGGGTCGTCGCTGATGGGGGACTGGCCTGCGCCGAAGCCGGTGAGGCGTGCGAGGGGCTCTGCGCCGCGCTGGGCGGCGGCGTCGGCGTGTTCGAGGACGAGGATGCCGCCGCCTTCGCCGATGAGCGAGCCCGGGGCGTGCGGGTCGTAGGGGCGGATGAAGGCGGTGGGGTCGGTGGCGTCTCCGGGTGTCTGCGCAAGGCGGCCCGCGAGGTCCCATCGGATCATGCCCATGGGGTTGAGCTTCGATTCGGCGCCGCCGGCGAAGCAGAGGTCGGCGTCGGCGCGCTGGATGACGCGCATGGCTTCGCCTATTGAGAGGCCGCCTGACGCTTCGCCGCACGTGATGGTGTTGGATGGTCCCTGCGCATCGTGGAGGATGGTGACGTGGCAGGCGAGCATGTTGGGGAGGTACTTGAGGAGCCAGAGGGGTGTGAGGTTGTCCATGGCGCTCTCGCCCCAGCGCTGGTAGGAGAATGCGCCCGAGTCGTCGGTGGAGGTGGAGAGCGCGGCGGCGAGTTCGGGGACATCGGCGGCGATGAGGCCCGCGCCGATCTGGCAGCCGATGCGCGAGGGGTGGTAGGTGGGCGCTGCGTCGGGGTCGTTTGCCTTGGTGGTGAGGCCCGCGGAGCTGACGGCGGAGGCGGCGGCGCCGACGGCGAGTTCGATGTCGCGGGCCATGACCTTGACGGCCTTGCGGTAGTGCTTGGGGACGTGGTCGCGGACGTTGAAGTCGCGCGCTTGGCCCGCGAAGCGCGAGCGGAAGCCCGAGGCGTCGAAGGCGGAGATGGGTGCGAGGCACGATCGGCCCTCGGTGAGGGCGGACCAGAGGGGGTCGATGCCTACGCCGAAGCCCGTGACGGCGCCGAGTCCGGTGATGACGACTGATCGGGACATGGGCGGAGTGTATGGGGACGGTTGGGCGAGGGGTGGGGGGGTGGGAGGTGTTGCGGGGGGTGTTACGGGTTGCAGGGCTCGGCGAAGAGCGCGAGGAGGATGTTGAGGTCGGCGGAGGTGACGATGCCGTCGGCGTCGAAGTCGGCGCCTGCGCCGCGCGGGTTGGCGGGCTCGCCGAAGGTGGCGAGGAGGATATTGAGGTCGGTGGAGTCGATGGCGCCGTCGTCGTTGGCGTCGCCCGGGCATGGTGGGGCCTGGGTGGAGAGTTCGGTGTGGAAGAGCTCGAAGTTGCCGCCGTCGTTGGGCATGGCGGGGTCGATGGAGTGTTCGTAGCGCCAGACGAAGGTGTTGGTGTCGGCGGCGATGGCGCAGTAGTTGACGGCGGCGCGGTCGGAGAGTTGGGCGATGGAGGCGCCGCCCGTGGTGTCGGTGAGTTGGTGGAGGCTTGCGGGGCCGCCGCCCACTCCTGCGCCGGCGATGTTGTAGAGGAAGAGTTCGCGGTTGAGGTCTGGGTTGAGGCCGAGCGGGTCGCGCTGTGATTCGAAGATGACGAACGCGCCGTCGGGGCTGATGGCGGGTTCGATGTGGAGGAGCGGGCCGTTGGAGGTGGCCTGTTCGAACTGTCCGGTGAGGGTGTCGGCGACGTAGACCTCGAGGTTGGCGGCGGGGTTGTCGCCCGTGAAGTCGAAGCGCGAGATGAAGCTGACGAATCGGCCCGCGGCGTCGATGTCGGGGGCCGTGTTCTCTTGCGGTGTGGTGGACTGCGTGACGGCGGTGATGCCCGCGGCTTCGTCCCAGACCCAGATCTCGATGTTGTTGTTGGGGTTGGAGCCGTCGAAGCTGACGCGTGAGCGGAAGGCGATGCGCGAGCCGTCGTCGTTGACGGCGGGGTCGGAGTTGAGTTGGCCCAGGGCGGTGAAGGTGAGTTGCTCGACCTGTTCGGTGGTGCGGTGGACGCGGAAGACCTCGAAGTTGCCCTCGTCGTTTGTGCCGTTGGGGTTGCCGGCCATGCGGTAGGCGATCCACGAGCCGTCGTGGGCGATGTCGGGCTCGAAGACGGAGATGCCCGGCGGGTTGTCGGTGATCTGGCGGATGGCGAGGGAGGCGGTGTCGACCTCGAAGAGTTCGAAGAGGCCATCGGGGTTCTGGCCCGTGTAGTCGAAGGCGGAGCGGAAGACGACGTGGGCGCCGTCGGGCGTGATCATGGGCTCGAAGTTGGCGATGCCGAAGGGCGTGTGGGTGAGTTGGGTGTAGTGGCCCGTGGTGAGGTCGAGGAGGAAGACCTCGAAGTTGTTGTCGGCGTTGTTGCCCGTGAAGTCGTAGGAGGATGAGAAGGCGACGAGGGCCCCATCGGGGGTGATGGACGGCTCGAACATGCCGAACCCGAAGGGGGTGTCGGTGAGTTGGGTGAAGGTTGGTTCGGCGGCGCTCGCGCTTGCGGTGAGCGTGATGGCGAGCGTCGCGGCGGCGAGCATGAGTGGGTCCTCTCCGAGGAGACTCTACATCATGCCCGGCCCGATGCGCTTCGCGACCGTTGGAAGTGAGGCGGTTAGCCGTAGCGGAGCCACTTGAGGAGGTCGAGGAAGGAGGGCGGCTTCCCGTACATCAGGACGCCGATGCGGAAGATCTTGACGGCGGCCCATCCGACGGCGAGGACGCCCAGGATGCCGATGATGGCGGTGGTCCAGATCTGCCAAGTGGCGACGGGGTCTGTGGTCTGGGAGACGCGGAGGATCATGACGAATGGTGTGGTGAAGGGGATGTAGGAGAGGACGGTGGCGAAGACGGAGTTGGGGTCGCGGACGATGAAGATCCAGAGGATCATGGGGAACATGAGGAGCATCATGACGGGGCCCATGAGTGATTGGGCTTCCTTGATGTCGGTGACGGCGGAGCCGATGGCGGCCATGAGGCATGCGAAGAGGCCGAAGGCGATGAGGAAGTAGATGGCGAGCCAGGGGAGGATCTCGAGGGGGAGTTGAGAGAGCATGCCCGTTGGGCCGAGCTGGCCCGCGGAGACGAGGCCCAGGCCCGCGTAGACGGCGAGGACGGTGAGGCCCACGGCGCCCGAGCCGAGGATCTTGCCGACGAGGAGTTCGGTGGGCGAGATCGCGGAGAGGAGGACCTCCATGACGCGTGAGGACTTCTCTTCGATGGTGGACATGAGGAGGTACTGTCCGCCCGTGAAGACGCTGATCCAGAGCAGCATCATGAAGACGATGGGGACGATGAACTGCATCGCATCGTTGGTCTGTGTCTCTGAGTCGGCGGTGACGGTGCGCGCCTTGGCGCGGGGCGAGCGGCTGAGCTCGGCGATGAGCTTTGGGTCGAGGCCCGCGCGGAGGAAGCGTTCGTTGACGACCGCGGCGTTGATGGAGCGCTCGATGTCCTGGCGCGCATCGGCGTCGAAGCCCTTGGCGACAAAGAGGTCGTAGCCGCCCGGCGTGAGCTGGTTTGCGGCGTCGCGCGGTGTTGCGGGGTCTGGGGTGTTGGTGGCTGCGGGCTCGCCGGCGGGTTCGACGGTGCGCGGGCCCGCGATGACGAGGGCGAGGAGTGCGCCTTGCTCTGCGTGGAGGCGGGCCTTCTGCGCGGTGAGGTCGGCGTCGGGGGCGAGGGTTTCGAGGTCGATCTGCGCGGGGCGGCTTGCGAGCATGGCCATGGCCATGGCGGCTTCGGGGCGGTCGCTCGAGCCGGGCATGGCCTCTTCCATGGCTTGCTTGATCTGTTCGGCGCGGGCGGTGGCTTGCTCATCCTGGAGGGCGGGGTCGAACTTGGTCTCGAGGGTGCCGAGGACGACCTGGCCCTCGGTCATGTCGGCGACCGCGATGGCTCCCTCGATGGCGGACTTCTTGGAATCGAGCAGGCCCAGCGAGCCGATGACGAGCACGCCGCCCAGGAGGATGAGGGGGAAGAGGACGACGGCGAAGAGGAAGGCGGGTGTGAGGGCGGTGGTCTTGTACTCGCGCATCGCGGTGGCGAAGATCTTGCGGTTGATCATGGGGTTGCCTCCGCGGCGGTGGCGGCCGCGGCGTTCTCGTCGGAGAGCGATCCGCGCACGAGGTCTTCGGAATCGCCCGGGTCGACGAGTGAGACGAAGATGTCTTCGAGGGTGGCCCGGCGGAGTTCGAGCCGGCGGGCATCGACGGTCGCGGCGATCTGGCGCATCACCGCGGACGCATCGGCGTCGTGGTCCAGGTGGGCCTCGTACGCCGGCCCGGCGCGCGTCACCGACCCGACCCGCGCGATGCCCTCGATCGCGCTCATGTCGAACGACCCGAGCGGCTCGAACACGATCGTCCGCGGGTCGAACTGGGCCCGGATCTCATCCACCGAACCGTCCAGGATCTTCTCGCCCTTGTTGATCATGAAGATCCGGTCGCAGATCTGCTCGGCCTGGATCAGCACGTGCGTCGAGAAGATGATGGTGCGCCCGTCGGCGTGGAGTTCGAGGATGAGGTCACGGAGGAGTCGGGTGTTGACGGGGTCGAGTCCAGAGAAGGGCTCATCGAGGATGATGAGGTCGGGCTCGTGGAGGAGGGTGGCGATGATCTGGACCTTCTGCTGCATGCCCTTGGAGAGTTCTTCGCACTTCTTCTTGCGGACATCGGGGAGGCCCATCTTGTCGAGCCAGCGGTCGATCTTGGGTGAGAGTCCCTTGCGTGGTGCGCCCTTGAGGTCGGCCATGTAGACGAGGAAGTCGCCGACTTTCATTTTGCGGTAGACGCCTCGCTCCTCGGGGAGGTAGCCGATGCGGTCTTTGGATTCGAGGGCGGACTTGCGGCCGAGGACGGCGATGTTGCCCGAGTCGGGGTAGAAGATGGACATGACCATGCGGATGGTGGTGGTCTTGCCCGCGCCGTTTGGGCCGAGGAATCCGCAGACGGAGCCCGTGGGGACCTGGAGGTGGAGCGCGTTGACGGCGACCTTGTCGCGGAAGGTCTTGGTGACGTTCTGGATGTCGATGGCGAGGTCGGTCACGTGGCCTCCGGTTTGGGGAGCCGATCATAAGGAGGGCGAGCGATCGGGTTTCAGATGGGGTTATAGGGCGTGAAGGGTGGGGCGGTGGTGTTGCGGTGGGTATACTGCGTCTTTCATCCATTCATCCGGATGAATGGTCGAAGGAGGGCGTATGCCGAGTCGGTTTGCTGAGGAGCTTGGGAAGCGGGTGCTGGTGCTCGATGGGGCGATGGGCACGGCGATCTATTCGCGCGACCTCGACCTGGAGCGGGACTACCTGGGGTGCGAGAACTGCACGGATGTCCTGGTGAAGACCGTGCCGGGCGTGATCCAGGAGATCCACGAGGAGTACCTCGCGGCGGGCGCGGACGCGGTGGAGACCGACACGTTCGGCTCGAACAAGCTCGTGCTGGCGGAGTTCGACCTTGCCGATGAGACGTTTGCGCTGAACAAGCAGGCGGGCGAGGTGGCGCGGGCGGCGTGTGATGCGCACTCGACGGCGGAGAAGCCGAGGTTTGCGCTGGGGTCGATGGGGCCTGGGACGAAGCTGCTGACGCTCGGGCAGTCGGACTGGGACACGATGCTCGACTCGTACGCGGAGCAGGCGCGTGGGCTGATCGCGGGCGGGGTCGATGCGTTCTTGATCGAGACGTGCCAGGACCTGTTGCAGGTGAAGTGCGCGGTCAACGCGTGCTTGTTGGCGTTGAAGGAGGCGGGCAAGAGCACGGACGGTGTGCCGATCATGGTGTCGGTGACGATCGAGTCGATGGGGACGATGCTGACGGGGAGCAGTATCGAGGCGGCGGCGCATGCGCTTGCGGGGTACCCGATCCTGTCGCTCGGTTTGAATTGCGCGACGGGGCCGACGGAGATGGGTGAGTATGTGCAGTGGCTTGGCAAGCACTGGCCCGGGTATGTGACGGTGTATCCGAACGCGGGGCTGCCTGCGTTGGTGGAGGGGCGGACGGAGTACCCGCTCCAGGCGGGGCCCATGGGCGAGGCGGTGCGGAAGTTCATCGAGCAGGATGGGGTGCGGGTGGTTGGTGGGTGTTGCGGGACGACGCCCGAGCACATCGGTGCGCTTGCGGAGATTGTTGAGGAGGTGAACCGGTCATCTGCGAGCCCCGAGCGTGTGCGACGGGCTACGGACGCAGATGGTGGGGAAGCCCGTCGCTTACGCTCTGGGCTCGCAGGCGGCGAGCGCTCGCTCGTGCCTTCGTGCACGTCGTTGTATGGGCCGACGGAGTTTCGTCAGGACAACTCGTTCCTGATCGTGGGCGAGCGGTGCAACGCATCGGGTTCGCGCGCGTTCAAGCGGCTGCTCGAAGCCGAGGATTGGGATGGGATGGTGTCGCTCGCGAAGCAGCAGGTGCGCGAGGGGAGCCATGTGCTCGATGTCAACGTGGACTATGCCGGTCGCGACAACGCGGCGGACATGAGCGAGCTTGTGTCGCGGCTTGTGCGCCAGGTCGATGCGCCGTTGATGCTCGATTCGACGCAGGTCGCGACGATCGAGGCGGGGCTCAAGCGGGCGCCGGGCAAGTGCATCATCAACTCGGCGAACTTCGAGGATGGCGATGACAAGTTCGACCACATCTGCGGGCTGGCGCGCACGTTCAACGCGGCCCTGGTGATCGGGACGATCGATGAGGACCAGGAGGCCGCGATGGCGCGCACGGCGGACCGCAAGCTCGCGATCGCGACGCGCGCGATCGAGCGGGCGACCGACAAGCATGGGCTCGCGGTGGATGACCTGTTCATCGACCCGCTCGTGCTGCCGATCTCGACGGGGATGGATGCGGATCGGCGGTCGGCGCTGGAGTTGATCGAGGGCGTCAGGCGGATCGCGGAGGCTTTTCCGCGGGTGCAGATCACGTGTGGGCTGAGCAATGTGAGCTTCGGGTTGAAGAGTGCGGCGCGGCAGGTGCTGAACTCGGTGTTGCTCGATGAGCTTGTGAGGGCGGGGCTGACGAGCGCGATTGTGCATGCGGGGAAGATCCTGCCGCTCGCGAAGATCGAGGATGAGCAGAAGCGGGTGGCGTTGCACCTGGTGTATGACAGGCGGTCGGAGGGTGTGGGGGGGACGGGGTTGCCCGACGACTCTGACGCGAGCCAAGACCGTACCCGCCGGGTCGAGGCCCTCTCATGACGACGCGCCGCCGGAAGGTCCTGTTAGCGCTGGGCGTCGCGACGTTGCTTGCTCTCCCGGTGGGCTGGTTCGTCGCGGTTGGCCCGTTTGCCCCGAGCCCGCTTAGCGCGAGTGCGAGTACGACTCCGATCGACGTCCAAGTTGGTCCGAGCAACGATGACTTAGCCGTCTCCGCGTCACACCCGCTGCACGCCGCGCTGATCGAGTACGTGGCGTCGTGGTCGGGCCAGCGCGGCATGATGTCGATCGTCACGTACACCCCGGGCGTCAAGGTCTGGGTCGGCGATCATTCGATCAACTTCCAGGAGCAGAGGGTCATCGTCAATGCGGGCGGCTCACAACGAGTCCGCGGGAAGACCGATCGCGACACGGCTCTCGAGCGCGACATCCGCACGTGGCTCCACGCCCAGCCTTCTGTTCACGCTTCATCCTCAGAGGAGCAGCAGTGACCTATCCAAACGACTACGACCCGCTTCAGGCTTTCATCGACCTCTTCAAGGACGTCGAGTCCGTTGGCGAGGCGAAGGTGGATATGGCTTCGCTCTCGCTCGAGGAGCGGCTGCGTGCGCACATTGTGGATGGGGAGAAGGAGAACCTGGAAGCGACGCTTGATGAGGCGATGGGGGAGTACTCGCCGCTCGCGATCATCAACGATCACCTGCTGGATGGCATGAAGACGGTGGGTGAGCTGTTCGGCAGCGGGCAGATGCAGCTGCCGTTCGTGCTGCAGTCTGCGGAGGTGATGAAGAAGGCGGTGGCGCACCTGGAGCCGCACATGGAGCGCAAGGAGGGCGAGACGAAGGGGTCGATCGTGCTGGCGACGGTGAAGGGCGATGTGCACGACATCGGCAAGAACCTGGTGGACATCATCCTGTCGAACAACGGGTACACGGTGCACAACATTGGGATCAAGCAGCCGTTGTCGAACATCCTGGAGAAGTGGGAAGAGACGAGGGCGGATGCGATCGGGTTGAGCGGGCTGCTGGTGAAGTCGGTGAACGTGATGGAGGAGAACCTGCGCGAGATGACGGGCGCGGGGCGGGATGTGCCGGTGATCCTGGGCGGGGCGGCGCTGACGAGGCACTACTGCGAGGGGTATTTGCGCGGGGTGTACGAGGGGCCGTTGTTCTATGGGAAGGATGCGTTCGAGGGCCTGCGCACGATGGATGCGATCATGGGCGGGCGGACAGGTGAGTTGAAGGCGGAGATCGAGGCTCGGCTGGCCAAGCGTTCGGCAGCGGAGGAGGTTGTGGCGAAGTCGAAGGCGAAGAAGGCGGCCGAGCAGGATGCGTTTGCGGAGTCGAAGGGTGAGGGTGGGGGGACGGCGGTCGCGGCGCCGGCGCGTTCGGATGTGCGCACGGATGTGGAGGTGCCGGCGGCGCCGTTCTGGGGCAGCCGGGTGATCGAGGATCTTGATCTGGATGAGGTCTACCCGTTCATCAACACGAAGGCGTTGTTCCGTGGTCAGTGGCAGTTCAAGAAGGGCGGCAAGTCGGAGGAGGAGTACGCGCACTTCCTGGAGGATGAGGTCGAGCCCGTGTTTGAGCGGATGAAGGAGCAGCTCAAGAGCGTGCTGACGCCCAAGGTGGTGTATGGGTATTGGCCTTGTCAGAGCGATGGGGATGAGCTTGTGGTGTACGAGGCGCTGGGTTCGGATGGCGGGCGAGACGCCCGCCCCACTCAGATGCGCGAGATCGAGCGGTTCCGGTTCCCGCGGCAGGTTGGGAAGAAGCGGCTGTGCATCGCGGACTTCTTCAAGTCGGTGGACTCGGGCGAGGTCGATGTGCTCGCGCTGACGTGTGTGACGATGGGGGCGAAGGTGAGCGTGCGGGCGCAGGAGTTGTTCCAGGCGAACAACTACCAGGAGTACCTGTACGTGCACGGGATGGGTGTGGAGAGCGCGGAGGCGCTGGCGGAGCTGTGGCACAAGCGTGTGCGCGCGGAGCTTGGGATCGGGGGGGACGATTCGCCGAGGGTGCGTGAGTTGTTCACGCAGAAGTACCGCGGCTCACGCTACTCGCCCGGGTACCCGGCGTGCCCTGATATGAGCGACCAGGAGATCATCTGGCGGCTGCTCGAGCCGGGGCGGATCGGGTGCGAGCTGACGGAGAACTGGCAGATCGACCCGGAGCAGTCGACGAGCGCGTTCGTGGTGCACCACCCGGAGGCGAAGTATTTCAATGTGTGAGGGGAAGAGACGAAGAGACGAAGAGACGAAGAGACGGAGAGACGTAGAGACGTAGAGACGGAGTGGGTCTGACGTATCGACTTCTCGGGACGGGCGGGACGCCCATCCGCTCGGCGTCGATGGCGGGCGAGACGCCCGCCCGACTCAATCTGTCAGCACTCGGGGCTGCGCACCCTCTCCGACCTCGCTGCGCTCGGGGACTGGGGCGAGTGCTCGGCGATCGGTTGCGCGACCACTTCGTCTCTCTCCGTCCCTCCGTCTCTTCGGCTCTGCCGATTACAATGGCGGGATGGATTTCGATGACCCCGGCGACATCTCGTGGATGAGTGAACTCGCGGGGCGGTTCATTGTGTTTGATGGGCCCGATGGGTCGGGGAAGACGACGCAGTTCCGTCGGCTCGTGCGGCTGGCGCGGGATGTGGCGGGGCTGCCTGTGTGCGATGTGCGCGAGCCGGGCGGGACGGCGGTGGGGGAGCGGGTGCGGGACATTCTGCTCGATCCGGTGCACGACGAGATGGATGTGCGTGCCGAGATGCTGCTGTATATGGCATCGCGTGCGCAGCTGGTGGCCCAGCGGATCAGGCCGGCGATGGAGGCGGGCGAGGTGGTGCTGGCCGATCGGTTTGTGTCGAGCACGCTGGCGTACCAGGGGGCGGCGGGGGGCTTGTCGGTCGAGGAGATCATGGCGGTGGCTCGGTCGGCGTGCGGGGCGACGTGGCCCGATCTTGTGGTGGTGTTCGATGTGGATGAGGCGACGGCGGCGAGCCGGCTCAACCCGCTGCTCGACCGGATGGAGCAGAAGGGGGCGGAGTTTCACAAGCGTGTGCGGGCGGGGTATCTGGAGCAGGCGGAGCGTGAGCCCGAGCGGTACGCGGTGGTGGATGCGACGCGCAGCGAGGATGCGGTGTTTGATGCGTTGGTTGCGGCGCTGCGTGAGCGGTTTGCGGGTGGGGGCGAGGGGCGTGCGGGCTCGGCGGCGTGATGTGTGGGGCCCTCACGCCCCGAACGGGTGGGTGATGTGGCGTGAGTGGGTGGTGTTCGGCGCGGATTGGGGTGATTCGGTGTGGTGAGGGTGCCGACTCTGCGCATGATGCGCGTGAAGCGGAGCCCATCCCTTGTCGGTCTGCTGGTCGTAGGCGCGTGCGCGCTGGGCGCGTGCCAGGAGCGGGCGATCGAGCTTGATCCGGACCGGTCGGTGCGTTCGATTGACCTGATGGAGGGCAGCGGGCTCGAGGCGAAGGAAGGGCGGCAAGTGCTCGTGCACTATCGGGGTTGGGTGGAGGATGAGGAGCGCCTGATCATCGATACGTACGCGCGCAACAAGCCCCATGCGTGGGTGGTGGGTGACGACACGGTGATCACGGGGATGGACACGGGCGTGCGCGGGATGCGCGTCGGTGGGAAGCGTCGGCTGCGCGTGCCGGCGATCTCGGGGTACGGGCGCAACGGTCACGGCGAGGCGGTTCCGCCCGATGCGACGCTGATCTTCGAGGTGGAGCTGCTCGATGTGCGCACGGGTGGGTCGTCGCTTGCGGACATGAACACGCCGGCGGAGTTCGAGGGCGATCGCGGGCGTCTGCGTTAGTCGGCTTCGTCCTTCGGCGCGATGGTGAACACGTGTGAGCCATGCGGGCGTGCGTGGATGGTGATGAGGATTGGGTCGCCCTGGTCGGCGCTGCGCGGGACGGGGAGGACGACGCCCGAGTTCGCGGCGATGTAGATCGGTGCGGAGAGGGTCTGTGTGTGGATGATGGGTCGGCCCACGTCGAGGGGGACGCCTTCGATGGGCTGGCGGCCGGTGAGGGTGCTCATGCCGACCTTGAAGGTGGAGAGCGAGACGCCCTTGTCGTCGGCCTTGTCGGCGTTGACCTCGATGGTGATGCCCTCGAAGAGGGACTCGTCTTCGTGGACGGTGAGGCAGCCGGTGTCGTCGCGTGTGAGGTAGGGGATGACCTGGCCTATGTTGAGCGAGGCGGGCTTGTTGACCTTGAAGGCGATGCTCGGTGCGCTGAGGATGGTGAAGGGTGGGGGCGAGGGGTGGTTGTCGTGCCTGAGCATTGACGAGGGTGAGATGACCCACGAGCGGTCGCCGACTTTGATCGCCGCGTGCGCGGAGTTGTCGGTGATGATGCGCGGCTCGGCGCCTGCGCGGAAGAGTTCGCCGATGAGCGGGACATCGCCCAGGAGTGGGACGGCGTTTTCGGCGTTGTCCTGCGCGACGAGTTCGTCGATGCGGGCCTGATCGAGTTGGACGAGGTGGATGGAGAGTGAGACGTAGAAGTCGTCGTTGGGCGCCTGCTGTTGTTGCATGGCGGGGGCGGGTGCGTTGAGGGCGAGCGCGCCGGCGATGGCGTGTGCGGCGAGGATGGTCATTGGTCGGACCCCTTGTGGTGGTGGGTGGTGGAGATGACGGACCAGTTGGAGATGTCGGCGGTGTGGCGTTGTGGTTCGCGTTGGGCGAGGGTGAGGGGGATGAAGGATGGCTGGTGGGTGGGCGCGGGCACGGTGGTGGTGTTGGCGGGGATGGGTGGTTGTGGTGGGGGTTGGGTTGGCGTGGTGAGGTGGGCGGAGGTGATGCCCGCGCCGGCGGCGATGAGGGTGGCGGCGAGGGCCTGCCATGCGGGGATGGGTTTGCGCCAGAGCGGTGTTTGGGCGCGCTGGGTTGGCGGTGCGGCGGCGCGGATGGCGGTGGCGATGCGCTGGTCGGCGCCGGTGGGGAGGTGCGCTGCGGGGAGGCGGGCGAGGAGGTCTTCGGGGTCGGGGGTGGGGGCTTGGTTGTGGGGGTGATGGGTCATGGCGTGGTCTCGTGTGGCGTGAGGCGCTGGCGGAGCGTGGCGAGGGCGCGGGCGTGGTGGCTTGCGGCGGTGCCGAGCGGGATGTCGAGGGCGGCGCTGACTTGCTCGAAGGTGAGGCCTGCGCGGGAGCGGAGGATGAGGATGTCCTGTTGGATGGGCGAGAGGGTGGCGATGGCGCCGGCGAGTGCGTGCGCATCGGCGTGGTCGTCGGGCGCGATGGCTTCGGGGTCGGTGAGGCTGTGGAGGGTCGGGGTGCGGGCGTTGGCGCGGGCGCGGTCGATGGCCTGGTGGCGGAGGGTGCGCATGGCGTAGGCGAGGGGGTCGCGTGGGGGGTTGTCGAGGCGGACGAGCTTGAGCATGGTGTCCTGCACAAGGTCCTCGGCGTCTGCGGGTGAGCGTGTGAGCCAGCGGGCGTAGGCGGTGAGCGCGCGCTCGTGCTGGTCGTAGAAGGCGACCCAGGCGTCGGGCGTGGCTCGTGGGCGTGGGGTTGGGCTCATCCGGGCTATCCTGAGTGGTAGACGGTGCGACGCGGCGCGTTTATGCGGCGGATCGCGGAAATTGTCGGCCCGGCAGGCGGTGCGTGATGAGACTGCATGAGAGGGTGCCAAGTTCTCAGGTCCTCCTCGCATTCGGGTTCATGTTGGTCTTCTCCGCGTTGTGCGTCGTGAGCGTGGTGTTCTCGAACATCGCCTGGGTTCGCCCGGTTGTGCTCGTGGGCATCGCCGTGACCATCGTGGGTTTCATGCGCGGCTGGGTCTTCATCGGGTTGCGTGACCTGGCCAAGCAAACCGACGACGACGAGCCCACGGAGTAGCCCGTCCTAGCAGCCTCGTGGGTCGTGAGCGGTATCATCGCCTCACTGATACCAGGCCCAGTGTTGAGAGGAGCGGTGCGCCGATGAGCGGAGCGAACGGGGTGTACGGGGAGTTGATGAGCGAACTCCGCGAGGTGAAGGTGTTCGAGAGCGTGGGTCGGGTGCTGGCGTGGGACCAGGAGACGATGATGCCCGGCAAGGGGGCGGGGCTGAGGGCGGACCAGCTCTCGATGCTCGCGGGCATGTCGCACACGAGGCAGACGTCGGCGCGGCTGGGCGAGTTGATCGGGGCGTGCGAGGGTGATGGGTCGGTGAAGGGCGATGAGCGGGCGTCGGCGAACGTGCGCGAGGCCCGGCGGGATTACGACAAGGCGACGAAGCTGCCCAAGGACCTCGTCGAGGAGATGGCGCGGGCGTCTTCGCTCGGGATGGACGCGTGGAAGCAGGCGCGGAAGGACAACGACTTCAAGGCGTTCCTGCCCTGGCTGCAGAAGACGGTTGAGCTGAACCGGCGCAAGGCGGAGTGTCTCGGGATTCCGGAGGGCGCGAACGAGTTGTACGACGCGCTGATGGACCTGTACGAGCCTTACATGACGGCGGAGCGCACGGCGGCGACGTTTGCGCCGCTGCGTGAGTTCACGGTGGGGTTGCTTGATCGGGTGCGGAGTTCGGCGGAGCCGGACGTGTCGATCGGGACGCACGAGTTCCCGCTGGCGAAGCAGCACGAGTTCGTGAAGCGGATCACGGAGGCGGTGGGGTACGACTACGGCGCGGGGCGGATGGACGACTCGGCGCACCCGTTCTGTGAAGGGGTCGGGCCCGGCGATGTGCGGATCACGAACCGGTACCGCGCTGATGGGTGGCTCGATTCGCTGTCGAGCGGGCTGCACGAGGCGGGGCACGCGATGTACGAGCAGGGGCTGCCCGCGGAGGCGTTTGGCGGGCCGCTCGGCGAGGCGGTGAGCCTTGGGATCCACGAGAGCCAGTCGCGGATGTGGGAGAACCTGGTGGGGCGGTCGCTGCCGTTCTGGGAGTGGGCGATTGACATTGCGCGGGAGGTGCTTGGTGGGCCGCTCGAGAGCGCGACTCCGGAGCAGGTGTTCAAGGCGGCGAATGTGGTGCGGCCGAGCTTCATCCGGGTTGAGGCGGACGAGGTGACGTACAACCTGCACATCATGCTGCGGTTCGATTTGGAGCGGGCGATGATCGGTGGGGAGCTGGATCCGAAGGACCTGCCGGGCGTCTGGAACGAACGGATGAAGGGCGACTTCGGGCTCACGGTGCCGGAGGATCGGGTGGGGTGCCTGCAGGATGTGCACTGGTCGATGGGTGCGATGGGGTACTTCCCGACGTATTCGTTTGGGAACATCTACGCCTCGCAGTTGTGGGAGGCGATGGGCGAGGCGCTGCCGGGGCGGGATGAGCAGGTGCGGCGGGGCGAGTTCGGGGCGGTGCTTGGGTGGCTTCGGGAGCACGTGCACGGGCATGGTCGGCGGTGGCCCGCGGAGGAGTTGTGCAAGCGGGCTTCGGGGAAGGGGCTGGAGGCGGATGCGTTGATGCGGCATCTGGAGGGGAAGGTTGGGGCGGTGTACGAAATATAGGGTAATGACACCACATTTTGGGCCAATACAGCCCGAACCGCAGCCCTTTCGAGGTTGACATGGAAAGAAAATCGAGAAATACTTTCCGTGTAGTCCCATCTCGGAAAGGGGCCTTTCCATGTTTGCCGACCAGTTCACTGGCGACTCTCCAGGGGAACTCGTTTCGACGGAGTTCGAAGTGCGGTCGCTCCGAGATGGGCGAATCGAGGTTGAGGTAGTTCGTGGGCATGCGTTCGTCCCGGCGGCGCTGCCCCCTGCGCTCACGATGGGAGAGGTCACCGAGGCGACCTTCGACCACCTCATCGAAGCGGAGAGGTCACTGGCCCGACTGGATGAGGGGAGCGCGGACCTTCCGAATGCGCGGCTCCTTTGGGCGCCGCTCGCCAGGCGGGAGGCGATTATGTCCTCGCGGATTGAGGACACGATCGCAACGGCGGTCGAACTGGCGAGTGTTGAAGCAGGAGAGCCAGCAGCTCGCGAAGAGGTGAAGGAAGTAGAAAACTACGTTGCTGCGCTTCACTATGGTCTCGAACATGACCTTCCGATTTGTAACCGACTCATCCGCGGCATGCACGAGCGGCTCTTGTCGCGTGGAGTTCGAGGTCACGACCAGCAGCCAGGGCGAATTCGCACAACGCAGAACTTCATCGGGAACCACGAAGGCGGCTTCGCCATGGCGCGGTTCGTCCCGCCGCCACCACAGTATCTGGAGGAAGGCCTCAGGCAGTTCGATCACTATGCGAACCGCAAGAAGTACGGCATTCCTAAAGTCGCAGCCATCGCGATCATGCACTATCAGTTCGAGGCCCTGCACCCATTCGCCGACGGCAATGGGCGCATTGGCCGGCTCGTCTCTGCACTCTCGCTCTGCCGCATGGGCCTGCTCAAGCAACCTCTGGTGTATCTCAGCGGCTTCTTCGAACCCCGGCGCGATCTCTACAACGACCACCTCCTGCGTGTCAGCACGCACGGAGAGTGGATCGATTGGATCAGGTTCTTTACTGAGGCACTTGCCTGCCAGTCGCAGGATGCCGAGGCGCGCGTTCGTGAACTCCGAATCCTCCGGCAGAGTTACCGGGAGGCAATGGCCTCTCAGAATGCTCCCAGTCGGATCAACGGGTTGATCGACTCGCTGTTCGCGCATCCCGTTGTCACTGCGGAGCGAGCCGCTGCGCTTCTCGATGTCTCCAAACCAACCGCACGATCGTATATTGATCGCCTCGTGGGGATGAATGCTCTTGAGGAGATCCCGAGGTCGTACCGGAAGTTGTGGTTCGCACCACAGATCATTCGCCTCATAGATGCTCCGCAAACGTGAAGTGAAACACGATTGTTCGTAGTACGAAGTACTCTGACAGATGCAAACCCGCTCACCAATCACAACTGACTGGCGCTCGGGCCAGGCGTTCCGTCCGGACCCGGCGTTGATGCGGGCGTATCTGGTGACGGCGTTGCTGACGGGGCCTTTGGTTGTCGTGTTCCTGCCGATCTACCTTGCGCGGTACAGCACGCTGCGGTACCGGCTGGATGATGATGGGGTGTGGATGAGCGTGGGGTTGCTGTTCCGGAAGGAGAGCAACGTCGCGTACCGGCGGATGCAGGACGTGCAGTTGACGCGGGGGCTGATTCAGCGGTGGATGGGGATCTCGACGGTGGCGATCCAGACGGCTTCGGGGTCGTCGGCGCCGGAGATCAGCCTCGAGGGGATCGGCGAGGGGGATGCGCTGCGGGACCATCTGTACTCGAAGATGCGCGGTGCGCAGGACGATGCGGATGGCGATGGGGGAGAGGGTGTTGCGGCGGTGGCGGGTGGTGGGGCCTCGGCCCCGGCCGATGAGGCGCTGGTGCTGCTCCGTGAGATCCGCGATGCGCTGCGCGAGCGGGCGGGCGATGGGGAAGGCGGCGCATCGTGACGGGTGTGGCGCAGGCGCGGTGCGAGTGGGTGTACCGGGGTGTGTGGCGTGTGCTCGTGGAGTGGTTGCGCGTGCCCCGGGAGCCGCCGACGCTGCCGGCCCGGGCGGGTGAGGCGCACATGCAGCGCCGGCCGGATGCGGGTTGGCTCTCGTACCGCAAGGTTGTGTTCTGGGTGGTCGCGCTGATCATCGACGCAGTCATCGTGTTCTTCTGGGTGTTGATCGCGGTCAACGCGTCGGCGTGGTGGGTGCCGGTGGTGTTGTTGCCGTTCTTCCTGTTCGCCCTCATTGTGCCCGATGTGCTCGCGTACGTGGCGATGCACGTGCGGTATGACACGACGTGGTATGTGATCTCGCCGAGGAGTGTGCGGATCCGGCGTGGGGTGTGGGTGTTGTCGGAGGTGACGGTGACGTTCGAGAACATCCAGGATGTGCAGGTGAAGCAAGGGCCCTTGCAGCGGCACTTCGGGATTGCGGACCTTGTGGTGCAGGTCGCGGGTGGTGGGGCGGTCGGGACGCACGGCCAGGGGATCGGGTCGCACATGGCGGTGATCGAGGGTGTGAGTGATGCGCACGCGCTGCGTGATCTGATCCTGTCGCGCGTGCGTGCGTCGCGGTCTGCGGGGCTTGGCGATGAGGGTGAGGCGGCGCCTGCGCGTGGAAGGGTGAGCGGGTGGACGGGTGAGCACGTCGCTGTGCTGCGCGAGATCGGGGAGATCGTGCGCTCGGGTGGGGGGGCGTAGCCCCCTGGGTGGGGGATGCGGTCGTCGGGGTGGGGCTCAGGCGGTGGGGTGGGCGGCCGATACTGAGGGGTGGTGACCCTCGTGCGCACGCGAATCCGTGTTGTTGCGCTGGCTGCGCTGATCGGTGCGGCGTCGGTGATGACGTCGTGCGGTGGCGATGGCAAGCCCGAGATGGCGGTGGATGAGGTGAAGCGTCACTACATCGCGCTGTTCAAGAAGGGCACGGCGTTTGGTGATGCGGGGATGATCAAGGCGCGTGATTACGATCGGTCGACGCTCGACCTGGTGGACGTGACGATCGAGGACGATGGGCTGCTGGTTCATGCGGACCGGGTGCAGCTGATCGTGGACCACGAGCGTGACACGATCGCGCTGCGCCTGATCGGGGTGACGAAGGCGGACGCGGAGAAGGGGAGCCTGTTCGAGGTGCCCATCTCTGAGCCGACGGGGGCGATCGCGCTGGAGTTCGACGCGGTGCCGTGAGGGCGATCGTGGCCGTCCCGGGCCGAATGGCGGGCCACTCGTGCCCCGCGTGCGCCTCATCGTTGTCTTTGCAGGTTTCGCGCTTGGAGCGCGCGGGATTCGGGTTTAGACTCCTCGCATAGGAGGAGGCCATCATGAACGTAAAGACTCTCAGCGTTGTTGCGCTCGCGGCGTTGGGCGGGGGGCCCGTCTTTGCGGGCTCGAACATCGTCGTCGATACCTTTGAGAACGGGAACCCCAACGGGTGGGACTGGCAGCTCGGGCCATCGATCTTCTCGGGGATCGAGGCCACCGGCGGGAACCCGGGGGCGTACCTGAAGACCAACCCGCTTGTGTCGGGCGCGGGGGCGTGGTTCTCTGATGGGCCTGACTTCGCGGGCAACTTCATCGCGAAGGGCGTGACGCACGTCGGGGCGGACCTGTTCTCTGAGCAGGGTGACCCGAACAACGAGATCATCCACATCGCGATCGCGAACTACGGCCCGACGAGTTCGATCCTCGACGACACGATTGCGCACTTCAACACGGGCATCGCTTCGCCCGACTTCCCGGCGGACGGTTGGGTCAGCTTCGACGCGCCGGTGCCGGTGAACTCGCCCGACCTGCCCGCGGGGTGGACGCTCCACTCGACGTTCGGCGGTGGGGGCTCGGGCAACATGACGTGGGCGGAGCTCATGGCGGACGTGGACGCGGTGGTGATCGGGTACGGGAATGTGGTGGGCCCGATCGCGCCGTTCAACGTGACGCGCGGGCTCGACAACCCGCGGCTGACGCTGATCCCCTCGGCGGGTGCGGCGCCGGTGGCGTTGCTCGCGGGGTTCGCGGCGGCGGGTCGGCGGCGGCGGTCGTAGGGGAGCGGGCGGTCGGGGTTCCGTTCGGCGTGTGTCCCCCCCTGAATCCTGCAGCGAAGTCCCCTGTCCTGACGATCGAGTTCCCATGAGCCAGGTCCTCGTTCTCGCCGGCGGGCCCGACCGCGAGCGGCGTGTGTCGCTTGACAGCGCCGCCGCGGTGTCGCGTGCGCTGCGCGAGGGCGGGCACGAGGTGCATGAGGCGACGATCGACCGGGCGACGCTCGGGGAGGTCCGGGACCTGCCCGGCGAGGTGGTGTGGCCCGTGCTCCATGGCCGTTGGGGCGAGGGGGGGCCATTGCAGGACATCCTCGAGGAGGACGGGCGGCCCTATGTGGGGTCGGGGCCTGGTCCTGCGCGTGGGGCGATGGACAAGGTGTTCGCGAAGGCGCTGGCGAGCGAATGCGGGATGCGCGTCCTGCCCAGCGTGATCATCGACCCGAACGACGCGACGCCCGCGATCGACCTGCCCATCGTGGTGAAGCCGATTTTCGAGGGGTCGACGATCGGGCTGCACATCTGCCGGGACACGGGGGCGTGGGAGGCGGCCCGTGCTGAGGTGGGCGAGCGGATGGGCGAGGGTGTGATCTACATGGGCGAGCACTATGCGCCGGGGCGCGAGATCACGGTGGGGGTGGCGGACCTTGGGAAGGGTCTCGAGGCGCTGCCGATCATCGAGATCACGCCGGGCGATGGGCTCTACGACTACGCGGCGAAGTACGAGCGGGACGACACGACGTACACGTGCGAGCCGCGCCTGCCCGGCGCGGTGAGCGACGAGGTGAGGAGGGGCACGCTGGCGTTGTGCGCGCGGCTTGGGGTGCGGCACGTGGCGCGTGCGGACTTCATCCTGACGCCCGACGGGCACGCGGTGTTCCTCGAGATCAACACGATGCCCGGGTTTACCTCGCACTCGCTCGTGCCGATGGCTGCGGCGCACGCGGGGGTGCCGATGAGCGCGCTCGCGACATCGATCGTCGAGGCGGCGCTGGCGCGGGAGCGGTAGAGTCTGGTCCAACAGGAGTCCTGATCGCGATGGCCAAACGAGGCGGCAAGAAAAGTCGGAGCGGTTCGAAGGCGCAGGCGGCGCCCGAGCGCGGTCGCGCTGTGAAGGCGGTCGGGCGTGCGGCGGCGGCCGGCGCGTTTGGCACGCCCGAGCGCACGAGCCGGGCGGTGATGGCGATCGTGATCGTGGCGCTGGTGGGGGCGTGGTTCATCGCGAAGGGGGCGCTGGTGGACCGGGCCCGGCTTGCGCGGCACAACACGGTCACGGAGGTGCGCTTCGAGTGGCCCGAGATCCTGCGGGACGAGCGTCTCCAGCCCGAGCGGACGTGGCTTGCGCAGAAGGTGTACGAGCGGGTGACCGTCGATCCGTTTGACCAGGCCTCGCTCGAAGAGGCCCGGCGGTCGCTCATGGAGACGGGGTGGTTCAAGGAGATCCGGGCTGTGCGGCGTGAGCCCGATGCGGGGGTCTCGGTGGATGCGGCGTGGCGGTTGCCCGAGGCGATCGTGCTGCAGGCGGGGCGGAAGTACCTGGTGGACCGGGATGGGTACGTGGTGCAGCGGCCGCCCAACAGCGTCCTGGGCGAGGGTGGGGCGTACGTGATCGTGGACCCGCCCGGGGTGTTCCAGGGGTACGGGCAGCGGTGGAGCCACGAGTCGGTGGCGCACGCGGTGCGTGTGCTGGCGAGTGTGGACCCGCTGATCGATCGGGCGCGGTACGGGCAGCAGATCCGCGGGGTCGATTTCTCGGGGGCGGCGTCGCCTGGGACGATCGTGTTGATGACCGACACGGGATCGCGTGTGGTGTGGGGCTCGCCGCTCGGCGAGGAGGTGCCCGTGACGGAGCCGGACGCGGATGAGAAGCTCGGGCGGATGGCGCAGGTGCTGCACGACTATGGGCGTGTGGATGCCAATGCGCCGGTGCTTGACCTGCGTCGGTCGCCGCTCGTTGTGCCGCGCACCGTGGGGCGTTGAGGTGGAGGGGGAGCGGGCGGGCTCTGAGGGCGGCGCGGGTGCGCCGGCGCGTGGTGAGAAGGCGCGCAAGCCCGGGTTGAAGATCGGGCCCGTGACGTTTGTGTTCGAGCTGCGCGGGGGCGATACGGGGGACCCGTGGGCGCACCGCAAGGGCGAGCCGCGGTTGTTTGCGCTGGGGTGGACGGTGTTTCTGATGGTTGCGGCGACGCTCACGGTGATGAGTTCGCGGATCGTGAGCCCGGCGGTGCCGAGGCACGCGTTTGGTGTGCGCGCGATGCTCGTGATGGCGGCGCTGGGTGTGTGCGTGTTGTGGCCCATGACGCGGCTGTGTCAGGCGCCGCCGAAGCGGCCGGTGCGCGCGACGGTCGCGGACATCGTGGTGCTGCTCGTGCCTTTGCAGGCGCTGGTGTGGCCCCTGCCTCTGCTTGCAAACTGGGGGTTCGACGTGGCGGCGGGGTTTGCGCTGATGTACACGTCGTGGGCGCTGGTGATTGGTGTGGCGGTCCTGGGTGGGACGTGGACGCGTTCGGTGGGGGACCGGGTGGTGTGGATGGGCGCCTGTGTGTTGCTGACGTGCGCAGCGCCGGTTGCGCGGCTGCTCTTGCCGGCGGGCGCGACGCCCGAGGCGTGGGGGCTTGCTTCTCCCCTGAGCGGGGTGTTCGCGTTGACCGCTGCGCCGAGCGGGTTTACGCCCACCATGGACGGTGTGGAGTGGGCGATGGTGGTGGCTCCCCTTGGGGTTGCGGCGGTGGGGTGGGCGGTGGTGATCGGATCGGGCGGGCGGGTGTACGCGAGGGGTGGGGCGCCCTAGGATTGTTCCGGCGGGGTTTGTGCCCGCCCAGGCCGCGGCGACGACGCTGCGGTCGTTCTTTTTGCCTCGGGGAATTCACCAACTGGCCCCTTCCACGCACTTGCTCCGATTGTGAGACCGACCCCATGGACTTCATCACACCCGCAGAGAAAGCCCAGCTCGAGACCCGGCTCAAGGAGCTGCACGCCAAGCGTCCGGAGATCATCAAGCGGATCGCGGAGGCGCGCGAGCTTGGCGACCTGAAGGAGAACGCGGAGTACCACGCGGCCCGCGAGGACCAGGGGCTCAACGAGGCGGACATCAAGCGGCTCGAGGCGCGGCTCGCGAGCGCGACGGTGCTCGAGAGCGGGAGCGTGCCCGACGATGTGGTGTTCGTGGGCGCGACGGTGAAGCTGCGCGACATGAGCGATGGGGAAGAGGAGCTGTTCCGGTTGGTGGGCGAGTCGTCTGGCAACCCGGGCGGTGACATCATCGAGGTGACGGCGACGAGCCCGATGGGCGAGGCGCTGATGAAGGCGCGGGTCGGTGAAGAGGTGAAGGTGGATGCGCCGCGGGGTATGCTGCGGTTTCAGGTGGTGGAGATCCTGTAGGGCTCCTGGTGGTGTGTTGCACCACGGAGGTCGCGGAGGGGCTTGGTGTGAAGCACCGTGGTGTGTCCGCAACCGGCCTGCCTGTCTACTCAACTGATGACGCGACAGACTTCCTCCTGCGTTGGCTTCGGTTGTCGTGGCCTGAGGTGCTGTGCGGCCGTCGGTTCGATCAGAACGGCGAGACCGTGTCCTGGTACCTGTGCGCAGTCACGGATGTCTGTGGCTTCGAGGTCATAAAGCGGCGCGGAGACACGATCGAGGGGCTCTGCACGCTCGCTGTGTTCGCTCACACCCCCGCTGAAGAGTCGTCGCTTAGGCCCGAACAATCCTTCAACGTTGAGGGTTTGCGGTGCACGCTGACGATCTCGGCTGATGTCCGTCGGTCTGGGGAGGGGTTCGAGGTGCGCGGCGTCTCTGTCTTGCCCTACCAGCCTGACATAGAGCAACTCATCGTGAGGTATGGTGGGCGACGCAAGGCGTACGTCTGGCGGCCCGCGTGACCGACGCGGGGCGGGACGCCCCGCTGGCGGGCGAGACGCCCGCCCCACTCAAGAGGAGCACTGCTCAAGAGCAGTGGCACACGCTTGGGTTGCAGACACTGGACCCGGGGACGGGTCGGTGGCTCGTCAGGCGACGGCTTCTTCGCCGAGCATGGGTTTGGGGAAGTTGCGGGCGTCGACGTCCATGAAGTTGGCGATCATCTCGAAGCCGAGGGGGGTGAGGACGCTCTCGGGGTGGAACTGCACGCCCTCGATGGGGAGGTCGGCGTGGCGCATGCCCATGAGTTCGCCTTCGGGGGTGTGGCTTGTGGGGATGAGGGCGCTGGGGAGGTCTTCTTCGAAGACGGTGAGGGAGTGGTAGCGCCCGACGTCAGTGGGGGAGGGGAGGTTTGCGTAGACGCCCTTGCCATCGTGGGTGATGGGTGAGGGCTTGCCGTGCATCAGGCGCTTTGCGTGGCGGACGGGTGCGCCGAAGACCTCGGCGATGGCCTGGTGGCCCAGGCAGACGCCCAGGATGGGGACGGCGCCGGCGAGGGCCTCGATGAGTTGCTTGGTGTTGCCTGCGCCCGAGGGTGTGCCGGGGCCTGGCGAGATGACGAGGCGGTCGGGGGCGAGGTCGCGGGCCTGGTCGGGGGTGAGGGCGTCGTTGCGGTAGGTGAGGACGTCGGCGCCCAGGACCTGCATGTACTGGACGAGGTTGAAGGTGAAGGAGTCGTAGTTGTCGATCATCAGGATGCGCACGGCGTGCTCCTTCGATTGTTCGGTCCGAGTGTAGCCCGCGGTGCGTGGGGTTTGGCGATGGGGGGAGGGGGGCCTATCCTCGCGGGTCCGGCCTTGGCGTGGGCTCGTCGGGGCGGGGCGTCAACGTGGAAGGAGCATTGGTATGGGTGTGCGCATCGGCATCAACGGCTTTGGTCGGATCGGTCGTCTGGTCTACCGCGCGGGGCTCGAAGCGGGCGTCGAGGTGGTGGCGGTGAACGACCTTGTGCCCGCGGACAACCTCGCGTACCTGCTCAAATACGACACCATGCACGGGCGTCTCGGGCGTGATGTGAAGGCGACGGGCGATGGGTTCAGCGTCGGCGGGTTCCAGACCCGGACGTTTGCGGAGCGCGACCCTGCGGCGCTGCCCTGGGGCGATCTGGGCGTGGACTACGTGCTCGAGGCGACGGGGCTGTTTACGAAGCACGAGGATGCATCGAAGCACCTTGCGGGTGGGGCGAAGCGTGTGCTGATCTCGGCGCCGACCAAGACGCCCGATGAGGTGCCGACGCTCTGCTACAAGGTGAACCACGAGCAGTACGACCCGGCGAAGCACACAGTGGTGTCGAACGCGAGCTGCACGACCAACTGCCTCGCGCCGGTCGCGAAGGTGATCGACGATGCGTTTGGGCTCGCCGAGGGCCTGATGACGACGGTGCACGCGGCGACGGCGACGCAGCCGACGCAGGACGGGCCATCGAAGAAGGACTTCCGCGGCGGGCGCAACGCGTACATGAACATCATCCCGGCGAGCACGGGGGCGGCCAAGGCGGTGGGGCTGTGTTTGCCGCAATTGAAGGGCAAGCTGACGGGGATGTCGTTCCGCGTGCCGACGGCGGATGTGTCTGCGGTGGACCTGACGTTCCGCACGGACAAGGCGACGTCGCTTGCGGACATCAACAAGGCGATGCTCGAGGCGTCGAAGGGCGCGATGGAGGGCGTGCTGGCGTACACGGATGAGCAGGTGGTTTCGAGCGACTTCGTGACGCACCCGGCGAGTTCGATCTACGACTCGGCGGCTGGGATCGAGCTGAACGATCGGTTCTTCAAGGTCGTGTCGTGGTACGACAACGAGTTTGGGTATGCGAGCCGGTGTGTTGACATGTTGAAGATGATGGCGGCGAAGGATGCTTAGTGGTCGGCGGCGCTTATGAGCGATGAATCCAACGGCAGTTCGATGGGCTTGTGCATCGCGCTGGGGCTCGCGCTTGGCAGTGGGCTCGGTATCGCGATGGGTTCGGTCATCGGGGCGGTGACCGGTGACATTGGGGCGTGGGTTGCGATGGGGCCTTCGATCGGCGGCGGTATCGGCCTCGCGATCGGCGTGGTCTATGGCGTGCTGATGCAGCGCCCACCCGACGACGAGTGCGCGACCTGTGGGTATTCGACGCGCGGGCTCAAGTCTGAGGTGTGCCCGGAGTGTGGGGAAGCCATCGGGCCAGCCGAACAGGGCGCATGACAGTGCTCTGAGTGGATCGCCTTCGGAAACCGATCGCCCCGATTTCGCGCCGTACGCGTCCCAAACGGGGTTGACTCGGCCATCTCACATGTCCCGCAAGGTGTTACCTTTCCATCATCGGCGCGGTGCCTGCGCTCGTGAGCGATGGGCGACGTCGGGTGGTTCGAAAGGAGGGTTGTCATGGGTTGGATTTCGATCATCTTTGCGTTCATCGTCTCGGGCGCGATCTTGTCTGGGATGATGAAGGTCAAGCAGCGTCAGGTTCGGATGGTTGGGGCTGTTGCGATTCTGGTCGTGATGTTCCTGGGTGTGCTGATGTCCTCGGTGCGGTACGTGGGCGAGAACTCTGCGGGCGTGGTGGTGAAGAACGCGTTCGGTTCTGCGCTGCCGCCTGGGAAGATCATCGCGACCAGCGGGGAGATGGGGCCTCAGGCGAAGATCCTGCCGCCGGGGTGGCACGTTGGGTATTGGCCGGGATTGTTTGATGTGGAGGCGGTGCCGGTGGTGACGATCGACCCCGGCTCGGTCGGGATCCTGACGGCGCTCGATGGCAAGCCCTTGCCCCAGGGCGAGGTGTATGCGCCCGAGTGGAGCGATAGTGAGCGCGGGCAGATGCTCGATGCGGAGTACTTCCTGGGCGAGACGGGCGGGTTCAAGGGGCCGCAGGCGACGGTGTTGCAGCCGGGTAGTCACCGCATCAACCCGCGGCTGTTCAAGGTCGAGGAGGTGCGCGTGACCAATGTGCCCCAGGCGACGGTTGGCGTGATCAAGTCGAACATCGGGAAGGGGCTTGCCGACGGTGATACGCAGCGTCTGGTGGCGCGTGGCGAGCAGGGCATCTGGCGGACGCCCCTGAACCCGGGCGAGTACTACCTGAACACCAACGCGTACGAGGTGACGATGATCTCGACGAAGGAGTCGATCGTCGAGTTCACGAAGGACAAGGCGGAGGGGATGGAGAAAGCGATCACGGTGCGCACGAGTGATGGCTTCGAGTTCCCGGTTGATGTGCGCGTGGTGTACTACATCGAGCCGAACAATGCGCCGACGGTGGTGGCGCGGCTTCGTGACGACAAGGAGGGGATGCGCGAGGTCTTGCAGTCTGCGGTGCGCGCGATCTTCCGCAACAACGCGCAGGACGTGAAGGCGCTGGATTATGTGCAGCAGCGTTCGCAGCAGGAGACACGCTCGACGGAGATGCTGGCCGAGGCGATGGAGGAGTACGGCGTCACGATCACGGCGGTGCGGATCAACGACCTTGGCGATGATTCGGACCGTTGGCAGTCGCTGCTCAAGACACAAACGGACCGCGAGATCGCGCTGCAGGAGCAGGAGACGTTCAAGGAGCAGCAACGCGCCGCCGAGCAGAAGAAGGAGTTGACGCGGACGGAGCAGGAAGCGGAGGAAGAGAAGCGCCTGGCGACCGCGAAGTACGAGGTGCAGATCGCGGAGCAGGAGCAGCAGCAGAAGATCATCCAGGCGAAGGCGGAAGCCGAGGCGATCACGATCAAGGCGCAGGCGCAGTCGGATGCGTACAGGTTGATCGCGGAGCAGATCGGCGCGGGGAACGCGGCGCTGATGGAGCTGATGAAGATCGTGGGCGAGTCGGGGGTGAACATCACGCCGCGGGTGATGGTGAACCAGGGCGTGGGTGCGGGTTCGGGTGCGGGCGATGCCCAGACGGCGGCGCTGATCGGGACGATGCTCGACTCGATGATCCGCAAGGAAGAGGAAGGCGGGGCGCCGAGCCGTTGAAGGATCGTGCGTTGGGCCCGGCGCCCGCCGGCGGGGCTACCCCGGGGCGCCGGGTGTGGAGTGGACGAGCCCGGCGCTGGGGGAGGGGTCGATCGGCGATGAGGTGAGGGTGAGGGCGGCGATCGCGAGGGTGGCGATGGCGAGCCCCGCGGCGAAGAGCCAGAGGCTTTCCCGGCGGTCGGGCATGAGACGGAAGAAGTCGCGTGCGCGGGTCATGGGAGACCTCCTTTCGAGGAAAAGTTCGCTATAGCGTACAATTCCTGTGGCGAAGGTCAAGCCAGTCGGCGAAAATATCTGCTATAGTGTACTCATGGAATTTGGCGAAGCGGTGCACACACGGAGAAAGTCGCTGGGATTGACGCTTGCGGACCTGTCTGAGCGGTGCGGGACGAGCCGGGCGATGCTCTCGGAGATCGAAGCGTGCAAGAAGAACCCGACGCTGCCGGTGGCTTGTTCCATTGCTCAGGCGTTGGACTGTCAGATATCGGACCTGTTAGATCTGCCGGCGTCGCCGGCGTTTCACAAGCTGATCCCCGGGGACCGGAGGGTCCTGGTCGATCCGACGACGGGGGTGGAGCGGCACCTGCTCGCGCCGCCCATGGTGCAGCACGGGGTGCAGGTGCTCTTGTTCGTGATCCCGGCGGGGGCGACGTCGGGGTTCCCGGCGGACCCGGTCGGGGTGGTGGAGCACGCGACGGTGGTGAAGGGGCGGGTGCGTGTGGAGCTTGGCGAGTTGGGCGGCGAGTGCGAGTGCGCGGAGCTCGAGCCCGGGGAGAGCGTGAACTACGTGCCGCGGTCGCCGCACCGGATGGTGAACCTGAGCGAGTCGGAGGAGGCTCGGGTGTTCGTGGTGATCGATTGGTCGCGCCAGGGTGAGCCCGTGGTGTTCGGGGCGTGAGGGTGGGCGCGGTGTGGCTCGTGCGCCGCGGCGGTACTCTGGCGCCATGACGCTTGTGTGCGTGCCGATCATGGTGGAGGACGTGGTGCCCGCGCTGGAGGGGGCGCGTGCGGCGCGGGAGGCGGGCGCGGACCTGGTGGAGTGGCGCATCGATGCGTTGTTCCAGGGCGAGGGTGATGATGAGGGGCGGGCGCAGGTGGCGCGGCTCGTCGATGAGTCGGCGTTGCCCTGCATCGTGACGTGCCGGTCTTCGGAGGAGGGCGGGGCGTACGACGGGGACGATGCTTCGCGGATCGCGTTGTATGAGTGGCTCGCGGCGCGGGACACGCCGCCGAGGTACATCGATGTGGAGCTGTCGACGTTTGAGCGGTCGGCGAACCTGCGCCAGAAGGTGAAGCTCGCGGTGGAGCACCCTGCCCAGCAGCGGGCGCTGACGACGTCGCTCATCCTGTCGATGCACGACTTCGAGGGTCGGCCCACGGGGCTGTACAAGAAGATCGGCGCGATGGGGGATGAGGCGGCGGCGGCGGTGCACAAGGTCGCGTTCCGTGCGCGCTCGCTGCGTGACAACCTGGAGTTGTTCGAGCTCGTGCGCGATGGGGAGCGCCCGACGATCGCGCTGGGGATGGGCGAGTTCGGCACGATGAGCCGGGTGCTTGCGCCGAAGTTCGGCGGGTTCCTGACGTTTGCATCGTTGCGCGATGCGGCGGCGACGGCGCCGGGGCAGCCGACGGTGGACGACCTGCTCAACCTGTACCGTTTCCGGGAGGTCGGTCGCGCGACGAGGGTGTACGGCATCATGGGGTGGCCCGTGGCGCACTCGCTTTCGCCGCTCGTGCACAACGCGGGGTTTGGTGAGATGGGGCACGATGGGGTGTACGTGCCCATGCCCATCGCGGAGGGGTGGGAGCCTTTCAAGGCGACGCTTGGCGCGCTGCTCGATGCGGAGTGGTTTGGGTTTGCGGGGGCGAGCGTGACGCTGCCGCACAAGGAGCACCTGGTGCGGTTTGCGCGGGAGGACACGACGCGTGCGTGGCGAATCGATGCGCTGGCGAAGCGGATCGGCGCGGCGAACACGGTGGTGGTGGGTGATGATGGGGCGTGCCGGGTGTTGAACACGGATGCGCAGGGAGTGGTGGGGCCGCTTGGTGATGCGCTGGGTGGAGCGGGTGCGTTGGGCGGGCTGCGCGTGGCGCTGCTCGGCGCGGGCGGGGCGGCGCGGGCTGCGGCGGTGGGGCTGGTCGAGGCGGGGGCGCTCGTGAGTGTGTCATCGCGCACGCGCGAGCGCGCGGAGCAGCTCGCGGCGGATGTGCGGGTCGCGAGCATCGAGGGGTGTAGAGCGTCCGGGAACATCGAGGTTTGCGCGTGGGACGATCGGTGCCCGGCGGGGACGCAGGCGGTGGTGCACTGCACACCGCTCGGGATGAGCGGCGGGGCGGGGGCGGATTCGTCGGCGATTGGGGGCGAGCATTTGTCTCGGTGTGATGCGGATGCGATTGTGTTTGACACGGTCTACACGCCCCGTGAGACGCCGCTTTTGGCCCTGGCGCGGGCGCAGGGGCTTCGGGTGGTGCCTGGGTCGGAGATGTTCGTGGCTCAGGCGGCGGCCCAGTTCGAGGCGTGGACAGCAAACCGAGCGCCAATTGAGCGCTTCGGGGCGTTGGTCGACGCAACCGTGTAGGCGTGTTCAGCTAATATGGCTATGTGATGCCTTGGCATGAGCCTGTGCGTCATCTTGGGATGTACCGCTGGTACCTCCTGCTGGCCTCTGCGGATGTGCTGCTGACGTGGTTCATTCTGCTGAACGGGGGCCGCGAGGCGAACGCGCTTGCCGCGTGGGTTATCCACCAGACGGGGATGCCCGGCGCGACGTTCTTCAAGTTTGCGACGGTAGCGTTCGTGCTGATCGCGTGCGAGGTGGCGGCGCGTCAGAGTGTGAAGGCGGGGCGGTTGATCGCATCGCTCGCGGTGGGTGTGAACGTGTTGCCTGTGGTGGTTGGGGTGACGTTGATCGCGCGGCTTGTGGCGGAGGGGGCGCCGGTTCGGCTTTAGGGGCGCGGGTTGAACCACGGAGGTCACGGAGGGTCACGGAGCCGCGATGGCTTTCGCGCTAGACCAACGGGTCAGCCTGTGAGCGGATGGTCTCCAGCAGGTCATTCACGCCAAGGTGTGAAGCCCATTGGTCGAGGTACGGTTCATCGATCAACGCCCGTTGGACCTCGTAGACGCGGAGTGCATCTTCGAACTGGCGTGGGCTGTTGCCTGACTCGCGCGACCAACGCAATTTCATGAGGATCGTGTCCTCGGGCGCCGACACCGCGAGTTCGAGGCCATCGATATCGTCGCGGAGTCGCCTTGCGAAGCGAGAGCGGTCGAAGGGGTCGTCCCTGACGAGCCACATGTCTGCCTTGTCGCCCGTCTGTGTGTCAAGGATGTTGAACATGGTGCGGTCGCGCGCGGCTTGGCGCGCGGCGTCCGCAGAGACGTAGAAGCGGGGCTCTGGGAAGTGGCGTAGCAGGCTGTCGAGTTCGTCGGGATCGATCTCGATGACGACATCAACGTCGTGCGTCGAGCGTGGTTGGCCCTGCAGGCCCGAGGCGAGCGAGCCCGTCAGCATGTAGGGCGTGCCGCTCGCTTCGAGCGCATGGACCAGCGCTGTCAGAAGCTCCTGTTGTGACATTTCTCGAGTTGCCTGAGGTACATGGCGTGGACTTGCTCTTCGCTCGCATCAGGGTTGGCCCGCGCGATGGCGCGCTTGAGCAGGCGCTTGGTGAGGTCGGAGAGTTCGAAGCACTTCTTGAGACGCTGCGCGGGGGTCATGTTGCGGAGGGCCTGGATTGTCCTCGCGTGGTTGGGGCGTGGCTTTGGATCGCGGTAAAGCATCTTGCTGATCCTAGGTCGATACCGCCAGGCCCTGGGGTGGGGTGAGAAGAGAGCACTGACCGGCGGACCGGTCAGTGTCAAGTTGCGTCAGGCCTCGGGTTCGTAGGTGGACTTGACGAACAGCTCCTTGAGCTGGGGCTCGTCGACGGGGCCGGGCGAGCCTGACATGAGGTCGGCGCCGGTCTGGGTCTTGGGGAAGGCGATGACGTCGCGGATGTTGTTGGTGCGGCCCAGGTGCATGACGAGTCGGTCGAGGCCGAAGGCGATGCCGGCGTGGGGCGGGGTGCCGTAGCGGAGGGCGTCCATGAGGAAGCTGAACTTGGCGTCGGCTTCTTCCCTGGAGATGCCCAGGAGCTCGAAGACCTTGGCCTGGACGTCGCGCTGGTGGATACGGACGGAGCCGCCGCCGATCTCCGAGCCGTTGACGACGATGTCGTAGCCGGCGGAGACGATGGCTTCGAGGGTGTCGCGGTCGCCCTCTTTGGCGTTCTTGAACGCTTCGAGCTGGTCCTCGCGCGGGGCGGTGAAGGGGTGGTGCATGGAGTAGAAGCGCTGGGTCTCCTGGTCCCACTCGAACATCGGGAAGTCGATGATCCAGACGAAGGCCCACTTGGTCTTGGGGTTGTCGAGCAGGCCCATGTCGCGGGCGACCTTCTGGCGCAGCTCGCCCAGGGCCCGGCAGGCGGTCTGCCACTCGTCGGCGCCGAAGAGGATGGTGTCGCCAGGCTGAGCGCCCATGCGCTCGATGACGTCGGCGGCGATGGGCTCGAGGAAGCGGGCGATGCCCGTGTCGAGCGCGGGGGCGCCGTCCTTCTCGACGACCTTGCAGACGGGGACGCCGCCTGCGCCGAACTGCTTGACGAACTCGGTGTAGCCATCGGTGAGCTTGCGTGTGAGCTTGTCTGCGCCGCCGGGCACGCGGATGGCGCGGACGACGCCCTTGCGCTTGTCGAGCGCGCCGGTGAAGACCTTGAAGTCTGTCCTGGTGGCGAGGTCGGAGAGGTCGATGATCTCGAGGTCGTAGCGGAGGTCGGGTCGGTCGATGCCGAAGCGGTCCATGGCCTCGAAGTAGCTCATCTGCTGGACCTTGGGGACGTCGTAGCCCTCGATGTCCTTCCACAGGCGGCGGACGTAGCCCTCCATCATCTCCATGACGTCATCGCGCGTGACGAAGCTCATCTCGCAGTCGACCTGGGTGAACTCGGGCTGGCGGTCGGCGCGGAGGTCCTCATCGCGGAAGCACTTGGCGATCTGGAGGTAGCGGTCGCAGCCCGAGATCATGAGGATCTGCTTGAAGATCTGGGGGGACTGGGGGAGGGCGTACCACTCGCCCGGGTTGAGGCGCGAGGGGACGAGGAAGTCGCGCGCACCCTCGGGCGTGGACTTGCAGAGGATGGGCGTCTCGACTTCGAGGAAGGCGTTCTCGTCGAAGTAGTCGCGCGTGACCTTGGTGATGCGGTGGCGGAGTGCGATGAGCGCCTGCATCTGGGGTCGGCGCAGGTCGAGGTAGCGTTGGGTGAGGCGGAGTTCTTCGTTGGGGAGTTCGGACTCGGAGGGTTGGAAGGGGGGCGTCTCGGCCTTGTTGAGGATGGAGACGGTCTTGACGACGATCTCGATCTCGCCCGTTTCGAGCTTGGGGTTGGGGCCGCCGTCGCGTGTGCGCACGGTGCCCGTGGCCGCGATGCAGTCTTCTGAGCGGAGCTTGTCGGCCTGTTCGAGGAGGGCCTGGTCGGCGTCCTCCTTGTCGAAGACGAGTTGGGTGAGGCCCCTGCGGTCGCGGAGGTCGATGAAGACGAGGCCCGTGCCGTGGTCTCGGTAGGAGTTGACCCAACCGGCGAGGGTGACGGTCTGCCCGACGTGTTCGGGGCGCAGCTCGTTGCAGTGATGGGTGCGTCGGTAGGTGGACATGTCGAAGGCTCCGTGCGGGCCCCGCTCTGGGACAGGGAAGTGGCTGGTTTCGGGGCGCGCGGGGCGAGTATAGCCCGGTCCGTCGGGGCTCCCGGCGGCGCGGGGTGCGACCTGGGGATCGGGGCGGTGCGCCCGGGCTCGCTTCGATCTCGGGGGCTTCGGCGGTTCCTGGTTTGACAAGCGGGGTCGGGCGGTGTTGAGTGACCTCGTGAGCGATGCCCGCCCCCAACCCGCCGATCGCCAGCCCGCCCCGGCGGTGCTGTTTACGGCGTTCGAGCCTTCGGGCGATGACCACGCCTCGGCGGTGGTCGCGGAGCTGCGCAAGCGGCACCCGGAGCTGGTGATCTACGCGTGGGGCGGGGACAAGATGGAGCGCGCGGGCGCGACGATTGTCGAGAAGACCGGTCAGGACGCGGTGGTGGGCGTGCCCGGGTGGAAGAAGATCCGCGAGCACCAGCTGATCAACAAGCGGGTGGAGGCGTGGCTTGGCGCGCACCCGGATGTCGTGGTGCACGTGCCCGTCGATTCGCCGGCGGCGAACTTCCCGATCTGCAAGATCGCGAAGCGTGCGGGGCGGAAGGTGGTGCACCTGGTGGCGCCGCAGTTGTGGGCGTGGGGCGGGTGGCGGATCCGGAAGCTGCGCCGGTGTACCGATCTTGTGCTCTGCCTGCTGCCCTTCGAGGAGCAGTGGTTCCGCGAGCGGGGGGTGAGCGCGCGGTTCATCGGGCACCCGTTGTTCGATGAGACGCTTGATTACTCGGCGCTGGATGAGCTGGCGGGGAAGATGGGCGGGGGCGACCCGAAGCTCGCGGTGTTGCCCGGGTCGCGCCCGGCGGAGATGCGGCGGAACTTCCCGCTCATGGTGACGGCGTTCCGCGAGTTGCGCGAGGGCGAGCCCGAGCTTCGGGGGATGGTCGCGGCGACGACGGAGCAGGCCAAGGCCTCGCTCTACGAGTGGGCGGAGACGGCGGGCGGTTGGCCCGAGGGGCTCGAGGTGGTCGTCGGGCAGACCGACGCGGTGGCGCGGTGGTGCGACATGGCGGTCGTGGTGTCGGGGACGGTGACGCTGCAGCTGACCAAGCAGCAGAAGCCCATGGTGATCATCTACAAGACGAACGAGCTGTCGTACAAGCTGGTCGGTCGTTGGGTGATCGACACGGCGTTCTTTACGCTGCCCAACCTGATCGCGGGGCGGGAGATCGTGCCCGAGCTGGTGCCGTATTTCTCGGGGAGCGAGCGGCTCGTGGGCGCGGTGAGCGCGCTGATGGGCGATGCGGCGGCGCAGGAGTCGCAGCGTCTGGAGCTGCGCGCGGTGTGCGAGAAGTTCGCGGGCAAGCGTGCGGCGCGGGACGCGGCGGCGGCGATCGCGGAGGTCGCGGGGGTCCGCTCGGGCCCGCGCGGGGCTTCGGAGCCCAAGCCCGTCGAGGCGTCGCGGGCTGGTTGCTAGGCGTGCGTTGAACGTGGGCGTTCTCGCTGCGTGACGGGTGCGGCTCGTTGCTGCTGCGTGTGCGCGCAAGACCACCGGCCCGGGGACGGGTCGGTGGCACGTGGTGATGGCGGGTGGTCGCCTCGGGTTACTCGACGTCCTTGCCTTCGACGACGTCGGTGATCGGCGCGGGGTCGTGCTCGTCGAGCTCGCCGCTCTTGAGGCGCTTGATGTAGTTGTGGTAGGCCTTCATGGCGAGGTGGCCGAAGATGAGCATGATGGGGATGTTGGCCCAGAGCATGACGCCCGTGCCCAGCGCGGTCAGGGCGTCGAGCTGCGCATCGGTCTTGATGAATCCCCACGCCGCGACGACGATCGCGAGGCAGTAGATGAGCTTGTAGGGGATCACGGCCTTGTCGCCGAATAGGTAGACGATGCCCTGCTCGCCGTAGTAGGACCATGAGATCATCGTTGAGAGCGCGAAGAGCCAGGCCGCGAGCGTGACGAGGTACTTACCCAGGCCCGGGATAGCGCGGTCGAAGGCGAGGCCCGTGAGCGAGGGGCCCGGGTAGTTGACGTAGACCTCGCCGGCGGCGTCGAGCGTTGGCTCGGTGGTCGAATCGAACGGCGCCCACTCGATGTGCCTTCGCTTGCTCTGATCGCCCTCGATCCTGACGGTGCCGCCCATGCGATGGAGGTTGAGGCCAGTATTCGCGTTCGAATCGCCCCGGACGATGACAAACACGCCCTCGCCGCCCTTGAGTTCGCCCGAGGTGCGCACTGCGCTGTCGGTTCTCTTGAAGGGGAGTTCTGGGCCGAGGTCCCATGCGAGCGCGTCGTCCTCGGTCTTGTCCTGCTTGCCATCGCCGTCCGCATCGGTGGGCGTCTCGGAACGGACCCAGGCGCCGCCTTGGTTCACCTCGGATTGCACGATCCACTTCTTCGCGCCCGAGTCAGTGGTGTCTTGGCCCGGGGTGCCGTCGTTGTCGTAGGCCACGATGGTCAGACGGGCGTTGTCGCCCAGATCGATCTCGTGGTCGCGGTTGTGCGAACCGGTCGCGAGGATGACGAGCGCGGTGAGCGTGCAGACCACGATGGTATCGATGAAGGGCTCGAGGCCCGCGACGATGCCCTCGCGGACGGGCTCATCGGTCTTGGCGGCCGAGTGGGCGATGGGCGAGGAGCCCTGGCCCGCTTCGGAGGAGAACAGGGCTCGCTTCATGCCCCAGAGGAGAGCGTACCCCGCCGTGCCGCCCAGGAAGGCGCCCTCTGCCTTGCTCGGGTTGAAGGCCTCGACCACGATGAGCTTGAGCAGGCCCGGGATGTCCCCGATGAACATGACCAGGACGGTGATCGCGGCGATCAGGTAGATCGCGCACATGATCGGGACGATCCGCCCCGCGACAGCGCCGATGCGCTTGATGCCGCCGATGATCACCAGGCCGACCACGACAGCGAGGATGATGCCGGACACCATCGATGGCACCTGGAAGTAGTTGTGGGTGATCTCGCCCACCGACCACGACTGGAACATGTTGCCGCCCGTGATCGTGGAGATGAGGAGGGTGACGACGAAGATGCCGCCGACGGCCTTGCCAACGCCACCCAGGCCGCGTTCCTTGAAGGCCTTGGCGGCGACGAACATGGGCCCGCCGTGGGGGTTGTCGGGGTCGTCGGTGTTGCGGTAGAGCATGGACAGGGTGACTTCTGTCATCTTGATGGCCATGCCGAAGATGCCGACCATCCACATCCAAAAAATGGCGCCGGGCCCGCCCAGGGCGACCGCGACGCCCACGCCCGCGATGTTGCCGAGCCCGACGGTGGCCGAGAGGGCGGCCGAGAGGGCCTGGAAGTGGTTGATGGCGCCCGGGTCGTCCTTGTCGTCGTACTTGCCTCGGACGACGGCGGTGCCGTGGGTGAGGGCGCGGAACTGCCCGATGCCGGACCAGAGGGTGAAGAGGAGGCCCACGCCGAGGACGATGTAGAGCACGTACTCGTGCCAGATGACGCCGTTGATGACGTTGAGCAGGTCCATGAATGCTTGCATGGGCGGTCCTTCCGTCTGGAGAGCGGTCGAGTCAGGCCCCGATGATGGGGCAAGGGGCCCACGAACGCAACCGAAGCACCCAAGACCGAGCCATAGCTAGACTTACCGCCCATGCCCCGCGCCTATATCGACACTTCCATCGAGCGCAAGACCCTGGGTGACTTCGCCTTCCCGCTCGGGGTGTACCCGATCGATGAGCTTGCGCCGTCGGAGGGGTACGTGACGGAGTTCGAGCCTTCGGAGGGGTCCGAGCCGTTCCTGACGAACCCCGAGGGTTTCGACCCGGGCGGGTACGAGGGTGAGGAGTGGGAGGAGTGGCCCGATCGGGTGATGTTCGACATCCTGATCAGCGCGACGCGGCTGCCCGCGCTGGTGCGGATGATGCTGACCCTGCTGCCCGGGCGCGTGTTCCCGATCCTCGACATCGTGGGGACCGATGCGTACCGGGAGATCGATCCGTACATCGCGTTCGAGCCCGTGGGGGTGGAGCGGGTGTACGACGGGCTGCGGTCGTTCGGTGACTGGCTCTATGAGGATGGGCTGATCGGGTTCGGGGCGATGAGCCTGGACCCGTTCGTGTACCTGTTCGTGGATGAGCACAAGGTGCTGACGATGCGCGTGCAGCTCGACCACCAGGAGAAGGTGCTCCAGGTGCTCAAGGCGTTCGGGCTCGGGGAGGTGAAGGAGATCATCGGGGCCGATGGGGCGCACCACGAGCACCGGGGTGTCCTGAGCGTGCCCGGCGACCGCCCGGACGCGGCGGACTTCGAGGAGATCGTGGAGCGGCTGCGGGACATGTGGCTGCTCCAGCTCAACGTGGACCCGACGCGGAACCTGGACGAGGAGGGGAACGAGCTCGGGATCACGCTGTGGCGTTGCCTGGCGCGGTGCGCGACCGATGACGAGGGGCCGTATCGGTACGCGGAGGTGTTCCTGAGCGCGGGGAGCCTCGAGGAGGCGGAGCGGCTCGCGGCGGACATCGTGAGCGAGCAGGGCAGCGCCGATTCGGAGTGGACGGAGGTGGGCATCCCGCTCGCGAACCGGATCAGCGCGGAGCAGTACGAGCAGATGCTCGGCGAGAAGGTGGAAGCGCCCGCGGAGACGCGGGTGATCAAGGTGATCTGGGCGGATGAGGGGAAGGGTGGTCAGGCGGGCGGCGAGGAGAAGCCGCCAAGCGAGTGATCTTCGGCTGCGCGCCAGAGCGTGCGGTGGCACTCGTGGAACGGTGGGAAGGCGACCTCGCTCCACCAGTCTTCGGGTAGCGTGAATCGGCGCTCGAGTTCGGCAATCGCGGCTTCATAGCCCGGCGTGTCTTCATCGAAGCTGAAGGTCTGGTCGTGTCGCCCCACCGCGTTCAGTCCGATGCAGATCAGGTCGGTCGTGACGCAATCGTCTTTCCACGCGCTGATCTCTGTGATATCGCGCCACCTGATCGTCCAGCGGGGCTCGATCTCGTCCTTGAGGTAGGCCAGGAGCGTGAGACCGCCGTCATCGCGCACCACCTCGAAGGCGGGCGTTGGTGTGGGCTTGAGCAGCGACGCGAGCGCACGCATGCTTGCTATACGCGTGGCGCGCCGGCGGGTTTAGTCGTCGAAGTCGACGATGGGGAGGGTGATGGGCATCTCGAAGTCCTCGCCCTGCTGGAAGAAGAGGACGCGCTGGTTGTCCTGGTTGGGGTGCCAGATGACGATGCGGCCCTCGTTGAGGTAGACGGCCACGTGTTCGAGGTCGTCCGAGTCGGTGAAGGAATACTCCATCAGGTATCGCCCGTCTCTTGTGATGGAACGTGAGGCGGTGTCGGTGTCCTCGGCCCAGGTGCGGAAGCCCATGATGGTGCGCCCGTTGTCGTCGTAGGTCTGGAGGGTGTGGAGGGTGCCATCGGGGTAGAAGCGGTGGTTCGGGCCGAACTGTTTGCCGTGTTTCCAGGTCGAACGGCGCTCGATCCACCCGTTCTCGTAGTAGTGCTCGAAGACGCCATCGGGCTTGCCCTCGACGTATTGGCCTGCGCGCTCGATCGAGCCGTCGGGGTAGAGCCAGACGGACCTGCCGTTGGGGCGGCCCGCGTTGTAGTAGGCGATGCCCATGAGGTGGCCATCGTCGTGGTAGTAGCGGATCTCGCCCTCGGCGAGAGGGGCGTCGGTGGATGTGGTGCGCGTGCCTTCGACGCGCGCGATGCTTGAGTCGGTGGAGCGGAGCGAGGTGTTGATGTTGTCGGGGAGCCAGTCGGCGGGCTCGGTGGCGGTGAAGGGTTCGAGCGCGGGGCCGCTTGCGGTGCAGCCTGCGAGGGCTGGGGCGAGGATCAGTATGGTGAGCCATCGCATGGCGTCAGCCTACCAGAGGCACGGCGTGGTGACGAGCGGGCGGTTACGCTCGGGGCATGGCGGCGCAGAAGCGGGCATCCGGGCGACCACGCCGAACGAGGCGCGAGGTGCTGCAGGACCACTGCCGATCGCTCGCGGGCGTCACGGAAGACTACAAGTGGGGCGACAACCTGATGTTCTCTGTGGGCGGCAAGCTCTTCGCGGGCTTCGACTCCGATGACGAGGGCGGCACGTACTTCAAGTGTGACGATGAGGACTTCGATCGGTTGCCCGAAGAGGTCGAGGGTGTCATCCCGGCCCCGTACTTTGCGAGCCAGGCGTGGGTGAAGGTTGCCAAGGGCGCGAAGGTGACGACGCCCGAGTTGAAGCGGCTGATGACGAAGGCGCACGCGATCATCGGCGCGAAGCTGAGCAAGAAGAAGCAGCGGGAGCTTGGGCTGGTCGATTGAGCGGGAGCGGCTCGGGGTGTGCGGTGCGGCGGGTGAACCCGCGCTGCGCAAACGCAGACGACCCGGCATGATGCCGGGCCGCTGCAGAAGGACGACAGTTGTCATCGCGTGGATGGTCTGGTCGGAACGGGGCTTAGTAGCAGGTGTTGCCGAACACGGCGAGGAGGCGGTTGAGGTCGACGGCATCGGTGTCGCCATCGCCATCGATGTCGCCTTCGTCGGTCTCGCCGAACGCGGCGAGGATGATGTTGAGGTCGGCCGCGTCCATGACGCCGTCGAGGTTGAGGTCGGCCTCGCAGGCGGGGATCAGGACGAACGTCTGCTTGGTCTTGGGGTAGACGGTCCCGCCCAGCGTGACCTCGAGCAGCTTGGGCGTGGACATGTCGGCATCGGCGGGGAACTCGAGCTTGACGAAGCCCTTGCCGGTTTCCGGGTCGTAGTCGAAGGGGACGGGGGCGGTTTCCTTGACGGTCTCGATGATGGGGCTGCCCGCGGCGTCGTAGCCGACGACCATCGGGGTGTACTCGATCTTGGTGAAGTTGATCGCGAGGTCTTCTGTGGGGATGGGGTCGCCGTTGGCGCTGCCCGCGACCGACCAGCTCTTGATGTAGGCGTTCTCGAGCTTGTACTTGAGGTAGCAGATGGGCTTGCCCGAGTCGTCCTGCTGATCGAAGGTGAGGACGGGCGAGCCGACCGACCAGCAGCAGTCGGACGAGCCGCCGCACCCGTAGGCGATGAAGTCGCCGATGCAGTCCCAGAGGGTCTCACCCGAGTCGACGCAGTCGGGGATGTCGTTGGCGCACATGCACTGGCAGGCGCTTGCGGGGGCGGCGATGGCGGTGAGGGCGATCGCGGCGGCGGGGAGTGAGGCGAGGGTGGCGAGGCGGTTCATGGTGAGGCTCCTGCGTTGAGTGTGTGTCCTGTCTTCTCCGGGCGGGGCCCTGGGGCGGGTTGTCCGTCGGCTCTCCTCCGCACGACGCGGGGGGATCTCTCAGTTTGCATCGGTGGAGTTGTGTGGAGTTCGGGGGCGGGCGGCGCGGGCGGTCTGCGCAGGCAGCAGGCCCGGCGGATCGCCGGGCCGCTGCCAGAGGGACGCGCCCGTCAGGGGGGCGTGCCGCTCAGCGCGAGGATCGGTAGCACCTGGGGCCATCGTTGGTCCGCCCACCAGGCGTTGGGTGGGGTCGGCTTGCGCCATGTTTGCCGCACTTTCCCGGTCTGAGCCTTCGTGCTGCCGCTCGGGCTCGGCGTCTCGCGGGCGTGCCGTCGGTCAGCGGAGCTTCTTGCGCCAGCGGTCGGCCTGGGCGTCGTGGCCCGCGGTGGGGTCGGTGGTGTGCCATGCGTCGTAGGCCTCGACGAGGACCTCGACGGCGGCGATCGTCCGCTCGTGGTCGGGGCCCCGGGCGGCTTCGAGGATGGTGTAGGCCTCCCCGGCGAGGGTGGTGGCCTCGGCGTAGCGGGCGAGTTCGAGCGAAGTCTTGGCGTGCTTGGTCAGGTAGATGCCCAGGTGCCAGTGGCCCTGGGGGAGCGCCTTGCGCGCCTCGGCGACGACCTGCGCGATGAGTTCGAGCGACTGCTGGACGTCGCCCCGCTCGCGCATGACGCCCGCGAGGTTGCTCATGTAGATGATGGTGCGGGTGTCGTCGGCGCCGCGTGCGCGCCTGTTGACCTCGACGGCGCGCTCGTAGAGCGACTGGGCTTCGTCGAGGTTGCCGCGCGTCTGTTCGAGGAAGGCGAGGTTGTTGAGCGAGAGGGCGGTGATCCAGTGGTACTCGCCCGAGGTGCGGCGGCGGCCTTCGAGGGCTTCGCGGTAGAGGGGCTCGGCTTCGTCGTAGCGCTCCTGCTCGCTCAGGCAGAAGCCGAGGTTGTTGACGGAGGTGAGCGTCTCGGGGTGGTCGTTGCCCAGCGCGTTGCGCCGCCCTGTGAGGCAGCGCCGGTGGAGCGGCTCGGACTCCTTGAAGCGGCCGAGCTGGTCGAGGACGGTGGCGAGCTGGTTGGCGGTCTCGAGTGTGGTGAGGTCGTGCTTGCCCAGCGACTTCTCGCGTCCTTCGAGTGTTTCGCGCAGGGCGACCTCGGCTTCTTCGAGCTTGCCCTGTGCGCCGAAGACGCGGCCCATCAGGCCGAGGGTGACGAGCGTTTCGGGGTCGGTTGGGCCGAGCACGCGGCGTCTGCCCTCGAGCGCCCGGCGCACGATCTGCTCGGCGCTGTCGAGTTCGCCGAGCGTGAGCCTGAGGGCGCCCATGTTGGTCATGGAGGCGAGGGTCTCGGGGGCGTCGTCGCCCAGCAGGCGGGTGCGCGTGTCGAGGGCTTCGGCGTAGAAGGCGCGGGCGTCGTCGCCCTTGCCCAGCGCGATGAGGAGCAGGCCCGTGGCGGTGATCGATTCGATGGTGTCGGGGTGCTCATCGCCGAGGATGCGGCGGCGGATCTCGAGGGCCCGGCTCTGCGGCGCTTCGGCGGCGTGGTGCAGGCCCAGCGCGATCATGGTGTTGGCCAGCGCCTGGAGCAGGCGGGCCTCGACGAGCGGCTGGTCGGCGAAGCTCGACGCGATCGTGGCGAGCGAGGGGTCGACGAGGGATGACTCGAAGACGTTGAGCGCGAGGCCCGTGAAGTCGATGCCTCGGAGTGCGTCTTCGAGGAGGGAGAGCTCGAGGGCGGTCTCGGCTGCGTCGTAGCCGCCGGCCTCGAGGACGTCGCGCCGTTTCGCGATCAGGCCGTCGCGCCAGCGCAGGCCCATGCGCATGGGGTCGACGGCGCTGAGCTGGTCTTCCTGGAACGCGGCGACCTGTTCGAGCTCGGCGGCGCGCTGGGTCTCGGCTTCGAGGGCGTCGTTGCGCTCTTCGAGGAGGAGTTCGGCGCGGGACCACTCTGTTTGCGCGCGGTCGCGCTCGCGGATGGCCCACTGGAGGAGGACGAGCGACACGATGAGGCCCGCGACCACGAGCACGGCGATGGTCGCGCTGGCGTAGACCGGGCCGCGGTTGCGGGCGATGAACTTCTGCAGGCGGTAGCGCGTGGACGGCGGGCCCGCGACGACCGGCTGGTTCGTGAGGTAGCGGCGGACGTCGGCGGCGAGTTCGCTCGGCATGGCGTAGCGGCGCTCGCGGTCCTTCTCGAGGCACTTGATGACGACCCAGTCGAGGTCGCGCCGGAGCACGTTCATCAGGGTGCGCAGGTCGGTCCGCCTGCGCTCGGCGACAAGCGGCGAGACCTCGACCTCGGACACCGCGGGGCTCGGCGGCGGGGCGTGGTACATGTCGCGCGAGTCCATCGGCGGCGCTGGGGCACGCCGGGACATGTTGCTGACCCGGGTGCTCGGGCGGGGTGGGTTGACCTCGCGGATGATGCGCTGGAGTTCGGCGAAGCCGGCGGCGCGGAGGGTCCTGCTGTCGAGTGGGCGCTCGCCGGTCAGGAGTTCGTAGAGGATGACGCCGAGCGAGTAGACGTCGGAGCGCGTGTCGATGTCGGTCGCGCCCATCTCGGCCTGCTCGGGGCTCATGTACTCCGGCGTGCCGATGAGCTGGCCCTGCTGGGTGAAGATGGTGGCTTCGGTGAGGCGCTGGTGGAGCGCCTTGGCGACGCCGAAGTCGATGACCTTGGGCGTGGATGCGCCCTCCTTGTAGTCGACGAGGATGTTCGACGGCTTGAGGTCGCGGTGGATGACGCCCTTGGTGTGCGCGTGCTGCACGGCTTCGCAGACCTTGATGAAGAGTTCGAGGCGGTCGTTGATGCTCAGGCGTTGGCGGTCGCAGTGGTCGGTGATGGGCTCGCCCTTGACGAGCTCCATGACGAAGTAGGGCCGGCCCTCGTCGGTCGCGCCCGCGTCGAGCACCTTGGCGACGAACGGGTGGTCCATGAGCGCGAGCGCCTGGCGCTCGGCCTCGAAGCGGGCGATGACCGCGGCCGAGTCCATGCCGGGCTTGACGACCTTGATGGCGACGCGGCGGCGGATGGGCGTGGATTGTTCGGCGGCGTAGACGACGCCGAACCCGCCCTCGCCCAGGCGTTCGAGGATGCGGTAGGGGCCGATCTGGGTGGGGTCGGGGAGGGGGGTGGAGGGGGCGGGGGGGGTTGGGTCGGGCGCGGGCGAGACGGGGGGCGTGCCGCGGGAGCGGTCGGTGGTGTGCTCGTCGCCCGTGGGGTTGGGGGGCATGCGATCAGGTTACCGCGCGGGACGGCGGGGCCATACCCCCCGCCTCGGAGCGCGCGGTGCAGCGCCGCATCGGCGCGGCCGGCGAGATGATGTTCGTCGGCAACGTCGGCGACAAGGCGTTCACAGACGGCAAGCTGCCGGGCAGCGCCGCCGGCGCCCTCGGCGGCGTGACCTACGCCGTGACCGCCGTCCGCGGCGGCCTGCGGGGCCCGGTCGCGTCAACTTCGGCGCGACGACTGAGGGCGGCGCCGCCTTTGGCAACATGACCGTCAGCCCGGTGGACCCGGCGAGTGTGAAGATGGCGGCGTAGAGGGCTTCGCCCGCAGACGGGCGAGAGACACTGAGAGCCCCGGGCGCGAGTCCGGGGCTCTTGGCCGGTGCCGATTGTAGCCGATACGATCGGAAACACGATTCGCTTCCGCGACGAACCACATGGAACGGAGCCCGATCAAATGGCAAACGCGGCCATCAGACTCTCGAAGAGGCAGATCGACGCTCTAGCGGCGTATCGGGATGTCCCTCCAAAGACTCGCCAGGAGTTGGTAGGGCGTCTTGATGAAGCCGGTTCGATCTTGGCGTGGGAGGAACTGCACGAGCTTGTTGCCGAGGCACTATCGTCAACCCTTGCTAGCTGGATGTTGATCAGCCTTTGTGCCAACTTGGCGGACTCCGAATTGTCGCCAGCGGAGAGCGTCGTCTCCATCACGGACCACATCAAGAGCCACAGCGGCTGGAGCGATGAGGAGAAGAAGAAGTGGCCCGCCGCCGCGCGCGACTTAGAAGCCACTCTCAACTCTAAGGCTCTTCGAATCGGGACAAAGGCAGCATCACTAGCATATGACTGCTCTTGGATAATGCTTGAGTGCAACATCCTCAGCGATCTTCGTCCGATTTTTGATGATCGCAGAGAGGCCATCGATGGCGCAGTGATTTCTCAGACTCTTAGGCTTAAATATCGTAGCCCTGATAGTGATGGAGAATACCACACTCTCAGCGTGGCAGTAGACGCAAACGACATCCGAAGACTGGCTGCAGTGTGTAAGCGATCGTTGGCCAAGGCAGAGGAGATAAAGAAGTTGGCTAGCAAGGCGGGGATCGATCGGCTGTACCTTCCCGGTGATTCGAAATGACCATTGCAAATAGCAAGCCGACTGGCTCGATCAAACAGGAGCTCGGTGCACGCTGGCTGGATAGACCTCTCGTCGGCGACGGCACGCCTGACTGGGACGCGTTCCCGGAGCTTGGCACGGGAGGCGACGTGGCATGGGCAACCTCGATCGACTCGCCTGACGAGTCTCTCGGTTTCGACAAGTACCGCTCTGGCGGGGTGATGGGCTTTCGCGGCTTTGTCGCACTCTCGGAGTTCAAGGAGGCCTTGACGGACTTTGGTGGTGGCGGACACCTGATCAGGTATTCTGCGGGACACGGTTCTAAGCCGCCTGTCTTTCGAGTTCAGCTGTCGCACGGCTCGCCTGAGTCGCCAACTGGCCAACAGGTACAGTCTCCAATCGCTAGACGACTTCAGGAGCTGGAGAAGGCAGAGCCTTCCGAACGCGCGGAGGTCGCGAAGGCACTCCTTGACTACCTTGTAGCCCGCGTCCCTGGACCGCTGGAGGGAGCGGCTGAGTCGTCAGCGGCTCTGCGCATGGCCGCGATCTATGCTGGTCCGCCGACAGCGATGGCAGACTTCGTGAGGTTTCTCACTCCGCAGGCGAACATGCGGACGCGGCTAGCGGCCATGCAGGCGCTCTGCGCAGGTCTTCTCGTAAGGCCGCTGGCCGGACCGGGGGCCAAGGTTCTGTCCGATCGCCTCTTGGAATACGCAACGCTGTTCGCAAACGCGGAACTTGTTGCTGCGCCGACGAACGCGGCAATGGCCATCAGCGCGACCACCGCGTCTGTGACGCTGCGGGATCGGCGAATCATCGCTGTGTGCCAGGCGGCCTCGGACATCCCTGTCGCAGGCTTCGCGAGACAGATGCGTCGAGCGATCTTGGAGCAACGATCTGAAGCCGAGGTGGTTCAGCCAACAGATCGCACCTCCAGTCGTCTGAGGGAAGTACAGCGACTCTGTGACGAGTGCGTCGCGGTCTTGAAGGTCTAGTTGGATGCCAAACAGTCGAATTAGCGCGCTGACAGACGCACCCGCCTGTGCCGTAGTCGGGATGCTCCAAGACGATGCAGCGGTTCAGCATGTTGGGGTGCTCGCGGAGCCTTGGTCGGGCGAGTCGAACGAGATGGAGTATGCGGACTGCGGGCCGCCTCTCAGAGTTGGGCAGAGCGCTGAAGGCGGAATCTCGCTATTCGGTCGCTCCGAGGTCCACGTTGTGGGTTGGCTAGCGGATCTCTCAGAAGCCGAGATCTACGAGATCCAGACTTGGATCGCACTTGTCCGGTCAAAAATTGAAGCTGGGAGTTGGAACAACGAACAACGAGAGGTCTACGTCATCCGACCACGTTCTCAGCAAGTTCGTGATCGCGACACAAACGTGCTTCTGTTCCCGAGATTCAGTTGTGCCGGATTCGTTGATCAATGTTACCAAGTGGTAGAACTGAACCTCGTCTCGCCAAGTGACGACGACATGCCGGAGGTGTCTCGCGCAGAGCTAGAACATGTCTATGGGGAACGCGAGGTGCGACTAGGCCGCCGCTACGGTTTGGACGGGGAGGGACCGTGGCGAGTCCTCCTGCCGGGCTATCTCATAGCTGCACTGCGTTTGGACCGAGCCGACCTACCCTATAGCCCGTCGGTGGCTGACCGACAGTTTGGCGACATCTAGCACGAGCTAAATCACCCGATCCTCGCTCGCCAGGTTGTGGGCCGGGGCCGTGTTGAGTTGGACGAGCTTGGCTTCCTGCAGGCGTTTGGCGTCGTCGGCGTCGACGTAGTCGGAGTGGCAGGAGAGTTTGGGGCTGTCGTCACGCGCCCCCTCCGCCTCGCTCTGCTCGGCACCTCCCCCGCCGGGGGCGGGGGAGGAGACTGCGGCCTTGGTCTTGGCGGCGAGCTTGTGGATCTCTTCGGGCTTGAGATAGCCGCGTTGTTCGAGGATGGCTTTCTGTTCAGCGGTCAGGGCGTCGGATCGGATGGGCGCGCCCGCTTTGCCGGCGGCGCCGATGCGCTCGAAGCCGTCGGCCTTGCCCGAGGCGAACTCCTGGATCTCCTTGGAGATGCGGACACTGCACCAGTCGTGGCCGCACATGGCGCAGAAGTCGGTATCGACGTCGAGGTCCTCATCGTGGTAGGCGCGGGCGGTGTCGGTGTCGTAGGCCAGCTCGAAGTGCTTGTCCCAGTTGAGCGCGGCCCGGGCGCGGGTGAGGTTGTCGTCCCAGTCGCGCGTGCCGGGGATGCCGAGCGCGACATCGGCGGCGTGGGCGGCGATCTTGTAGGCGATGCAGCCGTCCTTGACGTCGCCGCGCTTCGGGAGGCCCAGGTGCTCCTTGGGGGTGACGTAGCAGAGCATGGATGCGCCGTGGTAGGCGATGGAGGTGGCGCCGATGCAGGATGTGATGTGGTCGTAGCCGGGGAAGGTGTCGGTGACGAGCGGGCCGAGCACGTAGAAGGGCGCGCCGTGGCAGAGGCGGCGCTGGAGCTTGGCGTTGAACTCGATCTGGTCGAACGGGACGTGGCCCGGCCCTTCGACCATGACCTGCACGCCGTGGCGCCAGGCGCGCTCGGTGAGCTCGCCGATGGTCTCGAGCTCGGCGAGCTGGGCGTTGTCGGTGGCGTCGGCCAGGCCGCCCGGGCGGAGGCCATCGCCGATGGAGAAGGAGACGTCGTAGCGGCGGAGGATGGCGCAGATGTCGTCCCACAGGTCGTACATGGGGTTGTCTGCGTCGGGGCCGTGCATGAGCATCCACTTGGCCAGGAGGCTGCCGCCGCGCGAGACGATGCCGATGAGGCGGTCCTTGATGAGCGGGAGGTGCGCACGGCGGACGCCGGCGTGGATGGTCATGTAGTCGACGCCCTGCTTGGCCTGGTGCTCGATTGTCTCGAGGATGACCTGGCGGTCGAGGTCTTCGAGCTTGCGCCCGATGATCATGGAGTAGATGGGGACGGTGCCGATGGGGACGGTGGAGCCGCGGATGATGGCCTCGCGGCAGGCGTCGAGGTCGCCGCCGGTCGAGAGGTCCATGACGGTGTCGGCGCCCCAGCGCTCGGCCCACTGGAGCTTCTCGACCTCTTCCTCGGTGCCCGATGAGACGGGGCTGGCGCCCATGTTGGCGTTGACCTTGGTCTTGGAAGCGCGCCCGATGCACATGGGGTCGAGCTTGTAGCCCAGGTGGACGGTGTTGGCCGGGATGATGAGGCGGCCGGCGGCGACCTCGTCGCGCACCTGCTCGGCGGTGAGGTGCGGCTCGCGCTGGGCGACGCGGTGCATCTCGGGGGTGATCGCGCCGAGGCGGGCGTGTTCGAGTTGGGTGATGGGTGTGAAGCCGGGGGGCGTGGTGATGCGCCGGGTGACGCCGCGGGCGTCGGTGAAGGTGGTGGTGTTCTTGGTGGCCCGGCTCGCCGAGCCGGGTCCTCCGGGCGCCGAGCGGGGGAGACCCGGCTCGGCGAGCCGGGCCACCAGTTCCACCGACCAGTCGTCGGGCATGAAGTCCCACGCGGTCTTGTCGGAGGGCGCGGGCATGCCGGGCGTGTCGGGGGAGGCGTACATGAGGGGGCCGCCGACGTCGGGCCTCAGCGCGAAGGAGCCTGGGGAGGTGCCTGCGGCTTCGGTGGATGGGTTGGTGGCGCCGTGGAGGGGGGCGCCGAAGCGCGGGTCGAGCGTGGGGCTCGGCGCGTCGGTGGTGCGCGCGCTGGTGAGCGCGCGGGTGGTCTGGTCGTGCGCCTTGCCCGCGGGTGAGCCGGGGGCGAGGTGGTCGGGGGTGACCTGGGGGTACTTGGTGTCGTGTGACGTGCGTTCGATCTTGTCGGTCATGGTTCGCATCCCTCCGCCGGTATGAGCCGGATCAGGTTCAACGGGTGCAATCTCAGCCCTGCCAGACGGGTGTGGCGGGCGCCCCGAGCGATGTGCTGGAGACTATAGGGGGTGGGTGGGGCGTGCTGGGATCGGGCTCGCTTCGCTCGCGATGTTGCACGGGTCCCCTCCGCCTCGCCTCGCTGCGCTCGGAACCTCCGGACCGGGGCGGGGGAGGAGGTGTGCGCGGTTTGTCTTCATGCGTATCGGCGGTGGGTTGTGGTGTAGGGGTTGTCGAGGTTGATGATGAGGTAACGGAGGGCGTCGATGGCGTGGTCGTGCTGGCCGTCTTTGATGGGCGTGGTCGCTTCGGGTTTGTTCTTCGGGTAGCGGTAGCTGTCGATGGACTCGATGAGGTTGGTGCAGCGTGGGTGGATGAAGAGCGTGGGCGGGCCGGTGGCGGGGCGGAGGCGTGTGCGGATGGCGCGGAGGCCCTCGTTGATGGTGGACCTGCGCCAGCGGATGGTGAGGGCGTGTTGGCGCAGGACGGTGATGGCGCTGTGGCCTGTTTGTTCGGAGCGTTGCGCGCCCGCGGGGTCGACGCCGATCCACTGGGGGGTTGGCCAGTTGGATTGTGTGATGGCGCGGGCGTGGTCTTGTGTGACGACGCCGGCTTCGGTGCGCTCGTCGATGATGCGGAGGACGCCTGAGGTGTCGAGCGCGGCCCAGAGGATGACGGTGGGGGCGCGGAAGCCGAAGTCCATGCCGGCGAGCCAATGCCAGTGGGTGGGGTCTTGCGGTGGGTCGAAGGGCGTGATGTGGGTGTCGTGGTCGAACTCGGGGAGGACGGCGTCGGAGCGGGTTGGGCGGAGGCAGAGCATCTCGGCGTTCCAGGTCTGCTCGTCGACGCGGGACTTGAGGGTGATGGCGTCGTCGATGGGGATGTGGCCGGCGGCGCGTTTGGCGCGCTGCGCGCATTCGGGGAGGAGTGGGCACGGGTCGCACGGGCGCTCAGGGGCGCAGCGTTCGAGGGTGTCGACGAGGGACCATCGGAAGAGTCGGCGGTTGGGGTCGGTGATGAGGTCGGACATGAGGCCGTGGGGTTCGTGCATGGTGGAGAGGGCTTCGACGGCGCCGCGGACGTAGGTGCTGCCGCATTGCGCGGAGCGTGTGACGAGCTGAGCGGCTTGCCAGATGTCGGGGTCGAAGAGTTCGGCCTCATCGCAGCGGAGTTTCTGGGGGCGGGCGCCGCGGACGGAGGTGTGGGACTGGGCGAGGATGTCGCAGCGGGAGTTGTTGCGGAGGATGATGCGCCGGTCGGTGAGGCGTGCGCGGCGTGATGGGGAGAGCGGGTCGTCGGACTGGGTGAGGTCGCGCATGTGCGGGTGTTCGAGGAGCTTGCGCAGGTGCTCGTGCATGCGCTGACCCTGCTCGAGCGAGCCGGCGATGATCTTGATCTCGATGGTGGGTTTGAAGAGGAGGTCGAGGAGGGTGGCGAGCGCGGCGTAGAAAGTCTTGCCGCCGCCTCGTGGGGCCCAGACGACGGCGTCGGGGGAGGGAGTAGCCAGAGAGCCAGATGGCAGCGGGCCAGATGGGGGAGTGGCGGATGCTCGCTGCGCTCGCTGTTGTGTTTGACCCCTCACCCTGGCCTCTCCCCCAAGGGGAGAGGGAGGTGCGCCTTCGAAGAAGGTGTGGGTGAGGTAGTCGAAGGGGGCGGTTGAGGCGGGGAGGATGGGCGCTCGGGGGACTTCGATGTCGAGGACGGCGCGGAGCCATTGGTGGAGTTGGTTGGGGGTGTGGGGGCGGACTTCGCGGAGGATGCGGCGTTGGGGGAGGGCGAGCGTGGAGCGTGTCATGCGTGGGGGCCGGGGTGGGTGTCGTCGGCGGTTTGCGCGAGCGATTCGAGGAGGTTGCGGACGGCGGTCTGGGCTTCGGTGGTGAGTTCGGCGTCGGGGTTGCCGGGTTGGCGCAGGTTGCGGTGGGGCGGCGCGCTGGCGCGGTCGTGGGGGGTGGCGTTGCCTGGTGTGAGTTTGAGGAGGTCGACGGCGGCTTTGCGCGCGGTCTCGGGGTGTTCGTCGGTCTCGGCGAGTTCGCGGAGGCGGCGGGCGGCGATAATTTTGGCCCGGCCGAGCACTGCGGGGAGGAGGGCGGACTGTGCGGCGGCGAGGCGGTCGATGGACTGGCGCGCGGGGGCCTGCGTGTTGGCGAGGAGCGCGGCGAGGGCGTCGAGGTTGGTGTTGTTGCTGGATGCGAGGTCGGCGAGGGTGCGTTCGTTGTGGGCGAGGTCGTTGGTGAGGTTGTCGGGGGAGGGGTCGGGGGTGAGGCGTGGTGGTGTGGTTGTGTGGGCGCCGTTGGTGTTGGTGGTGGGCATGTGGGTCCTTGAGGGGGCCAGGTGGGAGGGGGCCAGGGGCGAGAGGAGTGCGCGATTGGCGTAGCGCCACGATTCGCTTCGCTCATCGTGGGCGTGGGGGGGTGTCTGTTGCGCGAGCGCGAGTGGCGAGTGTGGTGAGCGCGGTGGCGCGGTCGGGGTGGATGGTGCGGAGGGCGCGCAGGATCAGGGTGCGCTGGTGGGCGTTGACGAAGAAGGTGATGGGGTGGGGGAGTGTGTCGGGTTTGGGTGGGGGTGCGGGTTTGGGTGGGTGGTTGGTTGGTGGGGGCACGGCGATGCCTTTCGCGTGCTCCCGTGCGGGTTGGTGTGGTCGAGACCCGGCTCGGCGAGCCGGGCCACCTGGGAGGGTCAGGCGGCGGTGTGGGCGTAGGCGGTGGGTGTGGTGGCGATGACGGTGCAGGCGCGGGCGAAGCGGGTGGGGAGGGGCTCGTTGCGTGCGGCGCGGATGCCGATGGCCCACTGGTTGAGTTCGTGTTCGAGGTGGGCGCGGGGTGTGGCGCGGAGGAGGCGCCTGAGGGCGCGGGAGGGTGTGGTGAGGTCGGTGGTGCGCAGGCCCGCGTGGTGGAGGAAGTCGAGCAGGCGGGCGTCGCGCGGGCGTGGGGGGGCGTGGTAGGCGGTCATGCCGGCGTGTTCGAAGAAGGGGCAGGCGGCGCCCATGGCGGCGACGGCTTCGGTGGCGGGGGTGAGCGGATTGGCGAGGTAGGCGGCGACGAGTCGGCGCGCGATGGCGAGGCCGCGGTGGTTGGGGGCGACGATGACGCGGCTGATGCAGCGGAGCTCGGCGTTGATGCGGTGCGCGTTGGCGCGCTTGTCGGGCGATGTGTAGCGGCGCGGCCAGGCGAGGTCGCGCGCGGCGCTGTTGAGCGTGGGGCGCGAGATCGTGAGGACGGCGAGGAGGTCGGCGGTGCGCGGGTGGCGTGCGGCGAGGATGTGGTCGATGGTGGCGGGCGGGCCAGCGCGGTAGTGGAAGGGGGCGAGGGCGTCGTAGTCGGCACGCGTGCCCGCTGCGATGGCGACGGGGTAGGCGCGCGGCGGCGCGGGGTTGTGCTGGGCGATGGTCGCGGCGGCGGTGTGGTCGAGGGTGATGACGCTGGCGATGGCGAGGGGGCGCAGGAGGCGCGGGCGGTGGGTGGCGGCGATGAGGGTGATGCGCGCGCGCCGGAGGGCGCGGGTGAGGGAGAGGGCGAGAGTGTGCGCTGAGTCGTCGTCGAGGGGGGCGGCGAGTTCGTCGGCCAGGAGGAGGCGCGGCGTCTTGGGAGCGGTGTCGGCGCGGGCGAGTTGGTCGATGGCGATGGCGAGGCGCAGGCGGGCGCGCTGGCCCTCGGAGAGCTCGGCGGGTCGGCGCGTGAAGGTGGCGAGGTCGGCGAGGCCCGTCGCGGCGAGGGCGCGCATGGCGCTGTGCGTGTCGGTGGCGAGGAGGTCGATCGCGGGGCGATCGGGGAGTGGGGTCGTGGGATCGATGTGGGCGGTGGGGATGGAGCGGGCGTGGGCGGCGCGGGCGATGTCGCGCAGGAGTGTGGACTTGCCAGCGCCGGAGGGGGCGAGGATGGCGGTTGGGCGGTCGGGGTTGAGGTCGAGCGTGAGGGTGCGCGGTGATGGGGTGTGGGGCAGGGGCAGGGGTTCGAGGGCGACGCCGAGTTCGATGGCGGCGCGGCGGGCGCGCTGGGAGGGCGCAGGGCGCGCGGGGCGTGGGGTGGAACGTCGGACGGTGAGCTTCACGCGGTGACCCTGCGCGTGGAGATGGTGAGTTCGTAGAGGGCGTCGATGCGTTCCATCTGTCGGCGGACGGCGTGGAGGGAGAGTTGGAGGTGCTTGGCGGTGTCGCGGAGGGTGCGTCCCTGGAGGATGGCGGCGGTGGCGACGCGGCGTGTGGAGGGTGGCCAGGCGTCGCGGCGCGCGACGACGAAGGCGAAGCGCGGGGAGAGGACGCGGTCGACGAGGCGCTTGACGCGGGCGCGGAGGATGCGGGGCGACTCGCGGCGCATGGCGGCGAGGTCGGCGGCCGAGAGGCCGTCGCGGAACATGGCCTGGAGGAGGGCGCGGTCCTCGGGGAGGCACCATCGGGAGGCGTCGACGATGGACTCGGAGAGTTCGCGGACGCGGCGTCGGCGGAGGTCGGTGGCGGGTGCGAGGTGGGCCGGGATGCGGTCTTGGGTGGTCATTTCTGGCTTGCTCCTGGGTCTTGTCGGCCTATACTCGGTAAATGGATGGTCCTCTGTTCGTTTATTGGTGAACAGTGTCGCCGATGGGACAGCGTGTGGCAAGGGGATTTGTTCGGGTAGCGCGAAGAAAGCGCACGGGGCACGTCGATGCGGACAGTTGGGCAGGTGATCCGGGCGCGTCGGGGTGAGCTGGGGCTCACGCTTGGGGGTCTTGCGGGGCGTGTGGGGTGTGCGAAGAGTTATCTGAGTGAGCTCGAGAACGAGAAGCGGGACAGGCCGCCTTCGCGTGAGATGGTGGCGCGGCTGGAGGCGGCGCTGGGGCTCAAGCCCGGTGAGCTCGGGATGGTGCGTGACTGGCACGCGACGCCGGCGGGTGTGAAGCGTGAAGTGTTGCAGATGCGTTCGCGCGGGCAGGCGGCTGCGGGCGATCTGATCGGCGTGCTGCGCGAGCGCGGGCTGGACGGTCTGCACAGGAGTGGTGAGTTGCGTCGCGTCATCGAGGCGGCCCTCGGGTCTGAGTCTGGCGAACTAAGTTTCGCACAAGATTCTTCGGAAGATGGACGTGAGCGGCTTGACGATGCACGCGATCGTGTTGGCGCGCATGGCGAGGAGTGTGATGGGGCCGAGGGAGGACGCGACGCCTGTGATGGGGGACGGTGCGGCAGCGAAGTGGGGGGGCGGTCGCTCCGGTTCGAGGGGGCGATGGGGCGTGTGCTGCCCGTGCAGGTGCCTGTGATCAACGGCGTGCGCGCGGGGCGCGCGATGGAGTACACCGACCTTGGTTACCCGCCCGGGGTGGGCGATGACTATGTGTCCATCCCCGATCTGTATGACCCCGATGCGTTCGCGGCGCGGGTGGTGGGAGATTCGATGGCGCCCGACTATCGCGAGGGCGACCTGGTGGTGTTCAGCCCGCTTGCGCCGACGGCGGATGGGTGCGACTGCTTCGTGCGGTTCGAGCGTGATGATGAGTCGACGTTCAAGCGGGTGTACTTCGAGGAGCGTGATGGTGGGGTGGCGTTGATCCGGCTGCAGCCGTTGAACAGCAGGTATCCGCCGCGTGTGGTGGAGCGTGAGGCGGTGGCGATGTTGTGCGCGGCGGTGTCGATGGTGCGGCGGGTTGGGGGGGATGGCCAGACGGCCAGATAGCAGATGGCCAGACGCCGGGGATCGACTTTCTCGGGGATGGGCGGGACGCCCATCCGCTCGGCGTCGATGGGGGGCGGGACGCCCGCCCCACTCAAGCCCGGGTGAGGGGTTGGGCAGGGGCGTTCACAGGTTTCAGGATTGATTGAAAGTTTGGGTTGGGGGCTCTAGGATGGGTGGATGAGCGAGGTAGCGGTGAGTGCGGGTTCGGTGTTTGCGCCCGCGGCGGGGACGCCGGGCGTTTGTGCGGGCGCGGATGCGCTGGACGCTGGGTTCCTGCGCGAGGTCGCGGGCGGTGGGGTTCGGCTGACGCCTGCGCAGGGGCTCGAGCTGCTCCGGCGGGCGCCGCTGGCGACGCTTGGGCGGATGGCCGATGCGCGGTGCAGGTCGTTGCATGGCGATGTGCTGCGCACGTACATCATCGATCGGAACATCAACTACACGAACGTGTGCAACGCGAAGTGCACGTTCTGCGCGTTCCGGCGCGATGGCGATGAGGACGATGCGTACACGCTCGACCACGAGCAGATCTACGAGAAGATCGGCGAGCTTGTGGGGATCGGTGGCACACAGATATTGATGCAGGGCGGGATGAATCCCGAGCTGCCTCTTGAGTGGTACTGCGAGCTGCTGCGTGGGATCAAGGCGCGGTACCCGAAGGTGCACGTGCACGCGTTCAGCCCGCCTGAGTTTATTGAGTTTGTGCATTTCTTTGACCCGCCGGGCGAGACGCTCGAGGCGAAGATCCGTTGGGTGATGGTGCGTTTGCGCGAGGCGGGGCTCGATTCGCTGCCCGGTGGTGGTGGCGAGATCTTTGCGCCGGCGGTGCGCCGGAAGATCGGGCTCGGGAAGTGCGATGCCGAGGCGTGGCTGACGTGCATGTATGTGGCGCACACGCTGGGCATGTTCACGAGCGCGACGATGATGTTCGGGCATATCGAGGGGTACGCGGATCGGGTGCACCACATGGCGCTGGTGCGGATGTGGCAGGACCGGGTGTTGCGGGAGGGGATGGAAGGTGGCCCGGCTCGCCGAGCCGGGTCTGCGGAGGACGTCGACCTTCAAGGTGGTACGCCCGGCTCGGCGAGCCGGGCCACCGGTGTAGGGCACTACAAGGCGTTCATCTCGTGGCCGTTCCAGCGTGAGAACACGCCGCTCGGCAGGCTTCGTGAGTGGGGGGCTGATGAGCGTGAGCTGCGCGAAGCATTTCCCGGGGATGTGGTGGCGGAGTTCTTGGATGTGATCGGGGATGCTGGGAGACCCGGCTCGGCGAGCCGGGCCACCGAAGAGGCGGTGCTGCGCCCGACATCGGTGCATGCGGAGTTTGGTCGGCGGCTGCGGATGGCGGGGGCGGTTGAGTATCTGCGCACGCAGGCGGTGAGCCGGTTGATGCTGGACAACGTGTATTCGATCGGGTCGAGCTGGGTGACGATGGGGCCGCACATCGGGCAGATGGGGTTGATGTTTGGCGCGAACGACATGGGCTCGGTGATGATGGAAGAGAACGTGGTGTCGTCGGCGGGCACGACGTACTGCCTGAACGAGGCGGTGCTTTGCCGGTTGATCCGTGATGCGGAGTTCGTGCCGGCGCAGCGGGACAACGTGTACGACGTGCTGCGTGTGCACGATGGGGCGGGCTCGCCTGACCTTGTGGTGGATGACTGGTCGGCGCATCGGGTGAGGCGGTTGCATCAGGAGGCGTCGGGTGGTGAGGAGGATGGTGGTTCGGCGGAGTTGACGGTGGGTGGGGTGACGAGGTAGGGGGATCGGCCCCTCGGGATGGGCGTGCCGCCCATCCGCTCGGCGCCGATGGCGGGCGAGACGCCCGCCCCACTCAGCGATCGCGGATACGCTCGGTGCGTGCTCTACCTCGCGGTTGATCTTGGCGGCAAGCGTACCGGGCTTGCGGTTGGTGATGATGAGACGGGGATCGCGACGCCGCTCGAGGTGATCGAGGTCGCTTCGGGGGATCGTGGTGCGCTGGTGGAGCGGATCGCGAAGGTGGTGGGGGAGCATCGGCCGGGGGCGATCGTGGTGGGGTTGCCGCTCAACATGGATGACTCGGAGGGGCCCGCGGCGGCGGAGGCGCGGGCGTTTGGGGCGCTGCTTGGTGAGCGGGTGGGGTTGCCTGTGCACTATCAGGATGAGCGGCTCACGTCGGTGGATGCGGACTGGTCGATGGGACGGACGGGGTTGACGCACAAGCAGAAGAAGGCGCGGCGGGATGCGATCGCGGCTTCGGTGATCCTGGGGGATTTCCTGCGCGGGCTCGGGGGGTGAGGGTGAGGAGGCGGTGCTCGCTTCGCTCGCGTTTGTTGAAGACCCCTCCGACGACTTCGCTTTGCTCGTCGCCACCTCCCCCGCCGGCGGCGGGGGAGGATGTGTGTGATGCGGAAGCTCGCTTCGCTCGCGTTGTTGATTGACCCCTCACCTGGCCTCTCCCCCAAGGGGAGAGGAAGGGGATCTCGCTTCGCTCGTGTTTGTTGAAGACCCCCTCCGACGACTTCGCTTTGCTCGTCGCCACCTCCCCCGCTAGCAGCGGGGGAGGGAGTGGTGGGTTACGCTGGGCGCTATGGCCGAGCCCCTGGCGAATCTGGCGGTGACGATCGTGTGCTGTGACAACGAGGCGACGATCGGGCGGACGATCGAGTCGGTGCGCGGGCTTGCGGGGCAGGTCATCGCGGTGGACTCGGGATCGACCGATGCGACGATCGACATCCTGCGCGCGGGGGGCGCGGAGGTGGTGCACCAGGACTGGCTTGGGTTTGTCGGGCAGAAGCAGTTCGCGCTGGAGCGGTGCGATCGGGAGTGGGTGTTGCACCTTGATTCGGACGAGTCGCTCGAGCCCGAGCTGATTGCGTCGGTGCGGGAGGCGGTGGGGCGTGATGACCCTGAGGTCGCGGCGTACGAGGTGAACCGGAAGATCTTCTACGCGGGGCGGATGCTGAACTATGCGTGGCAGCCCGAGTGGCGGCTGCGCCTGGCGCGGCGCGAGCGTGCGCACTGGACGGGGTATGACCCGCACGATGCGCTGGCGGTGATGCCCGGCCAGGAGGGGCGGACAGAGAAGCTCAAGGGGGACATGCGGCACGACGCGATCCCGTCGATCGCAGAGTTCCTGGCGCGGCAGGTGAAGCACTCGCGGATCGGGGCCGAGAGCTACATCAAGATGGGTCGGCAGGGGCGGGTGCGCGACCTGGTGTTCTCGCCTGTGGGGGCGTGGGTGAAGCAGGTGGTGAGCCGGCGGGCGTACAAGGACGGGTGGCGCGGGTACGTCGCGGCGTCGGCGACGGCGGCTGCGGCGTTGATGAAGCACGCGATTCTGTTGGAGAAGACGCGGGGCGGGGAGGGTGAGCGGTCGGAGGGGGCTGGCGCGGCGTCGGAGAATCCGTGAAGTTCATTTGCCCCTTGCGCCACTCGGGCTATATTGCGACCTGATGCAGCCCACTGCCTGATCAAACCCGATGGCACCCTCTCACTGAGCGGTCGTTGCGCGCCTCGTGATCGTTTGGCGATCTGGTTGGCGTTGCGTTGTGTGCGTGGTCGCTGCGCACCGTTGCCATCGGGATTGGCGCCCACTCTGAATTTGATTGGCACCTGGTGACTTGTGTGACGACACGTGTGGCGGTTGCCCCGTGTGCGGTCGGTGCGCCCGGGTCCGGTTGCGTTTGAACGCTCCGGGCGCTGCGGGGGCATTGCGCACGGTGTGCGGCTACGACGACAGAACTGATGAATGGATGGATCAACGCATGGGGCGAACGGTTCGCTTTGATCGTGATGGGTTCGACGATGGCTTTGGGTCGAGCGGCGCTCCGAACGGGAGCGGGAACGACGGAAGGAAGAAAGGGGGCAAGGTCAGGATCAGCCCGACGCGGCGCGGCGGGGTGAGCGCGGGCGAGGGGTTTGTGTGTGTGCACTGCAAGGCGTACGTCAGCGGGAGCGGTGCGGGCACGAAGAACAGGAACCACTGCCCGATGTGTTTGTGGTCGCGTCACGTGGATGATGCGATCGGGGATCGGGCGTCGGGGTGCCGCGCGCCTATGGAGGCCATTGCGGTGGCTGTTCGGGGGTGCGGGGGGGAGTGGTGCCTGGTGCACCGGTGCACGGGGTGTGGACAGTTGCGGACGAACCGGGTTGCGGGGGACGATAGTGAGCGTTCGCTGCTGGCCTTGGCGCTGCGTCCGCTTGCGAATCCGGCCTTCCCACTCGATCTGTTTGAGGGGCCTGCGTGAGTGTCTTATCGGAGGAGTGGTTGGGACAGAACCGGGGGGTGGGGCGGGCGTAGTGTGAGATGAAGGTGGGGCCCCGATCGGGGCCTTGCCGATGAACGTGGAAGGAGGATTCTCAAAGACATGTTCATCGAGATCAACCATCGGAACGGATCGAAGAGTGATGCGCTGGATGCGCATATTGAGCAGGAAGTGACGTCGAAGATCGGGCGTTTGTCGGACAGGCTCACGCGCATCGAGGTGCACGTGGGCGATGAGAACGCGGCGAAGCACGGTCCCGGCGATAAGCGCTGCCTGATGGAGGCGAGGCCGAGGGGTCTCGATCCGATTGTGGCCGAGGCGCACGACGACGATTTCTACAAGGCGACGACCGCGGCGGCGAAGAAGCTGCTGCATGCGCTGGAGAGTAAGTTCAAGGTGAACTGAGGGTTCGCCTGGCGACGTGTTGAGACCGTGGGCCTGCGCCTGCGGCTCGTGGTGTGGAAGCTCGCTTTGCTCGCGTTGTCTTTGACCCCTCACCTGGCCTCTCCCCCAAGGGGAGAGGTAGGGGATGGTGCTGCTCGCGTCGCGCGCGGTGTGGTCAGGGCATGGTGCCGAAGGCGGCGAGGATGTTGTTGAGGTCGGTGGAGTCGGTGTCGCCGTCGCCGTCGGTGTCGCCTGCGCAGGGGGCCTCGGTGCAGCCGAAGTTGGCGAGGACGATGTTGAGGTCGGTGGAGTCGACGGTGCCTGAGCCGTCGAGGTCGGGGCCCGGTGGGGGTGGTGGGTCGTCGGGGCAGGCGAGGTCGTAGAAGAGGGCGGCGCCGGCGTTGAATCCCGCGGTGTCGTCGTTGACGACGCCGACGAGGGCGGTGTTGCCCTGGACGGCGACGGCGTTGCCCATGACGTTGCCCGGCTGGGCGCCGGGGGCGTTGAGGGTTGCTTCGTAGGCCCAGACGCCATCGGTGCGCCGGAAGATGGAGGCGGAGCCTGTCTGTGGTGCGCCGTTGTCGTCGAGCGGGGTGCCCGCGATGATGGTGTCCCCGTGGGCGCCGATGCTCGTTCCCAGCGCATCGTCGTTGAGGCCATTGGGATCGAAGAGCTTGTCGACCTGTTGCCATGTGCCCGATGCGCCGGAGTAGACGTAGACAGCGCCGCCGCCGCCCGCGACGTCGGTGTTGCAGTCCGGGCACGTGGCGGCGAAGGTGAGGGTGTCGATGCAGGCGACGCGCCAGGCGAAGTCGTCGAAGTTGAGCAGGTCGTCGGGCGCCAGTTTGGCGGCCTGTTCCCAGTCGCCCGATGAGCCATCGAAGACGACGACCGAGCCCGTCGCGGTGTCCTTGTATGCGCTGACGACCATGAGGGTGCCCTGGACGCAGACGGCGTGGCCGAAGTCGGCGCCGGTGGTGGGTTCGTCCTCGAAGACCTCCTGGTCGAGCTGCCAGAGCCCTTCGTTCTTGATGTAGACGAGGACGGCGCCTGTGTTGCCCGTGACGGGTGGGCCCGGGTGGTTGTAGTTGACGGCGCCGACGAAGATGCGGCCGGCGTCGATCGTGGCGTCGGCGCCAAACTGCTCGGGCTGGTTTGGTTCGGGTGAGATGATCTTCTGGGTGAAGTCCCAGGTGGCGCCGTTGTACTCCCAGACGTAGACGGCGCCCGCGATGAGGTTGTCCTCGCCCACGATGGCGTTGCTGTCGCCCGCGACGATGGTCTGGCCATCGGTGTCGAGGGCGCGTTCGGCGAAGAAGCCTGAGAAGCCCGGGTCGGGGAAGGGGAGGAGCTGCTCGAAGTTCCATTGGGCGCCGTCGAATCGGAAGACCGAGAGCGAGCCGACGGAGGTCCCGCCGTTGACGATGTCGCCCGGTTCGCCAACGACGGCGACGTTGCCCGCGATGGCGACGGCGTTCCCGAACTTCTGGTTGCCCGTTGTGACGTCGCCTCCCGTGGTGATCTTCTGGGTGAAGGTGGGGGCGCATTGGGGTTCGCCCGCGTGGGCGAGGGTCGGCGTGAGGGCGGCGATCGTGCAGAGACAGGTTCTCTTGGTCATGGCATCTCTCCTATCGACACCGTAGCCCGGCGTGGTCAGGACGCAAGGGTCAGATGCGTCGTGGGTGGTGGAGTGGTGGCGGGTGCCGATAAGCGCGGGGGATGGGCTATCGTCAGGGATGCGCCTGCGGAAGAAGGATGGGTTGTCGTTCGTGTATCGGACCGACCACGAAGTGGTGGTGGTGAAGCCCGCGGGGGTGGCGAGCGAGCTGACGAGCGACCCGAAGGGGGTGTCGCTCATCGCGCGGGTGCGGCGTGAGCCTGGGTGCGCGGGGGCGAAGCTGCCCCATCGCCTCGACCGCGTGACGCGCGGGCTTGTCGTGGTGGCGCTGGATGACAAGGCGGTGGCGCACCACAACGCGGAGATCCTGGAGCGTGCGTGGAGCAAGTGGTACATCGCGCGGGTCCCGATCGGGCGCGGGGTGGGTGGGCTCATCGGTGAGAAGCGGATGCACGTGAAGCAGGTGCGCGAGGGTGGGCGGATGCGGTCGCGCGTGGTGCGCGCGGGCGGGCAGCAGGCGGTGCTCGTGGTGGAGGAGGTGGCGGCGGCGCCGGGGCGGCGTGGGGAGGCGCACGCGTTGATCCGGCTGGTGACGGGGCGGTTCCACCAGGTGCGGGTGATGATGGGTGAGCTTGGTGCGCCGTTGATCGGTGATGCGCTGTATGGGGGGAGGTCGGGGTCGTTCTATCTGGAGCACGCGCTGGTGCGCTTTCGGCCCTACGGAGCGGCGGGGGCGGTGACGGTCTTTGAGGCGCGCGATGCGGATCGGGAGCGTGTGGACCGGTCGATTCTGGCGCGGCTTGAGCGCGAGGCGCGGGGTGGCGATGGGGGGTGATGGGTTGGTGGCGGGCGTGGCGGTGTGCGCGCTACTGTGGGGTGGCGTTTGGCGGCGGTGGGAGTTGCCAGGTGTCTCACAAGCGGCAACGACTATCCGGAGCATGCGATGGGCATGGGCGCGACGAACGCGGGCGGTGGGGACAAGCGGCCCGGCGATGAGGGGTACATGGGGATGAAGCGGAGCGCGCGGCGCGAGCTCTATCTGTCGCTCTATGGCCCCGACCACGAGGAGGTCGGGCGGGTGGGCGACCAGTCGGAGGTGTACTACGGCATGCCGACGGTGAAGCCCGGCGGGTCGGGGGCCGGTGACGAGGCGGTGCTCGACTGGTCGGGGCAGATGGTGCCGATCGGTGAGTGGGGGGCGGAGCGGGGAGCGCGGGATTCGGAGGCGCCTGTCGCGCGAGAGGTCGATGCGGCGGACGAGGGGGAGCTCTCGTTGGTCGAGGATGAGGCTGAGGCGCGCCCGCCGGTGCCGAAGGCCGGGGGCAAGGCGCGATCGGCGGGCAGCGAGGGTGCGAAGAGGAGTCGGGAGACGCCGGGTGTGGCGGGTGGGCGCAAGCGGTCTTCATCGGATGCGCGGGGGTCGGCGCGGGCGCGACAGTCGTACCACAAGGCCTGGCTCGACGCGAGCACGCTCGAGGAGCGGCTTGTGCTTGCGGATGTGTACTTCGAGGGTGTGAGCCAGGAAGAGTTCTACGACAGGCTTGATGCGTGGTGGGCCGGGCTTAGCGATGCGGAAGCGGGCGGCGTGCGGACGAAGGTGGTCGCGGAAGTGCGGGCGCGCCGGAGCACGCTGCGCGGTTGGTGGGACGGGCTCGGCCGGCGCGAGCGGAAGCGTGCGGCGGCGATCGTGGGGATGCGCTCGACGCGCGGGCTCGACGAGTGGTGGTCGGCGCTTGCGCTGTTCGAGCAGGAGCTGTTCAAGAAGCAGTTGCTCGGTGCGCTAGCGGGTTGACGCGGGGTTGGGCGGGGCGGGCTTGCGGTAGTGCTCGACGACGCGCCGGCGCTGCTCGGGCGTGAGCGATCGGAGGAGGTCCGCGGCGAACGTGGCGCGGGCCTCGGGCGATGGGTTGTGCTCGTTGTCGATGGCGAACTGCATGAGGCGGTCGTTGATCTGGGCGCGCTGTTCGGGGGTGGGGTCGATGACCTCGAGGAGCTCCTGGGACTGTTCGAGGCGGAGCGCGGTGATGCGGTCGTAGGAGCGGCGGGCCTCTTCGAGGATGAGGGTGGTGTCGAGGCGGGCCTGCCTGGCGCGGTCGGAGTTCTGCATGCGCTCGCGGAAGCGGGCGCGGCGGGATGGCCTGTTGTTGTCGTTGGGGTTGTCGGCGTCGGGTGCGCCCATGCCCGTGGCTTCGCGTTGCTTGCGCTCGCGGTCGAGGTCGTCGGAGAGGGCGTTGGTGTATTCGTTGACGATCTCGCGGTAGGCGCTGGCGTGCGCGGGGGTGAGGGTGCTCGCGACGCGGTCGATGAGCGGGTCGCCTTCGTTGAGCGGGGCGAAGGCGCGCCGGGCCTCGCGGGCTTCGCGCGCGATGGCGGCGTTGTCGCGGGCCTGCACCGCGTTGGCGAGGTTGACGAGGAGGAGGACGTTGTCGAGGACGAGCTGGTCGACCTGGGCGGCGCGGTCGGTGAGGACGGCGCGGGCGGCTTCGCGCTCTTCGGGCGCGAGGCCGAGGAGGTCGAGCGCGGCCTCCTCGGGGCGGGCCTCGATACGGATGAGGGCGCCGTCGAAGGCGTGGCGGACGAGCGTGGGCCTGGGTGGGGTGTCGTTGACGGTTGGGCCGCGGAGGATGTCGCGTGGGGCGTCGGTGGCGGGCGGTGTGGCTTGGGCGAGGATCGCGGCGGCGATGGTGAGCGTGGCGATGAGCATGGGTGGGCCTCCCTCGTGGTTGGTTGGGGAACGGGGGGCGTGGGGTTTCATTGCGGGGGGTGCTGGCGCAATAACAAGGGCCCGGCGCGATGGTCGCGTCGGGCCCCTGGCGATCAGGAATCAAGTTGCGATGCTCGTCGCCGTCTTAGTCGTTGTCGATGGGGACGTCGGCGAGCGGGGTGTTGAGCGCCGGCGCGGCCTCTTCGGCGAGGGCGCGGTTGGTGTCGGGCTCGGGCATGGCGGGCGGGATGGCGAGCTGGATGTCCCAGTTGGCGTTGGCGTTGCGCTCGAACTCCGCGACGCGGAGGGCGAGGTCGGCCAGGGCCTGGCGCGAGCGCTCCGCGAAGGCGGAGGCGTTGGCGTCGGACTGGAACATGCGTGCGGCGTCCTGCTGGGCCATGCGGTACTGGTCGGCGTAGGCGCGGTTGCGGCCCGACTGGGTCTGGGCGATGCGGGCGTCGAAGACGGCGCGGGTGACGAGGTCGTCGGCATCGGCGATGGCGAACTGCTCGTTGGCCGCGGCCTGGGCGATGCGCGACTCGGCGTTGATGGACGCGCGGCGCATCATGTCCTCGGCGGCGAAGTGCTTGAGCTCGGCCTCGGCGTCGGCGATGGCCTTGGCGACCGCGGCGTGCGCGGCGACCTGCTGGGAGCCTTCGAGGTTCCGCATGAACTCGACGTCGGCCTTGGCGACCGCGGTGTCCGCGAAGTTCGCGGCCTGGATCTCCTGGGCCTTGGCCATGGTGATGCGTTCGAAGGTGTCGGCGAGGGTCTGGCCCTCGTTGTACTGGGCCTCGGCGATCTGCATGAAGCTGCGGGCCGACTGGTTCATGCGGGCCAGCTCGGAGGAGAGGACCTGCTGGGCGGCGTTGATCTCCTCGTTCATCTGGGCGGCGATGGCGTCGGCGGTCATGGTGAGCGAATCGGCGAGGGCGAGCAGCTCGGACGAGCGGGCCTCGCCACGCTGGAGCGTGGCCTCACGCATGACGGCGAGGGAGCGGAGCTCGGAGTCGCCGTTGCGCTGGGCGATGGCGGCCTGGGTCTGGAGCTGCATGATCTTGGCCGAGGCCTTCTTCTCGAGGGCGTTGGCCTGGGCGCTGGTGCTCATGATCTTGGCGAAGACCGAGCGCTTGTTGGACTTGGCGTTGGAGCACATCTCGTCGTACTTGGAGGTCGCGTCGGCGAGGACCTTCTCCGACTCGAGGACCATGCGTGCGACGTCGGCCTTGGCCTGGCGCTGGGCGGTGTCGGCCGAGGCGACCATCTCCCCGTGCTTGGCGATCTGCTGGGCGAACCAGGCGTCGAACTTGGTCTGGCGCTCGTCGGCGGTGGCGAAGAGGTTCTGGTCCTCGGCGTCGGCCTGCAGGCGGATCTGCTGGGCCTTGGCCAGGGCGGTCTTGAACTGGGCGACGCGTGTGGGCTCGACGACGGCGGGCTTGGGGTTGGCCTTGGCGAAGTCCGGGTTGGCCTCGGCGACCTTGGGCTGACCCGGGATGCCGTTCTGCTTGCCGGGCATGGCAACGGAGCCGGCCTTGCGCTGCTTGGCGAACTCGGCCTGCCACTCGGCCTTGATGCGCGCGGCTTCGGCTTCGGCCTGGGCCTTGATGCGCTGGTACTCGGTCTCGGCGAGCTGGACCTGGTGGGCGGCCTCTTCGCGGAGGGCGTTGGCGACGGCTTCGGCCTCGGCCTTCACGAACTCGGAGCGGGCCTGGCTCTCGACGCGGTCGGCCTGGACGCGCATCAGCGCGATCTGGGCCTTGCCACGCTCGAGCATGGTGTCGACCGAGCCCAGCGCGTCGCGGTGGTCGGACTTGGACTGGGCGATGAAGCGGGCGGCGTCGGCGCGCATGCGCTCGACGGACGACGCGGAGGCCTCGTCGAGGGCCTGGGCGTCCTGGAAGAGCTGCTCGGCGTCGGCCTTCTTGGCCGCGAGGAAGGTCTCGGCGGCGCGGAGGTCGAGCTCGAAGGACTGCTCGGTGCCCTGCTCTTCGAGGAGCCTGGCGTGGGCGCGGAGCTCGGCCACTTCGGCGGCGGAGGTATCGCGGAGCGAGCGGGTCTGCTGGTTGAGGGACGAGACGGTGGCGTCGGTCTGCTTGCGCAGGGAGTCGATCTGGGCGCTGAGTTCGTTGGCGCGGGCGTGCGACTGGTTGGCGACCGACTCGGCCTCGGTGCGGAGGTCGCGGATCTGGGCCGCGGCCTTGGCCTGGGTGATGTCGGCGATGCGCTGCATCTTGTCGATGTTGGCGTTGCCCTTGGACTCGAAGGCGTTGCGCTCCGCGATCATCTGGTCGTAGCGGGCCTCGGCCTGGGTGAACTGGGTGCCGGTCTCGGACCGCATGGTGTTGAGCTGGCTCGACCACTCCATGAGGGTGGCGTCGAGGATCTCATCGCGGCGGGTGGACTCGGCGTCGACCGAGCGCTCGGCGGCGTCGGCGCCGACCGCGAGCTGGGAGATCTTGGCGTCGTACACCGTCTCCATGGTCTCGGCCTTGGCCTGGGCGACCTGGTGGTGGCGGACGGCGTCGTGCATGAAGGCGTCGGCGTTGGCGGACCACTCGCGGCGGTCGGCGTCGGCGGCCACGATGGAGGCCTGGGCGCCGGCGCGTCGGGCCTCGGTGGTGGTCATGGAGTCGGTGGCCTCCGCGACGTACTCGGCGGGCAGCTTGTTCTGCTTGCCGTCGGCGGCGTAGTCGTTGAGGGTGTAGCGGCCCTGGGTGTTCGCGGGGTCGATCTCGACGTCCGCGAGCCGGGCCTGGTCCTGCGGGGAGTAGTCGTGGCGCGAGGCCCACTTGTCACCCGAGGCGCAGCCCGTGAGGGCGATGAGAAGCCAAGCGGCGCTGACGCCGCCGACGACCTGGCGGGCCGTCTTCCTGTTGCCGCTCTTGGTCTGAGCGTTCCGATCCATGGTGTCGCTCCTTCCCCCGCTCATTTTTGATCGGGGCCTGATCGCTTGTCCCTTTCCCTGCGCCCACGCGGCGCTTCGAGGGAAGGGGTAGAGGTGGGATCGGCGCGGGAGGCGGGCCGATCAAGTGATCCAGACGGAACAGACGTCAAACCGCCTTGATGGGTGGTGGGACCGGTGCAGGTGGGGTAGTTGGACCGGGGTGTGGTCGGTCTGGAACGGGCGGCCTGCCCCGCTCGGGGGAGGGGGCCCGTGCGGCACCTATACTGCGGGCCCGATGCCCGGGCCCCCGGGCGGTTGACCTCGCGAAGATGGGAGAGCCCAGCGTGCCCTACACCCTCAAGCCCGGCGACGACGCGTACGGCGTGGACGTTGAGAACACCGAGTACCTCAAGGACCACCTCGACACGGGCGACCGGTGGACGCTCAACTTCGGACCCCAGCACCCCGCGACGCACACGACGCTCCGCCTCGTGCTCGAGCTCGATGGCGAGCGGGTGGCCCGGTGCACGCCGCACATCGGCTACCTCCACTCGGGGTTCGAGAAGCTCGGCGAGGTGCTCGACTACAACCAGTACGTGACGATCGTGAGCCGCATGAATTACGTGAGCCCGATCAACAATGACATCACGTGGCACCACGCGGTGGAGACGCTGTTCGGGATCGACCTGACGCCGCGCTGCAAGGTGGTGCGGACGATCATGCACGAGGTGGCGCGGATCCAGGACCACCTGCTGTGCTGTGGCGCGGCGGCGCTGGACCTCGGGGCGTTCACCGGGTTCCTCTACGCGTTCAACGTGCGCGAGAAGATCTACGACATCTGCGACTACATCTCGGGGCAGCGCTTCCACCCGGACTGGACGCGCGTGGGCGGGATCATGAAGGAGATCCCCGACGACGAGACGTTTGTCAGGATGGTGCGCAACCTGATCGACAAGGAGGTGCCCCGGGCGCTGAAGGACATGGAGGACCTGTTGCTCCGCAACAAGATCTTCGTGGACCGGACGGCGGGTGTGGGGATTATCTCGAAGGAAGACGCGATCGCGTGGTCGATGGCGGGGCCGTGCCTGCGGGCGTCGGGCGTGGAGCGCGACCTGCGTAAGGACGAGCCTTACCTGTGCTTCAAGGACAACTGGGACGGGCAGGGCGCGAGCGCGGTGTCGTTCAAGGTGCCCGTGCACGAGGATGGCGATGTGTACGCCCGCTTCCAGTGCAGGCTCGAGGAGATCAAGCAGAGTTGCGGGATCATCGACCAGTTGATCGACAACATCCCGGGCGGCTCGATGGACACCTACGCGGACGGCAAGTGGGTGAAGCCCCGCAAGGAAGACGTGTACGGGTCGATCGAGGGCCTGATCCAGCACTTCGAGCTCGTGATGAGCAACCGCGGGTGGAAGGCGCCGGTCGGCGAGGCGTACGGGGCGACCGAAGGCCCGAACGGTGAGCTTGGGTACTACATCGTTGGCGATGGCGGCCCGAGGCCCTGGCGTGTGAAGACGCGCCCGCCGAGCTTCATCAATTATCAGGTGATGGCGAAGATGCTCGAGGGGCACATGCTGGCGGACATCGTGGCGATCATCGGGTCGATCAACGTGATCGCGGCGGAGCTGGACCGGTAAGGGCGGATCGGCGGCGGTTCTCTTTGGTGTTGTTGGCGCAGTTCGGCGGGTGATCTCGCGTGGTCTGGCGTTGTGGTGGTTCTGTGGCTGCATGGTGCGGCGTGGGGGCCGCTCACACGGAGCCCAGTCCACCAGGAGGCCTCACCATGGCTTGCGTCGTCGATTGCTTTCGTGTTGTGCCTGCGCTGGCGGCGGCCTGCGTTGGCGGTCTCTCTGCGGGCATCGCCCCTGGCGCGACGTACCGGGTGGTCGCCCATCAGGGGATGGCTGCGCCCGGCGGCGGGACGTTCTGGTCGTTTGGTCAGGCCTGCCTGAGCGAGGATGGGCGGGTGGCGTTCCGCGCGACCACGAGCCCAGCGGGGGCGGGGTCGGGCGTCTTCACCGACGTGAACGGCGGTCTTGGGGAACTCAGTGCGATTGTTGCTGAGGGCGTCGGCGTGCCGGGGCTGGATGGGACGCACTTCGGTTCTCTCGGCGTCGGGACCACTGCGTTGACCATGAACGCGTCGGGCGGGCTCGGGATCTGCACGGTGATCGAGGGTGTGCAGGCGGAGTACGGCGACTACATCGTCATGCGGTACGGCGGGGGCGTGATGGGGGTTGTTGCGGCGCCGGGCCAGCTCGTGTGGCTGCCCTGCGGGGGCGTTGGCTGCACGCGGTGGTTCACCGACCTCGCGAACCTCCCCGCGATCACCCCGGATGGGCAGATGGTGTTCAACGCGGCGATCGATGGCACCGGCGTTGAGAACGGCAACGACTCGCTCATCCTCAAGGGCGACCCGGACGGGTTCGAGGTCGTGGTGCGCGAGGGCGATCCTTCGCCCTGGGCGGGCCTGTACTTCGGTGACGCCCGGAGCGATGTCGCCCAGCTCAGTGCGGGTGAGACGATCAGCGTGCGGAATCGTGTGACGACCGCCGATGGATCGTCGGACTTCTGGGCGATCTGGAGTGGCGCGAGCGGTGGGCTGGCTCCGGTGGCCGCGGAGGGGTTGTCGACTCCGCTCGGCGGCGTGTACACGGGCAACTGGAACAGCTCGCTGGCGTCGAACGGCGTGGGCGATGTGCTGTTCGGCCAGGACGCGATGCTCGAAGGCGTGGAGCAGGCGGGGCTCTGGCTCCACACGGGTGAGGGTGTTGAGGCGATCTGTGTCGAGGGCGAGCCGTCACCCATCGGTTTCGCGACCTACGACGCCCCCTGGGTGCATAGCGCCCAGGTCAACGATGCCGGCCAGATCGCGTACATGGCGATCATCGAGGGATTCAACGTGGACAGCTCGAACGATGGCGTGATCTTCCTGCGCGAGGCCGATGGCGCCACGAGTGTCGTGGCTCGCGAGGGCGACCCGGCGCCGGGCTTCCCGGCGGGCGTGGTGTTCGGGAACATGATCAGCAGTTCGCTCACGCTGACCCAGGGCGGGCGCGTGGTGTTCCGTCACCGCCTGACCGGGCCGGGCATCAGCGACGAGAACGACGACACGCTCTGGATCACGCGCCAGGACGGCGGGCTGAGCCTGCTGATCCGTCAGGGCGACGGCCTGCTCGTGGGTGGTGAGGTCAGGCCCGTCGAGGTGTTCGGCTACCAGGCTGGTCGGGGGCAGGGCTCTGGCCTGCGCGGCTCGGTCAATGAACTCGGGCAGGTGGCGATTGACGTGTGCCTGGGCGATGGCGGCGGGGGCGCGGTCGTGGTGGTCACGCCCGATGCGGCGTGCCCGGGCGACACCAACAAGGATGGCGTCGTGGACTCGCTCGACCTGAACCTCCTGCTCGCGGGGTTTGGCGGCGTGGGCGAGCCTGGCGCACCGGGTGACTTCGACCTGGACGGCGACATCGACTCGGAGGACCTGAACCAGGTGCTGGTGAACTTCGGGGACCTGTGCCTGTTGCAGTCCTGAGGGGATGAGGAACACAGCGCGATGGGGCCGTGGGCTGAGGTCCGCGGCCTTGTCGCATTGCTGGGGGGGAGCGGGAGAACTGAGAGATCCGGGTCGGGTCGGCGGATGGGGGATGCCCCGGAGGCGTGCTGTGCGCCTGTGAGGGCATTCCCTTGCTGAATGAGAGACCAGGAGACCCGAGCCATGACCTGTTTCAAGACCCGTTTCTGCGTCATTGTGCCCGCCGCCGCGATCATCGCGGCCGCGGGCCTCACCGCCCCGGCTGGGGCTGCCGCTTCGACCTATCGGATCGTCGCCGCGACCGGCGACGCGGCGCCCGGTGGCGGCACGTTCGATTGGTTCGGTGCGCCCAAGATGGGCAACAATGGGCGCGTCGCGTTCCAGAGCGGCCTGAACTCGGAGGTGAACCCCACGGGCGTCTGGTCCGAGGGCGCCTCGGGCGTGAACAGCCTCGAACTCGTGATCCGTCAGGGCGATGCGTTGCCAGGTGTGGGCGGGACCATGCTCGGCGAGATCGAGCCGCCGTTCACCACATTCTGGATGAACGCCGATGGCGCGATCGTCTTCAGCGCCCCGATCGTCGGCGCCCAGGCGGCGTTCGGCGATGATGCGCTGCTCGTGCACGATGGCAACGGTGTGGACTCGGTTGCGGTGCCCGGCCAGATCATCGATCTGGGGTGCCAGGGGTTCTGTCAGAACCACCTGACCGACGTCCTGAGCACCGCGGCGATCAACGCGAACGGCCAAGTCGCGTTCTACTCCTCCGTGGCCGGATCGGGCGTGAGTGATGACAACGACACCGCGGTGCTCGTCGGCGACGCCAACGGGCTGGCTGTTGCGCTGCGTGAGGGCGATGCGCCGCCCAACACGTGGGACGTGGTCTATGGCAGCGCCCAGTCCAACGCGACGCTCCTGCACGACAACGGCGAGGTGACGGTGCGGAACTACCTCAAGCACAACAACGGCGAGAGCTACTGGACCACGATGCGCGGCCTGCCCGGCGATCTCGGGATCATGGTCGCCGAGACGTGGGCCACGCCCGCGGGCGGTGAGTTTGGCGGCGGGTGGTTCAGCTTCGGCAACATCAGCGCGAACAACGCGGGCGATGCGACCTTCCCCCAGACGGTCGACTACAACGAGGACCTGAGCTATTGGGGCCTCTGGATGCACCTCGATGGCGCGACCGATGTGCTCGTGCTCGAGGGCCACCCGGCGCCCGAAGGCCACGTGTTCTGGCTCGCGGACACGGCCAGCGCCCGCGTGAATGCGACGGGCACGATCATCTACCGGGCGGTGATCGACGGCAACGGCATCGATCTCGATAACGATTCGATCCTGGTGAGGCGCTGGCCCAACGGCTCCTCGCAGATCATCGCGCAGGAGGGCACGCCGGCGCCGGGCTTCGGGCCGGGCGTCGAGTTCGCGAGTTTCTACGGCTCCCAGAGCGCGGAGCTGACCGACTCGGCGCGCGTTGTGTTCACGGCGCTGGTCGAGGGGCCCGGCATCGACGATGGCAACAACCGCGTGATGTACGTGACCCGCCAGCTCGGCGAGCCCGTGATCCTGCTCCGCGAGGGCCAGAAGATGCTGGTGAACGGCGAAGTGAAGTTCGTCGACTCGTTCTCGAGCCCGTACGGCTCAGGCACGGAGTCGGGGCGTCGGGCGCCGATCACCGAGGTCGGTCAGGCGGCGGTCCGCGTGACCTTTACCGACGACACCGAGGCGGTCGTGGTCCTTACGCCCCCCGCCGATTGCCCGGGCGATGCCGATGGCGACTACGACGTGGACTCGGCCGACCTGAACATCATCCTCGCGGCGTTCGGCACCACGGGCGACCCGGGCATGCCCGGCGACCTCGACCTGGACGGCGATTGCGACTCGGCGGACCTGAACATCGTGCTCGCGCACTTCGGCGAGCAGTGCCAGCCCCCGGCCTGATCGATCAAGGCCGATAATCAATTGCATCAACGGCCCGGATCGACGTCTGGGCCGTTGCTGTGCGCGCGAAGCCCGCATGTTCGTCAGGGCGTTGAGAGGTCTTCCTGGTCAACGCGGAGTAGTGGTGTCCCGGGGCGAGCTGTGTGCTGCCGGGCGCTTCCCCACTTCAAAGAGAGACCAGGAGACTCGCCATGACCCGCTTTACGAGAACAGTGTGTGTCCTCGCCCCGGCCGCCGCGATGATCGCCGCGTCGGGGCTCTGTGTCCCGGCCGCCGAGGCCGGTTCGACCTACCGCGTCGTTGCGGCATCGGGGGATGCCGCGCCGGGCGGCGGCACGTTCAACTTCTTCGCCCACCCCGACATGACCGAGGCCGGCACCGTCAGCTTCGCGGCGTACCTCACCTCGGAGGTCAACCCCTCGGGCATCTGGTCCGAGGGTGTGAGCGGCTTCAACAACCTCGAGCGCGTGGTCCGTGAGGGCGATGCGGTGCCGGGCGTTGCCAACACGTTCTTCGGCGAGTTCGAGCCGTCGTTCTTCAGCCCCAACATGAACGCCAACGGCGTGTCGGCCTTCGGCGCACGCCTCGTCGGCGACCAGACGGCCTTCGGTGGTGACGTCGGTGTGTTCGTGCACGACGAACTCGGGCTCGACTACGTCGCGATGCCCGGCCAGGTCGTGAACCTGGGTTGCGAGGGCATCTGCTTCAACTCGCTCACGAGCATCTCCAACCTCCCGTCGATCAGCAACACGGGGCAGCTCGCGTTCCACGCGCGGGTGGTGGGCACGGGCGTGAACGATGACAACGACCACGTGCTGTTCCGGGGTGATGCGGCCGGCCTCGAGGTCGTGATCCGCGAGGGCGATGTGCCGCCCAACACCTGGGACGTGACCTTCAGCGGCGGCTTCCTGAACTCGCCCCTCATCGACGACAACGGCGAGATCACCGTGCGCAACTACCTGATCCACGACAACGGTGTAGACAGCTACTGGTCGGTCTGGCGCGGTGCGCCCGACAGCCTCGAGATCGTGGCCGCAGAGGACTGGGCGACGCCCGCGGGCGGGACCTTCACCGGTGGGATGATCGGGTTCGGCAACCTGTCGTCGAACAACGCGGGCGATGTGGTGTTCCCGCAGTCGATCAAGTTCGGCGAGGTGACGCAGGGCCAGGGCCTTTGGTTCCGCGAGGCGGGCGAGGGCATCGAGACGCTCTGCTACGAGGGCTACCCCGCGCCGGACGGCATGGTCTTCGCCTACCCGAACGTCTGGAGCGCGAAGGTGAACGGCTCGGGCATGATGGCCTTCAACGCGACCATCGACGGGCCCGGCATCAACAACACCAACGACAACGTCATCGTGCGTCGCTTCGCCAACGGGTTCTCGCAGACGGTGGCCCAGTCGGGCGACCAGGCGCCCGGGCTCTCACCCGGCACGGTGTTCGCGGGCATGGGCCTCGCGAGCAGCCTCGTGCTGACCGATTCGGGGCGGGTCGTGTTCCACCAGTGGCTCGATGGTCCGGGCGTCAACGACGGCAACAACTTCTCGCTCTGGACCACCCGCGCGTTCGATGAGCCCGTGCTGCTCATCCGCGAGGGCCAGAAGCTGATCGTGAACGGCGAGGTGAAGTTCGTTGAGGCGTTCACCACGCCCTGGGGCGCGGGCAGCCAGAGCGGGCGCCGGGCGCCGGTCAACGACCGCGGCCAGGTGGCGCTCGATGTGCTCTTCACCGATGGCACGGACGCGATCGTGGTGGTCACGCCGCCCGCCGATTGCCCGGGCGATGCGGATGGCGACTACGACGTGGATTCCCACGACCTGAACATCGTGCTGGCGGCGTTCGGCACGACGGGTGAGCCCGGCATGCCCGGCGACCTGGACCTGGACGGCGACTGCGACTCGGCCGACCTGAACATCGTGCTCGCGCACTTCGGCGAGCAGTGCCTCCCGCCCGTCTGATCGGGTGGACATCCTGAACCGATGGAGCCGGGGGTGGTCGCCGCCCCCGGCTCCTCTGCGCGCCCCGGAGCGGGCTCCGTTATCATGCGGCCGGGGTATCGAGGTTGAGTGAGTAAGGAGTGCACAATGTCGAAGAGGCTTGCGTTGACGATCGGGCTCTGTGTGGCGGGGTGCGGGCTCTCTGCGTGTACGCACTACCGCGTGACCGACCCGACTTCGGAGCGCGTCTACTACACGAAGAAGATCGACCACAAGAGGAGCGGGGCGGTCACGTTCGAGGACGAGGCGAGCGGGCGGGAGATCTCGATCCAGAACTCCGAGGTCGAGAAGGTGTCGGGCAAGGAGTTCAAGAGCGGTGTCGCCGAGGCGAAGGCCGGGAGCGAGGAGTAGCTCGCTGAGACGGGATCTCCTCTCGCCACGACCCGGATGTCCCACGGGTAGTGGTGCGTCCCCTCGCAAACTAAGGTATAACCACGGTGGTGGCTCGGAGGTTTTGTGGGAGGCCTTTGGTGGGACGACAGGCAGGGTTCATCGCAGCGGGGCTGGGTGCTATCGGTGTCCAAGTGGTTTCGCTCGGGCAATCGCCCGGGGCGGCGGACCCGGGCGGGGTTGGCGAACCAGCGCCAGCCCAGCACGCGGGTGCGCCCGCCGAGCGCTCGACCGACGGCATGGTGTGGATCGCCGGTGGTGAGTTCTCGATGGGGGGGACGGATCGGTTGGCGCGCCCGGATGAGGCGCCCGTGCACCGGGTGCGCGTGGATGGCTTCTGGATCGACCCGACGGAGGTGACCAACGCGCAGTTCGCGGCGTTCGTCGAGGCGACGGGCTACAAGACCATCGCGGAGCGGCCCGTCGATTGGGAGGAGATCAAGAAGCAACTGCCCGAGGGCACGCCGAAGCCGGCTGATGAAGTGTTGCAGCCGGGCTCGCTGGTCTTCACGCCGCCCGATGAACCTGTCGACCTCCGCCATCACGAACAGTGGTGGACCTGGACGAATGGTGCGGACTGGCGGCACCCCGAAGGGCCCGGCAGTTCGATCGAGGGCCGCATGGACCATCCCGTGGTGCACATCGCGTACGACGACGCGGCGGCGTATGCGGAGTGGGCGGGCAAGCGGCTGCCGACCGAAGCCGAGTGGGAGTTCGCGGCGCGGGGCGGGCTCGATGGCAGGGTGAACGTGTGGGGCGACGAGCCGGTTTCGCCCGAGCGGTGCAACATCTGGGACGGTCACTTCCCGGACACGAACACGAAACTCGATGGGTACGAGCGCACGGCGCCGGTCGGGCTGTACGAGCCCAACGGGTACGGGCTCTACGACATGGCGGGCAATGTGTGGGAGTGGTGCAGCGACCTGTACCGCCCCGACACGTACGCGAGGCGGTTGCTCAGGGCGGGCGGGCCCGACGCGGTGATCGAGAACCCGACGGGCGCGAAGACGAGCTACGACCCGCGGAACCAGTTGGCGCCCGAGAGCCGGGTGCATCGGGGCGGGTCGTTTTTGTGCAACGATTCGTACTGCGCGAGTTACCGCCCGAGTGCGCGGATGGCGGCGCCGCCCGACACGGCGCTCGCGCACCTGGGCTTCAGGTGTGTCATGGATGCGCCGGCGCCGCCCGCGGAGGGCGAGCCGGACGGGCGGGAAGGCGTTTCTCCTCGCGACGCCGGCGGAGAGTGAGCGGCAACACCGGCGAGGGCTTCAGGAGGTATCGGTATGAAAGCATCAAGGATCGGGCTGCTCATCGGGGCGGCGCTGTGCGTCAGTGTCGGGATCGCCATCGCGCAGCGCGAGGCGCCGAAGGACCCGCTCGCCTCGTGGAACAGCGGGGAGACAAAGGACTCGATCGTTGAGTTCGTCGAACTCGTGACCGACCGGAGTTCGCCGCATTTCGTGCCGCCCGCGGAGCGGATCGCGGTGTTCGACAACGATGGCACCCTGTGGGCGGAGCAGCCCCTGTACTTCCAGGCGATCTTCGCGATGGACCGCGTGAAGGCGTTGTCGCCGGGTCATCCCGAATGGAAGACGCAGGAGCCCTACAAGAGCATCCTGGCGGGCGACATGAAGGGGCTCGCCGCGACGGGCCATGAGGGCATCCTGGAGATGATCATGACCACGCACGCGAACCTGACGGAGGAGGAGTTTATGCAGCGCGTGCGGGACTGGTTCAGGACGGCGCGCCACCCGCAGACGGGCAAGCCCTACACCAAGATGGTGTACCAGCCCATGCTCGAGCTGCTCGATTTCCTGCGCGCCAACGACTTCGAGGTGTTCATCGTGTCGGGTGGGGGCATCGACTTCCTGCGCGTGTTCGCGGAGGAGGTGTACGGCATCCCGCCGCAGAACGTGGTCGGGTCGAGCATCGACGCGAAGTTTGAGATGCGGGGGGGCATCCCCACCGTCGTGAAGGTGCCCGAGGTGGACCTGATCGACGACAAGGAGGGCAAGCCCGTGGGCATCCACCGCTACATCGGTCGGCGGCCGATCTTCGCATCGGGCAACTCCGATGGCGACCTCCAGATGCTGCAGTACACGACGATCGCGCGCAACGCGCAGGACACCCGCCCCCGCTTCGGGCTCATCGTGCACCACACCGACGGCGATCGCGAGTGGGCGTACGGGCGCGGGTCGCACATCGGCGGGCTCAACGCGGCGCTCGACGAGGCGGGATCGCACGGGTGGACCGTTGTCGACATGAAGGAAGACTGGCGCACCATCTATCCGAGGTGAGCGCCGGTGAGAGGGATCCTCGGACCGCGCCCGCGTGGGCGCTCAGCACCTGACAGGAGACTTGAAGCAGTGAAACCTATGCAAGTATTCAGGACGGGCGCCGCGCTGGCGTTGACGCTCGTGGTCAGCGCCGCGGCGCACGCGCAATCGGGCAAGCCCAACATCCTCGCCATCTGGGGCGATGACATCGGCACCTGGAACATCTCCCACAACAACCGCGGGATGATGGGCTACAAGACGCCCAACATCGACCGCATCGCGAAGGAGGGCATCTCCTTCACGGACTACTACGGCCAGCAGTCGTGTACCGCGGGCCGCGCCGCGTTCATCGGTGGCAACGTCCCGGTGCGCACGGGCATGACCAAGGTCGGCCTGCCCAACGCCCCTGAGGGGTGGCAGAAGACCGACGTGACGATCGCGGCGGTCCTCAAGGGCCAGGGCTACGCGACGGGGCAGTTCGGCAAGAACCACTTCGGCGACCGCGACGAGCACCTCCCCACGATGCACGGCTTCGACGAGTACTTCGGGAGCCTCTACCACCTCAACGCGTCCGAGGAGCCCGAGAACCGCGACTACCCCTCGGACTACGTGCTGCCCAGCGGCAAGACCTTCATCGAGCAGTACGGCCCGCGCGGCGTGCTCAGCTGCAAGGCCGACGGCAACGGCGGCCAGACCATCGAGGACACCGGGCCGCTCACCAAGCAACGCATGGAGACCATCGACGACGAGACCGTCGCGGCGGCCAAGGGCTTCATCCAGCGCCAGCACGATGCGGGCAAGCCCTGGTTCTGCTGGTGGAACGCCACCCGCATGCACTTCCGCACCCACGTGAAGGAGTCGCACACGGGCATCAGCGGCAAGAGCGGTGACGAGTACCACGACGGCATGGTCGAGCACGACATGCACGTGGGCGAGCTGCTCGACCTGCTCGACGAACTCGGCATCGCCCGCAACACCATCGTGTTCTACTCCACCGACAACGGCCCCCACTACAACACCTGGCCCGACGCGGGCACCACGCCCTTCCGATCCGAGAAGAACTCGAACTGGGAGGGCGCCTACCGCGTGCCCGCGTTCGCGCGCTGGCCCGGGAAGTTCCAGGAGGGCGTCACGCTCAACGGCATCGTGGCCCACGAAGACTGGCTGCCGACGTTCGCCGCGGCGGCCGGCGCGCCGAACATCAAGGAGGAGCTGCAGAACGGGAAGCAGCTCATCGGGCGTCGCTACAGGAACTACGTCGACGGCTACAACATGCTCGACTACTTCGCGGGGCGGACCGACGAATCGCCCCGCAAGGAGTTCTTCTATGTGAACGATGACGGCCAGATCGTCGCGATCCGCGCCTTCGACTGGAAGGCGGTGTTCCTCGAGAACCGCGGACACCGGTTCGGCGTGTGGCGCGAGCCGTTCACCGAACTCCGCACCCCGCTGCTCTTCAACCTGCGGCGCGACCCGTTCGAGAAGGCCCAGCACAACTCGAACACGTACGACGACTGGTTCCTCGACCGCCCGTACGTGATCGTGCCCATGCAGCAGATGGCCGCGAAGTTCTACACGACCATGCAGGAGTACCCGCCGAGCCAGTCGCCCGGCTCGTTCAACCTGGACAAGGTCCAGGAGATGATCGAGAACGCGGCGAGCGGCAAGTAGCCCGCGCGCCTGACGACTCATGTCTGAGCGACGACCCCTCGCCCGCTGGTCCGCAGGCGAGGGGTCGCTTTCTTCGGGGGGTGGCGGTCGATCTACGATGTAAGCGATGCCGGTCGGCCAGGTGCCGGCTCGTCGTGACGAATGTGGACCTGGTCGCTCGCCGGAGAGGTGCCCCCTGTCGCAAACCCCCGCCTCGACACGCCCGGAGTTCACGTTCCTGACCTGCGAGCACGCGGGGCGCGACGTGCCGCTGCCCTACGAGCGGCTGTTCCACGGCGAGGAGGCGGTCCTCGCGAGCCATCGGGGGTACGACATCGGCGCGCTGGGCGTAGCGCTGGAAATGGCATCGCGACTCGCGGCGCCGATCGTGTTCTCGACGGTGACGCGTCTGCTCATCGACCTGAACCGTTCGCTCAGCGAGCCCGGGGTGTTCGGTGAGTTGACCCGGGGCCTCGCGGGCGCAGAGCGGGACGAGATCGTCGCCTCGTTCTACGCGCCTTATCGCGCGAGCGTCGAGCGCACGGTCGCGGCGGCGATCGGTGCGGGGCACCGCGTGGTCCACATCGGCGTGCATTCGTGCACGGACGTTCTGAACGACCGGGTCCGCGACCTGGACATCGCGCTGCTCTTCGATGAGGCGCGCCCGCTCGAGGCGTCGTTCTGCTCGGCCCTGCGCGATGCCCTCCGAGACCGCGCCCCAGAACTGAGGTACCCCTTCAACGAGCCCTACCGCGGCGCGGACGATGGGCTCACCACGCATCTGCGTTCAGAGTACGGCGCCGCGGACTACCTGGGGATCGAGGTCGAGGTGCGTCAGGGCATGATCGGTGAGGAGCACGAGCAGCGCCAAGTGGGGCGGCTGCTCAGCGATGCGCTATCGATCACGCTGGCACGGGGCCCGATGGGCTCTCCTCGCGGCTGAGTCGAAAGTGGAGCGGAAGGGACTCGAACCCTCAACCTCCAGCTTGCAAAGCTGGCACTCTCCCAATTGAGTTACCGCCCCATGGGTGAGAATCGGGGCCATTGTAGCCCTTGGGAGAGGGGTGTCTGGGGCGTGGGGAGCGGTGATTGTGCGCCGCCTCCTCGACCCACGCCGCGCCAGTCAGGGCCCTGCTCATCCTGCGCGGGGCGGGTGCGCGCGGGGCGTTATCCTTGTGCCACTCATGAGGCACGGATCGGCGGTCATCTGGCTCGTTGCGATCACGGCGGTGCTCCTGCACGCGGGCTTCGCACGCGCCCAGGTCAGCTACCCCGACCGGATCGGCGACCGCGCGTTCATCCTCGACGAAGCGAGGCTCATTGACGATGCGGACGAGGTCACCATCGTCGCGGTCTGCGACAAGCTCCTCACCGAGCGCCAAATCCCGATCATCGTCGTCACGCTCGACTCGATCGCCGACTACGGCGCGCACGACTGGACGGTCGAGCGCTACGCCCACAACCTCTTCGACGAGTGGGGCATCGGCTATCCCGACTACAACTACGGCATCCTGCTCCTCGTCTCCAAGGGCGACCGGCGGGCGCGCATCGAGCTCGGCGCCGATTGGGGGCGTGATCACGACGGCGTGGCGCAGAAGATCATGGACCGCATGATTATCCCGCGTTTCAAGGATGGTGAGTTCTCGGGTGGCATCGTCGATGGCGTGATGGGCCTCGACAACATGGCGCGTGGCGAGAAGATCCCGGGCTCTGCTGTGGGCGATGCGGTGCGCGACGTCGGGGGCTCGTTCAAGCGCGCGATCAGTTGGGTGATGAGCAACTGCATGATCATGATCCTCCTGCCCCTCGCGCTGCTCGCGCGCCTCATGGGGTGGCGTGGGGGGTCGGGCGGGGGCGGTGGGTCGTTCAGCGGCGGCTCGTTTGGCGGCGGGTTCTCGGGTGGCGGCGGCGCTTCGGGGAGTTGGTAATGGGGGGGAGCACGCCATGAGCGCACGGGCGAGCACACTGTTCAAGAGCGACGACCGGGCCGCGATCGAGCGGGCCATCGGCGCCGCCGAGGCGCGCACCAGTGCGGAGATCGTGGTGGTGGTGGCGTCCCGATCGGGGCGGTTCGACCGCGCGGAGGACGTGTTTGGCTTGTGTTTCGCGGTGGTCGTGACGGGCGCCGCGGCGGTGGTGTGGCCCGAGCCGGTGGACCCCGGCAGTTGGGCAAGCGGGCTCCGCTTCGGTTTCCACGCGGGCCTTGTGTTGCTCCTGTTCGCGGCCTCGGCGCTCGCGGGCGCCTGGCTCGCCAGTGCGTCCCCGGTGCTGCTCCGCCCGCTCGTACCCAGCGCACGGAAACTCGACGCGGTCAAACGCGAGGGCACGATCGCCTTCCACCGCTTCCGCGTTCGCCAGACCGAGCACGCGAGGGGCGTGCTGATTTACGTCTCGCTCTTCGAGCACCTCGCGTGGGTCGTGGGCGATGATGGTGTGGCGGCGAAGCTGCCCGACGGCGCATGGGACCCGATCTGCCAGCGGATCAGTGCCGCGTTCAAGGCGGGCGAGCCGGGGCGTGGCATGGTCGAGGCGCTCGAGGCGACGGGCGAACTGCTCGCGGGCCCCTTCCCAAGGGATGAGGGCGACACCAACGAGCTGCCCAACACGCTGCACCTCGTCGATTGAGGGCGCCCGCGGGGCTGCGTGTACCATGGGTGCGCCCGCAGACCAGATACCCAAGGACACCGGATGCCCGAACCAGCGTGTGACATCGGACTCATCGGCCTCGCGGTCATGGGGCAGAACCTCGCCCTCAACATGGCCGACCACGGCTTCAGGGTCGCCGTCTACAACCGAACCACTTCCAAAATGACCGACTTCATCGCAGAGCACCCGCCGGGCACCTTCGGTGACGCCGGCGGCGGCCTTGAGGGCCACGCCGAGCTCGCCGACTTCGTCGCCTCACTCAAGCGCCCGCGCAAGGCGATCATCCTCGTCAAGGCGGGGCGCGGCACCGACGCGGTGATCGACCAACTCGCCGAGCTGTTCGATGAGGGTGACATCATCATCGACGGTGGCAACGCGCACTGGGACGACACGATCCGGCGCGACAAAGCGCTGGGCGAGAAGGGGCTGCGGTTCATCGGGTCGGGCGTGTCGGGCGGAGAGACCGGCGCGCGCTTCGGCCCGAGCCTCATGCCGGGCGGCGACGAGGACGCGTGGGGTGAACTCAAACCCATCTGGCGCGCGATCGCAGCCAAGGTCGATCCGGCAACGGGCAAGGAACTGACCGGCGCAGCGCCGGGCAGGCCCATCGAGGGCGGCGAGCCCTGCACCGCGTTCATCGGCCCCGACGGCGCAGGCCACTTCGTCAAGATGGTCCACAACGGTATCGAGTACGGCGACATGCAGATGATCTGCGAGGCCTTCCACATCCTGCGCGGCATGCTCCGCATGGAGCCCGAAGCGATCGCGGAGGTGTTCGCGACCTGGAACGCCGGGCGGCTCGACTCATACCTGATCGAGATCACCGCGGACATCCTGCGCCAGAAGGACCCGGTGACGGGCAAGCCGTTCGTGGACATCGTGCTGGACGCCGCGGGGCAGAAGGGCACGGGGGCGTGGACCGCGACGGCGGCGCTGGGTTACGGCGTGCCCCTGGCCACCATCGCCGAGGCCGTCTTCGCGCGATCGATGTCGTCGCTCAAGGAGCAACGCGTCGCGGCAGACCCGAAACTCAAGGGGCCCGGCATGGACGATGCGCCGGGCGCACTCGCCGCCGCGTTCGGCGGCAGCCCGACCAACGACCAGGTGATCGACGCGGTCGAGCAGGCGCTCTACTGCGCCAAGGTCTGCTCCTACGCGCAGGGCTTCGCCCTTATGCAGGCCGCGAGTGATGAGCACAAGTGGTCGCTCAACATGGGCGAGATTGCCATGATCTGGCGCGGCGGGTGCATCATCCGGGCGGCGTTCCTCCAGAAGATCAAGGAGGCGTACGACCGCAACCCCAAGCTCGCGAACCTGCTCGTGGACGACTTCTTCTCCAATGAACTCTCGAGCGCCCAGCCCGCCTGGCGGCGGATCGTCGGCGCGGGCCAGATGGGCGGCGTCCCCCTCCCCGCGTTCGGCTCGGCGCTGTCGTACTACGACTCGTACCGCCACGCCGTGCTGCCCGCGAAGCTGCTGCAGGCGCAGCGCGACTACTTCGGTGCGCACACGTACGAGCGCACGGACGAGCCACGTGGGAAGTTCTTCCACCTGGATTGGCCCGAGCCGGGTCGGCCTCAGGTCGAGGCGTAGCGACGCTCAATCCTCGGGCAGCTTCCGCAGGCGGAGGCTCGTGTAATCGGCGCGTCCCTCGCCCCAGCGCCCCCGCGCGCCGAGGCCGAAGTAGGCCCCGCAGCGCGGGTGCCTTTCGGCGCGGCAGTCGGTGATCACGGGCTTGTTGTTCACGAGCACGGAGACCGTGTCGGGCTTCACGACCACGTCGAGTGTGCAGTAGTCGCCGATCGGCGCGGGCGCGGTCATGACGCGCTCGCCGTCGGACCAGATGGTGACCTCGTTGCAGTTCGGGTATGCGGTGACGGCGTAGTACGCCTGGTCGCGCGGGCCCGGGTGATCGAAAAGGACCCCGCCCATTGCAAAGTCGGACGCACCGGCCTTCGTGAAGTCGATCTCGACCGAGGCCTGGAAGCCGCGCCCGATCGGCGCCTTGCAGACCGTGCGTGCGCCTTCCGGGTGGGTTTCTGAGATGAGGTAGTCGGGCTTCCAATTGGGCATCATCCAGAGGCCTGCCACCTTGCGCCACCCGGGCGACTCGGGGGTCCGGGGGAGCGCGACATCGACCCACCCGCCCGCGTCGAGCGCCTGCATGAGCGATGCGTTTACCTCGCGGTCGTCCATCGCCCGCTTGACGAGGCCGTCCTTCGGGAGCGCCTCGCGCACCTCGGCGTAGATCCTCACCGCCTCGTCCGCACGCCCCTCAACCAGCGCCCGGTCGGCCCGGGTGATCTCATCGCGCCGGAGCCGCATGAGCAGGGCGTCGTTGTAGACGTCCTTCTCGTTCGCGAACCACTTCTCGATGGTTGCGTTGGTCCCGCGCCGCTCGCTTGCCATGTCCGCAACGGTGTCCCAATCGTGGGCCCACCACGCCACGGCGAGCAATTCGTGGGCGAGCGACAGGGCTTCGTCCTTGAGGTCGTTCCGCTTGCGGTCTGCGTCGTACGCGTTCTTCAGGAAGTCGATCCGCCCCTGCATCGCCTCTCGGAGCACGCGGTAGGTCGCGGGCTTCTCGCGCAAGATCGACAGGTCGTTGTCGAGGTCGCGCGCGATGAGCAGAATCGCCTCGCCCATCTGGAGCGGGACGTCCGTGTCGTAGCGCTCCGTCTGCGCGCACTCGAGCCCGAAGTTCGCGATGATCCGGTGCGACCCACCCCAGCGCGGGCGCATCGCCCAAAGGTACTTCGAGTACGCCGGCGCGGTGTCGAACTGGGCCGCGACCGCTTGGTCGAACCAGTACCGCTCGTCGCGGTAGTCGTCGGTGCCATACCCCATCACGACCTGGATCATCTCCGTCGCCGCCTCGGGGCGGTCGGGCTGCAGCTCGTGCGCCTCGATGAGCCACTCCTGGGCGTCGGTCAGGGCGTCATCGAACCCCGCCCACTGGTGGTCCTCGACCGCGTGGGCAAACTCCGTGCCCCGCAGCTCCCACGCGTGGTCGACGAGGTAGGCCCCGATGACGAACGCGCGGAGCCAGGGGTCGGGGTTGTCCATTTCCTCGAGCCGCCCGACAAGCTCGGTCCTCATGTCGAGCGGCAGGCGGTTGTTGTCCGGGTCGAGCTCGTAGGTGCACAAGTGGTCAACGTAGCGCTCGCGCCCGTCGGAGATGGCGCCCTCGGTGCAGATCCCGACGATGCCATCGGCGAGCGCGTCCCAATAGCGTCCCACGTTGTCCTCGGTCTTCCGCACGCGGGCGTTGGCCTGCATGCCGAGCCTCCCCGCCCAGAAGACCTCCATCGGGCCGTACGGGTTGCCGTCGAGGCGCTCGAAGATGCGGTCGAGTACGGCGAGCGCGGGGTTCTCGTCCCGCCGGCTCGGATCGTCGACCGCGAAACCGATGCGGTTGAGGATGAGGATGTCATCGCACCCCGCGTCGAAGAGCGCCTGGGCCTTCTTCGCGAGCGACCGCCGCTTCGAGGGCGAGGGCTCGCCGTCCGCGTGATGCACCTCGAAGTACTCCAACAGGAACGCGAGTTCGGCCTCGGCTTCGGGCTCATCCCCCGAGATGCGCTTGTACGCGTCGAGCGGGAAGTCGCGCCAGAAGGCCTTGCTGTTGACCAGGAACTGGGCCGACGTGAACGCCTCGGGCCCGTCGGGCAGCGGGCGGGGCTTCCACACCTCGCCCTCGCCCTGAGCGGGGAGGGCGAGGCAGATCGTGAGCAGGGCGGCGTGCGTCAGCATGGCGGTGTCCTCACGCGTGCGGGTCGTGGTGCGCGGGTAGGCCCCCGCGCCGGGCCGACTATCCTCTCCCCCATGCCCGACCTCCTCGAAGAACTCAAGTGGCGAGGCCTCCTCAAAGACTGTACCGACGAAGCGGGCCTGCGCGAACACCTCGCCGCGGGCCCGCGCACCGTGTATTGCGGCTTCGACCCCACCGCCCCCTCCCTCACCATCGGCAACCTCGTCCCCATAATGATGCTCCGCCACTTCAAAGAAGCGGGGCACAGGGTCATCGTGCTCCAGGGCGGCGCCACGGGGCGGATCGGCGACCCCTCGGGAAAGGAGGCCGAGCGGGCCATGCGCACGGAGGACGAGGTCCAGGCCCAACTCGAAGCCCAGACCGCGATCTTCAAGAACGTGCTCGGCGGGGACGTCGCCATCGTCGACAACTTCGACTGGTTCAAGGGCATGGGGTTCCTCCAGGTGCTGCGCGATGTAGGCAAGCACTTCTCGATCTCCCAGATGATCAAGCGTGATTCGGTCGCCAACCGCCTCGAACGCGAACAGGGCATCAGCTACACCGAGTTCAGCTACATGCTGCTCCAGGCGTACGACTTCCTCCACCTGTTCCGGGCCGAGGGGTGCACCGTCCAGATGGCGGGGGCGGACCAGTGGGGGAACATTGTCAGTGGGGTTGATCTGATTGATCGGGACCGTGCCGAAATCGCCCACAGGTTCGTGACGCCAATCTTCAAGATGGCGGACTACTCGCGGGGCTCGAAGTTCGCCGAGAGGATCGGCGAGCCGCCAGGTGCTTCGGATGACACTCCGCGCGGCCTGGCTTGGGAAATCAAGGCCCATCAGTTGATTCAGAGCTTCGTCCCGACCGTCGGCGAGAAGTCGACTGCGTGGGGCAATAGGCGGAGGCTCAAAGCGCATACACGAGATACCAATCCAGAGATACGGGCCTGCGCGGAAGAGTGTCTGTCGCTCATCGAAGCCTACGAAGCGCAAGCCGCCTTCGGCCTGGTCGCGCCACTGTTGCTCAAGTCCGATGGCTCGAAGTTCGGCAAGACCGAGGCCGGCGCCATCTGGCTCTCCAGCCCGAGCTACGAGGGGTTCGCGGGCACGTCCGCCTACGCCTTCTCCCAGTTCTGGCTCAACGCCGACGATGCCGATGTGCCACGCTTCCTGCGCACCTTCACGCTCCTCCCGCGCGCGGAGATCGAAGAACTCGAGCGCCTCACGAACGAAGAGCCGCACCAGCGTGCCGGGCAGAAGGCGTTGGCGCACCACGTCACCGCTCTCGTGCACGGCGAGGAAGCCCGCGACCGCGCCGAGGCCGCCGCGAGCGCGCTCTTCTCGGGCGAAGTCGCGGGGCTCGACGAGGCGACGCTCAACGAGGTGTTTGCCGCGGCCCCATCGACCGAGCACCCGCGCGCCAGCCTCGCGGGCGAGGGCGTGGCGCTCGTGGACCTGCTCCCCGAGACATCGCTGGCCCAATCGAAGCGCGAGTCGCGCGAGTTCCTGACCAACGGCGCGGTGAGCGTCAACGGCGTCAAGGTTGCGCTCGATGCGCGCCTCACCGAGTCCTCGCTGCTCCACGACAGGGTCGCGCTGATCCGGCGCGGCAAGAAGAAATGGCACGTCACCCGCTGGGTCTAGCGCGCCTCAGTCGTCGTCGTGGTCGTCATCGTGCGCCTCGTGCTCCTCTGCGGCGATGTAGCCTGCGCCAGCGCCCGCCGCGGCGCCCGCAGCAAACAGGCACCCCTGCAATGCACCCATAGCCCCGGCCAGCCCGAGGGCCAGCAGCAGGGTCCGGAGCGATGACCTGGTGAACGTGCGCATGGCGAACTCCTTCTGTAGGCGCGAATGCCCATCGGGGAGTGTGCCCTGCCCGTCATGTCGCCCCTATGGGCAACCGAGCCCAAACTGGGCGAGCACCAGGTTCAGGTCCGCCACGTCCACGCCGCCGTCCCCGTCGATATCGCACAGCGTTGACCCTTCCGGGTTGCTGATCGCGACGAGCAGCGCGTTCAGGTCGTGCGCATCGACGACGCCATCGCCCGTGACATCGGTCGGGCAGGCGCCCTCGTGGAGGAACTCGAACGCGCCCATGTCGGGCACGAGGCCCGCGATGGAAGCGATGCCGGTGTCGGGGGTCGCCGGGTCGTCGAGTCGCCGCGCGACGCCGTCGAGCGACGCGGCGGCAGGCTCGGGCAGCGCACCCGCGTCGCCCGCATCGATGGCCGGCGACCCCGGCGTGAGGCGGTAGTCGCCCGCCTTCATGTCCACGAAGCCCGGCGGCGCCACGACGTTGCCCGGGCCCGGCGTGGGCGCATCGACGAGCGAATGGCTCACCGCAAGCAAGGCGACGATCGGGCTGGCCGCCGGGTTGTCCCAGAAGATGCACCCGCGCGACTCGCCCACGCCCAGGGCGCCGGGTGGCGTCGGCGGCGGGCCGCCCTTGCCACCCGAGGCGTCGTTGTTGCCGACCATGGTGCAATGGTTCAGCGCGAGCGATGCGTCGCCACCGTCTGCGCCCAGGACCATCGCGATCGGGGCGTGGACCGCCGCGTGATTGTGCGCGATGAGCGAACTCGTCACCTCGACCTGTGCACCGCCCCGGGCAAACAGGGCGCCCCCCGAGCCGAGCGGCGACTTGATGATCTGGCCCTTCGCGCCCTGCTCTGTGATGCCGCCGATCGCCTGGCTGTTCAGGATCGAGCAGTTCATGATCGTGGCGCTGCCGCCATCGAGGTAGATCGCGCCGCCGCACTCACCGACCTGCGAGGCGTCGAGGGTGCAGCGCTCGAGGTGGACGAGAGCCGCGAGCGCCTCGATCGCGCCGCCGTGCCCCGATGTGACGGTCGGCCCGAGTTCGAACGACGGGCACACCGCCGACGAGATCGCGACGTTCTCCGAGAAGACACAGTCGGTCGCGTGCAGCGAGCCGCCCTGCACGCTCACCGCGCCGCCCGTGGCGCCCGAGGCGTTGTCGATCATGGCGCACGCGTCGAGCGTGACGGTGCTGCCGAGGGCGAGGAGGCCCGCGCCGCTCCCGACGCTCTGGAGGCAGAGCGTCTCGAAGTCCGTCGCCTCGCCGATCGCGGAGTTGTCGGAGATGGAACAGCCGATGAACGTCGGCGCCGCGTCGATCGCGCAGACGCCGCCGCCGCCCACCCCTGCGCTGTTGAGCGAGTTGCCCACGATGACACACCCGATGAACGTGGGCGCGCCCGACTCGATGTACGCGCCCGCGCCGCGCAGGCCCGCCTTGTTGACCTGCACGACGCACCCCTTGAACGTCGGCGAGGCGCCGACGATGCGCAGGCCCGCGCCCTCGGGCGCCTTGCCACCCGTGATGGTGAAGCCCTCGATGATGGTGGCGCCGGTCTCGCCGCCCTCGCACCGCACGACGGCGCCGGGCGTCGGCGCAGAGATCACCGTCTGGTTCACATCGCCCGTGGCCCGCAGGCTGATCGCCTTGCCCTGGGTGTCGATGAATTCCGAGTAGAAGCCGTGGTCAACGAGTATGTGGTCGCCGTTCCGCGCAGCGTCGATGGCGCCCTGGATCGTGGCCGAGTCGCCAGGCACATGGAAGGTCGCGCACAGCGCCGTGCGCCCGATTGCCAGCGCGATCAGCGCGATGCCCCGCGTGACCCCGCTGCACATGCGCATCGCTCATCTCCCCGGGCGGGCCAGATAGACCCAACGCTAGCCTACCACGCGCCGCCGCCGACGCAACGCGAAACCGCTCGCCACGAGCGCGACACCGGCGCTCCCCGGGCCCGGGATCGGCACGAGGTCCGCCTCCCAATACGAATCGGTCAGCTGCCCGCCAAGCTGCGGGCTCTGGTCGTTCTCGCTCAGGATCCGGAAGAACCACAAGAGGAAGTCCGCACCGGGGTCGTAGAGCAACGGCTCGTTGAACTCGGTGGTCGACATCGTGCCCGAGAACTGGCCCTGCCCCGACCACCCCAGGTCCTCGCCCGAGACCTGCCAGAAGGGCACGCTGTGCGTGGGCGGCTGAAGCTCGAACAGGATGTCCGACGCATCGCCGAACGGGATCGATGCGTTGGTGTCAAAGTTGACGTTGAGGCGGAGCTCGACGAGCTGCATGGGCTCATCGGGCATGGGCTGGAGGAAGTCCTGCGTGTATTGCAGCCCGAAGATGCCGAGCGGCAGCGTGGGCATGGGGATCTGGACGGTCGTGACGTCGCCGGCGTGGGCGCCGGGGGCCGCGGCGCCGATCAGCGCGGCCAGCGCGCAACGGGTGGAGTTCGATTGCATGTGGTTCTCTCCTTACCCCACAATTGTCGGTGGACTCTACGCGGCCGGCGCGCATCGGTTTCGCGTGGGCCGGGTCGTCACAGACCTTCCAACAACTCGACGAGCCGGCGGTTCTGTGCCGCGAGGTCGAAGTCGCGCTCGACCTTCGCGCGACCAGCCCGGCCCAGCGCGGCCCACTCTTCGGGGTGCGTCGCGAGCTGCTCAATCCGCTCCGCGAGCGCCCCGGCGTCGCCCGGCGGGACGAGGCGCCCCGACACGCCGTCCTCGACCAGTTCAGGGATACCCCCCGATCGCGTCGCGATGACGGGCAGCCCCGTCGCCATCGCCTCAGCCAGCGCCAGCCCCAGCCCCTCGCGCTGGCCCGAAGGCGTCACGATCGATGGGAGGATCGCGATGTGTGCGCCGTCGAGCGCGCGGGCGACCTCATCGTGCGCCATCGCGCCGCGCAGCGTGACGCGATCGATAAGCCCGAGTCCCGCGATCAGTGCGCCAAGGCGCTCGCGCAGCGGGCCATCGCCGATGATGTCATACGTGATGCGCGTGCGCACTCCCTCGGGCAGCCCGCCGATCGCGCGGATGGCGAACTCAAGCCCCTTTACCTCTACGAGGCGGGCGACGGTGACGAGGCGTACGCCCCCGCTCGCGTCGGGCGTGCGCACACGGAACACAAACCGCGACAGGTCCACGCCCGTCCGCTGCACGGTGCACTTCCCGCGTGGCGCGCCCAGGTCGACCAGCTGATCGCGCAGCATCTCAGACACCGGGAGGAGCAGGTCCGCGTGCTCGAACAGGAAGCGGTAGTCGCTCGCGGTTGCCTTCGTCACGTCGGTCCCGTGTGTCACGGCGGCGAGCGGACCCTTGAACGCGCCCGCATTGCGGAGCATCGCGGCGACGCGCGCGTTGTGCCCGAAATGCGCGATGACGCCGTCGTAGTGGGGAGGCTCGCGCCGCCCTTCGAGCCAAGGGACCATCGAGAACGCCATGCGGAGCGACGACGCCTCCGCGCCGTACCGCGCGACGTTGAGGCACCGCGAAGCGATGAGCGGGTGGCGTGCCCACGTGCGCAAGGCCCGCGCGAGCCCGCCCGCGTTGCGCTTCGGGCGCAGACGCGTGCGCTCGAGCAGGCGGTATGGCGCGAGCCCGGGGTTGGCGCCCCCCGGCCAACCGCGCCCACGCCGGTTCGCGTAGACATCGACCTCGTGCCCCAGGTCGATGAGCCCCATCACCTGTCCAAGCACAAACGTCTCGGACGGTGCCGGGAACTTGCCGGCGACGACCGCGATACGCACGCGTTAGCCCCGCTTCTCGTAGATGTAGAAGTCCGCGAACGACACCTCGCCGCCGTCGTTGACCGACTCGGGGTAGCGGTTGGGGATGTGCTCCTTGAGCGACCAGTCGGGCTGGTGCGCATCGACCCAGTCGGTGAAGCGCCGGTGGCGGACGTGCTTGGCGCGCTCGCCCGCATCGCCCTCTCGGTTCGACGAGTAGACCACGACGGAGCGCCGTGCCGAGGCGAACAGGTGGGCCATGTAGCGCTCGAACACCTCGTCCTCGACGAGGTGGAAGATGACATCGAGCGAGAGCGCCGCATCCGCGATGGGGGTGGTCCGCCCAGCCTGGAACGAAGCGGGGTCGTAATGCACGAAGCGCTTCGTGACATCGCCCGCGAAGCGCTTCTCGCACCGCCGGACCGCTTCGCGGGCCACGTCGAGCCCCGTGTAATCAGGGTAGGTGGCGAGCGAGAGCTGGTTGCCATCCCCGCACCCAAACTCGATCAGGGAGGCGATGCCCTCGCGCTCCACAAACGCGTTGAGCACCTCCGCCTTGAACGCCGCGAGCCTGCCGTACGATCCCGATCCCGAGTTGCCGCCCAGGCGGTAGCGCTCCTCCCAATAGCTCCCCGAGCGATCGAACCGGCGGCCGCCCGTGAGCTTGCGCAGCAGCCGACGGACCCGTGCGACGGGGCTTGGGCGAGGCGGCGCGGTGGCGTTGTGGGGGGTGGTCATGGGGTCGTGAGCGGGGGCGTTTGGGCAGCCTTTGGGGCGTGCTGCGCCTACTATAGCCGATGGCCCGCGCACCCCCTCTGCGCGACGCCCACAGCCGCCCCGGCGAGGAGTTGAAGTGGCCGACGAGACGACGCCCAACGACGATCAGATCACGCCCGAGCCCGAGGACACCAACGCGATCCCATCGGGCGATCCGAACGCAGGCAACATCGGCGCTGTGCTCGACCAGCAGATCGAGGACGAGCTCAAGGACTCGTACCTCACCTACGCCATGAGCACCATCATGGACCGGGCCCTGCCCGACGTCCGCGATGGCCTCAAGCCCTCCCAGCGCCGCATCCTGGTCGCGATGAACGACCTCAACCTGCGCCCGGGACGCAAGCACCTCAAGTGCGCCAAGATCTGCGGCGATACCTCGGGCAACTACCACCCGCACGGCGAATCGGTCATCTACCCGACGCTGGTCGGCATGGCCCAGCCATGGAAGATGCGCTGCCAGCTCATCGACTCCCAGGGCAACTTCGGCTCGATCGAGGGCGACCCGCCCGCCGCGATGCGATACACCGAGGCGCGCCTCCACCACGCGGCGGTGGACATGCTCGACGACCTGAAGCTGGGCACCGTCGACTTCCAGCCGAACTACGACGACCGCCTGGTCGAGCCGCTCGTGCTGCCTGGCAAGTTCCCGAACCTGCTGATCAATGGCGGCGTGGGCATCGCGGTAGGCATGGCGACCAGCCTGCTCCCGCACAACCCGGGCGAGATCCTCGATGCCATCGTCGCGACGGTCGACGAGCCCGACATCGAGCTGGAGCGCCTGCTCGAGATCGTGCCGGGGCCGGACCTGCCCACGGGCGGCATCATCCGCGGCAGGCGCGGCATCCTCGAGGGCTACTCGACGGGACGCGGGCGCCTGGTCGTCCGCGGGCGCGTGCACGTCGAGGAGATGAAGAACGGGCGCGAGCAGCTCGTGATCGATGAGATCCCCTACCAGCTCATCCAGAACACGCTCATGGAGCGCATCGTCGATGCGGTCAAGAACGAGCGCATCAAGGACATCTCCGACGTGCGCAACGAGTCGGGGCGCGGCGCGCCGACGCGCATCGTTTGCGAGCTCAAGCGCGGCGCCGACCCGGGCGTGGTCGAGAACCAGCTCTACCAGTTCACGCCCCTCCAATCGACCATCTCGATGATGAACATCGCGCTGGTCAACCGCCAGCCGCGCACCCTCTCCCTCAAGGAGATGATCGAGCTCTACATCGCCCACCGCGTCGATGTCATCGAGCGGCGGACGCGCCACCTGCTCCACGAGGCGCAGAAGAAGGCCCACGTCCTGGAGGGCCTGATCTACGCGGTGTGCGATATCGACGAGGTCATCAGGCTCATCCGCGCGAGCAGGACGCGCGAGGAGGCGATCGCCAAGCTCGCCCAGCGCGGCTTCCGGATCCCCCCCGACCACGAGCACGCCCCCAAGATCCCCGAGCGACTCATGCAGCGCGCCGGCACGCCCGAGGGCGTCGCCCTCACGCGCGTCCAGGCCGAGGCCATCGGCGGCATGCGCCTCATCCAGCTCGTCGGCCTCGAGATCGACCGCCTCGTGGGCGACTACGCGAAGCTCGTCGCGGAGATCGAGGGCTACGAGGCCATCCTCGCCGACCGCGGGCTCGTGCTCGACATCATCCGCGACGACTGCGTCGCGATGAAGGAGCGCTTCGACCGCCCGCGCAAGACCGTCATCGAAGACGCCGCCGATGAAGACCTCAACATCGAGGCGCTCATCAAGGAAGAGGACATGGCCGTCACCATCTCGCACAAGGGATGGGCCAAGCGCGTCAAGCTCGACACCTACCGCGAGCAGGCCCGCGGCGGGCGCGGCATCCGCGGCGGCGAATCCAAGGACGACGACTTCATCGAGCACCTCTTCGTCGCCTCGACGCATGCGCACCTGCTCTGCTTCACCGACACCGGGCGCGTCTTCAAGATCAAGGTGTACGAGATCCCCGAGATGAGCCGCCAGTCGCGCGGCCGCCCGATCGTCAACCTCATCGACCTGCGCGAGGGCGAGCGGGCTGTGCGCTTCATGCCCATCCGCGACTTCGAGAAGGGCTCGCACTTCCTCGTCTTCGCCACGGCCCGCGGCAAGATCAAGCGCACGAGCCTCAAGCTCTACCAGAACGTCAACCGCGCGGGCATCATCGCCATCGGCCTCGACGATGAAGACCGCCTGATCGGCGTCGACTGGACCACGGGCAACGACGACCTCCTGCTGGGCACCACCGCGGGCATGTCCATCCGCTTCACCGAGACCGACGCCCGCGCCATGGGCCGATCCGCCGCGGGCGTCAAGGGCATCTCGCTTGGCGATGACGACGCCGTCGTCGGCCTCGTCAAGATCCCCACCGCCGAGTCGGGCGAACTGGCTGAGAGCGAGCCGGACCTCCTCACCGTCACAGAGAACGGCTACGGCAAACGCACCAACCTGCGCGAGTACCTCGTCGCCTCCGAGGCCGACGATGGCACGACCACCTACCGCAGGCAGTCGCGCGGCGGGAAGGGGCGCATCGACATCCGCACCACCCAGCGCAACGGCCCCGTGATCAGCGTGCTGGGCGTGAGCGACGACAACGGCGTCGTCTTCATCTCCCACCAGGGCCTCATCGTCCGCATCCCCGCCGACTCGATCTCAACGATCGGCCGCGCGACCCAGGGCGTGCGCCTGGTGAACCTGAAGGCGGGCGACAAGGTCGTCGCCGCGGCGGTGGTGCCGCCCGGGGAGGATGGGGAGGGGTAGGGCGTGATGCGAGCGGGGCGGAAACGGATCGTCGTGCTCCGCTTGCGTCATGTGGCGATCGCGCTCGCGATCGGGTTCGTGCTGAACATCGCGCTGGCGTGGCGCAGCGCGTACATGTGGGCGAGCGTCCCGCCGATCTGGAACATCGAGACGATCGAAACGAGTGCGAGTTGGCCAATCCGCATGGCCGACGACATCGATTTGGTCTCTAGCCCTGAGTTCAGCCGGGGTGTGAGGGCATGGCGTCTGCTTGGCCACATCGAGCACGAGTCATACTCCGCGCGCGACCGCGCGTCCGGCGAGGAGTTCGATCTCGATGTGAGGCGCGATGGTTGGCCCTGGGTTGCGCTTGAACGGCGGGAACTCGTGATCTGGAAACCGGTACCTGTGAAGTTCAATCCGGACGTTTTCCAGATCCGAGAGCTCTACCGCGGGCCGCGAAGGCAATCGAGGGAAGGCAGCTTCGAGTTCCGTGGTCGCCGCCTCCCATACCTCCCCGTCTGGCCCGGGTTCGCTGGCAACACGGTGGTCTTCGCGCTGGTCGCGTTCCCCCTGGTCGTGCTGCCCGGCACCATCATCCGCATGCGTCGCGCCGTGCGAGGGCGCTGCACCGCCTGCGCCTACGACATCACGGGCCTGGCCACCTGCCCGGAATGCGGGGCCGCTCCGTCATCGGCCTGAACCAACTGCCGTCCATGGTCGTACGCGACTGTCATGCGACAGCGCCCTCGCATCGTGGTGCTCGGGTTCCGCCAAGTGTTGATTGCGATCGCGTTCGGCGCTTTGCTCAATCGCGCAATAACCGCCTACAGCGCTGTGTCACTGGCTTTGCCCAACGCCGTGTGGCAGCGCGTGTCGATGTATGATGACTTCGATTGGCCGGGGCCGGGGGCGCCCGCCGTCGCGCTCCCCGCACGCGGGACCGGCGTAGCCACGAACTGGCCCGCCAGGCTCGAGACTGAGGAAGTGATCGCTTTTGATCCTGAGAGCCGCGACACGCTCTCGCTCGCTACACGTCGTGACGGTTGGCCGTGGCCCGCGCTCGCCCAGGACTCGGTCTATCGCCTGCCGCACATCCCGCGCTGGTTGGGTCAGCAGAGGATGATCCCCCTCAGTGACGGCGGGCCTCGGATCGTGTCACCGCCCGAACTCACCGAGCACTATGGGAGCGTTGCCCTGTTGGGTGAACGCCTCCCCTACCTTCCCGTCTGGCGTGGCCTGATTGGCAACACGCTCCTCTTCGCGCTCGTCGCGCTGCCCATCGTGATGACCCCGGGCGTCATCGTCAGGTGGCGGCGCGTCCTCCCCGGCCACTGCGCGGCGTGCGGCTACGACGTCACGGGCCTCGCGATCTGCCCGGAGTGCGGCGCCCGGCGCCCGAGCGGGTCCCTTCGCCCGCTCGCGACGCCTGACCGCCGACAGTTCGACTAGCGCCGACGCCGCCGCGCCGCGAGGCCCGCCAGGGCGAGCGCTGCGCCGGTCGGTGCGCCAGGCACCTTGGGCACCGGGATCGGGTCGTAGCCCAAGGGCCGCTCGTGCAGGTGCTCGCCCACGAGGGCGAAGCTGATGCCGTCCTCCCACCCGGTGGTCTCGTAGAAGAGCGTGTACCGGTCGGCGTGGGGCCCGTTCGTGGAGTTGTGAGTCACGTACACCTGGAAGACCTTCCAGTAGGTGTCGTTCTCTGAGAACAGCAGATCGACGTAATTTTCCGCGCCCTTCGTGAGCATCATCGACGCCTCGAAGTACTCGCCCTCGGGCGCATCGACGCCATTGGGGCCACCGGTGTGGTGCTCGCTGTCATGCCACACACCGATGTTGAACTTGAACTGACCGCCTACGGACTTCATCGAGACCGTCGGTCGCTGCCACAACTCCGCTTTCTCGGGCTGCAGGGTGTCCTTTTCGAGAACGCCATTCCAGGTGAACTCCCAGCGGGAGTGCTGGGTGTTCTCCTGGTACTTCACGCTCGACAGGCCCGCGGAGCAGGCGTGCGGCGCCAAGATGGAAGCGAACAGGGCGAAAGCGTGAGAACGGCGCATGGCGATCTCCTCTCGTTGGCCACCACTTCAAGGGTGGCTGGCGTTGGTTCCCTCCGCAGGTGATCCGCGTCACCCGCGCCCATCTCTCAGGCGATGTCGCACGCCGCGCGCCGAGATCCCAACTACCATCTGCCCATGCCAACCACATTCCACCACACCACCCTCGACAACGGCCTCACCATCATCGCCGAGGCCGATCCCGATGCCCACACCGCCGCGGCGGGGTTCTTCGTCAAGACCGGCGCGCGCGATGAGTCATCCAAGGTCATGGGCGTGAGCCACTTCCTCGAGCACATGATGTTCAAGGGCACCGCGAGGCGGACCGCCGAGGACGTCAACCGCGAGTTCGACGAGATCGGCGCCAACTACAACGCGTTCACCTCGGCAGAGATGACCGTGTTCTATGGCGGCGTGCTGCCCGAGCACCTCCCGACGCTCGCCGACATCCTCGCCGACATCATGCGCCCCGCGATCCGCCAGGAGGACTTCGACCTCGAGAAGAACGTCATCCTCGAAGAGATCGCGATGTACCGCGACCAGCCCTTCTGGGTGCTCTACGAGCGCGCCATGGAGGACTACTACGGCGCCCACGCCCTCGCCCACCGCGTGCTCGGCACCGACCAGACCGTCACCGACCTGAAGCGCGATGAGATGCAGACCTACTTCGACGACCGCTATTCCGCGGACAACACCACCGTCGCGCTGGCGGGCAACCTCGACTTCGACGCGATGGTCGCCCAGCTGCGCGACCTGTGCGGCCAGTGGCAGACGACTGAGGCGGCCCGGGACAACGCGGCGCCCGTCCCCAACGAGCGCCGCATCGAGATCGAAGATGAGCGCGTCACCCGCGCCTACCAGCTGATGGTCACCCCCGCGCCGAGCGCGCAGGACGATCGGCGCTACGCCGCGGCCCTGCTCGCCAAGATCCTGGGCGACCCGGGCAACTCGCGCCTGCACTGGGCCCTCATCGAGACGGGCCTGGCCGAGGAAGCCCAGGCGGCCTTCGACCCGCGCGACGGGTGCGGCGACTACTTCGTCTACACCTCGGGCGTGCCGGGCCGCGCGAAGGAGATCTGGGAAGTCGTCGAGGGCGAGCTGGATGGCCTCGTCGATTCGCTCACCGAAGACGACCTCGAGCGCCTCCGCAACACCACCGCCACCGCCGCGACCCTCGCGGGCGAACGGCCCAGCGGACGCATGCAGCGCATCGGTCGCCAATGGCTCTACCAGGGCGCCCACACCACCCTCGAGGAAGAACTCGCCCGCATCAACGCGGTCACCCTCGACGACCTCCGCGCCGTGTGGGAGGCCTTCCCCTTCAAGCCCCGCACCTACGGCAAGCTGACGCCCAAGGGCTAGGAGCGTGGACGTGCCGCGCCGATGATGAGCGGAGCGAATCGGGGCTGCTCGTCGCTACCCACACCGCGCTGGCGGCAGCAACCCGATCAGCACACACAACGCCCCGCCCGCGATGAGCCACAGGCGTGAGCGGTGCCCCGTCGCCCACCTTCGCAGCAGCGTGTCGCGTGGCTGGTCGTAGACGGGCTCGACGTAGCGTGGTTCGAGGTCGGGCAGCAGGCTCGCGCTCCGCTCGCCCAGGTCCGCGGGGAGGACGATCGCCCGCTCGCCCTCGGGGACGAGGTTGAGCTGGGTGCGGGCCAGGTGAAGGACGAGTTCGTCGTCGGGCTGGGTGAGCCGCTCTGCGAACTCGCGGTAGTTGGCCAGGCGTGCCTCGCGGTGGTGCTCGTACGAGAGGGCCAGGTCGCGGTCCTGTCGTGCCTGGGCCAGGTCGTCGACCGCTGGGATCAGGACGGTCGCGACGAGCACCGCGGACCCAGCGAGGAGGAAGAGCCACCCCGTGTCGAGCCCGCCGGCAGCGCGGCCGCCGCGCACAACGCCTCCGCTTTGGTCGTCTGCGTCCAACACCCCTCTCGCATCGGCTCTCAGCCCCATCGCACGCGAGAATACGCCGGGCAGCGATCATAAGAGGGAACCGCGCGGCCCCGCGTCGTTCTGATACAACAGGGCGGGGCACACCAGATCGGAGGCGCTATATGTCACCCAGACTCATCGCGGCACTCATGATCGTCCTGCTCGCGGGGGCCGCGAGCCTGGCCACGCCCGCCGCCGGCGACAAAGGCACCGACGCCAACCCCGCCAACCCCGAACTCGGCGTCGCGTGGCGATGGGAGATCGAGCCCATGGACCTGCCCGACGACTGGCAGACCAAGGGATTCATCCGCCCCTTCACCTACGGCGGGCTCACCCTCTCGCAGACGCCCGATGGCGAGGTCTTCGCGATCCTGTCCCAGAGCGTGGGCGTGCGCGCCAAGGGCTCCGAGCAGCCCCGCTTCCGATGGTCCTCATGGACGAAGACGGCAACGAGCTGAAGTCCGCAGGCTACGGCAAGGCGGCCAACGACGCGATCATCATCACGCGCCTGCGCTACAAGGGCGAGGCGTCGTCGGTGGCGCGCATGGGCCTCGCGGTGCTCGACCTCGAGGGCCGACGCGAAGCCTCGGCCCACGCGCTGCGCGAGGCCACGGAGAAGGGCGCGAGCACCCTCCCGCTCCCCGTGGTGGGCGAGCCGCTGCCCTTCGACCTCCCCACCATGGCGGGCGAGCGCATCCGCGCCCAGGACCTGAAGGGCAAGGTGGTCCTGATCGACTGCTGGGCGACGTGGTGCGGGCCCTGCATGGAGAAGATGCCCGAGCTCCGCAAGGCCTACGACCGCCACAAGGGCGATGGGCTCGTGGTCATCGGGGTCAACTTCGACGAGGACCGGGCCAAGGCCAGGCGGGTCATCGCGGAGCAGGGCCTCGACTGGCCCCACGTCAATGCCGACGACACCTCGCGTGGCATCGACGACCTGTGGGAGCGCTCCGCGGGCATCACCCACCTCCCGCGCCTCTTCCTGATCGGGCGGGACGGCGTCCTGATCGACGACTTCTACCCGCACGACGTGGGCAAGCGGCTCGCCGAGGCGCTCGAAGAACGCCCCGCCGGAGGGTGACCTCGCCGCGCGGGTGGGATGGGGCGGCCCCACCCCTACAATCGCCCCCATGACCAACCCCGCAGACACCTTCTACGTCACCACGCCCATCTACTACGTCAACGACCGGCCCCACGTCGGTCATTGCTACACGACGGTCCTCGCGGACGTCCTCGCGCGGTTCATGCGCATGACCGGGCGCGACACCTTCTTCCTGACAGGCACCGATGAGCACGCCGAGAAGGTGGTCGAGTCAGCCGAGCAGAACAATGTCACGCCCCTCGAATGGGCCGATCGCAACGCGGATGAGTTCCAGCGTGCCTTCGCGGCCCTCGCCTGCACCAACGATGACTTCATCCGCACCACTCAGGACCGCCACACGAGCCGGGTGATCGCGTACATCGAGAAGCTGCAATCAACAGGCGACATCTACCTGGGCGACTACGAGGGGTGGTACGACCCGTCGCAGGAGGAGTACCTCACGGAGAACGTCGCGCGCGAGGCCGGCTACAAGAGCCCCGTCACGGGGCGCGACCTCGTCAAGCGATCCGAGAAGAACTACTTCTTCAAGCTCAGCGCGTACGCGGACCGGCTGCGCGCCCACATCGACGCCAACCCGGACTTCATCCGACCCGACGCCCGCCGCAACGAGGTGCTTGGCCGGCTCGACTCGGGGCTGCAGGATGTGCCCGTGAGCAGGGCGGTGCGCGAGGGCGATACCGGGTGGGGCATCCTGATGCCCGGCGACGACTCGCACCGCGTCTACGTCTGGATCGATGCGCTCTGCAACTACCTCAGCACTGTTGATACCCCCGACCGCAAGGTGTATTGGCCCGCGCAGGTCCACATGATCGCCAAGGACATCCTGTGGTTCCACGCGGTGATCTGGCCCGCGATGCTCATGGCGCTGGGTGAGGACCTGCCCGGGTGTGTGTACGCGCACTCGTTCTTCATCCGCGAGGGGCGCAAGATGAGCAAGTCGCTCGGCAACTTCCTCGACCTCCCGACCATCGAGGCGTACTGCGCCGAGCCCGGCTCACGCGAGGGCGTGCAGAGCTTCGGCACCGATGCGTTCCGCTGGTACCTGGTCACCCAGGGCCCGCTCGACGCGACGGATGCGGACTTCTCGTACGCGAAGTTCGTCGAGGTCTACAACGCCGACCTCGCCAACGGCATTGGCAACGCCTCGAGCCGGGTCAACAACATGATCGAGAAGTACTTCGATGGCGCCTGCCCAGAGCCCGGCGAGCAGACAGAGGTCGCCAAGGGCGACAAGGGCTACGACCTGTCGAAGGTCGCCCCGAACTACACGCGCATCGCGCAGACCCACATGAGCGAGACGCGCCTCGCCGCCGCGGCGACCGCGGCCCGCGAGATCGTCAAGCGCGTCGATGGCTACATCAACGAGACCAAGCCCTTCACCCTCGCCAAGCAAGAGGGCAGGATGGGCGAGGTCGGCACGATCCTCTACGAGTGCGCCGAGGCGCTGCGCATCGCGGCGGTCCTGCTCTCGCCCTTCATGCCTGGCAAGATGGGCGACCTGCTCGCGACCATGAGCCAGCCACGCCCCAGCGCCAGCGGGTCATTCGACACGCCGTTCGATGAGCTGACCGCGTGGGGTGGCCTGAAGCCCGGCACGAAGATCGTGAAGGGCGACGGGCTCTTCCCCCGCGCCGATGGCAAGCTGCCCGAGCCCGCGCCGGCGTGAGCGAGGAAGGCCACGGCGCGCCTGTGAGCACGCCGGGGCCCGTGCGGGGGCATCCGCGCCGCCCGCACTGCCGAGTGAGTGATGGAGAGAGACGCGTGGAATCAGCGCCTGCGCCGCCACAGCGCGCCGAGGCTCAGCACCCCAAGGGCCGCGGCTGGTTCGGTTGCGAACAGGCCCCTACACGCCCGCGTGCAGGCGCTCGTCGAGTTCGGCGCTGATCGAGACGCGCTCCTCGCCCGTGGTCGGCGCCGCCCACACGATCTCGATGTTGGCCTCGAACAGGCGGAGGAACGACTCGAGGCGGCGCTCGATGCTCTGGCGCGCCTCGCGCTCGTACCGCTCCGCGTTCTTCTGGAACAGGTCCGCCGCCTGCGTCTGCGCGGCGCGGATCAGGTCGCCCTGGGTCTGGGCGTTCATCTGGATCACGTCCAGCAGGCCCAAGATCCGTCCTGCCTGGACGTCGTACGGCGTCACATCGGTCAGGCGCAGCGAGCCCTCGAGCGGCGGGAGGTGGAGGCGGTAGCGCGCCGGGCGGCCCACGTCCGGGCCGTCGAGTTCTTCGACGTCGGAGGGACGGATCCGCGCCAGGTCGATCGCGTACTGCTTCTCGAAGTGGAAGATCATGGCGATCCGCGCCTGGGAGAGCAGGATCGGCGGCAGCCACGACCACCCCTTGGTCGACGTCGCGATCTCCTTCGCGTGGACCTCGAGCCCGACGAGCTTGCCCACCGTGCGGACACGCTCGGTCATGGTCTGGGACTGCACCTTGGACGCGCCCGTATCGCCGCCCTTCTTCTTGCGGAGCAGGAGGACTCCGACGAGGACGATCAGCCCGCCAATGAGCAGGCCCAGCGCAGCGATGGCAAAGGTCTCAAGCATGCTGGATAGTAGTTCGGGAACCGGCACCGGACGTTTCTCGTCCGAGAGCGGTTATCGCGAACGAGACTTCGCGATGAGTGCAGCGGTCTCCTCGATGGCCCTTTCGAGGAGGTCGTTGGTCACGAAAGCGTCGTAGACTTGCGAGTTCTGCGCGGTCTCGATCTCGCCCTTGGCGACCGCGAAACGCCGCTGGATGACCTCCTCGGGCTCGCGCTTGCGCCCGCGCAGGCGGTCGAGGAGGACCTGCTCGGAGGGTGGGAGGATGAACACGCCCAGCGCGTGGGGCAGGCGTTCCTTGACCTGGATGGCGCCCTGGACGTCGATCTCGAGGATGACCAGGCGGCCCTGCGCGAGGGCCTGGTCGACGGGGGCGCGGAGCGTGCCGTAGCGGTTGCCCGCGTAGATGGCGGTCTCCAGGAAGTCGCCCGCCGATTCCCGACGGAGGAACTCATCCTCGCTCAGGAAGTGGTAATCGATGCCATCGCGGTCCTTCTCGGCCTTGGGGCGCGTGGTGGCGGAGACCGAGAGCACCGAGTCGTCGAACCGGCGTTCGATAGCGCGGGCGATGGTGGTCTTGCCTGCGCCCGAAGGCCCCGAGATGATCGCGAGCAGGCCGCGCCCGTGAGGGGCGTCGGGCGAGGGGTTGGGCGTGGTCGGGTCGGGCATGCGGTGGACAATGTACGCGACCGCTGGCCGCCTGACGAGCGCACGCCGGCGCTACTTGCGGATCAGCGCCGACCGCCACCCCGCGGGCGGCTGGAGCGTCGAGGGCACCGACGCGGAACGGATCGGCTCGGTGATGTAGAAGCAGTCGGGGTCGCTCTTGCGGGCGAGCTGCGCCACGCCGCGGATCTTCCGGCGTTCGACCTTGATGAAGAGGAGCGAGATCGGGCCGTCGCGCCCGCTGCCCTCGAACTGCGTGACGCGGTAGCCGGCCTCGCGCAGGGCCGCGCTGACCTCGGCGCCCTTGCGCGTGAAGACGCGCATGACCTCGGCGCCGAAGGCGATCTTGCTCTCGATCGTGATGCCCACGAAGTTGCCCGCCGCGAAGCCCCCGGCGTAGGCGACCGCGTAGATCGGCTCGCTCAGCGCCGAGCCCACGACCGCGGACACCGCGAGGATCCAGATGAGCACCTCGACAAACCCGAGCCCCAGCGCCAGGTAGCGGTGCCCGTTGATCACCGCGACCGTGCGCATGGTGCCAAGCGACACGTCCGCGATGCGGGCGACAAAGATCAGCAGCGCCTTGAGCAACACCTCCATCGCGGTCCGCCTCCGTAAGTGGCGGTCACTCTAGAAGGCGTCGGGGGCGTTGTCACTCCGGTTACTTGGTGAGGGTCATGGCGCTCGAGTGGCCGACCACCTCGATCGGGATCACCGCCTCGGCCCGCTGGCCCGTGGCGCGGTCGGTCACGCCGATCTTGAGGCGGTAGCTGCCCACCGACAGGGTCGAGGGGAGCTCGATCAGGTGGGCGAGGTAGAAGTCGCGCCGGGCCACGGAGCAGAAGTCGCGGACCTCCTGGGCGGGCTTGCGCCACGCCAGGGTGTCCTTGTCGTTGGTGAAGTGGTAGAGGCTCAGCTCCTGGGTCAGGAGCACCTCGTGCCCGTCGCGCCCGTTGCGATGGACCTTCGTCGTCGAGAAGTGTTCGAGGTCGTTGTAGACCACCAGGCGGTGGGCGCGCCCACCCACAAGCTTGTAGACCCCGTCGTAGCTCGGGAAGGCCTCGTACACGCCAAACCCCGAGGCGCTCGTGCACAGCGACGCATCGTTGATCGCGAGGGTGCGCCCGCCCGAGAGGTCGGCGTTGAGCGACTCGACCGCGAGCGGGAGCGAGCCCGTCGCATCGCCCGATTCGAGCGCCTCGCCCGCCGCGACAAAGAAGGCGCGGAGGGCGTCGACGAGCTCCTGCTCGCTCGGCGCGAGCGCGCCATCGGGCGTGACGAGTTGGGCTTCGGACACGCCGGGCTCGATCAGGTCGAGGGCGGTGAGGCGGATCAGGGCGCTGACCGCCTGCGCCGGGTCGCCCGCGCTGTCGCGCAGGAGGGCGCCGAGTTCGTGGGCGAGTTCGGCGCGGTCGGGTGTCGTGGGCGGCGCCGCGACCGGCGCGGGCGGCTCGACGGGCGGGGCCACGTCCGGGTCGCGCACGCTCGTCGCGGCGTAGCCGGGCTGGAGCTGCGGCGCGTCGTCGGGCAGCGTGATGATGGGGAGGAGGCCCGCGTCCGAGGACCGCTCGGTTGAGGCTGGTGATGCGGTGGGCGCGGTGCCGGGCTCGGGTGCCGGCGTCGCGGGGCGCGCCTCCGCGATGGTCATCGGCTCGGTGGCGAGGTCGAGGAGCTGCTTCTGCTCGGGCGTGAGTCCCGCGAGCGCATCGTCGTTCTCCGCCTGCACGGGCGGCGCCCCGCCGGTGGCCTCTGTCGCGTCCGTGGTCTGCGGCGTGCTCGCACACCCCACGAGCCCGATCGCCCCGCCCAACGCCAACGCGCAAACCGTGCGCCCGCTCACCGTCTTCATCGTCATCGCGTGCCTCCTGCGTGCGTGCCAGGCGCCGGTCCGGGCGCCACGGATCGCAGGATCGTCGCGCTACCGCGCGAGGCTTGTGAATCGCAGCGCGAACAGCTCGAGCGCCCGCACCTCATCCCCCAAACCGGTCTTGGCCCGGTGGTCGGCCGCGACCGCCTGCTCGAAGAGCTCGCCCGCCGCCCTGGGCGAGAGCTTGCGCGCGAGCCCCATCACGCCGTGCTCCATGTCGCCCCACAGCTTGAGGGCGCTGCGCAGTTCCTGCGCGGAGCGCCGCTCCGCGAGCCCGCGCGAGGCCCCGTAGACCTTCCGCGCCAGGTCCATCATCGCCCAGCGCATGAGCTGCATCGGGACCCGGCTCACGGTGAGCAGCTCGTGCAGCTTGACGAGCGCCGCCTCGCCATCCCCGCTCAGGAGCACACGCTGCACCTCCCACGCCTGCTCCTCGCGCGTCACGCCCGTCAGCTCGCGGACGAGTTCGGGCGTGATGGGCTTGCCCGCGCCCGCCGCGTCGGCCAGCTTGGCCAGTTCGTTGACGAGCCGCCCCAGGTCGGTCCCGATGCGGGCCACGAGCATCTGCGCGACCTCGCGCCCGAGTTCCACGCCGTGCACGTCGCGGGCCTTGCGGGTCAGGGCGGACATGGCGGTCCGCGCATCGGGCGCATCGCACTTGATCACCACGCCGTGCTTCTTGATGAGCTTGTCGAGCTTGCCCGCGTGCCAGACCTCGCTGCGGAGGACGAGCGTCGCGGAATCCGACGGGCTCTCCGCGTAGCGCTCGACGAGCGGGCGCCGCTCGTCACCCTTCACAAAGTCCGCGGCGGCGTCGACCACCACCAGCTTGTGGGTGGCCATGAGCCCGTAGCTCCGGCACTCGTCGAAGACATCGACGGGGAGGGCCTCGCGGCCGTCGAAGCGCTCGACCGCGACCTCGCCGTGCTCCTTCTCGAGGGCCTCGCGGAGGCGGTCGGTGTAGCCCTGGCGCAGGTACGCGTCCTTGCCGATGAAGAGGGCGATGCGGGTTGACGCATCAATGGCGGGGGAGGCGGACTTGGCTTGGGCTCGGGCCATGTGCCGAGCATACTCTGAGGCTCCGGTCCGAGTCCACGCTACGCACGGAAGCGCCGCACCCATGCCCCTGCACTTCGATTCGTGTCAGTTCGGCCCCTACGAGCTCCGCGCATTCCTGCGCCGCCGCCTGATGGCCGGCGAGCAGGTCGTCGGGTGGGGCGTGGTCAGCAGGGAGATGTCGGTGTTCGACACGATGATGCTCGTCGCGGCGGCGATGGTGCCCGCCGCCGGCACCGTGCTCCAGGCGGCCATCATGTCGCGCACCAAGCGCTTCATGATCCTGACCGACACACGCCTGCTCATGCTCCTGCCCGACGCCAAGGGGTGTGCGCCCAACGGCGACGGCATCACATTCGACACGCCGCACCACTCCCTGACCGTCGCGCGAACATCGCGGGCGCGGACCTTCAGGGTCATGGGCCCCGGGTGGGTGAGCGCGGAGCCCTACAAGCTGCCGGGCGGCAAGAAGGGTGCGCACAAGCGCCTGCACGCAGGCCTCGACGTCCTCGCCGCCGACTCGGACCGGGTGGCGGAGTTGCTCGCGGGGTAGTCACATCAAGGAGTGCGTCATGGGTGACCCCGACCACCGGTTTGGGCTCAGCCTCATACCGACGATCCTGAAAGTCGAGGAGTTCTTCACGAGGTCTGCGCCCGGGCTGCTGGACGCGCATTGGGAGCCCCTGAAGCATGAGTTGATGGAGTGCGCGATCGATGCGCGCGTGTGGGGTTCCCCTTGCGATGCGTTGATCGCAGGGTGTCGCAGCGCGCTGAATGAGGAACTCCGGGGCGGCTTCGATGAGGTCATGGCTCACGTCCGATCGAAGCTCGAGGACGTCGCGAAGCCGCGCCGCCTCGATGGCACGCATCCACATGATGCGGCGTTGCGACCGCTGGTCGATCAGGAGCTGAGTGAGTCTGAGCTCATCGCCGTCATCGAAAGCCACTGGCCGGAGGGGGAGGGGCCGGTGAGTTGGGCGCTGCTCGACCTTGCACGCCGCGCCGCGAGCGACTTCCCAGACTCGCTCGCCCTGAACGAGATGGGAGCGGACCTCATCTCACTCGCGTACCCGACGGGTCAGATGACCGATGCGGACCACGACGAGGCGATCGAAATGACGCGGCGCGCGGTCGAACTCAGCCCCGAAGACGCCGACCCGTGGGAGTCACTCGGCGTGAGGCTCGACATCCGAGGGAGCGAGGAGGACCTTCGCGAAGCAGAGAATTGCCTGCGTCGGGCGGTCGCTCTCGGGGCGGGGGAGTACTGCCACGCGTGTCTCGCTCGCGTCATCGCTCAACTCGGGCGAAGGGACGAAGCGCTGCGTGGCCTGTCCAGCGAGGCGTGCCCCTATTGGGACACCGACGAGGTCGCGCTGCGTCGTGATGAGATCCTCAACGGTGAGTGGGACCCCGACGAGGAGTAGCCCTAGTCCACCACACGCCGCGGCATCGCGGACGCCACCACGCGGATCGTCTGCGGCGCGGCTTCGGTCGAGACCATCAGGTCCGCTTCGATCTGCGGCACGACGGTGATGTCGATCGTCGCGCGGAGGAGCTGGGGGCCCACGTCGAAGTGGAGGGAGAAGATCGCCTGCTGGACGCCCGAGAGGAGCAGGCGCTCTTCTTCATCGCCCGAGCCCGCATCGACGAAGACGATGTAGATGGAGCCGAGTTCGCTCGCGTCCTCGGGCGGGTCGGGGGGCTCTTCGTCGGGGCTCCACGGCTCGTCGATCAGGTCGGCGCCGTCGTAGCGGAACTCGAGTCGGGTGACCTGGGTGATCTCGCCGTCCGAATCGCGCTGGGAGACGAACTCGAACCAGTGCGCACTGAGCGGGTTGAGGTCCGAGTCGAGCACGTCCGCGGGGATCGGGGCGAACTCGGAGCCCGTGCGGATGAGCCCGAGCACGCGGTTGACCGCGATGCGCGTCACCGCCTGCGACGATGCGGTGTCGGTGGTCTGCTCGTAGCCCTTGAACATGGTGTCGAGGGAGAGCAGCAGGCTCGTGAAGAGCATGGCGCTGATGGTGGTGGCGAAGAGCATCTCCATGAGGGAGAAGGCCCGACGCCCGTGCCGCCTTGTGCGTTGCAGGTGTCTCATGTTTAGTCGCCCTCCTCGATGACGACGCGGCCTTCGATGTAGCTGCCCGAGCGCGGCACGATCGAGATCGGCATGGGCAGCCCGTCGGGCAGGACCATCTCGACCTTGGGGATCAGGCGCGTCGGACCCGAAGCGGGCACGGGCCCGTGGTCGTCGGTGCCCGGCGAGCCGTAGAACGGGATGGTGCGCCGGACGTAATCGCCGCCCGCGTCCTCGACGTCGGTGTCGGGGATGCCGTCGTACCACGAGTCGTCGTGGCTGCCCGGGAACTCGTCGAGGGGGATGAGCGCGCCGTCCTCATCGCGCGCCGAGTCCCATCCGATGTCGAGGACGTCGTCGCCATCGAGGTCCTCGAGCGCGCCCGCGCCGAGGCCCTCGAGGTCGCCGTCCTCCTCGCCGAAGTGCCCGAGCGTGACGTTGAACGAGCCCGGGTTCCCGATGGCCTCGCCGTACGAGAGCATGGGCGCCTCGCCGTAGACGGGCTTGTAGGTCATGAGGAGCACGCCGTGGATCTCCGAGCGCCCGCGCATGTCGAGCACGCCCGCGATGACGGCGCCGTCGAGGCGCACGTTCTGTTCCGGGGGTGACATGGTGGACCCGATGTCGACCGAATACTGGGGCGCCATGAGCGAGCTCTTGGCGATCTCCTTGAGGTCATCGGGGTCGGGGTTCTTGTCGGCGTCCGCGGGGTGGTCGGGGTGCGTCTGGGCGAAGCGCGTCGCCCCCGTAAAGACGAGCTTGTTGCGCATGCTCGCGTAGTTGGTGGGCTGGTCGGTCACGATGGACCCGACGATCAGGCAGTTGTGGAAGCGGAGGTTGTTGGAGAGCGCCTTGGTGTCGGTGAACTGGGTGTCTTCGAGCCCGTCGTCGTCGGTATCGATCATGAGCGGGTCGGGGAGGTCGTCGTAGCCGATGTCGCCGGGGTCGGCGTAGGACTTGTCGAGCGCCGCGTCGGACTCGGCGGGCGGTGGGGGGTACTTGAGGTACAGGTCGCCCGTCACCGGGTCGCGTTCCTGCTGGCCGTAGAACATCCACGACTCGTGGGTGTTGTCCTCGTAGGCCTCGACGTAGGTGACGCCGATGAACTCGCAGTCGATGAACAGCGCGTTGGTGCCCATCGGGATGGTGACGTTCTTGAAGGTGATGCCGGAGTAGACGGGGCGCTCGTAGTAGTCCGCGGGGGAGGGCGCGCCGTAGGGGGTGGGCTCGATGGTGGTGGGGGGCGTCCACCCGCCACCCTTCGACGCGGCGACCTGGTCGTCGAACGTCAGGCCCTCTTCCGCCGCGATGTCCTTGAGCGCACTCGACGCCTCCGCGAACTGCTCGGGCCCGAGCTCGGGCAGCTCGGTCTCGGTCGCCTCGAAAACGACCGCGGGGTCGCCCGACGCGGCGCGGATCGAGCCCTGGACATTGGTCTGGTAGTCGCCGATGGGCGAGCCGTCGCCGTCGTCGGCCTCTTCCCACTGCGACCTGCTCGCGCGGAACCAGACGGTGCCGCGGATCTTCGCGTACTGGTCCTTGTAGTCGAGGTAGCCGTCGCGGTAGCCGAGCGTGACGTCATCGGCGTCGTAGTCCGAGCCGTTGAGCACGCCGTCGCCGTTGTTGTCGGGGAAGGAGTCCCAGTCCCAGTCGCTCATGAAGTGGCCGTTGAACCACCCGTTCTTGTTGCGGTCGGGCGCGCCGCCGTCGATGCCCAGGGCGATGCCGTCGTTGATCTCGAACTCCGGGGTCTTCCCCTGGGCCGGGGTGCCATCGATGAGCGCCTCGGAGCACACGACGCGCCCGTCCCCGTTGGTGTCGAAGTGCGCGAGGAAGATGTCGAACTCGTCGATGGTGTCGTCCTTGGTCTTGTCGGTGAAGGCGTTGTCGGGGGCGGTGTCCCCGTCGTAGTCGGTGACGTTGAGCGAGTCGAGCACCGCGGACTCGCCCGCGTGCTTGGTGCGCAGGCGGTTGTCGCCATCGATGTCGTAGTCGAGGACCGCGGCATAGAAGTCGTCGAGCTTGGCGTCGAGCGCGTTGTCCAGCCCGTAGAAGTCGCTCTTGGCGACCAGTGGCGGCGCATCGATGGAGTCGATGGCGTCCGAGTCGAAGTTGATGCCCATGGGGCCTTCCGCGATCGCGCCCTGCCCGAGCATGATGCGCGTGGACCCGATGACCGCGTGGTCGATGAGCCGCGTCACGCGGAACGACTGCTGGGACGTCCGGGTCACCCAGCGTCCGCGGACGGGGTCCCAGTCGTACCCCGTGACGACCACCATCACCTCGCCGTTGTCGTCGGGCGGGATGTAGGTGACCTGCGCCGCGGTGACGATCAAGCCCGAGGGGTCGCGCGACAGGCCGATCGGGTTGCTGACGACCCACCCCGTGGGCGCCGTCGGGAGGTCGATGCCCTGGGGCGCGTTGTCCGCGTCCTCGAGCACGACGTTGTCGAGGTCGTCGTAGGCGTGGTGCAGCGCGAGGATCTCGCTCACGCTCGTGGGGGAGTAAGGCTCGGAGCGACCGTAGGGCGCGTCAAGGATCGTGACGTCCCACTCGCCCGAATAGGTGCCGTTCCACAAATCCAGCGCGTAGTCCGCGTCGATCTCGCCCTTCGACGAGACGACACGCGACGCGGCCTCCGTCAGGCGCTGCGCCGCGATCTGCATGCCCGTATCGACCGCGCCCAGCGCACGCGTCATGCGCAGGTGGCTCGACGCGGCACGCAGGTTGCCCTGCGTCACCACCGCCATCGCCGCGGCCAGCGAGCCGAACATCACTAGGAACATCATCGCGAGCACGCTGACAACGCCCCGCCTCGTCAGGGCGGCGCGGCGCGGGCGCGAGCGGCGGTCGGTCGGGCGTTGCGTGCGCATGGCCGTCATCCTCCTGATGGCGTGGGTTCGCGTCATGGGTGCACCACCCACGAGACCTCCGTCAGCGCGGGGGCGTGGTCCTGGTCGACGCCCTCGTAGAGCAGCGTGACCGTCACAAGCAACGGGTAGTCATCGACCCGCCTGAGCACCTCGCCCCCCACGCCCTCCGACTGCGTGTTGAGATCGATGACCGTCGAGAAGTCCGCCGGGTCCACCTTCTGCACGCGGACCGCCTGGGTCCAGCCCTGCATGCCAAGCGTGACGACCTCGCCCTCGACCTCGATCGTCGCGAGCGATCCGTCCCAGTTGGTGTGGGGCACGAGCAGCGCGAAGGCGTCGATGGGGCCCGCGTAGCGCGTGTACCCCTCATCCTCGAGCCACTCGGGGAGGTTGACCGCGTCGCCGAACACCGCGTTGGCGAAGTCGTCGACGTCGTCGAAGTCCGCGGGGTCCTCCTCGCCCTCCTCCGGGCCCCACCCCGTGAGGGAGTCGGGGTCGTCCTCATCCGTGAAGTAGAGGCCGCCCGAGAACCGGTCGTGGCGCGGCAGCCCGCGCATGCGTTCGCGGATCTCGTTGCCCAGGTAGGTCGCGCTGCCCGCGTGGCTCGACCACATGTTCTGGTACAGGAAGTGCCGCTGGGCGTAGACGATCGCGACAACGCCCACGCCGATGATCGTGACCGCGAGCATGGTCTCGATAAGCGTGAAGCCGCGTCGGCGTCGTTGCGAGATGTGTCGTCCGTGTCGGCCCATTGGCGCATCGCCCCCGTCGTGTGCCCCCGGCGGGCGCACCACAGTGCCCCAGCGCCGGGCGCACGTCTTCATCACCCTGATTCGGCTACTTCACCACCTGGCTCATCTTGAAGATCGGCAGAATGATCGCCATCGCGATGAACCCGACGACTGAACCCATTGCAACGATCATGATGGGCTCGATCATGGACGTCACCGCCTTGATCGCGTCCTTCAGCTGCTTGGCGTAGTACACGGAAATCTCGTCGAGCACCTCGCCGAGCTTACCGGACTCCTCGCCCGCGCCGATCATCTGCACCACCGAGTGCGGGAGCAGCGTCGTCTTCTGCAACTCGTGCACGACCTTCTTGCCCTGCTTCACACTCGAGTACACCGAGCGCCACATCCGCTTATACAGGCGGCTGCCCGAGATGTCGCCCGTGATGACGATCGCGTCGAGCATGGGCACGCCCGCGTTGATGAGCTCGCCCATCGTCTGGAGCGAGCGCGAGATGTACAGCGCCCGGAACATCCTGCGGATCACGGGGAACGTGAGCTTCATCCGGTCGAACCACGCGGCGCCCATCTCGGTCTTGAGCAGGAAGAAGAGGCCCACACCGATCAGGCCCACCACGCCGAGCAGCAGCATCCACTGCTCGCGCACGAACGCCGACAGGTCCATCAGGAAGAGCGTCGACCACGGCAGCGCATCCTCCTTGCCCTCGAACACCGTCGTGAACTTGGGCAGCACGAAGGTCAGCAGGAAGACCGTCACGCCGACCGCCATCACGCCGATCACCGCGGGGTAGATCATGGCGCCGACGACCATCTTGCGGGTCTCGATCTGCTGCGCGATGTACGCCGCGACGCGGTCGAGCATCGAGCCGAACGAGCCCGACATCTCGGAGGCGCGCGTCATGTTGACGTAGAGCTGGTTGAAGAGCTTGGGGTGGCGGGCGAGCGCTTCGGAGAACTGCTTGCCCGATTCCACGTCGGTCTTGAGCCCGTAGATCACCTGGCGGAAGCGCGCGTGCTCGGTCTGCTCCGCGATGCCCTCGAGCGCAGCACGCAACGCGATGCCCGCGCGGATCATCACCGCGAGCTGCGTCGTGAAGTCGAGCACGTGCTTCTGCGTCGGCTTGCCCGAGTTGAGTTCCTTGAGCCGCCCGAGCAGCTTGGCGCTGTTGAGCCGCCCCACCACGGGCGTCAGCGAGAGCACGTGGTTGCCCTGCGAGCGGAGCGTGTCCGCCGCCGCCGAAGCGGTCGGCGCGTTGAGCACACCCACGACGGTCTGCCCGCCCGGCGACTTGACCTGGTAGCGATACGCCGTCATGCGTCGTGCCCCCGCACAGTATCCACGCTCAATTCACCCACACCTTCCACCAAGGCCCTCGCGGATCACGCCGCCAGCTGCTTCTCGAGCTTGTCGGGGTACGCCGCCTGCGCGACCGCCGCTTCCTTGCTGATCATGCCGTTGAAGTACAGCTCCGCGATCGCGTGGTCCAGGCTCTGCATGCCCATCGCGCGGTTCGTCTCGATCACGTTCGCGATCTCGAACGTCCGCCCCTCGCGGATCAGGTTGCGCGTCGCGGGCGTGCACAACAGGATCTCGATCGCGGGCACCATGCCCGCCGTGTCAGCCCGGCGGAACAGCGTCTGCGACACCACCGCCTGCAGCGTGTTCGCGAGCATCGCCCGGATCTGGTTCTGCTGGGCCGCGGGGTACATATCGATGATGCGTTCCACCGTCTGGCTCGCGTTCACCGTGTGCAGCGTGGACAGCACCAGGTGGCCCGTCTCGGCCGCGGTCATCGCCAGCGCCGTCGTCTCGAGGTCGCGCATCTCACCGACCAGGATGATGTCGGGGTCCTGACGCAGCGCGTGCTTCAGCGCCGAGGCGAAGCTCGGCATGTCATCGCCCAGCTCACGCTGCTCGATCAGGCAGTGGTGGCTCTTCAGCGCGTATTCGATCGGGTCCTCGAGCGTGATGATGTGCTTCTGGTACCGCTCGTTCATCGCCTGGATCATCGCCGCGAGCGTCGTCGACTTACCCGAACCCGTGTCGCCCGTCACCAGCACGAGCCCGCGCGGGAGGTACGTCAGCCGGCTGATCACATCCGGCAGGTTGAGCTTGTCCATCGCCGGGACCTTGGTCTTGATCGCACGCATCGCGATCGCCGCCACCCCGCGCTGCTTGTGCGCATTCACGCGGTACCGGCACATCCCCTCGACCGCGTACGAGAAGTCCGCGTCCTGCACCTCCTCGAACTTCTTCAGCATCGAGTCGGGCGACATGTGGCGGACCATCGCCATCGCCGTCTCGGGCGAGATCACGGGGAAGTCCATGGGCGTCATGACCGTGTGCACACGCATCACGGGCGGGTGCCCCGCGACCACGTGGATATCCGAGGCGTCCGCCTCGTTGGCCTTCCGCAGGATGTCATCAATATGGATAGCCGACTGGTCCACGCGCTCACCCTCCATCCGCGCCGGGGCCAACACCCCAGCCGCGTGACCATCCCATCGGCCCGATCCCGCAGGTGGATGAGGGCGCATCCACGCAATCCAGGCGGCGACGTGCCACGCCCGCCCCCGTACGCCCACCCCAAAGCGGCGATTCTCGGTTCGCCCAAGAAAACCGGGAACTCGACGCAATCCCAGCGGTCGGCTATCGTTCAAGGCGTGTGCCGGAGGGTGTTTCAGGGGACGACCTTGGATGCCCAGGAGGAGGGGAGCGCTCCGGACCCGAACAAAGCACGAATCATTTGTGCGTGACCCGCGCCCGTCGTGGGTCCTTCGTTGGTGATTACAAACAAAATTCCACACACGTCAGGCCGACTGGCCGATAGTCCCGATTCAGAGCATTCGCGGACTATCCCCGGTTCGCGGGGCCGACTCCGCGCTGGAACCCGGAAAGTTTCCGGACCACAGGTGGGGGAGGCCGATGGGGGGCAAGCCCCCAGACGTTCTCGGGCACTCGGTATCGAAGCAGGTTGGGGACCGGCTTATCGGAGGACTGGACACGTTGCTAGTCTTTGATAACATAGGCTTCAATCCGCACGAGCCGCGCTCCGGGAGCCAACCCGGTTGCGACTGTCGTTGGCGACTCGGGGCGGAAGTGAGTTGTGTGGTGGGGACGGGACGGGCCCGTACCCCTGATTGTTTCGGAGAGTCTTTCAAGCAGATCAGGTGAGAACTGGCCCGTTTCGCCGAGACCCGGCGGGGCCGAGATGCAACGCATGCCACAGCGCGCATCTCGACAAGAGAAAGGAATGTGGAGAATGACTAGGAATTTCTTGAAGGCTTCGGCGATTGGCGCCGGCCTCATCGCAGCCCAGGCCGCGACCGCCGCCACGGTGGACACCCTTGTGGTGACCCAGCCCGTCAACGGCAACGATGAGTTCTTGGGACCAGACGCGAGTCTCTTCGTCACCGTGCCCCCCGGTCAGGCTGCCGCTGACGTCATCACCAACGGTGAGACGATCGTTGTCGGCCTCATCGGTGTTGACGATACCGGCACCGCCGTCCCCGGCGTCTTCGCCGACGTGTCAACGCTCATCATGGGCGGTGCTCCTGCCTACAACAACGCCGCAGGCAACGCCCTCCAGATCGACCTGACCAGCGCGACCACTGCGCTGTTCTTCAATTCGGTCTCGGCGAACGGCCTGCACATTGTCGTCCGCGTCACGGACGACACGCCCGAGACGGGCGGCAACAGCGTCCTGACCGACGGCGTGCAGACGGTGTTCAACGCGGACGTGCTGACCACCGATACGCTGGACATGACCTTCGAGGCCGACGTGACCCGTCCCTCGCTCACCGATGTCTTCGTCTCGGCCGACGGCCTGACGGTGTTCTTCGTCTTCTCGGAGACGCTCAACAATGGCGCCGCGGGCAACGATGACAACCACACCGTCCTCGCCAACATCGACGCGACGGATTTCCAGGTGGATACCGCCAACTCGTTCGACGGCACCGAGCTGAGCCCCGCGGGCCTCGCGGGCGCTGCGTTCGCCCTGTCGAACACCGTGATCCAGTTCAACCGTGACCCGAACACGACGACGCTCTCCGCGGGCACCTTCGTGCGTCCGAACTTCACCGATGCGGGCACGACCTCGAACAACCAGCTGTTCGACCTCGTGAATAACCCCGCGAACGCGACGGCCGTCCAGGCGCAGACGATCTCTGCCCTGTCGATCAGCAACGTCGAGTTCTTCGCGACCCACCTGCTTGGCGACGCCGCCAACCAGGCGGTCCGCGTGACCTACAACCTCCCGCTCGACCCCGCCGACCTGGGCGACGCCACCTTCTACGGCGGCTTCCTTGGCACGCAGGGCAGCATGGAGCAGGCTGACCTTCAGCTCTCGGCCCCCGTCATCGATCCCGACAACTCCAGCGCCGTGCTCCTCACCATCGACGACGTCGATGGCAACGACGCCGGCGCGACGGTGACCGACAACCTCTTCGCCGACGGCCTCGACGACTCGGGCAACACGTTCACGCTCACGACCAACGTCGCGGGCAACGTCCCCTCGTCGGGCTTCAACATCGGTGGCAACGACTACCAGGCCTCGAGCCAGACCGTGAACTGCACCGACGCCATCGACCCGACCGAGCAGTTCATCTGCTTCCTCGATCAGGACGGCGACGGCAACTGTGACGGCTTCGGCGTCGTGTACGACGAGCCCATCACCTCCAACCACAACACCGCGACCGCCACCTGGCGTCGCGTGGCCGCCACGGTGAACCCGTTCGACCAGATTACCGCTGACGGCGCGCTGACCGACGACGACGTCGTCGCCGACGCCACGCCCGCCAACAACGACATCACCATCACCAACGCCTCGACGGGCGATGTCGGCATCGACTTCGACGGCGACGGCGTGTTCTCCGATGACCCCGCCCGCCTGATCATGGGCAACGCGGCGATCTTCTCCTTCTCCCCGTCCAACGAGGACTGGGACAACGATGGGCAGTCCTCGGGCGGTGGCGACACCGAAGAGGCCACGCCCGGCACGGGCGGCCCGACCTTCGCCCAGGCCATCTCCGTCGACACCGACTTCACGGTGACCGACGCCAACGGCAACGACATCACCGTGACCGGCGCCTTCGCGACCGGCCCGAACGCTGGCACCGACCGCGCGGCTCCCGTCGCCGTCTTCGCCGGCTTCTTCACGGGTGACAACCAGAACGCCGGTTCCGCGGCTCAGGCCCTCGGCGAGACCGACGGCACCCTCGGCGACCAGCTTGCCAACAACCGCCTCGCGTTCTTCACGTCCGAGGCCTTCGGCGGCGGCGTTGCTTCCAACACCGTTTCCGAGAACAACGTCACCGTGAACAGCGGTTCCAACCTGCTCGTCTTCGGCGACGTCAACGGCGCCGATGCCAACTCCGACCTCCTCTTCGTGGGCGGCTCGGCCGACGGCAACGACGCCACCTTCGGCTTCGAGGCCGGTGGCACCACCCCGACGGCGACCCTCGCCGCCGGCGCCACCACCACCGTCGCGCCGGGCTCGGGCCTGGTCGATGGTGCGGGCAACGAGTTCGTCGTGACCTCCGAGGACATCGTCGACCGCGTCGCGGTCTACGTCCCCCTCGCGCAGGACGTCAACGGCACCACCTTCCAGGGCGGCTTCCTCGTCGATGACGACAACGACGGCCTCGCCGATCGTGCCCTCCTGGTTGCCAACGCCCCAGTCGATGGTGACACCCTCGACGCGGACGACTTCACGATCTCGATCGGGTCGGTCACCGACGTGAGCCTCGACGGCTCCGACGCGACCAACTCCACCATCGCGCTCGACCTGGGCGGCAACGTGCCCATCGGCGTGACCGCTGTCATCACCTACGCCGCGGGCAACTCGGCTGAGAGCCGCGTCGCCTCCGACGAGGACCTGGGCGGCAACGGTATCGCGGTGAACCCGGTCGCGGCGGCGTTCAACGTCACGCAGCTGGCCAACCCCAACATCGATACCGACAACGTCGGCGTCATGGACTTCGATGGTGTCATCACCATCGGCGGTGAGCCGGCCCCGATCGGCACCAAGGTCTACGCGGCCGTCGCTATCCCGACGCCCCGCACGATCACGGCGACGCACAACAACGTCCCGTTCGTCATGACCAACGACATCAACCTCTCCAACGATCCCAACCAGTTCGCCTCGTTCAACGCCTGGACCAACTGGCTCCTCGGCATCGCGAGCGAGATGTACCTCGTCCGCAACCCGGGCAACAACCAGATCTACGCCAACACCAAGCTCAACGGCGGCAACAACGGCTCCGACGCCGTGCTGACCGACACGATGAACGTCAAGGTCAACGCCAACAACATCTCCAACATCACCTTCACGGGCACGGGCGAGACCACTCAGGACAAGCTCTCCCAGGGCAAGGTCTCCCTCTGCTGGGACGTGCTCCGCTCCAACGGCGGCACGCTCACCAGCCTCCTCACCGCCGGCTACAACGCCGCGGGCCGCCCGATCGTCTCCTCGACGGTCATCGATAACGCGGACGGCGCCTACGGCCTCCACGTCGGCGCCCCCGTCGGCTCCTTCAACGGCAACAACAAGCTCAACACGGTCAACTGGCCGGTCATCGTGATCGTCGAGCTGCCCAACGGCCAGCGCTTCTGCGCTTCGTCGATCGCGACCGCGGCCGACGGCGGCCCGTCGCTCAAGTTCTCGCCGACCAACACCAACCAGTCGACCCCCGACGACGATGCCTTCTCGAACGAGTTCAACGTTGACCTCGACGACATCGGCATCGAGCGCGTCAACGTCGGCTGGAACACGGTCCCGTTCGCCCGCTCGGGTGGCTTCGCCGCCAACAACGGCGCCAAGCCCGACCTGCCCAACGGCGTGGATGACGACGACATCGTGGTGGGTTCGAACTCGACCCTGCCCTTCGTCAACGCCATCGACCAGTTCCCGATGTTCTTCGACACCAACAGCGACGGCATGTGGACCAGCGCCGACGACTTCGCGTTCCGTTTCGACGGCATCGTGGTCGACGCCGGCTTCGTCCCCCACTACGCCTTCACCATGACCGACGACGGCATCAAGGCCGGCTCGGCCCTCAACGCCGTCATCGGTGGCTACGCCTACGGCTTCTTCAACGGCACCGCCAACAACATGGGCGCGTTCCACTTCGGTTCGCCCCTCGACGAGGCGTCCCCGTTCGATGACTACACCAACAACAACACCACTCAGGGTTGGGGCCTCTTCGCCATCACCGGCACCGAGACCTTCGCCGACCTCGACGAGTTCGACTACATCGTCTTCTTCCAGAACATCAACGGCGCCCAGTTCAACGTCCAGTCCCGCGACCTCGCGGGCGACGCGGCCCCGAACGACCTCGACGAGGACGACCTCGACGATGTCAACGCCGCGTTCCTCCACACCCCCGGCAACTAACTCCGCCGGCAACATAGTGTGACCCTTCGCGGGGGCCGTCTTCGGACGGCCCCCGCTTTTCTTTTTGACGGATCCACCCACCTCGGGCGACCTATACTGTGTGCAAGCTCTCCGTCCGCCAGACGTTGAGCCCGTGGCCGGAAGACAAGGACCCTCTATGCGCTACCACCGCCCCATGCTCGCCATCGCAGGCCTCCTCGCACTCGCAGCGGGCTCGCTCGCGGAGTTCGGCACGCCCGACACCTCGGACGTGCAGGAACGCGTCACGGGCGAGATCCTCCCCTCCGACGAAGGCATCACCCCCGAGCCGGGCGACCAGATCGGCGCATTCTTCGAAGACAAGCTCGTCGGCGTGTTCACCATCACCTCATCCACCGCCGGCGAGTTCAGCTTCGTCGTCTACGGCGATGACCCGGGGACCGCGGGCGATGTCGAGGGCCCGGCCTTCGGCGCCCAGGCCCAGTTCCGCTTCTTCGACTCGTCCACCAACCAGACCATCCCCATGACGGTCGTGAACCTCGCCGGCGAGAACTCGCTCTACGTGTTCCAGGGCTCCGAGGCGATCGACCTCCCCGTCGTCCTCCCCGGCTTCGACCTCATCCCCGTCCAGAACATCAACCTCAGGATCGGTGCGGTCGAGGCGCCGGGCGGCGATGGCGGCGGCGGGGCCGACGCGGGCAAGTACGACGTGAACGCCGACGGGCGGATCGACACCGCCGACGCCGCCGCGGTCCTCCGCGTTGTCACACGGGCGACCTCCGACCACGCGGACCGCGCCGACGTCGATGGCAACGGCGTGGTCAACACGCGCGACGCGGTCGCCGTCCTCCAGGCGCGCTGATGGGCACGCCCCGAAGCGGGGCCACCCTCCGGGCCCGCCCCTCCCACGCCGCGTTCACCCTCCTCGAGATGGTCATCGTCATCGCCCTCGCGGGCGTGGTGGCCTCGCTCACCCTCGTCTCCGTGTTCTCCGTGCAGCAAAGCGCCGAGAGGCGGTCCACCGTCACCACCATCCACGCGCTCCTCCTCGCCCAGCGTGTCGCCGCGATGGAGCACGCCGAGCCCGTGTCACTCACCCTCGAACTCCCCGAAGAGCCGCCCGGCGACGGGGCGCCCGTCTTCCTCGTCACCCTCAAAGGCCCCAATGACCTCGAAGACACACGCCAACTCCCCGCAGCGGGCCTCACCTTCGCAGACGAGGTCGGCCCGCTCGTGCGCACCACCGCCACGTTCGACGCCATGGGGCGGACCACCGCACGCGACTGGCGTTTCCCCCTCGAAGAAGGGGGCAGCGGTACCATGTGGAGAATTCTCTTCGATCCCATCGCCGGGAACCCGCGCCTCGGGCGTCTTGAGGAGTAGCGGGCAGCCTCGGCGTGGGGCAGCGAGGGGGGAAGGAGTGCGCCCGTGATCTCACACAACTACCGTCGCCGCGCCGCGAGCCCCGCTCGCTCCATCGCGCGAGCGTTCTCGCTGCTCGAACTCATCATCGTCATCGCGATCATCGGCATGCTCGCGGCGCTGGTGCTGCCCAACCTCTTCGGCGCCTCCGAAGACGCCAAGATCCAGACCACCAAGACCCAGATGAACAACCTCGCAGGGAGCGTCGAGTCGTTCCGCAGCAAGTTCAACCGCTACCCGACGGAAGCCGAGGGCCTCGACATCCTGCTCGAGCAGCCCGCCAGCCTGCTCAACGAAGCGGGGCTCGACAAGTCGCAGGTCTTCCTCCAGAGAGACGTCCTCCCGCAGGACGGGTGGGGCAACCCCTTCGTCTACAAGATCGACGAGAACCACGGCTTCACCATCATCTCCTACGGCTCCGATGGCCAGCCGAGCGGCGAGGGCAACGCCGCGGACATCGACCTGCGCAAGTCATCGTGAGCAGCGCACCGACCCACCCCGCGCCCGACCCGACGCCCGCGCCGACCGGCTCGCTCGTCGCGTTCGATCCCGTCGCGTTCCTCGACGACCTCGCGTCCCGCAACACCCTCGCGCAGGCCGACGTCCAGCTCGCGCTGGGCGTCGCCAGGCAGTCCGCGCTCCCGCCCATCAAGGCGGTGCTCGACCTTGGCCTGCTCGCGGAAGAGGCGATGGGCGACGCCCTCGCCCAGTGGTGCGGCGCCGAGCGCTGGCGCGCCGACGATGAAGAGGGCGAGCCGTCCGCGGCCCTCCCCCACGAGTTCATGCGCGACGGCGCCATCCTCGCCCTCGACGAAGACGCCGACCAGGAGCACGGCGTGGTCCGCCTCGTCGTCGCCGACCCGTCCGACTTCCACGCCTTCCACGCGGCCCTCGCCCGCCTGAGCGGACGCGATGTCACCTTCGCCATCGGGTGCGCCAAGGACATCGAGCACTTCCTCGACGAACGCGCCGCCCACACCGCCCACACCGACGACGCCGACCACCCCCTCGACCTCACCGCCGAACTCGCCCAGCTCCGCGACATGGCGTCCGAAGCGCCCGTCATCCGCTTCTTCAACCAGATGGTCGAACGCGCCCTCGAGCTCAGCGCGTCCGACATCCACCTCGAACGCTTCGACCGGCGCATCAGCCTGCGCTACCGCGTCGATGGCGTGCTCGTCGACCAGCCCGCCCCCGCGCCCGCGATGTACGACGCCATCATGGTCCGCCTCAAGATCATGGCCTCGCTCGATATCGCCGAGCGCCGGCGCGCCCAGGACGGCCGCATCCAGATGCGCCTGCGGGGCGGCCAGGTCGACCTCCGCGTCTCCATCATCCCGACGATGTACGGCCAGGACGCCGCGATCCGTGTCCAGGACCGCGCCAAGCTCGGCGCCGTCGAACTCGCCGACCTGGGCTTCACCGATGCCCACGAGAAGCAGCTCTTCGACACCGCCGCCAAGAGCCACGGCATCCTGCTCATCACGGGCCCGACCGGCTCGGGCAAGACCACCACGCTCTACGCCGTCCTCCGCAGGCTCGCCCAGCGCGAGCGCAAGATCATCACCGTCGAAGACCCCATCGAGTTCGCGATGGACGGCATCAACCAGATCCAGGCCAACGCCGCCATCGGCCTCAACTTCGCCAACACGCTCCGCCACATCCTGCGCCACGACCCCGATGTCATCCTGATCGGCGAGGTCCGCGATGCCGAGACCGCGGAGATGGCGTTCCAGTCCGCGCTCACGGGCCACATGGTCCTCTCGACGCTCCACACCAACGATGTGCCGTCCACCTTCGTGCGCCTGATCGACATGGGCGTCGAGCCGTATCTCGTCAACGCGGCGGTCGAGGGCGTCAGCGCCCAGAGGCTCATCCGCCGCGTATGCGATGCGTGCAGGAACGAGGCGGGCCCGCGTGAGTCGTGCAAGTCGTGCGGCGGGCTCGGCTACCGCGGACGCATCGCGGTGATGGAGTTCTCGACGCTCCCCTCAAAGGTGAAGCACCTGCTGCTCCAGAACGCAGAGGAGCGCGAGCTGCGCAACGCCCTGATCGAAGCGGGCTACCACCCGATGCGCGAAGAGGCCCAGCGCCTGGTCGAACGGGGCATCACCGACGACGCCGAGGTTGCCCGCGTCCTCGGCGCCCACGCCCCGCCCGACGCCGCAAGCTTCGACTAAGTGAACCCCTCACTCCGTCTCTCCGTCTCTTGATCTCTCCGTCTCTGCCCCACCATGACCCGCTACTCGTACACCGCCATCCCGATCGCCTCCGCGGCGTCCCGCCTCGTGACGGGCAGGCTCGAAGCGGCCGACGAGCGCGCCGCGCGGGCCGACCTGCGCTCGCGCGGGCTCGTCCCCGTCGAGGTGCGCCCGCTCTCGCCCATCGACGCCCTGCGCGCCATGGGCAGGCGCGACCGCCTGAGCGGCGCCGACCGCGCCTGGTTCTTCCAGAACCTCTCGATGCTCCTCACGAGCAAGCTCGCGGTCGAGCAGGCCATGACCACCATGATCGAGATCGCGCCCAGCCCGCGCACCAAAGCAGCATCAGAGCAGGTCCGCGACGCCCTGCGCAAGGGCTCATCGCTCGCCGAGGCGGTCGAGGCCCAGGCGGGCCTCGCCTCGCCCCAGCACATCGCGCTGCTCGCCTCGGGTGGCGAATCGGGCAGGCTCGACCACGCGGTCGGGCTCGTCGACCGCTCCATCGCGACCGCCCAGCGCATCCGGCGCACCGTCGTCGGCAAGATGATCTACCCCAGCATCCTCCTCCTCGCGGCGGTCGGTGTCGTCTGGTTCCTCGCGACGCGCGTGATCCCGCAGTTCGCCGAGCAGCTCGCGATGGCCGGCAGCCAACTCCCCCTCGCGACGCGCGCGACGCTCGGCGCAGGCTCCGTTCTCGCGTGGGCGCTGCCCCTGTTCGTCGGGGTCGTCGTGCTGCTCATCGCGCTGCGCCGCTACTGGATCACGCCCCGCGTGCGCACCGCCCTGTCGCGGCTTGCGCTGCGTGCGCCCCTGGCCCGTACGCTCGTGTGGAACACGCAGGCCGCGGTCATCACCGACGTGATGGGCACGATGCTCGAAGGTGGGGGGGATGCGCTGGCGGCGCTGAAGCAGGCGCGCGAGGTAGTGTCTTCGCCCGTCATCGCGTCGCGCATGAGCGCCGCCGAGCGCGCCGTGCGCGAGGGCGCCGACCTGGGCGAAGCGTTCAGCAGGAACGATGTCCTCCCGCCCGTCTCCATGGCGCTGGTCCGCGTGGGCATGCGCACGGGCGACCTCCCCCAAGCGCTCCGCCGCGCCACCGACGCAGCGCTGGGCGCGCAGGAGCGCCTCACCGAGCGCCTGCTCACGTTCCTCGAACCCGCGGTCATCGTGTTCATGGCAGGCGGCGTCGGGTGGGTGGTCTACGCCCTCATCGCCGGGATGATGGCGCTGCAACGGTCCGCGATGGGGTAAGGGGAACGACGATGGTGCGCACACAGACAATCCAGGCCGCGAGCGCCGCCGACAAGTTATGCACGCGGGCATCCGCCCCACGCAACACACGCGAGGCCCCAAGGCCCGCACGCCGCGCGGGGTACACTGGGCGCCGCTGGCGCGCATCTTCAATCCCACACCATTGCGCCGACGCAACGCCCGTCACAACGCCCCCCACAGGAGGCAGCTCATGACCCCGACCACCGCCCCAACCCGCACGACACCCCGCGCGCACACGCTCCTCAAGCTGGCCGGCGTCGCCGCGGGCGTCGCGCTCCTCGGTGCGTGTGCGAGCACGCCAGACCCGGTGCGCGACGCGACGGTCCAGCGGGCCTACCAGGCCCCGCGCCCCTACGACGCGGGCAACCGCCTCGTGAGCGAATCGCTCGGCCCGTCGTCGCCCGCGCCGTCGCGCCAGGGCCCCGAGCTCATCGCCCAGACCACCATCGACACAAGCCGCGACCGCAAGGGCAACCCCACCATCAACACCCCGCTCCCGGGCGAGGTCGTCAACGTCCAGTACTCGGCCAACGATGCGAACATCATCGACGTCGCCCGCATCCTCGTCGATGAGTACCTCGACGCGGACTTCGTCATCGACCCCGAACTCAAGAGCAATTCGGGTGTGACCCTCGTGATCGACGAGGAGATGACGCTCGACGAGGTGCGCAACCTCGTCGCGCACATCGTCGCGCTCGCGGGCGGCCACCTCGAAGAGCGGGACGGCGTGCTCTTCGCCCGCGCGAGCCTCGACTCCAAGAACGAGTCCAACAGGGGCCGGAACGCCAGCGCGCCGATCCTGACCAGTGCGCAAGCCATCGGCTCGCCCATGCCCGCGCTCCGTGTGGCCGTCCTCGACAACCTCCAGGCCAACACGCTCCAGCAGCTCTTCAAAGCGCTCCTCTCGCCGGGCGGTGTCATCATCGCCCAGGGGCGCACCGCGCTCATCGTCGACACGCAGGACAACGCCCAGCGCATCGCCGCCCTCATCGAGCTCATGGACCAGCCCGAGTTCGCGGGCACACAGGTCGCCACCTACCGCCTCGCCAACCGCGACCCGGACAGCGTCGCCAAGGTGCTCGACCAGATCAAGGCGGGCGCCGCGATCCAATCCGGGCTCGCCTTCGTCCCGCTGCCGGGCACGCAGCGCCTGATGGTCCTCGCGAAGGACCAGTCACTCCAGACCTTCGGGCGCGACCTCATCGAACAGGTCGACGTCCCCATGGGAACAGAGGCCCGCTACCGCTACCTCTACCGCGTTCAGCACTGGGACACGCCCGCGCTCATCACCTTCGTCGCCGCCTCCTACCCCGACCGCGCCATCTCGACGGGCGCCGCCGCCGCGTCCGCCACCGTCCGCCCCGCGGGCGCCCCCGGCGCGGGCCTCCCCCCCATCTCCATCACGGGCGACGAAGCCGAAGACGTCCTCCTCATCACCGCCACACCCGACGACTACGCCGACATCCTCAAGACCCTCCGCGCCGTCGACCGCCCACGCCAACAGGTCCACCTCTCGGGCATCATCGCCGAGGTCAACCTCAACGAGAGCCTGGAGTACGGCGTCGAGTCCTTCATCAACCTCCTCGACGAAGACGGCATCGGCATCCTCGACTTCATCTCCGTCCCCCCCGCCGCGGGCTCGGGCGCCGACGCGGGCAGCCTCTCCTTCATCGGCGGCGACGGCTTCGCCCTCCTCCGCGCCATCGAGACCAAGGCCGATGTCAACGTCCTCTCCACGCCCAAGATCACCATCCGCGACCGCGACGAAGCCGAGTTCCAGGTCGGCGGCGAGACGCCATTCCCCTCCGTCAACACCACGGGCGACAACGAGGGCGACATCACACGCCAGTCGATCGAACGCAAGCCCACGGGCATCGTCCTCAAGGTCACCCCCTACGTGAACGAGTCGGGCAGCGTCCGCCTCGAGATCGACCAGGAGATCACCGACGTCGGCGCCCAGACAGAGTTCGGCCCCGAGTTCACCACCCGCAAGCTCAAGACCACCGTCATCGTGCCGCACGGCCAGACGGTCATCCTCGCGGGCATCATCGACTCGACCAGCCGCGACTCGACCAACCAGGTGCCGGGGCTGGGCGATGTGCCTGTCGCGGGCGCCGCGTTCCGCTCGGAGGCCAAGAGCGGCGCACGCACCGAGCTGTTCCTCGCGATCACGCCCACGATCGTGAACGAGCCCGTCCAACTCGCGGGCCCGACGTCGGACTTCCTCATCGCCGCCGATGCCATCCGAAGGCTCCTCCACGAGTCCGCCGACGAGATCGATCGGGGCGTCCTCGCGATGCGGCCCGCCGATGAGCCGCTCATCATCCGCGCCGATCAGGACCCCGCACCGCCACGCCCCGAGACGCCCTCGGGCGATGCGCCGGCCCCACCCCAACCGGTCGAGCCCGACCCCGCGCCACCGGCCCAGCCCGACGCCGCGCCCCCCAAGCGCACCGGGCCGCCCGACATGCCCCCCATGCTCCGTGAACTCCTGCGCTCATCGGGGCAAGAGGGGTGAGCGCCCGCCGAGGTGCCCAGCGCCGCGCCGCGTTCACGCTCCTCGAAGCGGTGATCGCGCTCGCGATCCTCTCGGCGGTGATGATCGCGGTGCTCCAGGTGCGCGCGCAGTCGATCGTGGCGCGCACGCAGCTCGCGGGCCGCCTCGCCGCCGAACGCAACGCCGACACCCTCTTCCAGATGGTCCTCGCGGGCGCGATCGAACCGCCCACCACCGACCCCGACTCGCCCGTCGTCACCTGGGCGGGCGACTACCTCGGCGCGCCCTACGAGATCCGCCGGAGCCCGAGCATCCGCGCGAACCCCTCACGCGAAGCGGTGCCCTACGAAGTCGCCCCCGTCGTCCTCGTCTACGAGTACGAGATCACCTACGAAGGCCGGACCACCACCTTCACCTGGCACCACTGAACCGCCCATGCGCACCCCGCCCGCGCCATCCCGAACCGCGTTCACGCTCCTCGAGGTGCTGCTGGCGATCACCATCCTCGCCAGCATGTCCGTGCTCATCGCCTCGATGTGGGGCCAGTCCGCCGCGTGGGGCGACGACAACACCTCCGACCACGAGCGCATGCGCCTGCAGCGGGTCCTCGCGCTCATCCGCGACCAATGGTCCACCCGCACCGCGACCGTCGCGATGGACGACTTTGGTCAGACCGTCGACACCACCCACGAGAGCATCACCTTCACCACGACCACCCCGATCCTCCACCCCGACGTCGCGATCGTCGAGGCGTCGTACCGCATCGAGCGCGACCTCGATGCGCTGGGCATCGGGCCGCTCGGCGCGTGGAAGCTCGTCTACCGCGAGCGCCGCATCGCCGACCCGACAGCCCGCCCCGACCAGCAGGACACGCGCAGGGCGACCGTCGATTCGATCGACTTGCTCAGCGCCTGCTCCCAGCTGACGCTCGAACGATTCGGGCCCGAGACACTCATTGCGCTCCCGGGCGACGACGACCCCGAAGCGCCCGAAGCCCCGCAAGACAAGGAAACCGACGACGGAGACGAGGACGCCGACACCCCCACCACGCCCGACGACGACCGCCGCTGGCGCCCCTACGACAAGGGCGATGTCGGCATTATCCCCGCGGTCAGGCTCGTTGGAGAGCAAGAAGGAGAACGGTTCTCATGCCTGTTCATCGTCGGGCCTTTGCGCTGATCCTCGTGCTCGTCGCCGTCGCGGGCGTGTTCGCCCTCGCGGTCCACAGCGCCGTGGTCACGCGCACCAACACCATCGAAGAGCGCGTCCTCCGCGAGCGCCTCGTGGGCGAGCGCGAAGCCCGCGCCGCCGCCGCGATCGCCCTCCAGGGCCTGATGATCATGACCGACCAGCAGCGCGCCATCGCGGAAGGCGTCGCGACAGGCGAGGACGCGGAAGCCCTGAGCGGTAGCGGCGGGAAGCCCCAATCGCGCATCGAGTTCCCCGAGTTCCTCCAGGGCTTCTTCGAGGACGCGGGCGTCGACCTCTCAGGGGGCGCCCAGGAAGTCCTCGACGACGTGAGCGAGGAGGAGGCCGCGCAGGCCGAAGCCGCGACGCGGGGCAAGGGCTCGGGCGATGTCGCCCGCATCACGGGCGTCCGCTTCCTCTCGGTCGTGGGCATCCCCGGCACGCCCATCGACGTCCCCATCGGCGCCCGCAACTACCGCGTCCGCTTCACCGATGCGCTGGGCCTGCTCAACGTCAACCAGGCTCCCGAGGAACAGCTCTACGCCTACTTCCGCGCGAAGAACATCGACGCCGGGACCGCCAACCGCCTCGTCGACCAGATCATCGACTGGCGCGACGCCGACGACCAGCAGCGACCCCTGGGCGCCGAACGCGAGCGCTACCTGCGCCTGGGCATCACACCCCGCAACGCCGAGATCGTCACACTCGACGAACTCCGCTACCTCCCCGCGATGACCCTCGAACTCTTCGAACGTATCCGCGCCGACCTGTGCATGTCGGGCAGCGGGGTCCACGCGGGCTCAGCGCCCGCCGCGGTCTTGCAGAGCGTGCCAGACCTGTCCGCAGACCGTGTCCAGCGCATCCTCGACCTCCGCGCCCAGGGCGCCCTGACCATGAAGGCATTCGACGAGATCGTCCCGAAGAGCGAGGCGGAGCTGCGCGACCGCATACGATTCGCGCCATCGAACATCGTCGCCATCTCGGTCGAGGACGCCGACCGCCCGGGCGCGACGTTCGAGGGCATCGCCACCATCACCGACCAGGGCGTCACGCACATCGCCCTGATGCCTCGCTGAAACCGACCCATGCCCATCACCACGTCCACAACCATCTCGCTCGTCCTCCACCGTGGCGACCTCCACGCCGCGCAGGTGTCGGCGGGCCCCATGGGCGGGCGTGCGCGCCACATCGCGACCGTCGAGTCGATCGCCCGCGCCCACGCCGAGCAGGCCCGCGCGGCGCTCGCCCCGGTCCCGCGCAATGGCAAGGTCGTGCTCTCCCTGCCCTCGGCCATGTGCGCCGTGCGACCCATCGCCATCAACAGCGCGATGTGGGCGACCGCGCGCGATGAGATCGAATCGACCATCACACGCCTCATGCCCTTTGACGCCGGCGATGCGATGATCGGCATGATCGACCGCATGCCCCAACCGGGCAGCGCGCCGGGCGACGCCGCCCCCCAACGCACGGGCTACCTGATCGGCGCCTCGCGCAGCGCGTGCCGCCCCCTCATCGACACGATCGAGACGGCGCTGGGCCGCCCGATCGACCGCATCCAGACGGTGCACCACGCCCTGCTCGGGCTTGGCCTGCAGCGCGAGCCCGTCGCGGAGGTGCTCGAATCGGTCTCGGGCGCGACGCTCCGCCACCGCCTCCGCTTCGGCCTGCCCGAATCGCTCGCGGAGCCCGTGCTGGGCGATCACGCCCCGCGCACGCTCGCCCTCCCCGGCGCCCAGGCCCCGCCCGACGCGCAGGCGCTGACGCCGACCGACATCGCCACCGGCGCAGCGCTCGCGCCCATCGTCGCGAGCGAGGCCTTCCGCCCCATGGTCGGCGCCGTCCCGGTGCGCGCGATGCGCTGGCTCGCGCCCGCCGCGATCGCCGCCGCCGCGCTCGCGCTCGCGTTCGTCGCGGTCAACGCCGACCGCGCCCGCTGGCGCGAAGCCACCGACCGCATCGAGGCCCGCCGGGCCGACCACGCCCCGACGCTCGCGGAGGTCCAGGCCCTGCGCGACCAGGTCCAGACGCTCAACGCCAGGCTCGCACGCATCAACCAGGTGTCGAGCGATTGGGCCCCCGTCGTCCCCACCCTCGCCGCAGCACGCGAGGTCCTCCCCGACAACGCCATCTTCTACGAGGTCGTCCTCTCGCCCACCCAGGTCAGCATCCAGGGCGAAGCGCCGCGCGCATCGGACGTCATCCAGCGGCTCGAATCCTCGCCCGCCTTCGCCGACGCCGAGCCCGTGGGCCCGACGAGTCGCGTCGAAGAGCGCGGCGCAGAACGCTTCCACCTCAGCGCCCGCCGGGAGCGCAGCTCAAGCGGGAGGGCGACCCCATGAACCAGCGCACACGAACGCTCGCCCTCGCACTGGTCTTCGCGCTGGTCGGGCTCGCGCTCCTCGCCGACCGCACGGGCATGCTCGACCGTCTGCGCGCGGGCGGGGGGAGCGGCGCAGGCGCGCAGAGCGCCTACTTCGCCGCCGCCGAACAGCACGCCCTCGAGCAGGGCCTGATCGCCCAGCGCGCCATGTGGGAAGCCGCGCTCGCCCAGGCCAGGAGCACCGCCGCACAGCTCGACACGATCGCCCATCGGGCGCCCACCGAGCAGATCGCCGCCGCGGACATCCGCGACCGCCTCACCGAGGCCATCCGCAACCGGGGCACCGCATCGCTCTCGATCAAGGGCCGACCGCCCGCACCCATCCCCGACGACGCGGCCGCGCCAGAGGTGCGCATCATCACCTTCGATATCGGCTTCGACGCACGCGACCCAAGCGTCGCCTTCGCGATCATCGACATCCTTGAGAACCTCCCCGACCTGCGCACCCAGATCACCAACGTGTCGCTCGACGGCCCGGGCTTCAAGCAGATCACCACCGAGCCCATCGCGGTCGCGCTCCAGGTGCGCACGATCGCCATCATTAGTGGGGGCAACTCATGAGCGGCGAAAGCGTGCGGTTCACGAGGAGCCGGTTCGCCCCGACGGGCGGCGTGCGCACGTCGGCGCTCGCGGTCGCGTGGGGCGTCGCGACGCTCGCGTTCGTCGCGGGCGCCGGGTGGGCGGCCTACGCGTGGCTCGCGCCCGTGCCCGAGGTGGGCGTCCTCATCGCGCCCCCGCCCGTGCCGACCACGCCGACCCTCAAGCCAGGCCCGTCGCGCCCAACCGACGAGCGTGCCGCGGACCTGACCGCCCTCACGCGCAGCAACGCCTTCATCTCCCCGCTCCACCCGATCACCGCCCAGGGCCCCGAGCCGGCCGACGACGAAGTCGTCACGGACGCGCCCCCGACCTCGCCCGACCCCCCCGCGCCCGTCGAGGTCCTGACCACCGACGACGACCTCCCGCCCATCCCCATCACGCGACAGGAGGATGCGCCCGACGACGTGCGCACCGCGTTCATCAACCTCCGCCTCGTCGGGCTCCACCGCGCACGCGACGGCACGCCCTACGCATCCATCGCCTTCGCCACGGCCAAGAACGCAAGCCCGCCACCCCTCCCGCGCGGCGCCGACTTCACCGACCCGACGCACAAGGACGTCCCCTGGACCGTCTCGCGCGTCGACATGAGCGCCAAGCGCATTATCGTCTCCCGGAGCGATGTGAACCTCGCCCTCCCGCTCTTCTCACGCACCGCCCGCCTCGCCACAGCGGGCGCCGCGTCGAGCGTCCCCGCGCAGGGCGAGATCGTCATCGCCTACCGCACGCTCGACGAGGCCATCCACGAGATGCGCGAAGCGGGCGTGAGCGATGCCGACCTCATGGAGGTGCTCGAAGAGATGCAGCGACTGGAGGATGAGGCCCAGGGCATCGAGCCGCCCAGTTCCGCGGAGGTCGCGAACCAGAAGCTCGACCAGATCCTCCCGTCGGCGCCCGGTGCGCAGCCCGCGCAAGAGGGCGGGGCCGGGCCGCAGCCCGACGACTTCGCGCGAGTCATGCGCATGATGGCGAGCGGCAAGTCGCCCCTCGAACCCGAAGAAGACCCTCAGCCAGACCCCGCCGAAGACCCCGCCGACCCATCGGGCGACGACGGCGATCCGGACCCCGACGCCGACTGATCCTCGCCCGCCACGAACACGTCGAGTTCCATCAGGACCGCGAGGTGGTCCGAGCCCGCGGGGCCCAGCGTGCGCCACGAGCGCACACGCACACGCGGTGAGACCAGCGCCCCATCGAGCGCAACCCGAACGGGCCACGCCCGGTCCGCTGGGAACGTCCCCTCGCGCATGAGCAATGGCTTGGCCCGGCGCAGCGCGCTGCGCGACACCGCAGCGCGCGAACGGTACCCCGTGGGCGTCGCGTTGAAGTCGCCCACCACCACGACCGCCTCGTCGGGGTCCCGCGCATCGCCCGCCTGGCGGTCGAGCACGCGCAGGAGCGCACCGCCAAGCAGCTCGTTCCCTTCGCGCCACCCGCTGCGCGAACTCGGCGACCGGGGCTCGATGCGCACGACGACAAACGGGCCCGTAGGGTGATCGATCCGCGCGACCAGCATCCCCTCAAACGCCGTGCGGTCGATCCGATCGACCCATGCGCCGGGTGTGTCGGGGTCGGGTGCCGCTTGGGGCCAGCGCGTGAGGAGCAGGGGGTAGCCCGTCCTCGCGCGATCGTTGATCCGCACGAACGGGTAGCGCTTGCGCAGCGCCCCGCCCTCGCGCGCCTGGCCGATCAGCCACGCGGGCGTCTCGAACAACGCCACGACGTCCGCATCCGCATCAAGGATCAGGCGGAGCGCCTCCTCGGGCGTCCGATTGAACGGCCCCACGTTGAACTGGAGCACACGGAGCGGGATCGGGGCAAGCCCGAGCCGCTGCGCCTCACGCTCGCTCATCGCCCCCGCCGCCCACACGCGCGACCCGACGAGCACACCGCCCAGCATCACGCAACCCAGCGCGCCAGCAAGCAGCGCCCCCTTGCGGCGCATCGGCGCGAGCACCACGAGCAGCCCGATCGCGACAAGGAACCCCTGGGCCGTCAGGTTGGCGAGCACGTCCGCGGGCCACGCGGCCATCGGGAGCAGCGCCGCGAGCCCCCACACCACGCCCGGCGCCGCGAGCGCCCACGCGATCGCCGTCACCGCGCGCGAGCGCCGCGGCTGCGTCCCAAGCCTGAGCTTGCGCCGACGCCTCTTCATCGCGCCATGGTAGGGCGTCGGCGGCGTGCCCTCAGGAGTTGTCGCGCATCGAGCGGACCGCCTCGAGCCGCTTCTGGTGGATGGGGCGGAGCGGTTCGAGCTTGACCAGCGCCGCGATGTGCCGCTCGGCCTCGTGGAGGTCGCCCGCCTGGATCGCGATGGTCGCGGCGAGCTCGCGGTAGTCGGCGTCGAACGGCGCAATGGTCGTCGCGCGGGTGGCGCTCTCGAGGGCCGCGCTGAAGTCGCCGATCGCCGCGAGGCGGTTGGCGAGTTCGACCGCGTAGATGGGCGAGTACTGCTCGCGCTCGTCGAGGTAGCGCAGGTGCGGGATGGCCCGCTCGGGCGCCGACGACTCGAGGTACACCTTCGTCAGCATCTCGTGGGGCATCGGGTCGACGGGGCGCGCCGCGGCGTAGCGGTCGAGCAGCGGCGCGATCGACTCGTCGGGCAACCCACCCAGGTCCTCGAGGGCGAACCTCAGCTGCCGCTCGAGCAGGTCCGGGTGGTCGGGGTGCACCGCCGCCCAGAACGCGATCAGGTCCTCGTCGACCTCCACGAGCGGCAGCTCGTACGCCGACTGCACACCCCCGCCAACCAAGGCGTTGCCGACCGACAACGCGAAATCGCTCAGGGCGGACCTGACTCCCGCGCGCAGCTCGCGGTCGATGAGCGTCTCCTCGAGGCGCAGCGCATCGAGCGTGGGCTCGGGCGCCATGCCCCACAGCGCCACGTCGGCCTCCGCCCACGGCACGAACTCCTCGAAGAACGCCTCGGGGCTCACGCCGAGCGCCGCCTCGAACGCCTCGCGCTCACGCTTGCCCTTGGCGTACTCATCCTGCAGGCGGAGCGGCGCTTCCTCGCCAAACCGCTCGACCATGAACAGGTACATCCAGTGCCCCTGGGCATAGGCCTGCGAGCGGTCGGTGGGCTTCTCGGGGCGGACGAACTTGAAGTTGATCTCATCGAGCGTGAAGAGCTCGTTGTTCCTCAGCGCGCCCGCGAGCAGGCGCGAGCGGTTGTAGTCGCGCGGGCCGAGTTCGAGCGCGACCGCCGCGGCCTCCGTGAACCAATGGCTCAACCGGTTCTTCGTCTTCGAGAGCGTCACGGTGTGCGTGTACTCGTGGCGCACGACGCGGACCCAGTCGTACACGCCCACCTTGGCCTTGGGCCCGTCGCGCGGCGCCTCCATCGCGATGACGGGGCCCGTCGCCGCGGCGATCGTGAACAGCTCGGGCATGCCCGTGATGCGCACCGCGAACCACTGGTTGTCGGGCATGAGCTCGATGAGCGTCTTGACGGGCGGCTCGTGCTTGTGCACGCCGGTCACGATGCGGTGCATCTCCTCGAGTTCGGGGAGCATCTCGCGCGCCATGATCTCCATATCGCCGGGCGGGAACCGGACGCGGAAGTGCTCAGACTCGACGACCTCCCACGTCGAGAGCTCCTCGATGAGCTTCAGGCTGTTCCGCACGCGGACGTTGTAGGGATCAAGCTGATTGGCCTGACTCAGGTAGGGGCGTGCGAGCATGTCGCGCCCGGCCTGCAGTTCGAGCAGGCCGAGCTCGATGAGCGGCGCCGCCCACTTGCTCTGGCGCAGGTGCGACGCGTGAAGGTGGTCGGCCGCGGGGCCGTACTGTCGCGCCTCAGACAGCGCCTTGCCCACCTCGAACTCCGCGAGAGGCCCGCCCGGCGAGAGCTTGTCGTAAGCGCTCAGGCGCTGCTCGAGCAGCGCATCGTCGTACCGCAACGCCGCGAGCGCAGCGCGCAGGGCCATGACCTCCCGGTTCTTGTCGAACCGCCCCGCGAGGCGATCGAGCGCCGCCTCACCCTGCGCCGGCTGGTTCTGGCGGATCCACCCGCGCGCCCGCACGATCGCGCCCGCGAGCGACGGGCGGAGCCCCCCCGCGCTGGTCGCGATGTCGTCGAGCCGCCCCGCGATCTGGTCCGCGGCGGCGAAGTTGAACGAACGCACGCCCATGTCGCCAAGCAGCGCCGTCGCCCCGCTCGACGACGGGCACAAGCTCAGCGCCTGGACCACCGCGTCGCGCGCCTCGGCGGGGTTGTCCTTCTCATCGAGCAGCGCCGCCTCCGCGAGCACGGCGGGCCAGTACAACCGGTCCACGCCCTGATACGCACGGGCCAGCAGGCGCACCATCTGCTCGTAGTCGGTCGCCTCCATGCCACGGATCCGCGCACGCACGTTCATCGCGCGCACGAGGTCGGTCAACTCGGGCGCCGTCGCCTGCCGGCCCGAGATCTCCTGGATGCCGCGCTCGACCTCCGCGTCCGCGGCGTCGAACTCGCCCAGCATCTCAAGACACTCCGCCGCGATGCGCCGGCCCCGTATGCCGGGCTCTTCGGGAGATCGCGCGAGCTTCACCGCTTCGCGCAACTCGCCCCGATGCATCGCTCCCTCAGCCCGGTCGAGCACGGGCGCCGTCTCCGATCGGAGCACCGGCGCATCCCACGCGCCAGCAACGAGCGCGGCCTGGGCGAGCAGGGCCTCATCGCCCTCCGCCAGGTCGTCCTCGGTCCACACGCCGTGGAACACGCGCATCTGGCGGGCCTCGGCATCAGTCAGGTACGGCGCATCGAGCGCCGTGCGCACGCTCTCGGCAAGCTCGGGCGCAGGCGCCGAGGCGGCGCTGTCTTCCGGGGGCGCCATCCGATCGACCTGGGCGAACGCGGGAATCGCGCCAGCGATCATCGCAACGAGCGCGGCACAGCGGACCGCGGAGGGGCGTCGTCTCATCGGTTCTCCTTCACCGCATCATCGGGTTCGGACACACCCGCATCGCGGGGCGGCGTGTCGTTGGCATCGGGTGGGAGCACGAACGTGGAGTTGTCGAGCCCCACGGGCGCGGCGCTCTGGCCGCCCCGCAGCTCGATGGTGCGGACGTCCCACCCGTCGCCGGGCGGGCCCGGGTCGATCGCCTCAGCGGGGAGGGGTTGGTTCACCACGATCGAGCCGAGCTGAACGAAGGCGGTGTCACCGCCACGCGTGCGCGTCCGCGCCAGGCGCGGGTGCATCGTGCCCTTCTCGTACCACAGGCGCACCTCCTTGAACTTGTCCGCCGCCTCATCGCCCTCGAGCGGGACGAGCCGCAACTGGTACGACCCAGCGCCGTGGTTCACGAGCGCGAGGTAGTCGCCCACGAGCCCGTCGCCCGCATCGAGCATCTCCGCGTCGAAGTGCGCGAGGATGTCCTCCTTGCGCTGCCCAAGGGGGAGCGGCACGGGGCCCTCGCCCAGGCGCATCGGGTCGAAGTCCGCGCCGGGCGGCGCGACCTCACGCCGGGTCAGGAGGGGGCGCGGGTCGTGCTCGTAGTCCTTCTCGATGAGCCAGCGCCCGTTGAAGATGAGGTCGATGCGCTCCTCTTCGACGCGCCGCCCGATCTGGAGGGTGTCGAAGAGCACCGCGAACCGGCGCGCGGGCGGCTCGTCCGGGTTGCTCTCGATCGATTCGAAGTAGAGCCGGCCCCAGCGCCGGTGCAGGTCGCCCTGCAGCCCCATGACACGGTCATAGACGAGCTCGCCCGAGAGCGTGCGGATGCCGCGGTCCGCGTCCTCCAGCGCATCGAGCAGGGCGTCCACGTGGTCGATCGGGGGCGCACCGGGCGCCGATTCGTCACCGCCATCGGGCGGTGGTGGTGCCGGTGCGCCCGTGTCCTGCGCGGGAGCGAGCATCGGGGATAGCGCGATCAGGGCGCAAAGCGCGAAGGTGAACATCTTGCTCCTTCCACCCGCGAGCGGGCTCGATGAGACGATAGGGGCGAGGGCCCCGCTATAGAACGATCGGCGACGCCCTTTCCTTGCCACCACACAGCCCCTCCCCGCCGCCCCCGCCACCTAGCATGCCCCGACTCAGGAGGGTCCCAAGTGCGCCCACGCCCCGCCATCCTCGTCTTCCCAGCGGCCCTTTTCGTGTGCCTCGTCGCCACGTTCGTCGGGGCTCGCCCATCAGGCGGCTCAGAGCCCGACCCGCCGACGCCCACCGCCCCCAAGCTCGAGCGCTCAGAGGACGCCCTCACGCTCCGCGTCCCCGCAGAGCAGGTGCGGGCGGGCACCGTCTACCACGTGCTCACCGGCCGCGAGAACCAGGTCACGTTCACGTCCGATGCGCCGCTCGAGCGTTTCGAGGGCACGACCAACGGCGTGATCGGTTACGCGGTGGTTGCGCCGCCCGCAGGCGACGCAGCGGGCGATGATGATGAGCAGCAGGCCCATCGCCCGGTCTTCCCCGAGGTGATCGCCGGCGAGTTCCACTGCGCCGTCGACGCCATCCGCACGGGCATCCCGCTCCGCGACCGTCACCTCGCGGGCAGGAACTGGCTCGACGCGAAGAGCCACCCCGACATCGTGTTCAGGCTCAAGCGCATCGAGAACATCGAGACGGTCGCATCGTCACCCGCAAAGCAGGTCTTCCGCGCGGACATCGTGGGGTCGATGGAGGTCAAGGGGCGGGCCGTCGAACTCCGGGTCGCGGGCGCCACGCTCACGTTCCTCGAAGAGTCGGAGGCGAGCAAGGCGATCGCGCCGGGCGACCTCCTCCGCATCGAGTGCGCCTACACCGTCCACGTGCGCGACCACGGCGTCGACCACTCCATCCTCGGGCGCAAGGTCGCGGAAGACATCGCCATCGAGCAGAAGCTCTACCTCTCGACCGTCGCGCCCAAGCGCGACGACGAGGCGGGCGAGCCCTCCGCCGACTAGCTCACGCCGAGCGGTACGGGTTGCGCTCGTCGGGGTCCTGCGCGACCTGGGGCGGGCTGGCGTTGGCATCGCCGCCACCCGTGGGGCCGTCGCCCCGCCGCGATGCGCACGCGCCGCGCGAGCAGGGGCAGCCCACCAGCGCGAGCCCGATCGCCCCGCCGATCACCGCCCCGCCTTGCCACGAGCCCGTGAGCGCGCACTCCCCCGTCAGGCATAGCACCTTGGAGTAGCCGATCGCGCCGCCAATCGCGGCGCCGATGAGCAAGGTCAGGATGGTCTTGGTCATCGCGAGCCCCTTTCGCAAGCCGAGCGGGTTCACGCGATGCTATCCGGGCGGCGTGCGTGCCGCGATCAGAACGGGAGGTCGATCGAGAAGGTGAGCAGGCGGTCCTCGTCGGTGTCCTCCTCGACGAGCGGGAAGCCGAAGTCGATCGCGATTGGTGCGGGCGAGAGCTGGGGCACGTAGAGCCGAAGGCCGAGGCCCGCGCTCACGCGGTAGTCTTCGAAGCCCGGGTCGTCCGAGAGCGTGCCCGAATCGACGAACGCGACGAGGGAGATGTTCTCCCCGATGATCGGCTGCTCGAGCTGGATGCCGAAGAAGACCATCCAGTCGGCGCCGATCTGGTCGTCGCCCAGTTCGCCCGTGTCGTTGCGGACGCCCACGGGCCCGATGCCGCGGAACTCGAACCCGCGGAAGCTCGACCCACCCAGGTAGAAACGCTCGTAGACCGGGGCTTCGTCGCTCTGGGGGATCCAACCGGCCCGCCCCTCGAGCGAGAGCACGGTGGTCCGACCCAGCACGTCCTCGCGGAGCGGGATGAAGAAGCGGTGCTCGGCCCTGAGGCGCGTGAAGGTGAAGTCGCCGCCCATGGCGCCGACCTGGTCGACCGCGAACTCGGTCCGCGCGCCGCGCGTGGGGCGGAAGCGGTCGTCGAGCGTCGTGCGAGCGAGCCCGACGCCGATCGACGTGAGCAGGTTGCGGTCTTCGACCTCGTAGATATCGACCGGCGCATCGGAGTCGATGTCGTCCAGCTCGACGGTGCCGACGCGGAACGAGAGGGCGCCGTTCCAGCGCGACCCGAACGCCCGCGACAGGCTCATCGCCCCGCCTATGCGCTCCTCGTCGTAGTCGGAATAGATCCGTTCGGTGTAGTAGACCGACCCCCCGAGCCCGTAGCGGGTGTCGAGGAAGCGCGGGTCGCTGAGCGACGCGGAGTAGGTGCTGACCTGCGTGCCCGGGTTGAGCACGAGCCCGAACCGCTGGCCCGCCCCGCGGAACGCCTCACCGCGCAGGAACTCCGAGAGCGAGTCGGGCGTGTCGGTCACGTCGAAGTTGCGCTGGTTGAGGTTGATGCCGCCCGTGAGGCCCGCGTCGGAGTTGACCGCGGCGCCGAACGAGACGGTGCCCGTGTTCGTCTCCTTGACCTTGACCAGGATGTCGCGGTAGCCCGGGTAAGCGGGGTCTTCGGGGAGGAGCGTGATGCTCACCCCTTGCGGATCGAACAGGCGCGAGCGCACGAGCGTCTTTTCGCTCTCGTCCAGCGCCGCCCCGTCGAGCCAGCGCCCGGGCTGAACCTCGAGGTCGCGCCGGATCACGTTGGCCTTCGTCAAGTCGTTGCCCTGGATGCGCGGCACGCCCATCCGGTACCGCTGCCCCTCGCCAACAAACAGCTCGACGTCCACCTCGGGCGAGCCATCGGCCCGACGCTCCCGGCGCGCCACACGCGCATCGACGTAGCCCTGCCTCCGGTACGCATCGCGCACCGTCTGCGTCGCGTCCTCCGCGATCCGCTGCTCGTACACATCGCCCGGCTTGAGCTCGAACAACGCCGTCAGCTGCTCGGGCGTGAACACCGTGAGCCCCGCCGCGTTGTCCGCGGCGGTGCCCGTCTCGGACAGCACGCGGAAGCTCCGCAACGTGTACTGCGCGCCCTCGTCGATCAGGAAGGTCACGATCGCCTCGCGCCCGTTGGGGCTCGGCTGCACCTCGTACGATGCCCGCGCGTCGAGGAAGCCCTCGTCGCGGTACGTCTCGACGATCCGGGCCGCGTCGCGGTCGAGCGACTCATCGTCGAGCACGCCCTTGCGGAAGATCGAGTGGATCTTGGTCTCGAGCTGGGGGCGGAGCCTGCTGTCGGGCACACGCTGCGTCCCCTCGAAGCCAACCGTGGCCACACGCTCGAAGCGCAGGTCGGTGATGCGGATCTTGGGCCCCTCGCGGATCACGAAAATCACCGAGCCGTCGACGTCGATCTGAGACTGGTCGAGGTCGACCTGGACCTGGTAGTAGCCCTTGCTCTGATACTCACGCTTGATCGCCCGGATCGCCTGCCCGATGCGGTAGTCGTCGATGGGCACACCCGAGATGAGGATCGCGGTCTCAGCAAGGACCTCCGCGAGCTCCTGGTCCGACAGGTTCCGGTTGCCCGTCACCTGAACGTCGCGAACCAGCGGCGCCTCGACCACCTGGAACACCACCACCACCGAGCGGTTGGCGCCCTCTTCGAGCACGAGCGACAGCTCGCGGAATTCGCCCAGGCGTTCGAGCCGCTCGAGGTCCTCGCGGACCACCCCGCGGTCAAAGGGCTGGCCCGGCGCCGAGCGCACCTGGTTGAGCGCGAGCGTTTCATCCACCCGCTCGAGCCCGCGAAACTCGATCCGCGCGATCGGGCGCCCGTCGTAACGATCGCCCTCCACCTGGGCGTGCGCCGCCCCGGCCCCCACGAGCGCACCGATGGCCCCCGCGCCCATGAGCCCGCAGGTCGATGTCACCACAGAGCATGTCAGGCCCATGAGCCTTGACGCCTTGCCCACGCCGGTTCCTCGCCCAATCTGCCGTTCCCCGCCATGGGGCGGCGATCGCCGACGATACAGTGACCGCTAACCAGCCACAAGCCGTCGATGTCTGATGTGTTGGAGGCGTGGAAGGGCTTACTCGCCCCGATCAGCGTCCGAACTGGTGGGCTCGACGACCAATCGGAACGAGGCGGGCACCGCGACGACCCACGCCTCGCTGCTCCGCTCCCACCACACCGCCGCGTCCGCATCGAGAGGCGACGCGAGGCGTCGCGCCGGGGCGTCGGGATCGATCTCGATCTCGAGCTGGCCCGAGACCCGCGCGATCGCGCTGAGCAGGCCCTTGAACTCCGCGTAAGCGCCGCCCACCGCACGATCGCTCGGCGACCCAAAGACAACCTCGACCTCACCCCGAGGGCCCGCGGGCGCGGGCGTGTCGGGGTCCGTGTCCGATGGGGTTGGCGCGGGCTTCGCGAGGTCGATCCGGTCGCCCTCGATGACAAGCCCGTTGAGACCGCGCACCGCGACCGCGGCACCCTCCGCGCTGTCGGTGCCATCCAGGCCCGCCGCGGCGATCAGCACGCGCTCGACCGATGCGCCGCGAGACGTGACGACCACACGCCCCTCGAGCAGCGCGAGACCGAGGTCGGGGACCGCGATGCCCGACGCGTCGAGCGCCGCATCGACGTCGACACCCTCCGCGAGAAGGCGGTCGAGACCGAGGTCGAGGTCGTCGGGCAGGTCGATCGTGCCGGTGTCCTCAGCGATACTCGGGGTGTTCTTCTGGCGCGCTTTGGCCATCGCGTCAAACTGGCGGTTCAGGGCGCGCTCGCGCGCGGCCTCGTCCTCAAGGCTCGCGTTGCCATCATGAATCGCGGGCTCGGCGTCGCGCGAAGGGTCGTCGCCCGCGCTGAGCCTGATGTCGGTCTTGAGCTCGATCTCCGCGTGCCTGCGGGCCTTGCGCGCCTCGGGGCTCGTGGTCTGGATGATGTAGTACGACACGCCGCCGAGCACGCCGAACACGAAGAGCGCCGCGACCGCTACGGGCCAGCGCGAGCGCGTCAGGGCGGGGCGGCGGTGGCGGGCACGCCCGTCGCGCGATGCATCGCCATCGTGGACCAATCGGAGCGATTGCCCGCTCCTGGCCGCTTCGATCGCCGCCTGGGCCAGCCCCGCGGGCGCGCCCTCGCGCGCTGAGGCGGCGCCGAGTGTGCGCAGCGCATCGCGGTCGTCGTGCAGCGCCTTGAGACGGCGCGCCAGGTCGGGGTTCTCACGGAGCACCTTGCGGACGACCTCGCGACGATCGTCGGGGACGGAGTCCTCGATGATGTCGATCAGGTCCTGATTGGTCAGTTCGATGCTCATGCTTCAGTCACGATCCGGCTCGGTCCGCGCGACTCAACCCCCCTCGCTCGCCCCGTTGGCGAGCTGCTCGATCTGTTCACGCAGCGCCACCCGCGCCCGGAACAACCGGCTCTTCACCGTCCCCTGGGGCACATCGAGGACCTCGCCGATCTGGCGATAATCGAGGTCCTGCATGTCCCTCAGGATCAGGATCGTCCGCTGCTCGGGGTCGAGCCTCTCGAGCCCAGCCTGCAGCCTCGCCAACTGTTCCCCCTCTAAGACGCGGTGCTCAGCGTCGTGTTCCTTGGAATCGGCGAGAGACGACGCCATGGAGCGCCCGGAGCCCGGGTCGTCGTGGCCCGATAATTTCGGTGTGTCCAGGCTCGCATGCCGGCGGAGCTTCTGCTTCCGCAGGTACGTCAGGCACACGTTCACCGTGACCCGGATCATCCACGTCGAGAGCTTCGAGCCGCCCTGGAACTGGTCGAGCCCGCCGATGATCTTGACCATCGCGTCCTGGGTGAGGTCCGACGCGGTCTCACGGTCGCGGACGACGTTGAGGCAGACGCAGAACAGGCGCTCCTGGTAGCCCGTGAGCAGTTCGCTCAGCGCCGACTCATCGCCGTTGCGGATGCGCTCGAGCGTCCCCAGATCGGGGTCGACTGCGGGCTCCGCGGGGCCGCCCTCGTCCTGTCGATCCGGCGCTGCACTCATCGAGCGCGCCGCCTCGCCCCGCGCTGTGCGCCGGCGCGGCCCTTGGGGGCGCATCGCGAGCCCGGAATCGCCGGGGCTGGGGAACTGGGCATGAGCGTTGGCCATCGTCACGGCGGGGTCGATCCGATGAGTTTCGCGTAGCGGAGGAGAGGACTGACTGACTGCCCCATACGCCCAGAGGACCCGCTCGGATCGTGCGAAGTCCCCCGATCACTGACAAACAAAGCCTATTGGACGAGCCTGTCGGGTGCGAGCCCTTGGTGTGGATAGAGGCCTGCGTTTTCGCAGGGGTGCCGGGGGCAACGCGCTGACCCCTATGCTGGTGCGATGACAACGCCCGGCCCCTACGACGCCTACTCCTCCCCGCTCAGCGGGCGCTACGCCTCGAAGCAAATGCAACAGGTCTGGTCGCCCCGCCACAAGTTCCAGACGTGGCGACGCATCTGGCTCGCCGTCGCCGAGGCCCAGCACGAGCTTGGCCTGCCCGTCACCGCCGAGCAGGTCGAAGAACTCCGGGCAAACCTGGACGTGACCGATGAAGACATGGCCGCAGCTGAGCGGTACGAGGCCGAGCTGCGCCACGACGTGATGGCCCACGTGCATGCGTGGGGCGACCGGTGCCCGAAGGCGAAGGGCATCATCCACCTCGGGATGACCTCGCAGGACATCAACGACAACTGCGAGCTGCTCCTGCTCCACGAGTCGCTCAACCTCATCGAACGCCGCCTCCGCCGACTCACGCTCGGGCTTGGCGAGTTCGCAGAGCAATGGAAGACCACCCCCACACTCGGCTTCACGCACTACCAGCCGGCCCAGCCCGTGACCATCGGGAGGCGGGCCGTACAGTGGGCCCACGACGTCGAGGTCGGCGCGTTCCGCGTCGCCAACACACGCGACCGCTTCCTCCGCCTGCGGGGCATGCGCGGCGCGACGGGCACGCAGGCCTCCTACCTCGCGCTGCTCGAAAGCGAAGAGCGCGTCGAGCAGATCGAGGCGAAGTTCATCGAGAAGCTCGCGCCCTCGGAACCCATGGCGTGCGCCTACGGCATGGTCACTCAGACCTACGCCCGCTCGATCGATGCGCTCGTCGTCGCCGACCTGGGCGCCGCTGCCTCCGTCCTCCACAAAGTCGCCACCGACATCCGCCTCCTCTCCAACCGCAAGGAACTCGACGAGCCCTTCGGCGATAAACAAGTCGGCTCCTCCGCCATGCCCTACAAGCGCAACCCCATGATGTGCGAGCGCATCTGCGGCCTCTCCCGCTTCGTCTGGAACCTCGTCGGCAACGCCTACGACACCGCCGCCACCCAATGGCTCGAACGCACGCTCGACGACAGCGCCAACCGCCGCCTCGTCCTCCCCGAGGCCTTCCTTGCGCTCGACGGTGCGCTCGTCCTCATGGAGCGCGTGGTCAAGGGGCTCGAGGTCCACGAGGCGACGGTCCGCAAGAACCTCATGGCCGAGCTGCCCTTCATGGCGAGCGAGAACCTGCTCATGGAAGCGGTCAAGGCCGGCGCCGACCGCCAGGCCTACCACGAGAAGATCCGCGTGCACGCCCAGGCCGCGGGCAGCCGCGTGAAGAACGAGGGCGCCGACAACGACCTCATCGAGCGCCTCAAGGCCGACCCCGACTTCCACCCGCCCGCGCTGCAGCGCGAGCTCGATTGGGACGGCGTGCTCGACCCGATGAAGTACGTGGGCCTCTCGGTCGAGCAGACCGAGCGGTTCCTCCGCGAGGTCATTGAGCCCCTCCGCGAGCAGTTCGCGGGCGAGTCGGCCGAAGAGGCCGACGCCCCGCGCGTGTAGCGTGCCACCGACCGGTCTCCCGGTCAGTGTCTTCCGTCACTTCTCTTCCTTGCACCCAGCGCACCGACCCGAAGCCGGGTCAGTGGCACGCAATCAGTCGTAGTGCTGACGCACCGGGACCTCGAGCACCTCCGGGTGGTCATCCGGGAGGTTCCGCCGGAACCGGCGCTGCTGCTGAAGCCCACGCGAGTCGCGCGCGCTGGGCCACTCCCTGTTGAACGTGCGCACGAGCGCGACGGGGTCCTCGATGATCCACACGCGGATGTTCCCCTCGCTCGTCCGCGCCAGCACCGTGTTGTCGGGCGAGCCCACCGTCCCCTCGTAGCGGTTACGCACGGAGTAGGTCTCCTCAGCACGCCCCGAGTCGTCCTTCACGCCCACCTCGCCATCGAGCGTCTCGAGGTCGAACCGCCCACCCGAGGCGAGCGGCACCTGGTACCAGATGTCACCGTCCGACGTCGTGAGCGTGACGGGCGCGTTCATGATGCGCCCCGAGCGGAACTCGATCGACCCCCCCCGATTCGTGATCTCGGTCGCGCCCCCCGCGCCGACGACATCGACCATGCCGCCCCGGTTGTCGATCCGCACGCCGTCACAGCGGGGCATGGTGACCGTAAGGTTGACCCATTGCTCCGCGTCCCACGCGATGGGCGACCGCGTGCGCACCCGCACGACACCCCGCCCGTCCTGTGAGTCGATCGATGCATCAAGGTGCGGCAGCTCGAAATACGCCTCCTGCGCCTCCTTGTCGACCTCGGCCGACAGGCGATAGTCGGAGGCGATCCGGACGGTGCCATCGTCGGGCCCGTCGGCCCGGACGGTGACGTCACCCCGGAAGTTCTCGATATCGACCGCGAGGATCCGCGTGTCATCGGGGATGGCCAGCGCGATGGGCTCGCCGCTGCGCGAGGCGCCGCAGGCGCCCATGGCGAGCGCCCCGAGTGCGACAATCGCGAGCAGGAGCGGCCGGGTCGTTGATCGATGGGCGTGTCTGGTCGTGGTCATGGATGGCCTCAGGGTAGCCGATCGGGCCGAGCCCGCGCCCGCGCCCACCGATCGCCCTCTACGCCCGGGCCACGCGTGGGTTCACCCCGAAGAGTGGGGGGTGAAGGGAGGCTGTCAGGCCCGCTCGCGTGGCGCGAGGACGGAGATCGCGTACCCGCCCGGCGGCGCATCGATCGCCCCCCGCTCGTCAAACGCCGCGAGGTCGCGCCCCAACTCGTCGACGACCCCCACCACCCGCATCGCCGACCGCCCGATGACCCGCCGGAGCTCAGCAAGCGAGTAGGTGCGCAGGTCGTAGGCCGAGTCGAAGTGACGCGTCGCCGCCGGCGTCTGGATCGTGAGGTGGTTCACCACGCGCTCGACCCGCCCCGCCGGCGCGGCGCCCCGCACGAGCGGCGGGTTGGGCGGGGGGAGGTACTGCACGAGCTGCGTCACCTTGCACGTGCCCCGTGCGCCCGCCCAGACGTCTTCGGTCTCGAAGTCCATGCCGTAGTGGCACGTGTTGAGCCCGAGGGCATAGACGCCCCCGCCGCGGAGCGCCCGCGCGACGCACGCGAGGTGGTCGAGCATGGCACGGTCGCTCATCAGGTGGCGCGCGGTGTTGATGAGGCAGAACGCGAAGTCGATGCGCGTGTCGAGGGTGAAGCGCGTCATGTCGCCCTCAAAGATGCGCCAGCGCGAGCGGGGCAGGCCCAATGCGCGGAGCCGGGCCTGGGCGTAGTCGACCATCTCGGGCAGCGCATCGAAGCCCACCACGGCCCGCCCGCGCCGGGCCGCGGTGCGCAGGTAGCGCCCCGTGCCGCACGCGGGTTCGAGCCACCGGTTGGCGGCACGCCCGGGCACGAAGCGGGAGGCGATCCGCTCGAGCCCATCGACCTCGCGTGCCGTGCCCGGCGCGTGGAGGATGTCGTACCACGAGGGCTTGCGGTACCAATCGCCCCGCTCGCCCCCATCGTTGCTGTCTGATCGCGCCGTCATCGGCGTCATGGTCGCGCATCGGGCCCCCGCCCACAACCCACCAAACGAAGAACGCCCCAGCGATTGCCGGGGCACCCTGAACGTTGCAACCACCTGGGGTGGTCGAGACAGAGTCGATCGGATCAGCGGGCCTGCGCCTGGCGGACCATCTCTCGGATCCGGGCCTTCTCACCCTCCGAGAGCTTGCCATCGCCATCCGCGTCGAAGTTCTCCATGATGTGCTCGCGGGCCTCGGGGCGGAGGCGACGCGGCGCGGGGGCCTGGTCCTGGCCCTGCGGGTTGATGCGCCTGCCCTGACGGTTCATCTGCCAGGGGGCCTGGCGCAGGTCGCCCTGGGGCCCGGCCTGATCACCGCCACGGAACCGACGACCCTGGTCGAACTGCGCCCGTCCCTGGCGCTGCGAGCGCGCCTGGGGCGCCGCGTCCATGCCGCGCCTCATGGGGCGGGGCTGGGCCTGCTGGCCGTTGGGGCGCTGCGGGTGGCGGTGCTGCTTGACCTGCGCGCCGGGCTTGCCTTGCGCCTGGGGCTTGCCCTGCTGGCCGTGCATGCGCTGGCGCAGCGCCTGCTTGAGGGCCTCGCGCTCCTGCGCATCGAGCTTGCCGTCGTTGTTGCGGTCGAACTTCTGGGTGAGCGCGCGCCTGCGGTTCCAATCCGCATCGCTGCCGTGCGAGCCCTTGAAGCCCTGGCCCCGCTTGAACTGCTTGTTGTGCGGGCGCTGGCCCGGTCGTGCCTCGCCCTGCGGGCGGCGGTTGTCGGGAAGCGGTCGGCCCTGGAAGTCCGGGCGCGGGCGCTGGTTGGGGCGGGCGCCGGGCGCCGGGCGCGAAGGGCGAGCATCGGCCTGCGGGCGCTGACGCTCGCGCTGGGCGCGGGCCGCGGGGCGCTGCGCATCTTTGTCGACGGGGCGGGCTTCGCGCTGGCGCTGCCTGCCCGCGTCGTCGGCGCTGGCGAGCGGGGCGCTCACGCCGAGCAGGCAGAGGCCCGCGACGCTCGCGAGGATGATCCTGGGTGCGTTCATCATGTACTCCTTGCTTCGAGGGGGCGGGCCACTCGACGCGGCCCCTCAGGCCCATTCCATTCGGGGGTTCCGACTCGGTTCTGAAGGCCAAACGCCCCAACCGCCGGGCGATTGCACCCCGCCCAGCGCGCAGGGCCACCCCTGCGCCGTGTGTTGCGCCTGGGTGACCTGTGCGGATTGGGTTCGCGGGCGTGGGTGGGGGGGTGGGGGGTGCTGGGGGAGGGCGGGTCAGATGGGCCAGGGGCACCAGGGCGCACCGAACTGGCTCTGATCGATCAGCGTCGCGCCGCCCTCGCCATCGGTCTCGAACTCGTAGTAGTAGTGGCAGTCGCACCCGTCGAAGCAGTCGTGGAAGCCATCGTCGATGAACCACAGCCACGTGTTGCCCGGGAACTGCTCGGGCGAGTAGAAGTTCTGCCCGCCGATCAGCCCATCGGGCTCCGCGAAGTTGACGCCATCAAGCGCCGCGTAGGCCAGCGCAAGCGCCGGGATGTTGAGCGGCGCAGGGAACGTGAGCACCCAGTACGTGTTACCGCCGAAGCTGATCGAGTCGCTCGCGTTCACCACGCCGAAGTACGCGTTGTACGCGTCGATCGGCGCGCTCCCCAGCGCATCGGGCACCGACACGATCAGCCCCGTGGGCGACCACGCGGGCGTGTGGCCCTGCCCCTCGAGCTCGGGGACCACGCCGCGGATCGCGTCCAGGTCGATGACCACGCGGTCGTAGATGTCCACGGGAAGCAGCATCGGGCCGCTCGCGCCGAGCATCTCGTAACCGATCTGGCGGGCCTCGGCGTTTTCAAACGTCGGGCCGTAGTCGAACGCGCACGAGCCGAACTCGCCAAGCAGGGCGTTGAGGTCCGCCGAGTCGACGTCCTCATCGCCATCGATGTCGCCCGCCAGGCCCGGGCCCGTCGCGCCGAAGTCCGCGAGCAGCAGGTTCAGGTCCGTCGAATCAACGCTCAGGTCGTTGTCGATGTCCCCGTCACACCCGATCCCAGCACCCGCCGCGAAGGCGTGGGCGCAGAGGAGCGGCAAACCCAGAACGACACAAGCACGAACACGCATGTCAGAGCTCCTTCCATGCCCCACTGTCCATGGAAGGCTACCCGCGCCACGCCGCGAAGCCAGCGGACGCGTCGCTATGCCGCGGCCTGCATGGTCCGGACCGCGGGCAGCTCATAGGCCAGGTCGCCCACATCGCGGTCGCCGCACGCGACGATCCGGAGGTCCGGGCGGTCCACGAGGTGCACCAGCGGTTCATCGCTCGTCGACCCGTCCAGAAGGCGCACCGTCGGGCGGCACGGGTGCTCGCGGACAGGCTGGGCGATGCCCGCCTGCCGCCCGTCCGACAGCGTGACAAGCGTGCCCACGCCATAGGGCGGGATCGCCCGCGCCACGCCCCAGCGCACCACGGGGTCGAACCAACCGTCAAACCTCGCCGAGCAGAACGCATGGAGCGCATCCACCGCGCACCCGCCACGCGACTCCGCATCCTGCAACAGGTTGTCGAGCACGTTCACAGCGCTGATGATCCGCGCAAAGACGTGCAGGCGCGGGCCCGCCATCACCTCGGCCGAGGTGCGCGGCGGGTCGGGCCACCCCGTGCCATCGAAGCGCCGGTGGTGCATGAGGATCGCGTTGCGCGCCGCGGGGCACATCCGCGAGTCCTGCAGCATGCGGAAGCCACGGAGCGAGTGCTCGTCGTAGCCCTCGGGCCACTCGTCGGGCTCGCTCGTCACCTCGTGCGTCTCGCCCTGCCTGGGGCTCTCGAGCTTGCCCACGTCGTGCAGCATGCCCGCGAGCCCGAGCCCGACGACATCGCGCGCCTCGTTCGGCGACAGGCGCGGGCGGTTGCGCACCAGGTAGCTCTCGAGCTCGAGCCCCACCACCACCGCGAGGTACGCCACGCTCGCGGCATGCGCAAGCCCGCCCCCGTTCTCATCGCTCATCATCCGGTAGGTCAGCCCCGCGAAGTCGCGCCCCGCGACCGCCTCGCACACCATGCCCATCACCGCATGGCGGTAGCCCGCCACGCTCGCCGCCGACGCGACACGCCCCGACGACTCGGTCAGGCTCGCCTTGAGGTGCGTGTACACCTCGTGCTGGGCGGCGGACAACCCCGCCGCGGTCTGCGGCGGCAGGTCCGTCGCCCCCTCCACCTCGATCCAAAGCGAACGGATCCGGATCCGCTTCATCTGCTTGAGCATCGACTCGGTGAGCGGCGTCCCGGGGCGCAACAACTCCGTCGCCGGGCGCGTCGGGTGACGCACCGACGCCGCGACAACCGCGCCTGGCTTGATGTCGCCGAGTGGAACAAGCAGCACACCGGGTCGATCGGCCAGATCGGGCGACGCGAACACCCCCGCCCCTCGCCTCGCCCGTGCGACCGTCAGGCCCGCACCACCAACCGGCGATATCGGTCCAACCGATACCATGTCGGCCCAGGTAACGCGAGGGGCAGCCCGTCAGGATGAAATCCCCACAGCCAGGCAGACCAGGCAGACGCATCGCGCTCCACGCGATGATGGGCGGAGCGCTCGGGCTTTGCGCAACGCTCGTGACCTGCTGGTGGCCGAGCATGGGGTGGCTGTCGCACATCTCTCACACGCCCGCCCCCGCTGAGGCCCAACGGGTCGCGGAGCGACGCATCACCCCTGCTCGCGACCCGGCGCTCTCCACCGCCCTCTTCAACAACCCCCTCGACCTCCAGCAACTCCAACGCACGCTGTTCGACCGCCAGACGTGGCTCGTCAGGGTGTCGGAGGATGAGTGGGGGCTTGGCAGGCGTGTGCACGTGCTCCGGTTCGGCCCGCAGATCGAGGAGTACATGGTCATCGAAGCGGGCGCACCCTTCGACTGCGCCTGGTGCGTCGGGCGGCGTCCCCTCATGGGCCAGCTCGCATGGGAGGGCGGGTCGCTGACAGGGTGGTCGACCATGACCAACGCCCTCGAAACGCGCGACCCCGCACGATGGGCCCGGGCACGCGCCCCCTTGCCCACCGCCTTCGAAGCCGCTCCCCTCATCGCCAACATCGCGTTCTGGGGCACGGCGTCGTGGGGCGTCCCCATGCTCCTCGTGTGGTTCAGCAAACGCTGGCGCTCGAAGCGCGGGCGCGGCGTGGTCAAGGGGACGATCAGGCCGGTGGAGCGGGCGTCGACCATGAAGAAGATGTGAACCGCCGGTCACGGAGGTGCACGGAGGAGTAGATGGGTCAGCAGAGGACCCGGCGTTTGATGCCGTCGCGCAGCCGTTCTTCGTTGAAGTTGATGATGAGGCCAACCGCCCCGATCACGGCTTCCGTCACATCCGCGTGCAAGTACTCAACCCCACACTCTTCCTCTCTGTGGCCCTCTGTGGCCCCTGTGGTTCACCCCCTGAACCCAACCCCCCGCCGCCCAAACCCCAGCTTCATCGCCTCCTTCGCCAGATAGAGCGTCTCCTCCGCCACCTCGTTCGCCTTCGCGGTCCCCGCCCGGATGATGTCGATGACCGTGTCATCCCCGCCCGCCCCCTCGTACTCAGCCCGCCTGGCGCGCATCGGGTCGAGCAGCTCGTTCACCGCATCCACCACCGCCATCTTCACGTGGCCATCGCCGATGTCATCGCCCCGCGTGTAGCGGTCGCGCATGTCCGCGACCATCGCCTTGTCCTCGATGAAGATGTCCGCGTACTCGAAGACCGGGTTGATCGCCGGGTCGCCCGGCTGATCGGGCTCGCGCGACTGCCCCGGGTACATCGCGCCGATCTTCTTCTTCACCTGCTTGGGCGTGTCCGACAGGTAGACCGCGTTGTTGAGCGACTTGCTCATCTTCTGCTTGCCATCGGTGCCCACGAGCCGCCCGACCTTGCCCACCAGCGCCTTGGGGATCGGAAAGAGCGCGCCCGCGCCGGGGTAATCGTCGTCCTCCGTCTTGGGGTTCACGCCGCAGTAGTACTGGCTGAACCGGCGGGCGACCTCCCTGCACATCTCGATATGCGCCACCTGGTCCTCACCCACGGGCACGAGGTCGGGGCGGAACGCCAGGATGTCAGCACACTGCCCCACCGCGTACATCGGGAAGCCAAACGAGTACTGATCGCCGAGCCCCTTGTCGTCGATCTCGGTCTTGAGCGTCGGGTTGCGCATCACGCGGTTGAAGGGCAGCAGCATCGCGAAGAACCAGGTGAGCTCCGCGATCGCGGGGACTTCGGTCTGGAGGACGACCGTCGATCGCGACGGGTCGATCCCCGCCGCGAGCCAGTCCTTCACGATCTCGATCGTGTCGGCCCGGATGTCGTCCGGCTTGTCGGCACGCGTCGTGAAGGCGTGCATGTTCGCGAGCAGGAAGTAGCAGTCGTAGTCGTCCTGCAGCGCGACGCGGTTCTGGACGCTGCCGACCCAGTGGCCCAGGTGGAGCCTGCCAGTCGGGGTGTCGCCGGTAAGGATGCGGGGCTTGGAGTCGCTCATGGCGGGCAGTGTAGTGGGGTGGGGTCTGGAGTCTTGGGTTTGGGGTCCTGGGTTTGGTGTGAACGTGCAGAGCGAGCCGGAGCGTGTCGCCCCGGTGCGAGTGGGGCGGTCGAGCGACTCACTCTTGGGCAGTCAGCCCGAACTCATCTGCGAAGTCATCGAAACAGGCCTCGCAGACCCAGTGGTAGCCAACGGGCGTTGTTCCCTCGAGCGAGCAATAGCCTCGCTGCAGCACATCCTTGTAGGGCCTCTCCATGAATTTCGCCCAACAGAACTCGCAGTGGTCGTGGTCCCATGTGGCGGACGGCGCGGTGTAGTCGCAGAGCCGGAAGGCTTTGCCGCGCAGGTACCGATCCTGATCTTGGCGTCGCCAGTCATCGGGTGGTGCGGGCATGGAGCGATCGTATGGACGCGGGCGCTCAGCACGCTCACCGGATGGTGAAGCGGGAGCGAATGGTGCTCACACCGATGCGGCACGCCCCGGCTCACTGTGATGGGGCTCGCTACGAACCAGGCATCGTCAACGCCTTGGGCCCAATCGTCACGCACGACAACTGCCCCAGCGCCCGCGTGCTCAGGTAGTCGTTCAGCCGGTCGAGCGTCACCGCATCCACCGCCGCCGCGAGGTCGCTCAACGACCGGGGATGGCCCAGCTTGTGGATATCGCGTGCCAAAGCCCCCGCCCGCGCGCTGCTCGATTCCCCCGACATGATCAGCTTCGACTTGAGCCCGACCACCGCCCGGTCGAACTCCTCGCGCGTCACCTTGCCCCCGGGCGTCATGATCCGTTCGAGTTCGCCGTGAAGCACATCGAGCGTCTCCTGGGCCCGATCGGGCGTGGTGCCTGAGTACGCGACGGTCCGCCCGAAGCGGGCGTCCGCGGCGTACGCGGCGTACACCGAATAACAGAGCGACCGCTTCTCACGCACCTCAGAGAACAACCGCGAAGACATCCCCCCCGACAGCACCGCGGTCGCGACACGCTCGGTAAACGCATCGTCGTTGGGCTCCGCGGGCGCATCGTGCGCCAGCGCGATGTGCACCTGGGCCGTCTGGTCCTCGATGTGGTGATACCCCCGCTCGCCCGCGGCCTGGTCCCACGTCACGGGCGCCGACTCGCCCTCCCACCCCTTGAGCAGGGTGTCGAACGCGCCCGCCGCAGCGACCGCGTCCACATCGCCCGCCAGCGCGATGATCGACCCCTTGGGCAGCGCGAGCCGCGACCACTCCGAGCGCAGGCGGTCCGCGGTGATGGCCTTGATCCCGTCGACCGTGCCGAGCGGCGAGCGGTTGATGGGCGGGGGCGAGTGCCACTTGCGCAGCTCGTGCATGATCCGCTCTTGCGGCTCATCCGCGAGCCCCTCGATCGCCTGGATGCACAGGTCCTTGGTCGGCGCGAGCTGGCTCTCCGCGAGCTGCGGGCCGAGCACCATGTCCGCGATGAGCGGCAACGCCTCACCGAACCGCGCCCCGAGCATCGTCGCGGACACCGCGAGGTAGAACGTCTCAACACGCGTCCCGATCGACACGCCCAACCGGTCGAGCGCATCGGCGTGCTGGCGCGAATCCAGGTCGCCCGCCCCCCGGCACAGCATCTCCTCGAGCACCGCGCACATCCCAGGCGTGTCCGCCGGGTCGCGGGCCGACCCGAAGGGAACGAGCCAGGTCAGGGCGAGCGAGCGGACGCCCGCCATCGACTCGCAGACGAGCGTGGCGCCCGAATCGAGCGTTGCGGTATGGATGTTGGGGGGTGTCACGCCACGAGTGTACGGGTGGGCCGCCGCGCCGTCGCAAGCCCTACAACCGTCGCATCCGGGGGCCCGGTCCCCGATCGCGGCGGGTACGGGCCAAGTCGGGCTGAGCGATCGCCGCTAATCGCTTGGTGAGCCACCAGAAGGGCGATGGGCGTTCTATGCGCATCCTCCCGATCATCCTCGGATTGCTGTTGGTCGCTGTCGGCGCAGCCCTGTTCCATTGGAACCGCCAGGCAGAGAACGCGGAGCAGGCGCAGATCGACAAGGCCAGGCGGTCGGTGACCCGGCTCACGGGCCGTGTGCGCCTCGAGGGTGGCATGGGGCGCGTCGAGGTCAACGGGCGTGGATGGCCCAGAACCATCGATCCCGCGTGGTTCAAGGGCGATGTGCCACGCAACCCGCTCGTCCCCGCGACCCACCCCTGGCTCGAAGTGGCGCCCGAGTGGCAGTACCGCATGACCGACCCGCCCGACCGCCTCGCGCTGAGCGAGGAGATCGCCGCGTTCTGGTACAACCCCGCCACGGGCACCGTGCGGGCACGCGTCTCGCAGGCCGTCTCCGATGAGCGTGCGCTCGAGGTCTACAACGAAGTCAACGGCACCCGCCTGACCACGCTCTTCCTCCCCGTGGAGTCGCGCGCCTCGGTGATTGAGGACTAAATCCGCACCAGGATTGCAGAGGTTGACGTGGGCAATCCGATACCGGTACAGTTACTGGACGTGTGCCACGTCCATTGTGTCTATTGGACTCATCCTCAAAGCTCCGAACTTTGAACGAGGAGGTCTCGAGCCATGGCGAAGAAGAAAGCCAAGAAACGTGCATCGAAGAAAAAGGTGAGCCGCAAGAAGGCCACCCGTAAGACCACCAGGAAGAAGGCCGCCCGCAAGACCACGCGGAAGAAGGCGACCCGCAAGAAGGCCACCCGCAAGAAGGCCACCCGCAAGAAGGCGACCCGCAAGAAGGCGACCCGCAAGAAGGCGACCCGCAAGAAGGCGACCCGCAAGAAGGCCACGCGCAAGAAGGCGACTCGCAAGAAGGCCACGCGCAAGAAGGCCACCCGCAAGAAGGCGACCCGCAAGAAGGCCACTCGCAAGAAGGCCACGCGGAAGAAGGCGACCCGCAAGAAGGCCGCCAAGAAGAAGACCCGCCGCAAGAAGACCCGTCGCAAGACGGCCAAGAAGGCCGCGACTGCGGCCCCGCGCAAGAAGCGTCGCAAGAAGGCCCGTCGGGCCCGCGCGATGTAACCCCGAGGGGCCGGGGGCTTTCTCGCTCTTGGCCCGGATCTCGGATGCTGGCACACGCATCGAGGCACGGGACGGCACAAACCGTCCCGTGCTCTCTTTTTGCCCCCACCATCCCCGCCCCTTCAAAGGCCAAGGGGCCATCGGACCGACCGGGATATGATCCGCTCCCCCGGCACGGTCGCCTGGGGCCACTTCAGCACCCCCGCCCCCTAGATCGGGGAGGTACCAGATATGACCCACATCATCGCCGAGCCATGCATCGCCACCAAGGACACCTCATGCGTCGACGTCTGCCCCGTCGACTGCATCCACCCCACCAAGCAGGACGACGACTTCGAAGACGCCGACCAGCTCTTCATCGACCCCGACACCTGCATCGATTGCGGCCTGTGCGTTGACGAGTGCCCCGTCCAGGCGATCTTCCCAGAGGAAGACCTCCCCGACGAGTGGAACAAGTATGTCCAGCTCAACCTGGAGTACTACCAGAAGTAGGGCTGCCCGGATGGGCTGCGACCCCGGCGAGCGAGCGGAGATCGAGCGACAGTGGCGCACCTGGCGGCAACTGCTCGCGCTCTACCACGATATCGCGTCGTCGGGCGGCTACAACGAGGACGCCGACCTCGCCCCCGAACTCATCGACGGTCGCTTCTGGGAATATGCCGAGTCACAGCAGTGGTTCGACGGGGAACTGCTCCCCGAACCGCGAGAACTCCAGCGCGCCACGCTCGTTGCGTTGATCGTGATGGGCGATGCGCGGTGCGGGGGTGTCTCCGATCCGGGCGACGAGGTGATCCGCGCAGCGGCTGACGCCCTCGCGCTCACCCGCGCCCTCGACCCGAGCGACCACGAATGTCTCACACGTGCGCGGGCCTTGCTCGGCGCAGCACGAGGCGATGCCCGCCCCGCCTGGGATCGCCATGTCGCGTTGGTCAACGAGGCCGTTCGTGCCCACTTCGGCGATCGCCTCGAGCGACTCCGCTCACCCCGCAACGCAAGACGCCACCCGCCACGCCCCAGCAAATGAGAAACGGCCCCCCTCAGCGTCGTCCGCCGAGAGGGGCCTTGAAGGGAAGCACGGGATCCCCTCACGCGGGCTCAGACGCCGCAGCCGAAGTTCCCGAGGAGGATGTTCAGGTCGACCGAGTCCACCGTCCCCGAACCGTCGAGGTCGCCCGAGCACGCGCTGCTGGTGCACCCGAAGTCGCCGAGCAACTCATTCAGGTCGTCCGAGTCGCAGTCGCCATCGCCGTCCGCGTCGCCCGGGCAGGGCCCGCAATCGACATCGGCGCAGACCGTGAACACGCCCTGGAACGTCCCGCCCTGGGCGATGCAGTCCGACGAACTCCCGCCCATGCACGAACCGTTGGCGAGGCAGCAGGCGCCGAAGACCGGGATGCCGCACGTGAAGGCCCCGCACGCCACGCCGTCGCCCTGGTAGGTCCCGCTCGACGCGAAGCAGAGCGTGTCGGGCATGACGGTGCAGCCGCCATCGATGCAGCACGCGCCCGTCGCGCAGGCCGAGCACACGTCCTGGGCCGTATCGGCGCAGAGGCTGTCCCACGTCGTGTTGCAGCAGAAGCCGTCGACCGCGCACACGCTCTCGCAACACTCCGCGTCCGCGCAACCCGCCGAGCCGTTCGGCTCGCAGCAGTTGCCCGCGCCCGCATCGCCACAGCTCCCACAGACCTGCAGCGCATTGTCCACACACGCCTGGTCCCAACTGATCGAACAGCAGGACACATCGATCGCGCACACCGCGCTGCAGCACTCCGTGTTGTCGCACCCGGGCGTCCCGTTGGGCGTGTAGCACGTCCCGAGCCCCGGGCACCCGAAGTTGCACTGCTCACACAGCTGGGACGCCTCGTCGGCGCAGTTCTCATCCCACTCGGTGCTGCAGCAGAACGGGTCGCTCGAGCAAATGATGTCCTCACACTCCTCGTCGTTGCACCCAGGCGAGCCGTTGGCGACGCAACAGTCCCCCTCGTTGCCCGCGATCACCGCGGGCGCACACACAATCGCTGTCGCGCACGCAACGACAGCCCACACCTCGTTCCAGGTCATGATCCTTCTCCTCTTTCACTCGCCCATGCGGGCATGGCGGCGCCAGTCCGAACCGATAACGCCACAACGCGCCGGTCGCTCCGTGGGCCTCGTGCTCGCAGAGAGACCGGCGCCCAGGCGCCAGGCGCGCGAGACTCGGAAGAAAGCCAAAAGAAACAAGGCCCGGCGGCCTCGGGCGGGTGTCCGCACCGAGAACCGCCGGGCCGCTCCCTCTCTCCTCCGGCTTCCCCCGCCAGATCGCCCCTAGAGCCCGCACCCAAACCCACCAAGGACCATGTTCAGGTCCGTCGAGTCGGTTGCGCCCGAGTTGTTCACATCGCCCGTGCACCCCGGGCCCGTGCACCCGAAGTCCGCGAGGACCTCGTTGAGATCGACCGAGTCGACATCGCCATCGTTGTCGGTGTCACCCGCGCAAGGCCCGCAGTCCACATCCGAGCAGGTCGTCAGGATCCCCTGGAACGTGCCGCCCGCTGCGGCGCACGCCGTGGTCGAGGTCGTCGAACACGTCCCATTCCCGAAGCAGCAGGCCCCGAAGAACGTGGGCGTGCCGCACGTGAAAATCTCGCACGCCACGCCCGCCCCCTGGTAGGTCCCGCCCGAGATGGCGCAGAGCAGGGGCGGGATCACCGAGCACGAGAGCCCGCTGCAGCACGCCCCCGTGTCACACAGTGAGCAGGCGTCCTTCGCGGTGTTGCCGCAGATGCCGTCCCAAGTGTTGTCGCAGCAGAACGGGTCGACCCCGCAGATGAGCTGGCAGCATTCTTCATCGTCGCACGCCGGCGAGCCGTTGCTCTTGCAGCAGTTCCCCGCGCTGACCTGCCCACACCCCCCGCACAGCGCCGCCGCGGACCCGGCACACGTCTCGTCCCAATGGTCGTCGCAACACGAAGGGTCCGCGGCGCAGACCATCTGGCAGCAACCCGCATCGTCGCACCCGGGCGACCCATTCGGCACGTAGCAACCCCCCGCAGCGCTATCGCCACACCCCGTCCCCCCACACACAAGACAGATGTCCTCCGCGTGCGACACACAGATCGCGTCCCACGCGTTGTCGCAGCAGAACGGATCGAACGAGCACACCACCTCCTCGCACCCCTGTGCGCTGCACCCGGGCTCGCCGTGCACCTGGCAGCAGCTCCCGCAGACGGCGCACTGCGCAATCGCCGCATCCCGGCACAACGCATCCCAGCTCTCCGAGCAGCACAGCGGGTCCTGAGAGCAGATCAGCGCCTCGCACGCCGCGTCGTTGCACCCGGGGAACACGCTGTTGTCGCAACAGTCGTTGTCGCTCCCGCCCATCACGGCCCCGCCGAACGCGGCAGCCACCCCCATCACGACCATCAACCGAACCCTCATGGGCACTCTCCATCCCTCTCTCAGCGCCCTCGCGGGCAAGCAGACAGCACGCCCGCGCACCAACCTCGGCCGCCGGACCCGCGTTTGGGAGCAGAGAGACCGCAGGCTGTGCCCGCGGCGCGCCGCGTGGCACGGGCGACTCAGAAGCCCACCGACGCCCGCCCACGAAGCCGGGCGCCACAAACAAACCGGCCCCCCCGCGTGAGCGCAGGGGGCCGGGTGAATGAGCAGTGTGGGTCCTTGAGCGCTGGTCAGGTCCCGCACCCGAAGTTGCCGAGCACGATGTTGAGGTCGGTCGAGTTGGTCGCGCCAGAGTTGTTGACATCACCCGGGCAGCCGCCCCCGACGCACCCGAACCCCTGGAGGACCAGGTTCAGGTCGGTCGAGTCGACATCACCGTCGCCATCCGCATCGCCCGAGCACGGCCCGCAATCCACCTCATCGCACGAGGTCAGGATGCCCTGGAACGTGCCGCCCGCTGAGGCGCAGGCGGTGGTCGTCAGGACCGAGCACGAGCCATTGTCAAAGCAGCAGGCGCCGAACAGGATGACGATGCCGCAGAAGATCTGGTCGCACCCGACGCCGTCGCCCTGGTAGGTGCCACCGTTGATAACGCACACGATCGGCGAGACCACGGTGCACACACCGTCGTTGCAGCACGCCCCGCTATCGCACAGGCCGCAGTCCGCCTGGGCCGCATCACCGCAGATGCTGTCCCAGCTCGTGTTGCAGCAGAACGGATCGGCGGAGCACACGATCTGGCAGCAGTCCACGTCGTCGCAACCGGGCGTCCCGTTCGACTCGCAGCAATTGCCGGCGCTGTTCTCGCCACACCCGACGCAGAACTCGACCGCCTCATCGGCGCAGATGCCATCCCAGTTCACCTCGCAGCAGAAGAGGTCCTGGGCGCACACCAGCTCGCAGCAGTCGAAGTCGTCGCAACCGGGCGTCCCGTTCGAGTCGTAGCACGAGCCCGAGTCGGCCTCGCCGCAACCCGCGCACTCCGCGAGCGCCGCGTCGGCGCAGATGCCGTCCCAGCTCGTATCACAGCAGAACGGGTCCTGCCCGCACACCAGCTGGCAGCAGTCCTCGTCATCGCACGCAGGCGTGCCGTTCGACTCGAAGCAGCTGCCCGAGCCGTTCTCGCCACACCCGGCGCACTCGACCGCCGCCGCGCTCGCGCAGATGCCATCCCATTGGCTGTTGCAGCAGAACGGGTCAGCCACACAGATCGTTTCGCAGCAGAACGCATCCTCGCACCCGGGCGTGCCGTTGGGTGAGTAGCACGAGCCCGCGTCACCGCCGCCACAGTTCCCGCACAACTCGAACGCCTGGTCCGAGCAGAGCCCATCCCAGCTCGTCGCGCAGCAGAAGTCGTCGGCGGCGCACACGATCCCACAGCACTCCGCGTCGCTGCACCCGGGCGTCCCGTTGGGCTCGTAGCAGCTGCCATCCCCCGGGCAGCCCTCACCGGCGCACACGGCACAGATCTCGTTCGCCGCGTCCGCGCAGATCGAATCCCACTCGGTATCGCAACAGAACGGGTCGGTGGCGCAGATCGCCGCCTCGCACCCGTTCGAGCTGCACCCGGGCGTCCCGTTGGGCGAACAACAGTCGCCGCCGCCAGCGAAGGCCGCCGGCGCAACCATCGCGCCCGCGACCACCGCCGCACTCTTCAGAAACGTGCGAACACTCATGCTCACTTCTCCTTCTGGCGGCGCTCCCGCCGCCGTGCCAGAGCCCCGCGCCCCGCACACCAGGACGCGACACCATGGACCCACTCGAAAGAGCCGCGACAACGCCCCCCGCGACGCGCCCTTCCATGTGCTACCCCACGAGACTAAATTTAGTCAGCCGGGTCAGACTAGGTGAGCGCCGCGTGCAGGCTGCGCGCAGACTCCCGCTCTCCCCCTCCGCGCACCCGGCACGGATCTCTCACCCAATCCCTAAAAAGCCTCGCCGTCCGCCGCCTCGACCACGATCCGCACGTTGATGAACTCGAAGTCATCGAAGTCCGTCCGCGCCTGCTTCACCGAACGGATCTCGAACACGTTCTCGCCCACCCCGAGCCATTCGATCGGGAATGCCGCCGTGAACTCGCCGAAGCTGCCATCGCCGGGCGAGTTGTCGAGCCGCCTGGGCACAAGACGCCCGTTGATCCGCACCTGGTTCGGGATCTGCGCCCCCCGCGCCAGCAGGCGCACCTCCGCGTGGGCCATCGCGGGCGCGACCTGTGACGCATCCACGCGGAACGTCACGCGGTAGGCCGTCCCCTCGCTCTTCTTCTGGAACTGCGAGTTCACCCGCCCCGTGAACTCATCGTTGCCCAGGTGGTGCACATCGGGCTCTTCCTCGAGCGCGATCACGCTCGAGCTGTTCGGCAGCAGCAGCAACACGACCTCCGCGCCGCGCTCGAGTTCAAGCCGCGACACGTTGACCGCAGCGGGCTGGTAGCCCGGCTTCGACGCCGACACCGCGACGTGCTCGGGCGCCGATTCGGGGGCGACGAAGAACCCACCCTCAGGGTCGGTCGTCGCCTCCGCGCCTTGCCCCTCGCTCAGGTCGATGCGCACGAGCGCCCCCGCGAGCCCACGCCCCGTCGCCCCATCGATCACCACGCCCGACAGGCGCAGCTCGGGCTCCGCGTCCTCGCCATCGCCCGCCGCGACGGGCAGCGCGAGATCGAAGTCGGGGAGCCCGATCGCGGGCAGACCGCCGGGCGGGAGGTCGGGCGCGAGCGCCGCGATGGGCGTCTCCGCCTCGATGGCCTCCGATGCGATCACACGCTCGGGCGTCGGCGTCACGAAATCGAGCGGCGCTTCGATGGCCGCGTCCTCGCCGATCGTCGCGCCGCCGAGTGGGAGGTCGGGCGAGGGCGCCGAACCCGTGAGCGCGCCGGGAGCAAACGGAGCAGCATCGCCCTCGCCGACGGGCTCCGCCTGCGCCTGCGCGTGGCGCGCGCCGGGCAGCGCCAGGTCGAGCGTTCCACCACCCGGCAGGGGCGCGACAGGCGCACCGCCCGTCGCGACGGGCCTCACGCGCCCGCCCTGCGCCTCAGGCGCATCGAACCGCGCACCCGCGGTCCCCTCTCGCGCGACCGCCACGCCCGGGAGGGCCTCGACACCACCGGCGTACAACTCAGAGCGCCCACCCGTAGCAACTTCGATAGCAGGCGCCACGGGCGCTGCGCCGGCCGCCACACCCGCGTCGGTGTCCAGCGACGCCTCTCCTCCCATCGCCGGAGCCGCTCCCGCGCTGGGCGTCGCGACCGCCACCACACCCTCCGCGCCAGACAGAGCCGGAGCGCCCACGTTCGCCGGCGCCGCAGCGCCCGCCGCCGACTCGTCCGGCAAGACCGCCCGAGCCACCGGCGACCGCTCGACCACCGTCTCCAGCGATTCCACACCCGCATCAACCGTGCGCACCGCCCCACCGTCGCTCCCCAGCCGAGGCGGCGCCGCGCCGCTCGCCAACGGGCGCGGCGACACCTCAACCGAGCGCTCACCCCGCGCCGCCTCTCGCGCGGCCTCGGGCAACGAAGCCGCCAGCGCACCCACGCTCGCCTCCAGGGTCGGGGCCTCCACAGGCGCCTCCGCCCCAGCGATGGGCGACGACTCGCCCGGGTCCGTCCACTCGTGCTCAACCACCCGCTCGACACGCTCCGCCGCGGGCGCACCCGCATCGACCTGTGCCGGCGCTTCCCACGCCTGATCGACGGCGGGCCGCGCCAGCTCCGACGGCGCAGCCGCCTCGAACGACACATCCGCGAGCCCGCCACGCACTTGCGACGCGATGTCCCCGCCCCCCGCGCTCGTCGTCAACGCCACCTTCTGCCCACCGCCCGCACGCATGAGCCCCTCGAGGCTCGTCGTGACCTTCCACGCCGCGAAGAGCGTCATGAGCAGCAGGTGCGCCAGCAGCGAGAGCATCACGCACTGCGTCATCAGGCTCAGCGCCCGCCAACGCGCCCGCCACCGCTCATCGTTCGCGAGCCGCGCCAGCAGCGCGAGCAACACCAGCGCAAGCAACAGCGCGAGCAGCCAGGGCCAGAGCGTGCCCCACACCACCCCCCATCCGAACTCGGCGCTCACCACCTCGACCTCGCGGAACACCTCCCGCGACACCGAGCGGTACACGTCGTACCCGTGAGCGACCGCGCCCGCATCGCGGTCCGAGCTGAAGTGCAGCGCAAACCCCTCCATCGCCGGCGAGGGGTCGAGCTCGTTGGCGGGCGTGTTGACCGGCGCGCCCAGGTTCTCGACATCGCGGAACGCCCCATCGAGCAGGCGGGCGCGATACAGGTCAAACCCGCCCTCCCCGCCATCGCGGTCCGATGAGAAGTACACGAAGTCACCCACCGGGCTCACCGCAGGCGCACCATCGTTCGCGGGCGACGACAGCGCCTCGACCAGCGCCGCGGGCCCGAACCCGTGATCGCCCACCGCCGCCTCGTACACGTCGTAGTGGCGCGAGAACAGGTCCTCGCGGATCGTCGCGGGCCACGCGTCCTCATCGGGCAGCCCCTCCGATTCACCGGGCGCGGGGCGGTTGGACGCGAAGTACAGCCGCTCACCATCGGGCGACAGCGCCGGCCCATAGTCGTTCAGCGCCGAATTCACGCCGGGCCCAAGGTTCTGCGCAACGCCCCAACCGTTCTCACCCCGGCGCACCACCCACAGGTCGTACCCCCCAAGCCCGCCCTCGCGGTCCGAGTAGAAGTACACCGCCTCGCCATCGGCGCTCGGGCATGGCCCAAGCTCATCCGCGGGCGAACTCGTCGGCGCAAAGAGCGTGGCGTCGCCCCACCCGTCGCGCGTCCGTTCGCTCACCCAAAGCTCCGCATCGCCGCCCGCCCTCCCACGCACGAACCAAAGCGTCCGCCCATCGGCGCTCACGCGTGGCTCGTACTCATCGCCCGCCGTGTTGACCCCGTCGCCCATGCGCACCGCGGGCGTCCAGAGCACATCGCGCACGCGCACGACCTCGCCCTGCTCACGCACGCTCGCGCCATCCGTCCAGTACTCAATCGAGCGCGGCCGCACGCTCCACAACACCCACCCGATGGCGATCGCACCGAGAGCCCCGACCACCCCGACCGTCATCCACAGGTGCCCGCGCTTCATCGCCTCTCCTACCCGTCTGTCCTGGTGCCCGGTCCATGATCCATCGTGCCCCGCCTCATTGCATCGGCACCGTGTCGAGGTAGGGCTCCGCGATCCCAGCGCCCTTGCACACATCGAGCACACCCGCGATCGACGCGTAGGTCGCCGCCCGATCGCCCCGCACCGTCACCTTCTGGTCGGGGTTCGCGCTCACCGCCTCGCTCACGATCGTGCGAAGCTCGCCGAGCCCGATCGCCTGCCCGCCCACGATCACCGAACCGTCCGACGTGACGTTGACAATCAGCTCCCGCATCGAGATCGAGATGGGCCCCGAACTCACCGCCTCCGGCAGCGCGATCTGCATCTCGCGCTCCGTCTGGTGGAACGTCGTCGCGACCAGGAAGAAGATGAGCAACAGGAACACCATGTCGATCACGGGCGTCAGCTCGATCGTCGGCTTGGCGCTCTCGCCATCGAGTCGTGGCTTGATCAGCATCGCCGCCCCCTCACGCCGTCACCGCGGGCGCGGTGCCCGACTCGATGTCCGAGGCGGCGCGCACGCTACCGGTGGTTGCCCCGCCATCAACACGTGGTTCGACAAACTCAGCCCCGCCCGCCTCCGCGATCCGCTCGGCGAGGTCCACCGCCTCACGATCGATCTCACGCACGAGCCGCTCGATCCGACCCGCGATGATGTGGTACACGATGAGCGATGGGATCGCGACGAGCAGCCCCGCCGCGGTCGTGATCATCGCCTCGTAGATCCCCTTCGCGAGCAGCTCCGTCTTGCCCAGCGCCTCGCCCGACAGCGCAACGGTCTGGAACGCCTTGATCATGCCAAAGATCGTGCCCACAAGCCCGAGCAGCGGCGCCGCCGCCGTGATCACCGACAGCACGCGCAGGCGCTTGCGCAGGTCGTACACCTCGTGCTCGCCCGCCGACGCCATGTGCTTCTCGATCGCGCCAATAGGCCGGCCCATCTGCTCGACGCCCGCCTGCGCGATCCGCGCCAGGGGCGACCCGTCGCGCTTGCAGTAGTCCACCGCATGATCACGCGGCGCACCCCGCTTGAGCTCTTCGCGGAGCCCATCGCCAAACCCCTCGGGCGCAACCCGCCTCCGCGAGAGCACCACGAGCCGCTCGACCGTCACCGCGAGCACGATGAGCGAGCACACCCCGATCGGGACCATCATGATCCCGCCCTTGAGCAGGAAATCCCACACCGATGTCACGCTCACATCGCTCGCCGATGGCGTGGGCGGCGCGGCCGCGATCAGGGCGATCGGTTCGATCCAGTGCATATGCGGGTTCCTTTCGCTGTGCGCACGCGGCGCCCAATCTGTTTGTGTTACTGAGTGGCGCCGTCGCCCGTGCTGCGCCCGGGCGGCATCGCCCGCGCGATCGCGGCCAACCGGTCACTCGCGAGCGTCGCCCACTCGCTGTCCCCGAACCGATCGACGACGGCGCTGAACTGCGTCCGCGCCTCGCCAAGCCTGCCCCGCTCTTCGAAGCAGCGCCCCGCCTCGTACAACGCCGCGGCACTCCATTCGGGGTACGCATACAGGATGTCCACGCGGAGCAACTCGCGGATCGCGTCCTCGTACCGCTTGTCCGCGTAGAGGCACTCACCGATCTGGAACTGCGCCCGGGCCGCGGTCGGGCCGTTGTGGCGGTCGACGACCGCGCGGTACGACCCCATCGCCTCGCCCCGCCGCCCCTGGTTCTCGCGCGCCCACCCGACGCCGAACTGCGCCTGGAACCACAGGTCGTGGTCGGCGCCGAAGCGGTCGAGGAAGAGCGTGAACGCCTCCTCGCTCCGCGCCCAGCGCTGCAGGGTCGCATGCGCCTCGCCGAGCCTGAGCAGCGCGGGCGCCGCGATGGCCTCGTCCACCCCGCGTTCGCCGAGCGGCGTGAGCAGCGCGATCGCGTCGCGCTGCCGCCCCAGCGCGATGAGCGCCTCAGCGCCGACAAGCGCCGCCGAATCACCCACATCGCTCTCGGGCCACCGCTCGTCGAACCCGCCGAGCAGCTCCGCAACGCGCGCGTGGTCGCCCGCCTCGCGTGCGCACAGGGCGCGCTGGTAGGCCGCCTGCTCGCTCAGCGCTGCCCGCGTCCGCTCGTCGAGCCCGGGAAGGGCCTCCAGCACACCATCGAGCAGCACCGCCGCATCGCCGTGGCGCCCCTCTCCCATCTGGAGCGATGCGAGCGCCACCCGCGCGTGGGCCCGCAGGCCCGCGGGCGCCTCCGCGTCGCGCGCGAGCGTGTCGTACGCCTTCATCGCGCCCTTCGCATCGCCCGTCTCGCTCAGCGCTCGCCCCTTCTCGTACGCCATCGCCGAGGCGAGCTCGGGCCCGAGCCCGCCAAGCGAACGCCCGTCGAACTGGCCCATCACATCGAGCGCCGCGCGGTGCTTCCCGCTCCGCGAGAGCGCGATCGCCCGCACGCACGAAGCACGGGCCCGCAGGTCGCCCCCGGGCCGGCGATCGAGCAGCTCTCCCATCGTCTGCGCCGCATCGTCGTACTTGCCCAGCGCAAGCTCCGCGCGCCCCCTGTCGTACAGCGCGCTCGCGCCGAGGTCGCCCGCATCGCGCGCAGCGCTCCCGAACCACGACGCCGCGGCCTCCAGATCGCCCCGCCGCTGCGATATCGAACCAAGGTGCCGCCGCGCCGCGCCCACGAGCTCGCTCTCATCCCATTCGCCGAGGAACTGTTCGAGCGCCGCCGACGCCTCGTCCCAGCGCTCCAGCGCGATCAGCGCCTGCCCCCGTTCAAACGCCGCACGCTCACGCGTCGACGCGCCCGCCTCCGGGCTGATGCGCGCCAGCGTCGCGAGCGCACCCGCGTGGTCGCCCTGACGCGCCTGCGCAAGCCCGAGCTTGAGCAACGCGCCGTCGCGCTCGCCCGCCTCCGCGTGCTCGAGGTAGGCACCGAGCCGCGCCCCCGCGTCGGCCCACGCGCCCTTGCGCAGCGCGATGTCGCCCGCGAGCAGCAGCGCCTGGTGGTCCCCGCCCGCCCCCGCCCCCGCCGCATCGAGGAGCAGTTGCTCGCTCTCATCGAACTCCCCCCGCTCGTAGAGCGAAGAGCCGATCCGGTACCACGCCGTCGGCACACGCTCATCGCCCGGGTTCTGCTCGATGAACGCGCGGTACGCCGACTCCGCCTGCCTCGCGTTGCCAAGCAGGTACAGGTTCTCCGCATCAAGGAACGCCCCACTCGCGCGCATCGACGCATCACCCGCGCGACCCAACTCCCCCAGCACACCCCGGCTGTCCTCATACTCGCCAAGCTCGTGGAGCAGGCTCGCCCGCGTCAGCAGCGCCGCGTCACGGTTCGGGTGCTTCTCATGCGCATCGATGAACCGCCCAAACGCCGCCTCCGCGTCCCGCGCCTCGCCCGCGCGCGAAAGCGCGACCGCCAGGTCGTACGCCATGTCAGGCGCAAGCTCGCTCTTGGGGAACCGCTCAAGCGCCTCGGCAAACCCCTCGCCCGCACGCCCCGCCTCGCCCTCGCGGAGCCGCGACTTGGCCTCCCAATACGCCGCATCATCCGCAAGCGTCTCGTGCTCACCAAGCAGCCCGAGCAGCTGCCGCCCGATGCGACCATCGCCATCGTCGATGCTCACCCGCGCCCGCAGCAGCACCGCCGCGTACCGCACGCCCGTGTCGCCCTCTCGATCGATGACCACATCGAGCAGCTTCGCCGCGCCGCTCAGGTCGCCCTCATCAAACGCCAGGCGGGCAAGCCCGTACCGCGCCCGATCCGCAACGCCAGCGTCCTGCGCACCCAAAGTCGCCTCATACAGCGGCTTCGCGTCACCACCCCGCCCCTGCTCGTGGAGCGACTGCGCAAGCCCGAGCCGGGCATGGTCCGCGATCGGGCCGCGCCCCTGCGCATCCTCGATCGCCCGCTCGAACAGCGTCGCCGCGCGATCATGCCGACCACGCGCCGACTCGCTCAGCCCCCAATACAGCCTCACGCGCGATGCGCTCTCACCGCGCGCCCCGTTCAGCGCCGCCCGCGCGACGGGGCCAACCTCCCCGTGCCGCCCGTCCCGGTGCAGGGCCTCGACGAGCAGCGCCCGCGCCTGCCCGACCGAGCCGTGGCGAGGGTGCTGCTCGATGAGCGTCTCGAGGTGCCCCGCCGCCCGACCCGCCTCGCCGCCCCGCATCTCCACATGAGCCAGCAGCAAGAGCACATCCGGCGCAAAAGCGAACCCATCTGCGCCCGCCAGGTCACGCAAGGGTCCCAACGCCTCACCATCCCGCCCAAGACGGACCAGGCACACCGCCCGCCCGTACTGTGCCACTAGGGCATTTGCCTTATCGTCGGGGTCGGCCGCAAGGTACGCCTCGTACTCCGCGAGCGCCAGGTCGTGCACGCCCCGCTGGAGCAGCCCGTGGGCCGATTGCAGCGTCCGATCGGCATCGCCCGCGAGCCCGGGGGCAGCCACGCACGCGGCCAGCGTCAGCGCGATCAAACCACCCCGACCGACGCCGCGTACTCGTGTGGGCATGCCCCATGCTCCCTTCGTGACAGTGGATGAACCGACCCGGCTCAGACGCGAAACCCGAATCCACCACCACCCAGAAGCGTGCGCACGCCGACCCCGGCGCGTTTCATGCTAACTCCTGTTGGGGATCCGACCCTCGTCCTTTCATCGCGCGCAACACCTACTACCAGACGCACCAAGGACCCCGCCCCGGCGGTTCATCGCCGCCCGCTCGCCATCAATCGGTACGCTCCCTCCATGCGACACCTCATCCCCGCCCTCCTCGCTGCGCTCATCACCCTCGCCAGTGCGCAGCCCTGCACCGCATCCGAACAAAGCGCGACCCTCGCCGCCGCCCTCGAAGCCGCTGGCGACAACCACGCAGAGCTTGAGCGAGCCATCGCCGAGGTCCCCCCCGCCCAACGCGGCTCCATGGAGTTCCTCATCGCTCACATGCCAAGGGGCGACCTGCGCACCCTCACCGCCGACCGCCTGCTGGAAGAGGTCGCCCTCGCCCACAGCGCCCTCGAGCGGGCGCCCTGGGCCGATGCCATCCCCGAAGGCGTCTTCCGCAACGCCATCCTCCCCTACGCCAACGTCTCCGAGCCGCGCGACCCCTGGCGGGCCGACTTCGCCCGGCGCTTCGCCCCACTCGTCGAAGGTGCCACCACCTCGGGCGAGGCGGCGCTCATCCTCAACCGCGAGGTCTTCCCCGCGCTCAAAGTGAAGTACTCCACCAAGCGCAAACGCGCCGACCAATCGCCCGCAGAGTCCATCGAGCAGGGCAAGGCCTCCTGCACGGGCCTCTCGATCATCCTCATCAACGCCTGCCGATCTGTCGGCGTCCCCGCCCGACTCGTGGGCGTCCCCCGATGGTGGAACGAGCGCGGCAACCACACGTGGGTCGAAATCTACGACACCGCCGATGCCGAGTGGCACTTCCTCGGCGCCGCCGAGCCCAGCGCCAAAGGCCTCGACCACGCATGGTTCGTTGCCGACGCGTCCAAGGCCGACGCCACCGACCAGATGAAGGCGATCTACGCCGTGACCTGGGAGGACACGGGCGTCACGCTCCCGATGGTCTGGGCGCGCGATGCGGATCCGGTGAACGCGGTCAACGTGACGGCTCGGTACGCGAAAGACGAGGAAGCGGGAAGCAACGACAAGGTGCGGGTGGGCGTGCGAGCAAGGCTCAAGGAAACAGGTGAGCGGGTGGCGGTCTTCGTGGACCTCCAGCGTGACCCATTGAACCCTCAACCCGCACAACTCACCCGCGACGAAAGCGCCGACCTCAACGATCTGCTGAGCCTCTCGGTCAGCCGCGGCCGGGAGGTGACGATCGACGCGGTCGGTATTGAACGGCGGACTGTTGTCGCCGACGATGACGAGACGATCGTGAACCTCGTGTTTGATGTGGAGGGCTACGCCGCGAACCGCCTGCTGCACCGGGCCGCCCGACACCAGTTCGCGGGCGCCGATGGTGGCTCACTGCCGCCTCTCGACATCGGGCTCATGGCGACACACGGCGAGGCGCTCCGTCGCGCAGCCGGCTCCATCCTCCCACCGCTTGCCGCCTTCGATGAGGAACTGCAGGGCGACCTCCGGTCCGCCCGCGTCACCACCGCCACCCACGAATCCCCCTACACCCTCAAGGATGTCGGCGACAAGCCAGAAGCCGGCTGGCCCCTCGTCATCGCCATGCACGGCGGCGGCGGCGCACCCCAGGAAGTCAACGACTCCCAATGGCGCCACATGCAGGTCTACTACAAGGACCACCCCGAAGCCGGCGGCTACCTCTACTGCGCCCTCCGCGCACCCACCAACGAGTGGAACGGCTTCTACACCGATTACGTCTACCCGCTCATCGACAAGCTCATCCGCCAACTCACCATCGCCCACAACGTCGACACCAACCGCGTCTACCTCATCGGCTACTCCCACGGCGGCTACGGCGCCTTCGCCATCGGCCCAAAGATGCCCGACCGCTTCGCCGCCGTCCACGCCTCCGCCGCCGCGCCCACCGACGGCCAGACCGCGCCCGACAACCTCCGCAACCTCCGCTTCACCTCCATGATCGGCGAGAACGACACCGCCTACGGCCGCATCGGGCGCTGCCGGAAGTTCGCCCAACAGATCGCAGAGCTCAGGGCCGAGCACCCAGGCGACTACCCCGTCGAGCTGTGGGTCAAGGGGGGCTTCGGCCACGGCGGCCTCCCCGACCGCGACCTCCTCCCCCAACTCCTCGCCCACGCGCGCAACCCGACGCCGCGCAACCTCACCTGGGTCCAGACCGACACCGTCATCAACCACCACTACTGGCTCGAAGACGCCACCCCCGCCAAGGGCCGATCCATCGAGGCCACCCGCCACGACAACGTCATCACCCTCACGTCAACCACCATCGACCGCATCACCCTCAACCTCGACGAACGCCACATCGACCTCACAAAGCCCGTCATCGTGCGCGCCAATGGCACCGAGACCACCCTCACCCCCAAACCATCGCTCAACGACCTCGCCGAGTCAATCATCGAGCGGGGCGACGAGCACTTGGCTTGCGTGTGGTCGGTGGAGGTCGAACTGCCGGGCACGGACCAGGACTGAGCCACAGGTCTCCCGAGAGCGCGGGGAGTGCTATGGGCGGCCGAGGCGCAGCCGGACAAGCAGGTCGTCGAGCGCACCCCGCGCCTCATCCAGTGGTGTATCGGGCAGGCCCGACCCCTCGCTGGCATCGTGCAGTTCCACCCGCAACCGTTCGAACAGCGCCCGATGGCGATCGAGCGACCCCTCGGGCAGCGGGTCCTTCTCGTGCCCGTTCCGCTTGAGCTCGACGAGCTCACGGACCTCCCCAAGATCGAACACCTCGTTGAGCGTGTTGATGTTCGACTCGATCGCCCCCGTCCGCATCAGGTGGATGCCCGCCATGAGCGGCCGGTACGTGTAGAGCAGCCCCTTCACGGTGCCCCGCGATGGCCCCGCGACCCGCTCCCACTGGTTCATCGAGAACCGCTCGAAGTGGTAGTGGTGGTGCTTCGTGATCGTCCGCGCCGCGATGTCGCGCAGCTCATCGAACGCCGTGCCAGCCGACTGCACCACGATGGGTGAGAACACCTGCTCCAGCGCATACCCGTTCTTGCCAAGCAACAGCTTGAAGAACTTTGCCACGTCGTGCGTGACGAGGTCCACCTCGACCTTGCCACCCTTGTCAAGGACATCCACCGTCTCGCGGGGCGGCTTGAGGCGCACGAACTCCTCCACGGGCGTTACGTGCGCGCCGCGCAGGTCGTAGTCCGAATCCGACGACTCGAACCCGTACAGGTGCGCCCCGCTCACCGTCACGAACAGCAACGGCGCGGGGTGCGCGTTCAGGTACACATCGATGATGTCACGGTCGAGATTCACGGGGCGATGCTAGCCCGTCGCCCGCCCTCAGTTCTCGCCCTGAGCCAGGCTATACCCACGCTCGCCATCAAACTCGTACAGCTTCTCCGTGTGGTTCCACACGTGGGTCTCTGCGATCTTCGACAGCACCCCGATCAGCGTCGCATCGCTCAGCTCGCCGCCCTCATCACGCTGCACGAACCGGCACCGCCAATGGTCGATCGTGTCGGTCGGCGTCCCCGTGAGCGGGTACACCCGCACGCCGCGGTTCGAGATCATCTTGAGCTTCATGGGCGAGCCCTCGACGATCCGCTCCAGGTCCTTGCCGATCGCTTCGGTCTCGCCGCCATACTCGATGAAGATGTCCATCCCGACCACGCGCCGGCTCTTGGCCGTCACCGTCACCGGGTTGCGCGTCACCTCGGGCATCTTGATCGGCTTGTAGCTGCGCGCCTTGATCCGATCGCTCGACCGCCCCAGGTTCGCGATCACCTCGTCGGTGTACTCATCGGTCTTGGCAAACGCCCCACCGCCCGCGAGGTCCGCCGGCACCTTCTTGCCCTCTTCGAGCGTCACGTAGATCGCGTTCTCGATCTTGCTCGCCGCCTCAAACTCGCCCAGGTGCCTCAGCATGAGCACGCCGGACAGCGCCATCGCCGTCGGGTTCGCCTTGCCCTGGCCCGCGATGTCGGGCGCCGAACCGTGGACCGCCTCGAACATCGTCGCGCTGTTGCCGATGTTCGCGCTCGGCGCGAGCCCGAGCCCGCCGGTCAGCCCCGACGTCAGGTCGCTCAGGATGTCGCCGTTCATGTTGGTCATCACGATGACCTCGAACTGCTCCGGGTACCGCACAAGCTGGTGCGCGCAGTTGTCCACGATCATCTGCTTCGCCTCGATCTCGGGGTAATCCCCCGACACCTCCTCGAACACACGCTTGATCATGCCCTCAGTCATCTTCAGGATGTTCGCCTTGTGCGCACAGTGCACCGTCTTCCGCCCCTCGGCCCGCGCCAATTCAAACGCAAACCGGCAGATCTTCTCGCAACCCTTCTGCGAGATCAGCTTCAAGCCCTGCGCAAGCCCCGGCGTCTGCATGTGCTCGACGCCCGCGTACAGGTCCTCGACGTTCTCGCGCACCACCACCAGGTCGATGTCGCGCCCGGAAAACGCCGTCTTCACGCCCGGGATGTCGCGCGTCGGACGCGTGTTGGCGTACAGTTCGAACATCTTGCGGATCGTGACGTTGGCCGACTTGCCCCCGTGCCCCACGGGCGTCTCCAGCGGCCCCTTGAGCGAAGCGTCCGTCCGCGCGATCGACTCGATCGTGTCCTGCGGCACGCCCGTCGTCACGCCCGCCTTGAACGCCTCGGCGCCCGCGATCATGGGCTCCCACTCGATGTCAACGCCCGCCGCCTCGATCATGCGGACCGTCGCGTCGGTCACCTCGGGACCGATCCCATCGCCCCTGATCAACGTCACACTGTGCTTGGCCATGCCCGCCGTCTCCTCTTACAATCACCAACATCCGAAGCCCACCTGGGACCGCCAGTTTAGCCGCCCCACCAAACGAGGCGAACCACCCACCCCCCAACGCCGCGTCCCAAGCGGGCGAACCCCCACGCAAGGGGCCCACAGTGAACCTGCTCCTCGTCAGCGACCTCCACCTCTCGGCAAGCGCCGCGGCCTCACTCGTCGAACGCGCCCCCGACGCCGACGTCGTCGTCATCGCGGGCGACCTCGCCCGCCAGCGCAAAGGCCTCGACGACTACGTGCAATCGCTCGCATCGATCAAGACCCCCACCGTCCTCGTCGCGGGCAATGCAGAGTCACCCGACGAGCTGCGCGAGGCGTGCGCATCCTGGCCCGCCGCCCGCGTCCTCCACGCCGACGACTGCGACATCAATGGCATCACCTTCTTCGGCATCGGCGGCGCCATCCCCATCACACCCTTCGGCAGCTGGAGCTTCGATCTCACAGAAGACGGCGCCAAACGCCTCGCGTCATCATGCCCGCACGACTGCGTCCTCGTCACCCACTCCCCACCAAAGGGCCTCGCCGACCGCTCCTCTTCTGGCGAATCGCTCGGCAGCACCACCATCCGTGAACTCGTCGACACGCGCACCCCACGCCTCGTCGTGTGCGGCCACATCCACGACTCCGCGGGCCAGACCGTCACCGCGCCCAACGGCGTCCCCGTCGTCAACGCCGGGCCGCACGGCATCGTGTTCGACCTGACTGAACCGACCGCCTGAGTCCGATAGGTCACGCGCGCCCGATCCGGCCCCCACCATCGGGACCACCGCCATTGACACCCCCCGCGATGCCCGTAGATTGGCGATGGGCGCTGCGCGCGCCCACGAGGAGAGAAGCATGCGCCACCGTTCTGTCAACACCGTCGCCACGCCCCTCGCCGCGGGCCTCGCGCTTGGCCTGTCCGCGATCGCCAGCGCGGGCATCTCAACCGTCGAGTGGGCAGCCCCCGTCGACGGCAACTGGAGCAACGCCGCCAACTGGTCCCCCGCTGACGTCCCCGACACCGACGACGAAGCCGCCCTCCTCGCCGGCCGCACCCCCTACACCGTCACCGTCAACGCCAACTTCGCATGCAATGGCGTAGACATCACCAACCCGATGGCCACCCTCGCCATACCGGGCAACCTCGCCTTCACCGCCATCTCGGGCGGCATCAACAACGATGGCCTCATCCTCCTCAATTCCAACATGAATACCTTCAACTCCTTCTTGGGGCTCTCGGCCACCACCACGCTCGCCGGCGCAGGCGAACTCATCATGACCGGCGTCTCCGACCCGGGCGATGCGCTCCTGTCCGCGACCGCCGGCGCCGTCCACGCAGCGCCCCACACCATCCGGGGCTCGGGGCGCATCGCGGGCGCGCTCGAGAACCAGTCCGACATCATCGCCGAGCACCCCGACGACCGCCTCGAGATCACCGGCGCGATCACCCAGACCGGCGCGGGCGCCATCACCGCCGACGGCGCACAGGTGCGCCTCGCGGACGGCGGCGCCATCACAGGTGGCCTCATCACCTCGCTCAACGACGGCTTCATCACCGCCGTCGCCGGCGCCGTCGATGGCGTCCACAACACCGGCGCCATGGGCATAGAGAACAACGGCCAACTCGCCATCAGCGCTGGCGGCCTCACCAACGACGGCGCCATGCTCGTCAACCGCACGGGCGGCAGCTTCACCACCGTCCTCCGCGCCACCGACACCGCCACCATCGACGGCCTCGGCTCCATCACACTCAACGCCATCTCGGGCGACCTCGCCGACGCCCAGCTCATCGTCAACGACACCTTCACCCTCACCAACGCCCCGCCCCACCGCATCGACGGCGGCGGACGCATCTCGGGCTCGCTCATCAACGAGTCCGAGATCGCCGCGACCATCCCGACCAGCGCGCTCCGCATCAACGGCCCGATCGCCCAATCGCCAGGCGCCGTCATCCGCGCCGAAGACGCCCTCGTGCTCATCGAGTCACTCGGCGCCGTCTCGGGCGGCTCCTTCGACTCCACGGGCGCCGGCTTCGTCACGGGCATCGCCGGCTCCATCGATGGCGTCACCAACGAGGGTGCCATGGGCGTCGAGAACGCCGGCGACCTCGCCATCCGCGCCGCCGGCCTCACCAACAACGGCACCATGCTCGTCAACCGTCAGGGCGGCACCTTCACCACAATCCTCCGCGCCACCGAAGACGCCGCGATCATCGATGGCGCCGGCTCAATCACCCTCAACGCAGCCTCCGGCGACTTCAACGACGCCCAACTCATCGCCAACGACCCCTTCACCCTCATCAACGGCGCCAACCACCGCATCGACGGCGCCGGACGCATCTCGGGTTCAATGGCCAACGAGGGCGTCATCGCCGCCACCAACCCCGCCGTCAACCTGCGCATCAACGGCCCCATCGCCCAGAACCCAACCGGCACGATCATGGGCGATGGCGGCCTCGCCATCCTCGAAGAGTTCGCCGCGATTTCGGGCGGCGTGTTCGACTCCACGCCCGGCGGCTTCGTCTCCGCCCTGGGCGGCTCCATCGATGGCGTCACCAACGAGGGCGACATGGCCATCGAAAACGCCGGCAACCTCACGTTGTTCGGCGCAGGCCTCACCAACCACGGCACCATGCTCATCAACCGCACGGGCGGCACCTTCACCACCTCCCTGAGCGTCGCCGAGTCCGCCACCATCGACGGCACGGGCACCATCACCCTCAACGCCATCTCCGGCGACTTCAACGCCGACGCCCAGATCAACGTCGCCCGCTCCATGACCCTCACCCAAGGCCCCGACCACCGCATCGACGGCTTCGGGCGCATCACAGGCGATGTCCAGAACGACGGCGAGATCGCCGCAACAAGCCCCACCATCCCCCTCCGCGTCGAGGCCTCGGTCACGCAGACCGCGCCCGGACGGCTCATAGGCGACAACGGCATCCTCAACCTCGCGCACGGCGTCTACGCGGGCGGCGCGTTCGACTCGACCGGTGACGGCTGCGTCTGCGGCGCTGGCGGCGCCACCTCCACCATCTCGGGCGTCACCAACCTGGGCATCGCCGGCGCCGACAACAACGCCACGCTCCTCCTCACCGCCGAGGGCCTCACCAACGAGGGCACGCTCATCCTCAACCGCCAGGGCGGCACGTTCACGACATCCCTCATCGCCATCGAGTCCGCCACCATCGACGGCGCCGGCACGATCCTCCTCAACGGCGTCTCGGGCGATTCCAACGACGCACGCCTCGGCGCCGATCCCGACATGACCCTCACCATCGGACCCGACCAGTCGGTCACCGGCGCGGGCCAACTCTTCGGCGACGTCACCATCCAGGGCGCCCTCCGCCCCGACCTCGCGCCGCTCGACATCACCATCACGGGCGCGGCCACGCTCGCCCCAACCGCGACCTACCAGTGCCTCATCATCGAGGGCGACAACTCGCGCCTCACAGGCTTCGCCGGCACGCTCGACCTCGCGGGCACCCTCGACCTCGAGTTCGACGGCGTCGACCCCCTCCCAAGCTCCGTCTACAACATCGTCAACGGCCCGCTCATCTCGAACGGCTTCGACGCCATCACCACAAGCATCGCCCTCCCGGCAGGCTTCACCGCCTACCTCGACTACACCGACCCGCAGCAACTCGACGCAATCATCTCGTGCGAGGGCGACCTCACGGGCGACGGCGCCGTCAACTCATCCGACCTCAACGTCGTCCTCGCCGGCTTCGGCGACGACGTCCCCCCCAGCGCCGTGGGCGACCTCAACGCAGACGGCACCATCAACTCAACCGACCTCAACCTGCTCCTCGCCCGCTTCGGCGACACCTGCGCAGACCAACTCCCCTGACCCGCTCCTCCCCGATCCGTGCCGCTGACCCGTCTTCGGGTCAGTGCCCCCCACCCCCAAGCGCACCCTCGATCACCGACCACGCGATACGGTCCACCGCGCTATCGACCCCCGCCCCCGCCGTGTTCGTCGCAACAAGCACCGCCAGGTCGATCTCGGGCGCGACCCACGCCACGCAATACCACGTCGTGTTCGACCCCGCGTGGTTCATCACGCGCCCGCGATCGCCCTCGCCCTCCCCGACCGCCCACCCGCGCTCCATGACAACCCAACCCAGCGCGTAGCCCGCAGACTCCACCGGCGGCGTGTGCAGCTTCGCGAACGTCTCCTTCTTCAAGATCAGCCCATCCTCGCCCCGCGCCCCGCGCAGGTGCGCGCCGATGAACGCCGCCCAATCGCCCATCGACATGTGCATCGTCCCCGCGGGCCCGATCGCGGGCGGGTTGTCCGCCTTCGGGCCGGGCATCACGAAGGCGTGCTCGCCCTTCCCCTTGGCCCTGTGCCCCCACGGCTGCGTCAGGTCTGGATCGCGCCAGCGCACCCCAAACCCAGCGCTCTCCATGCCGAGCGGCTCGAACACCTCGACCCGCATCAACTCCTCCCACGACTCCCCCGTCGCCACCTCCGCGATGTAGCCCGCGACCGCGTACCCCGCGTTCGAGTAGTGGTACGTCCCGACCTCCGCAACAGGCCCGTGCGCCAGCACGCCCTTCACGAACGCAGCACGCTGCTCCGTCTCGCTCCCCTCCATCTCGTACGCCCTGGCCCACACCCCGTCGGGCTCCGCGCCCGAGCCAAGCCCCCCGCGGTGCGAGAGCAAGTCAACGAGCGTGAGCCCTCCAAACGCCTCGTCGATCCCCTCGCCCAGCTCAGGCAGCATCTCCGCGACCGTCGCGTCCCAACTCAGCACACCCCGCTCCACGAGCCGCGCGATCATCGTCGCCGTCATCGCCTTCCCGCACGAGCCGAGGTGCCACAGGTCATCGCTGGTCACTGCGACATCGCGCGCAGCACACCGCAAGCCGCTCACCGCCATCGACTCAACGCCATCCGAACGCACCACCGCGACCGCCAGCGCAGGCAGCTGCGCACGCTCACGCATCCGGTCGACGCGTGCGCCAAACGCATCATCCACCGCAGGCGCACGATCACCCTTCTGAGCAAAGACCGTGCCGACGAGGCACGCCCCGATCACCGCCAGAACCCGTATGGGCAAACCACTCCCTTCGTCGCAACCAAACATCGCTGGCGCCCTCCTGGCCGCCGACTGTACACGATCGCACGAACCGCCCAACGCCCGATGTCGAACCACTGGGAAGGCCGGAAGACACCGAAAGGAGTCAGACATGACCGTCGCAACCAAGCCTCTCGTTCTGTCGGCAGACACCATCTCGGGCGACACCGTGCGCAACCCGGAAGGCGAGCACATCGGCACCATCAAGGAACTCATGATCGACCTCAACTCCGGGCGCGTCGCCTACGCCGTCCTCGCGTTCGGCGGCTTCCTCGGCCTGGGCGAGAAGTACTTCGCCGTCCCGTGGAAGGCCCTCCGCATCGACACGACCCGCCACTGCGTCGTCCTCGACGTCCCCAAGGAACGCCTCCGCGAGGCGCCGGGCTTCGACAAGGACAGCTGGCCCGACACCAACTCCCCCGAGTTCCACCGCGACATCCACGCCTACTACGGCTACGAGCCCACCTGGATCCTCTAGCCCCAACCCCCGCACTTCTCACCGGCGCACGCCCATCCAAGGGCAGTGCGAGGTCTGCGCGGGCCGCGCGCCCACCCGGCGCGCGGCCCCTTCGCCCTCGACATCCCGGCTATCCTGCACCCACCCCCGGAGAGCAGCACCATGCCACGCCGCACCCGTTCGATCGGCTCGTCGAGGTTCCCTGTCCGGCTCGCCATCGCGGGCGTCATCGCGCTCATCGCGATCGTCAGCTACTTCGGCTCATCATCAAAGAACCCCATCACGGGCAGCACACAACAGGTCGCCATGTCCGTGCCCGATGAGATCGCGCTGGGCCTGCAGGCCGTCCCCGAGATGTCACAACAGTTCGGCGGGCTCGAGCCCGACGCCCAGGCACAGGCGCGCGTCGACCGAATCGGCCAGCGCCTGCTCCAGGCGCTCGACCGCATCGCGAAGGGCGACAACCCCTACCCCTTCGAGTTCCACGTCCTCGCCGACGACAACACCATCAACGCCTTCGCCCTCCCGGGCGGCCAGGTCTTCATCACCGACGCCCTCTACGACCGCCTCACCACCGAAGGCCAGCTCGCCGGCGTCATCGCCCACGAGATCGGCCACGTCGTCGAGCGCCACGGCGCCGAACACCTCGCCAAAGCCCAACTCACCCAGGGCCTCGTCGGCGCCGTCGGCGCCGCGACCTACGACCCCGAGAACCCCAACTCGCAATACGCCGCCGCCGTCGCCGCCGCGATCGGCCAACTCGTCAACCTCAAGTACGGGCGCGACGATGAGCTCGAATGCGACCAGTGGGGGGTCGTCCTGCTCGGCGAAGCCGGCTACGACCCGCGCGCCATGATCGAGGTCATGCGCGTCCTCGCCGAGGCAGGCGGCGGCGGGCGCCAGGCGGAGTTCTTCGCGACCCACCCCAACCCCGAGAACCGCATCCAGCGCATCGAGGAGGCCATCGCCCGCGCCTACCCCGATGGCATCCCCCAAGGCGCAACGCCCTAGCGCCCTACCCTTCACCATGCGATCCGACGATGCGCCAACACCGCGCCTCGCCGCCGGCCTCCTCGTGAGCCTGCTCTTCCACGCCGGCCTCGCAGCGCTGGTCGTGGGCTCTTCGCCCGCTGGGCGCGCGCTCCTCGACCGCATCGATGTCGACCCCGATGCGCCCGAACTCGCCAAGCCGCCAAGGGTCACCGTTGGCGAGCCCGAATCCACCACAACCTCGATCACATGGATCGGCTACGACGAATACGAGGAGCACCTCGCGCGCCTCGCAGAAACCGAGCAGGCCGCCGAGACGCTCCAAGCGCCCACGCCGCCCCGCCCCGAACCAAGCCCACTCGCCCAGCAGGAAACCCCGCCCGCGCCCGAGCCCGCCAGGCCCGCCCCACCCGCGCAACAAACCCCCGAACAGATCGCCGCCTCAGCGCGCCGCCTCGCCGCCGCGGTCCAGAGCGCGCAGGAGCAGGCCATGCACGGCATCGATGCACTCGCCGACGCCGCGCGAGGCCTGACCACACCCCTCGCCGCAGCCCTCGAGCCCATCGAAGGCCCGCCCGCGCCCGACCCATCCCCTCAGAACGACAACGCAGACGACCCCACCAAGCCCGACCAACTCGCGCGCGACCCCGCCGCCGACACCAGCGCCGAACCCCAACCCGCCAAGCCCGCCGACCAACCCGCCGTCGCCCAGGCCCCACCGGCGCCTCAGAGCCCGCCGACCCCACGCCCCGACCCGCGCCGACCATCCGATCGCGAAGCCATCGCCACCGCCATCAAGCACGCCCACGTCATCCGCCCCGGCAAGCCCCTCGCCGCCGAAGGCCTCCGGATCTCGACCGTCGCCCCCGACGTCCACGACGTCACCGAGTACCTCTCCCGGAGCCGGCGCGACCAGGTTGTCAGGGCTTTCTTCGGGGCCGACGGCAAGGTCAAGGACGCCATCATCCTCCAATCCTCTGGCTACAAAGCCATCGACCAGGCGGGCCTCAACGCCATTTACAACTGGCGCGCGGAAGGACCTCCTCTCAAATCCCTAAAACCTGATGATCGGGGGGCAACCATCCCGATCGATTTCCGTATCGTCTTGTAGACAGGGTCCGGGTTGGGTCATCGTCGCCGGTTGGTCGGGCGCGCTCCGTGGGGGGAGTGGGCAGGACCAATGCACAAAGCCGGCGCCGTGCGCGTTCCCCCAAAGAGCGTGCGCCCATCACGAGGGGAGCGCGCACGCATGAGGCTCAGCAAGCGCAGCGAGTATGGCCTGAAGGCCGCCGTACGCCTCGCCGTCAGGTGGGGATCGGGTTACGTCCAATCACGCGACATCGCGCAGTCCGAACAACTGCCCGCCAAGTTCCTCGAGTCCATCCTGCTGAGCCTCCGCTCCGCGGGCATCCTCGAGTCCAAGGTCGGCGCAGGCGGCGGCTACCGCCTGGCCCGCGCGCCAGAAGCCATCACCGTCGCCGAACTCATCGAAGCACTCGAACCCGCCGAGGCCGTCGTCACCAGCGCCGAACTCAACGGCACGCGCGGCGCCGAGAACCCCCTCGACACCACGGGCCGACACGCCCTCTCACTCCTCCACGAACGCATGCAGGACGCCTTCACCGACGCCATCGGCAGCGTCTCCCTCGCCGAACTCGTCCACGCCGCCGAGCAACGCTCCCAGAGCGACCAGAGCATGATGTACTACATCTAGCCAGCGCCCCACGCCCCGCCGCCGGGCGTCTCCACCACCACGCGATCGCCCACACCCACATCGCGCCCATCCGCCCACGCAAGCTCCTCCACCGCCCCACCCGCGCGCTCCACGCGCACCCGAGCCGGCGCCCCATCACCCCCACCCTCAGCCCCCCGCGCCCCACGCACCCGGTTCTGCCCGATCACGCTCACGCGCGCCGCGCGCAGGAACTCCACCTCCCGCACCACGCCATCCCCACCCGCGTGAACCCCCGCACCCCCCGACCCGCGCCGCACCGCAAACCTGCGTAACCGAACCGGGCAGCGGTGCTCGACGATCTCCGGGTCCGCGATCGCCGTGTTCGTCATGTGCGTGTGCACCGCGTGCGCCCCACCAGCGCGCGCCGTCGCGCCCGCGCCGCCGCAGATCGTCTCGTAACTCCCAAACGTCTCATCCCCGTAGAGCAGGTTGTTCATCGTCCCCTGGCTCGCCGCAGCCAGCCCCAGCGCGCGCACCAGCGCATCCACCACACGCTGGCTCGTTTCGACATTCCCCGCCGCAACCGCCGGCCACGCCGAAGCATCATCGCCAAACACCGGGTTCAACAAACACCCCTCAGGCACCACAAGGTCCACCGCCCCAAGCAGACCCTCGTTCAACGACACCTCCCGCTCGACCAGCAGGCGCACCACATACCCCACCGCGCTGTGCACGATCGCCACCGGCGCGTTGAGATTCCCCTCCACCTGTGCGCTCGTCCCCCCAAAGTCCACCCGCAGCCGCCCGCCCACGCGCTCGATGCGCACGCAGATCACCGACCCGTTATCCATCACCTCCCGCGCCTCCATCGCGTCGCCACCCGCGCGATCAAGCCCAAGCGCCTCGCCCACCAGCCACGACGTGTGCCCCATCACCCACGCCATCGCCTCGCGCACACGCTCAACCCCTCCCGGTGGCCCGGCTCGCCGAGCCGGGTCTCCCCCACACAAGTCCCTCAGCAGCCGCACCCCCTCGCGCCCCGCGCCCACCGCCGCCTCGATGTCCGCCAGGTTGTCGCCCACACGACGCGATGGCCACGCCCCGCGCCCCAGCAGCTCACGCAACACACCCCAACGCTCGCGCCCGCCCTCGTACAGCCGCATCGGCGCAATCACCACGCCCTCCTCCTCAAGCCTGCGCGCATCGGGCGGCATCGACCCCGGCGCCCGCCCTCCGATCTCCGCATGGTGCGCCCTGCTCGCCACATACCCCACCAGCGCGCCACCGACATGCACCGGGTGCACCACCGTCACATCGGGAAGGTGCGACCCGCCATGCGCCGGGTGGTTCGTCACCGCCACATCACCCTCACCAAGCCCGCCCAGCGCCGCGACCACCGCGCGCACACACACCCCCATCGCCCCAAGGTGTACAGGCACGTGCGGCGCACTCGCCACCAACCGCCCCGCCGCATCAAGCACACAGCACGAGTAATCCAGGCGCTCACGAATGTTCGCCGACACCGCCGACCAGCGCAGCCGCTCCCCCATCACCTCCGCGATCGCATCAAGACGCCCGACGATCAGCTCACGCCCCAGCGCCCCCCGATCGCGCTCGGCTTCGCTCGCGGTCGCATCCTCGCCCGCCGCGCGCACCAACACCAGCGCCCCATCCCCCGCAACCTCACACGACCACCCCGGATTGACCACCGTCGCGCTCCGGCGCTCACCAATCAGCGCAGCCCCCTCGATCCGCGCCCCCGCACCCAGCGCCCCGCGCTCGAACACACGCACACGCTCCCATCGCCCGCCCACGCACACCCCGCGTTCACCCACCGCCTCAACGCATCCCGCTCCCCCCGCAGCGCCCCACTCCACCCGCTCTGCCGGCCGCGCCACCACCACCCGCGCCGCCACACACTCCACCTCCCGATCGCCCGGCACGTGCCCGAACAACTCCGAATACCGCTCACCAAACGCCGCCGCGAGCCCACCGCTCGACACACCCTCCACCTCCACCGTGTGGTCCTGCCCAACAAACCGCAGCGACACGATCCGTCGCACCGTCAACTCCTCTGGGCCACCCGCCCCGAGCAGCCGCCGCGCCTCCCCCTCAAGCTCACCCAGCACACCGTCGAGCCCATCCACAACTTCACCAAGCGGCGCGAGCACCGTCCGCTCCGCGTGCCGCTCCACCGCCGACTCCATGAGCCCGCGCGCACTCAACAGGCTCGCATCACGTGGCACCACCACCCGCTCCACACCAAGCAACTCCGCGATCGCGCACGCGTGCTGCGGCCCCGCGCCGCCAAACGCCACCAGCGCATGATCCGCCGGGTCGTACCCACGCCGGATCGAAACGCGCCGGATCGCATCCGCCATGCGCTCGTTCGCCAGGTCGAGGAATCCGCTGAGCACCGCATCACGCTCCACCGCACGCCCGACCTGCGCCTCCCCATCGCGAAGCACCTCCGCGAGCGCACGCTCCGCGCCACCCCGATCGATGGGCAGCGCAAACCGTTCCTCGTCGATCCGCCCGAGCAGCAGGTTCACATCCGTAATCGTCAAGGGCCCGCCCGCGCCGTAACACGCCGGCCCGGGCGTTGCCCCCGCGCTCTCAGGACCAACCCGCGCCCGCCCATCCACAAACCGGCACACCGACCCACCACCCGCCGCCACCGTCTCGATCGCCGCCGCGGGCCGCGCCACCTCCGCATCACCCACCCGATGCGCAAACACGAACCCCACACGCCCATCGAGCCGCGCAACGTCCGTCGATGTCCCCCCCATGTCAAACGACAGCACCCGCCCCTCGCCCACGCCGAGCCCGCTCGACAACGCACCAACGACCCCACCGGCTGGCCCGGACAGCAGCCCATCGCACGCGCGGAACCCACCCGCATCCACCACACCCCCAGCGCTCGTCATCACCTCCACCTTCGCATCGGGCATCGCACCCCCGATCGCATCGAGGAACCCACCCATCACGGGCGTCAGGCTCGCATCCACCACCGCCGTCTGGGCCCGCGTCAAGAGCTTGATCGTCGGCGCGATCTCGCTCGACCGCGCCACCACCTCGAACCCAGCCTCACGACACACCCACTCCATCGCCCGCTCATGCGCATCGTTCGCCCACGCGTTGAGCAGCGCCACCGCCGCAACCTGCGCCCCGTCGGCCATCGCCCGTGCGCACGCCTCGCGCGCCAACCCCGCGTCAAACGCCTCGACCTCATCGCCCCGCGCACCCATCCGCCCGCCCACCTCATACACCATCTCCGTCACCGCCGGGCGCTTCACGATGTCGATCGCGAACAGGTCGGGCCGGCGCTGGTCGCCGATCGCGAGCAGGTCGCCGAACCCCCGCGTTGTAAACAGCGCCGTGCGCGCGTGCGTGCGCTCGAGCAGCGCGTTCGTGCCACGCGTCGTCGCGATGCGCACCTCCATGGGCGGGAACGCCTCGCCCACCCCCGTCCCCGTCAGCAGGCGCGCCCCAACCACCGGCGCAGGTTCGCCGGTCGCGATATCAACCACCACCCCCGCGCCGAGCCAACCCGCCTGCCCATCAAGCGTGAGCCACGCGCCATCCACGCGCGCGATGCGCACGCCCCCGCTCTCATCCCCCGCACCGTCCGCCCGCCGCACCCGCGCCCCCACAAGCCCCGATGCATCACCCACGCCCCCGAGCCCCACCCTCACCCGCGCCCCATCGACCTCCAACACCTCCGCCCGCACCAACCCAGCAGACAACAGCTTCGCCCGATGCACCACGCCACGCGGGCACACCCCCAGGCAGTCCGTGAACGTGCCCCCCGTGTCCGTCGCGATCCGCCACACCTCACCCGCTCCCTCGTGCGCCATGCACGCGATCATGGCGGGATCGCCTGGAACATGCCACGAGCCATGAGTTATAGGACGAATACCTGAACATTCACTTTTTTCTGAAACCATTGGCAAGACCGCCCCGCCCTTGCGATAATCCAGACATGAGCCCCGCGCTGATCGTGGACACCCAGGACGCCGCCCTCGCCCGCCTCATCTCAGCGGGCCTCGAGGCAGTCGCTAGGCGCCTCGCCGATCAGATGCGCTCCCCCATCCCCGCAGCGCAGCGCCTCGTCGAACACTCCGCCGCGTACCGCGGCAAGATGGTCCGACCGTCCGTCGCGATCCTCTCGGGCCTCGCCGCGACCCCCCCGTCCGAGGCACGCTTCGAGCCCCTCGACCTCCCCAACGACCTCGTCACCGTCGCGGGCGTCGTCGAACTCATCCATCTCGCGACCCTCGTGCACGACGATGTGCTCGACGAAGCCGACGTCCGGCGCGGCAGCCCCACCATCTGCAACATGGCCGGCAACGAAGCGGCCGTCATGCTGGGCGACTACCTCATCGCCCGCGCCTTCCACCTCTGCTCCCAGATCGACGACCAGCGCATCGCCCTCCGCGTGGGCGAGATCACCTCGCAGGTCTGCGAGGGCGAACTGCTCCAACTCGCCAACCGCGGCAACTGGGCCATGGACGAGCGCACCTACGACGAGATCATCGAGCGCAAGACCGCCGCCCTCATCGCGGTCGGGTGCGAACTCGGCGCCGCCGTCTGCGGCGCCCCCCGCGCCGCCACCGGCGCCCTCTGGCGCTTCGGGCTCGCAATCGGCAAGGCCTTCCAGGTCCAGGACGACCTCCTCGACCTCACCGCGAGCAAAGCCACGATCGGCAAGCCCGTCGGGCGCGACGCCGAGAAGGGCAAGCCCACCCTCGCCATCATCCGCTACTTCGAAGGGCTCGCGCCCGCCGAGCGGTCCCGCACGATCGCCGCCGTCGAATCGGGCGAACCCGGCCTGGCGTCGAAGCTCGACGACGCGGGCGCGCTCGACGCCGCCCGCGCCGCCGCCGAGGCCCTCGTCGACGACGCCAAGGGTGAACTCGGAGCACTCCCCGATTCGCCCGCCCGCACCCAGCTGGCCGCGATGGCCGACGCCGTCGTCCACCGCGAGCGGTAGCCCGGGCGACGCCCCGCCGTGGGCACGCCGACCGCCCCCCAAGCCCGCCCCGCCCGCGGTCATGTAGAATCAGCCCATGGCCCAGAAGAAGAAGCAGCCCGCGCGACGCCGCCGTGACACCACCGCGAAGAACGTCCGCCACATGCAGAACATCCTCGCCGGCATCTTCATGGCGATCGGGGTGGTCATGGTCGTCGTCATCATCGCCCTCGTCATCTCCTACATGTGAGCCCACCGCGACGTCCGGGGCCCTACAGTCAGGCATGGCCCCGAAGAACATCGATACCCACGTCGCCAAGCCCGACAACATCCGGCGCAAGCGCAACATCCTCGCCGCGACCCTCCTCGCCATAGGCGTCCTCATCGTCGCAGCGGTCGTCTGGCGTGTGTTCTTCTACTAGGGTGACCGCCGACGTGCCGCCCGACGCCGCGCCCGCCATCGAGGTCATCGACCTGGCGCGCATGCCCTACGACGATGCGTTCGACCTCCAGCGCAACCACCACGCCGAAGTCCTCTCGTGGCGCGAGAGCGAATCGCCGCGCCCGATCGGCCGGCTCCTCCTCGTCGAGCACGACCCACCGGTCGTCACCATCAGCAAACGCCCGGGCGTGCGCGACCACCTCGTCGCGACGCCCGAACTCCTCGCCACCAAGGGCGTCGAGGTCCGCGAGACCGATCGCGGCGGCGACATCACCTACCACGGACCAGGCCAGCTCATCGCCTACCCCATCGTCGACCTCAACCGCATCCACATGAACCTCCACGCCTACATGCGCGCACTCGAGGAGATCGTCATCCGCGTGTGCGCACGCTTCGCCGTCCAGGGCAGGCGAGACCCCGATGCGACGGGCGTGTGGGTCGACCAGCCGGGCGTGCCCGGCGGCGCGAAGATCTGCGCCATGGGCGTCCGCGTCCGCAGGTGGGTCACCATGCACGGCTTCGCCCTCAACGTCACCACCGACCTCGACCACTTCAACCTCATCGTCCCGTGCGGGCTCGCGGGCCGCCCCGTCACAAGCCTCGCAAGACTCCTCGGCCAGGCGTGCCCGAGTATCGAAGCCGTCAAAGACGCCGTCGTGGACGAAGCCCAGCGTGCCCTCGCCCCGCGCTGATTCTCGGCCCCACACACCACACCCCATCCCCCCGACCGCCCCACCCGCGCACACCCGCCACTTTCCCCACCTTCCCCCGCTCACCCGCTCCGCCCCACCGCCCGATCTTGCCACAGGCGGCGCCCGCCCGCTTCGGGGGAGTGAGCGATGGCATCCAAGCCACAAGCAGGCATCAACGACAAGGACATCTTCACGACCGGCGAAGCCGCGTCTATCTGTAGCTTGTCCCAACAGACCATCATCCGGTGCTTCGACGCGGGCCGCATCGACGGCTTCCGCGTGCCCGGCTCGCGCTTCCGACGCATCCCCCGCGAAGCACTCCTCCGCTTCATGCGGGACAACGCCATCCCCATCCCGCAAGCCCCCGAGAACACGGGAGGCGTGCTCCTCATCGCGAGCCCGCAGCGCACCGCCGAACTCACGCGCGCGATCGCAGAGGCAGTCCCCCACGCCAAACTGCGCTCCCCACGCCACGCCCTGGCCGCCGGCTTCGAACTCGCCACCGATCCCCCGGCGCTGGTCGTCCTCGATGCGCCGCACCAGGTCGACCCCGCCGAGCTCACGCGATTGATCGCCGAGCAGGACCGCCTCGCCTCGACCGCGGTCATGGTGGTGGGCCGACCCGGCGCCGGGCCGCCCGACGCGACCGCCACGATCACGCACCAATCCGACGCGTCGCCGAACTCGATCGCCCGCGAAGCCGCGCGCCTCCTCTCCCCTACACAGGGGGGCTAGCCCGTGCCGATGCGCGGTACCGGACGCGATCGCAGCGCACAAAGCCCACAGGCGTCACACCGCCCGCCCCACACGCCGCGCAACCACCTTCCCGCCAACGCCATCCCGAACACTCGTCGATGACCCTCGTGTGGGGCCTGGCCCCATGAGAGAGAACCGAGAGAGGGAGCCCCGATGCAATCACACCCAGAGGATCACCACGCCGACTCGGCGTCGCCCGAGCGCCGCCCGCCCATCGGCGGGATCCGCCTGTCCAAGCTCATGCTGGTCGGCGGCACCGCGAGCGACCTCGAAGCGCTCGACCGCGCCGTCGAGGGGTGCGCCACCGCGTGCTCCCATGCGCAAGACCTGCGCGAGGCACGCGAACGCGCCGAGCAGGACGAGATCGACATCGTCCTCATCGACGCCGACAAGTGGCGCGACGGCGCCCTCGAACTCGCCAGGTGGATCGCCACCTCCGACCGCCCGACCCGCGCCGTGCTCTTCACCGCGTCCCCCTCCCTCGAACTCGCGGTCGAGGCCATGCGCTCCGGCGCCGCCGACCTCCTCATCAGCCCGTTCGACGTCGCCGACGTCGCCCCCCGCATCGCCGGGGCCCGCGCTCAGGCGGAGCGATCGCGCGACAATGCGCGCAAGGTCGAACGCCTCAAGAGAATCTGCCGCAGGCTCAGCAACTCACGACAGCAGGCCGCCCATCAGGTCGATGAACTGTGCGACGATCTCGCATCCGCCTACAAGGAGCTCGCAGACCAAATGGGCCAGGTCACACTCTCAACCGAATTCACAGCACTCGTCCGCCAGGAACTCGACGTCGAGTCGCTCCTGCGCACCACACTCGAGTTCCTGCTCACCAAGACAGGCCCGACCAACGCCGCCGTCTTCCTCCCCACGGGCAACGACGACTTCTCGCTCGGCGCCTACGTCAACTACGACCTCCCCCAGGACACGGGCGAGGTCCTCCTCGACCACCTCGCCGACGCCCTCCCCGCGCGCCTCGAATCCGTCGCCGAGGTCCGCCTGCTCGACTCGCCGGGCCTCCTGGGCGAACTGCTCGGCACCGCCGCCACCTGGCTCGCCGCGCACAACATGATCGCCTTCGCCTGCCACGACTCCGACGGCACCTGCCTCGCCGTCGTCTGCGTCTTCCGCGATGGCGCCCAGCCCTTCTCCAGGTCCATCCTCCCACGCCTCGAACTCATCCGCGACCTCTTCGCCGAACAGCTCGGCCGCATCATCCGTCTCCACAACCGCCACAAGCACGACGCCACCTGGTCCGGATTCGACGTCGCGGGCGGCGGCCAGCCGGAAGACCTCGAAGAGGGCGAAGACTGGGGCATGGCCGCGTAAGAGCGCCCGCGTGTTCCCAGGGGTCGTGCGCCGCTGCTCTCGAGCAGAGCGGGGCAGACCAGGGACATGAAGCCAATCGAGTGGGGCGGGCGTCCCGCCCGGCGTCACCACGTGCCGCGCGGATCGCTCAACTCCGTTCCGGACCCTCGTGAGGCTGCGTCGTCATCGCACCGCTATCCGCCGAACGCCCCACCCGGTTCCACTCAGGGCGCGCACACATCCCCAAACGCCGCAAGCAACAGGTTCAGGTCAGCCGAATCCGTATCCCCATCGCCATCCACATCACCGCTGCACGCGCCGCCAGCGCAACCGAAGTTCGCGAGCACCATGTTCAGGTCAGACGAGTTCACCACGCCATCGCCCGACAGGTCCGCCGGGCAGTCCACCTTCGTGAACGACACCGTCACCGCCGTCGGCGCGTACGCGACATCGGCGCCGAAGCCCGCGGGCGCCTGCACCGATTCAAACGCGCCCGACATCACCCCGCTGCCCTGACCCGTCGCCACCGTGTACTCCACCCCGTCGCCCGGCACAAACCCATCCACAAACACAAGGTCAAGCGCCCCGCCGAGTGTCGCCGCGCCGCTCAGGAACGCCATCACGTCGTGCTCGGGCCCACCGCCGGGCGTTCCCGTGAACTCGATCTCGAGCACCCCGCTCGCGTCCTGCGTAAACGTCCCGCCCGACGGCCCGTTGTGGCTCAGCGTGCCGATAGGCAGACCCGGCGCAAGCCGCCCACGGTTCACAAACAACGCGTTCAGCAGCCCCGTCCCGCTGATCGTGTGATCGACGCCGTTCTCCACGGGCACGCCATTCGTGAACCCCATGATGTGCGCATCGATCGGGTCCACGACCGCGTTGAGCACCACCTCGCCCGCGCCATCGAGCACAGTCGGGTCGCCAAACATGCGCAGGCGCGTGTTGGTCGTGCTGGCCCCGGCATTGACGGTGATCACGCCGTTGTTCGCGATCGTGCCGATGTCGCTCGTGGTGTCGCCGATCTGCAGCTCCGCGCCCGCGAAGACGTCCATCGGCCCCTCGAGCGTGACGTGCTGCGTCAACCGGCGCGTGCCGCTCACCACAAACCGCCCCCCCGCGCCGCTCGCGGCGAGCAGCCCGCTCCGCACGCTGCCACCATTCAGGAACTCCACCTCGCCGTCGTCCGCGAGGATCTCCCCGTTCGTGTTGTCCAGGAGCCCCTGGCTCGTCACACGCATGTTCGCCCCCGGGCCCGCGCCGATCGTGGCGTTGTTCACCGACACGTTCATCCCGTACTCGAGCGTCCGCCCCGCCACATCCGCCCACACGAGCCCGTTGTTCGTCAGGTTCATGGTGCCGCCCGACCCGCGCACCCACCCCGTGCCACGCACCACCTGGCCCGCGCCAAGCACGACGTGGTCGTTGCCCGCGTTGAACATCGCAGAATCGATGTTCCCATCGCTCTCCGCGTTGAGCACCCACTCCCCGTCGCCATTCACCTCGACCACCCCGAACCCGCCCACGTTTGCGCCGACCTCCGCCGACGCAGGCCCCCCGCCCGGGTTCACCGTCACCGAGGCGTCGTTCACGATCGCCCCGGCCATCCGCAGCTGCGCCCCCGCCTCGACCTCGAACACGCCGCTCATCGCCAGGTCCGTCAACGTCGGCGTCCCGAGCACCCGGACCAAACCCGTGTCCGCCATCACCGATCCGCCCGTGATCGACCCGTTGGCGCCGAGCGTCACCACGCCGCCATCCACCGCCTCAACCACACCCCCGCCGGTCTGATCGACGAACACCGATGAGCCCGTCCCGATGCGCAGCGTCGCGCCGTCCTGCGCGCGCATCACCCCCGTGCTCTCGATCGTCAGCAGCCCCACCTGCATCGTCCGCCCCGGCACATCCGCTACCATCGCTCCACCCAGGTGCAGCGTCGCGCCCGCCGACTGTTGCGACACATCCCCCGTCCCGCGCACCACCTGGCCCGCGCCAAGCTCCGAGTTGTTCCCGCAGCGCAGGCGCGTCCCCGACACGCCCGCCTCGTCCGGCGCATTGAGCACGAACGCCCCCACCCCGTCCACGACGTTCCCCCCGATCAGGTTCAACGTCGTGCAGCAAGGCCCCCCATCCCCCTCGCCGATCATCATCGTTCCATCGTGCGTGATCGTCTCGATGTCCAGCGCCTGCTGGTTCTCGATCACGCTCGCACCGATGAGCGTCAAGCCGCCCTCGAGCCGCGACAGCGCCCCACCGTCGGTCGAGAACTCCACCACACCGCCGGGCTCGGCTTCGAGCACACCGCCCGAGATCACCTCACCCAACACCCGGATCACGCTCTCCCCATCCGCGCTGATCGAGCCGGCCTCGCCCTGCGTGATGTCGCCGTTCACCTCCAGGATGCCGCCGTCGATCGCCGCGATCACCGAGTTGTTGGTGACCTCGGTGTTGAGCCTGAGCACCCGCCCGTCCACGTTCGCATAGATGCCGCCCGTGAAGAAACCCCCATCGTTGACCGCGTTGTTCTCAAGGGGCCCGCTCGACACGATGCCCGAGCCGAACACCTCGACGGGGCCCTCCATCAGAGCCATCCCCGTCACCGCCGCCGTGTTGAGCGCATCGTTGCTCGACGCGTTGAGCACGATCTGGCCAAACGGGAACAGGCCCGCCTGATCCGTGAACGTCCCGCCGCCGTTGAAGAAGCTGAGCGATGAGGGCGATGCGCCCCCCTGCGTGTTCACGTTGATGCGCGACCCATCCGAGATGATCACGCCGTCGAGGATCAGCAGGCTCCACCCCGACTCGATCTCGATGAAGTTGCCGAAGTCGAGCCAGAGCTGCCCGACCGCCGCGTCGTCCTGGATCAGCGCCGTCCCGCCTACGGGGAAGAAGGCCACGTGCTCGGCGGCGAATGGCACCGCAAGCGTGTTCCAGCACACCGGGTTCTGCCACGCCTCGGGCGTGCGACACGCCCACACATGAGTGACGACCGGATCGCCGCCCCGAGCCGATGAACCGAGAACCACCGCAGCGCCCACGGCCGCAACAACAACAGACCTGAACGCCATGACAGCCTCCTTCGTCGTAGAGCCGACTCCCAAAGCCTACAAGCGTGTTGCCCTGAACCCAGAGGAAATCGCGAGCATCGCGCCCCAGGGCGCCCGAGCGGGGCCGATAGCCCCGCCCTCAACCCCCGCCCTCACCCCGCAACGACTCCGCGATGCTCACCTCGTGCATCCGCACCGAAGCCTCATCGAGCGCTTCCTTCGCCTTCTGGAACGCGTTCGCATCGACCGCGCGCCAGTCCCCCTCCGCGAGCGCGATCATCTGCGCGACCTCGCCCACCTGCGCGCTCAACGACTCCCGATACCCCGCATCGAGCTTGCCGCCGATCTTCCCGAGCCCCTCGCGGATCCACTTCACATCGAGCTTCGCGTTCGCGATCAGGTCCGCGATGCGGTGGCGCTCCATGTCCTCGCGCGCATGCTCGAACGACTCGCGCTCCAGCCGGTCGACCTCTTCCTCGCTCAGCCCGTGGCTCGCCACCACCTGCAGCGTCGCCCGCTTGCCCGACCGCCGCTCCACCGCGCTCACGTTCAGCACACCGTTCGCATCAACCAGGAACTCCACCTCGACCTGCGGGATCCCCGCCGGCATGGGCGGGATGCCGCGCAGCACAAACTCCCCCAGAGACCGGCAGTCCGCCACCATCTCACGCTCGCCCTGCACCACGTGCAGCTTGATCGCCGTCTGCCCATCGACCGACGTCGAGAACATCTCGCGCGCCCGCGCCGGAATCGTCGCGTTGCGCATGATGAGCTTCGCCACCGCGCCGCCCACCGTCTCGATGCCGAGCGACAGCGGCAGCACATCGAGCAACAGCATCCCCGTCGCCCGCCCGCCCAGCGCCGAGCCCTGCACCGCCGCCCCCAGCGCGACGACCTCGTCGGGATCGAGCGCCGTGTACGCCTCGCGCCCGAACAACTCGCCCACGCGCCGACGCACCAACGGGATGCGCGTCGACCCGCCCACCATGATCACCCGGTCCACATCCGCCGCGATCAGCCCTGCATCCTTCAGCGCCCGCTCACACCGCGCCATCGCCCGCTCAACCCAAGACTCGATCATCGCCTCAAACTCATCGCGCCCAAGCGTCCGCTCATACACCAATGGGTTGAGTGGGGCAGGCGTCTCGCCTACCTCGTCGGGCGTCCCGCCCGACGACCCCGCCACCTTCTCCCCTGGGAACCGGCCAGCGCGAGACGCCGCCACCTCTTCCCCCCTCTCCCCTTGGGGGAGAGGGCCGGGGTGAGGGGTCAAAGACACATCCGCCGAAGGTGGCGCCGAACCCTCCAACTCCACCCGGACCTCCACCGACTCCTTCTCAGACAGCCCGATCTTCACCCGCTCGGCAAGCAACCGCAGCGCCTGCCGCTGCCGCGCACCAAACGACAACTCACGCCCGAACTGCGCCTGCGCCTCGCTCATCACCAACCGAACGATCATCTGATCGACATCATCACCACCCAGGTGCGTATCCCCCGCAGTCGCGAGCACCTCAAAGAAGTCGCTCGCCGCCGCCTCTCCGGTGGCCCGGCTCGCCGAGCCGGGTTCTGAGCCCCCGCCAACATCCTCCCCAGGCGTCACCCGCAGGATCGTCACATCAAACGTCCCTCCGCCCAGGTCAAACACCGCGATCGTCTCCGCCTCGCGCCGCTGCAGCCCAATCCCATACGCCATCGCCGCAGCGGTCGGCTCATTGATGATCCGCGCCACCTCCAAACCCGCCAGCCGCGCCGCATCACGCGTCGCCTGGCGCTGCGCATCATCGAAGTACGCCGGCACGGTCACCACCGCGCGCCTCACATCGCGCCCGAGCGCCGCCTCCGCTCGCGCCTTCAACTCGCGCAACACCCACGCCGAAACCTCTTGCGGCGAGACCACCCTCCCGCCAGGCAGCCCGATCCGCGCCGCCCCGCCCTCACCCTCCACGATCGCATACGGCAGGTACGCCCCATCCCCCTCCACATCCGCAGCGCTCCGCCCCATGAGCCGCTTGGCCGAATGCACCGTCGACTCGGGAAACTCCACCGCCCGCTCGCGAGCCGCGGGCCCGACCGCCTCGGGCTTCCCATCCGCCCCAAACCGCACCACGCTCGCCACCAGCCGCGCACCATCACCCCCAACCAGCACCCGCGGCCCGCGCTCGTCCGCAACCGCCACAAGCGAGTTCGTCGTCCCAAGGTCGATCCCGATGATCGGGTCGCCCGCCTTTGCATCACCCTTGCTCACGCGGGGAGGTTAGGACCCGTCGCCCGCGGGACCGGGGAACGCACCGTGCCCCCCCGTCCGACCCATTCCATCCCCTTCGCAAAACCCTTACACTACCCCGTCAGGCTGCCCCGCCCCGTCGGGAGTCGGGCCGCGTTGGGCGCCTCCATCACCCATCCCGCGCCGGGCTTTCCTGCGCGTGAAAGGAGCCGACCACATGTCAGCCCATCCAACCGCCGACCTCCGCAACATCGCCATCACCGGCCACGCAGGCGCCGGCAAGACCACACTCATCGAGAACCTGCTCCACCACGCCGGCAAGATCGGCCGCGTCGGCACCATCGAAGAAGGCACCACCACCACCGACTTCGAAGCCGAAGAAAGGGAGCACCAGCACTCCCTCAACTCCGCACTCGTCGACTTCGAGCACGAGGGCAAGAAGATCACCCTCATCGACACACCGGGCTTCCCCGACTTCATCGGCCAGTCCCTCTCGGTCATGCCCGCCGTCGAGACCGTCGCCGTCGTCATCGGTGCCGACAAGGGCATCGCCACCACCACCCGCCGCGTCATGAACGTCGCAGGCGAGCGCAAGCTCCCGCGCATCATCATCGTCAACAAGATGTCCGACCACCTCGCCGAACTCGAAGACCTCGTCAACCAGATCCGCGAGACCTTCGGCTCAGAGTGCATCCCCGTCAACATCCCAACCAAGGACGGTTCAGACGTCATCGACCTCTGGGAAAAGTCCGACGGCGACACACTCTGGTCCGACGCCGCCACCCTCCACTCCGCCCTCGTCGACCAATGCGTCGAGGTCGACGAAGACCTCATGGCCGTCTACCTCGAAAGGGGCGAGGTCTCCATCGCCGAACTCCACGACGCCTTCGAGAAGGCCCTCCGCGAGGCCCACCTCGTCCCCATCGTCTTCGTCAGCGCCAAGACCCAGGTCGGCATGAAGCCACTCCTCCACTTCTTCGCCAACCTCTGCCCAAGCCCGCTCGAGGGCAACCCCCGACCCTTCGAACTCTCTCACGACGACGGCACCTCCGAGACCTGGTCCCCCAACCCCGCCAACACCGACGGCCCCTTCGTCGCCCACGTCTTCAAGATCGCCACCGACCAGTTCGTCGGCAAGCTCGCCCTCGCACGCGTCCACCAGGGCACACTCAAAGCCGGCGACACCGTCTTCCGCGGCGGCGACAAAAAAGGCATCCGCCTCGCCCACTTCCACGCCGTCTTCGGCAAAGACCACCACGAAATCAAGGAACTCGGCCCGGGCGACATCTTCGCCATCGCCAAGGTCGAAGAACTCCACTTCAACGACGTCCTCCACACCTCACAGAAATCCCTCGCCGACGTCCGCTTCGTCGCCGTCCCCATGCCACGCCCCATGTACGGCCTCGCCGTCGAAGCCAAGAACCGCGGCGACGAAGCCAAGATCGCCGCCGCCATCCACAAGCTCGAAGAAGAAGACCCCACCTTCAAGGTCGAACGCGTCGTCGCCACGCACCAGACCGTCATGCGAGGCATGGGCGATCTCCACCTCCGCGTCGTCATGGAAAAACTCCACAACCGCTTCAAGCTCGACATCGACACCAAGCCCCCCCGCGTCCCCTACAAGGAGACCGTCACCTCAGGCGCAGAGGGCCACCACCGCCACAAGAAGCAGACCGGCGGCGCAGGCCAGTTCGGCGAGGTCTACCTCCGCATCGAACCCATCCTCAAGGACGACGGCACACCCGATGAGACCTTCGAGTTCGTCGACGAAACCGTCGGCGGCTCCATCCCACGCCAGTTCCTCCCCGCCATCGAAAAGGGCATCCGCGGCGTCCTCGACGACGGCGCCGTCGCCGGCTACCCGCTCACGGGCGTCCGCGTCAAGGTCTACGACGGCAAGCACCACCCCGTCGACTCCAAGGAAATCGCCTTCATCACCGCCGGCAAGCGCGCCTTCGTCGACGCCGTCCAAAAGGCCAAGCCCGCCCTCCTCGAACCCTTCGTCGACGTCGAGATCACCGCCCCCCAATCCGCCATGGGCGATATCGCCTCCGACCTCTCCTCCAAGCGCGGCGCCGTCCAGGACACCCTCATGCTCCCGGGCGACATGGTCCTCATCCACGCCAAGGCCCCCCTCGCCGAGATGACCACCTTCTCCAACGAACTCAAATCCATCACCGCCGGCCAGGGCAGCTTCGTCATGGACTATTCCCACGACGAACGCACCCCGCCCAACGTCCAACAAGACATCATCGCGGCCTACAAGCCGAGGGATGAGGAGGATTGAGGTTGCCTAGGCTGAACACGGGGGCTCAGATTGGCTAACAGCGCACAACGGCTCATTGCTATTCTCAAGGGCGCACGGGATGGTCGGTCGAACACACTACGAGAGATGTGGTGTGTCGCGTTCGGGATCGGCGGCGACGACCACCTCCTGCTCTACAAGTGCATGAGAGACCTCTGGGTCCTAATCGGCAGGTGTAAGAGCGAGGTGTTGGCCGTTCAGGATATCAACCACGAGCTCTATCTGGAGTCCTTTGTTGCGATTGAAGAGATTGCAGCCCAAGGTAATCTGGACTCGAACTCAAACCAGATCAGGAAGAAACTGGCTGAGAAAGCAACTCTCCAGGGTCTGCGATTCTGTGCCGATGCGATCGATCAACGGTTTGGAGAGGTTGATCTCTCCCAGCAGGAGATCTCTGATCTATTAGCAGACGTCAACGTTCTAATCGAGACCGTGCTGCACGCCGAGCACATACCCGGAGTGCTCCAACGTGAGTTGGCTTTGCAACTCGAAGGGGTTCGCTACGCGATAATGACGTACCGACTGAACGGTACTGAAGGCATCGCAGGCTCAATGAACCAGATTTACGGAACTCTCGTACGCCACGAGTCAGAATACGAGGACCTGAAGTCGGGCAGCCCGACGGTTGCCGAGCAACTGGACAACGTGATGAACAAGGCAGAGAAGGCGATAGCCAAGGGCGAACGAGTGAAGTCGCTACTCGGGCGCGCAGGGCGGCTACTTCCTTGGGTTGCTGACAAGGCCATTGGCCCATAACCACAGCGCCGGGTGCGATGAGGCGGGTGCCATGCTCAGCCCGAAGGGATGGGCACGCCGATCCCCACAGCGACACCCCCCGTGCGCAATCTCAACGTACCTCCCCCAATCTCCAAACGCCGAGCTTGCCCCCGCCCATCGCCGGGCGATGCTCGTTCACATGACGACGATTCGCCGCCACATCCCCACCACTCTCGCCGACCTCGAAGCCCCCGCCCCCACACCGCCCCCCACCCCCAACACCGCCGAGCACCTCCCACCCTCTCCCCTCGAGCGCGAGGCCGAGCGCTTCCCACCCTCTCCCCTTGGGGGAGAGGGCAGGGTGAGGGGTCCATCAAGAACGCGAGCGCAGCGAGCCGCCGAATCCCAGTTCCCTCCCCCGCCCCCGGCGGGGGAGGTGGCTCGGGCAAAGCCCGAGTCGGAGGGGGGCTTCACCCAAACGCGAGCGCAGCTCGCCACGACATCAACGAGTCCCTCCCCCGCGCGGCGGGGGAGGTGGTCCGCCAAAGGCAGACCGGAGGGGGTGCGCAACAACCCGCCCCAACACCAACCCCCACCCCCAACCTCCCTCACCCCCGCCGAGCACACAGCCCTCCTCGAAGCCTTCGCGACCTCGTCCATGTCCCTCCCCCAGCTCGCGATGCTCTTCAACCTCACCCTCGCCGACCTCGCCGCCTGGCTCGCCCACCCGCGCACCCGCGCCGACATCGAAGCCCTGCGCACCCTCAGCGCCGAGCGCGAAGCACTCACCCGCGCCCTCGCCCGCCCCGCCGCCATCGCCGCCCTCGAACACACAGCCACCCAACGCGACGGCGCCTCCCCCGAAACCACCCGCAAAGCCGCCACCACCCTCCTCAACCTCAAGCCACCCACGCCCGCCGCATCAACAACTCAACGAGCCGCGACCGTCAGGGAGCGGACCCGCTCGGCCCTCAACCCGCCAACCAGCCCCGCACTCCCCCGCACCAGACCACTCCACCAAAGCGAGCCGGGGCGTGCCGCCCCGGCGCGAGCACGACAACCGCCCAACCCGAAACGACGCCCCGCCCTCACCAACCCAACCACGAGCCGCGGGCGCAAGCCCGCGGGTTCAACCCCAAGCCTCACTCCCCACCCAGATACTTCTCCCGCAACACCCCAAGCCGCTCACCGCACGCCGGGCACGACCCATCGTCCATCGCACCGATCGTGACAAGCCGCCGCCGGATGGTCGCCGAGCGTGACCCATCCGCGTTCTGCCCGTCGAGGACCTCGAGCACACGCGTCCACGCGTGCCAGTACGCCTCGCCGTGGTCGCCCGCGTTGAGCGACTGAGCCAGGCGCGAGAGCGTCGCAAACGCGCCCGCGTCGTCACCCGAAGCGAGCTGGGCCTCACCAAGCAGCAGCAACCCGCCGACCGACTGCGCCGTGCGCATCCGCTCCGCCGCGCCCTGCGCATCACCGCCCAACAGCTCCGCATACGCCAACCGATACGCCACCCCCCGCTCGAGCGCCGCATCACCCCGCCCCCGCGCCCAATCCAGCACGATGCGCAACCGCTCGACAGGTCCCCCCCTCGTCACCACACCAACCCGATCCCCCGCAAACGCCCCGACGTGCGGCTCAACTTCACCCCAGGCCTCCCGCTCGATCGCCGCCGCAACCGCCGCACCCCCACCCCGCTCATCAGCCTGCGCCAACCGCGCCAACGCCGCCTCCGCCTCGGCGTACCGCCCAAGCTCTACCAACCCACGCACCAGCACACCCAGCGCCTCAACCCGCAACGCCCCGCCCCGCTCACTCGCATCACCCTCCAAAGCCTCGACAGCCCGCTCCGCCGCCGAGACAGCGCCCGCCGCGTCACCCGTCGCGAGCGACCCCTCTGCAAGCGCAACCTCGCACCACACGGGCGTGTCCCCGCCCGCCGCGTCGCGCAGCGCCTCGCACTGCGCCACAACCGCGTGCGCATCGGCCACGTCACCCGATGACCGGTACCGCGCCAACGCAAGCCCCGCCCGCACCCGCGCGACCTCGCCCGCCTCGACGTCGTCGCCAATCGCATCGAGCACACCAAACGCCTCGCCAAACCGCCCCCGCTCACCCAGTTCCTGCGCATAGCGAAGCCGCAGCACGCCCCGCCCCGCCATCTCGGCGTCACTCGCATGGGCCGCGCCCAGCGCACGCATGAACAGCGCATCGTCCGCGCACCCCTCACTCGTTGCGCACGCCAGCGCAACCGCCTCGCCGGCGCGCCCATGCCCGGGCGACCGCTCGACCATGTCGAGCAGCACCCCCGCTGCCTCGCACCGCTCGGCCCCGTCGCCCTGCGCGAGCAGGCGCGCCAGGGCGAGCGCGATGTCGTCGCGCCACGGGCCCGTGCGCGCAAGGGCGCTGCGCAGGGCCGGGACGGCGTCGGCGCGGGCGCGCTCGGCGGCCTCGGCGAGCACGCCGATGGGCGGCAGGCCGTCGAGCGACACGTCGGGTGGGAGCACGGTCGCGAGCTTCTCGAGCGCCAGGGCCCGGCGCGCGGGGCGCGCGAAGCCCCACGATGTCTCGGCGGCGAGGGCGTCGTAGACGTCGCACGCGGCGTCCCATGTGCTGGCGTGGGCGTGCGCACGGGCGCGGAGGTCGACGAGGAGGAGTTGCGCCAGGGGGTCAGGACGCCCGTCGGTTGTGAAGGGTGCGTCGGAGGCGACGCGGCCGATGGTGCGCAGCGCGGCGGGCGGGCCGCGCTCGATGAGGGCGGCGAGGATGGTGGCGCAGGTGACCTGGAGTTGGAGCGAGGCGGCGCGGGGGAGTGCGGCGCGGTTGGCGCGCATGACGGACTTGGCGTCTACGAGGTGGTCGAACGCGCGGGCGGCGCTTGCGTTGTCCGCGCCGGTGGCGAGCAGCTCGGTCATGGCGAGGAGGACGAAGCGTTCGACCTGCGCATCGGGTGCGCTGGGCGTGGCGCCCTCGCACGTGGCGGCGGCGCGCTCGATGAGCGCATCGCGCGGGTCGCCCGGGTCGAGGAGCGATGCGCCGATGAGCAGTGCGCGGGCGTGGGCGACGGCGTCGGCGCCGTCGCGCGGGATCGGTGCGCTCAGGAACGGCGTTGTGGCGTGGGTTGCGGCGTCGCGCTGGGATTGGGTGGGCACGCCGAACAGGCACGCCATGTCGGTGGCGTCGGTGGCGAGGGTCTTGAGGAGGGCGGCGTGGTCGACGGGTGGCGCATCCTGTGCGCGCAGCGCGGGGGGCGTGAGGGCCAGGAGGGCGATCGTCGTCCAGAGCGCGGCCCTCATGGCGCGAGCTCCATGCGCACCTGCTCGTAGCCTGCGATGCGGAGGGCGTTGAGCACGCCCAGCGCATCGTCCCAGCGGGCGCGCTCGGCGCTCACGATGACGAAGGCCTGGCCCGGGCCGAGCAGGTCGCCCTTGAGCGCACGCGAGCGCTCGCCCAGCGCTGTGATGGAGCTGAGCGCGCCGTCGAAGAGCGGCGAGTCGCACGCGAGGGTGGGGTCGGTCCCGCCCGTGCGTTCGGCGACGCGGATCAGGATGGGGGGCTCGGGGAGGGCGAAAGGGTCGGCGGGGACGCCGCGCTGGCTCGCGGGGGCGTCGAGGGTGAAGCCCGCTTCGTCGCGCCGGAACTCGGCGATGAGGAGGAAGTAGACGAGGAGGAGGAAGACGATGTCGATCATCGCGGCGGTGTTGAGTGTGAGCCCGTTGCGCTCGCGCCGGCGGGCGAGGAGGGAGCGGGTGACGGATCGGCGGGTCGGCGTGTTCATGGGGAGGCCCCCCGCATCTCGGCTTCGCTCAGCGATGCGAGGTGGACGCGCGTCGCGCCCGCCTCGCGGGCGGCGCGCATCGCGCCGTCGACCAGGTCGAAGTGCTCGGCGCGGTCGGCGCGGATGACGACCTCGACGCCCGGGACCTCGGCGAGGACTGCGCGGACGGCGCTGACGAGGCGGGCCCGCGCGCCGGCGGTCTGGTCGAACACCACGCCGCCGAGTGAATAGGCGCCGCCCAGGCGGGCCCGTTCGCTTTCGGGCACGACGTTGAGCGCGACGACGCCATCGCGGACGAGCACCTGGGCTGCGCTTGGGTCGAAGCCCGGCAGTTCGACCTCGATCACTCTCTGGCGTGAGATCTGCGCGACCACCATGAAGAAGATGATGAGGAGGAAGACGATGTCGATCATGGGGGTGAGGTTGGCCCACCCGCCCGACGACCGCCCGCGGACGATGGCGTGCAACCGGCCTGCGCCCATCGGTCAGGCCCTCAGCGGCTCGGGGCGCGAGGTCTCGCCCGGGTTGTGCGCCTGTCGGGGCGCTGCGGAGACGGCCTGGACGAAGGCCTCGACGCGTCGCCATGCTTCGAGCGTGAGGGCATCGACGCGGTTGCGCAGGATGGCGTGGCCCGCGAGTGCGGGGATGGCGACGATGAGGCCCCAGAAGGTTGTGGTGAGCGCGGTGCCGATGCCCGCGGCGAGTTCGACGGGGTCGGGGCTGCCGCCGGCGACGACGATCTGTCGGAAGGCGAGGATCATGCCGTAGACGGTGCCGAACAGGCCCATCATGGGCGCGACGTTGCCGACGATGGAGAGCGGTTCGAGCTTGCGGAGTCGCTCGAGTGTGGCCTGCTCGATGGCCTCTTCGCCTGAGTGGAGCATGGCATCGCGCGAGCCGTCGGGGGCGGCCAGCGCGGCGCGGGCGCCGATGCCGAAGAGCGAGTCGTCGTCTTCGACGGCGCGCTCGGCGACGGCCCGGCTCGCGGTGCTCGGGCGTTGCCTGGGCGCGAAGCGTTCGCGGCGCGTTTCGATCGTGAGCGTGCCGATCAGGCCCAGGCAACCGATCGAGAGGGCCATGAGGAGCCAGGTGATCGCGCTGCCCAGCAGTTCGATGTCGCCCGTGATGGGGTGGCGCTGGATGAAGAACGCCTCGGCGAGGCTCGTACGGATCTCGCCACCGCCCGCTTGTGGCGCGCTGGCGAGGAGGGACAGGGCCATGCCCGAGATGGTCATCGGACGACCTCCTCTCGTGGGACGAAGGTGTAGCCGTCGGGGCCGCCGTGCTCGCGTCCGATCTCGGCGAGCAGGCCCGATGGGTCGCGGTCGAAGAACTGGACGACCTTGATGGCGACGCGGCGTGCGCCGGAGCGTCCGCGCTTGGGATTGAGCGTGTCGAGGCTCTGCATGAATGCTTCGCGGCTCTCCTCGAACGTGCCGATGCCCGTGATGCGGGTGGAGAGGAGGAAGATAGCGTCGATCTCGGGGTGGACGAGCGCAACCTCGATCGCGTAGAGCGGGTTCGACGTGCCCGATGGGCGGTAGCGGTCGAGCCACGCGTAGGCGGCGCGCTTGTTGGCGTTGGTGGCGGGGTGGAGGGTTGAGCGAGGGACCTCGGGGTCCTCGCCCGTGGGCTCGAAGGCTTCGTAGTCGCCGGCGCGGAAGAAGTAGACCTGGAAGTCCTGGGTGGGGGCGAGGCGTTCGATGGAGTCCTTGAGCTCGGCGATGACCATGGGGAGCGTGGCGACCATGGATGCGGAGCCGTCGACGATGTAGACGAGGCGGCGGGCGTCGGAAGCGCCCGTGCCGTAGACGGTGACGTCGGGGACGCTGGCGTCTGAGGTGGCGGCGTCGGGTTCGGGCGGTTTGACCTTTGGCAGCTCGATGACGGGGGCTTCGATGGGGGTGAGCAGCTCGTCGATCGTGGGCGTTGGCGTGGGGTCGAAGTCGATCGTGGGTGCTTCGGGTTCGTCGATGGGGAGGAGGTCTTCGATCGAGCGTTCTGGCTCTGCGCCCATCGGCGCTGGGGGCGGGGGCGAGGGGTCGGAGAAGCTCACGGTGGCCATGGGCGCGCCGTCGTCTGGTGAGACGACGATCCACCCGACGAAGAGGCCGATGACGACGAGCGCGGCGTGGAGGGCGAGCGAGACGGCCCACGGCGCGGCGGCGGAGAGGCGTCGCGCGCGCTCGTGGAAAGCGGGGCGGGATGCGACTCGGCCGGGCATGGCCTGAATTGTATCCTGTCCGGGATTCGGTCTTGATCAGAACTGAGGGGCGTCATGGGCGACAGCACGGATGGGTCTGGAGCACAGGGCGATCCTTCGTCGGGCGAGGGGCGTGAGCGGCGCGAGGTTGGCGGAGATGGCGAGTCGCCCGGCCGGATGGCGGTCGGCCCGATCAACATCCGCTCGGTCGCGCTGACGGGCCTCCTCGTGCTTGCGGTGTTCCACACGCTGCACGTGGCGAGCAGCGTTTTGATGCCGATCATGCTGGCGGTGGTGATCACGGTCACGCTGACGCCTGTTACGCGGGCGATGGGTCGGCTCCGCGTGCCGTCGGTGGTGACGGCGCTGTTCGTGACGGCGGGTGGGGTGGGTCTGATCGTGGGCGCGACGTACCTGCTGGCGCAGCCGATCGCGGCGTGGGCGGAGCGTCTTCCCGACCTGTTGCGCGAGCTGGAGTTCAAGACGCGCGACATCCAGGAGTCGGTGAAGGGGCTCGGCGAGATGTCCGAGCGTGTCGGGGAGGTGGTGGAGGGTGGCAAGGGCGGGCCGGACGACCCGATCGAGGTGTCGCTCAGGGACCGGTCGCTCGCCCGCGCGTTCGTGTTCCAGACGGGGACGGTCGCGATCAACTCCGCGGTGGTGCTTGCGCTGGTGTTCTTCCTGATCGCGGCGGGGGACCGCTTCCTGGTGAAGCTTGTGCACGTCATCCCGAGCCTGCGTCAGAAGGTCAAGGCGGTCACGATCGTGCGTGAGATCCAGCGGGATGTTTCTGTGTACGTGTCGACGATCGCCGTCGTGAACATCGGTCTCGGGATCGTGACGGGCTTTGCGATGCACCTGATGGGGCTGGGCGATGCGCTGCTGTGGGGCGTGATGGCGGCGCTGTTCAACTTCGTTCCCTACCTCGGCGCGGTGGCGGGGATGATGGTGATCGGGCTGGTCGGGTTTGGCGAGTTCGATTCGGCGTGGCGGACGTTTACGACGATGGGGGTGTACTACGGGCTGACCGCGATCGAGGGGACGTTCATCACGCCCATGCTGCTTGGTCGGCGTCTGACGCTCAACCCGCTGATGATCTTCGTGTCGCTCTTGTTGTGGGGTTGGCTGTGGGGGATCGTGGGCGTGTTCCTGGCGGTGCCCATCCTTGCGGGGGTGAAGATCCTGTGCGACCGGATCGAGTCGCTCGCGTTTGTGGGGGAGTTTCTTGGGCGTTAGCGGGGGGCTCAGTGGGCTGGCCTGGAGCGTGCCTCGTCGATGGCCTTGTCGATCTGGTCTGGCGTGAGGCTTTCGTGGAGGGTCTCATCGACGAGCGCGACGGGCGCGGTGCCGCACGAGCCGAGGCACTCGAGCTCGACGAGGGTGAACTTGCCATCGTCGGTGGTCTCGCCGACTTCGATGCCGAGCTTCTCTCGGCACTTGTCGGTGATGGCCTTGTGGTTGCAGAACTCGCAGGCGATGGATCGGCAGACGGCGATGACGTGGTCGCCCTTGGCCTTGAGCCAGAACTCCTCGTAGAAGGAGGCGGTGTCGAGGACGTCGCCGGCGGCGAGTTCGAGGAAGTCGGCGACCTCCATGAGGGCCTGGGGCGGGAGCCAGCCGTGCTCGTGCTGGACGGCGTGGAGGGTTGGGATGAGTGCGCCGTGCTTGGTCTCGTAGCGCGGGAGGTAGGTCTTGGTGATGTGGTCTTTGAGGGCCTGGGTGAGGTAGGGCTCCTCGCGCCGCTCGATTTTGGTGTTGGCCGAGTCCTTGGTGATCCACGCCATGTGCGGTGCTCCTCCTGCCTTTCGGGTCAAGGGCCCCATACTAGCGGTGAGGCGGGGGCGCGCGATGGCCCGGTGGGCCGGGTGTGGGGGCGGCCCCTGGCTGCTCGGTGTGAGAGGGGGCTGGACGCCGCCTAGACCAGCGGGGGCTTCTTGCCGCTCACCAGCCCGAGGACGAGGGAGATCAGGAAGAGGACGAGGAACACGAAGAAGAGGATTTTGGCGATATCGACGGCGGCACCGGCGATCCCGCCGAAGCCGAGGACCGCGGCGATGATCGCGATGATGAAGAAGACCAGAGCGAATCGGAGCATGGCGAGGCCCCCGGAATGGTCGCCCGTTTCTTGCCACGCTCGCGGCGCGGGCGAAGGGGGCAGGGGCGACCTGCGTTAGTCTATCTCGGGTGAGCCCTGCAAGGCCGTGGCGTGGGCCGCGTTGGGCCCTTGCTCCCACACAATGCGAAGGACAACCCATGTCGACGACACCCTCGTTCGTGTTGCCCGGGCTGGCCGCCTCGGTGGTCGCGCTCGTCACCCTCTCTTGCGTTCTGGGCGTGCCGCCTGAGGCCGGCGGTGATGCGAAGGACCTGCTCCGTGGGCCTGAGGTCCAGGTGGAGGAGGTGCCCGGGGTGGAAGAATCGCTCACGATGGAGCCCGACCGGTACATGCGGGCGGCGGCGGAAGCGCCGGTGCCGCACCGCCAGTTCCTCCGGGCGTTGCGGGCGCTGGCGAGCCAGGACGATCCGGGCCTCGCTCCGAGCGAGGAGCAGGTCGCGAAGGTGCGGTCGATCGAGGAGGCGTACCAGGCTTCGCTCGAGGCGTACCGCAAGGCGAATGCGCGGGAGTCGCGCGAGCTGCGTGAGGCGTTGGGCGAGGACCTGGAGCGGCTGCGTGGGCGGGACCGGCGCGAGGTGATCGCATCGCTCGATGAAGAGAAGCGTGCGGCGTTGGCGCGGCTTCAGGAGATCAACCAGGCGGCGCCGCCGGCGGAGGGGGCGCACGCGCTGGTGTGGGCGGAGCTGAGCGAGGCGCAGCGGGGTTGGGTGTCGGCGTGGCTCGATGAGAATGTGCCTGCGCACCGGCGCGCGGACGACCGGATGATGATGGGTGGGCGTGGCGGTGATCGCGCGCCCGGGCAGCGCGATGTCGCGCCTCTCACGATGGACGAGCTTGCCAAGCGGCTTGCGGCGCTGCCCGAGGCCCAGCGGCGGTTCGTGCTCCGGGAGATCAGGCCCGTGCTCGAGAAGGCGGAGGCGAGCGCGGAGCACGCGGACGTGCCGGGCGTGGACGAGGTGGAGGCGCCCGAGATGGGTGATGACGCGATGGATGGTCGCGGCGAGCGGCCGCGTCGGCGCGGGCGTTAGGCGCAGGCGCTGTCGGCGGGCGGGTCGACCCTGCGGTTCGCGTGGTCGAGGCCCGGCGTGGTGGCGAGCAGTGCGTTGAGCAGGCCGAAGAACTGGCGGTCGTGGAACTCGAATCCCTCGGGGTTGTTGCGCCTGCGGATGTCGAATGCGCTGACCGCCTGCTCGACGCGGGCGGTGTCGGGTGGGGCTGCGGTGAGGTGTTCGACGACGCGTGCGAGCACGTCGGTCGGGCGGTCGACCAGGTCGGCGTAGGCGATCACGATGCGCATGGGCACGGGGCGGAGCACCCACCTGCGGTAGAACATCATCCAGTTGGCGAGCTGTTGGATCGCGTAGGACTGCCACGCGCCGGGCGAGCGTGCGTAGCCGTTGTCGCACGCCATGCGGTACCACGATGTGATCGAGTCGATCGGGTAACGGACCTGCACGATGTAGCGGCGGTCGTCGTGGAGGGGGGTGTCGTGGTTGAGGTCGTGGTTCTTCTGGACGTTGGTCGCGGGGTCGCGGTCGAGCGCGCGTTCGGGGGTCTGGTGGATGTCGCAGAACGCGAGCGCGTCGGCGAAGTAGGCGTCGAGGAGGTCGTGGAGGAGGTGGTTGCCCGAGCGTGGGAAGGTGAGGCACTCGGTTGGGAGGATGGTGGTGGGCGTGGTGGTGGTGGGCATGTCTGGGGTCATCGGCGCGGGGGGCGGGGTGCGTGACCCTGTGTGGCGCGGCGGGAGGTGGATGCCCGGAAGCGGGGTGGCGCGGGGTGCGTATACGTACGAAAGAGGCCCGCCGGTGTGGCGGGCCTCTTGAGCGGATTCGGATGGGGGGTGTCGTTGCCCTTTAGCGCTTCGAGAACTGGAAGCTTCGGCGGGCGCCGGCGAGGCCGTACTTCTTGCGTTCGACCTTACGGGCGTCGCGTGTGAGGTGGCCGTGCTCGCGGAGGACGACTTCGAGCTGGGGGTCGTACTTCTTGAGGGCTCTGGCGATGCCGAGCCGGACGGCCTGGGCCTGGCCCATGTGGCCGCCGCCGTGGGCGCGGACGACGACGTCGAACTTCTTAAGGGTGTTGGTGACTTCGAGCGGGGCGAGGACGTCGTTGCGGTCCTGGGGCTCGGTGAAGTAGTCGTCGACGGCCTTGAACTTCTTGCGGGAGATCTGCATCTCGATCTTGCCGCCGCCCGGCTTGATGCGGACGCGTGCGACCGCGGTCTTGCGTCGCCCGGTTCCCCACCACCATCCGTGCGCATCGGGTGCTTCGGCGACCGCCTTGGGTCGGGGCTCGATGGCGGCCTGGGCGGACTCGCCCGATCCGATCTTCGAGGGATCGAACTCGGGGGTCGGGGCCGGGGCCGAGGGGGCGGTCGGGGTGACGGGGGTAGCGGGTGTCTGCTCGTCGCTCATGTGCAATCTCGCGTGGCGTTGGCTCTTCTTCGTGTTCCGGTTTGCGTCGGTGTTCGTGTGTGTGGTGCGGCTTGGTGTCAGACCTCGAGGGCGACGGGCTGCTGGGCGCCGTGGGGGTGCTCAGCGCCCTTGTAGACCTTGAGCTTCTTGAGCATCTTGCGCCCGAGGATGGTCTTGGGGAGCATGCGTCGGACGGCCTCTTCGATGAGGACCTCGGGTCGGCGCTCGCGGACGCTGGCGTAGCTCTCGAGCTTGAGGCCGCCCGGGTAGCCCGAGTAGCGCTTGCGGAACTTCTGGTCGGCCTTGTTGCCCGAGAGTTCGATCTTGTCGGCGTTGGTGACGATGATGTAGTCGCCCAGATCGACGTGGGGGGTGTAGTCGGGGCGGTGCTTGCCCATGAGGTAGGGGGCGATCTCAGCGGCGAGGCGGCCGAGCCGCTTGCCCGAGGCGTCGACGTGGCGCCACTCGTGGGTGGCGTCGGCGGGCTTGATGTATGTCGTTTGGCGCACGACTTGGACCCTTTGCTAGATGGCGGGCGAGTGAGGCCCGCGAGACATACGACGATCGGCCCGCCCTGTTGCCCGTGGCAACCGCGAGTCGAGGGGCCTGCGTTGATCAGTTGATCGCCGCCGCCCATGGCCCGAGGGACTCTTGCCCACGAGCACCAGAACCGGGATGTGTCCCAACGCCAATCCGCCGACGGCTCCCACCGGGGCTTTGGGCGTTGGGGCCTGAACGATAACGGGGTCGGGGGGGGAGTCAAGGCGTGTGGGTGGGGGTGAGCGGGTGAGCGGCATTGAATGGGGACCCGGCTCGGCGGGGCGGGCCGCCGGACGGGGTTGGTGCCGCCCGCGCCTGGAATGGGTGTCGGGGGGGTGTGGGTTCGGTCGATGAGGGCGTGACATGGTGAGCGGCGACCAGTGGAGTAGCGGCGAGGGCGGGCCCAGGGGCGAGGGTGGGGGTGTGGATGGGCCGCCCACGATGCCCGGCGGGGTGGTTCGGCCCGCGCCTGAAAGCGAGAGCCGTGCGTGGCGTGGTGTGGTCTGGCTCGTGATCGCGTGCGCGGTGGGCGTGATCATCTGGATGCAGGCCCAGGCGATGCGTGGGGTGGGGCTCGACGAGGCGCCGCCCGATCCCTCTCAGGTGTCGAGCTTTGAGCTCAGGTTCATGGGGCGGTACGCGATCGGGTGGCGTGAGGCGGAGGGCTGGATGGGCGGTGCGCCGCCCGGCCAGATGGGCCCGGAGGACATGCTCGCGTCGTTTGGCGAGGATGCGGAGGACCCGATCTCGCTCATCCGTGTCGGGGTGCTGGCGAGTGAGGTCGCGGGCGTCGAGGAGGGCGAGGCCCACCTCGCGGAGGCGGCGGCGCTGCTGGAGTCGGGCGACCTGTCGGACATGGCCGATGGGTCGTTGAGCGAGGAGGAGCTCTCGGCGCGCGTCACGGCGCGCGAGGGGCTCGGCGAGGACATACGCATCCTGCGCGAGCATTACGCGGGCGGGGCGCTGTCGGACGCGGAGCGGAAGTACCTGGTGACGCGGCATGGGTGGTTTGGCGAGCTTGCGCTGGCGCATGGGCTCGATGAGGGGCATCCCAAGCGCGAGGCGATCGCCGCGAGCGGTGTGCGGACGCTCATCGGCGCGATCCTGTTCATCACGGTGGTGCTGCTCGGGATCGTTGCGGGGTTTGCGCTGTGCGTGGTGGCGATCGTGATGCTCGCGACGCGGCGGGTGCGGAACGGGTTCGCGGCTGGCGCGGGGACGGTGTCGCTTGGCCCATCGGCGCTCGAGGGGTTTGCGCTGTTCCTGGTTGCGTTCATCGGGCTCGACGTTGGGCTTACGGCGATTGCCTCGGCGTTCCCGGATGCGGTGTGGCTCGGCACGTTTGGCGTCGCGGCGAACTGGGGGCTCGCGCTGTGCGCGCTGTGGCCGCTCGTGCGGGGGGTGCCGTGGCGTGACCTGTCGCTGGCGCAGGGGTGGACGCGCGGGCGGGGCGTGTGGCGTGAGGCGGGCGCGGGCGTGGTGGCGTATCTGGCGGGGCTGCCGCTCGTGTTGGGCGCGCTGGTGGTCATGTTCATCATGATGGCGCTGATGCCTGAGACCAAGCCTTCGCACCCCGCGATCGATGCGCTCGCGGGTGCTGGGTGGGTCGAGGTGCTCGTGTTCCTGCAGCTCGGCGTGATGTGGGCGCCGATCGTCGAGGAGTCGATGTTCCGCGGGCTGCTCTACCACGACCTGCGGCGGGTGGCGCACCCGGTGGTGGCGGGGCTCATCACGGGGTTCATCTTCGCGATCATCCATCCTCAGGGGATCACGACGGTGCCCGTGCTGATGACGCTTGGGTTCAACTTCGCGATGATCCGCGAGTGGCGTGGGTGCCTGATCGGGCCGATCGTGGCCCATGCGCTGCACAACGGGACGCTGCTTGGGTTCGTGACGTTCATGATGAGTTGACCCGCCTGGGGTGTGTTGGGACATGCCGGGGCGGGCCGCTCGAATTAGGATTGAGCGATGGGCCGTGGGCAGGGCGAACCTGAGTCGACGAACTGGGCGACCGCGTGCCGGCACTGCGGGTACGACAACTATGGGATCCCGAGCCAGGTGTGCCCGGAGTGCGGGGAGAAGTTCGTGGCGCGGCCGCACCCGCCGAGGAGGGGGTCGCACGATGCGCGGTCGCTCATCAAGGCGTCGCTTGTCGACCTGCCTGGCGTGGTGATTGTGAACGTAGTGCTCGGGGGGCTGGGGTTGCTGGCATCGCGGTCGGTGTTTGCGGGGTCGCCACGGGTGCTGTTGTTTGTGGTGGGGCTGATCGCGGCGGGTTCGGCGCTGGTCGGGGGGATCAAGCTCTGGTTGATGTTCTTCGAGGGCGAGCGTGACTCATCGCTGGTCGACATTGAGCGGTTCATGCTCGGGGTGCTGGTGGCGCTGACGGTGATCCATTTGGTTGCGTTGTTGGTGTACGTGGCGGGCTGATGTTTCGGGGTTGGGAGCTGGATTGGGCCGCGGCGGTGGAGGGGGCGGGTGTGGATGCTCGCTTCGCTGGTGTTGTCGATTGACCCCCACCCTGCTCGTCACTCCCTTGGGGAGAGGGTGGGTGGCGCTGCGCGGGCAACATAGGATGGGGGCGATGACCTCTGCGCCCGTGAGTTCGGCTGCCCCGTCGTTTGCGCGTGCGATCCCGCTTGCGCTGTCGGACATCAAGGTGGCGCACTCGGTGTTTGCGCTGCCGTTTGCGGTGCTTGGGGCGTTCCTTGGGGTGAGCGCGGGTGGGGGCGTGATCGCGTGGGGGCGGTTTGGCGGGCAGCTTGCGCTGGTGGTGGTGTGCATGGTGCTGGCGCGGACGTGGGCGATGCTTGTGAATAGGTTGGCGGACTGGCGGTTTGATGCTGAGAACGAGCGGACGGCCCGGCGTGTGTTCGCGTCGGGGCGGCTTGGGGTGCGCGCGGGGTGGGGGGTGGCGCTTGGGTGTGCGGCGGCGTTCATCGGCGCGGCGTCGTTGTTCCTGGTGTTGTTTGGCAACGCGTGGCCCGTTGTGTTGAGCGTGCCTGTGCTCGGTTGGATCGCGATGTACTCGTACACGAAGCGGTTCACGTGGATGTGCCACCTGTTCCTCGGGTCGGCGCTGGCGTTGAGCCCGGTCGCGGCGTTGATCGCGGTGGACCCTTCTCACTTGGCGCCGGTCGATGCGACGGGCGGGGCGGTGTTGTTGCTTGCTTCGTTCGTGATGTTGTGGGTGGGTGGGTTTGATGTGGCGTATGCGTTGCAGGACCTGGAGTTTGATCGTGCGCGTGGGCTGCACTCGATCCCGGCGCGGGTTGGCGCGGGTCGGGCGCGGGCGGTTGCGGGGGGGCTTCACGCTGTTGGGTGGGGGTTGCTCATGGGGGCGATCGTGGCGGCGCCGCAGCTCGGGTGGGCGACGGTCGCGGCGGGCGTGGCGGTGGGGGGCGTGCTGGTGATGGAGCACGTGGTGCTGGCCCGGCGGGGGGTGGCGGGTCTGCCCATGGCGTTCTTTACGTTGAACGGGGTGGTGTCGTGCGTGCTTGGGGTGGTGGGGGTGGTGGATTGCGTGGTGGTGTGAGCCGCTGGGCTTTCATTGATTTTTGAAATCATGTGGCACGTGGGTCAGGCGGTCCGTACGCTCAGATTGTGGCGAGCCCCTCACGAGACACGAAGGCACTGACGGACGCTCAGGACCGCTTTGTGGCGGTATGGGGTCAGATGGGCAGCGCGTGGGGGATATCGCGGACCATGGCGGAGGTGCACGCGCTGCTCTTTATCACGGGCGAGGCGCTGTGCACGGATGATGTGATGGACCGGCTGCAGATCTCGCGTGGGAACGCGTCGATGAGCCTGCGGGCGCTGGAGGATTGGGGGATCGTCAGGCGGGTGCACCGGCGTGGGGACCGCAAGGAGTACTTCGAGGCGGAGTCGGACGTCTGGACGATGTTCAAGACGATCGCGCGGGAGCGGAAGAAGCGCGAGCTCGACCCGCTCGTCCATTCCCTCTACGAGGTGAGGGATATGACGCCCGGCGAGTCGGGCGGGGAGGCGTTCGAGGGCCACAACGAGCGTCTGGACGAGATGCTCCGGTTCATCGAGCAGGTGGATGCGCTGAGCCAGGGGATGTTCAAGGCCAACGGGCGCGGGCTCCGGGCGACGCTTGCGGCGTTGAGCAAGTTGGTCTGAAAGTAGTTATTCGCGCCTTGGCGTGTCAGGCGAGTTGAGCGCTCGCGACTTTATCTGGTCGTGGTGCGTGGCGGGTGAGGGAGCGATGGTCCCTGAATCGCGTCGGTGAGCGCGCAGGGGGTGCGATGCGCCGGGCCTGTCCCCCCAGACCGCATCGGTCCGGCTTTTTTGCTGATTCGGTCTTGTTCGGACTATGACCAGCATTACACTGACAAATACGTCGGCGCTTGGGGAGAGTGCTGGCAAACCTGTGTTGCAATCTGGAAGAAAGCAGAGGGAGCAAAGACATGTCGATCGTGAGGAATCTCATGAACCTGGGCGGCGTTGCCGCTGCGGCGAGCCTGCTGACGCTCGTCGGTATGCCCGCGACGTACGCGGGTGAAGGTGAAGGCAGCGAAGTGATCGTGGACCCGGCGTGGTCGCCGGCGCGTGCGTGGAACGAGGCGTTGATGGAAGCGATCCGCAAGGACTTCCCGAACCCGGCCGTTCACGCGCGGAACCTGTTCCACTCGGGCGCGCTGATGTACTCGGTGTGGGCGGCGTACGACGAGGGGCCGTCGGACGCGTTCATCGGTATCGAGGAGCACGGCTTCAGCGAGGACGCGGTCGCGGAAGCGATCAGCTTCGCGATGTACCGGTTCCTCTCGTGGCGTTTCCAGAATGCGCCCCAGATCGAGATCACCCAGCCGATGCTTGATGGCGTGTTCGATCAGATGGATGCGCTGTACACCTTCGACTTCCCGAAGGAGTACGACGGCACCGTGGGCAACGAGCCGGCGAGCGTGGGCAACCGCTACGCGGACATGATGATCAACGCCTTCCTTGGCGACGGCTCGAACGAGGCGAACAACTACGCGGACTACGTCGGGTACGAGGCGATCAACGGCCCGATCCCGATCGATGTCGACGGCGTGGGCATCTTCTGTGAGGACGTGCCGCCCGAGCTCGAGGGCATCCCCTGTTTCACCGACCCGAACCACTGGCAGCCGCTCGCGTTTGATTTCCTGGTGCTGCAGAACGGTATCGTGATCGGCGCCGCGATTCAGGAGATCGTTGCGCCGTGGGGCGGCTACGTGACGCCCTTCGCGCTGCCTCAGGAGCAGTTCGATCCCGTTGAGGGCATCTACTCGGGCTTCGACCCCGGCATGCCCCCGCAGCTCAACGCCCCCGACGACCTGTACCGCGAGTACTTCGTCGAGGATATCCTGCGTTCGCGCGACCTCGATCCCACCTCCGGTCCCGGCGCTGAGCTGGTCGATATCGGCCCGGCGACGCATCACAACAACTCGCTCGGCACCGACGATGGCACGGGCTACAGCATGAACCCGTACACGGGCGAGCCCTACGAGCCCGTGATGGTGCCGCTGGGCGACTACGCCCGCTGCCTGGCTGAGTTCTGGGCCGACGGCCCCAAGTCCGAGACGCCCCCCGGCCACTGGCACGTGGTCGCCAACGACGCGTCTGACAAGATGGTCGACCTCGGGATCCCGTTCCAGATCAACGGTCAGGGTCCGGTGGTGTCGCGCCTTGAGTGGGACGTCAAGACGTACTTCGGCATGGGCGGTGCGGTCCACGACGCCGCGGTCGTGGCGTGGGGCCTCAAGCGCTTCTACGACTACGCCCGCCCCATCACGGGTATCCGCTACATGGGCATCCGTGGTCAGAACACCGACCCCGATGGCGACTCGTACCACCCCGATGGCCTGCCCCTGATCCCCGGCGTGATCGAGGTGATCACGGAGGACGAGGTCGGCTCCGGCGGCAAGTTCGAGCACCTGGTTGAACTGGTCGACAACGGCTTCGATCCCCCCTTCATCGACAACCATGTGGGCGACATCGCCATCAACTGCTGGCAGGGCCACCCCGAAGACCAGGAGAATGAGATCGGCGGGATCGGGTGGATCCTCGCGATGCGTTGGCTGCCCTACCAGCTGACCACGTTCGTGACGCCCGCGTTCCCGGGCTACGTGTCTGGTCACTCGACCTTCTCCCGTGCTGCCGCTGAGTACCTCAGTGACTTCACGGGCAGCGAGTACTACCCGGGCGGCATCGGCGAGTACCACTTCACGGCCCACGAGTACCTCGTGTTCGAGGACGGGCCTTCGGTCGACGTCACGCTGACGTGGGCGAAGTACAAGGACGCCGCGGACGAGGCGGGCATCTCGCGTCGCTACGGTGGCATCCACCCCGCCGCCGATGATTACCCGGGTCGCGTCCTGGGCTTCGACTGCGGCAACGATGCGTGGGCCCTGGCCAAGCAGTACTTCGATGGCGACATCGTTCCGAACTGCCCGGGCGACCTCACGGGTGATGGCATGGTCGATTCGACCGACCTGAACCAGTTGCTCGCCGCGTTCGGCTCGACGGGCAACGGCGACCTGGACAACGACTTCGACACGGACTCTGCTGACCTGAACCTGCTGCTCGCGGCGTTCGGCGACGCCTGCCCGTAAACCGACGGTCACCGCCGCGCTCCGACGCGGACGGAACTCATAGAGATGGGGGCCCGGTCGAAAGACCGGGCCTCTGTCGTTTTTCGGCGGGGTCGATGGGCTCAGGCGGCGTCGTTGGTGACGTCGCGGACGCCCGAGGGGGCGTCGGGCTTCTCGCGCCAGTCTTCGGCGCGGCGGAGGTCGAGCTCGCTCGGCATGGTCTTACGGTAGCCGAGCAATCGGATGACCTCGAGGACGTCGGTCCACGAGGGGAAGGTCATGGCGTTGGCCTTCTTGAATTCGTCGATGGCCATGAGGAACAGGAACTGCTCCCTGGTCATCTCGCCCTCTTCGGCGGCCTTGGTGAAGTCGGAGCGGCGTCGGCCCGGTCCACGCCTGCGGTCGAGGTCGGTGGGGCCATCGTCGCCCGTGCCGTCGCCGAGGAAGCGGCGTCGCTGGGCGTCGAGCTCGCGGCGGTCGAGCCCGGATCGCCGATCGACGACGCCACCGCCCGGCGCGTTTGGCGGCGCCTGTCGCGGTTGCTTTGCGTCTCGGGGTTGGTCGGGCATGCGTCGGGCTCCTGGGCGCGCGGGTGAAGGGCGCGGGCCGGAGAGCATCGGCGAGATCGTGGGTGCAGTTTGGTCAGGACCGGTGGGCGGGTCCCCGATGGTGGGGAGTGACGGTAGGGGAGCGTGGGCTCAGTCCTCGTCGTCGTCGTCGTCATCGTCGTCGAGGGAGAAGAGGTCGTCGTCCTCCTCGTCGTCCTCGTTGGTGAGGAAGTCCTCATCGTCATCGTCGAAGGCGTCGTCCGAATCGTCGTCGTCCCAGCCCTCATCGTCGTCGTCTTCGTCGTCGAATACGTCCTCGTCGTCGTCGTCGCGTGCGGCGATGGCCTGGGGGGGCCACGGGTCGCCCACGGCGGGGAACGGTGGGGACAACTCGGTATCGGCGGTGGGAGCTTGGTCGCGAAGGATCATCGGGTTGACCTCGGTGGGCCGGGGGAGAGAGCGGTTCGACGTGTCGGGCGGCGGGCCCCGCGCGGAGACGCGGCGCGGGCCCGTGGAACCGCCAGCGTGGGGTACCCTACAACCGGTTTGGCGTGTGTCAACAGGTCGTCGTGCTGGCGACGCGAGTCGGCGGCGCGCCCTATCCTCAGGCCCTCGCGATGACCGAACAGACCCCCGCACCAACCGAGTTCCAACCGATCGCCGCGGCGTTGGCGTGGGCGTTCCCGGGCGCGGGCTATTGGTACCTGGGCGAGCGCCTGCGTGGTGTCTACGCGATGATCGGGGTGATGGGGCTGATCGTTGGCGGGCTTCTGATCGGCGGGATCGACTCGGTCGACTCGAAGGAGGACCGGTACTGGTCGCTGGTGCAGTTTGCCGCGGGGCCGGCGGTGGTGGCGCTCGACCGCTACCACCAGGGGACGCTCAAGCCTGCGCTGCGCGCGTCGCGGAAGCAGGGCTCGCTCGCGCCGCCGCCCTATTCCAAGTCGGTGGGGCGTGTGAACGAGACGGGGATGCTCTATATCGCGATGGCTGGGATGATGAACATCATCCTGGTGATCGACTGCGCGACGCGTGCCCGCGCGGCGGGTGGTGGCGCATGAGTCATGCGGCGCTGATGTGGCTCGCCCAGTCGGGTGGGAATGGGGCGGGGGGCTACCGCCCGTTTCTCGACCCGCTCGACCTGCACGCGGACTGGTGGCTGACCGCGTTCCCGCTCGTGGTGCTGATCTCGATCGCGTACAAGTCGTGCCGGGTGGGCGACCTGCGCCAGTATTGGAAGCACGTGGGGATGATGTCGGTGCAGCTGGTGTTGCTGCTGATCGCGATCGCGGCGTGCACGCACGCGTTGGTGGAGTGGGTGATCCCGTTCCTGGAGACGGCGTAGCGGGTGCTGGCGGGCCTGGGCCGCCAAGTTCGGGCGGGGTCGGGGGCAATCGGTGCAACGGGCTTCGGGGCGGGCGGTTTGCGCCTTACGATCGTGGGGTAGGCTCGCGAGGGTTGCTCGTGGGCGGGGGCCCGCATTCGAAAGGAGTCTGGGCATGGAGCGTGCGATGAGAGTGGACTGTGGCGTGGTGACGCGCTGGGTCACGGTGCTAGCGCTTGGGCTGCTCGCAGTCGGCGCGTGGCGTGGGCCCGCGGCGCAGGCCCAGGGTTCGAAGGACCTTTGGGCCGAGGCGTTCCCCAAGGAGTGGCACTTCTACAACAAGGGGCCTGCGCCGATCGCGGGTCGTGCGGCGCCCGAGCTCAGGGTCGGGGCGTGGCACAACGAGGGCGGGAAGTCGCTGCGTGAGTTGCGTGGCAAGCCGGTCGTGATCGACTTCTGGGGCACGTGGTGCAAGCCCTGCCGGGACGCGGCGCCGCACTTCACGGCGCTCGCGGAGAAGTACGAGGGCAAGGCGCACTTCCTCGCGGTGTGCAACACGAATGGCGGCGGCACGATGGTGCAGGTCGCGAACCAGGTGGGGATGCGCGTGCCGACGGCGATGGACACGTCGGACCAGACGCGGCGCGCGTACGGCGTGGCGCTGTGGCCCTACTACGTGTTCATTGATAGTGAGGGGATCGTGCGTGCGGCGGGCATCCGGACCGACAAGGTCGAGGATGCGGTCAAGGCGCTGATCGAGACTGACGCGAAGCTCGGGCGTGGGTCCGATGCGGGCGGTGACGGTGCGGGCGAGGAGGGGCTTGGCGGGCTGGTCGTCAAGGACGACTGGCTCGAGGATGGCGACCGCCCCGTGAAGCGGCGCAGGCTCGAGGCCCTTGAGGGCAAGGCGGCGCCGGACCTGGACGTGACGGGTTGGATGAACTCGGAGGCGTTGGGCAAGGATGACCTGAAGGGCAAGATCGTGGTGGTGGACTTCTGGGGCACGTGGTGCTCGGACAGCGCCGCGGCGGTGCCCAAGATGAACGCGCTGCACGAGGAGTACAAGGACAAGGGTGTGGTGATCGTCGGGGTGTGCCATCGGAGGCAGATGTCGAAGATGGGCGACTTCGTTTCGGAGAACGGCGTGGCGTTCCCTGTCGCGGTCGACGCGAAGGGCGCGACGGTCCGCGCGTTCCGCGCCAACGACACGCCCGACTACTACGTGATCAACCGAGCGGGGACGCTCGTGGTCGCGGATGTGGCGGACGGGAAGGTGGGCGAGGTCGTTGATGCGCTGCTCGCGCTCGACCCGGAGGACTTCGAGGTCGAGCCCAGCACCGAGCCCGATGGCGACGAGCGCGAGGCGACGCCCGCGAAGCGTGTCCGTCGTCCCGGCGAGTGACGGCGGGCGACGGGCCTGCTTGAAATGACAAGACGCCCCGCTTCGCAGCGGGGCGTCTGTCGTTGTCGTCCGAGTGTGTGTTGTTGGATCAGCGGCCGCGGCTGGGGGCGTCGCGGCGGGGGTCGCGCCCGGGCACTTCACGGCTCGGGGCGGGGGTGCTGCCGCGGTCGTCGGCGGACTGGCCCACGACCTGGCGGCGCTCGGCGGGGTCCTGGCGGAGGCCGGCGTTCTGGGCGCGCCACCTGGCGCCGGGGTCGGTGTTGAAGGCGACGTCTTCATCGGGGCCCGAGGCGGGGATGCCCTTGGGCTCCTCGCCTGCGATGAGCGCCTGGACGGCGGCGTCGAAGGCCTCGGGGTGGTTCTCGGCGAGGAACTTCTGGCCGTAGGCGTTCTCGAAATAGACGATCTTGGCGGTCTTGGCGCCGTAGATGCTGTAGAAGTTGCGGTCGCGCCACCATTGGAGGGTGCGCTTGGGGGGCAGGCCCTTCTTCGAGACGCCCACGAGGAAGTACATCGGGGTTTCGCTCGTCGAGAGTTCGAGGGTGACATCGCGCACGATCGACTCGAGGTAGTAGGTCGCGTAGATGTCCTTGCTCTGGATGGCGGCGACCTCGCTCAGCTCAAGGCCTCGCTCGGGGTCCTCGATGCTCGAGGTGACGGACATGGCGTTGCGCTGGGCCCAGACGGCGTTGTCACGGGCGATGAAGCCCGGGAGGATGCGTCCCATGGCGCAGTCGGCGCGGGCCTGGTGGGCGACGCCGATGGTGAGGCACGCGAGGATGTGGCAGGGCTGGCCGTTGGAGGAGATGCCGCCCTTGAAGATTTCGGGGTGGTCGACGATGAGGTCGAAGGCCATCTTGCCCCCGATGCCATCGCCCACGACGTAGACGTTCTCGAGCCCGTTCTCGACGACGTAGTCGACGATGGCGTTCTCGGCGTTCCTGACCGCGGGGCCATCGCCCAGGCGGTGGGGCTCATTGAAGTAGTAGATCGGGTAGGCCTCGGTGCCCGAGACGCCCGGGAGGACGACGGCGTGCGAGCGGAACTTGTCGGCGTTGCGCTCCATGAAGGGCGTCCAGTAGCGCTCGTCGAACTGGGGGTCTGGGATGAGGATGACGTTGGCGTCGCCCTCGCCCATGACGTCGACGTAGGGGAGCGGCACGGTGGGCTTCTCGTACTTGTCGTAGTCGAGGCGCTTGGACTCGGTGTCCTTGGCGTCGTCCGGGGCGTCTTCCGGCTGGGCGGCGGAGGCCTCGGTCACAGTCGGCTCGGAGGCCGGTGCGGGCTCGGTCGTGTCCTGGGCGTGTGTGAAGCCCGTGATGGCGAGTGCCGCCACGGCGCAGTAGATCAGTCTGTCCACCATCATTGCTCCTGCTCTTCCTTTCGCTCTGAGAGGGCGTGGATGGTGCCCCCGTTGCTTTCCTAGTCTACTCCCGAACCGGCGTGCTCCCAGCGTGTGGGGGCGAACTTACCCGGCGGTTACACGCCCCCAGGACCCGACTGATGGACCCTCCAACGCGGATCGACCTCAAGCGGGATCGCGGGCTCACCCTCGAATGGGGCGATGGGAGCACGTCTTACTACTCCGTTGCGTATTTGCGGAAGATGTCGCCATCGGCCGAGCAGAGGCAGCTTCGCGAGGAGATGGAGCGGAACCCCCTGACGGTGCTGCCATCGGGGGGGCGTGGCGCGGGTGGCGATGGGGCGTCTCTGACCGCTGAGGCGGCGGAGTTGGTGGGGCGGTACGCGATCCGGATCAGGTTCTCGGACGGTCACGACACAGGGATCTACTCGTGGTCGTACCTGCGGGAGATCGACCCGTCGGCGCGGGAGTTGCGCGAGGGCGGGCCCTCGTAGTCGCTTGTATCGGGCGGCGTCGGGCGAGGGGGTGCGCGGGCGGGTGCCCGACGGTCGATCTGACGGGCGATGGACACACGATCGACTGGCGGCGGTGGTGAGACGGCCCGGGGGTGCGCGCTCGTGGGGCCCGCGAGCGTGCTTCGCGGCATCTCGGCGATGCTCGACGCGTGGGGGCGGGGCGATGAGGTGTCGTGTGCCCTGATGAGCGATGGCCTCGCGGGCGGAGCGTTGGCGCGGGAGTTCGAGCGGCTGCACGCGGGGACGGGGTTCGCGGATGCGATCGTCGGTCTCGGCGCGGGCTCGGAGGTCGGGCGTGCGCTCGATGGTGTGATCGAGGCGTTGGGTGTGAAGGTCCGTCGGATCGGGTCGTTGGACGACCTGTTTGCGCCGGGCGAGGCTCGCGCATCGGTCGGTGTGGCGTTGCCCGCGCTGGACCCTTCGGAGCTGATCGGTCGGCGGCCCCGACCGGTGAATGAGCCGCTGATCGAGGGGCTCGTGTCGGGGCGGCGGGTGCTCATCACGGGCGCTGGGGGGAGCATCGGGAGCGAGCTGGCGCGGGTGTGCGCACGGTCTGCGCCGGCTGAGCTGATCCTGCTCGACCGCTCGGACAATGCGCTGTTTGAGATCGAGAGGCAGATCGCATCGCGGTTCCCGGAGTTGAAGAGGACGGCGGTGCTGCACGACATCGTGGACCAGGACGCGACGCTCCGGCGCTTCCTGGCGCTCGAGCCCGAGGTGGTGCTGCACGCGGCGGCGCACAAGCACGTGCCTTTGATGGAGGATCACCCCGGCGCGGCGGTGAGCAACAATCTCTTTGGGACCAAGTCGGTCGCGGACGCCTCGCTGGCGACGGGCGTGTCGCGGATGGTGATGATCTCGACGGACAAGGCGGTGAACCCGACGTCGGTGATGGGCGCGACCAAGCGGCTCGCGGAGCACTACGTGCGATCGCTCAACGGGGTGGGGGAGACGAAGTTCGCGCTGGTTCGGTTTGGGAACGTGCTCGGGTCGGCGTGCAGCGTGATCCCGGTGTGGACGCGGCAGTTGAGCGAGGGCGGGCCGATCACGGTGACGCACCGCGACATGACGCGGTACTTCATGACGATCCCGGAGGCGGCGGCGCTGGTGCTGCAGGCGGCGGCGATCGTGGGCGAGCCGGGCGCCGGCGGTTCGGACGTGTTCGTGCTGGACATGGGGCTGCCGCTCAAGGTGCTCGACCTGGCCCAGCGGTTTGTGGCGCTGCACGGGATGACGCCGTGGGTGGTGGGTGAGGAGCTGCCGGCGGTGGATGACGGGGGGATAGTTGAGATTGTGATTACGGGGGTGCGGCCTGGTGAGAAGCTCTATGAGGAGCTGAGCTACGACGCTGAGGAGCTGCGTCCGACGGTGGTGCGTGGGGCGTTGGCGTGGTCGGGGCCGATGCCTGATTCGCGTGTTGTGACGCAGATGATCAGCGACTTATCGGAACTTCGGTCATGCCAGAGCCCCGAGCCGGTGATCGAGGCGTTGCGTCGGCATGTGCCTGAGATGCGGCGGAGGCCCGTGGTTTCGGTGGTGGGCGGGGTAGTGGATTCGCCCCAGCCTATTGGTGGGCGTCCCGAGGCGGCTTGAAACTCAGCGTGGACAGGCGAGAATGACGATCTTGAGGGAGGGGTGTCGTCTGCCCCTCTCGGCTCCGGGTCCTTGCCTGAATGGCAGGAGGTCTCCGTCGATGATCGATGCCCCCGCGAAGCCGATGCGTCACGCTTGTCCCGAGGACGCGGCCCAGGCCCGGGCGATCCGGGACCGGGCGCGGACCTTGCTTGAGAGCCTTGAGCGCGCGAAGCGTGACTGCGAGGCCAACCTGAAGCGGCTCAAGCAGGCGGATGCGATGAAAGCGGTGACGGGGTCCTCGGCGTTGGACAACGCGATCGAGAAGACGCGTGAGACGATCGACCTGATCAACCGTCGCCTGAGCGATGGGCCTGCCTCGCGGGCGCAATGAGTGGCGTTCCCGCGATGGAGGTGACGACGGGGCTCCGCGTGCGCCGGTTGCGCGAGGGCGCGGTCGTCCCGGCGTATCAGAGCGAGCTTGCGGCGGGCATGGACCTGACGGCGTGCCCGGAGGATGGCGCGGCGGTCAGGCTCGAGCCGGGTGATATCAAGCTGATCGGGTGTGGGTTTGCCATGGCGCTGGAGCCGGGCTTCGAGGCGCAGGTGAGGCCGCGGTCGGGGCTGGCGGTGCGTCACGGGATCTCGATGCCCAATGCGCCTGGGACGGTGGATGCGGACTATCGGGGCGAGATGATGGTGCCGCTGATCAACCTCGGGCGTGAGGCGTTTGTGGTGGAGCCTGGGATGCGGATCGCGCAGATGGTGATTGCGCGGGTGGAGCGGGCGTCGGTGGAGGTGGTGGACTCGCTCGATGCGACGGCGCGCGGGGCGGGCGGCTTCGGGTCGACGGGCGTGTGATGCGGTTTGTGATGGATGTCGCGGTCGGCGCGGGGCTTTGGGTCGTGATTCTCGGGTTGCTCTTGTTCTGGCCGCTTGTGCCCTTGGTGGCGCTGGTGGGGTGGGGTGTGGTGCGCTGGCGGATGGGTAAGGCGCGGCGTATCGGGCGGAGCGGGATCTGGGCGTGCCAGTTGTGCAGGGCGGATGTCACGCGATCGGGGGAGCGGTGCGGGGCGTGCGGCAGCCTGATCGAGTGGGGCGGGTAGTCGGCCCAAGCGCGGTGGGCGATGAGCCGATGGAGGTGGGGTGAAGGAGCCCCGCCCATGACGATTTCCCCTGACCTGTCGCCCGACGAGCCGATGCGCCTCGCGGCGTTGCGCGCGATGAGCATTGTCGAGACGCCGCTCGAGGAGCGGTTCGAGCGTGTGACGCGGATGGCCAAGCGGCTGCTTGGCGTGGACGTCGCGGCGATCTCGCTCGTGGAGGCGGACCGTCAGTGGTTCAAGTCGATCCAGGGGGTGTCGACGTGTGAGACGCCGCGCTCGATCTCGTTCTGCGGTCACGCGATTTTGCAGGATGGTCCCTTCATCGTTCCGGATGCGACGGAGGACGAGCGGTTCAAGGACAACCCGATGGTGACGGGGCCGCCCTTCGTGCGGTTTTATGCGGGCGTGCCCGTGCACTCGGTGGATGGGTTCCGGGTGGGGATGATGTGCGTGAACCACTGCGAGCCGCGCGAGGTGACCGAGGAGGACCTCCAGGTGTTGAAGGACCTGGCGGCGATGGCGGAGACGGAGCTGCGTACGGCGTCGAGTGCTGCGGTGCAGGCGGAGCTGATCGCGCAGGCGAGCGCGACGGAGCGGCGCGGGATGATCGACGAGCTGACACGGGTGTGGAACCGGCGCGGGATCATGGAGATGAGCCAGGGGCTTGGCGGCAAGGGGTGTGGCGTGGGCGTGCTCATGCTGGACCTCGACGGGTTCAAGCCCGTGAACGACACGCACGGTCACGAGGCTGGGGACGAGGCGCTGCGTGTGGTGGCGCGTCGGCTGCTCGGCGCGGCGCGTGAGACCGACGTCGTCGGTCGGCTCGGTGGGGATGAGTTCGTGGTGGTGCTCACGGAGTGCGCTGGCGAGGGCGAGGCGCGCGAGGTGGCGGAGCGGGTGCTGGCGCGGGTGGCGGGCGAGCCCATCGGCTATGAGGGGGCCTCGTTTGCGATCGGTGTGAGCGTGGGGCTCGCGGTGGCGGAGGCGGGCGAGGGGGTGAGCTTGAAGTCGCTCCTGTCGCGCGCGGACGTCAAGATGTACGAGGCCAAGCGTGGCGGCGCGGGGCGGGTGGCGGCGTAGCGCCACGCCGGGCGGGCGATCCACTACGATCCCCGCATGACTGAAGCAACGCGAGCGGAACGCCCCCTCATCATCGACTTCCTGCCCAACGAGCGCTTCGAGGGCATCTTCGCGATCGGCAACGCCCAGCTCAGCGTCACCCGCAACGGCGACCACTACCTCGCGGCGATCCTGTCGGATCGGAGCGGGCGCTGCCCGGCGCGCAAGTGGCAGATCGAGAAGGCGGAGTTCGACAGCCTGCCCACCGATGGGTTCGTGTACGCGGAAGGACGGACCCAGCCATTCAAGGGGGAGCTCCAGCTGATCGTCGAGCGCATCGAGGCGCACGAGGCGACGCCCGAGCAGCTCCGCGAGCTGCTGCCCGTCTCGAAGCGGCCCATCGATGAGATGTTCGGGGAGGTCATCGCCCACCTGGACACGGTGCAGCACCCGGCGATGAAGGCGCTGGTCGAGGAGTACATGCTCGATGAGATGCTGGTGGCGCAGTTCAAGGAGGCGCCGGCGGCGAAGATGATGCACCACGCGTACCTGGGCGGGCTGCTCGAGCACACGCTCAACCTGCTCAACCTCGCAGACCGGATCTGCCCGCTCTATCCCAAGATGAACCGCGACCTGGTGATGGTCGGGTTGTTCCTGCACGACCTCGGGAAGACGCGCGAGTTGACGTGGAACGGGCCGTTCAGCTACTCGGACCGTGGGGAGCTTGTGGGGCACATTGTGGATGGTGTGATCATCCTGCACGACAAGGCTCATGCTGCGATGCGTCGGACGGGGATGCGGATGCCCGGGGCGGCGATCACCGTGTTGCAGCACATCATCCTGTCGCACCACACGGAGCCCGAGTACGGGGCTGCGAAGCGTCCGTCGACGCCTGAGGCGATTCTGGTCGCCCAGCTCGACCAGCTCGATGCGCGGGCGGCGATTGCGCTGGATTGCGCCCGCCCGGATCAGCGGGCGGCGTCTGACCTGGGTGGGAACTTCACGGAGAAGCAGTGGTCGCTGAGCACGAAGGTTTATCGGCCCGACCCTCTCTTGTGAGCCTTGCCCAGATTGCCCAGATTCACATGGGAGTGTTAAGAGCCTGCGAAGTCAGGGTTTATGCCCCCTAGGTGGCTTGCTGGTTTGGTGGGGTGGCGGTACTTTGGCGCGTGGAGAGAGCCGAGGCGCCGCCGGTCGGTGAGCCGCCATGACGCGCGGACACCGGTTGGTGGAGTCTCAGTTCGTCGATGTGGTAGGCGCAAGGTGGGCGCTTTGGTCAGTGCAAGAAGAAATGGAGTGAGAGATGAAGTACGTTTCTGTGGCGGCGGCCGCGTTGTTGGTCGCGAGTGGTTCGGCGTTCGCGTCGGGCGGTCTGATCATTTCCGAGATCGTGGATGGCAGCCTCTCGGGCGGCCTGCCCAAGTTCGTTGAGATCACGAACACCTCGGGCGCCCCGGTCGACCTGTCGGGCTTCAGCCTGGGCAACATCAACAACGGTGGTGCGACGATGGGCTTCGACGCGTTGGTGCTCGACAGCATCCTCGCGCCGGGCGACTCGTACGTGGTGTCGTTCGAGAACAACGATGAGCCTGGCATCGGCACGTTCTTTGACGTGTACGGCTTCGATCCCGACAACTTCGCGCAGGGCTCGTTCATCAACGGTGACGATGTGGTCGTGCTCTTCCAGGGCGCCGGCCTTGCGGGCGACGCGGCGGACGGCTCGGGCGCTCCTGTCGTCGACCTGTACGGCGTGGTCGGCGTGAACGGCGACGGTGAGGTCTGGGACTACACCGACGGCTACTCGTTCCGCGATGCCAACACGATCAAGGGCAACGGTGGTTCGTTCGACGATCCGAACTGGGTGTTCGGCGGGCTCAACTCGCTCGCGGGCCCTGATGAGGCCGCGGAGATCGCGCTGCTGCTCAACCTGACGACGCCCGGCTCGCACGACTTCGTGCCGACGCCCGGCGCTGCGGGCCTGCTCGGGCTTGCGGGCTTCGCGATGGCGCGTCGTCGTCGGGGCTGATCGGCCTCGGTTTGAATCAGAGGAGAGAGAGAGGAGCGCCCGGCCTATCAAGGCCGGGTGTTTCTTTTTTGGGGTCCTGTGCGGGGGGTGAGGCGGGGCCGCCGTGCGCGGGGCGCGTGCATAGAGTCTCGCATGGCGGAATCGGAGACCGTCCGAGTGAATTTCCTCAAGCCCTTCCCGCTGTTCCCTTTGGACAGCGTGGCGTTGTTGCCGCATGCGCTGGTGCGGCTCTACGTGTTCGAGCCGCGCTATCGCCAGATGGTGGAGGACGTGCTCGATCGTTGCGGTCAGATCGCGATGGGCGTGTACGCGGACGAGGGGGACGATGCGTCGGCGGACGGGGCGCGCCCGGTGCGCCCGGTCGTGTGCCTCGGGCAGATCGTGCGCCATGAGCAGGCGCCGGGGGGGAACTACCACGTGTGGCTCCGGGGGGTCTGCCGGGCTCAGGTGATGGAGGAGGAGCCGGCGGACATGGACCGCATGTACCGGCGGGTGGTTCTCGAGCCGGTGCGCGATGAGGGGGATGTGGCGAGCCTGACGCAGGTGCGGGCCCGGGTGGAGTCGCTGTTGCGTGAGGACCCGTTGAACTCGCTGGACATCTGCAGGCGTCTCTGTGACCAGCTCCGGGAGAACGAGGACCTTGCGACCCCGGTGGTGCTCGAACTCGCGGCCCTGTCGCTCATGGGGCTCACGAGCGACCGCGAGCTGCAGCACAGCCTGCTCGTCGAGTGCGATGCGATGCGGCGGGCGGAGCGTGTGGTGCGGGAGTTTGAGCGGATCAACCGCTCGCTGAACGTGGTCGGGCGGCAGTTCGACCCGGCGGCGCCTCAGGGTGTGAGCTGGAATTGATCTAGATCGGGCATGGCTCGTAGCACGCGATCCGAGATGGCGTGCTGCTGCCCCTGAGTTCGACCGGCTCGGCGTGGGCATCTCCATCGATCTCGATCACGAGCTCGGCAGGGCCCGATGGGACAACGAGGTCATGGTCGAAGTAGAGCCGTCCACCACCAACTTGCGCGACGTCGATCTCATCGGCCGCGACCCGCAACGCCAGACGGACGGTGGTTGAGAGGCTGCTCACCGCGCCGCTTGTCGCCTCCGGCGTGCGCCCCAACCGCACGCGAGCAGCAGTGTCGCGGCTGCGCCGGGCGAGGGGATGACGACGTCGAGGTAGTCGGTGAGGGTGCGGAGGGTGACCTCGGTCGCGAGGATGGCCTCGTCGAGGTCGGTGCCCAGGCCGACGTGGATGTGGCCGGCGGCGAAGTTGCGGAACTCGGCGTCCTCGGCCTTGTTCATCTCGTGGTACCAGTTGCCGTGGAGCCCGATGTAGTTGGAGAGGAAGGCGCCGTTGTCGATGGGGGTCGAGAAGGGGTCGACATCGGCGCCGGAAGCGGCGACGTTGGCGATGATGTCGTCGATGGGGAGTGACGAGAAGAGCTCGGTGCCCGGGGCGAGGGCCTGCATGATGGGGAGGTCCATGCCGGGCTTGAAGGGGGCGGTGTAGTCGTTGGACCAGTCGTTGGTGGCGTACTGGCGGTTGCCGCCCTCGAGTTCCCACCCGTTCTGCGTGTTGGCGCGGGAGAAGGTGATGATGGCGGCGGGCTTGAGGTCGTTGACGATCTTGTCCCAGTCGGCGGAGGTGTCCTGGTAGTCAACCTCGAAGTCGCCCTCGCCCTGGCCGAGCCCGCCTGGGAACTCGGGGAAGTAGGAGTGGATGTTATAGCCCCGGCCTTCCCAGTTGCCGCCGACCCAGCCGTCGGGGTTCTGGGCCGGGTTGTCGCTCCACTGGCGGAGCATGTCGTTGGTGGGGGGCCAGTATCCGGTGATGAGGATGTTGTTGGTGTGGCCGGCGAGTGTGGTGGCGCAGGCGGTGGCGGCGGCGATGATGGCGAGTGATGCGTTGCGGGGGCGCATGGGGTTCTCTCTCCGTGCGGTGACAAGGGCAAGAAATCGGGAGCGTCGCCTGTCGGCGGCGCTCCCGTGAAGATCAATCGAGCTGAGCGTCGAGGCTCAGGCGCGGCGGCGGCGGAGGCCGGCGAGGCCCATCAGGCCCAGGGCGAGCCCAGCGCCGGGCGCGGGGATCTGGACGGAGATGAAGGCCTGGCCGAGCGGTGCGCCGGTCACCTCGACGAGCTCTGCGGTGAAGTAGAGGGTGCCGTCGTCGGTGAGGAACATGTCGTCGTTGTTGAAGATGTCGATGAGGACGCCATCGTCGAGGATGCCGTTGCCGTCGAGGTCGACCGCGTCGCCCTGGCGGAGCAGGACGAAGGAGTTGTTGACGACGAGGACGGCGTCGGCTTCTGTGTCGGGGTTGCTCGTGGTGGCGCCGTAGACGAAGTCGCCCACGCCGTTGCCGGTCATGGCGAAGAAGGTGGAAGAGAAGACGGCGTCGGAGAGGGTTTCGCCGGGCAGGCCGCCTGGGACGGGGTCGCCGGTCTCGGCGATGACATCGCCGTTGCGGACGAGCCAGTCCTGGTCGTCGTCGTAGTCGCCACGGGCGAACCATGCGCCGCCCGGGTTCATGAGCGACTCGGTGAAGGCGCCGATGTTCTTGCCGCCGGCGTTGATGGGGCTGCCCTCCTGGAGGGCGACGTTGTCGTTGACGACGACGACGTCGTCGGTGCCGGTGTCGCCCTGGAGGTCGCCCTGGGCGAGGTAGTTCTGCCCGTCGGCGGAGACGTAGAAGTCGTTGGTGTCGAAGTTGTCCCAGGGCTCGGTGGCGCCGCCGGCCTGGTTGCCCGGGGTGGTGACGTTGGACTGGGCGACGATGTTTGTGCCGTGGAAGAGGAAGTCGTCGTCGTCGGAGGGGAGGTCGCCGACGGACGCGGTGGTGCGGAAGAAGGCGTCGCCCGCGTTGGTGATGCCCGCGGCGTTGGTGGTGGCGCCGAAGACTTCGTTGGCGACGCCGGGGACGGGCTGGCCCTCTTGCTTGGCGAACTCGAATGCGTTGGAGCCCGCGTTCCACTTGACGACGGCTTCATCGCTGGCGGTGTCGCCGTTGGTATTGGTGGCGAAGGCGTAGTCGCCCGAGTTGTTGACGCCCATGTTGCGCTCGATGGGGCCCGCGAGGGAGCCATCGGGCATGACCGTAACGCCCTCCTGGACGACGACGGCTCCGGAGTTGCCCGAGCCGACGATGATGAACTCATCGGTGGCGGTGTCGGTGTCGGCGATGGCGGAGATGATCCAGGAACTCCCATCCGCGGAGGCGTATGGACGGTCGAAGGACTCGAACAGCAACCCACCGAGGCCCGGCACCATCGAGGTCGGGCTCGAGGCCACCTCGGAGTAGATGACGGTCGGCATGGCGGAGGCCGTGCCGGCCGCGGCCGCGAGTGCGGCGCAGACAACAAACTGCAACGAACGGTTCTTCATGGGTCTCTCTCCAGACTCGGTGCGGAGCGCCACCTCGGGCTCCGGGCCCGCGGGCTCCTGAACTTCAGGATTCCTACCGGACCTAAGGTAAGTCGGCATAGCGGAGCGCACAAGGGTCTTGCGAACGAACGGGCGGGTTCCGAGGGAGACACCTGAGAGCGGAGCCACCTACTGTCGAGGCACCATGTCCACCACCAATACCCAGAGCCCTTCACTCGACGCTCACGCCCCGCTGATCGACCCGACGGCACGGGTCGGGGCGGGTGTTCGGCTTGGCCCGCGTGTTCATATTGGACCAGAGTGTGTTATCGGAGCGGGGTGTGAGATCTGTGCGGGCGCGATCATCGTGTCGCACACGACGCTCGGCGAGGGGAACGTGGTGCACCCGTATGCCGTGATCGGCGGGGACCCGCAGGACCGGAAGTTCAGCCCGGAGCGGCCCGGGCGGCTCGTGATCGGCGATGGGAATGTGTTTCGTGAGCACGTGACGATCAGCCGGTCGACGGACGCCTCGCCCGCGACGCGGGTGGGGGATCGCAACTACCTGATGGCGTATGCGCACATCGGGCACGACTGCGTGGTTGGCGATGACAACACGTTCGCGAACTCGGCGCACCTTGCGGGTCACGTCGAGCTTGGGAGCAAGTGCGTGTTCGGCGCGTGCACGATGGTGCACCAGTTCTGCATGGTTGGGGATGGCGTGATGTTCCGGGGGTTGACGGGCGTGTCCCAGCACATCCCGCCCTACACGGTGGTCGCTGCGGAGAACACGCTCGGCGGGCTCAACGCCATCGGGCTCAAGCGCAACCCGGCAATCTCGGATGAGGAGCGGCGTCAGGTCAAAGAGGTGTACCGCGCGATCTATCGGGATCGTGGGGGGGCTTCGATGAAGGAGACGCTCGCGGCGCTGCGCGAGCGCGGGGGGTGGGGGGCTGCGCCCGAGCGGTTCATCGCGTTCATCGAGGAGGCGCTGGCGACCAAGCGGCAGTGCGGCGTCGCGGGGGCGCGCCGTGGTGGGCGGCATGGGGGTGGTGGTGGGGTGAGCGAGATCGGTTAGTGAGTTGTGTGCCACTGTCCGTCTTCGGGCCAGCGCTCGTCGGGGCGTGGTCGCACTGACCGGAAGGCCGGTCAGTGGCACGTCAGTGGTTGCTACCGAAGCGGTCGATGTAGCTCACGACCGTCCGCGCCAGGATGTCGGTCTCGATGTTCACGGGGTCGCCGGTGTTCAGGTCGGCGAGTGTGGTCAGGTCGAGGGTTGTCGGGATGAGGGCGACTTCGAAGGCGTGGTCGTCGACGGCTGCGATGGTGAGGGAGACGCCGTCGATGGTGATGGAGCCCTTGGGGGCGATGTAGCGGAGGAGTTCGGCGGGCGGGGTGATGCGGACGCGCCAGCCGGCATCGCCTGCCTTCTCGACTGCGGCGACCTCGCCGACGCCGTCGACGTGGCCCTGGACGAAGTGGCCTCCCATGAGGGTGTCGGCGCGGACGGAGTGCTCGAGGTTGACCGGTGCGCCGAGCCTGAGGCGGCCCAGGGTGGTGGCTGAGAGGGTCTCTGGGACGGCGTCGAAGGTGAGGATGCCGGCGGGGCCTTGGGCGGTGTGGGTGAGGCAGACGCCGGAGACGGCGATGGAGTCGCCCGTGGCGGGGTGGTAGGTCCAACCCCTGGGGTCGATGGCGAAACGGGTCAGGCCCTTCTCGGGGCTGATTTCCGTCACCTCGCCAACTGCCTGGATCAGGCCCGTGAACATGGGCGGAGAGTAGGATGGCAGCCGGTGGCGGGTCGATGGCCCGTCTGGTGGTCATTTGCCCGCCCCGCCTTGCCCGGCGGGGCTTCGTGCGACATACTCGTCGCCCTTCACCATCGAGGAGACGCCTATCCCATGCCTGGAATCAAGACCACCCATCGTCCCGCATTGGAGGGCGTGAAGCCCGTCGGCGCTTTCCTGGCGCTGGGGCTTGCGATGCTGCTCATGCCGGGGTGCGCTTCGAGCGACCAGGGCGCGGGGGGGAGCGTGGCGAGTGATCGGGGTGGCGGGGGCGATAGCGAGCCGGCGGCCGCCGTGGAGGCGTCGCGCGATTTTAGTATTGAAGATGACCCGTTCTACCAGCTCGGCTTCCGCTTGAAGTGGAAGGGCTACGCGATCGTTTCGGACGGTCGTCCGCTTCGGTCGATCGATGCGTTTGGCGATGCGGTTGTGACCCAGGACGCGTCGAACGTGGTGACTGTGCTCGATGCGGACACGGCGCGGATCCGTTGGCACGACCAGGTGGCGAACGACCTGTCGCGTCACCTCGCGAACTTCCGTCAGGGCGATGAGTTGCTGTCGGTGAGCCAGACGGAGGTCGCGTTCCTGGACATCCGGACGGGCAACCTGAACGAGCGTCAGCGCCTTTCGGAGTTGGCCAACACGCGGCCCGTGATCGCTTCGGGTGTGCTGGTGTTTGGGTCGAGCGCTGGGCACATCGTGGGGCACAACCTGTCGACGGGTTTCCAGCAGTGGTGGATCCCGATGCGGTCGAACATCCGGTCGATGCCCGCGCTGGTGGGCGGTGACGTGGTGGTGATGGCCGAGAGCGGCCAGGGTGTGATCGTGGAGCCCGACACTGGGCGGATCAACTACCGGCGTATCGACATCTTCGATGGTCTCGACAACAACCCGATCGCGAGCGACGATGCGGTCTACCTGGCGTCGCGCGATCAGTCGCTTTGGGCGATCGATCGGTACGACGCTTCGGTGCTCTGGCGCGTCCGCACCCAGCACCCGTTCAGCAAGCAGCCGGTGATCTACGACGGTGTGCTCTTCATCCCGACGCGTGATCGCGGGTTGATCGCGCACGCGGCGCGTGGTGGCGACCTTCTCTGGACGGCGCCCGACGTGCCCGGCGAGGTGGTCGCGGTGCAGAACGACCGCCTGTTGGTGCGTGACGGCCAGCAGATGCGTCTGGTCGATCCGGGGTCGGGGGATGTGATCGAGTCGGTCACGTTGCCCAGGGCGGACCTGATCACGTTCGACAAGTTCGTCGATGGTGAGATGTACCTTGCGCTGCCCGGCGGTGAGGTGCACCGGTATGGGCGTCGGTTCTGAGGGGTTGACCTGCGGCGATGCCACGCGCGCTCCTATCGGTTTCTGACAAGACGGGTTTGGTCGCGTTCGCGCGCGAACTCTCGGCGTTGGGGTACGAGATCGTCTCGACGGGCGGCACGGCGCGGGCGCTGCGCGAGGGCGGGCTCGACGTGACGGGCGTGTCGGAGGTGACGGGCTTCCCGGAGGTGATGGGTGGGCGCGTCAAGACCCTGCACCCCAAGGTGCACGGTGGCATCCTCGCGGACCGCGACAACCCGGAGCATGTCGCGGCGATGCGCGAGCACGCGATCGAGGCGATCGACATCGTCGTGATCAACCTGTACCCGTTCGAGGAGACGATCGCGGGCGGGTGCACGCACGAAGAGGCGGTGGAGCAGATCGATATCGGCGGGCCCGCGATGGTGCGGGCTTCGGCGAAGAACCATGCGCACGTGACGGTCGTGACCGACCCGGCGCAGTACGAGGACGTGGTCGAGGAGTTGCGCGCCAACGGGGGCAGGACGACGCGTGAGTTGCGTGCGGCGCTCGCGGCGGAGGCGTTCGCGATGACGAGCACGTACGACGGGGCGATTGCGGATTACCTGGCCGACGCGGGTACGGATGAGGTGAGCGACGGGCCCGCGTGGCCCGAGGTGGTGTCGATCGACATGGACCTGGTGACGGCCCTGCGGTATGGCGAGAACCCCCACCAGGCGGCGGCGTTGTATGTCGACCCGCACGCGGAGGGGCCGAGCCTCGCCACGGCGCGCCAGCTTGCGGGCAAGGAGCTGAGCTACAACAACCTGGCGGACGCGGCGAGCGCGATGGGGCTCGCGGATGACTTCGCGCAGGTGTCGCCCGGGCGGGTCGGCGCGGTGGTGGTGAAGCACACCAACGCGTGCGGGGCGGCGGTGGCGGGGTCTGTGGGCGATGCGGTGCGCGCGGCGTACTCGGGTGACCCGCTGGCGGCCTACGGCGGCATCCTCGCGGTGAATCACGCGATCGATGAGGCGACGGCGGCGTTCTTGAGTGAAGGGCAGAAGTTCTTCGAGGTGGTGCTTGCGCCGGGGTTCGCTGGCGACGCGGCGGGGTTGTTGAGCGAGCGGTGGAAGAACGTGCGCCTGCTCGAGGTGGGCGAGTGGGCCAGCGAGCGGCTCGAGCCCGATGTGGCGGTGAAGCTGATCCCGGGTGGTGCGCTGTTGCAGGAGCGGGACGCCGCGGTGGCGGATGCGGGGGCGTGGACGCACGGCGCGGGGCCTGGGCCCGAGGGTGGGTCGCTCGAAGCGGCGGCGGTGGTGTGGACGATCGCGAAGCACCTGACGTCGAACGCGATTGCGATCGGCGGGGCCGACCCGGAGGTCGCGGGCGCGGTACGGTTGTTTGGTGGTGGGTGTGGGCAGGTCGATCGGGTGTCGGCGTGCAGGCTTGCGCTGGCGAAGGCGGGCGAGCTGGCGCGGGGCGCGGTCGCGGCGAGCGATGCGTTCTTCCCGTTTGATGATGGGCCGAGGTTGTTGATCGATGGGGGGGTGTCGGTGCTCGTGCACCCTGGCGGTTCGAAGCGCGACGGGGACACGTTCAAAGTGTGTGAAGAGCGGGGCGTGACGTGCCTGCTCACGGGTGTGCGGCACTTCCGTCATTAGGGCAGTTGGGGACCCGGCTCGGCGAGCCGGGCCACCGGCGGGGGCGCAGGACGCTTCGTGGAGTGTTAGCGTTCGTTAACGTTGCGTGTTTGATTTGCTGACCTGTTCGCAAGGGGCTAGGGTGTTGACAGCACCGCCTGATGGTTGCCCGAAGGCGGTCCAGGACGACCCAGATGAGCAATGCTCGGCATCGTCAGCGTGTGACCCGTCGGACCGCCCCGGCAGACCCGGAGGGCGACATACGCCCGGTCCATGTCGCGTCGGCACTCGATTCCAAGGTGCTTGTGCTGAACCGTCTGTACGCGGCGGTGCGCATCATCTCCGTGAAGCGGGCGTTCTGCATGCTCGCGTGCGACCTTGCGGAGGTCATCCACGTCGATGACGGTCAGTACCTGAGCTACGACTTCGGGTCGTGGCAAGAGGTGTCGGAGCTTGCGGCGGAGTTCGAGCCCGAGCGCCACGAGTTCGTGCGGACGGTGAGCCTGCAGATCGCGGTGCCGAGGATCATCCGTCTGTACAGCTACGACCGCCTGCCCGCGCAGCACGTGAAGCTCAACCGGCGGAACCTGTTCGCGCGCGATGGGAATCGGTGTCAGTACTGCGGTCGGCACTACCCTTCGAGCGAGCTTTCGATCGACCATGTGAAGCCGCGCACGCAGGGCGGTGGGGATACGTGGGAGAACCTGGTGTGCGCGTGTGTGCGGTGTAACGCCAAGAAGGGCGGTCGGACGCCTGCGCAGGCGCACATGGAGCTGTTCAAGAAGCCCGTGAAGCCCAAGCGGAACCCTGTGATCTCGCTGCGGCTCGGCGCGGAGAAGTACTCCTCGTGGAAGGCGTTCCTGGACGAGGCGTACTGGTCGGTCGAGCTTGGGTGAGGTAGGCCGTTGCATAACCGCGATGGTGATCGACGGGTGATCGAGGCTCTGGAGGGTCACGGTTCGGACCTCACAAAGGCAGCCCACACGATCCACTTCCTGTACTTCCGCAAGGCGTCGGCTGCGCGTGCTGCGGCGGAGGAGTTGGCGACCGAGGGCTATGCGCCTGTGCGGGTCGGTCACGCGGGGCCTGCGTGGAAGCGGTTGTTTGGTCTGGGCAGCTTCCACTGCATCGCGGAGAATCGCGCGACCAAGACCGAGGAGGCCGTCTTCGCCACGAGCGACTGGATGGAGGCCCTTGCAGTGAGGCACGGCGGGGAGTACGACGGGTGGGAGGCCAGCGTCGAGCCTCCTGACGAGTGAAAGTGCCCCGCGCACAATCCCTAGTACCCTTCCGATGTTGTCAGCCTAATCGGAGGGGTCTTTGTGATGCGTGGACGTGATGTGATGCGGTTCGGGGCCGGGCTTGTTGGGGCGATGGGGCTCGCGCTGGCGGGCGCGGGGTGCGCGATTGTGGGGCCGACGTACAAGGCGCCGCGGAGTGCGTCGGCGGCGCACGTGTCGGGCGATGCGATCCATGTCGAGACGAAGAACGGGCGTGTCGTGGTCCGCGAGGACCCGGCGGTGCTCGAGGTGACGATCGCGGCCCGCCTCAAGAGCAAGTCGCGCGAGCGGCTCGATGGGGCGCAGGTCGTTGCGGAGCGTCAGGAGGGCGAGCCGCCCATCCTGCTGGTGACGGTCGCGTGGCCCGACGGGACGTGGCGCAACGGCGATGGCGCTTCGTTCGACATCACGCTCCCCAGCGCGGATGGCGTGAGCGTGGCCAACTCGAACGGCGCGGTGCACGTGGTCGGGTTGTCGGGCGGTGTGAACATCAAGACCTCGAACGGGCCCATCGACATCGACGGCCACGCGGGGCCCGCGATCCTCGACACGTCGAACGGTGCGATCCACGTCAAGGGCGGGGCGATCACCACGGTGCGGGCGGACACGTCCAACGGGCCCGTGACGGTCCGGGGGGCTTCGGGCACGGTGCACGCGGACACGTCCAACGGCGTGATCGATGTGGCGCTGACGCCTGAGAACGCGGGCCCGGTGCACCTCGACACGTCCAACGCGCCGATCACGCTCGCGATCGGGCCCGCGTTTGCGGGGCGTGTCGAGTTCGACACGTCCAACGGGCGGACCGCGCTCGGGCCGTTCCCCGATGGGTTCGGGATGACCGATTCGCACAACGCCAAGGGCGATGGGTACGCGGTGTTCAAGGAAGGCACGGGCGAGGCGTCGGTGCTCGACACGTCGAACGGGAACATCACGGTCAAGGGAGTGGGAGGGTGACGGTCGGACGGGTGCGCTGACGAGTCTTGCACAGTGGTGCAAGCGGCGGGGGCGACCCTGAGGTCAGTTGCAGCCTTGGCCAAACATCCCAAGGACCGCGTTGAGGTCCTGCGAGTCGACGACGCCGTCGCCTGTGATGTCCGCGGTGCAGCCTGATGTGCAGCCGAACTCGCCGAGCAGCATGTTGAGGTCGGTGGAGGTCACTGCGCCGTCTTTGGAGAGGTCCTCGTCGCAGTTGGCGGTGGGGGCGTCGCCGACGCGGATGGCGTAGACCGCGCCGGGCGCATCGAGGCCCGTGAAGCGTGTGGTGAAGTAGGCGACGTCGCCCGCGGGCGAGAGCGCTGCCTGGCCGGCGTGGACGAGTTCGGTCGCGCCGGCGTTGGTGAGGAGCGGGGTCGTCCAGTTGAGTGCGCCGGTCGTGGAGTCGAGGCCCGCGATGGAGGTTGGGATGCCGAGCAGCCGTGTCAGGAGGGCGTTGTGTGGTTCGCTCAGGGCGAGGACGTTGCCCGCGTCCATGTTGGGTGAGGTCCAGATCATGCCGCCGTCGGGCGAGAGGGCGTCGAAGTGGTTGAAGAACGAGCCGGTGTAGATGGTGCCGTCGGCGGCGATGACGGGTTGGATCTCGGCGGCGCCGAGGTCGATGGTCCAGTCGATGTCGCCCGAGCTGGGCTCGACGGAGCTGATGCCGCACAGGCCGACCATGACGAGGTCGTCGGCGGGTGTGGGGAAGGGCTGGCCCGTGCACTGCGTGTAGTACATGACCTGGTCGCCCTCGAAGCCGAAGGAGAAGACCGGGGGTGGTGATGCTGCAAACCAGCGGTAGGAGAAGTAGAAGCGGCCCGTGCCGAAGGTGATGCGCGAGTCGTTGATGATGGGGCCAGGCTCGAGGCTTGGTGAGGCGTCGGTCGCCCAGCGCAGGGCACCCTGGGGCGTGAGCGAGAAGGCGCCGAGGCCGCCCTCATCGTCGAAGCCGGTGACGGCGTAGATGTTGCCATCGGGGCCGACGGCTGGGCCCGCGTGGAGCTGGGCCTTGTAGCCGCCATCCCAGGTGAACGTCCAGATGGCCTGGCCCGTCGCGGGGTCGTAGGCGGTGACGGTGGAGTCGCCGCCGGCGATGATCGTGCCGTCGGAGAGCATGTCGATCTGCTTGGTGCCCGAGCCCTCGGGCGAGGTCCAACCGATCGAGCCATCGGGGTTGATGGCGTAGAGCTTGGTGGTGTCCTTGGCGTAGATGGCGCCATCGGCGCCCACGGCGAGGAAGCCGCCGGTCGCGGCGGCGTCGAGTTCGAGGCGCCACTCGATGTCGCCCGGCTGGGTGCCCGCGAGGGCGGCCTGGGCGGCGGCTGCGAGGCAGGAGGTCACGATGATGGTCTTGCTCGGTCGCATGTCAGTGTCCCTTCCGGCGAAGCGGCCGTCCCCACAAGGCGCGGCCCCTCTCACTGCCCACGAGGAGGGCGGCTCGGGTCTTGTGATACAAGAAACCGTCGCGAGCCGCCTGGGGGCGGTTGACACCCCGCTCCCGGGGTCCCAGAGTCGGTCTGGAGGTGTGCCATGCGGATGCTTCGAGATGGGCGTTGCGGGTTTGTGCTGGTCGAGCTGATCGCGGTGGTGCTGCTCCTGGTGGTGCTCGGCGGGGTGATGGTGGTGAGTGCTCAGTTCTCGCGACGTGATGCCCGCCTGTCGAACTGTGTTTCTAACCTGAAGCAGCACGCGATTGGAGTGGAGAACTACGCCGGGAGCAACTCTGACAAGCTCCCGAACGGGCCGCTCGTCCCAGCGGGAACCGGGCCTGCGGCGCAGCGGGTGCTTGGCAAGCCCGGCGCAGTCTCGCGGCTCTACGCTGGGCCGGTCGGAGAGATATCGGGAGATGTCACGGTCGATGGGTGGAACTGGGCCGACCCCGTGATCAACGTCCTGAGCCCGGCGAGCGAGGACACCCTCAACGCGAACACCTACGCCAACATGCAGACGCACAACGCGTACTGGCACATCATGGGCGACTACATGGTGGAGGGCGAGGGGGTCGAGTCGTTGCAGGACATCTTCGTGTCGCCCGCTGATGAGGCCGGCGCGGTGGGGATGCGGGCGGTGCGGGATGCGCGCAAGCGGGTCGGCGAGAGCCCACTACCCAACGATGGCGTGACGGGGCTCGCGCTGACGCAGTTGCCGTCGTACCGCTACACGGTCGCGTCGATGACGCGCGCGGAGATATACGAGTGGACGAAGGAGGGCAAGCCGACGGGCGTGCCCGACGAGGTCTATAGCGATCGGGATGCGGTCGCGGACAACGTTCTGCGCGTGTCGAAGGCGGATGTTCGCTACCCGGCGCAGAAGGTCTCGTTCTACCTTTGGCCAGCTTGCCACGACCCGCACCGGGAACTGTGGTTCGAGGATGGCGCGGAGATCAGCGTCGCGATGCACGACGGCAGCGCGAGGTCGCTCGTGGCTTCACGTGATGCGATCCCGTACACGGAGGACCCATGGAAGCGGTTCGAGGGCGCGGGCGCTTACTACCGAGTCAGCGTCGAGCGTGTCGGTGCGAACAAGCTGGTCCGCGACGGGGAGTACTCCGCCTTCTTCTGGATCACGAATGGTGGTATCAAGGGACGGGACCTGAAGTAGTCAGAGACGCCCGCACTGCGTTCGGGTTCGTACCAGCCGAGCCTACATCGGCTTCCCGCTGATCGTCACGTCGTAGACGCTCAGCAGTTTCGCCTTGTCGAAGATCATCTCCTGGCGGGAGTGGCCGACGAAGTCGTACTTGGGGGTGAGTTCAATGGCGTCGACGGGGCAGGCCTCTTCGCACATGCCGCAGAAGATGCAGCGGAGCTCGTCGATCTCGAACTTGGCGGGGTACTTCTCTCGGTCGTCCCAGGGGGATTCGGCGGCCTCGATGTGGATGCAGTTGGCGGGGCAGAGCGTCGGGCACATCATGCAGGCGACGCATTTGGGGCGGCCGTCGGAGTCGCGGTTGAGGCGGTGGACGGCGCGGAAGTTGGAGGGCTCGAGCCCGCCGTCTTCAACCTTCATGTGCTCGCGGCGCTCTTCGGGGTACTGCATGACGCGGGTGGTCTTGGCAGCGCCGAGGACGGGGAGCTTGGATTGGCCGAAGGACGTGAAGAAGTGGCGGACGGTGGTGCCGAAGCCGCGGACGATCTCCGGGAGGTAGGTGCGCTCGAGTGCGTCGAGCGGCGGGCGTGAGAGACGGATGACGTCGGTATCGGGGATCGGCATGGTCGGTCCTTGTTGGGCGGGCGATGGGGGCCGCGCTCGGGACCAGAGGATATCGCCTCGGAGGGCGGCGGTCAGCAGTGGTGTCGGGGCGGTCTGGGGCTGTTCCTCGCCGGATCCGAAGCGGCTTCGCTCACGCGTTCCATGCGCGGAGGGCGCGTTCGGCGGCCTGTTGGGCGAGGCGCTGGGCGTCGGCCATGGCCGATTTGGTCGAGTCGGTGTGGTCGATGAGGCGTTCGATGGATGTGAGCGGGGCGCCGGCGTCGCGCATGCGTGCGAGGGTCTGGTCGGTTGGGCGGTCGGTGCCGCCGACGATCGCGATGACGGGGAGGCCGCGCGCCGCGGCGGCCCGGGCGACGCCCGCGACCACCTTGCCTTGCGTGGTTTGGGCGTCGAGCTTGCCCTCGCCCGTGATGACGAGGTCGGCCGTCTTGAGGCGTTCGTGGAAGTTGATGAGGCCGAAGACGACTTCGATGCCGGGGCGGAGGTCCGCGTTGAGGAAGGCGCGGAGGGCGAAGCCCAGCCCGCCGGCGGCGCCCGCGCCGGGCTCGTCGGGGTCGGCGTGGGGGAAGGCATCGCAGACGATGCGGGCCCAGTTGGTCAGGCCCGCTTCGAGGCGTTCGACTTGCTCGGGGGTGGCGCCTTTCTGGGGGGCGTAGGTGCGTGCGGCGCCGTGTGGGCCCAGGAGGGGGTTGGCGACGTCGCAGGCGGCGGTGATGCGTGCGGGTTTCCACTCGCGCACGACCGACGCATTGATCGCGGTTGCAGAAGCGAGGCGCTCGATGGCGTCACCGCCAGGCTCGTCTGTGAAGTGCTTGCCATCGGCGCGGTAGATGTTGCGATTGGCGCGTTCGGGATCGATTGTGACGAAGCGCCCATCAACCTCCACGCCCAGTGACTCCGCGAAGCCCAGCCCACCATCGATGGTCGAACTGCCGCCAAGCCCGATGATGAGGTGTCCCGCCAATGCCCTGTTCGCGTGAAGGAGCGGGTCAGCGAGGCCGTAGGTTGTGCGTTGCTCGACGGGTGTGTCGCGCCCGCCGCCCCACCCGATGATCTCGGCGGACTCGACAATCGCGCTGCGCCCACGGAACCGGCGCGGGATGGGTTGGGCGAGGCGTTCGAGGGGTGTGTAGTACGTGGCGCTGCGCCACAGTTCGGCGAGGCCGACGACGCTCGTTGAGAACAGGTTTCGCCAAGAGGGGTGGTCCGCGATGAGAACGCGATACCGACAGCGGTCCATCGAGGCGTCGAACGATGAGCCCATTTCGACACGTGAGGCGTGGGGTTCGAGGACATCCGCGAACCCCTCGCCACCGTCGGAGAGTGGGCAGAGGATCGGCTGGGCGCTGGGGATCGCCTCGGCCACACCCCGAGCGATTACCCGCGCCGCCTCATCGGCGGTCATCGAGCCTCGGAACTTGTCGGGGCAGATCAGGATGCGCACGGGTGGATGGTCTGGCGTCAGGCGGGGCGTGGCAAGCGGGCGTTAGTCGGCGCGGACACGCGCGACGAAGTCGCTCACGAGCGTGTTGAACTCATCGGGGCGTTCGAGGTGGAGGAAGTGGGTGACACCGTCCCATTCGGTGTAGCTGAGGTCGGGGATGAGCGTGCGGGCGTAGGCGGTGTAGTCGGCGCTCCATGCCGGCTGCTTGGCGTTGATCATGAGGACCGGGACGTTGATGGGGTCGTCGTCGAAGACGCCTTCTTCGGCCTGCGCCTCGATGGCGCGGATGAGTACGTGGCGCGGTGTCGCGAGCATGCCTGTGCGGATGCGCTCGATCTGTCGGGCGGTGAGCGCGTTGGGTGCGCTTGTCATTTGATCGAGGAAGCCGGTCAGGAAGGTCTGGTAGTCGTTGCTTTGGAGTGGCGTCGTGAACATGGCGATCGAGTCGCGATCGAACATCTGGCGGACCGTGCCATCGATCATGACGAGGCCCGCGACCTTGCCCGGGTGCATGCGGTTGTACTCGCGGATGGTGGGGACGCCGTTGGAGTGGCCTACGAGGACGGCCTGTTCGATGCAGAGTTCTTCGAGGACGGCGTCGATCGAGCCGGCCATGTAGTCGAAGTGGTAAGTCGCGTTGGGGTCGTCGGGGGCGTCGCTCTCGCCGTGGCCGATCAGGTCGATGGCGACGGTGCGCGGGGCGTCGATTCCGTCGAACTGCTCCTGAAGGAACGTGCGGTTACTGGCCCAGCCGTGGATGAGGACGACGGCGAAGTCGCCCTGGCCCTTGGCTTCGTAGGCGATGTTGTAGGGCCCCTGGCCATCTGGTGCGTAGTGGGCCACGCCTGGTCCTTCGGTGTGCAGGCAGTTGTCGTTTGCGCAGCCGGCGAGTGTCGTGACCAGCGCAATGAGGAGCAAGATGCACGCTCGCGTTCGTTCCATACCGCGGACCTCCGTGCCCCACACGCGGGATGCAGTCTAGCCAAAACGAAGCACGCCCCGGCGGGCGGGGCGTGCGGTGGATCAGGAAGGCAGTTGGTCGCTTACGCGAAGTGGGCGAAGGCCTTGTTGGCCTCGGCCATGCGGTGGGTCTGCTCGCGGGTCGCCATGGCCTTGCCCTCGCGGCGGGAGGCGGCGAGGAGCTCGTCGGCGAGGCGCTCGTGCATGGGGCGGCCGCGCTCCTTGCGGGTGGAGACGAGGATCCAGCGGAAGGCGAGCGACTGCTTGCGGCGCGGGTTGACCGAGAGGGGCACCTGGTAGTTGGCACCGCCGATGCGCTTGGAGCGGACCTCGATGTGCGGGCGGACGTTGTCGATGGCGCGCTCGAAGACGGCGAGGGAGTCTTCGAGGCCGTCGGGGTGCGGGTTCTTCTTGATGCGGGCCTCGATCTCGTCGAGCGCATCGTACATCACGCGCTGGGCGACGGACTTCTTGCCGTCGAGCATGAGGCAGTTGATGAACTTCGCGAGCAGGACGCTGTTGAAGCGGGGGTCGGGACGGAGTTGGTCTTCGGAGGCGGTGATCCTGCCTGCCATGTGTGTTCTCCTTGGCTCATCTGACGGGCGAGGATGCCCGCCTCTGTTCACCGGCACGTGCCGCCGGTTACTTGCCGTGGTGCGAATGGGAGTTGTGAGACACAGAAAACGAAACGGGGCGGCCCTGTCGGGCCGCCCGTCGTTGAGTTGATTTACTTCTTGCCGCGCTTCACGCCGTACTTCGACCTGCTGTTCTTGCGGTCGGCGACGCCGAGCGTGTCGAGCGAGCCACGGACGATGTGGTAGCGGACACCGGGGAGGTCACGCACACGCCCGCCACGCACGAGCACGATCGAGTGCTCCTGGAGGTTGTGGCCCTCGCCGCCGATGTAGGCGGTGACTTCGTTGCCGTTGGAGAGGCGCACACGCGCGACCTTGCGGAGCGCGGAGTTTGGCTTCTTGGGCGTGACGGTCTTGACCTGCAGGCAGACGCCTCGGCGCTGCGGGCATGCGTCGAGGTCGCGGACCTTCGACTTCTTGACCTGTGTCGTGCGGCCCTTCCGGACGAGCTGATTGATGGTCGGCATGGACAACCCCGCCCGGTTCCCCAGGCAGCTCCTGAAACAGCAAAGACAACGATTCCACCGTTTCGCACCCAAACGGGGGCGAGTCGGGGAGTGTAGCCGTCTCGGGCGGGGATGCAAGAGAGGGGGGCGGAAGGAGACGCCGAGCGGGACGCCTGCCCCACCTCGATCGTCAGCGGAGCCTAGGGCTGATTCCCCGTGCCGGGTGGGGTGCCGAGGGGGTCGGGCTCTGAGCCTGTGCCGGTGTTCCCGGGGCGGTCGTCGGGCGGGGCCTGGTTGCCCGTGCCGTCGGTGGGGACGCCGATGGGGTCCTTGGGGTCTTTCGGGTCGGGGTCCGGATCGGGATCGGGGTCCGGGTCGCCGATGGGGCCGCCGGGGTCGTCGCCGCACCCGCCCTTGGTCTCGCACGTGCCGCCGAACTCTGAGAGGAGGAGGTTGAGGTCCTGGGAGTTGACGGCCCCGTCTTCGTTCGCGTCGCCATCCGCATGGGCGATGCCGGTGAGGCCGTAGTTGGAGAGGAGGGTGTTCAGGTCGACGACGTCGACCACGCCATCGGCGTTGAAGTCGGCGGCGCAGGTCGGGCCGCCGCCGCCTTTGGGTGGTTCGCCCTCGATGGTGAACTCGATGAGGTACGGGTCGATCGGTTGGGCGAGGTCGTCGGCTTCCACGGCGCTGCGGAGGGGGGCGTAGCCCTCGATCTCGATCGCGACGGGCTCGATGCGGTACGCGCCCGGCGCGAGGAGGACGGTCGGCTCGATGAGGATGGTCCGGCGGTCGGGGGCGATGGTGAGCGTGTAGTCGGATTCGGGCACGGGCTCCCATCCGACCTCTTCACAGATGAAGCGGTCGAAGAAGACCGGGAGGGTCGCCTCGCCCGCCCACCCGATCGGGCCCGTGTGGGACAGGGCGATGGGCGCGCCGGGCGCGGGGGCGGCTTCACGCGAGGGGAAGGTCGCCAGGGCGGGCGGCCACGATTCGCTGCCCCGCCTCGTGAAAGGGACGAGCGCGGCGGACCCGCCGCCGAGCTGGGTCGAGTCGGTTGGGTAGCCCGGGGCGAGTTGGATCGGGCCGACCATGACGGGGCCGGTCCATTGGTGGGTGGCGCTGGTGTGGGCGGCGATGACGACCTGGCCGTGGAGGGAGTTGGGCCCGACCTCGATGCGCCCTGCCATGGGGGGCGAGCCGCCTGAGGCGAGCAGGCTCAGGCCGATGAGGATGTCGCCGTGCATGGCGCCCTCGATCTTGATGATGCCCGGGTTGCCGCCCGCGGGGGCGAGGCGGTAGAGGCGGATGACGCCGCGCATGTCGCCCGAGCCGCCCCATGTCTTGACCGCTTCGATGCGGTTGGCGAAGTTGGGGGCCCAGTCGTTGTCGAGCGCGCGGTAGAGGTCGATGTTGAGTTCGCCTGCGCGGAGGAGTTCGATGGAGTGATCGACGCGGACGTGCGCTGGCTGGGCGGGCGTGCCCACGCGGCCCTTGACGATGAGCTGCTCGATGTTGCCCTTCTCGACGTAGAGGTCGCCCAGGAAGTCGCCGTTGACGGTGAGGGAGGTGAGGTTGCCCCACTGGGCGGGGTTGCCGTTGACGTTGATGAGTTCGATGTCGCCGAGCACATCGCCCGCGACGGTGGCGCCCTGCACGCGGTTGACGCGGACAGAGCCCAGGTCGCCGATGGTTGCGCTGTCGAGGAGGACGAAGCCCTTGTTGGCGTCGGGCAGCTCGTCGGCGATGCGGATGGAGTCGATGGCGCTCACGCCTTGCGGGCGGACCTTGACCTGTTGGGTCGAGGGGTTGTGGATGGCGAGTTCGCCGATGTGGTCGTTCGCGGTGGTGGTGATGGTCCAGATGATCGGTGTTGGTGCGTCGGCGCTGACCGAGAGGAGGCGGCCGGGCTTGCCGTCGTCGGTGGTGTAGCTGGAGACGGTGGCGGAACCTGAGACGCTCGACTGGATCGCGGCGAGGGCGGGCGCAGGGGCCAGCGCGACCGCGAACGCGATAACCATGCGTGACGATGAAACGCGGGCGTGTGCCATGCCGACTCCGATCCGGGCGCGTGCGGCGCGCACGCGTTCCCTTGATCGGGGCCATCGACAATCGACGGGGCGGCGCGCAGGGAAGCGGCGTGGGCGGAGGAGGGACGCACGCGCACTCGGCACGATCGGTGCAGGTGTCGGGCGCATTCACCAGATGAGGGTGGTGCGGTGGCGGTGTCCGCGACGGGCCGGGAGCGCGTGGGACCGGCTTCGTTGAGGGTGATGGTGCGTGCAACCCGTCGCTTGCGCTCCGGGCTACGCAGGATCGTTTAATCGAACACGATGGTCCGCCGGCCCGCGACGATGACGCGGTCGTCGACGTGGAGGCGGACGGCTTCGGCGAGGACCATGCGTTCGAGGTCGCGTCCCTTGCGCATGAGGTCCGCGAGCGTGTCGCGGTGGTCGACGGGTGTGGTGGCCTGGGCGATGATGGGGCCCTCGTCGAGGTCGTCGGTCACGTAGTGGGAGGTGGCGCCGATGAGCTTGACGCCGCGCTCGAAGGCACGGTGGTAGGGGCGCGGCCCGGCGAACGCGGGGAGGAAGGAGTGGTGGATGTTGATGATGCGCCCGGGCATCTGCGCGACGAAGTCGGGCGAGAGCACCTGCATGTAGCGGGCGAGCACCACGAAGTCCGCCTGGGCCTCGCGAAGCAGCGCGAGCGCCTGCGCCTCCTGCGCGGGCTTGGTGTCGCGCGTGATGGGGAGGTGGTGGAAGGGGATGCCGAGCCACTCCGCATCGCCCGCGAGGTCGGGGTGGTTGGCGATGATAAGGGGGACCTCGACGCCCAACTCGCTGAGGCGCCAGCGGTAGAGCAGGTCGTTGAGGCAATGGCCCTCGCGGGTGACGAGGATGGCCATGCGCTTGGGGCGGGCCGACCACTCGACGCGGGTCGCCATGGCGTAGCGCTCGACCAGGGGGGCGAACGCCTGATCGAAGTCCGCCTCGCCAAGCCCGAAGCCGGCCTTCTCGATCTCGAGGCGCATGGAGAACTCGTGGGTGTCGGGGTCGGTGTGCTGGTCGGCCTCGACGATGTTGCCGCCCTGGGCCTCGATGAAGGAGGTGACGGCGGCGATGATGCCCGCGCGGTCGGGGGAGACGATCAGGATGCGGATGGTGTCGGGGGTGGCGACGTTGGGGCGGGTGGGCATGGGGTCATCGTCGGCGGTTGGGGGGTGTGGGCTCAAGCGAGTACGGCTCCGGATTCGGCGGCTCGCTTCGCTCGCGTTGTTTCGTGACCCCTCAGCCTGCCCTCTCACCAAGGGGAGGAGAGGGTGGGCAGACGCCCTGCCGGATTGGCACCCGATTGGACCCGGGCGACGTTGAAGCGGTCTGCAGCCTCGCAAAGCGGGCACCTCAACGCCCCCAGGACCGGCGCGCGGATTGCACCTTGCCTGTCCCGATGGTCAGCGTGCGCCCCCATTTCGATGCCTCGTCAGACGCCGGGTCGCCGGTGGGCAGGGGGCGTTGCGCCCCCGAGCCGGGGTCGCGGCTCAACCTGCTGCTGTCCTATGGGGGGTGGCGTCAGAGCTCGTGGGCCGACCAGTTGCCGACGCTGCTCGAGCCTTTTGGGGTGAAGGCGTGGCGAGCGAAGTCGGGGGCCGGGGCGACGGACATCATCCGCCAGGTGCCGGTGCACATCGCGCTGGTGGACCTGTCGCTGCCGTTGGGCGACGACGAGTCGAGCCCCGAGGAGGGCGGGCCGCGGATCCTGCAGCTGCTGTCCCGGCTCGATTGCCCGCCGCCCACGGTGGTGGTGCGTCGTCGCAAGACCTCGCGCGAGGGTGATCGGGTGCTGGCGAGCGCGCTGTCTGCGGGCGTGTTCGCGGTGGTGGATCGCCCGGTCCACCTCGAGACGGTGCTCGAGACCATGCGGCGTGTGCTGACGCGTTACTACGCCGGGGGATGGCCAGCCGGGGGCGAGGGCGGGCCCGCGGCGCCCGTGTGAGTCCACACATCAGACCAACCGCCGGGCGACCGGCGAGCGTTTCGATAGATCGGTCGGTTCAAGTCAATACCAACAACGCGGCGGCGTGCCGCATGTGAGCTTCAAGGAGAAACAGAGCAATGGCCACCATGACCAAATCCGCTTCCAGCACCAAGGTCCGCCCTCTCGGCGACAAGGTCCTCATCAAGCGCGACGAGGCCGAGACGCAGACCGAGTCGGGCATCTTCCTCCCCGAGTCGGCCAAGGACCGTCCCAAGACGGGCACCATCACCGCGGTGGGCGATGGCACGCTCAACACGGAGACGGGCGAGCGCACGCCGCTCAGCGTGAAGAAGGGCGACAAGGTGATCTTCTCGTCGTACGCGGGCTCGGAGATCAAGCTTGGCAAGGACGAGCTGCTCATCATGAGCGAGTCCGACATCCTTGCGGTCATCGACTGACCCGCCATGACCATGTCCATCGACGACATCCGTTCGCTCATCGAGCAAGTCCCGCCCAGCGCGACCATCCGCGTCGCGTGCGCAGGTGAGTCCTTCTACCTGGGGCGCGACGGGCTCGAACTGACCACCACCCCCGACGGCGGCTTCATCAAGCTGCAGGGGCGTGTCGGGGCCAGCCGGGACGACCTCACGGTTGGCGCCGTCATTGTCCGCCCGGACCGCGTCGACTTCATACAGGTGCTCGTGTCATGAGTCCAAGCCAACTCCGCCAAGCCCTGGCCAGCCTCAACACCGAGCGCGATGTCGTCTTCTACTTCGACAACGCGGAGTCGTGCCTCGTGCCGCGTGCGTTGCTTGTCCCCGATGAGGCCGACCACCTGGTCAAGCTCACCGATGGCAAGCACGAGTACATCATCGACGCCGAGCGTGTGGCGTGGATGCGGGTGGGCTGACGCCGATGAAAGAGCCAGATAGCAGATGGCCAGATGGCCAAATGAAGAGCAGTAAGTAACGAGAACCAACACACCTCACCAACTTGGGTCCGGGCATCGACATCTGGCCATCTGGCGCTCTGCCATCTGGCCATCTGACCCGCTCTGGCCCTCTGGAACTTTGGAGATTTGAAAATGGCCGCCAAACAGATCGCATTCGATAACGACGCCCGCGAGCGCATCCTCGAGGGTGTGAAGAAGCTCGCCAAGGCCGTCAAGGTCACGCTCGGCCCGTCGGGCCGCGTCGTCGTCCTGGAGAAGTCCTTCGGCGCCCCGACGGTCACCAAGGACGGCGTCACCGTCGCCAAGGAGATCGAGCTCGACGACCCGTACGAGAACATGGGCGCGCAGATGGTGAAGGAAGTCTCCGCCAAGTCGTCGAAGGACGCGGGCGACGGCACCACCACCGCGACCATCTACGCCGAGGCCATCTTCGCCGAGGGCCTCAAGACCATCACCGCCGGCGCCAACGCCAACCAGGTGAAGCGCGGCATCGATAAGGCCGTCGCCGCCGTGGTCGAGAACCTCACCTCGATGAGCAAGAAGATCACGGGCTCGAAGGAGATCGCCCAGGTCGGCACGTGCAGCGCCAACCAGGACGAGCAGATCGGCAAGATCATCGCCGAGGCGATGGACAAGGTCGGCAAGGACGGCGTCATCACCGTCGAAGAGGGCAAGAGCCTCGAGACCGAGGTCGAGCTGCTCGAGGGCATGCAGTTCGACAAGGGCTACCTGTCGCCGCACTTCGTGACCAACACCACGGAGATGGAGGCCGAGCTCGAAGACGCGTACGTCCTGATCCACGAGAAGAAGATCACCAGCGCGAAGGACCTGCTCCCGATCCTGACCAAGGTCGCCGAGTCGGGCAAGGCGCTGCTGATCGTCGCGGAAGACGTCGAGTCCGAGGCGCTGGCGACGCTCGTCGTCAACCGCCTGCGCGGCATCCTCAAGGTCGCGGCGGTCAAGGCCCCGGGCTTTGGCGATCGGCGCAAGGAGATGCTCCAGGACATCGCGATCCTGACCGGCGGCCAGGCCGTCGTCGAGGAGCTGGGCATCGATGTCGAGAAGCTCGAGCTCAAGGACCTGGGCCGGGCCAAGAAGATCACGATCACCAAGGGCGAGACGACCATCGTCGAGGGCGCCGGCAAGGGCGCCGACATCAAGGCCCGCATCGAGCAGATCAAGGCCCAGATCGAGAACACCACGAGCGACTACGACCGCGAGAAGCTCCAGGAGCGCCTGGCCAAGCTCGCCGGCGGCGTCGCGCAGGTGAATGTCGGCGCGGCCACCGAGGTCGAGATGAAGGAGAAGAAGGCCCGCGTCGAGGATGCGCTGCACGCCTGCCGGGCCGCCGTCGAAGAGGGCATCCTGCCCGGCGGCGGCGTCGCGGTCATCCGCGCCCGCAAGGCGCTGGCCAAGCTCCGCCCGAGCCTCACCGGCGACGAGCGCACCGGCCTCGACATCGTCGACCGCGCCCTCATGGCCCCCATCAAGCAGATCGCGGCCAACTGCGGGCTCGATGGCTCCATCATCGCCCACAAGGTGCTCGAGTCGAGCGACAACGCCTTCGGCTACAACGCCCTCACCCACGAGTACGGCGACCTGGTCAAGATGGGCGTCATCGTCCCCACCAAGGTGGAGCGGGTGGCCCTGCAGAACGCCGCGAGCATCGCGGGCCTGCTGCTGACGACCGACGCGGCGGTGGTTGAGATCAAGGAGAAGAAGGCCACCGCGGGGGCGGGGGCTGGGATGGATGATATGGACTACTAGGATTCCGCCTTCGGCGGGAAGAGCCGCCCACAGCGCGAAGACGCGATACGAGCCCCGGGCGCGAGCCCGGGGTTTCCTCCTCTCCGACCCAACGGAGAACCCCGCTCATGCTTGAGCGATCGCGGCCGCATCGGTCGCACACAGACTTGTGTTGATTGTCTAAGGGACGCTCTCCTGCCGGGGAGCGTCCCTCTTGTTGTGCGCTCCTCCGCAATTACTTTCGTTGATTGGTATTGGAGTCAGGATGTTCCCGAGCTGCCTTGGCAGGTTCGCCGCCCGCATTGGAGAGTACTCGATCGCGGACCTGTGCTGGCTTGCCGTGAGGCAACTCCGATGGCTTGCGGTCCTCGCCGTGGGTGTGGTCGCGTGGGCAGATCTGAGCGACGCAGACACTGCCAGTTGGAGCGGCTTCCGGGAGTCGATTGAGTCAGACTGGATCTGGTTTGCAGTTACGGTAGGTGCTACGACCTGGGCCTTTCTTGACCCAAGCTGCCGACGTCTCCGACGGAGCATGGAGCGCCGACGATTGGATGAGCGTGCCAACTACGCAGTCATCGCTTTGCAGAACCTGCGCGGCAAGATACGAACGAGGCAGCAGAAGCCAGACATCCCCAGCGACTTCGCGAAGGTGTTGGAGCCGCTGCTTCGCGCCGCCTGCTTTGAGATTCGAGCACACCTCGATCTACCTGCCGCGTGGGAGATCAAGGCGAATCTGCTGCTGCTCACCGGTGATGACGAGATGACAGTGGTGGCTCGGTCGGAACCTGGGAGCCCCGTCCCCAAGACATATGTGATTGACAAACGGTACCCAGCGGCTAGAGCGGTGGCCTCAAACACCACCGTGGTTCAAGGCTCCGTTCGGAGGATCGACTCAAATGTCCGGCGACCCTACGACTGCGTCGCAGCGACCCCACTGGAGGCCGATGGCCGGGCCTTTGGGGCGATCACCGTAGACTCGCCTCGCACAAATGCCTTCAAGGGGCAGGAGCGAGCGATTGATCGAGTACTCCGGGTGTATGCTGGGGTAGCCCTGCTATGCCTTGGGGGAGACCTGGCCAGTCGCAGTTGCCCGAACCGATATGGTAAATAGGCCGTATCTGGTTTACGATCAGGTAGGGAACCAGCGATGACGACCGCGACCACAACTCATCGATCAGCGAAGAACGCAGAGCGGCGATTCTCGAAGTACCAGGTTCGCGCACAGCGAATCGCTGCCCGGAGGCGGGAGTTGGCCAGGGAGCCTTGGTATGACCTGCCACTGCGCTGCCTCTTCCGCAGAACTCCTAGGCCTAAAGGCAGATAGAGCGAACGCACTTCTTAATCAAGTGTGGCTCTGCGGTGGGAATCTGTCATCTTGGCTCCGCTCTCAAATTGGGTGAAGGCGCGAGGCCGCCCCGCTCGCGGGGCGGCTCCGGCCGGCCTCGATGTCAGTTGAAGCGTGGTCCGTCGAAGGAACGGCCGACCCTCGGGAGGCCACCCGTCGTCCTCTCACACTTCCGGATGTGGTCGAGCGTGTCCGCCATCACATCAGGTTGTACATCGAGCCCAGTCCGCCTGTTGAACTCGGTCGTGAATCCGCGCAGCGCCCCCTGGTCGCGAGCCGTGCGCTCGCCGGGGTAGTCGTTCTCCGCGACCATCTTCTGAACGAGTTCGAAGTACTTCGATTCGATCTTCATTGCTTGAAGACCTCCATCGCAGCCACTATCTTCCGCGCTTGCCGCGACCGGCTGCAAGGCCGGGTAGCGCAACTACTCGCCCGTGCGGCTCGTTTTGACCCGGACCGCACGTGGCTTTACAACATAAGTATGCGCCTCGCAGCATGAACTTGCGCGACTGACAGCCTTTGAGGTTGTTCTGTGGAAAGGGTGTCGGCGTCTGGCGGCAGCCGGTGCCCGCCGGGTGCCCGTGCCCGCGTGCCATGGTCAGCCCGAAGGGATGGCCATGTCCCGGGTGCTGCCGGTGCATTGCTGAGCATCGCTGTGCAGGGGCTCCGCCCCTGCAACCCCGCCGGAGGGGGCGGTGGGGGTGCGGCGGACGGGGTGGGGCCGCGGAGGGCCCTCTGCGGTCATCGCGGGCCGCCCGGCGGCTTGGTCAGGCCACCCGGCGGTCGTCTCAGGCTGCCCCCGCGCCCCCACGAGCGAGGGGGTCCGCTCCACGCCCGAGCGGCCGCGCCGTCGGCGCGGAGCGCTGCGCTACATGCATGGAGCGCCGCGCCGGGCGTGCCGAGCGTCGCGCTGCGTGTACCGAGTGCCGCGCCGGGTGTGCCGAGCGCCGCGCCGGGTGTGCGGAGCGCCGCGCCGGGTGTGCCGAGCGCCGCGCCGCATGCACCGAGCGCGACGTTTTTCTTATCAAATGGGACGTTCGGCAGGTCGAGAAGCGTGCTCAATGCCCTTCGCACCAGCCACCCCCCGGGAGCCGGGCACCCGGTCACGCCCCACATGGTCAGCCCGAAGGGATGGCCATGTCCCGGGTGCTGCCGGTGCATCGCTGTGCAGGGGCTCCGCCCCTGCAACCCCGCCGGAGTGGTGGTCGTGATGGCGGCGGTGGTGATGACAAGGCCCAGCCACCAGTGAGGAAGCCGGCGTGCGCCCGCCTCCGAAGAGGGGTCGCAGGGGAGACCTCCCCTGCACCGCGCGGCGTTCATCGACATGCGCCGGTGCGCTTGATGCGGCGCCATGTCAGCCCGACGGGCTGGCTACGACCTGTCCACCGATGGCGCAGTGTCGTCGTCGTCGTCGCACGACAAGTCCGATGCCCACGGCGAGCCCCACACCGACCGGAGGCGCCGGGATGACCTCGATGCCGCGCAGCGCAATGTTGCCTTCGATCTCTGCGATCTCGTCTGCGAGCCCGGACTGCAGGTCAATAGCGTGCAGAGCGTTCCATCCACCACTCGCGCTGACGCCGATGGCCTCGCCGGTGGGCAGGAACGTGATCGATTGGACGACCAAGTTCCAATGGCTCACAACGGGGCTTGCATCGGTCACTTCGCCCGTGAAGGGATCGAGCGTGACGAGGCCCGTGCCCATGATCCCGTCCAGTGTGCCAACGGCGTCCCATGAGTAGTAGGTCCCGTCAGGAGATCGCGCGAGCGACTGCAGATGTGCATCGGTCGCGTTCAGGAAAGTGGCATCGCCCGTTCGCACGTCAACCGAGTAGATCGAGCTTGGACCAAGTACACCATCGACCGTGACTGTCGCGAGGAGCGCATCGAGCTCTGGCGCCCACTCCAGACCTCGGATCGACATCCCTTCGAAGGGAAGCGGGGCGATTGTAGAGAGGCCCTCGGAGCCGACGCTCAGCAGTTCTGACTTCGAGGCTGTGATCAGGCTGCCATCCGGCAAGCGTGCAAGGCTGTTGGTCATCGCGACCGATCCCGAATCGGCGATCAGATCGACCTCACCCGTGTCGGAATCAATGGCGTACAGGTCGCCGAGGTAGCTGACCCCGAGGAGATCAGGCGAAGGGTGCGCGCACACAACGCTCGCAGCTGCAAGAAACAAGAGTTGGATCACTGGTCGCTCCCTCGTGCCGGCCCTGCCCCGATACGCGGGCGACGCGCCATGGTTGCCTCCGCCTGCTGCTATGCCGTGCGCTCGTGCTCGCGTGCCATGGTCGGCCCGAAGGGATGGCCATGTCCCGGGTGCTGCCGGTGCAGTGCAGGGGCTCCGCCCCTGCACTGCACCGGAGGGGAGTGGAGGGCACGGTGGGGGAGCGGTGGGGGTGTGGCCGGGCGTGGGGGTAGGCGTCCGGAACCCCGCCGGGTGCGGCGGCCTACACCTTCGCGCTGCCGGGCCACAGGGCCCAGGCGAGCACGCCGAAGCCGATGCCTGTGAGGATGGGCGGGGCCATGGGGCCCAGGGCGCCGATGATGATCATCGCGACGCCGAGGAGGGCGAGGATGACCGCCGACGTCTTGGCTTTGGTCGCAGCGTTCATGCCCTGAGGGTACGTGCGCGCACGGGGCCCCAAAGCGGGAACGGGCAGATTGCGAACTCGGCCCACCATCCGGCGGCGTCGCCGGCGGGGGGGGTGGGGGTGGGGCGGGCTGGGGCGGGGGGCGTCAGCCCGCGATGCGGCGCAGCGCCCACAGGCTGCCGATGCAGACCGCGGCCCCGCCCCACAGGAACGCGAGCGAGTGGGCGACCATGGGGAGCGCGCTGAGCGCGAGGCCCGCGGTGAAGATCGGGGCGTTGCCGCCCTTCTTGCCGCACACGAGCAGGGCGAAGCCGACCACGCCGATGAGCATGGCGGAGTACATGACGGTTGGGCTGTCGAAGTCGAACATGCTTCTTGTATCGGCTCGTTCGGGGCGCCGGGCGGGGGGGACTGGGGGGCGGGGTTGGCCTGGCGTGCAGACCGACGGTCGGTGTGTTGTTGGCGCGCGGCGGGGCGTTGATTCACGGACGTCTGGGGCGGTGCGAATGCCCGGGCGATCGGGCGGACGCTCGACCGCAGCGCGGCCCGTCTAGGCTCTTCCATGACAACCGTCCTTGAATTCGCGAAGACCGGCGACCACTACATACTCCTGGGCGTCGGCTACGCGAGGATGGCCCAGGCCCCCGCCGAGCGGTCGGCGGGCGGCGGGCTGCATCGCCCACCCGACGGCAAGGAGAACAAGGACGACCTGCTCTGCATCTGCGATGCAAAGGGCGCGATCGGGTGGGTGCGCCCGGACCAGGTGAAGGTGGTGTCGGTGGACGGCGTCACGCCCGCCGGGGGGCTCGGTGGGTTCCAGGTACAGGGGGCCTTGCCATCGGGGTAGTGGGGCGGTGTCGCAGCGGTGGCGCCGAGTGTGCGCAATACCATGGGTCGTCATGCCCGCACCCACCTTCCACCTGCTCACGCCCGCCGATGCGCACATGCTCGACCAGGTCGCACCGGGCGCATTCGACAACCCCATCGACCCCGAGATGACCGCGCGGTTCCTCGCGGATCGGCACCACCACATGGTCGTCGCGCGTGAAGCGGGCGTCGTCGTCGCCTTCGCCTCTGCGGTCCACTACCTGCACCCCGACAAGCAGCCGCAGATGTGGATCAACGAAGTGGGCACGGCGCCATCGCACCGCCGGCGCGGGCTCGCGAAGGAGCTGCTCGGGCGCATGGTCGCACACGCACGCGAGATCGGGTGCGTCTTCGTCTGGCTCGCGACCGAGCACGACAACGAGCCCGCCCGCGCGCTCTACAGGGGCATGGGGTGGGAGGAGACCGAGCACATCGCGATGTATGAGGTGGAGCCCTGATGCGACTCGGCTGGCTCATCAACAACTTCACGGACCCGCACGTGCGCCTGACCGATGAGCAGCGCAAGGCCGCGGAGCGTTCCGTGCACGAGAAGCAGCTCAAGGGCAAGTTGCTCGTGTACACGCTGCTTGTGGTCGTGCCGCCGCCCCTGATCGCGATGTGGGCGACCGGCCTCGCCGACGACTGGCTCGGCGCGCAGCTCGGCGTGTCGCGCTCGCTCGCCAACGTGCTGCTGATCATGGTGGTTGTGGCGGCGACGTGGCCGTGGTCTGCGTGGGCGTACGGGCGGCTCTACACGCGCCCGTACCGGCGTGCGTTGCGCGAGGCGGGCGTGCGTATCTGCGAGGGGTGCGGGTACGCGCTCGGGGGGCTCCCTGACCGCACAACCTGCCCCGAGTGCGGCGAGCACGAGGCGGGGTGAGCCCACGCCCGCCTCTCGTCGCCCGATCTGCTAGATTCTGGGCCGAGCAGGGGAGCCCAGAGAGAGGGAGGAGTCCCGCCATGCCAAGCGACTGGTCCGATGACATCCTTGTGTGCGACCTGTCTGATGAGCCCGAGCTGTCCGACGAGTTGAACGAGCTGTACAACCGCCTGGTGGAGCTGCCCACGGGGCAGGCCAAGGGCGTGGTGCTCGACCTGTCGGGGGTGACGTACCTGAACTCGTCGAACATCGCGCAGATGCTGCGGCTCCGGAAGGTGCTGACGGAGGGGGACCGCGCGCTGCGGCTCTGCTCGGTGGCCGATGCGGTGTGGTCGATCATGCTGCTGACGGGGCTCGACAAGGTGTTCACGTTCATGCCCGACAAGGCGACGGCGATCGCCTCGCTTCAGATCGAAGAGGGTGAGAACGCGGGGTAGGTGGGCGCATCCTGTGCTGCGCGGGTAGGCTTCGCGCACGTCATGCCCGATCGACCCGATCCCATCAAGGTTGCGCACGTCACGGAGAACATCTCGCGCCTGTCGTATGGCGTGGGCGATGTGCTCTGGGGGTTCGCGGAGCACGGGCGTGGGCACGGGATCGAGCCGGTCGTGGTGGGGGTGGACGACCCGCACGTGCGTGAGGACGTCGCCGGGCACCCTGGGGTCGAGGTCCGGACGGCGCCGAAGCGCGGCCCGGGCGCGCTGGGGTATGCGCCGGGGGTCGAGCGGGCGCTGCGCGAGGCCGAGGGGCTCGACCTGGTGCACATGCACGGGCTCTGGACGCTGATCGGTCGGCATGCGCGCCGGGCGGCGCGGGCGCGGGGGGTGCCGCTCGTGATCTCGCCCCATGGGATGCTCGAGGCGGCGGCTTCGGCCCACCGCCCGATGCGGAAGCGCATCGCGATGGCGCTGTGGGAGGGCGCGAACCTGCGCAGCGCGGCGCTGCTCCACGCGACGGCGAAGCGTGAGGCGCGGGGGTTCCGTGGCGCGGGGCTCGACAACCCGATCGCGGTGATCGGCAACGCGATCGACCCCGATGCGTACACGACCGAGCCCGATCGGGCGGCGCTCGATGCGCGGTTCCCGCAGCTCGAAGGGCAGAAGCTCGCGGTGTTCCTCGGGCGGGTGCATCCCATCAAGGGGATCGACCACCTGATCCGCGCGTGGGAGCGGCTTGCGCCCGATCACCCCGAGTGGTTGCTCGCGATCGCGGGGCCCGACGATCAGGGGCACCTGGACAGGCTCCGCGATACAGCGAAGTCGGCCCTCCGCCTGCACTTCCTTGGCCCGGTCTACGGCGATGACAAGCGCAACCTGCTCGCGGCGGCGGACCTGTTCGTCCAGCCGTCGATCACGGAGAACTTCGGCATCACGATCATCGAGTCGCTGATCTCGGGCGCGCCGGTCGTGACGACGACGGGCACGCCCTGGGAAGAGCTTGGCGCGCACGGGTGTGGGCAGCAGGTGGAGATCGGGCGTTCGTACGAGCCTTCGGGCGAGGCGGTGGAGGCGCTGGCGGGCGCGATGGACAGGTGGATGGCGATGAGCGTTGAACAGCGGGGCGAGGCGGGGTCGCGCGGGCGCGAGCTCGTGCTGAGCAGGTACACGTGGCCCGCGGTGACGGCGCAGCTGGCGCAGGCGTATCGGTGGGTGCTCGGTGGCGGCGAGCGCCCCGCCCATGTCGTGGCGCAGGGCCGCGATGTCTGAGGGGCCCGACGCCCGTCGTGGTCCGGCTACCATCCGCCCATGCTCCCCTCGTTCCTCATCATCGGCGCCATGAAGTCGGGCACGACGAGCCTGTACTTCGACCTGATGACCCAGGGCGGGCTCTACTTTCCGGAGGAGGACAAGGAGCCGGGGTGCCTGGCGAGCGACAAGGTGCTCACGCCCGAAGGGCGGGCGGCCTACGAGCACTACTACCGCCACGCGCCGGACGGCGCGATCGCGGGCGATGCGTCGACGACGTATGCCAAGCTGCCCGATGTGACGGGCGTGGCGGGGCGGGCGCTGGAGGTGCTCGGGGCGGACGCGAGGATCGTGTATTTGGTGCGCGAGCCCCTCTCACGCACGATCAGCCATCATTACCACGAGTACACGGCGGGCACGATGGGGGCGGACATCAACGAGGAGGTGCGTCGTCATGCGCGCCTGATCGACTACTCGCGGTACGCGATGCAGATCGAGCCGTGGCTCGATGCGTTCGGGCTCGGGCGGGTCCGCGTGATCCCGTTCGAGCGGTACATCGCCGACCGGGGCCAGGTCACCGCGGAGCTCGCATCGTGGCTCGGCGGCCAGGGGGACCCTCAGCGGGTCGAGGCGGGCAAGGTGTTCAACAAGGGCGAGGGGAAGGGCGTGCTCAAGGGGCCTTGGAAGCGGGTCCAGGAGAGTGCGTTCTACCGGCGCGGGCTCAGGAAGCTCATCGGGCCCGGGGCGCGTGAGAAGCTCCGCGGCGCGCTGTTGCCCAAGGCCCCCCCGAAGCCGGCGGGGCCAAACCCGGACACCGTGCGGTTCGTACTGGATGCGGTCGAGCCCGATGCCGATCGACTCGGTGAGGTGCTCGGGTGGGGGGCCCCGGCGTGGGACTTCGATCGCGTGCGCGCCCGCTACCTGCAGACCCAGACCACAGAGCCCGGAAGCTGACGATGAGGCGTGCCCCCGAGACACGATTGGCCGAGACGACCATCCCGCCCCGCGCGGGGAGACGGCGGCGCGCGTGCTGAGCTTCCTGGGGTTCATCCTGTTCCTGACTGCGATCGCGCTGGCGGGCCTGATGCTCTACCAGCACTGGACGGGCTCGCACCCGCTCTTCTCGCTGCGCAACATCTCGCTCGTGGGCTTTATGGGGTACCAGCTCACGTCCGCGGGCACGGCGATGCTGCGCCAGGACTATTCGGTGTTTGCGATCCGCGATCCGGAGGGGGCGGGCCTCGAGTTCACCGCGATGGCGCTCGCGTTCCTGGTGATCTTCCTCGTCGCGTACGAGATCGGGTTCCCGGCCAAGCAGGCGGCGGCGCGGACCCCGATGACGCGCCTGAACATGGGCGGCAGCTCGCTCCTCCTGCTCGCGTTCGCGCTGACGATCGGCGCGGGCGTGCTCCGGTTCGGCGTGCTCATCCCCTACATCGGGATCATCGCGGGGTGGGTCGGCATCGGGTTTGGTTCGGTGGCAACGGGCATCGTGGCGTGGGTCTGGTCGCGCGCGTGGTACAACCCGGTGCTCTTTGTGACCGCGGGGATTGTCACGCTCGTGAACACGGGCATCGCGATCTCGGGCCAGTTCGGGCGCCGCCAGCTCGCGGCGATCGGGCTGGCGTTCGTGTGGGGGGCTTTCTACGGCAGGCTTCGTTTCCAGCCCATGATCGTGATGCTGCAGACGTTCGCGATCGTCGCGGCGCCCGCGGTGGTCGCGCTCGCGCTGTTTACGTCGGTGCGCGGCAAGGGCGCGGGCGAGGTCGGCGCGGTCGAGCAGTTCAAGATGATGGCGCAGGGCAGCGTGAAGGAGGGCCTCATCGACCTGCTCGGCGGCCAGGGCACGGGCCCCACCGCGATGTGGACCATCGAGAATTACCCCGAGCGTTTCAACGGCGGGCCCTACCAGACCATCACCTACACGTTCACCCACAACATCCCGCGTGCGCTGTGGGAGGGCAAGCCCGAGCCGCTCTCCAAGGACATCGCGACGAACGCGGACGTGAAGGGCGTGGCCCAGGAGAACATCACCATCCCGCCCGGGATCGTGGGCTACGCGGCGGCGGAGGGGGGGCTGCCTGCGCTGGCGGCCTACGCGATCTTCTTCGCGGTCATCCTGCGCTACTTCGACGAGCTGGTGCGCCGCAACCCCTACACGCCGCTCGTGGTGCTGCCCATCGCGTGCCAGCTCGGTCAGATCATCGGGCTCTTCCGTGGCGACCCGGCCCTGTTCATCAACATCTACATCTACAGCTTCGTGGGGTGCTACTTCACGTGCACGTACCTGGGCAAGGCGATCGAGGCGCGTGCCGCGGCGCGGGGCGGTGTATTCGAGCAGGCGACCGCGGAGCAGGACGAGATGCAGCGCGACCTGCTGACATCGCTCGAGGAGGGCGACGCGGGGCAGCGTGCGCCCGACGACTTCGATCCCGACTGGCTCTCGTCCCCGCGCGCGAGCGCGCCCGAGGGGGATGCGTCGGGCGAGGCCGATGGGGGTGCGCAAGAAGAAGGGGCGCCCGAAGGGGACGCCCCGCGCAAGCCCATCGATGATCAGTGGTGGTAGCGCTCAGCTGCGCCTGCGCCGGCGCGCTGCGAGCACGCCGCCCGCGAGCAGGGCCGCGGAGGCGCCCGGGGTTGGGATGATTGAGACCTGGTCGAGCCCGAATGTCGTGGGGTCGCCATCGAAGCCATCGGGCTCGAGGGCGACGAGCTGGATGTTGCCGACGTTCGAGAAGACCGCGTTGAAGAGCACGGGCCAGTCGGCGGGGTCGCCCTCGGCGCCGAAGAGGGGGCTCGTGGGGGAGAGGTCGAAGGTGAGTGTGGTCCACTCCCCGGTGGGGACGGAATTGGGCGCGTAGAAGAACGTGCCCGGGAAGTTGGCGGGGCCCGCGAAGCGGATGAAGAAGTCGACGTCCTGGCCGGCGTCGTGCATGACGTCGAGGGAGATGGTGTCGATGCCGCCCGCGAGGTAGTCGCCCGTGAAGCCGCCGCCGCTCGAGCCAGGCTGGGCGCGGAAGACGCTCACGCCCGTGCCGGCGTCGTCGTCGAGGTCGCGCATGGCTTCCACGAAGGGCGAGCCCTCGAAGCCGCCTGTGGGGACCTCGGTGAGGGGCTGGAAGAGGCCGTCGAGCCACCCTGCGGCGCCTGCGTCGAAGGTCTCGGTGAAGGGTGAAGCCTGGGCGAACGTGGTGCCCGCCCCCGCGAGGCCCAGCGTGATGGTCGATGCGATGGCGATCGCGCGGTTCATGGTTGTGATCTCCTCTTGCCTGGCGAACTAGGTATGCCGCCCCACCTGTGGTCGGTCTCGCTGATACTGAGACTCAGTCTCAACAAAGTCAAGTGTGGCGGGGGTGGGATTCGGCCCGTGCGGTCGCCCGAAATCGGAGGGCGTAGTGCGACGAGCAAAGTGGGAATCTGCGACACGAAGTGGGAATCCCACCCGGCGCAGCAGATCGCCCGCCGGGTCTCAGCGGCCCAGACGGGCTTGGGTGGCCCCGACAGGCGGGACCCCGAACGACGTGACCCGACCGTCAGGCCGAGACCGTCAACTCCACGCGGGGCGCCCTGCCCCAGTTCCCCGACCAGCACTCCTTGCTGGCCTGTCTGGCCGCGCACTCGGGCGTGACCGTCCCATCCGGATGCTCGAGCGCGACGAAGCACCCGCACGTCCCGCGCGCCCGGTCCTCCACGCCCGGTTGCCCGCACCAGATCACCCTGTGGCCTGACGCCTTGGGCCGCTCGACGCGCTTCGGGCAACGAAGGCAGCCCTCGCCCACCCGCGCCTGGGCGGTCGCCTCGTCGGTGACATCGCCCGACACGATCGCACGCAGGCAGCGCTCGGATCCGCGCACCGCCGTCCACGCGAACCGCGCCCCGAGCTCGCCGCGCCTGAGCCGCTCGAAGCACTCCCCGGCGCCAACCGCCGCGAGCTTCGCCAGTGTCTTGAGGTCCGCCGCGTTCACGCTACATCCCCCCTCCCGACAGGCACCCACCGCAACCACCGCCCCCGCCCACGCCGAGCCCGTCCGGCGTCGAGCTCACGGGCAGGATGCTCGTGCCCGGTGTGATGAGCGACGTGTTGGGGATCGCCAGCCCGCTGCCCGCGTCGATCACGAACCCGCAGATGTCTCCAGGCAGCGAGAGCGGGTTGCAGGGCGTGAGCAGCGGCGGGCTGACGCTCAGCACCTTGAAGCACTTGTCGTCGACCTCGACGCATCCCACCGGGCAGTTGCCCTGGCCGACCAGCCCGATCCCCCCGCACGGACCCTTGACCAGGCAGCGCCCGCCGTTGGGCAGCTGCACCGGCACGTCTTGGTAGCAGTTCGGGAAGTCGCCCTTGCAAGGGGGCGGACACACGGGGTCGGGATTCACGGGAGGATCGGGCAGCGGCCCATCGCCAGGCGGCGGCGGGTCGGGGATCGGTGGGCAGTCGCTGTTCACGTCCTTGCCGGGGAACTCGCCGCCGTTCTGGCAGGGCGCCCAACCGGGGCACAGCACGGACGGCCCGCCCACCACCGAGATCTCGACGTTGAGCAGGAAGCTGCCCTGAGGGTTGCTGTGGGTGGCGGTGTAGGTCATGCTCGCCGACTGCACGCCCTGCTCTGAGAAGCCCGTCCTCACCGACTCGGTCGATTCCCAGACCCCTGTCGTGTTGCCGCGGAAGACGTGCCACTCGATGCCCTCGCACGTCGCGACCGCGAAGAAGTTGACCACCGGGAGCGCGCCGCCACTGGGCTGCCCGAACGACCCGCTGACCTCGTAGTACGAGCGCACCCCGCCGCCCAGCGTGAGCGATTGCGGGATGAGCGGGAGGCAGCTCCCGCTCTGCGATTGCACCGAAGGCACCGCGATGGTGTGCGCGATCCAATTGCAGATCGAGATGTTCGACTGCGTGCCGTCGACCAGGAACGCCTGATAGGCCTTGTCGGTCCGCGTGCATCCGAGGACCGTGCGGGTGTAGTAGTACGACCCGATCACGTAGATGAAGCGCTGCACCGGGTTGTCGGGCAGCGTCACGCCTTCGGTGTTGGGCTGAGCGCAGCAGTCGTCGTTGCTCGGGATGCCGCCCCCGCCCCAGTAGGCGTCCGAGCAGAGCGGGCTGCCCACGCAGCTGAGCGGGTGCTCGGGTGGCAAGCAGCAGCAGAGCGGCTTGCACGACCCATCGGGATAGAGACAGTCGCCCGGCACGCCAGGCGGCCCGCAGCACTTCCGACAGTTGGTCTCGGCGACGTTGACCATTCATCTCAACCGCGCTCGTACATCCGCCATGCGACGTCATAGATGTGCGCCTTCACGTTGTTGGCGCCACCGGTGTCGTCGATGAGGACTCTGAAGTAGCCCTGCAACACGTCGTCGGTGTCGACCCCCGACACGTCGAAGGCGAAGGTGTAGGTCACAGTCGCCGTGCCGTTGCCGTCGACGTCCTGCACCGCCGTGTCGACCAGGTCCCCACCGCTGACGCCGCCCTGGCCGTCGGACACCCACACGTTCGCATCGATGCTCGCATCGACGTTCGGCACCGCATCGAGCGCGAGCTCGATGTCGAGGTAGGCAGTGTCGAGCGCGAGTGCCGCCTCGCTTGTGAACGGGTTTGGCGCGGCAAGCCGGTGCAGCTGCTTTGGCGGGAGGATCATCTCGTGATCCCGATCGTTGCCGTTCGCGGCGGTGGTCGTCGCCAGCTCAACGCCGGGCGAGGCGATCGAACCGCCGTCGTAGCTCATGTTGTCGGCGGTGCTCGTCCGGTTGACATCCTTGAGGTTGACGTGGTCGGTGACGAGCACGGCTGCGGAGGTGTTCCTGGTGTTCGTGGGCATGGGTGGCCTTTCTCACGCTGGGGTGAGCAGGAGGTTTCCTTCGGGGTTGGTGATGACGTCGCCAGAGGGATCGCTGAGCACGCGGTCCCACCACGCAGCGACCCATGCGGGCGTGTCGGGTTGGGTGAGCACGTTGCCGTCGGGATCGGTGACGATGTTGCCATCGGGGTCGGTGAGGACGACGTCGACCATCTTGAAGTTGGCGAACCAGTTGGCCTCAGGCGACACGACCAGGTTGCCGCTCGGGTCGACGATCGGATCGCCCGCCGGGTCGGAGAGCACGGTCTCGTCGGGCATGAGCCCGAGCTCCTGAGCAACCTCACACTGGCCATCGATGTCGTTGGGCAGCGTGAAGAGCCAGAAGCGATCGGCGTCGGCGACGAACGGCCCGTAGAGCGGGACGATCACCGGACCGATCGGCACCATCGAAAGGCCCTCGGGCAGGTTCGCGGGATCGATGCCCGAACCCTGCGCGCCCGCCGACCCGTTCGCGAGCTCGGCGCCGTTGAGCGCACGCCCCAGCGTCTCGCTGTTGGGCGCATCGTCAGCGATCGAGTAGAACGGCTCGGTGCTCGCCAGGCGCACCTGCACCCAGTCGTACGCCCACCGGTTCGTGCCGATGGGGTCAGATGGACCGAGGAGCGCGAGGATCGGCTTGACGTCGGGCGCCACCGGCGCGGGCGAGCGGTGCGCCGTCTTGGTCCCCGCCGAGCGCGTCTTGCCGCGCCCCGCCGAGCCCGACTGCGCATCGCCCGTCGCGGATCCACCGCCCGACCCGTCCTGGCCCGGCGTCGACCCGCCACGCACATCGCTCAGGGCCGCACTCGAGCCCGGCAGGTCGAAGCGGCGAAGCCCCGCGGCGACGCTCGCGCCCGCCGAGAGCTGGAGCGCCTCGAACACCGACTCGGGCACCTCGTGGTCGTTGATGCGGAGGATGGTCCTGCGACCGGGGATGTTCCACGTGACGCTCGACACCGCGCCGCCCGCATCGCCGGGCGTCACGGCGTGCAGCCCGCGCATCACGATGTCGCCGGTCTGGGCCTGGTCCGAGGCGGCGCGGACCTCGGCGATCTTGAGCGCGATCGCGTCGAGCTCGGTGTCGTTGAGCGGCGTGACTTCGGCGCCGTCGTCCTCGAGCACGCGCGTCAGGAACGGTGCGCCGACGACGACGGTCGCCGGGTTAGCCACCGCATCCTCGAGGTCCTCGTCGGTGAGCTCGGTCAGCTCGATCGAGCCCGCATTCACGCTGGCCGACCACCCCTTGACGTAGTAGCTCTCGATCATGCTCTCGATCGAGCCCGCGGCGCCGAGCACCGCCTCGTGCAGGAAGTAGACCTCGAGCTCGTCGTCGCCGAGCAGCTCGGCGTCGGCGAACGTGCCGCTGACCGAGGCCGAAGGCATGCGGACGAAGGCCGGGCCGGTCGGGAGGACGAAGACGCCCTCCTCCATGATCGCCGTGGCGCCACCGACGCGCACCAATTCGCCCGATGAGCTCTCGGGCTGGTTCACGAACTGCCCGAACTCGACCGGCACCGCGTGCCGCGAGAGCACCACCGCGCCCGTGCCGCCGATCTTCGTCCCGTCGGCGAGCTCGTAGTCCTTGCCCAGCGTGCGGAAGCGTGAGCGCGTGACCAGGTCATCACCCGTGAGACGCAGGGCGCGGAACAGCCGGGCGAACTGCTCACGCTCCTCGACCGACCGACCGGGACCGAGCCGGAAGGCGTCGATGTCGCCCGGCGAGATCTCGTCGGGGTAGAGGGCCGCGGTCTCCGAGTCGTTGAGCCAGCGCCCGGTGCGCTCGTCGAACCACACCCACTCGAGGTCCGCCATGGTCCGCTTGGCGATCACGACCGAGCGCGTGCGGTCGCTGGTCACCACGATCGTGCTGCCCCGCGTCGCGGGCGCGGACACCAGCTCGAAGGGCTCGGCCTCGTCGGTGATCGAGGAGGGGATGGTGGTCGTCTCGCCCGCGAGCGGGAGGCGGACCACGTCCATCGTGTTCCCGTCGAGCGACACCGCCGCCGCGTGCCCGATGCGGCGCAGCAGCGCCTCGAGCTCCGCCATCGCGTGCGCGTTGCCCCAGTCGTACGGGCCGCCGGGCGTGATGTCGTCGACGGTCGCCGCGACGGTGCCCGTGATGTCCATCGCCACCATGCAGTCGTCGATCAGCTCGCTGTTGATCTTGTAGTTGTCGTCGGCGGGGTCGGGCACGCCATCCTCGCCCAGCGGGTTGAGCGTGCCGCTCGTGAGGCGCCCGCCGCGCCCGTCGCGGTGCACGCCCGGCCAGGTCGTGAGCGCCACCTGGATCAGCTGCGGGATCGAGCCGCCGGGCACGTCGTCAGGGTCGACGCCGTAGACGATCGGTCGCGCATCGCGCACCACGTAGCCGCCGAGCTCGATGGTGCCCGCGACGTCGTCGCCGAACTCGATCGAGACGGTGTAGCTGAGGTCCCAGTCCACGGGCACCCACTGGCCCGCGTCGGCGTTCACGGTCAGGCTGTCGCCGAGCAGGCCCAGCGTCCGCGTGACGCTGCTCAGGCCGATCAGGCGGACGGTGTTCGCCGACGGGTCCCCGTTGGTGTCGCGTCCCTTGAGCACAGCTGTGGGCGTTCCCGCGGTCATGGCCTACGACCCCAGCTCGAATGGGATGACCAGCGACTGCTGCTCATCGAAGGAGAACTCCATCACCACATCGACGCGCCGCGTGCCGCCGGGGCCGCTCGACTCGCGCACGATCCGCGGCTCCTCGACCAGGCCCGAGGCGTCCCACGCGGGCGTCACGATGTCCTCGGTCCACGGCCCGGTGAACTCGACCCGCGTGCGCTGCCGGTAGCGCCACGCGCGGTTCGGCCCCAGGTAGCGGATCGGGTCGCCGTCCATGAAGTTGTCGATGGTGATCGTCGCCCGCCCGCCGGGGATCTCCTCGAGGACGTCCTGCACGCTGAAGATCGCCTTGCCGGGGAAGTTGGTCGCGTCGAGCGTGCCCGTCTGCACCTCGTAGTTGAAGTCGACGCGCCCGTCCGGCGTGCTCGGCTCAGACACCTCATCGCGCGTGAGGATGTCGAGTGAGCCAAGCGTGGGCTGGTTCGCGATCGCGAACGCCGCGGCGCCGCTGCCCTTGGCGCTGCCACGGATCACCTGGCGGATGCGCCCCTCGTTCTCCGTGGTCGTGGTGTCGCTGATGTTCGGCTCTTCGACGCCGCTCCCGCTGTACGGGTTCGGGTCCGGCTTGAGCTCGGAGTACTCGTAGCGGGCAAGGGATGCGTCGCCGCCGATGGTCGAGATGCGTGAGCGGAAGCCCTGATCGTTGGCCTCCGCCGCCGTGCGCGCCGCATCGAGGATCTGGCTCTGGATGTAGGCCGACGCGTCCTGGTCTCCGCGCACGCGCACTGTGCCGCGCTGGGTCGCGCTGGCCTTGCTGTTCTCATCGGCCTCGTCGGTGCGCTCGAACGCGTGCTCGACCAGGTTGTACCCGTTGACCGTGTCCGCGGGCTGAGGGATCAGCGTCACCACGCGCAGCTCGAACTGCTGCCAAGGCCCGAACGTCATCTCGCCCGGCGACATGCTCACGTCGACCTGCGGGTAGCCGATCGCCGAGCCCGCCGAACCGCCTTCGGCGGGCAGCGTGCGCGGCGTGCCGCGCTCGGTGAGTACGACCGCGAGCCCACGACGCGCCAGCTCGCCCTGGAGCGTCTCGTTGAGCGTCGCGATGCCGGTGGGGTCGCCCGCGGCGGTGAGCGCGAGGCACGAGAGGCGCCACTCGACACGGCGCATCGCCTCGCCGCTCTGCGAGGCCGTCGCCTCGCGGCGCTGCGTCTCGTTGACCGAGAGCACGGGGTACTCGGCGGACCCGCCGACCGCCACCTTCCCGATCGCGCTGAGCGTGGAGACGACGGTCATTTGGCGGGCCTCGGATTGAAGGTCAACTCCGGATCGATGCCACGCCTGCGAGCACCGAACTCGGCGGCGTCGCGGATCTTCTCGCCCGCCGCATCGAGGAGCGCCCCAGTCCCCGCCGACACTCCGCTGACGATGGCCCGCGTCTGGGCGAGGGACACGTTCATGTCCGCGACGCGGTCGAGCAGCTGGTCGAGGTTCCCGAGGACGTCGGCGGCCTGACGCCCGATCTCTTCGCCGAACGGGATGATGACCGTGCGGATGTTCTCGACGGCGTTGACGATCGTCTCCTCGGTCAACTCCGTCTCGCCCGCGATCTTCAGCAGCACCTGTTCAACAAACTCATCGGTGATCCCTCGGGCGCCGGCTTGCAGCAGCTTCATCTGGCGGTTCATCTCCGCGAGCTTCGCCACTCCGTCATCCTCGAGTACCGCACCGAGCTTCGTCTGCTTCGCGATGATCTCATCGAGCCCACGGCTGCCATCTCGGAGCACCGTCGTGAGCAGGAAGCTCTCACCAGCGAAGAGCAAGTCGGCCAGGTTCAGACGATCGGCCTCGGTGTCGAGTGCAGCGATCGCGTCGATGACCTGTCGGAACGCCGCCTCGCTGTCGCCAGCGAACACTCGGGCGCTGATCCCTGCGCGCGTGAACGCCTCCTCGATGCCGCCCCCCTCGTTCTTGGCCTCGCCCAGCTTGAGCACCATCTCGTTCAGGAGGTCGATGCCCTGGTCGCGCTTGCCCATGAGCTCGAGCTCGGCGAGCAACGCCTGGATCGTGTCCTTGGCGAGGCCAGTCTGCTGGTGGAGCCGCTCGACCTCAGAAGCTGTTGCGAGGATCGACCTCGAGCTCTCCAGCATGGCCTTGCCCATGTTCACCGCCGTCGACCCGAGGTCGCCGAGCAGCTGAATGCCGCCCAGCACCGGGTTGGTCACGAACGTGACGAACCGCTGGCCGAAGACCTCGGTGAGCGCCTGCGACTCGAGGATGCCCCTCGAGTACGAGGTGTTGTCCAGGCCGAGGACTGCGCTGAATGAGCCCAGGACGATGCTCACGCGGTCTGTGCCCCCCGCTCGGCGGCGTTGGCCTGGCCATCGGACTCCGTGAAGTCGAACGAAGCGATGGGCTCGAGCAGCTCGTCACGCTTCTCGCGCCACGCCTCGCGCTCGCGCTCGATCTCCTCCGCGCTCGGCGCCGATTCCTCGGGCCGCTCGCGGCTCGGGAGGTCCATCGGACCATTGGGGCCGAAGCAGATCGGCTTCGAGCCGGGAGGACGCGCCGAGCCCCACGCGAGCGATCCCCCAGGGACCTTCACCGGTGCGCCCGGGCGCAGCTGCTGCCATCCGTCGCCCTGCTTGGCGCCAGGCGGAGCGGACGGCTTTGGCACGCTGCGCGTCGCTCTCGGCGATGGCGGCGCTGTCGGCTCAGGCTGTGCAGCGGCGTGGCCCTGCGTGAGCAGACGCTGGATCGCCTGCCTGCACCGCAGCTCCCAGTCGGCCTGCGCCGCCTGGTACTTGTTGGCGATGGTCCGGAGCTCGGCGTCGCTCACGTCGTCGAGGATGCCCCGGAAGCTGGGGTGCACAGCCGAGCGCACCTGGCGGCGGACGATGCCGCGCAGCTCGGCGCCATCGGTGACGCCGATCGTGCACCAGCGCAGGATCCGCACCGCGACCCGCAGCAGCCACGGCGCACCGCCGCGCCGTGCGCCATCGCCGCCCGTGTCCTGGTCGACGTCGCTGGGCTTGAGCAGCGGGACCTCGTACCCGCGCACCTCGACGGTGTAGTCCCAAGGCACCTGGTTCTCGACGTTGGGGATGCGCATTCAGGCCACCTCGCCGATCGACCAGACCTTGCCCGCCGAGTCCTGCTCGCCCTCGATGGGCACCGTGTACTGCTTCTCACCCTCGCCGTCCTGAGTGCTCTCGAGCTGCATGAACTTCGCGGCGTAGACGAAGATGTCGTTGGCCTCGCTCGCGCCGTCCTGCGGGTCGTGGATGCGCAACACGTGCGTCGTCACCTGGGAGCCGATCGCGGCGGGCTGCTGGGCGCCGCTGCTCGCCAGGTCCTTGAAGATGCGGAGCTCCGCGCCGGTCGCCTGGTTGAGGACAAAGCGGCCCTCGAACGTGTGCCCGGTGATCACCGTCGCGACCGGCGTCGTGCCCGTGCGCGCGTTCCTGAACGGCACCCAGGTCTCGCCGACCTTGTAGTAGAACTCGGCGAGGATCGGAGCGAGGTCGTCGTCGATGTAGACCTCGACGAGGTCGGCCTTCAGATTGGCGATGCTCTCGTTGCTGGCCATCCTGGCCCTCCCTTTCGTCTCAGGCGTTCACCGCCACGGGGCGTGCGTTGTCAACAGTGAGTGCGTCGAGCCGGTGCCACCGGCACAGGTCGCTGGCGGGCCTCGCGTCGAGGTCCGTATCGATGCTCTGGATGGTCCACCCCTCGTGCCGCGCATCGATGCCGCCCAGCAATGCGATCGCGGCGCGGAGGTCGGTCATGTCGCCCGCCGAGTGGTTGACCGCGGCGGTGTGCACGCCCGCCGTGGACTCGACGCGGAACGCGAGGCGCGCGTCAGACGGGTAGCTCGTCACGCCCGCCGCGGTCACGCCGCCAGACCCGTCGTGGTAGACCTCGAAGGCGGGCAGCGGCTCGGGCATCGCGGCGCGGACGGCCATGAGCTGCACCTGCATCCGCGCAGTGTGCTGGCCCTCGGCGCCGTCGCCGAACTCGACGGGTTGTGGCTCGCTCACGACGTCGATGCGCCGGATGCGCCACACGCCAAGCGTGGTGTCGTCGTCGAGGTAGTCGGGCAGCACGCCCTCCTCGAACGCCTGGGGTGGAGGCGGGCCGATCACGGCGTCCAGGTCGAATGCGCCGGTGCTCGCCAGATTGGGCGCGACGAAGATCCTCCCACCCGGACGCGCCAGCTCTCGGAGGTCGGTCAGCAGCGCGATCGCCTCCCTGCTGCTCGGCGCCACGGCCTCGAGGCGGACGCCGATGCTCGAGGCGGGCAGCGATGCGGGCGGCGGGACCGACGGCGCCAGCGTGAGCGAGACGGCGGTGGCGAGGCGCTTGCCGATGTCGGGCAAGGGACCGGCGAAGATGGCGCCCGCTGCATCGGTGAACGCACCCGCGAGCTCGTTGGCCTCGACGAACCGCAGCCCGCCCGACCAGAGCGTGTGCTCCTCCCAGTAGCGCCCCAGCTGCTCGAGCGCGGCGGTCTGCTTGGCGATGGCGGTGAGGGTCGTGGTCATCGCGACGCCCTCCGCCCGGCCTTGTCGAGCTCGTCCTCGAGGATGCGGCGGATGATCGTCGGACCCTTGCGGGTGATGGCCTCGAGGAACCAGAACGCCTTGGTGGGGTGGCGCTCGTGCACCGCGAGCGCGTAGCTCGCCAGCGCACCGATGACGGCCCGTGCCCTCCGCGCCGCCTCGATGACGACGTGCCTGCTCTTGAGGTGCCCGGTGTCGACGGGCGCCTCGACCTGCGCCTCGGACACGATGGCCTCGGCGCTGAGGTCGATGACGCGGTCGCTCATCGGCTCGGACTCCTTCGCGAGCCGACCGAGCACGGCGCTCATCTCCTCGGTCTGGATGTGAGCGTGCTGGGGATCGCCTGGCATCACGCGCTCCCCTCTCGCTCGTTGTGCGGCACGAGCATGAGCTCGCGGACGTAGGGCGTACCGGGCTGCGTCCAACCCACCTGCCCGCTCACGTCGGTGATGCGCCACTGGTCGCTCGCGGCGGCGCCGCCAGGTGCGCGGTGCGTGAGCGTGAGCACATCGCCGGGGTTGAGGTCGAACACCAGGCGATCGACGGCGCGGGCGTCGAGCGTGGCGACGCGGTCGACGGCGATGGCGTTGTCGGTGGCGCGGCGGCGCTGCGTGTACGTGGGCCTCCCGACCATCGCCGGGATCGGGACGGTGATCGCGCGCTGCGTGAACACGGGACGCCCGACGCCGTCCTGGTCGGTGAGGCTGCTGATCGCCGTGATGGTCGCGGTGGGTGTCATCTAGATGGCCTTGAGCGCCTTGGCCTTCCCGTTGGCTGAGTAGCGGGCGATGAGGTGCCACGCCTGCACGTGCAGGCGGGCGCGTGGGTTCTCGGCGCGGCGCAGGTCGATCGAGTGCCCGCCGCCCGCGCCCGACTGCGAACCGATGCCACGGTGCGCCGCCTCGTCGGCCCACCCGGCGATGTCGACGCCGTGCTCGCGACTGAGGATGTGCGCCGCCTGGAGGGCGACGGCCTGCTTGAAGCGCTTGGGGAGGTTGGGCACGCTCTGGTCGCTGGCGTCGTCGGGGTCGGGGTCGATCAGGTCCGACGTCGTGATGACCGCAGGGTCGAGGCGGCGCGAGTGGCGGTAGCGCGGCCAGGCGAGCGCCTGGTCGGGGTCGTAGCGGAAGCCCTCGTAGGTGAGCGCATCGAACTCATTGGCGGCGCCGATGAGCGCGCGGTTGTGGTCGTCGGTGTCCCCCGCCTCCCAAGCAACGCGGCGCGGATCGGTCGGCGCGAGCAGCGCCTCGATCTCGGAGGTGGCCTCGGTGGGGGTCAGGTACTGGCGGGTCGCTGGCATCGGGCTATCGCTCCGTCACGCTGTGGGTCGCGACCGAGCTCGACGAGGCGACGCGGAAGTAGATCGCACGGATGCGCGGGTCGCCGTTCCGCGAGACCGACCGGAACGTCTGCGACGTGCCCGGCTGCACGGCGTGACCCTCCTCGGTGGTGGGCGCTACGTCGCCGTGCAGGCCGACGATGAAGACCTCCGTCGCCCGCGCGGACGTGGAGGTCACCTCGACGCCGACGCCGCGGACCGGATCGCCGCCGAAGTCGTGGATGAGCGTCCAACTGGTCTCGGTCGTGCTGCGTGCTCGCTGAGGGGTCGTCATCGGGCGTCGCTCCTTGCGGGTGCTCTGACTGGTCCAAACACGGCGACCCGGCTCTCACCGAGCCGCCGCTCTCTCATCGCAACGCGCCCGTGTCAGGGCGACTTCTTGGTGCCGCGACGGCGGGGCTTGCTGCCCGCCTTCTTGCTCGCGGTCTTCTTGCTCGCGGTGCTGTTGCGCGTGCGCTTCGCGGGCTTGTTGGCCCCCTCATCGCCGCGCCCATCGCGCGTGGTGTCGGGGTCGTCGCCCTGGCCCTTCTGGTTGCCCTCGTCACCGCGCCCGTCGCGCGTGGTGTCGGGGGCGGGCTCGTCGGCGAGCTGCTCGGGATCGATGTCGGGCTCACGCATGATGCGCCCGCGACGGAACGCATCCGACTCCTCGAGCCGCTTCGCGAGCGCCTGATCGTCGGTGGTGAAGCGGAAGTCCCTGAACTGGACGTCCTTGCTGGCGGTCGGCATGTTGAACATGCGGAACCGGCGCTGTGTGGAGCGGAAGCGGTAACGTCCCGCTCGCTCGATCGTCTGCCTTTGCATGGTGTTCTCCATGGTGAGGGTGCTGGGGTTTGGGGTCTCTCTCTCGCTCCGACAGTTGCCCGTTCCGTGGTTCGGCCACCCCGTCGGGCGATCGGGGCAGGTCTCAGGGCTCAGGCAGCCCCTAGCCATTTGGGGCACTCACGGCTCACCCGAGCCCGAACGATCACGACGGCGCCGTTGCACCCTCGATGAGGCCGTGCGCCGCCTCGTTGCCCCACTGGAGCCCGAGGTCAGCGAACCACTCGTCGGTCTCGGCGTCGTCACCGTCGCGCTCGACGTTCTCACGCAGGTGCAGGCGCCCGGTGTTCTCCGCGTTGTCGGCGTCCTCGACGTACCGGAGCTCGGCCTCCGCCGGATCGACGACGATGCACTCGGCGGAGCGTGCGCCGGTCATGCCCCGGTGCGCCTGGAGGTTGAGCACGCCGCCGGGCACGGGCACCTTCGTGATGACGAAGCCGCCCAGCGTCTCGCTCGGCGTGATCTGGAGGTTGCCGTCGTAGAGCGTGTGCACGTACTCGAGGAAGTCGGTCCCGCAGAATCCGATCTTCTCCTGCGAGCCCTCGGCGAAGATCTGCACCAGCGCCGAGCGGAGGTTGGCCTTGGTCAACGCACCGCCGATGTCGACGACGTTGGTGCTGAGCGCCTGCACGATGCCGCCCGTGGTGGTGACGATGTTGCCCGACGAGTCGTTGGCGCTCTTCGACTTCGCACCGAAGAGGCAGGCGTAGTCGACGTCGCGGGTGATCTCGTCGAGCGCCTTGGCCCGCTGGCGCAGGCGCTCGTCCTGCGTCTTGGTGCGCTCGCGCATCGAGCGCCCGGTGTGCTTCACCGACTTGCGGAAGTTCTGCACGTAGTTCTCGACGAGAGTCGGCGCCGCCATCGCCGCGGTGGGGACAGGGCTGCCCTCACCGCTGGCCGCACCGATGTTGCGGACCGCCGCATCGTCAGCGACCGAGGCCGCCGCCGCAGCGACGACGCTGCCCAGGCCACGCACGACGGTGAGCGTGTTGGTGCTCACCCCCGTGACCAGGCCGACCTCACCGGTGGCCTCGAAGTAGATGAGGGTGTTGCGGGCGAACACCGTGCCGTCGTCGACGACGATCGACGTGGTGTTCTCGTCGTAGTCGTCGGGCACGTTGTTGATGGCGGTGGTCCGACCGTTGAGCGTGTCGGTGGTCCACCCGAACTTCTCCGTCGAGGACAGGCGGATCCTGCCCGCATTGAGGAGCACGGCGGCAACCGGCATGAGGTTGGCCGCCTTCCGAAGGATGACCTCCTGGGCGATGTCCGGGTCGCGGACGCTGTCCAGGAGACTCGCGATCATGATCGCTGCTGACATGGCTGATTGCCTCCTTGCAAATCACCTGGGCGACGCCGCATCCGTGCGACCCGCCGCGAACGAAACGAGAGCGTCTACACAACGCTCGGAGTCTTGAACTTCCGGATGCGCTCCAGCGCCTCCTCCTTGGTCTTGCCCGAGCCATCGCCCGTCTCCCTCGCGCCCTCCGCCTCCGGCTCGACGCCGAGCTTCTCGACGTCGACGCCGCCGATCGAGAGGTACTCGAGCTCGCGCTTCAGGTGCGACGCCACGGCATCGTCGTCCTTGGGCCTGGCGGCGACGATGCGGTCGAGGACGGCCGCGAACTTCTCGTCCTTGACGAGGCCGGGCCGCTTGGCCTCAAGGTACTTGCGCACGCGCTTGGTCACCTCGGACTGCTCCTTGGTCTCGGTCTCCTTGGCGTCGATCGCCTCGAGGCGCTCGGTCAGAGGTTTGATCGCCTCGTCGAGCATTGCCTTCATCGCCCTCGCGCCCTCGTCGAGCTTGTCGTCGGGATCGTCCTTGGGCTTGCCCTCGCTCACGGCCTTGGTGAGCTCCTCGATCGACCCGTCGATCTTCGCGAGCGCCTCGGTGTTCGCGGTGGCCTGCTTCTGAAGCGGCGAGAGCAGCTCGCCGAGCTCCTCGCGTTGCCTCGCGCTCAGGCCGGGGTTGTCATCGTTGCCGGTCTTCTTGGGATCGCCACCGTCCGGCTCACCGCCGGGCTTGGGGTCATCGAAGTGGAGCCCGCGCGGCATCTTGCCCGCGAGGGTCGCGAGTCCGAGCGCCGATGCGGTGGGGAGCGTGCTGGTGGTCTTGTGGGTCACGGTGTGCCTCTCTACGTGTGGTGTCAGTCGGAGACGGGGTCGGTCAACGTGCCCGACGCCTGCGCGCTCCGGAAGCGTTCGATCGCGCGGGCGTGGGCCGACCGTCGGCCTGCGCTCACAGCGACCTCGATGTACGCGGCGGTGCTCTTCGAGCAGCGCGGATGGAACGGTGGTCCGCCCGAGGGCAACTCGCTCACCGACGGGTAGTTGTCGCGCGCCGGGCCCAGCGTGCACACGAGCCCGAGGAACCGCGTGCAGAAGTTGCGGCTGTTGCGACCCGTGATCTGGACCAGGTCAACGCCCTTGTCGGCCAGTCGTGTGTGCCGCGCCGACTCGGTCGCTTCGCGGGCGCGGGTGACGGCGACGAGTTCGGCGTAGTTGCGAACACTGAGCGTGGCACGCCCCACCTGGATGAGCTTGTTGCCGAGCTTGCGGTAGCCCTCGCGCTCGGGAGCACTCGGATCGCGGAACAGGTCGCGGATCGCGCGGTCGGCGATGCGCGGGTCGCCGCTGGCCAGGCCATCGGCGATGGCGCGGTTCACCGACACCTCGCCCGAGGTCCCGGCGATGACGCTGTCGCTCATCGTGCGGAAGACCTGCTCGGCCCGCTGCCCGTGGTTGCGGGCGCCCGCGAGCATCCGGGCGACCGAGTCGCGAGCGAAGGTGTCCACCACGTCGGCGTCGACCCGCGCGAACACGGGCACGACCGAGGGCCCGGCGGGCTGCGCCTCGAGGCCAATGTCACGCAGCTGCCTGTCGGCCTCGCGGATGCCGCGACGCACCGACGCCTGCAAGCCCGGCTCGATGACGAGCGTGCTCTCGCGCCCGAGGGCGACGAGCCTGTCTTGAATGGAGCGGGCCAGCTGCGAAGCGCGGGCCAGTCGGAACTCACCCGATCGCCGCCCGTCGGCTATCGCACGCAGCGCCGCCGCGACGTCCTCGTTGACCCGCTGAGCAAACCGCTCGTACAGCACCGCCGTCTCGTGCGCAACGCTCACGCCGCGCGAGTTGCCATCGTCGATCATGTTGTGCTCCGCGTCGATCAGCGGCGACGGCGACGGCGACGCCGGGAGCGCTGCGTGCGCGGCCCGCCGCCCGAGCGGCCCGGACGGGTCTCCCGCATGAACGCCATGAAGCCCACCAGGGAGAGCAACGCCAAGCCGACCCATCGGGCCAGCGATCCCGCCAGTTGCACTAGGCGGCGTCGCTGCATGGGTGACAAGGTACACCAAGATCGAGAGGAGCAGTTGCCTGGTCATGCCGCCGCCCTCCCGCCGTCGTCGCTCGGGGCCGCGGGGTCGTCGTTCGGGTCGGTCCCGCTCATCGAGGGCACGGCGCCGAAGATGCCCGCCTGCTGGCGTCGCGTCTCGCGCTCCTCGTCGGCCTCGATCTCCTCCATGACTGCGTCGGCCTGGTCTTCGCCGTGGATGGCGACGATCGCCCGGCGCCTGCTCGTGAGCCCGGCGCGGAGTTTCTCGTCCTCCTCGCGGACTTGTTCGATCTCGTCTTTGGGCAGCTCGGGTCGCATCTTGATGTCGACGCGCCCGGTCGCGTAGCCGCGGAGCGGGAGCGAGGCGTCCATCTGCGACGCGAGCCCGAACAGCACGCGGAGCGCGCCGGTGAAGTAGAGGGCCGTGCCCTCGGCAAGCGCGAGCGTGCTGGTCGATTCGAGGCGGAGCTTGTCGTAGCTGTCGGGCGCCGAGCCGCCGCCCGCCTTGAAGCCGATGAGCGCCTGGCTGATCCTCAGCTCGACCATGAGCCACTGGCAGAGGCGGTCGAAGAAGTCGAGCATGTCGGAGAACTTGAAGTCCGCGATGAGGTACTCGAACTCCTTCTCTGGATCGGTGAAGACGCGCTTCTGCATGTCGACCTGGCCGTCGTCGTCGACGATGCCCTCGGGCACCCGCGCCTTGGGCTCGGCGTGCTGGGCGTGCGTGCGGTTCACGCGGGTCAGTGCCGCGGCGGCGCTGTCCATCACGCTGAGCTTCTCCGGGTCGAGCAGCTGCACGGGCTCGCCGCCGACCACCGAGCTCACCAGCTGCACGATCGCCGGTCGATCGAGCCCGGTGAACTGGCGCTCCTCGGGTGGGTCTGGCAGCACGCTCGCGAGCGGGAGTCGCTGGAGCTCGGTGAGGTCCTGGAGGACGTCCACCGATTCGGTCTTGTAGACCTCCTGGTCGATGACGCCGACACCATCGGGCGCCCAATGGCGCTCGACACGCAGGTAGCGGCGCGGCTCGCGCTCGCCGGGGTGCTGGCGCTCGATGACCCACCGCCGCTCCCAGACGGTCGGCTGCGCGTCGGGTCCGTTGGGGCCGACCGGGAAGGTCCGCTCGTTCTCCTCGAGGCAGAGCGACACGCCGAGCTCGGTGCGGCGGATCATCACGGGCGCGATGCGTTCGGTGTAGACCTGGATCGCCGCCTGGTTGAGGAGCTGGTCGAAGAGTGAGCGGTCGCGGATGTCGGCGATCGCGTCGGCCTGGTCCTCGAGCCCCTCGTCGACGATGGTGCGCACCGGGTTGCCGGTCAGCACCGTCGCGTGCATGGCGATGCCCATCTCGATGAGGTTCACCTTCGTGAACATCTCGCCGATCTTGCCGCCGTACTGGCGGCTGGAGTCCCACGGGAACTGGGTCTTGCCCAGGTCGAGCAGGACCTCCTTCCACTTGCCCTTGAACACCTGACGACCGAGCCGCTGATCAGCACGGCGCCGGCGCAGCTTCTTGAGCCGCTCGGCGCTTGTGGCGTAGCCCGGCGTCGTGGGCGTGGTGTTCGCGGTTGGGGTGGGCTGCGTGACTACCACGTCACCCCTCCCTTCGCGTGGACCTCGCGGGCCTCGGGCTTCGAGGCCGACGCCGCGTCAACGCACAGCAGGTCGGCCCAGCACTCGTCGGCGTGGCCCGCCTCGTCGGACGTGGCGCGGTAGCTGAGCGCGCCGGTCGGCGTGACGTGCTTGCGGACCTTGTTCCAGGAGCCGGTGACCTGGTCGCCGGGCGGGAGGGCGATGCGCCCCTCCTCGAGGATGGCCCGGCCGCCGGTCGCGAGGACCTGCTTGTTCTCGTTGGTGAAGGGCACCTTGCCGATGCGCCCGCGGAACTCGTCGGCCCACTCCTCGGCGAGCTGCATGCCGAGCCCGGACTCGTCCACGTGCATCGACTGGACCCATCCGTGGCGGTCCTTGGTCCTGTGGTTCATCACCGCGCGACCGGCGTCGCGCATCACCGCGAACTTCGCGCCCCGCATGACGAGGTAGCCGCCGACGATGAGCCGGTCGCCGCGCCACGCGCGGACGACGATCACGAACCGGTCAGACTTGCGACCGATGTCGCACCCCGCGAACAGCGCCCGGCAACCGGCCAGGTGCTTGTCGATCGCGGCCAGGAACGCACCGACGCACTCGCGGGCCGCGTCTGCCATCAGGCGATCGAGCACAGCGGGCGCCGTCGCGCCGTGCCTGCGCTGCACCCACGTCACGTCGAAGTTGACCGGCTCGGGCGCAGCCGGGTCGATCGCCGGGTTGAGCAGTTCACGCGGGAAGTAGCTGCCCGCATCGACCGAGCGGACGCACATGTACTCCTGGAGGTGCGCGTCGTCGGTCCGGCACTTCGAGCGGACGTCTGCCAGGAAGCTGTCGCGTGTGAAGCTGGTCCCGCGCGTGCGGTTGATGATGTCGAGGTAGCCGTTGTCGGGGTCCGCCGCGTCCTCGATGGTGGTCTTGTGCAGGCTGACCGGCATGTCGCCGGGAAGCGGCTTGCCCGCGGCGCGGCGCTCGCCCATCTGCTCGAGGCGGTGGTGCAGGTCTCCCTCCACGCCGACGGTCGAGAGCGCGCTGATGCGCCCGCCGAGCGTGGTGCAGCCAACCGCCGCGTCCCAGAGCTCCTCGGGCTTGGGGTGGTGGGCCAGCTCGGAGATGTAGATGTCGCCATCGAGCCCGCGGGCCGCGGCGATGCTGCTCGTGAGCGCACGGATCGTGGCCTCGCGCCCGTTCCCGCACGGGAGCGTCAGGCGGTAGACGCGGACCTTCTCGTCGTCGATCAGCTCGATCTCGAGGACCGCCTCCGCGAAGATCCCGGCGAGCTTGGCGAAGTGCTCGCAGTACTTGACCCACTCGCGGGTCTTGTCGTGGTCGGTCGAGATGTAGTTGGCGTCGACGGTCCGATCGCCCTTGAGGCGGTCCATCACCGCCTCGTACGCGACGACGTAGTCGGCGCCGATGCGACGCGCCTTGCTCCACACGCGGATCGCCGACTCATCGTCGAGCCACGCGAGCTGGTGCCCGGCGAACTGCGCGGGACGGTCCGACAGGTCCATCGGCGGGAGCACCTGCTCGAGGGTGGGCGCATTGGTCGCGGCGGTGCTCACGCGGCCTCCTGCTCTGCCATCCTGGCTCGCAGCTGATCGAGTGAGTCGGGAGCGTTGCCGCGCATGAGGGCGTCGAACATCTTGAAGATGTCGCGTGCGTCGACCTTCGCGCCCGATCGCTCGGCCTGCGCCGCGAGCGCATCGAGCTTGAGTCGAAGCTGGTCGGTCTGGGCACGCTTGAGGCTCTGCTCGGCGTCGACCTTGGCCGCGTCGATGATGCACTCGGTGATACGCACGACAGCGGAGCGGACGTCCTTGGCCAGGTCGTTCATGCCACCCGCCGAGACGAGCGCGTGGCACTCGGCGCCGAGCGTCGTGAGCAGCATCTTGCTGAGCGCCATCATGTCGCCGTCAGCCGCGTGCGCGTCGAGCAGCGCGGCCTGCTTGCCCACGTAGCGGACGAGCCGCTCGTTGTACGCCTCCCGGACCTGCTTGCTCCAGCGGGTGATAGAGCGATCGCTGACGCCCGCCTTGGCGAACGCGGCGCTGTGTGCGCTGAAGGCCGTCGCGACCGAGGTGTTGTCGACGATGATCGCGCACGCGGTGTCGAAGAGCACGCCCTCCGAAGCCTTCCACGCCCCGGACTTCCCACCGCGGCTGCCCTTGGCGTCCCCGATGGCGAGGTACACCAGGCGGCGCCGCGTCCGCTCGTCAGCCTGGGCGAACGTGTCGGCGATCGAGTTGGCGGTGTCGGCCTGCGTCACCCGGAGTGCCCCTCCCCGTTGCGGCGGTCGTTGGCACGCTCGATGCCGAGCCTGCCCTCGATGCGGGCGAAGCGCTGCTCGTAGCGGAGCGCCTGCTTCTGGAGCTCATCGCGCACCTGACCGAGCTCGCGATCGACGTTGCTCGTGTGCGTGCCGATGTTGTCGATCTTCGCTGACATCGCGTCGAGCTTCGCCGTCATCAGTTCCCGCGAGAGCGTGCCGTTGCCCTTCACGAGCAGGAGGATGATCGACAGCCCGAGGTTGAGCAGCATGCCGATGACCAGGACGACCAGCGCCCACGCGGGGGTCTGCCAGGCTGACTGGACCAGCATCAGCACGATCAGCCCGCCCCCCCATCGACTTCGACCTTGACCTCGCGCTCGCCGATCGTGCCGTTGACCGCGACGCCGGGCAGACCCTTCACCGCGCCGGCGCGGCCCGGCCGTCCGGGCGACTCCTGCACGCGGGTCATCCGGCGACGCTTCGCGCCCGCCTCGAGCAGCGCCGTGAGCACCGCCTCGGCCTCGTCGATCTGCGCCTGGGCCGCGGCCTTGTCGGCCTCCTTGCCCGAGCGGGCCTGGCGGACGAACGCGAGCCCGCGCTCGACGTGCTGCTCGATCACGCTCTGCGTGCGACCGGCCATCATCGCGAACAGCAGATCGATGGGCGTGACGTCGACGACGGTCGTGCTCGGTCCCGCGGGCGTGCCCGCGACCGGCGCCTCGACGAGCAGCTCACCGTCGATGTCGAGGTTGAGCGCCACCGGGTAGCTGCCCGGATCGAGGCTCACCTTCTTGACCGTCATCGACTTCTCGACCGACGCGGCGGCGCGGGTCAGCGCCTTCACGACCGCGGCCTTGCTCAGGTCGTCGGGCGACGGGGCGACGGTCTTCGTCGCCTTGGGTTTCCCGGCTGTCTTCTTCGCGGTCTTCTTCTTCGCCATCGTTCGCGTCCTTGCGTTCGGCGTGTCTCGTGTCGCTTGTTGTGCTCGGCGAGGCTGGCCGCATCCGTGCGGCCCGCCCCCCACCGTTCCCGGCGCGGACTACGCCGGTGCCGAGCGTCCTCCGTTCCCACCGGGGACGCTCTTGCGCTTGATCCGCTTGACCTCTGCCTCGACCTCACGTGTGACGCCTGCGCGCTTCGCGATGTCGGCGACGGCGTGCTTGACACGGTCGCCGACGTTCACCGGCACGGTCACGTCGTCTTCGGCGCCCTGGACGGGCACCTGCTCATCGCGGTCGTAGTCCTCGATCGCCTGCGTGATGACCTTCGCCGCCGCCTCGATCCGACCGCGCCGCCACGCCTCGTAGGCGAGCCACGCAATCGCGATGAACACGACGAGCACCGCGACCAGGAACACCCACGGGTAGCTCTGGATCACCACACCGGCGCCGATCACGAGCATGCCCGCGCCGACCATCGCGGCGGCGAGGCCCAGGCGCCGCGGGCGCAGCACGATCGGGATCACCGCCGCGGCGATGAGCAGCGCGCCGATCACGTACAGCACCGTCTGCCCGCCGCCGGACTTGAGCTCGATGTCGAGCCACCCGCCGCCGCCGCTGGCCGTGGCGCTCTCGTCGCCCAGGTCCACGTCCGGCGTCTGCGTGTTGAACGCGCCCGCCATCTCGTCGCTCGACGTGCGGAGCCCGGCGCCGCTGGCCTTGCCGGTGCGGGTGCGGGTCCCCGATTCCCCGGTGTCCGACGTGCTGACCACCTCGATTTCGAAGCCCGTGCCCGGCGGCAGAGAGCCGATGATCGCCTCGAGCTCGGCGAGCGAGTCGACGGTCTGCGGGGCCGCGCCGTCGCCCGGCTGCGTCGCCCCGATCGCCGAGCTGGCCATCAGGGCCACGATCGCGGCCTGCGGCGTCGAGGGCGTCACGGCGCCGACAGGAGCGTCGGTGGGCTCGGGCTGCGGCGCCTGGGGCGGCTCGGGCTCCGGGGTGGGGTCGGTCACCAGGACCCGGACACGGACCCGCTCGGCCCGCTCGGCGTCGATGCGTCGCAGCTCGCTGAGCATCCGCTCGTAGGGGTCGGGCGTGACCTTGACCCGCAGCTCGTGCCGGGTCGACGTGGCGGCCTGGGTGAGCGAGTCGTCCCGGAGCTCGACGCCGCCGGGCGTCACCCGGCTGGACGAGCGAACGCAAGCTGGCAGCACGATCATCGGGGCCAGAGCGGCCACGGCGACGAGCGGCCTGACAACGCAGATCGCCCGGCGATTCCAGGGCCGGGCGAGGAGTGCGGGGGCTGATCCGCGACGTGAGTTGTGTGTCATACTCGGCGGTCTCCGTGCCTGTGACCTACGTTGATTCTTACGATTGAACCCAAGACACCGCGATCCGTGCGGCTTGTTCTAACATGGAACTTGCAAATGGCGGGGGCGGGAGTCGAACCCGCTCGCGCCGGGTTATGAGCCCGGCCTCGATCCGCATCGCCCCGCAGTCGTGGAGCGGGGACCCGGTCCGAACTCCAGGACCCCGCTCGTGCCACGGTTTGTGTGTGGTGGTTCGCGCCATCAATCACTCGGGTGTCGGCGTCGCCCCCGCGCGCAGGCACGGGGGCGACGCGATCGTGCGATCGGTCCCGTCGGTGACGGGGTTTGGCTTCACTGGTGCGCCCGCTCACGCCACCTAAACGGTCAACGAGCGGCGCGCGGAATGCCGGGGCGCGGAGTTCCCTCCGCCCCCGGCGCGCGGCATCAGGGGTGTATGCCCCAAACCCAAGCGTCGCCGCGTCGCGCTCGGGACCCCGACCGGCGCAATCGCCGCCACCGGGGCACGTCACATCACAGGGGGGGTGAGTAGCGCAGGTCTCACCGAGCGCACCAGGCTCGGCGGGCGACGCCGCGCCGACGAGGAGCAGCAGCGACGCGACGATCGACCAGCGATCGCGGCGGTGTTCAACTCGATCTGGGATGCGGGGCGTGTTCGCGAGCAACGTGACGGCCTCGGTGAAGGTGATTCACCGACCGAAGGGTTTGCTCGAGCGCAGGCTGCGCGCGTCGTCTCGCGCGGGGAAGCTCCAGTGGTCTACCACGACCCGCGCGCATCGTAGCGATCCGTCGCCGACCGTGTCAAGCGGCGACCTACTCCGCGCATTCGATCTCGACGCGATGGATCGCGTCCGCGTCTGCCTTGATCAGGTTGCAGAACCCCAGGATCGTCCCGCCGTCCGCGTCGATGCGCTCCTGCTCGCTCCCCGTTACGTGGATCACGTTGCCGTGGGCGTCGAACAGCGTCGCTCGCACTGTGACACGATCACCCTCGGTGCCACCGGCGGCGTAGACAGCCCTCCAGCCAATGCGCTCCCCATACGGGCTCGCACGCGCCGACAGCAACGTCGCACCGCTTGCGAGCTCGTGACCGACGTGGATGCGTCGCCATGCAATCGGCGCAGCCGATGGCGGCGGAGGCCTCCGCGTGATGGTCGGTGGTGTCGTCGCCTCGTGGATTGCAGCTGCACCGCCTGCACCCAAGCCGATGATGCACACCAGCGTCAGCAGCAGGCCGAGCGGAATGCCGAGCACCACGGCGCCGAGATTGCAAAGGAACAGAGCAGGCGATGGTTCAACGATCACTCTCGCAGGCCGGAGCTTCGGACTCGGACGCTCTGGCCGTGTTGGTGCCTGGGCCTCGACGCTCTCGCGACGTCGAGGCGGCGGCACCACCTCGTGAATGCCCTCGACGACGACACCGCTCTCCTGAGCCCACGCCCGCGCTCCGAGCTCGTTGTCCGCGTCGATGGTCCGGTCGACCGGTGCGCCGGTCGTGCGAGTGACTCCATAGACGCGGTACTTCTTCATGCAGCGCCACCCTTGCGTCGCGGCTTGTCCTTGTCGCTGGCCTTCTCACCCGGCTTGGGCGAGACTTCGGGGTCGATGATGCGGTCAATATACCACTCACCGCCCTCATCCTGCGCGCGCACCAGCTCGACGAGACGATCCCACACGTCACTCGGCTTGACATCGTTCGGGCTGTGCCTGCCCTTCAACCAGATGAACTCGACGAGCTCGTCGCGCACGCGATGCGGCGCACCCGCGACGAGCGCAAGCCCGAGCGTCCCCAGCCACTTCACGCCACCATGACCTTCGCGCGCCCCAGCCGCCTTGAAGAGCTTGGTGACGTTGATCGGAGCCTGCACGCCCTGGCGAGTCCATCCGGAGGGCAGGCCCGGCGATCCGTATCTCTCGTCCATTAGGGCAATCTCCCCACTCTTTCGAGTGTGAATGGGCATCGCCCGACAGTTGCGCGCAATCTGACTCAAATCTTGCGCCTGTTTCTGTATTTCATCTGGACTTGTACCGAATATATACAACTATGGTACAGTTCCCCGCCAGGGGGCTTAGAGGAGCCCGCGCAATGGACAACACCACGAGCACAGCCAGCAAGGTCAGGGGGCGTCGAGCGATGCTGAGGTGGACACAGGCGAAGCTCGCGCAGGAAAGCGGTCTCTCGACCTACCTGCTGCGCCGGATCGAGAACGGCGAGAGGTCTCCGACGACGACGGAACTCGGGCAGATCGCCGCTGCCCTCTCGATCCCGCCCATCGAACTCCTGCCCGGCTCGTTCCGGGCCGCCTGAGACCACGGCGAGGTCGGTCCTCGCCACTACCACGATCTGCGCTCGACCTAGGGGTCGGGCGCAGGCTTCCCCGGAGGCCCGCCCGTGACCACGACACCCCGCACCACCCGAGGCCGCCGCGACGACGCCCACCATCTCGTCGTCGCGCACGACCTGGGCGGCGCTCGGGATCGGCCTGTGGTTCGGCGTCGCCTCTCTCACGGTTCTCTCTCTCCTCGCCCCGCCGCGTGTGTCGGCGGGCGCAACGCGCCAGCACCCCCACACCACGTGTCTGATCGCAAGACAGGGGGCTGACGCAAACTCCCGCTGGCGGGCGCCCACACGCGCCCGTCAGCCTTTGAAACCTACCGCCAGCACGGAGCGCTGGCACCACACGGGGGGCGTCCATTTCGGACGCTCCGGGGCGCAGGGAGCGGCGCGATGCAGCAGCAACCGATCGAGGCCATCGACGACATGCCCCGCGAGCTCCCCCACGACACCCGCCTCTTCGCCGAGATCATGGACCGGCACGACGTGACCCGCAAGGCGATCGCGATCGACGCGGGTGTGCAGCCCGAGCACATGTCCCGCTGCCTGGGCGGTCAGTACGCCATGCCCATGAACGCATGGCGTGCGCTCTGGGCGCTCACCAACGACCCCGACATCCCGCGCATCCTCTTCGGGGGCGACGACTACATCGTCGTGCCGATGCCCGATGCGTCGCGCGGCAACCTCGAGCGACAGTTCGCCACCTACGCCACGCGCGTGATGACCAAGGACTGGCGCGACCACCGCCCCGGCCAGATCATCCTCCGCCTCATCCAGGCGGCGCTCCAGCTGATGCGCGCCCACGGCGCCGACGACGCGGTGCGCAGCATCGCCGACGGGAGGGCGGCGTGACCCAGCGGAGCTGCGAGGGCAACTGGCGCACCGCGCCGATCCGAACCTGCAAGGAGGTCGGCGCGCAGCTTGGCATCACCGGGTCTGCGGTGTGGATGGCCGAGCAGAAGGCCCTCGCCAAGGTCCGCGCCGCGATCGAGCGCGATGAGGTCCTCAGCCGGTTGATCGGCGAGCGCGACGGGAGGGCGACGTGAGCACACACCGCACCTCAGCCGAGCTCCCGACGATCGACGTCCTTGACGAAGACCCGATCACACGCTTGAACCGTGCGCGCGCTGACTTCCACCGCTCGATTGAGCAGGACGTGCGGAAGCTCGAGCGGCTCGTGATCGAGATGACGCGGGTCGCGATGTCCAAGGGCGTGAGCGCACACGCGACCCGCGTCGCATCCGCGTTCACAGCGGCGGGTCGCACCGACCTGCTCATCGCCGCGATCAACGATGAGGAGCGCGCCGCGTGAGCCAGCTGCGTCTGACCAGCTCGCCACAACGCACCCCGCCCAGCGCGGGCGACGACGCCGCGTGGATCGACATCCGCGACGCCGCGCCGGTGCTCGGCGTGACGGTCAACGCGCTCCGCGTGAAGTGCCAGGCCAAGTTCCAGCCCATGGGCCGCGCCCGCCTGGTCGAGAAGCCCCGCTCGGACGGTCGGCTCGCGGACCAGTGGCAGGTCCACGCGACCGCCGACGCCCGCCTGCTCCAGTTCGTCGAGCGTGGTCGCCCGGCGCCCGACGACCGCAGCGCGATCCTGAGCCGCTACCCCGAGTCCAAGGTCAGGCTCGCGACCGACAAGGCCAGCGCCGTCATCGCGTTCCGCAAGTGGCGCACCGCCCCCGGCGTCGACGTCGTCCGCGACCTCCCCGAGTTCGCCGCAACGCTCGGGCTCGACCCCACGCCGAGCAAGACCACGCTCTACCGCTGGCACGAGGCGTGCCCCGAGTCGTCGGACTTCGAGGGCTGCGTGCTCGCGATGCTCGACACGCGCGGCGGGGCGCGGAGCTCGTCGGTGAGCCCCGAGGCGTGGGCCTTCTTCCGCGGCTGCTACCTCACGCCCCAGCGATGGTCGGTCGCCAAGTGCCACCGCACCGTGCGCGCCAAGGCGAAGCAGGAGGGGTGGACCTGGCCCGGCCTGCGGACGATCGAGCGGCTCGTCCGCGAGCGCATCACGCACGACGAGCTCGTGCTCACCCGCGAGGGCCGCGAGGCGTGGGATCGCAAGTGCAAGGCGCCCATCGAGCAGGACCCCGACCTCTACCAGGTCGGCGAACGGTGGGAGGCCGACCACTCGCGTCTCGACTTCCTGGCCCGCGTGCAGCGCGGCGGGCGCTGGGTCGCCGAGCGCCTCTGGCTCTGCGCCTTCATGGACTGGCGGTCGCGCCGCCTGGTCGGCTGGCAGATCGACGAGCGCGCCAACTCCGACACGATCCGCGCCGCCCTGCTCCGCGCGCTGCGCGACGACAGCGTGTCGCCGCCCGAGAAGGTCTGGCTCGACAACGGCAAGGACTTCGCATCGGCTGAGATGGTCGGCGCCACCAAGACCGAGCGCCGCCGCGCCCGCGGCGAGGACAACCGCGTGGGGTGGGGCGGCATCCTCCGCCTGCTCCAGATCGAGCCGCACTTCGCGATCCCGTACAACCCGAACGGCAAGCCGCGGGTCGAGAAGGTCTTCGATTTCATGCACCGCGACTTCTGCCGCGGCTTCAACAGCTGGATCGGATCGAAGCCCGGCGACGTCGACAAGCACCGCCGCGCCGAGCTCGCCAGCGCCGAGCGCATCATGGAGCTCCCCACGCCCGAGCAGGTCCGCGACCGGTTCGCCGAGTGGGTCGAGTTCTACAACAAGCGGAGCGAGCACAGCATCGAGGACCTGGCCGATGGCGATCGCCGCCTGAGCCCGGTCGAGTTCTACGAGGCCAACCTCCCGGCCCGTCGCGTGCTGGCCCGTCCCGAGATGCTCCGCCTCCTCGAGCCGCGCTGGTCGCGAGCGCTCAAGGTCCGCAAGGTCGGGATCAGCCTGAGCCTCAGCGGGACGACGCTCCGCTTCGGCGACACCAACCCCGCGCTCGACGCCTACCGCAACACCGAGCGGCTCGTGCGCGTCACCTACGACCCGAGCGACCTGTCGCGCGTCCACGTCTACGACGCCGAGTCGCTCCGCCTGGTCTGCATCGCCAACGCCAACGAGCGGACCCGGAGCGGTGGGCCGGTGAGCGCAGAGGCGCTCAAGCGGGCCAACAAGCAGCGTCGCGAGCAGATGCGGCGCGCCAAGGAACGCATCGACACCTCGTCGCTCACGCTCAGCGTGACCGAAGCCGCCGCCGCCGAGCAGCGGAAGATGGACATCGACGAGACCAACGCCCGGCTCGCGGAGCAGGGCGTCACGCAAGACCAACCCGCGGCGCTGCGCATCGTGCGCACGCCGCTCGATGATGCGCCCGATCTGGTGGATCGGGCCGAGCAGCGTCTCCGCAAGGCGGCGGGCGCTGAGCATCATCACCCCGATGACGACGACGCCGACAGGCCGACCGTCATCGAACGGCTCGCCGCGCAGTTCGCGGACGGGTCGGCAGGCAGGCAAGAACCGGTGGTGTTCGACGACGACGAGGTCCTCGACGTGAGCGATGACGAGCCGGGCGGTGTGCCCTGCGATCGCCCGTCTCTCGTCGCCGCCGACCTGGAAGAGGAAGAGGAGGAGCTCCTGCTGTGAGCGATCCCCGCCCCAACCAGGACGTCCCGAGCAAGCTCGCGCAGGCCGCGCGAGTCAGGGAGGCACGGATGCTACCGCTGGCAGGCAAGCTCACCGATGAGCAACGGGAGGCGGTCCGCGAGGACGTCGGCGCCTACCTCACGAAGAAGAAGATCGACGCCGACGAGCTCGCCCACGACATCGGGCTCAGCAAGCGCGTCGTCGAGAACTTCCTGGCCGAGGGCGCGAGCGACCGGCGCACGCGGCAGTTCAACCAGTGGCTCAACGATCGGATGCGCCGCGACAACCCTCAACTCCCGCGCGGCATGGTCACGACCACCGTCACCGAGCGCATGATCGGCGTCATCAAGGCGACCGATGCGCTGGGCACCATGGGCCTCATCATCGGCCCCGCGGGCGTCGGCAAGACGCTCGTGCTCAAGGCGTGCCAGGCGGGCCTCGTGTCCGGCGCCGTCCACATCGAGTGCCACAGCGGCACGACCAACCCGCGCCCCTTCGCGGCGTGGCTCGCACGCGAGCTCAGCACGAGGGGCCGCGTCGGCGCGACGATCCCGCACGGCCAGCGCCGCTCCATCTCCGCGATGATGGGCGACCTGGTCGACCGGCTCCGCGTGCACCGACGGACGCTCCTGATCGACGAGGCGCACTACCTCAGCAAGGCGGCGCTCAACATCTGCCGTGACCTGCACAAGCAGACCGGCGTGCCGATCGTCTTGGTCGGTTCGCGTGACGTCACCGAGACGATCAACGACTTCACCGAGTTCCACGGCCAGTTCTCGTCGCTGATGACCTACTCGTACAACGTCGGCGAGGAGCAGGCCTCGCGCGGACGCCCGCTCTACACGGTCGATGAGATCGCCGAGTTCGCCGCATCGATGGAGATCAAGCTGACCAAGCCCGCGGGCGTGCTGCTCACCGAGCTCAGCTGCATCCTCGGCTGGGGCGGGCTCCGCCGCGTGCAGCAGGTGTTGCTCAACGCCAAGCTCCTGGCCGACGAGGGCCGCGCGATCAACGACACCCACGTCCGCCGCGCACTCCGCGACATGCTCGGCGGCGAGCAGTTCGACGTCGTCGAGCACTACCGCGTGCAGACGACCGACAAGGTCAAGGTGGCGTGATGGCATGGTCAGACGCCCAACGCAAGCTCTTCGTCCGCGCCTGCTCGCAGGCCGACCTCGGTGCTCAGCGCTACACGATCATGCGCTACGCGGGCTGCCCAACGGGCGGTCGCGAGGGCAGGCCATCGGTCAAGCACCCGCGCAACCACAACCGCCACTTCGAGCTCGCGATGAGCGTGGTCGAGTCGTTCGCCTCGCAGCGCAACGTCGCGATCAGGCCGCCCGGCCAGCACAAGAGCTGGCGCGAGGCCGCCGACCGCGGGCGTGAACGCCAGGTCCACCTGGTCAGGCAGATCGCCGACGAGGCGCGGACGCGCATGCCCGACAAGTTCGGCGCAGGCTTCCTGGCGGCGTTCATCACGCGCATGACCAAGAACGACGACGTGTGCGGCCAGCCGGTGGACGACGCGGCTCAGTGCGACGCCTGCCAGCTCTACCGCATCATCGAGGGCCTCAAGGCGTGGGTCGGGCGCGAGTTCGCCGACCGCGGCATGACGGCCAGGACGTTCGCGCACGCGAAGAAGCGAGGTGCGGCATGAGCGATCGACTTCCCCGAAGAGGCCCGCTCCCCATCCTCGACATCGTCATCATCCACAAGCACGATGACGGCGTCAGGTTCCCCGCGATCGTCACCAACGTCACCAAGGGCGGTCGGCGTGAATGCGTCTGGGAGAAGCGCGGGCGCCGCGATGAAGGCCTCACCAAGCCCGCCCTGATCGATCCGACCAGGATGACCATCGAGGGTTCCGCCAGCCAGGCGCAAGCCGACCGCCTCCGTGAGCTCGCCGCGAAGGAGTCCACGCCATGACCAACACCACCCCCCTCGTCCGCATCGGCCAGGGCGACTACGAGCGCACCATCACCGAGGAGGACATCCTCCGCCGCTACCACCAGCGCCGCGCCGCCCGCCCGCTCCGCCAGCGCGTGTGCGACTTCGTCCACGAGCAGGGCGTCGCGCTCGCAGCCCGCTTCTCGTGGTGGCGCTGTTTCGTCAACCACCGCACGTCCGAGATCGACGTCTTCTTCTCGCTCCGCGACCCCGGCGAGCGCGAGGGATGGGAGCGAGTCGGTGACAGCCTGACCCGCGCCGGCGCCCGCGACGCAGCCCGAGTGGCGATCTGGTGGCAGCAGATCACTACCACGCCGCTCATGGGCGAGCTCAAGCGCGCCGCCCGCGAGCTCGACGCCCGCCAGGTCGCAGAGGCAGGTGCGGCATGACCAACTGGAGCGACGACGACTGGCCCGAGCCCGCCCTCGAGGACCCCGACGACGAAGACGAGCACGACGAGCTCGAGCACTACGGCGACGACGATGAGCCCGACGACATCGACGAGGAATGGGACGACGAGGACGCCTGACATCGACAGCACACCACCCAACGCACCGGCATGGAGGCCGAACCGATGGGGCACACGACAGCGCAGCTCACAATCAAGAGCCTCAGCCTCGAGATCGAGGGCACTGTTGCCACCGACGCCGAACGCGCCGAAGCGACCGCCCGCGCCGCCGACACCATCTCCGCCGAGCCGCGCAACCGCGCCAAGCGCGAGGCCCGCGACCAGGTGCGCACCGCGCTGCTCGCCTACATCGAGAAGCTCGACGTCGGCGCCGACTTCCAGGCGCCCGACTTCAACAACGCCCTCCACGAGTCGGGCCTCGCGCCCGACCCCGACGTCTACGACGCCCGCGCCACCGGCGGCATGTTCCGCCGCCTGGTCGGCGCCGGTGTCCTCACCATCACCGGCCAGCGCATGTGCGCGGGCGGCAAGTTCACCAACTTCAACAGCACCATGCGACCGGTCTACCGCGTCGTGAGGCTGCCCAACCCCAAGGACTTCTGACGTGTCAGCAACTCCCACCACCACCCGCCTCGCGCCACAGACCGTCCGCGAGATGCTCAACGAGATCGACGACCGCGGCGAGGAGCTCACGCCTTGGGAGGTCCGCTTCGTCGCCGACCTGATCGACCGCGACCCCGCGAGGTTCACCGGACCGCAGGCCAGCATCGTCGAGCGCATCTGGAGAGAGCGGGTGTCCCGATGAGCTGCATCCTCGCCATCAGCCACGACGACCAGGTCACGATGGGCTGCGACTCGCTCACCTGCACCTCCTCGGGCGCCAAGCGTGAACTCGTCGAGTCGAAGGTCGTCCGCTGGGGACCATGCCTGATCGGCATCGCCGGTCGCTTCGAGGTCCGCTTCGCCATCGCCTCGATCGACTACCCACCGACGCGGGACGACGCCGAGCGCCACTTCGGCCCGCAGTGGGTCCACGACAACCTCATCCTCCCCATCCGCGCGTGGCTCAAGCAGCACGGCTACTCGATCGGCAAGAACGGCGAGGACGACGGTGGCTACGCCGACGAGCTGCTCGTCGCCTTCGAGGACCGCATCATCCGCGCCTACACCGACGGCGCGGTGTCCGAGTATGTCGGCGACATCGTCGGCATCGGCTCGGGCTCCACTGAGGCCGAGTCCTTCGCGGACGGTGCGCTGTACGCCGCCGCGACGCACGACTTCGACGATCACGACTACCGCCGTCTCATCCGCGCCGCCATCGAACACGCCGCCACACGCGACGTCGGCGTTGGCGGTCTCACCCACATCTTCTCCACCAGCGACGCCCCCGACGCAGACCCGGACGACGCGCAGCGCAGGGGCTCCGCCCCTGCAACCCCGCCGGACTTCTTCGACGCCGGTGTGCTCGCCCAACCCGAGACCGCCGACATCAACTTCACACCACCCGAGGTCGGCTCCCCCATGCTCGTCCGCGAGCTCTCCAACTCCGACTTCACCCGCCGCGTCACCGAAGCAGGCTGCACCCTCCCGCCCGCCGACCTCACCGCGTTCCTCGTCTCGATGCGCGAGCGCCTCGCCGACACGCCGATCGATCGAGCCATCGAGCAGATGCGCGACCTCCGCCCCGCCGCGTTCGACACGCCCGCACCCCAACCCACCGAGGCCACCCAATGATCACCGCCAACACCGCGCCCACCAGGGGCCCGATGCAACAGGCCCTCGAGCAAGTGGACGGCAAGATCAGTGCCTTCGAGGACCTCTCCACCGAGGCCCACGAGCGCTACACCTACTTCCGCTCCCGCGTCCCCGACTACATGGCCCACTCCAGCGCAGGCCCCAACGAGCAGCCCGAGCACCTGGTCAACCGCCTCCTCCCCGGCGGCGCCGACGACCAGGTCGCCGCCTACGGCGTGGGGCTCAAGACCGCTAACCCCGACGGTGCCCCCGGCGACCACGAGGCCAACCCCGACGGCAAGCGTGGCGCCTACGAGCTGCTCCAGGCCTTCGACGGCCCGCCCGAGACCGACGACCCGCTCCGCCCCCTCCGCAGACGCCACGCGCTCACGATGTTCCGCCGCCGCTACCCCGACCTGCTGCTCATCGACTACCGCGGCGCACCCGACGCCCGCCGCCCGTACGAGGATGAGAACGCGGTCCGCCTCGCCTGGCAGGAGACCGACGCCATCGGCGTCCTCCGCGGCTACGACGCGGGCGGCGGATCGATGCAGCAGGACCCGCGCCGCCGCCAGCTCATGCGCGCCGGCCTGCCCGAGGGCGTCCCCGTCATCTACGAGCCCGGCCCGCCGCTCAAGTGGGGGAGCGAGCCGCGCCCCTGGGAGTGGGCCGCCGCCGACGCGGGCAACCCCAACGTCTTCAACACCGCCTACTTCCCCGTGCTCCACCCCGATGCGGTGATGTTCCTGCACTTCCATTGGGAGGACGTCAAGCGCGACTACGAGGGCTCGTGGCTCAAGGCCAACAAGGCGCTCGTCAAGCTCTGCGCATCGCTCGAAGAGCAGCGCGGCCACAAGGTCGTCCCCTGCTTGCAGGGCTCAGTCTCGGAGGTCCTCGAGTCCACCGACCCACCGACGCCGCTGCTCGATGCGCTCGTCATCCACGGCGTGGACTACATCCACATCAAGGGCATGCGGTTCGTGACCATGGGGTGGGTCTTCGAGAAGCTCGGTCTCCCGGTCTGGCAGCAGACGATGGGCGATGGACGATCCTCCGACTTCGCCAAGATCAACAGCGGCACGACCGATGTCGTCCGCGCCGCCCTCGTCGAGCGCATCCTGGGAGGCGCGTGATGAACGAACACGCAAGGCGACTTGTCGATCGCGCGAAGCGGTTGATCGACGAGGTATTGGCCGACACCAGCGTTCCGCTTCAGACGACGAAGGAGCACCTCGAAGAGCTGGCAGAGCACTGCACCGAGTCGATCAATGCCCTGGACGCAGACCCATGAAGACCGCCAAGCAACTCCCCCTCGCCACCCGCCAGCGCCTCGCCCGCGAGGTCATCCGCGCCTGCGCCCTCGCGTGCGACATCGACGAGTCCGACTTCTTCGGCAGAGGCCGCGACGCCTGCGAGCTCCGCGCCCGCCGATGCGCCGCCAAGATCATGGACAACTGGCTCCGCCTCGGACCCAGCGCCATCGCGGACCTCACGCACGTCTCGGAGAGCACCGCCCACCGCAGCGTCCACGACTACCGCGTCGACCAGGCCGTGCTCAATCGCTGCTGCGAGCGGGCATGGCACGTCGTCACCGAGCTGCACAACCTCGGCATCCGCCGCGGCTCCTGGAAGGTGGCGCAACTGTGACCACCCAACAGCAGCACCCAAGCCGACTCCTCGACCCGGCGGACCGTGAGGCGCCCAACGCCATCGCAACGCCCTCGTGGGCTCCCGAGCGCCTCAACGACGTCTATCTCAGATGCAGCCAGGCGGGCAAGCAGACCCTCGCCGGCGTTGTCGATCGCCTTGGTTCGCTGGACGGCGAGGCATGGTCGCACCTGCACCTCTACACCGATCGGCAGATCATCGCCGCAGAGGCTGCCGAGGCAAGGGTCGCGATGCAGCTCGACATTGCACTCGCGCTGGAAAGCACGCTCCTGCCCATGTACGACCGCTTGCTGGCCGGAGAGCGTCGCGAGGACGTCGAGTGGGACGAGACCTGGGACCGGTACAAGTCCCTGCTCCGCAAGGCGGTCGCTCCGAGGCCGATGACCGACATGCAGGCGCGGGTAGCGGCTGCACAGAGGATCTCGACACGCGAGCGCGCGCACGACGAGATCGCTCGACACATCGCCTCGGTCGCAACGCGAGGGGCAGCCGCATGACCAACGACCCCGGCGCCATCTACATCCCCGAGCCCGCCTGGTCGCAGCGTGCGACCGGCAAGACGTGCGCCTACCTCCCGAACTTCGGAGGCATCGACAGCCCGCGCCGCCGCACCTCCGGGCTCAAGGTCTACCGCACCCGCCGCCTTGCGGCCCACGCGCGCGTCTACCAGATCGCCGCCCACGCGCTGGGCCTGGCGCCGCCCGTGCGCAGCACCATCGTCGAGGTCCGCATCGCGGGCCAGGCCCGCAAGCGCTGGGGCTACATCACCGCCCACGCGACGAGCGTCGGCGCAATCTCGAAGGCCGCGATCCGCCGTTGGTGCGAGCGCGCCGATCGTCTCGGCCTCGCGGTCGGCGACAACCACCGCCACAACTTCGGACGCTACGACAACCGTTGGGTCCGCATCGACTTCGCCCACCCGGAGGACTGACCCATGAGCACGCCCGACATCCGATGCACCGACTGCGGCGCCGAGTTCGTGCAGCACGAGCTCGCCACCCGTGGCGAGATGGAGTGCCCGTCTTGCGGGACCGCTTCGGTGCCCTGCGCCATCGCAGAGGACATCGACATCCGCATCAACTGGCACGAGCTGCGCATCCTCACCATTTGGGCGACCAACTGGGCCGACGATCGCTGCGACGACCAATCTCGCCGCACGCTCCAGAGCATCCTCCGCCGACTCGACAAGTTCCGCCCCGAGGGCTGCGCTGCGCTGACGATCGTCGCGGAGGTGAAGGAGCTTCAGGAGCATTACCCAGGCGCATCACTGCACAGAGGCGAAGACTGCATTGTCCCACCGAAGGAGGACGATCAATAAGAGGACGGGCGGCGAGCGCTACAACGCCCGCCGCCCCTGCTGGCAGCCCGCCAATCACTTGCAGGCGACGACGGGCCACCAAGCGAGGACAGCGTAATGAGAACCACCCACGGATGGGAAAGCACACGAGAACCAGGACGGGCAGCGCCGTCGCCGCGCGCCGCATCAACACCATTTCCACCCCGCGCCCACATGTCGTCAGGACCGGCGACTCGATGCGCCTGCTCCCCCGCCAGCCCGCCGGTCGGGCCGCCGCGGTCATCACCGACCCGCCCTACGGCATCGCCTACCAGTCCACCAAGGGCGTCTCGATCGCCAACGACGATGCGCCCTACATCTGGTGGCTCCGCGAGGCCCACCGCGTCACCCGCGACGGAGGCGCCCTCCTCTGCTTCCACCGCTGGGACGTCGCCGACGCCTTCAAGCTCGCGATCGAGTCGGCGGGCTGGACCCTCCGCTCGCAGGTCGTCTGGAACCGCTGCGTCCACGGCATGGGCGACACCCGCTGCACCTTCGCGCCCCAGCACGAGCTCATCTGGTTCGCCACCAAGGGCCGCTTCCGCTTCCCCGGCGCCCGCCCCAAATCTGTGTACTCGATCCCATACGTCCACCCGCGCAACCGCTCCCACCCCCACGAGAAGCCCGTGCAGCTCATGCAGGAGCTCGTCGAGGCGATCACGAAGCCAGGCGACCTGGTCATCGACCCCTTCACCGGCTCAGGCCCCACCGGCGAAGCCTGCAAGCGCGCAGGCCGCCGCTTCCTCGGCATCGAACTCGACCCCGACCACGCCCGCCACGCACGCGCCCGACTGCGCCGGTAGAATGCACGCGATGGCAAGGGGCACGCTGGAAGTCGAGGTCAGGGACGTGGCTGCCATGACCCGCATCATCGCGTCTCATCTGGGGGACTTCACCCATGCGTGACGCCCGCCACAACGCTGCGCCGTGCGCCGCGACCTGCGCCACGTCGGCCCTCACGCACTGGCCACCAGCCTCGATTCCCACTTTGGTTGACGCATCGGCCCGGACCGCCGCCCCGATTCCCACTTTGCCCCCACGAGGGCGGACGTAGGAAAACCTCGGTCCGACCAACACTTTCCGGGTCTCACCGGGATTATCCCCCAATTCCCACTTTGCTCGTCGGATAACGGAGGGGGGGGCGAGCCGGCGCACGCCGAAGGGCTGGCGCTCGCTTGGTGCTGGGGACTCAGGTCTGGGCGTAGCCCTTCGCGACGATGTACATCTCGCGCGACACGGCCCGGCTCGCGGGCGGCTTGTAGCCCTTGACGTCGGCGAAGACTCCCTTGGTCTCCTGGAGGAGAGGGGGGTATTCGCCGCCCTCGAGGACCTTCATCGCGAGGTGGCCCGTGGGCTTGAGCAGGCCCGGGAGGATCTCGAGGATGCGCCTGCAGAGGGTGGCCGAGCGTTCTGAGTCGCCGTGGCCCGTGGTGTTGGGGGCCATGTCTGAGAGGACGACGTCGAACATCCCGCCGGCCTCAGCGGTCAGGGTCTGGGGCGAGACTTCGAAGACGTCGCCCACGAGGTGGGTGATGTGGGCGGGGAATGGGTGCCGGCATGGCTTGAGGTCGAGCCCGACGACCCGCCCTTTGGCCCCGACCAACTCCCCGGCCACCTGGAGCCACGCGCCGGGGGCGCAACCCAGGTCGAGGACGCGGTCGGCGGGCTTGATGGGTCGCTTGGCGGCCTGGATCTGCTTGAGCTTGTAGGCAGACCGGGCCAGGTAGCCCTCGCCCTTGGCTTGCTTGAAGAACTGGTCGTGGAGTTGCCGCCTCGCCATGGTCGGAGGGTAGGGCCGGGTGGTTGCATCGCACAGCGCCGTGGGCTACAACCCCCGTCCCACAGGAGGAGGCTGCGATGGTGGTGCGGAAGGTTCTCGGTCTGGTGATGGTTGTTGGTGTGCTGGTGTGCGTGGGGCCCGTCCCCGCGGTGCTTGCAGAGCAGCCCGTCGGGGTTGCGGAGGGGCTCCGCCAGTACGGCCCGTTCGTCGAACTGGTGCTCGACAATGGCGATCGTGTCAAGGGCATCTATTCGGAGACGGTGGATGGGCGTGCGCAGATCGAGCATCCTGTGCTCGGGGCGATCAGCGTGCCGGTGTACCGGATCACGGAGGTGCGACCTGTTGGGAACGTGACGTCGGCGCCGCCCGTCGTGGAGGAGGTCCCAGCAGAGGAGCCGGCGGCAGAGGCGGCCGACGAACCCGCCGAGGATGCGGCGGCGGACGGTGATCGCAAGGGCAGCTTCCTCAAGCGGATGAAGGACGACGGGTGGGAGGGCGAACTGCTGCTCGGCATCAACGGGTCTGAGGGGAACACCGAGAACTTCAGCTTCCTGGGTGTCGGCGCCATCGAGCGCGAGGACGACCACCGTCGCATCTCTGCGGCGGCGAGTTATGTGCTCAAGGAGTCGGATGGCGAAGAGACCGACAACCGGTTCAATGCGAAGGCCCGCCACGACTGGCTCTTCCCCGGATCGCGCTGGGAGTGGTTCCTCGCGGGTGAGGTCGTCGTCGATCAGTTCAAGGACTACGACTGGCGCTGGTCGGCCACGACGGGCCCCGGCTACAGGTTCATTGACAACGACGACACGTTCCTGATCGGGCGGGCCGGTCTTGGCGTCTCGCAGGAGATCGGCGCGGAAGACGATGATCTGATCCCCGAGGCGTTCGTCGGCTACGAGTTCACGCACGACCTGAACGATCGTTGGAGCCTGGCCACGTCGGGCGAGCTGTACCCGAGCCTGGACGATGGGGGCGAGTTCCGCTCCGCGGTGCGTGCAGGCGTCGAGTACAAGCTCTCGATGGACTCGGACTGGCGGCTCAAGGCGGGCGTCGAGCACCGCCACGAGAGCGATGTGGACCCCGGGACGGAGAAGGACGACCTGGACTACTTCATCTCCCTCGTTCTGGGGTTCTGAGCGGGCGCGCGGAGCGCCTGCGCCGATGGGGGGGCGGGCGCGTCGGGGTGGTCCGGCGTCGCGGCTCAAGGGGCCTCCGCGCCCGCCCGATCCATCTGGAGATATGGCAGCGCTTCCCAAGTTCGACTACCACAAGGGCCCGGAGGGGCGCAAGTGCGGGCGGCTGCTCGTCAGCGGCGTGACGTCGTCGCTTGGCATAGTGGTCGACATCTCGGCGTCGGGGGCGCGCATCGTCACGCCACGCCACCCGGGCCTGAAGAGTGGGCAGAGCATGATGATCTCGCTGCACTCAGACCCCACGGGGACCTTCGGCGTACGGGCCACACTGGTCCGATCGTGGAAGACGGGCTTCTTCAAGCACACCTGCGCGTTCCACTTCGAGGACCCGCCGCAAGACGTGAAGAAGAAGCTCGGCACGCTCGCGCAGACCTGCGGTAAGGGTGCCGTGGAGTGGACCGACTGAGCGTTGTCAGTTTGAGCACGCGCTCCCGAAGAGCCCGAGCAGCAGGTTGAGGTCCGTCGAGTCGGTCGCGCCGTCGCAGTTGAGGTCGCCCCCGTCGCCCGTGCCGAATGAGCCGAGCAGGGCGTTGAGGTCCTGGGAGTCCACGGATTGGTCGGCGTTCAGGTCGCCCGGGCAGGTCGCGGTCTGGGCGAAGGCGACCTCCGCGACGCCCGTGTAGTTGGGCGAGCCGTTGTTGGTGAGCACGACGAACTCGACGCGGCGGACGCCATCGACGGGCGCGAAGTTGTAGGTCTGCACGGTGGGCGTGTTGGGCAGCGCGGGGGTCGAGAGCGACTCGTAGAGCACGTTGTCACCCACATCGTAGAGGCGCAGGTCGAAGCTCGTGACCGCGTAGCCCGGATCGGCGGCGACGCCGTCCGAGCGGTGGTTCCACAACAGGAACGAGCCGATCGTGGTGTCCTCATCGAAGAAGAAGTTGGCGAAGGCGGTGCCCGCGTTGATCGCGCCGGCCTTGGTGGTCCAGTGGTTGTTCTGGACGTAGGTCGAGTGGCTCGCGGTGACACAGAGGTCCGACATGCCCGAGAGGTCGATGGCGTTGCCGATGTCGTAGGACCCGCTGAACTCGCTGCCAGCGGTGGCGCTGTCGGGCTGGAAGATCGTGGGCTGGGCGGCGAGTGCGCTGAGCGCACACGCGGCGCTGGCGATGATGGCGCTGGTGGTCCTGAGCATGTCTCTCTCCTTCTTGCGTGGCACACGAGCCACAGGGACAGAGTAGGTGCGATTGGGCGTGCGTCCAAGGGCTTTGGCAACGCCCGAGAATGTGGGTCAGCGCGTGTCGGGGGCGTTGGTCGGCTCGGGTGCTGTGACGGGTTCGACGTCGAGCGTGAGCGTGTCCAGCGCGGCGCTGAAGCGCACGGGCACCGCGGTTTGCGTGATGACTTGGCGGTCCATGCCGCCCGTGTACGCCTCGACGATGATGCTCATCGCGTCCCATGCATCGTCGCGGCGATGGGCGGAGGTGATCTCGATCGACTCGATGTCGTCGCGGGTGATGGGTGCGGGCAGCGTGACGCTTGCGGCCTCGGTGTAGTTGGCGAGCCAGCGCGCGCCGAGGTTGATGTTCGGGCAGACCACGGGCGGGGCGCCGCGGAGGTGGATGCGGAGGTCGGCGTTGGTTGCGCCGCCCCTCAGGTCGTCGGCGCCCGTGCGGACGCGGACGAGCAGCTCGCGCACGAGGCCGTCGCGCGGGTGGTCGGGGGTGGCGAGTTCGATGGGCGCCTCGGGGGTGTAGCGGTCGTCGACGAAGAACGTGCGCCACGACCTGTTGCGTCCCTCGTAGTCGAAACGCTTCGCCTCGGGGTTGGCCTTCATGGCGACGGTCTGGTTGGGTAGGTTCGGGTCGTAGAGGAAGACCGTGAGGTCCTCGGGCCCGTCGCCCTGCTCGTAGCCGATGGCGAGGACCTGGTGCTGGGCGCCGCGCGTGCCTTGCACGCCGAGCGGTGCGGGGCGGCCCGCGTCGATGAACGCCCGCAGGCGCGACGCCTCGGTCGCCACGGCGCGCCGGAAGAGCTCGTCGGATCGACCGCTGCGCGCGCGGAGGGCGACGTCGGCCCAGCGCACCAGGTTGGGCGCGAGCGAATCGACCTGGCGGTCGTAGATGTAGCGCTGGAGGGCGGTCTGGTTGGCGGGTCGGTAGTCCTGGCGCGGCACGGCGGTGGCGTTCGCGTTGAAGTAGTCGAGCGCGCTGTAGACCATCCCGCCGCACAGCCCGCTCGTGCGGAGGTCGATCTCGGGGATGACGTCGTTGTCGAAGGTGTTGCGGAAGTTGAACCCGTGGACCGCGGGGTCGAAGGCGGTCATGCGGCGCTGGGGGGTGTCATTGGCGGTGGTGGTTGGCACGAGCGCCGCGATGCAGCACGCAACGAGGAGCCAGAGCGGCGAACGGATGAGGGGTGTGGTCATCGCGAGTATGGTAGATCGCGACCGGTGCGCACGAGTTGCCCTCAGACCCGCCCCACGATGTAGTGGACGTATGGCTCGTCGGGGTCGTCGACTTCTCGGGCGGGGCGGTCGTCGGCGTCGATCGGTTCGAGGTAGAGGTTGCCCTCGCCATCGACCGCGCCGCCGTAGGAGTCGTGGGCTTCGGTGGCGCGGAAGCCGGCCTCGCGCATGGCCTCGCGCAGCTCGACGGTGGACCAGAGCCGCCAGTCGTAGACGAAGGCGTCGCGGAGGGTGTCGCCCGAGGGGAGGGTGAAGTGCATCGCGTTGACGACGCGGGCGGTCGCGGGGTTGGCGGCGCGCTGCTCCCAGGTGTAGGCGATGGCGCCGTCGTCGGTGGGGACCGGTTTGCGCGTTTCGCCGAGCGTCATGGCGTCGGCGCCGCCATAGAGGTCGCAGACGAGGACGCCGCCCGCTTCGAGGCGGTAGAGGGCGTGGCGGAGGTAGGTGAGCAGGGCGTTGCGGGTGTGGAGTTCGCACACGCCGAAATTGAGCGCCGCGATGACATCGCAGCGCCCGCCCGCGCTGATGACGTCGGTCTGCTGGTACTCGAGGCGGGCGGGGTCGGTGGTTGGGTCGCGGTCGGCGCGGGCGCGGGCGTGCCCGAGGGGCTCTGCGTCGCGGTCGGTGAGGATGGCGCGGTGGTCGGGCGAGAGGGCGACCCAGGCGCGGGCGATGGCGCCGGGGCCCGCGAAGTCTTCGCCCAGCACGCGCGGGTTGCCACCATGGGCCGCGGCGAGGAAGCGCGCCTCCATGGGCGGGTCCTGCACGCAGAGCTCGTAGAGGTCGAAGCGGTTCAGGTGGGCGAGCGGGCCCGCCCGCTCACTCGGCGACACGCGCGGACTCGATGATGCCGTCCCACGCGGCGCGGTCGAGCGTGCCGGTCGGCGCGGTGGCCTTGATGTAGACGGTGGTCGCGGGGCCGCCCTCGATGATGGCGCCGTAGAGCGTCCAACCGGGGATCGGCGCGGCGCCCATCGTGGGCGAGATGTCGCCCGCGATGGCGAGGGTGTTGAACGTCATGCCGTCGCGCGTGAAGGTGTCCTTGTCGGGGTCGGACGTCGGGTTGCCGACCTGTGAGACCCACCTGTCGATGTTCATCTGGGCGGGGCCCATCTCCTCGCCGTAGAACTTGATCAGCGCGGCGTTGTTGTCGCCGATCTGGAACTGGGCGGCGGGTGCGAACTGGCCTGTGGAGGCGCGTTGGGGCCAGTCGCCATCGATGGTGAAGGTGATGCCCGAGACCTCGATGGAGGTGGGGTTGGCGGGGCCTGAGGAGGGCGGGGGCGTCGGGGTCGCGGCTGCGCCGGGCGCCGGCGAGCCTGTGGACGTGGGCGTCTCGCTCGCGGGGTCGGACGGGGCGGGCTGGCTCTCGCGGCAGCCGGCGAGGGCGAGGGCACCGACGAGCACGATGGGCGACCATGTTGTCATTGTGTTGAACATGCCCGATTCTACACGCTCCCGAGGAGGGCCGACGTGCGCACGATCGCGATCACTGATCCGGATGACCCGCGTCTTGCGGACTACCTGAACGTGCGCGATCGCGACCTGGTCCGGCGCGAGACGTTCATGGCCGAGGGGCGGCTGGTGGTCGCGCAGCTGCTCTCGCGGGCCTCGCGCTACAGGGCGCGGTCGGTGCTCGTGACGCCCGTCGCGCTGGAGGCGATGCGCGATGACATCGAGCGAGGAGTCGGCGATGCGCCGGTGTACATCGCGGATCAGGGCGTGATGGACGCGATCGTGGGGTTCCCGATCCATCGGGGTTGCCTCGCGGCGGGCGAAGTGGGGGAGGCGGTCACGCCCGAGGCGCTGGTGAGCGAGGTGGGCGAGAGATCGCGGGTCCTGCTCGTGCTCGAGGACATCGCGAATCATGACAACGTGGGTGCGATCTTCCGCAACGCCGCGGCGTTTGGCGCGGGCGGCGTGCTGCTCAACGAGCGGTGTTGCAGCCCGCTCTACCGCAAGGCGGTGCGCGTGTCGATGGGCGCCTCGCTCCGCGTGGCGTGGGCGACGACGGGCGGGCTCGCCGATGAGTTGGACCGCCTCGCGGGCGCGGGGTGGGCGGTGGTCGCGCTGACGCCCGATACGGGCGCGACCGACCTCGCGGCGTTCGCGGCGAGCCCGGCGGGGTGTGGACGGGTCGCGCTGGTGCTTGGGGCTGAGGGGCCCGGCTTGTCGGAGGAGGCGCTGGGGGCGGCGACGCACCGCGTGCGCATCCCGATCGGAGCGGGGACGGACTCGCTCAACGTGGCGACGGCGGGGGCGATCGCGTTGTATGGGCTCTCGGTGTGAGGTCGACACGTCGGGTACGCTGAGCACATGAGTGATGGCGATCCACTTGGCGAGATGGCGGTGGCCCCGATCGAGCGTGGGATGACGGTTGGGCTCGGGACGGGGCGTGCGGCTTCGCGGGCGATCCGGGCGCTGGGGGCGCGGGACGGGCGCGAGCGGCTTGGGCTGCGGTGCGTGGCGACGAGTGAACGCTCGGCTGAGCTGGCGCGGTCGCTGGGCCTGCGCGTCGAGCCCATGGAGACGACCGCGTCGATCGACTACCTGTTTGATGGCGCGGACGAGGTCGACCCGGCGCTGCGGATGATCAAGGGCGCGGGCGGCGCGATGACGCGAGAGAAGATCGCGGCCCGCGCGGCGCGGCATCGGGTCTACCTGGTCGATCGCTCGAAGCTCGTGACGCGGTTAGGTGAACGGTTCCGCGTGCCTGTTGAGGTGATGGCTTATGCGCTGGCGAGCGCGTCGCGGTCGCTCGGGGACGCGGGGTTGCGCGGGGATGTGCGCATGGGTGAAGACGGCGCACGCTACATGACTGACAACGGCAATCTCGTCCTCGACGTGGCCCTGCCCGAGGGGCGTGACCCGGGCGAGGTGGATCGGTTGCTCGATGGCACGCCGGGCGTGGTCGGGCATGGGCTGTTTCTTGTCGAGGCGGACGAGGTGCTGGTCGAGGGCGAGCAGGGTGGGGCGGTTGATCGGCGTGTGCGCTAGCGCGCTTTGGTGATGCGGTAGACGCACCGGCGCTCGCCCTTGAGCATGTGCTCGGTGCGCTCGATCGCGACGCCCGGGCCCAGCGCGCTCCTGAAGACGTCGAGTTCGGCGGCGCAGAGGCCCTGGCACGCGGTCGCCGCTTCGCAGATCGGGCAGTGGTTCTCGATGAGGAGGTAGGCGCCCGGGCGTTCCTGCTCGACTTGGGCCATGTAGCCCTCGCGTGAGCGGATGGTGGCGAGGGCCTGGACGCGCTTGCGCAGGGATGCGGTGGGGGGGGGCATCTCTTCGTGGTACTGGCGCGCCTGGTCGCTCGCGCGGGCGTCGATGACCTTCTGGAGGCCCGCGTTGCCGAGCGCGCGGCGTGTGGCGCTGATGAGCCCGATGGTGAGTTCGGCGTGGGCGTCGGGGAAGTAGGCGGCCGCGGCGTCGGTGAGGGCCCACAGCGCGGCGGGGCGTCCGCGCCCGCCGCCCGCGGGCGCGGTGGTGTCCTCGCGGATGAGCCCCGCCTCGGCGAGGGCGAGGGCGTGCTGGCGGGCGCCGACGTTGGTGGTGGCGAGGGCCTCGGCGAGCCCGGCGGTGGTGAGGGGGCCCCTCGCCTTGAGGGCGCGGAGGACCCGGCGTTGGGCGTCGGTGGGCGTCACGGGGGGATTGTAGGGCGGCGGCGGTAATTTGCAAAGTGTGGACTTGACAAATACGACCACGGCGGCAATATGCAAAGTGAGACATTTGCAAAAAAGGAGGCCCCATGTACCTTGAGCACGTGAACCTGACGGTGTCGGACCTGGATCGGTCGATCGACTTCTACACGCGCCTGCTCGCCCTCCGCACACGATGGCGCGGCACGACCACGAGCGGCACGCCCGCGGCGCACATCGGCGATGAGCGGGGTTACCTGGCGCTGTTCGAGGCGCGTGAGGGCGGGCGCGCAGCGCTCGATTACGCGCGTCCCGGCCTGAACCACATGGGTTTCGTCGTGGAGGACCTCGACAAGGTGCGCGAGCGGGCCATCGAGCTCGGCGCGAGCCCGGGGGAGGAGCATGACTACGAGCCCGGCAGGCGCTTCTACGTGCTCGACCCGGATGGCATCGAGGTCGAACTCGTGGAGTACGCGCCGGCTACGACGCTTTGATGCGATCGAGCACACGGGCGAGGGCGTCGGCGAACGCCTTGCCCATGGCGGGTCCCTGCTCGGGGTAGAGGTAGGGCTCGATGAGTTCGAGTTCCATGAGGGCGAGCTCGCCCGAGGGCAAGCGCATCATGTCGACGCGCGCGTAGAGCAGTCCGCCTTCGACCGCGGCGAGGACTCGGCCCGCGAGCGCGAGCTCTTCGGGTGTCGGGTTGTGCACGTGCTCGCGCCCGCCGAACGCCGACTGGATGCGGTAGTCGCCCGCCTTGGCGACCTTGACGAGCGCGTGTGAGAAGGCCCGGTCGAAGTAGAGGAAGGAGTACTCGCCTTCGCTCGCCGCGGCGGGGAGGAATGGCTGGATCATGGTCTGGCCCGGCGGGAGTTCTTCGGCGGGGGGGAGCGGTTCGTGGCGTTTGACGCGGGCCTGTCGCCACGCGCCGCCGCCGACTATGGGCTTGACGACCAGTTCATCGGTGTCGAGCTCGTCGAAGGCCTGCTCGATGGTGTCGGCGTCCGCGTTGTCGCGCCAGAGGGTGGGGATGACGGGCGCGCCGCGTTCGGCGAGGTCGTCGAGGTAGCGCTTGTCGAGGTTCCAGCGGACGGTGTCGAGCGGGTTGAGGAGCGGGGCGCCCGATGCGAGGTGCGCCAGGCGATCGAGGAACGCCTCGGGCTGATGCATGTAGTCCCAGGTCGTGCCGATGACGATGGCGTCGAAGGCGGCGGGGTCGAGCGCGGGGTCGTCCCAGATAGCCTCGCGCAGGTCGATGCCGAGGTGTGCGCACGCGTCGCGCATGGGCGTGAACTCGCGCTCGTGCTCCCACGCGTCGATGCGCTCGTCGGGGTGGCCCGGCATCATGCAATTGGCGGTGAGGAAGGCGACCGTTGTGCTGGGCATCGGCGAGGGTAGGCGCTGGGCTAGGGGCAACCCGTTCCGAACTGCGCGAGGACGGTGTTGAGATCGGCGGAGTCGGTGTCGCCATCTTCGTCGGTGTCGCCCGCGTCGGAGGCGCCGAAGGCGGCGAGGATGGTGTTGAGGTCCGCTGAGTTGACCTGTCCATCGCCCGTGAGGTCGGCAGGGCAGGGTGGCGTGAAGGTGTGCGAGACCTGGGCTGTGGGGCCGTCGGATTTGCCGTCGCTTGGGGTGACGGTGCACGTGAGCGTCTGGCCCGGTGCTGCGGTGTCGCGCGGGATGACATCGCTCATCGCGGCGGTCACGACGTCGCGCACGACGGCGCCCTCGACGTCCCAGACGTAGCGGTAGCGCACGAGGTCCCAGTCGAGGTCGTCCATGGTGAGCGACGACTCGACCCTGCAGGAGATGACATCGCCTGGCGCGGGGGTCGGTGGGTCGAGGGTGAGCGCGATGGGCTCGGGCGGGCGGTTGAAGGCTGGGTCGGGCTGGGCGACGATGTCGAGCGGCGCATCGATCATCACCTTGCCCGAGAACGACAACTCCATGCGGAACGTGCCTGTCTCGGCGTGCAGTTCGGGGAGGTCGTAGCCCCACCAGAACCACGCGTAGCGCCAGAGGGTGTCGTTGTCGAAGGGGACCTCGCCCGAGTCTTCGATGAGTTCATCGTTGGGGGTGAACCAGCGCACACGCCAGGTGGCCCGCTCGGGGAGGTTGACCGTCTGCACCCAGAAGAACACGCCCGAGTGGTCGATGGGGATTTGGGCGTCGGTGGGCATCGCGAAGGGCAGGCCCGCGACGCCTTCGAGGTCTGTGGTGGTGAAGCCGAAATCGACGAGCCTGTTGTCTTCATTGAGCGGCGGCTGGGCGGTCCATCCCGAGGCGCCGGGGCGGCACGGCCCAGCGAAGGGCTCGACGACCTGGTCGTTGAACCACGTCTCGAAGTGCAGGTGCGGGCCGAAGCTGCACCCGCTCGACGCGGCGAGTGCGATCTGCTGGCCCGCGACCACCTGCTGGCCCACCTCGACCGCGACGCTGCCGTTGGCCAGGTGGTAGTACCAGGAGAGGTGCGTGCCGCCGTGGTCGATGCCGATGATGTTGCCGGCGCCGATGCACTCGAGGTTCATGTCGGGCTCGCCATCGGTGGCCCAGATGACCTCGCCGTCGAGCGCGGCGAAGACGGGGATGCCGATGGCCTGCATGTCGAAGTTGCGGATGCCCGTGTCGATGCCCGCATGCCCGTCGTAGGTGTAATGGTTGCACGTGTAGTCGGCGAAGGCGCGGGGCTTAGGGTCGATGTCGACGAAGCCGGGCGGGAGCAGGTCGCCGCCCCAGTTGCCGGCTTGGGGGTAGAAGGTGTACGTGGCGGGTGCACCCTCGGGGGCGGGGGCCCCGTGTTGCGGGGCACGCGCTTCGGCCGCGGCGCGGAGCATCGCGCGGGTCTCGGGCTCCACGCACGTGTGGGTGCGCAGGTCGAGGCGTGTGGCGCCGCGGAGGCCGCTGGGAGTCGGTGCTGCCGCGAGGATGGGGAGGAGCAGGGCGGTGGTTGCGAGCGGGATCATGGTGGTCTCCCGGGGAACGTGGATCAACGCCGAGCGCTTCCGCTACGGGCAGCCGGCGCCGAACTTGGCGAGGACCGTGTTGAGGTCGGCGGAGTCGGTGTCGCCGTCGCCGTCTGTATCGCCGGCATCGGATGTGCCGAAGGCGGCGAGGATGATGTTGAGGTCGGTGGAGTCGATCTGCCCGTCGCCCGTCAGGTCGGCGGGGCAGCCGCCGGGCGTCGAGGTGTTCTGCATGATGTGGATGATGTCGGCGAGCTCGTCGAGCAGGATGAGGTCGAGGTCGGAGTCGTTGTCGATGTCGGCCATGAGGGAGCAGCCCGGGTTGGAGACCGCGGGGAAGACGGTGTGGAGCTCGAACGCGGCGTCGCCGTCGTGGGGTGTGTTGTTCTCGTAGAGGCGCCATTGGCCGCCGCCGAACGCGGAGAGGACCCAGTCGGGGTCGCCATCGCCATCGAGGTCGCCCAGGTCGGTGGCGGTGCAGAAGCCGCCGGCGGGGACGATGAGCGGGGCGGACAGGCCGCCCGCGCCGTCGCCCAGCAGGATGGAGCCCGTGGCGTCCGGGCCGTTGGCGGTGGAGAGGTCGACGTTGCCATCGTTGTTGATATCCGCGATGGAGATCATCCAGACGCTGCCGCCGGCCGGCGCGGGTGGGAGCGGGGTGAAGGTGCCATTGCCGTTGCCGAGCATGACGACGATGGAATCGGAGTCGAAGAGGCTCAGGACGAGGTCCGCGATGGCGTCGTTGTTCATGTCCGCTGCGGCGAGGGCGCGCTCCTCGGCGCCGAGTTCGATCGGGTCGCGCGGGATGAACGTGCCATCGCCCTGGTTGGCGAACAGGCGCATGTAGTTCGAGCTCGCGGCGGTCGCGGCGATGTCGGTGTCGCCATCGCCATCGAAATCGAGGACGGCGATGCCGCGCCCGCTGAAGCCATTCTCGTAGTGGGTGGCGGGCTGGAAGGTGCCATCGCCATTCCCAAGCAGGACGGAGATGGTGGTGTCCTGGGTGTTGGCGACGACGATATCGACGTGGCCATCGTTGTTGAAGTCCGCGGGCTCGTTGGGGGAGGGGGTGCTGCCGACGGGCGCGTAGGGCTTGATGGGGCCCGTGAAGAGGCCCGAGCCGTCGTCGTTGTTCATATAGACGCGGACGTCGTCGGAGTTCTCGTTGACGATGGAGAGGTCGAGCCACCCGTCGGCGTCGAGGTCGGACATCTGCCCGCCGTATATGCGGACGAACTGCGAGTCGGGCTCGTACTGGGCGATCTCCTTGAAGTCCATGTCGGCCTGGCCCGCGGCGGTGAAGAAGGAGAAGGTGTAGCCGCCCGGCGCGAACGGCTCGCCGGCCTGGGATTCGATGGCTTCGCTCAGGCAGACGGTAATGGTGTCGCCCGCGGTGAAGGCGCGGGAGGGGTTGTAGAAGAGGGTCATCGCGTCCTTCGCGATGAAGAGCTGTCCGGGCACGGCCCCCGACCACCTGCCGAAGACGCGGAGTGAGTCGTCGGTGATGGTGGCGAGGTTCAGGGGAGAGGTGAACTCGAGGATGATGGGGGCGGTGGGGTCGACGTTGGACTGGTTGAGGGGTGGGGTGGTGGAGTTGAGGTAGAGGGTGGGGGGGAGTGGGCCGCCGGCGAGCGCGAGGTTCGCAGCGAGCAGGGCGGACGTGATGATCATTGGTGAACTCCTTGGGTGGAGGTTCGGTTACGGGCAGGCTGCGCCGAAGGTCTTCAGAACCTCGGCGAGGTCGTCGCTGTTTACGAGGCCATCGCCCGTGGCGTCGGCGCCGGTCCAGGGGTAGGGCTGTGTGTTGAGCGCGGTGAGGACGGCGTTGAGGTCGAGGTTGTCGACGGTGCCGTCGCGTGTGAGGTCGGTCGGGCAGAGGGGGGCGGCTTCGACGCGGATGACAAACGAAGCGAGCGTCACGAGGCCCACGTCGGACGGAACGATGGGGTCTCCGATCAGAATCGGCCCCGACGAATAGGCACCGCCGGAGTCCTTGCCTGACCTGTCGATCCGATGGAAGTACACGGTGCCGATCCCCTCGGTGTACGAGTTGACCGCCACAAAGAAGCTGTCGCCTGGGCTACCAGCGATCACGTTTGGCACATCAAAGGTGAGCAGTTCGTCGAGTTCGCCTGTGTCCTCCCATGTGACATCCGAAGTCCAAAGTGCCGTTGTGGGATCGCCGAGGTCGGATGGCGATCCGTCGTTGTTGGGGTCTGGATAGATCGCGACTGTTGCCTGCCCGGTCGGCGCGGGATGGGCGAATGTGATCTGGGTCAGCACCTCCGCGCGGTCCTTGACCTGGTACTGGTGCATCTCGAGGTACTGGGACTGGCAGAAGTTGATGCAGTTGAAGACGGTTGTCGCCTCTGCATCGCCATCGTCGAGCGCGTACTCGATCGTGTTCGCTTCGAGGCGCAACTGGAACACGCCGTTGTGGCCCGTGATTTCGGTGATGGAGGTCCAGGGCTCGCCCTCGAACCTCACGAAGCCGATCGGCTCGACTGCGACATCGGTGTCATAGTTCAGGTCGATGAGTGGGCCGGGCTTGCAGGCATCGCCAGTCGGGATGACAGGGGTGCCCAGTCCTTCGCCCGGCGCGGCTCCCCACGAGTACCCGCTCAGGTCGGGTTCGCGCGAGCAGTCGTACGAGGGGACGGGCGGCGGGGCGGCGATGGGTTGAGGGACGTTGACGTCATACGGCGCGGTGACCGGCCCGAACTCTTTGAGAACGACTTCGAGGAAGAACGTATCGCCCTCGTTGCCGAGGAACTGGCTCGGGATGCGGTAGCCCTTGGTGCCATCGGCCAGTTCAATGAAGAAGAACGGCGGCCCGCTAGACGCGACGCCCTTGTACGACCAGATTGGGTTGGTGGAGTGGTCGGGGCGGCCGTCTCCATCGCCATCGAGGTGGAGGCGCACATCTTCGATCCCGAAGTGCGACGACTCGCCGTAGACGGGCGACACCCAAGCGATGAGGGCGTGCTCCCGGCGTTCGAGCACGGTGAAGCGGTTGGCGATGCGGAGGATCGTCGAACTCGACTCGTCCTCGTAGACGATCTGGCCCTCAAGCGTCCCATCGTCGATCACATAGTCGTCCACCACGGGCGGCGTGCCCGCGAGCGAGCACGAGGCGGCGCACAGGAACGCCGGGATCGTCATCGCTGTCATCATCTCGCCTCCTTGCACCGCGAGCGGGAGGGCCCCACACACCCTGTCAATCTCCAAACTACCTCGCCGCCTTCGCCAGTCAAGGGTAGACCGATCTCGGCAGAACTGGGCGGGTCGGCGTGGGGATGCTGGGGCGACGGGGCGGGCGGGCAGTCCCTACACTGGGAGCCCTATGGACGCCATCCTCGACGCCATCTTCCCGATCAGCGCCCAGACCTTTGTCGGGGCCATCGTCTGCCTGGTCATGGTCCATGTGATCCTGGGGATCATCCCGCTGTTGATCTACCTGGAGCGGAAGATCAGCGCGTACATCCAGGACCGGATGGGGCCGAACCGGGTGGGGTTTGACCTTGGGCTGCCGTTCCTGAAGAAGCTCACGCGTGGGTTCGGGTTCTGGGGGCTCGGCCAGTCGCTCGCCGACGGGCTCAAGTTCATCCTCAAGGAAGACTACATGCCCAAGGGCGTGGACAAGATCCTGTTCACGCTCGCCCCGATGGCCGCGGTGATCCCGGCGTTCATCGGTTGGGCGGTCGTGCCCTGGGGTGGGTACATCGACGTCGGCGCGATCACGCTCATGGGGCAAGAGGTTGTCTCGTCGGGTCAGGCGCTGGTCGCGGTGGCGGACGTGAACATCGGGTTCGTGTACCTGCTCGCGGTCGCCTCGATCGGCGTGTACGGCGTGATCCTGGGCGGGTGGGCGTCGAACAACAAGTACTCGTTCCTGGGCGGCCTGCGCGCCTCGGCGGGCATGATCTCCTACGAGATCCCGCTCGGGCTGGCGATCCTCGCGATGCTGCTGGTTGCGGGGTCGGTCAGGCCCAGCGTGATCGTGGAGGAGCAGATCACCCACGGGTGGTACGTGCTGGCCCAGCCGGTGGCGTGCATCCTGTTCTTCATCTGCATCCTGGCGGAGGCCAACCGGGCGCCGTTTGACAACGCGGAGGCCGAGCAGGAGCTGGTTGGTGGATTCCACACTGAGTACTCGGCGATGCGCTTCGCGATGTTCTTCCTCGCCGAGTATGCGCACATGATGACGAGCAGCGCGTTCCTCGTGCTGCTGTTCTTCGGCGGCTACCACCTGCCCTTCGTGCCCGGCACGGGGATCGAGGACGTGGGTCTGTTCGCGGTGGTCATGAAGATCGGCGTGTTCATCACGAAGGTGATGCTGTCGATCTGCTTCATGATGCTGATCCGCTGGACGATCCCGCGTATCCGCTACGACCAGGTCTTGAAGCTTGCGTGGCAGAGCCTGATCCCGCTCGGGATCGTGCTGGTCGTCGCGACGAGCGTGATGGTGTTCGTCGGCGCGACCCAGCACTGGCAGCTGCTCGCGATGAACATCGCGTTGGCGTTCCTGATCGTGGCGGCGCTCCCGATGCTGCCCCAGCAGGACCTGAACCGCCGCGTGCCCATGGCGGGCTCGCGGTTCAACCCGCTGCCCGGCGAGCGTGGCGAGTCGGCGCCGAGCGACCCGATGGCGCTGGACGACGACAACCCGATGAAGGCGGCGGAGTCGTCGCGCGAGATGGCTGGCGTCTGAGGGGCGCCCTGGCGGCTCAGCCGCCGAACGCGCCGAGCAGCGTGTTGAGGTCAACCGAGTCGGTATCGCCGTCTGCGTCGGTGTCGCCCGCGCATTGGCTCAACGCGCACCCGAACGAAGCGAGCAGGATGTTGAGGTCGAGTGAATCGACCGCGCCGTCGTCGTTGAGGTCGGGGTTGGCGATGGGGCCGCCCAGCGTGCCGTCGGGGCTGAGTCGGTGGGCGAGGAGGGCATCGGTGGGCTCGCCGAGCTGCGCGGCCCATGCGAGGGCGAGGGCGTCGTCGGGGAGCACCCCGGCGCGGAGCGCCCCGGCGGGCGAGGCGCCGTAGACCGCCATCGGGGCACCGAGTGCGCCATTGGCGTCGAGCGCATGGACGACGATGCTCGCGTCGAGCGGCGGCGCGGGGTCATCGGAGACGGGAAGGAGGAGGGTCTCTCCCGTCCACGCGCCGGCGAAGCGCGCGCCGGACCCGGGCGAGAGTGGTGAGACGCCGACACCCGCGTCGCCCCAGAGGCGATGGCCCGCAGCACTCATGCGTTGCGCACGGAGCGAGGGGGTCGCCGCGGGGCCGTCGCGCCACGCGATGAGGGCGTCGTTGGTCGCCTTGTCGCGGAGCAGGACGGGGTCGAACTGGCGCGTGGTGTCGAGCGAGAGGCGCACGCCCGCCTCGTCGAAAGCGAGCGAGCCATCCGCGTTGATGCGCTGGAAGTTCATGGGCATGGGGAGGTCCACGATCTCGTGGTCGTCAGTCCACACGAGCAGCGCACCGCCCGAGCCGTCCGCCACCGCCGCGGGGCGGGTGTGGAGCGATGAGCCGACGCTCGCCGGGACGACGACGGTGGCTTCGGCCCACGCGGGGGCGCCATCGCTCGTGAACTTGATCGCGAAGATCATGCGCTTGTACGTGAGTGGCGAGTCCCAGAAGACGATCGCATCGTCGTTGTCGTCCACGACGAGCGCGACGACGCGCCGGTTGGAGGTGTAGTTCGAGAACATCGACGCCGCCTGGTCCCACGCGGGCGACCCGTCGGCGTTGAAGCGGTGGAGTTTGGTGTCGAAGCCCGCGGTCCACGCGACGAGGACGCCGCCATCGGGGAGACCCACGATCTGCCCGATCTGGCCGATCCCTTCCTTGGGGTCGATCATGACCCCCGTGTTCCCCCACGGGAGCGAGCCATCGGGGCCGACACGGTGCATGGGGACGTCGGTCGGGCCGCCAAGTGCCCGGCGGACCACGACCGAGCCATCGGCGCACGCGGCGAGCATGGGGGGCACCGTGACGCCGCACCCGTTGTCGTGTTCGACGAGCATGCCGCCCGGCGCGAGCACCGAGCCGTCCGGCGCGATCCGCTGGATGCGCAGGTCGCCAAGGCAATAGTCATCGACCCACGCGACCCACGTCGCCCCGTCGGGGGTGGTGGTCAGCGCGAGGTCGAGCGAGTCGGTGAAGGTCGCGGTCGTGCCGACGACGATCGGGGCATTGGCATCGTCAGGCCAGGCACCAGGCGTCGACTGAGCGATTCCAAGGGCGATGGCGGCACACGAAAGGAGCGGTCTCATGGCTGGCCCCCAACAAGGCCCCATGGGGAGGGGCGGACATGAGCACATGTTCCGCGGGGTAGGGCGGGCTTGCACCTTGGCTGCCAGTGAATTTTCTTCGTGGTGGCGTGAGAGGAACTCCCGCTCCGTGTGGATAAATGGTGCGGGAGGCAATGTGCCTCACAGACCCATGCACACGCCCCCGCAACGACCGACCTGGTGACAGGGGCCCGCTTCATGCCTGCCCCCACCACTCTGTCTCTCCGCCTTTCGCCTCGAACCCGCCTCAGACACTCTCACACACCCTCTCTCCAACACGCGAAGCGACGCCGCTCCCCTAGAGGGCCCGGCGTCGCTTCGCGTTGGTGCGCCGAGAGGTGGGTTCGCGCGTGCGCCAGCGTTGATTCTCGGAACCGTGTTTGCCTTGGCCGATAACTCGGGCCACTTTGGGAACGTCGCCCCGGGCGGATCGCCCTAGGCCGACAGAGGGACAGAGGCCATGACGAGATCGATGATCCGGCGGGGTGCGTTGCGCGCCGGCGCAGCATCCCTTGCCATCGCTATCGCTCATCCTTGGGCGGGTGCGATCGACTTCGAGGTGTCGTTCGTCTGCGCTGGGATGCCCTGGTGTTCGACGGGCGCGCCGCCGATTGCGACCGAGGGCGCGTTCTACCAGTTCGACCTCCCGACGGACTTCCCCCCGAGCCACGTGCTCGCATCGCTCATGCCCGAGATCGAGTTCGACTCGTACATCGCGCTCGACGGGGCGAACGTCGACGGCGTCGTATCGCCCACGACGCACGAGTACACAGCGCCGATGCCCACGCTCGCGGATGTGGCCTTTGAGCCCTGGCTCGCGTCGTTCAGCGCGACGACGTTCTACGACGAGGGCGACGACCCGCTCGCGGTCTCGCTCCGCCAGTCGGTCGGGGGCGTCGAGGCGGACATGGTGTTCATCGGGCGGTTCACCGTCGTCGGTGGTGATGGCTCGATCGAAGTCGGCGCGGTCGAGATCGGCGTGCGCCCCGTAGGGTTCGAGTCTGATCACGTGATCGTGGCGATCGAGGCGGGGCTGGCCGACGCCACCGCGCTCTTCGGGAGCGAGTTTTTCCTCCACGTGCACACGCACGCCTCGCCCTTTGGGACCGTGAGTGATGTCTACGTCGCTGCGGACGGTGTGGAGGTCGACCCCGTGGCGTGCGCCGAGGACTTGAACACCGATGGCGTGGTCGACGCGGCGGACCTCAATTTGCTCCTCTTCGACTTCGGGTGCGCAGGGGCGTGCGGGCCGAGCGACATGAACGCGGACGGCAAGGTCGACGCGGGGGATCTGAACGTGCTGCTCTACGCGTTCGGCGGGGTGTGCGGCTGAGTCACGGCGTCGCCGCGGGGTGTTCGCGGATGCGCTGCGAGAAGTCGGGGGAGTCGATGAACGGCGTCACGCGCTCATCGATGCGGTGGCGCGCCTTGGCCTGCTCGTAGGGGAGGTCGGTGTTGATGATGCCCCGCGCGTGGAGGAGGCGTCCGATGCGCCCGTTGAGGACCGCGTCGAGGGAGAGCCCGATCGGATTGGGCGAGAGGTGGTCGGAGTGCTCGATCCACACCGTCGTGCAGTTGTGGCGGATGATGTGGTAGAACTGGGGTTTGGTGTGCAGGTTGTTGGCGGCGGCGCACAGGCTGAGGAAGAACGCGCGGTGCTTGAGGGCGTGGAAGCGGGTGGGGAAGGCGTAGAGCTCGTGGCCCTTGCCGGCGCGCGCGCCCAGCGCATCGCGCTCGTCGATGAAGAGGTAGATGAGCTCGAACTGGTTGAGCCCGCCCGTGATGGGGTTGTAGGCCTCGCCCACCTCCTTGCGCGCCTCGATCGACAGGATGAGGCGGCCGTCGGCGCCGAAGTCGAAGCTGAGCATGGTGTGGGCCATGAGCGATGAGTAGGTGAAGGGTTCGAGGATCAGGTCGACCCCCTGGAGGTTGCTCAGGTGGTAGGTGCGGGTCTCCCAGTTGGGTTCGTGCGAGCCGTCGTCCCGCCAGCGGAAGGTGCGCACCCCCTCGATGGTGATGAGGTCGGTCCCCGCGTCCATGGTGACCGTCGGGAGCAGGCTGACATCGGCGCTCCAGTTCCGATCGTTGTGGGGCGAGATGCTCGCCCGCCACACCACGATCGCGAGACACAGGGCCACGCCGACGGCGAACGTCAGGCGCAGGCGCTTGCGGAACGCGATGAGGCCCACAACCGCCAGCGCAAGCACCGCGCCGGGGATGAGCGAGCCGACGCCCAGCACCATGAGCACGACTGCGCCGACGAGGAGCAGCGCCGATGCGGCGACCCACACGACCGTGCGCACGACGCCCCGCTCGAGCCTGCCCAGGAGCGAGCGCGCTGGCGGCGTGGGGGCGGGTGTGTCGGGCTCGCTCATGTGGGCAGGATAAGGCGGCCCTCGCCTGCCCGCTCAGAGCAGGCGGCGCACGCGGATCGTTTCGGGCACGGCGCGCAGGCGCGCCATCACCGCCTCGTCGTCGCTGCCCGCTTCGATGTCGACGATCACGTAGCCGTGCTTCGGGTCTGACTGGAGGAACTCCGCGGCGATGTTCGCGCCGACGTCCGCGATGACCGTGTGGAGCTTGCTCAGCACGCCCGGCACGTTGCGGTGGAAGTGGAGGATGCGGTGGTGGCGCTCGTGCAGGCGTGGCAGCTCGACCTCGGGCACGTTGACCGCGGTGGTGGTCGAGCCGTTGTTCATCACCTTGATGAGCTTGAGCGCGACCTCTTCGCCGATGTTGCGCTGGGCCTCCTCGGTTGAGCCGCCGATGTGCGGGCTCAGGATGACGTTGGGCACGCCCCGGAGCGGGCTGTCGAACGGGTCGCCCGAGGCCTTGGGCTCGGCGGGGAACACATCGACCGCGGCGCCGCCCAGGGCGCCCGAGCGGACCGCGTCGGCGAGCGCCTCGACATCGACGAGCGTGCCCCGCGCGTTGTTGATGAGGAAGGCGCCGGGCTTCATGAGGGCGAGCTCGCGCGGGCCGATCATGTCGCGCGTCGCCGCCTCGTCGGGCACGTGGAGGGTGATGGCGTCGGCTTCGCTGAGCACCTGGTCGAGCGCGTCGCACTTGCGCGCGTTGCCCAGCGGGAGGCAATCGCGGATGTCGTGGAAGAGCACGTTCATGCCGAGCGATTCGGCGAGCACGGAGACCTGCGAGCCGATCCGCCCGTACCCGATGATGCCCAGCGTGCGCCCGCGCACCTCGTGCGCACCGGATGCGGACTTCACCCATTGCCCGTCGTGCATCGACATCGAGCGTTCGAAGAGCCTGCGGTGCAGCGCGATGACCTCGCACATCACCTTCTCCGCGACCGAGCGCGTGTTCGAGAACGGCGCGTTGAACACCGCGACGCCACGCGAAGCCGCGGCTTGGAGGTCGACCTGGTTCGTCCCGATGCAGAAGCACCCGACCGCCCAGAGGTGGGGGGCCGACTCGAAGAATGACGCGTCGAGGTGCGTGCGCGAGCGGATGCCCACCATGTGCGCATCGCCCGCGGCGGCGAGGAGGTCGTCGCCCGTCAGCGCCTTGGGGTGGGTCTCGACGGAGTACCCCGCGCCCGAGAGCAGCTCCTCAGCGCGCGGGTGTACGCCCTCGAACAGGGCGATCTTGATCTTGTCGAGGGGGAACGAGGTCTCCATAGCGCCGGGCGTGCTCCTTGGTGTGCGATCGGGTGACGGGCCTGACTGTAGTCATCGGTCGATCGGCGTCCCGCCCGCCCATCGCGATGGGGTACCCTGACACAAGATGAGCTTCCCGATCGTCCAGTTCGTCGTGTCTGGGCTCCTCATCTGGGGCATCGCGGGCCTCGTGACGGGTGGGTGGCGCCGCCACAAGCGTGTCGACGAGTTGCAATGCGGGGCGTGCGGGTACCCGATCGCCGGGCTCACCCGCCCGCAGTGCCCCGAGTGCGGCGGCGCACTCAACCTCGCGACCATCGCCACGCCCGCCGACCCGAGGCCTACGCGCTGGCGGTTTGCGCTCAACGTGGTCGGGTGGTTCTTCGCGAGCGCGCTGGTCTCGATGGTGGTGATGGGCATCGCGAGCGCAGTGCTCGGCGAGCGCATAGTCCAGCGCGATGGCATCCTCTACGGGAACGGGCTCAACGTCGTCATCACCGCTGAGGGTGGCCGCGCGTATGACGAAGGGACGAGGCTTGCCCGCGGGTTGCGGGTCAGGATCGACGGGGTGGGCGATCCGGTATCGCGCGAGCTGACGCCGAGCCCCGTGCCGCGGGACCATGAGCGCGATGTCCGCGCCATGCTCGTCGCAGCGGGGACATCGCAGGCGGACAACGACCTGGTGGTGGCGGACATCGCGACGCTCGCGGCCCACCTCTCGGGGAATGACCTGCGCGACGGGGTGGCCGCGAGCCTGAACGCGCAGCCGACGCCCAGCGTGCTCGGTTCAGGCGGCGGCGGGTACACCTCGATGCCCGGCGCGTCGCCCTGGTTCATGCCCGCGGCGACGGGGCTGTGGGTGGTGCTTGTGGTCGTGGGCGAGTACTTCATCTGGCGCGACTACGCGCGCCGGAGGGTCGCGGCGGCCAAGGCGGATGCGGAGATCGCGCGCGTGATGTCGGGGTGGGCCGACGCGTGATACCGTTGTGGTGATGGATGGCGAGCCCAAGGAAGCCGCGCCGCGCGAGACCCGCCGCGGCCCCCGCTACCAATGCCCGGAGTGCGGCTACGACGTCTCGCGCACCCTCGCGGACGCGATCGAGACCTGCCCGGAGTGCGGGCGGACGATCACGTACGAGATGTGCAGGTCGGAGGCGCGACGGGGGAGCGTGTGGGGGAGGGGGGCGCTGTTGGTGGGGCCCGGCGTGGTGTGGGCGTCGTTGCTCGCGGGGTTGTTCATTGCGCGCGTGCCGATGGCGGGCCAGGTGTTCGGCGTGCTGTGGCTCATCAGCGCGGCGTTGGTCTTCAGGCGGGTCTGTGCCGTGGAGGCGGCGAAGGGTCGGAGGATCATCGATCGGAGGACGCGCGCGATGGGCGTCATCGTGATCAATATCCTCGTGAGCGTGGTGGTGCTCGCGGTGCTGTTCCCCGCCTTGGGGCGTGCTACCTGATCGCCCGCATGTTCCCGAAGTCGGGCACGGGCACTTTCCCGAAGGCGGTGTGCCACGCGGGGAAGTAGACGAAGAACGCCTTGCCCATGATGAGTTCGCGGTTGACCACGCCCGGCGTGGTGTCGACCTGGTCGGCGATCCAGTCGTCGACGCCCGTCCAGGCGCGCCCGTCGGAACTCGCGGGGGAGTTGTCGCCGCACATGAAGTAGTGGTCGGGACCGAGCTCGGCGGCGTTGTCGTCGGTGGAGGCGCGGGCGTAAGGCGGTTGGCGCGTCGACGATTGGGGCGCGACCTCGTAGTAGATATCGCGGTCGAGCCCGACGCGGTGCATGGTCAGGGGTGACCCCTCGAAGCGCCACGCGATCGTGGGTGCGCTGGCGGCCCACGTCTCGGGCTCGTCGATCTCGCGCCGGAGCCCTGGTGCGTCCGCATCGCGGCCGGTGGCCTGGGCCAGGCGGCGATGCCCGTCCCAGTCGTAGTCGAGTTGGGCGATGCGCTTGCCCCCGACCCACGCCTCGAGGCGCTGGTCGAAGTGCCAGAACTCGACGTCGGTCACCGCGCCTGAGCCGGGCTTGGCGAAGTTGCCCGTGACCGAGGAGACCCACTCGCCGCCCGCTTCACAGATGCGGAGCGTCGCGGCCCCAGCGCCGAGGTCGAAGACGCACTCGAACTCGTGGCCGCGTGCGGTGACGTGGGCGGTGGCGGTCAGGGCGCCCGCCTGGTCGGGCGCGAGGCCGGCCCGCAGGCGCACGTCGGACACGGGGTAGGCCTCGGACTGCATCCGCTCGGCGGTGTCCGTGGCGGCGCCGTGAGGGGGGAACTGGTTGTACGCCACGCGGTCGCGCACGGGCCAGTCCTGCGTGTTCCACGAGAGTGTGCTCGGCGCGTCGCTCTCGCACCGGTACGAAACGGAAGTCCCGGCGTCCCACCCGTCGCCCGACCACGGCGGGACGAACCACGGGCCGAGGCTCTTGGGGCTCGGGTCGCGCGGGGCGAACTCGCTCGAGTACACCGTCCGCCACAGCGCGCGCTGGATCCTGTCGGGCTTGCGCTGCACCTCCCAGGCCGCGCCGGGCTTGACGCGGAGCCCGCCCGCGCCGTCCTTCTCGAGCGGGCGGACGAAGACATCGCCATCGCAGAGCCAGAGCTCTTCCATGGGGAGGCCGATGCAGCGCTTGATGTAGTTCTGGGTGCGGTCGGTGGGGTTCTTGAAGACGGTGACGTCCCACCGGCTCGGCCCGCCGAAGATCGGGAGGTACTTCTGGACGAGGATGCGGTCGCCGGCGCGGGTCTTCTTGTTGCCCTGGATGGCCCACCCCTGCTGGCCGCGCTCGTCGTCGAGGAGCGAGGTGGAGTAGGGGTCGGTGACGACGGGGGAGGGGAGGATCATGACCGAGCGGTCCGAGCGCTGGATCCGGTTGCCGCCCTGTTGCTTGAGGGGGTTGCGGGCGGCGTCGTGGTACCACGTGTTGACGTCCCACTCCGCGCCGGACTGCGTGGAGTGGAAGGTGATGTGCTTGCCCAGGAGGGTGGGGGCCATGGACCCGGTCGGGATCATGAAGGCCTCGAGCACGTACGCCTTGGCGGTGAAGGCGACCGCGAGGGAGATGGTGAGGGAGATCAGGGTCTCCTTGACGGTCCCCTCCTGAGCGGCGGCAGCTTTCTTCGTGCCCGTCTGTGGGTCTGGTGTGGTCATAGGCCCGAACCTTATCGCGTGCGGGCGAGGCTAGCTGCCGCCCGATCCTCCTGAATCCCCGCCACCGCCCGAGCCACCGCCGGCCCCGCCGAAGCGCTGGCGTCGGCGTTTGCGCCCGCGCCCCGAGCCCTTGGAGCCCCCGCCGCCTGTCCCCTTGTCTTCGGGGCCGCCGCCGGTCGATTCCGGGCCGCCTGAGCCATCGCCCCCGCCGCCCCGTCCCTTCGACCGCTTCCGGCGTTTCTTCTTCGGCTTGGCGGGTGCGCCCTCCCCGCTCTGGGTGGTCGAGGGGTCGGCGGTCGCGCCATCGGGCGTCCCGCGCCTCGCCTCGCCCGAGCCCCTCGGCTTGCGCTTGCGCCGACGCTTCCGCTTCTTGCCGTCTGTTGTGGGGTCGTCGGTGTCGGTGGCCGGCGTGCCGTCTCCACCCTCGCCTCGCTTCGAGCGCTCCGCGTAGTCGCGCTGGCGCTGCTCGCGCCCCGGGCGCTCGCTCGCGCTGCCCCGCGAGCGGGCCCCGCGCCACGGGTCTTCGCCCTTGGCCATCGCCTTGGGGGCGTCCTCGGGCGCGACGAGGTCCTCGACGGCGACCGCGACGCGCTGGCGCGTGCCCTCGATCTCGACGAGCACGAGTTGGGTCAGCACCTGGCGGTCGACGACGATCCCGACGCCGTGGGGCGTGCCGACGGTCTTGCGCATCTTGGGCAGGCGTTTGACGAGGTCGTCGTAGCCCTCCTGCTCGTAGCGGAGGCAGCACATGAGGCGGCCGCAGCGCCCCGAGATCTTGAGCGGGTCGAGCGATGCCTTCTGCATCTTGGCGTTCTTCATGGAGACGGGCTTGAGCACCTTGAGGAACTGCTTGCAGCAGCAGTGCTGGCCGCACCGCTCGTAGTCGGCGACCAGGCGCGCCTCGTCGCGTGCGCCGACCTGGCGCAGGTCGAGGCGTGTCCTGAAGCGCTCGGCGAGGACGGGGAGGAGGGCGCGGAAGTCGACCCGTTCCTCCGCGGTGTAGAAGAGCGTGAGGCGCTCGCCGCCCAGGATGGGGTCGGCCTCGACGAAACGCATCCCGATCTTCAGCGCGTCGCCCTCTGCCTGGGCGAACTTCACGATCTCGGTGCGGGTCGCGACCACCTCGTCCTGTCGCTGGAGGTCCTCGACGGTGGCGACGCGGAGCACCCGCCCGTCGGTGAAGAAGGGGTAGTCCTTGCCGCCCGAGCGGTCGATGTACTCGAGCATCTCCTTGCGGGTGATCGACTTGGAGCAGCCCGCGTTGGGGCAGGTGCTCGTGAGCATCTCGGCGATCTCGGTGCCGCGGTGGGTCTTGACGACCATCTTGGAGCCGCACCCGGGGACGGCGTCGCCCCGGTAGGGGTACTCGCCGATGAGGCGCATCACGCCGAAGCGGACGACCATGGAGCTCGGCGCCTGGAGCGACTCGTAGATCTCGCGGTCGGCGCGCTCCTGCTCCGCGACGTCCTTCTCGAACTGGTCCAAGGGGAAGATGGACATGGGGTGGCCTTGCCGGGGTCGGCGCACCGCTCAACGCCACGCGAGGGCGCGGGTGATTGGAGCGCGATGACGCCGAGCGTGGGTTTGTTCATCCACGGCGCGGCTCGGCACGCGCACGCGGGTCCAACGGCAAGTCGCCTGGATGGTAGCAGGTGGGCGGGCGGGGCGTTGCGCTTAGCGGGCGGCCTGCGTGAACGCCTCGTCGAGCTTCTGGACCTGGTAGAGCTCGACGCTGCGGTTGCCCCCAAGCCCGTAGACGTAGAGGACCTCCTCGCGCCGGTCGAGCAGGGCCATGATGTCCCAGTTCGATCCCGCGGGGGCGGTGACGACGGTCAGGTCGGCCACCTCAGAGACGTCGGCGTGGGCGGTGGGCTCGATCGAGGTCCGCCCCGCGTGGCTCAGGAGCATGCCCGCGATGACAAAGGCGCTGGCCCACAGTGCGGCGAGGCCCGTATCGAAGCGCTTCGGGGACGCGGTGGGTTGGGTGTTCATGGTGCCGTCGTTGGTGGTGGTGTTGGTCATGTCGTGCTCCCCTTTCATCGGACCCGCCCTCCCGCGTTGAGGCGATCGGCGTCGAGGTTGCGGTAGCCGAGCGGCTCGAGCTTCTTCTGAGAGTGGTTCCACCTGAGCACGAGCATCTCCTGGTTCGCGGAGTCGACGAGCCAGAGGGCGCTCTCGGAGATGCCCTGCACGCGCCCGCCCACCATGGTGTATTCGCCGCGGTTCCGGCGGGCGTTGTTGCGCTGGGCCGACGCGTCGGGGATGAGCGTGACCGCGCCGAGCGCGGCCAGGAGCACCGCGTTCAGGCAGATGAGGCCCGTGTACCGTCGCTTGCTCTGCATGTCGTCAACTCCGTCTGTGGGAGGTTGGGGCTGGGGAGGTCAGTCCTGGTGGGTGCGCTGGGAGGGCATGATGGCCACGCCCACGGCGCCGATGCCGAGCGCACTCATGATGATGTAGTAGAGCCATCGGGGCGTGGGGCCCGGCGTCTCGGCCTTCTCGGGGCGGATGATGTTCGACTTCTCCTCCGCGGGCGCGTCCGCGGGGTCGCCCAGGCTGAACTGGCCCAGCGCGGTCGAAACCCCAAGGGCGCCCATCAGCGCGAGTGCGGGCAGGATCGTTCGCGTGGCGCGTGCTCTGTTCATGGATGAACCTTAGCTGGGCCCGGATGGGGGGTAAAGGCGCGGCCCCGGCACCCGATGGGCTCGGACGCGTGGCTCGGGGCGCGGTTCCAAGGCCCCCAACGGGCCTCATCCCGCGTGAGCGGCGGCCCTTGGGCCCTCCCAGACCATATGGAACGGCTCGGAGACCCGCTCGAACGCCTGCGTGCTCAGGTGGACGGTGCCCCAGCGCTGGCTCCGCACCCGCATGTGGGCGCGGTAGGGGTCGAGGCGGGCGGCGCGGAGGGCGTACCACCGGCCCTGGTGCTCGAAGACCTCCTGGAAGAGCCCGTCGGGCGGCTGGGCCTCGCACCAGTAGAGGAAGACGAACGCCGCGTCGAACCCAGCGCCGAACAGGCGACGCCAGGTCGCGAGCCCTTCCACGTCCTCGCGCGTCACCCACGACTCGAGGCGCCCGACGCTCAGGTCCCCCCCGGCGCGACGCGGCACCTTGCGCCCCTTCACGTCCACGAGCAGGTTGACCTCCGGGCCGTACACCACGAAGTCGAACGACTTGAGCGCCCCGCCCACGTGCCGCCCCTCCTCATCGCAGAGCCTCAGGGGGGCGCGCTCGGGCAGCAACGCCTTGCGCGCCTCATCGACCGCCACGTAGGGCACGCGCCTCGAGCGGAGGTACCCCTCGAACGCGTGCTCGTAGTGGTGGTGGCGCTGGGCCATGGGCACAGGATACCGCGTGGGGGGCGATGGGTCCCAACACCCGATCGGGTGTTACTCGGCCCCGTCGTCACGCTCGGCGTCTTCGCGGGCGAGCCTGTCGAGGATGACCTCGATCGCGGGCGGCTCGGCGTCGCCCGACACGATGGGCACGCGCCGGACCATCGTCCGGTGGTTCTCGCGGACGAGCACCTCGTCGTCGATCCCATCGAGGCGCGCCGATGACACGGGGACCACGCCATCGCCCACCTCGGCGAGCTGCGCTTCGGCCCAGCGCTCCGCGTCGTCGGCGAGGCGCGCCAGCTCGGGCAGCCTCGCCCGTGCCGCGAGCGCCGAGGCGCTCTTCGACCCGCCGTTGATGCTCGCCATCTGGCCGATGACGAGCGTGACCGCGAGGCCGTCCGGGAGCGGGCGATCGTTGAGTTCGTTGAGGTAATCCGAGCCGGGCAGCAGGTCTTCCGCCGCCTCGCTCCGCCCGTCGAAGAGGGCGCACAGCGCCATGCGCGGGTCGGCGCCCTCGGACGCGATGATGCGCACCGCCTGGTCGCGGGCCTCGCCGAACATCTGGAGCGGCGCGAGCGCCGAGCCCTTGTTGGGCGTGCCCAGCATGATCATGCGGTGGACCTCGGGGCGGCCCTCGGCGGCGCGCCCGTCGGAGGTCATCACGTCGCGCGCGATGAGCCCGCCCATCGAGTGGCACACCAGGTCGGCCCGCTCCACGCCCGCGTCGCCCAGCGCATCCAGCGCCTCGCGGAGCGTGTCGGCGGAGGCCGACGCCGGCTGATCGTTCTTGTACACCACCTGCACGACCGCGTAGCCCTCCTCGCGCAGGCGCGGGGCCAGGCAGTCCCAGATGTCGCCCCCCTCGTCGAGCCCGTGGATCAGGAGCACGACGCGCTCGGGTACGCCCGCGTCGCCGTCCCATGCCTCGTCGGTGCGGGACCACGCGAGCGAGGTCGAGCCGGGCCCGTGCGAGGGCTCGGCGTCTTCGGGCGCGAGCACCCACAAGCCGAGCGTCGCCTCGTAGTGCTGCTTCGCTTCCGCGAGGGCCTGCTTGACCTCCTCGCGCACGGCGCGCCCCTGCGAGTCGAGCCACGCGAGCACGCCGTCCCGCGCGGTCTCGGCGCGATCGACCCATCGGGCCGCTTCGCGCTCCATCGTGCCCTCGGCGCGCCCGTCCCGGCTCACGCCGAGCCACGCGCCACCGACCAGGGCCACGCCCAACGCGAAGACCGCCGCCTCGCGCACGCCGCTTTGCTGAGGATTGATCGCCATGGCGGATTATTGGGAGGCCGGCCGGCCCGCGTTCAGGACCGCCCGCGGGCCCGCCGGGCGGCCCCTATTCGGCGTTCTCGATGAACACCGACCCCGTGGTTGCGCTGGTGCGGACGACGAGCTCGCCCGAGAGGTTGCTCAGGCGCACCTCCGCGTCGTCGACGCCCTCGAGGCGGCCGAAGGCGTCGAAGGTGATCGTCGTTGGGTCGTCGGGTGTGAGCACGATCGAGACGCCATCGAACTGCGCAGCGCGCCCGACGCCATACTCCACCTCGTAGGCGAGGCCGCCCGAGTTGGGCACCTCGATGGGGAGGTCGGGGTCGGAGGCGCGCGCGAGCCAGTACCCGAGCCCGTCGTCGCGCAGGCGCACGACGGTGGGGTCGGCGGGCTCGGCGATGGTGGCCGACTGGGCGTACTCGAGGTCCGCCGTGAGCACGATCGACGCGGACTGCAGTCGCAGGTGCTCGTCGGGCGAGAGCGCCGGCGCCGCCGACGCGACCACGATCCCGATGACCACGATCGACATGAGCAGGTCGATGAGGGTGATCCCCCGGCGTGATGGGGTGTTCATGGAAGCGGTCTCCATCAGTCGTCGTCCCCCGCGTCGGCCACGGTCTTGCGGTCTTCCATGTCCGCGGCGTCGTCATCGACGGTCTTCGACTCGACCTTGGCGCTGTAATCCACGTCCACGCCGCGCAGCGCTGCGCTGAACACGCCGAGCCCGTCGGCGGGCACCGCACCGTCGAGCGCGGCGCGCACGCCGGCCGTCACCACGCCACGAGACTCGAAGAGAGGCCCGTCGGCGATCGAGAAGCCCACGCCGCGATCGAGCGAGCGCGAGTAGAGCAGGCGGGCGCCCGTCTGCAGGACCACGTCGCGGGCGGTGATGCGCCCCGCGAGGGTCGAGTTGCTCAGCTGGAAGTCCGCGTTGGGCGCGTGCCAGCACGCGACGACGTCGCTGTTGTTGTTGATCTGCCAGTTCGGGTTGGAGTCGCCGCCGTCGGCGGTGCGCACGCCGAGCATCGTGATCCGGCGCGGGTTGATCCACTCGGTCATGTCGGCGATGCCCCGCCCCGACCGCGCGAGGTCGACGGGCACGCCGATGGTCGCGTCGTCGATGATCACGTCGCCATCGACCAGGATGGTCAGCCGGCTCGCATCGTCGGCGAGGGCGATCACCCCGCCGTTCTGCACCGTCATGTTGCCGGCCACGTGGATCGTGATGTCGCCCTGGGCGACGAGGGCGCCCGTGCTTTGGACCTGAAGCAAAGAGACCACGTAGTGCGTGCCGCGCGTTTCGTCGAAGTAGGTCGTCGAGTTGTTGGAGATCGTGCAGGAGGTGTAGACCCCGCCCGACAGGACCGTCCGCGTGGAGCCTGCGCCGTTGGTGATGGGCGTGCCGACTGTTCCCAGCCCGGTGATGGCGCCGGGGAGGTGCGCGGGCACCGCGGGGATGTTCGCGTCCAGTGCGTGGCCCCGACCAAGCACGTTGTACAGGTCGAGCACCAGGCTCATGAGCGGGTGGGCGGTCCCGTCCGCGACGAAGCACACGTTGGAAGTGGGCGTGATGGCCAGTGAGAGCGAGCCGGGCATCTCGAAGCCCATGCCGACGTTCACCCACTTCGATGTGGCCGTCTTGGGGTCGAGGTCCCACACCGCGATCTGTGAACCCAGGTCAGCGCGGATGTACTCATCGCCGAAGATCGCGAACTCGTTCAGGTAGGGATCGACCGCGTCGTAGGCGTCTTCGACCGCCGTGGGCAGCACGATGTGGCGCGTGATGCGCGCTTCGACGCCCTTGACGTTTGCGACGGCGCGCATCAGGAGTTCTCGGTCGTCGTCGGTTGGTGCATCACCCTTCATGTTGGTGACCTTGACGCTCGCCAACGCGAGCCCGACCGACTTCGAGGGCACCAGATCGCCCGCGTTGGTCGAGGCGTCGACGCCCTGCTCGAACGCCGCGACCACCTGGTTGGCGGTGCCCTCGGCGGCCCAATCGGCCTGCACCTGCGAGAGCGCGTTGTCCGACGCTTGCGCAGGGCCGCCGTCGAACGTGAGCAGCGCCGCCCCCATGATCACCGCCACGCCCATCACGAGCAGGACGAGCATCAGCGCGATGCCGCGCCTGGCCCCCCCGTTCGCGTTCCGGGTCGTGTTTCCGTGTTGGGTCTCGAACCTCATAGTGCGCCCCTTTCGTGTTGAAAGCCGCGGGTTCATCGCAACAACCCTCCCAACAGCCCACCGTCGTCGCCGTCGTCGCCCCCGCCGAGCAGCCCGCCCTCTTCTTCGTCGCCGCCGCCGGCCACGCTCGCGGGCAGGGTGTGCCCCGTGAGGACCAGGCGGAACAGCAGTTCCTGCACCGCGCCCCCCGTGCCCGCCTGCGTCCGCGCGCGGAGCGTGACCCGGCTCGCGTCGAGGATGCTCGCGGTATTGTGCTCGACCGCGAAGCCGTCCAGTTCGTCGCCCAGGACCACCGTCCTCGTGTAGCGGAAGGCGCGCTGCGCCTCCATGAGCAGGAAGAGGTCTTCTGTCGTGAGCACGCGGATGTCCGCGGTCGCCTTCTGCTCGTCGGTCCACTCCTCGGGGAACTCGACCCACTCCACAGAGAGGGTGCGCGCCACCTCGTCGAACCAGAAGACGCGGTACTCCGTCAGGTTGACGTCGTCGTCCCCGTTGTTGTCGTTGAGCCAGAGCGCGAGCCCCTGTGTCTTGTCGTGCTGGAGCACGCAGAGCCCCGCTTCCGTGTAGGCGCGCAGGCGCTGGTGGACGACGTGCGCCCGCTGGGTCGCGCTGCGGCCGCCCGTGATCGACTCCATGCCGCGTGTCACGCCCACGACCATGGCGCTCATCGCGGCGCCCATCATGCCCGTGATCGCCAGCGCGAGCATGAGCTCGAGCAGGGTCAGCCCCCGTCGCGCGCAGGCAACCGTGTTGAACCGGTCGGGAGTGCTCATGGCGACGGCTCCGCGACCCAGGTCTCGACCGTCCCGATCACGCCGAACTCGTCGGTGACCGCGACCACGATCCGGCGCCCGCGCACCGTGACCTCGAGGCCCTCGTCGTAGACGTCCTCGTCGGTGACGCTGATCTCGCGCCCGACCGCCCAGTACGCCTCGGGGTACGCCTCGCCATCGATGGTGGTCATCTCGCCCATGCCCTGGATCGTGCCGTCCCAGGTGGGGAGGACCGCGTAGTCGAGCGTGACGAGTTCGTTGAGGATGTCGTCTGCCGCGATCGCCGCGAGCATCCGCTTCTGGCCCTCGAACGCGACCTGCTGGGCCGTCGTCACCGCGACGGAGACCGCGAGCACAACCGTGCCCAGGATCGTCACCGCGATGAGCGACTCGATCAGGCTGAACCCGCCTGACCGCCGCCCCACTCGACACCCCGGCGCAGAGCGCCGCCGCCGAGACCTGTCATAACCGTCCCGCTTGACCACGGGCCGCCTCCTTACACTCCGCTGACCAGGGCACGACCACACCGGGCCGACCCCCCTGGTTCCGGCCACCCACACAACAGGGCCATCGGCCCCCCCGATCGGTCACTTGCACACCAGTTGTGGGGGGACGCCGCCACCGCCCGCGCCACCGGACTCCCCCATCCAGGTGGACCACCGGCCCCCATGGGCCCCGCTTGCCCCACGCCCGATACCCGTGGACCATCCCCGCACATGCGCCGGGCCCCGACCACCCTCTGGTTCCTCCTCCTGGGCGAGTTGTCCCAGCTGATGCTCATCATTGGGGCAGCGGTCGTGGGCGTGATCGCGTTCGCGGCGAGCGTGAAGCCCCTCGCGGACGGTCAGGTGGGGCTTGTCGATGCGGCGCGGATTATGGGGCTGCTCGTCGTGCCCATGCTCCAGTTTGCGTTGCCGTTCGCTGCGGGGCTTGGGGCGACGCTGACGTACCACCGGTTCGCGACCGAGAACGAGTCGCTGGCCGCGCTCGCCGCCGGTGTGTCCTACCGCCGCCTGCTGATGCCCGCGATCGCGGCGGGGTTGACCCTCGCGATCCTGCTCGCGGCGCTGTCCAACGTGATCATCCCGCGCTTCCTCCACCGGGCCGCGGCGATCGTCACGCGCGACTCGCCCCGCGCCATCATCATGCCGCTGGTCGATCGGGGCCAGCCCATCCCGCTCCGCGGCCTCACGATCCACGCGGAGCAGGCCTTCGAGGTGCCGCCCGACGAGGCGAGCGGCGAGCTCACCCACGTCATCCTGACCGATGTCTTCGCGGTCCAGCAGCCCGAGGGCGGCGCGGGCGGCGTTGAGGCGGGCCTGCCCGATTCGATCTACCTGACCGCGTCGCAGGTCGATGTGTCGCTCTACGCGGTCGCGGACGCGACGGGCGCCGATGCGCTCGCGATCCAGCTGACGTTCCAGGACGCCGATGGGCGGCTGCCGCGCGGTCGGATCGCGGGGCAGACGGTCCGCCTGCGCCCGATCGTCGTGCCCGCGAACATCCTCGACGACGACCCGAAGTTCCTCTCGGTCCGCGAACTGCGCGAGGCGTGGCATGCGCCGCGCCGGTTGAATGTGGTCGAGTCGCGGGCACGCCGGTTGGTGGCGGTCGCCGCCGAGCAAGCCGCGGCCCTCGACCTCGAGACCGCGCTCGCCCGCGCCGCCATCACGCTCGTCCGCCCGCCCGATGAGCGGTACACGCTCCAGCACGCCGTGACGGCCGTGCGCACGGGCAACGCGATCGCGTTCCCCGAGGGGCTGCGTGTCGAGGCGGTGCTCCCCGCGTCTCTTGGGCGCACGCTCATCGCGGAGAGCGCATCGCTCACTACAAGCGGCTTCGACGACGAGACGGGCGAGCCAAGCGGGCGCGTGACGGCGATGCTTGACCTCGAAGGGGTGACGATCCGCACGGGGGCGCCCGTCGATGCGCGCCGGGCGACGCAGACCATCGCGGGGCTCGCGCCGCCCACCGACCGGACCGGCGCGCTCATGGGGCTCAGCGCCGACCGCCTGGTCGCTGAGGCCCGGGCGATCGCGCGGGACGATCGCGTGGACGCGGGCGCCATCGAGCGCCACGCGCGGGAGGTCGAGCGGCGCGTCGCGAAGCTCCGCAACGAGATCCTCGCGAAGGTCAACGAGCGGGCGGCGTACGCGATCGCGTCGGCGCTGATGGTGCTCACGGGCGCTGTGATGGCGCTGCGCCTGCGCGATGCGTTGCCGCTCCCCGTCTACCTCTGGTCGTTCGCGCCGGCCCTGCTCACGGTCATCACCATCAGCGCGGGGCAGGGCATGACCCATGCGCAGGGCCCCTCGGGCCTGTTCCTGTTGTGGGGCGGGGTTGTCGGGCTCGGCGCGTTCACGTACGCGCAGTACCGCGTGCTGGTGAGGCACTAGGCATGGGCGAGCACGGCGGCGCGACGGGGCACGCGGGCGCACACCGGCGCTGGTTGCTCGCGCTCGTCGGGCTGGCGCTTGCGCTGCTGTGCGTGCGGGTTGTGTTCCTGTTGCTCTCCCCGTTCGAGCTCGCCGCCGACGAGGCGCACTATTGGGAATGGTCGCGCCGGCTCGACCTGTCGTACTACTCCAAGGGGCCCGGCGTGGCGTACACCATCGCGCTGGCGACCGCGCTGCTGGGCGACGCGGAGTGGGCCATCCGCACGCCCGCGGCGGTGTTCGGGTCGCTCAGCGTGCTCCTCATGGGCGGGCTCGCGTGGTCATGCGCCGTTGGCTCGCGAACCCGGCGGGCGCGCATCGCGCTGTATGCGGGCGTGGCGTTGTGCGCTGTGCCCTTTGCGCACGCGATCGCGGTGTTCATGACGATCGATGGGCCCTACGTGGCGTGCTGGATCGGGGCGGCGTGGGCGGGGTGGGCGCTGGCGCGAAGGGCCGGCACGCGTGGGGCTTGGTTGGCCGCGGCTGCGCTGGGCGTGGTGCTGGGCGCTGGGTTCCTCTTCAAGTACACCATCCTGCTGCTCGCGATCGGGATGGTCGGGTACGCGTTGTTCGCGCCAAGGCGCCCCCGCGACCGGCGGGCGCGCGGGCCTGTGCTGCTCGCGGGTGTGGTGTTCGCGATCGTCGCATCGCCCGTCGCGATCTGGAACGCTCAACACGATTGGCCCACCGTCCGCCACCTCCTGGGCCACCTCGGCGCGCCGGGGGGTGACATCCCATCGAGCCCGGCTCTCGATGGCGATGGCGGGGCGATGCTCAAGCCTCTCTCCACGCTCGAGTTCATCGCGACGCAGCTCGGCATCGTCGGGCCCGCGCTCGTGCTCATGGGGCTCTCGATCGTGCGCACGCGCCGCCGGCCATCGCCCGTGCGCCTGTACCTGATCTGGTGCGCTGCGCCGATCCTGGTGTTCTACCTCGTGGTGTCGGTGTTCGCGGATGCGGAAGCGAACTGGCCCATCGCGGGATACACGACGCTCCTCGCGCTGGTGGCGATCGATGCGCCGGCCCAGCTGCGCCTGTGGCGGGGGCGGCTGCGCCTTTGGCGCGGGCTCGCGCCGCCGCGCCCGCGGGCCGGGCTGGTCCGGCGTGCGCCCGAGACGCCCTTCCAGGTTGCGTGGCACTGGGCGCTCGTGTTCGGCGGTGTCACGTTCGTGCTCATCCTGTTGACGCCCTTCCTTGCGCGGATGGCGATCGTCCGCGACAACCTGGCGGTCGAGCGCATCTCGGGCCAGCGCTCGATCGCACGCGAGGTCGATGCGATCGTCGATGCGGTTGAGGCGCGCACGGGGCGCGCCCCCGCGCTGCTCGCCAAGCGCTACACCACGACCTCGCTCATGGCGTACTACCTCGATGGGAGGCCCGTCGTGCGCTCCACCGCGGTGCTGTACGCCGATCGTCCCTCGTCGTACGACTTCTTCGCGGGCACGCGCCTCGACGACCCGGCGATCCTCGGCGGGCCGGCGGTCTTCATCGGGTCGTCGTCGGCCGCGATTGTGGAGCGCTTTGATACATCACCCCTGCGCACGACCACGTTCTATGAGGGGACCGAGCGTGCGATCCACGTGCATGCTGCGGACGTCTACCGTGGCCCGAGGGACCTACGCTGAGCCATGGACGACAGGGCCGTTCATCCCGATGCGACCACGTCCCGCGCCGATGCGGGCGCGAAGCGGCGCCCCTCGCCGATCTGGTTCGGGGCGGCGATCGTGCTGCTGCTCGTCGCGTTTGCGCCGCAGATCGATCGCACGACGTACCACGCGCTGGCGATCGAGGACCCGGAGCGCCACGATTGGTACTGGTTGCTCCGCCTGGTGGGCGACGTGCGCACGTGGGTCGTTGTCGCGGTCGCGTTCTTCCTCCTGGATCGCGGGCGGCCGGCGCCGCTCCGGCGGGCGCTGCTCGTCGTGTGCGCGCCGGCGCTTGCGGGCCTCATCGCGGAGGTTGCGAAGCTCGTGTTCCGGCGGATGCGCCCCGAGGCGGCGGACGGGCACTACCTCTTCCGCGCGTTCACGGATGGCACGCTCTCGTCGTCGGGGCTTGGCTTCCCCTCGTCGCACACGGCGGTCGCGTTCGGGGCGGCGTTCATGCTCAGCTACCTCCACCCGCGCGCGTGGCCCCTCTGGATCGCGCTCGCGACGGGGTGTGGCGTGTCGCGCATGCTTGCGGGTGCGCACTTCCTGACCGATGTGCTAGGCGGTGTGCTCGTCGGGTGGGTGGCGTTGGCGTTGCTCAGGAAGACCGATCGCGACCGCCCATCGCGCGAGGGGGCCAGCGCCTGACCACTCATGCCCACGCTCACGCGCCATCTCGCCTGGCTCTACGCGATCAACGTCGCGGCGATCACGTTCATCCTGATGAGCTTCGTGGTGATGATCGATGTGTTCATGAACCTGCGCCGGTTCACGAGCGTCGCGGGCGATGTCGCGGAAGCCGCGAACCCGGGGGTGGAAGTGGGGGGCGTCGAGCGGGCGATCTACACGGTGCTCGTGGTGGCGGACCTGTGGGGACCGCGGTTGTTGCAGCTGTTCAACTACATGGCGGGGCTGATCCTCGTCGCGGCGATGGGGTTCACGTGTGCGCAGCTCGTGCGTCACCGCGAGTTCGTCGCGATGCTCGCGTCGGGGTTGTCGCTGCGGAGGCTGGCGTGGCCTTTCCTCGCGGTGGGGATCGTGGTGACGATGGTGCAGGCGGTGAACCAGGAGGTGTGGATCCCGTCGGTGGCGCACCTGCTCGTGCGCGACACGGGCGACGCCGCGGAGGCGCGGACACCCACGTTCCCGATCGTGCTCACTCCCGATGGAGAGGGGCGGTTCTTCCAGGGCGAGGCGTTCGACACGGAGCTCGGGATCATCGAGGGGCTCTCGGTGTGGGAGCGCGATGAGGGCGGCGCGGTGCGTGCGCACATCGTCGCGCCGCGCGCGCAGTGGGCGGGCGACCATTGGGCGCTCCAGCGCGGCGTCTCGATCGACCCGGGCGCGACGCCCCCGACGGCGACGCCCATCGAGCGGGTCGATTCGCCGCTCGACCCCGACCGCCTCAAGATCCGCCACCTCGAGGGGTTTGGTGGTTACCTGAGCTGGGGCCAGGTGTCTGCGGTGCTCGCGGCGGGCGGCGTCGATGCGGAGCAGCGGGCGTTCCTCGATCGGGCGCGGTGGGGGCGGATCGCGATGCTGGTGAGCAACATGCTGACGCTCCTCGCGGCGATGCCGTTCTTCCTGGTGCGCATGCCGCAACCGATGCTCGGGCCCGCGATGCGGGCGCTGCCCATCGCGGGCGCGGGGCTGGCTGCCGCGGCGTTGGCGTCGGTGGTTGCGCTGCCGGGTGTTCCCGCGCCGGTCGCGGCGTTTGTTCCCGCGGCGGTGCTCGCGCCGTTGGCGGTTGGGTTGTTTGCGGGGATGAAGTCGTAAGCGATCATCCCCGTTCGGTTGTGCGCCTCCACAGCATCCAGACGACGCCAAGCCCGATGACGAGAGCCGCCACGAGGAATGCGAGGCGCACGTTGATGGCCAGCGCCGTGGCGTTCCACGAGAGGTACACGGGCGGGGAGGAGGCTCTCGACGTCGGGTTGGCTTGCGAGCTGTAGAGGGTGACGATGGCGGTCGGCGGGGGCGTCCTTGAGCTTTGCCTCTGGCGAATCAGCATGAGTGGGCCGCCCGCGTCGATTTTGTTGAGCCAATACATGAGGTCTTTGGTTGCCAGATCGGATGCGTCCCCCGCCGGCACGCCGAGCGCCCCGATCGCCAGAGCGGCGGTGCGCTCGGTCTCGGCAGCGTCGTCCGACGGGAGCGGTGCGCGGAAGCGCTCAAGCGGCACGTCGTCTCGATCTACCATCTCGAGCATCAACCATGCGTCGAGCACTTTCGCGCCGGGTGACAGCAGCTCTTGCTTGGTGATCCGGAGCCTCGCGGGCGTCCCTTGCACTGAGAAAGTGGTCTGACGATCGGCCTTCACGCGGATCGTGGTGGGCGCAATCGCGTGGCTTACGGCCGCGTCGAGGGCAGTCCAGAGCCAGGGCAGTTGAGCGACGTAGATGACAATCCACGTGGCCATCGCGAGGGCGAGCCTGACGCGAGGGCGCATGCCACCGCGGTGTCCGCGGACGCCGACCACGAGCAGGTCTCCGCCGCACTCGGGGCAACGGCCATCGCCCAGCGCGTTGAGTTCGTACCGGCATCCGCCGCAGCGGGCATGTAAGCGTGCGTCGCCTGATCTATGAAGGAGCCACCACATCGTGACCAACGAGAGCACGACCGCGCCCGAGCGCACAAGCAGGTCGATCATGCCCGGGAGTTCGATGGTCAAGCCGAGTTGCCTCCACGGGCGCGTGCGGCGATCGCCCGCTCGGCGTCGCGGCGGCCCTGTCTGAGAAGCCAACGCCTGCGGAGTTGCGTCATTGCGATCCCCACGAACGCGAACGCGAGGAAGGGCACGCCCGCCAGGCCGATGAGCAGTTCGGTGTTGATCCAGGCGGGCAGGCGGTGGCCGGCGATCATGTAGGTGGGGTCGAGGAACTTGATGTTGCCGCGCCCCGGGTTGAGGCCCGCGAGGAGGGCGAAGGTCTCGGGTGGCGCATCGTGTCCCTGTTCGGCGAGGCGCGCGGTGGCTTCGTCGAGCACGCTCCGCGCCAGGTCGAGCGTGGCCCGGCTCGAGGGCCTGCCGGTCATGGTCTGCATGCCCTCGGCGAGCGGGCGCCCCTCGTACGCGGCCGCGATGCGCAATGAAGTCTGCTTGGGGGTCCACCCCGACGTGGTCGCGCCGATCTCGAAGGGCTCGCTCTCCGAGGTGATGTCCATGAAGGAGCGCGCGGTCAGCGCGGGCGCTTCGGGCAGTGAGATCGGCGGCGAGGCGTAGACCTCGACCCGCCGCTCGATGCGCTGCACCCACGCGTAGTTGCCCGTCGCGCCGACGCCGATGGTCAACGCGTAAGCGAAGCCCGCCACGCTCAGCCACGCGGAGACGATCTGCCATGTAGACACCGCTTGGCGGGAGCGGAGGGCGGGCGTGGCGATGCCGGCGTCGCGCAGGTCGCTGCCGCACTCCGGGCATTGCCAGTTGTCGGTGCCCGAGATGTCGTACCGGCACGCGCCGCAGCGGGCGAGCGTGCCCTGGCGTCGCCAGGCGCGCGCGATGACGATGAGCGATTGGGACGCGATCAGGAGGAGGATCGCGATGGGGATGATGAAGAAGCGGAATGTGCTCGCGGACATGGGCTGCCTCCGGACACTCGGTCGGTGGACAGGCTATCCGGATCCCGTGCTCCCGCGGTTGCGGTGGCGCCTACTCCATCCCCACCAACGCCGCGTTCGTCGGGAACTTCTTCAGTGCCGCGAGGAGTTGTTCCATCTGCTGGTGCGGGTGCATGTTGATGAGGCGTTTGCGCAGGGCGGTGACGGTGACCAGCTCCTGGTCGGGCATGAGCAGGTGTTCCTTGCGTGTGCCCGAAGCGGCGAGGTTCATCGCGGGGAAGACGCGGCGCTCGGCGATCTTGCGGTCGAGCACGAGTTCCATGTTGCCCGTGCCCTTGAACTCTTCGAAGATGACCTGGTCGCCGGTTGAGCCCGTGTCCACGAGGCAGCTGGCGATGAGGGTGAGCGAGCCGGCGGTCTCGGTGTTGCGGGCTGCGCCGAAGATGCGCTTGGGGACCTCCAGCGCCTTGGCGTCGATGCCGCCCGAGAGGGTGCGCCCGGAGTTGGCGTGCTTGGTCGAGGCGTTGAAGGCGCGCCCGAGGCGTGTGAGCGAGTCGAGCAGGACGACGACGTGCTTGCCGGCCTCGACCATGCGCTTGCAGCGCTCGATGACGGTCTCGGCGACCGCGATGTGGCGCTCGATGCCGTGGTCGTTGGAACTGGCGAAGACGCGGGCGGGGATGTTGCGCCGGAACTCGGTGACCTCTTCGGGGCGCTCGTCGACGAGCAGCGCGAAGACCTCAACCTCCGGGTGGTTGGCGGCCAGGCCCGCGGCGATGTCGTGGAGGAGCGTGGTCTTGCCCGCCTTGGGGGGGCTCACGATCAGCCCGCGCTGGCCGCGCCCGATGGGGCAGAACAGGTCGATGAGTCGGCACGATGGCGGGCCGCCCCGGTGTTCGAGGTGGAGGCGGGGGGTGGGGTCGACGGATTCGAGTTCGTCGAAGGGGCGGCGCTCGGCGTAGTCGGCGGGGTCGAGGCCTTCGATGGCGACGATGTTCTCGACGACGGAGCGCTCGTTGCGCGGACTGCCCCCGCGCCGCCTGCGCGACTTCTTGGAGATGACTTCGACGGTGACTTCCTGTCCGGTCCGGAGGGGGTATCGCTCGCCGAGCGCGAGTGGGACGAACGGGTCGTCGCCGTGCTCGACGAGTGTGTCTGCCAATTGGCGCACACGACCTTCGGACCGCTCAGGCCAGACAAGGATGCCTGTGAGCGTGCTCATTCGAGGCCTTGGGGTGTGGGAGGCGGGGTGCCGGGGGCTTTCGTCAACGCCACGGACCCCGCGTGAACTGGAGGACTAGAGCACATGCGCGGGTCGAAGTCAAGCGGGAGATGGGTGTGAGTACCTGGTTGAGGGCGGGTGCTTGGTCCCATAGAGTCGGCGGCCCGCGGTTCCCGGCGAGCGGTGGGGAGACGGCGCGCCGGGCGGATTCAGGGCCACGGAGACTTGCGGCAGGATGAAGGAGTACCGAGGGATCGCGGTGTCGCCTGGCGTGGCGATCGCGCGCGTTTTCCTGGTCGATGACGCCCGCCTGCGTGTGCCCAAGCGCCAGGTGCGGGCGGAGAACGTCCCGGACGAACTCGTCCGCCTCGACGTGGCGCTGGAGGCGTCGCGGGGTGAGCTCGAGGAGCTGCGGGGCCAGGCGGAGGCGGAACTCGGCGATGAGGCGGCGAGCATCTTCGCCTTCCATCGCGCGATGCTCAACGACCCCTCGCTCACCAAGCCCATGCGGCGGATGATCGAGGACGACCAGTTCGCCGCGGAGTACGCGGTCCAGGAGGCTTCGCGGGCGCTGGGCGAGCGGTTCGCGTCGATGCCCGACGGGGCGTTTCAGACCAAGGTTGACGATGTGTGGGACCTGGAGCGCCGGGTGCTGCGTCACCTGATCGGCGCGCACACCTCGGCGTTGTCGGAGGAGGGGCCGCCCGTCATCGTGGTGGCGAAGGACCTGACGCCCTCGGACGCCGCGGCGTTCCCGCGGGCGCGGGTGCACGGGTTCGCGACCGACGCGGGCGGGCCCACCTCGCACACCGCGATCTTCGCACGGGCGCTCGAGATCCCAGCGGTCGTCGGGCTCCGGCGCGTGTCGGAGGTGCTCGAGCAGGGCGACATGATCGTGCTCGATGGCGACCGCGGCGCGGTGATCTGCCACCCCGACGAGCAGACGCTCGAGCAGTACAAGGGCGTGATCGAGACTCGCAAGACGATCCGGGCCTCGCTCGGGGAGTTCCGCGACCAGGCGTGCCAGCTCACCGACGGGACGACGATCTCACTGCTTGGCAACGTCGAGTCGGCCCAGGAGGTTGAGGCCATCGACGCGAACGGTGGCGATGGTGTCGGGCTCTTCCGCACGGAGTTCCTCTGGCTCACCTCGAACACCGAGCCCTCGGAGGACGCCCAGTACGAGCAGTACGTCGCGGCGGTGCACGGGTCGAAGGGCAAGCCCGTGACGATCCGCACGTTCGATCTGGGCGCGGACAAGTACACCCAGGCGCGGGCGCTGATCCCCGAGCGCAACCCGTTCCTCGGGCTCCGCTCGATCCGCTACTGCCTGCAGAACCTCCGGATGTTCCGGACCCAGCTCCGCGCCATCCTGCGGGCGTCGGCGGAGGGGCCCGTGAAGATGATGTTCCCGCTCATCACCAACGCCTCCGAGCTGCGTCAGGCCCAGATGATCGTGCGGGACGTGATGGACGAGCTCCGCGAGGAGGGGGTGGCGTTCGACGAGGAGATCCAGATCGGGATGATGGTCGAGTCGCCCTCGGCGGCGATCATGCCCGCCTCGTTTGCGAAGCTGGTCGATTTTTTCTCGATCGGGACCAACGACCTGATCCAGTACACCCTCGCGGTGGACCGGACCAACGAGCAGGTGGCTTCGCTCTACTCGCCCGGGCACCCGGCGATCCTCAAGCTGATCAAGGGGGTTATCCGGGCCGGGCGGCGTCGGGGGATCGAAGTTTCATGCTGTGGCGAGGTGGCGGGCGATCCTGAGTATGCGATGTTGCTGGTGGGGCTCGGGTTGCGTAGCCTCTCTATGACTCCTTCGCGGATCCCCTATATGAAGCAGGTGCTTCGCCAGGTGGCCCTCGAGGACTGCGAGCGGTTGGCCCGCACGGTCGGCTCGTTCGATTCGGAACGCCGGGTTGTCGCGTATTTGCGGCAGCAGGCAAAGCGAATCATCCCCGAGTCGTTCGACGGACGGTCCGTAGACACGCACGCCGAGTGAACCCTCGGCGCGGGGCAAAGAACACGACAAATGGGCCCGTGGGCGACCTATCGCCGGGCCCGGACGGTTGGTTGGCGTGAGAGCGTCAGGACGGATCGGCGAGCGGGGCGAGATGCCCGGCCCGGCCCTGTGGGCGGGTTCCGGAGGCAGTGGCCCCTCGTGCGCACGACCGCCGCTGGCACCACCAAGGGAGATCGAGCGTGACGCGACGAGCGGGCCTCCAGGCCCGTTTGTCTCCGCGTGCGATCACCCGCCCCACGCCCGCCGGCTTGTCCGACAACGACGGAGACGACAAGCCTCATGGCTGACAAGACACAGATGGTCATCGACTACCTGCCCGGCGAGGAGACCCGCGTCGCGGTGGTCACCGAGGGCAAGCTCGAGGAGTTGCACGCCGAGCGGTCGATCGCCGCGGGCTTCGTAGGCAATATCTATACGGGCAAGGTGATGAACGTCGAGCCCGCGATCCAGGCGGCGTTCATCGACTTCGGGCACGGGACCAACGGGTTCCTGCACATCTCGGACCTGCACCCCCAGTACTTCCCCGGCGCCGACGACGACGAGACGGAGCGCATCGGCAAGAAGACGCCCCGCCGCGACCGCCCGCCGATCCAGCAGTGTCTCAAGCGCGGCCAGGAGATCCTGGTCCAGGTCATCAAGGAGGGCATCTCGACCAAGGGCCCGACCCTGACGAGCTACCTCTCGATCCCGGGGCGGTACCTGGTGATGCTGCCCTTCATGGACAAGGTCGGCGTGTCGCGCAAGGTCGAGGACGAAGACGAGCGCAAGGCGATCCGCAAGGCCCTCGACGGGGTGGACCTGCCCGAGGGGTTCGGGTTCATCGGGCGGACGGCGGCGATCGGTCGGAACAAGACCGAGATCAAGCGTGACCTGGCGTTCCTCCAGCGCCTGTGGAAGGACATCGAGCGGAGCCTCAAGTCGGGGAAGGGGCCGCGTCTCCTCTACGCGGAGTCGGACCTGCTCATGCGGGTGCTACGCGACGTGTGGACGAGCGAGATCGGTGAGATCGTCATCAACCATCCATCGGCGCTCCGGCGTGCGGCGGCGTTCATGAAAATCGTCTCGCCGCGCAGTTCGACGAAGCTCCTGCACTACGACCGTCCGTCGCCCATCTACCACGCGTTCGGGATCGAGGAGCAGATCGAGCGGATCCACGCGCGCGAGGTGCCCCTGCCCTCGGGCGGGTCGCTCGTGATCGACGAGACCGAGGCGATGATCTGCATCGACGTGAACTCGGGGAAGATGCGCAACCAGGGCGATGCGGAGTCGACCGCGTTCAAGACGAACCGCGAGGCGGTAGACGAGATCTGCCGCCAGCTCAAGCTCCGCGACGTGGGCGGGCTCGTGCTGTGCGACCTGATCGACATGATGCGGGCCAGCAACCGGCGCGACATCGAGGGGCGCATCAAGGACAACATGAAGCGCGACCGCAGCGCGACGCGCGTGCTGCCGATCAGCCAGTTCGGCATCGTCGAGATCACGCGCCAGCGGACCAAGGGGTCGATGCGGTCGATCCACTTCACATCGTGCCCTCACTGCGCCGGGCGGGGGCTCGTGCGCAAGCCCGACAGCGCCGCGGACGACGCGGTGCGCGACCTGATCGCGGTGCTCGCGCACGACAAGGTCGCGAAGGTCGAGCTTGTTGTGTCGCCACGCGTCGCGTCGGAGCTGCTCTCGACCAAGCGCAAGACGCTCGGGCGTGTCGAGCGCCGGTCGGGCAAGACCGTCGAGGTGCGCGTGAGCGAGCAGCTCGCGATCGATGTGTTCCGCCTCTACGCGTATGACGCGACGGGGACCGACATCGACGTGTCGCGCCTGCCCAAGCCCAAGCCGCCCAAGGACCTGCCCGAGTGGACCGAGGCGGTCGACCTCGGGACGCAGTGGGTCGATGACGATGTGGCCGATGCGGAGGCGGAAGCCGCGGAGCTCGCGGAGGAGACGGCGCGTGAGAACGAGAGCCTGGCCCGCCTGACGGGCATCGGCGATGGCGGCCCGGGCGGGGGCGAAGGCGATGGTGCCGGCAAGAAGAAGAAGCGTCGTCGCCGGCGTCGGCGCGGCAAGCGGGGCGATGGCGATGGCGATGGCGAGGGCGATGGCGAACGCGATGGGGCGAGCGCCGGTCGCGCCAAGCCCGCGCCGCAGCGGGCCGCGCAGGAGCACGACTCGTGGGACGTCGAGCCCGAGGAGGTCGGCGCGGGTGGCAACGGTCGGGCCACGCCCAAGGGCGACTCGTGGGACGTGGAACCCGAAGAGTTGACGCCACCGACCAACGGTGCGCGTTCACGCCGGCGTGGCGGTTCGAAGCGCGGGCGCAAGCAGGATGACACACCCAGGCGGGCGCCCGTCGCCGAGCACGACTCGTGGGACGCTGTGCCCGAGGAAGTCACGCCGGCTCAGAACAACGCGAGCGATCGCGGCGACGGGCAGCGGGGCGACTCGTGGGACCTCGATCCCTCAGAGCTGCCCGCGGCCAAGGCTGCGCTCAAGAGCGAATCGCCCGAGCCAAGCGACAGCGACGACGGTGGGTCGAAGAAGAAGTCGCGCCGGCGGCGTGGGCGCGGCGGGTCGTCGCGGCCGGACGAGAGCGACGGGAACGCTCAGAGCGACGAGCGCAAGGCGGAGGTGAAGACCAAGCCCGCGACGCCCCGCTCGACGCCCGAGCCCGCGAAGAAGCCCGAGCCGGCTCCGCCCAAGACCGTGATGCGCGGCAAGCGCAAGGTGAAGGTCGCGCCCAAGGACCTGCAGCTCGACAACGTGGGCCCCGCGGACGGGGCGTCGTCGGGCTCCGCGGGCGGCGGGTCGAAGAAGAAAGCGACGAGGAAGCGTGGGCGCGGGCGAACGAGCAAGAGCACCTCGTCGTAAGGACGCCACCCTCGCCCCTTCACGGAGCCAGCGCGACCGATGGACCAACGCCCGAAGCGCCTGCTGTTGCTCGGCTCGACCGGCTCGATCGGCCGGCAGACGGTCGAGGTGGTCGAGCACCTGAACGCGATGGGTGGCGATGGGGCGCCGCGGTTCGAGGTGGTCGGGCTCGCGGCGGGCTCGGGCGGCGATGCGCTGTTCGGGCAGGCCCGCGACCTGGGCGTGAAGGAGGTTGCGCTCGCGGATGAGGAGGCGGCGCGGGCGGCGGGGACGCCCCCCGGCGTCAACATGCGCGTGGGCGCCGATGCCGCGGAGCGGCTCGTGCGCGAGGTCGAGGCGGATGTAGTCATGAGCGCGGTGGTCGGGTTTGCGGGGCTCGGCGCGACGTTCGCGGCGGTGGAGCTCGGGCGGGATGTCGCGCTGGCGAACAAGGAGACGCTGGTCGCTGCGGGGCAGGTGATCACGGGGGCGGCGCGCCGGTCTGGCGCATCGCTGCTGCCGGTCGATAGCGAGCACTCGGCGATCTGGCAATGCCTCGCCTCCCGGAGCCAGGGCGAGGAGCCGACGCACCAGCGGCCCGTGTGCGCATTGGGGGGTGATGTGTCGCGCGTGATCCTCACGGCGTCGGGCGGGGCTTTCCGCACGTGGGACGCGGCGCGTATCGCGCAGGCGAGCGTCGAGGATGCGCTCAACCACCCGACGTGGGACATGGGCGCGAAGGTGACGATCGACTGCGCCTCCCTCGTGAACAAGGCGCTCGAGCTGATCGAGGCGCACTGGCTCTTCGGCATCCCGGCGGGCCGGCTCGGCGCGGTCGTGCACCCGCAGTCGATCGTGCACTCGTTCGTCGAGTTTGTCGATGGCTCGGTGATCGCCCAGCTCGGCGAGCCGGACATGCGCACGCCGATCCAGCACGCCCTGACTTTCCCGAGGCGCTGCGCGGGCGTGTCGCGCCGGATCAATTTCGAGGAGCTCCGCTCGCTCGATTTCGAGCCGCCCGACCTCGAACGCTTCCCGGCTCTGGCCCACGGGTTGCGCGTGATCGAGCAAGGCGGGACCGCGGGGGCGGTGTTCAACGGCGCCAACGAGCGGGCGGTCGGGGCGTTCATCGAGGGGCGCGTGGCGTTCGGGCGCATCCCCGCGCTCGTGGGGGGGGCGCTCGGGTCGGTGGGGGTGTCGGACGCGGGTTCGCTCGACGATGTGATGCGTGCCGACTCCGAGGCGCGGGCGTACGTGGATCGGGAGATTGGGTGAGGGGAGTCCGCTCGGGCGAGACGCCGAGCGAGGCGGGCGAGACGCCCACCCCGCTCAGAACGCGGGGCGCGAAGGGCCCGGGCCCCCTAAACGGAACTAGACTCAAGCCATGCTCGACATGCTCTCCAACCTGTCCAACATCGCCCTGATCCTGCTCGGGTTCGGGCTCGTGATCTTCATCCATGAGATGGGGCACTTCCTCGCCGCCCGTTGGGCGGGCGTGCGGGTGCACGCCTTCGCCATCGGGTTCGGCCCGGCGCTGTTCTCGTGGCGCAAGGGCATGGGCGTGCGGCGCGGGTCGAGCGAGCCCGAGTACATGGAGGCGCTCAAGCGCGAGCGCGAGGGCCTCAACCCGGACGACCCCCACGCCATCTCGCCCACCGAGTACCGCCTCAACGCGTTCCCGTTCGGCGGCTACGTCAAGATGCTCGGCCAGGAGGACCTCAACCCCGAAGCGACGAGCGCTGAGCCCGACAGCTACATGAACAAGCCCGTGTGGAAGCGCATGGTGATCATCTCTGCGGGCGTGGTGATGAACCTGATCCTCGCGGCCGTGCTTTACGTCATCGTGTTCATGGCGGGCCTGAAGGCGGCGGCGCCGATCGTTGGCGGGGTCGTGGCGGGCTCGGCCGCTGAGGAAGCGGGCCTCCGCGCGGGCGATGTCGTCCTCACGATCGAGGGTCAGCCCGCCGAGACGTTTGCCGACGTGATGATCGCGACCGCGATGTCGAGCGCCGGCACCCCCATCGAACTCACTGTGCGCCGGGCTGGCGAGCCCGAGCCCATCACGCTCAGCGCCACGCCCACGGTGGACGAGGCGACCGACCTGCTCGACCTGGGCGTCTTCGCGGCGCCGGGTGATCGGATCGGGACGCTCTTCCCGGGCGTAAGCGAGGAAGCGGTGCGTGCCGCGTTCGACAGGATCGGCCTTGTCGGGGTCGAGCCCGGCGCGCGCCTCGTCGCGGTCAACGGTGAGGCGATCGGGCAGGGCGGGGGCGTGCCCTCTGCGCTGGCGGTCGATCGCGCCGCCCGTTCGTCCGATGGACGCCCCGTCACGCTGACGTTCGCGCAGGGCGGAGCGGGGCAAGAGGTGAGCGTGACCGTCGAGCCGCGGGCGCGCCTGCAGGTGCTCAGCGCCCTGGTGGGCGAGACGGAGTGGGACGTCTGGCACATCCTTGGGCTGGCCCCACCCATGGGCGTGGCGAGCGTGCGCGAGGCGGGCGCGGACGCGGGCCTGCGCGCGGGGGATGTCTTCGCGCGCATCGGCGGTGTCGCGTGGCCCACTATCCCAGAGGGCGTGCGCGAGATCCGCGCGCACAGTTCGGGAACGGTCGACCTGACCCTTCTCCGCGATGGCGAACTGGTCGAACTCACAGCGCCGGTCGATGGCGATGGGCTCATCGGGTTTGCGCCCGAGCCCGCGGTCTCGACGACGATCGTCGGAGGCGTCCCCTCGTCGGTGCGCGACCGCGACGATGCGCCCGCGGCGTTGCGCGCCTTCCCGCTGCCCCTTGCGGGCTCGCGGATCACGAGCGTGAACGGCGCACCCGTGAAATCGTTCACGGACGTCCGCAACGCGGTGCAGTCGGCGCTGCGGGCCTCGCCCGGGGCGCCGATCGAGGTCACCCTGACGCCGCCCATCGACGGCGCGGAAGCCGAGACGCTCGTGCTCGAGCCCCGCGCTCGCGAGCGAGAGGCTGTCCTCGCCCTGGGGTGGGAGGCGCCGGGCCTGACCGCGGCGTTCGAGCCCGCATCGGTCGTCCTCAAGGCGGGCGATCCGTTCACGGCGCTCTTCATGGGCGTGCGCGAGACCAAGCGCAAGGTCGTGCTCACCTACCTCACGATCCAGCGGCTCATCGAGGGCAGCGTGAAGGTGAAGCACCTCAAGGGGCCCGTGGGCATCACGCACATCGGTGCGCAGATGGCCGACCAGGGGTTTATCTACCTGCTCTTCTTCCTCGCGCTGATCAGCGCAAACCTCGCGGTGATCAACTTCCTCCCGCTCCCGATCGTGGACGGCGGGATGTTCCTGATGCTCTGCTACGAGGGCGTGTTCCGACGCCCCGTGCCGATCGGCGTGCAGAACGCGCTGACCCTCATTGGGCTCGTGCTCATCGGCGCGATGTTCCTGACGGTGACGTATTACGACCTGCGCGGGCTGATCGGCTGATCGCCCGCGGCGCGGGTCAGCGCGGCACGGTCAGTGCCCGTTCGAGCAGGCGGTCGACGTAGTCGGGACAGCCGTCAACCGTCGCCTTCGAGGCGCGGTAGCCGTTGACAACCACGCCCGGGATCGCGGGGATGAGCACCTTGGTGCGGTAGTGCACGCTGTTGCTCGACACGATCTGCTGGACGCTCTGGGTGTTGACGGTCGCGACGAGCAGGCCAGGGTCGAGCCCGATCGCCCTGGCGGCGTCGCGCAGGTCCGCCTCGGTGATGTCGAGCGTCGCGTTGTCGAGCTGCCAGTCGAACATCGCCCAGAAGGCGTCCTCGCCGCCGAGCTGGCCCGCGGCTTCGAGGGCCCACGAGGCGAGGCAGGTCTGGGCGTACTCGGGCTTGGGGTTGGTGTTCTCGGGGTTGCACGCGGTCGTCATGCCGTAGTGGTGGAAGATGAACCGGACATCGCCCCGGCTCTCGACCGCGTCGACCATGGCGCGGGCGGCCTTGCGGTTGTCCTCGAGCGCGAGGTTGCCCCAGAAGTGCACGACAATCGGCGCACTCTCATCGGCCCCGCGGGCGTAGCCGCGCGGGTGGGCCAGGAGCAGGTGGTCCGCGACCTTCTTGAAGGCCATGGAGCGGGACGTGAAGTCGTCGTCGGGGGGGTAGTAGTCGTCGAGCCACTTCTCGCAGGCCATGGCGGGGCGGTCGTCGCCGTCGCCGCCGGGCCCCTTGGCGGGGGGTTCCTCCGCGAGGACCGCCTCGACGGCCCGCTCGATGGCGCCGTAGTTGAATGCGCGGAACGCCTTCACCTGCTTGCCATTGACGAACACCATGGGCGTGAAGAAGAGCCCGAGCCTCTGGGCCTCGTCGATGTCGCTCTCGATGGCCGCGTTGATGCCGTTGTCATCGGCGGCGGCCACCGCGTTCTGCACCGCGACGGGGTCGAGCCCCGTCAGCCCGGCGACGTGCCCGAACACGCTCGGGTGGATCGTGCCAACTTCCTCCATGCCCGAGGGCGTGCTCGAGAGGATCTGCCCCTTGACGTTGTCATCGAAGAGCCACTCGTGGACCGAGTAGAACGCTTCGGGCCCGCCGAGCAGGCCCGCCGCTTCCGCGAGGCGGGCCGACTCGCACGCGGACGGGTGCTTGTTGGTCGGGAAGCGTCGGATGTTGACGTTGCAGTCGCCGTCCATTGGGCTGTGCTTGGCGGAGAAGTGGACGTCGTTCGGGTACTTCGCGAGGACCTCGAAGACTTTCTTCTCGATCTGTCGGCAGTCGGGGCATTGGTAGTCGGAGAAGATGACGATGCGCGCCTTGGCCTGCTCCGGGCCGTGGATGTAGCGCCCCGTGAAGAGGTTGTCCGGGCCGTAGGTGGATTCGCCCGCGACGAGGGTGACCTCGCCGTTCTTCCAGTTGTCGGTGAAGGTGTCCTCTTCCTTGTCGGCGATGCGGTCGCGGTTGACCTGGTCCGCCGCCGCGAGCCCGCCACCGACGACGACCAGGGCCGTGATGGCGGCCAACGCGTGCCCGGGCACCAGCGCAGGCGTGGGCACGCTCCGCCCTCGCAATTCGCACGCCGCGACGAAGACAAAGTTGCCGATGTGCGCGGCGAGGCAGTAGACGCACAGCGCGTTGATCTCGCCCTGGCTCTTGAGCATGAACATCACGATGATGTAGAAGACGCTCGCGAGCCCGCCCAGGCGTGCCCACCAGCGCAGGGCGTTGCTCACGCCCTTGGTCGACATGGCCCACCAGACGAGCGCCGAGAGGAAAAACGCGAAGCCCGGCACGGAGACCGAGACCGCGGTGCCCGGGATGCGCCCCGCCCACGTCTGATAGACCTGATCGCACCCGCCGCCCGCGCCGCACCCAGCCAGCGCGGCGCCCGTGAACGACTTCACGATCAGGGCGCCCGACGCCCCCATCGCGATCACGAGCCCGACGATGCCCAGCGCGTAGAGCGCGGGGCCCACGATGCCGGTACGCGGCTCGCCGGCCTCGCGGTCCGGCGGGGTCTTCTGGGGCGGCGTGGTCTGCTGCTTGGGTTTGGGCTTGGCCATGACGATCCTCCGGTGAATCTGCGAGCGGGTTGGGTGGAATCCTAACCCAAGCGCGTGGGATGGGCGCACGCGGCATGAGAGGGTGGGCCGGGGTCCGTGCGTGTTACCGGGGTGTGAAGTTATCGATGACGTTGGGTCACGCTTCCCGGACGTGGAGAGGGAGAGGCCTGCCAACCTGGCGGGTCGTGCGCCGGAATGTCGGCCCTCGCTGGTGTGTTGATATCAACGGATCGGACGTTTGGCCCGATCCAAGCCCGAATGGCGTGCGTAGAGAGGCCCGGCGGGCCAGCACTCCAAGGGGGGGATAAGGTAAGACTGCCATGGCCGACGCCACCATTGACCGAATCAGCCCGACCGACTTCGACACGATCTCGCACCTCTATGCGCAGGTGTTCCGTCCTGCGCGGGGTCCCGAGTTCTTCGAGAGGAGGCTCCGTTCGCGCGTGGGTGTGCTGGCGCAGGTGGCGCGCATCCGCGACGACGCGGTGGGCTTCTACCTCGGCATGGAGCTCAAGCCCTCCACGCATTTCGCGTGGCTGGTCGGCGTGGTGCCCGAGATGCGCCGCGCGGGAATCGGCACGCAATTGATGCGCGCGGCGATCGATTGGTCGCGCACCGAGGGGTACCGCACGCTCCGCTTCGAGGCGACCAACCGCGTCCGCCCGTTCCTCCACTTCGGCATCTCCGAGCACTTCGACATCGTCGGCATCCGCTGGGACCCCGACCTGATGACGAACCTGATCGTCTTCGAGAAGGGCCTGCTCGACGAATCGCACGGTTGAGGACGCCATCGGGGACCGGGCATCAGGCGCCAGTGGGATGCGCGGTCGTGTCGTCTCTTCCTGGTCCCTGGTCCCTGGCGCCTATTTCCCAATGCAGAACGTCGTGAAGATGCGCCCGATGATGTCGTCGGGCGAGATGTCGCCAGCGAGTTGGGCGAGGTCGTCGAGGGCGGCGCGCATGGCGCCCGCGATAAGCTCGGGGTGGGGCGGCGCAGGGTCCTCGCCCTCGGCGAGGATCGCGAGGGCGTCGTCGATCGAGGCGCGGGCGCTGGTCAGGGCCTGGCGGTGGCGCGTGAGCAGGACCGCTTCGCCCCCCGACGCGGCCCCGCCGCTCGCGGCGTCTGCGATCGCCCGACGCAGCGCGGGGAGTCCCCACCCATCGAGTGCGCACACGCCCAAGGCCTCGGACGCGTCCGCCTTGGCGCCGGCGAGATCGGCCTTGGTGCGCACGCGGAGCGTGCGGGCGCTCGGGCGCGTTTCAACGCCCCACCGCTCCAGCGCATCGAATGCGCCCGCTGGATCGCAATAGACGAGCGCGTCGGCGCTGTGTGCCACGTCGAGCGACGACGCCCGTGCGCCGCGCGCGGGTTCGTCGTCGTCATCGTCGTGTGGCATCTCGCTCAGCCCCGCGGCGTCGCAGAGCGTGACGTGGAGTGGGTGGAGTCCTGACGGGTCGGTCAGGTCGAGCGTCTCGCGCAGGGCGTCGCGCGTCGTGCCCGGCGTGTCGGAGGTGATCGCACGCTCGCGCCCGAGCAGGGCGTTGAAGAGCGTTGACTTGCCCGCGTTGGGCGGGCCCACGAGGGCGACGATCGGGCGCACATCGGGCGACTCGGCGGCGCTGGGCTCGGCGAGCGTCGCGTCGAGCTGGGCCCGCACGATGTGGAGGCGGGCCGTCAGGTCTTGCGTGGTGATCGAGGTGACGTCTTCCTGGTCGGTGAAATCGATGCCCGCTTCGAGGAGGGCGAGCGCGGCGGCGAGCTCATCCGCGAGCGTGCGGTAGGCATCGCCTGTCTCGCCTGAGAGGAGGCGCTGCGCAGAGTCGAGCTCGCGCTCCGTGCGCGCACCGATCAGTGCGCCGACGCCTTCGGCCTGTTCGGGCGTGAGCCGGCCCGCGAGGAGCGCGCGGGCGGTGAACTCGCCGGGCTCTGCCAGGCGGACGCCCTCGCACGCGAGGAGCCCGTCGAGCACGACGCCCGCGACGATGGGCGAGCCCACGACCTGGAGTTCCGCGGCCTGCTCGCCTGTGTATGAAGCGCCTTGTTCGAAGTTGATGACGAGCGCGGGGAGGTCGCCGGGTGGGAGGGTAAGGCGGACGCGGTGCACGCCGGGGCGGGCGGGCCAGGGGATGGCGAGCGCTGCGAGGGCGTCTGCGGTGCGATCGCCCGAGAGGCGGATCACCGCGCGCGGGGACCATCCGGCGCCGGAGGCGAGGGCGGTGATGGTGTCGGCGAGGTTCATCGCGATGCGCTAGTACCCCACCGCCTGCCCATCGGATCGTTGGTCCGACGCGGCGAGGTAGCCGCCGTCTTCGAGTTTCCAGATGCACTGGCCGCGCCCGTGGGAGACGGTGCGGGCCTTGGCGATGGTCACGTCGTGGCCCATGTCGCGCAGGGTGTCGTAGAAGGTCGCGTCAAAGCCCGGCTCGATGGTGACGCCCAGCCCCGATGTGACTTGCCAGCGCGGCGCATCGAGCGCGGCCTGCGGGTTCTGCTTGTGGTCCGCGATGCGCACGATCACCTGGGCGTGGCCCTGCGGCTGCATATAGCCGCCCATCACGCCGAACGACATGACGGGCTCATCGTTGCCCGCACTGTTCTTGCGCGTGACGAAGCCCGGGATGATGGTGTGGTAGGGGCGCTTGTTGGGGGCCGCCTGGTTGGGGTGGCCAGCTTCGAGCGTGAAGCAGCACCCGCGGTTCTGCAGCGCGATGCCCGTGCCGGGCACGACGATCCCCGAACCAAACCCCGTGTAGTTCGACTGGATGAAGGAGACCATGTTGCCATCGGCGTCGGCGGCCGTGAGGTAGACGGTGCCGCTCGGCTTGGGCGTGCCGTGCCCGAAGTCCTGGGCCTTGCTCGGGTCGATGAGCGCCGCGCGGGAGGCGAGGTAGGAGTCGTCGAGCAGCGCCTCGGCGGTTGTGTCCATGAATGCGGGGTCGGCGATGAAGCGGTGCGCATCGCGGAACGCGAGCTTCATGGCTTCGATCTGGACGTGGTGCCAGAGCGGCGAGTCGGGCATCGAGCGGTCGTGGTCGACGTGGCGCAGGATGCCCAGGGCGATGAGCGCGGTGAGCCCCTGCCCGTTGGGCGGGATCTCGTGGAGCGTGAGGCCGTGGTAGTCGGTGGCGATGGGGCGGACCCAGTCGGGGGCGTGGTCGTGGAGGTCGCGCGCCGAGAGCGGCGCCCGGGCGGCGCGTGCCGCCGCGTCGATCTGGTCGGCGAGTTCGCCTTTGTAGAACGCCACACCCTCTGTGTCGGCGATGAGTTCGAGCGTGCGGGCGTGGCCCTCGCTCTTGAAGAGGTCGCCCGCCTTCGGGGCTCGCCCGTTTGGCGCGAAGGTCTGCCGCCATGGGTCGAACGTGGCGTCCTTTGGGTAGCGGTCGTTGCCGCGCTGCCAGTAGTAGGCGGTCTGGGGTGAGACGTGGAAGCCGTGGCGGGCGTAGTGGATGGCGGGTGCGCACAGTTGGTGGAAGGGGAGTGCGCCGAAGCGCGATGACGCCTCGACCCACGCGGACACCGCGCCGGGGGTGGTGACGCCGCCCCACCCGTAGAACGGGATGGCGTCGTGGCCCGCGAACGCGCCGATGTCGAAGGCGCTCGGCGAGCGTCCGGATGCGTTGAGGCCGTGGAGCCCGCCGCCCGCCCAGATGAGCGCGAAGGCGTCGGCCCCGATGCCGTTGGATGTCGGTTCGACGACGGTCAGCGCGATTGCGGTCGCGACCGCGGCGTCGATGGCGTTGCCGCCCCGGCGCATGATCTCGAGGCCTGCCTGGGCCGCGAGCGGCTGGCTCGTCGCGACGCAGTTGCGCGCGAAGACGGGCATGCGCTGGGAGGGGTAGGGGAAGTCCATGGTGAAGGGGGGTGCCATGGGGGGAGTCTAGGGGATGGGCGCGCAGTGATGAGCGGGGCGGACAGCCCTTGAGTGGGGCGGGCGTCTCGCCCGCCATCGGGCGTCGTCGCCCGATCCGTTGGCCTCATCGCCGAGCGAGACGCTCGGCGATCGCGGGCGGGACGCCCGCGCCACTCATTCAGAGCTACGCCAGCCCCTGCGCGCCGAGCCAGCGCTCGGCGTCGAGCGCGGCCTGGCAGCCCATGCCCGCGGCGGTGACCGCCTGGCGGTACTCCGCGTCCGCGACGTCGCCCGCGGCGAACACGCCCGGGAGGTCGGTCGAGCTGTGGCGCGTCTTGAGCACGATGTAACCCTTCGAATCGAAGGTGAGCCCGCTGTCCTTCAGGAAGCCCGTCGCGGGCGTGTGCCCGATCGCCATGAACAGGCCGTTGACCTCGAGCGTCGACTCCTCGCCTGTCTGCGTGTCCTTCAGGCGGATGCCCGAGATGACATCATCGCCCAGCACGTCGACGACGACCTTGTTCCAGAGCACCTCGGCGTTCGGCTTGCCAAGCAGGCGGTCCTGCATGACCTTTGACGCGCGCAGCTCGTCGCGCCGGTGGATGATGTAGACCTTGCTCGCGAACTTGGTGAGGTAGGTGCCCTCTTCCATGGCGGTATCGCCGCCGCCCACGACCGCGAGGGGTTGGTCGCGGAACATGGGGAGTGCGCCGTCGCACACGGCGCACGCGCTGACGCCGCCGCCGGTCATCGCGAGGCGTTGTTCGTTCTCGAGGCCGAGCCAGTTGGCGGTGGCGCCCGTTGCGATGATGACGGTGCGCGCGTGGACCACGCCCTCTTCGCCCATGCCATCGACGGTGTGGAGCGCGTGCGGCTTGTTCGCGGGGTCATCGGAGAACTCACAGCGCGTGACGTCCTTGCCCTCGACGCGGGTGTCGAAGCGCTCGGCCTGGGCGCGGAAGTGGGCCATCATCTCGGGGCCCGTGATGCCCTCGGGGAAGCCCGGGTAGTTCTCGACGTCGGTCGTGAGCATGAGCTGCCCGCCCGGGAGGACGAGGGCGGGGTTCTGCTTGGGCACGCCCTCGAGGACGAGGGGCTTCAGGTTGGCGCGCGCGGCGTAGATCGCGGCGGTCCACCCCGCGGGGCCGGACCCGATGATGACGACGTCTTCGATGTTGGTGTGATCGCTCATGTGGTGGCGGGCCTTGGTGTCATGGGTCGGTCAAGAAAGCGAGACGCCGGCGTTTCGGCGTCTCGCGAGGGTAGCAGGTCGGGCATTGGCGTCGAACGCGCCGGGCGGGGTGGTTATTCCGCGAGGCCCCGCGCGACGTCGGTGAGGTACTGGCGCTTGAGGGAGAGGATCGAGGGCCAGTAGAGGATGTCCTTGCCGCCCGCGCCAACGTTGCGTGCGGCGTTCTTGGCGCCGTCCTCGCCCACGGAGTAGAGGATGAAGGTGGAGTCGTCGACGCCGATGGTGAAGGAGCGGTAGACGATCTCGGGCTTCTTGAAAGCGAACTGCGAGAGGGAGCCCTGGAGGATGTAGCGGAGGATGTCGTCGCTCGTCGCGCCGAGGCCTTCGGAGTTCTGCGTGAGGCGCTTCACCGCCTGCGTGATGGGGCGGAGGTACTTGTCCTGGTTGGAGGCCTCGTTGCTGCTCTTGAGGAGGTCGCGGACGAGCTGCGGGTCGAGCCCCTTGCCGTCCTTGACCGCGTCGTAGGCGTTGGAGAAGGCTTCGGAGGAGATCCAGTCGCGGACCATGCGGGCCAGGTTGTCCGAGATCTCGTTGGGGTCAAAGCCATAACGGACGAGGGCCTGCCTGGTCTCGGCGTCGATGAGGAAGGCGCCGAGCAGCTCGCTTGCGCGGGCGGCGTCGGCGGGCCTGATGCCCGCCCCGACGAAGCCCTCGAGCATCTCCGCGAATTCTTCGGTCGGGAGCGAGGTGTCGGCCATGGTGTCGTACTTGCGCTGGTAGTAGTCGCGGATGCGCTTGGAGTCGACGGTGCCCGCGTCGATGTCGAAGGCGCCGTAGGGGAAGTCGTCGAACGAGACGGCAGCGGCGGCGGCCTCGGCGGCGGCGCGGTCGCTCTCGTCGGCCTCCTGCACCGTCACCTCGTGCGGCTGGCGGGGCTTGGCCGGGTCGACGAACTGGTCGCGGATGGGCACGAAGTACTCGAACGGGTCGTACCGGTTGTAGCCCAGATTGTAGTTGTAGGGGTCGAAGTGCTGGCGCGCGACGTAGTGCGGGGCCGCCGCGGCGAGCGTGCGCGGGTAGGCTGAGTTCGCCATGTAATGGCCCATGACGCCCATGCACATGCGCGTGGCCCGGAGGTCGGAGGTGAGTTCGAGGCGCAGGGGCATCATCGCGGCGAGCTTGGCCATGGTGACGTCCGCGAGGCGGTAGCGCCGCTTGTCCATGAGGTCGTAGTCGGTGAGGCGTTCGAGGAGTGGGTCGTGCACGTTCTCGATGCTGAGGCGCTTCTCCCAATCGCCGTAGAGATTGTCGATCTGCTGGTTGGTGTCGTAGTGGCCCGCGTGGACCCTCGCGATGTCGCGCCAGTGGGCGGCCTCGCTGAACGCCTGGAGCGGGTGATCGCCAGCGCCGAGCAGGCCCATGGTCTGCATGAAGTAGGACTCGAGGACGCCGCCCCGCTCGGCCATGGTGCGGGCGACGAGCTGGCGGGCGGCGAGGCGGTCGGCGCGCGGCATCTTGATGCGGTCGATCTGGACCTTGTTCTCGTGGATGCGCTCGTTGGTGTCCTTCATCTGCTCGGGTTCGAAGTTGTAGTCGTAGGTGTAGACGAGGTCGCGCACGCGCTCGAGGGCGTCGTGCATCTGTTCAGCGCCCCAGAGCTTCTCCTCGACGAACTCGCGCTCGAGCACGATGCGCCCCATCCAGTACCACGCGATGAGGATGTCGAGCGCCTTGTCGGTCTCGCCCTCTTCCGCGAGGCGGGTCGCCTCGAGCGTGAGGAGCATGGCGACGGTGTCGAGCTTGTCGAGGTAGTCGAGCGAGGTGGTGGCGAGGAGCCCATCGCGCATCGGGGCGGCGAGGCCCGCGTCGATCCACGCCTGGTCCACGCCCTCGGTGCCGTAGGGCAGGGTGATGCGGTAGCGCTCGGGGTAGTCCAGGACCTCGAGGGCCTTGTCGAGGGCGGCCTGCTGGGCCTCGCCCGTCGCCCACGCCGAGGCGTTGTCCCACCCATCGGTCAACGGGAGGAGGAGCGAGGCCGCCTCGACCGAGGTCAGTGACCGCGGCGGCGGGTCCATGGCGGCGATGAGCGGGAACCACTCGGTGTCCGCGGCCTTGATCGCACCCGACTTGGCGACCGCCTGGTTCGCCTGGTCGACGAACTCCATGCCCTGCCTTTGGGCGAGGGCGGGCACACACGCGATCAGGGCGATGATCGGGGCGATCAGCGTGGCGAAAGTCGGGCGAAAGCGATGGTCCCGCGTGGTCATAGCCGCGGTTCTCCTGCCTGTCGTAGGTGAATTGACGAGCCTCCCACCAGTGAGAGTCCCCGATTCTACCGAGGCGGGCGGTTCGTGTTGACCACGGGCGAAACATGGGCACGCCCACCCGGGGTGCGCTACGCGGGCCGGCTCCCGTTGGTTCGGGGCGATCCCCCGACGATGGCGAGGCGGGTCAGGCGCTCACGCACCCGCTCGACGACATGGGGGTCCATCTCGAGGACGGGCGGCCAGTCGCGGATCGGGCGGGCGGGCGAGCTCGCGGCGGGCGACTTGGGCGTCGCGTCGAAGCCCACGCGGGCCGGCCGGCCATCGTCTCGGATCAAGTCGCGCGAGGGGTCCATGTTGGCCACCCAATGGAAGAGGGCGGTGTCGGCGCTGGCGATGTCGACGCCGGGCCCGAGGGCGACGACGAGGTGGGGAGCCCGCTCGACGCCACGCAGCGTTTCGAGGGCCCGCTCGACCACATCGCGGCCGTCGGGCGAGGTCGTCTTGAGGAAGAGCCACCCCGGCGCGAGGGTGGGCATCGACGCCTCCATCACGCCCTCGACCTCGCGGATGCGTTCGAGGGTAGGGGCGGGGTCGGGCAGCGGCGCTGGGTCGGCGATGGCGATGCCCCCGACCTCCTCGCCCGCCCACGCGGGCGTGCAGTCGAAGCCGATCTTGCCGCCCGCGCCGAGGTGGGGCGCGGCGTGGTCGAGGATGTCGAGCGGCCCGTGCACGAGTTCGAGGTCGCGGGCCGGGTTGCAGTGGCGGGCCAGGGCATCCATGACGGCGCCGAGGTCGTGGGGGTCGACGGTCTCGTCGACGACGAAGAGCGTCTTGGTCCACGCCATCTGGCCCGCGCCCCACACCGCGTGCATAACGCGCCTGGCCTGGAGCGGGTAGGCCTTCCTGACCTGGATCACGGCACAGTTGTGGAACGCGCCGAACATCGGGAGGTCGTAGTCCTCGATGTCGTGGATCAGGGTCTTGAGGAGGGGGAAGAAGATGCGCTCGGTGGCCTTGCCAAGGAAGTAGTCCTCCTGCGGCGGCAGCCCGACGATGGTGGTGGGGTAGACCGCATCGCGGCGCATGGTCAGCGCGGTGACCTCGACGATGGGGTAGCGGTCGGGGAGGGAGTAGAAGCCCGTGTGGTCGCCGAACGGGCCTTCGAAGACCGCGCCGGGGCCGAGCGGTCCCGCGTCGTCATCGCGCGGGTCCCACCCGATGTGGCCCGCTTCGCTCGACACCCACCCCTCGATCACGATGTCCGCGTTGGCGGGCACCCAGAGCGGCACGGTCTTTGCGCGCGTCAGGGCGATGCCGCCCCGGTTGAGGAAGCCCGCCATGAGGAGTTCGGAAATACCCGGCGGGAGCGGCGCAGTCGCGGCGTAGGGCAGCACCGACTCGCCCCCCAACGCGATCGCGACGGGCATCCGCTTGCCCGCGCGCTTCCACGAGCGCCAGTGCGCAGCGCCGTCGTGGTGCATGTGCCAGTGCATGGCGACGTGGCGCGGGCCGAGCAGTTGGACCCGGTACATGCCGATGTTGTGCGAGGCGGGCTTGGCGGCGCCCGCGTCGTCGGCGTGGATGGTGTGCACGCCCGCGAGCGTGACGTAGCGCCCGCGGAGGTGGTCGGCCTGGGGGGTGATGAGGGGGTTGGAATCGGTCGCCGGGGCGTTGGTGTCGGGGGGGTAGCCAAGGGCGGCGAAGTCGCCATCGTGGGGCCAGCAGCGGATGATGGGTAGCGTGGTGAGGTCGATGGCCTGGCCCCGCACGACCACATCGTGGCACGCGCCGCCCCGCTTGCGCTTCGGGCCGATGCTCAGGAGCGGCGCGAACTGCTTCGCCTTGGCCAGTGCGTCGCGCAAGGAGCGGGGGGGCTCGGGCCTGGTGAGGTCCGCGATGCGCTGGGCGACGCCCGCGAAGCCGCCGGGCGTGTGGGGGGGCTCGACGCCGAGGGCGTCGTCGTGGCAGCCCAGCGCCATTTCCATGCGCCGGTAGCTGCCCCACCCGTTGATGAGCAGGGGGAGCGGCGCCCGCGCCTGGCCCCCGTCGGGCGTGGGCACGAGCACGTGCTCGAACAGGAGCGCGCTCCCGCCCATGGCGTGGAACCGCGGGTCGCAGCGCTCCGCCGAGGCGCTGGGCGCGCACCGCGCCTGCGACTTGCTCACCGCGTCGGCGAACTGCGCGACCTCGAGGATCGAAGAGACGGGCTCCTCGATGCGCACAAGTTCACCCGCGGATTGCAGCGCATCGATGAACTCGCGCGTGGAGCGGTACATAGGGGGGCATGGTAGTGGGGTGCGCACGACAGAGCCGGAGGCGACCGCCTCCGGCTCTGGGGGGGAGGGAGCATCGGCGCCCGCCTATGGGCAGACGGCGCCGAAGTTCGAGAGGACGGCGTTGAGGTCGCTCGAGTCGACATCGCCATCGAGGTCGAGGTCGCCTGCGATCACATCGCCCAGGTGGCCGAAGCCGACGAGGACGGCGTTGAGGTCGGCCGAGTCGACGACGCCGTCGTTGTTGACGTCGCCAACGCAGGCCTGCTTGGGGGCGGCGACGACGACCGCCTCCGTGCCATCGGTGAAGATGACCGTCGCCCCGACGTGGCCCAGTTCGCTCACGCTGGTGGACCGCCCGGCCTCGCGTCCAAAGACCTTGTCGGTGTAGTAGTGCTCGACGGTGCGGAGCTGCCCGCCGACGACCATGGTCTGGCCCTCGCGGAAGAGCATGACGGGGTCGCCATCGGGGCGGGTGATGAAGACGGCTTGGTCGGAGTAGTCGTAGACGCCAGGTCCCTCGAACTTGCACCCGAACACGACGCGCCCATCGGCGAGCATGACCTGCCCGTACGAGCTGACGGTCGTGAAGTGGACACCGGCGAGCATGCCGGGCACCTGGTCGCCCTCGCGCGCGACGATGTCGGTGTCGCCGTTCGCCATGCGACGGATCATGACCCCGTCGTTGTCCTGGGTGACGCCATCGATCGGGTCGAGGAACGCGCTGAAGACCACGTCGCCGTGCGTGTTGAGTGCGCCCGTGCTCCACGAGGTGACCTCGTCGTAGGCGAAGCCGCCGGGGGCGGGGACGCCGTCGTAGGCGAGGGCCTGGATGCCCTCAGCAGTGAGGAGCCACTGGCCTTTCTTGTTGGAGCCGCCCTCGCCCTCGTCAACCGCTTGCGTGAACGACAGTTCGCCCGCGTTGTTGAAGCCCATGACGCCGAAGCCGATGTAGTTGTTGGCGAAGTCTCCGCCCTGAGGGGTGGGCCAGGTGCCGGCGACCGCAAGGTCGAGCGAGCCCGGCAGGCCCGTCCAGAGCGCCCAGTAGGAATCTGCGCCGTTGTCGCTCAAAAGGTAGTTGCGGACCGCGATCTCGCCCAGGTCGTTGAGGTGGACGACTGAGCTGAACGAGCTGCCGTGCGTCACGTCCCACGTGTTGGGCGGGGCGTCGCCCTCGCGGATCGCGGCGGCGATCGCGCCGGTGTTGGCGACCGCGACGACGTCGTCGTTGCCCTCGTCGACGTTGGTGCCATCGACCTTCGCGGCAAAGGCGACCTCGCCCGCGGCGTTGAACGCGGGGCCCGGGTAGGTGTTGATCTCGGAGATGAAGGTCTGGCAGATGCCCGGGCAGTTGAGGTCGATCAGTTGGCCCGGGATGGCGATGGCGTCGAGTCCGTTGGCGTCGTGGCGGAAGATGGCGTGGGGGCCGTAGGCCGCCTGGATGCCCGAGATGGGCGCGATGAACGCGAGGTCGCCTTGGGCGTTGAGGGTGAGCCTGGCGTCGCCGGGCGCGAGCGAGCCGAAGGAAGAGCCGACGAGCCCCCCGGGGAGGTCGTCGTTTGAGCTTGCGATGAGCTCGAGGTCGTGCATGCCCGCGACGCCCTCGGAGTAGATGCTCGCATCGTCGCCCTGGGCCAGGGCGGCGGTGAAGGCGACGCGCCCCTCCGCTGACAGGACGACCGATCCGAACGAGTCGTAGACACCCCCGCCCGGCGCGGCCTGGCCCGTGCGGGCGACGACGCGGTACGTAGCGTTTGCGGCGAGGGCGGGTGCGGGGGTGGTGATCGTGCCAGCGGCGCAGGCGAGCGCCGCCGCGGAGGCGGTGGTGAAGCGGGGCATTGGGTTTCTCCTATGTCTGTGGGAGGCCGCAGGGGCGAATGGCGGGTGGCGGTCCCTCACGCACGACGCGAGGGATCTCGCGCCGGTGCGCCAGACAAAGGAGAAAGAGGGGGGGCGGGGGGCGGGGGGGTTGGTCAGTCGCCCTTCACGCGCGACATGTAGCTGCCATCGGCGGTCGAGATCTTGACAGTCTCGCCCTGCTCGATGAAGGGCGGGACGCGGGTCTTGAGGCCCGTCTCCATCACCGCTTCCTTGAGCTGGTTGGTGACGGTGGCGCCCTTGATGCCAGGCTGGCACTCGGCGACGTCGAGCTCGACGGCGCTGGGGAGCTCGACGAGGATGGGCGTCTCCCCGTTGAACAGGACCGTGATCGTGGAGTTGGGGCGGACATAGACCATCGACTCGCCCACGAAGTCGTCCTGGAGGGTGAACTGGTCGAAGGTCTCGGAGTCCATGAACACGTGGCCCTCGCCGTCCTGGTACAGGTACTCGGCCTGGCGGCGGTCGAGCGTGATGGCGTCGACGTTGTCCGACGAGCCGAGCCGCTTCTCGATGGTCGAGCCCGAGCCGCCGACCTCTTTCATCTTGGCCTGGATATAGGCCGGGCCTTTGCCGGGCTTGGTGTGCTCGGTCTTGATGACGACGTAGAGCTTGCCATCGACGTTGACCGCTTGGCCGGTCCTGAGTTCGGTTGCTTTCACGGGGGGGCTCCTGAGGGTTGACGGGGGCCATGGTATTCCCTCGCCCCCGCCCCGAGTAGCCCCGAGCCCCGCGGCCACGTCCGCTCAGTCCTCCTTGGCACGAGAGACGTAGGAGCCGTCGGCCGTCGCGATCCGGAGCCGCTCCCCGGCTTCGATGAAGGGCGGCACTCGGGTCCGGAGGCCCGTCTCCATCACCGCCTCCTTGAGCTGGTTCGTCGCGGTCGCCCCCTTGATCCCGGGCTGGCACTCGGCGACGAGGAGGTCCACTGTGGTGGGCAGTTCGAGCAGGATGGGGCGCTCATCGTGTACGAGGACGTCGCAGTGGGCGTTGGCGGGAGGTATCCCGCCGCGTCGCCCACCGTGTCCTCGTCGAGTGTGAACTGGTCGAAGCTCTGCGAGTCCATGAAGATGTAGCCCGTGCCGTCCTGGTAGAGGAACTCGCACCCGCGCCGGTCGAGCGTGGTGGCCTCGACGCTCTCCGCGGGGTTCAGGCGTTTTTCGGTGTGTTGGGCGGAGATGACTTCTTTGAACTTGGCCTGCACGAAGGCCCGCAGGTTCCCTGGCGTGCGGTGCTCGACCTTGACGACGACACAGAGCCTCCCGTCCATGGACACGGCCATGCCGGGGCGGAGGTCTCCAGCTTTCATGTGAGTGATCCTCAGAGGGGCGGTCGCCCCGCCGATGGGGGCGGAGATGATACGCCGCGCCCGATCGCGTCAACGGGTGGTGTAACCGGGTATAACTCACGCATGGCCAGCCCCCTCGTCGGCGTCATCATGGGCTCGCGATCCGACTGGGACACGATGCGCCACGCGGTCGAGACCCTCGCGGACCTGGGCGTGCCCGCCGAGCAACGCGTCGTCTCGGCCCATCGCACCCCCGACCTGCTCTTCGAGTACGCCTCGGGGGCCGCGGACCGCGGTATCGAAGTCATCATCGCGGGCGCGGGCGGGGCGGCCCACCTCCCCGGCATGGCGGCGGCCAAGACCCACCTCCCGGTGCTGGGCGTGCCCGTGCAGTCCAAGGCGCTGAGCGGGATCGACTCGCTGCTGTCCATCGCGCAGATGCCGGCGGGCGTGCCCGTCGGGACGCTCGCGATCGGGCGGGCCGGGGCGGTGAACGCGGCGATCCTCGCGGCGTCGATCGTCGCGGGCGCCCACCCCGAGCACCGCGCCGCGCTCCTCCGCTTCCGCGCCGAGCAGACGAGCAGGGTGCTCGACGACCCCGACCCATCGGGGCCACCCCCCGGAGGGGGAGGCGGCGCCTGATGGCCACGCTCGGCGTGCTCGGCGGTGGTCAGCTCGCGCGGATGCTCGCGCAGGCCGCTTCGCGCCTGGGCATGCGGTGCCGGTGCCTCGACCCATCGCCTCGTGCCTGCGCGGGTGACGTCGCGGAGCTCATCAACGCGGACTACACCGACCACGGCGCGCTCGACCGTCTCATCGAGGGGGTCGACGTCGTGACGTGCGAGTTCGAGAACGTGCCCGCGCGCGCCCTCGACCACCTGGCGGGGCGGGGCGTGGTGTGCAGGCCCGGGGCCGCGTCGTTCGCGTCGGCGCAGGACCGCCTCGACGAGCGGCGGTTGCTCGAGGGCGCGGGCATCGAGGTCGCGCCGTACGGAGCGGTGGCGAGCGCATCCGAGCTGGGCCGCGCGGTGGCGTCGTTGGGCGCGCCGGGCGTGCTCAAGGCGCGCCGGCTCGGCTACGACGGCAAGGGGCAGGCGGTCGTCCGCGAGGCGGGCGATGGCGACGGCGCGTGGGAAGCGGTGGGCGGCGGGCCCGCGATCTACGAGCGGTTCATCGACTTCTCGCGCGAGCTCTCGATCATCGCGGTGCGATCAGTCGACGGCGAGTGCGCCTTCTACCCGCTCGTCGAGAACGTCCACAAGGGCGGCATCCTCCACATCACCCGCGCGCCGGCCCGCGTGAACGAGACGCTGCAGCGCGACGCGGAGGCGAGCGCCAGGCGCATCCTGGAAGCGCTCAACCACATCGGTGTGCTCACCATCGAGTTCTTCGAGCTCGACGGGCGGCTGATCGCCAACGAGATCGCCCCGCGCGTGCACAACTCGGGCCACTGGACGATCGACGGCGCGCAGACCTCGCAGTTCGAGAACCACATCCGCGCCATCCTCGCCCTCCCGCTTGGTGAGGCCTCACCCCTCGGCCCGTGCGCCATGGTCAACCTGATTGGCGATGTGCCCGCGGTGCGGGCGCTCGTGGGCGTGCCCGGCGCGCAGGTGCACCTCTACAACAAGACGCCACGCCCCGGGCGCAAGGTCGGGCACGTGACGGTGCGCGGCACGAGCGAGAAGGAAGTGGAGGCGCGGGTCGCGCAGGTCGAATCGATCATCGCCGACTCGTAGCGGGGTGTCAGGGCGCCCCCTTCACCCAAGGGACGCGCCCCGGCGAGTGCGGCTTGCCCGCGTCGACCTTCGTGTGGGGCTCGAAGTCGCCATCGGGCGTGGCCCGCGCCACGCTGCCGCGCGGCTCCTTCGCGACGTCGTGCGTGCGCGCAGCGCTGGGCGGCGCGGGGTCGGGCTTGCCCCACGTGAGCACCTCGACGAACCGCCCGTTGGGTGCGCGCAGCGCGATGGCGTCGCCCGCGTTGGCGAAGGCGTTGTAGCGCGAGCCCGGGTTCATGGTGAAGACCCACGCGCCGTGGAAGTGGGGGCTCGTCGCGCCGGGCGCGTTCGACTGGTCGCCCGAGCTGGGGATCGAGGACTCGTACCCGTTGAAGACGACGACGGTCTCGCCCGGGCCGAGCGTGAAGTCGGGGAACTCGAAGCGCACGCCGAGCGTGGTCTCGTCGTCGCGCGCGGTGAGGCGGTTGAGGACCTGGTAGCCCTTGAGGTTGATGGGTTTGGAGGTCGGGTTGTGGAGCTCGACGAACTCATCGCCGACCGCGTGGCGTTTGCCATCGGCGTTGGCATCGCCCTGTTCTTTGGGGACGTGGAAGAGGGCTTCGGTGATGATGGGGTGGGGCGAGGCGGCACTCACCATGGGACCCAGAACCGAAGCGGCGACGCACATCAGAACACGGGAAGTCCGCATCACTTGACTCCAAGAAGTCCGACCCGGTACCCCGCCTTCTTCAACTGCGAGGTGGCGAGGCCGTTGATGACGAGCAACGTCACGAGCCCGACGCAGGGTATGAGCAGGACGAAGGCGAGCGGGATGATCGCCGCGATGTGCAAGCGCATTGAGCGCATGATCCCGACGGCGCACACAAGGCCACCCGCGAAGATTGCGAAGAGGCCGATCCGGGCGACAAGGAACTTCCCTTGCCACGCGAGCGACTGGTCGATCTGCCCGGTGTCAGGATTCACAAGGTCCCGCGCGAAGACCACCGACATCGCGCCGACCGCGAAGATGCCCAAGATGTAGAGCAGGATGCATGCGAGCAGCCGCTTCTGCCACACCGCCACACCCGAGACGTCCGCCGACTGCTTCGCTTTCTGGCGTGGCTGCTTCTCGGCCTTCAGGACCCTTGTCTTCGCCGCCTCGCCGGTCGAGGTGTTGTAGCCGCAGTTCGTGCAGATGACGTTGCCCGTGTCGATCCGCCCGCCGCACTGCGGGCACGGGACGGCCTGGGGCGGGGGCGCATCGGCGACGAGTTGGGCGAGCAGGGCCGCGTCGTCCGTGGCGGGTGGTGGGCCTGATTCGCGCCCGGTCCCGCGGGAGCGCTGTTTCCTTTCGAGGCACTCCTTGCACGCGTAGCGCCCCTGACCATCTCGGACGCGTGGGCGGTCCGAGCAGTCCTCGCCGCAGATCTGGCACGTCTTGGCTGGCATATGCAGGCCCCTCCCAAGGCCGGGGCAGCGAGAATACTGTCCCCCTAGTGAAACACAACCCCCTCGCGGGGTGTTACATGTCCCGGGGGGCGGGGCCTAGGAGGCGCAGGGTGCGCCCTGGCCCGACTCCCACCCGCGACTAAGGAAAGCAGACCATGGCCCGACTCTTCACCGTCCGTTCGCTCTCGCTCATCGCCATCGCGTGTGGCCTCGTGCTGGGGGGCGCGATCGTGTCCCTGACCTCGACGCCCGCGCTCGCCCAGGACGGGATGAGCGAAGCCAAGTCGGGCTCGTTCGAGATCGACCCGGGCCACACGAGCGTGAACTTCCGGATCAAGCACCTGAACGTGGCGTACTTCCTGGGGCGGTTCAACAAGGCGAGCGGGACGATGATGATCGACCCGGACAACCCGCGCGAGTCTTTCATCGACATCACGATCGACGCGGCGAGCGTCGACACGAACAGCGAAGGCCGCGACAACCACGTGAAGAGCGGCGACTTCCTGTCCGTGAAGCAGTTCCCCACCGCGACGTTCAAGACGACCGCGGTGCGCAACGTCGAGGGCAAGCTCAAGGCGACGGGCGACTTCACGCTCCATGGGATCACCAAGGAGATCACGGTGGACCTCGACTTCACGGGCCAGGGCAATGACCCGTGGGGCGGCGAGCGACAGGGCGTCGAGACGAAGTTCACCTTCAAGCGCTCGGACTATGGCATCAGCGCGATGCTGGGCGGCCTGAGCGATGAGGTGAACATGCACGTGGCGATCGAGGCCAAGCGGTAAGGGCCGCATTGCACATCGGGCGCACACGCCACCCCGCCGGCGCGCATCCGGCGACGCTGGGGCGGTCGGTTTCGGTGCGCGCTGCGGGCGAAGGGAGGCCCTTGAAGTGAGCTTGCAGCGCGAGTTGGTCCTGAGCGGTGTGGTCTGGCCGGGCGTGGCGACCGGGGTGTGCCTGCTCGTGGGCGCGGGGGTGGCCCGCGCGCTCGCGCGTCGTCGGAGGAGCGGCGATGACGAGGCGGACCACGCCGCGGCGATCGGGCCGTTGCGTGCCGTCGGGCTGGTCGGCGCGTTGGCGTTGGGGGTTGGGATCGGCGTGGGCGAGGCCGCGCTCAAGGGCAGGCCCGCGCTCGACGGGTTGCTGCCCACAGACGTGACCCGGTTGACGCTCTGGGTGATCGGGCTTGCGCTGGTGCACGCCGTCGCGGAGGCGTTCATCGGCCGGGCGGGGCGTGCGTGGGTGCGCAGCACGCTTGCGTGGGGTGCGCGCCTCTTGCTCGGGCTCGGCGTGGTCTGGGTGATGACCGGCCCACGCCGGGCGCACGCCTGGGGCGGGTCGGAGACGTTCGCGACGGTCGCGATCGCGGCGGGCGTCCTCGCGGCCCACCAATGGGCGATGAGCGCGCGCACGGGTAGCGTCGGCGTTGGGCGGTGGCGCGGGATCGCGACGGGGGTTTCGCTTGGCATGTTGAGCGGGGGCAGTGCCGCGGCATTGCTTGTCTCGAATGCCGCGGTGAGCGCGAACGTCGCGGGCGCAGCGGGTGTGAGCGTCGGGGTCCTGACCCTGGTCGGTCTGGCGATGCCGGGCCTCGTGTGGTCGCGAGGCGCCGGGACGGTCCTCGCGTGGGGGGTCGGATCGGTGTGGCTTGGCGCGTATCTGTATGCGGACATGCACTTCGCGACGGTGTGTGCGCTGAGCGCTGCGCCACTCGCGCTGTTCCTCGGGGCGCGCGGTGCGCAGCGGGGGCGTCGGGCCGTTGGGCTGTGGACCGGCGAACTCGCGCTGGTCGTCGTGCTCATGGGCGCGGCGGCGCTCGCGCCCGCGTTGCTGGCCGGCGAAGAGGGCCGGGGCGAAAGCGAGACCGGCCAGAGCGCCGACGATTACATGCGCGCCTTCGGGTCGGGCGGTTGACGCGCATCGGCCTTCGGCGCGGCGCGTGCCCCCGTTGGTGGCGTGCACGCATCGCTGGCGTCTCGCTCCGCGGCTCTGTTGCTCAGGATCCTGCGCCGGCGCGATCGGCGCCTTCGTACGCTGCGTTGGGCTCCCATCGAGACAACCTCCTCTGTCTTCCGATGCGGGTGGCCCCGTTGCCGCGGGGCACCCGCACCTTCCTCCTCACGCGGCGATCGCCGCTTCCTGAGACACCACCTCGAGCGGGATCGGCGTTGCCGACCACAGCCCGCATTGAAGTTCGAACAGGACCGAAGCGAAGGGCTCGCGCTGGGCGAGCCTGATGGCCGAGCCGGCCTCGACCAGCGCGGGCACGTTGAGCGACCACACCTCACGCGTCCCACCGAGCTGCCACAAGGCCGCGAGGGTGTCGAGCTCGGACCCGATGAGCCCGCCCGTGCCATCGAGGAGGGACGCCTGCTGGCGAGAGAGAAGCCACTCGAGCGCGCGCTCCGCGCCGAGGCGGGCGTCGGTCTCGGGGGCATGGCTCAGTGCGCGGACGGCCCCGGCGGTCGCCACAACGCTCCCAAACGACCCATCGCTCCGCTGGGCGGCAAGCAGACCGGCACGGGCTTCGGGGTCGCCCGCCGCGTCAGCCTCGAGGGCGAGGGTGAGCGGCCCCCCAGGCTCCTCCTGCGCGAGGATGTGGGCACGGAGCGGGGCGGGCAGCCCCGCATCCTCCAGCACGGACTCGAGACAGAGGGGCGGGGTCGGCGCGGGGAGGGCGAGCTGGTGGGCGCGGTGGATGGTGACGGTCATGGGCGGGCCTCCTGCCCTGTCGTTGGGGTTCTGTTCACTAGGGTAATGTTTGGTCGGTCCGATGGCAAGCGGAAGTTCGAAAAATGATCGGGTGTCTTCGGAGGCTGGAGGGCCAGAAATCGGGCTTCTCGGGGGGTTCGTGCCTCGTGGCGGGCCGATTCGCGTACATAGGAACACGGAGAGAAGCGGCCCGCGCTCGTTCGGGCCCGAGGAGAGGTCCATGCGCTCACAGAACGTGGTTGCCGGGTGGGTAGTCGTCGGGCTTGCCGGGGTCGCGATCGGCGGGACGCCTGTCTACGAGGTCCAGGACCTCGGCTCGATCGGGGTTGTCACCAGCACCCACCCCTACGCGATCAACGACGGCGGTGTCGTCGTGGGCGACACCCTCAACAACGCCCTCTCGCTCCGCGCATTCAGCTCATCGGAAGGGCCTCTCATCGACCTGGGCGAATCGCCCAGCGATTTCAGCAGGGCGTTTGGGGTCTCCGAAAGTGGCATCATCGCTGGGTGGCACGACGACGAGAACGGCATCCACCAGGCTTCGATCTGGCTCTCGCCCGAGACGCGCGTCGCGCTGATGACGCCCAACGGGTTCACCGGCTCATCGGCGTCCGATGTCAACGACTCGCGACTCGCGGTCGGCCATGTCGTGTCCACCGTCGGGTCGATCCTGCCCTACGCGTGGCTCCCCGATGGGCAGGGCGTGCCACTCTCCGATGAGCAGGGGCTCGCGGTGTCGGTCAACGACTCGGGTCGGGCGGTCGGGCGGCTCCTCGTTGATGGCGGCTTCGCCCCGGTGGTGTGGGACAACATCGATGGCGAACCGACCTTCACCGCGCTCCCCGACATGGGCTCGAGCGATGCGCTGGCGCAGGCGATCAGCGATACCGGCATCGTGGTGGGCAGCATGCTCAGCGCGCTGGATGAGAAGTACCACGCGCTCCGCTGGGACGATGGCGTGCTGACCGACCTGGGCCTGTTCGAGGGCGCGGACCCGACGCACGCCAACGGCGTGAACGACGCGGGCGAAGTCGTCGGCTCGCGCGACCTCGACGGGGCCGACGAGACCCGCGCGGTCTACTGGACGCCCGAGGGCGAAGCGCACGACCTGAACGACCTGATCGCGGCGGGCTCGCCGTGGATTCTCCAGACGGCGCAGGACATCAACAACAACGGGCAGATCATCGGGTGGGGCGTGCGCACCGACCTGGGCGGCCTGCGCGGCTTCGTCCTCACGCCCATCGACCCCGAATGCCCCGCAGACCTGAGCGGCGATGGCATCGTCGACTCTGCCGACCTCAACATCCTGCTCGCCGCCTTCGGCGCGATCGGTGAGACCGCGGGCGATGTGGATGGGGATGGGGATACGGATTCGGCTGACCTGAACGGGCTGCTGGCTGCGTTTGGGTTGAGTTGTGGGTGAGTGGCGAAGTCTGAACACTGAGTAGGTGCCGGACTGAGGGTGGCATGTCACCGGCAGCCGGCGCAACCGTCACAACCGCCCCCCCCGCACCCCCCCCGCACCCCCCCCGCACCCCCCCCCGCACGACTCCCGCACCCCCACCGCGCAGTTATGGGGGTGTGCCGACGACGACCGTTCCTTTAGGAACGATGACCGTTCGTACAGGAACAACGACCGTTCCTAAAGGAACGATGACCGTTCATGGACGAAACACGATCGTTCGTAAAGGAACGATGACCGTTCGTGGACGGACAACGATCGTTCATGGAGGAACGATGACCGTCCGTAGAGGAACGATGGCTGTTCATGGAGGAAATACGAGCGTCGGTGGACGGACGATGGGCGTTCATGGACGGACGGTGGCTGTCCATGGGGTCGAGGGGGGGCATGGTCAGCCCGCTGGGATGGCCGTGTCTTTGCTGCTGGATGCTCGGCATGCCCATCCCTTCGGGCTGAGCATGGCACCCAGGATGGGGGCACCCGGCACGCGCAAGGGGATCGACTTCTCGGGATGGGCGGGACCCCCATCACCTCGGCGTCGATGGCGGGCGAGACGCCCGCCCCACTCGATTTGAGTTTGGTTGACGAGGTTGGCGCTTCCCCCTCCGACGACTCGCTCTGCTCGTCGCCACCTCCCCCGCCGCGCGGGGGAGGGAGTGGGAGTTGATGCTCGCTGCGCTCGCGTTGTTGATGGACCCCTCACCTGGCCTCTCCCCCAAGGGGAGAGGAAGCGGGAGGATCAGGTTGCCTCAATCATCTCCACCATCGCCCCCACGATCGCGCCGGGGTCTTTCGCCCCGCAGATCGATGAGCTGACCGCCACACCCCTCGCGCCCGCTTCGAGCACGCTCGGCAATCGCTCGGCGGTGATGCCGCCGATTGCGAGGTGGGGGGGCAGCGCGGGGTTGTGCTCGGCGTACTTGCGCATGTAGACGGGGCCAGCGATGTGGTCTTTGTCTTTGGTGGTGGTGGGGAACATGGGGCCCACGCCGCAATAGTCGGCGCCCTCGTGGAGGGCGCGCTTGGCCTGCAGGATGTTGGCGGTGGAGAGGCCCACGAGGAGGTCGAAGCCCGCGAGTCGGCGGACGGCGCCGACCGAGAGGTCGTTCTGCCCGACGTGGACGCCATCGGCGCCCGCGAGCAGCGCGATGTCGGGGCGGTCGTTGATGATGACCGAGACCGGGTGGGCCGACTCTTCGCGCGCGAGCTTGACGAGCAGGCGGGCGCGGGCGAGGAGGTCCGCGGAGTCGGGCGTCTTCTCGCGGAGTTGGACGCAATCCGCGCCCGCGTTGATCGCGGCGTGGGCGACGGTGAGCCAGTTGTAGTGGACGCACAGGCTCTCTGTGATGATGACGCAGAGCTTCCACTGCGTGGCCCGCCCCGTGCCCAGGGCGAGGACGAGCCGGCCCTCGAGTTCGTAGGCGTGGTAGCGGAGGGTCTCGACGCGGGCGGCGACGGTGGGGGTTTGCTTGATGGGCTTGCCCGTGCGGGCCGCGTCGGCCTCGACGAGCTTGGCGTACTCCTCGATGCTGCGGAGCGCTTCGCCCAGGCGCTTGCCGGCGGCGATGACGATGGCGTGGGTGTCGGGGCGGACGCCTTCGCTCGGGGTGGTGATGGCGGTGCCGACGTCTGCGGGGGTGTCGCGTGCGGCGAGTTCTGATGCGCCGCCGCCCGGGAGTGCCGCGAGGGCCTGGCTCAGGGCGTGGCGGAGTTCCTTCAGCGGGCGGGCGAGGGTCTCGTCGTCGAGGAGGAAGCGCGCGGCGTCTTCCATCACGCGCAGCGCCTCGCGGGCGCGGTTGGCGTTGGCGTCGATGATGCGGCGAGGTGAGCGCATGGTGGGGATGGTAGGTGGGGGGTGTACGACTGACCCGTCCTCGGGTCAGTGCTCGATACACGCATGAAGACACTGACCGGAGGACCGGTCAGTGGCACGGGTCAGCCCGCGCCCGCCTCGGCGAGCAGGTCCGTATCCGTCCGCTCGCGTGACATCTCATCTTCCGGTGCATCGACGCTGAGCAGGTGCAGGTGGTCGCCCAGCATCGCCTGGAGGTGGACGGGGCGACCCCAGATGATGCGGATGTTCTTGAGGACTTCGCTCGCCTTGGCGAGGTCGATTTCGAGGCCCGTCCACTGGTGGGCGAGGTAGAGCTCGCCGCGGTTCCTGTAGTTGCCGTCGATGGCCCAGATGAAGGGCTGGCCCATGTTGGTGATGCGCGCGAGCAGTTCGCGCTTGACCTGCAGCCAATCGCGTGAGGCGACGCGGACCTCGCCCGTGTGGGGGTCGCGGACGTAGCGGTACATGTTGTGCTTCTCGACGAACTCTTCGGTGAGGAACTCATCGATGAAGTTGACATCGTTGTAGATCTTGCGGACCTCGAAGATCTTCTCTCGGCCCTTCATGGACTTGTCGTCGACGCGTTCGCGGTCGCCGATGGATTCGATGCGTTCCCAGGCGATGCCGTGCTGGCCCTTGTCCCAGCGCTCCTCGATCTCGCGGAACATCTCGATGCCGATCTTGTAGGGGTTGAAGCCGCCGGCGGGCATGAAGACGACGCCCGAGTGCTGGTCGGCGTAGTCGATAATCTCCTTGGCTTCGAGGAAGTGGCCCGTCATGAGCTTGGAGTGCCAGTAGCTGGCCCACCCCTCGTTCATGACCTTGGTCATCGCTTGGGGCGCGTAGTAGTAGGCCTCATCGCGGATGATCTGGAGCACGTCGGCCTGCCAGTCGGCGAGGGGGGCGTTGAGCATGAGGTAGAGCAGGACATCGCGCGTCGGCTCGGCGGGCGTGCGCCCCTCGGCTGCTTTCACCTTCTCCTGGTACGCGGCGCGCTGGGCGGCGATCTCCTCCTCCGGGTTGATGTAGCGCTCCATGTAGGGCTTGGCGGGCAGGCGGTCGGCCTGGAAGCCGGCGCTGTCGTCTTTCGCGCCCGCGGCGCCCCAGAGCGCGGCGGTGCGCCCGGGGCTGAACATGGCGTAGGGGTCGATGAGGTGCTCGATGGAGAGGCACGAGTCGATGAACGCCTCGACGGGCTCCTGGCCCCGCTTGTCGATGTGGCGCTGCACGCGGGTGGCGTGGTTGGCCATGGTGTTCATCATCTTGCGGTCGGTCTTGGCGAACCAGAGGTTGTGCTTGAAGAAGTCGGCGTGGCCGTAGACGTGGGCCATGACGAGCTTCTGGTCGGTGACGGCGTTGGACTCCTGGAGGTAGGCGTAGCAGGGGTCGTTGTTGATGACCATCTCGTAGATGCGCCCGAGGCCGTAGGCGTCGCGCCGTGACATCTGCTCGAACTCCATGCCCCAGCGCCAGTGCGGGTAGCGGATGGGGAAGCCGCCGTAGGAGGCGATCTGGTTCATGGTCTCGAAGTCGAGGACCTCGAAGATGACCTCGTAGAAGTCGAGGCCGTACTCGATGGCCTTGTCGCGGATGGCGACCATGTGGTCCCTGAGTTCGGGGGGGAGGTCTGTGTTGGTGCGCTTGGGGGGCATGGGGTAGGTATCGGTCTATACGGGCTCCCAGGTTGGCACGTTCGTGGGCACGTGGTGAGTCGGGGAAGGGCCCACGACTCGCTCATCGTCGGCGTGGACGAGGGGGGATGTGCGCATCCACCTGATGCCTGGACCCTGATCCCTGGTGCCCCTCCCAAAAACAACAACGGGCCCCGCGTTTCGCGGAGCCCGTTGTCGGAGAGAGCATTGGTCGGCCAGCCTTGCGGGCTGGTTGGCAGAGGGCAGGCGTCAGCGGGAACTGGAGGGGCTCGACCCGCTGTAGTGGCCCGTCGTCTGCCGGTGGTTGCGCGGGCCGAGCATCCCTGTGTCATGCTCGATCCGCCGGTCCACCCCCCGCGACCCCGGAAGGTCGCGGCCCAATGCGGGGCGTTCCGTGCCGCCGCCAGCCGAACTGATGCGATGCCTCGCGTCAGCACACCCTTATTCGCAGACGGCCCCGGGCGGTTTCTTGGTGGCCCCACGAAATCTGCCAAGAAACGGTCGGGTGACGCGGGCGTTGCGCGGGGGACACGCAGCGTGGGGCGGGGCGGGCGGTTTCCTAACATATGGCTAGCCCAGATGGGCAAGGAGGCAACCCCGATGCGCAACGCTGCAACCGCTGTTCTGACCCTGCTGACCGCCTCGCTCGCGATCGCTTCGAGTGGGCCCGTCCAGACCCATCGCGAGCCCGTTGTGGATGTGTACCACGGCGTGCGCATCACCGACGACTACCGGTGGCTCGAGGACTGGGCGGACCCCGATGTGCAGGCGTGGAGCGATATGCAGAATGCTTATGCACGCGGGCACCTGGACTTTCTGCCGAGCGTCGCTGAGGTCCGTGACCGCCTGACGGAAATCATGTCGTTCGCGTCAGAGTCGTACTACGACGTGCACGCGTCGGGCGGCCGCATCTTCGCGATGAAGAACCAGCCGCCGAGGGAGCACCCGTTCCTCGTGGTGATGCCCTCGGTTGATGAGCCCGGCGCGGCGCGGACGCTGCTCGACCCGGGCGTGCTCGATCCGGAGGGGCTGACCTCTGTCGACTGGTTCGTGCCCTCGCCCGATGGGTCGAGGGTGGCGGTGTCGCTGTCGCGTGCGGGGACGGAGTCGGGCGACCTGTGGATCGTGGATGTGGCGACCGGCAAGGCGCGCGGGCCGATCATCGAGCGGGTGAACGGCGGCACGGCGGGCGGCTCGCTCGCGTGGGACGCCGATGGCAAGGGCCTGTACTACACCCGTTATCCGCGGGGCCTGTACTACACCCGTTATCCGCGGACGAACGAGAAGTCGGGCGACGACCTCAATTTCTACGTCCAGGTCTACCACCACACGCTCGGGCAGGACCCCTCACGCGACCGCTACGAGATCGGCAAGGACTTCCCCAAGATCGCGGAGATCGAGCTGAAGGTCGACCACGATTCGGGGCGGGTGCTGGCGACGGTGCAGGACGGCGATGGGGGCGACTTCGCCCACTTCATCCGTCAGCCCGATGGGGAGTGGTCGCGGATCGCGGGCTTCAGGGAGGGCGTCAAGCAGGCATTCTTCGGCGAGGACGATGAGGTGTTCCTCATCAACCGCGCCGGGGCGCCGATGGGCGAGGTGCTCCGGACGAGCGCGGCGAGCCCGTCGCTCAAGCGCGCTGAGACGGTGATCGCGGAGGGCACGGACTCGATCATCTCGAGCTTCTGGTCGGCGCCATCGCTTGTTGCCGCGTTCGATCGGTTGTTCGTGGAGTACCAGACGGGCGGGCCTTCGGAGGTCCGCGTGTTCGGGCTCGATGGCGTGCCACAACGCGGCCCGGACCTGCTCGACGTGTCGAGCGTCGGCGGCATGGTCGTCACCGATGAGGGCATCGTCTTCGCCAACGGCTCGTTCGTCGAGCCCTCGTCGTGGCGCCTGTTCGACCCGCGCACGGGTGAGACGCGCATGACGGCCCTCGTCCGAGAGTCGCCCGCGAACATGTCGCCCTACAGGGTGGTGCGCGAGTTCGCGACATCGAACGACGGCACGCAGGTGCCCGTGAACATCATCATCCCGCCCGGCGTGGAGATGGACGGGACGACGCCCTGCGTCCTCAACGGGTACGGCGGGTACGGCGTCAACATCGAGCCCTACATGCGCACCACCAACATCGACCTGCTCGAGCAGGGCGTGATCTGTGCTGTGGCGAACATCCGCGGCGGCGGCGAGTACGGCGAGGCGTGGCACAAGGCCGGCAACCTCACCAACAAGCAGAACGTCTTCGACGACTTCCAGGCCGCGGCCCGGCACCTCATCACGCGCAACTACACATCGAGCGAGAAGCTCTGCATCATCGGCGGGTCCAACGGCGGCCTGCTCATGGGCGCGACGTTCACGCAGGCGCCCGGGCTCGCGGGGTGCGTGGTCTCGTTCGTGGGCATCTACGACATGCTCCGCGTCGAGCTCTCGCCCAACGGCGTGTTCAACATCCCGGAGTTCGGCACCGTGAAGGACAAGGCGCAGTTCGAGGCGCTGCACGCCTACTCGCCCTATCACAACGTGCGCGACGATGCCCAGTACCCGCCCATCCTGTTCGTGACGGGCGCCAATGACCCGCGCGTGGACCCGATGCAGTCACGCAAGATGACCGCGCGCCTGCAGGCGACGGCCACGACCAACCCCGTGCTCCTCCGGACCAGTTCCGACTCGGGCCACGGCGGCGGGGCGGCGCTGTCGCAGCGCATCGAGCAGCAGGTCGATGTCCACGCGTTCATCTACCGCCACCTTGGGATCGAGTACAAGGCGAGGTAGGCGACTGGGCGTGACGGGCTTGAAGCCCGTCACGCCGTTGAGCGGTCAGTCGTCGGACGCTTCGCGCCGGAAGACCGCGACGACGTCCTCGATGGGGATGACGAAGAGGCGGTTGTCGCCCTCGAAGTCCACCGGGATGCCGTGCTTGGGGTTGAAGAGGACCCTGTCGTACTGCTTGATGGGGTAGTCTGGGTCGTTGGCGACCTGTGCCGAGATGGAGACGATGCGCCCGGTGAGGGTTGGGATCTCGATCTTGTCGGGGAGGTGCAGGCCGGCCTTGGTCTGCTTTTTGTCCTCGTCCTTGCGGATGAGGACGCGCTCGCCGATGGGTTCGACGACTTCGAGTTGCGTAGCGGTCTTCTTGCTCGGCATGGTCGGATCGTAGGCGGTGGGGCGTCGCGGGCGTTCAGACGGCCCTCTGGATGGTGAGCAGGGCGACGTCCATGAGCGCGTGGACCGCGACGACGATGGCGAACCCGCGCCACGCGAAGATGCCGCCAAACGCGGCACCCGCGATGGTGAAGTAGGCAGCGTCGCGCCAGAGCACCTGGCCCGCATCGCCCCACGCGGCGTCGTGATAGAGCGCGAACGCGATCGCGGACGCGATGATCGCCCCGCCCCACGCCCACCGCCTGGGCAGCGCGACCAGGTCCGCGAGGATCGTGTAGATGATCGTGATGGCGACCAGTCGGAACAGCAGTTCCTCGTAGATGCCCGCGCCGAGCGAGACGGTGATCAGCGCGGGCCATGAGAGCGCATCGAGGGGGGCGGGCGTGGCGGGCGCCGTAGCCGGGTGCGCCTGCCCCAGGTTCAGCACGGCTGTGGTGAGCAGCGCCGTGACGATCATGGGCACCGCCCACGCGCCCGATTCCAGCGCCATGCCCGCGAGGACGCGCGGGCGGATGCGCCAGGGGTCGTGGACGAGGAAGTGCCAGATGGCGAGGACGACGACCAAGAGGACCGCCGGGAGGTAGAGGCCCGAGACGCCGAACACGCCGAACGCGTCGGTCAGGAGTCGGTGGGCGCGGATGGTCTCGATGGAGGCCTGGTTCGCGCTGGAGAGGAATCGCGCCGCGCCGACCTCATAGAGGAGGATGAGCGGGAGGAGGAAGGCCAGCGCGTGGAGGGGGCGCGTGGACCAGTGGAGATAGCCCGGGTCGGGCTCGAGGCCCTCGGGGGTGGGTTGGCGGGCGGCGCGGGACATGTGAGGGGAATCTAGCAAGCAATGGGTAAGCGGCTCGTGTGGACCGTTGCGGGCCGCAACATTACGCTTGCGTGATGCCAACCGCTCCTTTGCCGGCCGGTGGGGTCTTGCACGGGGTCGCCCCGCGCGGGCGGTCGGTGGCGTGGTGGGGCGGGCTCTCGGTGGTTGTGATCGCGGTCTTCGTGATCGCGTCGTACCTGATCCACCCCGATCCGATCCAGGTGCACGCGGAGGGCGGGCCCATCGAGTGGGCGCAGCTCGTGGGGTGGTTTGTGGCGCTGGGTGTGGCGCTGGCGATCGTGGTGCATCAGCGCGGGCGCGACCGGTTCAACGGGGTGTGGCTCGCGACGATCGCCGGCCTCGCGGCGGCGCGGGAGCTCGACCTCCACGAGGCGCTGAACAGCGAGGCGCTGGGCGTGTGGGCGGTGCACTTCAAGTCGCGCTGGGTGCTGGACGCGTCGGTGCCGATCTGGGTGAAGGGGTTCTGGGCGGCGGTCGCCCTGGTGGGCGCTGGGCTGCTGCTCGTGCCGCCGGTGGTGGTGCGGGCGCCGGTCTTCGCGCTGCTGCGGGCGCGTGATGCTGGCCTGATCCTGTTCGGGGTGTCGGTCGGGCTGATCGGCGTTGGGTACGCGGCGGACGACATCTTCGGGCGCGGGCTCATCACGAGCGAGGAGCCCATGCAGGCGCTCGAGGAGGTCGCCGAGCTGCTGGGCGTCGCGGCGTTCGTCGGGAGCGCGATCGTGACCCTGCGGTATCCCCTGAGCAGGCGCATCGCGGCGGCTCGGGGGTCTGGCCAGGCGGGGGAGCACTGACCGGCGGACCGGTCGGTGGCACGCCCGATCGGCCGGGCCTTGCGGTATCCTGCGGGGCATGGCAGCCAGGAAGAAGACCACCGCGAAGAAGAAGGCCGTGCGCAAGAAGGCAACCGCGAAGAAGAAGGTCGCCAAGAAGCGATCGGCAACGACGCGCAAGGTCGCCAGGAAGACGGCGAAGAAGGTTGCGCGCAAGAAGGTCACGACCAGGAAGCGAGTTGCGAAGAAAGCGCCGGCGCGGAAGAAGGCCGCATCGACGTCGAAGGGGCCCCGTGGCGCGGCGAGCGTGCGCGACTACCTCGCGGCGCTGCCCGAAGACCGGCGCAAGGCGCTCGAAGCGGTGCGCACCGTTATCCGCAAGAACCTCCCAAAGGGCGTCGAGGAGGGCATGCAGTACGGCATGATCGGGTACTACATCCCCCACTCGGTCTACCCCGACGGCTACCACTGCGACCCCAAGCAACCCCTCCCCTACGCGGGCCTCGCCTCGCAGAAGAACCACATGGGCCTCTACCTCATGTGCAACTACGGCGATCCGGAACAGGACCGCTGGTTCCGCGAGGCGTGGACGAAGACGGGCAAGAAGCTCGACATGGGCAAGTGCTGCGTGCGTTTCAAGAAGATCGAGGATGTGCCGCTCGATGTGGTGGGCAAGGCGGTGAAGCGGATGACGGCAAAGAAGTTCATCGCGCACTACGAGGCGAACGTGAAGACCGGCGGGAAGCGGAAGAGGTGAGCGGCGCGGCGTTCACGACGCGCAGGCTCACACCCGACGATGCGATGGCCTACGTCGCGCTCCGCCGCGAGATGCTCGCGGACACGCCCTGGGCATTCGAATCGAGCGAGGGGCACGACCCGAACGGGTCGGTGCCTGAACAGGTCGTGAAGAACCTCGCGAACACCGACTACCAGGCGATCGTCGCGGTCGACGATCCCGATAGCGGCGGGGGCCTCGTCGCATCCGCGGGCCTGTTCCGGGGCGAGCGACCCAAGTCGGCGCACCGCGCGATGGTCTGGGGCGTCTACGTCACGCCACGCATGCGCGGACGCGGGCTCGGCGAGGCGGTGGTGCGGGGCGCGCTCGACATCGCGCGGTCGTGGGGGGGCGTCGAGGTCGTCGGGCTGAGCGTCTCGGCCAGTTCGTCGGGGGCCCAGCGGATGTACGAGCGCGTGGGCTTCAAGCAGTGGGGGGTCGAGCCCGATGCGCTGCGGGTCGATGGGGTGTCGTACGACGAGGTGTACATGCAGTTGCGGTTGTGAGCGGGTCGCCTCTATCTCAGAGCCGCGGGCTTCAGCCCGCGCGGTTAATCGCGGTCCTATCGGAAGAAGCGGAGAGGGGACCGGGGCGACACGCCCCGGCTCGCTCAGGGGCGCGGGCGTAGGATGCGTGCGGTGTCGGCAGGCGGCCGCGCTCGTCGGGGTGGTCCCGCGCGGGTGAGGAAAGTCCGAGCACGTCAGGACACGCTGGTGGGTAACGCCCACCCGTCCCCGGCCGGGGGGCGAGGGAAAGTGCAACAGAGAGCAGACCGCCGATGGCCTGGGCAACCGGGCACAGGTAAGGGTGAAAGGGTGCGGTAAGAGCGCACCGCCCCGCTGGTGACAGCGGGGGCACGGCAAACCCCAGCGCGTGCAAGACCAAGCAGTGCCCGTCCGTCGCAAGGCGGAACGCCTGGTCCGGGCGGAATGGGTGCGGGTCGGTTGCTGGAGGGGTGTCAGACCCCCTCCCACCGTGCCGGCAACGGCGCGGGCAGAGAAATGGTCGCCACTGGTGGCTTGCCACCGGGACAGAACTCGGCTTATCGCCGGCATCCGGCCACTACGACGCGGGCCCCAGGGAAACCCGGGGCCCGCGGCCATTTTCCCAACCAACTGTAGAAGACGGCCTACCCGTTCTTCTTCTTGCCGAAGTCACGGAGCACGTTGTTGAGGTCAGCGGAGTCCACATCGCCATCCGCATCGGTGTCGGCGGGGCTGTCGTTGCACCCCCAACCCGTGCACCCGAAGGCCTCGACCACGACCATCAGGTCGCCCGAGTCGACGATGCCGTTCTGGTCGACATCGGAGACGATGCCCTGGGGGGTGTTGTTGAAGAAGATGCTGACCGACCCCGCGCCGGCGTTGGCGGTGATGACGTCGATGTCGCCATCCGCATCGATATCGCGGGCGATGATGAACTGCGGGTTCTGGGCCGCCTGGACGATGGCGTCTTCCTCGAAGCTCGTGAAGGTGCCGAGCCCATCGTTGATAAAGAAGTGGACGCCGTACGTGTCGTAGTTGGTCGCGACGATGTCGAGGTCGCCATCGTTGTCGAAGTCGCCCCCCGCGGCGCCGGGCGAGAGCCCCAGTTCGCCGAGCTGGACGACGAAGGTGAAGGTCCCATCTCCATCGTTGAACAAGAGGTTGACAACGCCGCCGAAGAACGAGGAAGCGATGATGTCGATGTCGCCATCGGAGTCGATGTCGCCCACCTCGATCTGCATGGGGCCCGGCGCGACGGTTGCGGGCTTGGAGGGTGCGAGCGTCCCATCGCCAGCGTTCTTGTAGATCCGCACTTGGTTCTCAGTGAGGCTGCCGACTGCGACATCGATGTCGCCGTCCCCGTCCAGGTCGGCAAGGCCGACGCTCCACGGGAGCTCGCCTGTGGGGTAGATCACGGGGGTGGTGAAGGTGCCATCGCCGTTGTTCATGAAGACGCTGATGGTCTCCGCGTCGGCGTCGGGGGTGACGAGGTCCAGATCGCCATCGCCATCCATATCTCCCGCGCGCACGGTCTGTGGGCCCGCGTTGATGCCGATGTCGTAGATCGTCGACTCGGGCGCGGCCCAGTCGGTGGGGTTGAGGTAGACCGCAACTGAGGCCTGCGACTGCGCCGCCTCGCCCACCGTCGCGAGGTCGAGAACGCCGTTGGAGTCCAGGTCGGCGAGCGTGAGGCCGGTCGAGCCATTCAGACCAGCGAACGTGGCCCATGCGTCGTAGCCGCCCACCCCGTCGTTCAGGATGACCGTGTGGGAATCGTCCTGGAAATTCGAAGTGATCGCATCGGGGTCGCCATCGCCATCGATATCTCCCACCGCGAGTTCGAGGGGGCCCTTGCCGACCATGACCTCCTGGTTGTTGGTGAAGTCGAACACGGGGTCTCCCGCGTGTGCGCAATGTGCTGCCAAAGCGGCCCCTACGCCCGCCACGATCACTGTGTTGCCGCTCATGCTGCTCTCCGGATGATGGACATGGGAATGACAACGCGGCGACCCGCGCGTGCCATTCGCTACGTGGAGGGTCCGAGAGTGTTCCGCGCAAGCACGCATCGCCGCCCACATCGTCGGGCGTTTCCGCCGGCACGCCTGACGTGTCCCGCCCCAGTCTTACGCCTCCTACTTGAACTGAGAGATCCGACCTGCGAGTGTGGAGAAGGAGTGAGGCGATCCCGCCGAAGGAAGAGAAGGAGATGTCATGCGTACAGCGGTTGCCGGGTGGATTGCGGGCCTGACGTGTCTCGTGCCGAGCCTGCTTGCGGGCGGCGTGGTCGAGTTGCCCATCGACAACCCTGGCTTCGAGGACATCTCCGGGCAGGCGCCCTTCAACGAGTTCACGTTCGGCCCGCCCAACGGGTGGGCGCTCTACGACCCCGCCAACATCACCCAAGGCGGCGCGGGGCCGACGTACTACCTGGGCACGCTCACGCCATTCGAGGCAGACCCCGTCGGCAACCCGGGGGTGTACGTGAACTTCCCCGATGGGGCCGCGGAGGGGCAGCGCGTCGCCATCGCGTTCAACTTCGCCGGCTCGGGCGGCGAAGGCGAGTATGGCATCGAGCAGGAGCTCACGGGCATCCCGCTCGAGGCCGACACCACCTACACCCTCCGTGTCGAGATCGGCAACATCGCATCCGGCACCGCCATGAGCGGCCAGTTCTTCGACCTCGATGGCTTCCCGGGCTACCGCGTCGAGCTGCGCGCGGGCGGTGAAATGCTCGAGTGCGATGACAACGAACTCGCGGGCCTGATCCCGGAGGGCGCGTTCATGACGAGCACCGTCACGTTCACCCCCGAGCCCGGCGACCCGCGCATCGGGTCGGACCTTGCCATCAGGCTCATCAACCTCAACCAGGTCGACGCGGTCGACCCCGGCGCGGACCTCGAGGTGGACTTCGATGATGTGCGCCTGGAAGCGATGCCCGTTGTGCCGCCGAGCGGCCTCGCGGGCGACCTGAACGGCGACTGCGTCGTCAACTCGCAGGACCTGAACACGCTGCTCGCGGACTTCGGGTGCACGGGCGGGGGGTGCGCGGGCGATGCGGATGGCGACGGCGACACCGACTCGGACGACCTGAACACCGTGCTCGCGGGGTTCGGGGACGTGTGCGGGGGGTGAGTCGGGGCGCTCAGGGCCCCGCGGCTGGCGGCTCGAGCGCGAGCAGGACGTTGTTGAGGTCAGTGGTGTCGGTGTCGCCATCCGCATCGGTATCCGTCGCCGGGTCGCACTCAAACCCCGTGCAGCCGAAGTTCGCGAGGACAAGGGCGAGGTCCTTGATGTTCACCGCCCCGCTCTGATCCACATCGGGCACGATGCCTTGAGGGGATTCGTTGTGGAGCGTGAGCAGCCTCGCGGAGTAGAAGCCGGTGGAGATCGGCGCGACGATGTCGATGTCGCCGTCTCCATCGAAGTCCGCGGCCGCGGCGTCACGGGCGGGGTGGTCGAACGCAAGGAACGAGTCGTAGGAGAAGAGCCCGCCACCCTGGTTCGTGAAGAACTGAAGGCCCTCAATCGCGTAATCGCTCGCGGCGATGTCCGGGTCGCCGTCGTGGTCGAAGTCGCCGATGGCGATCGCGGGCGAGTTGCCGAGCGCGCCGATCGCGTAGGAGACCGCGAACCCCGCGTTCCCATCGTTCAGAGCGATCCCGACGCTCCCCGAGAAGAACCCGTTGGTGACGAGGTCGAAGTCGCCGTCGGCGTCGAGGTCGATCGCTTCGATCTCCATTGTGCCGGGCGCTATGGGGTACAGGACGGGCGAAGGCGTGAATGCGCCCGCGCCGTCGTTGAGCAGCACACGCAGGGCGGAGTCCACGAACGTGGACGAGACGATGTCCGTGTCGCCATCGCCGTCGAGATCGGCCAGCGCGACCGCCCAGGGGAGGAAGCCGGCCTCATAGGAGTCCGGCTCCCCGAATGTCCCATCGCCATCGTTGAAGAACACCTGGAGCGTTGCCACGTCGGCGCAGGGTGCAGCGAGGTCGAGGTCCCCGTCCCCATCGAGGTCGGCGGCGCGCACCGTCTGCGGTCCCGTCGCGGACTCGTAACTCGCCGCCTCGGAGGTCGCCCAATCGCCCGGGTTGAGCCAGACTTCGATCGCATTGGTCTGGTACCCCGAGATCGCGACTGCGATGTCGTTGAGCCCATCCCCATCGAGGTCGGCGATGGTCAAGCCCATCGCGTTGTGGAGCAATTCGAGGACGAGCGGAGGGGACAACTCGCCGTCGTTGTTGATGAAGAGACTCATCGTCGGCGGGCCGCCGTGGGTGACGACCACGTCGGGGTCGCCATCCCCATCGAGATCGCCCACGTGGACCTCTGTGGGGTTGTCGTCGATCGAGCCCGAGAGAGTCATCCCGAAGTCGAACCCCCCGCCCCCAGACGGGGCGCCATGCGCTGCGCCAAGGGCGATCAGCCCCACACCGGTCGTCGCGAGTTTGTTCATTGTGGATTCTCCCTCCCGCGTGATCGAGCGTTCGTCCGGGGGAGTTATCGGCTTGAGTGGGTCGCGGGCTTCCGAGTGTGCGGGCTGTCCACGGGTTACCCCGCCCAGATCGGGCCCGGACACTGGCTCTGCGCGGGGCTTGCGGTAGGATCGGGGTGGTGGATCGCCCCGGATCGTCCGGGTCGATCGACTCGGTCACGGCAAGAGAATGGGGTGCGAGATGGCGACGAGTGGTTCGGGCAAGAAGAAGAGCAAGCGTCCCCCGCTTGTGGTCCAGGTGCTCGCGGTGCTCACGTTGGGTGGGCTCGCGTTTGGTTTGGGGCTCGCGGCGACGATGGATCGATCCGCGGACCCTCCCGCGCCGCCGACCCTCGACCCGCTCAACCCGCCCATCCCCGCATCGACGACGAGCAACCTCGGGCGCTACGACGAGAACGGCCACGTCATCCCCGCGCCGGGCGGCTCGGGCCGGCCCTCCAACATCACGAACCCCGAGCCCTGGGAGTACGACCCCGAGAGCGACCAGCACTGGCACCAGGAGCATTGGCACTGGCACGACGGCCCGCCGCCTCCCCCCGAGCGCCGCGGCACGCCGGGCCTCGGCACCGCGACGTCGAGCGATGGCATCGGCGCCCGCCGCGCCGATGGCTCGGTGATCCCCACGCCAGGCGGATCCGGGCGCCCATCCAGGATCACGCACCCCACGCCATGGCAATACGACCCCGAGTCCAATCAGCACTGGCACGAGCCGCACTGGCACTGGCACGACGGCCCGGCGCCGCCGCCCGAACAGCGCGGCGCCGCGGGCGCCCTGCCCATTGAATAGACGCGCCTATCAGGGACAGTCCTGCCCGAACAGCCCGAGCAGCAGGTTCAGGTCCGCGGAGTCGGTGTCGCCATCGCCATCGATGTCGCCCGAATCGTCGATCGCGAACCCGCCCAGCACGAGGTTGAGGTCCGCGGAGTCGACCGTCCCGCTCCCGTCGAGGTCCTCCGGGCAGTCACCGCCGGGCGGCGGTGTGACGATGGCGTGCGCGAAGATGTCCGCGTTGCCGTTCTGGTTCGAGTTGTACACGGGATAGGCGCGATCGCCCGCGAGCGCGAGGCCCAGGTAGTCGCCGATGAAGGTGTTGCCCGGGTTGCCATCCTGTTCGGAGTTGTAGGGGAAGGGCGTCAGGACAGAGGGGCTCCAGGTCTCGCCCGCATCGTCGGAGTACGAGTAGACCGCATCGATCAGCCCGAAGCTGTCCTGGTCGGAGCCGCGCGAATTGAAGTAGACCATGTGGATGCGCCCGTTGGCGTCGACCTCGAGCCACGGGAAGAAGTGGTCCTCGATGCCCGGGTCGCCCTGCGTGATGGCGACGGGCTCGGTCCAGTTGGCGCCCCGATCGGTGGACTTGAGGAAGTAGAGGTCCACGGTGGTTGAGCCGGCAACGACCTGCGTGGTGTCGAAGTACACAACGTAGAGGTCGCCCGAAGTCGGATCGACGGCCATGTAATTGAGCGGCGGGACGCGGAACGAGCCCGGGAAGCGTGTGCCATCGATGCCCCAGACGTCCATGCGTGTGGCGATGATGTCGGGGCCGAGGATGGTGTCGCCCCCGTCGAACGAGCGGTGGAGCTGGATGCCATCCTCGAAGTCCCACGAGAGGATGTAGAGTTCGCCGTCGGGGCCGACGCGTGGGAGGAAGCCGAGCCCGAAGCCGAGGCTCGTGATGCCGCTCCACGTGTCGCCCAGGTCATCGGAGGAGACGAGCCCGAAGTTGAAGGCGCAGTAGAGCTTGGTGAGGTTGGGGTTGCCCGGCGCGAAGGGGTTGGCGCCCGCGGCGAGCCACCCCTTATCGACACCACCATCGACCACCATCATGACAGGGTCGTTGAACTCGGACTGGCCCGGGTCGAGCCGTGCGATGTAGAGCCCGCCGTTGAACCCGAAGGAGATCGCGCCCGCCCACAGGTAGCCGTTGCGGTGGTCGTGTGCGCACATGGGGTCGCCCTCGACGCTCGACTGGAACTGCGCGGGCGGGCGGAGCACGAACTCGTCCCAGGTCTCCCCGCCGTCCGTGGTCAGGCTGAAGAAGGAGCGGATGTCCGAGCGGTAGTCGTTCCACCCGGCGACCGCGACCATGGGGTTGAAGTCCGACGCGGAGGCGCTGGTCTCGTTGGCCCGCGCCTGGACGGGGTCGTCGTCGATGCGCACCTGCTCGCCCACGACGGGCGGGGGGGTGGGCGCGCCCGCCTGGGGCATCTCGGGCGCCGGGGGGAAGCCCCGATCGAGGCGCGTGCGCAGGACGGACGGGAGCGTGCCGCCGAGCTGCTCGGCGAGGTCGGCGTGGGGCTTGGCCGCTTCGATATCGCCGAGCATGGTGAGCTGGGCCGCGAGGCGGGCGTGGGCCTTCGCGTAACCCGGGTCGATGGCGATCGCCTCGCGGAGCTGGGCGTTGGACGCATCGCGCTGCCCGTCGCGGTTGAGCGCATCGGCGTAGAGCGTGCGCAGGTCCGCGTCCCTCCCGTCGAGCGAGACCGCGTGGGCGAACACGAGGGCCGCCTGGGCGTCCTTGCGCTTGGAGAGAAGGGCGAGCCCGAGGGCACGCCACGCCTCGGGCGACTGCTCGAAGGCGAGCACCGCGTCGCGCGCGGCGCCCATCGCGTCGTTGCGCCGGCACAGAGCGAGCAGGTCCGCCGAGCGGTCGACGTGGGCGAGCGCGACCTCGCGCGTCGCGGGCGTCTGGAAGGCGTCGCCGACCGCGCGGTCGATGCGCACGCCGCCGTCCTCGAAGACGATGCCGCGCAGCGCGGTCCACGAGCGGAGCCTGCGCGGGTCGGTGGGCGGTTCGTTGGGGTCGCGCGGGGCCTCGTCGACGACGGGCATCGCGTCGCCCGCGTCAACCGACACCTCGGCCCGACGGGCCAGGTCGTCGCCTGCGCCGCAGGACAGCATGAGAAGTGTGGCGGTGCCGCCAGCGAGGGCGATCAACGAACGGGTGAGGCGTGGCGTCATCGTTGGGGTGCTCCTGTTTCGCGCGTTTGGCGAGCGCACCCCAAGCCTACATCAGGGCGCAGCGATCGCGCCCCAGAATCTCGAGGAGCCAGAACATGGTCAGGAGCGCGGTGGCCCTACGCGTCGGGGCACGCATCGCCGAACCCGGCGAGGAGGGCGTTCAGGTCCGCGGAATCGGTGTCGCCATCGCCATCGATGTCCGCGACGCACTCGCCGCCCGTGCACCCGAAGTCTGCGAGGAGGGTGTTGAGGTCCGCCGAGTCGATGCCGCCCGATCCGTCGAAGTCGCCGGGGCAGGCGGGCGGCGGTGGCGGCTTGCTGAGGGTCGCCATCGCGTCGGGCTTGGGCTGGCCCGGGCCCGCTGTGATCTGGACCGCGAAGTCGTCCGCGCTGGTGTCCACCGTTGTGGAGAACAGCGCGAACGCCCACTCACCCGAGCAGATCGCGAAGGGCACGCCGAAGAAGTCCTCGTAGGCGCCCGGCGGCACGGCGCCCGATGCGAGCGCCTGGGCGGTGGTCTGCAACTGGACATCGCCCTGGACGATGAACAGGAACGATGCGCTCTCGAACGCGCCGTCTGGCTCGACGCCGCACTCGAAGATCACGAAGTTCGCGGCCTCGATGGTGGCGTCGTCCACGCTCAGGAGGTCCGCGAGGTCGCCCCGCTGGGTGACCTCTTCGACGCCGAACTGGGAGTAGACCGCCGCGTCGTCCGCGAGGAAGAATGCGATGAAGCCATCGGGCGCATCGAGCCCGTTCTGCGGCGCAATCGGCGGGTTGGGGCCCGTCGCCACCGACGACGCCCAGTTGAGCGTGATCGGGACGCCCCCCAGCGCTGGCAACGCTGGCGCGAGGGCGATCGCGATGGCCAATGGCTTGCGTGTGAACATGCCGCACCCTCCCTTCAACTGATAATGAAAGGTACCCTAGAGAAGGGCGGAGGCAACCCGCGTTACATGCGCTCGAGCGGCGTCAGTCCGAGAACGGCCAGCCCGTCCTCGAGGACACGTCCCGTAAGGCGGCACAGGCGCAGACGGGCGTCGCGCGTGGCTTCGTCTTCGGCGCGGAGGACGGGGCACGCTTCGAAGAAACTGCTGAACGCCGTCGCGAGGTCGAACAGATAGGTGCAGAGGCGGTGGGGCTCGCAGGCGTCGGCGGCGGCCCGCACGACCGATGGGTATTTGAGCAACTCGAGGGCGATCGCCTTCTCCTCCGGGGCCTCGATCGCGAACGCGGGCGCGCCGGAATCCGCCTGGGGCTTCGAGATGTCGAGGGTGCTCACATCGATTCCCATCTCCTGAGCACGCCGGAAGATCGAGCGGATGCGCACAAGCGCGTACTGCAGATAGGGCCCCGTGTTGCCCTCGAACGCGAGCATGCGATCGAACGAGAACACGTAGTCCTTGACGCGGTCTGACGACAGGTCCGCGTACTTGATCGCGCCCACGCCCACCGCTTCGGCGACGCTCCGGCGCTCCTCGGGTGGGAGATCGGGGTTCTTCTCCGCGACGGCGGCCTCGGCTCGCGCGACCGCCTCGTCGAGCAGGTCCGAGAGCTTGACGTTGTCGCCCGAGCGCGTCTTGAACGGTGTGCCATCGTCGCCGAGGATCGTGCCGAACGCTGCATGGATGAGGTCGGCGTTGCGCCCGTTGGCGTGGTGGGCGTAGCCCGCTTTGAGCGCGGCGGCGAAGACCTGGCGGAAGTGCAGGCTCTGGCGCGCATCGACCGCGTAGATCACCTTCACGCCGTACAGTTTCTGCACGCGCTTGCGGATCGCAGCGAGGTCGGTGGTGGCGTAGAGGAAGCCGCCATCGCGCTTGCGTACGAGGCAGGGCTCCTTGATGCCGAACTCGTCGAGGCGGACGACGAGGGCGCCGTCGGACTCCTCCGCGATGCCGCGCGATTCGAGGTCCGCGACGACGCCCGAGAGTTCATCGCGGAACGTGGACTCGCCCGCGGTGTGTTCGGGGCCGATCTTGGCGCCCAGGCGCGAACACACGTCGAAGCAGGCGTCGAGCGTGACCTGGCTGATGCGCTCCCAGACCGAGCGCATGCGGGCATCGCCGTCCTGGAGGGCGACGAGCGCCGTGCGCACCTCATCTCGGAAGGCCTGAGACTCTGCGTGAGCCTCTTCCCACTCCGCCTCGACTTTGGGCCCCATCGCGAACTTCTGGATCGCGTTCCACTCGGCCTGCCCGCGCGACGAGCGGGCCTGGGCCTCGCGGTACTCGCGCTCGAGGTCCGCGACGGTGAGCGAACCCAGGTCGAGCTCGCCCGCCTCAGCCTTGGTCGCGATCGCGTGCGTGACCATCGCGATGGGGAGGCCCCAGTCGCCGAAGTGGTTCTGGCGGTACACGCTGTACCCCAGGCGCTCGTGCAGACGCGCCAGGGCGTCGCCGATGATCGTGGCGCGGATGTGGCCGACGTGCATCTGCTTGGCGAGGTTCACGCCGCACACGTCGACGACGATGCTCTCCTCGACGCCCGAAGCGGGCTCGACGGGCGTGATTCCGAGCGTTGCGCTGTCCATCGCGTCGAGCGCGCCGTTGAGGACCTGGGGGCGCAGGCGGAAGTTGATGAAGCCAGGCCCCGCGATCTCGGGCGCGTCCGCGATGGTGCTCACGTCGAGGCTCCCGATGATCGCCTCGGCGACCTCGCGCGGCTTCATGGCGAGCTGCTTCGCGAGGGGCATCGCGGCGTTGGACTGGAAGTCGCCAAACTTCGGGTTGCGCGAGGGGGCGAGCAGCGTGTCGGGGGCGCCATCGAGCTTGCCGCCAAACGCCTTCCTGATCGCGGCGGTGAGCGCGGCGTCGAGGGCGGCCTGCGGGTCAGACGGTGATGGGGGTGGGGGGGGTGGGGGGGGCGGGGCGGTCATGGGGCGGAGTGTATCTGCGTCGCACCGCCCTGTTATCTTCCCACCGATGGACCTGTTCGACTGGGTTGTGATCCTGGCGCTGGGCGTGGGGGTGTGGGCGTTGCTGACGCAGCGGCGCGCGATCCACAAGCTCCGCTCGTTCGCCGAGCGAGGGAAGCGGCACGCCGACCTAGGGCTCACGCTCGCGCTGACGCGGGCGCGTGACCAGGTGATTGAGCAGGCGCGGGGCGTGCGAGGAGACCGGTCCGGCGGGGTCCCGATCGCGTGCCACGCGCCCGAGGGTGAGGATGTGTTCCTTTGGACACTCCTCGGCCCGAAGCCGACGGGGCGGTTCATCGAAGTCGGCGCGTTCGACGGCGTGCGCCACTCCGTGTCGTACCTGTTCGAATCGGTCGGGTGGACGGGCGTGCTGATCGAGGGCGTGCCCGAGCTCGCGGAGGCGGCGCGGGCGGCGCGCCCGGGCTCGCACGTCGTCCACGCGGCGCTCTCTAAGCGAGGTTCCACGGGCACGACGACCTTTGGCGTGCTCCGCAAGGGTGGCGAGGTGAAGTCCGATTCATCGCTCGCGGCGGCGAGCGCGGGCAAGCGCGGGCTCGAGGCGGTCGAGGTCCCGCTGCGCACGATGGACGATGTGCTCGACGAGGCGGGCGCGGGTGCGGGCACGGGTGAGCCCTTCGACTTCGCGCTGATCGATGTCGAGGGGGGCGAGGCGGACCTGCTCGATGGGTTCGACCTGTCGCGCTGGCGCGTGCGTGTGATCGTGATCGAGGACCTGACGGGCGGGGCGGATGCGACCGTGCGTGGGCTGCTCGAAGGGGCGGGCTACGAGCGCGCGGCGCGCCTGGGGCGCAACGATGTGTACGTGCGCACCGATGAGCCCGAACTGCCGGAGCGCGCGCGCATGCTCGCGTCGTTCTTCTGATGGGTGGCGGTGATCCGGCTCCATCTGAGTGGGCGGGCAAGTCCGTCCTCATCGTCGATCAGGGCTTCGTCAAGAGCCGGCACGGCAAGCCCATCCATGGCGTCGAGCTCTTCCGACTCCTCCTCATCCGCCAACTCATGGAGCGGGGCATCGAGGTGACGCTCGCGATCGTGCCCGCGTGGGAGCAGGCGCTGGGTGAGTTCTTTGGAGAGCGTGGGCCGAGGTTGCTGTGCGTGCCCGAGCTTGGCGTCGCTGGGTCGGCGAGTGTCGCGGTCGTGCGTGCAGCGATTGGTGGCGGCAAGCGCTTCGACACGCTCATGATCGGGAACATCGGGCGTGGCCTCGTCCCCGCGGCGACGCTCGCGCGCGCACTGGGCGTGGGCAAGCGCCGGTTCGCCATGGCCCACCGCAGGCCCCGCAAGAACGGCGGGCGCGCGGTCGCCCGCTGCCCGCTCGATATTCTCGCGGTGAGTGAACACGTCGCCGGGCCGTTCCGAGAAGCGGGCGACCCCGCGCGCGTCCGTGTGATGTATGGCTTGCCAAATCCGGATGATTTCCGCCCGCCCGGATCGCCCAGCGAGAAGCTGTCGCACGCCGATGGGCTGTGCCACTTCGTGCTGCTCGGCCGCCTGCCCAATGTCTCCAAGGGCGAGGGGACCGCGATCGCAGCGTTCGAGGCGCTGCCGCAAGATCTCCGCGAGCGATGCCGGTTGCACCTCGTCGCCTACATCGACGACCCGCCCGCGCTGCCCGAGGGCGTGATCGCGCACCGCTGGACGCCGGCGCGCGAAGTCGCGGCCCTGCTCCGCTCGATGGACGTGATGCTCGCACTGTCAACTAATGAGACGTTCAGCCAGGCGATCGTGCAGGGCATGCTGAGCGGCCTCCCCGTCGTCGCGACGCCGTTGCCCGTGTACGTCGAGAAGCTCGATACGGGTGGGGGGGTGGTTGCGGAGGATGCCGACGCGATAGCGCGGGCGATGGGCGAGCTGGCGGGCGATGAGGTGAAGCGAGCGGAGATGGGCGCGATCGGGCGGGCGACGGCGCTGGAGCGGTATGTGTGGGATACGGATCGGTTTGTGGGGGAGGTGTTGTTCGCCAGTTCGCGCTAGGTCTGCCAGGCGATCAACAAGCCGCGACCGTGAGGGAGCGGACCCGGGGCGGCAAGGTGCTGGCGAACACGCTTGGAGAACGCGTCAGGTGAGGGCTCCGCTCCCTGACGGTCGCGGCTCGTCAGGAGCCCTCCCCGATCGCCTTCTTGAAGTCAGCGTATTTCTCCACCTCGCCCGGCAGGTCCCGATGCTCGATCCGCTCGATCAACCCCGCATCGTTGATGCGAAGCCACTGCTCACAGTGGTGGTCGAGCGTGTGGCCCTTGTGCTCGACGAGGTCGCGGAAGCGGATGATGGTCCACCCGTCGTCACCCGCGCGGACTTCGCTCTCGTACGTCAGGCTGTCGAACCGCTTGCCCGCCTGACCGGCCGCGTCGTACGACGCCACGATCGCGTCGCGCCCGTCGTGGGTCTTGCCCTGGACGGTGTAAACGCACGCCTCGTCGAGCAGGGCGATCGCGGTGGGGTAGTCCTCGTGGTCAAGGGCCTTCGCGAAGCGGTCGGCGATGGTGAGGTGGTCGATGTGGTGGGGCGTGGCGCTCACGGGGGGCTCCTATGGGCGGGCTTGGCAGGCCCCCGGATGGGGCTGGTGGCAGGCTGAGCCCGGCTTGATTCCCCCACAGGCGCGGGTACCCTCTGGGTCGGTTCGGGGGCTTGCCGCCGGGCCGGAAGACAACCGATCCCCGATAGCTCAATGGTAGAGCGAGCGGCTGTTAACCGCTAGGTTGTAGGTTCGAGTCCTACTCGGGGAGTTCAACGGCCCGTCCCAAATCAGGGCGGGCCGTGTCGTTTACAGAGCGAGCCTACGAATCGGCCCCCTTCGCGGCACCGCGGCGAGGGGTTGGCGCTCTCCGTCTTGGACCGAGAGGCGAGGCCCCCGATCCGAACGACCCGAATCCGGGTCAGACCCGACCGGACTCTCGCGCTCTCACGCTCTCGGTGAACAGGTGTGCGCGATCGGGGGTGCGACCGTGACGTGGTTCGAGACCTCGTACCATTCACCAAGAAACGAGGAATCTCAGTGCCTTGGAATGATGAACTAGACCCTGCAACGGCGGCATACCAAATCGCTGCGAATGATGCGATTCGCATTCGAGTGCTCGCCGGACCGGGAACCGGTAAGTCATTCGCCATCAAGCGCCGAATCACGCGACTGCTCGAAGAAGGAGTCGAGCCTCGTCGTGTGCTCGCGGTCACATTCACGCGCATGTCAGCTTCAGATCTCATCAGAGATGTCCGGAGTTTGGAAGTGCCAGGCGCCGAGGATGTCGTCGCCCGCACTTTGCACGCCGAGTGCTTCCGCATCCTGGGAAAGAACGCTGTCATTGAGATTACCAATAGACACCCACGGCCTCTTTCTCCCTTCGAGCTCGCTCCTCTGCTTGAAGACCTGCGCCCTGCTGCTGGCGGACGGAATAGGCGTGACATCCGATCAATGATCAATGACTACGAGTCTGCATGGGCCAGACTACAGCACGAGGTTCCCGGAGCACCTCCTACCGACGAGGCTCGTGCCTTTGAGCGTGCCCTGGTCTCATGGCTTCAGTTCCATCGAGCGATGTTGATTGGCGAACTTGTGCCATTTGCCTATCAGTATCTCCGAGACAATCCCGCTGCACCTGAGCGTGCGGCGTACGACCATGTTCTGGTCGACGAGTATCAGGACTTGAACCGCGCTGAGCAGGAGGTTGCGGCCCTTCTCGCGTCCGATGGAACTCTCCTCATCGTGGGTGATGACGATCAGTCGATTTACACATTCAAGAACGCCCACCGCACGGGCATCATTGAGTTTCCCGATGCCCACCCGGGAACGCTCGATCACACGATGGATGACTGCCGGCGCTGCCCAGCATTGGTGGTCTCAATGGCGAATTCGCTCATCCGCCACAACACGCAGCGGCCCGAGCCGGCCCGGGCACTCGTGGCGCTCGACGAGAATGGACCGGGAGTGGTTGAGGTGTTTCAGTTCGCTCAACATGAGCTCGAGATAGAACACCTCGCTCAGAGGATCCAGGAGTTCATCGAGGCCGATATGCCGCCGGGCCAGATCATCGTGCTCAGTCAATCTCGAAAATACGCTCGCCCGCTCTTCGACCGATTGCGGCAAGGAGGTGTGCCGGCAGAGTTCTGCTACCAAGAAAGCCAACTTGACGATGAGCACGCAACTGAACGAATGGCCATGCTCAAGCTCGCTGGGGATCCCGAGGATCGTGTGTGTCTCCGATTCTTGACCGGGCTTGGCTCAGCCAGTTGGCGTTCGAACCAGTGGTCCAGAATTCGTGGATGGAGCGAGCAGGAAGGCGAATCACCGTACGCCATCTTGACGGCGATGGCCGGTGGCTCCCGGCCCGACACCAACTGCACTCACATAGTTGCTCGGTTCAGGGAGATCCAGGCAGAGCTTGGCTTGCTTCAGGAACATCACGGCGCCGATCTGCTACGGGCTTGGCTTCCCGATGATGAAGTCTGCGTTGAGTTACGCGAGATTGCCGCCGACCTTCTCGAGGAGGATGGCACGCTGGATGCTGCGGGATTGGCGGATGCAATACTCGACGTGATCGAGCAACCGGAGGTGCCTGATCAAGTGACCGATGTGCGCATCATGAGCCTGCACAAGTCCAAGGGGCTCAGCGCGAATGTGGTGATCATCATGGGCTGCGTCGAAGGTGTTCTCCCGCGGCACGCCGGAGACCAGGCATCTCCGCAACAAGTACTAGAGACTGTCGAAGAGAGTCGACGCTTATTCTTCGTGGGACTCACGCGAGTGAAAGCGTCTCCCGCGGAAGGACGGCCGGGACATCTGTTGCTGTCCTCAAGTCGCCAAGTACCGACAGCGATCGCAATGCAATCAGGCATTCAAGGTCGCCCCGGCCGATTTGGCGCGTTCACGACGGTAGCGAGTCGTTTCATGCGTGAGCTCGGGCCAGATTGCCCAGCCACTGTGACTCCCGTCTGAGCGCATTCGGCACGTATGGCTGCGACAACCTCGCTCCCTCTGCAGATATAGACGTGTGCAACCCGCCCGTTGACAGCGGCGGCACGAGGACATGTCGATGCACGGACGCACATGCACCGCGGCAACGCCGCGAATGGGATCATCGCGCGCTGACCGCATGTCGGTCAGGGAACGCCGCCGAGAACTCGCCGAGCTGATCGCGACCGGGCTCGCCCGGGTGATCGCAATTCGCACGGTACCTGCCACTGAATCGGCCGAGTCGGAAGATTCTAGCGTTGATGGACTTGCACTCTCTGCGACCTCGAGGCTCAGTGTCCACGCGGGCGAGACGTCCGATCGGAACGAGTCCAAGGCCGGAGAGCGCACATGACCACAGACACCAAGGAGAACGTGAAGCAGCAGATCGCCGTGCTCGACCGCATGTCGGTCGGGGAACTCCAGGGGCGGTACGCCGAGGTATTCGACGAACCGGCCCGGTCCGGCAACCGGCAGTGGTTGCTCCGGCGCGTCGCGTGGCGAATCCAGATGCTGGCAGAAGGCGATCTGGCGACGCGCGCGATTGAGCGTGCTCGTGAGCGGGCACAGCACCTGGCCCGCGATGCCGATCTACGTCTTCGCCCACCGGCAGTTCCTCCCCCGGTTTCGGCGAACGGTGCCAACGTCGTGTCTGGTCCGATGAAAGTCCATCGCGACGAACGAATCCCGCCGCCCGGCACCTTGCTGACGCGACGGTTCAAGGGACATGACTACAAGGTGACCGTGCTGTCGGAGGGCTTCGAGTTCGATGGCGTCTCGTATCGATCGCTTAGCGCCGTGGCCCACTCCATCACCGGATCGCACTGGAACGGCATGTACTTCTTCGGCCTGGCCGAACGAAAGCGCAAAAGGGAGGCTGCGTCGTGAGCCGGAACGGCGCGGTCAACCCGAAGCCGATTCGCTGCGCGATCTACACGCGCAAGAGCAGCGACGAGGGGTTGGAGCAAGACTTCAATTCGCTCGACGCCCAGCGCGACGCCGGCGAGTCGTTCATTGCCAGCCAGCGGGCAGAAGGCTGGACGTGCATTCCCGCTCGCTACGACGATGGCGGCTTCACCGGCGGCAACCTGGATCGACCCGGAGTCCAGCGTCTGATGGCCGACATTGAGGCTGGTCTCATCGACTGCGTCGTGGTCTACAAAGTTGATCGACTGAGCCGGTCGCTGATCGACTTCGCTCGCATGCTGGAGGTCTTCGAGCAGAAAGGCGTCGCGTTCGTCTCGGTGACGCAGCAGTTCAACACGGCCAACTCGATGGGCCGACTCATGCTGAACGTCCTTCTCTCGTTCGCACAATTCGAGCGTGAGGTCATCTCGGAGCGCACCCGCGACAAGATCGCGGCCACGAAGCGCAAAGGATTCTGGAGTGGCGGCCGTCCGGTTCTCGGCTACGACATCGAACGCCGCCCCGGAGGCAATCGACTCGTCGTCAACGATGCCGAGGCGTCGCAGGTCCGCCGCATCTTCGAGCTCTATCTCGAATGCGGATCGGTGTCACAGACGATCCGCCGGCTGGACGAGATGGGCTGGACCACGAAGGCATGGGTAACGAAGCGTGGCCGTGAGATGGGCGGTCGGCCGTTCAACAAGTCGCTGCTGTTCAACCTCCTTACCAACGTCGCGTATCTCGGCAAGGTGAAGCACAAGGAGGACGTCTACGACGGGCAGCACGATGCGATCATTGCTGACAGTCTCTTTCGGCGCGTGGAGCAGATGCTGCAGACCAACCGCAGCGGCGACGGGCGCGGCAGCAGCAACAAGCACGGTGCGTTGCTGAAGGGGCTCGTCCGCTGCAAAGCGTGCGGCCGGTCCATGATCCACCACTACGCTTCGTCCCGCCTGCAATCCGGCACTGTCAAGCACTACCGCTACTACGTGTGCACGCGGGCGCAGAAACGTGGCTGGAGCGAATGCCCAGGGCCTTCGCTTCCCGCACCGGAACTCGAGCAGTTCGTCGTGAACCAGATCCGATCGCTTGGCCGCGATGATGCGCTGATGGCGGAGTCCGTCCGCGGCGCTCAAGAGCAACTACGTGCGCGCGTGGAGGCGCTGAGCGCGGATCGAGCGGACGCGATTGCGCAGCTCGAAGCAGCACGCGAGGAGCTGCGTGAGCTGATCGACAGCGGCCGCGAGCGCAACGGTTCAGCTGCGCGGGCCAGTGGGTTACGCGAGGAGATCCGTGTGCTCTCGGCCGCGGACCGCAGAATGATCAAGCGGATCGACGCCATGCAGGAGCGTGTGCTGGATGAAGACGAATTGGCTGGTGCGTTCGAGGCCTTCGACCCGATGTGGGACGCGCTGACCACGGCCGAACGCGAACGCTTCGTTCACCTGCTCGTTCGCAGCGTCGAGTACGACGCTGAGAATGAAGCCATTAGCGTGTCGTTTCATGCAGCTGAAGAGGAGGTCGCATGCCCGACGTGACTGTGACCAAACAGATTCACTTCTCGATGCGCAATCGCGGCCGCCGGGAGATGCGAGCGGGACCGAAACCGGTCCCGCAGGTCACAGGCGAAGGCCGCGTGCCGCGCGTCGTCCGTCTCATGGCGCTGGCGATCAAGATCGACGGCCTGATCAAGTCGGGCGCGATCGCGGATCAGGCGGAAGCAGCACGGCTCGGGCATGTCTCGCGGGCTCGAATGACGCAGATCATGAACCTGCTGCTGCTCGCGCCGGACATCCAGGATCAGATCCTGAATCTGCATCGTGTGAAGCGAGGCCGGGATCCGATCGTGGAGACGCAACTTCGGCCGATCGCCGCAACGGTTGATTGGGACGAACAGAGAGCGATGTGGCTACGGGTTGCCGCTCCCCTGGACGATCTGCCGTAGTCGCTCGATCATCGCTTCGAGTTCTGCATCGGTGTGAGTCACCGCCGTGATCTGATCCACTTCACCGACCGACAGCTCACGCACAAATTCAGTGTCAACCACATGGCGAACGGGGAGCTGTGCAGAACCGACGGCCTGCTGGCATTCGTCGCAGGCAACAATCAGGTTGTCCGCCGAAGTTGGGCCGCCGGTCGAGAAGGCGATGATGTGATGGGCGGTGCATTCTTCTCGCTGCAGCCGCCTGCCACAGATTCCACAGATTCCTCTGTCCCGTTTCCGAATGTACGCCTGAAGCGTTGGGCCGATCCGCCGACCGCGTCGAGCACGTGGCTGATCACCCAGATTCAGCACCTCCTCCGCAGGCAACGCCATCGTCCACACGCCTTCGTCGAGATCGACAGAGCATCCGCACTGGAAACAGCGGAGGTCATCGGCGATGCGATCGTCGTCTTCAAGGCATAGTTCCGCAGCGATGTCCTCTTCGGGCATTCCGGAGACAATATCCGGTAGACCATCGGGCGTGTGTCGGCCATGACATAGCCAGCACAGCGGCACCATGAATTTCCGTTTCCAGATGATCAGGTCGGTCATAGCAGGTGCTCGTACTCGGCGAGGCGCATCACCGACTCCGGAAGATGTTGGTTTGCGAGCGCGCTGAGGAAGTCGTCAACCGACTTGGGCGGGTTCCGCAGACCCTCACGCTGGCGTTTGGCTGCGGCGCATACCGCTGCTGGCGACAGATCGAGCAGATGGGTGATGAACTCGTCCGGATGCTGGGCCGCGATTCCGTACTGGGCAAGGTAGTCTTCCGGGAAATCGCCGAGGTTGAAGGTCACGATGACGTGGGCGCGTGTCCTGATTGCCGCCGCGAGGACGTGTCGGTCGTCCGGGTCTGGCAGCTTCAGCGCGTCGATCAACGACTCGTAGCCGGTGACGAGGCAGTCGCGAACATGGCTGTTCATCAGCGTCCGTGTTCGCTCGAGGCTTTCGCGGTCGAGATCAGTGCGCCGTTTCAGAAGCGCCTCGATCCACTCATCGTGAATGCGATCGCTCCACCTCGCTCGATAGAGATCGGTGAGCGCGAGGCGCATGAGAAAATCGCGGAGCGGGGCCGGGTAGAGCACGCAGGCGTCATAGAGCGCGGTGAACGTCGCCATCGGGGTCTTCGATCCTTGCTCGTCGGAGTGTCAATACCCCATGTCGAGTTCCTGTGCCTGCTTCGTCAGTTCATCGAGAATCTCGTGGCGCTGTGCGTCCATCTCCTCCTTATAGCGCATGAGATCGCTGAACAGCACGCGACGATGCGTGCCAACCTTCCGGTACGGGATCTTCCGCTCATCGAGGATCTTCACCAGGAACGGACGTGAGACACCGAGTATGTCGGCCGCCTGCTGAGTGGTCAGTTCGGCGTGCGTGGGCATGAGCGTGATCGCGTTGCCCTCAGCCATCTGGGTCAAGAGATGCACCAGGAGATGCACGGCGGCTGCCGGCAGTTCGATGTCCGCGCCATCGCCGTCGGTGATCCGGACCCGTAGATCCTGCTTCATGTATGGAGACAACTGGCGACTCGACTCCCTGGCGAGGCGAGCGTCGTGCTCAGATGGGGCCACCGGCCCGATCCGGCCGGCCCCGGCGGGTTGTGCCGTTGTGGACATGTTGCTGGTCTCCTTTGGCGACTAGACATCCTATCGTCTATCCGCAATAATCGCAACTACTGAAATCTACGAAATGAGTGGCCGAGTGGTTCGGTCGCGATCCCCGAAAGCGAGGAGATGGCCGTCATTCTCGGACGCGGAGGAGGCCCACCCACCAGATCGTGGGTGCCATCCGGGTCCCAGCCGCCAGGAGCCTGCCGTTGGCCAAGTCGTTCAACCCCCGATTCGCGAAGCCGTCCGTCCTTGGGTCGATCGACCCATCTCTGCTTTGCCAGCTGCTCGAGCCCCACCGTGAATGGCTGGGCCGGGCGGAGGTAAGCATCGCCGACCCGGCGACGCTCAATGTCGATGCCCTGTCCCTCCTCATCATGACCGGCGCCGGGCTGCCCGACGAGCTCGTCGAGCTCGTTTGCCTGATCGACGATCTCGCAACCGACCACATGTTCGACCGCGTGCTGTCGTGTGCCCGTGACTCCGGAGTCCGCATCGATGACGACGTGACGAGCCATGATCTCGCCGTCCGCGTGATGCTGGTCAATCCGGAAGCGCTGATCGATCTTCGCACCGAGCGAACGTCGTTGCGCCCGAAGAAGTACGAGCGCTACATGGCGGTGACCGAGAAGATCCCGACTCCTCGCAAGAGGACTCGCGAGCGAATCGCAGCGCTTGAGAGGGACCTGGATGAGGACTTCATCAATCGGTTTCGGCAGCGGAGCGTCGGTGTGGCAAAGGTGCACGACTTTGACGAACCGCACGGCTTCCGCCTGATGATCCGGCGTGGAGATACACGGCGCAACCAGCTCGTCATCGATGACAACGACGAGAGCAAGACCAAGCCGCTTCTCCATCGCCCAGAGCTCTACGACGTGGTCCGCTACGACAATCGCCACGGCGATCTGCTCGTCAACGCCAAGTGTAAGTCAGACATCCGTGCCTATTGCCTGATGGTTGGCAAACACCTGTTCGACGATCGGTTTGCATTTGATCCGATGATGGCGCCGAGGCGATACACGCTCGATCCGATTCGTGACAACGGTCCAGCGTGCCTGTCGTGCGCACACATCGCCGGGCTCGATGAGGCGAGGCTCACGCTCCTGCGCATGGAGCCCGCTGGGTACGACAGCACGCCGTTCACGATCGGGCCGGGTGACGTATTCCACGCGATGCACTTGATCGGTGGCGCGATCGATCCGAGCGCTGAACTCACACGCGCGGTGATGCGGTTTCGATTGCGCGGACAGCGTCGTGAACGATCAGTGACGCTCGCGCCGCCGATCACGGCGACGTATGAGCGAGATGACGCTGCGGAGGTCATCGAGCAGTTCATCGAGCACGCTGGTTTCTTGCTGCCAAGAGAGGAGTCGTTGCGTGGAGCACCTGAGACGCTGTTTTCGATGTATTGAAGTGCTCGCACCGTTCGGGGCTCCCTCAGCAGTCTGGCAGCGAGAGTCCGGCGACGCCTTCTCCAGCATTGAGCCGCTTCTGTCGCGCACCGATCGGCTTGTGGAGCGTTGGCCCGGCGCACGCCAGGGTTACCCGTCGCGTCGTGTCGTCGACTACGGGGATGGGCGGGCGGCGGCGATCTGCGATCAAGAGCTGAGTCCGCCGTTGCCATTGGAGCTTGATGATCGCGTCCTGTTCCGCGCCGATGAACGGAAGATGCGGCAGGTCCTCGCGGCCTGTTTCGAGCTCGTGATCTCGCGCGATGATCTTCCGTGTCTTCCAGGCGTCATGCGCATCGGTGACTGGAATCCCAAGCCAGCCGCTCGGTTTCCCGTGTTGTTGGCGGTCCCCGCGACGCCCGCGCACCTCTCGGAACTCATCGTCGGCGCCACGACCGCCAACTCCCTTCCAACGATCCTGTTCACGCCGACGCGCGCGATGTGGAGCGAGCGCAGCGACAGCGTGGTCGATCCGAAGAAGGTCACAATCATCCCATTGGAGGAGGTGATGGAGATCGATGATGGCGTGCTGGCGGCCTCGGCTGGGTGGGACGATGCGCTTGGAGTCTTCATGCAGAATTCCGGCATCACACTGCCAGCCGGCTTCTCCACCACGCGGAAGAAAGTGCGAGTTGCCAGCGCCGGCGGCACGGCGGCGAAGCTCAAGACTGAGCTGAAGCAGTGGTATCGGCCGGCGCGGGCGCATCTTCTCGAGGCTGGCGACCTGCTACCCGCACCCGAATTGAAGCTGATTGCAGAGGCGTGCGGTGTTCACGCGAGCACCGCCGGCCGTTGGCTCAACGGGGACTACCGCGAGCGGGATAAGGAACTCCAGCTTCTGTGGCAGAACATCGACAATCCGGACTTCGTCCGCTCCTATCGCGATTGAGTCCGCCGCTTGCACGGCGGGTCTGATCGTGCACGTGCAATCCTGATTCGCAACCGCCGTAACTGCCCGCCAAATGGGCGTTTGCGGCGGTTGTCGCATGCGATGAACAAGCTGGTCGTGCAAGCCTCCCGGCGGTCACACGCGGTGCAACGGGCACCGCGGCCAACCGCCCTCGAATGGGAGTCCGCACGTGACCACTTGCACTCTGAACACAACCAGCCAATCCAGCATCGCCGACCAGATCATCGACGACTACGCCATCGAACGAGTCGACTACCAAGTCGCCCGGCTCGGGCGCACCCTCCGCCTCTCCCATCATCGCAAGGAGGATCTCCGGCAGGATCTCCTCCTCGAGCTGTGCAACGCCGCGCGTCGCTTTGATCCGTCAACGGCCAGTGCTAGGACATTCGTGTCTCGAGTCGTTGCCTCAGCGGCGGCGCACCATGCTCGGTGCATTCGCAACGAGCGCCGGAATGGCGCTCGCTCGCCGATTCTCCTGAGCCAGCTTCAGCGCGACGGTCGTCGCTTCTCACCGGTCGCGCCGCGCTCCACGGAGCCGTCCGCGCACGACCTCGTGCTCGATCTCGACCACGGATTCTCCACGATGAACCGGCGGCAGCAACAACTGGCTGAGTCGCTCAAGACGGACACCGCAGCGGAGATCGCCAAGGAACGCGGCCATCACCGCAGCACGGTCTATCGCGATCTCGCGGCGATGCGCACGACGCTGTCGGACCTCGATCTGCGACCGGCAAGTTGACACAAGCCCCGCGACAGATGGGCCCCGGCTGCAGATGTAGAGGAGCGATGACTTCAACACCTGCACGCAGCCGGGGACCCCGGTCGCGTCCGCTGGTCCGCTTGGGCCAGGGGTCGTACCAGCGCGACTACCACCCCGAGGACCTCGGAATGTCCGACACAACCAACCGACCAACCACAGCCATTGATCTTCGATTCCTGATCCGCGAACCGGCCGACGTGTACCACGCCCGAAGTAACGAGCATGTCACATCGCATCGTCTCGCGGAGTTTCGCCGCTGTCCGCTTCTGTTTCGCAGGAAGGAACAGGGCCTGATTGCTGATCGCGACTCGACGGCATTCGTCGTCGGCCGCGCATCGCACGTGCTCGTTCTTGAAGGCCGAGAGCGCTACGAGCACGAGTTCGCCGTCGGCGGTCCGATCAACCCGAAGACCGGCAAGCCGTATGGCTCGGCGACGAAGGCATTCGCCGAGTGGGCCGAACGGATCGGCAAGCTTGTGATCAGCGATGACCAGGCCGCAGTGATCGAGCAAATGGCCGATGCCGTTCGCTCACACCTCTTTGCGGCGGAGCTGCTCTGTGAAGGCGTGGCCGAGGGGGTGGTCCGGTGCGAGTTCGCCGGCCACACGTGTCAGTCGCGCATCGACTGGATCAATCCCCTGCACGAGCGCGGCATTGTCGACTTCAAGACGTGCCACTCACTCGATGATTTCGAGCTGGACGCGCGAGCGTTCGGATACGTGCACCAGATGGCGTTCTACCGCGCGCTCGTCGCCGAGGCGTCTGGTGTTGTGCTCCCGGTGCATCTCATCGCGGCAGAAAAGCGCGAACCGTATCGCTGCGGCGTCTGGCAATTGTCGCCGCGGGTGCTCGACGCGGCGCAGCAGGAGAACGAGCAGGCAATGCGCGAACTGACGCAATGTCGCCTGACCGGCGCCTGGCCGACGCGGTTCGAGTCAGTGCGTCTCTATGAGCACCCTTAGCCCCTCCGAGGAGCGAGCGGGATGGCGTGCCACGGAAGGCCACGACGCCCACCGCAGGCCGGACTCCCTGTGCCCGCTCGCTCCCTCTTCTGAACACACGCAACCAATCGAGAAAGGAACCCGCATTGACCGCACTGAGCATGATCCAACGAGGTCGAGCAGAGCATCCGCGCCGCACGATGGTGTATGGCGTCCACGGCGTCGGCAAGAGCACATTCGGTGCCATGGCCGAGAAGCCGATCTTCATCCAGACCGAGGAGGGCATCAACGACCTCGAGGCCGATCGCTTTCCGGTCGCCACTGCCTACCAGGATGTGCTCAGTGCGCTGTCCGCTCTGTACTCGGATGAGCACGAGTATCAGACGGTCGTGATCGATTCGCTCGACTGGCTCGAGCGGCTCATCTGGGCCGAGGTCTGTTCGAAGCGCGGCGTTGAGTCGATCGAGGACATCGGATACGCGAAGGGCTACGTGTTCTCGCTGACGCAATGGCGCGAGGTCATCAGCGGGCTCGATGCACTGCGCAATGAACGCGGGATGCAGATCATCCTGATCGCCCACGCCCGCATTGAGAAGTTCGACAACCCCGAGACCGAGTCGTACGACCGCTACGTTCCACGGCTCAACAAGCACGCGTCGGCCCTTGTCCAGGAGTGGTGCGACGAAGTGCTGTTCGCGACGTACCGCGTGCACACCAAGCACACGGACGAAGGGTTCAACCGCAAACGTACGCAGGGCATCGGCACCGGCGAGCGGATCGTCCGCACGACCGAGCGCCCGGCGCACGTCGCCAAGAACCGTCTGAGTCTCCCCGACGAGTTCCCACTTGACTACCGCCTCTACGCCGCGTTCGTGCGCGGCGAGTCACCCGACACAACCACAGAAGCAGCAGCCACTGAGCAAGGAGCCTGATTCATGGCAAACCTGAATGGATTCGACGCGACATCCGTGGACCCCAACGTGGGGTTCGACCCGATCCCCGCGGGCAAGTACCTGGCGGTCATCACCGACAGCGTGATGAAGGCCACCAAGGCCGGTACGGGCGAGTATCTGGAACTGACGTTCGAGGTCATCGATGGGCCGTACAAGGGGCGGAAGCTCTGGGACCGGCTCACGCTGAATCACCCGAATGAACTGACCGTGCAGATCGCCCGGGGCATGCTGTCGTCGCTCTGTCATGCCGTCGGCGTCATGAAGCCCAAGGACTCGCTCGAGCTTCACAACCTGCCGCTTGTGCTGTCCGTCTCGATGAAGAACCGTGAGGACACGGGCGAGCCGACCAACGTCATCAAGGGCTATGCGAAGCGCGACTCCGGCGCGGCCCCGCAACCCGTCGTCGCTGCCGCCAACGGGAACACGCCGCCGTGGAAGCGGTGAACTCGGTGCTCGTGCTTGAGCTCCCGTACCCGCCGTCAGTGAACCACTACTGGCGGCGGGTCGGTCAGCGCACGCTGATCAGTCGCGCTGGCCGGCAGTTCCGTACCCGCGTTGTGGGGCGGCTGGCCCTGCTCCGGTTGCAACCCCTGACAGGCGCATTGGCTGTGCACGTCACCGTTCATCCACCAGATCGGCGCCGGCGTGATCTCGACAACGCAATGAAGGCGCTGCTCGATGCGCTCGCGCACGGCGCCGCGTACGAGGACGACAGCCAGATCGATCGCCTGGAGATCGTGCGCGGTGCCGTCGAACCCGGAGGGCGAGTCGTGGTGAAGATCGCGGAGGTCCGGTGCTGATGAAACTGCGACCGTATCAACGAGACGCGGTAGACGCGATCTGGACGCACATTGCGTCCAGCGAGTCCAACCCAGCGGTCGTTCTGCCGACGGGGTCCGGCAAGACGCACGTGATCGCCGAGGTCTGTCGGGATGCCGTTCAGAACTGGGGCGGGCGTGTGATCGTCCTTGCCCACGTCAAGGAGCTGCTCGAGCAGGCGGCGGACAAGCTGCGAACCGTGGCCCCGGACCTGCCCATTGGGGTGTACTCGGCCGGGCTTGGATGCCGCGACCTCGGCTATGCCGTGACGATCGCCGGCATTCAGTCGGTCTACCAGCGTGCCCATGACCTTGGGCCGCTCGATCTGGTGATCGTTGACGAAGCGCATCTCATCCCGCCGGATGGCGAGGGCATGTATCGGCGCTTCCTGACCGACGCGAGGGACCTGTGTGATCACCAACGCGTCATCGGACTGACTGCGACTCCCTACCGCATGAAGACGGGCACGATCTGTGGACCGGCGCCGGAGCACGTACTAAATGACGTCTGCTTCGAGGCGGGCGTGCGCGAACTCATCGTGCAAGGCTACCTCTGCCCGCTCCGCAGCCGGGCCGGGAAGACCGTGGCCGACACGAGCGAACTGCATGTGCGCGGCGGCGAGTTCGTGGCCGGCGAGGTCGAAGATCTGATGAACACGGACGACCTCGTCCACTCCGCATGTATGGAGATCGTGGCGGCTGCGGCGGAACGCCAATCCGTGTTGGTCTTCTGCTCCGGAGTGGAGCACGGCATGCGTGTCGCCGGGACGCTGACCGAACTGTCGGAAGCAGAATGCGGATTCGTTTGCGGAGAGACTCCGACCAAGGAACGTGACAGGCTGATCGCCCGATTCAAACGCGGCGACATCAAGTTCCTCGCCAACGTCAATGTTCTGACCACTGGATTCGACGCTCCCAATGTTGACTGCGTTGCGATGCTGCGGCCGACCCTGTCGCCAGGCCTCTACTACCAGATGGTCGGACGTGGATTCCGGCTGAACCCGGGCAAGGACGACTGCCTGGTCCTCGACTTCGGAGGCAACGTGCTTCGACATGGCCCGGTGGACGCCATCCGACTCGCAGATCCGAACAGCGTTCCCGGAGAGGCGCCGGCGAAGCAGTGCCCGACATGCAATGCGCTGATCCATGCGGCCTACGCGAACTGCCCCGAATGCGGGCATGCGTTCCCGCCGCGGCAGTTGGCCAAGCACACCTCGATCGCCTCGGACGAAGAAGTCGTCTCCGGTACGGAGGGGACCGAGCGTCAGAACGTCGGTGTCTCCGAGGTCGCGTACTACGTCCACTACAAGCGCGGCGACCCGCTCGCGCTGCCGACCATGCGCGTGGAGTATCGCTGCGGGTTTGCGAAGTGGGCGCGCGAGTGGATCTGCTTCGAGCACCAGCGCGGCGGGTACGCCCGGCGGAAGGCCGAGCAATGGTGGCGCAGACGCTCGAACGAGCCCGTGCCCGACACCGTCGATGAAGCGGTGGATCTCGCAATGGCCGGTGCACTTGCACCGACACAGCGCGTCACGATCGAGAAGAAGCCTGGTGATCAGTGGGAGCGGATCGTTGAGCACGCGCTTGGCGAGAAGCCGCCGCGTATCGAGTCCGAGGAGGGCTTGCCGGAGCCAGTTGGCGCAACCCATGGAATCCCTGATGACGAGATCCCGTTCTGATGGGGACCGCGCCGACACAACAGAATGGCACTCTCGCCAGCCATGCCGCGGCATGCGTCGAAGCTGGACTGTGCGCGCTGCCGGCGTTGAGGCGCGGTGATGAGAAGCGCGTCGCGCTGTCCTCGTGGAAGCCGTACCAGACTCGGCTGCCGGAGAGCAGCGAGATCGAAACATGGTTCACGGACAGCACCAGCGCGATGTGCCTGGTATGTGGCGCGGTGTCCGGCAATCTGGAGATGATCGATTTCGATCTCGGTGGGGAAGCGTTTGACGCTTGGGCGGACGCCGTCGAGCGCGTTGCTCCGGGTCTGGTTGATCGACTCGTCATTGAGACCTCGCCATCGGGCGGCCGTCACGCGATCTACCGATGTGAGGAGGCGGTCACCGGCAACATGAAGCTCGCCCAGCGACGGGTGGAGGTCGGGACGGACGACCCAGTCGTCATCGGGGCCAAGACGTACGTCCCGCGCAAGGATGTCACTGGTGAGTCGATTGTCATCACGATGATCGAGACGCGCGGTGAGCGCGGACTCTTTCTATGTGCACCATCCGACGGCTACGAGATTCTCCAGGGAGATCTGTGCCAACCTCCGGCTGTCACCGCCGATGAGCGCGATGTCCTTCTGGGATGTGCGTGGGCGTTGGACGAGATGCCGAAGCCGATCGTCGACAGCGCATGGAGCGCAGTACCTACGAGCGCCGCCGGAGTTCGGCCGGGCGACGACTACAGCGATCGCGGCGATCCACGTGACGTCCTCCGTGCCCACGGCTGGACGCTCGTGCGTGGCGGTGACAATGAGTACTGGCGAAGACCGGGCAAGACGGCGGGCACCAGCGCGACGCTGAAGGACAGCGTGTTCTACGTGTTCTCCACGAACGCGCCTCCATTCGAGGCACACAAGGGCTACTCGGCGTTCGCGGTCTACGCGCTGCTCGAGCACAACGGGGACTTCACTGCCGCGGCTTCGGCGCTTGCAACTAACGGTTTTGGATCAGGTGGCGAGGTACACGGTGTTGACCTGAGCGCGTTCATCAAGGACTCGCCGGCGATTCCAGAGGACGCGCTCGTGCCCGCGCCTATTGCCGTCTGCGATCTCGTGGAATCGCATCCCCGACTTCGGCCACCGGTGATTCACGGACTGCTGCGCGAAGGCGAGACGATGAACGTGATCGCGTCGCCAAAGACCGGCAAGAGCTGGCTCACGCTCGACCTTGCGATCGCCGTGGCGACGGGTCGTCCATGGCTCGGCCGGTACGCCACCGAGGCCGGCGACATCTTGATCATCGACAACGAGCTTCATCGCGAGACCAGCGCCCACCGAATCCCGAAGGTTGCCTCGGCGCGCAACGTAGCCATGCGGGAGTTTGGGCGGCGGATCCACATCGACAACCTGCGAGGACGGCTCCGTGACATCGAGAAGCTCGAGCCGTACTTCCTGGCGATCGAGCCGGGCCGCTTCAAGATCATCGTGCTCGACGCGTTCTACCGCTTCATGCCGCTTGGTGGCGACGAGAACGACAACGGCATGATGGCGAGCATCTACAACCGCATCGATGCGTTTGCCGACCGACTTCGATGCTGCTTCGTCCTGATCCACCACTCGACCAAGGGAAGCCAGTCGGGCAAGTCCGTGACCGACGTCGGGGCCGGCGCAGGCGCCCAGAGTCGAGCCACCGACACGCACCTCGTCCTGCGCCCGCACGAGGAGAGCGGCGTGGTCGTGCTCGACGCCGCCGTTCGATCCTGGGCGCCCATAGAGCCGACGTGCCTGCGGTGGTCGTTCCCCGTCTGGACCGTCGAGGATGGGCTGGATCCAACGCAGCTCAAGAGCGAGCGGCCAGGCAGGAAGAAGGACAGAGCCCCGAAGCAACCCGAGGCTCCGAAGGATCCGCCGTGGACGGTCGAGCGGGTGGTCGAGGCGTTCATCCCGGACGACCCAGTCACGCTGGCCGAGCTCCGCGAGAAGACGGCTGATCAGCCAGGCCTGTCGTGGCGGCGGGCCAATGACCTGATCGAGATCGCGGAGACACGAGGGCTCATTGAACGTCAGAAGCTCCCCGGGCGCGGCGGTCCGATCGGCTTTGTCCGGCGGCAGCCAGATGCGTTCGGAGGTGGGTCATGAACCCGAGCCGTGCGGCCCCGCGAACTAACTGCGCGCACGCCAAATGGGTGTTTCCGTGCGCGCAGTTAGTTCAGATCCCGGGCCTGAACCGCGCGCACCCCATCACCGGGGTGCGCGCAGTTCGGCCGTCTCAGGGGGTCAAATCGGCCGAACTAACTAACCGCGCGCACCCCCCCATACCCCCCCGGGTGTGTGCGGCCAGTTGGCCGGCACACCCGAACCAACTGCGCGCACGGTTGCAGTTCGAGTTCAGTGCGCGAGGTTCGGGCAGGTCGGCTCTGAGGCGATTTAGGTACTCCCGGGCAGGATCTCTCAGGAGACGCCCGCGGGAACAGCCGCCAATCCAGACAGACTTTCTTCGCTTGTCCGGTCCGCTCGCGCGGGGGCTCCGGGCCACGACGTTGGCCCGTGTCGCAGCCGGCGCCGAGTCGCCTGCTCCTACCACCCGTCGGCCCTCCCGCCACACGGGCGAACGTCGCCCAACGTGGGCGAATCCATCACCGAATCACCGCCCCGGGGCACGGATCCGCCCCGATTCCCGCCTGCAAGGAGGCACATGCCCATGAAGGTCGTCCAACGCCCGATCGATGACATCACCCCGTACGAGAAGAACCCGCGTCAGAACGATGCCGCCGTCGAGGCCGTCGCGGCTTCGATCCGGGAGTTCGGCTTCCGCCAGCCCATCGTCGTCGACGGCGAGGGCGTGATCATCTGCGGACACACCAGGTACAAGGCCGCGCAGCAGCTCGAGCTTGCCAAGGTGCCCGTACACGTCGCCACCGACCTCACTCCTGAGCAGATTCGGGCGTATCGCATCGCTGACAACAAGACGGGCGAACTCGCGGCCTGGGACATGGAACTGCTGCCGATCGAGATCGCCGAGCTTCAGGGCGCCGGCATCAACTGGTCGCTGCTCGGGTTCGACGCGGACGAACTCGCCAAGCTGCTCGCCGGCGATGAAGGTGTGTCGCAAGGTCTCACGGATCCGGACTCGGTGCCCGAGCCGCCCGATGATCCGGTCACACAGCCCGGCGATCTCTGGATACTCGGCGACCATCGCCTGCTGTGCGGCGACAGCTCGAGCGAATCCGATCTGGATCGACTGCTCGACGGCGCGACGATCGACCTGGTCAACATGGACCCGCCGTACAACGTGAAGGTCGAGCCGCGATCAAACAACGCCATCGCCGCCGGCAACTCATCGTTCGCTGCGCCCGAAGGCAAGCACCACCAGAAGTTCGACCTGGCTCGCCACCCGGAGAAGGCGAAAGGCACCCACCGCAAGATGCGGGCCAAGGATCGTCCGCTGGAGAACGACTTCGTTACCGATGAGGCGTTCGATGAGATGCTCCTCGCGTGGTTCGGCAACGCCGCGCGCGTGCTGAAGCCCGGCGGGTCGTTCTACATCTGGGGCGGCTACGCGAACATCGGCAACTATCCGGCGCCGCTGGCGGCGAGCGGGCTGTACTTCAGCCAGGGCGTCGTATGGGACAAGCAGCACCCGGTCCTGACCCGCAAGGATTTCATGGGCGCGTTCGAGATCTGCTTCTACGGTTGGCGCGAAGGTGCTGGGCACAAGTTCTTCGGCCCCAACAACGCCACCGATCTCTGGCACATCAAGAAGGTCAACCCGCAGTCGATGGTGCATCTCACCGAGAAGCCCGTCGAACTGGCGGTGCGCTCGATCCAGTTCTCATCCCGCCCGACGGAGCGTGTGCTCGATCTGTTCGGCGGGTCGGGCTCGACCCTCATCGGCTGCGAGCAGACCGACCGGCATGCACATCTGATGGAGATCGATCCGGCGTACTGCGATGTCATCGTCCAGCGATGGGAGGAGTTCACCGGACAGAAGGCGGAGCGGGTTCCGCACGCCGTTCCCGATGCGAACGCTGATGCCGAAGAGAATGCCCCGACCGCAGTCGAGGCTGGGGAGGCGTCGGGATGATCCGCCTACTCGGGGCCCTTCTCCCGGAGGGCGTGGAACTCGATCATCGCGTCCTCGAAGAGGCACCGGCCCGCCGCGTAGTTGCGGCGGTAGCGCGTGACCACGCACCCGCGTTCCTTCATGAACGCGAGTGCGACGGCGGTCTGCGTGCTGGGCGTGCCAGCGGCGGTGGCGAGTTCCTCGAGCGTAAAGCCCGGGTCTCCCGTCTGTGTGCTGAACAGCTCGGCCGCATGCGCGATGTTTTCGTAGGACGCGCGCGGGCATCGATGTTCGTACGGCTCGCCGCGCCCCCGGATGGGCACGACCGACCTGACCAGGTGGTCATCGGCGACCGTGAAGTGCTCGATGCGTTCGGGTGCGCTGGTCATCAGTCACGCTCCCTTCCGCAGCTGGAACCGGCCGCGATCGACCTTCTCGAAACGGGCGTCCTTCGCCTTCTTCGAGATCTCGCGGATGATCGCGGCGTAGAGCGTGGCCGAGGGCGTCTTGCCGCTCGTGGACCAGAGCTTCTTCGCGATGGCCTGCTCGACGATGTCCTTGCAACTCATCGGCTCCTTGGCCTTGGCCAGGATCTGGGCCGCGGCGTCGAGGATGCCGGTGCAGGCCTTGGGCTTCTCGCCGCCGGACTTCGACCGTGTCGCGGCCTTCGCGGTCTTGGCCCGTCCGGCCGCCTTCGCCTTGCCCTTCGCGGGAGTTGCGGCCGTCTTGCCGCGCGGTGCCTTCTTCGACTTTGCGCTGCGGTTCATCGCCCGCTCGCTCGAGGTCTGCCCGTCATCGCTCGTCTTCCGTTCCTCGCGGACGCGGGCGTTCTCCTGGTCGGCGGCCGCGACCGCCTTGGCCTCGGCGCCCGTCATCGACGGCGCCCGCAGGCGCTGGGCGCTCTTGATGCGGACCTTCTTCTTCGTGGCCAGGTTGGTCGCGTCCCAGCCGCCCCCGGCGTTCTCTGCGTCGATGCGGACGTCCGTGAGCTTGTCACTCACCTTGGCGCGATAGACGCTTCCGATCTTGATGTCTGCCTTCTTCATGGCGTGAACTCCTTCTGCGACTCAGTCGCGGTTCATGTTGGTGACCAGCGCCCACTCGGCGCGGATCGGTTCGTATCGGTGGGGAAAGACGGTGTGGCCGCGTCGCTCAAGCGCGTCGGAGAAGCGGCTGCAGAGCTCGCCGACGTTGACGCGGTGCTCGGCCAACGTCGGCGCGACCGTGCTGGCGGTGTGCCCGCGGCGGTCGGCTTCGATAGCTCGCCGGAGCGAGTCGGTCTTCTCGGCGATCGCGATCTCGAGGCGCTCGGCCTTGCGAGCGGCGTCGTTGATCAGGTCGGCCCGCCTCTGCTGGAGCGCCGCGATCTCGCGGACGGCGTCGTTGGTGTTCGTGGTCTTGCGGGGCATGTGGTTCCTCTTGGAACGACAGCCCGCCGCGAGTTCGCGGCGGGCTCAGGTCGTGATCTGCTGGACGGTGACTTCCGATCCGCATCGCGGACACGGTGCGGTTCGTGGCAGTGGCTGGTTCTTCCGGCCGGCGTCGTAGGCGAGTTCAAGCGCCTCCTTGATGCTCCAGACCGCGAGGTCGTGGAAGTCGAGGCTGTCGCTCCGTCGCGTTTCGAGCGTCGGCAGGTCGAGCACGGTCTTGGCGATCTCTTCGAGGCGTCGGTTGATGTCGTCGTGTGGCATGGCGATGTGGTCCTTTCACGCACACAAGGGCATGACCTGGCGAAGACATCAAGGCCACTGCGCGAGGATTCGCCGGATGTGGGCAACTTCTTGCGGAGGGCGGCGTGACGGCGGAACCCGATGTCAAACAGGGGCAACTGAACCCGGCAGCGCTCGGGCCCGACGATCTTGCGCGCCTCCTGTCCGCGGCCTCGGGCGTGGCCGTCGATGCGGACGATGTGCGCGCCGACATCGATGCCGGCGCGCCGGCAAACCCGGACGGCACGCTGAACCTCGTGCACTACGCCGCGTGGCTCGTCCGGCAACTGGCCGCGCAGGGAGGCGGGCCCCGTGGTGGCGATTGATCCGCGCAATCTGCGCCCATCTGAGCTGGCCCAACTGCTGAATTCGACGCCGTTGGGGGAAGTCATCGGTGAGCGCCAGCTCAGGCGGCACCGCACTCGTGCCGGCATGCGCGTGACGTCCGCGACTGATCCAGGTCGTGTCGATCTCATCCGCTACGTCGCGTGGCTGGTTCAGGAACACCGCCGTCTGTCGGCAGAGCCGGAGGGGCTGACCGGATACGACGCACTGCGCGATCGCGCACGCGACCGAGGCATGGCGCTCTCACTCTCGGGACGCAACATCGGCGAGCTGCCGACGGTGGTCGATCCCGAGCGGAAGGCGCGAGCCGAGAAGGACTTCCGGTTCTTCTGCGAGCTGTACTTCCCACAGACGTTCACGTTGGAGTGGTCGGATGATCACCTCAAGGTCATCGCAAAGATCGAGCAGGCTGTGTTGGAGGGCGGACTGTTCGCCATGGCGATGCCGCGTGGCAGCGGCAAGACAACGTTGTGCGAGATCGCGTGTCTCTGGGCGATCCTCATCGGCGCCCGCGAGTTCGTGTGCCTGATCGGCGCCGATGAGGAGCATGCCGCCAACATGCTCGACTCGATCAAGGCTGAGCTCGAGAACAACGAACTGCTCCTCGCTGACTTCCCCGAAGTCGTGTTTCCGATCCACTGCCTCGAAGGCATCCACCAGCGGGCAGGCGGCCAGCTCTTCGAGGGCAAGCCGACGAACATCGGGTGGACCGCGAAGGAGATCGCGCTGCCGACCATCGCCGATTCGAAAGCGAGCGGCGCCATCATCCGCGTGGCGGGCATCACCGGTCGCATTCGCGGCATGAAACACAAGCGCGTGGACGGCCAGTCCGTCCGGCCATCGCTCGTTCTGATCGATGATCCGCAGACCGATGAGTCGGCGCGCTCGCCGTCGCAGTGTGTCACGCGCGAACGGATCCTCGCGGGTGCGATCCTCGGTCTCGCCGGTCCCGGCAAGAAGATCGCCGGTCTCATGACCATCACCGTCGTGAGACCGGATGACATGGCCGATCGTCTGCTTGACCGCGAGAAGCACCCTCAGTGGCAAGGCGAGCGGACGCGAATGGTCTACTCGTTCCCTACTGACGAAGCGATGTGGGCGCAGTACGCCGAACTGCGCGCCGATGGGCTTCGGAATGACGAGGGCCTGCGTCGAGCAACCGAGTTCTACGGCGCGAACCAAGTAGCGATGGACGACGGCGCGTCCATCGCATGGCCGGCGCGGTTCAACCACGACGAGCTGTCGGCAGTCCAACATGCGATGAACTTGAAGCTCCAGGACGAGGCCGCGTTCTGGGCGGAGTACCAGAACGAGCCGTTGCCCGAAGACGAGCCGGATGAGGACCTGCTGACCGCCGATCAGATCGCCGGCAAGACGAACGGCCTCAAACGTGGCGAGATCCCGCTCGAATGCTCGCACCTGACGATGTTCGTGGACGTCCAGGGTGGCGTTCTGTTCTACCTGATCGCCGCCTGGACAGATCAGTTTACCGGATACGTCATCGACTACGGAACCGAGCCAGATCAGAAGCAGCCGCCGGGTGCGTACTACACACTGCGTGATATCCGGCACACGCTCGCACATGCGGCTCCACGCGCCGGCCAGGAGGGAGCGATCTACGCCGGGCTTGAGCGGCTGGCCGATGCGAAGCTCGGCCGCGAGTGGCGCCGCGACGACGGCGCGATGGTGCGCGTTGATCGATGCCTCATCGACGCGAACTGGGGCGTGTCGACCGACGTCGTGTACCAGTTCTGCCGTCAGTCGCCGTTTGCGGGCGTGCTGCTGCCGTCACATGGGCGATACGTCGGCGCATCGAGCATCCCGTTCTCCGAGTACAAGCGCAAGCGCGGAGATCGAGTCGGCCACAACTGGCGTGTGCCCAACGTCGCGGGCAAGCGCGCCGTCCGGCATGTGCTCTTCGACACGAACTTCTGGAAGTCGTTCGTGCAGGCGCGGCTTGGCGTGCCGGTCGGCGACCCCGGATGCCTCTCACTATTCGGGCACAAGCCCGAGCACCATCGCCTCCTGGCCGACCATCTGACAGCGGAGTACCGCGTCAAGACCGAAGGTCGCGGCCGGACGGTCGATGAATGGAAGCTTCGGGCGAGTGGGCTCGACAACCACTGGTTGGACTGCCTGGTCGGTTCGGCTGTAGCCGCTTCAGTCCAAGGAGCGTCACTGTTCCCCGGCGCGACGGCACCGCGCACACGACAACGTCTCGTGCTTTCGTCGCTGGCCAAGCGACGTCGAGATGGCACGCGTTGACAGGAAGAACCGCGAATCCTCATCCATATGGAGTGACCGATCCGATGACACAGCTAATGCTCCTCGCCGAACCCAACACCGCACGCACGCGCAGCTCCAAGCGCGAAGTCTCTCCGCACCGCATGAGTGCGAGATTGTCAAAGTGCGCGCTGTATCGATACACGCTCGAGCGCACTTGGGACGCCGAGCGCCCATCTGTCATGTTCATCGGACTCAACCCTTCGACAGCAGACGCGACTCATGATGACCCGACGGTGCGAAGGTGCGTCGGATTCGCGAAGCGATGGGGCTTTGGCTCAATGCTCCTGACGAATCTCTTCGCCCTTCGGGCGACCGACCCTCGTGCCCTCATGGATGTTGAGGATCCGATCGGGCCGAGCAACGACCGGTGGATTGATCGAACCAAGGACCGGGCCAGTCTGGTGGTCGCGGCCTGGGGCGCGCGGGGAGGACTGATGGATCGCGACTCTGAGGTGGCGGAGCGATTCAGTGAACTGCACTGTTTGGGCACGACCAAGGACGGGTCCCCTCGGCATCCTCTGTATCTGCGGGCCGACGCCGAGCCTCGCTCCTTCAGATAGCGCAGACCTCGGGGTTGACGACCGCCCGACTGGATGGTAAGATATTCTTACCACTGGAAAGGCGGCGATATGGACCCAACAGATGACATCGCTGGTCGTGTGCAGAGCTGTGTGCGGCGATTCCTCGATTCGTACGGGCGGGCTGATGAACGGTTCACGGGACGCACCAACCTCGCGACTGGATTGGGGCTCTCGAGCGATGAGGGCCTTGATCTGGTACTCGATCTGTGCGAGGAGTTCGATTACGACTTTCCGGGCGACTTCAATCCCGTCGTGCACGAGAGCGCGACGCGCGGCAACAGCATCAACGATCTGATCGCTGCGGTACAGCACCACTTGTCGACAAGGAGGGTTGAGGCATGAGCAGCGCGCAATCGGCGCCGGAGGCTGTCGGCGAGCGCCTTCGCTGGGCTCGCGAACAGGCGGGGCTATCACAAGGCCAGGTCGCTCGCCAGCTTGATCTTCATCGCCCCACGGTCTCACAGATCGAGGCTGGTAAGCGGAATGTGCGGCCAGACGAAATCGTGCAATTCGCAGAACTCTACGACGTTCGTGAGGACTGGATTGTGAGCGGCGCGACATCCGAGGACGTCACCGAGGACCCCCGCTTCAAGATCGCTGCTCGCGAGTTGGCCAAGCTGAGAACAGAGGACCTCGATGCAATCCTCACGCTCCTAACCGCATTGAAGTCGAGGCAGGAGAGCAGTAGTGCCTGACCGTGCCACCCTCGCGAGGGTGGCGACTCGCGCAGCCCTGCAAGCCCGACGCTCACTCTCGATACCACGGGATTCCCCCGTGATCTCTTTCGACGTAGCCGAGGACCTCGGCTACGAGGTACGGTTCATCGACGCGCCCTCGCTCGAGGGAATGTTCAGTAGGGCCCCGCATCCACTCATCTTGCTGCCATCGACGGCACATCGGCCACGTGGTCGTCTCGCTTTCACCTGCGCACACGAATTGGGACACGGCATTCTCGGGCATGGGGAACGGGTTGACGAGCTTGTTGCTGCGCCGCTCGCAAAGAACGATCCAGAGGAGTTCGCCGCAAATGTATTCGCCGGTGCATTGCTGATGCCCCGGGCAGCTGTGACCGCAGCGATCTCGCGACGCAACGTGCAGCTTGAGCTTGCACCACCGGCTGACATCTGGAAGCTGGCGTGCGACCTCGGTGTCGGGTACACGACGTTCGTCAGCCACGTGAGCTTCGGTCTTGAGCTGGTCTCGCCCGAATGGGCCAAGCAAATGCGACGCTCGGTACCGAAGCAGATTCGAAAGGAGCTGCTGGGCGAGGCCTTCGCCAGCACTCAGCTTCTCCTTGACGAGCACCACAAGCAGGGCGCGGTTGACCTCGACGTCGGTGATCTACTGGCTACTACGACTGAACTCCCGCTGGCCGAAAACCGGCTGGATCTGTTGCTCACTCCCGTCACCCTGACGGCTGAGTCGCTGCACATCTACCGAGCACTGACACCTGGCATTGCCCGGCTGAGTTGCGCCGGTCGCGATCTCGACGTACGAGTGTCGCGCGCCGGATACTGCGGACCACAGCGCAACAGGTTCCTTGACGATCCGGAGGCGCAATGACGATCAGGGAACCGCAGGTAATCAGCGAGTCCACCGTAACCGCAGCGTGGGCACGAGCGTTTATCGGGGTGTTCGACGGCAGCAAGGCCCGCGTTGCCCCGATGATGATCTCCGTGCAAGGCGGTCGCAACGCTCTGCCCGCCGAGGACGAACCGCTACTTGCTGCACTGGACAGCCAGTTGCTCAAGCATGGCAAGCCGACCACCGCTCAAACTGCGTTCACGATTTTTCCGTACGAGATGTGGCGCCGACGCGGCGAGCCGCCTGTCGCAGAATTCTGTGACCTGTGTGTCCAGCGGCTGTATCCACGGATGAGGGCTCGCAGCACCCTGAATCGATACGGCACCTACTTCCAGCGCATGATGGCATTCCCGGATCCTCACCAAACGTCTACGACGAATCAACTCGCCCATGTGATTGGGCTGCTGGCTCGTGCACGCAAGTCTCGCGAATCGGCTCTGCAGATCTCTGTATTGGATCCAAGTTCCGACCACACCGGCCAAGCCGTCCGCGGCTTTCCCTGCCTGCAACAAGTGGGCATCTCATATGGCGATGCTGACGGCTTCTGCCTCAACGCCTTCTATCCGACGCAGTACATGTTTGACCGTGGTTATGGCAACTACCTTGGGCTGCATCACCTTGGGCTGTTCATTGAGACCCAGTGCGGCCGCGAGTTTCAACGACTGAACTGCTTCGTGGGCAGCCCGTCTCTCGGGTCGCCTGCGAAAGGCCAGTTGCGTGATGTTGTGAATTCGGCACGGGTGGCCCTCGCAGACATCTCGCCGGAGGGTGACTCATGAGCGATCGTCTGACATTTCGGGAGTACCAAGGACTCGCAGCACAGACAGATGCCACGCCGGGGGACGAGTTGAAGGCACAGGCCATACCGCTTCTGGGCCTGGCAGGTGAAGTCGGTTCCCTGCTCAGTGAATACAAGAAGTACCTTCGAGAGGGCGACAGGTACCGTCCATTCAAAGACCAGGTGGCCGAGGAGATTGGTGACGTCCTCTGGTATCTCGCGAACATCGCAGGAAAGGCGGGCCTGGATCTCGAAGATATCGCCCAAGAGAATCTGGCCAAGCTCGCTGAGAGATGGCCCCGCGATGAAGACGAGCCGCAGCTCATCCCGCTCGGTACTGGACGATATGACGAGGCGTATCCAACCACCGAACAGCTTCCGCGCACAATCCGCGTTGAGTTTCGGGAGATACCGCATGAAGGTCGGACACGGCTACAGATGACCTGCGACGGCAAACCCCTCGGGGATCCGCTGACCGACAACGCACATGTGGACGACGGCTATCGCTACCACGATATCTTCCATCTCACCAACGCGATCATGCTCGGTTGGTCTCCGGTCATCCGCAAGCTAATGGGTGTGAAGCGAAAGTCGAATGCGCGCGTCGACGAAGTCGAAGATGGCGCTCGCGCCGCTGTAACTGAAGAGGCCATCTCCGCAGTGATCTTCGGTTATGCCCGAGATCACTCGTTCTTCGATGGTGTGACGTCCGTCGACTTTGAGCTCCTTCGGACGATCAAGGTGATGACACGGCCGTTCGAGGTGCGCGACCGCACGTACCGGGACTGGGAAGCGATGATCTTGAGTGGCTACGCCGTGTGGCGCCAAATGGTGCACCATCGCGGCGGCGTGTTCGTCGGGGATGCGACAGCCCACTCGGTGAGGTACGAGCCAGCGATCGAATAGTCTGACGTAGCGATCAGCGCGCCGAGTGACGGCATAGGTGACCTCTAGCGACTCTCCCCGTCCCGAGTCCATGAGGAGCCACCATGCCCACCAGCATCGCCAACTTCGACATCGCCGGAGCAGTCGATCGTCTCGTCACCTTCGCGAACGAGTAGCGCTCACTTCCGAATCTGCCGTGCGACAAATTGGCTTCTCCTGCAGATGTAGTGGATGAGGACGGCGAATCCGCCTCTCCACCTACGCAGGAGACCACGATGCCCACCAGTGTCGCCAACTTCGACATCGCCGGCGCCGCCGATCGTCTCGTCACCTTCGCGAACGAGATCATCGCGAGCCAGTCCGCGCGCCAGGCCGAGTTCAACGAGCACGACCGTGAGCGTGCGACCGCGTACCTCGATCGACTCGAGTCGTACGTCGAGGTCATCTCGAACCCTGCCAACCCGCTCGACCTCCCGAAGACGCACCCGACGGCCTACCCGATCGCGGAGTTCCCGAGCGACGAGCAGATCAACGCGATCGAGAACGCTGAGGTGCGCGACCTCGTGCGCCGGTTCAAGGCCGCGCACGTCGAGCTGACCAACAGCCAGTCGAAGGACCGGGCGACCGGCATCTTCGAGTCTGACCGCGGTCGCCTCGAAGCACTCATCGAGAACGCTCGCGGCATGATCGAGTTCGGCGAGAACTCGGTGGACCTGCCGGAGAACCCGGGCGACGTCCCGGCCGTCGGAGCCTGATCCATGACTGAGGACCTGAAGGACGCCATCAAGGACAACGCCTCGGGTCCGAAGCGCGCTTCCGGCGACGCCGGCAGCGTCGAACAGCACGGCCTGAAGGACCAGGTCGAGGCAGACCGCTACCTGAACTCGAAGGAGGCGGTCAAGAAGAAGGGGCTCGGGATCAAGGTGACCCGGGCCATCCCGCACGGAACGGTATGAGGACGCGAGCACGGATGCTCACTCGACTCGTCAATGCACTGGCCGCCCGCACGCCGCACAAACGTGGCGTCCCCAACGCTGCAAACGCCGTGCGTGCAGGCGTGCCGGTCATTGGCCTGCGTCCTCTTCGCGCCCGGTACGACGCGGCGGTGACCACGGATGGGAACCGCCGCCATTGGGCGAACGCGGACGGCCTTAGCGCCGACGCATCGGCCAGTCCGGAAGTTCGGCGCGTGCTGCGCAATCGCGCCCGCTACGAGGTCGCCAACAACAGCTACGCCCGTGGCATCGTCTGCACGCTCGCGAACGATGTGGTTGGCACCGGCCCGCGACTCCAGATGCTGACCGGTGACCCGGAGGCGGATCGGCGGATCGAATCTGCATTCGCAGATTGGGCCTCGGCGATCGGGCTCGCTGCCAAGCTCCGCACAATGCGCATGGCTCGCGCCGAGTCCGGCGAGAGCTTCGTGCTCCTTGCTCGGAACCCACGCCACGGATCGCCTGTCCAGCTCGACGTCCGACTCATCGAAGCGGATCAGGTCGCAACGCCGGATCTTCAGATCAACGAGCCCAAGGCCATCGACGGGATCGTGTTCGATGAGGTCGGCAACCCGCTTGAGTACCACGTGCTTAAGCAGCACCCCGGCGACCTGCGTTGGACCACTGGACTGAAGTACGACCGCATTCCTGCGGCCGTGATCGTCCACTACTTCCGGGCTGACCGCCCGGGTCAGAGTCGCGGCATTCCCGACATCACGCCCGCGCTGCCGCTCTTCGCGCAGCTGCGGCGGTTCACCCTCGCTGTCATCAGCGCAGCCGAAACGGCCGCCGATTTCGCCGGCGTCCTCTACACCGATGCGCCCGCCAACGGCGAAGCGGAAGACGTTGAGCCGATGGACGCCATCGAACTCGAGCAGCGGATGCTGCTCACGATGCCTGGTGGCTGGAAGATGGCGCAGCTCAAGGCCGAGCAGCCGGCGACCACCTACGCCGAATTCAAACGTGAGATCCTCAACGAGATCGCCCGCTGCTTGAGCATGCCGTTCAACGTCGCAGCTGGGAACTCATCGGGCTACAACTACGCCTCCGGGCGACTCGACCACCAGACGTACTTCAAGAGCATCCGGATCGAGCAGGCGCACCTCGAGCGCATCGTGCTGGATCGCATCTTCGCCGCCTGGCTCGAGGAAGCCGTGCTCGTGGAGGACCTGCTGCCGCAGTCGATGCGGATGCGTGGTGTCGCCACTAAGCACCAGTGGTTTTGGGACGGCAACGAACACGTCGACCCCGCGAAGGAAGCGAACGCCCAGGCGACCCGGCTCACGAGCCGGACGACGTCGCTCGCGCGTGAGTACGCCCGCCAGGGACTCGACTGGGAAGCCGAACTCCGACAGATCGCCAAGGAACGCGAGCTCATGGCAACACTCGGCATCGCGCCCCCGGACCAAGCGGATGCAGCTGTCCCCGCAGGAGTGAAGGACGAGGACGATGACACAGAAGACTGATGTCCCCGACATCCTCGCGATCGACTGCGAAGTCGCGATCGAAGCAGCCGCCGCCGAGTCTGACGACTCAGGCGAGAGCACGCTCCCGCGCTTCTCCATGGTCGCCTACACCGGCGGCCCGATCCGCACGCTTGGATTCGCCTACCCGGTGGTCGTCAACCTCGACGGGATGAAGATCCCCGCGCAGCGCCGGCCGGTGCGGTTCCAGCACTCGGCCTTCGAGGGCGTCGGCCACACCGAACGCATCGCTGTCGAGGAAGGTCAGCTCGTGGCGGACGGTGTCGTCTCTCGCGACACCGCTGCAGCGCAGGAGATCGTCGCCAGCGGGAAGAAGGGCTTCCCCTGGCAGGCGTCGATCGGCGCCTCCGTGGACGAGCTCGAGTTCATCAAGCGCGACGTCGCGGTGACCGTGAACGGCCGGAAGTTCAACGGCCCCATCTACGTCGCCCACAAGACTACCCTCAACGAAATCAGCTTCGTCGATCTCGGCGCGGACCAGCAGACGCAGGCCCGGATCGCCGCCCAGCACCACAAGGAGACGCAGGCCATGCCTGACCACACCACTCCCCGAGGCACCGACACGGACGTGGCCGCCTCCGACAACGGCCAGGCTCACGATCCTGCTCCGTCCACGCCGCCGTCACCACAGCGCAACGGAGCCATCGCCGCCAGCGACCCGGCTGCCGAGATTGATCAGATCACAGCCCGCGCCCGAGCTGAGTCCGATCGCCGGCAGCGCATCCAGGCAATGACGGCCGAGGTGCTCGCGCAGCGCCCGGAACTGGCCGACGATCTCGGCCGACTCGCGCATGCCGCGCTCGAAGCCGGCTGGAAGCCCGACAAGTACCAGCTCGAGGTCATGCGCCTCGGTCGCTCCTACGAGGGAGTCGGCGGACCGCGCCCGCAGAGCGAGCGCATCGAGGGGTCGATCATCGAGGCCGCGCTGTGCATCGCTGGCGGTCTGGAGACCCAGACGCTCGAGGCGCAGTTCAATGAGCGCACGCTCGACGCGGCCAGCCGTGAATATCGGCATGGCCTGGGCCTCTGTGAGACGCTTCTGATCTTCGCGCAGGCCAATGGCTACCGCGGCTTCGGACGCAGCGACCTCAAGGGCCTGCTCCAGTTTGCGTTCACCGATGTGCAAGCGGCGGGCTTCAGCACGATGAGCCTGCCCGGCATCCTCTCGAACGTCGCTAACAAGTTCCTCCGAGCCGGCTTCGAAGCGGTCGAGTCCTCGTGGCGTGACATCGCCGCGCTCCGCTCGGTCCGCGACTTCAAGCAGGTGTCCAGCTACTCGCTCACGGGCGGCTTCGTCTATGAGGAGATCGCGCCCGGCGGCGAGCTCAAGCACGCGACGGTCGGAGAGACGGCGTACACCAACCAGGCGAAGACGTACGGACGCATGTTCGGCATCGATCGTCGGGACCTCATCAACGATGACCTCGATGCGCTGACGGCCGTGCCGCGCCGGCTTGGCCGCGGTGGCGCGCTCAAGCTCAACGACGTCTTCTGGGCCGAGTTCCTGAACAACGCTGCGTTCTTCGTGGCCGGGAACAACAACTACGCCGACGGCGCCGGTACGGCGCTGGGTATCGACGCGCTCACGCAGGCCGAGACGATGTTCCTCGACCAGACGGATCCCGACGGGCATCCGCTCGCCGTGGCCCCGGTGATCCTGCTCGTGCCCAACGGTCTGTACGTTCCGGCGACGCAGATCATGAACTCAACGGAGCTTCGCGATCCATCTTCGACGAAGAAGACGCCCGTCGCGAACCCGCACGCGGGCAAGTTCCGTCCCGTGCGCTCCAGCTACCTCAGCAACCCGAAGTACACCGGCGCCAGCAGTCTGGCTTGGTACATCCTCGCCGATCCGGCAGACATGCCGGTCATCGAGGTGGCATTCCTCAACGGGCAGCAGCAGCCGACCGTCGAGAGCGCCGACGCCGACTTCAACAACCTCGGCATCCAGATGCGCGGTTACCACGACTTCGGCGTCGCCAAACAGGAGCCGCGCGGCGGCGTGAAGATGAAGGGCGAGGCGTAAGCCGCTCGCTGAACCACTCAAGGAGAGCATTTGATGCCTACCGCAACATTCATTCAGCACGGCGACGCCATCGATCACACGCCAGGCTCGGCGCTCAGCGCCGGTGACGTCGTGGTCCAGGGCGAGATTGTCGGCGTCGCCAAGCAGGACATCCCCGCGAGCACGCTCGGATCGCTCAGCGTCACCGGTGTCTTCGACTTTCCGAAGGCGACCGGAGGCAGCACCGCGATCGGCGCCGGCCTCGACATCTATTGGGACGAGGGCAACACCGAGGCGACCACCGACAGCGCTGCCGGCGTCAACAAGAAGATCGGGCGCAGCATCCTGGCGGCTGACGATGCCGACACCCATGTTCGCATTCGGATGAGCCAGTGACCCATGGCTGATCTCCTCGAACAAGGCGCCCAGTTCCTCGACGACCAACGCCATGCCCACATGGCGCACCCGGTGGTCTATCACCGTGGTGCGTCCTCGGTCGAAATCTCGGCCACGATCGGCCAGACCACGTTCGAGCAGGACTACGAGTTCGGCGGCATCCAGCGGATCCAGTCGCGCGACTTCCTCGTCCGCACGGCAGACCTGGTGCTGGACAGCGCCGAGGTCCTGCCGGCCGCTGGTGACCAGATCCGTGAAACCCAGGGCGAGAAGGTGTTCGTCTACGAGGTGATGGCGCCCGGTTCGGAGCCTCTGTTCCGGTACAGCGACCCGTATCGCAAGGCGCTCCGCATCCACACCAAGCACATCGCCACGGAGGACGCATGACCGGGACGGCCGCCTCAACTCAGAAGCCAAACGGCAGTGGCCGCTGGGCCGGTGTCATTGTGACGGTCGTCTTCGCGACGCTCGCCGTCACCGTCCAGTGGGGCGTGGTGACAACCAAGCTCGACCACGTCGAGCAGCGGCTCGATGAGCTCATCGTCGAGGCCCGCTCACTACGCACGGAGTACCAGTCGATCGAGCGCCGCGTCTCCTACCTCGAGGGCCGACTGAACGGACGGGATGAGCCATGAGCGTGATCACTGACATCGCCGACGCGGTCACGACGTCACTCAATGCTGCCACGTTCAGCGAGGCATTCACCGCGGAGCGGCTGCATCAGCCTTCGTTCGAGCTGACCGAGCTCCAGTCGCTGCATGTGAGCGTTGTGCCCAAGTCGCTGGAGATTCGCAACGCCTCCCGGCAGCACTCGTTCTGGGACTGCACGATCGACGTCGGGATCCAACAGAAGGTCGACGACGACGCGCGTGTCGATGAGCTCGTCGCATTCGCGGAGGAGATCGCCGATCACCTGCGCCTCAAGCGACTGGCGGACTATCCGCTTGCGGCGTGGATGGCGATCGAGCACGACCCGGTCGTTGCATCGGAACATCTTGACCAGCATCGCCAGCTCACAAGCGTGCTGACGGTCACCTACCGGGTGAAACGGTGATGAGGTGCCAGTCGTGAACACGCCAATCATCCGCAGGATCAACTTGCCGGTCACCTTTCAGCCGCTCACTTCGGAGCGGCTGGTCGGCACATTCACAATCCGCAACCCCTCGGCCGACAACGCCGTCCTCCTGTGCAGCGACGGCGTTACCGAGATGCCCATGGACAGGGGCCAGCAGTTCACACTCGAAGGGGTGGACCTCTCACAGATCCAGGCCAAGAGCAACGGCCTGGGCGACTTTCTCATGGTCACCGGCGCGACGCGAACGGTGTAAGGAGGTACAGCCGTGGCCATCAAGCTCGGCATGGAAGCCACACTCAACTACCAGGTCGGCGGCCAAGGAGGCGGCGGCGGGTGGCTTGAGCTGACCAACACGAAGGACGTGACTCTCTCGCTCGAAGCGGGCGAGGCGGACGTCACCACGCGCGGCAACGACGGCTGGCGCGCAATCGTCGCCACGCTCAAGGAAGCGAGTGTCGAGTTCGAGATGGTCTGGGACACCGGCGATGCCGGGTTCGACGCCATCAAGGATGCCTACCTCGGCAACGACATCATCGGCTTCCAGATCCTCGACGGCGACAGCGGCGAGGGCCTCCAGGCGGACTTCATGATCACGTCGTTCTCGCGCAGCGAAGCGCTCGAGGAGGCGATCATGGTGTCCGTCACTGCGAAGGTCACGTACTCGACCACGCCCCCGAGCTGGATCGGAGGCAGCTGATCGTGAAGACCTTCACCGACAACGCCGAGCGTTCGTGGGATGTCGCCATCAACGTCGCTGCCGTGAAGCGTGTGCGCGATCTCACGGGCGTCGACCTGCTGGAGATCGTGGACGGCACGCTGATCGAGAAGCTGATCCGCGATCCGATCCTGCTCTGTGACATCGTCTACGCGGTCTGCAAGCCGCAGGCTGACGAACGCGATCCGGTTGTGTCCGACGAGGAGTTCGGGCGCGCCATGGCAGGCGACGCCATCGAGCACGCGACGACCGCGCTGCTGGAGGAACTCGTGTCTTTCTGCCCGAGCCCGAGGGACCGCCAGAACCTCGGGCAGGTACTGGAAGCGACAAATCGGGTGATGGATCGAGCCCGCGATCTGGTGGAGCAGAAGCTGAGCAGCGGCGAGCTCGAACGGATGGCCGACGAGGCGCTCGCGGGGCCGGCCGAGCCACCTCGGCAGGTTGCTGGCAGCTCATCTGGCACGCAGCCGGCGTCGTCGGAATCGATCCGGGCCCCCTGACGCTGCGCGAGCTGCTCGGCATGGCCGAAGGCCGGCAACGAGCCGACTGGTCGCGGACCTCTGCGCTGATGGCCCTCATCGCCAACACGCAGCGCGACCCGAAGAAGACCCGCGCGTTCCGCCCGTCCGACTTCGACCCGTTCGCCCGACCCCGAACCATCCCGAAGGCCGGCGTGGGCGTTCTCAAGACCGTGTTCATCGACAAGACCATTCCCAAGGAGGCACTCGAGCAATGAAGTCATGGAAGACCACCGCGGCAGGGATCGCCGCCATCATCGCTGCCGTCGCTCTGGCGCTCTCGCACCAGTTCGACACTGATCCGACCACCGTCGCCGACTGGAGCGCCGTCATCACGGCGCTGACTGCAGGCGTCGGCCTGGTGCTTGCCCGCGACAACGACCGGACGAGCGAGCAGGCGGGAGCACGGTGAAGTGCGCATCATCGGACAGATCGTCGCGACACTCGCCATCGCACTGTTCCGCTGGCTCGAAGACCGACACGCCAAGGCGAAGACCGCACAGGTGGCCGAGCGCCATGCTGATGCTCTTCGTCGTATTGGCGATCGGGTGCGCGCCTGGGAGGACAGTGCTGGTAACGGACGACTCGCCGGTGCGGATCGGACCGGAGACGAGGGGTCGGATCTACCGCCTGATCGACGGTGACTGGGTGCTGTCAGACGACCGCATCCAGCTGCCCGAGGGTTGGTACGCGGTGCCGCCTCGGTTCGTGCACCCCGATGACCTTGGAGGCGCGAGCACGCCGTGATCGACATGCGGATCAAGAGCATGTTCTTCGATCGGCCGAAGGTCCAGCGTGCGGTCGATCGATCCAAGCGTCGGTCCCTCTCCCGAGCCGGCGCCTTCATCCGCCGGCGGGCTCGCACCTCGATCCGCAAGCGGAAACGTCAGAGTCGTCCCGGCCAGACGCCGTCGAGTCACACCGGCCTGCTCCGTCGGTTCATCCTGTTCGGCTACGACCGGCGCAGCGACTCGGTGGTCGTTGGTCCCGTCGGGTTCCGTCGTTCACGAGCGCCCAATGTGCTTGAGTTTGGCGGCCGCACGACCGTCGAGTCACGCCGGCGCGGTGGACAGCGACAGAAGCGAACCGTCCGTATCGCCGCCCGGCCCTACATGCGACCTGCACTCGAGAAGGAACGATCACAGCTCCCGGCTGTGTGGCGCAACAGCGTGCGCGGAGGATGACCCTTGCCCAACACCAGCGGCATACGAGCCGGACGCGCCTTCGTGGAGCTTGGCGTCAGCGATCGACTGACGGCCGGACTCCGCAAGGCCCAGCGACGCCTTCAGGCGTTCGGCGATCGTGTGCGCGCTGTCGGTGCTCGCCTCACAGCAATCAGTGCTGGCATCGGTGCTGGCTTCGTCATCTCGACGCGTATCTTCGCTGGCTTCGACGATCGCATGCGCGTTGTCCGCGCCGTGACGGGCGCGACTGAACAGCAGTTCGAGTCGCTCCGTGAAGAGGCGAAGCGTCTTGGCCGCACGACATCGTTCACCGCGGGCCAGGTTGCGGACGCCATGACCGAACTCGGCCGGGCCGGCTTTGATCCGCAGGCGATTCTCGACAGCACCGAGAGCGTACTTGCGCTGGCGCGTGCGACGAACACCGAGCTCCCGCGGGCCACGGAGATCGCCGGCGCTGCGCTTCGCGGATTCAACATCCCCGCGACCGAGATGGGCCGCGTGTCGGACGTGCTCACGGCCACGGCGAACAAGAGCGCGCAGACACTGGAGGACCTGTTCGAGGCATTCAAGCCCGTCGCGCCGCTCGCCGTCGAGACCGGGGAGTCCATCGAAGACGTGGCCGCCGCCATCGGCATCCTCGCCAACAACGGCATCAAGGGCAGCCTCGCAGGCAACGCGCTGGCGCGGGCGTACAAGAATCTCTCGAACGAAGCCCGCCAGGCGGAGCTTCGACGTATCGGTGTCGAGGCGGTGGATGCCTCGGGCAACCTCCGTCCGCTGGCCGACATCCTCAACGATCTCGCGAAGGCCACCCAAGGTCTGGGTTCGGCGGAGCGGCTGGCCATCTTCGAGACGCTGTTCGGGCGCGGCCAGGCAGCCGCACTCAAACTGGCCTCGTCAGCCCAAGCCTTCGACGTGCTCCGAGATGAGATCCGTCGCTCCGCCGGCATCGCTTTACAGACCGCTGACCAGATGGATGCCGGGATCGGGGGAGCCTTCCGGCGCCTGCTCTCCGCTGCCGAGGGAATTGCCATCGCGATCGGCGAGGCGATCGAACAACCGGTGCGGCGCGCCGCAGACGCGCTCTCGAAGATCGCCGGCTGGATCACCATGGTCGTCAATCGCAATCGCGAGCTGATCGCCACGATCGCCAAGGTCACGGCGATCGTCTTCGGTGTTGGCCTTGCACTCGTCGTCGCCGGCGCCGCGATCGTTGGGCTTGGCGCGGTCTTTGGCTCACTCGCGACCATCGTCGCCGGCGTCGGCGCTGCAATCGGTGTCATCGGGTCCGTTCTCGGCGCGCTCCTCTCACCCATCGGTCTCGTCGTCGCCGCTGTCGTCGGGCTCGGAGGCGCCCTGCTGGTCTCGACGGGCGTCGCTGGTGATGCCCTCGACTGGCTCGGCGACCGGTTTGGTCGTCTGCGGGATCGAGCGACGAAGGTCGTTCAGGGCATCGCGGACGCGCTTGCCGCTGGCGACGTCGCGCTCGCGGCCGAGATCCTCTGGCTCTCCCTGAAGCTCGTCTGGCAGAAGGGAGTCGCGGCGCTGAACGCAGTCTGGCTGACAGCTCGAAACTTCTTCATCACGACGGCTCAGAAGATGTGGTTCGGGGCGCTTGCCGCAGCCCAGATTGTCTGGCACGCGCTGGAAGTTGCCTGGATCGAGACGACGTCATTCATGTCCAAGACCTGGACACGGTTTACGACTGGCTTCAAGAAGATCTGGGAGTCGGCCACCTCCTTCGTCGCCAAGCGGATGCTGGAGATCCAAGGGCTCTTCGACTCGTCTCTGGATGTCGATGCCGCCAAGAAGCTCGTCGATGATCAGCTCGAGTCACGGCTTTCGGAACTCGACGCCGAAGGCCAGCGCCAGCTTGATGAGCGCGAGCGGCGCCGCCAGCGCCAGCGCGATCAGTCCGCCGAGCTGAACGAAGGAACGCTCGCCGAGATCGGCCGTCAGTTCGAAGAGGCGCAGCGCAACCTGCAGAACGCCACGGATGAGAACCTCCAGGAGACGCAGCGCGAGCTCGACGAAGCCCGCGCGAAACTGGACGCGGCACTTGACCGCGCTCGGCAACAGCGTGCCGAAGGCGAGGAGGAACCCGGAAGTCCTCGGCGCACACCGCAGGAACTGCTCGATGAATTCCAGGAACGGATTGCCGGCATCGGTCAGACCATCGCGCGCGGCGTGACCGTCCGTGGCACGTTCAACGCTTCCGCTGCGCAGGGTCTTCTTGGGTCAGCGGACGCGCAGGAGCGCACCGCTGATGCCTCCGAGCAGACCGCCCGCAACACCAAGCGGCTCGTCGATGCCGCCCGGACCGGAGGGCTCACGTTCGCGTAGCACAGACTCATGCCCGTAGTCATTGAAGAGAAGTTCGACAGCCGCCTCTCCGTCGCCGGTGACAATCCGAGTGTCGAGCTGCGGTACATCGTCTTCGGAACGAGCGACGACTTGGAGGCCAAGAGCGAACTGGCCACTACGTCGCCATCTGCGTACGACGATCTTCCTCGCCAGTCGATTCAGATCGAGCCGTTGGCCAACGACATCTGGGAGGGCTCCGTCCGCTACGGGCTGGCTGAGTCCAACGATCCGCCGATGACTGGCGAGTCGTCTTTCGCATTCGACACGGGCGGTGGCACCCAGCACATCACGCAGAGCCGGAGCACGATCAACGGCTATGCACCAGGCGGAGAGACGCCGCCCGACTTCCAGGGCGCGATCGGGGTCACGGACAACGGCGTCGAAGGCGTGGACGTCACCGTGCCCGTCTACCACTTCTCCGAGACGCACTATCTCGACGATGCGGTCGTGACGCCCGCCTACAAGGGCACGCTGTTCTCTCTGACCGGCCAGGTCAACAGCGGATCGTTCAAAGGCCTCGCTGCTGGTGAGTGCCTGTTCCTGGGCGCGGCTGGATCCAAACGCGGACTCGGCGACTGGGAGATCACGTTTCGCTTCGCTGGCAGCCCCAACGTCACCGGCCTGTCTGTCGGACCGATCAGCGGCATCAACAAGAAGGGATGGGAGTACCTCTGGGTTCGCTACGCAGAGGTCGAGGATGAAGGCGCCCAGGTCCTCGTCAAACGACCGGCCGCGGCGTATGTCGAGCAGGTCTACGCATCCGGCAACTTCGCAGCATTGGGGATCGGCACATGACCGGCGATCTCCGCAAGGTCCGAACTGGCGACCCGCTCCGCATCCCGGCGCGGGCGTACAACGCGTTCGTGGACGCTGCGCACCTGGCTCAGCGCATCGACTCGGACACGGGCGCCGGTCCTGCGCTGCGCGGCCCCAACGAGCACCTGGTCCTGGTTCGCAACGAGACTGGAGCCGACCTTCCGCGATTCGGCATCCTCGGCATCGACCGGCCGATCATTGAGCCCGGCGAGGACGGCAACCCCGACGAGTTCAAGCGCCGCGCCGCGGTGGTTGGTGCGGCGATCACGACGAGCGATGAGTACCTCGGTCGGTTCGTCGTCGCGCGCGAACCGATCGCCGCTGGCAAGATCGGCTGGTCGGTGATCCGCGGCGTGACGCCCGCGGTGCTTAACGTGATCGACGAGGAGCATTCGCACGCGGACACGTTCCCCGACGCACAGTCGCTGCGAACGGGATTCACCGGCGCCGCTCGCATCCTCTGGAAGGAACCCGGCACCGGCGAGCTGCTCGGACTCATCGAGATGGGACCGGCAGATCGGGACCGGTTCGCCGCCAAACTCGGGACCGCATCACTGATTGACGGCCGGGCCTTCGGATGGCTCTACGAGTGGGAGGAGGTCCGGCTCGACGCCGATCCGTTCAGTTCGACGTTTGGGCAGTACGTGCGACCAGGCGGATCGGTCGCAGAGGGCTGGCTCGCGTCCGATGGCAGTCCGACCAAGCTCGCCTTCAACCGGTACGAAGCGCACCTCTCGATCATCCATGCTCAGGCGGGCGGAACCGAGGGATTCGCGAACGGCGCGGCGTGCCTGATCCCGGGCGCGCTGGAGAATTGCCCGCCGCGGAAGTCTGCGGTCCCGATGCTCCATCCCATCCCCGAGGACGTCGTCGTCGAGCTTCGTGCTGAGCGCACGTTCCAGGGCGAGACGCGGTTCGTCTTCGAAGCACTGAATCCGATCGTGCTCTGCGAGATGGATGTGCCGGAGTGGTGGTATGGCTGACCCCCGGAACAGAACGACCACACTCGATCGACTCCGCGACCGTGAACGTGCGAAGTACGTCGCGCTGGGTCTCGATCGCCCGCAGTACGGCGGCACCAACCACGGACGCCATGCCTACGCGACCGTCATCGCCTGGCAGCCGCGATTCGTCGTGGACTTCGGTTGCGGCGACAACGCCTTCGTCCGCGAGCTGCGGCGTCGCGGCATCGACGGGCTCGGCGTGGACTTCGCCAACGACGGGGCGGACATCAATGCCGCGATGCACTGCGTTCCGCTCGCCGGTGGCCTGGCCGATGTCGTGACGTCATTCGACGCCCTCGAGCACCTGCTTCCCGAGGACGTCACGCCGGTGCTGTCGGAGATGCGCCGTGTCGGGCGACCGAACGGCCACTTTATCCTGTCGATCTCAACGCGTCCGAGCCGCATCACTGTTGACGGCAAGAACCTGCACCCGACCGTGAGGCCCATCGACTGGTGGGTCGATCGCATTGGCCGCGTCGGCACGGTTGAGTCTGCCGGCTCTTCAGGGCGCTATCTCACAGGGGCCTGGCATGCGTGATCATGACGGCGACATCGCGGCATTGCAGGCGGGCCTGCACGTGCGCCGCCCGGCGCGCAACGGGCTCCGGCTCTATACCACCGACTTCGACAGCGTCTCGCTGTCCGACTTCTACCGCGGGCGTCAGGCATTCCTCGTTCTGAGCGGTCCGTCACTCGCCGGCCTCGATCTGTCGCAGCTCGATCGTCGCGGCATCGTGACCATGGGCGTCAACAACTCGTGGTCGGTCTACCGGCCCACCCTCTGGACGTGCGTCGACTCACCCGGCCGGTTCATCGACACTGGCTGGAAGGACCCGGGCATCCTGAAGTTCGTCTCGATGTCCAGTTGGAATGGACGCCTCCGCATACAGAAGCCCAACGGCACTATGAAGCCGAGCGCGTTCCGGGTGCGTCAGATGCCATCCGTGCTGCTCTACCGGCGCAGCGAGCACTTCGATCACCGGAAGTTCCTCGATGAGGATGTGGTGTGCTGGGGGAACAACAGCGCCACGAAGGACTCGCTCGGGATCAAAGGTAAGCGTTCCGTCATGCTCGTAGCGCTGCGCCTCCTGCACTACCTCGGCTTCCGCACGGTCTACCTGGTCGGCGCCGACTTCAAGATGGCCGATGACCGGAAGTACGCCTTTGATGAGACGCGGACCAACGCCGCGATCCGGCACAACAACGTGCTCTACGAGTCGCTCAACCAGCGCTTCGTGGCGATGGCGGATTACTTCAAGAAGTCGCGATTCACGATCCTCAACTGCACGCCGGAAAGCGGCCTGACCGCGTTCCCACACCTGCCGTTCGAGGATGCAATCGCGAAGGCGTCCGCCGAGTGCGGCAAGCCGGTCAACACGAAGGGCTGGTACTCATGACCACCGAAGGCGGAGCCAAGTACTTCCTCTATATCCCGGTCTGGGCGACGACGCAGCAGCCGCCCGGAAGTGGCACGTCCAGTCTGAGCAGTAGCAGCGAGACGCCGAGTTCGAGCGAACCGGGGACGCCGACCGAGAGCTCCACTGAGACAGCATCGAGTTCACCGAGCAGCAGCACGGAGACGGCGACGCCGTCTTCGAGTAGCCCGTCGAGTTCATCCGAGAGCACGGAAAGCACCGAGGGAACGCCGTCATCGAGCGGCGGCGGTGGCAGTTCCTCAGGAGGCGGCGGGTCGTCGAGTGGCGGTGGCGGCTCCTCCAGCGGAGGCGGTGGCACGTCGGGCGGCGGCGGAACTTCGGGAGGTGGTTCGAGCAGCGGCAGTTCCTCCTCGAGTAGTTCCAGCAGCTCGACCGAATCGATGACGCCATCGGGGAGCGGGTCGTCGAGCAGCGCAAGCGGATCGGGCAGCGGATCTGGGTCCGGATCCGGATCGAGCAACTGCCTCCTCTGCGGCACGTTGGTGACGAAAGCCGACGGCCGTCGCGTGCCGATCGAGTCACTCCAGCCGGGCGACATGCTCTGCTCGGTTTCGATCCCGGGCCTTCGCACCGACGAGCCGGAGCGGGTCCAGTACGAGTGGTTGTCGACATGGGGGCTGGAGGGCGCGACGGTACGCGATGCCCGAGTGGCCGAGATTCGCATCGGCGAGCACTACGGGTTCTACGCGATCAACGGTCGCATCAAGGCGACCTTCGAGCATCCATTCCTCGTGCGCCGCGATGAGGAATGGGGATTCTGCTCCGCAGAGCGTCTCAAGGAAGGCGACTACCTGATCACCCTCGTCGACGGTGCGCTCGACGAGGAGCGGATTCACTCGCTCGAGCGCATTGACGGCGTCGTGCGGACGGTGGCGATCCACGTGCCGGTCACAAACACATACCTCGCGGAGGGTGTGTGGACGCACAACGACGCCAAGGGCTCGTCCAGCGGCGCCGGCACGTTCCTGGCTCCGACGAGCTCGCGCTCTGGCCCCGGCTTCTCGAATTCTGCAGGCAGCAGTGGTGATTCGGGTCTCACCATTGCAACGACAGGATCCTCGTCGAACAGCTCCACCAGCGGCAGCAAGTCGAGTGGATCGAGCTTCACGTCGAGCTCTAACTCATCCTTCGTCCTGAGCAACACAGGAGGCAGTGGTTCGTCCGGGTGACACGGCCACGAAGCCCGACTCGTCTCAGGCAAGGGATCTCGCTCATGGCTCACTTCAGCAAGTCCAGTCCTCGACTCTCGTTCCGCGGTGGCATCGTGCTCATTCATCGGCGATCAAGCCATTCGGTTCGTCACGACAACTGCCCGGCGGTTCAAACTCAACCGTCGCATGGTGGATCGAATGGCGTTCGCGCAGAAGTGTACCGATGCGTTCTCGCAACGCTCGCAAGTCCTGAATCGCCGCCAGTTCTGTCGTGACGTGGCACTCCAACGCCGCGTCGTGCTCTGACAGACTGCGGACGTGCAGATGGTGCACCGCGACGACATCGTCGATCGCACTGATCGACGCGGCGATGTCGTGAACGCTGATGCCCGCGGGCACGCCGTCCATCAGGACCTGAACGGACTCTTTGAGAAGCCCCACACTCTGCCAGAGGACATATGCAGCAATCAGCAGGGTGGCGATCGTGTCAGCTAGTGCAAGATCGAAGAGCAGAATCAGTGACCCTGCAATCATCACGCCTACGGATCCAAGAGCATCGGCGACGTTGTGCACGAACGCAGCCCGGATGTTCATGCTACCGCGCGACATCGACCAGGTGAGGATCGCCGTCACCGTGTCGATCACGAGGGCGACTGCCGCAACGATCACGACAATCCAGCCGTCGATCGGCTCCGGGCTGAAGAGCCGGACGATGGCTTCGTAGATCAAATACAGACCAACGACGACGAGCACCGTCGTGTTGATCAACGTTCCGACGATCTCGGCTCGCTTGTAGCCATAGGTCATCTGTTCGTCCGCCGGTCGCCGGCCGATACGGCGTGCTACCAGTGCCAAGAGGATCGAGCCCGCGTCGCTCAGATTGTGCAGCGCGTCGGCTACCAACGAGAGGCTGCCTGACGCAAGGCCCGCGATGACCTGCACGACTGTAAGCAGCACATTGACACCCACAGCCAGGGCGAGCCGCCGGTCACCATGTGTCTGATTACCGCCGGCTGATTGGTGCATTGCGGTCACCTCCTTCAGCGCGAGGGTGCGCTTGTCTGCGGCGCAGACGTCCAGCAGACCTCTGCCGCACCTTGCGCCTTCGCGACCACCACATGCTCACGAAGATCCCTGCGAGGATGATCGTCGCGGCGCCGACGAGCAAGACCCTGATGTCGATATGGGCATAACCTCGGACACGGAATGACCAGACAATATGCGCGGTGATGCCACCGGCGATGACGAGTGCCGCGACGGAAGTCCACAACGCTTCCTTGGCGAGGGACTCCTGCACCGCCGGTTTCTGCGGTTGTCTGACTCGCTTCTTCCGACGGCGTACCTTGGATCGGCGCTGCGACATTTGTTGCTGTTGGCGACCTCGGGTCAGGGGAGCGCCACCGAGCGTGCTGTCCGATTGCCGGACGCAGACTCCACCTCGATCCAAAGAGCCGCGTTCGCCGGAATCTGTGCCGGCACTTCGGCGTGACCATGGAAGTGATTGTCATGGCCATCGGCCTTGCTCTTCAGCGAGCCTGAGCCAGACTCGATGCCGATCCAGAGACGGACCGCTGCGGGCTTGGGGCCTCCAGTCTGGACGAGGTCGATGTGGGTCTCAGCATTCGGTTCGATCTCGCCTGAGATCGAGACCTTGAACTCCGCGCCATCGATCGTGACGGAACCGAGCTCGTGTGCGTCGCCATGGTCGTGGTCGTCGTGGTCGTCGTGGTCGCCATGGTCGTGATCATCGTGGTCGCCGTGGTCATGGTCATCGTGGTCTTCACCTTCGTGATCGTGATCGTCGCCGTCGTGATCATGATCGTGCCCGTCGCCAGCCGCGTGTTCGGTATTGCCGCTCGATCCCGAGTCAGCGGAGTCGCCGTTGCAGCCGGTCAGCGTCAAGAACGCGATCAGGCTGAGGAGGGTAAGAAGTCGAGAGAACTGAAGCATCGTTAGGTCTCCTTGGTGGTCTTGGCGGGGCGCAAGCCCGAAACGAGTCGCGAAATGAGGGACGGGCCACTCTCTGCTCGCGGCGCGAGCTTGTGCCCGAAGACGAGTGAGTAACCAGCCGGAACGACAATGAGGTTGAGGAACGTTGAAGTCAGCAGGCCGCCGAGAGTGACAATTGCGAGCGGCGCGAGGAGTTCGCTCCCGGGCTCGCCAGCCGCGAGAGCGAGTGGCAAGAGCCCTAGCGCGGCGGAGATGGCAGTCATCAGGATTGGAACGAGCCGTTCCATTGAACCCTGGACAATCGCCTCGCCGAGGGGAACGGACTCCTCCTGCATGAGATGGTTGTAGTGATTGATGAGCAAGATGCCGTTGCGGACGGCGATGCCAAAGAGGGTGATGAACCCGACCATGCTGGCGATCGAGATGACCGGCGGAACGTACGGGCCGCCCATTCCCACCAGAGCCAGGGTGTTCGCGATCCCACCACCTTCGGTGAGGTAGATCGCCGCGATGCCACCGATCAACGCAAGCGGCATGTTGAGCATGACAAGGACCGCGGCGCGCAACGAGCCGGTCGAGATCTGGAGGAGCATGAGCATCACCAGCGCGACTGCGATGCCGGCGACGAGTATCGTCTTGGCTGCCGACTGCTGGGCTTCGAACTGGCCGCCGTAGCTCACGGTCATGCCAGCGTCGTGAACGATCGGGTCAACCCGTTGACGAACGTCTTCGACCAGGTCCCCGAGATTCGACCCCTCGGCGACGTTCAGTGACACGACGGCCTTACGCTGGGCGTTCTCTCGTGTGATGAGATTGCTTGAACGCTCCGGCCCGATGTCGGCCACGTCTCTGAGGCGGACCGTGGCTCCACCTCGACCTCGAAGAAGTAGATCGCGGACCTGTTCGACGGACTCGCGTTCCTCGGGCGCCAAGCGGACGACAAGATCGTATTGGCGGACCCCCTGATTGACGCTGTCGACGACTTCGCCGTACATCGCCTCGCGAACCTGTTCAGCCGCGTCAGCCGGACTCAGTCCGACCGCTGCGAGTTCAGCGTGTCGATACCGGATCGGAAGCGTCGTGATCATGACTTCACGATTGGCATTCACGTCTCGAGCGCCGTCAATCTGACTCAACTCGCCCTCAATGGCCTTCGCGACTCGGCGCAGTTCGGACAAGTCCTCACCGAAGATGTTGATCGCGATCGCGGCGGGTGTCCCGGAGAGGATGTGACTCAGACGATGTTCGATCGGCTGGCCGACCATGGTCGTAATCCCCGGAATCGACGCGAGCACTCGGTCGATTGCATCCGAGACGTCGGTTCGGTCGTGGCCCGCGGCCACGGTCACCTCAATCTCCGATGTGCTGACTGGCTCGGCGTGCTCATCGCGTTCGGCACGGCCAGTCCGTCGCGATACTGAGCGGACCCCCTCGATCGTGACGAGCTGCTCTTCGACCTCAGTGGCCAACCGGTTGCTCTCGACAATGGACGTGCCAGGTGGTGCAAAGAGGAACACCGTAAACGTCCCCTCGTTGAACGAAGGGAGGAACGAGGTGCCGAATGTACTCGCGAGCAGGAGTGCCGCCGCAGTGGCGACTCCGGCAACGCCGAGAACCCAGACGCGCAACCGGATGGCCGTCCGAAGCGCCGGTTCATAGAACCGCTTGATCAGGCGGACCAGGAATCCATCGCGATCCTCGTGCTTGCCTCCGAGTCGCCCTCGTAGGAGGAACTTGCACATCGCAGGCACGACGGTCAATGCGACCGCCAGCGACGCAAGAATGGAGATCATGTACGTCAGGGCGAGTGGCTGGAAGAACCTGCCTTCGAGGCCCTGAAGGAAGAGCAATGGGAGGAAGACCATCACGATGATGACCGTGGCGAAGACCATCGCCGGTCGGATCTCGTTGCTCGCGTCGAAGATGACCTCAACGAACGGTCGGCGGCTTGCTTCCTCCGCAGCTCTATTCTGCTTCAGGCGGCGAAAGACGTTCTCAACATCGATGATCGCGTCGTCAACGAGGACGCCGATCGCCACCGTCAATCCGCCGAGCGTCATGACATTCAGACCAAGATCCATCGCATCCATCAGAAGCAGGCCCACGGCCAGCGAGATCGGAATGGCAGTCAGGGTGATGAGCGTCGTCCGCAGGTTCATCAGGAAGAGCACCAGAACCACCAGCACGATCACGATCGCTTCGACCAGCACTTTGGTGACGTTGCTTACCGAACGGTCAATAAAGTGCGATTGACGCATGACGTCGCGGTTCATCACGACCCCTGCGGGCAGCGATGGTTCAATCTGGTTGAAGAGTGCATCGAGCTGGTCTGTGAGCGCGAGCGTGTTGGTGCCCGGCGACTTCTGAATCGAGAGGATGACCGCTGGCGCACCCCCCTCCGACGCGGTGCCTCGCTTGAGCGCAGCTCCCAGTCGAACGTCAGCAACCTGACCGATCGTGACCGGCACGCCGTCGTGATACTTGATGATGGTGTTGGCAATGTCCTCAGGACTGGTCACTCGGCTTTGTTGCCGGATTGGGATCTCAAAACTGTCAACGTCGACGAGGTACCCGCCGCTCGCCGTGCTGTGCGCCCCACCGGCTGCTTCGACGACATCCGTAATCGTCAGGTCGTAAAGTCGCAGACGGTCCTGGGTCACATTGACCTGGTACTCCGGCAGGTCGCCACCGATGGCGACCACCTGTGCGACGCCGGGAATCGCGAGGATCTTGTTGCGCAGCTCGAACTCGGCATACGAGCGAAGCTGAAGCGGACTAACGTCGCCGTCCTCGGAAGACAACGCAATGAGCATGATCTCGCCGGCGATCGACGAGATTGGCGTGATGAATGGCTCTACATCATCGGGGAGGTTCTCGCGTGCTGCGACAAGGCGTTCTGCCACGAGCTGCCGACCGTCGTAGAGGTTCGCGCCCCAGTCAAGATCGACCCAGACAATCCCAAGTCCGATGGCGCTGGAGCTACGCACACGACGGACACCCGTCATGCCGTTCACCGCAGTCTCAATTGGGAAGGTCACGTACTGCTCGACTTCATCAGCCGCAAGTCCACCGGACTCTGCCATGATCGTGATGGTCGGAGCGTTGAGTTCCGGGAAGACATCAATGCTCATTCGCGGAAGGCGATAGCCTGCGAAACCAACGATCATGACCGCGGCGATCAAGACGAGCGAGGAATACCGAAGCGAGAATCGAATGACTGCTTTCAGCATCTCAGTGTTCCCCCTCGTGGAATGTGCCGTCGGAGTGGAAGTGTCCACCCTTCTGGATCGTCCCGCTCGTCGCGAGCATGAGTTGGAACGCACCGTCGAGAACGACTTCGTCGTCGTTCCGCAAGCCGCTCAGAACCGCCACCCAGCGTCCGTCGTTCATCCCGAGGTCGGCTTCGAGGCGCACAGCCTCGTTCGGGTTGTCCGGTGCTCGCCGGAAGATGATCGGGGTGAGGCCGTCTTTCTGAACCGCCGCGAGCGGGATCGCCAACTCCGCAGCAGCGGTCGAATCGGTCACGATCTCGAGCTGTGCTGCAACACCCGGTCGCGCCCAGGTCGATAGCGCCTCCGGAACCACGTACAGATCGACAGTGCGATCACTGGCGTCTCCTTGCAGGCCGAGCGCGAGCGTGCCGGTCATCGTGTCCTGTAGCGGGACGGCGCGGCCAGACGTAGTGGGCGTTGGCGGAACGATCCGAGCTTCAAGACCGTTTCTCAGTACACCGAGATCGCTCTGTAGCCCCGACGCATGGAAGCGAAGCTGATCCGGTCGCACTATCGTCATGACGGGCGACTTCTCGTCCGCCCACGAGCCGTTGGTCAAGCCGAGTGACTCGACGATGCCAGACTCCGTAGCTCGCACTTCGATGGTGTCGATCACGGCCCACGCCGGGTGTGGATCCGACTCAGACTGGGCGTTGCTTGTCAATGCTGCTCGATCGATTCCGACGACCGACGCAGCAGCATCCAGAAGGTAATGAAGCCGAGAGCGCGCTGCGTCGAGCCCAGCGACCGTCTCGGCCCGCGATGCGATCAGCTCGGCTTTCTTCTCTTGGACGTCGGCCAGCTCGGCTCGCGCAGACGTCAGCGTTCCACGAGCTTCTGCAAACTCGCCGACGCGGCCACCTCCTGCGTCCCGGATCGACTCCAACTGCGTGACTCGCTCGGTCCACACGGTCACACTCTCGACGAGACTTTGCTCATGCCGACCGTGCGCTTCCATCAGCGGATCGAATGTCTCAAGCTTCGTCGTGAGTACATGAATCGTCGACTCTGCATCCGCAAGTTGCTGCTGCATGGCACGCCAGCCAGGCGAATCAATGCGGTACAGCAGCGCGCCCTCGTCAACAACGTCAAACTGTTGGACCAGTAGCTCGACTCGGCCTGGGAGCATCGTGCGATACTCACGCCGTGCCGTCGGGAGGTACTCGAATTGTCCGGGCACCCTTAGCGTTTGCTCGATCCGCCGCCGTTCCACCGTGACGAAACTGATCCCGAGATTCGAGCGCACCGCTGAGGGGATTGCGACGCGGTTCGACGCCTGAGTCTCAACGTGCTCGTCGGTCTCTGGGTTGGCGTCGGCGGCTGTGCCACCGTCCCGCGTGCAACCGCTCATGAGCAGGAGCATTACCGTGAGTGTTCCGACCGCGAGTTGGTCGAGTCGTGCAGTCATCGTTCACCTCCCACGGCGGACGATGTGTCTTCGGCCGTGTGTTCGTTCTCGTCGGGGTCATCAGACACAGGTGCTGGATCGCCGGAATCCTCGGGGCCCAAGAGTTCGGCGATCGTCAGTGAGGCGTCCAGCTCGACTCGTTGAAGCTCAAGCAGGCGAGACTTCGCGTCGAATTGGCGCTGCACGGTTTCGAGGAGTATGAGCGTGTCGACTTCGCCAAGATCCGCGATCTGCTCGACCTCCGTCGCTTGCTGTTCGAGCATCGGCACGATCGTTGACTCAAACTGTGATCTCTGCCGGCGGGCAGCGTCGAGATCGGCGTGACTCACCGCGAGTTCTCGCGACAGTCGCTCAAATGTCGTCTCGGCTGACGCTCGAGAAGCCTCGCGCTCGGCTCGTGCCTCGGCAATCCCGCCGCGATTGGCATTCAGGATCGGAATGGGCACTGAGAACCCGAGAAGCAGCCTGTCATCGTTGTCCTCGCTGCCGTAGCCGGAACCGATTGTGATGTCCGGGTACTGCTTGCGGACCTCCAGACGAAGCGCTTCCTCTGCGATCTGATACTCCGCGCGCCGAACTGCGAGCTCAGTATTGCTGTCGATGAGTTGGCGCAGTGGATCATCACTGACGGGCAGCTGTGTTGCCGGTAGGGCAGGAGTCAGCACGAGGGAGGCATCAGGTGGCAGACCCATCAGTCCGAGGAGGTTGATTCGCGATCGCGTCGCGTTGAGCTGCGCTTCTGTGACAGCGGCACGACGATCCGCCAACTCGACCTGGAACAGTCGGCCCTCCACGCGGCTGAGTTCGCCGCCCGCTTCGAGGCGATCCGTGATCGCGGTGATGCGCTCGATCTGGGCGATCGCTTCGCGGAGCAATCGAAGGCGTTCCTCGGCAACCGTCCAGGACGCCCACGCACGCCTCACATCAGCACGTGTGCTCCACTCGGCGTTGACGATCCGTCGCAGCTCAGCCTCGTACGCGGCTCCCGCGCGGGCCTTCTCGACTTCGAGGCGTCCTGAAATCGGGATGGTGAGGCTCAACGTGAGTCCGAACTCGAAAGGGCTGCCTGAGGGCGACAGGATCTCGGCCCCGTCGAAGCCGAACTCAGGGTCATCCCATAGGCCGGCGTTCTCGAAGTTCGCGAGTGCGACGCCGGCTTCGAGGCGCGCATGACGTAACTCGGCGTTGTAGAAGAGCGCGAGGACCTCGCCTTCGGCTGGCGTCAGGCCATCCTCGAAGGAAAACGTTGCCGGAGTTTGAGCCCCAAGCCCGCGTAGCCGTTCGAGGAATCCCTCGATCCGACCGACCTCTATCGTGCGCTCATGCAACGCGGACCGATGCGCAGCGAGATCGAGCGGCTGTCGTTCATACTGTTGACAGCCGGCAAGTAGTACGAGGGCGCCGGCGACCAGTCCGCCAGACCTCGTTGCCACGCAATTGTGGCGCCATCCAAAATGTCGCATTCTGCAAGTCTCCTGTTCGCACAACAGAACACCGAGAAACCGCATCGCATGGCGATGGATTCAACGATCGTGTGGGTTGCGGAACAGGGCTTACAGCAGGAGGCGCGTAGCGCGCAAAACAGCCAATCGCTGAGATTGGGATGTATCCCCTCGAGCGCGAGGGAATCGTGCCTCGTCTGATCGGGGAATCAGGTGTCGATGCTCGCGGATTGGGACCAGAGTCAACAGCGGCAGCGGTGCCAGCGTGACCAACTCGCTTCGCTTGCCGGGAATCGCGTCCCCTGCATCGATCTCGACATCCTTGCATTCGCACGGATGCGACTCGTCTACATTGACGAAGATCGGGTGGTCGTGTGCCCGCTCACTCTCGCATCCGGTGTGCGCTACCGCACAAGTGGCTTCCACTTCCTCGGCGTGGCAGCAACCGCCATTCGAGCATGCCGCGAGGCCTGCCAAGCACGACTGGAAGGCGACGAGGATGGCCAGGAAGATGGAGAGGGGACGGCGGTCCATGGCGTGATTATCGGCAATCTGTGCGGGTCGGTCAAGAGAAGTTGGGCGTCAATGTGCACTATCAGCAAGTATCAACGCCGGTTCTGGCGCGTCTATTGCGTGGAGGAGGCTCTTTCCGGGGCCATGGCCGCGGGTGCCGGGCGTCGCATGAGCCGACAGGATCACCGGCGGCGCGAGGAACCCCGGCGCCCCTCACGGCGACGATGCCGTGGCCTCACGGACAATCCTCACGCCGCCACGGAGCACGATCAGGGCAACGACGCTTCCGACCACCAGATCCGGAACACGGCTGCCGAAGAGCATCACCAGCCCACCCGAGATCACGACGCCGACGTTCGCGATGACATCGTTCTTCGAGAAGATCCATGACGCACGCATGTGCATACCACCATCCCGGTGCTTGGCGATCAACGCGAGGCAGATCACGTTCGCAAGCAGGGCCACAAGGCCAGTCACGATGATTAGCAGACTGATCGGCTCGCTGCCGTAGACAGACCGACGCGCCACCTCGATCAGCACGCCGAGACCGAGGGCAATCTGGAGCACACCGCTCGTGGTTGCAGCACCCGCTTGCAGCGATCGCGACCGGCCGACAGCGTAGAGGGCCACACCGTAGACAGCGGCATCAGCACCCATGTCCAGCGAGTCGGCAAGGAGTGCTGTGGACTCGGCCAGCCAGCCGAACACGGCCTCCGACACGAACATGATGGCGTTGATAACCAAGAGTATCCACAGCGTGCGGCGCTCAAGCCCGGCGAGTTCGTCGTCACACCCGCAGCCTGTCATGTACCTTCCCGCGTCACCGACAGCGCTTCAGGTCTCCGCATGAACGCCGAGCCGATCACGGGCAGCACAAACAGAGTCAGCAGAGTCGATGTGATGATGCCACCGATCACTACCGTCGCCAGAGGTCGCTGAATCTCGCTTCCGACACCGGTCGAGATCGCCATCGGAACGAAGCCGGCGGCATCCGTGATCGCAGTCGCGAGCACGGGCCGCAGCCGTGTCTTCCCTGCTTCAATGATGGCTTCACGCCTCGGCAGCCCCGACCGCAACGACTCGCGTATGGCCTCGATCAGAATCTGCCCGTTGAGTACAGCAATTCCCGATAGCGCGATGAAACCGACCGCCGCGCTGACACTGAACGGAATGCCGCGCCACCAGAGAGCGAAGATCGCACCGACCGCGGCAAACGGGATGCCGGTATAGATGATGAGAACATCGCGGAGGTCCTTCAGGCTGAAGTACAGAAGGAAGAAGACGAGGAGCAGCACGGCGGGCACGACGATTGCGAGACGGAGCTTTGCCCGCTCCAGATTCTCGAACTGCCCGCCCCACTCCAGCACGTAGCTCTCGGGAAGCGCCACGCGAGAGTCGATAGCGCTTCGCGCCTCTTCCACGAACGATGCCGGATCGCGACCTGCCACGTTGCACTGAACGCGGATCAGGCGCCTGCTCCACTCCCGGTTGATCGTCGCCGAACCTTCTGACTGATCAACTGACGCCATGGCCGAGAGTGGCACGGCGACACCACCTTCGGTCGGTATGCGCACCGACGAAATGGCGGTGACATCTTCGCGAAACACCTGCGGCAACCGGACGACCAACGGGAACACGCGCTGTCCCTCAAACACCTCGCCTACCCGGATGCCGCCCATCGCTTCGACGAAGTCCAGCACCTCGCGGGCAGCGACGCCATACCGAGCGACGCGCGCTTGATCGACGGCAATGGACAACGCCGGCTGGCCAGTGATCTGATCGACGGAGATGTCCGAGGCCCCGGGAATCTCGATAAGCACGCGCTGCACTTCGTCGGCCAGACGCAGCAGCTCTTCGAAGTCATCCCCGAAGATCTTGATGCCGATGTCGGAACGAATGCCCGAGACCATCTCGTTCATCCGCATCTCGATCGGCTGCGTGAAGATCATGTTCACACCGGGGAACTGCGAGACGATCGTCTCCATCTCCGCGACCAGACCGGCCTGCGTGTCAGCCCGCGTCCACTCCGAACGCGGCGCGAGGCTGATGAAGATATCGGTCAACTCGATTCCCATCGGGTCCGTGGCGACCTCCGCCGTCCCGATCCGGCTCCAGATGTGCTCGATCTCATCGGGGAACTCCGCCTGGAGTTCCTCTTCGATGCGCGTGTTGTAGCGAACGGATTCCTCGATCGATACACCAGCGAGACGGATGGTGTTGATCACCATCGAGCCCTCGCTGAGACGCGGAATGAACTCACCTCCCATTTGGCTCCCGCGATACCCGGCTACGCCGAGCAACACGATGGCAACGAGCACGACCCCCCATCGAAGACGGAGCGCCATGCCTACGAGCCAGCCGTACGAGCCGGTCATGGCCCGACTGATGAAGCCCTCCTTGGGCTTCGTGCGCCGCGGCAGGAAGTAGTACGACAGTACGGGCGACAGGAAGACGGCAACCAGCAGAGCTCCGAGGAGTGCAAAGATGAACGTCCAGGCCATCGGGCGGAACATCTTCCCCTCGATGCCTTCGAGGGTCAGGACCGGTGCGAACACGAGCGTGATGATGCCCATCCCGAAGACGATCGGACGCACGACACGCGAACTCGACTCGGCGATCGACTTGAGGCGCTCGTCGGCAGTGAGTTTCCGGCCCAGCTCACGTTGCCGCTCCTTGAGCGATCGCAGATTGGCCTCCGTCATCACCACCGAGCCGTCGACGAGGATGCCGAAGTCGATCGCGCCCAGGCTAAGAAGGCTTGCGGCGATCGCGAACTCGTACATGCCCTGGACTGCGAAGAGCATCGAGATCGGAATCGCGACGGCCACGAGCAACCCCGCGCGGATGTTCCCCAACAGGAGCAGCAGGACGACGATGACGAGAACCGCACCGATCACGAGGTTGTGCTTGACCGTCTCGATGACCTTCTCCACCAGGAGTGTCCGGTCGTAGACGATGTCCACGACGACGTCAGGTGGTAACGATGGTGCCAAGGACTCGAGGCGATCTCGTAGGTGCTCGGTCACGACACGGCTGTTCTCGCCCATCAGCATGAACGCGAGACCGAGCACTGCTTCACCATCGCCGGATGCCGACACGGCCCCACGGCGGATCTCGCTTCCGATCTCGACATCCGCAACGTCACGAATGCGCACCGGCGTACCGTCGCTGGATGCGACGACGATGTTCTCGATCTCCTCGAGCGTCGCGACCCGAGCTAGGCCGCGCACAACTCGCGCCTCACCCGACGTCACGAGCTGGCCGCCACCGACGTTGGCGTTGTTCTTCCTGAGCGCCTCAAGCACGTCATCCAGCGTGAAGTCGAACTTGATGAGCGACTCAGGTTCGACGACGACGTGGTACTGCCGCTCGAACCCACCCCAGGAGTTGACTTCCGCCACGCCGGGGACCTTGCGGAGTTCGGGCTTGATCACCCAGTCGTGGATCGTGCGAAGTTCCTCGGTCGAGCGACCGGGGTCATCTGATCGCACGATGTAGTGGAAGACCTCTCCAAGCCCGGTGGCAATCGGTCCCAACTCAGGTCGCCCGACTCCTTCAGGAAGCTCGACCGTCGAGAGACGTTCGGTCACATACTGGCGCGCATCGATGATTCGGATCTCGTCGGTGAATGTTGCGACGACCTGGGAGAAACCGAACTTCGACACTGAGCGAACGTTGTGCAGGCCGGGGAGCCCGCCTATCGACAGCTCGACGGGAAGCGTGATCTGCTGCTCAATTTCTTCGGGGCTGAGAGCGGGCGCCACCGTATTGATCTGCACCTGGATCGGCGTTGTATCGGGGAACGCGTCGATTGGGAGCTGCGTGAGGCGGTAGACGCCCGCGGCGGATGCCAACGCGAACAGCAGGATGACCAGCATCCGGTTCTTCAGCGAGAATTCAATCAGGCGGGTAAGCATGTTCGGCCTCGGATCAGTCGTCTACGCAGCCCGCGCCGAGGCGAGACTTGAGGAACTCGGTCATCATGGTGAAGCTCCCGCGCGTGACCACCGCATCGCTCTCGGTGAGACCCGCCAGGACCGCGACGGTACCGGCAACGCCCGGTGGCCCCAGATCAACGCGCCGCGCGGCAAAGAGATCCGGCTCTTGCTGTACGAAGACGAACGGCAGCCCATCGATGCTGTGCACGGACTCACCCGGAACGAGGAGCGAGTTGCTGACGTTATCCAGCACGGCCGCGACTTCGGTGAACATCCCGTGTCGCAGGATGCCGCGTTCGTTCGGGACCGTTGCGCGGGCTCGTACCATGCGCGTGCGTTCGTCGATCTGCGGACTGACCCAGGTGATCTCGCCTTCAACTCGGAGCTGTGGCAGGGCACGGACACTGGCGACGATGGCACCGCCTCGAGCGATGTGGATGGCCTGCTCTTCCGGCACGGCCAGCTCGATCCACATCGTCGAGAGGTCGGCGATCTCGAACAGCGATCCGCCCGAATCGACCGCCTCGCCAAGGACCGCGGCTCGTTCGACTACGGTGCCCTTGAAGGGCGCCCTGACGTATAGGTCCGAAGACGACGACTGTGACTCGGCGATGTCGCCGATCTCACTATCGGTAAAACCGAGATTAAGCAACTGCTGATGGGTTCGGCGCACCGTGAGTTCCGCCAGGCGCCGAGCGGCTTCGGCTTCCTGGAAATCTCGTCGCGCGGCGATGTTCTCATCCACGAGACGCTGTTCGCGATCGAACGTCGTCGTCTTGATGTCGAGCTCGGCAATCGCGGAAAGGTATTCCGACTTGGCAAGGGCGACACCAACGGAGTTGACAACCGCGAGGATCTGTCCAGCCTCCACGGTCTCGCCTACATCGACACGGATGTCAGCGAGCACTCCGGACGCCAGCGGTGTCACTTTCGCTCGCCGGTTGCCGTTGTACCGCACTTCGCCGAGGAGCCGGAGGGCTGCCGCGGCATCGCCACGACCAGGTCGCTCGAGCGTCAGCCCGGCCAATTCCGCAGACCGCGCGGATGGCATCCGGACGAGAAGCGAGTCGCCGACGCCGAGTGACGCCGCGAGCTGCGGCTGGCAGATGCCGCATTCGATCTCGGGGACCCCGTGCTCGTTGCAGAACAGTGCGGGCGCGCCCGCGGGACTCGGCGCCGCCGATGCATCGCCGTGGAGCGCGGGATTGCACAAGTGACACTCATCCTCATAGAGGTGATGCTCTTCGCAGTAGGCCCGCGACGCGTCTTCCAGTTGTGGCTGGCAGATCCAACACCGATCCTCGTACCTATCGTGCTCCCGGCACCACAACCGTCCCGTCTCCCGCTTGGAGGCGTCGCAGATGAAGCACGTCTCATCGACACCATGCCCGTGCGGGCCCTTGGCCGCCGACTCGTCGTCTCCGCCGGATGACGCGCGCGACGGATCGCAGAGGAAGCACTCATCCTCATAGAGGAAGTGCTCCTCGCAATACGGTCGTGATGCGTCTTCCAGTTGGGGCTGGCAGATCCAACAGCGGTCCTCGTATCGGGCGTGCTCCCGGCACCAGAGGCGACCAGCCTCTCGCTTGGACGCATCGCACATGTAGCAGGTCTCGCCGGAATCATGTGTATGTGCGGCCGGCGTCACAACAGACTGCGGGGACTCGTCGGATGACGCCGAGGAGTCTGTCTCCTTGTCGCAGGCGGCGAGTACTAACGCCGTGAAGACGAGGCCCGCAACAGCGGGGCCCCTGAACCAGTGGAGTCGAGTCATCGTCATGGTGTGTCTCCTAGATGCTCGGAGGCATCGGGCGCACTCTGTCGGAGAGTGCTCATGGGCGCCGAGATGAGTCCTTCAACCTGAACCAGCGCGCTGTGGTATTCCGCCAACGCCTCCAAGCGTTGTGCTTCTGTGTCGAACAGTGTTCTTTGGGCGTCGAGGACGTCGAGGTACGGGAGCTTGCCCTCGTCGTACGCGCGCCGCGTCGCGTCGTATGCATCGCGTGCAGCCGGGAGGAGTGCGGAGTCGATGGACTGCGCTTCGTGGAACGCCGCGGTTAGCCGTGAGTGTTCTCGCACGAGTCGGGTCGCCAACTCGCGCTGCGACGCCCGCCCCTCATCGAGCGCTTGCGCGGCACGCAGGCGAGCAGCCAGAATGCCGCCTTGGTTCCGATCGAACAACGGGAGGGGCACTGACACCCCTCCGACGAGGGCCGCGTCATCGACCTCGTTGACGTAGCGAATCCCGAGGCCCGCATTGACGTCTGGAACGGCCTGCGCTCGCTCAAGCTCAACGGCCGACCTCCGTCGTTCGGTCTCAGCGACCCACCGTTGAACCTCGGGATGTGATTCGATGCGGTCGGTCAACTCGTCAAGGGAAGGGACGTCCATGACTTCGTCCAATGATCCGAGGGCGGTCCCGAAAGCAGGACTTGTCTCATCCCACATGCCGCTGAGGTCTCGACGAGCAGCGTCAAGCTCCCGCTTGAGGCGGTCGGAGGCGATGCGCGCTGACTCGCTTTCGAGCCTTGCCTTGATTTCGTCGATCGGGGAAACGTCACCAGCCTGGACTCGACGGTCGATGACCCGCCGGCTCTCCTCCGCGAGCGCCCTTGCGCGTTCGGCGAATTGCACCTGCTGCTGAAGCTTGAGGACACGGACGAACCGTGCAGCGGTCTCTGTCACGACGTCGAGCCGCTCGGCCTCGTAGTCGAGCGCGGACACCGTCCACGCGCTGTCGGCAACCTCGATGCGGCGGTCCTTCTTTCCTCCCAGTTCGATCAGTTGGCTGAGGACGAGCGTTGTCTCCAGGGCATCTGTTCCGCCAAGCGCACCAGTGCCCGCGAAGTTCTCGAGTTCGAGTCCAATCTCGGGGTTTGGCGACAAGCCGGCCTGCAGCCGATTCGCCTCCGCGAGACGTGGCTCCCAGGCGGCCGCGCGAAGCGCAGGATTTCTCAAGAGCGCCGCGGCGAGCGCGCTCCGCAGCGTCAGATCCCCGGAGGTCGATACTGCTTCAGCGGCCTGTCGCGAATGATCGGGATTCGCTGGAGCCGAGTACCTCGGCAGCTCGCGCAGCAGAGGACTCGACCCTGGCGGCTCGAAATCGAATGGTGATGGTGCGCACGCAGAGAGCGCGATAGACGCCAAGCCGGAAATGATGAGTGAGACAGGGAATGACCGCATGGACTCCGCTCGACTGGAAAAGAGCCGCTCGGCACATGCCGAGCACTGGGTGTGAATGAGCACCCCAGAGGGCGCGACAACCCAGGTCTCTTCTAGACAAGCAGGATCACGGATCGAAGTCGGGGCGTACCGGTGGCGCAATGCCCCGGCGCATGCGCTCTCTCAATCGTCCCTCGGCGCGGCAAGACGAAACGTCCTTCGCGAAGCTGGTGGAAGGGAATCGCCGCCAACGTCGGAGAGAATCGAGACGTGTCTTTCTCCGCGCGGTCGAGTGCCAGGGTGGTTTCGCCCCCGAGAGGCGCGGACTCGCAGCCGTCAGCACATGTCCACGCATCGAGCGCTGGATCGATTGACTCCTCGTCTACAGCTGAATCGCCGTTGCACGATTCGCAGCAGGAGTCGTCCGTGTCGCAGCAGAACCGGTGCCCGAACTCGACGGTGGTTGTGCCATCGGCACATGAGCACAGAAAGCGCGGACCGAGCGTGCTGCCCAGGGCGAACCAGGCGGCGAGCATGATCGAGATGACGGGGTGGAATCGCATTGGTACAGGAAGCCGCAAAATTCGACTATCGCCTTGACTATTACACCCTATCGTGTAATTGTCAAGGGCGGTCCAGCACTTCCTGGGTCGATTCCTGGATGCGGATGATTATGGACACCTGTCGACCAAAACCGCCGTTGCCGGCTCGTTCGCTCATCGAAGTCGGGGAAGCGGAGCGCCTCGGGGTGCTCTTCAAGAGCCTTGCTCACCCGACTCGGCTGCGGTTGCTCCACGCCCTGATCCGTGCGGGGGAACTCAACGTCAGCGACCTTGCCCGGGAGGTCGAGATGACGGCCCAGGCCGTGTCGAACCAGCTCCAAAGACTGGCCGAGATCAGCGTCGTGAGCAGCCGGCGCGATGGGCTCCAGATCATCTACCGAGTCATCGACCCCTGCGTGCCGGTCCTGCTCGAGCGGGGCTGGTGCCACATCGACGAGTTCGACGAGGTTGCCGAGGCCAGGGCGAAGACCGGGTGAGACCGCGTCGCTGCTAACCGCCGCCAGATCCCCTTCGTGGTGCCACTTCCGGCTCCTGACGCTTGAACTCGTTACGATCGGGGAGTTCAAGGCCTCCGTCAAACCGACGGGGGCCTTGTCGTTTACAGACCGAGTACGAGAATCGGGCCGGGATCGCCAAGCGCGCCCACGCCCACGGCCTCCGCCACACGCACGCATCCGAACTGCGGGCCGAGGGTGTGGACATCGGCATCATCAGCCGCCAACTCGGCCACCGCTCCATCGACACCACCGCCGGGTACCTCGACCACATCGCGCCGTGGGCGGTGGTGGAGGCGATGAGGGGACGGGAGTGGCCCCCCAGCTCGTCCCGGCCCTGTTGTTCGATGGGTCGGGCCCGGGCGGTGGGTGCTCAGTCGAGTTGAAGGAACCGGGCGATCAGGTCTTCGGCGCCATCTTCCTGAACGCCGCCTGACCGAAGCCTGACGGCCCGCTCATCGGCGAACGCATCTCTGTACGCAGATGCCCCGGGCGATAGATCGGTCCAGTCCTGGGCGGTGCGCATCTGTGCGCGGGCTGAGAGCATCACCGGGCTGCCGACCACTGTCGTGCGCGGAGCGCCCGCGTAGTCGTGCGACATGGCCAATGCCTGCGCCACGCCCGCGAAGAGCAGGGCGCGGGTGATCTGGATCTTGTCGCCGGGCACGGACTCGGGCGAGTTGTCGAAGTTGACGGGCGTCCCCGACCGCAGCACCGTGATGGGTCGCTTGACCGACGCCCCGCGCCTGATCGCGAGGTCAGGGCAGACGTGCGTGCCCATGGGCGTGCACCGCACGTGGCGCAGGATCTCCGAGAACTCCACATCGCCGCTCGAGGCGCTCGCCAGGATGAGCGGTCGCCCTTGCGCCCCCCGGATGTGCCCGAGCGCCAGCGACGGCTCGCCCGTGCACCCGATGACCACGTCCGACGCCTCCACGAGCTCGTGCGGCGACCTTGCCTCGGACAAGTGGTCGGTCCGCTTGACGTCGTAGACGCCCGCGAGGGTTCCGTGCTCCTGGACCCAATCGGCGAGGCTCCTCCCCAGCGCGCCGCAGCCGAGGATGCCGACGCGTTGTTTGGCGAGGTTGGGGATTGATCGGATAAGGCGGTCGCGCACCGCCTCGACGATCATGGGCGACTCGAGGAGCCGCTTTGCCGCAGATTCTGCAACCGACACGACATCGCATCGGAGGAAGCCACGCCTGCGGACCTTGAGCCCCCCCGCGGTCTGCTCGACCCCGATGACACCACGCGACTCGGCGCGACACTCCGCCCACTCGGGCACCGTCCGGGTCACATGCCCACCATCGTCGAGCACGAGGACAAGGCGGTCGGTGAGGCCCCGGGCAAGGACCCACTCCCAGAGCGCGGTCGCGTCATTGGTCATGGCGTCCGCGAGCCCGCCCGGTTCCGTGGCGCGGCTCCCAGCGGTCACCGAGACGCCAAGCTTGCGCAGGCGTTCGACCACCCCGTCGTTCGACGAGTACACCTTCCCCATCAGGAACGTGTGCTCGGGGCGGAGCCCGCACGCGAAGAGCTCTTCGATCAGCGCCCCAGTGGTCTCGAGCAGGTGCTGACACCCGACCAGCACGGTGTTCGCGAGCGCCGAACGGAATTCCCCTGTCGCGCGCGCGCCCATCGATCTGAGCAGGGGCGGGCTGTCAAACATGTTGGTCATTTCCGCGACATCCAGGCGCACTCGTCAACCCTCATCGGTCAGCGCGAGACACCCCGCGAGGAAAGGGTGGTTCGTGTTGAAACTCTTGGTGTCGAGGCCAAACAGCTGCTTCGGTCCGTGGTCCGGGAACGCGGGCAGCGTTCCAGACTCGGGGGCGGAGTCCATGCAGGTGCACCCCTTGTGGATCGGCACGAGCCTGGCCGAGCCGAGGGGCCCGCCAGAGTCCTGGCCCCGCACGGAGGCGTAGATCTCCATGATGTCCTTCATCGACTGTGGCCAACTCCTGCCCTTGGATATGCCCGCGCGTGGGCGGCGGCTCAGGGAGATGACATAGCCTCGCCCTTCACCACGGTACGTGGGGATTGCGAAGGCGGGCTCCCACGTCAGCTTCAGCTTGTTGGTCAACAACTTGAATCGATTCGTTAGTTCCACGAAGGGGCCCAGCCTCTCGTAGTCGCCCGCACCCATCAACCCCACAACACGGTGACAGGGCGTGAAGCCCTCGAGCACCGAGTCCGCATACGCCAGCGCCTCTACGGCGCTCATCTGATTCGAGCGGGAGAGCGCATCGCGCAGCTCGTCAGACGCGGTCAGGAGGCAGGAGCGGATGCTCTCCCGGCTCAACTGCTCGGTCCGGATGCCCGTGATCTGATCCCACGCTTTCTGCTGGACCACTCGCTGGAGCACTGCGGCGGCACTCGACCCGTTCGAGAACCAGGCGTCGGGGAACAGCGCGACCCGCGTGCACCAGTCGATGTCGGTCCAGTCGTTCGTGAGGACGGGGTTCTTGGCGATCGCGTCCGGCTTATCAGCGAGTCTCAAGGCGCGAAACAACTCCCACGAGCGGTACTCCATGTTGCCACCGGCAAACCGAGTTGGGCGGTCCTCGCCAAGATGCTCCAGCACGCTGCCGTCGAGGACGCCGAGCAATCTCTTCAGCGCCTTATTGCCCAGCGGGTGGAGGAAGTGGGCCGATCGGGCGCCGGACGTCATGCACCAGTGGTTGGAGTACCTTGGCTGCGCCGCCGCGTAGACACGGTCGACGGTTTCGAAGACGCCAAACATGTCCCCCTGCCCGATGATCGCATACGGGAAGGTGTCGAAGGTCATCCGATCCGCATCGAACTCCTGCAGAAAAACCTCCGTCGCGTTCAAGAGCACAACCCCGAACGGGACGGTATCGGCGAGCGCCTGCTTGGCGTCCTCGTCCTCAAGGCAGATTCTGCCGTCCTTGATTATCGTCTCGCCGAACCCCTGCTCGCGCACCCAGACCCGCGCCTGTTCTTTCAGGTTCTTGGCCACCGCGTCGAGCGCATCGAAGAGGTCCTTGTTGCCACGCTCGCGCATGGTGGTTCGCAACTGGCTCGAGATCTTCGCCCAGGGGACCCGCTTTATCGTTGCCATTGATTAGCCCACAACAACGCCCGCCTCCAGGCGCAACTCTTCGTGTGTAAGTCGTGAAGCGAACCACTCCGAGTGGGTCACGAAAAGTATACCACGCCCTGAATTGGCATACTGCTGCACGAGTGATGCGATGCTCAGGCAGTTCGCCTCGTCCTGACCCAGGCTCGGCTCGTCGAGAATCAACCACGGGGCGCGCGTCGCGAAGATGCACGCCAGCGCGAGCCGCTTCCGCAGCACATAGGGAAGGTCCATGGGGTGGTCGCCCGCGTTCCCATCGAGGCCGAACGCGCCGAGCACCGACTCGGTCAGTGCACCGCGATGTGCACCGCGATCCCCAGGCGTGCCCGCCCGCGTCCCATGCTCGACCTCGCCCCGCACGCGTGTTGTGAAGAACTGCACATCAGGGTCCTGCGCGTGGTAGCAGCACACCCGGCCGGGTTGGCGGTAGGGTGTTATCTCCTGCCCGTCCGCGAGCACCCGCCCCGACCACGGTGCCACACACCCCGTCAGGACACGTGCGAGCGTGCTCTTGCCGCTCCCGTTCCTCCCACACAACCGGTAGACCCGCCCTGGCTCAAGCTCCATCGACACGCCCCGCAAGACGGCCCTGCCCGGTGTGTAGCCGAACTCGATCCCCTCACATCCGAGTGCGACCGGCCCCTCGGCGTGCCCCTCGAGCCCGTCCCACTGAGGCTCGATCACGGGCATACGCGACGTTGACGACGTCTCGCGCGTCGCGAATGCACTGAGTTCATCACCCCACTCGCTCCACCTGTGATCCACCACCACACCCGACAGCCCCGACCCGAACCCGTCCGTGATCGCTTCGAGCACGCGCGAGCGACGCTCCGGGTCGAGCTGCTCGAGCACGGTGTCGATGCCGATGGAGTGGGTGGCGGACAGGGATGCGGAGATCAACGCCAGCAACGCCGCTTCGCCGCCCGACAGGGTCAGGGGGTGGCGCTCCAACCCCGGCGCGAACCCCAACCGCTCGATCAGGTCGGGTGCCGCTGATCGGCGCTCGGGGAGCACCGCGAGGTCGAGTTCCCTCTTGATGGTCAGCGCGAGGCCTGTCAGTGCCCGCTCGATCTCCGGCCCGACCACCTCTTCCTTCTGCTCGCGCTGCCTGACCAGGTCGCGCAGCAACGCCGACCTCCCGCTCAGGTTCGGGCCGCGGATGAGCATCGGCTGGACGCCCCCTCGCCCTTCGTGCGCCCGGGTCAAAGCAGCAGCCCCCCAGCCCGATCGAGGATCGCGATCGTCAACAAGGCGCACGCCGCGGCGAGGAGTGCGGCCGACCGCCAGATCGGCGCGTCATCGGTGGACGCGATGGGATCGACCCGGTCGAGCACGCCGCGCCGTTCCCACAAGCGTGCCCGGTGCACGGCGGACGTGACCGCCCAGGTGAACAGGCCGAGCGTGCTCGGCACCACCGCCCCGAGGCGTGTGAGGAACCGTCGGTTGGGGAGGAGCCCGCGCGAGGCGCGCGCCATCAGTATGTCGTTGGCGCGCCGTGTCAGTTCGGGCGCCGTCAGATAGGCGCCCATTGCCGCGATCAACACGTCGCCCCGCAACCCCCAGCGCCTGAACATCGTCGGGAGGTGCTCGGGGTTCACGCCCAGGACCGCCGCTTGGCCGATGAGGACGATCCCGCCGACGCGGAGCACCGTCGCGAGGGCGAAGAGGGCGCCTCCCGTGGGGTCGGAGCCGCGCGCCTCCCCCGGCGGCGCGCCCATGAGCCACCCCCACAATCCGAGGAGGATCAGGAGCATCGGGAGCAGCACCCCAACGGCAAGCCGGCGCGCCGCGCCGAGCGTGCCTGCGAGCCACCCGATGGGGATCAGCACGCACACGACGGTCGCCGCGAGCAGCGCCGGAGAGCGCATCAGCCCAACCGCGGCGATCGCCACGACCGCGGCGCCAAGGCGGGCACGGTCCCCGACCACCACCTCACCCACCAGCGAGCCCATTCCGCGTCAGGCGATCGAACTCAGGCAGTTCCCGCTTCAGGCGCATCGGGAGGGAGTTGACGAGCCAGAGCGCCAGGAGCAACTGGATCGTCTTGTCCACAGGCTCCGCGGCGAGCCCGCTCAGCAACACCGCGTCCAACAGCGTCCGGCCCGACTCAACCAGGAAGGCGACGACAAGAGAGACGCCATTGCCCGTGACGCCGCTGAACAGCGCGACGAGCACGGGTGTCGACAGGATCACCGCCCACACGCCGAGGCCTATCCCCAGCACCACCCGCACGGGCACCCGCGCTACCCGCACGCCGAGGCGGGACAGCCCGGGGACACGGCGCCCGAAGAGCCCCCATCGTGCGGCCATATGCACGTACCACGCGATCCCCGCCTGGGTCACGATGAAGAACGGCCAGATCGGGTTCACCAGCAAGCCCCCGATCAGGAAGCTCGAGACCCCGACGAACACCCCCGCACGCAGCCCAACCATGAGCGTCACCGCGACAGTGCCGACCGCGTCCAGGTAGAGCGGCACCTTGAGGGCGTGGGCGAGCGTGCCCAGCGCCAGGTTCAGGGCGACCCCCATCGGGATCATCGCGACCGCCAGCGCGCGGGATTCTGCTGGGGGCGACGAGGGTTCTGGCTGGGGTTGGGTGTGGTCGTCTTGCATGCGCGTCTGCGCCCGGGGGCGTCCCAGAGTATGGGCCCCGGCTGGGAGGCTTGCGCGCACCGCTTCCGACCGGCAAACACGGCTGCGGGCTGTGTTTCGCGACAATCACAACACTCGTGCGCACGTTAAGATTGTGTCTAAATAGAACATGCCAATATTTCCTGCAAATTCAGCAGGCTGTATTGGTATGATCAACGGGGGCAGGAGAACGGAGTCGCGATGCGTGCGAGCGAACCCGCCTTGAGATGCGACCGCCGGCTCTCGCGCCCGCATCGCCCATGGGCGGTCCGGCGCCACGATCTGCCCGCGAGCATCCGCCGCCACGCCGGCGGGGCATGCCCGCACCCCGCATTGCCAGACGTCGTCCACCGCGCATCCCCGCCGTACTTCCCGGTCGGTGGATCGTTCTCGGACGGGCCCCATCCTTCTTAGGTCCAACGAACGAGTTCTCTCGGACTTGCAAGGGAAGGAGGTCCCCAGCGCCAGAGCGAATCGCCGCCGAGCGGTCACACCCAACGCCTTTGACGACGGGGCTGCGCAACCCCGTGAACCGCTCCTGACATCGTAGCCCACCTGGCAACCGCGTTCGCGGCCACTCAACGGGAGCACGGCCCCGTGCGCGGTCACTGCGCGCCGACCGCGGAGGCGTTCGCGATTCCCCCGCCCACCTCCGCGTCGGCGTGCCTTCAGAGAGAAGCAGGAGGACCCAGACCTCATGGACTTCATTGTACCAACCCGCCGCGCCGCGTACGTGTTCCGCGTCAGCGGCACCGACCTCGCCCTGTACCGCCAGGCGCGCGCCACACCCGGCGCTGCCGACCTCGCGGTGCGCCTCGAGCGCCGCATGCTCGACCTGCTCGATGACCAGCTCGTCGAGTTCGCGAACGAGTACGCGAGGCGCTACCGCGGCGCCGACGCCATCGAGCTCATCGGTGACGTCCGCCAGGACATCACCGACACCGACAACGGTGCGGGCCCCAAGTGGGACCGCACCCGCCAGCCCGGCGAGTCGATCCTCGACGCAACCGCGCTCGTGGCCCTCATGGAGAAGGGCCCCGAGTCGACGCTCGCCATCGCCTATCTCCGCGCGAAGTTCGAGCGGGCCGTGCGCCAGCGCGAGCTCCGCGAGCGCTGGGGCTCCCGCCTCCTGCGCGCCATCGCCAGCCTCACCACCACCGGCAGTTCAAACAAGGAAGGCCAGTCATGAAAGAGACAACCACTGTGCGCGCGCTCGGCGCTTCCGAGCAGAACAACCACAACGAGATTCACAAGAGGCTCCTCGCCGCGTCGTACGCCGCCGTTGAGCGCGAAGCTCAGCGCTACGGCGTTGACTCGGCGGTCCTCCAGAACTACGTCGACCGGCGGCTCTCGATCGAGATCGTCGACGGCCAGGTCGCGGTCCTCCGCACGAAGAAGGTGAACGGCAACGTCAGCCGCCTCGACCTCTTCCGCGGCGCCGCCGCGAAATACGGGCTCGAGGAGGCCACTGACAAACTCTGTGCGTTCATACGCGGCTTCGTCGGCCGCATCGCCACCGGCGACGTCCGCAAGCTCAAGGCATCGCAGACGAAGAGCGCCGACTTCGACACCGCCGACGACGACAACGACCACTACTACGGCTCCGACGAGATCGAGTGGATACGCGAGGCCATGGACCGCCTCGACCCTGACACCTACGCGATGGTCTACGCCCGCGTCGTCGACAAGACGCCCTTCACGGAGATCGGGGAACGGTTCGGCATGAGCCGCTACGCGGTCATGCGCCGGGTCAACACGGGGCTTATCGCCCTGAAGGACGCGTGCCCGTTCACACCGGGCCACTAAGAGCTCACCACGGGCCGGTCCTTCAACGAGGGCCGGCCCGCTTCCGTTTTGTATCGCTTTCACACGCCAGCTTCCACGAAAGGAGCACGCAGCATGTTGGGTATGACGAACCTGGAATTGATCTTCGGGAAGGAGGGGCTGACCCGGATTCTCGCGCAGATCTGTTTTAGACGATCGGGTCAGTCCAGCCGCTCTACCGACCCCCGGCTGGCCCCGTCCATCCTTGAAGGACGGGTGCCCGAGCACAGCAATGTGGTGTACCACACCGACGGGTCGGTGAACGTGAGGCCGACCCTCACGGCGTACCTGAGCGACAAGCTCGCGCCCGAGGCTCGCGACGAGATCGAGGAGATCCTCCGAGATCCCGAGGAGCGCAGGGTGCGCTCCACCTGGGATGCCATGTTCGACCAGTACGAGGCCGAGCTCATCGAGATGTCCCTCGAGGACGTCATCGACAAGGGCGGCGATGACGTGGCGGAAGCCAAGGCGACGCTCGACTACCTCCGCCGGGGCGGAAGCCTCGTCGATGTCGATCCCGACGACCTGGAGCAGGGCAACGTCAGCGTGAACCCGAGCGTCGGCGCAAAGGGACAAACGGGACCGATTCGTCCCGCACGGTCCCGCCGCTGAGACCCCTTGTGTCAATGAAAGCGTAACCCGCGAAGGAGGAAACGCATGATTCAGAGCAGCGAACAACACGCCGCGTCGGCCGACCCGGCCACCAGCGCTCTCGCCCGAGAGCCGCACCGCAAGTGGATCGCCGCCTACGAGGCAGCGAACGGTCTCACGCACAGCGCGCACCACACCTCTCTGGTGTTCGACCGTGGCATCGTCGTGATCCACAGCTTCCACGACGACCACCACGACACCGTGGCCACTGTCACCGTGTTCTTCTACATCGACCACGCCACCGGCCACGTCATCAACGAGCAAGCGGTGCCGTCGCACCTGGCGGCGAGCCTCGCGGAGCACTGGCGCCACTTCGAACGCCACCTCTGCGGCCACGCACGTCATCGCACCGCGATCGAGCCCCCGGGCCACGACGCCCACACCCACGCCATCCGCAACGTCACCTGACTCCGGTTTCCACGCTCAGTCTCGAACCCACACACCTTCAGAAAGGAACGACATGAATACCACCCTCACCATCCTCGGCACCGCCACGATCGGGTCGGCCATCGCCCTGACGCCGATCGGCGCCGAAGCGGGCATCAACCGCGACGGCATCTCCGCCATCAGCAACATCGCCATCAACGACAACTCGATCGCCAACATCATCGACATCGCCACCAGCGAGATCGCGATCACCGACATCGCGATCACCAACTCCGCCATCTCGTTCGGCCGCATCGGCGCTATCGCGGCCATCTCCTGACCCCTTCGCTCCTCTCTCCCTCCTCTGCCCGCGCCAGGAGCAGGTCCGCCACCCCGGCCCTGCTCCATTCCAGCAGCGTCTCTCCACTCCTCTCCCAGCGGGCGCCTCCTCGCTCGCGCACCTGCGAAGGAACTCCCATGATCCAGTACGACCCGAACGCGATGCACCCCAACCACAACGACCACGCGAAGGGCGTCGGCGCCGTTGCGGGGCTGGAGGCGGGCGGCCGCCTGGCCGACCCGAAGCCCCGCCCCGCGCCGATCGCCCCGAGCCAACTCGACCACGCGGACCAGGCCATCGACCTCGTCGCGTGCGACCTCCAGCGCATCCGCGCCCTCTACCACACCCAGCGCCACACCTTCATCCCCGGCGAGCGCATGGCGCAGATCCTCCCCTCGTTCGGCGCCACGTACGAGGACATCGCCCTCCTCCACGCGCTGGGCGATGGCCTCCTCGGCGACCCCACCCTCCCCTTCCGCAAGTCCCGCAACGGCCGCTTCTGCATGGACTTCGAGAACGAGCGCATCTTCCGCCTCGAGTTTCAGCCCTTCGTCCTCACGAGCGACGAGGACTTCGTGAGGCACGACTCGGGCGTCGTCCGCCACTTCCGCGGCATCCAGGACGGGCTCCAGACCAACTCCGCCTTCCAGGCGCTCATGCGCTTCCAGGCCTTCGTCATCCATGGCGGCCACGTCGAGCAGCGCCCCAACCTCGACTACAACTCCAAGAAGCTCGTCTCTACCGTCTTCCACCTCCGCACCATCACGACCCCCAAGCTCCTGGGCGAGCCCGCCGCGGAGGGCGTCCACTCCGATGGCGTCGACCACACGATGACCACGCTCCTCGGCGCCACCAACATGCGCGGCGACAGCGCGGTCTCCGACCTCCACTCCATGGAGCAGAACAACGGGCTCCCGTGGCACCGCGCCGACCCCAACCACCTCGTTGGTTCCTTCCAGCACCGCCACCCCCTCGACACACTGCTCATCATCGACCACGAGCTCAAGCACACCGTCTCGCCCGTGCACCCCGACCACCCCGGCGCGCCGGCGACGCGTGACATGCTCATCTTCTTCACCCGTCACCCCGCCGCCAAGGGCCACCCCTCCCACACCTACGATTCCCTCAACCCCCACCCCGAGATCCCCCTTGATGTGCCGATGCACCCCGGAGCGTGAACGTGGACACCTTCGAAGCCTTCCTGAGCCTTGAGATTTGCGCCGGACGCATCTTCGGCGCCGAGCCCAACCCCAAGGCCAGGAAGGCTTGCTACGTCCTCGACATCGACTTCGGGGAGGCCCACGGCGTCAAGCGCAGCTCGGCGCAGCTCACCGGCAACTACACCCCCGAGGACCTCATCGGCTCGATGATCATCGCGGTGCTCAACTTCGAGCCGAGGCGCGTCGCGGGGGTGAAGTCGGAGGTGCTCGTGCTCGCCCTGCTCTGCCCCGACTCGGGCACCGTGCTGGTGAGGCCCGACCGTGCCGTCACGCTCGGCGCACGTCTCGCCTGAAACTACACACCACCCCCGACTACAAGTATGACCCCTACGCCCGCGGCAGCGCGGGTGAGGGGCGTCTTCCTCGACGCGTCGCGGGGGGAGGCTCAGGCGCTCGCGCGGGAGTCGCCCGACGACTACCAGGTCGGCTCGGGCGCCTGGGTGACGGCCCGCTTCAGCGTCGACAAGCCGATGCCCAGACGGCTGTGGGAGGAGGTGGCTCAAAGAGAGCTATGAGTTGAGCAGCGGGGGGGCAAGAAGTCGATTGGAAAGAAGGCTCCGGCAAAGAAGGCGGCGAGCAAGAAGAAGGGCACCAGGAAGAAGGCCGGGAAGACGGCCACGCGGAAGGCGGGTGCCCGGAAGCCGGTGAAGAAGGCATCCAAGAAGACCCCCCGCAAGAAGATGCGTTGAGTGGTCCGCGGGCGCCGTAAGGTTGCTTGGGTCCCCTGCCGGCTCCATGGTTCTCGGTCCTTCGTGAACAACGGCCCCGCCCGCTTTGAGTCCGACGCGGCCCTTGCTGTGAAACGCGTTACACTCAAGGGGTCATCTGCTGGTGCAACGGAGTGTCGTCATGCGTGGTCATCTCGTGGTAGGGCTGCTCGCCCTTGGTGTGGTCGGAGTCGCGGCTTGCGGGGCGGGCGAGGTCGGCTCGTGGCAGCTCGTGTGGAGCGAGGAGTTCGATGGCGACGCGCTCGATGCGGGCACCTGGGAGCCCATGATCGGCACAGGGGCGGCGTACGGCCTGCCGCACGGGTGGGGCAACAACGAGCAGCAGTACTACACCGACCTCCCCGACAACCTCTCGGTCGAGGACGGGTGGCTGAACATCACCGCGCGGGAGCAGCAGCACATGGGGTGGAGCTACACCTCGGCCCGGATCCGCTCGATGGGCGGCTTCGAAGCGCGCTACGGGCGCATCGAAGCACGCATCGCGCTGCCATCGGGCGCGGGCATCTGGCCCGCGTTCTGGATGCTGCCCACCGACAGCCCCTACGGCGGGTGGGCCGCGGGCGGCGAGATCGACATCATCGAATCGGTCAACACCGCGGACACCGCCTACGGCACGCTCCACTTCGGCGGGCAGTGGCCGAACAACACCGCCAACGGCGGGACGCTCAACCTGGGGGGCGACGTCGGCGGTGAGCCGCACGTCTTCGCGATCGAGTGGGAGCCCTACCAGATGCGCTGGTACGTGGACGACGTGCTCTACTCGTCGCTGACGTACAACCTGTGGTGGAGCGAGAACGCCCCGGGCCACCCGCTCGCGCCGTTCGACTCGCCCTTCCACCTGATCCTGAACGTCGCGGTCGGCGGCGACTTCCCGGGCCCGCCCAACGGGGGCTCACCCTTCCCCATGACCATGGAGGTCGACTACATCCGCGTCTACGAGCGCGTGCAGGGGCCGTTCGGTGGTGAGCCGCGCGATGTGCCGGGCCTCATCGAAGCCGAGGACTTCGACGAGGGCGGCGCGGGGTGGGCGTACCACGACCTCGACCCGATCAACACCGGCGGCGCGTACCGCCCCGTCGAGGGCGTAGATATCGAGGCGTGCGCCGATGCCGGCGGGGGCTTCAACATCGGGTGGGTCGACGAGGGCGAGTGGCTCGAGTACACCGTGGATGTGCGAACCGCGGGGCTCTACCGCGTCACCGCGCGGTGCGCCACGCCCCTTCCGGGCGCGGGCGTGCGCATCGAGTCGGACGCGAACCCGGCATCGGCGGTCGAGATGAACGTCCCCCCGACGGGCGGGTGGCAGTCGTGGGAGGGTGTTGAGGGCGTGGTCCGCCTCGAAGCGGGCGAGCAGGTGCTCAGGCTCACGCCGACCGGCGGCACGGGGCTCAACATCAACTGGATCCGCTTCCTGCGCATGAAGCCGGCGCCCGTACCCGACCCGCTTTCCACCGGCGAGCCCGAACTGGGCAGCGAGCGGTGAGCCGGGTCTCGCTCGAAGGCCTGTCGAAGACGTACGGCAAGGGCCCGCCCGCGGTGCGCGCGGTGGACCTCGACATCCGTGGCGGCGAGATGATCGTGCTCGTGGGCCCATCGGGGTGCGGCAAGTCCACGATCCTGCGCATGATCGCGGGCCTGGAGGGGATCACTTCGGGCACGCTGCGCATCGACGACGATGTGGTCAATGATGTTCCGCCGCGCGACCGCGACATCGCGATGGTCTTTCAGACCTATGCGCTGTACCCGCAGATGACGGTGTACAAGAACATGGCGTTCGGCCTGATGATGCGCAAGACGCCCCGCGATGAGATCGACAGGAAAGTGCGCGAGGCGGCGCGGATGCTCGACCTGAACGATTTGCTCGGCCGCCTGCCCTCGCAGCTCTCAGGCGGGCAGCGCCAGCGTGTCGCGCTGGGGCGGGCGATCGTCCGCCACCCGCGCGTGCTGCTGCTCGACGAGCCGCTCTCGAACCTCGACGCCAAGCTCCGACTCGCGACCCGCGCCGAGCTCAAACGCCTGCACCAGCGTCTTGGCACGACGACGGTCTACGTCACGCACGACCAGGAAGAGGCGATGACGCTGGGTGACCGGATTGTGGTCATGTCCGCCGGGCGTGGGCACGGCATGATCGAGCAGATCGACAGCCCGATGAACGTCTTCCGTCACCCGGCCAACCGCTTCGTCGCGGACTTCATCGGCGGGGCGTCCATCACGTTCCTCGAAGGCGAGTTGAAGGAGCAGGGCGGGCGGCTCCGTTTCGAGCGCGACGGGTTCGGGGTTGCGCTGCCGGCGTCATGGAGCGCCCGCGCACGCGGCGGGTCGGGCCCGGCGACGCTCGGCGTGCGCGCCGCCGCGGTCTCGTGGCGCCCCGTCGAGCGCGATGGCGAGCGCGGGCCCGAGTTCACCGCCACCCCGGAGATCATCGAGCCACTCGGCAGCCAGATGGACATCACCGCCCGCCTGCCCGACCAGTCCGAGATCCGTGCGCGCTGCGATGTCGCCGACATCGCGCTGGGCGAGCCCCATCAGTTCTGGCTCGACACCGCGTACGTGCACCTGTTCGAGCCGGGTGAGTTCGGCATCAACATCCTGAACGGGGAGGGTGAGTCGTGATGAAGCAGATGAACATGTGGGGTGGCCTCGCGTGCCTCGTGGCGCTGACGGCGTGCGGCGAGCGGCAGGGCGGCTCGGACGCGCCAACCCCAGCGCCCCAGCTGGCCCCACCTGCAGAGCTGGTGAGCGAGCAGGAGGGCGACGCCCCTGACGATGTGCGCACGCTCGAGTGGCCGCTCATGGGTGTCTCCTACGGGCCCTACCGCGACGGACAGGCGCCGGGCGGCCCCGATCCGACGCGCGAGGAGCTGCTCGAAGACCTGCGCATCCTCGACCCGCACTGGGACATGATCCGCCTGTACGGCTCGGGCCCCGTCGCGCGCAACATCGTCGAGCTGATCGATGAGCACGGGCTCGGCCTGCGCGTCATGCTCGGCGCATGGATCACGAGCGAGGAGCGCTTCGACGAGGACGGCAACCTGCTCGGCGAGGTCGAGCAGGGTATCGGCGAGAACCGCGAGCAGGTGGACGGCGTGATCGAACTGGCCCAGGAGTTCCCCGACATCGTCGTGGCGATCAACATCGGGAACGAGACGCAGATCTGGTGGTCGGACCACCGCATCGCGACCGAGCGGCTTATCGCGTACATCCGCGAGGTCCGGGCCGCGACAACCCAACCCATCACCACCGCGGACGACTTCGCCTACTGGAACACCCCCGAGAGCACCGGGCTCGCCGATGAGCTCGACTTCATCGTCACGCACATCTACGCCATGTGGCACGGCCAGCAGCTGGATGACGCCATGGCCTTTACGGGGGAGAAGCTCGCGGAAGTGACCGCCGCCCACCCCTCCAGGCCCGTCGTCATCGGCGAGATCGGATGGGCGACGAGCGTGCACGACGAGGGCCTGCAGGCCGAACTCATCAAGGGCGAGGCGGGCGAGGCGCAGCAGTTGGAGTTCGCCCGCATGCTCTTCCCGTGGGTCGAGAGCGAGGGCGTGCCCATCTTCTACTTCGAGGCGTTCGACGAGAAGTGGAAGGGCGGGCAACACCCCGCGGAGGTCGAGAAGCACTGGGGCGTGTACCGGTCGGACCGCACCCCAAAGCCCGCGGGCGAGTGGATCGAGGAGCGGTAGGCGATCGGCTTCAGGCGGTCGATGGGCGGATCGGGGCCGTGCGCGTCTGCACCTCTGGGCGCGGCGCGGTGAGCGTTGCGCCGTTCGACTCGATCACCTTCTTGTACCAGTGCGCCGAGTCCTTGAGGGTGCGCCGCTGGTTGTCGAAGTCGACGTGGATCAGGCCGAACCTGCGGTCGTAGCCCAGGGCCCACTCGAAGTTGTCGAGCAGGCTCCACTGGAAGTAGCCGCGTACGTCGGCGCCGTCGGCGATGCCCTGCGCGAGCGCGCCCAGGTACGAGTCGAGGAACTCGATCCGCTGCGGGTCGCGCACGCGCCCGTCACGCCCGAGCCAGTCGAGGTTCGCCAGCCCGTTCTCGGTGATGTACACCGGCTGCTGGTAGCGCTCTGACACGAAGCGGGGCAGCCAGCGCATCGCGTCGGGCGTCACGGGCCACCCCATCGCGGTGCGGGGCGTGCCGGGCGGGAGGGTGGCGGGGCCCTTGGCGTCGGTGGGGCTGCCCGCGTAGATGTTGAGCCCGATGAAGTCGGTCGGCTCCGCGATGATCTCGCGGTCGCCCTCGCGCTCGGGCGGGTGGTCTGGGGCGAACGCACGGAGCCCGTCCTCGGGGTAATGCCCGGCGCAGATCGGGTCGGCGTACCAGGAGAACCCCATGAAGCCCGGCTCGCGCATCTCGAAGCAGAGTTCGCGGGCCCGCTCGACGGCGCCCGCGTCGGCGCTGGTGGGGAACGCCCCGGCGCACACCGCGCTCCACCCGACGACCGGCGGCGTCTTGGCGTGCGCCCGGATCTCGCGCACCGAGCGCCCGTGCGCCAGGAGCATGTGGTGGGCGACGCGTAGGCGGTCGCTGACGCTCAGGCGCATCCCCGGCGCGTGCGTGCCCGTGCCGTACCCGAGCTCGACGCAGATCTGCGGCTCGTTGATGGTGATCCACGAGCGCACGCGGTCGCTCAGCCTGTCAACGATCACGCGCGTGTAGTCCGCGAACCACTCGGCGCTGTCGCGGTTGAGCCACCCGCCCTTGTGGTGCAGGGCCAGGGGGAGGTCCCAGTGGTAGAGGGTGACGTAGGGCTCGATGCCAGCGTCGATCAGGTGGTCGACGAGGCGGTCGTAGAAGTCGAGGCCCGCCTCGTTGACCGTGCCGCGCCCGCCGGGCATGACGCGTGGCCACGCGATCGAGAAGCGGTAGGCGTGGAGCGAGAGGTCGCGCATGAGCGCGACGTCGTCGGCAGCGCGGTGGTAGTGCTCGCACGCGGCATCGCCCGTGTCGCCATGGAGGACGGCGCCGTCGCGCCTGCAGAAGGCGTCCCAGATCGACGGGCCACGCCCGCCTTCCTGTGTGGCGCCTTCGATCTGGTACGACGAGGTCGCGGCACCCCAGATGAATCGTTCAGGGAAGTTCAAGAGGCTTCTCCCATGGGATCGGGTTCGTGGGTGGCGTGGCGTCTCATCCCTTCACCGCTCCCGCGGTCAGGCCAGAGATGAACTCACGCTGGAGAACAAGGAACAGGATCGCGATGGGCGCGATCGAGACGAGGGTGGCCGCCATGACCAGGCCGTAGTCCTGGTAGTAGACGCCGCGGAGCTGCGCGATCTCGACAGAGAGCGGGAAGCGGTCGGCGTTCTGGAGGACGACCTGGGGCCAGATGAAGTTGTTCCACATGCCGAGGAAGCTGATCAGGACGAAGGCGCTGATCATGGGGCGGAGCAGTGGGGCGGCGACGGTGAGGAAGATGCGGACCTCGCCCGCGCCATCGATGCGCGCCGCTTCGATGATGCCCTTGGGCACCGAGCTGAGCGTCGCCTGGCGGAACAGGAAGACGCCGAACGCGGGCGCCGCGGTGGGCAGGATGAGGCCGACGAACGTGTCGAGCAGGTCGAGGCGGTAGAGCAGTTGGTAGGTCGGGGCCAGGAGCAGTTGGGGCGGGAGGACGAGCGCGACGAGCACGCCAAACATGACCGCACCGCGCCCCTTGAAGCGGTAGACCGCCAGCGCGTAGCCCGCGGCGGCGCAGCACGCGGTCGCGAGCAGCGATGACGCCGATGCGATGAAGATGGAATTGAGCAGGGGCCAGTGGAACCCAAGGTCGTCGAAGAGCGTGGTGAAATTCCCGAGCGTCAGGCTACCCCATGCGATGCCGAGCACGCCCTCGCCGGTCGGGAGGAACATCGAGGTGAAGAAGTCCTCGCGCGACTTCAAAGACGAGGTCACGAGCCAGACGAATGGTGTGAGGACAAGCGCGCAGGCGAGCGCAAGCAGCGCGTACGCCACGCCCGCATCGAGGGCCTGTCTTTGGCGCGTGCCGACGGCGCTCATGAGGCCCCCCTCTCGGCACGGCGCCCCATGATGAGTTGCACGAGCGCGAATCCCACGAGCACGAGGGTGAGGAGCCACCCCACGGCACTCGCGAGGCCCAGGTCGCCCGTCTCGAAGCCCTTCTGGTAGAGGTACATGACGACGGTGAGCGCGCGGTTGTCGTAGCCGGGCGTGCCCTGGAACATCACCCAGGGCAACTCGAACAGCTGGAAGCTGCCGATGACCGCGAGCAGCACGACGAAGGCGCCGACGGGTCGGATCGCGGGGAGGGTGACCTCGCGGAAGCGGCGCCACGGGCCGGCGCCGTCGAGCATCGCGGCTTCCATCAGGTCGCGGCGCACGTTCTGCAGCGCCGCGAGGAAGTAGACCATGTTGAACCCGACGTAGAGCCAGAGGCTCGTCAGGATCATGGCCCACATGGCGTGCTGGCGGAGCCAGGGGAAGTCGAGGTCGAAGGGCACGGCGTCGTCGAGCCCGACGGACGACAGCGCGCCGACGACCGCCTGGTTGACCAGGCCCGTCTGCTTCTCGAGGAGCACGCTGAAGAGCATCGCGGAGAACACGGGGCCGATGATGACGGGGGCGAAGAGGACGAGGCGGAAGAGCGCGCGCCCGCGGAGCTGCGCACGGTTGACGAGCAGGGCCAGGCCCAGCGCGAGGGGCAACTGGATGAACACGGACGCGAGCGTGAAGACCGCGGTGTTGGCCATGGCCCGCCAGAAGAGCGGGTCGGTCAGGACGAAGGAGTAGTTCGAGAGCCCGACCCATTCGGTCGCGCTGGGCCCGAACGTCTGCTGGCCCGAGAGCACGAGCGACTGGACGATCGGGTAGGCCATGAAAACGATGAACACGCCCATGAAGGGCGCAAGCAGGAGGTAGGGGGCGCGCCGTCCGTGCGCGATCGCTGCGCTCATGGCGTCACCTCGATGAAGGCGTTGCGCGCCATCTGCCGCTTCACGCGCGACTCCGCCTCGCCGAGCAGTTCGAGCGCCGCCGCTTCGAGTGCCGACTGGGCGGCCTGCGGGTCGCGTCCGAGGCGGTCGCTCAGGCGGAGGAGCGCCGTCTGCACCTCGCTCTGGGCCAGGCGGTGGTAGGGGGAGGACGTCCGCTCCGGGACCTGCTCGATCAGGTCGACGTAGAGCCGCCCCTTGGCCTGCCCACTGAAGAACGGGTCGGGTCGGTCGTACATCGGCGCATCCCAATAGCGCCGGAGCGGGGTGACGATGTCGAGTTCCTCGTAGAGCCGTTCGACGAGTTCCCGGGAGAGGTAGAGGTCTTTGGCGGTTTGCCATGCCTCATCGATGGAGTCGCCGGCGCGGGTGACGCCGAGCATCGTGCCGCCCCATGCGCTGGTGCGCCGCCCGCCGGCTTCCCAGGCGGGCAGCGGCATGACCTTGACCTTGCCGCTCAGCGCGGGCATCTCGACGCGGACGATGCTGCACATCCAGTCGGGCGCGAAGAACGCGACGCCGTAGCCCGAGAGTTTCTGCTGGTTGCCCGAGGCGCTGAAGTCGGGGATGTCCGCCGCGATCGGCGTTGGGCCGGCGCACCATCGGACCAGGCGTGCCGCGACCCGCGCGTTGTGCTGCGTCGCGATGGTCGGCAGCCCATCGGAGCTGAAGTACCCATCGCCGCCCTGCAGCATCAGCAGTTCGACCTTGTCGGTATCGAGCAGGGACAGGCCGAGCAGGTAGCGGTCGGGCGCGCCGTCCCCATCGCCATCGCCCATGAGCGGCGCAAAGACGCGCTCGAAGTCGTCCCAGGTCTCGACGCGCGACACATCGATGCCCGCGGCCTCGACGATGTCAGCGCGGTACATCAGCATGACGGGGTGCACGTCGTGGGGCAGCCCGTAGATCCCGCCCTGGTACGACCACGGGCTCAGGGCCGCGGGGTGGATCTCGTCGAGCAGCCCCTCGCGCTCGAGCCGCTCGCGGAGGTCGACGAAGCCGATCGTTTCCAGCGGCCCGAGGAAACTGCGCCCCACGATCTGCCGCTCGACCTCGACGAGGTCGGCCACGCTCGTGCCCGCAAGAAAGCCCGACAGGAGCCTGCGCTCGAGCGCGGGGATGCTCAGGACCGACATGTCGAGAGGCGCGTGCTCGCGTCCCTCGCCTGCCAGGATCCCCTGGTACATCCCTTCGTGCAGCGCCGAGAACGTCCAGAACCGGAGCCCGTCGCGCGCGTCGGACTGGCGCGCCGCGATGAGCACAGCCGAGAGGACGAGCATTGCCACCACGGCCCAGACGCTCGGAGGGAGCGCGCCAACCAGGGGGGGCGACTGGATCGGGCGTTGGCGGTGGGTCACGGCACTCCCGGATGGCCCGGGCCGCGACGACGCCGGGGTTGGGTTCCGGCGCGTCGCGGTCTGGGCTTGCCCTTGGCGGGCGGTGACCTTACCCGCAGACGTCTCCAAACGCCGCGAGGAGGAGGTTCAGGTCGGTGCTGTTCACCTGACCGTCGCCGGTGATGTCGCCATCGGAGGGGCCACCGGCCTCGCCGAAGCTCGCGAGCAGGACGTTCAGGTCTGAGCTGTTGACCATGTTGTCGCCGTTCAGGTCGCCCTCGCACGAAGCGCCGGGCGTGACGGTGACCTCGACATCGTCGAAGTGCACGGCACCGACGCCGTCCGCGGGCTGCTGGAAGCCAAGGACGACGCGGGCGCTCGCGGTGCCCGCGGGCGCGACACCGCTCACCATGGTCTGGATGTGGAGGTCGGTCGGATCGCTCTCGGTCAGCGCGACCTCGGTGGCGAAGCTGATGAGCTCGCCACCGGCGTCGAGGAACTCGATGTTGAGGAACGCGAAGTTGCCGCCCTGGAGCGCATCGAAGCCGACGTGGGCCGCCCACACCGACGCATCGACCGTGTCGCCCGCGGTGGCCTCGATGTCCTGGTAAAGGACGCTGTCGTTGAGGACCCCGTTGAACTGCCCGAAGATGAGGGCGGAGAACACGCCCGTGCGGGGGAAGGCGTTGTTCTGCTGGATGTTGCTCGCGGCAGGGGTGTAGGGCGTCCATCCGGGGATGAGCACCGAGCCGTCGGCGTTGACGGTCTCGAAGCTCGGGTTGGCGGGCCCCGTCGGCGGGCCGAGCGTCTCGAGGGCGACGTCATCAAAGAACACGGAACCGTTCTCGAAGAAGTCGACCTGCACGTAGCCAACGAGCATCTGCGCCTGGGTGGTGCCCTCGGGGGCGACGGCCTGCACGTTGTACTGCGTGTAGACGTCGGTGGGGGAGTCCGAGCCGAGGATGTTGTTGTTCGTGAACTCGATCGCATCATCATCGCCATCGAGGAACGAGAGCTGGATGAAGGCGAGGCTGAAGCCCTCGATGGGGTCATCGGAGATGTGCTTGGCCCATGCGCTGAAGTCCCAGACCTCGCCGGGCGTGGCCGGGACGATCTGGGTGAGGAAGCTCGCGTTCTCGCCCCCGTTGTACTGCCCGAAGAGCTTTGCCGCGGCCCCGCCTGAGCGGGCATTGTCGAAGTCCTGGACGATGCTCGCGGTCACGGGGGGGAACTCGGTCCACTCGAGGAAAATGTTAGGGAAGCTGCCGCCGGACTCGAAGCCGGGGTCATTCACCGGAATCGGGACCGCGAAGGCATGACCCACCGCCGCCAGAACGCCCACCGCTGCAAAATGTCTCATCTCAGCTCTCCTCAGCCCACAGGCCTTCAATGCGCAGGTATCGGGGAAATCGCGACTCGTTCTTGCACCTGCATGTAACTAGTTTCACTATACTACGAGAGCGGACGCCGTCAAAGGCATCGGCCCGCCGTCTTCACGGGAATCTCACTTCGCCTGATCAGGAGCGATAGATGTCTCAGCAACCACATGTGAGCCGGCGTTCCGCATTCACCCTCATCGAGCTGCTCGTGGTCGTCGCAGTTATCGGTCTGCTTATCAGCGTGCTACTCCCGGCGTTGGGTGGCGCGAGGGCCGCGGCTCAGAACTCGGTGTGCCAGAACAACAAGCGGCAGCTCGTCCTGGCCCTCAACACCTACGCCTCCGACTACGACTTCAAGTTCCCGCCGGTGCTCAACCTCGCCCCGGATCCCGAGACCAACAAGCTCAACATGCACTGGTACGACGTCAACCGCATCGGGGCCTACTTGCCCCAGTTCGATGCGACCAACATCGTCCAGTCGAACTCCATCAACAACACCGTGGGTGGCGGTTCGATGATCTGCCCCAACCACCCCGAGGCGGGGCGCTCGTACACCATGAACTACTGGGCCGCGTCATCGGGCTCGTGGCAGATGCTCAACGGCAAGCTCCAGGCGTACCCGCCCGGGAAGAACCCGTTCGACTCCACTGAGGGCGATCGCGGGCGTGCTTTCGACGCCACCGTCCAGGGCGGCAGCGGCTCGCGAACCATGCTCACCGTCGAAGCTTGGGGCCTGTTCCCGAGCGAGAACCAGTCTTCCGACCCACGCTGGTTCACCATCGCTCAAGCCGGGCTCTTCGGCCTGCCAGGCGAGCGGTTCGGCGGCGGCGATGGCATCACGAACCCCGCCGCGTTCCCCGGCCCGTATCAGTCCTCGACCGAGCTCGCCGGTGTCCAGCCCTCCGAGCTCAACACCTACCTCCCGTACTACCGCCACATCAAGAAGACCAAGCCCCTCACCAAGTCCGGGCGCACCAACGTCGGTTTCGTCGACGGCCACGTCGCGGGCTATAGCCAGCAGGACCTCGTCAACATCAAGACGGGCAAGAGTACAGGCGAGGTCGAGTGGTCGCCCATCGACCGCAAGCTCGAGAAGCACCTCGAGTTCTGATCGCCGGGATTGAACGGGGTGTCCGCCCGTTAGTTTGAAGCGGGCGGAGCGGTCGTCTGGTTGATCTCGAAGCGCGTGGACAGCATCTTGTGCATCGTCGCGGGCTCTTCGCCGATCGCTTGCCCCGCGGCCCAGCGCGCCGCTTCGAGCCCAAGCTGCGAGGCGTCCTGACAGATCGCCGTGAACGCCGGGTACGAGTGGTAGCGCACATCGCTGTCGTCGAAGCCGACGATGGAAAGTTCCTCGGGGACCCGGACACCCCGCGCGCTGCACCTGTGGAGGGCACCGAGTGTCGCCAGCGGGTCAGTGAAGAAGATCGCCGTGGGGGCCTCGGGCAGGCGCAGCAGGAAATCCAGGGCGTTGCCGCCGCCGTGAACGTCGGCGACGAGCGAGACGACCAGGCGCTGGTCAAACTCGATGCCGTGCGCTTCGAGCGCCTGGCGGTAGCCGTTCAGGCGGTCGACGTGGTCCGTGTCCCGCACCTGGTGGATGCCCAGCGCGATCCGGCGGTGGCCCAGTTGGATCAGGTGCTCGACCGCGAGGCGGCTCTCGTCCTCCGAGCGTGAGCAGATGAAGTTGACCGCGGGGTTCTCGAAACGGTCGGCGACCACGATCGACGAGACGCCCTCTTCCGCGATCTCCTCGCACACGTGGCGCGACTCCGCAAACGTGCGCAGGATGATCCCGTTGACGCCCTTGCGGACGAAGAAGTCGCGGTACGACTCGTTGTTCCGCTTATCGCGGTGCAGGTTGAGCAGCACGATGTCGAAGTGGTGCTCGGACAGGCCACGCATGATGCCGGACATGAGCGCCGAGTCGAACGCGCCGTAGTCGATGCGCCCGGGGTCGCCCGTGTAGACGAGGCCGACCACCGGCGGGGCCGCCGGGCCCCTGACGAGCGGGCGGTAGCCGAGCCGCTCCACCTCCGCCTCGACGCGACGGCGCGTATCGGGATCGACGTTGGGCTTGTCGTTGAGCACACGGGAGACGGTCGCGATGGACACCCCCGCCCCCTTGGCGATATCACGGACAGATGCCACCGGGACGGTCTCCTTCGCGATCCATGCAAGGTCACGCCCGCCCCCGATGGGCGGGCGCTCCGTTCAACGTCTCGGCCTGGGGCCGGCGAAGCCGGACACAGGTTAGCGGCGGCGGCGGATCCCGACGAGACCCGCAACACCGAGGACGCACGCGGCGCCTGGCGTCGGGATGAACGACGCATCGTCGAAGTACGGCGCGCCGCCACCGCCCTGGCCCTGGAACGCGCCCGTGATGAGCACGAACCGCGCCGTGGCGGTGCCGTCGGGAGCGATCCCGCTGACGATGCCCTGGATGTAGTCGTCCGGGCCATCACCCGTGGGCGAGCCGGCGTTCAGCAGTTCCGTGCTGACGAAGCTGATCACCCCGCCACCCGCGTCGCGCCACTCGATGTTCACGGCGGCGATCTGGTCGTTGGCCAACTGGTCGTTGAATGGGTTGAGCGCCCAGGCGCTGCCCGACCACTCCTGACCGGGCGAAGCGGCGAAGTCCTGGAACGCGCCGGCCACGCCGCCGAACGCCTTGAAGTGGTTCGCGCCGCTCCGCGCGATGTCACTCTCGACGAAGGCGTTCTCGAAGAAGGTCCACCCCGGGGCGAAGTTGATACCGCCCGAAGGGCCATCCTCAAACCCGGGGTTCTCGAGCAGGTTGGCCGAAGCCACCGACGCGAGGGAAAGCCCGCCACACACACCCAACACTGCAATCACGCGGCTCTTCATGTCTCTCTCCGGAATCTGTTCCACAAGCTTGCAAACGGCGGTCACGGCCGAACGTCTCCACGGATTATCGACCCGCCGAACCGACACTACAGGATAGCAGAAAACTGTTACATCCAGAAAGAGCGCTTTCGGAAATCCGCAGCAAGTCCTCCTGGTTCACCCCCAGGGCCCGTGCTTTCCGGACGCTCTCACTTTGTCGGGACCCCAACAAACAAGAACAGGCCCCGCCGTAGTGGGCGGGGCCTGCCTCTGAGGTTCTTCAGGTCTCGGGTCGAGTGTGATCAGGCCCGGCGACGCCGCGTCGCGGCGAGCCCGAAGGCGCCGAGGGCCAGAGCCGCGCCTGGGGCGGGGATCACGGAGACCGAGGCGTCGTCGATGAAGAGCAGCGAGACGCTGCCGGCGTCGGCGCCGGTGACTGCCGCGAACTGCAGCGTGATGCCGCCACTCACATCCGGGCCGGCGATCGCCGTGAAGTTGAAGGTCTGGTACTCGCTGGTGAGCATGAGCGGCGCGCCGCCCAGGAGCACCGACGACGACACGCCGCCGCCGTCGATCTCTGAGAAGAACTCAGCGAAGGCGACGCCGCCCAGCGCACCCTCGCCCTTGGCGGCGAACGAGATGGCGATCTCATCGCCCGGGTTGACCATGCCGATGCCCAGGTTGGCCTGCTTCACCACGGCGCCCGAGGCGGGGTCGTTGTTGAAGACTTCGGCGGCGAACATGCCCGAGTTCGAGTCGTTGGTGATCAGGAACGTCGAGTTGGGCGTCGGGAACGAGACCCAACCCGACGTGTCCCCGGCCTCGAAGCCGCCGTTGGTCGTCAGCTCCTGGCCGTGGGCGGCGCCGATCACCGCCAGAGTCACCGCGCACGCCGCAAACTTCGTGAATGTCATATTGCTGCTCTCTTTCCATCCCACGGTCTGTGGGGTCGCTCGCACGGACGCGTCACCGGGAGCCCGATTTTCTGCCCGCGCTTGGCACAGCCGTCGCCCCTGACACCGAGGCGTCCCGGCGCTGCCCACTCCGATACATGAAATGTAACTCGTTTCATAGCGTCGGCAGTTATCAATCTGGAAATCGATGAGAATATCGAACCCTCGGCATGCCGAACAAAGCCCATGTCAAGGGACAAACAGGTAATAAATGATCTAGATTGCTCTATTTATAGGGCGTGGGCCGCCGGGGCGCGTCGATCCGAGCGTCGCCTTGGAGGCCACGGAATCATGTTTCAATCCGCCGCCGCACCCAGCCCCGAAGCCCGTCGCCACTGCGTCAACTGGCCGAGGTGGTACCCCTCGTGGTGGGCCATCATGTAGACCGCCGCGTCCGCGTTCGTCGGGAAGAACGAGCGGTATTCCTCGATCGGGAAGTCCGCCGCGAGGTCGTCGTCGCTCAGCGCCCCGAACCGATCGGCGACCTCGGAGTGCAGGCGCCTGAGCGTCGCGAGCAGGTCGTCCTTCGAGGGGTAGATCGAGCGGTCGGGCCTGCACTCGCTGCCCGGCATCGACACCTCGCCCCAGGCACCCGGTACGCCGCCCAGTTCGCCCGGCGTCCCGCTCAGGCAGTCGAGCAGCAAGCCCGACGCAACGCACAGGTGGGTCAGCACCCACGCCGGGTTCTTCGCGCCCTCAAACGGGATCTCGGCCATCCGCTCGTCGGGCACGTCGTCTACAAGCCTGGTGGCCCGGTCGAGCGTCATCGCGTAGATGCGGAGCGTGCTTGAGCGCATGGGGTGCTCGCCTTTCGGGTCCGGTGGGGTGGTTCGTTCGACTCTAGCGCAGCCCACAGGGCGATCCGGGCAACGCCGTTGGCGGGGCACGCACGCAAGTCTCGCCGGTCTGGTAGCTTCAGGACCCATGCGGAGCTCAACCCGCCGATCGACGATGCTGGTGTTCGCCGCCGCCTGCCCGTTGGTGGCGTCGGCACTCATCGCGTGCCGGTCGGCGCCATCGTCGCTGCCCCCCGAAGCCGCGATTGCTCCCGACGTGCGTGCCCAGATCGAGGCGCTCAACCGCGCGATGGAAGATCGCCTCGTCGCGCAGGACCCCCGGGGTGTCGCGGCGTTCTACGCGGACGATGCCGTGCTCCTCGCACCGGGCGGGCGGCGTGTCGAAGGGCGCGACGAGATCGACGCCTACTGGGCGGGCATGGGGAGCCGCGGCGGCGACTTCGCGTGGACGCTCACGGCCGACTCGATCGAGGGCAAGCCCGGCGACGGTGGCCTCATCGTGCAACGCGGCACTTCGACGCTCTCGCGGACCACCCCCACGGGCGACCTTCGGACCTCGACGGTCGACTTCGTCCTCGTGTGGAGACACACGCCTGGCGGCTACCGGATCGCGGTTGACGCCTATTGGCCCGTTCCCTGACCCACCCCGTCGGCAGATTCCATGACGCGGTTCGTCGCCTTGGCTGGTACCCTCTAGGGCAGCCCCGGCGTGGGGGTATCCGCAGCTGGGGCTCGAGAGAGAAGGAGATCGTCCGATGTGCATCATTTCGCGCACGGCGTTGGCGGGGTTCGTCGCGATGGCTTGCGCCGGGTCGTCGCAAGGTGGCACGATCGGGTTCAATGCCGACTTCGATGGCATGATCAACGGGCAACCGATCGCCGCGGGTGGGTCCGGCTCGTTCGACCCGTCGGGCATGGGATCGAGCTTTGGCTCGATCGGGTTCGAGAGTATCCCGAGCGGGTTCCACCCGATCGCGGCCAACGCGATGCTCACCAACATCTGCCCCAACGGCTTCCTGGCCGATGGCGACAGCATGAACCTGTGGGAGCTGACGGGCGGCAACTACTCGATCGACCGCACCTTCCAGTGGATCGGGCACGACGGTCTCGTGTCGGCTTCGGCGGACGTCGTCGCGGGCGAGGGCGGGCAGTCGATCTCATCGTCGATGACGTTCGAGGGCACCTACGCGGGGCCGACCGATCTGGTCGGCATCGAGAGCTATTCGATCCTGTGGCTGCCGGGCTCACAGCCGGGTGAGATGTTCGAAGCGGGCACGTCGGTCATGCGCCGGGCGAACGGCGAACTCGTCATCACGCAGTTCGCCACGCACTACACGGGCATGGCCAACAGCCTCATCGAGCCGCAGATGGGCTTCGGGGTCATGGACGTGGTGTTCGACGGGCAGACGCTCAGCCTCGGGTGGGACGGCGTGTTCCAACTGCCCTCGCCTTCGGCGGCGGCGCTGTTCGGGCTCGCGGGGATGACGGCGTGCCGTCGCAGGCGCCGCGGCTAGCGGGCGTCCTCAACCATCCGTTGCACGAGCGGGTGGTCCCCACCGTACACCTGGCGCCCGAGCGTGATCGCCGCGTCGAGCCGTTCGTCTGAGGCGTCGGTATCGCCCTGCTCGCGGAGCCAGAGCGCGTGCGTGTAGCGGATCACGGGCACGTAGAGGCGGTGCTCGGGGAACAGGTGCTCCGCGCGGGCCGCGTCGGCGATCGCGCGTCCGCTTGCCTCGTTGCGCCCGACCCCGAGCAGGGCGCGGGCGTGCAGGCTCTGGGCCCACAGGCGGTCGGGGTCGTTGGGCAGCCCCAGCGCATCGTACTGCTCGATCGCCGGCGCGATCTGGGCGAGGGCCTCCTCGAACCGCCCCAGGTCGAGCAGGACATCCGCGAAGTTGACCCTCGTGAAGATCGCCCGGAACACGGGGCCCGGGGCGCGTTGTTCGAGGTCGAGCAGGTCGCTGAAGAGCTCGACCGACTCGTCGCCACGCCCGCTCTTGCCCAGCGCCCACGCGAGCAGGCGTGCGCGGACGCGGTCGCCCTCGAGCGGCGGCGCCGGGCCATCACTGAGCAGCGCGATCGCGTCGTCGTACTTGCCGCGCAGGACGAGCACGACCGCGAGTTGGCGCTCGAATCGCTGCCCGACGGTGGCCGACGACTCGTCGAGTTCCTTGATGCGCGGCGCGATCGCGGCCAGCACCTGCTCGGCGCGGTCGATCCGCCCCTTGCTCACGAGCACGCTGCACCTTTCGGACGTCGCGGCGACGGTGATCGGGTCGCGCGTGTCGGCGACGCCCTGGATCCTGAGCGCGGCCTTGTCGAACCAGGCCTCGGCGTCATCGAAGTGGTAGCCGGCGGCGGACCAGCGTCCGAGCCACAGGGCCGCGGCGCGGGTGTTGGCGTCGTCGGCGCCGCGTGACCGCTCGCTCAACTCGTACGCGCGCCGGGCGCGCATCATGGCGCCCTCGTAGTCGCCCGTCTTGCTCTGCGCATCGGCGAGGGGCAGCAGGAGGCGGAGCGATTCGAGGTGCTCTTCGCCGAACTCCTCGTTGCGGATGTCCAGCGCCTGGGCCAGTTCGCGCGAGGCCTGCTCGAAGTTGCCGCCCCGCAGGTGGGCGAGCCCGATCAGTTCGCGGATGACGGCCTCGAGGCGCGGCTCCTGCGCGAAGGTGCCGTCGATCAGCCCCTCGGCGCTGCCCAGCGCCTCGCCGAGCGTGAGCTCGGGCTGGTCGTTCCAGACCGCGACGCCCGATGCGTCCTCGCCGGCGCCAGCGAGCGCCATGGTGAAGAAGTCGAGGGTGAAGCTCAGGCGCGCCGAGTGCTCGCGGGCCTGCTTGAGGGCGAAGAGCGTGCCGCCCAGGCCCGCGACGAGCAGGAGCACAAGAGCCGTGCCCAGCGCGACCTGGGCGCGGTTGCGCCCGACGAACTTGCGCGCCCGGTACATCGACGAGGGCGGCCCCGCGCTGACAGGTTCGTTCGCGAGGTAGCGGCGGAGGTCCTCGCCCAGCGCGTGCGCGCTCTCGTACCGGCGCGAGCGGTCCTTCTCAATGGCGCGCATCACGATCCAGTCGAGGTCGTCCTGGAGCAAACGGGCCACGCGGCGCATCTCGCCGCTCCGCTTGGTCGCGATATCGGTCCGCGTGTCGCCCAGCCCTCGGTACCGCACGGACGGGCGCGGGGGCAGCTCATCGGTGATGACCCGCTGCAGCTCGACCAGGTTCATCCGCCCGAGCCGCTCGGGGTCAAAGGGCGTCGCCCCCGTGAGCAGCTCGTAGAGCATCACGCCCAGCGCGTAGACGTCGGTCCGTGTGTCGATGTCGGCGCCGCCCGTTCCCGTCTGCTCGGGGCTCATGTAGATGGGCGTGCCGAGCACCTGGTGGACCTGGGTGTAGACGGTCTCTTCGCCGAGCCTGCCGTGGATGGCTTTCGCGATCCCGAAGTCGATGACCTTGGCGACCGCCTCGCCGTCCTGCTGCGTGACGAGCACGTTGCTCGGCTTCAGGTCGCGGTGGATGATGCCCTTCTGGTGGGCGTGCTGGACCGCGCCGCACACGGAGCGCATGAGTTCGATGCGCTCGTCGATCGTGAGGCGGGCGCGGTCGCAGTACTCCGTGATCGGCTGACCCCGCACGAGCTCCATCGCGAAGAACGGCCGCCCCGACGGTGTCGTGCCCGCGTCGAGCACCTTCGCGATGTTGGGGTGGTCCATCATCGCGAGCGCCTGGCGCTCGGCCTCGAACCGCGCCACCACACGCTGAGAGTCCATGCCCCGCTTGAGCACCTTGAGCGCGACGCGCCGGCGCACGGGCTCGGACTGCTCGGCGACGAACACCGTCCCGAAGCCGCCCTCGCCGATGCACTCGAGCACCTTGTACCGCCCGATGACCGCGCCCGGGAGGTCCTCCTCATCGCCCGACGACCGCCAGGGCATGCCCGCGAACGCGGTGCCGCCGGTGGGCGGGGAGGGCTGCCCGACGGCGTGGGTGTCCGCGGTGACGCCCGGGTCGCCCGTGCCCGTCTGCAGGCGCGCCATGACGCTTTGGCGCTCGCTCTCGGTCAGCCGCGATACCGCATCGGCGAGCTCGTTCAGGTCTTTGGTCGGTGGGTCGTCCATGGGCTCCCTGGGCGGTGCCGCGATGCTCGCGGTCCCAGCCCGCCCCGATCGTCCTCCATAGGCCGCCAGAGGGCAACAGACCCTATGCCGGGCCGACCTCCAAACAGGCGCAGGCCCCTCACGCCCCACCGGCCCGCTCCGGAGCGGGGCGCCTCCCCATCGCCCCGCCGCCCGCCTATGCTTCTCGCCCGCCGGATCTGGGAGACCGGCGGCCTTCCACGACCGTCCAACGCCAGTTGCCCGAGGGTTCCGCGATGAAAGAAGACACCCACCCGACCTACTACCCCAATTGCAAGGTCTACTTCAATGGTGAGGTCGTCATGACCACCGGCGCGACGGTGCCCGAGTTGCACGTCGACGTGTGGTCGGGCTCGCACCCGTTCTTCACGGGCAAGTCGGCCTTCATCGACTCGGCGGGCCGCGTCGAGCGCTTCAACCGCAAGTTCGCGGGCGACTACTTCGCGAAGTCGAAGAAGCCTCAGAAGAAGCAGCTCGAGGACTGATCACGCACTTGCTGTGCTTTGCCTTCCACGCCCCTCCGGGGCTTGTTCTGTGCGCCCCGATTAGAATCGCACGCCACCATGGCACCACCCGCCAAAGTCGATGACGCCGTCCTCGCCAAGCTCGCCGAGATCGCGGCGTCGCGCGATGACCTCGAAACCCAGTTGAGCGACCCGGACGTCCTGGCCGACCACCGCAAGGTGCGCGAGCTGTCCATCCGCAAGGCGGCCCTCGACCCCGTCGCCGATAGCTTCCGCGAGTACGAATCGCTCAGGCGCGAAGCGGGGGAGCTGACCTCGATCCTCGACGACCCGAACCCCGATGCCGAGATGGTGGAGTTTGCGCGCGAGGAGCTGCCCGGAGTCGAGGCCAAGGCCTCGAACCTGATCCACACGGCCCTCGAATCGCTTGTCAACGCTGAGGACCGCGCAGTCGGCTCGATCATGCTCGAAGTCCGCGCGGGCGTGGGCGGCGACGAGGCGGGCCTCTGGGCGAGCGACCTGCTCGAGATGTACAAGCGTTTCGCGAGCGCGCGCGGGTGGAAGTTCGAGCCCATGTCGATGGACATCGACGATGGGCAGGGCGGCCTCCGCTCCGCGGTCATCAACGTGCGCGGCGAGGCGGTGTGGTCGGCGCTGCAGGGCGAGGCGGGCACGCACTGCGTCAAGCGCGTGCCCGCGACCGAGGCGCAGGGGCGCGTCCACACATCCACCGCCACCGTCGCGGTGCTCCCCGAACCCGAGGAGGTCGAGGTCGAGGTCGACCCCGCGGACGTCGACGAGCACATCACCACCTCGCAAGGGCCCGGCGGGCAGAACGTCAACAAGGTCGCCACCGCGGTCCACCTCATCCACCGCCCTTCTGGCATCGAGGTGCGCATGCAGGAGACCAAGAGCCAGCAGCAGAACCGCGAGAAGGCGTGGCGACTGCTCAAGGCGCGCCTGTATGAGCGCGAACTCGAGAAGAAGCGGGCCGAGGAAGCCGCGGCACGCTCCGATCAGATCGGATCGGGCGGACGCGCCGAGCGCATCCGCACCTACCGCTACAAGGACTCCATCGCGGTCGATCACCGCCTCAACGAGTCCTTCAACCTCCAGGCGACCCTCGCGGGCGACCTGGACGGCCTGACCGCCCGCCTGCAGGAGCAGGAAACAGCCCGCCGGCTCGAACGGTTGTGACTCTCGCATCCTCCCCGAGTAGGGCAGGCGTCCCGCCTGCCTGCCCGCCCAGCGGGCACCGCCGGGCGTCTCGCCCGGCGAGCATGTGTCAATCCACGCCGACGCGAGGCGAGGCGCCCCGCTCGCGTGCACGATGGCGGGCGAGACGCCCGCCCCACTCGCCCCTCTTTCCGCGAAAGCCCCACCCCCATCGGGCCGAATACACTCCCATCATGGGATGTGGAAGTTGCGGGTGCGGCCCCCGCGAATCGGCCGACTACGACCCGTGCTGCGAAGGCGTCTCCGAGGCCGACCTCGAGCGCTTTGGTGGCGATGCCATCGCCTGCCCCTCCTGCGGCACTGATGTCTACCACGACGCCCCGCTCTGCAACGCGTGCGGCCACGCGATGGGCGACCCCGCCGACACCCCGGGCGGGCTCAGCTCAAAGCCCTGGATCGCGCTCGCGACCGTCGCGGTCGTCGTCGGCTTGGTCGCGGTCTATGTCCTCTGACGAAGGCCTCTCGCGGATGACCTCGCGGTACTCGACGATCAGGCCCTCCTCCGGGAGGCAACGCTGCATCCTCGGGTCGTAGAGCAGCCGCCCGACATCGTTCACCAGGCGGAACGACGCGGGGCCATCGGGCCCGTCGAGTTCAGGGTCGAGGTCCGGGCCCGCGAGGTGGACCTTGGGCCACCCCACGAAGCAGCCCTTGCAGAGCGGCAGCGCGCCGCCCACCGATTTCCCCTCGGCGCGCGTCAGCCTGCAGCGCCAGAGCAGGTTGGGGAGTTGGGCGCTTGCATCGCTCTGGCGCGCCGCGGGCGGGTTGTGCTCGCCCGATGAGCCCTCGAGGCTGAGCTCGTAGCCGTACATCGGGTCGTAGGTGATGTGGAGGTGGTCGCGCTTCAGTTGCTCGATCTCCCGCGCGTCGAGCGGGTCGAGGATGTCGGTGATGCGGTCGCGCGGCACAACCGTCCTGTTGAACGTGCCCGTCCAGAGCGTGCCATGGGCGGCGTGCACATCGCTCAGCGTGATGACGAAGCGCAGGCGCGTGGGCTCCGTGATCGCGAAGCGGGGCAGGCCATCGCGATGACGCTGGTACTGAACGCGGGGCGTGATCTCGGTCTGCCCCTCGTAGATGCGCACGCTCATCGGGAAGTGCTCCGCGTGCGTGAGGCTCCGCTCGAAGCGCGTCAGGTCGTAGACGAGGTACTCCGCGCCGTCGAGCCACTCCTCGCGGGCCCATACGAAGCCATCGAGCGTGGGCTTCGTCAGCGCGGGCATGGCGCGCCGGGCCAGCGCGAGCGTCTGGTCCTTCGTGAGCTTGCCCGTGAGATGCCTGCGTGCGAGCTCGGTGTGGAGACGCCCGAAGAAGCCCTCCCAGATGGGACGGTTGGCGGGCGGCGGCGGGGTGGGGGGTGTCGGCGGAGCTTGCCCCGTCGGGCCGCCGACGCGCCCTATGAAGGGCAGGGCTGGGTTGGGCGCCAGGTTGGCGTTGTTCGCGCGGGCCATCTGGTAGTCGGGCTCGCCCGTGAGCGCAATCAGGGCCCAGGTCGGCATCGCGCGGAGCCACCCATCGCCGTCAGAGCCCCAGTAGGCAACCCCGCCGAGGCACGCCATGAGGGCAACGAGCGCGAGCGCCGCGAGGCGCCAGCGCCGCCTGGTCTTGTAGAGGTGTGCCCCGCGCCGTGCCGTGTGGCCACACTCGGGGCACGTGAGCGCTTCGAGGCCCTCCATGGAGTACCAGCACTTCGGGCATCGCTTCCGTCCGCGCGAGCGGTTGCCGGCCAGCGCCAGCAAAGTCACGAGCACCGACGCGACCGACACCACACCCGCCACCGAGACGATCGCGATCCATGCCCATCCCGCCATGGCGTTCCCTCCGATCGCTTGCGCCTCAGCTCTGCTCCTCGGTTTCGCCGCGGAGCAGATCGTCGAATGGGATCACCAGCCCACCCTCGGGGAGGCAGCGCGTGCACTCTGGGTCGAGCAGGAGCCTGAGCGGGAACTCGCGCACGTGCAGCACCGCCTGCCCCTCAGACCCGTCTGCTTTGAACGTCGGGTGCGCGACATTGATGAAGGGCCAGCTCCGGAAGCAGCGCTGGTAGCGCAGCTCGGTGCGGTCGTTCAGGGCGCCGAACTCGCACTGGCTCAGCACGGGCCCGAACTCGCCATCGAGGTCGACCGCCACGACATAGCCCCGGATCGGCTTGTACGAGAGGCGGAGGGACTCATCAAGGCCCGCCACGTCGTCCGGCGTCATCGGCTCGAGCACGTCTGCGATGTTGTCCTTCACCTCGATGGGGAGCGGGAAGGTGCGCGACCACACATCGCGCCCCGTCACGTGGAGGTCGACCGCGACGAGGCGGGCGGTGAGCGTGGTGTCGCCGCTCAGCTCGTAGCCCCACGACTCGTAACCAGGCTTGAGCACCTCCAGCGTGACATCTTCGCCATCCGCCTCGATGCGCAGCTCGACGCCGAAGTGCGTCGCCCACGGGCCCATCGCGACCTCGTTCGTGATGAGGTCCACCGCGCGATACGGCACGCCCGCGAGCCACTTGTCGCGCGCCCAGATCACGCCGTCCCGCGTCGCCTCGCGCAGCTCGGGCATCGACCTGTGGAGGATGACCCGTGTCTCTTCGATCGACAGCTCGCCCTCGAGGTGCCTGCGCGCGAGTTCTGCGCTGAGCCTCGTGGCCAGGCGGTCCCACGCCGACTCCTGGCCCGTGGTCGCGGGCGGTGGGGGCGGGACCCACTGCACCGCCTGCCCCTGGAGCATGACCGGCGCGGGGGCCTGGTTGGCGCGGGCCGTCTTGTAGTCGGGATCCTCGAAGAGGCGGAGCAGGAGCCACGTGGGCGTCGCGTGGAGCCACGTATCGCTATCTGATACGCGGTACACGACGCCCGCGGAGCCGACGATGACCAGCACCAGCGCGACCACGCCAAAGCGCCACCGACGGCGCGTCTTGAGCAGCGTCTTCGCGTTCTTCGCCTCGCGCCCGCACTCGGGGCAGCGGACTGAATCGAGCCCGTCCATCGAGTACCAGCACTTCGGGCACCGCCTGCGCCCGCGCGGGCGGTCGCCGATAAGCGCGATCGCAGCCGCCACGAGGGCGAGCAGGCCCACCCCGCCGATCGCCGCCGCCCATACCCATTCCGCCATGGCATCACCTCCGCGGCCGTTCAGTGTACGGGCTGGGCTCCGCTGGGGTTCGCGTGGCCGCTATGTCGCCAGGCGGTAGCCGCACTCCGTGCAGCGGGGCGACGCCGAGTCGCGTGCGGGGGAACTCGTGTCGTGGCCGCACCGCGGGCAGCCCTGGGCGGGGGCGCGGATCACCCAGTGGGTGAGCGGGCGGGACGCGCCCGCAAGCGCTGCGCCGACGAGGAGGATGGGGATGCCCCGGAACACGCCGTGCGTTTCGCCGATGTCGCGCCAGGACTCCCACGCATCGCTGAACGGGCCGGGCGTGAGGAGCCCGAACGTAAGCCTCGTCCCGAGCTGGATCGCGCCCCACGCGAGCAGCGCGATGGATGCGAGGCGGAGCGCGCCGAGCACGAGCATGCGCAGCGTGTGCGGGTCGGTGAGTGATCGCGGCATGTGGGGTCAGATGCGCCGTGGGCCGGGCGGTTCCGATCAGTCGTCGTCGTCGCCATCGTCGTCGAGGTAGCGCATGGCGTCCTCGAAGCCCGCGTCGTCGACCATGCCGCCTTGGCGGGCCGCGTCCCGCGCCGCCTGCCACCCCTCGGCGCGCATCTCGTTGAGCTCAGCGCGTTTGCGCTCGCGGATGATCACGCGGACGGGCACCTCCTGGAAGGGGAGCTGCTCGCGGATGCGGTTCATCAGGTAGCGCATGTAGTGCTCGTCGAAGAGCTTGGGATGGTTGACGACCATCACGATGGTCGGCGGGCGCACCGCGACCTGGCTCACGTAGAGCACCTTGGCCCGCGTGCCCAGCGCCGATGACGGGCCACGCCGCTCGAGCAGCGCGCGGAAGAAGCGGTTCAACTCGCCCGTGCTCACGCGCTGCGACGCCTGCTCGTGCAGTTCGAACGCGAGCGCGACCGCCTCGCGCACGCCCTTGCCCTCGACCGAGGATGTGAAGATGATCGGCGCGTGCGACAGGCCCGGCATCGCGTCCTCGATGTACTTCTCATAGTCGGCGGCGCTGACGGGCTGACCCTTGGGGTTCTTCCGCCCCTTGGTCAGGTCCCACTTGGTGACCATGATGACGCACGGCTTGAAGGCGTCCGCGACCGCGCGCCCGAGCCGCTTGTCGATGCCCGCGAGCTTCTGCGTCGCATCGATCAGCAGCAGGACGACGTCCGCCCGCGCGATCGCGCTGTGGCACCGCTCGAACGCCCAGTGCTCGACCCGGTCGGCGAACCGCGTCCGCTTGCGCACGCCCGCCGTGTCGATCGCGATGCACGAGCGGTCGCCCACCGTGAACCGCACGTCGATCGCATCGCGCGTCGTCCCCGCGATCTCCGACACGATGCACCGCTCTTCGCCCGCGAGGGCGTTGACGAACGTCGACTTGCCCGCGTTGCGCCGACCGACGATGGCGACCTTCATCTCGGGCACGCCCGCGTCGTCGCCCCGCCCCGTGTCGTAGGGCACCGCGCCGAACAGGCGCTCGCGGAACTCGTTGCGCATGTAGTTCAGGCTCGCGGACACGAGCCACGGCTCGCCAAACCCGAGGGCCGCCGCCTCGTGGCCGTGCGGCTCCCACCCCATCGAGTCGACCTTGTTGGCCACGACCTGCACACGCACGGCGCTCTCGCCCGCGCTGCCGGGCTTGCCGGCGGGCCCGAGCCTGTGCTCGCGCAGCATCTTCCCGATCGCCTCGTCCATCGCGGTCACGCCCGCCTGGGCGTCGACGACGAACAGGATGAGGTCGGCGTTGGCGACCGCCGCGGCGATCTGCGTCTCGATCTGGTCGGTCAGGCGCGTCAGGTCCTCGCCCGCATCGTCGAAGCGGGCGCCCTCCGCGGTGTAGACGCCGTACCCGCCCGTGTCGGTCAGTTCGATGAGCTTTGGCGCCTCGGTCTTGAGCGGGCCCGGGAGTTCGATAATGGTGGTCACGCGGTCACGCGTGACGCCCGGCACCGAGTCGACGATCGACACCTTCTCCCGCGCCAGCATGTTGAGCAGGGAGGACTTGCCGACGTTGGGACGTCCCACGATGGCGACACGGGGCATGGCCATAGCGCGGATGGTAGGCGGTCGGCGCGGCGTTGCTTTCCGCGAAACCTACGGGCAGGGTCTCCCGAACGCGCCGAGGAGGGCGTTGAGGTCCGCCGAATCGGTGTCGCCATCGTTGTCGATGTCCGCATCGCAGCCGCCGCCCGTGCAGCCGAAGGCCGCAAGGAGGGCGTTGAGGTCGGCCGAGTCGATGAGGCCGGACTCGTCGAGGTCGGCGGGGCAGGGCACGGGCGGCGTGGTGACGTTGATGAACACCCGCGTTCCGGTGCATTGGCCGAGCACCATGTCGAGGAGGCCATCGCCATCGATGTCGAAGACCGCGGCGTCGTGGGTGCCCTTGAGGCTCTGGGTGGGGATGCCCGCGACGGTTCCGTCGATGACCTCTTCCTCGATCGTGACCAGCGGGGTGTCGCCCTGGTTGTGGAAGATGTGGGTGCGCCGGTTGCACCCGGCGATGTCGAAGTCAACATCGGTGATGATCACATCGTTGAAGCCGTCGTTGTTGAGGTCGGCGCCGATGTTGTTGCCGCCGAAGCCGTCGTCGAAGGAGCCTGGGAACTGGAAGGTCTTGGTGGTGAAGTCGGCCTGGCCCGAATCGTTGAGGCCGACGTAGATCAGGAAGCGGTCCACGCCGTCGTCGGTCTCGATGATGTCGGGCAGGGTGTCGTTGTTCAGGTCTGCGACGGAGATGTGCGTCGGCGAGAGGGAGTTGATGATGACGTCGAAGCCGTCGAAGAACCCGGGGTTCTGCGGGTCGTTGTAGATGATGGCGACGTGGAACGGCTGGACGACGGCCGAGTGCTTGACGATGTCGAGCGCGCCGTCGAGGTTCATGTCGGCGATGGCCGACGAGATGCCCCAGGCGGAGTTGGACATTTCTTCTGTGAGGCGGGCGTCGGTCTCGTCGGTGAAGAAGCCGGCGCCGTCGTTGATGAGCAGGCGGTTGTTGAAGTCGAAGAGCTGAGCGCCGCCGTTGTCGCCATCGGAGAAGAAGAGGTCGGTGTCGCCATCGTTATCGATGTCGCCCGTGGAGACGGAGTAGTAGCGCGGGTCGGCGGTGGGGTGGAGCTGGGGGATGCGGGCGTCCTCGTGGCGCAGCCCGAGCCAGGCGCCCTGCCCGTCGGCACCCAGATTCATGTAGATGCGCGGGTGCGAGATGTGCTTTGGGTCGGCGTCGCCCGGGCTGAGCGAGAAGACGGCGGTGACGACATCGAGCCAGCCGTCGTTGTTGAAGTCCGCGAGTTGCACATCGCGGTCGTTGGTTGGCGTGAGGAAGCCCTGGTCCCCCTCGAAGTCCGACGCGGACGCGAACTCGCTCGTGCGATCGACGAGCACGCCGTCTTCGTTCATGAGGAGCACGTTGGTGCGCTTGCCCGGGCTTGTCCATGGCTGCTTGCGGGCGACGATGAGGTCGGTGTCGCCATCGTTGTCGATGTCGCCCCAGGCGTAGTCCTTCTGCTCGGTGTCGCCTGCGCCGACGTCGTCGGCGGCGACGAGGCGGTTCGCGGTGTCGTCCTCGAAGGCGACCCATGGGTTCGCGGCGTGCGCGAGGCCCGAGGCGGTGAGCACAGCGCCGGTGCAAGCGAGCAGGGCGAGCGTGGACTGGTCGTGACGTGTCATGTGCATGTCCCTCCGTGCGTACCTAAGCGTACCGCGCGGAGGGGCGTGAGGGTTCACTTACATAATCATGCCCGGCGTGGCATGGGTCGTTACGGGCAGGGCCCGCCGAACGCGGCGAGGACGTTGTTGAGGTCGGTGGAGTCGGTGTCGCCATCGCCATCGGTGTCGCCCGCGTCGGTCTGGCCGAACGCGGCGAGGAGGATGTTGAGGTCCGCCGAGTCGATGTCGCCATCGTTATCGAGGTCGGGGGCGCAGGTGGCGGGGTCGCCCGCGAGCCAGGTCGCGGCATTGACGGCCCACTCGCCAAAGCCCGTCAGGTTGTTGGAGTTGTTGAAGGCGATGAGGCGCGCATCGGGCGCGAGGGTGAGGTCGCCATGGTCCCACGCGACGACGACGGGCAGGCTCTCGAAGTCGTGCGCGAAGGCGATCGGGGTGCCGTTGCCCACGTCGTCGAAGCCGCCCGTGAAGCCGGTTGTTGCGAGGATGGTGGTGACGGTGTTGGGCGTGTTGTGGATGGGCAGCGCCGGGTCGAGGAGGATGAGCTTGCCGAGCTGGCACTCGCACTGCCCGCTGACGGGTCCGCCGCCGAGTTGTGTCTCGATGAAGGGGTCACGCCAGACCATGAAGTCTTCCTGCCCGAAGCTCGCGGTCTCGCCGGCGAAGTAGACGCCGCCGCCGCCCTGCATGAAGGCGACGAGGTTGGCTTCGCCGGCGGGGTTGGGGATGGGGCCGGTCGCGGGGCAGCTTGGGTTGGCATCCGCGATGCCGTTTGGCAGCCAGACGACGTCGAAGCCCGAGAGGTCGGCGTTGTCGAGCTCGGCGACGGTGGCGAGGGTCGAGACGTTGAACCCGGCGTCCTGGAAGACTGGAGCGACATCAATCGGGAGGCACCGGTTGCCGCCCACAACGAGGATCGATTGACCTATTGCGCCCGACCCCGTGAAGAGCAGGGCGACCCCCACGATCAACACCTTCATGCCGCACCTCCTTGCCGACCTAGGGTACATCGGCGGAGGGGTGTGGCCTAGAGAATTCGGTCAATGGCCCCAGAAGGTCCGGGTCGGCGGTTATGGGCAGTCGATGGCGTTGTCCTCGCAGTCGGTGCTGTCGCCCAGGTAGACGTTGCCGGGCTGTGCGAGGCAGGCCATGGGGGAGATGTCGATGCACCCGCCGCCGGCGAGGCAGCATGCGCCGTCTTCATCGTCATCGCACTGAGCGCACGCGCCTCCGGCGATCAGGTAGACGCCGTTCATCGCGGCACACTCGCTCTCGGTGAGGACCTCGCACTCGTTGGGGTCGTCGCCCAGGCAGCAGGGGGCCGACTCGGGGACGGCGCAGGCGTCGCAATCGGTGTTGTTGCCCTGATAGACGCCGCCGATCGCGGCGCAGTCGGTGCTTGGGCCAGTGAAGCACAGCGCGCCTGTGCAGCACGCGCCGATCGCTTGGGCCGGCCCGCACTGGCCGCCCTCGTCGTCGCAGTCCGAGCTGTCACCCAGGTAGACGTTACCGAGCTGGGCCAGGCAGCTCATGGGCGAGGTGTCGATGCACCCGCCGGTCGCGAGGCAGCACGCGCCGTCCTCATCGTCGTCGCAGTTGTCGCAACTCGTGCCGTCGAAGAGGAAGACGCCGCCGCTGTCGATGCACTCGGGGAGCGTGAGGATCGAGCATTCGTTGGGGTCGTCGCCGAAGCAGCAGGGGCCGGTCGGGGCGGGGGTGGTCTCGCAGTCGTCGCAGGTCGTGCCGACGCCAAGGAAGCTGCCCTGAGCGATTGCACAACTCGCCTCGTCGATGCTCAGACAGTCGTCCCCAAAGCAGCATGCGCCCTCGTCGAGAGGTTCGCACTCGCTACCGAATGCGCCGAGAACGAGATTCAAGTCGTCAGAGTCGACATCGCCGTCGGCGTCGAGGTCCGCCGAGCCGCACCCGGTCATGCAACCGAACGCACCGAGCACGTCGTTGAGGTCTTGAGAATCGACAAGGCCATCGGCGTTGGTATCGGGGCACCCGGCGGGCGAGCCGGCGAGCAGGGTGGGAATGAGCGCAACAGAGAGGATCGTGATCTGCACAGGTCTACCTTCGGGTTCGGGATGCAAAGCGAAGCGGGAACAGGGGTGTGTATTCACACTGCCCCCGCCCGCGATGCCCGATCACCATGGAATCACGCCCTTTGGGGAACCGGCCTACCAATGCGGTCGAGGGCTCATGCGGGCGACGCCGGGGTCAGCACGCCGTCGCGCCGACCCCCGGGAGCGGGAACGCGTTGCAGATGTCCCGGACCTGCGCGCGGACGCCATCGATCGCGCCCTCGTCGCCACGCCCCTCGATCACCTTATCGATCAGCCCCGCGATGGTGGTCATTTCGGTCTCACCCATGCCGCGCGTGGTGACGGCGGGTGTGCCCAGGCGGAGGCCCGAGGTCTTCATGGGCGGGCGCGGGTCCTGGGGGATGCCGTTCTTGTTGGTGATGATGCCCGCGGCTTCAAGCCATTGCTCGGCTTCGGCGCCGGTGAGGTCGGCGTCGCGTTGGCGCAGGTCCACGAGCATGAGGTGGTTGTCGGTGCCGCCCGAGGTGATGCGGAAGCCGTGGCCTTGGAGTGCGCTGGCGAGGGCCTTCGCGTTGGCGATGACCTGGCGTTGGTAGGTCTTGAAGTCGGGCTTGAGCGCTTCGCCGAACGCGATGGCCTTGGCGAAGACGACGTGCATGAGGGGGCCCCCCTGGAGGCCCGGGAAGAGGGCGCGGTCGAGCTTCTTGGCGAGTTCATCGTCGTTGGTGAGGATGAGGCCGCCGCGCGGGCCGCGGAGGGTCTTGTGGGTGGTGGTGGTGACGATGTCGCAATGGGGGAAGGGCGAGGGGTGCTCTCCGGCGGCGACGAGGCCCGCGATGTGGGCGATGTCGGCGTGCAGCAGGGCGCCGCACTTGTCGGCGATGGCACGGAAGCGGGCGAAGTCGATGGTGCGCGGGTACGCCGAGTAGCCGCACATGATGAGCTTGGGCTTGTGCTCCATGCAGATGCGCTCTGCGGCGTCGTAGTCGATCTGCTCGAAGTGGTCGTGGGACTCGTCGTAGTGGAGCGGGTAGAAGACGGGGTTGAACCACTTGCCCGACATGTTGACCTTGAGGCCGTGCGTCAGGTGCCCGCCGTCGGCGAGGACGAGTGCTGCGAACGTGTCGCCCGGATCGAGCGTCGCGAGGAAGACCGCAGCGTTCGCCTGCGCGCCCGAGTGGGGCTGCACGTTGGCGTGCGCACAGTTGAAGAGCTGTTTGGCGCGATCGCGGGCAAGGGTCTCCATCTCGTCGTGATGGACGCACCCGCCGTAGTACCGCCGCCCCGGGTAGCCCTCGGCGTACTTGTTGGTGAAGCAGGTGCCCATCGCGTGCATGACCGCCGGGGAGGCGTGGTTCTCTGAGGCGATGAGCTCGATGGTGGTGGCCTGCCGCTCGGCTTCGGCGGCGAGGGTGGCCGCGGCCTCAGGGTCGGCCTGGGCGAGGAAGGCGTGGACGGACTCGGCGATGGGGTCGTGGCTCATAGGGGAATTGTAGAGGGCGGCGGGTGTGGGCACCCTCCCCCCATCTCCCGTAACCTATCCCCCATGGACCGCTTTGCTGTCATCGGGTTGGGCAGGTTCGGCTCGCGCCTCGCGACCAAGCTCGCCGCGTCGGGCGCCGAGGTCATCGCCATCGATCGCGAGCGATCGCTCGTCGAGGAGCTCCGCGACCAGGTCACCCTCGCCATCGCCCTCGACGCGACCGACGAGGCGGCCCTCAAGATCCAGGGCGTCGACCAGGTCGATTGCGCCGTGGTCGGCATCGGGCACAACTTCGAGGCCAACGCGCTCACGACGGTGCTGCTCAAGTCGCTCCGCGTGAAGCGTGTGGTGTCGCGAGCGGCCAACGACATGCAGGCGCGGATCCTCTCGCGGATCGGCGCCGATGGCGTGGTGGTCCCCGAGGAGGAATCGGCCGACCGGTGGAGCCACCGGCTGCTCACGCCATTCATGATCGAGCACACACCGATCGGCGAGGGCTACGCCCTCGCGCAGGTCACGGTGCCCGAGGCGTGGCAGGGCAAGACCCTCGCGGAACTCGACCTGCGCCGGAAGCACAAGGTGACGGTGGTGGCGATCAAGCGGAAGGTCGAGTCGGCTTCGTCGACGGGCGCCGACACGTTCGCCGAGCGGGTGGTGGATGTGCCCCTCCCGGGCAGCCGGCTTGGTCGCGAGGACACGGTGGTGGTCGCGGGGTTCGATGCGGACCTGGAGAACCTCCCGAGCTAGTTCTAGGACCCCAAACCGCCCAAGCTTGGCCGGCTTCACGGGTCCGGGGGCGGGGCGGAATCGCCCGACCCGAGGGCTATGATGCCGACTCACCGCTCGGCGAGGGGGCCGTCGGTGATGCATGTGGTGGCCCCATTCGGGGGAGGCGTGCGGACGCCGACCGACCACAAGCGACTCCGACCGCCCGCCCCACGAGCCGATCAAGAAGAGCCATGAGCCCAGAGACTGCCGCCAAAGCCACCATCGCCGCGCCCCGCGCCTCCAGCTCCGACCACGCCATGAGCATCTTCGAAGAGCTCGGCATGGAGCACGACCCCAACAACCTCTACCTCCAGGTGCTCGAGTCCGTCCTCGACGGCGCCGAGCTGCTCGACGTGCCCCGCCACATCAGGCTCATCATCTCGCAGCCCAAGAACGAGATCATGACCCACTTCCCCGTCAAGATGGACAACGGGAAGTACTCGCTCTTCAAGGGCTACCGCGTCCAGCACTCCAACGCGCTGGGGCCCTACAAGGGCGGCCTCCGCTTCCACCCGGAAGTCTCGCTCGACCACGTTAAGGCCCTCTCGCTGCTCATGACGATGAAGTGTGCCCTCATCAAGCTGCCGCTCGGCGGCGGCAAGGGCGGCGTGAAGTGCGATCCGCGGGCCATGTCGCGCGGCGAACTCGAGCGCGTCTCGCGCCGCTTCATCTCCGCCATCGCCGCCCAGATCGGCCCGGACGACGACATCCCCGCGCCCGACGTCGGCACCAACGCCCAGGTCATGGCGTGGATGGCCGACACCTACATGGAGATCGCGCACTTCCAGGTCGGCGTGAAGAGCAAGGCCGTCGTGACGGGCAAGCCGCTCGAGCTGGGCGGTTCGCAGGGGCGTGAGAAGGCCACCGGCCAGGGCGTCATCGACGTCCTCGCCGAGATGCTCCCCAACATGAACATCGAGATCCCGCAGGCCACCGCCGTCGTCCAGGGCTTCGGCAATGTCGGCTCGTGGTCCGCCAAGCTCTGGGCCGAACTCGGCGGCAAGGTCCTCGCGGTCATGGACCACACGGGGTGCATCACGCAGGACGGCGGGCTCGACACCCTCGCCCTCGACGCCCACGTCAAGGAGCACGGCGGCGTCGCCGGCTTCGAGAACACGGGCCACGGCGCCAAGCGCATCACCGAAGACGAGTTCTACGCCACGCAGTGCGACGTCTTCATCCCCGCCGCCCTCGAGCAGATGATCACGCCCGAGAAGGCCGAGCTCATGAACTGCAAGGTCGTCGCGGAGGCCGCCAACGCGCCGACCACGCCCGCCGGCGAGCGCCTGCTCATCGACAAGGGCGTCGAGATCCTCCCCGCGATCCTCTGCTCCGCGGGCGGCGTGACCGTCAGCTACTTCGAGTGGGTCCAGAACAAGAGCCAGACCTACTGGTCGCTCGAGAAGGTCGACACCAAGCTCAACGAGCTCATGACCGACGCCGCGCGCCGCGTCATCAAGTCGCGCAACCGCTTCGACTGCAACATGCGGACCGCGGCCTACATCACCGCCCTCGAACAGGTCGCCACCGTCTACCAGCTCCGCGGCATCTTCCCCTGATCGGCGCACGCGCATGACCGGCATCCCCCGACATCCGCTCCAGAAGCTGAAGCGCGTCGTGGTCGTGCCCTATGACGCCAGGTGGCTCGCGCGGTTCGCGAGCGAGGAGCGGCTCATCCGCGAAGCGCTCGAAGTCCCCATCAGCGCGGTCCATCACATCGGCAGCACCTCCGTCGAGGGCCTTGCCGCCAAGCCCATCATTGACATCATGCTGGTCGTGGCGCAGATCGAATCCCTCGATGGCCAGACCGACGCGATGGCGGCCATCGGCTACGAGGCGTGGGGAGAGCATGGCATCCCCGGCAGGCGCTACTTCACCAAGGGAGGCCCCCACGCCCGGTCACACCAGGTCCACGCCTTCGCGGGCGACAACCCCGCCGTCGCCCGCCACCTCGCCTTCCGCGACTACCTCCGCGCGCACCCCGAGGTCACTCGCGAGTACGCCGCGCTCAAGCAGCGCGCCGCGAGCGACCACCCCACAAGCATCGATGCCTACATGGACGCAAAGGACGCGTTCATCAAGCACCACGAGGCGCTGGCGCTGGAGTGGGCAAAGACGGACTGAGTGTGCGATCCCTGTCGCCAAGCGGCCGTCTACGGCACCGACCGGAAGACCGGTCGCGCAACCTAAGGCTGGCGTCGCCCGAACCGGTCGCGGGGCGGCTCGGGTTCGGGGAAGTTCCAAAGCGTCGCCCAGATCGGCTCTGTCTTCTCGGGCTCGCGCGTCTGCGTGCCCGAGCGCCGGTCCATCGGGGCGTAGCCGATGCGCGTGGGCGTGTGGCGCGACAGGCCCGCGCTGCCCGCCAGCTGCGTCCTGAGCCCGCGCCGTGCACCGGCCTGCGCCACGCCCGTCTCCGCGACGAGGTCGACCGAGACGCCCATCGCGTCGCCATGGCGCGAATCGACGGTGAGCGAGCCACGGAGCGGGGCGGCGTGGCCCGGCGCGCCGTGCAGGTCTTCGTAGAGCCACCCCCACGCGCCGCCGCTCATCGGGTCTGAAGGGTCGGCCACGCCGAGCGTGGCGCCCGCGGGCGCGCTCGCGGGGATGCTGATGAGCCAGGTCAGGCGTCCCTCGTGCGTCTCGTCCTCGAGGACGACCAGGTCGCGGTAGGCGTCGTAGACGATCGCGTAGTGGGTGTCGCGCTGGATGGTGGCGAAGCCGGGCTTTGCCGAGGCGAGCCAGACCATCGAGCCCGAAACGAGCGGCGGCTCGGGCGCGGGCGTGACCGCCGCCTCGTCGTTCGTCGATGCGCACCCGATGAGCACGGGTGCGATCCCGATGGTGAGTCCGATGCCGATACCGAGGGTCGCACGCTTCATCATCCGCCCCGCCTCCGATCGTGTCGTGGGTTGCCCGCTCAACGCCCTAGAGCCCCGCCATCTTGCGGATCGCCTTGTCCAGCTTCGGCGGGACGGGCATCACGCTCAAGCGGGGTTGGCGAACGAGGGCGAAGTCCTCGAACCGATCGTCCGCCTTGAGGTCGGCGAGCGTCACGGGCGTCTCGGCTTCCTTCACGGGCTCGACGAAGAAGAGCGGGGCCTTGATCTCGCCGTCCGCGGTCTTGCCGGGCTCGCCCGGGTCCTCGAACGGGGCGTTCACGATCTTCGCGAGGCCCACGATCCGCTTCTCTTTGCCCGTGTGGTAGATGAACGCCTCGTCGCCCGCTTTGACCGCCCGCATGTGGGCGCGGGCCCCCGGGTTCTTCACGCCCGTCCAGGTTGTGCGACGCTCGCGGACGAGGTCGGCATAGGCGTAGTCACCCGGTTCGGTCTTGAGGAGGAAGGTTGCCATCGCGGAATGATAGCCAAGTTGAAAAAGAACGCGGCCCCGCGATGGTCGCGGGGCCGCGTGTGGATTCAGTCAAGGGGTGATCGCCTTACTGGGCGGCGACTTCCTTGCCCTTGTTGCAGCAGGCCTTGGCCTCGTTGCAGGAGGAGGAGGCCGAGGCGTTCTTGACGGCACTCCGGCAGCAGCCAGCGGCGGTCAGGTCGGCGTCGGTGTGCGTCGCGGGGATGTAGAACGCCGCGGGCATGATCACGGGCATCGAGGCCTCGCGGGCGATGATCGCCTTCTTGCAGGACGTCACGGGCTTCGAGCAGTTCATAGTCGCGAAGTACTGGCCCGGGTTGTTCGGATCCTGGATCAAGCCGACGTACTCGGTCTTGGTCGCCGAGCAGGTCTTCGAGCACTCAGAGCCGGCGTTCGCGGCAACCGTCTTGCTCGCCGAGCACGACTTGGCGCACTCGCTGGCGGTGTTGGCCGCAACGGTCTTCGAAGCCGAGCAGGTCTTCGAGCACTCGGAGGCGTTCGCAGCGTTCACGGTCTGGGCCTTGGCCTTCGACGCGCAGCAGCCCGAAGCCTTGTCGGTGCTGGACGCGTTGATGGTCTGAGCGGCGGCCTTGTCCTTGCAGCAGCCGGACTTCTCAGCGGAAGCGTTCTGGGTGGTGCTCTTGGAGGCGCAGCAACCCGAAGCCTTGTCAGCGTTGGCGGCGACGGTCTTGGAGGCCGAGCAGGTCTTCGAGCACTCGGAGGCGTTCGAAGCGTTCACGGTCTGGGCCTTGGCCTTCGACGCGCAGCAGCCCGAAGCCTTGTCGGTGCTCGACGCGTTGATGGTCTGAGCGGCGGCCTTGTCCTTGCAGCAGCCGGACTTCTCAGCGGAAGCGTTCTGGGTGGTGCTCTTGGAGGCGCAGCAACCCGAAGCCTTGTCAGCGTTGGCGGCGACGGTCTTGGAGGCCGAGCAGGTCTTCGAGCACTCGGAGGCGTTCGAAGCGTTCACGGTCTGGGCCTTGGCCTTCGACGCGCAGCAGCCCGAAGCCTTGTCGGTGCTCGACGCGTTGATGGTCTGAGTGGCGGCCTTGTCCTTGCAGCAGCCGGACTTCTCAGCGGAAGCGTTCTGGGTCTTGCTCTTCGACGAGCAGCAACCCGACGCCTTGTCGGTGCTGGCGGCGTTGATCGTCTGGGCCTTGGCCTTCGACGCGCAGCAGCCAGAAGCCTTCTCGGCGTTCGCGGCGACGGTGCGGGTCGAATCGCAGGTCTTCGCGCAGTTCGCGGTCGCGTTGGCGGCCACGGTGCGGCTCTTCGAAGCACAGCAGCCGGCCTTCGCCAGGTCGCCATCCTCGAAGGTCGCGGGGATGTAGAACGCGGCGGGCATGATCACGGGCATCGACGCCTCGCGAGCGATGATCGCCTTCTTGCAGCACGTCACGGGCTTCGAGCAGGCCGAAGCGGCGACCGTCTTCGTCGACGAGCAGCTCTTGGCACACTCGGTGTTCGACGCGGCGATGGTCTGGGCCTTCGACTTCGAAGCGCAGCAGCCCGAAGCCTTCTCAGCGTTCGCGGCGACCGTCTTCGACTTCGAGGCGCAGCAACCCGACTCCTTGGTCGCGTTGGCCTGGAGCGTCTTGGCGAGGTCGCAGCAACTCTTGCCCTTGGTCTCGTTGTTGATCAACTGGACCTCGGCCTCCTTGGCCTTCGAGGGCGACTTCTCCTTGTCACACCCAACGGCGCAGGAGCCAATCATCTGACAGGGCGTCGTCCCGGTGAGCACGCCGTAGCCAGCGGCACCCATCGCGATGAACCCAGAGAGCGCGAGCGTGGCCGCGATCGTCGTACCGCCAATTCGTTTCAGCATTTTCCAGACCTCCCAGTCCGTATTCGGGCGAATGACATCTATGCGATGACCCCACGAAAGGCGGAGCCCATCTATCTGCTAACGGTCAATACTACCTCGACATTCCATCCCGGTGGCTGGAAATCTGAGCTGTGACAGAGGCGTGAACGTGTTATAGGACTTAAATTCCGCCTATGACGAGCACGCCGACCCAAAGGCAGCAAGCAAGGCGTTCAGGTCCGCCGAATCGGTGTCCCCGTCCCCATCGAGGTCCGGTCAGAGGAGTCCACCGAGCAGAGCGTCCGTGCTCGACTGCGTCGGGGGCACCGCCGCCTAGAGGTTCAGGTCGTCCCGCACCTCGTCGGTGATGTCCACGCCATCGGGCCAGAGCACGCACGGGCGGGCGAGCATCTGGCGGAGCGTCTGGTCGGGGTTGACCTTGGGCAGCTCCTCGTCCTCGCTCGCCGCCGCGATCAGGTACTCGTAGCCCAGGTCCTCCGCGATCTCCTTCGCCGCCGCACGGACCTGCGTGTAGGCATCCACGATCTGCTCCGCGGTGAGCTGGGCCATGCGCTGGCTCATCTCGCGCTCGAGTTCCGACGCCTTGCGGAACAGCGCCTGGTGCCTCCGTCCCGCTTCCTGATACGCGGGGCTGCTCGGGTCGAGGCCTTGCGAGCTGTCGCGGATCTCCGTCGCCTCTTCTTCGATTGCTTCGAACTGCGCGCGGTAGTCCTCTTGCATCTCCTCCATGGGCGCTGTGAAGCGATCGGAGCGCATCACCTCGTTCACGAGCATGGGGATCGAGCAGATGGCGATCGGGTGCTCGGCGTCGTCGGCCATGCGCGCGTGCGCGGTCGGCGCGCCGGGGAGGTCGGGGCGCACCAGCGCGATCGTCGCGATCGCGATCGCGGCGAGGGGGAGGGCGGTGCTCAGAAGGCGGGCGCGGGGTGAGGCGGTCATAGGTGGTCGTCCTTTCTCTGGCGCCGCGGTCGCGGGGCCGAGCGGACTCTAGGGGGCCGCTTCATCGTGCGGAGGAAGCTCGACGGGCCCGCCGCACTCAGGGCAGACCTCCGATCGGAGCCCCTTGGTCGGGTAGCCACAATGCGGGCAGAGCCCGTGGCGTTGGCGCATCGCGATGCGCATCACAAGGGCGATCGCGATCGTGAGCCCGACGCCCGCCCCGACGGGGACCCCCATCGCGATGCCCATGCCGACATCACCCATCGCCGCGCCCGCCGCGGCGCCCAGCGCACCGCCAAGCCCCGCTCCGAGTGACATGCCAAGAGCGATCCCGCTCCCGATCAGCGTGTTGCTGTCGCTTCGCTCGTCCATTGGGCGTCTCCAGGCGCAAACGCCACGCGCGTACATCGTCCAAGCTACAGTCCTTGCCCCAACCACCATAACGGAGCCAGCGCATGCGCGACCCACGCCTCGATGCCCTCGCCAACGTGCTCGTGCAGTACTCGACCAAGGTGAAGAAGGGCGACATCGTCGTCATCAAGAGCGACCCGATCGCGATGCCGCTGATCGAGGCGGTCTACGAGGCGGTGCTGAAGGCGGGCGCGCACCCGCACTACGCCGCGCTGCCCGCATCGCTCACCGAGATCCGCCTCGCGGAGGCGAACAAGGACCAGCTCGCGTACCTCTCGCCCCTCGACATGCACGAGATCGAGACGGTGGATGTGCGCATCGTGTTCTGGGCCGAGACCAACACGAAGGCCGCCGGGCGCGTGGACCCCGCACGCCAGGCGATCGTGGGCGCCGCGCGCAAGCCCTACATGTCGCGTTTCATGGAGCGCGAAGCCGCGGGCGAGATGCGCTGGTGCGGCACGCTCTACCCCACGCAGGCCAGCGCACAGGATGCGGAGATGTCGCTCCGCGAGTACGAGGACTTCGTGTTCAACGCCGGGCTCCTCCACCTCCCCGACCCCGTGCGCGCGTGGCAGGAAGTCGGCGAACGCCAGCAACGCGTCGCCGACTGGCTCCAGACCAGGAAGGAACTCCACTTCCGCGCCCCCGCGACAGACGGGCACGACGGCACCGACCTGCGTGTCTCCATCGACGGCGCCACCTGGATCAACTGCGATGGCGATGCCAACTTCCCCGATGGCGAGGTCTTCACGGGCCCGCAAGGCGTCGAGGGCCACGTCAACTACACGTTCCCAGCGGTCTACAACGGGCGCGAGGTCGAGGGCGTCCGCCTCGCCTTCAAGGGCGGGCGCGTCGTCGACGCCAGTGCGCGCAAGAACGAGCGGTTCCTCATCGAGATGCTCGACCTCGACCAGGGCGCACGCAACCTGGGCGAGATCGCCATCGGCACCAACTACGCCATCAAGGACTTCTCTAGGAACATCCTCTTCGACGAGAAGATCGGCGGCACCTTCCACGCCGCGTGCGGCGCGGGTTACCCCAAGTCGGGCAACACCAACGAGTCGGGGCTCCATTGGGACATGGTGTGCGACCTGCGCAAGGGCGGCGAGATCGAAGCGGACGGCGAGGTGTTTCACCGCGACGGGCTCTTCCTCAAGGAGGGGTGGCCCGCGCCGGTGGCCTAGTCGCGGAGTGCGCAGGTCGCGGGCTCGGGCTCCGTGGTCGCCGCCGCGACGTCCGCATCGACCGGCAGGTTCTCGAAGTCGTGCTCAGGTAACGGGGCTCCGACTGCGGCCGCCCTCGCCCGGGCGGCCCGCGACACGAGCTGCTGGGCGCGGAGCATCGCCACCGCGCCGCCCACCGCGATCGCGCCGCCGATCCATTGGGGCAGGAGCAGCTTCTCGCCAAGCAGCGGCACCGACACCGCGGCCACGCAGAACGGCTGGAGCTGCACGAGACCCGAGGTCAGCGCCACGCCCAGGCGGTTGATGCTCGTGTAGTACGCCACGTGGGCCAGCGCGATCGGGATGATCGCCGAGACGATCAGCGCGACAAAGAGCCACGGGCCGAGGGTCAGCGCCCCCGCGCCGTGATCGGGCGATGCGAAGAGCATCAACGCGACCATCGCGCTCGCGGTGTATTGCGAGATCACCGCGAACGAGGTGATCGCGTGGTACGAGCGCATGAACCGGCGCACCGCGAGGGCGTAGCCCGCGAACCCGAAACCCGCGACGATCGAGAGCACGATCCCGCGCAGGGTCGCCGCGGCGTGGTCGCCCCCATGAAACTCGGGGTGGAACGCCGCGACCATCGCGGTGCCAAGGAGCACGCCGCCCGCCGCGATCATGAAGATCGGCGAGCGGACCAGCGCCCGCTCGGCGGGGAACAGGAGCGCAGCGCCGAGCGCGACGAACACGATGTGGATGCGCAGGCCGAACGTCACCATCGCGGCCCCCGTCTGGTAGAACGCCGCGACGAAGCAGACCTGCCCAAGCGTGTTGAACGCCGCCGGCACGAGCGCGTTCCTCCAGATGGTGCGATCGACGCGCCCGCGCGAGATGAGCCAGAGCAAGACCGGGAGCCAGAGGAGGGCGGCTGTGGCGTAACGCCACCCGTTGCTCGTCCAAAGGTCGATGTGCCCCGTGAAGTACTTGACGAGCAGTGGGGCCATCGACCACGCGAAGAGCGTGAACAGCGCGCACGAGAGACCCACCGCGTCGATCAGGTGTGTCTCGGCATGGGTGGTTCGTACATCAGACGACATCGGGGCTCCCGCAAAGCGAGCGGAAGCGTAGGCCCGATCGTCAACCGGCCATCCGTATGGGCCCGGTGCCTTCCGATGTGTAGTGGACGCGGTTGCGCCCGGCGCGTTTCGCATCGTAGAGCGCCAGGTCGGCGGCCCGCACCAGCGTCTCGGCGCCCATGCCCAGCGTCCGATCCGATGTGGCGACGCCCAGCGAGACGGTGAACTGCTCGGCGGGCACCCCCGGCGCGTCAAGCTCCTCCGTGGCGCGACGGATCCGCTGGCACACCGCGACCGCGTCCTGGAGCGACGTGTCGGGGAAGATGATCGCGAACTCCTCGCCCCCGTACCTGCACGCGACATCGCCCTCGCGTGTGCAGTGCTGGAGGGTCCGCGCGAAGCACCTGAGCACGTCGTCGCCCGCCGCGTGCCCGAAGGTGTCGTTCAGGCGCTTGAAGTGGTCCAGGTCGGCCAGCGCGAGCGCGAAAGGCTGGCCCGACCGCTCCGCGTTGGCGAGCGTGGCGGCGAGCTGAAGCTCGAAGCTCGCGCGGTTCCAAAGGCCCGTGAGCGCATCGATGCGCGAGGTGCGCTCCAGCGCCGCGAGGTGACTCCCCAGCGTGAGCGCCGACGACAGGCGCGCCCGCAGCTCGCCAAGCGGGTAGGGGGGCTCGAGGCAGCAGTAGGCGCCGTACTCGAGCAGGCGCGCCCGCGCGGGGCCAGGCCAATCGGTGGTGAGCACGACGAGGGGCAGCCCCGTCATCGTCTCCATGCCCCGGATCGCCGCTGACTGATCGAGCACCTGCGCAAAGGTCCCGCACAGCACGATGGCAGTCGGGTCCATCTCGACGCAGCGCTCCGCGATCTTCGGGCCCGGCGCCACACGCACAAGGTCCGCGCGGAAGCCGCCCAGCACGTGGAGGAGCAAGGGGTTGGGCTCCCCCTCCGCGACGAGGAGCAAGCGCAGGCTATCACCCTCGTGAGTCGTCAAATGCGCCGTCCCTCCTGCCCATGGCGAACCCGCCCACGCCCCTCCGGGGCCGTGGCGCTGGTCCCTCTTAGGAGAGCATCGGGTGCGCCGCGCGGTGCGTTGAGCGAACCCGAGACGTGACACGGTTATCGGTCAGGCGGGACTCGGCACATCGTGCAGAGCTTCCCCCAGCACGCGGGAGGCGATGGACGTCCCGCCCTCCCCAAGGTGACCCTTCGTGATCAGGCGGTGCCCGCCGACCGCGATCAGGTTGGACGTGATGTCTTCCGGGATGCAGTAGTCGCGTCCATCCATGAACGCGGTGGCGCGCGCGGCTTGTGAGACCGCCATGGTGCCGCGCGGCGACAGGCCCACGCGCACCTCCGGGTGCTCGCGCGTGGCGCGCCCGACGGCGACGATGTACTCGATGAGCGCCGGGTCCATGCGCACCGCATCGACGGCGCGCTGGGCCGCGATGACATCCTCGCCGTGCATGACGGGCTTGAGCGTGGGGAGCGTCGTGTCCGCCGGGCGCGAAGCGATCACCCGCGCCTCGTCTTCGGGTGATGGGTACCCAAGCCTGATCTGCATCAGGAAGCGGTCGAGCTGGTTCTCGGGGAGCGGGTACGTGCCTTCGAAGGCGTAGGGGTTCTGGGTGGCGACCACCATGAAGGGTTGCTCGAGGGGGAGCACGCGCCCATCGACCGACACCGTGCCCTCGCTCATCGATTCGAGGAGGGCCGACTGCGTGCGCGGCGTGGTCCGGTTGATCTCGTCCGCGAGGAAGATGTTCGCGAAGATCGGGCCCGCCTTGAAGCGGAACTCGGAGGTGTCGCGGTCGAGGATCGACACGCCGAGGACGTCCGCTGGGAGGAGGTCGGGGGTGAGCTGGACCCTGCTGAATGTGCAGTCGATGCTGCGTGCCAGCGCGGTGGCGAGGACCGTCTTGCCCACGCCGGGCACGTCTTCGATCAGAGCGTGGCCCCGCGCGAGGAGGCACACGATGAGCTGATCGATCGCGGCCTTGTTGCCCACGAAAACGTCGGCGATGTTGACTCTGAGGCGTTCTATTGCGTCGTGGGGCATAGGGCGGGGAGTATAGGAGGGGCGTTCGCGGGTCCATTCGGGGTTCGTGGGGCGGGGGTTGCGTCGGGCCAGATGGGTTTACACTCCCCCGATGGAGGAACCCAGCGCCGGAGCGCCGAACGGAGAGCCGCCGCCGAGCGGGAGCGGTTCGCCAGCGCCGGGTTCGGCGCTCGATTCGCACCTCATCGGGCGCCTGCCCTGTGTTTTCTGTGGGTACGACCTCCAGGGGCTCTCCATCCGTGGGCAATGCCCCGAGTGCGGGTCGGCGGTGCGGGCGACGATCCTCCATCGGGTCGACCCTCGGGCCGAGGAATTTGCGCCGATCCTTGGGAGGCGTCGCGTGGCGATGGGGCTCGTGATGTGGCCCCTCGGCGGCCTCATTATCGCGCTGAGCTCGTGGGTGGAGCGGCTCCTCGAGCTGGCACGGTCGGAGTGGGGGATGGCGATCAGCGTGCCGGGCCTTGACGTGGTGGCGATGGTCGGCGTCGTGCTGGTCGGGCTTGGGGGGCTCGCGATGCTCAAGCCGACGCGCGAGAGCCCGATCGGGCGGTGTCTCGTCGCGCTGCTCGGGGTGAGTGCGGTGGTGCCGCTCGCGTGGGGGGTGTGGCGGACCGGCGCGATCGACCGCGCGGGGTGGCAGGCGTACAGCGGCGAGGTCGACCCCGATCGAGCGGTCGCCCGCCTTGTGGTGGGCGTGTCGGTGGTCGTGATGTGCCTCGGGCTGCGACCCATCGGGCGCGAGATGGTGCGCCGATCGATGGCATTGCGCACGGGGCGCGTCGATCGCCAGGCGATCCTGCTCGTCGCCATCGCCGCGACGGTCGCGATGGTGGGCGACGGGCTCCGCCTCGCCTCGGCCCTCGACACGGGGTGGTCGATCGCGGGGACCATCGGGACGCCCGTCGTGGCGATCGGGTCGATGCTGGTCACGGTCGGGATCGTGGGCGGGCTCATCGACGCGATGCGGATCGCGCGGGCGGTGCTCCAGCCGCTCCCTTCGCTGGAAGACGTTGTGGGGAGCCCGCGCGCCTGAGCCTGCCAAGGTGGCAGGCGATTGGCTCGCCGTGCGGCCCGTCGCGCCTGGCGACCCCGTCTCAGGCCCACTCCGAAGGCGATAGACGGGCATCTTCATGCCCCGCCTTGGCATGACCGTTGCCCCTCTTCTCGCTCGGACCCGCGCCGTGGGTGCGCCGATCGCGTGCCCCCGAGCCGACCCCTCAACACCCCGCCCGACCCCTCGGGCGCCAACGGAGAACAGACGACATGGCAGTGAAAGAGCTGACGTTCGACACCGAGGCCCGCGAAGCCCTTCTCGAGGGCGTTGGCAAGCTGGCGAAGGCCGTGAAGTCGACCCTCGGCCCGCGCGGGCGCAACGGCGTGATCGACAAGTCGTGGGGCGGCCCGACGGTCACGAAGGACGGCGTGACGGTCGCTGAGGAGATCGAGCTCCGCGACAAGGCGGAGAACATGGGCGCCCGCCTCGTGAAGCAGGCGGCGAGCAAGACCTCCGACGACGCGGGCGATGGCACGACCACCGCGACCGTCCTCGCCGAGGCCCTGTTCCGCGAGGGCCTCCGCTTCGTGGGCTCGGGCGTCGACGCCAACCAGCTCGTGCGTGGCATGAAGGAGGGCGTGGGCCTGGTGGTCAACGCCATCGAGAAGTCGGCCCGCCCCGTCGACGGCAAGAAGGACATCCAGGCGGTCGCGACCATCAGCGCCAATAACGACCCGGAGATCGGCAAGACCCTCGCGGACGCCTTCGCGAAGGTCGGCAACGACGGCGTCATCACCGTCGAGGAGGGCAAGAGCCTCGAGACGGAGATCGAGGTCGTCGAGGGCATGCAGTTCGATCGCGGCTTCCTCTCGCCCAACTTCGTGACCAACCCCGACGACATGAAGGTGGAGCTCGAGAAGTGCTTGGTGCTCGTGCACGAGGACAAGATCGACTCCGTCACCAAGCTCGTCCCGCTGCTCGAGAAGGTGATGAAGGCCAAGAAGCCGCTGCTCATCATCGCCGAGGACATCACGGGCGAGGCGCTGAGTACGCTGGTCATCAACAAGTTGCGCGGCACGCTTCAGGTCGCGGCGGTCAAGGCGCCCGGCTACGGCGATCGGCGCAAGGCGATGCTCGAAGATATCGCGGTCCTCACGGGCGGCAAGGCCTTCATGAAGGACCTCTCGGTCGACCTCGACACCGTCTCCGTCTCCGAACTCGGCATGGCGAAGAAGGTCGAGATCACCTCGGACGACACGATCATCCTCGAGGGCGCGGGCTCGACCAAGGACATCCAGTCGCGCTGCGAGCAGATCCGGCGCGAGGTCGAGATCGCCACGAGCGACTACGACCGCGAGAAGCTGCAGGAGCGCCTCGCGAAGCTGTCGGGCGGCGTGGCCCAGATCAACGTCGGCGCAGCCAGCGAGGCCGAGCTGAAGGAGAAGAAGGCCCGCGTCGAGGATGCGCTGCACGCGACCCGTGCCGCGATCGCGGAGGGCATCGTCGCGGGTGGCGGCGTGAGCTTCGTGCGTGCCGCGAGCGCGATCGAGAAGAGCAAGGCGTGGAAGGCCGTGTTCGGCAAGAAGGACGATGTGTCGTCGAGCGATGTGGGCAGCTTCACGTTCGACCATGCCGCGGGCATGGAGGTCGTGCGCCGCTCGCTTGGCGTGCCCCTGAGCACCATCGCGACCAACGCGGGCGCGAAGGGCAGCGTGGTGGTGAGCCGGGTCGCGGAGGGTGATGACGAGGTCGGCGCGAGCTTCGGCTTCAACGCCCTGACCCTCGAGTACGGCGACATGCTCAAGATGGGCGTGCTCACGCCCGCGAAGGTCGATCGCTCGGCCCTGCAGAACGCGGCGAGCGTGGCGAGCATCCTGCTCACCGCCGACTGCCTGATCACCGAAGCCCCCTCCGACGACGACGACCACGGTCACGACCACGGCGGCGGCGGAATGGGCGGCATGGGCGGCGGCATGCCGGGCATGGGCGGAATGGGTGGGATGGGCGGCATGCCGGGCATGGGCGGCATGGGTTTCTAACCCACTCGCCCTGACCTGATCCCCTGCACGCGAACCACGAGGCACACATGAGCGACCAAGCGCCCGACAACTCGAAAGCCAACGCCGAGGACCACAAGTCCCGCGCGGTCGACCTGGGGCGTGAGGATCAGCTCGTCACGTGGGCCGAGTGGTTTGCGCGGACGAGCGGCGCGATGCAGAAGGTCGTGGGCGCTGAGGGCAAGAAGGCGCTGCGGTTCCGCGTGGTGCTCAAGGACGGGCGCGTGTTCGCGGTGCGTCAGGCGATGAGCCACGTGTCGCGTGGCAAGTGCACGATCGAGCCGTCGCGCTGGCATGACGAGGGCTCGGCGTGCGACGTCATCACGGGCTACCAGATGCTCGGCGAGGACGCGGTGGGCAACCTGACGATGCTCGCGATCACGCCCGATCAGATCGCGAGCGTGGAGTGTGTGTTGCCACGCCCCAGGAAGGAGCAGGAAGAGCCCGAGCCGTTCGGCTTCGCGAGCTTCCTGAAACTCAAGGAGGAGATGCCCGAGCTCACGGAGGTCGACGAGCCCATGGGCGGGCAGCAGCCGCGCATCCCCGCGCCCGCAGACCAGGTCGGGCGTGCAACATCAACGGAGTCAACGGAGCGGTGATCGAGCATGGCGCAAGACTACGTAGAACGCGCGGCGTGGCGCCTGATCGAGGGCGTCGCGGGATGGCCGCGTTTGCGCACGCTCGAGATGGGATGCGCCGATGGGCGGATGCTCGAGCGCTGCGCATCGCTCGGGGCCGAGGTGTCGGGCACGACGTATCGCGAGGCCGGCGAGGACTATGTGCGCCGGCGCGAGCACCCCGAGTCGATCGCGGATCGGATCACGGGCGGCGTCGACCTGAACAGGGGATTGCCATTCGAGGATGCCAGCTTCGATCTGGTGTACTCCATCGAGGTGATCGAGCACGTCGAATCGCACCACCGCTTCATCGCGGAAGCGGCGCGGGTGTTGAAGCCCGGCGGGTGGTTCGTCCTGACCACGCCCAACCTGCACAGGCTCAACAACCGCTTCAGGTACATGCTGACGGGCGTGCACCAGCTCAAGCGCGAGCCGCTGCCCGTGACGGTGGGGCCCGAGGGGGTCGAGGAGTATCACCATCGGTGCGTCGACCTGTGCGTGCTGCATCCCATGATGTGGATGCATGGCCTGCGCATCGAGCGGATGGAGGTCGCAAAGGCCAAGCCGCTCAGCTCGGCGCTGTCGGTCGTCGCGCCGTTGTTCTCGCCACTCACGCGTCGCCTGCTGACCAGGCGCTGCAAGTCGGACGAGGACCGCGACGCGAAGCTCGATCTGGCGCGCTGGCTCAACGCGCGTGCGGTGTGCACGAGCGAGCAGATCTGTCTGGTCGCTCGCAAGGTCGAAGCAACGGGGGCGGCCCCATGACAACGAGTCACACGAACCAACCCGTGCCGAGCGGCGTCGCCCGGCACGACATGACGAAGTCACACAACCCCAACGGGGCGAGCGCGTGCGCGACCGCCCCGCAATCGACGAATCAGGAGATCACACGATGAGCGTCAAGCCACTCGAAGACCGTGTCCTCATCAAGCCCGTTGAGCAGGAGTCGATGACGGAGGGCGGGCTCTACCTCCCCGAGTCGTCCAAGGAGCGCCCCGTGCAGGGCAAGGTCGTCGCGGTCGGGCCCGGCAAGAAGCTCGACAACGGCAAGACCGCATCGCCGAGCGTCAAGAAGGGCGACACCGTCGTCTACGGCAAGTACGCCGGCACGGAAGTCGAGATCAAGGGCACGGAGCACCTGATCCTGCGCGAGTCGGAAATCCTCGGCGTCGTCGAGTAAAGGCACCAGGGACCAGGCACTAGGCACCAGGAAAGATGCGTGAGCGAGATACAGTCATACGAGGACCTCGTGGCATGGCGCATGGGCGTCGATGTGTCGCTGCAGGTCTATCAAGTGACATCGCTCTTCCCGGATGGCGAGCGCTTTGGTTTGGTCGCTCAGCTCAGGCGTGCCTCGGTCTCGCTGCCAAGCAACATCGCGGAGGGGTATGGGCGCGGCACGCGGCCGGACTACCTGCGGTTCCTCCGCATGACGCGCGGCTCGTTGTACGAAGTGGAGACCCAACTGCTGATCGCTCAGCGGCTGGGCTATGTGAAATCGGACGCGTTCGAGTCTCTCGACGCCAAGGTCAAGGAACTCGGCCGGGTCCTCGCCGGCCTCATTCGGAGCATCGAACGATCGGCTGACACCCCTGGTGCCTAGTGCCTGATCCCTGATGCCTCCAACTCCGAAGGAGTTGATTCAATGTCAAGCAAGCAACTGATGTTCTCCGACGCGGCCCTCATCGAAATGAAGAAGGGGCTCTCGCGTCTGGCCAAGACGGTCAAGGTCACCATGGGGCCGACCGGGCGCAACGTCGCCATCCAGAAGTCGTACGGCGGGCCGTCCGTCACGCGTGACGGCGTGTCGGTCGCGAAGGAGGTCGACCTCCCCGAGCCGCTCCAGAACATGGGCGCGAAGATGGTGATCGAGGTCGCCAAGAAGACCAACGACCAGGCCGGCGACGGCACCACCACCGCGACGGTCCTCGCCGAGGCGATCTTCGTCGAGGGCCTGCGCCACGTCGCCGCGGGCGCCAACCCCGTGTCGCTGCAGCGCGGCATCAACGACGCCGCGGGCGTCGCCGCCGAGGCGATCGACAAGCTCGCCACGCCCTGCAAGGGCAAGGCCGACTACAAGAAGGTCGCGACCGTCAGCGCCAACCACGACGAGGAGATCGGCGAGATGATCGCCGAGGCCATCGCGAAGGTCGGCGCCGAGGGCGTCGTCGAGGTCGATGAGGGCAAGGCCGCGGAGACGACGCTCGACTACGTCGAGGGTATGCAGTTCGACAAGGGCTACATCTCGCCGTACTTCATGACCGACCCGAAGACGAGCGAGTGCGTGCTCGAAGACGCGATCGTGCTGATCCACGAGAAGAAGATCGGCAACCTGGGCGACCTGCTCCCGCTGCTCAACAAGGTCGCGGGCTCGGGCAAGCCGCTGCTCATCATCGCGGAGGACGTCGAGTCCGAAGCGCTCGCGGCGCTGGTCGTCAACCGCCTGCGCGGCGTGCTCAAGGTCGCGGCCGTCAAGGCCCCGGGCTTTGGCGATCGGCGCAAGGCGATGCTTGGCGACATCGCCACGCTCACGGGCGGCACGTTCTTCTCGGAGGACCTCGGGCGCTCGCTTGAGTCGATCGAGACCAGCGAGCTCGGCAAGGCCAAGAAGATCATCATCACCAAGGACAACACCACGGTGATCCAGGGCGCGGGCAAGAAGAAGGACATCGACGCCCGTGCCGAGCAGATCCGCACGCAGCACGAGCGTTCGACGAGCGACTACGACCGCGAGAAGCTCATGGAGCGCCTCGCGAAGCTGACGGGTGGCGTGGCGATCATCAACGTGGGCGGCGCCACCGAGACCGCGATGAAGGAGCGGAAGGACCGCGTGGACGATGCGCTCAACGCCACCCGTGCCGCGGCCCAGGAGGGCTACGTGCCCGGCGGCGGCACGGCGCTCATCCGCACGATCCCCGCGCTGCTCGCCGGTCAGAAGAAGGCCAAGGGTGATGAGAAGCTCGGCTTCGACATCGTCCTCGCGGCGGTCGAGGCGCCCCTGCGCCAGATCGTCGACAACGCCGGCCTCGATGGCGACCTCGTCGTCGAGTACGTCAAGGAGGACGAGGGCAACCAGGGCTTCAACGTGCTCACCGAGCAGTACACCGACATGGTCAAGGCGGGCATCATCGACCCGGCGAAGGTCGCCAAGACCGCGCTGCTCAACGCGGCGTCGGTCGCGGGGCTCATGCTGACGACCGATGTGCTGATTGCTGAGTTGAAGGACGATGCGGAGGTGGTCGCGGGCGCGACTGCCTGATGAACGCGACAACCTGATTCCCCGAGCCGTCGGGACGGGAGGAGAGAGAGACCGACCGACCGACGGCTCGATCGCAGATAGAACGGCTCCGCGGGCGAGAGTTCGTGGGAGCCGATTGATGGCAGGCGTGCAAGTCATTCATGGTGACCTGCTCGATCAGGAGGTCGATGCGATTGTGAACCCGTGGAACCGCAACATTATCCCGTGGTTCCTCCTGATCCCGCACGGCGTGTCGGGTGCGATCCGCAAGCGTGCGGGCACGAAGCCATTCCGAGAGCTTGGGCGCGCAGGCCCGATGCGTTCTGAGGGTGCCGTGCTGACATCTGCAGGTCGGCTGCCCCATCGGGCGATCGTCCATGTCGCGGGCCTGACGGCATGGTGGACGACCAACCTCGACATCGTCCGTGCGTGCGCTCGCAGCGCCTGTAGCCTCGCCATCGAGCATGGGATGAGGTCGGTTGCATTCCCGCTGGTAGGTGCTGGTGTTGGTGGCCTCAAACCCGCACAGGTGCAGGATGCGCTGCATGTTGAGATCGAGCCGTTCGCCGAGCAGCTCCCCGCCCGGATCGTCATCTTCACACCCAATGCCTAGTCCCTGATCCCTGGCGCCTCCCCCCATGCCCATTCCCGCGACCAACCAACGTTTCACCGCACGCCTCATCAAGGGCGCCGCGATCACATCGGTGATCTGCACGGCTGGTGGATGTCAGAGTGTTCATGGTCGCGCATCGGCGTACGAACGACACCACGGCAAGCCGGACGTCTACTACGAAGAAGCCGGCGACGCGGGGCGATGGACCGCAGCGGATGACCCGTCAAGGGCGACGGATTGGTGGCCGAGCCCGCACGAGGTGACCCTCTTCTACCTCAAGGAGAATCGGATCGTTCGGGTACAGGAAGGCCAGCGGACCGAAGAACTCACGATGCCGGAGATCGAGTGGTTGGCGCACAGTGTTGAAGCCGCGTCAGATGTCCACAAACGCTGGGAAGATCGCGAGAACTAATGCCCACCACACGCGACTACTACGAAGTCCTCTCGATCGAGCGCACCGCCGATGGCGATGAGGTCAAGCGCGCGTACCGGCGGATGGCGATGAAGTACCACCCCGACCGCAACCCGGGGGATACGGAAGCCGAGACGCGGTTCAAGGAGTGCGCTGAGGCGTACGAGGTGCTGTCGGACGAGAACAAGCGCCGCGTCTACGACCAGTACGGCCACGAGGGCTTGCGCGGGGCCGCGGGCGGCGGGGCGTCGCACGACTTCTCGCGCATGGACCCGAACGACATCTTCTCGATGTTCGCGGACATCTTTGGTGGCGGCGGCTTTGGTGGGGGCGGCCGTGCTGGCGGCGGCGGGCGCACCCGGCGCGGCGTCGCGCGGGGGTACGACCTCGAAACCGAGGCGCGGATTACCCTCGACGATGTGCTGCACGGGTGCGAGCGCGATATCGACTTCACGCGTATGGATGTGTGCGAGGCGTGCGAGGGCAGCGGCGCGAAGCCCGGCACCACGCCCGACGAGTGCTCGACGTGCGGCGGGCAGGGCGTCGTCATCCAGACGGGCATGGGCGGCATGTTCCGCATGCAGGCCACGTGCCCGGCGTGCAAGGGGCGCGGCAGCGTCGTGGTCGACAAGTGCGAATCCTGCAAGGGCAAGGGCCGCGTGGGCAAGAAGCGCAAGCTGAGCGTGCGCATCCCCAAGGGCATCCGCGATGGGCAGGCGGTCCGCGTGTCGGGTGAGGGTGAGCCGCCGCCGCCCGAGGCGAGCCCGAAGGGCGAGGGCGTGCGTGGCGACTTACATGTGGTCGTGCGCGTCGCGCCGCACGAACTGTTCCAGCGCGATGGCGACCACCTCGCGATGGAGCTGCCGCTGCACTACTCGCAGGTCGCGCTGGGCGCGGAGATCGAGATCCCGACGCTCGATGACAAGCACACCCTGACCATCAAGCCCGGCACGCAGCACGGCGACATGCTCCGCATCAAGCACGCGGGCCTGCCCAACCTGCGGAGCGGGCATCGGGGCGACCTGGGCGTCTTTGTGAAGATCGATGTGCCCAAGAAGCTGAGCGATGAGCAGAAGCGCATCCTGCGCGAGCTCGCGGAGACGGAGGGCATCGATTCGCTCGAGCCCGCGTCGAAGTCGATCTGGGAGCGCATCACGGGCTTCGTCGCCGGCGGCGACCACGCCGAGAGCGACAAGCCCGAGCACAAGAGAGAACGATGAGCAACGAACCCAACACGAACCACACGGAGCAGGACCAGGCGGCCGCGGGCGAGGCGGTTGCGGAGGTGCGCGCCCAGATCGCGGAGATCGAGGCCAAGCGTCGCGAGATCGAGGAGCGGTCGGCGGCGCTGTACGAAGACCTGCTCAAGCTCGACCCCGAAGCGCAGATCGAGGGCGGTGATGCGGACCCCGAGGCCGAACTCCGCGTGCAGATCGCAGAGACGGAGCTGAAGTACAAGCGGGCCCTCGCGGACTTCCAGAACTTCCGCAAGCGGTCGATCGAGAACGAAGCCGAGGCCCGCCGACAGGGCATGGTGCGGGTGGTCGAGTCGCTACTCGGCGTGCTCGACAACTTCGGGCTCGCGCTCAACGTCGATCCCACCTCGAGCAGCGCCGAGTCGGTGCTGCAGGGCGTGCGGTTCATCCACGACGACCTGGTGCGGTCGCTCGGTGCCGTGGGGCTCGAGCGCATCGAGCCCGCGAAGGGTGAGGCGTTCGACGCCGATCGCCACCAGGCGGTGATGCAGGAGGCGAGCGATGAGGTCGGGCCCGGGTGCGTGGTGAGCATGCAGGCGCCGGGGTACGCGATCGGTGAGCGCATCGTGCGCCCGGCCCGCGTCGTCGTCAGGCCCACAGAGGGTGATGGTGAGGCGAAGCCGAGCGGCGGGTCTTGCGGTAGTTCGTGCGGCTGCCACGACACGGAGCAGCAGGGGGGCGACGACGATGCCAACGCATGACTACGCATGCAAGGCGTGCGGCCACACCTTCGAAGAGTTCCAATCGATGAGCGCCAAGCCGCTCCGCAAGTGCCCGGAGTGCGGCAAGCTCAAACTCGAACGCCTCATCGGCGCGGGCGCGGGTCTGATCTTCAAGGGCGGCGGCTTCTACGAGACCGACTACCGCTCCGAGTCGTACAAGAAGGGCGCGAAGGAAGAGTCGAAGGCGAAGGAGCCGGCGTCGGGCGGCGAGAAGGCGAAGAAGTCGGAGGGCGGGGGCACGGGTGACAAGCCCGCGGCGCCCAAGGCGAAGGACAAGGCGTCGAAGGACTGACGGGCGCGGAGATCGGGCCCACGAAGACCGCTCGGACGGGAGGCCGCGGCTCTGCGCCTGGGGCCTCAGGTCGATGGGACCACCGCCCGAACAGGCGGGGCTGGCCCTCATAATCCCGGTTATCCACAACTCATACTGGTCCTGCCCGCATCTGCGGTCCGAATACCACGGATAGTCGTGGTCCGGGCGCTGATCCGGGGGCGACGGAGGATGACTCCAACCCTCTCCACGGTCGAGAGCAGGAGGTAGTCCCATGCATCTGACCGCTGGCCTGCCCATCGCAGTTGGCGTCGCCATCACCTCAGGTCTGTTCCTCTGTCAGACGACCGGGCCTCGCGTGCCGGCGGAGAGGTCACCACGCGCCGACCTGGTTGCCGAGGTGCCGCCCGCGCTCGCACAGCTTGCGCAACGCGTGCACGATACCTACGTCAACGCGAAGTCGATCGCGATCGAGGCCCGCGTTGTGCACGCGGGCCAGGCACTGACCTACCGCTACGAGGGCACGCAGCGCGCCTTCCGTACCGTTGCGTTCGTCGATGGCGAGGTCTACGGCGCATTCTCGTTCAACAATGGGCGTGTGCAGGAGTACGTGCCCGACCACCCGGCGCGCCTCGTCCTCTGCTACGACTCGGAGTACGACGACCAGATCCCCCGCCTCGTGCACGAGCGCCCGCTCGACTGCCAGTACGGCGGCGCGTTCGCGCTCAAGGTGGGCGACAAGGCGGTGGACCTGGCCCTGCTCCGGCGGCGCATCGAGCAGGGCGCGTACCAGGGCATCGTCGAGGTCAACGGCCGCCCGTGCCACGAGGTCGTCTCCGAGAAGACCCTGCTCAACTCCGCGGACGAGCCCGTACGCATCCGCCACATCTACCGCATCGACACGGCCGCCCACACGGTCGCCCGGTACGACACGCACCAGGGCGACATCGTCAGGCAGCGTTCCTTCACCAAGGTCGCCCTCAACGCAGAGCCACCAACCGACTGGGACATCCTGCCCCACGTCGAGTCTCTCGTCGCATCGATCAGTCAACCGTCATGCGAGGTCACGACGACCCGCTGACACCGACGCCGTTCCCAAGCGGCACCGACAACTCAGAAAGGCATCGGCATGACGCTCTCAACGCCTACCACCCTGTGCTGCTCCGCACTGGCTCTTGTCCTCGCGCAATCGGCCTGTGCGGACTGGCGTTCTGACCTCCGGGCGGAGCTCGGCATGACCCCCTCGCTCGAGGCCCTCGCGCAGGAGCGCGAGGTGCTCTTCGACGGCGCGATCGGCGCACACGATGTCATGGTGTCGTGGGTGAGCGGCGAGGTGGTGCTGGAGGTCGATGGCGAGGTTGCGCCGGCACTGCGCAGCTGGGCGGAGCCCTCCGATGCGCCGGTGATCTCGTTCGTCGCGTACGTTGGCGAACTCGGCCCCGACGCGGACGCGGGGCTGCTCGGGCGGCTCTCGCTCGACAAGTTTGGCGAGTTGAGCCTCGAACTTCAGGTCGAGCAGCACGCGGCGACGTACACCCTCCCCGAAGCGGGCGCGCCGCTCGTCGTCGCGGCCAAGTGCCGGTGCAGGAAGTTCCCCGTCTCGGTCGCGGGGTGCACGAACGCCAAGTGCGACAACACGGGCTCGTGCCCCGAGAGCACCTCGCACTTCTGCGAGTGGGCCGGGACTGAGGTGCTGGAATTCGAGGCGGCGTTTGAGGTTGTCGTCGCGGGCTGACAGGATCCCAATAAGCGCCGGTCCTCGGCGGGGCGCCCGTGGTTACACTGTGGCCAACGGCTCGGGTGAACCGATCCGTGAGTGTACGCGTTGCACAGCCGGGGGCCCCGATTCGCAGATGACCGACCAGCCGCAAGAACCCATCATCCGCGTCCGCAACGTCGTCAAGCGATTCGGCGATCAGACCGTGCTCGATGGCATCAACCTCGATGTCTACCCGGGCGAGACGATGGTCATCATGGGCGGCTCGGGTTCGGGCAAGTCGACGCTGCTGCGCATCATGATCGGGTCGATCACGCCCGACGAGGGCTCGGTGGAGATGTTCGGGCAGGACGTGTGCTCGCTCGATGAGGCTTCGCTCAACGAGGTGCGCAAGAGGTTCGGCATCCTGTTCCAGTCGGGCGCGCTGTTCAACTCGATGACGCTCGCGGAGAACGTCGCGCTGCCCATCCAGGAGCACACGGACATCGACCCGAACATCATCGCGATCCAGGTGAAGATGAAGCTCGAGCTCGTGAACCTGCGCGAGCACGCGGACAAGTTCCCGGGTCAGATCTCGGGCGGCATGAAGAAGCGGGCCGGGCTTGCGCGGGCGCTCGCGCTCGACCCGCGCATCCTCTTCTACGACGAGCCGTCGGCGGGCCTCGACCCCGTCACCTCCGCGGAGATCGACCAGCTCATCATCGCGCTGACGACGCAGCTCGGCGTGACCTCGGTGGTGGTCACGCACGAGATGGACTCGGCGTTCACGATCGCGGACCGCATGGCGATGCTCGACAAGGGGCGGATGCTCATGGTGGGGCGGCGCGAGGAGTTCGAGCACCTGCGCGACCTCTCGAGCGAAGAGGCAGCCCCAAGGGAGGAGCGCGAGCGGCTCATCCGCCAGTTCCTCCGGGCCGACCCCGAAGGGCCCATCACCGCAAGGCGGTCAGACCTGGGCTACGCGCAGGACCTGCTCGGCGGGCCCGTCGAGCCGCCTCGCGAGGCCACCCCGTCGGTCGTGACGACCCGCTCGCGTGCGGCCGACGTTGCCAACGACTAACATCGCCGCCATGCGCAGAGGCTCACGCGACAACGTCCTCGCCGGCACGCTCGTCATCGCATCGATCGCCGCGGCGGTCGTGGTGGTCATCCTCCTCGCCGGCGGCTTCGACACCGTCACGAGGAAGGGCTACACCGTCGACTTCCCGTTCTCGACGGGCGTGACGGGGCTCAAGCGGGGCTCGGTCGTCGAACTCGCAGGCGTCCGCGTGGGCAGCGTGGGCAGCATCAAGCTCATGCCCGAGTCGACCAACGCGGCGACGGGCGAGACCGAGCAGTTCGTCCGCGTCCACTTCCGCATCGACCGCCACCACGAGGTCCACAAGGACGCGCGCATCGAACTCGTGAAGGAACTGCTGGGCGGCAGCTCGAGGCTCAACATCACATCGCTGGGCGAGGAGGGCATCGCGGACGACCGCACGCCCGCGTTCGGCGTCGCGGGCGGCGGGCTGCTCGACAAGGTGGGCGGCGGCGCGGGCACGCCCCTCCTCGACACCGTCCTGGGCGACGAGCGCGCGGGCAAGGTCGACACGTTCATCGACCACTGGTCGGCGGTCGGCGCGAAGTCCGAGGGCGCCGTCGACCGCTTCAACACGTTCTACGACGAGAACGCCGAGGGCTGGGCCAGCGCCGTCACCGACATCCTCGCCTACTTCCGCGACAAGCTCCCCGAGCAGGTCCAGACGGTCGTCGCCCAGTTCGAGGTCGGTGGTGAGTTCTTCAAGAAGGTCGAAGCGCTGTTCGTGGAGAACCGCGAAGCGATCGCGGAGGCCATCGATTCCTACCGCAGCATCGGCGCCCGCATCGACGGATTCACCGAGCGCAAGGAGCAGGACCTCGAACAGATCGTCGACGCCACACGCGACACCGTCACCAATGCGCGGGACATCCTCGCCCGCTTCGACGGCGGCGACGACGACCCGCTCGTCCGCATCAGCTCGCGCGCCGAACGCATGCTCGACGAGTACACGAGGCTCGGCGAGCAGGGCAACCAGATCGCCGCGGAGAACCGCGCGGACATGCGCCGGGCCATCGCCCGCCTGCGCCTGACCGCCGACCAGGCGCTGGACACGATGCTCGAAGTCCGCCGGGCGCCGTGGCGCCTGCTCTACCGACCCGACGAGCGCGAGACGGCGTACGAGTTGCTCTACGACAGCGCCCGCCAGTACGCCCGGGCGGTGTCCGACCTCGATTCGGTCACGACCTCGACCGCGTCACTCATCGAGGCGTCGCGCGCTGGCGGGGGCCCGATCGACGTCGCGACATTGAGCGATATCACCAAGCAGATCGACGAAGCCCGCAAGTCGTTCGAGCAGGCGCAGGACCACTTCCTCGACGTGCTGCTCTCCATCGACGCATCGGAATAGCGCCGGGGCGGGCGCGTCAGCGCCAAAACGAAACAAGCCGCGCTCTGCTCGAACGCGGCTCGCACTCTACTCCATCCAGCGAAGCCTGGGAAAGCCCTCAGCTGCCCAGCACGCGCGACTTGAGACGCTTGTTCAGGCGCGACTTCTTGCGGGCAGCGGTGTTCTTGTGGATCACGCCCTTGCCCGCGGTCTTGTCGAGCAGCTGCGAAGCGCTGCGGAACGCCGACTGCGCTTCCTCAACGGTCCCGTGAACGAGCTTGTCCTCGAACTCGCGGAGCGACGCACGCAGCGTGCGAAGACGCCAGCGGTTGCGGGAACGAGCGGCGACGTTCTGGCGGATGCGCTTGCGGGCTGAGACCGAATGAGCCATAGGGCAATCTACTCCACCACCCGGTGCGTCCGGGGGTCATTTCGCGAGTCACAGACAAGGGAACCGCCGGACCCACCGCCCGGCACTTCGGAAGCGGATTATTGCCCGCCCGCGCCCGTTGAGCAAGGGCGCGGGACAGATCCCTCTCGTGAAGCGTGGGGAGCAGGCCCTAATCGGCGTCCTTCGCCTCTGGCGCGGGGGTCTGGGCGGGCGCAGCTACCGCCGGGGCGTCCCCATCGCCGGTGGCGGACTTCTCAAGCCGCTCGAGGGCCCGCCGGAAGTACCGCTCGATGTTCCTCTGGCGGGCACGCGGGATCGAGCGATCGTCGACCGACCGCTCCGCGGACCGGAGCGACTCACGCATCGCCCGCAAGGTCTCCTCCGGCGTCATCTGAGCCACCCGATCGCCCGCCTCGGGGCGTGGGGCGTCGGGGTCGGGCTCTGCTTGCCCCATGGGGGTGGCGTTGTCGAGCGATTCCTCAGCGTTGTTGCCCGACAGGTCGAGTTCCTCGACCCGCGTCGGGGTGTCGCTCGCGATCTGTCGGCCCTCCTCGCGCATCCGCTCCTTGGCCCACCGCTCGAGTTCCGCCCGCTCCTCGGGCGACATCGAGTCGAGCATCTCACGGGCCTCCTCGCGCAGACGCTGGGCGTCCTGAGCCTGCTCGCGCGCCGACTGCTCGCGCTGCTCGGCACGCTTGAGCGCTTCGCGCAGGCGGTCGACGCCCTTCGGCGGCTGTTTGTCGCCACTCCCGCCCGCGCTGCCCGAGTCCTCGCGCGGCTCCGCGGCGTCATCGCCCGCGGGCTCGCCCTGGCCCTCGCCGTCGCGCGGTGCCTGGCCCTCGCCGGGCTTTGCGTCGTCGCCACCGCCCGTTGGCTCGCCCGATTGGCCCTCCTGGAGGTCGCCGCTCGCGCCGGGCTTGTCGCCATCGGGGGTCTGTTCGCCCATGGGCTGACCGCCTTCGCCCTCGCCGGGCTCGCCCTTGGGCGTGGCCTGCCGGCCCTCGCCGTCGGATTCGCGCGGGGCACCCCCGCCCTCGCCCGCGTCGGTCGACTCCTCGCCCCCCGGCTGGCGGCCTGACTGCTCGCCCTGTTCGTCCTGTTGCGGCGCATCCTCACCCGCGCCGTCCTGAGGGCCCGGGTCGGGCGCGGTGCCCTGCTCCTGAGCAGACTCGCCCTGCTTGGCGGGGTCGGTGTTCTTCGTGGCGTCACCGTGCTCCTCGGGAGTCTCACCGCCGGGCTGCTGCTCACCGCCGGGCTGCTGCTCGCCTCCGGGCTGTTGCTCCCCACCGGGCTGCTGCTCGCCCCCGGGTTGTTGCTCACCACCGGGCTGCTGCTCACCACCGGGCTGCTGCTCACCACCGGGCTGCTGCTCACCACCGGGCTGCTGCTCGCCCCCGGGTTGTTGCTCCCCACCGGGCTGTTGCTCACCGCCGGGCTGTTGCTCCCCACCGGGCTGCTGCTCGCCCCCTGGTTGTTGCTCCCCACCGGGTTGCTGCTCGCCTCCGGGCTGTTGCTCACCACCGGGCTGCTGCTCACCACCGGGCTGCTGCTCACCACCGGGCTGCTGCTCACCGCCGGGTTGCTCCTGGTTGGCGTCCTCTTGCGACGGCTCTTGCTCACCCCGCTCGACCTCGTCCGCGGCTTCGCGTGCCGAGTCCGCGATGTCCTTCGCAGTCTCCGCGGCCTGCTCGCGCGCCTCGCGCTGCTTCCGCTCCTGCTCCACCCTGTCGGCCAACCGGTCCGCCGTCTCCTCATCGAACCCCTGATCGCGGAGCTCTTGCTCGACCCGTTCGCGGTTGGGCTCGTTAAGGAGGTCGTCGATGCGGTCCTCGTCGAGCCCGCTCTCGCGGAGGTCCTGTGCCGCCTGCTCCCGCTGGGCGTCCGCCTGGGCCTGGGCGTCCTGGGCCCGCTGCTCGATCTGCTCCGCGGCTTTCCGAACCCGCTCACCCAGCGCCTCGCGCTGCTCGGGGGTCATCGTCTCGAGCCGCCTGTTCAACCGGTCAAGCGCCTCGCTCGCCTCGCCGAGCCTGCCCTCGCGCAGGGCCTCCTCGAACGCCTCGACGTCCGCATCCGCGACCGCCTCGCCATCGCCCGTCTCGGCGCCCGAGAGCAACTCCCGCAGCGCATCGGCTTCGAGGCGCTTCCGCTCCGCATCGCCCGAGAGTTCATCCGCGACCTCATCGATCAGTCGCGATGCCTCGGCCCGCGCTTCGTCGGGGTCGATCTCGCCCGCACGGAGCCGCTCCTCGAGCGCGTCGAGTTGGTCGTTGGCCTCCGCGCGTGCGTCGTCGTCGCCCAGCGCTTCGCGTGCCGCGAGGACCTGCTCGATCTCGCGCCGGGCCTCCGCGACGTCCGCCGAGGCGTCCTGCCGCTCCTGAGCCTCGATGATGTCCGCCTCGCTGGGTGGGCGGTCGAGCAGGCGCATGGGCTCGACGAACACCATCGCCCCGACCGCCAGCGCCCCGACGACGGGCCACATGGCCCACGACCGTCCGAAGCGGATGGGCAATGCGACGTTGACCTTCACCCGGGCCGCATCGCGCTCCGCCTGCTCCGCCGCGAGCGCAGCAAACGCGTCGTCCTCACCCCGCTCGGCGAGCGACAGCGCCGATCCGAGGCGGTCATGGAGCGACATCGCGCGATCGACCGCGGAAGCGGCGCCCACGCCCGTCGAGCGCCCACGCCACGCCAGCGCGACCGGCACACCAAGACCAACAAGCGCCGCGGGCCCGACGATCGCCCACCAGGGCAAGCCCGGCCCGATCAGGCGGTCGACCACCGAGGCGCCCAGCGCAAACCCGGACGCCGCCACGAGCCAGGGGCCCGCGAGCCCGATGGCGCGGACCGCGAACAGTCGTCGCGCCGCCGCCTTCGCGAGTTGGCGTGTCCGGGGGATCACATCACATTCTACGACGGGGCGGGCCCCGGGTTTCCGAGCCCGATGTCACCCCCCCGTCACGGCGGGCCCCAATGATCCCTCAGCCCCCGTTGCGCCGATACCCACCACATGGAGCAGAGAACCGCTGTGGCCCGTCCGACCCCATCCACGCCCGCGACCACCGAGCCGCCCCCCGATGCGCTCCTCCGCGCCGGCGCGCACCTCCACTTCATCGGGATCGGCGGGTGCGGGATGTCGGGGCTTGCGCGGATGCTGGCATCCCGCGGCGCGATCATTGGCGGGTCGGACTTGAGCCCCTCGCCGGTCACCGATGGGCTCATCGCGGACCGCTACCCCGTGTCCTTTGACCAGGGCGCGGGCGTCATCCCCGAGGCGTGCGATGCGGTCGTGGTGTCGGCGGCGGTGAAGCCCGACAACGCGGAGCAGCTCGCCGCGATCGAGCGTGGCCTGCCCATCTACACCTACGCCGAGGCGCTCGGGCTCCTCATGGGCCAGCACACCGCGGTCGCGGTCGCGGGCACGCACGGCAAGTCCACCACCTGCGCGATGCTCGCGCACACCCTGATCCGCGCCGGGATCGATCCCTCGGTCATCGTCGGCGCGACCTGCGCGCACCTCGCGGCCCCCGGCGCACCGCCCACGGGCTTCCGCCAGGGCGGGGGCGAAATCGCCTCGGGCCCGCTCGCGGGCAAGCCGGGCGTGCTCATCGCGGAGTCGTGTGAGTTCAACCGCTCGTTCCACCGCCACCGCCCGACGATCGGCGCCATCACATCCGTCGAAGCCGACCACCTCGATATCTACGGCTCGATCGACGAGATCGTGGTCGCGTTCAACCAGTTCGCCCAGCTCACCCCGCCCGCCGACGAGGGCGGGCGCCTGCTCATCGCCCACGAGGGCGCCCACCGGCGCGAGGTGACCGCGGGCGTGAGCGCGCAGGTCGAGACCATCGGCTTTGCCCCGTCCGCCGATTGGCAGGTCACGTTCGACACGGCGCAGCGCCGCGTCGGGCTCTCGCATGGCGGGCGGCTCGTCACGACGTGGGTGAACAGGCAGCCCGGCGAGCACATGGCGATGAACGCCGCGACCGCCGCGGTCCTCGCGATGTGGCTCGGCGCCCCGCCCGAAGCGGTCGCGGAGGCGCTGGGCACGTTCAAGGGCCTCGACCGCAGGCTCCAACTGCTGGGCGACAAGGCACTCGGCCCGGGCGGTCGGGGCGCCCCGACGGTCCGCGTCTACGACGATTACGGCCACCACCCCACCGAGATCGACGCCACCCTCCGCGCCCTGCGCGAGGCCGAGCGTCCGGAAGAGCGCGGCGGGCGGCTCATCTGCGTCTTTCAGCCCCACCAGCACTCCCGCACCCGCTTCCTCCTCGACGAGTTCGCCCAGTCGTTCTCGCGGGCCGACGTCGTCATCGTGCCCCACATCTACTTCGTGCGCGACTCGGAGATCGAGCAGGCGAAGGTCTCGGCCCGGGACCTCGTCGACCGCCTGCGCGAGCGGGGCGTGCAGGCGATGCACCTCTACCCGTTCCAGGCGATCGTCGAGCAGCTCCAGGTGATCTGCCGGGGCGGCGACCTGATCGTGGTCATGGGCGCGGGGCCCGTTTGGCAGGTCGGGCGGGACTTCATGGCGTCAGACGACGGGGGCGGGTCGGGCAAGGTGTCCCATCCCGTGTCGTTCAAGACATGACCAACCCGCAACGACCGGGCGCGGAACGGCAATAACCCCGTGTCGTCCCAGTGGAGGGCGGTCTGTCTGGAGGCGCGTATGCTGGCGGCACGGAGTGTCATGGTCGAACCCAATGCCGAAATCCCGACCTGGTTTGGCGTTGGCGGGCGGGCCGAGCTGCTCTCGCGCCCCGCATCGCGCGATGACCTGCGCGACACGCTCCTCGCGTTCGCCCATTCCCCCATCCGCGTGCTGGGCGATGGGGCGAACCTGCTCGTCCACGACGATGGCGTCGATGGGCTCGTGGTCAGCCTCGACGAGCTGAGCGCCGTCGAGCCGATCGGCCCGATGGACGGTATGGAAGATTGCATCCTCGTCCGCGCCGAGGCGGGCGTGCGCCTGCCCCGCCTGTGCGTCGACACGGTGCGCGATGGGCTCGCGGGCCTCGAGGTCCTCGCGGGTATCCCCGCATCGGTGGGCGGCGCCGCGGTGATGAACGCCGGCGGGCGCTTTGGCTCGATCGCGGACGTCGTCCACGCGGTGCATGGCTTCACCCGATCGGGTGAGCCCATCACCATCCCCTACCAGCAGCTCAGCTTCGACTACCGCCACTCGGGCCTGTCGCACCTGATCATCACCGCGGTCGACCTCGCGCTGCGCAAGGTCGATGAGGGCGAACAGCCCGCGCTGCGCGACCGCCTCAAGGAGGTCATGGCCGCGAAAAAGGCGAGCCAACCCCTCGCCGAGCGGTCCGCGGGGTGCGTCTTCAAGAACCCGATGGTCGATGGCGTACGCATGAGCGCCGGGCGGCTCATCGACCTCTCGAACTGCAAGGGCATGAAGGTGGGCGGCGCGAGCGTGTCGGAGGTCCACGCCAACTTCGTGACGACGGGCGAGGGGTGCAGGGCGAGCGACATCCTCGAACTGATGGAGATGGTCGCCGAGAAGGTCAGGAGGCACTGGGGGGTGACGCTCGAGCCCGAGGTGGCGGTCTGGCGGCGCTAGCGCGGGACGCACCAAAGCAACGAACCAGCAATGCAGCAGATCGGAGCCACCGCCGGATCGCGAATCCGATTTGCTGTTTTGCCGCTCTGCCATTTGCTGCTTCGCTCCCGCTCCTTTCCTGTAGCATCTCGGCATGGCAAAGAAGCGCCGCTCCACCTTCGCCTGCCGGTCCTGCGGCGCCATCCACGCCCGCTGGATGGGCAAGTGCCCGACGTGCGGCGAGTGGGACTCGCTCGAAGAGAACGCGAGCGATGCGTCTTCGACCAGGGACGAGCAGAAGGGCCTCGCGGCGTCGTGGGCGATGGCCCAAGGGCCCTTGAGCGAAGCGGGCGAGGCGGTGGAGACGCCCCTCGCGATGCCCATCGCGATGGCGGGCGACGCCGACCCCGCGTCGACGCGCATCCCGAGCGGGATCTCAGAATTCGATCGCGTGCTTGGGGGCGGCGTGGTGCCGGGCTCGGCGATCCTGCTCGGGGGCGACCCGGGGATCGGGAAGTCAACGCTCCTGCTCCAGGCGCTGGGCGGGCTCGCTTCGCGCGGGGTGCGCACGCTCTACGTCAGCGCCGAAGAGTCGGCCCAGCAGGTCCGCATGCGCGCCGACCGCCTGGGCGTGGCGGACCTCGACGACCTGTACGTCCTCGCGGACACCAACCTGGCGCGCATCGTCGAGCAGGCTCGCCAGACGAAGCCCGATGTCATGGTCATCGACTCGATCCAGATGATCTACAAGGGCGACCTCGATGCATCGCCCGGCTCGATCACGCAGCTGCGCCGGTGCGCCACGGAACTGGTCTACCTCGCGAAGCTCTCGGGCATGGCGGTCGTGCTCGTCGGGCACGTCACGAAGGAGGGCGCGCTCGCGGGCCCGCGCCTGCTCGAGCACCTCGTCGACGTCGTGCTCTACTTCGAGGGCGACCGCTACCACGCCCACCGCGTCGTGCGATCTGTCAAGAACCGCTTCGGCACGACCCTCGAGATCGGGCTCTTCGAGATGAGTGGCGACGGGCTCCGCGAAGTGCCCGAGGGCGCATCGGTCGCGGCCGGCGAGCCCGCGCCCGGGTCCGCGGTGTGCCCGATCGTCACGGGCTCGCGCTGCGTGCTCGTCGAGATGCAGGCGCTGACGGCGCACGGCTTCGTGGGCAGCGTGAAGCGCAAGGCGTCGGGCGTCGATGCCAACCGCCTCGCGATGCTCATCGCGGTGCTCGAACAGCACGCGGGCCTGCGCCTGCACGACCGCGACGTGTTCGCTTCGGCAGTGGGGGGGCTCCGCATCAGCGAGCCCGCATCGGACCTGGCGCTCGCGGTGGCGATCGCGGGCGCGCACCACCGGCGCGCCCTCGCCCACGCGACCGCGGTCGTGGGCGAGGTCGGGCTCGGCGGCGAGGTCCGACCCGTTCCCCAGATGGAGGCCCGCCTGCGCGAGGCCGCCCGCCTGGGCTACAAGCACGTCCTGTGCCCGCCCGGCGCCAAGGGCCCCGGCGCGATCGCCATCAAGCGCGTGGGCGATGCGCTCGACTACCTGGAGGTCGTGGCGGAGGTGCGGACACGTCCCGTGGCGCCCGAGGCCTCGCCAGCACCGCAATAGCGCGCGGGAGTCGGGATTGCCGCTTCGGTCGAGCGCCGTTGCGTGGTAGGTTCTCTGTTCTGGGGCAGAGGAGGCGCCCGCTATGGCGTTACCAACCGCGAGCTATCGGTCCCTGGGTGTGATGATCTGCGCCTGCGTCCTGTGCGTCGGGGCGCAGGTGTACGCGGGCGTCAGTTCGTGCTGCGCTGCCCAGGGCACCCCCGGGTGCGACGACGACGCGTGCCAGGACACCGTCTGCGCGATCGACAAGTTCTGCTGCGCTGTGGCGTGGGATGGGATTTGCGCTGGCGAGGCGGCGGAGCTGTGCCCCGAGTTGTGCGCAGGCGTGCCCGATTGTTGCCAGACCCAGGGCACGCCGGGGTGCAACGACCCCGAGTGCGAGGCGTTGATCTGCCGGATCGATCCATTCTGTTGCGAGACGGTGTGGGACGCCTTCTGTGCCGAAGATGCGGGCGACTATTGCCCGGCGTGCGGCGGTGTCGAGCCCACGCCCGAGGGCGCGTGCTGCTACGTCGATGGTTCGTGCGCAGACATCCTCGAGCAGGAGTGCGCCGAGACACAAGGCGTCTTCCAGGGGATCATCTCCGAGTGTTCATTCCCGGGGACGTGCAACAACGCATTCCCGTGCGTCGGTTCGGGCGATTGCTGCGTGCCCAACGGCTCGCCCGGGTGTGGCGAGGCCGACTGCTGCGAACTCATCTGCGGGCTCGACACCTTCTGCTGCTCGAGCGATTGGGACCAGGTCTGCGCCGACTTCGCACAGCTCAACTGCCAGGACCTCTGCGGCGAGATCGATGCATGCTGCGCCGGCGCGTTGATCCCTGAGGATGAGCCCTGCGGCGTATCGCTCAATGGCGGGTGCAACCTCGACCCGCCCGCATTCATCGCCGCGCAGTGCGGGCAGGCCTACTGCGGCGTCGCGTGGGCCGATGGGGGCACGCGCGACACCGATTGGTACCTCGTGAGCCTGCCCACGGGCGGCACCATCAACGCCACCCTCTCATCGCAGTTCTTTGGCTTTGTCAACATCCTCGACGGGATCGCGACGTGCGATGTCAAGGTGGTGAGCGAGGCGGGGCTGTCGGTGCTCTGCACGCCTTCGACCGCGACCGCATCGGACCTCCCGCCCGGCGACTACGTCGTCTTCGTCGCGCCCGCGACCTTCGAGGGCGTGCCTTGCGGCACGTTCAACGAATACACCCTCACCATCGACTGCGTCCCGGCGGGCACAGAGGGCGCCTGCTGCTTCTTCGGCGTGTCATGCGCCATCAGCGCTGAACTCGACTGCCTGAACAACGGCGGAGAGTTCTTCGGCGTGGGCACGGAGTGCTTCGATGGCATCTGCAAGGGCGTGCCCGAGCCCTGCGCGGGCGACCTCAACAACGATGGCGTCACCGACTCCGCGGACCTGAACCTCCTGCTCGCCAATTTCGGGTGCGGCACGGCGGCGGGCGGTGAGAACTGCGAGGGCGACCTTGACAACGACAAGGACACCGACTCGGCCGACCTCAACCTGCTGCTTGCCGACTTCGCGTGCGGGTCGGAAGGCTGAGAGCGTGAACAAGAAGAGGGGCGAGACGGCGCGAGTGATCCTGTTTGCCCTGAGCTTCGCATCACTCGTGCGCGCCGGTGTCCCATGCGGCGATCCCGCCTGGGGCGACTGCTGCGTGCCCAACGGCACCCCCGGTTGCGATGCGCAGTTCTGCTGCGAGACCGTCTGCGACGCCGACCCGTTCTGCTGCGAGGTCGAATGGGACCAGATCTGCGCCGACCTCGTGCTGGGCGTGTGCAAGGGCGTGTGCGGCGACCCGCCCGGGTTCTGCGGCAGCGGGGGCGACTGTTGCACCGCGAACGCCACGCCATTCTGCGAGGACGTCGAGTGCTGCGACACGGTCTGCGCCGTGGACCCGTTCTGCTGCAAGACGCAGTGGGACCAGATCTGCGCCGACCAGGCCGCGGACGTCTGCGGCAAGTGCGGCGCGGGGTGCGCGGGTGATCTCGACGACGATGGCGACACCGATAGCGCCGACCTGAACACCCTGCTCTTCGACTTCGGATGCATGGGCACGTGCGTGGGCGACCTCGACGGCGATGGCGACACCGATAGCGCCGACCTGCGCATCCTGCTCGAAGGGTTCGGGTGTGTGCCGCCGCCCTCGGATTGCTGTGCCGCGAACGCGACGCCCGGGTGCGACGACCGCGCGTGCGAGGAGGTGATCTGCGCGGTGAACAGGTTCTGCTGTGCCCTCGAGTGGGATAGCCTGTGCGCAGAGACAGCGCAGACACTCTGCGCAGTCTGCGGGGCACCGCCCCTCGGTGCGTGCTGCTTCAGCAACGGTGGCGACTGCCTGAACCTCGGCGAGGCGACATGCGTCGGCCTCGATGGCATTTGGCAAGGCGGGGGCACCGCCTGCGACACCCCAGGCATCTGCGACCTCCCCTAGTCAACAACACCCTTGTATCGCGCCACGCGTTCCGCTAGCGTGTCGTATTGCACAACAGGCCCTCAGGGCCGGAGGAGATAAACGAATGACACGATTCTCAAGGAGCCTCGTTCCCGTGTGCGCACTCGGCGCGCTGGTCGCCACGCCCGTCCTCGCGGGCGACTGCACCCCCGATTGGGACTACCCGATCGGCCAGCCCGGCCTCTCGGGCTACATCGCCAAGTACGCCGCGTGGGACGACGGCACGGGCGAGAAGCTCTACGCCACGGGCCAGTTCACCAGCGCGGGCGGCAACACCGCCAACCGCCTCGCGGTCTGGGACGGCACGTCCTGGTCGCAGGTCTCACCGCTCGGCCCGAGCGACAGCTGGGGCAACACCCTGCTGCCGTACCAGGGCAAGCTCATCATGGGCGGCGTCTGGGGCAGCATCGGCGGCATGCCCGACACGCGGTCGCTCGCGGCGTGGAACGGCGCATCGTGGGAGAGCATGGGCACCGGGTGGGACTTCTTCGCCGACGCCTGCTGGGCGCTCGCCGAGTTCCAGGGCGACCTGTACGTGGGCGGCTCGTTCACCGACGCCGGCGGCGTCACCGCCAGCAACATCGCAAGGTGGGACGGGGAGAACTGGTCCGATGTGAGCGGCGGCGTCACCCTGGGCGTCGCGACCATCGTGCTCGACATGCTCACCTGGGACGACGGCAACGGCGAAGCGCTGTACGTCGCCGGGCGCTTCGACCTCGCGGGCGGCGTCGAGTCCAAGCTCGTCGCCAAGTGGGACGGCGCCAACTGGACCTCGCTCGATGGCGGGCTCGGCGGCACGCAGGTGCTCGGGCTCCGGGTGTGGGACGACGGCAACGGTGAAGCGCTCTACGCGTGCGGTGGCCAGAACACCTTCCCGGGTCAGCCCGGCTCGAACATCTTCAAGTGGGACGGCACGACCTGGACCGCGCTGCCCGACATCGCGGAATCGAGCAAGCTCATCTACAACCTCGAGCCCTACGACGACGGCTCGGGCGAGGCCCTCTACGCGATCGGCTCCTTCGAGGAGCTCTTCCCCCGCTTTGCCCGCTGGGACGGCTCGACCTGGTCGGGCGTCGCGGGCGGCATCGGCGGCGGCAACGGCTTCGAACTCCACACCTGGGACAACCCGGCGGACGAGGACGGCACCAACCTGTTCCTGGGCGGCTCGTTCACGACCGCCGGCGGGGTCTCATCGGTCCGCGCTGCGCTCTACAACGGGTGCACCGTCGCCCCGCCCACCTGCCCGGGCGACCTCGATGGCGACAACATGGTCACGTCCAACGACCTCAACATCCTGCTGGCCGCCTTCGGCGCCAACGGCGATGGCGACCTGGATGACGATGGCGACACCGATTCGGCCGACCTGAACATCCTGCTCGCGGCGTTCGGCGACAACTGCTGAACCACCACCAGCGCAGATGAACCAGACGGGAGCCCCGGCACGCGCCGGGGCTCTTTGTCTTTCTCGGGGAAGGGCGTGGGCGTGGCGTCGGATCAGGCGCTGATCGCGCCGAGGTCGACATGGCCCAGTTCAGGTTCGGGAGTCGTGTCAGGGACCTCGACGCCCTTCTCGCGGAGCTGCTGGACGAGGGCAATCCCATCGATGATGTTGAGCGTCCCGTCTTCGTGCTCGACGAGCGCGGTGCACGACTCGACCCAGTCGCCGCAGTTGTAGTAGTCGATGTCGCCGCGCCGCACCTCGGGGTGGTGGATGTGCCCGCACACGACGCCGTCGAGCTTCTTGCGCCGGGCCTCGTCCATGAGCGTCTCCTCGAAGCGAGACACGTAGACGCAGGCGGACTTCACCCGGCTCTTGAGATACTTCGAGAGGGACCAGTACTTCAGGCCCATGCGGAGGCGGGCCGCGTTGTACCACCTGTTGATGAGCAGGAGCGTGTCGTAGGCCCACGCGCCGAGCATCGAAAGCAGGCGGGCGTGCTTGACGACCATGTCGTACTGGTCGCCGTGGCTCACCAGCAGCTTGCGCCCGTCCGCGGTCTCGTGGATGTCGTCCATCTCGATGTGGACGCCGCCGAAGTTGAGGCCGACGTAGTCGCGGGCCCACTCATCGTGGTTGCCCGGGATGAAGATGACCTCCGTGCCCCGTTTCGCGCACTTCAGGACCTGGCGGATCACCTCGTTGTGCTCAGCGGGCCAGTGCCAGCGCTGCTTGAGGCGCCACATGTCCACGATGTCGCCCACGAGGTAGAGCTTCTCGCAGCGGATGTGCTTGAGAAGGTCCACGACCTCGCTCGCCCGGCAGCCCCTGCTGCCCAGGTGAATGTCGCTCAGGAACATCGTCCGGTATCGGAGCTTGATCGCCACGTCCGCCTGCCTCCTTGCAAAAGGGTCGGGACCGTAGCCCTCCTCTGTTCAGACCATATCAATGGGGATGAATGGTGGAAGAACGGAGGATCAAGAACGGGGCATTCTTAGCAGAAGCTGAACATAGACCCCGAGATAGGGGGGTTCACCCTGTGCCGATTGCGTGCGAGCCCTACCCGATGACGTCCACATCGCCGGGGCGGACGACGATGTCGCCCTCGCCCAGTAGTTCGGCTTGGCGGGCCTCGCGTTCCGCCTCGACGAGGCGGTCCTCGACGAGCTTGCGGGCGTCGGCTTCCTCGACCTCGGCCGCCCGGCGCAGCCGCTCCCCCTCGCTCCGATCGATCGCTTCCCGCTCCGCCTCGCGCTCAGCGCGCTCGGCCTCCGCCCGCTCGCGGGCCTCACGCGCCGCCTCGATCGAGTGGTCGATCGTCTGCATCAGGGCCTCGTGGTTGCGGGCGCGCGCCAGCACGACCGCTGGCACATGCCCCGCAACCCCGATCTGGACGCCGTTCTCAGGCATCGCGCTCACTCTCCTCACCCTCACGATCGGCGAGGCGGGGGCGCGACTGAAGGGGATGTGCTGGTTATCCGAGCGACCGCCTCACCACCCAAGCACCCACCCAAACACCAACGGCGCCACGATCGTCGCATCGCTCTCGATCACAAAGCTCGGCGTGTCCTTGCTGATCTTCTCCCACGTGATCTTCTCACTCGGGATCGCGCCCGAGTACGAGCCGTAGCTCGTGGTCGAGTCGGAGATCTGGCAGAAGTACGCCCAGAGCGGCACATCGCGCTCCAGGTCCTGGCGGAGCATGGGGACCACGCAGATCGGGAAGTCGCCCGCAATCCCGCCAGCGATCTGGAAGAAGCCGATCGTGTGGCCCGCCTGCGCCGTCTTGGTGTACCAGTCCGCGAGGTGCATCATGTAATCGAGGCCGCCCTTCACGCAGCGCGGGCTCGAGAGCGTGCCGTCGATCGAGCGGGCGGCGCAGATGTTCCCGAGCGTCGAATCTTCCCACCCCGGCACGTAGACCGGGATGCCCGCCTCCGCCGCCGCGAGCAGCCACGAGTTCTTCGGGTCCGCCTGGTACGACCCCTTGAGGTCGCCCGAGAGCAGGATGTCCATGAGGAACTCATGCGGGAACTTGGGCTCACCCTTCGTGTCCGCCGCCTTCCACCGCTCGAGCACGACGTGCTCGATCCGCCTGATGGCCTCCTCTTCGGGGATGCACGTGTCGGTCACGCGGTTGAGGTGGCGTTCGAGCAGCGCCCGCTCATCGTCGGCGTTCAGGTTGCGCCAATCGGGGATGCGGACGTAGTGCTCGTGGGCGACCAGGTTGAAGACATCCTCTTCGAGGTTGGCGCCGGTGCACGTGATCGCGTGGACCTTGCCCTGGCGGATCATCTCCGCGAGCGAGCGCCCGAGCTCCGCGGTGCTCATCGCGCCCGCGAGGGTGACCATCATCTTGCCGCCGTTGGCGAGGCAGTCTTCGTAGGCGCGGGCGGCGTCGACAAGGGTCGCCCCGTTGAAGTGGCGGTAGTGCTCTGACATGAAGGCGCGGATCGACACGGGCGTGCTCCTTTGCTCGGGCCAACTCGTTGGCGTGGACCGCAACCGTAGCTCCGTTGACCGCCCGATGCGCGCACCGTGCGCGGGTTGGGTACGCTGAGGCGATGCCCGAACCCGACCACATCACCGCTCCCGCCCCGCCCATCGAGGGCGTCTGCCTCGCGATGTTCGCCTTCGACATCGGCTTTCAGATCGACCTCGACGCGGCGCGGGCCCGCCTGGTCGACGCGGCACCCTACCGCGTGCTCCGAGGGCGACGCCACGCGCCGACGTGGTTCGACTATGCGCCCTCACCCCTGCGCGCCATGAAGGAGTCGACCCCCGTCGAGGTCGGTGGGGAAGGCGGGGGGGGTGTGGGCGGTGTGGGGAGTGGGGGGGGTTGCTTGTCTGAGGCGGCGGTCGAACTCGTGGTCTACGACTTCGGCGCGACCCTCGTGACCTTCCGCTTCCCGTTCTCCTCGATCGACCAGATGCGCACGCTGGGCGGCGCGCTCTACGACAACCAGGCGCTGGAAGAAGCGGCCCGCGCCCACGTGGAGCGCACCCTCGCGGAACTCGGCGAGGCCGTCGACCGCCCCGTGCTGCGCGATGTCGTCGAGGACTACACCGTCTTCACCGTCACGCACTGGCCCACCAACGACCGCCCCGAAGCCATCGTCGAGCGCCACGCCCAGGCGGTCGCGCAGGCCATCGAGGGCGAGTGCGACGAGGTCCTCGCGCAGGCGGAGGTGCAGCGCACGCTCGAAGGCCGGCTCTCCTACACCCCCTCCGACCTCGCCATCATCGACTGGAACGGCGCGGTCCTCTTCGACCGCGACCCCCACGACGTCGTCATGCTGCTCCAGCACGCCAACGTCGAACTCCTCGAGCTCCGCGTGCTCGATGAGGAGCTGGACGAGCTGCTCGATTCCGCGGACGAGGCCCTCGCGGCCGCGGCCCGCGAGCGGTTCTGGCCCACCGTCGCCCGCCGCCCCGTCCTCATGAAGTACGCATCGCTCCAGACCGACGCCGCGGTGCTCTTCGAGGGCGTCAACAACGCGATCAAGCTCATGGGGCACCAGTACCTCGCGCGCCTCTACCGCCTGGCAGCCGGGCGGCTCGACCTCCCCTCGTGGCAGGCATCGGTCCAGCGGAAGCTCAACGCCGCGGACTCGGTCTACGCCAAGCTGTCCGACGCCGCGGACACGCGGCGCATGGAAGTGCTCGAGATCATCATCATCCTGTTGATCATGATCTCGATCATCCTCCCGTTCATCCCCGGCGCCGGGTACTGAGCCATGGGCCAGCTCCGGCGCGACCTCGGCCCCGCTTCCGCAACGATGCTCGGGCTTGGCTCGATCCTCGGCACGGGCGTGTTCGTGAGCCTCGGTCTCGGCGCGGGGCTCGCGGGCCCCGCGGTCGTGCTCGCGGTCGCCATCGCCGCGGGCGTCGCGGCGTGCAACGCGCTCTCGTCAGCGCAGCTCGCCTCGGCCCACCCCGTCGCGGGCGGCGCCTACGAGTATGGCTACCGCCTGCTCACCCCCGCCTTGGGCTTCACCGCGGGGTGGGTCTTCCTGATCGCCAAGAGCGCATCGGCCGCGACAGCCGCGCTCGGGATTGGCGGCTACGCGCTCGAACTCGCGGGGCAGACGCCAGCGCTCATCACGCCCCTCGCGCTGCTCGCCATCGCGGTCGTCACCGCGCTGGCAGCGATGGGCATCAGGCGTACCGCGACGATCAACACGGCCATTGTCGCCATCACGATCCTCTCGCTGCTCTACTTCGTCATCGCCGCGATGCCCGCTGCGCTGCGCAACTGGAGCGACAACGCGACGCCCTTCTTCGTTGGGGCCTCATCCACGCAGACCACACGCGCCTTCCTCGAAGCGACGGCCCTCATGTTCGTCGCCTACACGGGCTACGGGCGCATCGCGACGCTTGGCGAAGAGGTGCGCGACCCCGAGCGCACCATCCCGCGCGCCATCATCGCGACGCTGATCGTGTCGATGCTGATCTACTGCGCCGTCGCCGCGGTCGCGATCGGCGCGGCCGGTCCATCGAGGCTGGCCGATGCGACCGAGCGGTCGGGCGCGCCGCTCGCTCAGCTCTCGGACGAGCTCGCGCTGCCCCTCGGGCCCCAGGTCATGGCGGTCGGCGCCCTGACCGCGATGGTGGGCGTGCTGCTCAACCTCGTGCTGGGCCTCTCGCGCGTCGCGCTCGCCATGGCCCGCCGGGGCGACATGCCCCGCGCGCTGGCGCACGTGTCGAAACGCAAGGGCTCGCCCTGGCCCGCGGTCCTCGCCGTCGGCGCCGCGATCGGCGCGATCGCGGCCCTCGGCGACCTGGGCTACGCGTGGTCGCTCAGCGCCTTCACCGTCCTCGTCTACTACGCGATCAACAACGGCGCTGCCCTGCGTTTGCCGCCGGCAGCTCGCCTGTACCCGCGCGTGATCCCATGGATGGGCCTTGCGGCGTGCGCATCGCTGGCGCTCATGATCGAGCCGGGCGTGATGCTGGTCGGGGCCGCGCTCATCGTGATCGGGCATGCCTGGCGGTGTGTGAGCCGCCGATAGGGGTGTGCCACTGCTCTGCGAGCGCTGTCTTCAGGCTGACCATGGAGGGGGGATCAGGCGCGAACCTGCCCCGAACCTCGCAGCACCCATTGATACGTCGTGAGGTCTTCGGCCCCCATAGGCCCGCGCGCGTGCAGCTTGTCGGTCGAGATCCCGATCTCCGCGCCGAGCCCGTACTCCGCGCCGTCCGCGAAGCGCGTCGAGCAGTTGACCATCACGCTCGCGGAGTCCACACCACGTGTGAACCGCTCCGCTGCGTCGATCGACGACGTGACGATCGCATCGGTGTGCCCCGACCCGTAGCCCGCGATGTGCGCACACGCATCGTCGAGCGAGTCCACCACCTTCACCGCGAGGATCGGCGCAAGAAACTCCGTCGCCCAATCCGCCTCGGTCGCAGACACCGCGCCGCCCAGCGGCACGAGGGCTCGCGCATCGGCGCGCAGTTCGACGCCCGCGGCGCGCATCGCATCGCCGATCCTCGGGAGCAGCGCATCCGCGACCGCCTCGTGCACCAGGAGCGTCTCCATCGCGTTGCACACCCCGGGCCGCTGCGCCTTCGCGTTGACCGCGATCGCGAGCGCGGTCTCTTCGAGCCCCTCCAGCGAGGCATCGATGTAGACGTGGCAGTTCCCCGCGTCGTGCTTGACCACGGGGATGGTCGCCGCGTCGCACACCGCATCGATGAGCCCACGCCCGCCACGCGGCACGACCAGGTCGATGACCCCGCGCAGCTTCACAAGATGCCCGACCGCCTCGCGCCCGGGCACGTCCACGAACACGACCCCATCGCCCACGCCCGCCGACTCCAGAGCGGGCCGCATCGAGTCGACCAGCGCCGCGTTCGTGCGCGCCGACTCGCGTCCGCCACGCAGGACACACGCGTTCCCTGACTTGAGGCACAACGCCGCGGCGTCGGTCGTGACGTTCGGGCGGCTCTCGTAGATCACGAGCACCACGCCCAGCGGGACGCGCCGCTTCTCGAGCCTGATCCCGTTGGCGAGCGTGCGCCCCTCAACGACCTTGCCAACCGGGTCGGGCTGGTCCGCGATCGCTTCGATGGCCCGCGCCATGGCGTCCAGGCGCGCCTCGTCGAGGCGGAGGCGGTCGCGCAGCGCATCACTCAGGCCCGACGCCGCGCCGAGGTCGGCGCGGTTGGCATCGAGGATCGGCTTGCCCGCCCGGCGCACGCCGTCGGCAATCTCACGCAACAGCGCCCGGCGCTCCCCCCCCGCCAGCCCCGCGACCGCCTGGCGCGCGGCGCGCGCCCGCTCGGCTAGCGCCCGACATGCGCGGGCATCGTCGGCGGCTCCGCTCATCCCGCTTCGCCCACGCTGGTGATCGTCAGGGGCACGCTCGTCCGCTCGGGCGTGACGCGCATCGTGCTCGGCAATGGCAGGGTCGATCCGCCGCGCAGCAGCGCAAAGCCCAGGGGTTTCGACTGTACACGCTGGGTCAGGTCGTCGATCGTCAGCTGCACGACCGCGACGAGCTTGTCCTCGCGCGAGCGGAGCCGCTCGACCTGCGCGAGCGGGCCCTCGACGGTCACGCCGATAAGCTCGGCGCCCGCCTCGATCGCGATGTCCCACTCGCCCGCCTGCGCGGTCGGGAGCAGGAGCCACACGGGCACCGCGCGGAGCTCTTCGCGTTCCAGGCGCGCCTTCACGGTGAACGTGATGTTGACGCGCGTCGTGGGCGGGGCGACCGCGGGGTCGCCAAGCAACTCCTCGGGCAGCACGAGGTCCGCCTGGCGGTCGACCGATGCGCCCGCACGCAGGCCCGCGAGGCGCTCGGTCGGCACCGTCGCGATCACCTGGAGGGGCCACTTGCCCTCGCTCGCCAGCGCCTCCTTCAGGTCCTTGGGCACGCCCACGCGCACCTCGCTGGGCGAGGCGCTCGCCTGCCCTTCCACTTCGACGCCCGGCAGATCGATCGACACCCGGAGCGGCTCGCGGAGCACCTCGCGCACCCGGATCGTCGCCTGCGCGGGGTTCACGCTCTCGAGCGTCACGCCCGAACGCCTGATCCGCTCCTGTTCCTGCAACGCATCGAGCAGGTTGATCGTGTGCACGCCCCCCTCGCCCGGCACGCGCCCAAGCCCCGCGGTCAGCACCACCTCCCCCGCGAGCAGCCGGCGCGCCTCGTCGATCGCGTCGGTCGTCCCCTTGAGCGCAATCCGCACCGAGCCGTTCCACTCGCCCTCGGGCATGACATAGGACGACGTCGCGCCCGACTCGAACACCACCCGCGTCGACACCTCGTCCTGCTTCAGGCTCTCGCCCTCCGCGAAGAGCCAGATCACCACGCTGAAGAACGTCACGAGCAGGAATGTCCGGACCCGGCTAGCTACCACCCGCCACCCCCTCCACCCCCGGGGCTTGCGCGCCGGGGGTGCCCGCTCGCGCCGAAGCGGCCCGCCGCTTCTTCTTGTCCTTCTTGGCCGGTGGCGCTGCGGGCTCGGCGACGACTGGATCGGCCTCCGGGTCGTCGTCGCCCTCTGGCGCGGCGCCCGGGGCGTCGCCTTCGCGCCCGTCCGCCGCCGCGGCCTGTCCGAGGCGCTCGGTGAGCTGGCGGCGGAGCGACTCGGGGGTCAGCCACCGACGGAACTCACGCCCCTCCGCGAGGCTGATCGCGCCGGTCTCTTCGCTCACGACGACGATCAGCGCATCAGACTGGCGCGCCAGCCCGACCGCGGCACGGTGGCGCGTGCCGAGGTGTTGCGCGGGCATGTCCGCGGGGTCCGCGAGGGGGAACTGCACGCCCGCCGCGATGATCTTGTCGCCACGGATCACGACCCCCATGTCGTGCAGCGGCGAGTTGGGCCAGAAGATCGTGTTGAGCAGGTGCGATGACACGTCCGCGTTGAGCGCGCGTCCCGCCTCGATCGTCTCGCGGAGCCCGACGTTCTGCTCGATCGCGATGATCGCGCCAAACTTGTTCTTGCTGAGCAGCTCGCACGACTGCACGATCGCCTCGATCACGGGGCCAAGGTTGGCGTTCGACTGCCTGAAGAACGACGTCTCGCCGAGTCGCATCAGCGCCCGGCGCAGCTCAGGGCCGAAGGTCACGATGAGTACGAGCGCCATAAGACCGATGAAGTACTGGTAGAGCACCGTCAGGCGCGAGAAGAGCCCGAGCTGGTCCACGATCCGCACCGCGAGCGTCGACAGGATGAGCAGGAGGATCAGCCCCTTGAGTGCGCCCGCAGCGCGCGTCCCACGGACGAAGCGGTACCCGATGAACACAAGCACCCACAGGATCGCGAGCTCGACGCCCACTTCCCACCACGGGTAGTCGGCCAGCCGGCCGACGAGCTGTCCCAACCGGTCCGGCAAGGTGTTCCTCTCGTTCGGGGTCTACTCATGGAGTATATCGCCCTCCCCGCGCGTTTCCGCCCAATCCGCGCTTGACGACCCCCGCACGATCGCCACCATGTGACACCATGCCCCTGCGCATCGTCGACTTTGAGGACACCCCCAACCCCAACGCGCTCAAGTGCAACCTCGACGCGGTCGTCCACGACGGCTCCGCATCGTTCCGCTCGCGCGAAGCGGCACAGGCCCACCCCCTCGCCAGCGCGATCTTCGAGGCCCAGGGCGTCAACAACCTCCTCCTGTGTAACGACTGGCTCACCGTGGGGCGGGTCGCGGGCGCGCCGTGGGCGCCCATTAAGCGCGCGGTCCGCGACGCCCTCGCGAGCCACACGTGACCGACCGCGACGCCGACATCGCCCGCGGGGTTTCCACCTGGTTCGCCAACGAGGCACGCGACCTCCCCTGGCGGCACGCCGCCCCCGACGGGCGGCGCGACCCCTACCGCTCGCTCGTCTCCGAGTTCATGCTCCAGCAGACCCAGGTCTCGCGCGTCCTCGACCACTTCGAACCCTTCCTCGAACGCTTCCCCTCTGTCGGGGCCCTCGCCCAGGCCGATGAGCAGAGCGTGCTCGCGGCATGGTCGGGCCTTGGCTACTACCGGCGCGCCCGCGCTCTCCACAACGCCGCGCGGGCCATCGTGGACCGCTTCGATGGCGTCGTCCCCCAGGGCCTCGACGACCTCCTCTCCCTCCCGGGGGTGGGCCCCTACACCGCCGGCGCAATCGCGAGCATGGTCTTCAAGCAGCGCGAGCCCATCGTCGATGGCAACGTCGCCCGCGTCGTCCTGAGGCTCGAAGGGCGCGCGCTCCCCGTGGCATCGCGCAAAGCCGTGGCCCTCGCGTGGGAACGGGCGCGAGACCTCGTCGAAGCCGCGCACGACCCCGCGGCGTTCAACGAGGGCCTGATGGAACTCGGCGCGACGGTCTGCACGCCCCGCGCGCCAAAGTGCGGTGCGTGCCCGATCGCCGGCGCATGCACCGCCCGGCGCGAGGGGCGGCAAGCGGAGATCCCGGCGCCCAAGGTCACCCGGCAACGGGCCGTGGTCTTCCACACCCTCCTCCTCGTCGAGGATCGCGCGGGTCGGGTGCTGCTCACCCGTCGCCCGCCCGACGGCCTTTGGGCGGGCATGTGGTGCCCGCCCTCCATCGAGCGGCCCGACCGCCACGCCTCGCCGGAAGAGGCCTCCGCGTGGGCCGGCGTCCCCCGGGCCGAGCCCCTCGCCGCCTTCACCCACCACACCACCCACCTCGAGGTCAACCTCAAGGTCCTGGGGGCATCGCTCGGCGGGGGCCCGGGCCCCCGCTGGGGGCGGTTCATCGAACGGGACGAGGCCGCGTCGCTCGCGCTGTCCAACGCCCACCGCCGGGCGCTCGCGGGCTGGCTCGACGCTCCGCCCTCGCTCTTCGACGCCGACCCCGCGATGGGCTAGACTCTTGGCCCCGTCGTCGGCAGGCGGGGTGGTGTTGGTGCGCCCGGGTGTGGGACCTTGGCGCACTCGGAACAACTGAGACCCCAGCCCACCGAGTTGTCCGCGGTGGAGGCGTCCGCTTGGCGAGAGTCGCGAGCGGGCGGGGCGCGTGCCGACACGCCCACGCACGGACGGGAATGATCCACGAATGGTTGATGAGAATCTAATCGCAACGCTCGGCATCGCCGAGGACGACGCCATGGCCCTCCTCAAGGAGGCCTACGGCTCCGATGTCGCGGACGGCGACATGGACTCGCTGCTCTCGGGGCAGATGAACGACTTCGAGCCCGACTCGATCCTGACGGGCAAGATCATCGGTTGGGCCGGCGACGACGTCGTCATCGACGTGGGCCTCAAGTCAGAGGGCCTCGTCAACAAGGACGAGTTCGAGGGCGCCGAGATCAAGATCGGCGATGAGATCCAGGTCCTCCTCGAGAACATCGACGGCGAGGGCGGCATCATCCAGCTCTCGAAGCGTAAAGCCGACCGCATCATCAACTGGCAGCGCATCATCGAGACCACCCACGAGGGCGACACCCTCGAGGGCAGGGTCCTCCGCAAGATCAAGGGCGGCCTGCTCGTCGACATCGGCGTGCACGTCTTCCTCCCCGCGTCCCAGGTCGATATCCGCCGACCGGGCGACATCTCCGAGTTCATCGGGCGCACCATCCGCGCCGAGATCCTCAAGATCGACGAAGAGCGCCGCAACATCGTCATCTCGCGCCGCAAGCTCATCGAGCACGAGCGCGACGCCGCCAAGAAGCGCCTGCTCTCGACCCTCAAGGAGGGCGACGTCGTCAAGGGCCAGGTCAAGAACATCGCCGACTTCGGCGCGTTCATCGACCTCGGCGGCATCGATGGCCTCCTCCACATCACCGACATGTCGTGGGGGCGCGTCAACCACCCGTCCGAGATCGTCAAGATCGACGAGGAGGTCGAGGTCAAGGTCCTCAACATCGACCTCGACAAGGAGAAGATCGCGCTGGGCCTCAAGCAGCGCGAGGCCTCGCCCTGGGAAGAGATCGAGCAGAAGTACCCCGTCGGCTCGCGCATCAAGGGCGAGGTGGTCAACCTCATGTCCTACGGCGCCTTCGTCCGCCTCGAAGACGGCATCGAAGGCCTCGTCCACATCTCAGAGATGTCGTGGACCCGCCGCATCAACCACCCCTCTGAACTCGTCAAGCCGGGCGATCCCGTCGACGTCGTCGTCCTCGACATCGATAAGAACAAGCAGGAGATCTCGCTCGGCATGAAGCAGACCGAGGTCAACCCGTGGGAGCTCGTCGCCGAGAAGTACCCCCCGGGCACCATCATCGAGGGCACCGTCCGCAACCTCGCGAACTACGGCGCCTTCATCGAGATCGAGATGGGCATCGACGGCCTGCTCCACGTCTCCGACGTCAGCTGGACCAAGAAGGTCGCGCACCCCAACGAGGTCTTCCAGAAGGGCGACCAGGTCAAGTGCGTGGTCCTCGAAGTGGACCAGGACAAGCAGCGCATCGCGCTGGGCGTCAAGCAGCTCACCGAGGACCCGTGGATCGAGGCCATCCCCGGCGCCTACCAGCCCGGCATGGTCGTGCGTGGCCACGTCACCAAGATCACGAACTTCGGCGTCTTCGTCGAGCTCGAGGACAACCTCGAGGGCCTGCTCCACATCTCCGAACTCGCGGACCACAAGGTCGAGAACCCGCACGACGTCGTCGAGGCGGGCCAGGAGGTCGACGTCAAGATCCTCCGCGTGGACACGGGCGACCGCAAGATCGGCCTCTCCCTCAAGCGCGCCCAATGGGGCGACTCCTCGGGCGGGGGCGGCGGAGAAGACCGCGACGACCTGGGCCCGCGTGGCGACATGCCATCGCGGGGCGGCATGGACGACCACGGCGCCATGGGCACCGACAAGATCCAGCTCTGAGCCAGGGCGTCCACCGTTGCAGACACCACACAACCCCGCCGCGAGGCGGGGTTGTTTCTTGGAGGGCGTGCGCTGATGCTTACATCATCGCGACGAACACGAGCAGGGTCAGCAGCGCGAGCTTCTTGCGCCGCTCATCGAAATGCAGGATGTGCGAGCCAGTCCGGATAAGAGCCATGAGTCACCTCTTCAATTGTCTGACGGGTCTTCAGGTTGTCACGAGAACAGGGGTTCAACCCGCGTGCCCCAGCGGGCCAGCGCGTGCCAACCCGCGTTCTGAGGGGCGCCAGGGCCACCCCACGTCTGAGAACCCGCGCGGGCGTTCGACCGTCTGCACCACGATGATGATGCCACGCAACATCACCCGTTGGGTGAACGCAACGCTCTGGGCGGTCTTGCTCGCCTGGGGCGCCCCATGCGCGAACGCGGAGCAGCCGCCAACCCGCCCGACCCCCGACGACGCCATGAGCGCTTATCAGACGGTCGACGCGTGGGTCCGCACGTGGGACGTGCCCCTGATCGCCGCCGAGATCGACCCCCCGGGCACCTACGGCGCATGCGTCACCCTCCGCCTGCGCGGCCGCGTCATCGGACGCGGCACGGTCATCGCGAGCGACCGCGCATCGATCTGGCGCGCCGCACGCGATGCCTGGCTCGACGCCCAACTCGAGCCAGGCTATGAGATCCCCCGCGCAGAAGGCCAGGGCCCGCCCCCCGTCGAGCGCCTGACGCTCGACATCCAACTCGCGGGCCGCCTCGTCCCACTCACGGGCGGGACCTTCGACGGCGCAACCTCGAGCGCCGCCCCAGGGTGGCACGGCGTCGCGGGGCGCATCGGCGACCGAACCGTCGCCATCTACCCAAGCGAGCAGATCGAGCGGTCGCTCAACCCATCACTCGCCCTCAACCTCCTCGTCGGGCTCGTCGAGCTGCCCGATGCGCCGCTCAAGGAACTCCGCGCGCGTGGCTTCACGCCCTACCGCTTCGAGGTCACCCACCTTGCGCAGGTCGAGCCATCGGGGGCCCCCTTCTTCCTCAACCGGAGCGGGTCGCTCGTCAGCGCGACCGAAGCCATGCAGACCGGCCCCCTCGCCGCCTTCGCGGATGCGACCGCCAACTACCTGATCGAGGCGTCGTGGGCGGGCCCCGAGCCGCACGGGCTGCGGGGCACCTACCGCCCCATCCAGGACGAGTACCGCCCCGCGATCGCCCCACCACGCGAGCAGGCGCTCGTCGCGATGGCCCTGTCCGATTACGCCCAGCTCTCGAGCGCCGACCCGTTGACCGCCCGGCGTGCGCGCGACACCGCCCGCCAGATCCTGCTCGAGTTCACCGAGGTGACAGAGTTCGAAGAGGACCCGCTCGCGCACGTCCCCTCCGCCGCGGGCGTCCTGCTCGCCTCGGCGCGGGTGCGCCTCAACGACCCGGATGTGTGGTCGTCCGAGCCGCGCCTCGAACCGCTCGCGAAGCAGGCGCTCGGCCGCATGCTGCGCGAGATGGAAATCGAGGGGTGGGGCAAGGGCATCTCGCCCTCGATCGGCGCGATGATCGCGTACGCGCTCGTGAGCGGCGCCGCGTGGGACGACACGGGCAAGGCCCGCGCCGAGGGCGAGGCGCTCATGCGCGCCCTCCTCCGCGCCACGCCGCCCGATGAGCTCGTCTCGCTCATGCCATGGGTCGTCTGGTGCGAGCAGGAACTCGCCAATGGCATCGAGGGCGACATCCCCTCGGCGCTCGCGATGATCGAAGCGCGGGGCAACCTCTGGCGCTTCCAACTCGCCCAAAGCGACCTCGCGCCCCACGAGCAGGACCTCGCGGGTGGGATCGTGCTGACCAGGACGGGCCCGCCCCTCCCCACCGCCCAGGCCGCCCGCCCCCTCGCCGGCGCCGCCGCGATGCTCGCCGACCCGCGCCTCACGACCGACCGGGAGTTCAACGAGGAACTCGCGAACCTCAGCAGGTCCATGCGCTTCCTCATGCAACTCTCGATCCGCGACCGCGAGGCGTATCTCGTGGCGAGCAGGTCCCGCGCGATAGGGGGAATCCGCTTGGCGTTATGGGACTATACGATCTCGCTCGACGCCACCTCCATGTCCCTCATCGCGGTCACCCAGATGCTCGACTCCGCCGAGCGTCGCCTCGGGGCAGGCCACTAGGCTCATCAAACGCCCGTGGAACCCCCCTCCGCCACGAGCGTCTGAGAGAGCGGGGCCGATGAATATTGTTCAACCTGATGGGTGGTTGGCCCGTAGGATTGAGAGAGCAGGGGGTTGAGACCCTGCCCTGTCTCACGCCGCGATCGAGCGGGAAGGAGCTTCGCGATGGCTCAGAGCACGTCAATCTTCAAGGCCGCCGGGGTGCTTGCGTTGTGCGCCGTGACCGCGGTGGCCTCTGCGCAGCGTGGCACGCCGGGCCAGCCCTCCACCACCGCCGGCGTGAGGGCCCCGATGGACGCCCGCGCCGCGACCCTCAACAAGCTGCTCAAGCCCATCACCATCGAGCTCTCGGGCACGCGCATGGAGGACGTCGTCACTTTCGTGAAGGACTTCGCGGGTGTCGAGATCGAGGCGATGTGGCTCGAGGACCGCTACTCCACGGGCCTCGACAAGGACACAGAGATCGACCTCTCGGTGAGCAACATCACGGTGCTCGCGTTCATCGAGCGCGTGCTCGACAAGGCCGACGAGGACGATTTCGACCGCTCGGCGTGGCAGTTCTCCACCGATGGAGCGCTCGAGATCGGCCCGCGCTCGCGCCTCAACAAGAAGGCCACTCTCGTCGTCTACGACATCCGCGAGATGCTCTTCACCCTCCCCGACTTCTCATCCGTCCCCTCGCTCGACCTCGACGCGGTCCTCCAGCAGTCCCAGCAGGGCGGGGGCGGCGGCAACTCGGGCATCTTCGGCGATGACGCGCAGGACGACTTCTCCGACCTCTTCCCCCCCATCAACGAAGAGGGCGCCGATGAACTCATCGACATCATCACCACCTTCGTCGAGCCCAACGAGTGGGAAGACAACGGCGGCACCGGCGGCACCATCCGCTTCTACAAGGGCACCCTGCTCATCAAGGCCCCCGACTACATGCACCGCCAACTCGGCGGCTACCCATGGTTCCAAAGCAATCCCGCGGTCCACACCAAGGTCCGCCGCGAGTCGGGCGTCAAGCTCTCGAAGTACGAAGCGGGCAAGGGCACCGGCGCCGGCGGCTCGGGCGCTTCCCCCGATGGCGCCCCCGCGCGTGCCGAGGGTGAGGGCGATGCCAAGCCCGAGGGCAAGGACAAATAGCCCGCTCGCATCCCCACCGATCCAACCGTCTAACCACCGACGCCCCGCGCAAGCGGGGCGTTGTCATTACCCTCTGACCGCATGGGTGAGCGGATCCTGAGCCACGGCATCGACCTCGTCGAGGTCGCCCGCATCGAACGCCTGCTCGAAGAGCACGGCGAGCGATTCCTCGCGCGCATCTACACCCAGGGCGAGGTCGCCTACGCCAGCGCCAACCCCGCCCGACGGGCCGAACACCTCGCGGCACGCTTTGCCGCCAAGGAGGCGGTCATGAAAGCCCTCGGCACCGGTTGGGCGCGGGGCGTCGCCTTTGCCGATATCGAGGTGGTGCGCGACGGCGCAGGCAAGCCGGGCGTGGTGCTGCACGGGGCCGCCGCGTCGCTCGCCGACGAACTGGGCGTCTCCAAGTGGCTCCTCTCGCTCACCCACTCGGGCCTGTGGGCCCAGGCGTCCGCCATCGCGGTCGTCCACGAGGACGCCTGAGGTCACGCCAGATGGCGCGATCCGAGCCTGCCCGAACGGATAAACTACGCCATGCCGATCCCTGGCAAACGCAAGTCACTCGCACTCTACGAGGTCATCAACGAACGCGGGATGCGCGATGCGCCCGGTTCGTCCAACGGCCCCGCGACGCCCGCCCCGACGACCCGCCCCGCGACGCCCGCGCCCGCACCGTCCGAGCCGCCTCGCCTGTCGATCTCGCCGGGCCAGTCGATCCGCGTGCCCGTCGGCTACCTCTTCTTCACCATCGCCCTCGTGGTGCTCGTCGGCGTCGCGGGCTACACCCTGGGCTACCACCAGCACGAGCGCGTGGTCCAGCGGCGCGATGCCGACGAGGCCGCCCGCATGCGCCTCTCGGACCCGCTCAACGAGGATGACGCCGCCTACGACTCCCTCACCATGGGCGCGCCCGACGCCGGCACACCATCGAACGGTTCGGGTTCCGGTTCGGGTTCGGGCGTCGCGGGCACGCCCAACCGCGAGACCGCGCCCCCCCGCCCGCGCGAATCGGTCCCAAGGCAGGGCAGCGCGAGCAGCGTCGTCGTGGTCGAGCGCGGCACGCCCGACCCCCGTCGGGTCGGGCTCAACTACGTGATCTTCGCCCGCTTCGTCTCGACCTCATCGAAGCAGGACGCGGTCGCGGAAACCCGCGCCGGGGCCATCCGGGCCGCGGAGTACGTCGCCTCGCACGGCTACGAGGTCGGGGTCTACCCAAGGCAGGGCGGGCGCGTCTTCACCCTCATCGCCCTCCGCCCCTTCGAGGGCACGGGCGGCGACGACTACAAGGCCTTCACACGCGACCTGAAGCAGATCGGCAAGCGCTTCAAGGCCCAGGAAGACGGCCCCGTCGACTTCGCGGACCTCTGGGCCGAGAAGTTCAAGGGGTAGTGGGGGTGCTGGAACCCGCCAGGCCGGGGGCCTATTCTCATGGCCCGGGGCGGTGGACCCCATGGGCAGCCTTCAAGGCACCGATTCTGAAAGGGCAGGCGCTATGAGCCTCGATAGCTCACTCAAGGGCGGCAACACGCTGGCGGGTCATCGCAACGTGCTCAAGCGGCACGAGCGCCTCGAGCGCCTCCAGGAGACCAAGGGCTACGACCCCGAGAAGAAGCCCGTGGTCGGCATGCCCAAGACGAAGAACGTGAAGGTCGGCCGCTAAGACGCTGGCCCGCCTCGCCGAGCCGGGGAGCTTCGCGACGATTGATCGATCAGGGCCGGCGCAACGCCGGTCCTTTCGTGCGCGGCCGGTGAGCACTCTGGAGAGAAGTGAGAGACCCGGCTCGGCGAGCCGGGCCACCGGGGCCACCTACCCTTGCCCCATGGACATCGACCGCCTCATCTCCGATCGTGCGCGGGCCCTCGACGCGTCGGGCATCCGCCGGGTCTTCGAGCTCGGCGCCAAGCTGAAGAACCCGATCAACCTCTCGATCGGCCAGCCCGACTTCCCCGTTCCCGATGAGGTGAAGCGCGGCGCCATCGAGGCCATCGAGCAGGACCTCAACGGCTACACCATGACCCAGGGCATCGGCGCCCTCCGCACCGCGTGCGGCAAGCACATCGCCCAAGACCTGGGGTGGCCCGACATCTCGCAGGCGGCGACCGCAGACGACATCGGCGTCATGATCACCTCGGGCACCTCCGGCGCGCTCTTCCTCATGATGATGGCCCTGCTCTCGCCCGGCGATGAGGTCATCATCCCCGACCCGTACTTCGTGGCCTACCCGCACATGGCATCGATCGCGGGCGGCAGCGCTGTGCGCTGCGACACCTACCCCGACTTCCGCATGACCGCCGAGCGCATCGAGCCGCTCATCACGCCCCGCACGAAGGCGGTGCTGCTCAACTCGCCCGCCAACCCGACGGGCGTCGTCCTCACGCAGGACGAGTGCCGGGACGTGCTCGAGCTCTGCCGATCGCGCGGCGTGCTGCTCGTGTCCGATGAGATCTACGACGAGTTCTGTTTCGATGATGCCCGCGAGGACTTCGATTCGGGCCGCAAGTGCCCGAGCCCGTGCCGGGAGGCCGGCTCGCACGAGGATGTGCTCCTCATCCGCGGGTTCGGCAAGACCTACGGGTGTACGGGCTGGCGCATGGGCTACATCGCGGGGCCCCACGCGATCGTGAACCAGATGGCCAAGCTCCAGCAGTACTCCTACGTGTGCGCACCATCCCCGCTCCAGCACGGGTGCATCCAGACCTTCAACGTGTCGATGGAGCGCGAGCTGGCGCAATACGCCGAGCGGCGCGACATGGTCGTGGGGGAGCTGGGCAAGGTGACAGAAGTGTTCCGCCCCGGCGGCGCGTTCTACGCGTTCGTCAAGGCCCCAGATGGCCAGACGGGCCAGCAGTTCTTCGAGCGGGCCGTCGAGAAGAGCGTGCTCGTGATCCCGGGCAACGTCTTCTCCGATCGCGACACGCACTTCCGGGTGAGCTTCGCGACGCGGATGGAGAGTTTGGAGCGCGGGGTGAAGGTGTTGGCGGGGTTGCTGGGAAGCTAGAGCGCCTCTTCGAGTTGCTCACGCGTGACGCCAAGGTCGTTGATCATCCGGCGGAGCGTGCCTGTCGCAACAGGGTCGCGGGCGGGTAGCGTCGTCATGCGGGATGGGTCATCAGGGTGCGAGACGATCGCGTGGCTCCCTTTCCCACGGCGCTGGTTGACCTCGAAGCCGAGGTCACGGAGCGCTGCGGTAAGCTTGCGTCTGGAGATGTTCCTGAGTGGCATGGGTCAATTGTGCCAGACCCAGGGCGTTCTTGGTGGCATCGGACAGGATCGTCGCGAGTAGGTCGCCATCTCGTTACCGATTGGCCGCTCTCAATGCGGATTCCGGGGCAGTGAGAACCTGGTCCGACATCTACAGGTGGTAGAAGTCACGCCGCCGCATCTGGCAGCGGGCGCACCTCGGCCGTTCCCGGATCAGGCGGGATCACCAGCCCATGCGCCTTCGCATGCTCGGCCCACGCCTCGATCGCATCGCGGACATTCTCCATCGCATCTTCACGCGAGTCGCCCGCACTGTGGCAGCCGGGGAGCGAGGGGACCTCCGCGATCCAGACGCCGTCCTCGTCCTGGTAGAGCACAACCTGTCGCATGATGTCAGTGTACCTGAGCCGGGGCCCTCGGCCCATACAATCCCCCCATGATCCAGCCGGCCCCGCCGCCAGCACATCAGCGCCCCGAGATCCGCGTGCTCCCGCCGCTCGTGGTGAACCAGATCGCCGCGGGCGAGGTGGTCGAGCGCCCGGCATCGGTCGTCAAGGAACTGGTGGACAACGCGATCGACGCGGGCGCCTCGCGCATCACCATCGAACTCGAACAGGGCGGCATCGAACTCGTCCGCGTCTCCGACGATGGGCGGGGCATCGACGCCGGCCAACTCGAACTCGCGGTCCACCCCCACGCGACGAGCAAGATCATGGGCGTTGAGGACCTTGATGCCGTGCGCACAATGGGCTTCCGCGGCGAGGCGCTGGCGTCCATCGCATCCGTCTCACGCCTGACCATCCGCTCGAAGGCAACCGGTGCGAGCGCGGGCGCCGAAGTCAGCGTCGAGGGCGGCGACACGAAGCCCATCCGCCCCTCAGCGGGCGCAATCGGCACGAGCGTCACCGTCGCCAACCTCTTCTTCAACACGCCCGCACGCCGCAAGTTCCTGCGCACGCCCACCACCGAGCAGACCCACTGTGCCGCGTGCGTCCGCTCGCTCGCGCTCTCTCACCCTGCCATCGGGTTCACGCTCCGCGCAGGGCAGCGCACGATCATCGATGTCCCACCGGGGCAGACGCCGCGCGAGCGCGCCCTCGCGGTCCTCGGCGGGGAGTTCGCCTCCCAGTACCTCGAAGTCCACGCCGACCAGTTCGATGATGCGCGGGGCGTGGCGCTGTGGGGGCTCATGGGCCTGCCCATCCTCGCCAAGCCACACCTCAAATCCCAGCACCTGTTCATCAACGGCCGCCCGATCCGCGACAAGTCGATCACGCACGCACTGCGCGAGGCGTACCGGGGGCTCATCGAGCCCGGGCGCCACCCCGCGGGCGTGCTCATGCTCGAGATGTCGCCCGGCGCTGTGGATGTCAACGTCCACCCCGCGAAGGCGGAGGTCCGCTTCCGCGATGCGCAGGTGGTGCACAAGGTGGTCTACGGCGCCGTGCGCGATGCGCTGCGCGCGGCGGACCTGACGCCGAGCGATTCGGGCTCGGCCCGCTCGAGCGGGTGGCGCTTCGAGCCCGTCGTCCGTCCGAGCGCTGAGGCGCCCGCCTTCGCCCGGGCGATGCGCGAGCAGAGCGACCCCATGCCCGCCGCCGAGCGCATCGCGTTTGGCCTGTCGGTCCCAAGCGATGCCGCCCCCGTCCATGGGCCGGGTCCGGCGCGAGCGCCCGTGCCGACCCTCCCCGATCGGGACATCGAACTCACCGCCCCGCGCCCCGCATCCCCCATGATGCAGGTGCACAACTCCTTCCTCGTCACCCAGGACGAGACCGGCATGGTCATCATCGATCAGCACGCCCTGCACGAGCGCGTCATGTTCGAGAAACTCCGCCTGCGCGTCGAGGCGGGCACGCTCGAGTCGCAGCGCATGCTCGTGCCGACGACCATCGAAGCGACGCCCGAGCAGATCGAAGCGCTCGATGGCCTCGCCGACCTCCTCGCGAAGCTCGGCGTTGACGCCCAACCCCTCGGCCCGCGTTCCGTTGGCGTCCAGGCCTTCCCCACGCTCCTGAGCGAGCGGGGCGTCGACGCGGGCGACTTCATCTCGGACCTGCTCGAGCGCGCCGTCGCGGGAGACCTGGGCGAGGGGCGCGAAGGCACCGCCGACAAGGCCGAGGCCGCCCTCCACGAGGTCCTCGACATGATGGCGTGCAAAGCGGCCATCAAGGCGGGCGAGCGCCTCTCAGACGAAGAGCTGAGCGAACTCATGCGCCTCCGCGACACCGTCGAGCGGTCGTCCAACTGCCCGCACGGCAGGCCGACCGCCATCCGCCTCACCATCCACGAACTCGAGCGGCAGTTCGGTCGCTCGCCCCGCACCTAAGGGGCCGGCGAACGGTTATCAGGTGCGCGGGGGCCCGGAGGGCCGGGTGTGCGGTCTGCGCGGGCGCGATCGCCCACGCCGGCCGGCCACACGCCAAGGCGGGCACGCGGCCCGCCGATGCTCTGACCTTGCGGGCCGATGTCGCCCGGAGGGAGGAGGAGTCAGATGAACACCAGGAACACAGCAACGAGGCTCGGCGGTCTCGCCCTTTGCGCGGCAGTCGCCGGCGGGCTCATCGGATGCGAGGGGACCGGGGCGCGCTGGTCTACGGGCTACAACAACATGCGCCACGAGCGGGCCAACCAGACCGCGATGGAGCAGGTGCGGGTGGACTTCGTGTCCCCCGACGAGATGCGATGGTCGCCCATCCCGACGGGCCAGCAGCTCATCGCCACCAGCCACTTCTGGCGCGATACGCCCATACCCAACGACCCCTCGGAGCCCAACTCACAGCTCCGCGCCCAAGCGGCCAAGGTCGGCGCCAACTATGTGCGCTGGACCGCCATCCGCGAGGAGTCGCCCGCGTTCGGTGAGCGCTACCGCTACCGCGCCGTTTTCTATCGCGGCCACCGCGACCCGCTGCCCCTCGCCGCCGCGCTGCCCTCGATCCAGCCCGACATCCGCATCGTCGAGCATCCCGTGCCCGACGACACCGCCCTCGCCGAGCAGGGCGAGTCGCCCACCGTCGATGGCTTCGGCCCGGGCGAGGCGGTCGCGGAAGTGCAGACCGAGTCCTCGCTCTCCGACAACTGATCGCCGAGCCACGTCTCTCACGCAAACGCGAACGGGCCGCCCTCAGTGGGCGGCCCGTTCGCGTTCGTGCTTGATCGCCGCGTGGGCTTAGCCGTCGCAGGTCTCGCCGAAGTTCCCGAGCAGGATGTTGAGGTCGCCCGAATCGACGTCGCCGTCGTCGTCGAGGTCCGCAGAACACCCGGCCATGCACCCGAACTGGCCCAGCAGGTTGTTCAGGTCGACCGAGTCGACCGTGCCGTCGCCATCGGTGTCGCCCGGGCAGTCGACAGGCGGCTCGACCTCGAAGATCTGCCCGCGCACCTCACCGCCGGGGAAGGCCGAGGTGTGGAAGTTGGCGTACAGGCCGCCGTTGAAGAGGGCGTTGACGTTGGCGCCCGACAGGCCCGACCACGTGGCGTTGCCGCTCAGGGGCCAGGCGCCGCCGCTCATGGCGAAGACCACGCCGCCGTTCGAGCCCGCCGGGGCCGCGTGGATGTGAGCGCCGGGCGAACTCGGGTTGCCGATCAGGTTGTCGGTGATGGTCCACTCGAACGTGAACGTGTTCGCGACATCGTCATAGACGCCCGTGAGCAGACCCGTCGCGGGGCTTGGCGTGCCCGCCTGGTCGGCATCGATGACCGCTTCGAACTGGAACTCCGCGCCGCCCGCGAGCGTGCTGAGCAGCGTGGTGGCGGCGAGTGCCGCAATCGTCTTCCTGCGCATAATTGAACCCTCTCCCTGCCTGAGCGGCTCCCACCCTCGCAACTGGCGGGAGGGGGACCCTCTCTGTCAAAAGAAACCGCGCACCCTTTCGGGGGCGCGGTCTGCGTGGTCTTTCCGGTGGCGAGCCCTTAGCCCCGGCGCCGGCGCGCCACGCCGAAGCCCGCGAGGGCGAGCAGGCCGGCCGCGCCCGGTGCAGGGATCAACTCGATCTGGCCGCGGATCTCACCGCCCGGGAAGGCGGTCGTGTGGAAGTTGGCGTACATGTTGCCCGCGAAGAGCTCGGAGACCTGGCCGGCCGACAGGCCCGACCATGTGTCGCTGCCGACAAGCGGGAAGGCCCCGGGCGAGAAGGGGAACACGACGCCGCCGTTGACGCCGGCGGGCGCGTTATGGATGTGCGCCGCCGTGGGGTCCCCGAGCAGGTTGTCGGTGATCGACCAGTCGAACGAGAACTCGTTGGCGACATCGTCATACGTGCCGGTCAGCAGGCCCGTGGCCGGGCTGCCGTTCGCGGGGACCTCGTTCAGGCCCGAGATGTCGGCGGTGAAGAAAAACTCGGCGGCCAGCGCGGGGCCCGTCATCAGGCACAGCGCGCAGGCACTCGTGGCGATTCGCGTGAACATAGGCGTTCCTCCTCTTTGCTCTCTCGCCCCCAGCGGGGCGCTCCTCGTATGGGCAGCTCGACGCGCATTGGGGGGCATCGGCTCTCCTCCTATGTTCCCTCGCGGGACCGCCATTGCAAGCCTCACCCCCGATAAACGAGGTCGGCTCTCACGGGTCGCCGCGTGGCAGAGCGGAACGGGGCCGATGCCGCCCCGATCAATCCCCTACTCTCTGGGCATGGCAACGCTCGACTACCACACCACCGGCGAATCGCACGGCCCTGGCATGCTCGCGGTCGTCCAGGGCATGCCCGCGGGCGTGCCCGTCGACCTCGACCTCATCAACCGCGAACTGGCCAGACGCCAGGGCGGCTACGGGCGGGGCGGCCGCCAGCGCATCGAGACCGATCGGGTGCAGGTGCTCTCGGGCGTCCGCCTTGGGCACACCATCGGGTCGCCCGTCACGCTCATGGTCGCGAACAAGGACTCGCGCCTGGACGATGAGGAGCGCACGCCGCCCGTGCACCGCCCACGCCCGGGCCACGCGGACCTCGCGGGCAGCGTGAAGTGGCTGACGACCGACTGCAGGGAAACGCTCGAGCGGGCCAGTGCACGGGAGACCGCGGCCCGGGTCGCCGCGGGGGCGCTCGCGAAATGCCTGCTCCGTGAGTTCGATGTGCGCATCGTCGGCTTCCTCAAGGGCGCGCTCGACGCCCAGGCGCACGTCGAGGTCAACGCTGCGAACGCGGACGAGGTGATCGCCCGGCGCGACGCCTCGGACGTGTATTGCCCCGACGAAGCGGTAAGCGAGCGCATCCGCGCATCGATCCGCAAGGCCAAGGAGGACAAGGACACCGTCGGAGGCGTCTGCGAGGCCCACGTCCTTGGCTGCCCGATCGGGCTCGGCTCGTGCATGGATTGGCGCGACAAGCTCGATGCCCGCCTCGCTCTCGCCGTGATGGGCATCCAGGCGTTCAAGGCGGTCGAGATCGGGCTTGGCGTCGAGGCGTGGCAGCGCACGGGCTCACAGGTTCACGACCCCATCGTGTTCGACCAGGCCGAGCGCAAGAGCGCCAATCTGGGCTTCACGCGCCCCACCAACAACGCGGGCGGGCTCGAGGGCGGCATGACCAACGGGATGCCCGTCGTCGTGCGAGGCACCATGAAGCCCATCTCCACCCTGCTCCGCGGCATGGCGAGCATCGACCTCAACACGAAACAGCCCGAGCAGAGCCAGTACGAGCGCTCGGACATCTGCGCCGCGTCGGCCGCGAGCGTCGTCATGGAGAACGTGGTCGCCTTCGAGATCGCGCGCGCCATGCGCACGAAGTTCGGCGGCGACTCCCTGCTCGAGTGCAGGGAGCAGTTCGAGGCCTATATGGGGCTCGCGCGCCAGCTGCCGCTCGACCCGCCCGCCGCGACGATCGCGTAGGCGGCGCCGATCAGCAGGCCTGGAGTCGCCCGTTGAAGCTCGCGTCGAGCACGCCGTTGATCGCGCTCGACATCTGGGACCACGCCGACAGGTCCTCGTTGAGCTTCCGCTCGCCCTGAGGCGTGAGCGAGTAGTACTTCGCCCGCCGGTTCGACTCCGTCGAGCGCCACTCTGACTGCAGGAAGCCCCGCTTCTCCAGCCGGTGCAGGGCCGGGTAGAGCGACCCCTCCTCAATCTGCAGCACGTCGTTCGATGCCTTCTGCAACTGCCGGATGATCCCGTACCCGTGGTCTGGCGAGACGTCCAGGCGCTTCAGCACCATCATCTCAAGGGTTCCTCGGAGCAGTTCTGGCTTGGCCTGGCGGTCCATGGGCAGGCGTCCTTCCTTGTTCAGATCATGTTCAGACAAACTAACATCCATAGCAGGGCGCTATGCTTGCACCGGATGGACGTCCCGCCCATCTCAATACCTCTAGTCTAGCACAACAACACCCACTCGACTGTGATGGTCGAAACCCCCGGCACCCCCGGACATTGCTCGCTTTGGGGTGTGCAACCCCACGCGAGGGGGGAATGTAGATGGCCTCACGGGCCAGATCAAGGGTTCGCTGAGGTGCAAGCCCCAACGTCGGACTAAGCCACGCATTCACAGAGACTTAGCGCAAAGACTGAATCTGGGCCCGCGATTCGACCCATCCACAGGAACCACCCCACTAGAGCCCCTTGAGTGCGTCCACGAGCGCCTTGATGTGGTCTTCCGTGTGAGCCGCCGACACCTGCACGCGCAGCCTCGCCGTGCCCTCCGGGACCACCGGGTAGCCGAACCCGATCACGTACACGCCCAGGTCAAGAAGGCGCTTGCTCATCGCGATCGCCTTCGCGGTCTCGCCCACGATGATCGGGCAGATCGCGGTGGGGGAATCGATCACCTCGAAGCCCGCCTCGCCCACGAGCTTCCGCGTCAGCGCGACGTTGTCCCGCAGCTTCTGGACCCGCTCGGGCTCGCGCATGAGCACCTCGATCGCCTTGTCCGCGCTGCATGCGACGGTCACGGGCAACGCGTTCGAGAACAGCGTCGGGCGCGCACGCTGCACGATCATCTCAACCGCGTACCTCGGCCCGGCAACATACCCGCCCGCGGCCCCGCCCAGCGCCTTGCCAAGCGTCCCCGTGAACAGGTCGATGTCCTTGCCCGCCATCCCGTAGTGCTCGTGCGTGCCACGCCCGGTCTTCCCCATGACCCCCGTGCCGTGCGAGTCGTCTACGGCGAGCACGGCCCCGTGCTTGTTGCACAGCTCGCGCATCGCGGGGAGGTTCGCGATGTTGCCCTCCATCGAGAACACACCGTCCGTGATGACCCAGATCACGCCCTCATCGCCGATCGCCTCGCGTGCCGCGACGAGCCTGGCCTCGAAGTCGCCCATGTCGCAGTTCTTGTAGATGAACTTCTTGAGCCCCTTCTGGATCACGCCCGCGAGGCGCATGGAGTCGATGATGCACGCGTGGTTCAGCTCATCGCTCACGATCGCATCGGTCGGTGCGCACAGCGTCGGGAACAGCGCCTCCGTCGCGTTCCAGCACGAGACGAACGTGTACGCCGCCTCGACGCCCAGGAACTCCGCGATGCGGGCCTCGAGGGCGAGGTGGGGGGTGAAGGTGCCGCAGATGAAGCGGACCGACGCCGTGCCCCCTCCAAAGTCCCGCAGCCCCTTGAGCCCCGCTTCGACGACCTCCGGGTGGTTCGCAAGACCCAGGTAGTTGTTCGAGCAGAAGCACAGCACCTCGCGCGCCTTGCCATCGTCGCCCACGATGCGGACGGTCGCGTCCATGGGCGAGTCGATCGTCTGGAGCTGCTTGAACTCCCCAGCATCGCGGAGCTTGGTGAGGAGGGAGGTGGCGCGGGATTGGAAGGTGGTGGGCATTGGATGTTCCTTGTGAGGTTTGGACGCGATGGTAGTGCGGGGCAGAACCGCTTAGCCGAAGCTGATCCCTTGCGCGAGCGGCAAGTCCACCCCATAGTTGATCGTGTTCGTCGCCCGCCGCATGTAGGCCTTCCACGAGTCCGACCCCGACTCGCGCCCGCCGCCGGTTTCCTTTTCGCCGCCGAACGCCCCGCCGATCTCGGCCCCCGAGGTGCCCAGGTTGACGTTCGCGATGCCGCAGTCCGAGCCCGCGGGAGAGAGGAAGCGCTCGGCGGTACGGGAGTCGCTCGTGAAGACCGCGGACGAGAGGCCCTGGGGCACATCGTTGTGCGCGGCCATCGCGTCCTCGAACGAATCGAACTCGAAGATGTAGAGCACCGGCGCGAAGGTCTCCTCGCGCGTGATGTCGGGCGTGGCGCCCTGCGGCACGCGGATGAGCGTCGGCTCGACGAAGTTGCCCGGCTTGCCCGCGAACCGGTCGATGCCTTCGACGCCGCCGGCCAGGACCTTGCACCCTTCCTTGACCGCGCGCTCGATCGCGGTGCGCATCTGCTGCACCGCTTCCTCGTGAATCAGCGGCCCCATGAGCGTGCTTGGTTCAACCGGGTTGCCGATCTGCACGCTCTTGTAGGCCTCCACGAGCTTGGGCGTGATCGTGTCCGCCGCGTCGCCCACGCACAGCAGGCGGCGCGTCGACGTGCAGCGCTGCCCCGCGGTGCCGACAGCGCCGAAGACAATGCCGCGCATCGCGAGGTCCATGTCGGCGTCGGGCATCAGGATGATCGCGTTGTTGCCGCCGAGTTCGAGCAGGCACCGCCCCAGGCGGGCCGCGACCTTCTGCGCCACGACCTTGCCCATCCGGCACGAGCCGGTCGCGCTGATGAGCGGCAGGCGCTCGTCGGCGGTCATGGCTTCACCCACTTCACTGTCGCCGCCGATCACGAGCGAGAAGATGTCGGCGGGATCGACGCCGCCCGTCGGTTTCCACACGTCCTGCTCGCTCATGGCGCGCCGGGCCAGCGCGTTGCCCGCGATCGCGGTGAGCGGCGTGATGAGGCTCGGCTTCCACACGACCGCATCACCACACACCGCGGCGAGCATGGAGTTCCACGCCCAGACCGCGATGGGGAAGTTGAACGCGGTGATGACGCCGATCGTGCCCAGCGGGTGCCATTGCTCCATGAGCCTGTGGTCCTGGCGTTCGGAGGGCATGGTCTTGCCGTAGAGCTGGCGCGAGAGCCCCACCGCGAAGTCGGCGATGTCCACGCACTCCTGGACCTCGCCATCGCCCTCCGGCTTGATCTTGCCCATCTCGAGGGTGACGAGCGTGCCCAGGTCGTCGAGGTGGTTGCGCAGCTCGACGCCGATGCGCCGGACGATCTCGCCACGCTGGGGCGCGGGCAGGAGCCGCCACTGCTGCTGCGCGGCGCAGGCGCGGCCGACGATGGCGTCGTAGTCGCGGCGCGATTGCAGGCGGACGGCGCCGAGCGGCTCTCCCGTCGCGGGGTTGATCGAGACCGCTGCGTCGGGCTCGCCCTGGGCGCTGGGGGAGAGGAAGCGCGGGTCATCGAAGACGCGGAGGCGGGTGAGGACGTCGTGTGGGGTGGTCATGGGGGCAGGGTAGCGGGGGTTGCGGCTCGGGCCGCGCTACGGGCGGCAAACTAGGGAGCGAGGCGGTAGACCATTTCCATAGGCAGCCCCCGCGCATCTTGCTCGGGTACTGACGGCAGTGTGCGAATCGTTCCATCCCAAACGCCCGCGGCTGTGATCGCCCCGATGAGGGCGTCGATTACGTCGTCGCTCGCGACCTTCCTGTGGGCAAGCGTCCGTTCGGCGTCGACGATCACCCGCTCCGCATCTGGGAGCAGTTCGGCCAGCGTGGCTACTCGTGCGAGCTTGCCGTCGATGGTGGTCTTGTTCTCATCGATGATGGTGCCCCGAAGGCCCCAGAAGCATATCTCTGGATGGCACTCTCGGAGGTTCGCAGGCGGAGACTCCTCTGAGAGGATTGCTCGATCGACTTCCTTGATCTTCGGCATGATCGCCCACATCTGCTTCATCAGTCCACGCCCGGAGATCTCCTTGCAGAGCGGATTCGCGTCCTCGTAGGCGTGGCATTGGAAGACGCCGCGAGGTGGAGTAAGGAACACCCGCGAGTTGTAGCGACCAAGAAGTTTCTTGGCCTTAAGGTCGCAGGCTCGGGCATCGGTCGGCGGCAAGCCGATCGGGATGTCGATGAGCGTCAGCGCGGAGTCGCGAATCATGTCCATCGCCGAACTGACACTGGCCACGACCCGGAACGACACATCGCCAGACTGATTGAGGACGCAGGCGACCCACCCGTCTCGACATCCGTCCATGCCGACGACATAGTCCGTCATGCGCCCGCCCGCCGCGCGGCCCACGCGATCGAGTGCTTGCGCCGCGTCGGCCCCCACACCGGGTCGGGCTCGATCGTGTCGTTCCACGCGCGGAGCACATCGGGGATGCGCGGGCGGTAGACGTCGTGGGCGACGATCACGCCGCCCGGGCGGACGAACCGGCCCCACTTCTCGAGGTCCTCGACCTTGTCCTGGTAGGCGTGCGAGCCATCGATCCAGAGCAGGTCGATGGGCGACTCGTCCCAATCCGCCGCGGCCTCCTGCGAGTAGCGCCGCCAGTGGTCGACCTTGTCGTCGAGGCCGTAGCGGCTGAGCGTGTCGTGGAAGGCGTTGAAGTCGTCTTCGCCGGCCACGCCGGGGCGGTCCCCGTGCGGGTCGATGGAGATGAAGCGGGTCTGGCTGCCCGCCTGGTCGAGGCCCGCGCCGAGCGCGAGGAGCACGGTGCTCTTGCCCCGGTGCGGCCCGATCTCGACGATCGTGCCCCGCCCGCGCGCGATGCGGTAGAGGAACTGCGCCTCGCGGATCGAGATGAGGCCTTCGAGCTCGGTGAAGAGCCGGGTAATGCGCGCGCCGTCGGGCGCGAGCCGCACGGCGATGCGCGACCACTTGAGCCGCGGGGCAGTCGGTTGGGCGGTGGCGGTCATGTCGCGATGATAACTGCGCGCCACCAACCCGCGGCCGGGCCGGGCGGCGGGCGTCCCGAGGGGTCCCTACGGGCAGACCTGCCCAAACGCGCCGAGCAGGACGTTGAGGTCGTCCGACCCGACGAAACCATCGCCCGTGAGGTCGGGCCCCTGACCCATCGCGACCGCCTGCCCGAACTCGCCAAGCAGGATGTTGAGGTCCGCCGAGTCGACGGCGCAGTCGCCGTTGATGTCGCCAAGAACGCCCGTCTCGCACGAGTACCAGAACAGGCGCACATCATCGACGCCGGCTTCCACGAGCGAGCCATCGCCCAGGTCCTGCGCGATGAATCGCACCCTGACCTGATCGGTCGGCGCCACGAAGTCCGCGATCGCGAACTGCCTGTAGGTCCAGGCGCCCGTGTTCTCGGTCACTGTCTCGAGCGGGACCCACGTGAACCCATCGTTGTTGGAGATCTCGATGGGCATCTCGTCCGCGTTGGGCGAGTTGCCCAGGTCGTTCGAGTACCACCGGTAGTACGCTATGAAGGGCGAGGCGCCCTCAGCGCCAGACGCGGCGTCGAGCGTGGGCGAGGTGAGCGTGGTGCTGCCATTGTCAACATCCGCCTGGCCCGCGCCGCCAAACCCCCCGTCGTTGGCGGTGATCCAGCAGAGCGTGCCCTCACCCTCCGGGTTGTCGCTCTCGGGCTGGGCGCTCGTGCCGATCGGGTCGACGCGCTCCCAGATCCCCGTGGTCGCGTCGTCGGACGGCTGGCCCACGACCCAACCCGTGTCGGTCTCCATGTTGTCCTCGAACGCGACGGTCAGCTCGTCCGCGACCGCGGCGTCGAACGTGCCGAAGCCCGGCGCGCCCGACGGCAGCACGACGTTGATCCCCGACGCCGTCGTCGCGGAGATGTAGTAGGCGACAATCGTCTCGCACGGGAGCGGGGGGAAGGCGACGGTGTAGAGGTCATCGCCGATGGGCGTGAACTCGAGGCTCGTCACCGCGTCGGGCTCGCCCTCTGAGAAGATGAGCGCGGTCTCCGCGAGGTCGAGCACCTCATCGCCCGCGGGCGTGATGCGGACGGTGAGCGTCTGGCCCGACGGGTCGATCAGGTCGGGCGTCTCGCCCTCGATCTCGATGTCGAGGGCCGCGGGCCCGACCGTCCAGACGAACAGGCCCTTCTCGATGTCGGACCCGATCACGGTGCCCGACTCGAAGAACGGGTAGTTGCTCCACAGCCCGTTGAAGTTCGGGTTGTCGTTCTCGGGGAACGTATCGAACGAGGCGACCTCGACCGCGTTGGGGAGGTCGGAGATATCGAACACACGCAGGCCCGAGCGGTAGTTCGCCGCATAGAGCAGGTCGCCCACCACGTAGCAGTTGTGGTCCACCGCGCTGCTGCCGTTGGTGAAGGTGCCCACCTCGACGGGGTTGGTCAGGTCCGAGACGTCGATCACGCGCGACTTGGTTGTGACGCCCTGCTGCTGCTCGTCGAGCTCATCGTTGAGGATGTAGAACTGGCGGTCCTCCGTGAGCCACCCCTGGTGCGAGTAGGCGCCCGCGGAGTACTCGAGCTCGCCGAGGATCTGGGGGAACGCGGGGCTCGTCACGTCGACGATGGTGAGGCCCGTCTCGATGGAGCCGTTGCCGAAGCCCGCGTTGCAGAACGCGATCTGCTTGCCCGCGTACTCGCCTTCCGTGTAGGTGACGATCTGCGCATCGTGCACGTACTTGGTGGGCCACGAGCCGATGAAGGCGGGCGAAGCGGGGTTGTTCGTCAGGTCGTAGATGCGCAGGCCGTTGCCCGAGCCGCCGAGGCGATAGAGCCGCCCGCTTACGGTGTCGATGGCGACGTTGTGCGTCGCCTCGTTGCCGCCCGAGGTGATGGTGTTGACGAGCGCGACGTTGCCGTTGTCGATGTCGCCCATGTCGAAGACCTGGATCCCGCCGCCCCCTTCGGACACGGAGTAGGCGTATTCCTGGTAGGTCTTGGTGTCGCGCCAGAGCGAGCTCGGCCCGCTCAGGACCGCGAGCACGACCGGGTCGGTCGGCTCGGTGACCTCGATGAACGCCGTCGCGCCCGACAGGCCAAGGATCGCGTACTCACGCCCCGAGGGCGAGGTGTAGCCCCAGCAGTCGTTGGCGTTCGCGAAGCCGCCGAACTCCGAGATCGGCAGCCACGCCTTGAACTGCACGTTGGACGACGGGAAGTTGACCGGCGGGTCGCCATCGAGCGCCGCGGAGTAGCCCGGGCCCTCGTAACGCGGCATGCGGTCGAGGATCTTCGGGTCGTCCGAGTGAGCCATCGCCGAGGCGGGCACGAGAAGCGCGAGGAGAGCAGCGGGGAAGGGCGTGGAGAGCGTGCGCGGCATCGATGGGCTCCTTCTTGGGAGTGCGGACCTGTGCATGTAGACGTTACCTCAGGGGTGACGTGCCGCGACCTTCGACCCGAACGTTTCCCAGAATTGGGCGGGGTTCTTGGGGTGCGACGGGCCCGCCGCAGGCCGCTACGAGCCCGGAACGCCGCGACAGGTGTGGGCCCTCATACGGATGCCCGTTCCGCGCGACAGGAATTGCCCCGGCGCGCATCTGACCTGATAGTTCATGGAGCCGATCTGTCTGTGGGGGAACACGGGGAGACTCAGGCATGGCATGCAACTTGAGAGCGGGCTTCGCGGCGGTCGTGGCGGGCCTCGTCGCACCTATCGGTCTTCACGCCCAAGCGGGCACGTCCGGCTGCGCGCTCATCGAGAACGGCTCCTTCGACGACGACCTCGACGGGTGGACAGTCGACGAGCAGCAGTCGATCCGTGGCGATGGCGAGATCATCCTCGACACGCGCGTTGACGACGCCTCGCAGTGGTTCCCCTGGCTCGACGACCACGTGCTGGGCGTCGAGGCGGCGGTCGTCGCGTCGGGGAAGGAGCGGGCGGGCTTCGGCGAATCGTTCATCGACGTCCGCGTGTCCCGTCCCATCGTGGTCACGGGCTCGACCCTGCAGTTCATCATCGGCGGCGGCGGCGAGGCCACGTGGTGGGGCACGCCCGAGATCACCTACCTCATCGCGCTCGAAGTCACCGATCCCGAAGGCGAGGTCCACTCGATCGACTTGCTCCAGCACACGTTCAACACGCCACAAGGCTTCTGCGATATCGCGATCTCACTCGCCGGCTTCTACAACCACCCGTTCAACCCCGAACTGACCGAGATCGACCTGCTCGACGCGACGGGCGTCGAGATCGGCGATGAGATCACCCTGGCCATCCGCTACCGCGTCGACACGATCGCCCCAACGCCATGCGACGGCGCAACCTATTTCGCCACGTTCCTCGTCGACAACTTCACGTTCTGCGACATCCCCACCCCGGGCGACCTCGACGGCGACGGCGATGTCGACTCCGATGACCTCAACCTGCTGCTCGCGGACTTCGGGTGCGTCGGGACCTGCGCCGGCGACATCAACGGCGACGGCGTGACCAATTCCCAGGACCTGAACGCGGTGCTCGCGGCATTCGGGCAGGGCGTTGGGGGTTGATTGACACGGGAGTTGGCTCACACGCTCTGCGACCCCCGCGCCTCTGCGCTACGGGCCCGGAACGCGGTGACGGGTTCTGCGCCCGCGCCTTCACGTGGTTCACCGGGGCGACACGCCCCGGCTCGCTTCCCCGGATGGGGCCTCCGGTGCGCTGAACAAGGCTGCATCCAGCGGCGCGCCGGTCAGGCTCTCGAGAAACGCGACGAGGTCGTCCCGCTCGGCGTCAGTCAGATCGAGCGGCTGGAGCAACGGGTCCCGCGCATGGTGCGCACCCGCCGCCGCGGGGTTCAGGTCCGCGTAGTGATCGACCACCCCGCGGAGCGTCGCGATCGAACCATCGTGCATGTAGGGCGGCGAGAGCGCAACCGAGCGGAGCGTGGGCGTCTTGAACGCCCCCCACAGCTCGGGCGAGCGGTTGAGGAACCCGAGCCGCCGCGCCCGCTCGTCGTCGGGCGCATCGGTCCACGCCGAGTCCGCCCGGAACTCCGAAGCGAGCAGGTCCGGGACCCCATCGAACCGCCCCCTGTCACGCTCGCGCTGATCGACCGTCGGGTCGAGCGGGAGCAGGGTGTTGTGGAACGCGCCGTCGGTGAAGTTCGGGCCCGCGTGGCACGCAGCGCAGTTGGCCTCGCCAACGAACAGGCGCAGGCCGCGCTGGGCCTGGGGTGAGACGTGGGTGTGTGCCCCCTCCGCATCGCCCGCCCGGAGTGCTTCGGCGAATCGGTCAAAGGGCGCATCGGCGCTGGTGAGCTGACGCTCGTAGGCGGCGATGGCCTTGGCGAGGTTGACGATGATCCGGGTGACGGCGCGTTGCTCTTCGCGGGTGAGCTCGTCCCAGTTGGCATCGTCGGGGAGAGACCCGGCTCGGCGAGCCGGGCCACCGAGTGCGCCGAAGATGGCTTCATAGGCGCCACGGAGGTCCTCGTCGGTGACGACCAGCCGCGCAACGTCCAGGCGATGCCCGCCCATCTCCCCCTCGCGCTCGATCGCCTCGACCGCCTGCGCCCAAAGCGAATCGCGCCGCCCGTCCCACAGGAACCACGGGTTGTGCGCCACGTTAAAGAGCGACTGCGCATGGCGGTCGCCCCGCTCGATGCCCTGCGTCAGGCGGAGCCCGTCGGAGAAGCCCTTCGCCGGGTCGTGGCACGTCGCGCACGAGACTTCACCGTTGCCCGAGAGGCGCGTTTCGAAGAACAGGAACCGTCCCAGGTGCGCTGCGCGTGGGTCATCGGCATGCGCGTTGGTCGGGTCGGGCGGCGCTGGGGGGAGGGGGGAGTGGTCGAGGATGCGGGTGATCTCGTCGGGGGTGAACGCGATCGCATCGTCAGGAGCAGTCGTCGCCTGCTGGCCGCAGACAAGCGTCGTGACGCCGACGATCGACAGGACCGCCAGCCCAAGCCACCGACCAGACCCCCACCGGGTCATCGGACCACGAGCTCCAGGATCGCGCGCTCGGTGATCCCCCGGTCCTCGACGTCGAAGTACACCTCCCACTTGCCCGGCATGTGGAAGATCAACCCCTCGGCGAGAAACCCATCGCCCTGAGGCGTCACGCGTGGCGTGGTGTTGAGCCCGTGCTCGTGATGCGGCATCGCCGCGTCGACGGTGAGGACGACAGCGGGCGCGCTCATGCGCACGCCATCCGCATCGGTGATCGCGATGTTCAGCTCGAACAGGCGGTTGGTCTCGACCCGCGTCGGCGTGGCGCTGACGCTCAGGCGGTACGTGTCGTCGAGCGAGACGAGCTTCGCCGCTTCGATGGTGACGCCCCGCTCGACCGGCACAGCGCCCGCCGAGACCTCGCGCACCGTGCCGTCCTCGTTGAAAACCGTCTGTTGAGCACAGTCGAGATCGGCGGGCGTCGCTTGTGCGCCATTCGCCGCCGCCGGGGTGACGGGAGGGGACGGTGCGGGTTCGCCGTCGCCCGTCGCCTGATCGCCGCACGCGCCGAGGGCGAGCATGAGCGTGGCGAGCGAAATGGCGATGATCGGTCGTGTCATGAGGCGTGCTGCGCGTCGCGTCGGTCAGGGCGCCGGCGCATCGGGATTGAGCGCGGGCTGCACATAGAGCCTAGCGCCGAACGCGGTGACGAACGTGCCATCCGGTTCGAGCACCTGCACGCGATGGTTGCCGCGATCGACGACGTAGAGTCGCCCATCTTCGGCGACGGCGATGCCTGCGGGGCGGAAGAACTGGGCGGGGCCGAGGCCTGTGGAGCCGAACGTGCCCTGGTCGTTCCCATCGGCGAGCGAGATGGAGGTGATGGTGTCTTCAGCGCCACAAGTGACGAACAGCCGGTCGTCCGCTAGGGCCAGCATGTCTGCGGCGCACTGCACGACGGCGCGGAAGCGGACCTCGCCGCTGTCGGCTGCGCGTCCGATGATCTCTGCGGCGGGCCCTGCGCGCGGTCGGTCCAGGATGTACACGATCTCTCGCGCCGCGCCGGTCGCGAGGTCCCGCGGGTGGCGATAGTCAGCGCCACGGTCGGGCGGCGACTTCCACCCCCAGTCCTTGTCCTGGTCACCCGTCGCCGCGATCTTGGCTACTCCAATGCCATGGCGGTCGTGCAGGCAGAACCCATCGGGCAGCAGCTCGATCGCCTCCGCTTGCCAACCAAGCCCATACGCCTTCACGAACTTCGCCATGAACGGGTCATACCCAGGCGCATCCCCCGGCTCCCAATCCAACTGAAACACGCTCACCCGTCGCGACCACGGGTCGGCCACCCACACCCGCCGCTTCTCGTAGTCGATCGCGACATCGCCGGGCTCGCGGAACTGGCCCATGCCGTCGCCCCGCTTGCCGATGCGCGTGATGGGGATGGGCGCTGCACGCGCGAGCGTCCACACGACGACCTGCCCCGTGTCGGGTTCGGTCGTCACCATCAGTTCGCCCGCGATGGCGATGTGGTCGCCGAAGTGCGGCGCATCGGCCCGCTCGAAGAACGCGCTGCTCGTGGGCGCTGGGTCATCCGGATCGACGAGCGTAAACACCTGCACGCGCCGCTCGATCGGCTCGGCGACCGCCGCGAGCCTCCCATCGGGCGAGATCGCGATGTCGGACGGGTAGTGGATGCGCCCCTCGCCCTCGTGCGGGCGGATGACGTGGAGGCCCCACTCGTAGACGTACTCGCCCTCGGGAGTGAAGACCTGGATGCGATGGTTCGCCGAGTCGGCGACGTAGAGGTGGCCATCGTGGAACGCGAGGCCCATGGGTCGGTTGAGCAGGCCCGGGAAGGCGCCGTAGCCGCCCCACTCGTTGAGGAGTTCGCCCTCCGGGTCCATGTGGTAGATGCGGTCCTCGCCCGTGTCCGCGACGAAGAGATTGCCCTCGGTGCTGAGAGCTGCGCCACCCGGCTTGATGAACGGCGGAGAGTCCGCGTGGCGCCCGCTGGCCTGCCCATGAGGGCCTTGGCAGACCCAAGCGACCTCGCCGTCCTCGCCGTAGATCAAGACAAGGCCGGCGTCGCTGTCGGGCGACACAACGGCGCGCTCCTGTCCCGCGTACGGCCTGCTGCCGGCCAGACGTTCCCGTCCACTCCCGCGCGGCTCTCCCGTCCGCGGGTCGAAGTCGAGGTAACGCCCGCCCACGTCCCACACGCGCAGCGTGCCGTCGTCGAGGAAGCCGACCTCCGTCGGATCGACAAACCCACCCTCGATCTGCTTGACGAACCTGCCAAAGCGCGCCGGTTCGCCGCCCTGCGCCTCGCCTTGCTGCGCGAGACAAGTGACCGATGCCGCGGACGACACGATTGCAACCGCCAGCGTACCCACCGCGCGCAGGCTCACGCCACAGGCCCCGCCTGCTTCGGCGACAGCCCCTCAGGCGCCTCCCACGTGCCCGACCAAAGCCACCGCATGCCCCGCTTCAAATCGTCCAGGATCACAAGCATCGACGGCAGCACCACCAGGATGATCCCCGTCGCGGAGATCAGCCCGCAGCTGATCGTGATCGCCATCGGGATCAGGAAGCGCGCCTGGAAGGAGCGTTCGAGCATCAGCGGCATCAGGCCGAGCACCGTCGTGAGCGTGGTCAGCAGGATGGCGCGCAGGCGCGCCCGCCCCGCGTCGAGGGCCGCGTCCGCCACCGATGCGCCCTCCGAGAGGCGCTGCTTGTAGAACTCCATGTAGATGAGCGAGTCGTTGACCACGACGCCCGAGAGCGCAATGAACCCGATGAGCGACAGGAACGTCATGTCGAAGCCCAGGAAGTAGTGCCCCCAGATCGCGCCGATCGTCGCGAAGGGGATCGCCGCCATCACGATCAGCGGCTGGGTGTAGCTCTCGAAGAGCCACGCCAGGATGATGAAGATCAGTCCCGCGGCGACGAGCATCCCGAGCGGGATCGACGCGAAGCTCTCGGCCATGTCCTTCTGCCGCCCGCGCGACACGAGCTTCACGCCCGGGTTGGCCGCGATGAGCGCTTCGAGTTCCGGCTGAAGGTCCCGCATCACGACCTCGGTGTTCTGGACCGCCTGGTCGACCTGCGCGGTGACGGTGACGACGCGCTCACCATCGAGCCTGCGGATCGCGGAGTAGCCCGAGCCCTCCTCGATGTGCGCGACCTCGATGAGCGGCACGGGCGTGCCATCGGGCGCGAAGACGTGCATCTGCTCAATCCGCGCGAGCGAACGCCGGACGCTCTCGGGGACCGTGATGCGCACGTCGATGTCCTCGCGGTCGCCCGCGAAGGTGTGCGCCTCGAGCCCGAACGCGATGGCGCGCAGCTGGCGGGCCAGCGCCGCCTCCGTGAAGCCCAGCGCCTTCGCATCCGCGCGCAGGCGGAGCTGGAGCTCGCGCCGACCGACCTCGTTGTCATCGGAGATCTCCGAGACGCCCTCGAACTCCGCGAGCTTCGACTTGAGCTCGTTGGCCACGCGCACCACCGCGTCCTGCGGCTCGCCCGCGATCGCGAGCGAGATCGACGGCCCCGATGGCCCGCCCGACATCGCGCTGTACTTGAGGCTCTTGATGCCCGCCAGCGGGCCGTGGTGGTCCTTCATCGCCTCGATGACCTGGGCGCTCGAGCGGTCACGCTCCTCGACGGGCTTGAGCTCGAGGATGAGCTGCCCGATCTGGCTCTGCATGATGTCGCCCTCGCCCTCGAGGCTCGCGACGGCCCCGACGACGGTGTACGCCGAGTTGACCTCCCCCTGCGCAATGGCCGCCGCCTCGATCCGCTTGAGGACCGAATCGGTCTCCGAGACGGGCGTGCCCACGGGCATGCGGAGCTCCACGCTCACCGTCTCCGCGTCCTCGTCGGTCAGGAAGTTGAACGGCACACGCCCGCCCACCGCCATGCCGAGCGACACGATCACGAGCGCCACCGCCGCCGCGAACGAGATGTAGCGGTACTTCAGCGCGCTCCGCATGAACCGGGCGTACCGCGGGATCAGGACCGTGTTGAAGAGCCCGTCGCGCCACGTGTCGAACCGCGCCTCGACACGCGTGAACAGCCCCCGCTTGTTCGACTTCATCCGCCGCTCGTGCCCGAGCAGGGAGTGGCCCATGTGCGAGGGGAGGATGAGCAGCGCCTCGATGAGCGATGTGCCCAGCGCGCACGCCACGATGATGGGCATGACCACGAGCATGTCGCCAATCCGCCCGCCGATGAGCGCGAGCGGGAGGAAGGCGCAGATCGTCGTGAGCACCGTGGCGATCACGGGCCAGTTCACCTGGCGCGTGCCGTTCACCGCCGCGGTCAGGGGCGGCTCGCCCGCCTCGTACCGCGCCGTGATGTTCTCCGCGACCACGATCGCATCGTCCACGATCAGCCCGAGCACGATGATGAGCCCGAACATCGTGAGCAGGTTCAGGCTCTGCCCGACCATGTACATCACCGCGAGCGTCGCCATGAGCGAGATCGCAAGCCCCGCGGCGGTCCAGAACGCCACACGCAGGTTGAGCAACAGGATGAGCGTGAGCAGCACGAGCAGACCGCCCCACGCCGCGTTCCGCGTCAGCAGGTCGAGCCGACCGACGATGAACCGCGCCAGGTCGGTCGTCGTCGTGAGCGTGCCCGGGAGCGGGTGCTGGTTGCGGAGCCCGAGCTCGTACGCCGCCAGTCGGGGCGAGACGGGCGTGTCATCGCCGGGCGGGCGCGTGTTCTGCTTGAAGCGCTCGATCCACGTCGGCTCGATCACCTCGCGGTTGCGCCCCGCGACGTACGCCTTCACCATCTCCGCCATCTGAACGGCGTCCTGGTCGCCCTCCTTGAACACCGTGAGCGACACGCAGGGCTTGCCGTTCAGGCGGGCCGCGAGGTCCACATCCACAAAGCCCGGCGTGATCTTCGCGATGTCGCCCAGCCGCACGACCCGCCCATCGGGTGACGTGCGCACCACGATGTCGCGGATCTCGGGCGCACGCTCCTCCGCGCCCATCGTGCGGATCGCGACGTTCAGGCCCGGCGTGCGCACCGACCCGCCGGGCAGTTCGATCATCGCCTCCGACACGACCCGCTCGACTTCCGTGAGCGACACCCGGTACTCGAGCATCGCCGCGGGGTCGACCTCGACGAGCACCTCCGCGCCGCGCACGCCCCCTTCGAGGAGCGTGCCCATGCCCTGGGTCTTGAGGCTCGCGAGGTCGTCGCGGATGTCGCGGATCGCCACCTTCAGGTCACGCTCGGGCGCATCGCCCGCGAGCGCCACCACGATCGTCGGCATGTTGGGCTCGAGCTTCGTGACGACGATGCGATCAGATTCCTCCGGGAGGTCCTGCATCGCGTCCATCTCGCGCTTCACCTCGAACAGCGCCACATCGATGTCCGTGCCATCCACGAACTCGAGCGACACGCTCGACAAGCCCTCGGTCGACGTCGAGGTGACCTCCTTGACACCATCGAGGTCTTCGACGCGGTCCTCAATCTTCTTCGTGAGCGACTTCTCGACCTCGTTGGGCGAAGCGCCGGGGTAGGGCGCCGCGATCACGATCCGGTCGGGGTTGATCTCGGGGAAGAACTCGCGCCGGAGCCCGACGCCAAACACGAGCCCTGCCCCGATCAGGGCGAACATGATCAGGTTGGTCACGACGGGCTTGCGGACGCCCCACGCCGCGAGGCTCACTGCGTCGCCCCTTGCTCGGGCGCGGGCGGTGCGCCCCCGTTGCGCGCGAACGCGGGCGGTTCGCCCTCATCCTCACTCTCGCGCACCTTCGCGCCCGGCTGGAGCTCATCGAGGTTGGAGATCACGATCCGCGCGCCCGCCTCGACACCCCCCTCGAGCACCGCCCACTCGCGCACCGTCGGCTCCACCGAGGGGAACGACCGCACGACATACTGCCACACATCGACCGTCTGCGCCTCGATGCGCCCCTCGCTATTCACCACGAGCACGCGGTCGTCCTGCACCGCCTTGCGCGGGACGATCACGCGGACGCGGTCGCTCTGCGTGGTCACGCTCCCAAGCACAAACGCCCCGGGCATCACCGCGGGCAACTCGCCCGGCGCAGCAGCCTGCTCGGCCTCGATGACCACCGTGATCGACCGCGCGCTGGCGTCGGCCTCAGGGAGGATGCGCGCGATCCGCCCCTCCACGGGCGTCCCCCCCGCGGCGCTCGACGCGACGAAGCTCGCCGGGTCGCCCACACGCACATCGCGGGCCGCGGAGATCGCGAGGCTGATGGGCGCTTCGATCCGGCGGGGGTCGATGATCCGCGCGATCGACGAACCGATCGCCACGCGGTCGCCCGTATCGACAAACACCTCCTGCAGGATGCCCTCGATTGGCGCCACGATCGTGGCCCGCTCGACGTTCAGGTCCGCGATGCGCAACCGCGCCTGGTCGGCGGCGATCTGCGACTTGATCTCCACGCGCCGGAGCGGCACCTGATCCGCACGCTCGCGCAGGGTGATGGCGTCGCGCTCGCGCGTCGTCAGCTCGCGCTTGAGCCGCTCGATCTCGATCGGGCTCGCGCCGCCCCGCGACCCCGCTTGCTGCATCAGGCGGAGCTCCTCCTTCGTGATCGCGATCGCTTCCTGCGCCTTCGCCAGCGCTTCCTGCACCTGCTCGACCTCGATGGTCAGGCGGTCGAGCGATGCCTCGAGCGCCGCGATCGACTCGCGGAGCAGCGCCTGTTGTTCGACCAATTCGCGATCGTCGAGGCGCGCGAGCAGGTCGCCGGGCTCTACCCAGCGCCCCCCCTGGATCGCGTCCGGGCGCTCAACGATCCGCCCGCTCACCTCCGCAGCAACCGTCGCCTCGCGCACTGCGCGGGCCGTCGCGTAGCCCTCCCACACACGCGGCACGTCAAACGCCTGAGCCGTCACGATCCGCACGGGGCGGGCCTCCGCCTCCTTCGGGTGGCGCGGTGCCTCGGGGCGCGTCGCAAAGAGCATCGTCGCGAAGCCCATCGCGATCACGATCAGGACAATCGCGACCACGCCCCGCACGAGCAACGGGACGATGGCGAGGCCGGTGCGTTGGGGGCGTGGGTCCGCCATCTGGGGCTCCTGGGCGAGCGGGCACTCTAGGCACGGGCGCCCCGCGCACCCCAAAGGCCGCTCGTTGTTGATTCAGTCAGATGGCCGCCCCGGTTTCACCCGACCGCGAGGTCGTCGCTCAAGCGGTAGATCCAGTCGAACATCTCGCCCGCCGCCTTCACGAGGTGATCGACCTTCTCGCCCTCCCACGCCTGCGCGTTGAGTTCGGTCTTGAACGCCGCCCAGAGCTCGGGCTGCCGGTCGCCGTAGGGCACGAGGTAGCGGACCTGGTCGGGGGTGAGCCCGAGGGCGGGCGCGATGGAGCGCACGATGAAGCGGTTGCCGTTGTTCGACCCCTCGACGACGTAGTGCATGCCCAGGAGCGTGAGCCGGTCGTTCTCGTCGGTCGGGTCGAGCTTGCCCATCTGCTCCGCGAAGGCGCGGGCCGTCGGGCATGGCTCGGTCGATGCGGGGTCGATGCCGAAGGCTCTGAGGTCCGACTCGAGGTAAGGCACCTGGAACTGCTCTTCCGTCACGATCGCCGCGATCGCGGGCGAAGCGGCACGGGCCTCCGCGAGAGGCGCCTCGAGCGCCTTGTGCATGTGCCACATCTGCGCGAGCCAACTCGCGTACCCCTCGCGCCCGATGGAGCCCGAGGCGAGCGCCTTCTGGAAGGCGTGCGTCTCGGCGCGCCTGTGGTGCTCCGCCGTCTCCGCCTTGAGCCTCGCGCCCGCTGAATCCGCCTGGGTCTCGACCGACATGGTTCGCTTCTCCATCCTTCGTTGAGGCAGGCGGCCCGCGCCCGCGTGGGACGTGGCGATGCTAGGTGCGAGCGACCCCGCCTGCCAGCCTGCCACCATGGCATGAAGGGCCCGCGAAATGGCCACACACGCCCGCCGCGAGGGCATCAGGGCCAGCGCCACACCGGCACACCCCTTGCACTTACCGGGCGGAGGCACAGCGCATGGACTTCAACAGGCTCACCCAGAAATCACAGGAAGCGCTCCAGGCGGCGCAGAACGACGCCGTCGGGCGTGGCCACCAGCAGGTCGACGTCGAGCACATGCTCCACGCGCTGCTCGTCCAGAGCGAGGGCCTGCTGCCCAGGCTGCTCGCACGGATGGAGGTCGATGCGGGCTCGATCGCATCAGAGATCGAGGCGGGCCTCGCCGCGCGCCCATCAGTCAGCGGCGCAGGCATCGACCCGACGCGCGTCGTCCTGACAGACGGCCTCGCCCAGGTCCTCGTCAAAGCAGAAGACGAGGCCCGCAGGCTTAAGGACGAGTACGTCTCCGTCGAGCACATCGTCCTGGCCATGCTCGACGCGGCCCCCAACACCCCGGGCGTGAAGGCCCTGCGCGATGCGGGCATCGACCGCTCCCGCCTCCTCGCCACCCTCACCCTCGTCCGCGGCGGGCAGCGCGTCCAGTCCGCCAACCCCGAAGCCACTTACGAGGCCCTCGACAAGTACGCCATCGACCTCGTCAAGGCCGCCCAGTCGGGCAAGCTCGACCCCGTCATCGGGCGCGATGCCGAGGTCCGGCGCGTCATCCGCATCCTCTCACGCAAGACCAAGAACAACCCCGTCCTCATCGGCGAGCCCGGCGTGGGCAAGACCGCCATCGTCGAGGGCCTCGCCCAGCGCATCGTGCGGGGCGACGTCCCCGAAGGCCTCAAGGACAAGACCATCTACGCCCTCGACATGGGCTCGCTCGTCGCGGGCGCAAAGTTCCGAGGCGAGTTCGAGGAGCGCCTGAAGGCCGTGCTCAACGAGGTGAAGCGGGCCGAGGGGCGCGTGCTGCTCTTCATCGATGAGCTCCACACCATCGTCGGTGCCGGCAAGGCCGAGGGCGCGATGGACGCCGGCAACATGCTCAAGCCCATGCTCGCCCGAGGCGAGCTGCGCTGCATCGGCGCCACCACCCTCGACGAGTACCGCAAGCACATCGAGAAGGACGCCGCCCTCGAGCGCCGCTTCCAGACCGTCCTCGTCGACCAGCCGACCGTCGAGGACACCGTCTCGATCCTCCGCGGCCTCAAGGAACGCTTCGAGGTCCACCACGGCGTGAAGATCCTCGATAGCGCCCTCGTCTCCGCCGCGACCCTCTCGGACCGCTACATCACCGCCCGCTTCCTCCCCGACAAGGCGATCGACCTGGTCGATGAGGCCTGCGCCATGATCCGCACGGAGATCGACTCCATGCCCGCCGAGCTCGACGAGGTGACGCGCCGCGTCATGCAGCTCGAGATCGAGGAGCAGGCCCTCAAGAAGGAGAAGGACAAGGCGAGCCAGGACCGCCTCGAGGCGCTCAGGCGCGAGCTGTCAGACCTGCGCGAGCGGGCCGACGGCATGCGCGCCCAATGGGACGCCGAGAAGGGCGCGATCCACAAGGTCCAGGGCCTCCGCGAGCAGATCGAGCAGATCCGCCACGACCTGGAACTCGCAACAAGCCGGGGCGACTACGAGAAGGCCTCCGAGCTGCAATACGGCAAGCTCCCCAACCTCCAGGGCGAGTTGACCACGGAGGAGGAGGCCCTCGCGAGCAAGCGCGAAACGGGCGGCCTGCTCCGCGAGGAAGTGACCGACGACGAGATCGCGGAGATCGTGGCCCGCTGGACCGGCATCCCCGTCACGAAGCTCGTCGAGGGCGAGCGCGAGAAGCTGCTCCGCCTCGACGAGGTGCTCCACGAGCGCGTCATCGGTCAGGACGAGGCGGTGCGCCTGGTGGCCGATGCGGTGCTGCGGGCGCGGGCCGGCATCAAGGACCCGAAGCGCCCGATCGGGTCCTTCATCTTCCTGGGCCCGACGGGCGTGGGAAAGACCGAGCTCGCCCGCGCCCTCGCCGCATCGCTCTTCGACTCAGAGGACAACATGGTGCGCATCGACATGTCGGAGTACATGGAGAAGCACGCGGTCAGCAGGCTCGTCGGCGCGCCCCCCGGCTACGTCGGCTACGAAGAAGGCGGCCAGCTCACCGAGGCCATCCGCAGGCGCCCCTACTCCGTCGTCCTGTTCGACGAGATCGAGAAGGCCCACCACGATGTGTTCAACATCCTCCTCCAGATCCTCGACGACGGGCGCGTCACCGACTCGCAAGGCCGCACCATCGACTTCAAGAACACCGTCATCATCATGACGAGCAACATCGGCTCGCAGTACATGCTGAGCGATGGCATGAGCGGCGGCGAGCTGAGCGACCAGACGCGCAACCAGGTCATGGCCGAACTCCGCTCGCACTTCCGCCCCGAGTTCCTCAACCGCGTCGACGAGACGGTGCTCTTCGCACCCCTCCAGATGGGCGAGGTCGAGCGGATCGCCGGGCTGCTCGTCGAGGGCCTCGCGAAGCGTCTCGCGGACCAGGGCGTCCGCCTCGAGGTCCGCCCCGATGCGCTCGCGTGGCTCGCCTCAGCGGGCTACGACCCCGTCTACGGCGCCCGCCCCCTCAAGCGCGTAATCCAACGGGAACTCGAGACCCGCCTCGCGCGCCTGATGCTCTCGGGCGAGGCGTCCGAGGGCGGCGAGGTCGTCGTGACCACCGACGCCGAGGGTGCATTGGTTGTGGAAGGTTCGCGGAGTGCGGGAGTCTCGCCCTAGATTCTCGGGCCTAACAAGTTGCTTACAACATGGATTCAATAACCCATTGAGGTGGTGCGCCTCCCTCAATTCGGGGGGGTTTATGCGCTATTGTGGGGACCCGTCGGTTGCATCATGTGCGCATAGGTCGCAGACTGCAATATCGGCACTGCTCACTTGGGGCATCACAACTGCCTAGGGTTGGTGTCCTGAACCCGTCAGCCGATCGGCGAGGCGGAAACGGGAAGCGGGCGTGCTGAGGGTCAAGGAGACAGGTGTGGATCAGGTTGAAGCACGCAAGCAAAGGCTCCACCATCTGATCGACCTGGCGCGCGCATCCAAGGGCTGGAGCCGGGCTCGCCTGGCCAAGGCACTCGGACGCGACGCGACCAAGGTCTATCCCGAGAGTGGTAACCCCAAAGCCGATTTCCTGATGCGCCTCGCTGAGGTGCTCGGATGGCCCGTGGGTGACCTGATGGAGATGGTCTGGGGCGAGGGCGGCCTGCCCGACATCGAGGGCAAGCCTTCATCGTTCGACGAGTTGCACGCCGAGGGGCGTCGGGCGCACGCGCAGGGCGAGTACGACAAGCTCGTCGAGATCTCGCGGGCGATGTACGACGCCGCCGACACCGAAGGCCAACGCGCCTTCGCCTGTGCGTTCGAAGCGAGCGGTTGGGACGGCCTCGGGCGCTACGTCCAGGAGGCAAGGGCCGCCCAGCGTGGCCTCCAGCACGAGCTCAAGCCCACCCTCCGCAACATCCTCCGGGCCGACCTCGCCAACGCGTGGTACTCCCTCTGGGACCTCACCCCCGCGCTCGGCACCGCCGACCTCCTTGTGCGGCACTACGAGCAGAACCCGCCGGAGAACAGGCGCGATTGGAAGCGCCCCGCCTTCGTCCACTACGTCAGGGGCAACACCTTCCGCAGGCTCTCGTCGATCGAGCCCGAGCTCCGCGAGCAGCACTGCAAGGCCGCCCTCGAAGACCTCACCATCGCCGCCCGCCTCTATGACGAACTCTCAGCCGAACTCGATGACCCAAGCCTGGGCGGCATCGCCAACACCGCCCGCGGCGGCATCGTCGAGATGGAAGTCGAACTCGGCATCCGGTCCGCCGAGTCCGCCATCGAGGAACTCTCGAGCGGCCTGAGCCGCGTCGGCGACGACGCCCAGCGCCCCGTGGGCGACTGGCTCGAGAGCTACGGATGGCGCTGCATCTTCGGCTCCAACGTCGCGATGCGTCACCTCAACGGCGCCGAACTCCAGAGGGTCATGGCAGAGTTCATGCACCGGGCCCTCGAGATCGCCGACCTCTCGAACAACTGGGCGATGCGCGAGCGTGTCTTCACGCTCCAGTTCGTCCTCCACCAGCGCCTGTCAGAAGCGACCGGCCTCGAATTGCAGTACACGATCGACGAATCCGACCAGCGTCTGATCACCGCAACAATGGGACGCTTCCCGAGCTTCCGACCGCTCGGGTGGCAGATCCTCGAAACCGCGAAGGTCGTGGGGACCAAGTAAGGGAGTTTTACATGCCCGGACGGATCATCCGTACCGCAGCGGTTTGTGCGCTCTTGACCGCGCTTGGCCCCCTTACCTCGGGTAGGGCCGCCGCCTCAGAACCTGATTTCTTCAACTTCTCGCCCCCGGGCGAGCCAGACGCCACCTTGGACAGGCTCATCCAGCCGCCCCCCAAGCCGTTTGACCTCACCGCGATGCCCAGCGGCCTGACCCTCCTCCCGAGGGCCCACACGGACCTGCCCGACGAGCCCGAACACACCGATCTTCCCGACGAACCAGAGGCCATCTTCCAGCCCATCTTCGTGCTCCCGCGTGGCCACGAAGGCTCGCCCAACCCATTTGGCAACGGCGGCAACGGGGGACCGAGTTGGCTCACTTCACCCTACGAGCCCCTCCCGCCGCTCCCCGACTCGGGCGATGGGAGTCCCGGCGCGGGTGGCGCACCAGGCGCTATCCCGACCCCAGGGGCAGCGCTCCTCCTGGGTGTGTCGGTGTTCGCCGCTGGCACGCGCCGTCGCCGTCGGTAGTGGTTCATCATGAGGTCTTCGGGTTGACAGACCCGCCTCGCTACGCTGTGATGCGCAACGACCGGACCTCCTGACGGGATAGGGAGTTGTTGTGCATCTGCGCCGGGCTTATGCCATTGTCTTTGCGCTGCTCCCCGCCGTGGGTGCGCCCGCGATGGCCCAGAGCGAACGCGCGATCGAGCGCACGGTCGACCGCATCACCGCAGGCGACCGCCTGCGCGTCGACCCCAGCTTGAGCGTCGTCGAGAGCTCGGATATCGAGGTCGGCGGCGCCCTCTCCATGTACGCCCTCTACCTCATCGACGCGGACGACAACTCCGTGAGCCTGCTCCAGCCCGAAGCCTCGGTCTACGGGCGCGCCGTCCTGGGCGGGGGCCACACCTTCTTCGCCCGCGCCCGCTTCCAGTACCGCGACTTCTCCGAGGGCGACAGCTTCGACGGGCGGGGCGACCGATGGACCGAGCCCTTCCTCGAGCGCTACTGGTACGAGTTCGACTACGCCGCGGCCCGCGCCGCCAGCACGGGCGAGCAGTCCATCGACAACTTCAAGGTCCGCCTGGGCCGGCAGTTCGTCGACTGGAACTCGGGGCTCACGCTCTCGGACACCCTCCTCGCGGTGCGCCCCACCCTGACGCTCGGGCCCATCGAGATCGAGGGCATCGCGGGCGTCACGCCGGGCGACGAGTCGATCACCGACTTCGACGCCAGCCGTGCCGATTACGACAAGGACACGAGCCGGGGCTTCTTCGGCGCAACGCTCACCGCCACCACCCCCGCATCCCAGACCTTCTACGCGGGCGTCCTCCACATGACCGACTACAACGACGACGACCGCGCCCAGTTCGACCTGGGAGCACCCGTCGATTTCGACTACACCGCGACCTACCTCACCCTCGGCTCCACAGGGCCCGTGGGCTCGTCGGTGCGCTACGAAGCGGAGTTCGTGCTCCAGGACGGCACCAGCATGTCCGACCCGCTCCGAGGCCCACAGGTCGAGGAATCGATCGACGCGTTCGCCGGGCGCCTGAAACTGACCTGGCTGCTCGAGGACCCCTCGCGGAGCCGCCTCGAGTTCGAGGCCCTCATGGGCTCGGGCGACGACGACCGCCTCGTCAGCACCGACACTGTGGGCGGCAACCTCGCGGGCACCAACGACACGGGCTTCAACAGCCTGGGCTTCGTCAATACGGGCCTCGCCTTCGCCCCCGCACTCTCCAACCTCATCACGCTCCGCGCCGGCGCGAGCACCTTCCCCCTCACCGATGTCAACGGGCTGAGCCGCCTCCAACTCGTGGGCGACATCCTCGTGCACCACAAGTTCGACGCCGACGCCCCCATCGAGGAGCCAACCACCGACGACTCATTCCTGGGCGTCGAGGCCGACATCGCGGTCAACTACCGCATCACCAGCGACCTGTCGCTCGCGGTCCGGTACGGCATCTTCTTCCCCGGCGAGGCGCTCGTCGCGGACCACACACGCCACTTCGTCTTCGTCGGTGTCACCCTCTCGTTCTAGAGCAACAAACGCCTTGCCATACGCCCCCCGCCGCAACCTGACGCTGCTCGTGTCGCTCACCGCGATCTGTGGCGCAGGGTGCGCCCGCACCCTGGTCGAGCGCCCCACGCCCACGTCGTACGATGCATCGATCACACAGGAGCGCGTCGGGTTCTGGCACGCCCTCCCGGGGCGGTCAGCCATCACCAACGACGAGGGCCTCCACGCACTCCTGCTGTTCATCGAGGGTGAAGACCCGACCACGACCTACGAGGAACGGCTCGCCTACACCAAGTCCCTCGGCCTCATCGGCGATGGCTTCGACGAGCCCGCGAGCATCGCCATGCAGAAGGGCACGCTCGCCCAGGGGCTCGTGCGGGGCCTCGACATCAAGGGCGGCGTCATGCTCGCCGCGACGCACCAGCACCCGCGCTACGCGACCAAGGAACTCCAATACCTCGGGATCATGGGCGGGGGCACGGAACTCCGGGTCATCTCGGGGCTCGAACTGCTGGGCGTGATGTCGAACGCCCAGTCGTGGCGCGAGATCAACCGACCAGCCCCCGCCGATGAGCCAGCGCCACCCGAGCCACCCGCCCAAGGGGCGGAGCCCGATGGGGATGGGTAGGCGCCAACGCCCAGCCCGCGCGACCTCGACCAAGCTGTCACGCAAAGCGAGCATGGAGCGTGCGCAGTGGATCATCGGGCTGGGCCTGACCGCGATCGTCATCGCCCTCTGGGCCAACGGCGCGACAGCCGGCCTCGACGAGGCCGCCTCCGATGCGCGGGCCCGCCTCGTGGGCTTCTCATCGCCGCCACCGTCCGACGCGATCGTGCTCGTGGGCGTGGACGACAGCTCGCTCGACACCCTGTCGTGGCCCCTCCCCCGCGCCGCGTGGGCCGAGGTCGTGCGCGAACTCGACAACGCGGGGGCCCGCGTGATCGCGTTCGATGTCCTGTTCGATCAGGAGCAGGGGGGCGCCGCGTGGCCACCCGGCGCACCCACCGCCGGGCGCGACGACCACCGCGCGCTGGCCGACGCCATCGCGCACCACGGGCGCGTCGTCCTCGCCGCAAGGTTCGGCGTGCCAAGCGAGGAGCGCCGCGAGGGCGACGCCGTCACGCGAGTCCCCTTCTCGACGGTCCTCGAGATCGTGTCCGCATCACCGGGCGTGCCCGAGAGCGAACTGTTCGCGCGCGTCATCGAGCGCTCCGCGAGCGAGGACCTCGCCCGCGAGATCGAACTCGGCGATGCGCCGGTCCTCCGCGACCTGCGCCTCAAGGTCGAGGCGGCGCGGGCGCTGGTCGTCGAAGGCGCACGCTCGTCGCGCCGCGTGCCCGATGAGGGCGAGCGGGCATGGATCGAGTCCGAGTCGCCCCGCCCGCCCATCGCGAGGCTCTCCGCCGCCGCCGCGCGCCTCGGCAACGTCAGCTTCGTCGGTGGCGATGCGCGCCTCGTCCCCCTTTGGGCCCGCGCGGGCGGGCAGGTCTACCCGAGCCTCGGCGTGCAGGCCGCGGCCCTGTTCCTCAGCGAGGCCGAGGGCGCCCGCCCCCGCCTCAGCGGACACGAAACCCTCGTCCCGGGCGCCGCGGTCGCGCTCGAACTCGAGCGTTCCCGACGCGAGTCAGCCGGCCTGCTCCACCGCGTGGTCTGGCCACGCCCAACCGTCGATTGGGCGAGCCGATCGATGCGCGGCCCGCTCGAACTCTTCCAACGCGATGGCGACGCCCCGCCCGCGACCGTCAGCGTCGGCCGCCTCCTCGACCCGGCGCAGCTCCGCGCACGCCTGCAGACCCGCGTGATCGCGACCATCGATACCCAACTCGCCGCCCTCGCAGCCGGCGGCCTCGCGAGGCTGCCCGACCCGGCCGCCTACGAGCAACGGGCCGCGAAGATGGACGACCCGACGCTCCCCCTCGACGACTGGCTCACGCTGGTCGAGGCGCAGACCGCCGCGTGGGACCAGGTGCACGCGGGCGCAGCGCAGATGTGGGAGATGGTCGAGCAGGGCCTGCCCGATGGCGCCGACCCGAAGAGCACCGAACCCTTCAACGACTTCGACGACCCGACCCGCCGCATCGCGCTCTACGAGGTCGTCACGCGCTTCCCCGATGCGATCAAGGTGGTGCGCGAGGGCGTCGCGCGGATCAACGTCTGGCGCGATGTCGAACTCCCCGCGATCGTCGGCGGCAAGCTCTGCTTCGTCGGGTGGGTCGCGACGGGCAACATCGACATGATCGCGACCTCCGTGCACGAGCGCACGCCCGGCGTGCTCGTCCACATGGCGATCGCCAACGAGCTGCTCGCGGGCCACACCAAGCGCCCCGCCCCGTGGTGGCTCGCGATGCTCGTCACCGCGGCGCTCGGACTCATCGGGACCAACATGGCCCTGCGCCTGCCCGTCGCCGCTTCGCCCATCGCCCTGGTCGCGCTCGGGCTCATCTGGTCCGCGGCCAACGCCGTGCTCATCTGGGACGCCGCGGACCTCGATATCCCCCTCGCCACGCCCATGGCCGCCGCGGTCGTCAGCTGGCTTGGTGTCATGATGCACCACCTCCTCATCGAGCAGCGCTCGCGCCGACAGACCGAGGCGCGCTTCCGCTCCTACGTCCCCGCCGACGTCGTCGACATCCTCGTCGCCAACCCAGCACTCGACTCCATGCTGCCCCAGCGCCGCGAACTCACCATCATGTTCGCGGACATCGCAGGCTTCACGACACTCGCCGAGCGCCTGGGCACCGCGCGCACCGCCGAGGTCCTCGCAATCTACCTGGCCCGCATGACCGAAGTCCTCGAATCCAACAAAGCCACTATCGACAAGTTCCTGGGCGATGGCATCATGGCCTTCTGGGGCGCGCCCATCGCCGATGAGGCCCACGCCCGCAACGCGGCCCTCGCGGCCCTGGGCATGCTCGATGCCCTCGACCAACTCAACGACACCAACGCCTTCGGTGCCGACGTCGCCGGCCTCACCATGCGCATCGGGCTCGCCGCGGGCGAGGTGAGCGTGGGCGACTTCGGGAACCCCCCTCACAAGTCCGCGTATACGGTGATCGGCGACTCGGTGAACCTCTCGGCACGCCTCGAATCGGCGTGCAAGCAACTGGGCACGCGGACGTTGATCAGCGGGCGGGTTCGGGAACTGATGGGGGAGGGCATCACCGTCCGCCCCCTCGGGCGGATCATCGTCCAGGGCAAGGTCGAGCCAGAGTGGATCGGCGAACTTATCGGAGATCGGAAGCCCCATGGGGACAAGACCGCAGACTGGATCGCCCTTTCCGAGGCCCTCACGTCCGAATATGCAAAGGGCGACTTTGCCGGTGCTGAGGCTTGTGCCGACCGCCTGGAACGCGAGTTTTCAGACTCCGCCTTGGCAGCGGTCTACCGCGCGTCCATACTGGAGAACCGGGGTCCCGATGGCGGGCCTCGCGAGGGATTTGATTCAGCTATTCGACTCTCTCAGAAATGATCGCCGAGCGGATTGGGCCCCGCTCACGGTAAAGATCAGGGGGATGGGATGAAGATGACGTCGTTGTGTCGCTGTGTTGGCATCTGTGCGCTCGTGACGCTCCAGGGGCAAGCCCTCTCGGAGAACGCCGCTTCGTCGATGCCCATCCCTGAGCCCGAGCCCATGGTGACCTACCTCGTCCCGCTCGAGGACCTGCTCCTCCCCGGCGCCGAGCCCGACGCCCAGGGCGCCCTCGGCGCCGTGGTCGTCAAGGTCGAAGGCTCCGCGAGGGTCTTTCTCGAACCCGCCAGCCCCGAGACGATCGCGCTTGAGCAAGGCCAGGTCCTCGGCCCTGGCGCACGCGTGCAGACCGGCTTCGGCAAGGTCGTCCTCAAACTCGGCGAGGGCCAGCTCTTCGTCGTCCGCGAGATGTCCGACGTCACCATCGACGAAGCGCGTCGCGAGGGACGCAAGGACACCACCACCCTCTTCATCGAGGCCGGCACCGTCAGCTTCGATGTCACCTCGACCGAGTTCGCCAACGACGTCCAACTCAAAGCGCCCGACGCCACGCTCGCGGTCAAGGGCACCGATGGCAGCATGCAGGTCCGTGGCGGCTTCCCCACCCGCGCGTGGGGCGGCGAGTTCAACACGGGCGAGATCAACGTCTCCTACTGGAACGGTCGCCTCGCCAAGTTCCGCGACGACTCGACCACCGATGCGCAGAACGCCGACCCGCTCTCCAACGCCATCGCGAAGACCGCGCTGAACATCGGCGCGACCGATGAGCGCGAGTCCGACGAGGACGCGGTCGTCGATCGCTCCTCGGGTGGTGGCCAGGCGGTCCGGCGCGTCGTCGGCGCGCCCAACCCGTTCGCCGCCGAGCAGATCTCGGGCTTCACCGATCCCCCCTCGCCGCCCGGCGGCGGCGGCAATGGTGGCGGCGGCAACGGCGGCGGCGACCCCGACCCAACGCCCTCGCCCACCACCCCCACACCACCCACGCCCATCAATCCCCTGCCCCCGACCACGCCCACGCTCGAACCGCCGACGCCGCCAACCCCCGGGCCAGTCATCCCACCCGCCTTCGATAACGATGCGCCGAGCGCCCCGACAAACCCCGCGCCGCCCACGCCCGACTTCGGCGCAGGCCCAACACACCCGACGCCCTCAGTCGTGCCGTCCAACAACGCCTCGTTCCCGCTCGGCGGGCCCGAGGTTGACGTGCCCCAGATCGACGCAGACCTGATGCGCCGCATCGAGCGGATCGCGTGCCAGAGCGCCGACCACGCCGCGTGCCGGGCCGCAATCGCCCGCGACGCCGGCCGCATCAACGCGCTGCTCACAAAGGGCGTCACGCCCGAGCGCGCCGTGCGCGGCATCGATGCGTGCACCTGCGCCGCCAAGAGCGCGAAGGCCGCCGAGACAAAGAAGAAGGCGGGGCGGCGCTAGGCCTCACCCCAACGCACGCTCCACGAGTGCCGGCAGCACCACGCCCGACTTCCCCCTGATCGACCAGTCCACAACGCCCGAGATGGGCGTGGGCTCGAGGTTCACTTCGATCACCCGCGCGCCCCGCGCCTTCGCCACCTCCGCAAAGCCCGCCGCGGGGTAGACCACCGCGCTCGTCCCCACCGACAGGAACACATCACACGTCGATGCCGCCTCGCCCGCCGCGTCGATCGCATCTTCTGGCAACACCTCACCAAACCACACGATCGCAGGCCTGCGGATCCCATCACCGCAAGCGCCACACCGCGGCGGGTAGCCGGCAAACGGCACCTCGCGGTCCTCACGCTCATCGCCACACGACAGGCAACGCCAGCGCCAGAGCGACCCGTGCAGCTCCACGACACCCTCGCTGCCCGCCGCCTGATGCAGCCCGTCGATGTTCTGGGTCAGGATGGTCAGCTCATCGCCCCGCTCGCGCATCGCGCGCTGGAGCGTGGTGAGCGCGTGGTGTCCCGGGTTGGGGGTGGCGCGGGCGCCCTGCTGGCGTCGCCAGTCGTACCAATGAGACACCATCGCGGGGTCGCGGTTGTAGGCTTCAGCGGTCGCGAGCTCCGTCGGGTCGAACCGCGACCAAAGGGGCGGGTTGTCGCCAAACTCGCGCAGTGCGTCCTCCGACTCGGTGCGGAACGTCGCGAGCCCCGACTCCGCGGAAATGCCCGCGCCGCTCATGACCGCGATGCGCCGGGCGTCGCGCAACGCTACGACCGCGCCATCGGGGATGAACGGGGCGGCGCTCAGCGCAGGTGCTCCCCGAAGCCGCGATCGGTCGCGAAGTCCGCGATCATGAGCAGGTGATCCGAGACCGTGCTGTCCTGCGCCTGCAGCCCCATCGCCTTGCGCTCACCCTCCTGAAGCTCCGCCGCGTCGATCACCCACGAACCCATGACGGTCCAGCGCGGCGCATCGACCGCGATGTAATCAAGCCGCCCAGGAGGGAACGACGAGCCCCCATCGCGCCAGGTGTGCATCCCGATCGAGTCGACATGCCGCATCTCGAGGGGTGTGAGCTCGAGCCCGCGCTCGTGCTGGCGCCGGCGCCACTCCTCGATACGCGCTTCCTTGTGCGTCTCGCCCGGGTGGGGCCAGTGGGGGCGAAGCTCGGGCGTGCCGGGCCCCGCGCTGATGAGCGGCGTGGGCGAGCCCACGAGGTTCCAATCGCCCGCGACGATCACCGACGGCGCCTCGGGCCCCGTGCCGAACCGCTCATCGATGAACTGCCGAAGCGTGCGCATCGCGTCGAGGCGGAGCAGGTCCTCATTCGACCCCGCGAACCCGCAACACTTGAGGTGGAGCGACACCACGACAAGCGGCATCCCGCCCACATCGATCACGCCCACCGTCGCGCTCTTGAGATCAATGGGCGACACCGCCTCGACCATCGGGCGGCGCGAGGCGATCGCGGTCCCATCGCCCGATGCGACGACGTGCCACGACCCACCCGCGAGCGGAAGCATCTCGTTCATCGCCTGCGCGATCACGCTCGGCGCGGTGTTCCACTGCTCCTGGAACGTGTAAACGTCCGCGTCGGCCGAGGCGAGCAGCCGCGTCATCCGCTCGCGGCGCGCGGGGTCGGTCAGGCCGCCTCGCAGCACGTTCAGGTTCGCGATGCGGACGACGCCCGTGGGCGGGGGAGACTCGGGGGTGGGCAGGCGCTTGACCGCCGCGTCGAAGTCGACGAGTGGGCACTCGAACGGCGCGATGAAGTCCGAGCCATCAACCCCGACGGTCACGGTGTCCCCCTTGGCGACCCCGATCGGCGCGAGGTCTACCTTGAACTCGAACTCCTCTGAGGCAGCGGTCGGCGCCGCGATGTAGCCGACATCGGCGTGCGAGATGGTGTCGTCCGGGTCGCCATCGAGGAACAGCGTGCGGGCCCGCATGTCGATCGAGAGGCTCGCGCCGGACTGGGCCGTGAAGGTCCACACAAGCGTGCCCTCGTCCTCGTACCCCGCTTGCAAATTGAGCGTGCGCCCGGTGTTGAACCGAACGTAGAGCGTGCTGTCACGCGAGGTCGCATGGACGTGCGAGATGTCGAACGCGCCCTCCGAATCAGTGGGGGCGTCGATCGCGGCCAGCGGGACGTGCGTCCAGTCGGTGAACCGCCCGTCGAGCACGATGGGCGTCACGCCGTTCAGGGAGTCGCCCGGCGAGGGCTCGGCGCGGTGGATCGGGGCCTGGGCGAGCGTGGCGGCCGCGCAGGCGAGCACGCTCAGGGCGCACGTCTTGGCTCGTGTGGGCATGGGCTCGGTTCCTCCTGGGCGCACGGGTTGGATGCTACATCGCGCTCGCGAGCTGAGCCGCGAGGATTGTGTTCGATTTCACCAGTTCGATGTTCGCGCGGAGCGTGCGCCCGCCCGACACCTCGTGGAGTGTGGCCAGCAGGTAGGGGGTGACATCGCGCCCGATCACGCCCGCTTCCTCCGCGCGGTCCTCGGCCTCGTCGAGCCACGCCTCCCACTCGCCGGGATCAATCGCGTGCGCCGCCGGGATGGGGTTCGCGATGAGCACGCCCCGCCCACTCCGATCGAGCTCCACGCGCACGAACCGCGCCAGCTCGTCGATGTCATCGATGCGCGCATCCACCGATGCGCGCGACTCGCGCAGGTAGAACGCCGGGAACGCATCGGTCTTGCACCCGATGACCGGCACGCCAAGCGTCTCCAGCGCCTCGCGCGTGCCCTCGACATCAAGGATCGCCTTCACCCCCGACGACACCACAGCAACAGGAAACCGCGTAAACGCGCCAAGGTCCGACGACACATCGAGCTGGCACGCGAGGTCCGGGTGCACACCGCCTATCCCGCCGGTCGCGAACACGCGGACGCCCGCGCTGGCCGCGAGTTCCATCGTCGCGCTCACGGTCGTCGCCGCCGAGGCGCCCCAGTGCATGAGCACGCCCAGATTCGCGCTGTTGGCCTTGGGCAGGCCCGGCGTGTCGAGCAGCGTGCCCAGCTCATCGCGCGTCATGCCCACGGTCGGCACGCCCTTGACGACGCCCACGAGCGCGGGGTGCGCGCCGTGCGCGCGCACGAGCCCGCACAACTCATCGTGGAGCGGCAGCGCGGCGTCCGCCGGCACGCCGTGCGCCAGGAGCGTGGTCTCGAGCGCGACGGCGGGTTGGGTGGCGCGGTTCACAGGTGGCATCGCGCCAGTGTAGCCAGAGGGTGGGGTTTTCCCCCCTTGAGCGGGCGGCGCGGGCCGCCCGGCGTCTCACATGTCCCGTTCGGGCTCCGATAGGACGAGAGGGTGGATCACCCGCACCCCATACTGTGGTATGGATAGCCCCCGGCGTGGGCGTGCAGCGGGCCTTGGGTCCGCCCACGTGGCACGTGCGCGGCGTCCATCGGAGGGAACGCAATGGACTACCTGCTTGGCCAAGACGTGATCTTCTTCACGGTCCCCGCGCTCGTCGGCACGCTCTTCTTCGCGATCCGCCTCGCGCTGTCGGCGATCGGTGGCGACATGGTCGGCGACGATGGCGGCGGCGCCATGGACCTGGGCGACTTCGACGCGGGCATGGACGGGCTCGATGGCATCGGCGATCTCGACGACGCCGCCCACGCCGACTCCACCGCCGTCTTCAAGTTCCTGTCTATCCAGGCGATCATCGCCTTCGCGATGGGCTTCGGGTGGGGCGGCTTCGGCGCCGTGCGCTCGCTCAACCTCGGCGCCGTCGAGGCGTCGGTTGTCGGCATCGGCTTCGGCATCGCGTTCGTCTGGTTGCTGACGTGGCTGCTCAAGCTCGTCTACTCGCTGCAATCGTCGGGCAACGTCTCGATCCGCCAGGCGCTCGGTCGCGAGGCCTCGGTCTACGTCGCGATCCCGGAGGGCGGCTCGGGCCAGGTCAGCGTCGTGATCGACGATCGCCAACGCAGGTATAACGCGCGCAGCGCCGCCGGGCCCATCCCACGCGGGCAGAAGGTGCGCATCACACAGGTCAATCCGGACAACACCGTCCTCGTCGCGAGGGCGTAGCGCAGCGGGGCGCACGCCCCGGAGGGAGTCTCAAGACATGAACACACTGATCCCAGCGATCCAGGTGATCGGGCAATCGAAGAGCGAGATAGGCGACATCCTGCCCTGGCTCGGAGGCGGCTTCGCGGCCCTGCTCCTGTTCTTCTTCGTGATCGGCATGATCGTGAAGCAGTACAAGCGCTGCCCGTCCAACCGCATCCTCGTCGTCTACGGCAAGGTCGGCGGCTCGAAGGCCTCCAAGTGCCTGCACGGCGGCGGCACCTTTGTCGTGCCCCTCGTACAGGACTACGCCTACCTGAGCCTCGAACCCATCGTGATCGAGATCCCGCTCGAGGGCGCCCTCTCGCTCAACAACATCCGCGTGAACGTCCCCTCGACCTTCACCGTCGGCGTGGCGACCGACCCCGTGCTCATGAACAACGCCGCCGAGCGCCTGCTCATGCTCACGACCCAGCAGGTCCGCGACCAGGCGCAGGACATCATCCTGGGCCAGCTGCGCCTCGTCATCGCGACCCTGTCGATCGAAGAGATCAACAAGGACCGCGAGAAGTTCATGGGCCTCATCAACGAGAACGTCGCCCAGGAAGTCAACAAGATCGGCCTCGAGCTGATCAACGTGAACATCCGCGACATCACCGATGAGTCGGGCTACATCCAGGCCATCGGCCAGCGCGCCGCCGCCGAGGCCATCAACCGCGCCAAGGTCGAGGTCGCCCAGCAGGACCGCGACGGCGCGACCGGCGAGGCGATCGCGGTCCGCGAACGCACCGTCAGCGTCGCCCGCGAGCAGGCGTCGGGCGTCGAGGGCGAGAAGCAGGCCGAGCAGAAGCAGCGCATCGCGGTCGCCGCCCTCGAGGCCGAGGCCATCACGGGCGAGGCCCAGAGCCGGCGCGACCAGGAGATCGCCCTCGCCGAGCGCGAGGCCGAGACGGTCGCGGCCCGCAAGCACGCCGAGCAGCAGCAGCGCATCAAGGTCGCCAGCGCCGAGGCGCAGGCGGTGACGGGCGAGAACACGAGCCGCGAGTCCATCGCGGAGTCCACCGCGAAGCTCCGCGAGGTCGAGGCCGAGGCCCAGCGCCGCGCCCAGGTCGCCGCAGCCAACTCGCGCGAGCAGGCCCTCCGCGCCGAGCGTGAAGAGGAACTCGCCCGCCTGGCCAAGGAGGTTCTGGCGCCGCAGGAGATCCAGAAGCAGCAGATCGAGATCGCCGCCGAGGCCGAGGCCGAGAAGACCCGGCGCGAGGCCCGGGGCGAAGCCGATGCGACCCTCGCCAAGTACCAGGCCGAGGCAGAGGGCATCCGTCAGGTCCTCGAAGCCAAGGCAGAGGGCTACCGCCAACTCATGGAAGCCGCAGCCAACAACCCCCAGGTCGCGCCCACCCTCCTCCTCATCGAGCAGCTCCCCAAGCTCGTCGCCGAGCAGGTCAAGGCGATCAGCAACCTCAAGATCGACAAGATCACCGTCTGGGATTCGGGCAAGGCGGGCGGCCAGATCGAGGGCAAGGGAGGCATGCGCGGCACGACGGCCGACTTCCTCTCGGGCCTCATCGGCTCGCTCCCGCCCGTCCACGAACTCGCCGAGCAAGCCGGCATCGAACTGCCCGGCGCCCTCGGGCGCGTCCGCGACACCGAGCCCGATGGCCCCGCGCCGCCGAGCCGGGGTCCCAGCGCGGGCAACGGGCGTGGCGGGCCACCCCCCAAGAGCGAGCACAACATGGCGTAACCGATCGCGCACCAGCGCGAGCCACATGCTGAGTGGGGCGGGCGTCCTTGCCCGCCATCGGGCGTCCTCGCCCGATCTACCACCCGCGACAACTGGGTTTCCGTTCCCCGGAAGGGCTTGGGGCCTTGCCAGCGCGGCTTGGCCCCTCGCCCGTTGGCGGCCTGTGGTCTGCGCCACCCTCAGAGCCGCGGGCTTCGGCCCGCGCGGTCCCCTCGCGTGCGACGTGGCGACTCAAAGTCCGCGGGGGCTGAAAGCCCCCTCGGCTCAGAAAGAACGTGATGAATCCGACGAGATCGCGTGAACCGCCCCCGCCCCGCGCGCGATTCACCCCCGATGACCCACCGCGCCGACGACCACCACGACCACCCGACCCACCCCGAAGGGCTCCCCACCGACCTCTCCCGAGACCTCCGATCGGCCTTCGCCGCACGCGAGGTTTCAGCGAGGGTCGATCGCGCGGTGCTCGATGCCGCGGCACAAGCCGGCCAGCGCAGGCCCGCGTGGCGACGCCTCGCCCTCCTCGGTTCAGGCCTCGCCGCCGCCGCCGCCATCGCGCTCGCGGTCTACCTGGGCGGGCCCGGGCGTGGCAAGCCCACAGGCCCCATCGCCGCCGAGGACTTCAACGCCGATGGCCGCATCGACATCGTCGATGCCCTCGCACTCGCAAGAGCCCAGCGCGACGGCGCCACATCCACACCCGACCTCACGGGCGATGGCACGAGCGATCAGGCCGACATTGATGCCCTCGCGATGCGCATTGTCGCGGTGGGCGATGGCAGTGGGGGACGCGGGTGATGGCGCGGAGCGTGCTCGCCATCCTGATCCTCGCGGCGATGCTCGCGTGGGCACACACGGGGCCACACCCCGGCGCTCAGAGCGACGGAGCGCAGACGGAACAGGACGCCTCGTTCATCGCGGTGGACGTGATGGTCGACTCGCCCACCCCCATCGCGGCCTACCAGATCGAAGTGACCGGCGGCTCAAACGTGTCGCTCGTCGGCGTCGAGGGTGGCGAGCACCAGGCGTACGCCGAGCCGCCCTACTACGACCCGGCACTGCTGCACGCGGAAGCCAACATCGAACGGATCGTGATCGCGGATTACACACTCGCAGACAACCTGCCGAGCGGCGAGGTGCGCATCGCACGCCTGCACCTGATGGTGCAAGGCGCAATGCCCGAACTCGGCGTGAAACTGGTCGTCGCGGCGGGCGCCGATGAGCAGGCGATCGACGGCGCGACGGTGCGTGTGGTTGCGATCGAGACCAGAGTCGAGAACAAGTGAGCCTTCTACGGAGATGACGATGAAGTTGATGCGTGCTTTGCGAGTCCTGCTGGTCGTGTCCCCTGCACTGGTCCTGGGCGTGCTCGTGAGTTGTGCTGGCAAGTCCATGTCCGACTCGCGCGCTGCCGGCTACGCCTACCGCGAAGCGCAGCCACTACGAAGCACGATTGCGCGTTCCATCGCGCCAGCCACCGATGTGGGGTTCGCGCACTCCGAAGGCATCCCAACAGGCGTCCGCCTCGACCCCGCCGATGAGCTCTGGGTCATCATCCCACCCGACGACGACCTCTTCCCGCGCCACGAGAGCGACGGGCGCGACGACGCCCCAGGGTGCGGCGGGCTCGTCACCCACTGGCCCGGCGCGCCCGATGAGCACGTCCCCGTCCCGCTCAAGCACACCGACGTCAAGGCGCAGGTCCTGGGCTACGTCGCATCGGTCACCGTCGACCAGCAGTTCCACAACCCGTTCAACGAGAAGATCGAAGCGGAATACGTCTTCCCGCTGCCCCACAACGCCGCGGTCAACGGCTTCGTGATGGAGATCGGCGAGCGCCGCATCCGAGGCGTCATCCGCGAACGCGAGCAGGCCGAGCAGATCTACAAGCACGCCCGCGCCCAGGGCCACACCGCATCCATCCTGACCCAGCAGCGCCCCAACATCTTCCGCCAGCGCGTCGCGAACATCGAGCCGGGCAAGTCGATCGACGTCGAGGTGACCTACTTCCACACGCTCAGCGCATCAGACGGGTGGTTCGAGTGGGTCTTCCCGATGGTCGTCGGGCCACGCTTCAACCCGCCCGCGAGTGGGTGGGGGGGTGAGCGGGGGGGGGGACGGCGTGGGCGCGGTCGGGTACGGCCAGCGCGGCTCATCCGGTCACAGCACAGAAGTCCAGTACCTCCGCCCCAACCAGCGCTCGGGGCACGACATCGCGGTCGAACTCACCATCGCCGCGGGCGTGCGCATCGACGCCGTCCGATCGACCACGCACGACATCCACGTGGTGAGCGAGTCGGCCTCGCGCAAGCGCATCCAACTCGCCTCGCACCACACCATCCCCAACAAGGACCTCGTGGTGCGCTACCGCATCGGAGGCGACGCCATCCAGAGCGGGCTCGTGCTCCAGCCCTCGCGGGATGGCAATGGCGGCCACTTCGCGATGCTCCTCGTGCCGCCCGACCAGATGTCGGGCATGGCGCGCAGGCCCGTCGAGTTCGTGTTCGTGATCGACACCTCGGGCAGCATGAACGGCAAGGCGCTCGCCATCGCACAGAAGGCCGTGATCGCCGCCCTCGACGAGATGGAGGACCACGACACCTTCCAGATCCTCCGCTTCTCGGATGACGTGTCCGGCTTCGGGCGCACGCCCATCGCCGCGACGCGCCACAACATCGGGCGCGCCAAGGACTACCTGCGCACCCTCAACGCCAACGGCGGCACCATGATGATGCGCGGCATCGAAGCCGCCCTCGACCCGCCCACCGACTTCTCACGCCAACGCTACGTCGTCTTCCTCACCGATGGGTTCATAGGCAACGAGGACGAGGTCCTCGCCACGCTCGAGCGCAAGCTCGGCAGCTCCAGGGTCTTCAGCTTCGGGATCGGCGCGAGCCCCAACCGCTCCCTCCTCGAAGACATGGCCAAGCTCGGGCGCGGGGCCGCGGCCTACGTCGGCCTCTCCGACAAGGCCCACAAGGCGATGGACGCCTTCTTCGACCGCGTCAGCCACCCGGCCCTGGCCGACCTCGAAATCGATTGGGGCGGCCTCGACGTGAGCGATGTCTACCCCCAGCGCATCCCCGACCTCTTCGTGGGCAGGCCCGTCGTGCTCACGGGGCGTTACGCGGGCGATGCGCGGGGCGTGTGGAGCACGCCCATCGAAGTGCGCGGGCGCACCGGGCGTGGCTACGACTCACTCGCGGTCACCGCCATCGACGAGATCACCGGCACAACGCTCGGCGGGCTCGACGCCGCGTGGGCCCGAGCCAAGATCGCTGACCTGAGCGACCAGGCGCGCCGCTCGGGCAACGCCGGGTGGGCCCAGCGCGAGATCGAGCGCGTGGCCCTCACGCACAACCTGGTCTCCGCGTTCACTTCGTTTGTCGCGGTCGATGCATCGCGCCGGACCCGGGGCGACTACGGCATCAGCGTCGGCACACCCGTGCCCGTCCCCGAAGGCACACGGTACGACACAACTGTGCCCGGGGGCTGACCTCAGGGCGCACCCTGGCAGTCCTGCCCAAACCCGCTCAGCACGTTGTTCAGGTCGACCGAGTCCACATCGCCATCGCCATCCGTGTCCGCGGTGCATCCCTCGGTGCACCCGAACTCCGCGAGCACCGCGTTCAGGTCGAAGCTGTCGACGTTCAGCGTGTCGACGATGTCACCCGGGCAATGCTCGATGAACGTGAACTGCTCGGTGAGCACCGTCGCGTCAACGCCCGGCACGAGCGTGACGGTGGTCTCGAGGGGCGGGTCGAAACCCTCCTGGAACGTCTCGACGGGCTGGTCGTCGTTCAGGACGATCACCTCGACGAAGAACTCATCCGAGAAGGGGACATCGCCGAGCCCGGGGATCGAGAGCACCGCATCGTCGAAGATCAGGTCGATGCGCTGCTCAGGGAAGTTCATCTGCACGAACCCCGTGCCCGAAAGCTCGATGCCCGCCTCAAGAGCAAGCCCATCGATCGTCGCCTCGTAGCGCCCGATGTCCGTCGCGGGGTCGAGGTCTTCCGCTTGCGGGAACGTGTGGAAGTTGATCGAGAACTGGCTCTCGGGGAAACCGGGCACCAGGATCGTGCCGTGCGTGTTGTACCGGTTCTGGACGCCCGCGACCGCAGCGGAACCCGCGATCAGAACGATGAACGCGCTCGTGATGCTCTTCGCCATGACGCTCTCCCTCCAACAGAGGCCTCGCGGGGCGCACCCGCGCGCCCCCGCCGCCCCTCTCCCGAGTCTACGGGACGGTCCTCCCGACGCAAGACCCTCGCGGGACAACTCAGCGCGAGCTCGTCGCCACCGCCTCCGGAGCGTCCCCCGCCGACCCCGCCCCGCGCCGCCGGGCCACCCCGCCCGTGATCAACCGCGCCCCGCGATCGAAGAACACATACATCCACACCCACTGGATCATCACCATCAGGCGGTTGCGGAACCCGATCAGGAACATGACGTGGATCAGCGCCCACAACACCCAGGCCAGCCTGCCCGTGACATGGCGCGCCCCAATCTGGGCCACCGCACGGTTCCGCCCGATCGTCGCCATGTTGCCCTTGTCCTTGTAGCGGAACGGTGGACGTGGCGAGGCGTCGCCCCCGACCTGTGCACGGACCCGCCTCGCGGCGTACCGACCCATCTGGATCGCCCCCTGCGCCACGCCAGGCACCGCCTCCCCCGTCTCAGGATCACTCACCGCCGCGAGGTCGCCCGTCACGAAGACCTCCGGGTGACCCGGGATCGTCAGGTCATCCCCGACGAGCACCCGCCCGCTCTCATCAAGCGGCGCCCCAAGCGTCTTCGCAAGCGATGACGCCCGCACCCCCGCGGCCCAAAGCACAGTCGAAGCATCGATCCGCTCATCGCCCGCCTGCACACCACCCTCGTCGATCGCGTTGACAAACGTGTGCAGGCGCACCTCGACGCCAAGCCCTTCGAGCTGCCGCTTCGCGGACGCGGACAACTCAGGCGGGTACGACCCGAGCAACCGCTCCGCCCCCTCGACCAGGATCACACGCGTCGTCGTCGTATCGATGTGGCGGAAGTCGCGCGGGATCGACTTGCGCGCAATCTCGGAGATCGCGCCCGCGAGTTCCACACCCGTGGGCCCGCCGCCGACCACCACAAACGTCAGCGCCGCCCGCCGCGCCGCCTCATCGTGCTCGCGCTCGGCACGCTCAAACGCCACAAGAAACCGCCGGCGTATCTCTGTCGCGTCCTCAACCGTCTTCAGCCCCGGCGCACGCTCGGCCCACTCATCGTGCCCGAAGTACGCGTGCGTCGCCCCCGTCGCGACGATCAGGTAGTCGTAGTCGAGCGTCTCGCAATCCCCATCGTCATCGCTGACGCTCAGCGTGCGCGCCGCTGTGTCGATCGCCTTCACCTCGCCCAGCAGCACCGTCGCGTTGGCCTGCGAGCGGAGCACCTTGCGGATCGGGTAGGCGATGTCCGCCGGGCTCAGCGCCGCCGTGGCGACCTGGTAGAGCAACGGCTGGAACAGGTGGTGGTTCCGCCGGTCGATGAGCGTGAGATCAACATCGGCGCGCCGCAACGCCTTCGCGGCCTCCAGACCCGCAAACCCGCCACCAACGATCACAACCCTGGGCCGACCGCTCATGGCGGACGCTAGGCGGGTGGCGTGGGTGGCACAGCTCTCCGAACTGTGCTCTGGGCCTTGGGCTCGGATGATGATCAGAGCCACAGCTCGGAGAGCTGTGCCACCACAAGACCCGACATGCCACAATCCCCTCAGATTCCAGTGGACACCACCCCCCCGACCGGCCATGACACCTCCGATGGACCAACCCGGCCACACCGACCTCGACGCAGCGAGGCGAGGCGATGACGACGCGTTCGGGCGGATCTACGACCGCCACGCGCCCATCGTGCTGGCCCTGTGCCGGCGCAGGTCGCCGGGCGACGCCGAGGACGCCATGCAGGAGACCTTCATCCGTGCCCACGCCAAGCTCGACGAAGTCGATGGACCCGACCGCCTCCCGGCATGGCTCTACGCGATCGCCCGCCACGTCTGCTCGGAACGCAACCGGGCTCGCCGCAGGCGCGACCACCACGAGGGCCACGCGATGACCACCACACTCCCACTCAAGCCCGTCAGTGCCGCGGCGCCAGACGGCGCCGACCGCGCCGAGCGGCTCGACCGCCTGAGCGAAGCGATGGACCAGTTGAGCGATGAGGAGCGCCTCGCGCTGCACCTCCACTACCTCGACAAGGACCCCGTGCGCGCCGCGAGCCAGTCGCTGGGGCTCTCCCGCAGCGGCTACTACAAGCTGCTCACCCGCGCCCGCGCCAACCTGAGCCAGATCATGACCAAGGAAGCGAGGACGGCATGACCGACCCCACCACCCCCCCGATGAACAACGACAACACCAACGGCACAAACGACAGCCCGATCCCCCAGGGCGACGACCTCGACCTCCTCCTGCGCGAGTGGCACGACGCGCACGGCTCGCGTGCCGGCGAGCTGAAGGACGAACTGATGGCGCGGGTGCGTCAGCGCACGCCCGGCGTCGCGGGTCGCATAGAACACCCCGCCGGTGCGCGCCGGTCGCGCAGGCACTCATGGACGACCGGCGCGGGCGTCCTCGCCGCCGCGGCCCTCGTGATGCTGCTGACCGTCGGCCTCGTCTTCAAGCAGGGGCTCGCGCCCATCGGGCCGGGCAACGGCACGGGCATCCACGCGAACTTCCTGCGCGTGTGCGATGTGCCGGCTGGCGGGCGCCTCGAGGCGCTCGATGCGCGCGGCATGGTGATCGGCGTCTGCCCACTCCAGCACACCGACGTCACCGTCGATGTCACGGGCTTCGTCGCCCGCGTCACCCTCGAACAGCGCTACGCCAACCCCTACGACGACAAGATCGAGGGCGTCTACACCTTCCCCATGTCGCAGGACGGCGCGGTCGACCGCATGGAGATGATCGTGGGCGACCGCGTCGTCGTGGGCGAGGTCAAGGAGCGCGAGCTGGCCCGCAAGGTCTACGAAGCAGCGAAGAACGCCAACCGCGTTGCCGCCCTGCTCGAACAGGAGCGCCCCAACATCTTCACCCAATCGGTTGCGAACATCGAGCCGGGCCACGAGGTCACGGTGCGCATCAGCTACGTCGAGATGCTCGAACGCTCCGATGGCGTGTTCAGCTTCGACTTCCCCATGGTCGTCGCGCCGCGCTACATCCCGGGCTCCACGAGCCTCGCGCCGCAGGACCACGATCCGCAGGGCCTCATCTTCGGGTGCGAGCACCGGCGCGGCCTCGTCATGCTCGCGCCCGGCGCGATCGAACTCGCCCAGCCGGGCAACGTCGAGCACCTGGGCGAGGTCTCACAAGACCGCCTGCTCGAGCTCATCGAGCGCGCCAAGCCCGTCACACCACCGACAATCATCGACGGCCCCGCATCCGTCAGGACCGACCCGTGGTACCGCTTCATGATCCGCTACGCCGATGGCGCAGTCGAGGCGGGCGTGATCGACTCCAACGGGCTCGGCCAACTCGGCGGGCGCTGGTTCCAGGCCGACCTCACCACGCTCCGCCCCGTCAGCGCACCGGTCCGCCCCGGCGCGGGCGCCGAGCCCGGCGCGCCCTTCGAAGCCAACACCGACCAGGTCCCCGACGCCTCACGCATCACCCCCATGCCCGTCCCGCCGGGCCAGCGCGCAGGCCACGACATCTCCATCACCGTCAACATCGACACCGGCGGGCCCGGCATCACCAGCATCGACTCCAGGCTCCACAAGGTGCAGCGCACCGACGGCGACCTCCGCGCCGATGGCCTGCCCACGCAGACCACCATCACCCTCGCGGGCGGCAAGACCATCCCCAACAAGGACTTCATCCTCGCGTGGGAGCAGAGCGCCGACACCGTCGAGCACGCATCGTTCGTCCACTCGGGCGACCTCGGCGGCTTCATGAGCGTCATCGTCGAGCCCCCCGCGCGCATCAATGATGCCCACGCCGCGCCGCGCGAACTCATCTTCGTCCTCGACACCTCAGGCTCGATGTCGGGCTTCCCGATCGAGAAAGCCAAGGCGGTCATGATCCGTGCGATGAGCGAGCTCCGCCCGCAGGACACGTTCAACGTCATCACCTTCGCCGGCAGCACGCAGATCCTCTGGGACAAGCCACGCCCGGGCAGCGAAGCCAACGTTGCCGAAGCGCAAGGCTTCATCAACGGCAAGTCGGGCGGCGGCGGCACCGAGATGATGACCGCCATCAACGCCGCCCTGAAGCAGGGCAACCCCGAGCAGCCCGTCCTGAGCGCCGACGAGCTGCTTGAGCTGCCCTGCGATGGCCGCCAGGTCGTCGTCTCACTCCGCAGCCTCAACGACTCCGGCCGCAAACTGAACTTCATCGCGAGCCCCGGCGCGCAGGCCCAGCCCTTCGCCGACTGGCTCAAGGCCTACCTGACCACCGCCCGCATCGGGCCCGGCTTCTGGAACAACACCATCAAGGGGCGGTGGGCGATCAGCGCAGGCGAGCCCACCCTCATCTTCGACGGCTGGGGCGAGGCCCACACAGCCCCCATACGCATCGTCTGCTTCATGACCGATGGCCACGTCGGCAACGACATGGCGATCATCGACGCCGTCAAGAACAACCGCCAGACCACCCGCGTCTTCAGCTTCGGCATCGGCAACGCCCCCAACCGCTACCTCCTCACCTCCATGGCCAAGGCCGGGCTTGGCGAAGCCGAGTTCGTCACCCTCGACGACAACGCCGACGCCAAGGCGATGCGCTTCGCCGAGCGCATCCGCACACCCGTGCTCACCCACGTCGAGCTCGAGTTCGGCCCGGGCCTCGCGATGGAAGACGCCGTCTCCCCCAACGCCATCGCGCCCCTCGAACGCCTCGACGAGCAGAACGTCATCCGCCTGGGCATCCCCGATGGCGCCGTCTACCGCGTCCCCGACCTCTTCGACCAGCGCCCCGTCATCGTCCACGCCAGGTTCCAGAAGACACGACCCAACCTCAACGAGACCACCATCACGCTCCGAGGCCGCAACGCACAGGGCCCCTTCGAGCGCACCTTCACCATCGACCTCCCCGATGCGGGCGAAGCGCCCGAGCACGACGTCGTCCCCACGCTCTGGGCACGCCAGAAGGTCGAGGCCCTCATGAACCAGGACCTCAAGGCCGCCCAGTCGGGCGCCGTCGACGCCGACACCAAGGGCCAGATCGTCGCCCTGGGCGAACGCTTCTCCATCGTCACCCAGTTCACAAGCTTCGTCGCGGTCGACATGGCCCGCGTCACCATCGACGGCACGCCACGCCTCGTCCACATCCCCATCGAGATGCCCGACGGCATGAGCTGGCAGGGCGTGTTCGGCGGCGAGATGCCGCGCATCCGCAACCAACTGGCGAGAGAGGCCCAACTCGGCGGGTACGACGTGTTCTACACCACCGCCGCCGTCGAGCAAGCCACCGCCGCGCAGTTCGGCCAGCAGATCACAGGCTCGCTCGTCGCCAAGCAGATCGTCGACGACGCGCTCGGGCGAGGGCTCCTCGACGAGGACCAGATGCGCGACGCTGACCCGACCGTGCTGAAGGCGGTCCTGATGAACAGCGCAGTCAGGCAGCCCGGGTGGTCGAGCGCGCAAGCCGACCCGGCCAAGGACTTCGTCGACAAGTTCACCGAGTACCAGCAGAACCTGGGCGCACCGCCGACCAACGAGCGGCTCACGCGACTCCATGAGGCCTTCGGTCAGTTCAGGGACCCCTCAGCGTCGCCCGCTGGGGATGCGATTGACCACGCGCCCGAGCAGGGCGCGAGCGGACGGTTTGCACGGAAGTCCGGGGTGGCAGGGATGAGGACATCCTCTGGCACGCCCGTGCTCGACCTCGATTCGGTGCTGCAGCAATCTCAGACCGGGGGTGGAGGGGGCGCGTCCCAGGGCATCTTCCAAGACCATCTCGCCCTCGATGGGGACATCGACACCGAGGACATGGACATCCTGCTTGGCGACTTCGGCTCAGTGGCCACAGACCTGAACCTCTACCCATCCGATGTTGTCGGCGGCTCCACCGCGGGCTACGTCGGCTTCATCCAGGACCCCGCCGACCCCGCAAACTTCACGATCATGGATATCGACGGCACCATCACGATCGGCGGCGAACCCACGCCGATCGGCACCAAGGTGTTCGCAGGAGTCGCGATCCCATCGCCCGACCCCCTCTCGATCATCCCCGTGCAGCAGGGCAGCCTCGACCTCATCAACGCAGACGGCGCAGGCTTCGAGGGCATCTACGAGTCCAAGGAAGCCGCGCAAGCAGGCCTCGTATCGTCCGGCCAGTTCCCCGCACGCCGCGCAAACGAGACGATTATCTCATTGGGCAGCGCCCTCGCCATCGACACCCGCACGAGCACACGAGCCATCTCACCGGCCGCACCCCCAGCTTCTTCCGCACCCATCCTGGGCGACATCCCCCTCGTCGGCGACGCCTTCAGGAATGCGCCCGATGAGAGCGCCAAGGTCTACCACCTCGCCTATTCCGACCCGAACGCGACGGCGGAACTGCTCCGGCGCACAAGGGGCCTTGAGGCCGTGACCGCAACGCTCACCGACGGCACGCGCGGCCGCGTCACCTACGCGCTCCCCACATCGCCCCCACCCCCACCCGCGAAGGCGGTGCCCGCACGCCCGAGGGCCCAGGAAGCCGCCCCCGGCACAGCAGGCGCGGACCGCACCAACGAATCGCCCGACACCGAACAGACCCGCCCCCAGCCCGCCGCGGAACTCGCGGGCAATGTCCCACACGACGCCACGACCGCCCGCGCCGTGACCGCACCCGAGGTCGATGAACTCATCATCAAAGCACGCGAGCTCGCCATCGCTGGCAAGTCGATCGAAGCCGTCGAGGTCGTCGACCAGGCACGCGCCCGGATCGCGCAGGCGCACCAGGACGGCTCCCTCGTCGAGGGCGAGGCACGCGACCGCCTCGCGGGCATCGACCGGAGCGCGCAACAGATCGCGATCGTCGCACGCTACGAACACCTCCACCCAACGCCCGACCTCGTCGGCGCCACCGTCCTGAAGGACGGCGTCGCCCACACCCTCCCGACCATCGAGAGCATCGTTGCCCTCGTGAGCGAGTCCGCGGCCAAGGTCGATGCGTGGTCGCCCGAACTCGAATCGGGCGACGACGGCGTCAAGTCCATCGACACCGCACGCGGCCACCACATCACCGCAACCGCCCTCAACATGCTCCGCCTCGCCCGCCTCAAGGGCGAGGGCGCAGCCGGGAGCGACGGCGACGATGGCTCGCTCGGTGCCCGCGTCCTCGACGCGTGCGAGATCGCGATCCGTGCCAGCCAGCCCCACAAAGCCCGCGCCTGGTGCGATTCGCTCCGCCGCCTCAACGTCGCCGAAGCCCCGCTCGCGGCCCGCGTCTACGCCGCGCTCACCGATGAGTCGCTGGAGCCCGACGCACGTTCAGCCGCCGCCGTCGCGCTCATCGATGCGCTGCAGGCCCGCGTCGCCGAGGTCGCCCGCCACGTCAAGATCGCGCACACCCTCCCCGCGGAACTCCGTGGCGAGAGCGCGGACGAACCGGGCGATGGCCCGATCCGCGTGAGCGTGCTCACCTCGTCGCTCGACGAGCCAGCCCTCAGCGCCATGCGAGCCGCGGGCCTCACCGTCGACGGCGTGAGCAACACGGCGGGCCTCGTGGTCGGGTCGATCGATCGCGCCTCCCTCGAGAGCCTCGCGGCCCTCGACGTCGTCCGCTGGATCGAGCCCACGCGCGCACGCGAAGTCGGGCTCGCCCCGGCTGCACGCTAGCGGGAGACGCAGACGAACCCAACCGGTCTCCCACTCCGCGACGCCGGACGCCCCTTGTCCCGGCGTCGCGGTCCTGCGCTCCGGGCCGAGCAGGACCGCGCTACCGCCCGGGCCCGGGCGCCTTGGCCCCGCCCGGCTTGAGATCGAACCGATCCCGCGTCCGCGAGTACGCCAAGCCCCCCATACGCCCGACCGCGTCGAGCAGATCGGCGTCCACGTGGTACCGCTCGTTCACAAGCCCCTCGTTCACGTGCACATACACGACACGCCCGATCACCAGGTTCCCGCCCGCAGGCTCCCCCGGCGCGAAGCGCGTAATCTCGTGCGTCTCGCATTCGAACGCCACGGGGCTCTCGACGACACGCGGCGCCCCCACCTTCACACCCGCCTCACCAGCGAAGCCCGCAAGGTCGAACTCCGACTCCCCATGCGGCAGGTCCGCCGCGGTCTGCGCCATCCGCTCCGCGAACCCCTCCGACACGATGTTGACGACGAACTGACCCGTGCCAAGCGGCGCGGGCGATGCGTTGATGAGCGAGTCCTTCTCCGTGCCATCGAGCTTGTTGGCCGGGCAGAAGAGGACGAGCATCGGGTCGGCGCTGATCGCGTTGAAGAACGAGTACGGCGCGAGGTTGGTCCTGCCCGTCGTCGAGACCGTCGAGACGAACGCGATGGGGCGCGGCACGACCGAGCCGATGAGCAGCTTGTAACGCTCGCCGGTCGAGAGTTGAGCGGGGTCGATCTGCATCGGGCAAGCGTAGGGGCGGGCGTTCAGGTTGTGGTGGGCATCCGTTCGGCGGTCGCGGGACGCGAGTGGAATTCCGCCCCATGCCCCGGGACACGCACTGGCGCATGTGCAGGGGCGATTTCCGATGGTTTTTGTCGGAGTGTGGAACCACTAACTTGCTCACGCGCAAGGTGTGGGAGAGCACCGGCGCGTTCCCGCGAGCCACCTGACTACGCGTGAATTGGCCACGCCCGACGGGGCGGGCACACGCACGTTCAACGGGACACCGCTCGACGGGCACGCCGGGGCTCGCAAAGGCGTGGGACTTGGAGGAAGTCCCAAGCGGCCCGCCATCCGCGGGTCAAAGAAGGAGGTCTCGTCATGCATGTGACAAACCTTGCTGCGCTTTCGATCAGCCTGTCCACTATGACCGCTGTGGGTCACGGGGCCGGCACACCCGAATCCGTGCTCGCGCGACTGCACGAGCTCGTCCACGCCGACCGCCACGCTCAAGTCATGAACGAAGAGCAGCGGTTCGAGGGCGTGATCCGGACGATCGACGAGGAAGCCAGGAGCGTCTCGCTCACCAACTCCCTCGGCGAGGTCGTCACGGTGTCCTACGACGATGACACCAGTTTCACACTCAACGGCGAGGAATCGACCCGAGAGGAGGCTCTCATGATCGGTCGTGAGGCGACCGTTGTCTACACGGACAACAACCGCGCCTCGAAGATCGACGTCACCCAGGAAGCGTGACCACGACCAGACAATCAGCAAGCGATGAGTGACAGAGGGCGGCCCCGCAAGGGGCCGCCTTTCTCGTGCGCCACATCACACGCGCGTCGACATCACCCGGCGTAACTCCCGGTCCTGCTCACGCTTCTTGATCGCCTGACGCTTGTCGTGCGTCGCCTTGCCCTTCGCGAGCCCGATGAGCAGCTTCGCGTACCCGTGGTCGTTGAAGTACATCTTGAGCGGCACGATGGTGTACCCCTTCGCCGACGACGCCCGCGCGAGCTTCAGGATCTCCCGCTTGTGCGCCAGCAGCTTGCGGTTCCGCAGCGGGCGGTGCTGCAGCGGGCCGCTGCCCGCCGGCGCGTACTCGTTGATGTGCAGCCCGTGCACCTCGAGCCGCGCCGGCTCCGCCTCCGCCGTCACATACGCCTCGGCGAGCGACACACGACCGGCCCGCACCGACTTCACCTCCGTGCCGAGCAGCGCAATACCCACCTCGAGCGTGTCCTCGATGTGATACTCGTGCCGCGCACGCCTGTTGAGGATCTCGGGCGCATCATCACGCCCCTTCTTCTTGTTGTGCTTGCCCTTGGCCATGGGTGATCCGGAGCATAGGGGCTGCCGGGGAGTTTGAACCACTGAGGTCACAGAGGGGCACAGAGATGAGGATGGGAGTGATCCTCGACGGTGGGTTGGAGCCGTCGACTCGTCCGCGCATTGCCCGCCCTCGACACTGTCTTCCTCCTCTGTGTCACTCTGTGCACTCCGTGGTTCATACCATCCCCGGATGCCAGACCCCATCACCATCCGCATGGCCCACTCCTCCGACGCCGACGACGCCTTCATGTGGTGGCCGCTCGGCGACCTCGCCACAGGCCGAGACCCCGCCATCGATACGGGCCCCTTCCGCTTCGAGATGCTCGCCGAGGACATCGAAGTCCTCAACAAGCGCGCCATGGAACAGGCCGACCTCGACGTCACCGCCATCTCCATGCACGCCTTCGCCCACGTCGCCGATCGCTACGCCGTCTGCCGGGCCGGCAACTCCATGGGCGATGGCTACGGCCCAAAGGTCATCGCGCGATCCAGCCTCACCCTCGACGACCTCCGCAACGACCCCTCCCTCACCCTCGCAGTCCCAGGCACACGCACCACCGCCTTCCTCATGCTCCGCCTCATGCTCGGGCGCGACTTCAACTACCAGGCCATGCCGTTCGGCGATGTCATCCCCGCCGTCGCGGACGGCACGGCCGACGCGGGCGTCGTCATCCACGAGGGCCAGATCACCTTCCAGGCTGCGGGCCTCGTCGAAGTCATCGACGAGGGCGCGTGGTGGAAACAGGAGACGGGCCTGCCCCTCCCGCTCGGCGCCAACGTCGTCAAGCGCGACCTCGACGATCGCCACGGGCCCGGCACGCTCGACGCACTCGCCCGACTCCTCCGCGCCTCGCTCGACGCCGCGATGGGCGACCGCACCACGGGCCTCCACGCCACCGCCGCCTACGCCCACGGCATGCCCGAAGCCGAAGTCGACCGCTACGTCGCCATGTACGTCAACCCGCTCACCCTCGACTGCACCGAGCAGGGACGCCAGGCCATCGAGGCCCTCCTCAGACGCGGCGCCGAGGTCGGCCTCTGCCCAAACATCAACCACGTCGAACTCGCGGGGTGAGGGCGTTGGTCTGAGTGGGGCGGGCGTCTCGCCCGCCTTCGCGAAGCGAACCCCACGTGCGCACGATGTCTGGCGATCACATCAACAACATCGCCAACGCCATCCCCGCCATCAACACATCCTCGAACAGGCTCACCTTGCCCAACGGCAGATCAATCACTGTCCCAAGACAAGCGCACTTGATCGCCCGCCCCCGCGCCAACTGCACCGAGATCCCCACCGCCCCGATCGTCATGACCACGAGCGTGACGATGTACACCGCCGTCATCTGGAACCGCGCGATGTACGCGGCCCCCAGCGCCAACTCGATGAACGGGTACGCAAACGAGTACGCCGGCACCGCCTTCGCGATCGGGTCGTACATCCGGAAGCTGCCCGCGAACCCGCGGAGGTCGAGCATCTTGAAGAACGAGAAGACCAGGAAGAACCCGCCCATGAAGTTCGCCATGAACGCCCCGAGCGCGCCCTCGCTCGTCCCACCCGCCACGATCGGCAGCGCCGAGCCGAGCACGATGTACCCCACGATGATCGCCAGCGGGCGGTACCGGGCCAGGGAGTGGTCCCCGCCATCCTCGGCCTCGCCCATCGCGTCCGCCGACCCCGTTAGCGCCTCGGGCCCCGTGACCCGGTAGTCGCCCGCCGCGCCCACCGCGTCGCGCACGGCAGAAGCGTCGACACCGTCATCCGAGGTGACGGTGACTTGGGCCGCGTCGAGGTCCACCCGCACACGCTTCACCCCCGCCACGCCCGCCGCCGCGCCCTCAACCTTCGAAGCGCACCCGCCACAGGTCATGCCCTCAACCGCGAACGTCTGCGTCACTTCGCTCATGCGACCATGCTAGCGGGGCCTGAGTCCGACCTATTCCACGGCGTAGTAGCCCGCCCACGGCGCCAGCACGTCCGCCATGAACCGCGCGGCCCTCGCATCCGAGACCAGGTGGTCGGCCTCGCCAAGCGACACGAAGCTCTTCGGGTGCTTCGCCGCGTGGTAGATCCGCTCCGCGTTCTCAATCCCAACGATCGTGTCCACAGGCGAATGGAAGATGAGCAGGGGCACCCCCAGATGCGCAATGGTCTCGGCCGGGTCATGACGGTCCAGGTCGTCGACGAACCCCTTGCCGATATCAAACGGCCGCCCCCCGATCGACACCCGCGCCCTCCCCGCCCCGTCGAAGCCCGCATCGCCCACAAGGTGGCGCACGTGCGCCGGGTCCGCGGGCGCGCCCACCGTCGCCACGCACCTGACCGAATCGATCCGCGCCGCCGCACTCAGCACCGCCGCCCCACCAAGCGAGTGCCCGAACAGCGCCGCGGGCGGCGCGTGCTCGCGCCCGAGCCACGCCGAAGCCGCGAGCAGGTCGTCGACGTTCGACGTGAACGTCGTCTCCGCGAAGTCGCCGCCGCTCTCGCCAAGCCCCGTGAAGTCGAAGCGGAGCACGCCGATGCCCTCGCCCGCGAGCCTCCGGGCCACGTTCGTCGCGACCTTCAGGTCCTTGCCGCACGTGAAGCAGTGGGCGAAAAGCAGCATGAACCGCGCCCCGCCCTCGGGCAGGTCGAGCAGCCCGCTGAGCGTCTGCCCCTGCCCGCCTTCAAACTGCACGCGTGTCCCGGCCATCTGGTCACCCCGCCGACGCCGCAGTCGTCGCGGCCACCGTCGCCGCGGCCATCGCCGCCTGCTGCTGAGCCATCGCCGAAGCGGTCTGGGCGGCGCTCATCGTCGAGCCACCCGACGACGCCATCATGATCGGCACGTGCTTGAGCCTGGGCATCCCCACCTTCCACAAGCGATCACCCGAGCGCCGGTCAAACGCATAGAGCACGCCGTGCCTCGCAACGAGCAGACGATCGCCATCCACGATCAACGTCTGGTACGAACCGAACCACTCGTCGAGGCGCTGCCTCCACACGGTCCGCCCGTCCCGCGGGTCGATCGCGACGACCTCGCGCTTCGCCCCCAGGTAAATCAGTTGTTCTTCGGTGCGCCCCGTCATGGCCTACGCGTCCGAACGAGAGATCACCTTGAAGTGCTCACGCTCCCCACGCCCGCGCACCGGGTAGTCCTTCCGCAGCGGGTGCCCCGGGTAGTCCTCCCAGGTCAGGATCCGCCGCAGGTCGGGGTGGTTGCGGAAGCGGACGCCGAACATGTCGAACACCTCGCGCTCGGGCCACTCCGCGCCGGGCCAGATGCCGCACACCGAATCGACGTACAGCGCCGGGTCCTCCTCGATCCCCTCCGTCGACATCGACGGGTCCACGAAAGTCTTCACGTAGAACCGCGTGCCCTCCGACGTCGAGCACAGGATGTACACCACCGCGAACCGCCCGGGCATCGGCGCCGGGTAGTCCAGGTAGTCCACGCCCACCACGTCCGACAGGTAGTCGAAGTTCGTCCGCTCATCATCGCGGAGCAGGCGCATCACATCGAGCAGGTCCTTGGGCTCCACGATGAGCGACGTCTGCCCGCGGTACTCCGTGGCACGCAGCCGCTTGTCGGGGAAGGCCTCCTTCACGACAGCGAGCGCGGCGTGGTTGAGCGTGGGCGAATCCTTGGACATGGGGCACTCCTTCGATCGGGGGGCAGTATAGAGCGGCCCGCGCCCGGGTGGGACCGCGGGCCGCGATGCGGGGGAGGGGCCCGTCGCCGCGTGATCCGGGGGGAAACCCGCCCGCCATCGCCCCGCCCCCAAGTCAAGCGGGCGATGCGTCGATACCACACTGACGCCCCATGCCCACCGACCTCCGCCTCACCTCCGATGACGCCGAGCAACGCTCGCCCCGCTCCGCCCCGACGCCGGGCGGCGCCCGCGTGCTCATCGTCGACGACGACCCGATCGTCGCCGAATCCCTCGCCGACCACGTCGGGCGGATGGGCTACCGGACGTCGGTGTGTTTCAATGCCGCCGAGGCCCTCGCCGCGATCGCGGAAGGCGACCGGGGCGGCGCCGGCTCCGCCATCAACCTCGTCATCACCGATGCGTCGATGCCATCCATGTCGGGCCAGGAGTTGCTCGAACGCATCCGCGCAGCGCACCCCGAAATAGTGGTCGTGATGCTCACCGGCTACGCCACCATCGAGTCCGCCGTCCGCGCCATCCAGAGCGGCGCCTTCGACTACCTCTCCAAGCCCATCGTCGACTCCGAACTCCGCGTCACCCTCGAACGCGCCCTCGCCCAACAGGTCCTCCTCGCAGAGAACCTGCGCCTCCGCTCCGCACTCGATTCGAGGGTCGGCCTCGCGGGCATCGTCACCCACAACCACAGGATGCGCAAGTCGTTCGAGATGATCGAGTCCGTCGCGCCCTCCAAAGCGACCATCCTCGTCACGGGCGAGTCGGGCACGGGCAAGTCGATGATCGCCCGCGCCATCCACCACGCTTCACCCCGCGCGCCCAAGCCCTTCGTCGAACTCCATTGCGGCTCTATCCCCGAGACACTCCTCGAATCCGAACTGTTCGGCCACGTCAAGGGCGCCTTCACCGGCGCACAGGCCGACAAGCAGGGCCGCTTCCTCGCCGCCCACGGCGGCACCATCTTCATCGACGAGATCAACTCCGCCTCGCAGGCCATGCAGCTCAAGCTCCTCCGCGTCCTCCAGGAACGCCGCTTCGAGCCCGTCGGCTCGACCGAAACCGTCGAGGTCGACGTCCGCGTCATCCTCGCCACCAACCAGCCGCTCGAACCCATGGTCGCCGAAGGGCGGTTCCGCGAAGACCTCTACTACCGCATCAACGTCGTCAAGATCGAACTCCCACCCCTCCGCGAACGCATCGGCGACATCCCCGCCCTCGTCCGACACTTCATCCAGAAGTACAACAACGAGCACGGGCGGGCCACCACAGGCATCGACGAAGAAGCCATGAGCGCCATCCAGCGTTACCCCTTCCCGGGCAACGTCCGCGAGCTCGAAAACGTCATCGAACGCGCCGTCCTCCTCTCGCGCACCACGAAGGTCGAACTCGCCGACCTCCCGCCCTACGTCGCCAGGTCCGACGGCTCCCTCACCCCCGCCCACGTCCGCGCAGGCCTCGCCGCAGACGACGCGGTCGACGCCCCCGACACCCCCTGGCGCGCCACACCCCTCGCCGACGCCCTCCTCGAACCAGAGCGCCGCATCATCCTCAAGGCCCTCCGCGCCAACGAGTGGAACCGCCAGAAGACCGCCGACGACCTCGAAATCAACCGCACGACGTTGTACAAGAAGATGAAGTCACTCGGGCTTGATGAGATGTCGGGGTGAGCAGGCCCGGCCCGGCGTCCCGCACTCTGGACACCGCGCGCCACAGATGCCGCTGAGGTCATAGGCGCATGCGCCGCATAGTCCCCGCTTGGTTCTTAGCCATCGGCGCGACTTGGTCGCCAGGAACCACCAGACGAGTATCGCGAGGGTGTACACAGCGATGTTCGCGAGTGCGCCTGTCCAGATCGGCCACGCTGGAAGCGCGGCTGGGCTGCCAGGTAGGGTCAGCCCCTGCTCGAGATCGTACGGAGCTAGGTTCAAATCAACGGGACTCGGGGCGGTTGACGTAGCTGCGGTGATCAGGCGCGAGCAGCGCCACGGCCACCCGCACTCATACTCCACGAGATCCCAAGTGGGATCTGGGCCGCCTCGATTGCCCAACACAGTGAAGGCACCCCACTGCCACGAACTCGTCTCGCGGGCGGACAGCGTACGTCGGCGCCATCCCGGGCCCACTTCTGTGAGCTTGGTGCATTCCACACGGGGTCGGTTCTCGGGTTCGAGTTCGGTCGGCCAAGAGGCCGGGACGCCCTCAATCCAAGTCAGGTCGCTCTCCACCTTGATTGAATCAGACGTCGGGGACCAGAGCGCGATACACCACGTCACGCCGATGCCGAGAACAACAGCCAGTACCACGGACAGAGCAGCGCGCAAGACAACTTTGAACCAATCCCGGCCCCGCGCAGTCCTCACTTCGCGCACGCATCCCCAAAGCTCCGCAGCACCTCGTTCAGGTCCGCGGTATCCACCACACCCGTCCCGTCCACATCGCCATACCCACCCGGGACCACCGACTGACCGAAGTTGCTCAGCACAACATTCAGGTCCGCAATCCCCACGCTCTTGTCCTTGTCCACATCGCCGAACAACGGGCACGCGAAGAACGGATCATCGGGGAACGCGGTGATCGTCGTGTTGCGCAGCACGATGTCGCGCAGTGTGGTCGACTCGATCTCGTCCATCAACTCGGGGTGCGCGAGCATGTCAGGGTCATTCGCGCACCAGAAGCGGTCTCCATCGCGCAGCCGCGTGAACTGGTCCACGATGATCGCCGTGCCCGTCTCGCCGAGCACACTGCCGGGCAGCGGGTCCTCCGAGAGGATCCCGACGAACAGGTCGATATCGTCGATGTCGCCGTACAGCGCCTGCAGGTCGCCCGCCACGTCGGTATCAGAAGTGATCTGGTAGAAACTCTCACGCTTGGGCAGGCCGTAGTCGGTGCGCACGGTGTTGTAGTCGGGCAAGCCGTGGTCGCGCCCGCGCTGGATGTTCAGCGAGATGAGGTCGAGCGGGATCGCCCGCGGGTTGCCGTGCAGCAGTTGGAACAGGAAGTTGCGCAGGTCGTGCTTCACCTTCAGGTCGGTCTTCTCCTGCACCTGGTTGGCGAGCCCGCGCAGCACGGGCTCGATGCCGCCCTCGCTGGGCAGGATGTCCGGGCGGAAATAGCAGTCGCGCACGAGGATGTGCCCCTCGTCGATCTCCGACAGGTCCTCATTGAGTCGAAGAATCAGCCCCGAGACCTGCGTATGCCCGAGCCGGAACGCCGCGGTCGCGAACGCGTGACGGATGCTCGGGTTGGTGTCGGGGTCGTACCCCGTGTACTCCGGGACGCGATCGCCGATCAGCGCAGGGAGGTAGTCGCGGTACGTGATCGTCTCGAGCTCAGCGCCCACGATCTTCCGCGCCATCTGGTAGAGCGTGTCCTCGTCCCACTCCGGGTGCTCCTGCGCCAGGCGGTCGCACCACCAGTTGTGCTCGCGCACGAACAGCACGTGCAGCGACGTCAGCACGATGTGCTCGTTGCAGCGCGGGTCGCCCGCCGCGAACTGGTTCGTCATCAACCCCTCAGGGTCCTTCGCGTTGGCGAGGGTCCACACGTTGTAGGGCAGCAGGTCGCCAAACGCCGACTCCGACACGTTGAGCTTGCCCGTCCCGTCGTACCGCCGGAGAACCAGCGCGCGGTACTGGTTGTGCCCGTACACCTGCGACCCATCGAGCCACGTCGAGATCTCGTTGAACTGCTCGCGCGGCCCGCCGGGATTCTCACCAAAGAAAACCTGCGAGCGCTCGAACACCATGAACTGCTCGCCCGTCCCACCGGGGTCGAACACCGGGTCGCCGGCCGGCACGGGGATGTTCGCGAACTCGGGCGGGATCTGCTGCTCGACATGAAGCGTGATGTCGTGGTCGACCCATTGCCCCCACGCCCACACCCAGTCCGAACGCGAGTCGGGGTCGGGAATGAACGCGTGCTGGTCGAACAGCGCGTTCGAGATGTCGCGCGGGTTGGGGCGGTCGGGACCCGCGAGGGCCTCGATGCCATCCGCGTAGTGCGAGCCCGACGGGCCGCGCATCGTCGGCGCAAACTTCGAGCCCCACCAATACTGGATCGCGTTGTTGTTGGTGCCGTCGGGCGAGCGATAGTCCGTCACCTGCGCCACGGCACATGGTCCGAGAACCACAAGGGCAACCACACCCATCCAGAGCTTCCGCGTCTTCCACATATCGCCGACTCCCATGCGGGGGTGCACCGCCCCCTCACACAAGGTAGCCCACGCGAGCCCGTTGACAACGCCCGCGCCGGGGCCCGGCCAGATCTGGCGTGTCCGGGGCCCTCCCAAGGTGGACCTGTGACGGCGGACAGGTCCGTGTAAGCTATCCCAACGGGTTCCCAACAACCCATCCGGAGACAGGCACGGGCCCCCAAGAGCCCACGACGAAAGGACTCGCCGCGATGTACGACGACATGAGCCAGGAGCAGCCCGCACCCAAGTCGAACGTGCTCGGCATCGTCGGCTTCGTGCTCTCGATCCTCTGCCTGACCGCCCCCCTTGGGCTCCTCCTGAGCCTCATCGCCCTCCGCCGACCGCCACGCGGCATGGCCATCGCCGGCACGATCGTCGGGGTCATCTTTTCCGCGATCCTCATCATCGGGGCGTGGTTCGTCTCGCTCACCATCCCTTACGCGGTGAGCGGCGGCAAGATGATCGGCGTCATGCAGGAAGCCCAGGGGCAGAGCCCGCCGCCCGCAGACCTCTCGGGCCTCAACATCCCCGTCGAACTCCAGACCGACCAGTGGGGCAACGCCTTCCGCTACGAACTGAGCCCCGATGGCTCGACCTTCACGCTCACCACCGCGGGCCCCGATGGGCAGTTCGACACCGCCGACGACCTGAGCCTCGATTCGAGCATGAGCGACGACGCCATGAGCCAGGAGCTGTCCGAGTGGATCAGCGAGTCGATGAATAACCGGTTCAGCGGCGGCGGCGGCACCCCCTGAGGCTCATCACCCGATGTGACGCTCCATCCTCCCCGCACCACCACCCGAGGAAAGCTCGATGAACCAGAACGCTTCGCCGGGCGAGAACAACCTGGGCCTTTGGGGCTTCATCGTCGCGCTGCTCGGGTGGCTCACGTGCGGGCTTCTCGCGCCGGTCGGGCTCATCATGAGCCTCGTCGCGCTGAAGCGCGAGCCGCGTGGGTTCGCGATCGCGGGGGTCGTGCTCGGCGCCCTCGGATCGTGCGGGATCATCATCGGGCTCGTGTTCTTCGTGGGTGCGCTCGCGATGGTGCTCGCGGGCCTCGGGTTCGCCGGGCTTGCGGTTGCGCTGGGGGGCCCGGACTTCGAGGCCCAGCACGACATGGCCCAGATCGACGCGGCCCTCTACGAAGCCCAGCAGTCGGGCGGCACGGTGCCCGACGGGCTCGACACCCTGACGCTTGACAGCGCGACGCTGGTCGACCCGTGGGGCAACCCCTACGTCTACACGCTCAACGATGACGGCACGTGGGGCCTGTCGTCCAAGGGCGAGGACGGGCAGGCGGGCACCGCCGACGATGTGGTGTTCGGCGACGGGCGCATCAACATCGATCTGCGCCGCTAAGTCCGCTCCCTGCCACTTCGGCAGTTGCTCGCGACCGGTGCGGGCGACGCCGCCGGGACCCCGCCCCCGCGGCCCCAGACCGCGTTGGGCGGTTGGCATCCGCCTTGCATCCCACACCCCGGCGGCCGCCCCGCGCCCGCCCACCAAACGCACACAGTCACGAGGAGGGCTACCTCATGTCCAAAATCATCGGCATCGATCTCGGCACGACCAACTCCGTCGTCGCCGTCATGGAAGGCGGCGAGGCCAAGGTCCTGATCAACGCACAGGGCGACCGCATCACCCCGTCCGTCGTCGGCTTCACCGACAAGGGCGAGCGCCTCGTGGGCCGCCAGGCCCGCAACCAGCAGGTCACCAACCCGAAGAACACCGTCTACTCCATCAAGCGCTTCATGGGGCGTCGCCACGACGAGGTGAACTCCGAAGAGAAGCGCGTCCCCTACGAGATCGTGGGCGGCGCGCAAGACCCCGTCTCCGTCAAGGTCCGCGACAAGACCTACACCCCCCAGCAGGTCAGCGCCATGATCCTCCAGGCGCTGAAGAAGACCGCTGAGGACTACCTGGGCGAGACGGTGGACAAGGCCGTCATCACGGTGCCCGCGTACTTCAACGACTCCCAGCGCCAGGCCACCAAGGAAGCCGGCGAGATTGCGGGCCTCAAGGTCGAGCGCATCATCAACGAGCCCACCGCGGCCGCGCTCGCCTACGGCATCGAGAAGAAGAAGAACGAGAAGATCGCAGTCTTCGACTTTGGCGGCGGCACCTTCGACATCTCCATCCTCGACGTCGCCGACGGCGTCTTCGAGGTGCTCTCCACCAACGGCGACACTTTCCTGGGTGGCGACGATGTGGACGAGGTGCTCATCACCTACATCGCTGAGGAGTTCCGCAAGCAGGAGGGCATCGACATCCGCAACGATGCGATGGCCCTGCAGCGCCTCAAGGAGGCCGCGGAAAAGGCGAAGATCGAACTCTCGACTTCGCAGGAGACCAACGTCAACCTCCCCTTCATCACCGCCGACTCGTCGGGCCCCAAGCACCTGACGCAGACGATCACGCGTTCGAAGTTCGAATCGCTCATCGCGCCGATCCTCGAGCGCCTGAAGAAGCCCGCGCTCGATGCGCTCAAGGACGCCAAGCTCGACCCGAGCAAGATCGATGAGATCGTCCTCGTCGGCGGCTCGACCCGCATCCCCGCGGTCCAGCAGCTCTGCAAGGAGGTGTTCGGCAAGGAGCCCAACAAGTCGATCAACCCCGACGAGGTCGTCGCGGTCGGCGCCGCGATCCAGGGCGGCGTGCTCCAGGGCGATGTCAAGGACGTCCTTCTGCTCGACGTCACGCCCCTCTCGCTGGGCGTTGAGACGCTCGGCGGCGTGATGACCGCGCTCATCCCGCGCAACACGACCATCCCGACGTCGAAGAAGGAGGTCTTCTCGACCGCTGCGGACAACCAGACGTCGGTGACCATCCACGTCCTCCAGGGCGAGCGCCCGATGGCCGATGGCAACCGATCGCTTGGGCGGTTCGACCTGAGCGACATCCCGCCCGCGCCGAAGGGCATGCCCCAGATCGAGGTCGAGTTCGCGCTCGACGCCAACGGCATCCTCAACGTGAGCGCGACCGACAAGGCCTCGGGCAAGAGCCAGAAGATCGAGATCAAGGGCTCGACGGGCCTGTCCGACGACGAGGTCGAGCGCATGAAGCGCGAGGCCGAGGAGCACGCGGATGAGGACAAGGCGCGCCGGGAGGTCGTCGACCTCAAGAACAAGGGCGAGGCGATGATCACCCAGACCCGCAAGTCGCTCGACGAGTACGGCGAGAAGGTCGAAGCCTCGACCCGTGGCAGCATCGAGTCCGCGGTGTCGAACCTCGAGGCCAAGCTCAAGGACGACAACAAGGCGGCGATCGAGTCGGCCATCAACGAGCTCGAGCAGGCGTCGATGGAGCTTGGCAAGGTGATGTACGAAGCCGAGGCCGCGAAGCAGAGCGCTGCGCCGGGCGGTGGCGATGCGAGCGGCGGCGGTGGCGAAGAGGCCAGCTCGGACAACGACGACGTCGTCGACGCGGAGTACAAGGTGAAGGACGACGAGTAGTCGCTGGCCTTGACAAGATGTGACCACAAACGAGCCGGGGCGTGTCGCCCCGGTTCTCTTTGCGCCCGTAGGAGATCGATGTTCCACGTGGAACATCGGGGCGTACGCCGGGCGTGCGCCCGGCCGGCGCGACTCGCCCGTCGCCGGGTACGCTGGGGCCGCGATGGGCGAGCGTGAGCCATCTGATGAGGAACTGATCCGGTCGATCAACGGTGACTGGCCTGATATCGAAGCGCCGTTTGCGACGCTCTATGCGCGCCACAAGGGGTTTGTGCTGGGGGTCGCGAGCCGGTTCGCGAGCGATGGTGATGCGGCGCAGGACGTGGTGCAGGAGACGTTCCTCGCGTTGCTCGGGCGGTTCCCGGGGTTCGAGCTTCGCGGGCGGATGACGACGTTCCTGTACCCGCTCGCGCGGAACCTCGCTGTGACGAGCGCACGGAAGCACGCGGTGCGCGGGCGGGCGGTCATGGGGAAGGCGCTGCTCGATCGGGCGGTGGTCGATGGGGGCCCGTCGCCCGCGCCCGGCGATGACCGCTTCGCCCCGCTCCGCGAAGCGGTGGGCGCGCTCCCCGAGGCGCAGCGCGAGGTGCTCCTGCTGCGCATCGTGGAAGGGCTGAGCGTGGGCGAGGTCGCGCTGGCGCTGGGGGTGCCGACGGGGACGGTGAAGAGCCGCCTGCACAAGGCGGTTGGCGCGCTGCGCGACGACCCGCGCACGTCGGGCTACTTCGGCGTGTAGAGGGCGTGTTCGATGATGTAGTCGTAGACGCCCGGCGGGAGGAGTGCTTTGAGTTCGTCGGAGTGTCGGCGGGCGTCGTCGAGGAGGTCGCGGACGTGGGTTGCGCTGACGTCGAGGAGGGGGACTTCGACGATGCGCGCGCGCCAGGCTTCGAGTTCGGCCGGATGCCAGTGCGGCGCCATCGAGGCGAGCAGTTCGTCGGCGGTTTCGACGGGCGGGCGGAGCATGACGAGGGGCTCTGCGAGTTCGACGACGCGCGCGGGCTCGCGCCAGCGGTGGAAGGAGGCGGCCTGGTCGGCGCCGATGAGCAGGCGCATGGCGCACGCGGGCGGGAGCGCTTCGCGGAAGCGGGTGAGCGTCGCGAGGGTGTAGCTTGGCTCGCCTGAGCGTGTTGCGTCGATCTCGTAGGTCGAGACGGAGGCGCGCTGCTCGTGAGCGGCGAGCGCGAGGCGGAGCATGTCGATGCGCTGGGCGTCGGTCGCTTCGGGGCCGTCGGTCTTGAAGGGGGAGCGTGCGGCGGGGACGTAGAGGAGCCAGTCGGCGCGGGCGGCGTCGCGGGCGGCGAGGGGGAGGTCGACGTGGGCGCGGGTGGGTGGGTCGAAGGTGCCGCCGAACACGATGAGGGTGCGGACGTGGTCGGGCACGGGGATGGGGGAGGGGGGCTCCATGCGCGAAGGGTACCGCGTGGGCGGGGGGCTCAGCGGGGCGACTTCACATGTTCTTTGCGTCGTCTTCACCAATTGGTGTGCGCGCGATCGCCACGATGGCCGCCCTTCCCGTGGCGACGGTGCCGGCGGGCTTTGTGCAGGTCCACTTTGAAGGAGAGAGACGGCATGGCAATGTTCAACATCGGTGCGCATCGGGGGCTTGCGTGCGTGGCGGCCCTCGCGGGTCTTGCGCTCGGCGCCTCGGCGCTGGGGGGCGTTGGTGGCGACCAGTTCAGGCGGATCGCGTCGTTCCCGGTGTTCCTCAACACCGACATCAGCGAGCAGACGGTGGCGGAGATCTGCGCCTCTTCACCCGATGGCAACACGGTGGTCTACACCGACAGCGCGGGTGAGAACATCGGGTTCGTGGACATTACCGACCCGGCCAACCCGCAGCCGCTCGGCACGGTTGCGCTCGCGGGCGAGCCGACGTCTGTTGCGGTTGTCGGCAACCTGGCGCTCGCGGGCGTCAACACCAGCGCCGACTTTGTCAACACGTCGGGCGACCTCGTCGTGATCGATATGGACACGATGGCCATCGTCGAGACCATCGCGCTGGGGGGGCAGCCCGACGCGGTGGCGATCAGCCCCGATGGGACGTTCGCCGCGATCGCGATCGAGAACGAGCGCGATGAGGACCTGGGCAATGGAGAGCCGCCTCAGCTGCCCGCGGGCTTCCTTGTGACGATCGATATCACGGGTGATCCCTCGACGTGGACGCCCAACACGATTGCGCTGACGGGTCTTGCGGACCTGTTCCCGGAGGACCCGGAGCCCGAGTTTGTCGACATCAACGGCCTGAACCAGGCGGTGGTGACGATGCAGGAGAACAACTACATCGTGATCGTCGACCTTGCGACGAGCGCGATCGTGAACCACTTCAGCTGTGGGACGGTCGATCTGACAGATGTGGACACGAATGAGAACGACCTGATCGAGCAGGACGCTTCGCTGGCTGGCGTGCCGCGCGAGCCCGATGCGGTGGCGTGGGTTTCCGATACCGCGTTCGCCACGGCGGACGAGGGGGACCTGTTTGGCGGCAGCCGGGGCTTCACGGTTTTCTCGACCGATGGGTCGACGCTCTTCGAGTCGGGCAACTTCCTCGAGCACCTCACGGCGCGTCATGGGCACTACCCCGAGGGGCGTTCGGAGAACAAGGGGTGCGAGCCAGAGGGGATCGAGTTTGGCGTGTATGGCGGCGAGGCATATCTGTTCGTCGGCTCGGAGCGTTCGAGCGTCGTTGCGGTGTACAAGCTCACGATGAGCGAGGGCGCGGGCGGTGGGGTGAGCGCTGAGTACATCCAGGTCCTCCCGACGACGGTCGGCCCGGAGGGGCTGCACGCGATCCCCTCGCGCGACCTGTTTGTGGTGTCGTGCGAAGAGGATGATCGTGACATCAAGGTCCGCTCGACGCTCACTGTCTTCCAGCGTGGCCTCGAGCCGAACTACCCGACCGTTGTGTCGGAAGACCTCAATGAGGCCGGCGTGCCCATCCCGTGGGCGGCGCTGTCTGGCCTTGTCACGGATCCCGGCAACGACGACGTAGCGTACACCGTCTACGACAGCTTCTATCAGCAGAGCCGGTTCTTCTCGATGGATGTGTCGACGACGCCCGCGGTCATCACGGGCCAGTTCCCGATCAGCGATGCGTCGGGTCTGCTGATCGATGCACTCGACGACCTCAAGGCCAACCTGCCCGGCGCCGACGACTTTGTGCCGAGCGACCTGGTCAACGTCGATGGCACGGTCAACATCGACCCCGAGGGTGTCAGCGCGATGAGCAACGGCAACCTCTGGATTGCTTCGGAGGGCGCCGGCAACCTGGATGCGGGTGTGAGCGATCCTGAGGACCGCCCGTTTGAGTCCCCCAACCTGCTGCTCCGCGTTTCGGCCTCTGGTGACATCGAGCACGTCGCGATGCCGCCGGTTGAGCTCACGATGAACCAGCTGCGCTTCGGGTTTGAGGGCGTGGCGGTCGATGAATCGGCGGGCTACGTGTATGTGGCGTTCCAGCGTGCGTGGACTGCGGCGGGTGATGCGTCGGGCCAGGAGGCGCGCATCGGGCGCTACGAGCCCTCGACGGGTGAGTGGGCGTTCGCGTACTACCCGCTCGACGGCGTGGAGTCGGGCTTTGGCGGTTGGGTTGGTCTCTCGGAGATCACGTTCGCGCCGACGGGGAACCTCGTCGTGCTCGAGCGTGACAACCAGGGCGGCCCCGACGCGGCGGTGAAGCGCGTGTACGAGTTCAACCCCGCGACGGTGACGTTCGTGCCCACCGGCGGCGCGATCAACACGATCACCAAGTCGCTCGTGCGCGACCTGATGGCGGAGGGAGACTTCGCGCAGACGGGCGGGCTCGTCCCCGAGAAGCTCGAGGGCCTCGCGATCAACAGCGCGGGCGACGTGTTCATCGTGAACGACAACGATGGCGTGGATGACAACTCGGGCGAGACGCAGTTGCTCCGGTTCGGCGGGCTCGTCGGCGCGTGTGGCGGAGACTTCAACGGCGATGGCGTCACCGACACGCTCGACCTCAACACGGTGCTCGTCGGGTTTGGCGATGCGTTCGACTCGGACGACCTGAACGCTGTGCTCGGCAACTTCGGCTGCAACTGATCACGCGCGAGCGGTGACCATTGGCGGCACACGGGCGGCGGGCTCACTCTTCGTGGGCCCGTCGCCCGCTTTCGATGAGGGGGCCCGCGGTAGACAGGCGGGCGGGGGCCGGTTTGGGCGTGTGGTCCATTCGTGGGGAGATGGACCTCGAGGCGAACTGGGCGTTCAACCTCGACCTGCTCGCGCCGGCGGTGGCGTTGCGCGAGAGGTCGGGCGATTGAAGCGGGTTAGCGGCGACGGCGCGCGGCGCCGAAGCCGGCGAGCCCGAAGAGGGCGGCGGCGCCCGGTGCGGGGACGATGGACATGTAGAAGGCGCGTGTCTCGCCGTTGAAGATGCCGGTGCCGACGATGCTGCCGTCTTCGGCGATGCCCAGCGCGCTGGAGCTGGTGTTCATGGAGAGGTCCCACCCGGTTGCGGCGTCGATAAGGTCCTGGAGGCGGTAGGTGTCCTCTCCGTCGTAGAGGAAGGGGATGGCGAAGGCGCTGCTGGCGGTGCCGACGGCCCAGCCGTTGGAGTTGACGCCTCGCGCGCTGCCCTGGCTCGTGCCGACGGGGAGCGGGATCTCGAGAGAGCCCGTGGCCTGGCTCCAGATGAAGGGCATGCCCGCGCCCTGGTTGAGCATGCTCGAGCCGACGACGTGGCCCGCCTGGCTGATATCGAATGCGATGGTGCCGTTGTCGCCCGCGAGGGAGGGGATCTCGGCCATGGTGTTGCCGTTGACGTCGTACATGAGCCCGACGTTGCGGGCGGGGTTGGCGGGATCGGTTCCCACGCCCACGGCGGATCCGACATCGTTGACGCGGAATGCGGTGGTCATGGAGGAGCCGCCCGGTGTTGTGGCGGTGATGAGGTTGACTGCGCCCGCGGACCAGTAGGCGGCGACTTCGGCGCTGCCGCCGCCGTTGGAACCGACGACGATGCCCGATGCGTTGACGTCGTTGGCGCGGCCGACGCCCAGTGCGCCGGAGATGGGGAGTTGGGCGACGGCGCCATTGGTCCAGAGGAGTGGGACGGCGCCGGAGCCGAAGAAGGTTGTTGCGCCGGTGCCGGCGACGAGGCCCGAGTCGTTGGCTCCGTTGGCGACGCCGAAGGGCTTGCCGGTGAAGTTGGGGAGTGGCGAGATGCCGGCGCCCGTTGTCCAGGTGAAGGCGGTGCCTTGGGCGCCGAGGGATCGTCCGACGGCGACGCCGCCCGGCGAGACGCCCATGCCCTGAGACGCGGCGTCGCCGGGGAAGGCGAGGCCCATATCGATGATGGTGTACTGGGGGGCGGCGGCGGTGGTGGTTGTGGCGAGGGCAAGGGCCGCGAGCAGGGCGGCGGGGGTTGTGGTGTTCATCGGACTCCTCCTGAGTGTGCTGGGTTGCGGGGTCATCGCTTGCCCACTGGGGCGAACGGTGATCAAGGGGAAGATACCCCGGGGGGGGCGGGCCGGGGGCTGCGCGGCGCGGCGATCTTCCATGACGTGCCGGTGCGTGTGCTGCATTGCGATGCGCTCGTGCACCGCGATGTGTTCCCGGGGGGCGCGCCCAAGCTCGTGGCGTACAACCCCGGCGCGCGTGGCCCCGCGAACCCGAACGATCCGGCTCGGGATATTGACGGCGTGCATGTGGGAGAGCCGATTGCGGAGCTTGGGTATGGGATCGGGGAGGGGATCGACGCACCGGGTGTGGCGAACTACGCGAAGATGCTGGGGCGTGTGTTTGAGGAGATCGGGGAAGACCCGGTGGCGTACCGGACGTACCGCGTGCGGATCGCGTACCCGCTGCACGGGTTCCAGTATGTGCTTGCGTTTGCTGCGCCGGTGGGCGAAGGCGGTTCCTAGGGGCAGTCGTCGCCGAAGGAGGCGAGGAGGAGGTTGAGGTCGAGTGAGTCGGTGTCGCCGTCGCCATCGACGTCGCCGGAGGCGGTTTGGCCGAAGCTGACGAGGAGGAGGTTGAGGTCGGTGGAGCCGATGGCGCCGTTGCGGTCGAGGTCGGCGGCGCAGGGTGGGAGGGCGCAGTCGTCGGGGATGCCGTCGCCGTTGGCGTCGGTGAGCTCGCCGTCGGCGAGTTCGCAGCCGTCGAAGGCGCCGTTGTCGTTGCAGTCGCCTGTGAGGAGTGGGGCGATGAGCCACTCGCCCGGGAAGCCGTAGTCGAGCATGGGGCGGACCTCGGCGGTGGAGAGGTCGGTGAGGTCGATGAGCGGGAAGTCGTTGCCGCCCAGCCCTGACCATGTGTCGAGGGACTGCGAGGTCCAGTCCATGGGGGCGTAGAGGGGTTCGTGCTCGGCGACTTCGACGAAGACGCCCACGAAGAAGTAGTCGCCCGGCTCACCGACGAAGGTCGGGGGGAGGGGCACGGTGGTGAAGCGGAAGCCGACCTGGTCGGGGGGTGTGTGGTCATGGGAGAGTGCGAGTTCGGCGTCGGTTGCGAGGCCGTCTCCGACGGGGTCGCGGAAGACGACGATCTGCACGGGCCTGGCCGCGTAGTGCTGCGACCAAGCAACGGAGACGCCCGCGATCACGCCGGCGTTCGGCGCGACCTGGTAACGGTTGATCCAGAGGAACTGGGTCGAGGCCAGTGGGCCGACGGCATCCTGAGTCACCCAATGCGCGATCTCGTAGGGGTGTATGGCGAGTCCATCGCACCCGTCGGGCACGCCGTTGCCGTTGCAGTCTTCGGCGGCGCCTGAACAGATTTCTTCAAGGTTGGTGATGCCGTCGGCGTTGCAGTCGTCGCCGCCCGCGCCGAGCATCTCGCACCCGTCGGGCACGCCGTTGAGGTTGCAGTCCTCGGCCATGCCCTCGGCGATGTCGATGCCGTCGGGGAGCCCGTTGCCATCGCAGTCCTCGGCTTCGTCGAAGACGCCGTTGCCGTCGAGGTCGTCGTCTTCGTCGAGGTCTTCGCAGGCGTCGAGCAGGCCGTTGAGGTTCCAGTCGAGGCTCTCGGGGCCTTGGGCGATCTCGCACAGGTCGGGTATGCCGTTGTTGTTGCAGTCGGCGGCGCGGCCTTGGAGGATCTGGCACGCATCGGGCACGCCATCGCCATCGCAGTCGGCGGTGGGGGGCTCGCACGGGTCGGGGACGCCGTTGAGGTTGCAGTCCTGGGCGAGGCCCATCGCGATGGCGCACGCGTCGTCGAGGCCGTCACCATCGCAGTCGTTGGTGACGTCGAGGCAGGGCTGCTCGGAGAGCATCGCGGGATCGCTCAGTCGGAGTGTGCAGTCGTTGGCGACGACGACGTCGTAGATGGTGGTGAAGTCCTCGGGCTCGACGTTGGCGATCTGGAGCGTTGGGGTGTTGGAGCCGGAGATGCGCCCGCCGTCCTCGAGGGCGACGCCGTCGGCGTACCAGGTGTAGGTGATAGGGGCGGGTCCTTCGACGCCCACGTTGAGGGTTGCGGTGTCGCCCAGGGCGACGGGAGTGTCGGCGGGTTGGGCGGTGATGAGGGGGTCGGCGCCGAGTCGGTAGCGGTAGACGATGACGGGCGCGGCGTCGTTGTTGCCGTCGGCGATGATGGTTGCGTAGCGCCCGTCGAAGTCGATCTCGGCGCCCATGAAGGTGACGGTGCCGTCGAGGCCAAGTTCCACGGCGGGGTTGGGGATGGTGGCAAGGAGGGCGGCGGATGCGGGGGGAGCGGTCTCGAACTCGTAGAGCACCACGACGCCCCGCGCGGGCACGGGGCCGCTCGATGGGGCGCTGACGAGGGCGCGGCGGCCGGCGAGCGAGACGCTGGAGCCGAGCCCTGTCACGCCCGGCGGTGGGGTGAACTCGACGAGTTGCTCAACACCGAAGTCATCGGGGCCGTTTACGAACGCGCGATGGACCGCCGGGGTTCCACTGGCAATCAGGTCATCCTCGATGTCGAAAGAGCTTCCAGCAATCGAGTGGCTGATAGTCGTGAATGAATCCGGGGCGAATCCGCCAAGGTGCCGAGACGTGACTGCGCCAAAGCTGCCACCGAAGTGCATGACGATGAGATCATCGGACACGAAGCCGGAGCCTCCGGCTTGGACACGCTGCCAGTAGCCGTCGATGTTGGCCCACCACCCGACCGACTCGACGCCCAGCAGGTTGCCGTCAAGCGTTACCTCGCCAGCGAAGCTGTTGCGATCCGGGTCGTTGGCGTGGACGGAGATGGCCGATGCGAGGCGCCACATGGCGTCCTGATACTCGAAGACGTACACGCGACCGGGGGTGCTGAAAGCATCGTCATCTCGCGTCACGAGGATGCGGTTGTGGTCGATGGCGACGTGTGAATCGTCGGTGAAATTCCCCGATTGAGCGTTGCTCTCCGCGGCGACGAGACGCTGCTCGAAAGCCCAGTCCTGCCCGATGAGGCGGTAGACATCGACCGCTTCCTCTTCGCCCAAGACGACGGCCATGAGGTCACCCCGGACCGCGATGTCGTTGATCTCCTGCCCGTCAGGGTTGATGACGAGGTGGCTCAGCAGCTCGGCCTCACCCTGACAGGGCACGGCGCAGGCGGGTTCCGAACAGTCTGTGGCAAACGCTGTCACGACGCCGTTGTTGACAGTGATCTCTCCGAAGGACGAGGCGAGCAGCTCGTCGCCCGGACCGAAGGCGACGCCTGCGCCCCACGAGTTGCCCGAGACGGGCGGTGGCTCGAACACGCCTTCCTTCAGGCCGAGTAGCGTCGGCACGAAGAGGTGCACGCTGCCGGTCGCATCGGGGCCCGGGGCCCCGACGAGGAGCTGTCCGTCGGCGAAGTCGATGGCGGAGCCGAACTCCATCGCGGCGACGGGGTCGAGGGGTGTGTACGGGGCTGTCTCTTCCCACGACCCTCCGCTCTCAGCAAACCGGTGCACCCGCCCCGCCCCGGTGCCGGGTGCGCCGATGAATGCCTCGCCCGCGGCGAGCTTGAGCGCACGCCCGAAGTCGGCGCCGCTCGCGGGCGCGGCGGGCGCGAGCGAGGCCGATTCGACCCACTGGGCGCCGTCCCATGTGAGCACGTCGACGCGTCCGGCGTCGGTGACGCCGTCATCGTCGAAGAGCGGTGCGCTGATCAGCGCGGTGTCGCCATCGAGTGCGACGCGGGCGCCGTAGCGGTCGCCGCCCTGGGTTGCGGTGGGGATGATCTTTTGCGTCTCGACCCATGAGGCACCATCGAAGGCGAAGGCGTAGGCATCGCCCGGGAGCGATCCGGCGGTCTCAGCGCCCACGATCATGCGGTCGCCAGTGAGCGCGACTCCCGAACCGAACCGGTCGCCTACGAACAGGTCGGCGGCGGTGAGGCGCTGGGTCTCGGCCCATGTGGCACCGTCGTACTCGAAGACGTAGACCGCTCCGCCCTGGTTGAAATCGGCGCTCTCGTGGGGGGCGCCGACGGCGATGGTGTCGCCGTCGAGGGCGAGGGAGCGCGCGAACAGGCCGCCGCCCTGCACCTGCGAGCCGGTGAGCGATTGGAGGAAGACCCATTCATCGGCGACTCGCTCGTAGACGTAGACCTGCCCGCCGATGCCGGTGAGCGAGTTGCCAACGAGGAGCCAGTCGTCGGTGGCGATGACGGTCTCGCCGAAGTTGCTCGAGTTGCCTGGTGGGGGGACGACGGTGTCGAGCACGGTGGTGTCGCACGCGAGGGGGCAGGTCTGAGCGAGACAGAGCGTGTGGATGGCGAGCACAGCGGGGGTGAGGGCAAGCATGATGGGCCTCGCTTCGGTGGAGATCGATCGGTCGGGATCGATACTGGTGGAAGCCTTGGCTTGGGTCAAGGGGAAAGTTGATCAGCGCGACGCCGCTGCGCGGGAAGCGATGGGCGGACGTCTTGGTTCATGAGAAAGCCCCGCCGCGGTCGGTGAAGACCGGGGCGGGGCGTGAGCAGGTGCCCAGTGGGATTGCAGGCCTGGGCTGCCTGGTTGGTGCTGGCTTACGGGCAGATGGTGCCGAAGTCGAAGAGGAGCTGGTTGAGGTCAGCCGAGTCGACCACGCCGTCGCCGTTGATGTCGGAGGGGCAGGGCTGGGGGACCTGGCAGGTGACGTCGCCGCAGGAGGTGTTGTCGCCTTGGTAGGCGCCACCGGCGGCGGCACAGTCGGCGGCGGAGATGGTGTCGTCGCACGAGCCGTCGTTGAAGCAGCAGGCGCCGAGGACGGGGGCGGGGTCGCAGACGACGTTGGCACACATGGTGTCGTCGCCCTGGTAGGCGCCGCCGGCGGCGGCACAGTCGGCGGCGGCGATCATGTCGCCACAGGTGCCATCGGCGAAGCAGCAGGCGCCGGTCGGGGCCGCGCCTTCACACATCAGTGCGTTCATCGCGATGGTGACGTCGTTGGAGTTGCGGTTGGCGACGAGGAGGTCGGGCGAGCCGTCGCCGTTGAGGTCGGCCGCGGCGGCGCGCTCGGGGTTGGCGCCGGTCGAGACGATGACGGCGGGTCCGAAGGTGCCGCCCAGGTTCTCGACGATGGACGAGGAGTTGGAGTCCTGGTTGACGGTGGCGAGGTCCCAGTCGCCGTCGCAGTCGAAGTCGACGGCGATGAGGTCGTCGGTGCTGATGCCGCCGGTGGGGATGAAGGAGGGGCCCGAGAAGGCGCCGCCTGTGTTGGTGAAGAGGAAGACGAAGCCGTCGCCCGTGGTGGCGAGGTCGGTGTCGCCGTCGCCATCGAAGTCGCGAGCGGCGAGGCCCTCGGGGCTGTCGAAGAGGTTGCCGAGGGTGATGCCGCCGCCGAACGAGCCGCCGACGTTGTCGAGGATGGTGACGGAATCGGAGTCGTTGTTGGAGACGGCGAGGTCGAGGTCGCCATCGCCGTCGCGGTCGATGAAGGCGGCCTGGCGGGGGTCGGCGCCGACGCCGACGGTCTGGACGGAGAAGCCGCCGCCGGTGTTGGTCATGATCGAGGCGCTGTTGGAGTCCCGGTTGGCGACCGCGAAGTCGACGAGGCCGTCGCCGTTGTGGTCGCCGGCGTCGAGGCCACGCGGGTTGGCGCCGACGTTGGCGGTGCCGCCGAGCGTGAGGACGCCGGCGTTGTTCATGACGAAGCGGACCTGGCCCTGGTTCTGGAGGGCGATCGCGAAGTCCTGATCGCCATCGCCATCGATGTCGCCGGCGACGACATCGCCCGTGCCGGCGTTGGAGCCGAGCAGGACGAGCTGGCCCTGGACGAAGTTGCCCGCGCCGTCGTTGACGAAGGCGATGAGGCGGTCGGGGTTGTCGACGGTGACGACGTAGTCGTTGTCGCCGTCGAAATCGATGTCAGCGGTCGCGACCGCGGAGGGCTGGCTGCCCGCGAAGACGGTCGTGGGGGGCTGGAAGGCGAGTTGGGCGTTGGCGGCGCCCGCGAGGGCGAGCAGCGCAGCCGGGGCAAGGGCGTTGCGGAGGATCGGGTTCATCTTTCTTCTCCCTGTCGGTGTGTGGTGTGTGAGAGTCGTTGGAACTGCGGCCGCGGGTACGCGCCGGCGGCCGGGTTACACACATCAGGAGGGAGCGGCCGGTGGTCTGATACACGGTTCGGCGAGTTTTCTTGCCCGGTGTTGAGGGCGTTGCCGGCGTGAATAGAGAACGCACGCCGTGCCCCCTGTGCGGGCCCGGCGTGCGTCGGAGCGAAGCGGTGTGGATGTGGCGCGGGGGTCAGGAACCGCCGAACGTCGCGAGCAGTTCGTTCAGGTCGGCGCTGCCCACGAGGCCGTCGCCATCGAGGTCGGCGTAGCCCTCGGGCTGCCCGAAGGCGCCGAGCAGGAGGTTGAGGTCGCCCGAATCGATCTGGCCCGAGCCGTCGATGTCGCCCTTGATGCGTGGGCGGGTGCCGCCCACGAGGTCCATGAGGGCGCCGACATCGAGGCGTCCTTCGCCGAGCTTCCCCACGAGGCCCGGGTTGACGCCATCGATGTCGGCCGCCGAGGCGGCGAGCAGGTCGAGGACCTGCGCGGGCGTGGCGGGACTGTCGTAGCCGCGTGCGCGGGCGACGGCGCCGGTGACGAGTGCGTTGGCGAAGCTGGTGCCGCTCGAGCCGGAGAACGCACCGCCGGGCGTGATGCTGAGCAGGTCGACGCCTGGGGCGCTGATGGTCGCGGCGTTGCCGAAGTTGGAGAAGTCGGCGACGACGTCGTTGTTCTGCGTTGCGGCGACGGCCGAGAGGCCCGCGGGGAGTTCGGGGTCGAGGGTGAAGCCGGCGGGGAAGCGGGCGAACTCGACGGCGTCGTTGCCCATGGCGGCGATGACGGAGATGGGGTTCGGGTTGTCGGGTCCCAGGGCGAGTTCGAGCATGTCGTTGATGACGTCTGACGGCGCGGTGGAGCCCAGGCTTATGTTCATGACGAAGCGGGTGCCCGCGTTCTCGGGCAGCATCGCCATGGCGATGACCGCCTGCATGCCCTGGGCGACCTGGAAGGTGGTCGAAGTGCCGCCCGGGTCCATGACTTTGACCGGGAGGATCTGTGCTTCGGGCGCGACGAGGTGGACGAGGCCTGCGACGAACGTGCCGTGGCCGCCGACCATCCCCTCGCCGACCTGAGAGGGGTGTTCGCTCGGCCCGGAGGTGCACGCATCGTCGGCGCCGGGCGCATCACAGTTCACGAACGAGTAGCCCTCGAGGACCGTGGCCTGCTGCATGAGGGGGTGGGTCGGGTCGACGCCCGTGTCGATGATCGCGACGACGACGGGCGCCGCGGGGCCCGGGAGTGGCTGCCCGATGACCGGCGCGCGGGTCAGGTCGAGGATGTTGAAGATGGGCTGGGTCCAGAAGGCGGGGGCTGAGGAGCCGAAGAAGAACTCCTGGGTCGTGGGGTCGGGGTTGCCCACCTCGAAGTTGGGTTCGGCGTCCTTGACGCAGTCGTCGTTGTCGAGCATCGCGATGAACTGGAGCGTGTTGGCACCATCGGGCAGTGCGAGCAGGTAGGTGGGGCGGCTGCCGCCCTCGATGACTGCGAGGGTGACCGTGCCGAACTCGGCGTTGACGGTCTCGATGTCACAGTCGTCCTCGACGCGGATGACCGCCTGGCCGTCGAGGAACTGATCGAGGTTGACGCCGGCGAGTCCGCTGGCGGTGATCGTCAGGAGTGCGGCGATGGTCGTGGGGAAGTTCATAGCTCACCTGCGCAAACAAATGGGGCCCAATGGGCCGGGTGTGTCTCTCTCTCGAGCAGCGACCGCTGGGCACCTGCCAGGTGGCGGGCGATGGAGCGCTGCGGCGACTTGTCTTTGACGAATCCGTCGTACATCTGGCTCATGAGTTCGATGGTGGTGTCGTCGTGGGCCGACCAGAGGCTTGTGACGAGGCCCGAAGCGCCGGCGGCGAGGAAGGCGCGCCCGAGGCCGTAGACCTCGTCGCCCGCGTGGACGGCGTTGCGGCCCGCATCGCAGCTGCTGAGCACCACCACCGATCCGGGGAGGTCGAGCGCGAACACATCGCGCGCCGTCACCCAACGATCGGCCAGTTTGATCGCGGCATCGAGCGGTGCGCGGTCGGCGAAGAGGCCGTGGGAGGCGATGTGGAGCAGCCCGCACGAGCGGGCCATCTCGAACACGCGCGTGCTGGTCGCCTGGTCTCCGACGAGCGTGGTGCCAGCGAGCAGGTCGCCGACGCGCCGGACCTCCTCCTCGATCCTGGGGGCTGCCTCGTCGGAGACGCCCGCGACGAGGGCGCCCTCGCCACGGCGGGCGACCCTGCGCGCGTGCATGCTGACGAGCAGGCTTGCGCTTGGTGAGTAGCTGACGACGGAGCGCTCGATGAGGAAGGACTCCCCGTCGTGGAGCGCGTGCATGGCGACGCCGAACAGGTCGCCGGCGGGCACGATGACCAGGCGCTCGGCGTCGGTGATCGCGTCGCGCAGCGGGGCGAGGACGAGGTCGTGGAGCTTCTGCAGCGCGCCGATCGTCCTGTTGACCGCGCGTGTGTCGCTGGCCCCGCCGGCGATCGCTCGGTCGATCTGGAACGACACGCGCGACGACGCGGCGGCCAGATCGGTGAGTGAGCAGAGCGAGCGGGCGAGGTGGACGCCATCGTCGCGGACGACGAAGGCGCCGAGCTCTCCGCCCAGCGATGTGTACTCGACGAGCGCGGTGGCGGGCGGGAGGATGGCGCGTACATCGTCGAGTTCTGCGGGTGTGCCGAAGATCTCGCCGAAGCGGCGTGTGCTCGCGAGGCGGCCTTCTATGTGTGCGATGTCGCGCTCGATGGCGACGACGCGTTCGCCCTGCGGGCCGCGCAATCCCGGGACGCCGTGCTCGCCACCGACGCGTGCGTAGAGGGCGTTCAATTCTGATCGCAGGCCGCTCAGGCGTGCGAGCAGGCGGGCCTCCTCGGGTGACTCGAGCGCTCCGACCACCTGCTCGGCCAGCGCGATGCCGCCCTGGACCATGTCGAGCAGGGACCGGCACTTGGCGCGTTCGAGCGTCGTGAAGGCGAGCCCCGCGTTTGCACGCTCGTCGTGATCGAGCGCGGCGGCGACGAGGTCGGCGTAGACGGTGAGGCGATCGCCGAGCCAGGCGGCGCGCAGGCGATCGGCGCCGAGCGTGCCCCGCTGGCGCTCGACCCTCTCGACGGCATCGCGGAGGGCCTCGATGGCCTCTGGCAGGCGTCCGAGGGCGCGGAGGGCGGACCCCCGTGTGTGGATGAGGCGGGCCTGCAGCGGGGCGTTGCCCATGTCCGCGCAGAGCTGCATCGCCTCGGCGAGGAGCGGGAGGGCACGGTCGGGCTGGCCGTCACGCACCTCGAGTTCTGCCTCGATGGCGAGCGCCCCGGCGAGGCCCGACGGGTGCTCGGCGAGGGCTGCGCGCGATGCGCGCAGCAGGCCGCGGGCCTCTGACGCCGCGCCACGCTTCGACATGAGTTCTGCGACCGAGCTGTTGGTCATCGCGAGCGCTGTGCGGTTTCCGCTCAGGGTGTGGCGTGCGGCGACCTCGCCGAGCGCCGACTCCGCTTCTTCGAGCCGGCCGAGCCTGCCCAGCGACACCCCGCGCGACGCTCGGGCGCGGGTGGCCTCCTGGATGAGGCCCGCGGCGTCGAGCCCCGCGATGGCGTGGTCGAAGCCGTCGAGCGCGTCTTCGAGGGCGCCGATGGCGGCGAGCACCTCCGCACGCTCGGCGGTGAGGCGGGCGGCGTCGCCCGGGGCGTCGGAGCGCTCCAGCACCCGGGTCGCCTGCTCGTAGTGGCGGAGCGAGGCCTGCAACTTGCCCTGTCGCCCCAGGAGGTCTGCGAGATTGCCCTCGGCGATGCCGCCCGCGCGGGCAGCGCCGGCGTCGGAGAACGCGCCGATGGCCTGGCGGAACGCACGCTCGGCCTCCTCGAACCGGCACAGGTTGAGCAGGGCTACCGCGCGGTTGGTCTCGATCTGTGCAACGCCCATCGGATCGCCGGCGAGCGAGGGCAGGGCGAGGTCGAAGTGGCGGAGTGCGCGCGCCGGGTCGTCTCCCATACGGTGCAGCACGCCGAGGTTCGAGTGGGCCTTCCCGGCGGCGACCTCGTCGCCGGCCGACGTGTACAACTCGACGGCCCGCTCGGCGGCCTCGATCGCCTGACCGAGGCGCCCCAGGCGGGCGAGCGGCTGGACCGATGCGAGTTCGACGCGGGCGAGCAGCGAAGCGTCGCTGGCCGCCTGGGCGATCGCTCGCCCCTCATCGAGGAGGGCGAGGCCTTCGTTGAACCGGTTCGCGTAGGAGAATGCGGTGACGCACATGGCGCGCACGGCGACGCGGCGCTCGGGACCGCCGACCTCATCGGCCAGCGCTGGTAGCCAGGCGCAGGCGGCGACCGCGCCGTCCAGGTCGTCGTGGATCATGCCACGGAGCGCATCGTGCAGCGCATCGAGCACGCACGGGGGATCGGCGCACGCCATGACCCGCGTGGCGCGGGCCGGCGGGTCGAGGTCGCCGAGTTCGCTGAGCGACGGGGGCGAGTTGGAGCCCAGCGCGTTCATCCGATTTCGACCGCGGGCAGCACAAAGGTCTGCCCTCCCACGGAGATGTGCATGTCGTAGACGCCGACCGGGACGTCGGCGCTGAAGAAGCCGGTGTCGTCGGCTGCGGTGTCGATCGTCGGGCCGTCTGTCACGGGGACGAAGCGGACCGTTTCGATGGGGCCATCGGTCTCGGGCTCGATCTGGCCACGCACCTGCATGGAACTCGGCTGGCCCGGGATCGGTGTGATCTGGAGGTGCACCTCTGCGGCGCCCGCTTCGAACGTGAGCTGGTACGCGCTCAACTGGCCGCGGTACCCCATCAGCGCCTCATTGCGCGTGTCGGTCACGAGTTCACCAAGGACGCCCTCGACGTCGGTGTCGAAGCCAGCGGGGACATCGAGGGGGCGGGCGTCGAAGAGTGCCTTGAGGTGGGCCACCAGGTCGGCGGGGGGGGTGATCGTGGCGTTGTCGCGGAGCAGGGCGACCATCGAGCGGATCTCTGCGACCAGCCGCGCCGGCGCCGTGTCCGCTGCGAGCGCCGCCTGGACCTCGGCGGACTGGGCGGGCTCCAGGTCGCCCAGGACAAAGGCGATGAGAGTTTCGGTTGTGGGCTTGGCGGTCATAGGTGCTACCTCGATGATGGATGTCGGGTGGGGTATTGCAAGGAGCAAGACGCTCCGACTGGTGATACATGATCGCCCGTCATCGGCGCCAGGTCCTGTTATTGGACGTATCGACCCGAATGTCAGTCTGAGAGGAAGGCCTCGAGGGCCTCGTCGCCCGCTGGGTCGGCCTTGAGGGCCTCGTGGAGCTTGGCGAGGCAGCGGGCCCGGGTCGGGCCGATGCTCCCGATGGGGATCCCGATCGCCTCGGAGACCTCGGCGTACTCGGGCGCGGGCTCGCTCATGAACAGCATGGTGAGCAGGCGTTGGCACCGATCGCCGATGGTGGAGAGCGCCCGGTGAACCACCGACGCCCGTTCGAGCGACTCGAGGCGGTCGTCATCGCTTGCCCCGGCGTCGCCGCTCTGCTCGGGCTCCGCGATCAGCGCTTCGCGCCGTTTGATTACGCGGAGGCACTCCCGGCGGGTCGTGGTCATGAGCCATTTGGGGAGTGATTCGACGTCGCGAAGCGACCCAAGCCTGCGGAGCAGGATCACGAACACCGTCTGGGCGATGTCATCGCATTCGTCATCGCGCATGTTGAGGCGGCGGGGTATGGAGTAGACGAGGCCCGCGTAGCGATCGACAAGGCGGCCCCACGCGTTGGGGTCGCCTGTCAGGCAGCTTGCCACAAGATCTCGTTCCGTCGGGTCGATTGATGTCCCTCCCGGCGGGCGGCCGGCTCCGGACCTGGAGGTAGTTCCGGACTTGAAGCTACTCTAGCGGTGTTGTGAGGCGCGTCGGTAGGGGTGGGTCGCAAATGCGGGGCAACGCGCCGGATGCTTCCCGGCCCTTTCTGCTCATGACCTCGGCTGCGGTGGTGGGAGCGGCGCCCGACCGGCTTGATCCGAGCCGTCGCGCAAGTCGCGAGCCCATGAGTTGGGTGCGACCGCACTGGTCAGGAAGCCATTTGAGTTCGAGACATTGCTCAGGCTTGTGGACACCGCCTTGGGCGCGACCAAAGTCGCGGCGGCCGACCGGCCGCATGGCGCGGCGAGTGTGGTGACTGTCGCGGGGGGCGCGAAGCCGACCCGGACAATGACCTAATGGGCAGACCCGGACTTGAACCGGGGACACCGGCATTTTCAATGCCGTGCTCTACCAACTGAGCTACCTGCCCGCTCAATCGAGACGGGAAACGTACGTCTGTGCCTCAGACGGGTCAAGCGTCCGGTGGGCGTGGTGGGCGGTCGGTGTTGGCGAGGCTGGGGTCTGCGCGCGTTGCGGCCTGGGCGGGCGGGGCATTCGCGGCGCGTCGAGAATCCGGTTTGGATAGTCTGGGAGGGTGAGCGGGCCCTTGGACTCATTGCGGGGCGAGGTTCGGGCAATAGGCGGGCCCGAGGGGCGTTCTGCGAGAGGATGACTGCCATGGCATCGACCCGTCCGCACGATGCGGGCGAGCCAATCCCGGACGATGGCCTCGCCTCTCGTGAGCTGGCCGATCTGTTGCGTCGGGCCTCGTCGGGGGACGAGCAGGCGTGGGGGCGCCTCGTGGGCGCCTACCTCCCGCGGGTTTTTGCGATGGCGAAGTCCAGGTGCCGGAGTTTCGACGTGGCCGAGGAGATCGCCCAATCTGTTTTCGTGACGGTGGCGAGCAAGCTGCCCAGCGGCGGGTACGAGGAGCAGGGGAAGTTTGAGCCCTGGTTGTTCCGTGTCACGATGAACCGCATCCGTGATGAGATGCGCCGGCAGCGTCGCCACGCGGACCCGACCGACCCGACTTCGTTCGCGGAGCGAGAGGACGGGGGCGATGTCAGGCAGCGGGGCGGCGGCTCGGATGCCGGCGCGGGAGCGGGCGAACTCGAAGCGCTGCGCGATGCGATGGGGAGTCTTGGCGATGACGACCGCCAGGTGATCGAGCTCCGCCACCAGGGCGGGCTCAGCTTCAAGCAGATCGCGGAGGTCCTTGATGAGCCGCTCGGCACGGTGCTTGCGCGTCACCATCGGGCGCTGAAGAAGGTCCGCCAGTTGATCGAGGGCGCGCAGGACAGCGAACGCGAGGAGAGTGCGGCAGGGGGGAACCGCTCATGACCATGACGAATGAACACAACGACAACCCGCGCGATGAGCCCTTCACCACTCCGAGTGACGTGGCGGGCATCGCGGCGCGCCTCGACCGTCTGGCGGACGCCGATCGGCGTGGCGCGACGGGTGTGATGCGCGACCGCATCGCCCGTGCGTCGGGCGTGGCGCTGAGCGCGGGCGAGGACCAGGCGCTGGCGCGTACCGCATCGGCGCTCGATCGGCTCGCGCTCGACGACCGTTCGGGCGCTGACCAGTCGATGGCGGGCCGGGTTGCGTCGGCGGCCCAGGTGGCGCCCGCGGGCGAACGCGCGTCGGTGCTTGCCCGGATCGGGGGCCGTCAGTGGCGGATGGCGGCTGGCATCGCGGTTGCGGGCCTGGCGGTCGGTGGCGCGACGTGGCTCATGGGCCCGACGAGTGCGCCGAGCGTGCCCGTGGTTGCGGCGGCGCCGGACACGGCGGAGTTCGACGCGCTGCTCGACTCGTTCGCGAGCGATGACGGTGCTGCGGGGTGGGCGTCGCCCTTCGACGATGGGGACGGGCTCGCGGCGTTCGAGTCGTCGGTTGGGTCGGCGGTCGATTCGCTCCGCGACCCGTGGGGCGGGCTCGATTGGATGGACGAAGGGGGTTCGTTGTGACGCGTGAGCGGGCGTTTGGAACGTTGGCCCTTGGCATCGCGCTCTGTGTGGCGGCGCCTGTTGTTTCTGCGGGGGACGAGGCGGGTCGCCCGGCGCCGCCGCGGACGAGCGAGCGTGGTGAGGCGGCGCAGGATGAGCGTACGCCGGAGCGCGAGCGTGCCGAGGAGTGGCGGGCCCGGCGGGCTGAGCGGCGCGCGGATGTTGAGGACGACCCGGTCGAACTCGCGGCGAAGCGGGAGGCTCTTGCGGCGGAGATCGCGCAGGTGGAGGCGCACATCGAGCGCCTTCGTGACAAGCAGCGGCACCTCGAGTCGGCGCGGGACGCGATCGATCACGGGCGCCCGATCGAGGAGATCCGCGAGGCGCTCCGGCGTGTGCCCTTCTTGAGCTTTGCGCCGTTCCGCCCCGGTGAAGACGAGATGACGCTGCAGGGGAGGTTTGGTGATCGGCGCGGGCCGCGTGGCGATGAGCGCTCGGCGCGCCCCGTCGCGGCGCCGCCTGTCGATCTGGAGCAGTTCGAGGAGTTCCTGCTCCTGCTCAAGGAGTTCGACCCCGAGACCCACCAGCGGATGGTTGAGTTCCGCGAGCGTGACCCGGAGCGCTTTATGGAGCGCATGTCGGAGAAGCGTGGCGAGTGGATGTCGCTGCTCCAGCAGTCCAGGGATGAGCCCGCGATCTTTGAGCTTCGGATGCGGTCCAAGAAGCTCGAGTGGCGGAGCCGGTCGGTGTCGCGCAGGCTTATCCTCGCGGAGGATGACGACGAGGCGAAGGCGGCCCGGCGCGAATTGCGTGCGCTGATCGCGGAGCAGTTCGAGATCGCGCTGGACATCAGCAGGCTCCACTTTGCGGAAGCCGCGAAGGTGGTGCAGCAGCTCGCTGCGGAGATCGACGAGCAGAAGGCCAACGCGCCCGAACTGATTGAGGCGCGCCTCGAGCAGGTCGTGAGCGAGCAGCGGGCGGGTCGGGGCGAGTGGGAAGGGCGTCAGCGCGAGCGGTCGGCGCGGGACGAGGCGCCGCCGCGTCGTGGCGAGCGCAGGCCCAAGGCGGGTCCCCAGCGGGTGAACTGATACTGAAGTCGGTCGGGCGGTGGTGCTGACGGCCTGTGTGTCGTCGGTATGCTCTGCCCATGACTGAGCAGTCGATCCCGGCCATGGCAGCGCCGCCACGGGCGAAGGACAACCCTCTGACGCGTTCCACCGCTGGCATGATCGGGCTCGCGGTGCTGACGCTGCTGGTGGCGGTCTGCGTCGGCTCGTTGCCGTTTGCGTTTCGTTCGGCGGAGCCCAACCGCCCGGCACGGTATGAGGACGGCTCGCTCCAGGCGGTGCTCCTCCCCCCGACGTGGACGGGGTATACCGATGGCGCGGTCGAGATCGCGGAGGCCCTTGCGGAGGACCCATCGCGCGACCTCGGGCCCATCGCGGTCGAGCTCGGCTTGTCGACGCCCGACGACCCGGCGCCGCGTGTGCCCGTGTCGCTCGAGCGGTACGCGCGTTACACGCTCGAGCGTGCCCAGGCGCGGGCGCTCGCGGAGCAGCTCGCCCGAGAGGGGGGCCAGGCCGGCGGGGAGTTGGCGGACGGCGTTGAGCCCGCTACGCCCTCGCGGGAACAGATTGAGGCTTCGGCCCCGACGATCTGGCTCGGCACCGACAAGCTCGGGCGGAGCCTGCTCATCCGGAGCCTTGCGGGCGGTGGGGTGTCGATCGGGATCGGGCTCGCGGCGGCGCTGATCTCGGTGACGATCGGGACGCTCTACGGCGCGACCGCGGGCTACCTGGGCGGGCGCGCGGATTCCGCGATGATGCGCATCGTCGACATCCTCTATGGGTTGCCATACATCCTCCTGGTCGTGCTGCTCGCGGTGGCGGGCGATGCGCTGGTGGATCAGATGGAGACATCGGTGTCGCGGAACGCGATCGCGGCCCGGGTTGCGTGGCAGGTGGAGCGGGTGCTGCCCGATGCGAGCCCGGCGGCGCGGCAGGCCGCGGCGGACGCGATCGCGCCGATCGAGCCCTTCGACGAGACGGATGAGGAGGCGGTCGCGGAGGCGGAGGCGGATACGGAGAGGCTGCGTGCCGCGTTCCGCGGGGCGCTCGTGGATGGTTCGCCGTCCGTGAAGCGGGCGGCTCGTCTCGGCGTTGACAGGACGGGCGGGGCGGACTTCGCGGAGCCGATGCTGCTCGCGCTCCACGGCGGTGATGAGGAGGCCCGGCGGGCGACGCTCGAGGCGGCGCTGGCGAACCAGGCGCTGCCCAAGGGCAAGATCGGGCAGGGGTGGCTGCGGTTCCTTGATGTGGCGGTGTTGTTCCTGGCGATCGGTGGGGTGTCGTGGTTGACGATGGCACGGGTGATCCGGGGGCAGGTGCTCTCGCTCAAGGCCCAGCCGTTTATGGAAGCGGCGCGGGCGATGGGTGTGCCCGTGCGGCGGCAGTTCCTGGTGCACCTGCTGCCGAACCTGCTTGGTCCGATCATCGTGTACGCGACGCTCACGGTGCCTCAGGCGATCCTGCAGGAGTCGTTCCTGAGCTTCCTTGGGATCGGGGTGAAGGCGCCGGTGCCTTCGTGGGGGAACCTGGCGGCGGACGGGCTGACGGAGCTCAACACGATCACGCCCAACTGGTGGCTGCTGCTGTTCCCGTGCCTCCTGCTGGGGATTACGCTGCTGGCATTGAACTTTGTCGGCGAGGGGCTGCGCGAGGCGTTTGATCCCAAGCGGGCGAGAAAGTAAGGTCTTTCATGGGCCGAACCATCCGTTCGGCCCGTGTTCGCCCCATGGCACAAGGGGAAAGGGAACTCCTGACATGCAGAACCGCTTCGGCCTGAAGGACGTGTTCATCGTCGTCCTGCTGCTCGTCGTGATGACGATGGTCGGTCTCTCAATGGTGGCGTCTGACCGGCGCTACGCGCAGTCGCGCACCGAGATCCGTGAGATCAGCAGGGAAGCCGGCGCCGCGGAGCAGCAGCGCGCGCTGATCAACAAGCTGGCCAACTCGGTGGACGACCTGGTCGAATCGACCCGGCGCCAGGGCGAGAACATCGACAAGGCGCTGACGGCGCAGGCGGGGGTGCTCAACAAGCAGGCCGACGCGATCGGGGTGCTGGCCAACGAGATCGCCTCGCTCCGCGCGACGGGCGTGCGTGCGCCCGAGGCGAACGCGGGCGCGGGCGGGATCGATCTGGGCGACCTTGGCGCGGGCGGCGGCTCGTCGGTGTCGGGTCTGGCCCAGGACACGTCGTGGGCGCGACAGGACGGCACGCCGATCGAGTGGTTCGAGGAGCCGACGTTCCCATCGCCGCCGGAGGACCACCCGTTCTTCGAGTCGGGGGGCACGTTCACGGAGATCTTCGAGGGCCAGCCTTCGACCATCACGGCGTACCGCTACGCGGATGTGTATGGGCGTCGCATCCTGGATGTGGTGTGCGACACGCTCGGCGCGTACGACCCGAACACGCTCGAACTCAAGGGCGTGCTCGCGGAGGCGTGGCAGTACGACCCGGGTGGCATGTGGGCGCGGTTCAAGCTGCGCGATGATGCGGTGTTTTCGGATGGTGTGCCCGTGACCGCGGAGGACGTGCGGTACACGTTCCACGACTACATCTGGAACGCGGAGATCGAGGCCGACCGGTTCCGTTCGACGACGGGCAACATCGAATCGGTGACGCCGCTCTCTGAGCACGTGGTCGAGGTGAAGTTCAAGGGCCCGCAGTTCAACAACCTGAGCAGCGTCGCGACGCTCTACGTGCTGCCCAAGCACTTCTACTCGAAGTTCACGCCCGTGCAGATCAACCAGGGCACGGGGCTCGTGATGGGGTCCGGCGCTTTCCGTCTGGCGACGCTCGACCCCGACGACCAGTGGCGCCCGGGCGACGACATCGTGCTGACGCGCAACGAGTTGTATTGGGGCCCCCGCCCGCCCGTGCAGACGCGGCGTTACTTCGCGGTGTCCGAATCGCTCACGCGGCTCACCCAGTACCTCAACGGGCTCGGCGACATGATGCGGGCCCAGCCCGAGCAGTACGATGAGAAGACCCGCGACCCGGACTTCAACGCGAAGCACAAGGCCATGGCGTGGTCGAACATGCGGTCGGGGTACTCGTTCATCGCGTGGCAGACGGGGCTGCGGAACGGCACCGAGGAGACGCCCTTCTCAGACAGGCGTGTCCGGCGTGCGATGACGCACCTCATGGACCGCGAGCGCCTCAACAAGGAGCTCTACAAGGGGCTCGCCCAGGTCGCGACGGGCACGAACCCGCGCGGCACGCCCGCGTCGAACCCCGACGTCGATCCCTGGCCTTACGACCTCGACAAGTCGCGCCAGCTCCTGACCGAGGCGGGTTGGATTGACCGTGACGGGGACGGGGTGCTCGAGAACGCGGCGGGCGATGAGTTCGAGTTCGAGATCACCCACGCGCAGGGGTCCGAGACGACCAAGCAGATGGTGACTTACCTGAAGGACCAGTGCGCGAAGGTCGGCATCCGGTGCACGTTCCGCCCGATCGACTGGTCGATCCTGCAGGACATCCTGAACCGGCGCGACTTCGACGCGGTGACGTTCGCGTGGTCGGCGTCGGCGCCCGAGAGCGACCCGAATCAGATCTGGCACTCCTCGCAGATCGACAACCAGGGGGACAACTGGATCCAGTTCCGGAGCGACGAGCTCGACGAGGTGATCGACAACATCCGTTCCACGATCGACTACAAGAAGCGGATGGAGTACTGGCACGAGTTCCACTCGATCCTGCACGAGGAGCAGCCCTACACGTTCGTCCTGCAGATCCCGTGGATCCGTTTCGTGAACCGTCGGGTGGGCAACGTCCACCCGTACAACTCGGGGCTCGTGATCAACGAGTACTTCGTCAGCTCCCAGCCGCTGCCCGTGCAGGCCGACTGAACCCAACGCCATGATCAGTTACATCATCAGGCGGCTGCTGCTCATCATCCCGACGCTGATCGGGATCACGTTCCTCGTGTTCATGCTCATTGCGCTGGCGCCGGGCGGCGTCGGCGCGGCGCTGCAGTCGCAGGGCGGTCAGATGGAGGCGTCGTCCCGCGCGTTGCAGATGGCGTACCTCGAGGATCGCTATGGCCTGAACGACCCCGCGGTGGTGCAGTACGTCAGGTGGCTCGGGCGGATCAGCCCGATCAAGTTCGGGTCGCGCGACCTGGTGACACTCGACGGCGAGGTGATCTCGGCGCCCAAGCGGCTCAAGCCGCCGCCCGCGTGGGAGTTCGTTGCCGACGAGTTGCCCGGGCCGCCGCCCGTGCCCGAGCACACCTGGGCGAGCGCCGACGATGCGGAGACGCCCCAGCCCATCGCGGACCCCGACGAGCGGATGCAGGTCTACAAGGCGCGGACGTACCGGCGGGCCGCGTCGGAGTACACGCGGATGCGTGGGCTGTTCATCGCGGCGCGCACCGACTACGAGGCGGCGCTCAAGGGCTACGCCCGCGAGGCGGGGATCAAGCGGGCGACCAACTCGAAGGGCGACCTCCGCCCGAGCGTGTTCGACGGGCGCGAGCCCGACACGACGAACCCGGAGTGGCCCAAGGTCAAGGCGGCGGGCGATGCGGTGCTCAGCGCCTTTGCGGAGGCGCTCGGGGCGCGGGCGCAGGTGCAGTCGATCTTCGAAGCCAACCCGTTCCCCAAGGCGGGGATCGGGCTGCCCCAGGGGGGTCTCTGGCTCGGCGCGCCGGACTTTGGCGTGTCGTTCAGCAAGTCGCAGCCCGTCGGCCGCCTGATAAGCGAGCGCCTGCCCGTCACGCTCATGATGAACATCGTCGCGCTGCCCATTATCTACTTGGTCGCGATCCCCGCGGGCATGCTCGCGGCGACGAAGCAGAACTCGCCGATCGACGTGTCGCTCGGCGTGCTCTTCGTGGCGCTGTGGGCCGTGCCGATCGTGTGGGCGGGCACGCTCGCGATTGGCTTCCTCGGGTCCAACGACTACCTGGGTTGGTTCCCAGCGGGCAACCTCTCGTCGGTCGAGGCGCAGGGCATGACGTTCTTCCCATCGCGTGCCGCGGATGGCTCGTGGGAGATCGGGTGGCTTTTCGATCGGGTGTACCACCTCGTGCTCCCGATCGCGTGCCTGGTGTATGCGGGGTTCGCGGTGCTGTCGAAGCAGACGCGTGCCGCGATGCTCGACAACTTCAGCGCGGACTACGTGCGGACGGCTCGGGCCAAGGGCGTCGCGGACATCGATGTGGTGTTCCGTCACGTCTTCCGCAACTCGCTTCTTCCGCTCATCACGATGTTCGCCCGCGTGTTCCCGGCGATGCTCGCGGGATCGGTCGTGGTCGAGAAGATTTTCAATATCAACGGGATGGGGCTTCTGTTCCTCGAGTCGATCTACCTGCGCGACCGTGAGGTGCTGCTGGCCAACATCCTGATGATCGGCACCGTGAACATCCTGGCCCTGCTGCTCGCCGACCTGCTCTACGCCGTCGCCGACCCGCGCATCAGCTACAACTGACGAAAGCAGACCGTTGACCAACCGCCCCGATCAGCCCGACCCTACGCCAGACGCCCCCGCGATCCGCACGAATGCGCCGGAGAGCGTGACGGGTGTGCAGTTGTCGCAGGGGATTGGGGTGCGCGAGGCGCGGGGCTTCTGGGCGGAGGCGTGGTCTCAGGTCATCCGTCGTTGGGGCGCGCGGTTCGGCCTCGCGTGGGTCGGCATCCTCACGTTCTTCGCGTGCTACGCGCCGTTGCTCGCCAATGGCCACCCGTATGTTTTCACCACGCTCGACGGCGCGGGCAACCCGATCGAGACGACCTCTCCGCTCATGCGGACGCTGACGCCCATCGACGTCGTGCTCGCGTTGTTCGGGGTCTTTGCGCCGCTTGTGCTGATGCTGCCCTCGCGTATGCCCCGCTCGGTGCGGCTCGCGCTGGTGATGGTGGTGGGGGTGCAGGCGGGGTTGACGATCGTGGGCACGGCGGCGCTGCGGAGTTCTGATGCGTTGATGGACCGTCTCGAGTCGGCGCCGGTGCAGGTCGATGCGCCCGCCGAGCCGCCCGCGGACGCTGCGGCGGTCGCGCCGGCGCAGGCCACTGGGGCGCGGAGCTTCCCGGGGACGATGTCGCGCCCGCGGGTCGTGATCCCGGTCATCGCAGGGCTTGTCGGCGCAGTGGTCTTCCTGTTCGTCACGCCTCTCGTTCGTTGGCCGGGCAGGGTCGCGGTGTCGCTGACCATTGCGGCGATCAGTTCGGCGACCGCGATCGTCTGGTGGAACGAGCCACTCCCGACGTATCCCTATCACGATCTCGAGGTCGCGGGCGAGGCGCGGGCGGTGTATGCGCCCATCCCGTTTTCTCCGGCCCAGCGGCGCACCAACTCGCGCCTGCTCGCGCCGGGCGAGTCGTACTACCTGCAGGACTTCCGCGACATGCTGCCGCGGATCGCGGACGAGCACCTGTCGGCGGGCGACATGGCTTCGCTGCTCGAGTCGATCGAGGGCCTGCCGATTGAGCCCGAGGAAGTTGAGTCGCTGCGGGCGACGGCGCGCACGTTGAACCCGGAGGCGGCCGAGGCGGCTGCGCGGCTCACGTCGGAGAGCGCCGAGTGGGGGGTGCCCATTGAAGCGGGGCTGACGTCGGACGAGCTTGCGTACGCGCTGTCTGACGCGGCGCCGCCGCCGCACCCCGTGATGGGGACCGATTCGCTCGGCCAGTCGGTGGCGTCGCAGATGATGCACGCGTGCCGGCTCGCGATCTCGATCGGCGTGGTGTCGACTGGCATCTCGGTGTTCCTGGGGGTGACGCTCGGGGCGCTGATGGGGTATTTCGGGGGGATCGTCGACCTGCTGCTGTTCCGCGTGGTCGAGATCTTCATGGCGATCCCGCTGCTGTTCCTGCTGATTCTGGCGGCGGGTGTGCTGCCCAAGAACGTGTACGTGATGATGGCGATCATCGGGTGCTTCACGTGGCCCAATGCGGCTCGGTTCATCCGGGCCGAGTTCTTCAAGCTGCGCGAGCAGGACTTTGTGCAGGCGGCGCGGGCGGTGGGCCTGCCGACGCGGGCGATCCTGTTCCGCCACATGCTGCCCAACGGCGTGACGCCGGTGCTCGTTGATACGTCGTTTGCGATCGCGCTGGCGATCCTGTTCGAGTCGACGCTGTCGTACCTCGGGCTTGGCCCGGAGGACCAGGCGTCGTGGGGACGGTTGCTCTCTGACGCGACGAACCAGGTCGGCACGTTCGTGCCCCACCTCGCGATCTTCCCCGGCATCGCGATCTTCCTTTCCGTGCTCGCGTTCACGCTGATCGGCGAGGCGCTGCGCGACGCGATTGACCCCAAGCTCAAGAAGGCCCGCGTCTAAGCCATGACCACCGCCCCCTCTCAGCCCACCGATGTGCCCAAGGCCAGGCCCGCCAAGAAGGGCGGCGCCGCGACGCATGACGAGTCGGTCCCGCTCCTCCAGGTGGACGAGCTCGCGGTCTCGTTCGACAACGGCACGGGCCCCCGCATCCAGGCGGTCGATGGGGTGCGCATGAGCGTGTTCCCGCGCCAGACGCTCGCGGTGGTGGGGGAGTCTGGGTGTGGGAAGTCGGTGACGGCGATGAGTTCGTTGCAGCTCGTGCCGAGGCCGCCCGGGCGGTTTGATCGTGGGCGCGTGCTGTATCGGCTCGAGGGCGGGCGCGAGGTCGATCTGCTGAAGCTGTCGGAGCGCGAGATGCGGGCGATCCGGGGCAACGAGATCGCGATGATCTTCCAGGAGCCCATGACGTCGCTCAACCCGGTCTACACGATCGGAGATCAGATCCTGGAAGCGATCCTGCTCCACCAGAACGTGACGGTGGACCAGGCGACGCAGGTCGCGGTCGACGCGATGAACGATGTGGGCATCCCCGACCCCGTGCAGCGTCTCAAGGCGTACCCGCACCAGTTCTCGGGCGGCATGCGCCAGCGTGTGATGATCGCGATGGCGCTGGCGTGCCAGCCGCGGCTCCTCCTCGCGGATGAGCCGACGACGGCGCTCGACGTGACGATCCAGGCGCAGATCCTCGAACTGTTGCGCGAGCTCCAGCGCGACCGCCAGATGGCGATCATGCTCATCACGCACGACCTTGGAGTGGTCGCGGAGAACGCGGACGTGGTGTGCGTGATGTACGCGGGGCGTGTGGTCGAGTACGCGAACGTGTTCGAGCTGTTCGCCAACCCGATGCACCCATACACGCGCGGGCTCTTCAACTCGATCCCCAAGATGCATGACCGGCGTGAGCGCCTGGTCACCATCAACGAGGTCACCGACGACGAGGCCAACTTCCGCACGCTGCCCCACGCGGAAGAGGGCGTGCGCCCGTGGTGGCCCTGGCACGATCCACCGTCGGACATCGCTCCAAAGCCAGGCCCGGCGGGTGACTACTACCTGCAAGAGGTCAAGAAGGACCATTGGGTCGGCGTGTGGCGGACCGAGGCGGTGGCGCACCACGAGTCGCCCGCGCCCTCGCTCACATACCGGATTGCGGATGATCCGTCGAGCCCGCAGTCGGTCGCGCCGGCGCCGTCTTCTGAGTGAGAACGCGAGCCGCCCGTCCCGCGTCTCCTCCTACGCGGGACGGGGCGAACTCACGGTTGTCTGGCGCTACTCGGGCTTGCGGGCCACGAAGTAGGTGTTGAGGATGTCGTGGTCGAGCTGCTGCTTGCTCACGAGCTCGAAGCCGGCCTCCTCCAGCATCTCGATCGCCTTCTCTTCGCCCCATGCGGCGCCGAGGCCCATGCCGCCCTGCTCGAGCGAGACGCTCATGCAGTGCATGCACGAGATGGTGTAGACGAAGGGGGCGAGGGGCGCATCGATGTTGTTCTCGACGTGGCTCGAGCCCGCGATGTCCTGCATGAGGAAGACGCCGCCCGGCTTGAGGGCGCGGTAGATGTTGGCGAGGACGACGTCGGGGCTCGCCTGGTCGTGGATGGCGTCGAAGGCGGTGATGAGGTCGAAGCGGTCCTCGTCGGGGAGCTTCGCGACGTCCTCCGTGCGCAGGGTCAGGTTGGTGAGGTCGCTCGCCTCGGCCCGCCCGCTCTCGATGGCCTCCTCGCACAGGTCGTAGCCAAAGAAGTTGCTGCTCGGGTAGGTGCGGGCCAGTGCGCTCATGGCGCGGCCCTTGCCGCACCCGATGTCGAGCACGTCGATGCCGCGCCCGAGTTCATGGGTCAGGTCGTTGACGATGGGGAGGATGTGGTCGGTGAGGCCGCCGACGGTGGTCATGGCGCTCTCGTCTGCCATGACGTCGTGGAAGCGCTTGTAGGCGTCGTAGGGCACGCCCCCTCCCTGCTTGAAGCAGTCGACGATGCGGTCCTCGACGCCGCCCAGGACGGCGATCCACTGGAGCGTCTGGGCGATGTTGTCGCCGCCCGCGGCGCGGGTGAGATGGGCGGCGTGGGCCGGGGGGAGGGTGTAGGACTGGCCCTCGGGGTCGTACTCGACGAACCCGGCGGTGACCATGGCGCCGAGCCACTCGCGGACGTAGCGCTCGTTGAGTTGGGCGGCGAAGGCGATCTCGTTCGAGGTCGCGGGTGGCAGTTGCGACATGGCGTCGAAGAGGCCCGTGCGGTGGCCGATCGAGGTCATGAGCGCGATGCCCGCGTTGTTGACGACATCGACGAGCCTGCCCGCGAAGGCCTCGGCATGGGCGGCGTCGAAGGTGAGGTTGCACGTGTTACACATGGGTTGGTCCTCCTGCGATCTGACCCAGCGCGACCGGGCCGGCGGGCTTTGGTGGGCTCGCCGCCGGGTCCGGTCGGCTGGCCGGGTGGTTCTGTGGTGGCGTGGGAGGAGCCCCGCGCCACCCCACGTGGCGTCATCGACGCCCGTCAGATGACAGGAGATGTGCGGTCGGTTGAGAGAGGCCGGCGGTCGAGGGTCAGGCGCGCCCGGACCGGGCGATCACGCGGACATTTTCGCGCTCGTCGGGCGTGGAGGCCCGCGACCCGCCCGTGATGGTTCGCCAGGCCCGGCGTGTCCCGAGTACCGCGCCGCCCACGACGATCGCCAGGAGGCCCAGCGCGAGCGCTGGGATCAGGATGAGGAGGGCGAGCCCGAGGGCGAGGGCAAGCAGGAGGAGGCCGATAACCTTCTCGGTGAGCGTGGGCTTGCGTCTCCACGCGCTGAAGGCGTCGCGGGCGCGTTCGTTGGCGAACCCGCTCCACACCCGTCGGGTGCCGCTGGGCTGCTCAGATTGGCTTGACGATGCGTCCACGAGGACATGGTACGGGGGAGGGGCGTGGGCGTTCCGTGGTGATCCTCATAAACCCCTGACATGACCCGCGGAGAAGCTGTCTGCGGGCCGCGATTCGTGAGGTGGGGCGGTATCCTTTGATGTTTCGCAATCCAGGCTCCACGCCCCACGGATGGCCCACCATGATCGCTGAGACACCAGATGTCGTATCCCCTGCGCCGAAGGGCTTGGGGGAGGGGTTCGTCCACCTCCACCTCCACTCGGAGTACTCGCTGCTCGATGGGGGCAACCGGATCGACCGCCTGGTCGCGCGGGTGAAGGAACTTGGGATGGACGCGGTCGCGGTGACCGACCACGGCAACCTGTTTGGCGCGCTCGCCTTCTACAACGAAGCCAGGCGTCAGGGCATCAAGCCCATCCTTGGTTGCGAGGCGTATGTGGCGCCGGGCTCGCGCACGGACAAGAAGCCGTCGGGCATTCGTGACGGTGGCCATCACCTCGTGCTCCTCGCGGAGAACGAGACGGGGTGGCGCAACCTGATGTACATCCAGTCCCAGGCGTACCTCACGGGGTTCTACTACAAGCCGCGGATCGATCGGGAGATCCTCGAGAGTCATGGCTCGGGGCTCATCGCGATCAACGGCCACCTTGGGTCGGAACTGGCGTTTCATCTGGTCGAGTACCACAAGACCAACGACGAGCGCCACTACCAGGCGGCGTGTGATGTGTGCGCGTGGCACGAGAACGTGTTCGCGGATGAGGGGACGGGGGCGAGGTTCTACGTCGAGCTCCAGCACCACATCCCCGAGCAGAACGACATCAACCCGCACCTGATCCGCCTGGCCCGCGAGCGTGGGCTGCCGATTGTGTGCGACAACGACTCGCACTTCCTGAAGCCCGATGAGCACGATGCGCACGACTCGCTCATCTGCATCTCGACGGGCAAGCTCAAGGACGACACGGAGCGGATGCGCTACCCGGAGCAGCTCTACGTCAAGTCGCCCGAGGAGATGCGTGATGCGTTCGCGGCGTACGAGGAGGTTGGCACGGAGGCGTGCGACAACACGCTGCGCATCGCGGCGCGGTGCAATGTCGAGCTCGAGCATGGCAATCATGCGCCGGTCGTCGAGGTGGTGCGTCCGAGCGAGCCGTTGGCCTACGAGGGGCAGGCCGATCGGACGGCGTGGTTCAAGGCGTTCTGCGCGAGGTATGAGCTGCGCCCGTTCAAGGAGGGCGAGGGGGCGCGGTCGGCCGATGAGCTCAAGGTGGAGTGCGATGCGGCGCTGCGGGAGTTGTGCGAGGCGGGGTTGATCTGGAGGTATGGGGACCGGTGGCCCGGCTCGCCGAGCCGGGTCTCAGGTCGAGCAGCCATCGAAGGGGGGGAGCCCGGCTCGGCGAGCCGGGCCACCGACGACGAGATCCGGGCGCGGCTTGAGCGCGAGCTTGGGGTGCTCTGCGACAAGGACATCAGCGCTTACTTCCTGATCGTGTGGGACTTCGTGAACTGGGCGCGTCAGCGCGGCATCCCGGCGCTGGCGCGTGGTTCGGGTGTGGGGACGATGGTGGGTTATGTGCTTGGCCTGTCCAACGCGTGCCCGGTTGAGTATGGCCTGCTCTTCGAACGGTTTACCGACCCGGACCGCTCGGAGTACCCGGATATCGATATCGACCTGTGCCAGGACGGGCGGAGCGATGTCATCCAGTACGTGCGCGAGAAGTACGGGCATGTGGCGCAGATCATCACATTCGGGACGCTCAAGGCGCGTGCCGCGATCCGTGATGTGGGGCGCGTGCACGCGATGCCGTTGCCCGAGGTGGACAAGCTCGCGAAGCTCGTGCCCGAAGAGTTGAAGATTACGCTCGATTCGGCGCTCAAGAAGGAGCCCGACCTCAAGAAGGCGTACGACAACGACCCGCTCGCGAAGCGCGTGATCGATACGGCGCGTGTGCTGGAAGGGCAGGCGCGGCACGCGTCGGTGCACGCGGCGGGCGTGATCGTCGCCACGCGCCCGCTCCACGAGATCGTGCCGCTCTACAAGCCCTCGGGCACGGAGGACATCGTCACCCAGTGGGACGGCCCGACGTGCGAGCAGGTCGGGCTGCTCAAGATGGATTTCCTCGGGCTGCGCACGCTCTCGGTCATCGAGCGGTGCAAGCAGCTGATCCGCGAGACGCTGCCCGGAGACGCGGTGTGGGAGGCGATTTACCACGGGCGCGAGGCGCCCGCGGAAGCCGACCGCGCGGGGAGTGACCCGCTCGACCTCGAGCAGTTGACGTACGACGACGACCGCGTGTTCGAGATGTTCAGGCTCGGCGACACGACGGGCGTGTTCCAGTTTGAATCGGGCGGCATGCGCCGCCTGCTCACGGAGATGCTCCCCGACCGGCTCGAGGACCTGATCGCGGCCAATGCGCTGTTCCGCCCTGGCCCGATGGACCTGATCCCCGACTACGTCGAGCGCAAGCACAAGCGCAAGCCCGTGCCCCAGGTGCACGAGATCGTCGACCGCTTCACGGAAGAGACGTACGGCATCATGGTCTACCAGGAGCAGGTGATGCAGATCGTGCACGAGCTGGGCGGCATCCCGCTGCGCGCGGCGTACTCGCTCATCAAGGCGATCAGCAAGAAGAAAGAGAGCATCATCAACGCGAACCGCCCGAAGTTCATCGAGGGTGCGGTTGAGAAGGGGCTCACGAAGAAGGACGCGGAGGACCTGTTCGAGCTGATCCTGAAATTCGCGGGCTACGGCTTCAACAAGAGCCACTCGACGGGCTACGCCATCGTGGCGTACCAGACGGCGTTCCTGAAGACCTACTTCCCGAACCAGTACATGGCGGCGTTCCTGACCTACGAGTCGCAGGCGCAGAAGGTTGAGGACTGGATCGCCTACAAGGAGGACTGCCGGCGGACGCGGTACGTCGATGGGAAGGTGGGGGTGGACGTGCGACCGCCTGACATCAACCTGTCGGACACCGACTTCACGGTTGTGTTCGACGAGGGCGAGCCTCAGGATGCGCTGCACGGGCATGTGCGGTTCGGGCTCCGCGCGCTGAAGGGTGTGGGCTCGAAGGCGATCGAGGCGGTCGTCGCCGAGCGGAAGGCGAATGGGGCGTACACCAACCTGTTCGAGTTCTGCGAGCGAGTGCCCGCGGGCTCGATCAACAAGGCGACGATCGAGTCGCTCGTGTGTTCGGGGTCGTTTGATTCGGTGCATGGCAAGGAGGCGCGGGCGTCGATGGTGGCGTCGATCGCGCCGGCGGTGAGCGCTGCGCAGACGATCCACAAGGACCGCGAGGCGGGCCAGGGCGGGCTGTTTGGTGGGGGTGGGGGCGACGATGCGACCGCGCCGGAGTTGCCCGTGCCCGTCCTCGTCGGCGCGGCTGTGTGGAACGAGCAGGAGGCGCTGGCGAAGGAGAAGGACACGCTCGGCTTCTACGTGTCGAGCCACCCGCTCGAGCAGTGGCGCGACGCGATCGATCTCTTCTCGAGCGTCAATACGGCGTCGATCAAGGGGGCGCCGCAGGACGCCCAGGCGATCATGGGCGTGATGCTCCGGTCCGTGCGTGCGATCATGACGCGCACCGGCAAGCGGATGGCGATCCTGACGGTGGAGGATGAGCTTGGCACGATCGATGCCGTGGTGTTCTCCGAGGCGTACCTCGCGTACGCGGAGTTCCTCAAGGGTGATGCGATCGTGTTCCTGCGCGGGAAGGTCGACCACTCACGCGGCGCGCCGCAGCTCATCGTGGAAGATGTGATCCCCGCTGCCGAGGCGACCGCGCGTCTGGCGCAGGGTGTCGAGATCACGTTCGACGAGCGCCGCCTCAACGGGTCGGTCACGAGCGCGATCGAGTCGACATGCGCAGAACTCAAGCGCCACTCGGGCGGTGGGGGCGCGGCGGTGCCTGTGACGCTTGTGATCGTGACCGAATCGATGCGGGCGGTGCTCGACGCTTCGGGCATGCGCATCTGCCCGACGCCCGAGCTGATCGGGCAGGTGGCGTCGGTGTTGCAGCAGTCCGATGGCGTGCGTGTGGTAGGGCGACAGGGGTGACGCGAAGCCCCGATCCGGGGGGTCTGTTCGGTGTGCGCTCGTGGGTTTACTTCTCGGACGCGGGGGGCTTGGCGTGCCGGTCTATACTCCACCCGTGCGAGGATCAGGCGGGCCCCGTTTCGCCCGATGGAGGGATTGGCCATGAGCAAGCTGGATTTCGCCATCGAAGAGTTGAAGGCAACGGGGTGGGCTGGCCTGGACACGGCGGGGTGCGCGTACACCACGGCGGGTCGGCTCTACCCGGGTGTTGATCGCATCAAGCGCGAGTTCGCGGAGGCGGGCTTCGCGCTCACGACGACGCGGACCGACCTGTTCGACTGCTACCGCGCCGCGTGGAGCGACGCGACCGGCGCGCCGGTCGGCGCGGTGGTGGGGCAGACGGAAGCGGAAGCGGCGGTGTATGCGCTGGCTCAACTCAGGCGCAGCGGGGCCAAGGCCGGCGCTTAGCTGGGCCGCACGCGGATCACGGAGTCTTCGTTGAGTTCGGGCTCGGGCGCTTCGCGCTTGGGGTCGTGCGCGCGGATGACGGGCTCGCTCTCAGCGCGGCGCTCGGGCGCTGCATCGGGCAGCGCCGTGGGGTCGCCTACGTAGACGACCCTGACCTCGGGCTCGCGCTCGGCGGTCGCGGCGGTGGTTGAGGGTGCGCTGTCCTTGCCGCCGAACGTCGTGACGGTCAGGATCTGCCCGGTCTGCTTGAGGTAGCGGTTGCGTGCGGTGCGGAGGTCCTGCTGGATCTGGCCTGTCCGGCGGATCCATGGGCGCTGGCGCTGGAGTTCATCGATGAGGTTGTCGTCGATGGGGCGCGCCGGGTCGATGGCGACGAGGGGTATGTCCTCGCTCGTGCGCACGAGGATGGGGCCGCCGGCGATGGAGGATGTCCGGACTGAGGAGGCGCGCGAATCGGCGGCCATGCCGAACGAGCGGACCGAGCCCGCGGGGAGTGCGCGGCGGCCCGAGACGTCGATTGCTCGGTCCGCGATCGTCAGGTCGATGATGTCGGATGACAGGTCGTAGGTGTAGGAGTACCACACGCTTGGCTGGATCTGTTCGCTGGCGAGTGCGCTCGCGCCGGTGAGGAGTCCGGCGAGCAGTGCGGTGTTCGTGGTCTTCTTCATGGTTCTGACCCCCTTCTTGAGGGTAAGTGTGCCACACCCCGCAGACTCTTCCAGCGGGCCCGGAAGAATCTTCCCAACGCATCGAGACCGGCGACGTTCCCGGACCTATTCGCCGCCGAAGGGGATGGGCTCGGCGGCGGCGATCGCCCGGTATGCCGAGAGCAGTTGTTCGACCTGTGCGTGGGCGAGGCGCTCGCGCGCGACGTAGCGCGAGGCGGACTGCCCGAGCGCTTCGCGCGAAGCGCGGTCGGCGATGAGGCTCTCGAAGATGTCCTGCCAGCGCTTGGCGGTCGGGTCGGCGATGAGCTTGGCGGTCTCACCCTCGACGAGGTAGTCGCACAGGGGGTCGGTCTGGGCGACCACGGCGCAGCGTGCTGCCATGGCGTCGAGCACGATCGTGCGGTGCTCGCCCAGCGCTTCGGGGACCGCGAGGATGTCGAGGTCGAGGGTGGGTGCGCGCCGGCTTTCGAGGTCGGCCACGACCGAGAGGCGGTCGGTGAGCTTGAGGCTCTGGATGAGGCGCCAGACGGCGGGGTGGCGCGCCACGGGCGCCTCGTCGAGGAAGATGAGCACGTCGGTGCGCTCGCCGATTGCCTGCGCGAGGCCTTCGAGCATGACGGTGACGGCGCGTCGCGACACGCCCGTCGCGACGATGGCGATGGCGATGGGGCGGCCGTCGTCGCGCGAGGGGTGGTGGTGGTGCTCGGGCGGGAGCACGCCCCACGTGCACGCGTGGAGTGGCCAGGTCGGGTGGTGGCGCCGCATCGCCTTGAGCACCGCGGGGCCCGGCACGGACCAGGCGCCGCGGATCGTCCCCTTCGACACGCGCGCCGACTCGGCTTCGAAGCGCGTCGCGCGATCGATCGCGCGCCCCGACCACACCTCGGGGATCAGCGCTGCGCCGGTGGCGATGGCGAGCTCGCGGGCCGCGACCCAGCACTTGCCGCCCCACGCGTGGACGACGTCGACCTCGCCGGCTGGCAGCGCTCCGCTGATCTGGTCGACCAGGCGCTTGAGGCGGAACGGGCGCATGAGCCTTGGGCCCGCATCGGGGAAGACGATGTGTTCGGTCAGGTCGTCGCCGAGCCCCTCCGCGATCGACGCGGGGACGGCGTGGACGACGCGCACCCCCTCGTCGAGCAGCCCGATCTCGAGGCGGCGCAGCATCTCGTTCTCGCGCCTGCCGAAGGAGCCGTCGGAGATGAAGAGGGAGAGCATGCGGTGATGGTACGACGTCTGGCGCGGGGCGTGAGGGCTCGGGTCTATGGGCGTGTGACCTCTGGAGGCCCGTTCGGTTGCCGCGTGTTCACCGGGGCGACACGCCCCGGCTCGCTGAGGCGTCAAGTGGGGCTGCTCGCTAGTCGCCTGCGTGCAGCGCTTCCCAGCGTTCGAGGAGCCCGCGTGACACCTCGCCTGGCCTGCCGCCGCCGACCTCGTGGGCCTCGACGCGCACGACGGGGAGCACGCCCCAGCTTGAGTTGGTCAGGAGGACCTCGTCGGCGTCGAGCACGTCGTCGATGCTGAGCATCCGTTTGGAGGTGCCAATGCCCATGCCCTCGGCGAGTTCGATGATGGCGGCGCGGGTGATGCCCGGGAGGACGGGGCTGTGGATGCCGCCCTTCTCTTCTTCGGTGTGCGCGATCGGGGTGTGGAGCGTGCCGTCCTTGAGCGCGAAGAGGTTGGAGACCGCGCCGCCCGCGACGTGGTTGGTGACCTGGAGGACGAGGGCCTCGCCCGCGCGGGCGGTGGAGGCGCGTTGCAGCTCGCGGAGTCGCCACCAGTAGGAATTGGTCTTGTGGCCCTCGCTTGGGTTGAGCGGGTTGGCCTTGGCATCCGCGATGACGACGGCGACGCCGCGATCGAACATCTCCTGGGGGTAGCGGGTGGCGGGGGTTGCGGCGATCATGACGGTCGGGTCGGAGGGCCCTTGCCCGCTGGAGGCGAGCATGTTGAGGTCGCCGCCTGTGAGGGTGAGTCGGACGCGGGCCCGCGCATCGCCCTCGGCGAGGCCCGACCGCTCGACGACGAGGGCGACGGCCTCGGCCAGCGCGTTGCGCTTGAGCGACTCGGTCAGGCCGAGTTCACGGGCCGAGGCGTCGAGGCGGGCGAGGTGGTCGTTGACGAAGCGGACGCGCCCGCGGACGGCGAGCATGGTCTCGAAGAGGCCGACCGCGTGCTGGAGCCCGGCGTCGAACGCAGAGACGCGCGCTTCGTGGGGCTCGCAGAACTGACCGTTGATCCAGGTGGTAGGGGGCATGGCGGGCATGGTAGGGGGAGAGACGAAGGGGCGAAGAGACGGAGAGACGGAGAGACGGAGTGGCGGTGGCCAGGGTGGCAGGTCTTGCCTGTTCAGTCTCTCCGTCTCCGTCTCTTCGCCTCTATCTCGGTGCTATACCATGGCCTTGCGTCGGCCATTGTCTGTTCTCACCCTATCACCGCCCGGAGCCCTCCACCATGCACGTCCTCATCGCAGACAAGTTCGACCGTTCGGGCATTGATGAACTGGAATCGCTGGGCGTCCGGGTCACCACGAACCCGGATCTCGGGCCCGACACGCTGCCCGGGGCGCTGAGCGACCTCGACCCCGAGGTGCTGGTGGTCAGGTCGACGAAGGTGAACGCGGAGGCGATCGGGGCGGCGCGGTCGCTGAGCGTGATCGTGCGCGCCGGCGCCGGCTACGACACGATCGACGTGGCGTCGGCCTCGGCGCGGGGGATTTTCGTCGCCAACTGCCCGGGCAAGAACTCGATCGCGGTCGCGGAGCTCGCGTGGGGGTTGATCCTCGCGTGCGACCGGCGCATCGCGCACCAGACGTCGGAGCTGCGCGAGGGCGCGTGGAACAAGAAGGAATACTCGAAGGCGAAGGGCATTTTCGGGCGCACGCTTGGTGTGATCGGGACGGGGCAGATCGGTCGGGAGGTGATCAAGCGTGCGCACGCGTTCGGGATGCCCGTGGTGGCGTGGTCGCGCTCGCTGACGGACGGGCAGGCTGCGGAGATGGGGGTGACGCGGTGCGACCGCCCGAACGATGTAGCCAAGCTCGCGGACATCGTCTCGCTCCATGTCGCGGCGACGCCCGAGACGAACGGCATGGTCGGGCCCGGTTTTTGCGCCGACCTGCGCCAGGGCGCCGTTCTCATCAACACGACGCGCGGGAGCCTGATCGATGAGGAAGCTCTGCTGAGCGTCATCGACCAGAAGGAGCTCATGGTGGGGCTCGATGTCTACGCCAACGAGCCCGGCGCGGGGGACAGCGCGTTTGACTCGAAGCTCGCGAAGCACCCGCGGGTGGTGGGGACGCACCACGTCGGGGCGTCGACGGATCAGGCGCAGGCGGCGATCGCCGCGGAGGCGGTGCGGATCGTTCGGGTGTACCAGGAGACGGGGCGTGTGCCCAACTGCGTGAACAAGGCGGAGCGCCCGCCCGCGACGAACCTGCTGGTCGTCCGCCACCAGAACAAGCCCGGCGTGCTCGCCCACGTGGTCGGCGCCCTGGGCAAGGCCCGCATCAACATCCAGGACATGGAGAACATGATCTACGAGGGTGGTGAGGCGGCGTGTGCGCGGATCAAGCTTGCGTCCGAGCCGACGCAGGCGGTGATGGACGAGGTCCGGGGGAAGGACGAGATCATCGGGGTTGACCTGACGGCGGTGGTGTGAGTCGATCGCGCCACGGACCCGTCTGCGGGTCAGTGTGTGCGCGGGTCTGCGTGCCCTGGTGGTGTGCACTGACCGGCGGACCGGTCAGTGGCACGCGTGCGTCGTTAGTTGCGGCGTCCGGGCAGCCACATGTCCGCGATCGCCATGAGCGCGAGGAGGAATGCGCCCGCGCCGTAGGCGAACCCACCGCCCACGATCAGCCACGCGAGGGTCGCGTTGTCCTTCGCGAGCCACTGGCCGGCGAAGTCCGCGATGAGCCCGAGGGCGGCGACGGTCGCGACGAGCCCAGCGAGCGCGCCGCCAAAGCGTGACAAGCCCGCGAGGAGCGTGAGGACGATCAGGATCACCGCCATGCTCGGGGCGTGGGCGTGGATCGACTGCATGACGCGGTTGGGTGGCGTCGGTTCGACCCGCATGGAGACCGCGAGGCGGCTCACCTCGTCCCAGTACTCGAGCGGGACGGTGTTGCGTGATTGGGCCTCGCTCCGCGAGTGGCACGTGAGGCAGTCGGTGGCGATGATCTCCGCGGGGGCCATGTCGCCCAGGTCGAAATCGTCGAAGGCGTTGCTCTCGCCCCCGCCCTCGAGCCAGTCGAGCATGGCTTCGCGCTTGGCGGGGTCGAGCGTGACGCCGAGCTCTTCGGGGTGGCCCGTGGAGAGCGCTTCCATGAGCGGCGCGGGGGCGGAGATGCCGTGGTAGGCGGCCTTGATGTCGTCGATGGTGAGGCCCTCGCGGGTGTCGCGGCCGTCGTAGTGGTTGGCGAGGTAGGCGCCGGCGACGGCGTAGCCGCCCAGCAGCGCGAGGATGAGGAGGGTGAGCGCGAGGCGGACGCCGCACGAGAGGGAGCGGAGGCGGAAGGGCGGGGCGGGCTCGGCACGCTTGGGATCGTCCATGGGGAGAGCGTACCGCGCGTCGTGCCCGCGCGCGGTACGCTGGGGTGATGATTCCCTGCGGCAAGCTGGTGCGGTTGGGCGCGGCGGGCGCGGTCCTCGCGTGCCTTGGGGCGTGCGGCACGCCGACGCGATCGCTCACGCTGCGCGTGACCCAGGGCGACGCGCCGGTGAGGGGTGCGCACGTGCGCCTGCTGCCGGTCAACACGACGCCCGCGCCGCTCCCCGTCTCGCTCGAGAACCTGTCGGCGGCGGCGCACTCGCTTGGCGACTCGTCGATCACCGATTCGGACGGCGAGGTGCGCCTGACGGTTGAGCGCGACCGCTCGGCGTGGGTCGAGGTGCAGGCGCCGCCCTTTGCGCCCGAGGTTGACGAGGGTCCGTGGCGGTGGTGGCTCGATGGAGGGGCGGTGGACCTCGCCCCACGGGGCGATAGGGCGTGGCCCTATAAGGTGGAACTGCTGAGCGGGTAGCGGGGCCGCAAGTAGGGGGGCGATCGAGCCGATGATGGGGTTGAGGGCCGGCGTTGCGCCAAAGAGGAGGCTCAATGCTCCGCGTCACGCTGTCTCAATTGACACCCGGCATGAACCTCGCGATGGCGGTTGCGCACCCGGATCGCCCGGACCGCGTGCTGCTCCGTACGGGCTTTGTCCTCAACGAGAGCGCGATCGAGCGCCTGCGCGAGATGCGCATCCCGGAGGTCTGGATCGAGTACCCGGCGCTCGAGTTCATCGCTGAGCACGTCTCGCCCGAGGTGCTCCGCCAGCGCAACAACGTGGCCCAGGTCGTGCGCGAGGTGTTCGAACGCATGAAGGGCACGGGTGTCGAGCAGGAGTACGCGCGGTTCAAGGAGGTCGTGCGCGGGCTCTGCGAGGCGCTCGCGTGGAACCCCAAGGCGTGCGACTATGCGCAGTCGCTCATACTCAATGGGTCACCCCTGGCGCGTCACAGCGCGGAAGTGTGCTACCTGAGCGTGCTCATGGGTCTCCGGCTCGACTCCTATCTGGTCGCCGAGCGGGAGCGCCTGAGTGCGCGCCGCGCGAAGGACGTCTCGGGTCTCGGCGTTGGCGCCATCCTTCACGATGTGGGCATGATCGACGACGATGGCCGGTGCCACTTCGAGGAGCAGGACTTCGACGATGGCGACTGCCTCATGGGCGAGGATGAGGCCCACATCATGCGTGGGTACGAGATGCTCTCGGGCGTGGTCGACCCGTCGGCGGCGAGTGCTGTGCTCCACCACCACCAGCGCATCGACGGGTCGGGGCAGCCCGTGCGGAGCGTCATCTGGCCCCAACGGGACCACGGGGTGCTCGGGGATCGGGGGCTTGAGGGCGACGAGGCGCATGTCTATTCGCGGATCATCGCGGCGGCGGACACGTTCGACCGCCTTCGGAGTTCGGGGGGGGCCGGCGCGGTGCCCGTGCCCACACCCGTCGCCCTCCACCGCCTCGTGCACGGGGAGATGGGCGAGCGTCTCGACCCGATGGTCCTCGTGGCGCTCATCGCTGCGGCGCCGCCGTACCCGGTTGGCGCCATGGTGCGTCTGAGCGACGGCCGCGAGGCGATCGTCTCGGGACGGACGCCCGATACACCTTCGCACCCGAGGGTGCGTCCGTTGCCCGAGTCGTGGCGCCGGCGCACCGCCGACGCGGACGCGGGCGACGAGATCGACCTCGCACAGGTCGAGGGGATCAAGATCGTTGAGGCGGATGGGTGCGATGTGAGCGGGAGCGAGCTCGACCTGACGCAGCTCCGCGCCCGCGTGCGCGCGGGCGGCGATCAGTGGGCGGCTTAGCTCCGCACGCGGATCAACCTGTAGAGGCGGGCTTCTTCGCGCCTTCGGCGCTCGCGGCTGGGGGGCCCTTGCCCGTCGGGCCCTTTCTCCCGCCCGCGGCGCCCTGGGCGTCGCGGATTGCCTGGAGTTCGGATTCGTCGAAGGCGACGTCCATCACCTCGCCCGGCTTCGGGCGGCGGAGCAGGACCTCGGCGCCCGTTTCGAGCCCGAAGAGCACTTCTGCGTACTCGTCCGAACGCCGGCCGACCGCGAGGGGCTTGCGGGCGAAGCCCGAGCCCGACTGGACGTAGACGTAGTTGACATCGCCCTCGGTGAACACGCTCTGCACGGGCAGTGCGAGGACGTCGATCGCTTCGTCGAGCACGACCTCCGCCTCGCAGCGCATCGAGGGCTTGAGTTCGGTGGTGGACCCCGCGTGGTTGATGCCCAGGCGGACCTCGTACTCGCGGTTGTTCGGGTCGCGCCACCCGCCCGACTGGGCCATGACGCCGACGGACTCGACCTTGCCCTTGAAGATGGCTCCGTCCGCTGCGTCGATGGTGACCAGCGCCTCCTGGCCCTTCTGGACCCGGCTCACGAGGGACTCGTGGATCTTGACGACCGCGACCATTTCCGACGTGTCGGGGAGGACGATGAGCTGCTCATTGGGGTAGACGTTGCGCCCGATCTCGAGGGGCTCCTCGTTGTCCCACCGGCGCCCGTTGTCGATGCTCGTCGCGTAGACGACGAGGCCGTCGGTCGGCGCGGTGATCGTGCTGCCCTCGATCTGCGTGACGATCTTGTCGTATTCCTGCTGGCGTTTGCTGAGCACCGCCTTGTGGTATTCGACGTCGGCTTCCTTGGTCTTGAGCTGCGTGGCGTTGCGGCTCTTGACGCGCAGGAGCTTCTCCTTGGCCTCCTCGACGTTGGAGGTCTTTTCCTTCTCTTCCTTCACGTAGGTGAACTTCTCGTACACCTCGTTCCGGATGTTGGCGGTCTTGAGGTTCGATTCGGCCTCGATCTTCGCGATCTCGTCGCGCTCGAACTCGTCCTCGGAGATGAAGTCCTTCTTGCGGAGCTCGATCGACTGGTTGAACTTCTTGGTGAGGCGGTCGAGTTCGCGTTCGGCCTTGTCGAGCGCGAGCGCGAGTTCCTGGCGCTTCTCGCGGACGTCGCCGTCTTGCCACTTCTCCAGGTCGAGCTCGGCGAGCGTGAGGCCAAGCTCGGCCTCGCGGAGGGATGAGTCGTTGTCGGACTTCTGGATCTCGAGCGCGTTCTCGGCGACGGTCAGGGAGTTGGTCGCGCTCGAGAGGTTGCGCTCGGCTTCGAGCAGGCGGTTTTCGAGTTCATCGGTGGCGAGCTTGACGAGCAGGTCGCCCTTCTTGACCGTGACGCCCTCTTCGACGATCTCCGTGATGCGGGCCTGGGACTCGAGGGGGGAGCGGACCTCTGTCTGGCGGCGGGCCTGGAGCTCGCCGTTCGCGCGGGTCGAGACCGTGAAGGTGATGGTGGAGGCGCGATAGATGTCGCGCTCGGGGGCCGTCTCGTCGGACGGGCGCAGGGCGATGCCGCCCGCGACCGCGAGGCCTCCCAGGAGACCCAGCGCGACGATGGCTTTCACGAGGATTGAGCCCCGACGGGCGAACCCCCACCTGTGCTTCACAATCGACATCCCGGCCTCCGATCGGGGGCGGGCGAACCCCCACCCTCGACTCTATACCCTGACTACGCCCTGACGCCCTGAAAGTTGCAACAAGCGGGTACCGGTCCCTATTCCCCGCTCTCACTCCTATTCCCCGTCGACGGGGTCAGGATTCACCGTCGGGTCCGGGTCGTAGCCCTCGAGGAAGTCCTCGGAGACGGAGTACGGGGCCTCGGACAGGTCGCCCTGCCCCTCGATCGTGAGGGGGTCGATCCGCACCTGCATGCCCGGCAAGGGCTCGATGAGCCCGACGCCATCGACACGCAGCTGCCCGCTGGTCAGGAGGTAGTCGAGGATGGCGATCTGGAGGTCGCTCTCGGCCTGCGAGCGGTCGTTGAGCGAGCGGAGGAGGTCGTCCTGGGCATCGAGTTCGGCCTGCGCATCCACCTCGTCCTTGCGCAGGAAGAGTTCCTCGATACGCAGTTCGTTGATCTCGACGGCGCGGTCCTGGAGGTCGAGCGAGTAGCGCGCCTGCTTGATGTCGCGCAGGGCCCTGCGGGCGTCGAGGACGAGGTTGTCGCGGAACTGCGCGAGGTCGCGCTGCGTGCGCTCGAGGGCGATCGTCGCCTGGCGCAGGCGGAGGCGTTCCTGCTCGCGGTCGAGGGGCAGCCCGAAGGTGATGCCCGCTTCGTAGTCGGTGTCCTCGAAGTCGAAGCTGACGGAGTCGGTGGTGGCGTCGGCGTCGTTGGAGCGTGCGATCGAGCCGGTGAGTTCGAGGTCGGGGAGGAGCTGGTTGCGTGCGTTGCGGACGGCGCGTTGGGCGTCGGCGATCTGGTCGACCTCGGTCTGGTAGTCGAGGCGGTAGGTGAGGGCGGCGAGGGTCGCGGCTTCGAGCGATGCGTCGGGGTCGGCGAGGCTGAGGCGCACGGGGTCGAGGACGATGTCGTCGGTGACGTCGAGGCCGAGTCGGATCTTGAAGCGGTCGAGGGCGAGCTTGTAGGAGTCCTGGGCGTTGAGGAGGGCGACGCGTGCGCTGAGGAGGCGCTGCTCGACGTTCTTGAGTTCGAAGCCGCGTGCCCGCCCGGCCTGGACGAGCGCATCGCGCTGGAGGTAGAGGCGCTGGATGCCTCGGAGCTGCTGGCGCTGGTTGGCGACGCCCTGGAGCTGGTTGATGAGGCGGAAGTAGTCGGCGGCGATGCTGAAGGCGAGCTCGCGCCGGAAGCGTTCGAAGTCGCGGGCGGCGTAGACGAGGTCGCGTTCCGCCTGGATCAGGTCTTCGCGGGCGATCAGGCCCGCATCGCGGAGGAGTGGGACGCGGGCGGCGACTTCGAGTGAGGTGTCGGCGTCGTAGCGTGCGCCGTTGGGGTCCGAGAGCTCCCCGATGAGCTGGTACGCGGCGGCGGTCACGAGCCGTGCTTCGACCTCACCGCCGTAGGGCAGGCGCTGGGCGACGCGGAGTTCGTTGACGACCGACAGCGCGGACTCGTAGCTCTCGCGGTCCGAGGCGGCGATGGTGGAGGAGAGGGTGTCGAAGAAGCGCGGGCCCCAGTCGTGGCGCTCGATGAGCAGGCGGATCGCGGCGAGGAGGTAGTCCTCCTCGGCGCGGAGGTATTCGCGCGAGGTGAGCTGGGCCTGGCGGAGCGCGCCGGCGAGGTCGAGGCGGGTGGCGCCGGGGGGTGGGGGCTTGTAGTACGAGCTGAGCTGGGCGAGCACGTCGGACTCGTCGGTCGCCCCGGGCTCGTAGGAGAGTTGGGAGGCGTCGGGGTTGATGGTGGAGGGGTCGGTGTCGGTCTGGCGCGGCTCGCGCTCGGGCAGGCCCGCGGAACGGACGGGCGGGGGGTTGCCCACGTTGGTCCGCGCGGCCCGCTCGCGGACGACGGCGTCGATCTTGCGATCGATGTCGGACATCGACTGGCACCCCACGCCACAGAGCGTGCCCAGCAGCGCGAGCGTGAGCACGGCGCCACGGGCGATCGTGGGGCGATGTTTGCCAATCGGTCGGGTGGGCTCCATGTGAGGCGGAGTCTACCCCTCTCGCCTTCCAGCGTTGCAACTCGCGATGAGCGCGCATAGGCTCCGGGTTCACACGAGCACACCCACTTTTTCCTACTTTGTGAGGTCTTTGTATGGCAACGGTGACCCACGACGGGCACTCCTTCAGCCTCGACGGGCGACGCATCTGGGTCGTTTCCGGCACGGTCCATTACGCCCGCGTGCCGCGCGAGCTCTGGCGCGACCGCCTGCTCGCGGCCCGGCGCGCGGGGCTGAACTGCATCGAGACGCCCATCGTGTGGGGGCTCCACGAGCCGCACATGGGCCAGCTCTCGTTCGAGGGCGACCTCGACATCGCGGCGTTCCTGAGGCTCGTTGGTGAGCTTGGGATGCACGCCATCGTGCGCCTGGGGCCCTACGTGGGCGATGGGTACGACCTGGGCGGGCTCCCGTCGTGGATCATCCCTCACACGGAGGGCAAGCTCCGGACGAACGACCCCGCGTTCCTCAAGGCGTCGTCTCAGTACATCTCTGCGGTTGGTGCGCAGATCGCGCCGCTGCAGATCACGCGTGGTGGGCCGCTCCTGCTGGTGCAGAGTGAGCACGAGTGGTTCTACGGCGACGATGAGCTTGCGCAGGCGTACCTTGGCGAGCTGCTCCGCTACATCCGCGAGGCGAGCTTCGATGTGCCGGTGCTCAACCGCAACAACCTGTATCAGTCGGTCGAGAAGGAGATCGGCGCGTGGAGCGGGTTTGCGAACCTGCACACGATCACTCGGCAGTTGCGCACGGTGGCGCCCGAGTCGCCTCGGATTGTTGCGGGGCTCGAGACGGGGGCGCCGGATGTGTGGGGGTACGCCAAGCGGTCGGCGAAGGCGCCGCGCGATGTGACGCGGGCGATCGCGGAAGTGCTCGCGGGCGGTGGGCAGTTCAACCTGTCGCCCTTCCACGCGGGCACGCACCTGGCGCACCACGCCGGGCGGCTCGAGTATGCGCCCGATGCGTTCATGACGACCGATGCGGATCCCGGCGCGCCGCTCTCGGAGTGTGGCCAGGAGAACGACCACACCGCGGCGGTGCGGCGCATCTGCCTGTTCGCGTCCACGTTCGGGCGTGTGTTTGCGCACCTGGATGCGGATGCGCGGCCGATCGTTGTGCCGCCCGAGTCGACGGCGCCGCCCATCACGCACGAGCCGACGGGCGAGCGGAGCGGTGGCAAGCGCCCGGCGGGCACGCCCAACGTGTCCGTGGTGCCCGCGGAGGGTGCGCACGGTTCGGTCGTGTTCGTGTTCGCGGATGCCTATTCGAACGCGCCCAAGAGCCAGCACTGCGATTTGCTGCTGCCCGATGGGTCGCCTTTGCACGTCCAGGTGGGCGAGCAGGGCGTGGCGTGGGTGCTCACGGGGGCGCACCTGCACGGGCGGGCCACGCTGGACTTCTCGACGCTCAGCGCGCTCGCGCGGGTCGGGCGCGTCTTCGTGTGCTTCGGCGTGGCGGGCTCGACGGGTCTCGTGTCGATCAACGGGTCGATCCTCGAGGCGGAGGTGCCCACGGGCAAGGAAGCGAACATCCTGGAGCACGAGGACACGACGGTGGTCGTGCTCAACGAAGCGATGGCGGATCGGTGCTACGTCGAGGGGGATTCGGTCATCGTCGGGGCGCTGGGGCTCGACGGGGAGGGCAACCCGATCGCGACGGCGCGCCAGACCGTGCTCAAGGTCAAGGGCTCGACGGGCGCCGCGGAGCGGGTGAAGGGCGTCGCGCCGGCGACCAAGCCGCGCGCCACGCTCGCGGACTGGACCTACTCGGACTCGATGAGCTACGTCGATGGCACGACCGATCGCTTCGCGACGATCGATGGGCCTTCGTCGATGGAGGCGCTGGGCGCGCCCTCGGGGTATGGGTGGATGCGCCTGACCTTCCGTTCGGGCGCAGCCAAGAAGGTGAAGGGCGGTTTCTTCGAGTCGGGCGATCGCCTGCACGTGTACCTCGATGCGGAGCTCCAGGGTGTGGTCGGTCAGGGGCCGGGCGCGAAGTGGGAAGAGGTGCCGCTGCCTCTCAAGCGCCAGGACCACACGCTCACGGCGCTGGTCGACAACCTCGGGCGGCTCTCGGGCGGCTCGGGCATGGGCGAGGCGAAGGGGCTGTTTGGTCATGTGTGGGACGTTGCGCCGTTCAAGGCGGGCGCTGCGCGCCTCGAAGACGGGCCGCCCCTCGACCCGACCGCGACGCTTGCGCCGTTCTTTGGCGTCACCAAGGGCGAGATGACGGCGCCGGCGCGCCTGACGTGGAAGTTCAAGCACCTCAAGAAGTCGCCCGTGATCCTGCTCGTCGATTGGGTCCCCTCGGCGGGCCTGCTGGTGCTCAACGATGAGCCCGTCGCGGCGCTGGTGCCCGGGTGCACGAACCGGTTCGTGCTCTCGACCGACGACAAGCTCAAGCGTGGGCAGAACGTGCTGCAACTCGCGTTCATCGCGGACCCGACGCACCACGAGAAGGAGCTGCGCAGCGCGACGCGGATCTTCGAGGGCGCGGGGTGCGTGTCGGACACCGCGACGTGGGCGTTCGCCAAGTGGGAGCCGCCCACGACGGAGATGTTCGGGGACGTCACGAAGACCTCGCTCTCGGGCAAGGCGGGCGCGGTCTACGCGGGCAGGCCCGCGTGGTGGCGCACGACGTTTGAGGTGAGTTCGACCGATGTGCCCTTGCGGCTCGACGCGTCGGGCCTGAGCAAGGGCGCGATCCTGCTCAACGGGCGTGCGCTCGGGCGGTACTTCGTCGCGACCGCGGACGGCTCGAACGTGCCGCCCCAATCGACGTACTACCTCCCCGAGCCCTGGCTCAATGCCGATGGGCCCAACGAGCTCATCCTGTTCGACGAGCACGGCTTCACGCCCGACCGCGTCAAGCTCGTCTACGAGTAGGGCCCATGGGTGATTACGGCCTGATCGAGCGTCCGCCGACCGCTGAGCAGCTCGTCGCGCTGCGCGCGGTCACGGGGCTCACGCCCAAGTCGCTCGATGCGGCGCGGGCTGCGCTGCCCGCGACGCTCTACGCGGTGTGCGTCGAGCTTGATGGCGAGACGGTGGGCACGGGGCGCGTGATCGGCGATGGGGGGTGTTGGTTCGTGATCGTCGATGTCGCGGTGCATCCCGACCATCAGGGCAAGGGGCTCGGCGGGCGCATCGTCGGTGCGCTCGATGCGTGGATCGGCGCGAATGCGCCCGACTCGGCGCAGGCGATGCTGCTCGCGGACGTCCCGGCGGACACGCTCTACGAGCGGTTTGGCTACAAGCGGTCAGCGCCCGGGTGCATCGGGATGATCAAGTACTTCGGGCCCGGCGGTGGGTGCGGGCACGCCGCGCCCTGAGCGCAGGATGAACAGGCGGTCGAGGCGGAGCCAGAGTGCGCCCGCGATCGCGAGCGCGCCGCTCACCACGACCTCGGCGACCATGACGCCCAGCGCGAGCGTCGCGACGGCGCCCGCGTCGAGCCCGCCCGAGCCGACGACGACGAGGAGCCCCTCGCGGTAGCCGAGCGTGCCCGTCGGGGCGGCGACGCTGAGGGCGAACCAGAGCGTCGCGAGGATCACGGCGTGGCTCGCGGTCAGGTCGACGCCGATGATGGAGGCGACGACGAGGAAGCGCCCCGCGAGGAGGGCGACGTCGACCAGGCGCACGCCCAGGCTTGCGACGACGGGCGTCGGGTGGCGGACGATGCGCCACGACCCGAGGCTGAGCGTGGCGAGCCACTTGTGGTCGGCTGAGAGGCGGCCGAGCCAGACCGCCAGCGCTCCGAAGGCCACGAGCCCTCCCGCGGCGGCCGCCCACCAGAGCGGGTCGAGCGTGCCCCGCCACACGCTCGCGCCCGCGAGCGGGATGAGGCCCGCGAGGCCGAGGGCGGCGACTGCGCCGAGCCACGCGATCAGGTCGCGAAAGGGCACGTGGTCGCGCCGGTGGTGGATGAGGACGCGCGTGAGGAGGTTGAGCTTGAAGGGGAGGACCGAGAGGAACGTCGCGATCGCGTTGACCGCGATGACGTCCGTGAGCGGGAGTTTCCTGAGCGGGCGGAGCGCGATCCAGAACAGCGCGCCGTTGACGCAGACGCCCGCCGCGGTGAGCAATGCGAGGAGGGCGATTTCGCGCGGGGGTGCGGAGGTGAGTGCGCGGAGTTGTTCCTGGTTCTCGGGCGCGAGCACGAGGCGGACCGCCCAGATGAAGACCGCGATGCCGATCGCCATGCCGATGACCTGGAAGGCGATGCGTCCCCACGTGAACCGCCCGCGCGTGCTCAGCGGCGTGAGCAGCGGGGAGTGGGTCCGGCGGAGCCCGGGTTCGTGCGGGTCGGTCATTGGGGCGAGTCTAACCGCGTCTCAGGGCGCGGCGGGCGGCTCGGTCTTCGCGAGGTGCTCCCGCGCAGTGCGGCCGTGTCGCTTGAGGGCGGCGCTGAGCAGGATCAGCCCCGCGCCGGGCGCAGCGAGCGCGAGCGCGACGACGTACGGGGCGAGCAGGCCCGCGGGGTCGTCGGGGTCGAGGATGGCGCCGAGTGTTGTGGCGACCACGATCGCGCCCGCGAGGGCGGCGATCGCGATGCCGATCCACCGCACGATCGCCGCCCACTGCGCGAGTTGCACCGCCCGTCGGGCGTGTTCGTCTGCGAGTGATGCGGGGAAGTTGACCATCGCGGGCGTGAGGGGCAGCGCGCACTCGGGGCAGCGATCGTTGCCGCTCAGGCCCAGGAGGAGGTACCGGCACGAGGGGCACCTGGGGTCGAGCCTGCACGGGACGAGCAGGCGCGCGAGCCAGGGGGCGATGGCGATCATCACGGCCGCGGCGGTCAGGAGCACGACCGCGGAGCCGATCCGCCCCGCGTAATAGCCCATGGCCCAGATGTCGTCGTCGACCATGCCCTCCACGAGCCACGAGACGATCGACGCCAGGGCGACAAACCCGAGCCCGGTTCCGACGACGCGGAGCAGGGCGGAGACGAGCAGGCGCGTGCGCGCGACATCCTCGGGTGATGGGATCATCGCGTCCGGTTCCTATTGCCCGAACAGGTTCGTCTGCACGAACATGCCCGCGCTCTCGAAGTGTTCGAGTGCTTCGTGGGTCGAGCGGAAGATCTTGGTCGCGGTCTCGGTGATGAAGGGAGAGGGGTTCTTGGCGGGCTTCCAGACGACGTAGACCTCTTTGGTGTGCTCGAAGGCGTGCTGGAGCTCTCGCTCGACGCCCGAGGACAGGCCCGGCATGCCGCCGGGCAGTTCGGGCACGTAGCTCACGATCATGTGCGACTGGTCGATGAGCTTGAAGTCGCGCATGTAGATCTGCCCGTCGATGTCGCCCGCGATGTCGAGGACCTCGCGGACCTTGACGCGGAGGGGTGGTGCGCCGCGGGCGCCGCCGTAGGCGTGGGGCTCGATGTCGAGGAAGTCGCGTCCTTCTTTGGCGGCGGCGATGGCGTTGTCGAGGAGGAGCTTCTCGTCGACGTCGGCGGGGTCGAAGGTGATGAAGTGGTCGGCCAGCGCGGCGCGGAAGGCTTCGATCTCGGCGAGCACGTCGGGCATGTCGACGACGTGGGACATGGGGAAGGACGGGTAGACCTTGCGCATGTCGTCCCGGCAGACGAGGCGGAAGCAGGTGCGTTGGGTTTGGGCGTGTCGGCCGCGTGAGAGGATGTAGAAGGGCTTGTGGAAGGCCTGGGCGAGCATCTCGGTCGCGAGGATTTCCTCTTCGCGCCAGACCATGCAGTCCTTGAGGGTGGCGTCGATGGTGTGGTCGCGGTGGAGGCGGTGGTGGACGACCTCGATGTTGTCGACGAGGCAGATGAACATGTCGGGGGCGAGGCGCTCGACCTGGTCGAAGTCGAACGCGCTGAACAGGCCGTGCCGCCAGCGGAAGGTGGCGTGGGTGTTGACGATGAGGTTCTCGTGCGAGGGCGCCTCGGAGATGACGTCCTTGAAGGCGGCGCGCCTGAGCGAGGAGAGGCGCGACCATGGGAGGTCGAGGATGCGCCCTGGCGCGACGTCGCGCGCCTCGGCGTACATGAGGTCGCCGATGTGGTAGAGCTTGAGGGCCTCGCCTTGCTGGCCCGCGAAGTCGGCCACGCTGTTGAGGTACTGCTTCTTGTCCATCCCGACCTGGCCGGTGATGAGTGCGCGCATAGCTGGGTCTCCCGTTATCTTGCCGGGGCGAGTATAGAGGAGGATGGCGCGGACATGACGGGCGACGACACGACCAGGGGCCTGGCCCACGAGCTCGCGCTCCTCGAAGAGCGTGTGGCTCGGGCGCGTCGGCGCCGAGCGCTGGCCACACGCGCGGTGGTGATCGCTGGGGTGCTGCTGGGCGTCCCGCTCCTTACGGGCCTTGCGAGCGGTCCGCTTGCGATGGTGATGGCGATCCTGCTCATCCCGCTCGTCCTCGTCATCAAGATGTGGTACTACCTCAAGCCTGCTCGGAGGCTCGAACGGTTCGCGGAGGGCCACGCCTTCAAGCTCCTCGCGGGCGCGCCCCGCTACGAGGAGGGCGACCAGCTTGGCCCGATGACGGTGACACACATGAGCGCCGAGGAGGTGGCGGCCGCCCGTTGGCCCGGGATCAGCGCGATGCGCCGGCTCCGCATGCTCGACGCGGCGCTGGTGGGGGTTGGCGTGCTCGCGGCGGTCACGGTCTGGACGATCGTCCTGCTCGGGATCATGCCCCTTGGTTCGGTGCTCAAGGGCGCGCTCAACATCAGCGCGATCGCGATCGCGGGCGTCGTCTGGATCGCGTGGGGCGAGACGGTCTCGTGGCGCATCGAGCACGGTCGGATGGTCATCACGCGGCTCCGCCTTCGGGTGAAGGAGCGCGCCCCGCTCGAAGTGAGCGACCCGTACGACCTTGCGCTCTATCACGATGAGTCTTCGCTCATGATAGACAAGAGCCTTGGGGGTATGCGCATCCACCCGCTCGCGCCGGGAGATATCGCACGGTGGCAGGTGCGACGGCTCCGCGCGAGCGTGCGCGCGCAGCTCACCCCCGAGCTTGATGAGATGTGGGATGCGCTCGCGCGGGCCCCGCACGCGCCGGGCATCGTGGGCGCGTGGGCGCAGCGGCTCGGCGCGGGGCCTCGCTTCGTCGGGACGCTCCGGGAGCCCGAGTGGCCCGGATGGGTCACCGGGTCGCCCACCGCGTCGATGCAGGAGGCGCACGCGGAGCACCACTTCCTGGTCCAGCACGGGCTCGTCGTTCCCGGCGCGCTTGCCATGGCGAACACCGACCTCTTCGAGCCCGGCACCGACAGCTACCCAGCGGTGATGGTCTGGTCGCCCGACCCGGAGGTCGCGCACCACCCCGAGCTGCTCCACACGTTCGCGGAGCGTGCCTTCTACTGCAAGACGCGCGAAGGCATCGAGGATGAACGCCTCGCGCGTGTCCACGAGGTCATGGACGACTCGTACGGCCCGATGGGGTTTCGTCTCCCCGACATCCTGACCGACGGGCGTGTCGCGTACCTGAGCGGGGTCATGATCTTCCGCGAGTGGCTCGCATCGGGGGTAGCGGATGCCGATGACTGGGCCCTGCTCGTCCACCGCGACTCGCGGGCTGCGGTCGTGCTGCCGACCGAAGTGATCTAAGCGTGCCGCGGCCCTTGCGAACGCGCGAGCCCGTGTTATGCTCAATCCACGGCGTTCGCGCCGGGAACAACTGTCTTGTGGGGGATGGCTCGCCGATGATCGTCGGGCCCACGCCGGTCCATGCCCAAAGGACCGAGAAAGACGGTTTCCGATGCACATCAAGACCTCTGCCGTGGCCTTTGTGGTCGTGCCCGCTGTCGCGCTGGCCGGCCCGACCGCGACGTTCACCAAGCTCGGGAGCCTGACGCCCGCCACGGACCCGCCGTGGAGCGCCGCCTTCGGCATTTCGCCCGATGGCCTGATGGTCGTCGGTGGGAGTTGGGTTGTTCCGGCGCCACCTGAAGGGCCGGGCGTCGCGGCGCCCGACCCCAACTTCGTCCCGTTCAGGTGGACGTCGGAGGAGGGGCTCGTCGAGATGCCCATCCCGGAGAACGCGCTGCCGGCGGGTGCTGTGACGCGCAGCTCGAACCTGGGCGAAGTGATGGTGGGGCACAACGGGTTCACGGCGGGCGCCGACTACTACGAGCCGCGGAATGCGACGATCTGGCTCGACGCGAGCGAGCAGTTTCCGGATGCGGTCGTGCTCGACCTGGGCTACTTCGCCACCGACGTCACGCCCGACGGTTCGATCGTGGCGGGCGTGTCGCGTGTGCCCGGCCCGTTCCCCAAGGCCGACGAGGCGTTCCGTTGGACGGAGGAGGGGGGGATTGAGCAATTGGGCGTGATGCCGGGCGGGTTCTATTCGTGGGGGCGGGCGATCTCTGACGACGGGGCGACCGTGGTTGGGTATGGCGACTACACGGGGGTGTTCACCGCGATGAAGTGGACCGAGGGCGGGGGCATGGTCCCGCTCGTCGATGATCCCCAGGAGGTCCCCTCGGGCGCGCTCGTCGTTTCGGCGGATGGTTCGATCATCGGTGGTCACATCGACAACCAGCTCACGCGCTGGACGCCCAATGGTGTGGAGAACCACGGCACGCTCGACGGTGCGCCGTTCATCAGCCTGACCATGGATGCGAATGCCGATGCGTCGGTGATCGTTGGCGCGGTGTCGTTCTTCTCGGAGTTCGGGCTCGACGACTTCGCGTTCATCTGGGAAGAGGGGGTGGGGATGCGCTACCTCGAGGACATGCTCGAGCGGGACCATGGGATGGTGCTCGAAGGGTGGACGCTCCAGACCGCATCGGGCATCTCCGCGGACGGGCGCACGATTGTCGGGTGGGGGCTGAACCCGTCGGGGCACACTGAGGGGTGGGTCATCACGCTGCCGCCGCCCGTGCCGCCGAGCTGCGATGGCGACCTCGATGGCGACGGTGACACCGACTCGGCGGACCTGAACATCCTGCTTGGTGACTTCGGGTGTGCCGACGAGTTGTGCGAGGGCGATCTCGATGGCGACGGGGACACCGACTCGGGCGACCTGAACGTGCTGCTGGGTGCTTTCGGGGTGGCCTGCGACTGAGATCCCGCCGCAGGGCGCGGGAGGCGGTCCGGGGGGGCGGCCTGCCGCGCCGCGGCCGCGTGGGCGATCGCTCACCTAGTATCCGTAGGGTGGAGAGAGGGCCACTCATGCGGATCCACCGGCTCATCGTGTGCGGCACGGGCGCGACGCTTGCCGCTGGGACCGTCGCGCTCGCTTTCCCCGTGGAACTCCGTTGGGCGGGCGACCAGGATTCGGACAAGGTCGATGCGCTGGGCGCGCCCGATGGCGTCACCTCCGTGATCGGCCTGAACGAGACCGTGACGTTCGCCGCGTTCGGCGCACTCGGGGCCACGGGTATCGACACCACCGACATCGCCGCGATCACCGGCGCCGACTTCGGCATCGTCGAAGGCGCGGAGTTCGTCGCGTTCGAGTGCAACGGCGCGCCGGGCATCGGCTTCGAGGACTCGACCTGGGTGTTCTCCGATGGCGAGAACACCGAGACGTACACCGTGGAGACCGCGTGGTTCGCCACGACCGCGAGCGTTGACGGCTACGCCGCACTGTTCGGCCTCGAGACGAGCTGCGCGGGCGACATCCCCGTCGTCCTGTTCAACCTCGATGTCGTGGATCCGCTCTCGCCCGACTTCGCGGTGAGCGTGACGGGCGGCAGCGCCGAGCCTGGCTCGCCCGACCCCGATGCGATGGCGGTGCTCGCGCCGCCCGCATGCCCGGAAGACATCGACGGCTCGGGCGTCATCGACTCGGCGGACCTGAACATCGTTCTCGCGAACTTCGGGTGCATCGGGCCGGCGTGCCCGGGCGATGTCAACGCGAGCTTCGGCACCGACTCGGCAGACCTCAACGCGGTCCTCGCCCTCTTCGGGCAGGCTTGCGACTGAGGGCGCACACGCGAAAGGAGAGAGTCTCATGAAGGCCCACTGGCTCGGAATGGTGTTGATCGCGGGCGCAGGCTGCCCGGTTGGCCTCGCGGGTCAGGCGTTGCCCACGGCGCCGGGTTACTCGGTGAGCGAGTACGCGACGATCCCCGACTCGGGGATGCAGTTCGAGGGCCCCGTCGAGCTCACCTTCGACATGGCGACGGGCACGCTCTACGCGGGGCGCAGCGGGCCAAACGAGGGGAACATCTCCATCTTCCGTATTGCGCCGGGCGGAGGCGTCGCGGAGTACTACGGCCCGGCGCTGCCCGATCCGGACTCGGTGCTGTTCGACGCCGATGGCTCGCTCTCGGGCACGCCCGGGGCCGTGCTCGTTGGCGGCATCATTGACCTGGGCGTCTCGGCGGGCCTCTGGGCCATCACCCCCGATGAGACCATCGTCGACGTCTGCAGCCCGACCAACGTGTTCCTCAACCCGACAGGCCTCGCGGTAGACAACCAGGGCGTGCTGCTCATGGCCGACTTCAATGGCAAGCGGTGCTCGATGGAGCGCCGTGCTCTGAGGTCCTGTTCAGCGAGCCCGCCACGCTCAGCACGATCGATGTCGATGCGGACGACCGCATCTTCACGGGGGCGGGTGATGGCATCATCCGCATCCACACGCGCGAGGGCACGCCGGTCGATGCCGCCTTTGCCACGGGCCTGGGCAGCGCGCCACCGCTCCGCTTCGGGCCAGGCGATGGGGCCTGGGGCGATGCGCTCTACGTCGTCGATCGCTCATCGGGCCAGCTCAAGCGGTTCGCTCCGGATGGCAGCTTCGAGGTCCTCGGCGCGGGGTTCCTTGAAGCACGCGACATCGAGTTCGGGCCGGATGGCGCCATGTACCTCTCGATGCTGACCGAGCTCCGCATCATCCGCGTCGCGCCCATCAGTTGCCCGACCGACCTGAACAGTTCGGGCTCGACCGACTCCGCGGACCTCAACATCCTCCTCGCCGACTTCGGTTGCGTCGGGGGCGGCTGCGTCGGGGACATCGATGGCGACGGGGACACCAACTCCACCGACCTCAACCTGCTTCTGGCCGCGTTCGGCCAGCCCTGCGGCTGACCCTCTCGCAGCCTCCGTTCCCCATTCCCTCGGCTCCTCCTTGACATTTCAGCAAACACTGATATATTTCCCCCATGCCACGCATCGCCGCCGACGCCACCGTCTTCTACGCCATCGCCGACCCGACCCGGCGGACCATCCTCGATGTGCTCCGGGAGGAGGGGGAGCGGACGGTGGCTGGGCTGCTCGAGAAGGTCGAGCGGGTCCTGGAAGCGGTAGGGGGGATCACGCAGTCGGCGTTCTCCCAGCACCTCGCGGTGCTCCGGCGCGTGGGGCTCGTGAGCGTGCGCAAGGAGGGGCGGGCGCGGGTCTACGCGTTCCGTCCTGAGCCGTTGCGCGAGGTCGTCGATTGGGCGATGGCTTACGAGAAGTTCTGGGATGAGAAGCTCGACAACCTGGGCCACTACCTCGACCGCACGCATGGTCGCCAGGCCCCCGACGACCGAGGCACGACGTGACCAAGACCGCGACCAAGACGCTGCGCAAGGAACGCTACTACCCCCACCCGCGCGAGGCGGTGTGGGTCGCACTGACCGATCCGCACGCGATCGCGGAGTGGCTCATGCCCAACACGTTCCGCCCCGAGCTCGGCGCCGAGTTCACGTTCCAGGTGGACCCGATGAAGCTGTGCGGCGAGACGAAGACAATCTGCAAGGTCGAGGCGTTCGAGCCGCCGGCGCGCATGGTGTGGTCGTGGGTGGGGCATCGGAAGAACGGGAAGGTCATGGAGCCCATGCGGCTCGAGTGGACGCTCGCGGAGGAAGGCGAGGGCACGCGGCTCGTGCTGTTCCAGGAAGGGCTCGAATGCCTCCCGATCCACGAGCGGTTCATGATGACCACCGGGTGGGGTTACATGATGAAGCGGCTGGTGCCGAAGGTGCTCGCGCGGGTCGAGCGGGGCGAGGGCGGGGCGTGGGCGTTCACGCCCGGTGCGATCCCGTTGGAGAAGCGTTGCTACAAGACGGAAACCCTCGGGCCTGAGTTCGTCCGCTAAGTGTTGCGGGCGTTCTATGTTCGGGGTATATTTGGATTGCCGGTCTTGAGGGGTCTCAAGAGGAGCCGGCGTTGCAGGAGTGGTTGGTGAGGCCGCGCGGCAGCGCGGCGCAAACGAAAGGGAGCATCAAGATGAAGATCAACAAGAGCGTCATTGCGCACGCGGTGTGCGCCGCGGGGATCATCGGCGCGGTCGCGGTTGCCCAGCGTGGCAACGACCAGCGCGAGCACGATGGGATGCAGGGCATGCAGGACATGGAGATCAACATGCCCGAACTTCCCGCCGAGCACCCGCTCGCGGGGCTCGACATCGATCCCATGAAGATGATGGAAGCGTGGATGAAGACGGGCGCGCCCAGCAAGTCGCACGACTACCTGAAGAGCTTCGTGGGCGACTGGACGACGTCGAGCAAGTTCTGGATGGACCCCACTCAGGAGCCCATGGAGTCGAGCGGGCGGGCCAAGATGTCCCTCATGTTCGACGGGCGCTTCCTGAAGATGGACACGTTTGGCGACTTCATGGGCCAGCCCATGAAGGGCTTCGGGCTCATCGGGTTCAGCAACGTGCGCAAGCAGTTCGAGGTCGTCTGGATGGACAGCATGGGCACGGGCATGTACACCTCCGCGGGCAGCCTGAGCTTCGACGGTTCCACGCTCACCACGTTCGGCCAGATGGACGACCCCTTCACGGGTGAGCTCGGCAAGACGTTCCGGTGGAGCTACATCGTCAAGGACGACAACAACCTGGTCCTCGAGGGCCACGAGGTGCTCTACGGCGAGCCGTTCAAGGTGATGGAGATCAGCTTCACGCGTAGCAAGTAAGCAGGTTCATCCGCGCGGCGCGCCCTCAGCGGGGCGCGCCGTCCGCTTCCTGTCTCATCCAGCCGATGGCGCCGCCGCATTCGGGGCAGCGGGGGCTTGCTCACTCCGGCAGCGTCACGCTGAAGATCCGGTACGGCTCGTCCGCGCCGGGCCACTCTTCGGCCCCGGAGAACATGGGTGTCTTGTGGATCTGGGCCGTCGTGAAGTAGAGCCGCTTGCCATCGGGCGAGATCGAGAAGCTGTCGGGCCACTCGATGAGTTCGTGCTGCACGAGGGTCTTCATGGCGCCCTCGGGCGTGCGGTACATGATCGCGTTGTGTTCGAGGGCCGAGAAGTAGAGGTTGCCCTTGGCGTCAAAGATCATGCCATCGGTCATGACGGTCTCGCCCAGGTCCTCGACGTAGGTCTCGATCTCTTCATCGGGCATCGTGTCGTCGCGGAGGACGCGCGTCGGGATGCGGTAGAGGCGCTTGTTGGTGAGCGCCTGCCAGTAGAGCCACTTGCCATCGGGCGAGAGCGCGATGCCATCGGAGTGGACCTGGGGGACATCGCCATTGCCGCCGACGCGCAGTTCGCGCCCGCCGATGATGGGGACGAAGTCGGGGTCGGCTTTGGTTGATGGGTGATTGGCGAGCACGCGGCGCGAGTCGTTTCCGATCACGACCAGCCCGCCCGTGCCCGAGTCGGTGATGAACGTGTGGTGCCACCCATCACGCTCCATGAAGCGCATGTCGTTCAGGTAGGAGTCTCTCGAGACGAGCACGCCGTCATGCCTGGCCGAGTCGTTGATCCTGTGGTCGGGGTAGTGGTGGCGTCCGCGGCTCTGGTTGTCGGAGAAGAGCTGGGGCCCCGCGTCGACGACGCCGTGGAACTGCGGGCTCGCCGGGTCAAGGGCCCACAGCGTTCCGGCGTCGTCACGCCAGAGGGCCTGCACGCAGATGAAGGCTCGTTCGTCGTCGCGCGCGTCGGTGTCGTCGAGCGGCTGGTTCTTCGCCCAATTCGGCCATGGCATAGGGCGATCACACCCCCGCTGGAGCAGCTCGGCGTGGTTGTCATGCGGCCCGCCCCACGTGGGATAACACACGATCAGGTCGTTCTCCGGTGTGACGGCGATGCCCGTCCACAGGTAGCCGTACGACTCGGCTTCGAGGGTGAGCCCGTTGCCGAGGTCACGCTCGATCCATTGGAATCTCGGGGATTCTGACGTGTCCCCGTCTTGCGCGTGAAGGCCGATCGCGCCGATCAACACCCATGTCACGCCAACGACACCCATCAAGAACTTCTGAGTTTGTGTGGTCATCCCTTGGAACCTCCTGCAACCTTGAATATCTGACGGGCGTAACGCCTGTTGAAGCTACGCTAGGGAGCAGGTTGTCCCAACGCACTTGTTTGATTTGATCCGCCGACCCGACCTGCTCTAAGCCCGGCAAGCCCGGCCGATGTTCGGCTGGGCATATTCGGAGTTTGAGCAGGAGGGCCACGAACCCATGACATCCAGTAAGACCATGCTCGCGTTGGCGAGCGGGTTGCCGCGCGCTCGGTGGGGGGCGATCGGTGGCGTTGTCGCGGCTCTCAGCGGGGTTGCGCACGGTGGCGCCGATTGTGCGCCGACGATCCTGGAGATCGCGCCGCTGTTCCCGCGTGCCGATGCGGTCGTTGCGAGCGGCATCTCTGCCGATGGCTCGCGTGTGCTCGGTTGGTTCAGGCCGAGTGGCACGTCCGACGAGGTGCCGTTCGTGGTTGTTGACGGCGAGCCGAGCGTGATCGATCTGCCCGACGAGTTGCCGATCGATCTCGTGTCGTTGAGCCACATCTCGGGCGATGGGCGGTTGGTTGTCGGAACCATCGCGCAGCCGTTCGACACGACGCAGGCGTTCCGACTCGACCTCGAGACGGGCGAGGTGGTCTTCCTGGGCGGGCTCGACCCGGCGAGTGGCATCAATAGTGCGCCGTCGGGCATCTCGTATGACGGCGGTGTCGTCGTGGGCGGATCGAACTCCGCGAACACAACGCTCTACACCAAGGAGGCGTTCCGCTGGACGCCTGATGGCGGGATGCAGGCGCTGGGGCTGAGCCCCGTGGCCTCGACGACTGAGCCGCTGGGCGTTTCGCCAACGGGCGCGGCGGCGGTGGGGGGCTTCAAGGACGTCTCGCAGCCCTCGCCCTTCCCGACGGTCGCGTGGTCGTGGGAGTCGGGCGCGGGCTACACGTCGTTTGCGCCGCCGATCGGCTTCAAGGATGCGATCGTGGTGGCGAGTTCGGGCGATGCGCGTGTGCTCACGGGTCCCGTGCAGAGCCCGGGGGTGTACCGGGGTGCCGCGTGGGTCGAGGGCGAGGGTGTGCTGCTGCCTGACATTGAGGGCGGTGCTGGTTGGATGCTGCCGGGCTCGATCTCATCGACGGGCTCGACGATCGTCGGCCGGGCGAACCTTGAGGGGGTGCCCCTCGCGGAGCGCACGCGGGCGTTCATCTGGACCGCTGACGAGGGCACGCGCGACTTGACGGCGGTGCTCGCGGAAGCGGGGCTTGACCTTGGATCGGCGTACGTGCAGACGGCGGAGCTTTCGGCTGACGGTTCGCACGCGCTGGTGAGGCTCAGCACGCCCGAGACGGCGGGCGGGTGGCCGGCGGTGATCAGGATGCCCCGCCTGCGGGGCGACCTTGATGGCGACGGCGTCATCGACTCATCGGATCTGAACACCTTGCTTGAGGCGTACGCGACCTCGAGTGCCGCCGACCTCACGGGCGACGGCGTGACTGACACATCGGACCTCTCCCTGCTCCTCGCCTCGTTCGGCGAGCGCTGCGGCGACGCGGGGTAGGTCCACTGGTCCTCTGTCTCTCCTCGCCTGCGGAGCTTCTGTGGGCGGGGCTGGGCGATCGGGTGGAAGCCCGCTCGCCCACTTTCGACTTCCGGGGGCTACCGGCCCGGTTCAGGGTGAAGTGCGGCGTGGCTTTGTCGATCGGTATGGGCATGGGTATGGTCTGTTCTCACGCTTGATCGAAACCGACCCATCCGCTTCCAGGAGCCGACCATGCCCGCACTCGTTGACGCATCCACCAAGGTCATCTGCCAGGGCATCACGGGCGCGTTCGGCGCTTCCCACACCAAGGGCTGCCTGGAATACGGCACGAAGGTCGTCGGGGGCGTCACGCCGGGCAAGGGCGGGCTCAAGGATGACAACGGGCTGCCCATCTTCAACACCGTCCAGGAAGCGGTCGACGCCACGGGCGCCGATGCCACGATGATCTTCGTCCCGCCGCCCTTCGCGGCCGATGCGATCCTCGAAGCGGCGGAGGCGGGCGTGCGTGTGATCGTGGCGATCACCGAGGGCGTGCCGGTGGGCGACATGGTGCGGTGCCGGGCGCTGTTCGATGAGATCAACATGCAGCGGGCCGAGGCGGGTCAGGACAAGCTCTACCTGATCGGCCCGAACTGCCCGGGCATCATCACGCCCGGGCCGAAGACAGGCATGGGGTCGGTGAGTGATCCCTACAGCAACGCTGGGTGCAAGATCGGCATCCTCCCGGGCTACATCAACAAGCACATCTCCGAAGCGCCGAGCGGCAAGAGTGTCGCGATCGTCAGCCGGTCGGGCACGCTCACCTACGAGGCGGTGTGGCAGACCTCGAGCCTGGGCCTCGCCCAGTCCACCTGCATCGGCATCGGCGGCGACCCGGTGAAGGGCCTGAACTTCATCGACTGCCTCGAGCTCTTCCAGAACGACGACGCCACCGACGCGATCCTGATGATCGGCGAGATCGGCGGCAGCGACGAAGAGGCCGCGGCGGCGTGGGCCAAGGCCAACGTCACCAAGCCCATGGCGGCGTTCATCGCGGGGCGCACCGCGCCCCCCGGGAAGCGCATGGGCCACGCGGGCGCGATCATCTCGGGCGGTCAGGGCGGCGCGGAAGACAAGATCGAGGCGCTGAGTGCCGCGGGGATTGAGATCGCGCAGACGCCTGCGGATATGGGCGCCGCGATCGCGCGGGCGATGAAGCTCGAGCCGGTTGGGGCCTGAGGCGGCTCCCTAGATCCCATCCCCATCGCCCACGAAGTGCCGCCGCGCCTCGCGGTTCTCGCGGAGGACGAGTTCGGCGTTGCGGGTGTGCACGAGGTGCCCCGTGGGGACGCTGGTCGCAACGAAAGTGCCGCCGGACACGATGCAATCGTCGCCGATGATCGTGTCGCCGCCCAGGATGACCGCGTTGGCGTAGACGATGACGCGGTTGCCGAGGGTTGGGTGGCGTTGGGGGCCGCCCTTGCGCATGCGCCCGGTCTCGTCCTTCTCGAAGGACTTGGCGCCGAGGGTGACGCCCTGGTAGATGCGGACGTTGTCGCCGATGCGGGCGGTCTCGCCGATGACGACCGCGCCGCCGTGGTCGATGAAGAACGACTTGCCGATGGTGGCGCCGGGGTGGACGTCGATGCCCGTGCGTGAGTGGGCGAGTTCCTGGATGATGCGGGGCAGCAGGGGGACGCCCATCTTGTAGAAGGCGTGGGCGACGCGGTGGGAGAAGATGGCCTCGACGCCCGGGTAGCAGAAGATCGTGACGTCGGAGTGCTCGGCGGCGGGGTCGCCGTCGTACGCCGCCTGCACGTCGAGCGCGAGGGCCGCGCGCAGGTCGGGGAGGAACTCGACGAAGGCATGGGCGACCTCTCGCGCCTTGCGTGAGCACTCCTCGTCGACGCCCGGGTCGTCGAGGCAGTCCTCATCGTCGGCGCTGCGCATGTATCGCATGACCGCGAGGACCTGCTCGGCGGCGAGGAGGGTGATGCGCGCGAGGAGGTCCTCGACGTAGAGGCGCATGTTCTGTTCGGTCATGCCTCGCCTGCCGAAGAACCCGGGGAAGCAGAGCTCGCGGACCTCGTCGACGAACTGGGCGACGGCCTCGCGGTCGGGGATGCGTGCGCCCGCGAGGTGTCGGGTCATGGGCTCGTCGAGGATGGAGCGCGTGAGGCGCTCGACGAGGTCGTGGGAGATGGGCTGCTCAGCCGGGGAGGGGGCGTGACCGGCGTTGAGGTTGTTGAGGGGGCTCATGGCGGGACGTCCTGTGTGGGCCGATAACTCGGGCGCGGCGGTCTGGCGTGGCGCGGGCGACGCTTCGGCCATGCCATCGGCGTTCTGTACCTTAGCTCGCCGGGAGGTCGGGACGATCTCGCCCAAGGTTGGGAGGCAGGCCCCTGGGGAACCCGTGGGAGGTTGATGCGTCCTAACCTCCGTTGACCGCTGGGTGGACTCGCGGTACAACCTGCCCTCCGCACGGCAAGAGACAACGTCAGGAGACCCTCGAAATGACCAACCGCCGCCGATCCGCGATCATCCTTGTGTCCCTGTGTGCCCTCGGAGCGGGGTTGGCCGGGTGTTCGTCGAGCGATGGGCGCGTGGGTGCGTTCCGCTGGAACCCGACGCCCAAGATGGACACGCTCAACAAGAACCACGACGACATCCACAACGACCTCGCGGTGACGATGGACACCGAGCTCCGGATGCTCAACCGCGACGTGCTCTGGGCGCTCTTCCTCGACCGCCCGTCGCGTCTGAACCCCGTCCAGATCCCGCACTGAGCCGGGTTGTTTCGACTGCCCCGAGCGCCGCCCCGAGCGGCGCTTTTTCGTGCGCATCGGTCGGCGCGTGCGGGTGCCCGGCCCCTCGAGCGGGGTCTATACTCGCTGCCCCGCGTGAGCGGGTGTTTCCTGGTGTCATGAAAGGGGTTTGACGTGGCCGATTCGACTTTCCGCTGCCGAGTGATCACGCCCGAGGACAACGTCGTCGACGCATCGGTCACCTACGCATCGGTCCCCATGTGGGACGGCCAGCGCGGCTTCATGCACAACACCAGTGCGCTGGTGGGCAAGCTCGGGTTTGGCGAGCTCCGCCTCGACTTCGCGCAGGGCGGCTCGAAGAGCTGGTTCATCGACTCGGGGTTCATGCAGAACGTCGATGATGTGCTCACGATCCTCGCGTCGGGTGCGGTCCCCAAGGAAGAGCTCGACCTGACGGAGGTCAAGGCGGAGCTCGCGGAGGCCAACGCGCGCAAGGCCGACAAGCCCGAGGACATGGACCGCATCACGGAAGCCCGCCAGCGGGCGACCGCGAAGCTGACGATGGCTTCGGCCTGACCCGACTGCCGGTGGGCCGACTCAGTTGAGCTTGGCGCCGTCGAGCGCTTCCTTCACCGTCTCTTCGAGCCTGTCGCCGCGCAGGGCGTTGCCCGTGGCGAGGATCTTGCCCGTGGCACCATCGACCAGGATGGTCTGGGGGATGCTGTTGACGCCGTAGAGCTGGGCGATCTCGGCCTTCCATCCGCCCTTGTCGCAGACCTGGGGCCACGCCATGCGGTGCTCCTTGGTGACGCCTGCGATCTTGGCGAACGAGTTCTCGTTGTCGAGCGAGATGCCCAGCACCTCGAAGCCCCGATCGTGGTAGGCCTCGTACACCTTGACCAGGCCCGGCACCTCCGCCATGCAAGGGCCGCACCACGTGGCCCAGAAGTCGATCATCACGATCTTGCCCTTGTAGTCATTCGGGAAGTCGAGCGGCTTGCCATCGAGGAGGGTGGCTTTGAACGGGGTGATCTGCTCGCCCACGGTGTGGTTCGGTGGGGGGAGGACTTCCTTGACGGCGACGTCGGAGATGGCGAGGCGGACGCTCTGGCCCAAGCGGTCGTCGATGCGGAGCTTGTAGGTGGTGCCGCCGACGTTGAATGGCTCATCGAGGGCGAAGCGCTCGCCGCGCCTGTCGATTTTGCCGTTGCCGTTCCTGTCGACCATGAGTTCGCCGTTGCGCATGTCGCCCGTTGCGCCCTCGTCGGAGACGAGGAAGTCGTAGTCCTTCCCGCTGAGCTTGATGGTGCCCTTGAGGGCGTAGTCGCGGTAGTAGAAGAGCTTGGAGGCGTGCTGCGCGCGCTGGTTCTTGTCGAACCTGTAGGTGCCCATCGAGACGAGCCCGCCGTCCTCGCCCGGCGTGAGGTCGATCTGGAAGCTGCCGCGCCCCATCGTGGTCGCAGGGCCCTCTGCCTGTTCCTTGAGTTCCCAGTTCCACTCGGTTTCGGGGTCATCGGTGAAGTCGCCGTTGGCGTTGGTGTCGACGAAGAGGCGTGAGGGCTCGCCATCGGGCTCGTCGAGGATGACGTGGTACGCGCGGCCCTCGCCCGCGTCGATGTCGAGCACGCCGAAGAGCGGGGCGTCGAGGTCACGCGGCGCCTCGCGGACCGTCGCGGGCCTCTCGTCGGTGAGCGTGAGGTGGACGGGCTTGTAGAAGCCCACTTCGCGCATGCCGCCCGTGGCGATGAGTTCCGCCTCGATGGTCTGCGCCCCGATGAGGGCGTGGGGGAGGGCGAGAGCGAGGGCGGTGAGGGTGAGCATCTGTGCGCTCCTTGCTTTACTTGTGTGGCGGACCCCGTCGAGCATACATGAACGGGCGGCGCCGAGCGACCATCATGTTGGGCGCCTTCATTGGCGCGTCGACGTGTCCCGGTTTCACGCGCAATAACCTCGGATCGGACATTGCAGGGTCACGGACGGGTTCGGTAGGCTCGTGCCTCGCTGTTTGGTTCAGTTCCTTCCGGGGGGTGCGAAGGAGTAGAGAGCAATGATGAGGCGTTGGGAAGTGGGTCTTGTGAGTGGTGTCGCCGGGCTCGCGGCGTGCGGTGCGATGGGCGCTGGGTTCGGCGACTTCGATGCGATGTCGGACGGATCGGACGGGGCGCTTGTTGTTTCGAGCAGCACGACCGTCTCGCTGGGGAAGGCCGCAGAGGGCAACTGGCAAGACCCGAGCCCCGTGGCGGGGAACGGCGTGTTCGATCCGAGCGTGTTCGCGGTGGTGTACAAGTACTCCTCGGTGGAGATCAACTCGACACTGTCTTTCGCGAACCACCCGAAGGGTGCGCCGGTGGTGTGGCTCGTGCAGGGGGATGTGACGATCAATAGCGGGATCGTCCTGGATGGAGGCGACGGAACAACAAGCTCCGGGGCCAATTCCTACGCCCAGCCCGGCCCGGGTGGGTTCGCGGGTGGGAAGCGAGACTCGAACGGGTTCGGACCGGGCGGCGGTGATGCCGCCCTCTTCGACGGCGCGACGGTGAACGGCGGCGGTGGTGGCGGGTTCGCTCAGGCTGGCGGCATGGGCGACGGCGCGGTGATTGGCGGTCTTGCCTATTCGAACTTCGCCGTATTCCCGCTCATCGGGGGTTCGGGTGGGGGTGGCGACTCCGACAACGACTGTAGTGATGGTGGTTCCGGCGCATCCGGAGGCGCGGGAGGTGGCGCGATTCTGATCGCCGCGACCGGGACGATTACGGTCAACGGCGCGATCAACGCACGAGGCGGCGATGGTGGCGACACAAATCAATGCGGGGGCGCGGTGGGTGACTCCGCCCTGGCGGGTGGCGGATCGGGCGGTGCGATCAAACTCATGGCCAATGAGGTGATCATCAACGGGTCCAACCGACTGAACGCGACGGGCGGCGATGGTGGGGACTCGAGTGGTGTCAGCGGCGGAGATGGCTCAGACGGGCGTATCCGGATCGAGGCGTTCGCGCTTGACGTTGACACCGGCGCTACGAACCCCGAGTTCACCACCGACACCCCCGGCGACATCTTCCCCGACGCCATGACGCCCACGCTCCGCGCCGTCTCGGTTGCCGGCAACCCGATCTCGCCGAACCCGGGCGCTGGCATCCAGACGATCGACGGTGTGACGACGACGACGGCGCCTGTCACACTGGAGATCGAAGCGACGAACATCGAGCCCGGGCAGGCGGTTGATGTGATCATCTTCCAGGCCGAAGGCAACCCGCTGGTCTTCCAGTCGACGCCGCTGGCGGGCACGTTTGCGTTCTCGACGGCGAGCGCCGTGATCCAACTCAACTCGGGCGTTCCGGGCGACATCGTCCTGCGCGTCGAGGAGGGTGATGGGGGTGCGCCGTGAACCTCATCTGTGTAGCGTCGATCGCGGCGGCGGGCGCTGCGGCGCTGGCCGGTCATCCGGGGGTGGTGACGTCCACGCCGATCACCATCGTGGTTGAGCCGCTGGTCGCGGCGAACAACCCGCCGCAGACGATCGTGTTCGAGCCGTCGAACCGTGTCGGCGTGCGTCCCGCGACGGTGCTCGTCGAGCCACCGCCGACCAACCTCCGCGTCCCGACCCTCTTCTTCCGGTGCGGGGCCGACCTGGACTTCGACTCGGACGTGGACACCAACGACCTGAACATCCTGTTGTCGGCCTTCGGGCGGACCGCCGCGGGCGACCTGGACTTTGATGGCGATACGGACTCACTCGACCTGAACCTGATGCTGGCGACGTTTGGCGATGCGTGCACGCCGCCCATGAGCGGGGGCGGGTGAGGGGTCTGCGGCGCGGGGGCGGGGCGTTACACTCCCGCCCATGCGCCGGCGGACGGTCATCAACTACGCCCTGGTCGGGCTGCTCCTCGCGGTCTTCGGGCTCTTCCTGATCTATCCGATCGCGCTGACGGTGCGCGGCGGGTTCTACGAGGACGCGGCCCAGCAGTCGGGGTTCACGCTCCGCCACCTGGGCGTGGTGTTCAAGGACCCGACGCTCCGCGAGGGGCTCGCCAACGCGTTCCTCATCGCGGTGGCGACGACGGCGCTGTGCCTCGTGCTCGCGCTGCCGCTCGCGTTCCTGAGCGCGAACCACCGCTACCCGGGCAAGGGTGTGTTCAACGCGTTGATCCTCGTGCCGTTGATCCTCCCGCCGTTTGTCGGGGCGATCGGGCTCAAGGCGATCCTTGGGCGCGCGGGGGCGCTCAACGCGCTGCTCGATAGTGACTTCGACATCATGGGCGCGCGGGGGACGAAGTTCTGGGCGGTGGTGATCGCGGAGGCGCTGCATCTCTACCCGATCCTCTACCTCAACGCGACCGCGGCGCTTGCCAACCTCGACCCGGCGCTCGACGAGTCGGCACGGAACCTGGGCATCGGGGCCTGGAAGCGGTTCTTCCGGATCACGCTGCCGTTGATCAGGCCCGGCTTGTTCGCGGGCGGGACGATCGTGTTCATCTGGTCGTTCACGGAGCTTGGCACGCCGCTCATGTTCGACTTCTACGCGTGCACGCCCGTGCAGATCTTCAACGGGATCAAGGAGATGGACGCGGACGCCGAGCCCTACGCGCTGACGGTCGTGATGCTGACCGCCGCGATCGGGCTCTACCTGATCGGCAAGCTCGCCTTTGGCGGGCGGGCGTACGCGATGTACGCGAAGGCGGCGCGCGCGGGCGAGGAGAAGGCGCTCGGGCCCGTGTGGGGCGTTGTCGCGTCCGGCGCGTTCGCGTTGGTGATCGCGCTGGCGCTGCTGCCCCATGTCGGCGTGGTGCTCGCGAGCCTGACCGCGGAGGGCGCGTGGTACCAGAGCGTGCTGCCGCGTGAGTTCACGCTCTCGAACTACGAGGGCGCGCTGACGCACCCGACGGCGTTCGGCGCGATCACCAACTCGCTCAAGTACGCGGGGGCGGCGGTCGTCATCGACCTGGGGCTCGGCATCCTGATCGGCTACCTGATCGTGCGCACGAAGGTGCGGGGGCGCAACCTGATCGATGCGCTGGCGATGCTCCCGCTTGCGGTGCCGGGGCTTGTGATGGCGTTCGGGTATGTGGCGATGAGCCTGCAGGCGACGCGGTTCTTCCCGTTCCGCGAGGGGGACCCGCTCAACCTGTCGATCCTGGGGGCCGAGCCCAACCCGTTCCTGTTGCTCGTCGCGGCGTACGCGATCAGGCGGTTGCCTTACGTGGTGCGATCGACGGTCGCGGGTCTTGAGCAGACGTCGGGCGAGCTCGAAGAGGCGGCGGTGAACCTGGGGGCGAGCACGTTCACGGCGGTGCGCAAGATCATCGTGCCGCTCATCATGGCGAACCTGATCGCGGGCGGGCTGCTGGCGTTCTCGTTTGCGATGCTCGAAGTGTCGGATTCGCTCATCCTGGCGCAGCGCGAGCAGGACTTCCCGATCACGAAGGCGATCTACGGCTTCGCGGAGCGGCTCGGTGATGGGCAGGGCATCGCGAGCGCCATGGGCGTGTGGGGCATGGCGCTGCTCACGGTGACGCTCGTGGGCGCATCGGTGCTGCTCGGCAAGAAGCTCGGCGCGATCTTCAGGGTGTGAGTGCTACTCGACGGGCGCTTCGAGCACGACCGTGATGGGTGACGCGGCGATCACGATCCGCCCGTCGAGCACCATGACCTCGTCGGGCGGCACCACGAGTTCGATGTCCCGCTCGCCCACGGTGCGGAGCGAGGGGAGTTCGTAGATCGCGAGGCGGTAGGTGTCGGTGTTGCTGCCCAGCGCGCTCGTGCCGTGCATCTCGAGCGTGACGACGTGCTTCTCGCCAAACGCGGCGGGGAGGACCTCGGTCGATCTGATGGGGGCGTCGCGCCCGATGACCTCGCCCTCGCGGTCGATGATCGCGACGCCGTGCCCCGTCGCGATGCCCAGCAGCCCGCCGCCGAGGTCGCGCAGGCGCATCCTGCTGAACCCCGGCTCGAGGACGTCGGGCGGGGAGATGGGGAAGATGTCGGCGCCGGTCGCCATGTCGATGGAGTGGAGCTTGTTCTCGCCGTCACGGATGATGAGGCGGTCGCCCACCGTCCACCCGTTGAGCGAGCCGATCGCGGCCTGCTTGACGGTGCGCCAGCTGACCTCGCCCCGGAATGGGTCGAGCTTGATGACATCGCCCGCGAGGCCCACGACGATGTCGCCTTCGGGGGAGATGCGGAGCCAGGTGATCTCGCGCGGCTCGGCATGGCGGACGATCGTGTCGCCCGTGCGCGCTTCGAACAGCACGACCTCGAACAGGTCCTGCTCGGGCCCATCCGGGACGATGCGCCCGCCCACCGCGAGCATGCCCGCGCCGAGCCAGCTGTCATAGACGTGCTCGAGGCGCAGGTGCTTCTTCCATAGGGTCACGCCCGTTGCGACGTCGAAGCCCGCGGCGTTGCCGACGCGGTCGAGCATGATGAGTGTGGTCTCGTCGATCAAGACGGTGATCTCGTCGGGTGGGACGCGCCCGCGGAGGGGGATGAGCGGCTGGAAACCCTTGCGGGTCGGCTCCTGGAACATGTCGGGGCCGTAGAAGGGGGGTGTGGTCCAGAGGGTTGCGCCGGTGTCTGCGTCGACCGCCTGCACCTGGCGGACGGGCTCGTGCGGGCGGTTGTCGGCCTCGTTGACGCCCAGGAAGACCGCGCGGTCGTCGATCGCGATGACCTCGGCGTGGAGCTGCTTGAGTTCCCAGAGCGTGCCGCGCTCGCCGCCGACCAGCGCCATCGCCACGTCGCCCGCGACCGACCTGACGATCACCCGGTCGTGAGGCGTGGATGACGACCGCTCGATCGGCGGTGAAGCGATCCACCCCTCGATGGGGAACGCATCAACGATCCGGGTGCCGATGCGGGGGCGGCGCGAGCTGAGCGAGCGGAGCTCGTCGAGCCTGGCGCTGAGGGATGTGAAGTCGACGATCTGTCCTTCGATCTCGAGTTGGAGCCCCGGGGCCTCGTCGGTGGCGCGGGCGAGCGCATCGCGCGCGGCGCGGTAGCGCCCCTGTTCCATGAGGCGCTCGATGAGCCTGCCCACGGCGCGCCCGAGCGCGGGGTGGGTCGGGTCGATGACGCCCCGCGCGGTCTCGACGCCCTGGCGTGCCGCGAGGATGGCGCGCTGCGGGCGCTGGCCCTGCGCGTAGAGGTCGCTTGCCTCGACCCACGCGTCGACCGCGGCGGGCGCAAGGGGGTAGGCGCGGGCCACGTCCTCGTAGGGCTCGGGTCGGCTCGAGCCCTGCGCGAGGTCGAGCGTTTCCTGGGCGTCGTCCGCGAACGACTGGTAGAGCGAGGCGCCGTGTTCGATAACGACGCGTCGCAGGCGCTGTGTGGCTTCGAGCTCGGCGGGTGCCAGGCCCGCGGACCGCCCGCGGTACAGTGCGCGGCGTAGCTCGGGATCCTCGAGGACTTCCTGGTAGTGCCCGACCGCTTCCTCGGGGCGCCCCGTGAGCGAGGCCTGCCACCCCGCGGCCAGGAGGTAGCCGACGCGCTCCGCGGGCGTGACCGCGACGCGGCCGAGGCGCTCGGTGAGGCCCGCGAGCAGGTCGGGCGTGGCGCCCGTCAGGCGCGGGACCGAAGGGTCGACGATCTCGCGCAGGACGTTGTAGAGCCGCTCGCGCGAGGCGGAGCGCGATGCGCCCGCGGACGCTCTCCCGATCGCATCCAGCGCACGGTCGAACGAATCCAGCACCGGGTCGAGCCGCCCGGCGCGGAACGCGAGCTCCGCGTAGGTGATCGCGGGCGAGGGGTCCGTGGGGTCCTCGTCGATGAGATCGAGGAGTATGCGCTGGGCCTCTTCCCACAGGAGGTAGGAGTGCACCTCGTGGTCGTCGACCGCGAGGACCTGGTCGGCGGTCGCGATGAGGTTGCCCGAGTGTTCGAGGTCGAAGCGGTCGGCGGCGAGCAGGCCATCGCTGACGGGCTCGGCGAGCCACCCGCCCTCGGGGTCGGGGATGAGCAGGCGGTCACCCTGCGCGACGACGCGCCCGCGCAGGAACTCGGGCTTGGCGATGCGGAAGGGGTTGCCCGCGAGGTCGTTGGTGGAGAGCCCGTACACCTCGTTGGCGGTGACGAGCGCGAGTGTGTCCGCGATCGCGACCAGGTAGCGGACGTCGAGCAGCGCGTTGAGCGATCGGGACGCGATCACAGCGCCGGTGGCGGGGTCGAGCTCGTGGACGCGCCGGCGCGCGGGCGAGAGCGTGAAGAGCCTGCCCTCGTGGAAGACGGGCGCTGAGACCTCCCACGGCCTGATGGGGCGGTCCTGGGTCTCGCTGGGCTCGGTGCGGACCCACAGGACCCGCCCGTTGGCGGCTTCGATCGCCCCGGACACGCCGATGGAGTGCGAGAAGTAGACGACGCCCGCGCTGAGCGTCGGCGCGGTGCGCGGGTAGTCGTTGCGCCCCGAGGCGCCCATGCTTCCGAGCGCCTGCGTCCACGCGATGCGACCGTTGGTGGCGTCGAGCGCGACGAGGTATTCGCCGAGGAGCCTGCGCGTGGAGTCCGCGATGCTGCCGGGGATCAGGGCGACGCCCTCGCCCACGAGGGCGCGCGACCCGAACAACAGGTTCGTGAGCGAGCCATCGAGGTCGGACGCCATCCGTGTCCATTTCACGCGGCCCGTGCGCACGTCGAGCGCGACCGCGACGCGTTCGTCGGTGTTGGTGCCGCGATGCAGCGCCCCGGTGACGGCGACGGCGACGGCGCCATCGCTGGCGACGAGCGCGGGCTCGCCGGGGCGGCCGTTGATGCCCAGCGAGCCGAACGAGACGTCGGGCGTGTCGATGTTGACGCGCCACAGGCGTGAGAGGCTGTAACGGTTCCACGCGCTGATGGTTGCGCCGTTGTTGATGAGGACGGTCGAGCCGACGATCGTGGGCCACGCGATGAGGGTGTCGTCGTCGGTGCGGGCCTCTTCCTGCATGGACGCGAGTGTGGCGCCCATGTCCGAACTCGCGAGCGGGCGGTCGAGGAGCGAGTCGACCGAGAGCGCGGGGCCCGGGTGCATCGGGTCGCGGACGCGCGCCCCCTCGGGCCAGTCGATCGCGCCGTCGAACGCGCCGCCCCACGACGTGAGGGTCTCGAGGACGTCGGGGAACGCGCCCGCGCCGTGGGGGTCGCCCGCGAGGAAGGGCGCGATCTGGGCGAGGAGTTCGAGCGCCTGGGCCGCTTGCGCGCCGGTGTGGTCGGGGTGGGTTGACAGCTGAGCGAGGGTGCGCCACGCGGACCAGAAGGCGCCGGTCTCGAAACGGTGCTGCGCGATGCGGAGCGCCGCTTCGTAGCCGGGCGTGGTCAGGAGGAGCGAGCGCTCGACCTCATTGGTCTGTCCCGTTTCGAGGAGGGCGCGCGCATCGGGCGTCATGAGGTCGCGGTAGTGGTCGAGCAGTTCGGGCTCGGCGGTCAGGACCGCGTTGGCCCGCGTGCGGGCGGTGACGAAGACCCCCTCGATCTCGGGGCTTGGCACGAGCGCGCCCGACGAACCGTCCAGGACGTGTTGGATGACGCGGGCCGCTTCGTCGAGGTTGCCGACGCGGGCGAGTTCCTGCGCGCGCACGAGGGCCTCGTGCGCGGCGGGGGAATCGTCGACGTAGACGGGGTTATCGCCCGGGCCCTGGGCGGGCGCCGGCGCTCCGGTGAGCGCTGCCACGAGTGGCGCGAGGGCGAGCGCGAGGCGCGTGGCGCGTTGGCGGCATGGACCCATCAGTGTTCCTCCCAAACAGGAAAGGCGGCGCGACCCCCCTGAATCAACGTCCGCGAGCACTTTATCTCGCTTGTCCCGCCGCGGGCTTGGCGTGCGGGCGTGCGCCAACCGATGAATCCGCGTCGGCGTTGCGGCCCGTGCGCACGCCCCGGACGGGAAGAGCGAAGATGACGACGTTCAAAGCAACCCCGGATTGGCTTGAGCACCTGAGCAGCGCCGTGCGCGGGACGCGTCCCCCGCTTGTGCCCGCTGGGGGGATCAACCCGCGTCAGTTGGCGTCGGGGCGGCGCGTGGCGATGATCGTCGCCGCGATGTTCGCCATGGGTCTGATCGACCTCATGTTCACCGTGACGTACATCCGCTCGATCGGGATGTACGAAGCGAACCCGATTGCGCGTCACATCGTGCTCAACGGGTCGATCGGGGCGCTCGTCGCGTTCAAGCTCGTCACCATGGCGATCAGTTGCGGGGCGATCTACTACGCGCGGCGTGTCTGGAAGGCGGAGGTCGCGGCGTGGCTCTGTGCCGTGCTGCTCGGCTCGCTCATGGTGCATTGGGTCAACTACGCCCACCGCGTCGAATCGCTCGGCTACGAGTTCGTCCTGCTCATGCAGAACGAGGAGCTCGCGGGCCCGGGGTGGGTCAGGCTCGACTAGCGGGGTCGCGCGTCTCACGCCCTTGCGCCCATCATGTCAACAGCGAGCAGCAGCGCCGCCCGCATGGAGCCCGCGTTGGCGTTGTTGTGACCCGCGATGGCGAAGGCGGTGCCGTGGTCGGGGCTCGTGCGTGGCACGGGCAGCCCGGCGGTGACGTTCACGGCGCTGTCGAACGCGAGGAGTTTCACGGGGATGAGCCCTTGGTCGTGGTACATGGCGATCACCATGTCATACCGGCCAGCGAGGGCTTCGTTGAAGATGGTGTCGCCCGGGTAGGGGCCCGCTGCGTCGATGTGACGGTCGCGTGCCGCCTCGATCGCGGGGGAGATGGCGCGGGGTTCATCGTCGCCAAACAGGCCCTGCTCGCCGGCGTGGGGGTTGAGGCCGCAGACCGCGATGCGTGGGCGGGCGATGCCCATCGCGATGCACGACTCGTGGGCGAGTTCGATGGTCTCGCGGACGCGGTCGGTGGTGATCGCGCTCGGGACGGCGGCGAGCGGGATGTGCGTGGTGACGAGCATGACGCGGAGCCTCGGGGCGACGAACATCATGCGGGTGCGTGGGGCTTCGAAGCGTGCGGCGAGGAGTTCGGTGTGGCCCGGCCATTCTGAGTGGCCCGCGAGGGCCCAGGCTTCCTTGCTGATGGGGGCGGTGACGATGGCATCGGCCCGCGCGCCCGCGATGCCATCGCGGGCTGCGGCGATGGCCTGCTCGACGTAGGCGAACGAGAGGGCGCCCGCGGGGGCCGACGGGCCTGTCGCTGCCGGGACCGGCTCGCCCGCATCGATCACCACGACGCTCTCGGAGGCCAGCGGGGCCATCTCGGCGGTCTGGGCGACGGTCCAGAAGGGCTCGATGGACGCCGCGGTGGCCACCGCCCGCATCGCGTGGTCGCTCCCGAAGACCCAGTAGCGGGCGGCCTCGCGGACCGCGGGGTCGGCGAGGGCCTTGACGACGACCTCTGGGCCGATCCCCTTCGGATCGCCCATCGAGACCGCCACGATTGGCCCGCCATTGCCCGTCATGCACGATCCTACGGCGGGCGGGCGGCCCGTGAGGCCCGCGAAAGGGCGGGGGGTGGCTTCCCAAGAAACCGACTGGCAGCACACTCCGGGGAGACGCACAATGCACGCCACGATGGACCCATCCGCCCAACACCAAAGACGCTTTGCCGACCCCGAGGCGGAGGCGAGCGAGCGGAACTACGCGACGGCCACGCACCTGATCGGGCTGCTCTCTCTCATGGACATGATGGTGATGGGCCTGATCGGTGCGATCGTGATGTGGCGGATTCGGGCCGCGGACTCTCCGTTCCTCGACGACCACGGGCGGGAGGCGGTGAACTTCCAATTGAGCCTGCTGCTCTACGCGATCGCGGGCTCGATCATCGTCGGGATCCTGACGCTCGGCATCGGGCTGATGGTCTGGCTCCCGCTGCTCTACGTGTTCCGGATCGTTGGGTGCGTGATGGCGTCGATCGCGGCCAACAAGGGCGAGTTCTACCGCTACCCGATGTGCGTGCGGTTCCTGAAGGGGCCGCAGGGCTGATCGGTCGGAGCCCGATCGGCCATCCCCTACAATCTGCGCTATGCCCCTGCTCGAAGTTGATGGCCTGCGCAAGTCGTATTCCGGGCGGACCGTCGTGGACGGCGTGTCGTTCCACGTTGATCGCGCGGAGATCGTGGGCCTGCTCGGGCGCAACGGCGCGGGCAAGACGACGAGTTTCCGCATGACGATCGGGATGATCGAGGCCGAGGGCGGCTCGGTCGTGTTCAACGGGCGGGACGTCTCGGGCCTGCCCATGTACAAGCGTGCCCGCCTGGGGATGGGGTACCTGTCGCAGGAGCCTTCGGTGTTCCAGCGGCTCACGGTCGAGCAGAACCTGCTGGCGATCCTCGAGACGCGCGGGCTCGATCGGAGGCAGCGGAAGCGCCGGGCGGGCGAACTCATGGCGCAGTTTGACCTGACCAAGAAGGCGGGCGATCAGGCGCGGACGTGCTCGGGTGGGGAGCGGCGCAAGCTCGAGATCGCGCGGGCGCTGGTGAGCGAGCCCAAGCTGATCCTGCTCGATGAGCCTTTCTCGGGGGTCGATCCGCTCGCGGTTGAGGACCTGCAGGAGGAGATCCGTCGGCTCCGCTCGATGGGCATCGCGATCCTGATCACCGACCACAACGTTCAGCAGACGCTGACGGTGTGCGATCGGGCGTACATCATCGACGAGGGCAAGGTGCTCCGCGAGGGCACGCCACGCGAGCTGATCAACGACCCGATGGTCAAGCGGGCGTACCTCGGGTCGATGTTCAAGGGCGACGAGTTCGACCACGTGGGCGGGGCCCCCGCGGCGGAGAGGTAGCAATCCGCCGCAGTGCGTTGTGGGGGGGCCTGCGTATACTTGCTGTCGCGCCGGGCAGGTGGCGGCATCGAGGGCCGCGCACATGAGAATCTTGGTCGTTCAGGGCGATCCACGGGCCGGGGCACTGTTGCAGCAGGGCTTCAACGAGCAGGGCTATCTCGTGGATATGAGGACGCTGGGCGGCGAAGCGATTGGGTCGTGCCAGTCCGCCGAGTATGACATCGTGATCCTCGGGCGTCACCTCCCCGACATCGATGGGGTCGAGCTGTGCAGGTCGATGCGCCGGCAGGGGCTCGCGATGCCGGTGATCGTGCTCTCGTCGGAGGATGGGACCGAGCCGACGGTCGATGCGCTGGACGCGGGCGCCGACGACTACGTGGCGGGGCGGGTCGAGTTCGAGGAGCTGCTCGCGCGGGTGCGGGCTGTGGCCCGGCGCGGCCACCCGGACGAGGGGTCGGTGTTGCGCTACGAGGGCGTCGAAGTGGACCTGGCCCGGCGGACGGTGACGGTCGGCGGCGGGGTCGTGGCCTTCACGCCCCGAGAGTTCGCGGTGCTCGAGCACCTGATGCGCAACCGCGACCGCGTGGTGACGCGCACGTCGCTCACCGATCAGGTGTGGGGCGAGGATGTGCACCCGGACAACAGCAACGTGGTGGATGTCTATATGTCGCGTGTCCGGCGCAAGCTCGGCGACAAGCGCGACCTGATCCATACCGTGCACGGCACGGGCTACATGCTCGCGGCGGCCGCGCCCGCGACGTAGCACATCACACCAGAACAGATCGTGACAGAGTCCTGTCAGAAGAATGAAACGAGAATTCATGGCGTTGTCATGGGGCTGTCAGAGTGCTCGCGTACGTTGTAGGTGAAGGCAATGACGCCTGCAACGAAAGGATCAAGCCATGAAGACCATGGGCACTCTCAACGACAAGACGGTCGAGCACCTCCAGGACCTCATCCGCATCAACATCGACAGCTGCAAGGGATTCGAGGAAGCAGCGGACAAGATCGAGAGCGACTCGGTTGCGAGGCTCTTCCGTGACATCTCGTCGCAACGCAAGCGCAATGCGGAGCAGCTCCGTGGCCTCGTCTCGCTGACCGACGAAGAGGCGGAGGATTCGGGCAGCATCAAGGGCACCGTGCATCGGTGGTGGCTCTCGATGCGCGGGACCGTGACGGGCGGCAACGAGCACACGGTTCTCGCGGATGCCGAGCGTGGCGAGGACGCGATCAAGGAGCGTTACGAGGACGCCCTCGAGCAAGTGCATGAAGCGCCCGCATTGAGTGTCCTGCGCGACCAGTTCGTCGAGGTGAAGCGCGGGCACGACACGGTCCGCGACCTGCGCGACGCCGCCGCGAAGTAAACCGCGAAGGGAGGCGGCCATGACACGGGAGCAGACCTGCCCCGAGTGCGGGAGGCCCCAACGCGTGTGGGACGACCCCGAGGGTTTCAGCGTGACGTACTGCTGCCAGCAGTGTGCTGAGACCGGGGCGTGCGGGTGCGGGACGGGGCGACGACCCGACGTCTCGGCCCGCGACACAGACCGACACAGAGCAACCAAACCCAAGGAGAACGAGTCATGCGAACGACATCATCAATGAAGAACCTGATCCGCGTCCTGATGATCCCCGCGGCGGTCACGCTGACCGCCTCGCTCGCGGCGTGCGAGGACAAGGGGCCTGCCGAGGAGGCGGGTGAGTCGATCGATGACGCCTTCGACGACGTGGGCGACAGCATCGATGAGGCGGCGGAGGAAGTGGAAGACGAAGTGGACGACGCGACGAGAGATTGATCGCGGGTGCCGGTTCGATGCTCACCGATTCTCAAGAACCTGACTGGCTTCATTGACGGCCAGAGATAGGAGGCTCCCATGTTGGGTTGGGCCATCACATTCTTCATCATCGCGATCATCGCAGCGGTGCTCGGCTTCTCGGGCATCGCAGGCGGCGCCGCGGCCATCGCCAAGATCCTGTTCTTCGTGTTCCTGGTGCTCTTCCTGTTGAGCCTGGTGGCGCGAGCGGTGACGGGCAAGGCGCCTCCGGTGTAGGCGATGGTGTGACCGGATGATGGGGCGCTTGTCGCCCCTCCACCGCGAGCGAGTTGACTGAGTCCCGAAGGGCGCTGCCCGGGCCCGCGGGATGGTCGACTCGCTCGCGTCTTTGCGCGCCCGCCCGCCATCCGCGCGGTTCGGTACGATGGGGGGCGTGAGAAGCGGTTGGTTCAACTGGGCTGGTCCGTGGAGCGTGGGCGCGGGGGCGATGGGCCTGCTCGTGGGGTGCGCCTCCGACCCCGCGACGCGCGGCGCCTCGCCCTTCGCGCGCGAGCGGCGGATCACGATCACGTCGGATCCTCCCGGCGCCGCCGTCCGCCTCAACGAGCGCGCGGTAGGGGTGACGCCCCTCGAGGTCGATTTCACGTGGTTCGGCGTGTACGACGTGGTGCTCACCAAGGCGGGCTACGAGCCGCTCATCACGACGGGTGAGGCCGACCCGAGGCTGCACGATGTGCCCGTGTTTGATGTCGTGGCCGATGTCCTGCCGGGGCGTGAGGTAACGCGGATCGCCTGGCACTACACGCTCGAACCCGTCAGCGGGGACACAGACGGGGCGGTGCTGGGGCGGGCGTCGGAGTTGCGGTCGCGGTTCGACGAGGTGGGCGAGCCCGAAGCGGCGGAACTCGACGCGGGCGAGCCGAGCGCACCCTGAGGCCTCTCAAAACGACAGACGAGCGGGGCGAGGCCCGCTCGTCTCGATCTGCCGGAAAGGCCGCGGTGGGATTCGAACCCACGAAATAACGGATTTGCAATCCGTCCCCTTAGACCACTTGGGTACACGGCCCTCTTGCCGGGCTCATCTTACAGCGCCACGGCGGTCAGTCCACCGGTTCGGGGCCATCCGCCCATGGGCGGGCAGCGCGTTGCCTGTGATCCCTCATCTTCGGCGTCCGGCGGGCCCGACTCCAGCGTGACCCGCGGGTGGGCCGACCTCTCACCTTGGCGAGGGCCAGGCAAGCCTCCTGCAACGCCCGATCGGCGGTGGGGGTTCTCCGGACGTTAGACTGAGTTCACGATGAAGCGATCCACCCGCATCACGCCCGCCCTGACCCGCTCGTGGTGGGGTGTGTGCGCGGGGGTGGTCGGGGTGGCTGCCTGCCACGCGGTCGCGCAGGACGGCTCGGACGGTGCCTCGGAGCCGCCCAGCGCTGCGTCACCCCTCGACGACGGGCTCGTCGTCCGGGCCGAGGGGGCCGACCTGTTCGCGCCCGAGGGGCAGACGCTCCCGGAGGGCGCCTACCTCGCCCAGCGTCGTGGGACGCTCCACCGCCTCGATTCGGGGGTGTGGGTGTTCGTGTTCGACGCCGATGCGGCCGGGCGTGCGGAGCCGCCCATGGTGGTCGCGCCGTCGATCGGGCTCATGCAGATGCGCCGGCTCGTCGAGTCGCGGGCGGATGCTGGGCTTCGCTTCAAGGTGAGCGGGCGTGTGACGCTCTATCGCGGCCGGAACTTCCTCGTGCCGACGTTCGGGTCGATCCTCGTGGAGCGCGAGGGGGGCGGGGATGAGGACGCGAGCGGGGCGGTGGCCGAGCCCGTGAGGGGCGACCAGGCGCCGCCTGCCGAGGAAGAGCAGCCCAAGTCGCTCGATGAGCTGTTCGGGCAAGACGCCGCGATCGAGCGCGACCCTTCGGTGAGCGAGCTCGTGGCGGACGTCGAGGAGCAGGCCGCGACACGCGGGCTGTTCGTGCCCATCGACCACGCATCGCGCGGCACGGGCGAGGGCCAGGGCGGCGCGGTCACGCCCAACGTGAGCGTCGCGGCCCTCAACGACACGCTCATGCCCGCGTCCCGCGGGCGCGTCACGCGCGACCTGCGCGGCGCGTGGGTCTTCACACGCGACAACGACGCGGGCGATGGCGAGACGGGCCCGGGTATCGACACGCCGCTGTTCATCCTCCCGTGCCAGGCGCTGGAAGCGATCGAGCGCCACGCGGACGCGGGGCGTCCGTTGCTGTTCCGCATGTCGGGCACCGTCCTCGCGTATGAGGGGCGGGCCTACATCCGCCCATCGCTGCTCATGCTCGATGTGGATGGTGGGCAGAACCTGAGTTCGGCTCAGTAGCGGCGCGCGTTGGCAGCAAGACGCCAGGTGTGATCCCCGACGCCCGAGTCTGAGCGCAGCGAAGGCTCGGATGCCTGTTGTGCGATAGAACCAACTCGATCCGAGCCTTCGCTGCGCTCAGGCTCGGCGTCCGTCCTACTGGTGGCGCTTACTCAGGCCCGGCCTGTGGGTAGATGATGAAGCGGTCGTGGACCGCGACCATCAGGTCGGTGCGGCCGTCGCCCGTGAGGTCTGTGAGGTAGGCGCTGCGTGGCTGGGTGTCGCCGCGCCCGCCGAAGCCCCGCTCGAAGAGGCGCGACTCGAAGACCTGGAACGTGGTGGCGGGGTGGAGGACGCGGGCGCGGGAGAAGGTGTAGACCTGCACCTCGTGCTCGGAGCCTTCGAGGACGATGACGTCGAGGAAGCCGTCGTTGTTGACATCGCCCACCTCGATCTCGTGCTCGTAGAGGTCTTCCTTGTCCGAGCGGAACGCGGCGAACTCCTCGAGGGCGATCCGCTGGCCGCCGAGTCGCACGAGCGCGAAGCCCTCATCGGAGAAGGCGAGCACGCCGGCCTTGCCATCGCCCGCGAAGGCGCCGGCCTGGATGGCTTCGACCGAGAAGCCCGAGAGGCGGAGCATGTCGGAGGCGGTCCAGTCGTCGCCGTCCTTGCGGAAGATGATGAGGCGGTTGTTGGCCGAGTCGGAGGCGACGATCGCGGGGGCGTTGCCCTCGAGGGTGAGGATGGTGAGTCCCGCGAGCGAGGTCGAGGCGTCCTTCACCGCGACCTGCATGGAGAAGTCCCAGCCCTTCTCGGCGTCGAAGTTGCAGGCGCGGATGATGTTCTTGGTGGCGATGAGCAGGTCGTCGTAGCCGTCGCCATCGGCGTCGAAGAGGGCCGTGTTGTCGGGGCCGGCGGCCTGGACGAGGCCGAAGTTCTTCATCTCCTCGTCGGTGAGGATCTGGATGTCGCCCGCGTCTCCATCGATCGAGCGGACCATGACCATGGGCTCGGACGGGGTGAAGAGCGCCAGGTCGATCGTGTTGTCGTGGTCGAAGTCGCCGGCGAGCATCGACTGCGGTGAGCGCTTCACGCCTTCCAGTTCAACGGTGACGGGCGCGCCGCCCCCGGGGCGGTGCAGTTCGAGCGTGTGGTCGCGTCCGTCCTTCACGATGAGCGCGATCGCGGGGCCATCGGAGAGCGTGAGGTACTGCATGGCGACGGGCGCAGCGCCGGCGGTGCCGATCGTGAGCGGGCGCGGCGCGGAGATGCGCCCGGTGTCGGGGTGGTAATCGGCGACGCCCGCGACCTTCTCTTCTTCGGAGAGGACAAAGACCTCGAGCGGCGCATCGGTGTCCCATTGGCCGAGCACGATGGTCTTGGGGTCCTGCAGCGCGGAGAAGACCTCGCCCTCGGACAGGCCGATGCCCGTTTCCTGCTTGTGCAGGACGACCGAATTCGCGGCGCGATCGGTCGCGAGCAGGTCGAGAGAGCCATCACCATCGATGTCGCCGATGGCGACCGAGCGGTCCTTGTCGTCGCCGCCACGCAGCGCGTAGACGCGGGCGGTGGCGTCACGCTCGGAGAGTTCGAGCGTGGGCGAGAGGCCCTTCACCTGTTCGGTGACGATGTCGTAGAACACCATGCGGCGGGAGGCCTTCTCGATGACGCTGATCGACGCGGCGGCCTGGCCCTTGAAGCGCACGGGCTCGACCTCGGTGAGCGGTGGCAGCTCGAAGCGGACCTCGGGCCCGATGAGACCGTTCTTCGCGCCCGACTTGGCGACGGTGCCCTGGAGCCACAGGCGGAGGGGCGAGGCGTCGTCGGGGATGACCGCGAGGATGTCCTGGAGGCCGTCGCCGTTGTAGTCCTCGACGAAGAAGGCGACGATGTTGCCCGAGGACCCGAGCTCGATGGGCTCGCCCTGTGGGCCGTTGTCGGTCATCCGGAAGACGTGGATCTTGGCGCCGACGATGGTGAGGAGTTCGGGCTCGGCGTCGCCCGTGACGTCGGCGATGGCCATGCCGTCCTGACCCGGGGCCAGGTCGCGGACGCGCCGGTCGGCGTGCTCCTCGAAGGTCATGGTCGAGACCTGGCGCAGGATGACGACCTTCGATGGGCTCCGCCCCGCGTAGACGATGTCGAGCATGCCGTCGCGGTCGGCGTCGTAGGCCTTGAGGGCGGTGACTCGGTTGGGGATGGAGATCTGGGTCTTGTCGAACCAGCGGGTGGGGGCGAACTCGTTGACCTTGAAGTCGCGTTCCATCTCCTCGTCGGTGCGCCGGGAGGACCGCTGGGTGTAGACCTCGAGGCGTGACTTGCGGTTGTTCATGACCGCGATGTCGGTCCGCCCGTCGCCATCGAAGTCGGCGGTGACGGCGGGGCCCATGCCATCGTCGACGACGATGAGGCGTGGGTCGTCGAAGCCGAAGTAGCGGGCGAGGGAGGTCTGGGCGGCGGCGACGGGGGCGATCCCGGCGATCAGGAGCGCGGCCGAGAGGAGTCGAGCAGTTTTGTTTGGCATTTGTTTACTCGTGGCGTGGTGCAGCCCGATGAGGCAGGTCCCATACGATCCTGTGGCATTGGATTCTGCGTTGTGACGCGGGGTACTGTACCGGACGGTAGGCGTAGGGTCGCGGCTTGCTGCGTCACCTATGTGAGCAAACCAAGCGATGGGAGTGCGAATGAACTGGAGCGTGCGCGGGATAGCGGGTCTGACGGTGGCGGCGTTGTGCGCCGTCGCGGCGGGGCAGGGCGTGGAGAACGCCCACGACACCGTGACCCTCAACGACGGGCGCGTCATCACCGCTCCCATCCTCAAGGAGACCTCGGACAAGCTCTGGCTCGACCTGGGCTTCGATGTGCTCACCGTCCCCAAGACGCTCGTGGCCGAGATCGCCCGTGCTGAGGAGTCGGGCGAGTCGGAGATGACTCAGGAGACGTTCTTCAGGACGACGACCAACCTCCCCGAGAGCACGCCCAACGCGCTGGCCAAGAAGATCGGCGAGGCGGTCATCAAGGTGTCGACGCCGTCTGGTCTTGGTTCGGGGTTCATCATTGACCCTGAGGGCTATGCGATCACCAACGCCCACGTCATCCAGGGCGAGACCGACATCGAGGCGACCGTCTTCGAGCAGGGCGAGCGCGCCTTCAACCGCATGACGGTCAAGGACGTCGAGATCATCGCGGTCTCGGGCCACCTCGACCTTGCGCTCATCAAGCTCAACCACCCCGATGAGAAGGACTTCAAGTGGGTGTACGTCCAGGGCGCCGAGGACCTCGAGGCGGGCGAAGAGGTCTTCGCGATCGGCAACCCGCTCGGTCTCGAGCGTTCGGTCTCCAAGGGCGTCATCGCCACGACCAACCGCAACTTCGAGGGCCTGACGTTCATCCAGACCACCGCCCAGATCAACCCGGGCAACTCGGGCGGCCCGCTCTTCAACCTCAAGGGTGAGGTGATCGGCGTCACCAACATGGGCATCCCCGCGGGCGAGGGGCTCGGCTTCGCCATCCCCAACCGCTACGTCCGCGACTTCCTCAACAACAACGACGCCTTCGCCTACGACCAGAACAACCCCAACTCGGGCCACAGCTACAAGTCGGGACCGCCTCGCTCAGAGTTCGGCGTCCCGGAGATCCTCGAAGACGCGACCGGCGGCTGAAGCCGGGCCGCGTCGATGCGGAAGGTCGGGCGGGCGATCCCTACTAATCCGGGGGACCCCGCCAGCGCCCGATCCCCGCTCTCGCACTCACCCTGACACCTCCCAGACCGAAGGAAACAGACATGAACCGAATGTGGACCATGCGTGCCGGTGCGATTGTGTGCACCGGCGCCACGCTGCTCGCCGCCCCGGCGCTCGCGGGCGACCTGAACGTCGCGGACATCGCGCCCCGCGACTCGCTCGTCGTTGTCAGCCTCAAGGACTACGCGGCGATGCGGTCCGCGCTCGAAGACTCGGGCCTCGCGGACCTGTGGAAGGACCCGCGCCTCAAGAACTTCGTCACCGAGCGCATGTCCGAGTTCACCGAGGGCATGGACAAGATGCTCGAGGAGATGGAACTCGAGAAGGAAGACATCAGGCAGCCCAAGGGGGCGCTTGGCGCCGCGATGTGGCTCGGCGCTGGTGAAGAGGGCGGGGAGCCCACGATGCAGGTCGTCATGCTCGCGGACTTCGGCGATGAGGCCGAGGCCATGAACAAGACGCTCGTCGAGGTCTTCGAGCGGAGCCTCGACGAGGGCAAGATCGACCTCGACGACGAGGACTACGACGGCGTCACGATCTACACCATGAAGCCGCTCGATGGCGAAGAGGGCGGCGAAGCACCCGAGGGGTGGGACGACGAGTGGGGCGAGTGGGAAGAGCCCTCGAGCCCGTTCGATGCGCCCGAGACGATGCACTACGCGCGCAACGGCGACTACCTGTTCATGTCGTCGAACCTGCGCGCCCTCGAGGATGCGCTGGACCGTGCTGGCGGCGATGATTTCGAATCGGTCAGGGCCAACACCTCGTTCAATGAGTCGGTCGCGGTGCTTGGCGACACCCAGGGCTATGCCGCCATCATGGTGGAGCCGCTTGTGGCGATGATGGATGAGATGGGTGGCGGCGGTTTCATCCCGCCCGGCACGATGAAGGCGATGGGCTTCGATGGCATCAAGGCGGCGTCGATCGGGCTCGACCTCAACTCCGAGGTGGGCGTGGTGGATCACCCGTTCGCCGTGCTCACGAGCGAGAAGCGGGGCATCGTGTCGCTGCTTGATGTGGCGCCCGTTTCGTTCGAGCCGCCCAAGTGGATCCCGGCCGACGCGTCGAGCGTGTCGGTGTTCCAGTTCCAGTTCGACCAGGTCCTCCCGACGATGCGGAAGGTGTTCTCGTCGATGGGCGACGAGGGCGCACCGATGCTCCAGGGGCTCGACCAGGCCGAGGCGATCGCCGGCCCGATCCTCGCCAACATGGGCACCACGATCGTGAGTGCCGAGCGCATCGAGCGCCCGTTCAGCGCCTCGAGCCAGAGCCAGGTGACGGGCATCGGGCTCAGGGACAGTGAGAAGTTCACCGCGGCGCTCGAGGGCGTCATGGGCGGCATGCTCGAGTCGCGCCAGTTCCAGGGCGGCACCATCTGGGAGACCGGCGGCATGGGCGGCATGGTCCCCATCGAGGCGATCGGCGTTGGCGCGGGCCACCTGTTCGTCGGCTCGACCCAGGGCGTCGAGGATGCGCTGCGCCAGGAAGGGGGCGAGGGCCTCGCCAACGAGCCGCGCTTCCAGCAAGCGATGGAGTCCATGCCGAGCAAGGGCCTCGGGTTTGGGTGGGTCGACCTGCGCCAGACCATCCAGTGGACGCAGTGGCAGAACGACAACCGCAAGGCCATCCTCGAGCAGCAGGCGCTCGAGATGTTCGGCGATGACCCCGAGTTCGCCGAGTGGCGCGAGGACTTCGTCAAGGGGCAGCTCGAGAACCTGCCCGAGTGGCAGAAGGACATGCCCGACCTGAGCGTCGTGCTCGACCACCTGGGCGACATCGTGACCGAGGTCCGCTCTACCGACGACGGCTTCCGCGGGCGCTTCACGGTGCTCAAGCCGCGCAAGTGATCGGCGCTTCGGACAACCAGGAGTGATTCACAGAAAGAGGCCCGCATTTCGCGGGCCTCTTTCGCCTCTTTAGGTGCGTTGGGCGGGCCAGGGCGCGTTGTCGATCAGGCGCGTTGCCCCGAGGCGGGCCGCGATCAGGACGCGCCCGGGCTCTTGCTCGTAGCGCAGCAGCGTGCGCGCATCGCGGACCGCGGCGTACTCGACCTCGAGGCCCGCGGCTTCGAGGACGTCGCGGGCGCCGCGCTCCGCGTCGGTGGGCTCGGGCTTGCCCTGGGCCGTGCGCAGGGCCGCGTAGACCGCCGACGCGCGCTCGCGCTCCTCGGGCGACAACCGCGCGTTCCTGCTCGACATGGCGAGCCCGTCGTTTTCGCGCACCGTCGGGCACCCCACGACGCCCACGCGCATCGACTCACGTTCGACCAGCGCTCGTACCACCTGGAGCTGCTGCCAGTCCTTCTCGCCGAACACCGCGCCGGAGCAGCGGGTGAGTTCGAAGAGGCGCTTGACGACTGCGTAGACGCCCGCAAAGTGGCCCGGGCGGGCCGCGTCCTCGAGCCCGGGCTGGCGTGCGACCGCGGGGAGCGAGGGCTCGTCGGGGAGAAAGCCCGCGCCCGTCGGGTAGACGGTGTCGTGGGCGGGCGTGAAGGCCGCATCGGCGCCGAGGCGCTCGCACAGCGCGAGGTCGGCGTCGAGCGTGCGCGGGTAGGCGTCAAAGTCGGCGCCCTCGTTGAACTGTGCGCGGTTCACGAAGATCGAGACGACGACGGGGCGCATGAGCCCGACCTGGTGGGCCGCCTCGACGGCGCGCTCGATGAGCGCACCGTGGCCCGCGTGCAGCGCTCCCATCGTGGGCACGAGCACGCAACCGTGGAACGGGGCGAGGGACTGGGCGTCGGACACCACACGCATGGGGCAAGCGTCGCGTGGCGCGGGGCGCCGGTCAAGCACGCCCCGTGACTTGGTATCGTCCAACTCGGAAGGGGGTTCCCCATGCGTGCCTGGCTCCGACGTGCCTGTTTCACCCCGGCGCTCTTCGCCCTGTTCCTCGCGTGTGTCGCGTGCAACGGGACCTATTCGCGCGATGTGCCTTGGGCGCCCGAGCCGCCGGACGAGGTCGTGGGCGCTGTCGCCGCCGACCACCCCGAGGCGTCGCGCGCGGGCGTGGCGATCCTGAACGAGGGCGGCAACGCGGTGGACGCCGCGGTCGCGACGAGCTTCGCGCTGTCGGTCGTCCGCCCCTACTCGTGCGGGATTGGCGGTGGGGGGTTCATGGTGATCCACCTGGTGGATGACCCACGCACGCCGGGGCGTGTCGACCCCATCGACGTGGCGATCGATTACCGCGAGCGCGCGCCCGGCGCGGTGAACCCCGATCACTTCGTGGGGCTCGCGCCCGATGCGTCGCGCTACTCGGGCCACGCGGTCGCGGTGCCGGGCACCGTCGCGGGGCTGCTCCACGCTTTGGGTGAGTTCGGCAGCCTCGACCGCGCCACCGTGATGGCGCCCGCGATCGCGCTCGCGCAGGACGGCTACACGATCGACAACCACGCGTGGGAGGCGATGGTCGCGCACGCCGAACGCCGGGGTGAGCCGGCGTACGACCGCCCGGTGCGCATCAACAACCCGGGGCAGGCCCGCGCGCTCCGCGCGATCGCGGCGTCGGGCGCACCCGCGTTCTACGAGGGAGAGATCGCGCAGGCGCTCATCTCGACCGTCCGCGGCGCGGGGGGCGTGATGACGCTGGGCGACCTGGCTTCCTTCGAGCCCAAGGAGGTCGAGCCCATCGTGCGCACGATCGACGGGTGGGACGGGCACACGTTCATCACCATGCCGCCCCCATCGTCGGGCGGGATCGCGATCATCCAGATGCTCACGATGCTCGCCCAGGCCCGCGATCTCTCGCCCGGCCCGGTGGACGAGGACTACCTCGCGACCGTCGAGCGGTCGCGCACGGATGGCGATGCGGGGCGTGCGCGCGCGGAGGCGGAGTCGTACTGGGAACTGACGTACCGCACGCACCTGCTCATCGAAGCGATGAAGTTCGCGTTCGCGGACCGGGCGGCGTACCTGGGCGACCCCGAGTTCTCCGATGTGCCCGTTGATGCGCTGGTCGACGAGCGGTACCTGCGCGAGCGTGCCGAGATGATCGATTCGCGATGGACGCACCCGCCCGCGTACTACACCCGTGATGGCGCCGGGGGCGTCGTCCCGCCCGATGCGGGCACATCGCACTTCTGCGTGATCGATGCGCAGGGCAACGCGGTGTCGTGCACCGAGACCATCAACCTCGTCTACGGCTCACGCATCGAGGTGCGCGGGTATGGCTTCTACCTCAACAATGAGATGGACGACTTCGCCACGCGCCCGGGCGAGCCCAACGCCTTCGGGCTCATCCAATCGGCGCGCAACGCGCCCGAGCCCGGCAAGCGCCCGCTGTCGTCCATGTCGCCCACGATCGTGCTCGATGACAAGGGGCGCGTGGAGGTGATCGCGGGCGCGTCGGGCGGGCCGAGGATCATCACGGGCACGCTCCAGGTGGTGCTCAACGCGATGGAGGGGTGGCCCGTGGGATGGGCGGTCGAGATGCCGCGCCTGCACCACCAGTGGTTGCCCGACGTCGTGCGCATCGAGCGCGAGGAACTCGCGGCGGTGGGCCAGTACCCCCATTGGGATGTGCTGACGGATGGGCAGAAGCAGGAAGTGCTCGATGACTGGGATGAGTTCGTCGCCGAAACGTTCGCGGGCCTCGCGGCGCGTGGGCACGCGATTGAGCCCATCCCGGCGGTGGGTCACGTCCAGGTGATCCGGCGGATGGAGGACGGTCGGTACGAGATCGCATCGGACCCGCGCAAGGGCGGCGAGCCGGCGTACGCGGACCGATGAGGAAGGAGTTGGGCGGGCGTGAGGCCCGCCCAACTCATTGCATGACACCGCCGGCGTGCTACTCGCACCCGCCGCCGAATGCGGCGAGCAACTGGTTCAGGTCCGACGAGTCGGTGTCGCCATCACCATCGACATCGCCTGTGCAAGAGCCGCCGGAGCACCCGAAGTCCGCGAGCAGGATGTTGAGGTCGGTTGAGCCGACGGCGCCCGAGCCGTCGAGGTCCGCTGGGCACGGGACGGGCGTCGCGCCGCCCATGACGAACACCACGCTCCCAAACGCGGACTGGATCGCGGCGCCATCCGTCACGCCATCGCCATTGAAGTCGCCCAGCGCCAGCCCGCTCGGGGGTGCCGCAAACTCCGTCACGCGGACAAACTCGAGCGCACGGAACGTGTCGTCGCGCCCATACAAGACCGCGAACCCGGGCGCGCCGCCCACGACATCGTCGACCCCATCCAGGTCGAGATCACCGGACACGGCATAGCCGAGTGGCGTCGGCTCATTCTCGCCCCCGAGCCAGGGCGCCTTGATCGACCCCGCGGGCGATGTCGAGATCTCGCCCATCTCTTGCACGTAGAGCGAGAACGGGCACAGCGCTGAGACGACGTCGGTATCGCCATCCGCGTCGATATCAGCGCCCACCGCACGGGCGAACGTCCCGAGTGGGATGGGCTCGGCGAACGCGCCCGCGCCATCGCAGATGTACAGCCGGCTCGTGCACACATCGGGCACGCCATCGCCGTTGGCATCGAACACCGAGAGTTGAATGGGCCCCGCGGGCTGCACCACCACCGTCCCGGGCTCCGGCGCCGCCCATGCGTTGGGCCACGCCGTCTCGAACTGCCCGTCGTTCAGGTACAGCGCGCCCTGTGCCACGAGGTCGAGCAGCCCATCCCCGTTGAAGTCGCCCGCGCCGATCGATGGCGCCGGAGAGTCGAGCGAGAACGCGGCGGTGAACGCGCCCGCTCCATCGTTGAGGAGCATGGTCCGGGCGCCGCCGATCATTGCGACGACGTCCGTATCACCATCGTTGTCGAAGTCGCCCGCCGCGGGCTGGTAGTCGGTCGCGAATGCGGGCCCGAGGTCGTGCCCGAGCGCGGGCCCTTCGGCGCCGCCGAGCACCACCGCCGCCTTGGCGGGTGCGCTGACGAACACATCGTCGATCCCGTCGCCGTTGAAGTCGCCGGACGCCATGCCGCGCAGGCCGCCGACGAACGGGACATCGATCCGCTCGGGGAGTGCAGCACCGGTCCCGAACGAGATGAACAACTGGTTGTGGTCGTAGTCATCGCCCCCGGTTGCGATGAGGACGCTGTTGCCCGGCGCTGCCGCCAGGTCCGCGATCCCATCTCCATTGAAGTCGGCGACCTCCGTCGCCATGTGCGTCACCGCGCCGGGCGTGTCACAGTTCGGAGCGCTCGGCTGACGCCACCCCACTCGCGCGACATCCTCCCAGACCCACTCGGGGGTCGGCTTGAGCACGCGTATCCCGCCCACGCCGCTGCCGATGAGCTCCATCCCCCCGTCACCGTCGACGTCCGCCAACGCGAGCCTTGCGAAGCCCCCCCCGCTCAACTGCGTGTTCACGGGCGGGCCGAACTCGAAGCGCCCGTCACCGCCGATCTGACCAAAGGACGTGTCCATCCCGCCAGGCAACTCCGTCAGCGTGTTGATGAGGTCAAGGAGGCCATCGCCGTCGAGGTCCGTCACCACGAGCGGCGAGAAACCGCCCGCATCACTCACACGGACGAGCGGCTCTCCTGATCCATCGCGCAGCACTGTGAGCCGCTTGTTCCCCAGGGTCTCGAAGGCGGTCACGATCAGGTCACCGATGCCGTCACCCTCGAGGTCCGCTGAGACGATCTCGAACACCCCGTCCACATCCGCGTCCCCCAGCAGGATCGTCTCATCGATCACGAGCAGCCCTGCCTCGGACCGCATGATGTACAGCGCCGTTCCACCGCTCCCCACGTTGCCTACCACGAGTTCGCACACGCCGTCCTGGTCCAGGTCGGTCGCGAGCAGCTTCCCGACTGGCCAGATGAGCTCTTCCAACTCGAAGGTCTGCACGATCGACCACTCCCCGCCGAGTCTCTTGTAGACAACGAGCGAATCCACTACCGCCGCAGCAATCTCCATCGTTCCGTCCTGATCGAGATCGATGAAGGCGACGTCAAAGACCGCGGGCACGAACTGATCGAGCAGTTCGAACGTGAAGTTTCCCTCCCCGTCATTGGTCGCCACGCTCACGCGCCGGCCATCACCGCCCACGGCCCCGCCGTGTCCCATGACCAGGTCGATGTCGCCATCGCCATCCCAATCGCCCTGATCCATCCGGCTTGGCTCGGGCGGGACCTCGAAGCTCGCGTGGAATTCAAACGGCACGAAGCCCCCGGACCCCAACGCGCCGGGTGCGCACAGCCAGAGCAGCGCACAAGCCGCCCCGCTCTTCATCAGGTGTTGCATGTCTGGATCTCCTTAGAACAAGAAATGGAAATCGAATCAGATACACAACATCTACGGGAAGACTGCGCGCTGCCGAAGCGCAATGCCCGCCCGAACCGAAAACGGCCCTGCGGTTTCGCAGGGCCGGGCGGTCTCGCACTTATCTCGTTACGTGTCCCGGGAGCTTACTCGCACCCATCCCCGAACGCGGCGAGCAATGCGTTCAGGTCCGACGAATCCGTATCGCCATCACCGTCCACATCACCCGTGCACGCGCCGCCGACGCACCCGAAGCCGACGAGCACCATGTTCAGGTCCGACGAGTCGACCGCGCCCGACCCATCGAGGTCGCCCACGCAATCGCCCGGGACATCGCACCCGTCGAGCACGCCATCGCCGTCCGCGTCGCCGCCGGACGCGAGGATCTGCTCGAGGTCCATCACGCCGTTGTCATCGCAGTCGCCCAGCGCGCCGGTGTAGACACCCAGGAACGCTGCGAAGTCGTCGTCGTCGATGATGAAGTCGCCCGTGAAGTCGTGCACCTCGCACCCGGTCTCGAAGGAGGGGGCTGCGTAGCACATCGCGAAGGAGCCGAAGTCGGCCTCGACCACCGTGCCGTCGCCGTTGGCATCGCCCAGTGCACTGGGCGGGTAGACGAGCCACTGGGTGCCGGCCGGGATGTTGACGAGGGTGCGCTGGACCGCGCCGCCGGGCCAGTTGACGACCGCCTGGTCGCCCTGCGGGGCGTTGCCCACACCAAAGTGCATGACGAGCTCGTTCTGGCCGAGGTAGCCGTTGCCGCCCGCGTACACCTCGTGGAACTGCGCGGCGCCGCCGACGGTCAGCTCCGCGTTGGCGCCGATCGCGAACAGGTTGGGCCACTCGCCCACTACCTCGAGGCGGACCGAGTTGCGCTCGTTGCCCTCGTAGTTCACGAAGAGCTCGATGTTCTGGCTCAGCGTCCCGCAGAGCAGGTCGAGGTCGCCATCGCCGTCCGCATCGCCGACCGCCGATGTGTAGGACACCTTGATGGGCCCGGGCGGGTCATCGATCTGGGGCCACTGCGACTGCACGCCCGCGAGCCCGGCCACGTCGATGCAGGGCCAGGCCTGCGCCGGGTTCAGGTGGAGCGCGTTGGGCTTGAACTGGTTGTTCACGTACAGGTCGAGGTCGGCATCGTTGTCGAAGTCGAAGAACACGGTGCCCCATGACGTGATGTACTGGTCCACGCCGGCGGGGTCAGAGAACTCGATGAACGTCTCGTTCCCCTGGTTGAGGAGCAGGGGGTTGAAGCCCTCTGCGTAGCCGCCGATGTTCGTGCAGTAGAGATCGGGGTAGCCGTTGGCATCGAAGTCGCCGCACGCCACGCCCATCGAGAACAGGCCGAGGTCGGCGCCTGACCCCTCTGAGATGTCGACGAACTGCCCATTGTCGTTGCGGTAGAGCTCGTTCGGCCCGGCGCCAAAGGGCGGGGGGAGGTGGCCACGGTCGTTCGAGATGTACAGGTCGAGGTCGCCGTCACGATCCATGTCGAACAGTGTCCCGAGGAATGAGAGCGCGGAGCTGTTCACGCCCTGCGCCTCCGCGACCTCCGTGAACGTGCCGTCCTGGTTGTTGAGCCACAACTGGTTGTCCACGAGCTTCGATCCGGGCACGCCCGAGATCCCGTTGTAGTTCGCCACATGGAGGTCGAGCCAACCATCTCCGTTGAAGTCGCCCCATGCTGCGCCGTTGCTGTCGCCCCGCCCGCCGCCAACGCCCGCTTCCGCGGTGACATCGGTGAACGTGAAGCCGCCATCGTTGCGGTAGAGTGTGTTCTCCTGGGCCAGCTCGCCATCGAGGTCGAGGGAGGGCAGGTTCGTGATGAAGAGGTCCAGGTCGCCGTCCGCGTCGTAATCGCCCGCGGCAAAGCCGACCATCTCGAGCTGAGGGCCAAGCCCCGAGCCGGGCGTCCGGTCGACGAACATCCCGTTGCCGATGTTCTCGAACACGCTGGGCACGCGGTCCGAGCCATCGGGCGCCGTCCCCCCGCCGCCCAGCAGCACAAGGTCGTTGTCGTGGTCACCATCCAGGTCGACAAAGCCGACGCCATAGCCCGCGTGCCCGTATGCAACGCCGCCCGAACTGTTGTAGTCCGCGACCTTGAACACCACGCCGCGCTCGACGGCTTCCTCGCCGAACGGCGTGATCTGCACGCCACCACCAAGCGCCGTGGTCGAGACGACCGCCGCGCTACAAGCCGAAGCGACGCGCACCAGCCACGCGTTATTGGACTCTGATCTGAACACGTCTTCTCTCCCATGCCTGTGCCGGGCGTGCAGGCCCAGCGCGCAATGCTCTCTGCTCAAAGACTACCCCACGTTCGACCCCGGTGGAAGCGCCAAATCCCCTCTGGGGTCCGCGGGCCTGAGTGCGTCGCCCGCCGCAGGGCCGCCTGACGTGAAAGGTCATCGGCCACGTCCGATGACCTGCCGGTCGCTAAACTCCTTATGTGCGCTCAGGTCGGGACCCGGCCCTCAATTCGGAGAGTTGTCATGCTCAGGCGCCACTCCGCCTCATCGCTCGTGCTCGTTGCGGCACCGCTCTCCCACGCCGCCGCACCACCACCTCTTTCGCTTGCACCCACCAAAGTGCCCTCGCCCGTCCTGGTGCACGACATCCAGGCCGGCGACCTCGATGGTGATGGCGACACCGACCTCCTGGTGCTGACGATCCAGGGCGTCGTCCCGCTCATCAATCACCAGGGGCAGTTCACGCCAGCCCCGCTCGCATCGGCGTCCTACGGCGCCGGGACGCTCCGCATCGCAGACCTGACCGGCAATGGCCTGCCCGATGCCGTCTGTATCCGCCAACTCAATCACCAGGCCTACGTCTGCCTCAACGCGGGCGATGCCCAGTTCGACCCCGCTGTCTCCTACTACGCGGGCCTCGACACGCAAGACGTCGCTCTGGGCGACCTCGATGGCGATGGCGACACCGACTTCGCCGCGATGAACATGCCCTACGTCCGTGTCACCATGGGGCGCAATAACGGCGAGGGCGCATTCCCTCTGGACGACGACTGGTCGTTCTACGCCGGTTCGGAAGCGAAGGGCATCGACATCGCTGACGTCGATGTGGATGGCGACGCCGACATCGTCATCGCCACCCACAACTGGGGGGCCGGGCTCCAGACCTTCCTGAACGACGGCAAGGGCAACTTCGCCACGGATGGGCCCGACTACGGCATTCCCACCTTCCATGAACTCATCGCGTGGGAACTCGTCGTCACCGACCTCGACGACGACGGCATCCCCGACGCCGCGGTCGGCGACTCCCTCTCCGATGGCGTCGTGATCTTCAAGGGCAACGCCGACGGCGCCTTCACCTTCCTCTCCGCTTTGCCCACAGGCTCCCAGCCCAAGCGCCTCCGGCGCGCCGACCTCAACAACGACGGGCACACCGATCTCATGGTCGTCAATACGCTGGACCGCTCCGTGACCCTGCTCATCAACAACGGGGACGCCACGTTCCAGACGATCACCTACAACCTCCCCTTTGGCACCACGCCCTCCTCCGTCGCCGCCATCGACATCAACAGCGATGGCCTCATGGACGTCGCCATCTCGACTGCGGACACGCCCGACCTCCACGTCCTCGTCCAGCTTGATTCGCCCGTGGTCTTCGACTACCCAACCGGGGCGCCCACTACGGTCCCGCTTGGCCAGACCCACATCCCGTTCACCGCCACCCCCTCCGACGAAGGGCCGGCCCTCGAAGTCCTCGCGCTCACGCTCCACACATCGCACGCTGGCGCGCCGTGGACCGCCTCACCGATCCCGATTGGTGAAGATGGCCTCTTCCTCGCCACGCTCAGTTCGTACCAGTGCCTCACCGAGGTGCGCTGGTATATCACCGCGTCGCTCTCCAACGGCGTCACCGCGACGGATCCGCTCCTCCCGCTCTCCAACGCCTACACCACCAAGGTCCTCGACGCCGCCGCGGGCGAGTTGCAGACCTTCGACGACGGCGCAGACGGGTGGGCGGTCTCGTCGACCGATCTCGAATCGGGCGCGTGGGAACTCGCGATACCGATCGGCACGAGTTCCGCAGATTCGCCCATCGTCGCGCCCTACGGCGACGCCACCTCGGGCGAGGGCGCCGCGTTCGTCACGCAGAACGGGTCGGGGCAGCACACCGACTTCGACGTGGACGGCGGCCCCACCTCGCTCACCTCGCCAACGCTCGACCTGAGCGGCAACGATGGGTACATCGCCTTCAGCTACTGGTTCTACTCCAACGAGGACGAGGCCATGGAGTCCGACGCCCTGACGGTCCTCGTCTCCAACGACGATGGCGAGACCTGGGCCGAGGTCGCGGACATCACCACGCCCGACGTCCAGTGGCGCACGTTCAGCTTCAGGGTCGCGGACTACCTGCCGACGACCGACCAGGTCCGCGTCCGCTTCTCGGTTTCCGACAACCCCAACAACTCGGTGACCGAGGCGGGCATCGATGACTTCTTCTACGCCGCGCAACCCTGCGCGCTCCTTGCCGACCTCGACGCGAGCGGCACGATCGACAGCGGCGACCTCTCGATCCTCCTCACAGAGTTCGGCGCGCCGTGCGGCCCGGCGTGCCAGGGCGACATCGACGGCGACGGGGACGTCGATACCGCAGACCTCAACCTGCTGCTCCTCGCCTTCGCGCTCTGACAACCCGCGCGAGCTATCGTGGTCTCGATGAAGCACGCCACGCCGCGCATCGCGCCCGCCGCGCACCGCCTCAGCTGGCGGCTCGACCCTTCCATCACCTACCTCAACCACGGCTCGTTCGGCGCCTGCCCCACCCCCGTGCTCCAACACCAACAGGCCCTCCGCGACCAGCTCGAAGGTGAGGCCGTGCGCTTCATGGTCAACGACCTCGAGCCACTTCTCGATGCGTCCATCGACCGCCTTGCCACATTCCTCAACGCCCCGGCTGGCTGCATCGTCCCCGTCCCCAACGCCACCACGGGCGTCAACGCGGTCCTCCGCTCGCTCGACCTCTCCGCCGACGATGAACTCCTCGTCACCGACCACGAGTACAACGCGTGCAGGAACGTGCTCGACTTTGTCGCGGAGCGCGCAGGCGCGAAAGTCGTCGTGGTCAATGTTCCCTTTCCCCTTTCCTCGCCCGACCAGGTCACCCGGGCCATCCTCGGCAAGGTCACGCCTCAGACGCGCCTCGCCCTCATCGACCACATCACCTCGCAGACCGCTCTCGTCTTCCCCATCAAGCAGATCGTCGATGAACTCCGCGGCCGTGGCGTGGAAACGCTCGTCGACGCAGCGCACGCCCCGGGCTCGGTCCCCATCGACCTCACCGACCTCAACCCCGCGTACTACACGGGCAACTGCCACAAGTGGATGTGCTGCCCCAAGGGCGCGGGCTTCCTCTACGTCCGCGAGGACCTCCAACCAACCGTCCGGCCTGCGGTCATCTCCCACGGCATGAACTCAAAGCGCACCGACCGCTCACGCTTCTTCCTCGAGTTCACCTGGACCGGCACCGACGACCCGACCCCTTTCCTCTGCATCCCCGAAGCCCTCGACCACATGGAATCGCTCCACGAAGACGGCTGGCCGGGCATCATGGCCACCAACCACACCCTGGCCCTCCGCGCACGCGACACCATCTGCAACGCGCTCTGCACCGACCCACCCGCCCCCGACGACATGATCCCCTCGATGGCGTCCATTCCCCTCCCCAACAAGACAACCCCGCTCCGCCCCACACGCCACCACGACGACCTCCAGGACCGCCTCATCGAAGCGGGCTTCCAGGTCCCCATCATCCCCTGGCCCGCACTCCCCAATCGCCTCATCCGCCTCAGCGCCCAGCTCTACAACACACAAGACCAGTACGAAGCCCTCGCCCCAGCGCTCACGAGCGCACTACGCGACGAAGCCAGCCCAAACTGATGCGCCGCGCACCGCTCCCTCTCCCCGCCGGGGGAGAGGGTGGCGAGCGTCAGCGAGCCGGGTGAGGGGGTTCCGCCGAAGGCGGAAGCGGCAGGGCCAGGTGCCGAACGAGTCGCCCGCCGCAGCAGCGACCTCTTACCATCCCCTCATGCTCCCCACTCCCTGCCCGCCCCGCTTCGACCAGATCCTCGCCCAGCCCCGCGCGATCGCCACCCTGACCGCGGCGATCAACTCGCGCCACATCCACCACGCGTGGATCTTCTCAGGGCCCTTCGGCGTCGGGAAGCGCACCACCGCCGAGGCGTTTGCGGCGCTGCTCCTCGACCCCACCACGGGCGTCGGCCTCGCGGGCCAACTCGCCGCCGAAGAGGGCTCCCCCACCCAGCGCATGCTCGGCGCGGGCACCCACCCCGACTTCCACTTCATCACCAAGGAACTCGCGGCCTACTCGGACGACTCCCAGGTCCGGCGCGCCAAGCAGGTCACCATCCCAAAGGCCGTCATCGAGAAGCACCTGCTCGAGCAAGCCGCGCTCGCCCCCCAGATCAAGACCGACGCCCTCGCCAAGAAGGTCTTCATCATCGACGAGGCCGAGCGCCTCGACCGCTCGCGCACCAACGCGCCCACCCAGGCGTCGATGCTCAAGACCCTCGAGGAGCCGCCCGAGGGCACCGTCATCATCCTGGTCACCTCGTCCGAAGAGCGCCTGCTGCCGACGATCCGCTCGCGCTGCCAGCGCGTCAGCTTCTCGCCGCTCTCCGATGCCGACATGGACGAGTGGCTCTCGCGCACGGACCTCGACCTGTCGGGCGCCGAGCGCGACTGGACGCTTGGGTTCGCATCGGGTTCGCCGGGGCGGGCCATCGCCGCCATCGAGACGGGCCTCTACGCCTGGCGCAGCGCCCTGGCCCCCATGCTCGAAGCGGCGAGCGCGGGCCGCCTCGACCCCGCGCTGGGCCCGACGATGCACAAGCTCACCGACACCTGGGCGGCCGACTCCGTGAAGCGCGACAAGAAAGAGGGCTTCGAGGCCTCGAAGGACATCGCCAACCGCACCGCGGCGGGGCACCTGTTCACGCTCCTGGCCGAACGCGCCCGCGCCGACCTGCGCAACGCCATCGGCGACCCGGACCAGGCCGCGATCCCCCTGCACGACATCACCGCGATCGACGAAGCCGAGCGCCGACTCGCGTCGAACGTGAACCCCCAGATGGTCTTCGACGCGCTGGCCGCCAAGCTCGCCACGCCCGAGCCCGATCCGATGCTGCCATAGGCTCAGCTGCATGAGCCGGTAGTGCAGGTCCGACCGCACCCACGCCACCGGTTGGACGTACGACCAGTCCATGCGGAGAGACAACGCCCCCGACGGCTGCCTCATCCAGGCGATCGCTTTCCTCTTTGTCGTCATCCTCACCATGATGTCTTGGTCGATGCTCAACCCGCTCGCCTGATAGCCGTCGCCCCCGGCGTCGCGAATGCCGCACAAGAAAACCGCCCGCGACGCCGGGTATGGCATCGCGGGCGGCTCGTGGGTGTAGGGAGACAGAGGAGCGAGAGGAGAAGTCTCTCGGGGTCAGGCCCCCTTTACCGGATCACGATGGGCTCGCCCATCGCGACGGGCGTGGTGGCGCGGTCCTTCACACCATCGGGGGTCACCTCGATCGGCGCATCGATCTCGTCGAGCTCGATCAGTTCCTTGCCGGCCTCGAAGCGCTCCTTGCTGCGGAGTTCGGACTCGACGCGGGCGCGGACCTGGGCCTCGTAGTCGTTCTGCGACTTGGCGGTCCTGAGGCCATCGAGCTTCGCCTCCTGCTCGGCGCGGATCTGGTCGAGCTTGGCGTTGAACTGGTCGAGGCTGACCGACTCGAAGCGGCCGAGTTCGTCAAGAGTCTTCTGGCGCTGCTCGACGAGCTCGATCATCTTCTCGTTGCGCTCGATCGAATCGATCTGGGCGTCGAGGCGGACGATCTGGGCTTCGACCTTCGCCTGCTCGGCCTTGAGCTGGGCGTGCAGCTCGACGAGCTGGTTGTGCTGGTCGTGCATGAAGCTCAGCTCGCGCTCCGCATCGTGGGCCGCTTCGCGGTTCACGTTGATGATCTGCTGGAGTTCGGTGCCCTTGTGGTAGGCGGCATCGAGCGGCATGGTGCCATGATTGAAGCGGATGTTGACCACGCGGTAGGGCTCATCGGCGCGGACGGCTTCACCCTGGTCGATGAGGCCCGTCAGGCGGGTGTAGTCCTCGGACGCGACCTGGGCGACGCCCAGCGCGACGGCGCGGTTGCGCTCGAGCTTGGCGATCTGGCCTTCGAGCGCAGTGACCTCGCCCCAGATCTTCGCGATCCGGTCGGGGTACTCGCTCTTCATCTTCTGGAGCTGCTGGCGGAGGACCGCCGGGTCATCGATGTTGTCGTCGATGACAGAGACGGCGGCGTGCTTAGCCTGGTGGAACATCGCGGCGGCACGCTGGGGCCCTGCCACGAGGACCACGCCGCCCGTCGCCAGGCCGCCGATAACTGCGGTGCGAACAAGCATTTTGCAAAGAGCCATGGTGTGATTCCTTCCTCGGGTTTCCTGTTGACCCGCAACTGTCTGCGGGCCTTTCTGAGCCCGTCTTGCCGGGAGAGTCCTTGGGAGGAGGGGGCGGGCGATTTCACGCCATCTCAGGGTGTTGGCCCCATATCGCGAATGTCCCATTCCGAGGCGATCGGGACGTGTCTCTGCCCGGGGCGCGGCTAGGGTTGAATGCGTGGGAAACCCCTTCGGAGGGGGGTTCCTCGGGCCTATCGCTCATGGCGAGCGGTGCGGCCTCCGGAGCAAGAGACATGCTGAGCAACCTCACCACGGGCTTTGTCGATCGCCTCCGCGCGAAGGACCCAGCGGCGTGGTTCGAGCTTTGGGAGACGTTCGGGCCCGTCTTGCGGGCCCAACTGACCCGTTGGGGGCGTGGGCGGATCGGCCAGGAGACCGTCCGCGACCTCTCGCAAGAGACCCTCGCGGCCCTGTCGGACTCCATCGACCGCTACGACCCGGCGCGCGGCGCCCGCTTCTCCACATGGCTCCTCGCCATCGCGAAGCACGCCCTCGGCGATGAGATGGACCGGCGCATGGCCCTCAAGCGTGGCGGGGGCAAGCGCAATGCCGCGCTCGATGAGGCGTGGATGGGCAAGGACAACGGCATGTCGCCCGATGGCGACTACGAGGCCGCGGTGTTCCGGGCGAAGGTCTGTGCGGCGATCGCGAAGGTCGAGAAGGAGTCCGACTTCATGGACTTCGCGATCTTCCAGATGCGTGTGCTCGAGGGCAAGTCGGGCAAGGACGTGGCGGCGGACCTCGGGACGAGCGAGCCCACGGTGAGCCGGCGGCTCATGAAGGTGCGCGAGCAGCTCCGCAACCGCCTCGCGGAAGTGATCGCGACGTACAGCTTTACTGAAGATGAGCGGCGGGAGGCGGAGCAGGCCGGCCTGGTGCTCTCGGGTGATCGGACCGACGATGCGATGTTCGACGAGGCCATAGCAGAGCTCTATGCCCAGGAGGAACGGGTCAGGCGTGAGGCGGAGGCGTTCGAGCGGTGACGAAAGGCGGAGGGCCCGGGTCCGAAGAAACGGATAGGCCGGGCCTCTGACCGCCACACGACGGTGGTGGTCACGCCGGGGGCCTTGGAGGCAGGATCATGGCAGCTGGACCCATCGGAATACTCGCGGCATTGATCCTGGGTGTGCTCGGCATCGGGCTGGCGGTGGTCATCGTGATCTACCTGTTCGTCCCCGTCGCCAAGGGCATCGGGTGGCTCTTCAAGCACATCTTCGACTTCGTTTTCGGCATGATCGCCGACACGCTCCGCGCGGTCGGCGCCGTGGTCACCGCGGTCGTGTTCACCCCCTTGATCCTCCTGAACGTGATCATCGGGCGCTGGTCGGCGGCGTCGCACTTCGGTCGCGGTCTGACCGATGAGATGCGCGCGCTGGGCCATTGCGTCTACCGTGTCGCGATTGGGCACCCGGCGCGGTTCCTCCTGCTGAGCCCCGTGACCGAGGGGCTCGAGCGCCGCCTGCCCCAGGCGGTCGCGAACGCGCCGACGCGCGACAGGCCGGCGCGGGGCAAGAAGTCGAACCGTCTCTTCGAGGGCTACACCATCGTTGGCTCGCTGCCGGGTGGTGGGTCAGGCGGCAAGCTCTATGTTGCCCAGCCAAGCCCCGTGAAGCTCGCGGCGTTCATGCGCCAGGGCAAGCCGGAGGTCGACCAGGTCGTCATCAAGGCGTTCTACCTCGACGACGGCTCGAGCCTCCCCCAGATCATCCGTGAGAGCAGGGCGCTCGAAGCGGCGAAGAAGCTCGGGCTCGTGCTCGACCACGAGCTGACCGATGAGCGGTTCTTCTACGCGATGGAGTACGTGCCCGGCGACCCGCTCACCATCGTCACGCAGCGCCTGCACGACGCCTCGGGGCGCGATGGCCTCAACACCAAGCACCTGCGCGAGGCGCTGGCCTACGTCGCCGACCTCCTCGACACCCTCAACCGCTACCACCACGGCGGCCTCTGGCACAAGGACGTCAAGCCCGACAACATCATCGTGCACGACGGGGCGGCGCACCTCGTCGACCTGGGCCTCATCACGCCACTCCGCAGCGCGATGACGCTGACGACGCACGGCACGGAGTATTTCCGTGACCCCGAGATGGTCCGCATGGCCCTGCGCGGCGCGAAGGTGCACGAGGTCGATGGCGTCAAGTTCGATGTCTACGGCGCGGGCGCAGTCCTCTACTCGATTGTCGAGGCGTCGTTCCCGGCGCACGGCGGGCTCTCGCAGATGACCAAGCAGTGCCCCGATGCGCTGCGGTGGGTGATCCGCCGGTCGATGGCGGAGATGAACAAGCGCTACGCGAGCGCGGGCGAGATGCTGAGCGATATCGAGGCGATCATCAACGCGAGCGACCCTTTCGCGATGAAGCCCAAGGACCTCCCCTCGATGTCGGGCGGTGGCGTCGAGGTCGAGCCGATCCCCGAGCCTCAGTTCGATCCCGATCCCGATCCCGAGCCCCGCGTGGTCGCGGCCGCCGCGGGCTCGCCCACGCCCCGGCGCGAGCGTGCGCAGGGGCCCGAGGCCGCGCCGCACGGCGGTCCGTCCGTGATCGAGCCCCGCGCCCGGCGCAAGCCACGCATCCATGTGACGGACTGGTGGTCGGGTCGGTACCGCGCCGCCGAGGATGCGTACCCGAGTGACGAGGGCGTCGCCCCGCTCCCGCGTCAGGCGGTGGCGATGATCCAGGCCAAGGCGAAGGAGCGTCCCACGCTCACGCCCGTGCAGTTCCGCGCCCCGGCCCGCGAGCAGGTCCACGCGGCGCGCTCGCGTGCGCACAAGCGGCGGCAGCAGCTCCGCAAGCGCGCCGCGCAACGCGCTGGCGCGCGCAACGCGCGGTACAAGAACGGCCCGAACGTGGGCGTCGTCCTCGCGATCCTCTTCATGCTCGGCTTTGTCGGGCTCCTCCTCGTGCCCGCGATGTCGGGCGGTTCGCGCGTCGAAGGGCATCATCACGCGGCGGGCGTCACGGCGATCGCCAACGACCAGGTCGAGTTCCACATCGTCGACGCCGACGGGTCCCAGCGGAGCATCCAGATCGTCGGCGCGCCGGCGGTGTCCGGTTCGGCGCTCAACGTCCCGGGTGCGTCGGTCAAGAGCAAGACCTCCACCGTCGCGCGCCAGATGCAGACCGAGCTTCGCGGCCACCCCATGCCCGTCTCCGCCCCGACGGCGCCGCCCGTCCCCGACACGCCAGCGGCGGGAGCGGTCGAGAGTGCCCGTGTTCTCGTCGTCGACCGGCGTGGGCCCGAGCTCGACGCCGACGTGGAGGGCTCCGCGATCGTTCGCCTGGCCCAGCGCCTGCGCGATGCGGGGCACGACGTCTTCGGCATGAGCAACGAGCCCACGGACATCGACGCGGTGATCAGTGTCGAGCGGGCCCGCGGCATGCACGACGTCACCTCGCCAGACGGGCGTGAGGCGATCCTGAGCTGGCTCCGTCTCCGCGAGGAGGCGGGCGAGGTGATCGACGCCCTCTTGTGGGTCCCACGCGAGGAGGGGGTGACCTGGACGTGGTTCGAGCGTCCCCATCTCGACCCCGCGGTCCGCGCCGACCTGCTCCGGATCATCAACACGACCCCATAACCAGCGGTTTCCGCGGCCTCACGTGGCTCGCCCATTGCCCGCCCGACCGCGCCTCCCTACCCTCGCCAACTCGCGCCCGCATGGGGGCGCGTTTCTGGTTCCGAGGCACGCACGACGAGAGGGCGGAAGCGCGACATGGGCACAGCAACGAATATCCACTGGCACGAGGGCAACCTGACCCGCGACGAGCGCTGGGGCGCCCTCAACTGCAAGGGCTGCACCATGTGGTTCACCGGGCTCAGCGCCTCGGGCAAGTCCACCATCGCCTCGGCCCTCGAGCAGGTCCTCGTCCAGCAGGGCGTCGCGGCCTACCGCCTCGACGGCGACAACATCCGCCACGGGCTCAACAACAACCTGGGCTTCTCGGCTGAGGACCGGGCCGAGAACATCCGGCGCATCGGCGAGGTCGCCAAGCTCTTCGCCGATGCGGGCCACGTCACCCTCACCAGCTTCATCAGCCCGTACACCGCGGACCGCGATCTGGCCCGCAAGGTGCACGAAGAGTCCGGCCTGCCGTTCATCGAGGTCTTCGTCGATGCCCCGCTCGAGGTGTGCGAGCAGCGCGACCCCAAGGGGCTGTACAAGAAGGCCCGCGCGGGCGAGATCAAGGGCTTCACCGGCATCGACGACCCGTACGAGGCGCCCGCGAAGGCGGAACTCGTGCTCAAGCCGGGCGATCACTCGGTGGAGGAGTGCGTGAAGCAGTGCGTGGATCACCTCGCCGGCGAGGGCTTCGTGCCGAAGGGCTAAGCTGGTCGCATGACCGACCTCGCTAATCAGATTGAGATCGCCCGCCTCGCGGTGACGCGGGCGTGTGTTGTGTGCCGGGGCGTGCAGGCGGACCTCGACCGCGTGCGCGCCATCGCGAAGGACGACCGTTCGCCCGTCACCGTCGCGGACCTCGCCTCGCAGGCCATCATCGCCAAGACCATGCGCGATGAGCTTGGCGAGCACTTCCGCCTCGTCGCGGAGGAATCCGCGGAGGAGCTGCGCAAGGCGCGGACGCAGTGGGACGGCGCGATCGAGGAGGTCCTGAGGGCCCTCGCCCCCGTCTGGCCCGATGCCACCGCGGGCGACATGATGGACGCCATCGACATGGGCAACGACGACCCCATCAACGATGGCCTCCACACCTTCTGGACGCTCGACCCCATCGATGGCACCAAGGGCTTCCTGCGCGGCGGGCAGTACGCCGTTTCGCTCGCCAAGATCGAGAACGCCCGCCCGACCATCGGGCTGCTGGGCTGCCCCAACCTCTCGCGCGACATGAGCAGGCCCTTCGACGAGCCCGATGCACACGGCTCGCTCTACATCGCGACGCTCGGCGATGGGCTTTACGAATCGCCCGCGGACGAACTCGACGCCGAGCCGCTCCGCGTGCGCCGGCTCGAGCACGACGAGGGCGACCCCATCACGATGTGCGAATCGGTCGAAGCGGCGCACACGAGTCACGGCGATTCGGCGCGGATCATCGAGTCGCTGGGCGGCGCGGGCGAGCCGGCGCGGCTTGACTCGCAGGCGAAGTACGCGGTGGTTGCGCGGGGGCAGGCCGACCTGTACCTGCGCCTGCCCAAGAAGGCGGGCTACGTGGAGCGCATCTGGGACCACGCGGCGGGGGCGCTCGTTGCCGAGGAGGCGGGGTGCGCCGTGACCGATGTGGACGGAAAGCCCCTCGACTTCGGGCACGGGCAGGGGCTCGAGAAGAACCGGGGCATCGTCGTGGGCCCGCCGCGCCTGCACGGGCGCGTCATGGGCGCGATGGAGCAGCTCGGGCTGCGTGCTCCCAGCGAACGGCGCTGACCCGCTTCCACGGGGTAGCGCCAAGCCGCGAAATGAACTGCGCGGCGACAGAGGACGATCGCCATCAGACCGGCGGCAGGCAGTTCGACCCGAACTGACTGAGCAGGATGTTCAGGTCGGTCGAGTCGGTGTCTCCGTCGAGGTCGAGGTCGCCGCCGGGCCCGTCGCCGAAGCTGCCCAGCAGGATGTTCAGATCGGCGGAGTTGCAGACGCCATCGAAGTTCAGGTCGCCCGGGCAATCGGGCACGAGCACCGCGGCGCCCAGGTGGGTCGAGCCGTCGGCCATCACGAGGATGAGTTGGAGCACGACGATCGCGGCCGGGTCCACGCTGCCGGGCAGCACCTCGATGGTGTAGGTGCCCGCGTCGGGGTCGCAGATCACGGGGAGTTCGACGAAGCCGCCGCCGCCAGCGGCGGGGCTTCCGGCCATCGCGAAGGAGGACGCGACCTGGTGGCACGGGACGATGTCGCCATCCCCGTCCGCGGCCTTGAAGGGCACGAGGAGGAACTCGTTGGGCGGGATGGGCACGCCCGGGCCGCCGCCCACGCCGTTGCCGGCAAAGCCGATGTTGATCCCGCCCGCGTCCCAGCAGTGGCCGGGCTCCCAGCAGGGGTTCTTGAGCCACATCAGGGCGCAGTCGTACTGCGACCCCCCCTGATTGATGCAGTCGATGGCTTCGCTGCCGCACACACACCCGTCGCCCGCGAGCGTGGAAGCGGGGGCGGCGAGGGCGGCGAACAGGGCGAACACGAGCGAGCGGGGAGCGTTCATGGTGAGTCTCCTTGGTGTGTGTCTTGAGGTCGAGGCGTTCGACCTCTCCTACCTCTGCTCCGCCCCCGCCCCGCCCGATCTCTCAGGCGATCACGTGGTGTTGGCGCAACCCTCGTTGGACTGCGGGCGTCCGGCTCCCCGATAATCCTCCGACGGGCCCCGTTTCTCGGCGGGCTCGGCGTGCCCCGCGAAGGATGTCCATGCAGAGCGACCAGTGGATCACCGGTGGAGTAGTCGTGGTGATGGTGTCGCTCCTCGCGTGGGGGCGATTCGGGGCGGATTTAGTCGTGATGGGCGCCCTGCTGACCCTCCTCGTCACGGGCGTGATCGGGGCCAACGACGCGATCGTCGGCTTCTCGAGCCCCGGCGTGATCACGGTTGCGCTCCTCTACGTCGTGGCGGCGGGCCTGCGCGAGACGGGCGCGATCACCCTGCTCTCGCGCCGCCTGATCGGGCGACCCAAGACGACCCTCGCGGCCCAGGCGCGCCTGATCCTGCCCGTCGCGGTGATGTCCGCGGTCGCGAACAACACGCCCATCGTCGCGGCGTTCCTCCCGATGATCTCGCGCATCGGTCGGCGGATGAACATCCCCGTCGCGAAGCTCTTCATGCCGCTCAGTTTCGCCGCGATCCTGGGCGGCCTGTGCACGCTCATCGGGACGAGCACGAACCTGGTGATCGCGGACCTGTACAACACCGCGGTCGCTGCGGCGCAGGCCACGCCCGACGACGCGACGACAGTGCTCGCGGGCGCGCCGCGCTTTGGCATGTTCACCGTCACCTGGGTGGGCGTGCCCATCGCGATCGTGGGCCTTGCCTACATCCTCCTGCTCGGGCGACGGCTGCTGCCTGGCCTGAGCGCCGCGGCGCTCGATCGCGAGAAGGCGCGCCAGTACATGGTCGCGATGCGCGTGAACGAGGGCAGCCCCGTCATCGGTCAGACGGTCGAGAACGCGGGGCTGCGGAACCTGCCCGGGTTGTTCCTGTCGCGCGTCGAGCGGGAGTCCGAGACGGTGCTCGCGGTGGCGCCGAGCGATGTGCTCTACGCGGGGGATGTGCTGGTTTTCGTGGGTGTTCTCGAGTCGGTGGTGGACCTGCAGACGATCAAGGGGCTCACGCCCATCACCGATGAGGATGCGCAGCGCGAGCGCCAGAGCCGGGCGGCGAACCGTTTGGTCGAGGTGGTGGTGTCGCCCACGTCGCCCCTCATCAACCGCACGGTGCGCAGCGCGCTGATCCGCACGCGCTACGGCGCCGTCATCGTGGCGGTGCACCGCCACGGCCACCGCCTCGAGGGCAAGATCGGGAGCATCCGCCTGCGACCGGGCGACACGCTCCTGCTCGAAGCGGGGCCCGAGTTCGCGGAGCGTTTCCGCGACTCGCCAGAGTTTCACCTCGTGTCGGCGCTGCCCGGCGCCGCAGCGCCGCGCCACGAGCGCGCGCCGCTCTCGCTTGCGATCCTTGTGCTCATGGTGATCGCGATGGCGACGGAGGTCGTCCCGACGGTGGTCGCCGCGATGGCGGGCGCGGGCGCGATGATCGTCTCGCGGTGTGTGCGCGGGCCGCAGGCGCGCGGGTCTGTTGACATCCAGGTCATCGTCGTGATCGCCGCGGCGTTCGGCATCGGGCACGCGATGACCCAGAGCGGGCTCGCGGACACGATCGCCCACGCGCTGGTGGAGACCGCGGGGGGATGGGGGCCCATCGGGCTGCTCGGGGCGATCTATGCGCTGACGGTGCTCTTCACGACGTTCATCACGAACAACGCGGCGGCCGTCCTCATGTTCCCCATCGGGATGCAGGCGGCCCTCGAGCACGGGCTGCCGCCCCTCCCGGTGGCGGTTTGCATCGCGATCGCGGCCTCTGCAGAGTTCTCAACGCCTATCGGATACCAGACAAACCTCATGGTGCAGGGTCCCGGCGGTTATCGATGGCTCGATTACACACGATTTGGCGGGCCGTTGACACTTCTTGCGGGGGTGATCGCGGTGGTGCTGGCATCGATTGTCTACTGAGACGTAAGTGCCAGTCTTTACGGAATCTATGGAAGATGGAAGGGCGTCCCCTTGACTCCTCCATGGGCCCCGCCGATAGGCCCTGTGCTCCGAATGGGGTGGTTTTTTCCGGTCCCTCACGAGTTGGGTGGTGGCTTTTCCCTCGGAATGTCGATAATCTTCACGAAGATCTCTCTCTCCTCCAGCGGGGCACCGTCTACCGATGGTGCCCTGCTTTGCGTTTTGGGTGGGTGGGCACAAGCCCATGGGGGTGGGAGAATCCAGCTCATCCCCCCGTTGAGGGGAGACAGCACACCCCGCGATGGAGAGAGCTGAGATGGCCCAAGACGGAACGGTCCTGGTGACGGGAGGTGGGGGCTTCATTGGCTCCCACGTGTGCCAGGCGCTCCTGAGGCGCGGGCAAGGCGTCGTCGTGATCGACAACCTTGACCCGTTCTATGACCCCGATGTGAAGCTGCGCAATTTAGAGGAGGTCCGCGAGACCGCGGGCGCCTGCTCCCTCCCGTTCGAGTTCGTGCGCGCCGACCTGACGGATGCGGGCGCGGTGGAAGATTCGCTGAGCCGGGGCGATTCGATCTCGGGCGTCATCCACCTCGCGGCCCGCGCGGGTGTGCGACCGAGCCTTGAGAACCCGCCGGGCTATGCGCGCACGAACCTCGAGGGCACGGTCCGTGTGTTCGACGCGGTGCGCGCGCTCGACCCCGCGATCCCCATCGCCATGGCGTCGTCGAGTTCGGTGTACGGCAACCTCCCGACCTCGCCCTTCTCGGAGGCCGATGCGGTCGATGAGCCTATCAGCCCGTACGCCGCGACCAAGCGCGCGTGCGAGCTGATCGCGCACACCTACCACCACCTCTACGCCATGCCCATCGCGTGCCTGCGCTTCTTCACGGTGTTCGGCCCGCGCCAGCGCCCCGACCTCGCCATCGCGAAGTTCATCGAGCGCATCTCGAAGGGCCAGACCATCACGCTGTTCGGCGATGGCTCATCGAGCCGGGACTACACGTACATCGACGACATCGTGGCCGGCGTGCTCGCCTCGCTCGACCGCATCACCGATCGCGGCTACCGCATCTGGAACCTGGGCGGCTCGAGCCCGACCTCGCTCGACGAGATGGTGCGCACGATCGAACGGGCGCTGGGGCAGGACGCGGTGATCGAGCGGGCGCCGGCCCAGCCGGGCGATGTGGAGCGGACCTTCGCCGACCTGACGCGGTCGAAGGCCGAGCTTGGGTTCGAGCCCACAACGAGCTTCGAGGATGGGGTGGTGAAGCAGGTCGAGGCGTACCGGGCGGCGCAGCCGGTTTGAGCATCGGATGCCTGAGTGCCACTGACCGGTCTTCCGGTCAGTGTCTTTGATCTCTCCGGAGGTGTTCAGGAGCACTGACCCGAAGACGGGTCAGTGGTACACCGCGGTTGGGGGTCAGTCCTGGTAGCTCGGCTCCGCGAGGATCGCTTCGCCAAACCGCTCGCTCAGCTGCTCGCGCGTCAGCCCGAAGCGCAGGCGGAGCGATTCGAGCCAGTTCTTGCCATCCTTGATATCGTCGATCCAGTCGCGCGTGGTGCGCGGGTCGGTGGTGATCATGTAGCGGATGAGCATGTGGGAGACGGGGTAGGAGTTCTCGTCGAACCACGTGCCGTCTTCGTAGGTCTGGCTCATGATGTCGAGCGCCTTGCCGCCCGCGCGGAGGAACTGGCGGGTGTGCTGCCACGCGGTGCGCGGCTCCTGCGTGCGCTCCGCGAGCCGCCCCGCGATGTAGTCTGCGAGGCCCTCGTTGGCCCACGTGGGCAAGGGGTGGCGTGAGCGGTAGCGGTACATGAAGGCGTGGACCGTCTCGTGGATGAGCACGCTCTCGAAGCGGTCGGGCGTGTCGCGGTAGAACGCGACGAAGCAGTCGCCCGAGCGCTGGTGGCAGATGCCCGCGACGGCGCGGGCGTCGTACGAGTGGATCGCGGCCTCGTAGGCGATGAACTGGTCGCGGTTGACGAACACCCACACGACGCACTTGCCCTGGAAGAGCTCTGAGTCCCTCGGCATGTCGAGGGTGGCGAGCAGCTCGTCGTACATCCGCTCGAGGCGCGACGCCCAGCGTTTGTGCTCGGAGGCGCCCGCGTCGGAGTAGAACAGGAAGTGGTCGGTCTCGACCAGGTTCATGCGGTGGTCGAGGGTGGTGATCTGGTCGGCGCAGAGGTCCTTGAGGCGCCTGGTGTGGGCCAGGCGCTGGTCTTCGGTGAGGTCGGGCCAGATCGGGGCGATGGGGCGGTGGCCGGGGATGGGGGTGATCGAGGGTTCGTCGGAGTCGGGCGCGGGCTTGGCGGCGTCGCGCGGGGCGTTGGCGTCGACGCGCGTGGCGCGCTGGGGCGCCGGCTCATCGGTGGGGAGGGTGTAGGGGGGTGTGCGCATCGCCTCGAGCCAGTCGGGCGGTGCGCCGAGGTGCTCCGAGACGGCGAGCGCCCGTTCCGCGAGCTCGATCTCACGCATCTGGTACATGAGCCCACCCAGGCGCGCCCACATCGCGGCGTCGTCGGGGTCGGTGCGCTTCACGAGCGCGCGCAGGCGGTGGTACACGCCCTTGCCATCGAAGTCGCCCCATTGGTAGGTGAGGGTGGAGTCCTGCCCGGCGACGAGCGAGAACGACTCGAAGTCCCACGAGACGAGCCGCCCCGTGATGCGGTCGTCCGAGTCGGCGCGCTTGAGGGCCCCGAAGCGGATCGGGCGGTCGTAGGTGTAGGTGGGGGCGGCGCTCAGGGCCTCGCTCGCGGCACACGAAGCAATCAGCGTGATCACCACCGCGAGGCGCGCAAGCGTGGGGAGCGTGGGGGGCATGCCCGAGAAGGTACGCGATCTCGCGGACGCGGTTCCGCGATGCTGCCAGATCGGCAGGCGGGCGGGGCGCAGGGGACGTGGGGCGAGGTTCGCAGGTCGTGGAATGCCGGCCCGGTTGCGGGGGGTTGGCACGGGGTTCGCAACACGTGGGGTGCTCAGGTGCGTCGCACGTGGGCCTATAATCCGGGGGTCGCGCTCGGCGCACCCTGCGTATTCGACCGGCGGAGGCGGACGGCCGATAGGAGTTGTCCGGTCCGGCGCTCGATGAACGGCGCAAGGCCCCTGCTTGGAGGCGACAATGTTCGAGAGATTCACGGATCGAGCCCGCAAGGTCATGGCCCTGGCCAACCAGGAGGCCCAGCGGTTCAACCACGAGTACATAGGGACCGAGCACATCCTGCTCGGGCTCGTCAAGGAAGGCTCGGGTGTCGGCGCGAACGTGCTGAAGAACCTGAGCGTCGACCTGCGCAAGGTGCGCCTCGAGGTCGAGAAGCTCGTCCACTCCGGTCCCGACATGGTGACGATGGGCAAGCTGCCGCAGACCCCCCGCGCCAAGAAGGTGATCGAGTACGCGATCGAAGAGGCGCGCAACCTCAACCACAACTACGTGGGCACCGAGCACCTGCTGCTCGGGCTGCTGCGTGAACATGATGGCGTCGCGGCTCAGGTCCTCATGAACCTCGGGCTCAAGCTCGAAGAGGTCCGCGAGGAGGTGCTCAACCTGCTCGGCGCGGGCATGGACAAGGACGACGAGGGCGGCGTGCCCGGCGTTGGCAGCTCCGGCGGCGAGGGCGGCCCCTCCCAGCAGCGTGGCTCGGGTGGCAAGGCCTCCAAGACGCCTGCGCTGGACTCCTTCGGGCGTGACCTCACCGTCCTCGCGAAGGACGGCGTGCTCGACCCCGTCATCGGACGCGCCAACGAGATCGAGCGCGTCATCCAGGTCCTGTGCCGCCGCACCAAGAACAACCCCGTGTTGCTCGGCGAAGCGGGCGTGGGCAAGACCGCGATCGTCGAGGGCCTGGCCCAGGCGATCGTGAACAAGGAAGTGCCTGATCTGCTGCAAGACCGCAGGCTCGTCGTGCTCGACCTCGCGATGATGGTCGCGGGCACGAAGTACCGGGGCCAGTTCGAGGAGCGCATCAAGGCGGTCATGAACGAGGTCAAGCGGGCCCAGAACCTGATCCTGTTCATCGACGAGCTGCACACGCTCGTCGGCGCGGGCGGTGCGGAGGGCGCGATCGACGCGTCCAACGTGCTCAAGCCCGCCCTCGCGCGTGGCGAGATCCAGTGCATCGGCGCGACCACCTTCGACGAGTACCGCAAGTACATCGAGAAGGACGCGGCCCTCGCCCGGCGCTTCCAGGCGATCACCGTCGACCCGCCCACCGCGACGCAGACCGTCGAGATCCTCAAGGGCCTGCGCGAGCGGTACGAGAAGCACCACCGCGTCAACATCACCGACAGCGCCGTCGAGGCGGCGGTCGAACTGTCTGGTCGCTACATCACGGGTCGGGTCCAGCCCGACAAGTCGATCGACGTGATCGACGAGGCGGGCGCCCGCGTGCGTCTCAAGACGATGAGCAAGCCACCAGACCTCGCGGACCTCGAGTCCGACATCGAGCGGCTCAGCGTGCAGAAGGACGACGCCGTCAAGGCGGCGGACTACGAGCTCGCGGCGGAGCTGCGCGACAAGGCCGAGAAGCTCCGCAAGGAGAAGGAGCGCGTCCAGCAGGAGTGGCGCGACAAGGCGAAGGAGTCGCAGGGCGTCGTCGATGAGGAGGTCATCGCGGAAGTCGTCTCGAAGATGACGGGCGTGCCCCTCACGCGGCTCGAGAAGGAAGAGGCCCAGCGCCTGCTCCAGCTCGAGGACGAGCTGCACAAGAAGGTCGTGTCGCAGGACGACGCGATCAAGGCGATCGCTCGCGCTATCAGGCGTGCACGTGCGGGCCTGAAGGACCCGAAGCGCCCCATGGGTTCGTTCATCTTCGTCGGGCCTTCGGGCGTCGGCAAGACCCTGCTCTCCAAGGCGCTCGCGGAGTTCATGTTCGGCGATGAGGACGCCCTCATCATGCTCGACATGTCCGACTACATGGAGAAGCACAACGTCTCCCGCCTGGTCGGCGCGCCCCCCGGGTACGTCGGCTACGAAGAGGGCGGGCAGCTCACCGAGAAGGTGCGGCGCCGGCCGTACTCGGTCGTGCTGCTCGACGAGATCGAGAAGGCGCACCCCGATGTGTTCAACATGCTCCTCCAGATCATGGAGGAGGGACGCCTGATCGATTCGTTCGGGCGCTCCGTGGACTTCCGCAACACGGTGCTCATCATGACGTCGAACATCGGCGCCGACCTGATCAAGGGTGGGGGCGGGTTCGGCTTCTCGCGGCGCGAGTCCGAGCAGTCGTTCGACAACATCAAGAGCGTGCTGATGAAGGAGATCGAGCGGTACTTCCGCCCCGAGTTCATCAACCGTCTCGACGAGGTCGTGGTGTTCCGCCCGCTGACCAAGGAGAACCTCGAGATCATCGTCGAGTACGAGACCACGAAGCTCCGCGACCGCATGGGCGAGCAGGGGTGGCACCTCGAGTTCGACCAGGCGGCGAAGGACTTCCTGATCGACAAGGGCTACAACCCCGACTTCGGCGCGCGTCCGCTCCGCCGAGCGATCTCGCAGTACATGGAGGACCCGCTCTCCGAGGCGATGCTCTCGGGCGACTTCCAGGGGAAGAACAAGGTGATGGTGACGCGTGTTGAGGATGCCGACGGGCTGACCTTCAAGGCGGTGCACGATCCCAAGCTCGACCCCCCGCCCAAGGAGGAGCCTGAGGCGAAGAAGGAAGAGGCCGCCGCGGCGGATACCGGCGAAGGGGCCGCGTCCACCGAGTCCTGACCGTTCTGACAGCGTTCTGACAGGTTGAGCCCCCGAACGAACAACGCCCGCTGCACGTCAGCGGGCGTTTCTCATTGGGGGGCGGTGGCCACGGCCCTTGACGGGGTCTAAGCGGCGGGTGTGCCCGCGGGCGAGGCGTGCGTGCGGACCGCCGCGACGCGGGGCTCGGCGGGCACGCTCTGCACCGCGATGTACCGCCGCTCCAGGCGCGGGCTCAGGCGGCACAGGAGTTCGTGGGTGATCGTGCCCGCGGCACGTGCCAGGACGGGGAGGTGGGTCGGGGCGGTCGGATCGGCGCCGATGAGCTCGACCTTGGTCGTGCGGCCGTCGAGCCAGCTCTCAGGCACATCCGTGATGTCGATGGTGACCTGGTCCATGCTGACCCGCCCGATGAGGGGGACAAAGGCGCGGGCGCCGTCGGGCCCCACCACGCCCACGCGCGCCTTGTTCGACAGCGCGAGGGGGTACCCATCCGCGTAGCCCACGGGCACGCTCGCGATGCGCGTCGGGCGGCTTGCGGCCCACGTCGCGCCGTAGCCCACCGTCGCGCCGACCGCGAGGCGCGCGGTGTGCACGATGGGCGCGAGCCAACGGACCGCGGGGGTCAGTTCGCCTGCGAGGTCGTGCACGGGTGAGTCGTCGGCACCCTGGAGCTCCTCGCACGCGTAGCCCATAAGGGCCAGGCCCACGCGGACCATCTGGGCGCTCAGGCCGGGCCGGCGGAACAGGGCGAACGAGTTGGCCTGGTGCACGACGCACCCCGGCGGGATCAGCGATGCGTTGGCGCGGAGCCATGAAGCGAAGCGGTCGCCCTGGAGCTGGGTGAGCGAGGCGTCGGTGTCCGCGGCGGCGAAGTGGGTGTGGAGGCCCGTGAGCTTGAGGCGCTTGTGGCTCGCGATGCGCGAGAGCACCTCACCGGCTTCGTCGAGCCGCACGCCTGCCCGGGCCATGCCGGTATCGACTTCGAGGTGGACGGGGATGGTGACGCCCTGGCGGTCGGCGATCTCGGCCAGGGCCCGACGCCCCTCCTCGGAGTGGACCGCGAAGTGGACCTGCCCGCTCGACACGGCGCGGTAGAGGGAGTGGCTCCTATCGAGGTCGTCGATGGGCATGAGGACGAGGATGGGGAGGTCGACCGCTGCCTCGACGAGGTCGCGTGCCTGGGCGGGGGTGTAGACCGCGAGCATCTTGACGCCCGCGATCTTGAGCCGTTTGGCGATGCGGGGGGCGCCCAGGGCGTAGGCGTCGGCCTTCAGGACGGCGCAGATCGCGGGGTGCTTGGCGGGGGCGGCGGGGCCGGCGGGGGGTTCGGGGTCGGAAACGCCCATCGAGGCCGCCCGGCGGACCACGCCGACATTCCGCTCGATCGCGGGCAAATCGATCTCGATGTGCGATGGGGAGGTCATCAGAGTGGGGGGTTCCCTTGCGACTTGTATCGAGCGATCCGCATCTCTACCATCACGATACCCACGCGGAGGGTCTCTCCGTGGTGGCAATCGACGCCTTTGGCGGGCTTGGAAGCGATCCGGGCGGCCCAGGCGAGAAGCACAAGAGCTTCGATTTCCGTTCGCCTGAGTCCCAATTGGGGGCGAGGCCGACGCCGCGGAACCCCAACGACGCCCGTGAGGCGAGGGGTGGCCAGGCGGGCCGAGGAGCGTGGGCGGGCGTCGGGCGGATGGAATCGTTCAATGGCCAAAGCAGAGCGGAGCGCCTCGGGCGCGGGCTCGTCGAAGAAGAAGACGAGCAAGAAGACCACTTCCAAGAAGACGACCACGAAGAAGGCAACCACGAAGAAGGCAACGACCAAGAAGAAGGTCGCCAAGGCTTCATCGTCGCGCAAGAAGACCACGAAGAAGGCGGCGGCGTCAGACGCAAGTGATGCGGACACCGCCACGCCCGAAGCCACCGAGCCGACGCCGCGCCCGGCGAAGAAGTCCACGCGCCGGAAGACGACCCGGAAGAAGGTCGCGCCCGCTGAGCTGGTGTCCGACGAGGCATCGGTGCCCGTCGCGGAGGTCGCGAAGGCGGAGGTACGGGAGAAGGACGAGCCGCGCTCGTCTCGCGAGGGCGACGACCGCGAGGGGACGCGCCACGGCGATGGCGATGGTGAAGGCGGCGGGCAGAAGAAGCGCCGGCGGCGGCGCCGCCGGCGCGGGCGTGGCGGTGGCGGCGGTGAGGGTGATGGCGAGGCGCGCGACGGGCGCGACCGCCCCCAGCGCGACGACGAGGGCGAGCGCCCGCGTGGCGATGCACCCGCCAAGGAGCGCAAGCGTGCCGCGAGCCCCGAGAAGGGCGAGGTGGAGCACTGGGAGGAGATCTTCGAGGAGACGACCTTCGCCGACCTGGGCCTGCGCAACTCGGTGCTCAAGGGCACCGACCACGCGGGCTTCAAGTACCCGACGAAGATCCAAAGCCAGCTCATCCCGCTCATGCTGAGCGGCAAGGACGTGCTCGGGCAGTCGAGGACGGGCACGGGCAAGACCGCGGCGTTCGGCCTGCCCCTCTTCAACAACGCCACGCGCAACCTCCCCTTCCAGACCATCGTCATGGCGCCGACGCGCGAGCTCGCGATCCAGATCGCCCGTGAGCTGAGCGAGCTTGGCCAGTTCACGCCCATCAAGGTCTGCGCGGTGTACGGCGGGTCGAGCATGGACAAGCAGCGGCGCGACCTGGAGCGCGGGCCCGAGATCATCGTCGCCACGCCCGGGCGCCTCTGGGACGTCTACCAGCGCGGCATGCTCCACTTCCACGACGTCAAGTTCGTCGTGCTCGACGAGGTCGACCGCATGCTCGACATCGGCTTCCGCGAGGACATCAAGCAGATCCTCCGCCAGATCAAGAGCGACCACCAGACGGTCTTCGTCTCCGCGACGATCTCGGATGAGATCGAGAAGCTGTCACGCAGCTTCATGAACGACCCCGACAAGATCGTCACCACGGGCTCATCGCTCACGGTGAGCATGGTCCGGCAGCACTACATCACGGTGGACATGTGGGACAAGCGGAGGATGCTGCTCCATGTCCTCAAGCACGAGGAGCAGGACCTCACGCTCGTCTTCTGCAACATGAAGCGCACCGTCGATAGCGTGGCGCGGTTCCTCGAACGCAACGGGATCGAGACCCACGCGATCCACGGCGACATGCCCCAGGGCAAGCGCAACGCGATCATGAACCGCCTGCGTGGCGGGCACCTCGAGGTGCTCATCTGCTCGGACCTCGCGGCCCGCGGGCTCGACGTCGATGGCGTGAGCCACGTCGTCAACTTCGACCTCCCCGACGACTCGGAGGTCTACATCCACCGCGTCGGGCGCACCGCCCGCGCCGGGCGCGATGGCGTCGCGTGGTCGCTCGTCACGCCCGAGGACGGGCCCAAGCTCACCGAGATCGAGATGCTCGCCAACGTGCACATCCCCGAACTCAAGTACGACGACTTCAAGCCGGGCGATCCGCCCGACAACATCCGCGAGCAGCAGGAGGCCGACCGCCAGCGGCGCGAGCGCGCCCAGGCGCGGAGCCGGTTCCAGGCGAGCGGTGGCGGCGCATCGGCGAAGGTCGTCGCGCAACCGTCAGAGAGCAAGTTCCCCGATGGGATCGTGCCCGCGAAGATGCCGCCCAAGCGGCTTGGCGGGCGCGTGCGCACGGCGCGGTCGATGAAGCGCGAAGCGGCGCCGCCGCCTCCGCCCAAGGAAGATTGAGGCCCCGTCAGCGGGCCGAGGCGCTCGCGTCGGTGGCGTCGGTGATCATCTCGCGCTGCACCTCGGCGACGAAGCGCGAGAGCAGCCCGGCGACGAACTTCTCGTGGCGCCCGTCGGGCGCGAAGTCGAACGAGAGGCCCGCGTAGATCGGCCCGCCGGGCTCGGCGTGGGTGTGGCGGATGCGCGCCACGACGCCGAGTGGCGCGGGCACCTCGGGGCACATGTCGATCGAGAGCCAAAGGTGCTTCGACGTATCGGCGAGGTGCGCATCGTCCTGCGCGATCGCGAGGCCGACACCGCCCCCACCCAGGTTGACCAGGTGGGCGGTGCATTGGTCGCCCAGCGGTGGGCTCATCGGCGCGGGGTGCGCGCCGACCTTGCCCATGATGCCCGAGTCGATCATGCGGTTGATCTCGGCGCGGCACGCCTCTTCGACCAGGCGCGCCTCGTCGAGGTCAAGGATCATCCCCATCTCGACGGGCGGCAGCGAAAGTGTGGCGGTCGAGATGCGGTAGAAGTTGCGTCGCTGGCACCGCTCGACCTTGCTCGGCATCGCGAGGCGGTACGCGGGCGACATCGACCGGCCCGCCCTGCACGCCTCGAGGATCCGCGTGTGGAACATCCATCGGTTCTGACCGACGGACATGATGCCCACGATGGGCAGCCCCTCACGCAACGCGATCGGCGTGCCGACCGCGACGGGCTGCTCGATCAGGATCGAGTCCTCACGCAACTCGACGACGCGGACGCGCCAGATCAGGTTGCGGCTCGTCGGGTCGTCCTCGTGGGCGCCGCCCGAGTGGTCGAGCGTGACCTCGATGGGGCCCTGGCGCTCCGCGATGCGGTGCAGGCTATCGAGCCAGTTGAGCGTACGGGATCGTCTGGCGGGCATCTTCTGGGGCTCCTCGGGACTGGGCGCCGGCGCAACTCCGGCGCGGGGCTCGTGTGGGGAGCATCGGTGCGCGGAGAGACGGGCTCGCGTACGGGCGGGCGATCGTGGGCGCGGGCGCTCCAGTCGTAACGCCCAGGATGGGTGGTCAGGCGCCGGGCGGTCTCATAAAGAACGTCAGGGCCCGATCATCGGACTCCGCAGGCGGGCCCCACCCCGCCGCGAGCGCGAGCAGGCGCAGGGCGCCCAGCGACCAGAGGCGCAGGGGCGCAGCGCAGAGTGGGTCATCGGCGTCGGGCGTGCCATCGGTGCGGTCGAACCAGACGACCGCATCGCCAGGCGCCCAGACGAGTTCGTACTCGCCGTCTTCCGAGACGCCCGCTTGCCAGTTGCCCTGGGCGACCTCGTCCCAGATGGGCGAGACGCCATCGATCGCGAACGCGCCCGACGGGGTGGTGAGCGGGAGGAGGGTGCGGAGAAGCGCGGCCGCGTGGGCGACGTCCGCGACCTGGGCGAAGGTGTTGCCGACGCACGTGATGAGGTCCGCGAGGCCCGCGGGGTGGGCGAGGTCGGCGTCGGGCGCGAGCATGTCGGCTCGGCGTGTCGCGAGGCCGCGCGCGGAGCAGGCCTCGATCGCGTCGGGGTCGATGTCGATGGCGAGGACGTCGTGGCCCGCTTCGCGGAGCGGAGCGGCGATGCGCCCGTTGCCCGCGCCGAGGTCGATAATGCGCGCGGGGCGACCGAGCGGCGCGAGGTGGGCGATGAGCCCGGCGACCTGCGCCTCGTGCTCATCGTCCTCCATGGGCCACCAGTCGTGGTGTGGGTCGGTGTCGGCGGTCATGTGGTCGCTCCCCGCTCGCGGCTGAGGGCGTCGAGGAGGGACTTCGCCTCGTCGAGTTCCGCGGTGGTGAGGAGGCGCCCGCCGAACCGTGAGGCGTAGTAGAGGCGCGTGAGGCGCTCGGTGGCGTCCGCGAGGGCGCTGTCTGTCGCGCCGATGGTGCGCGCGTGGTCGAGGGGGGGGCGCCAGTCGGGCTTGGCGAGCTTGCGGCGTTCGAGCAGGCGCAGCATGGCGCGGTAGAAGCCCTGCTGGCGCGTGCGCCGGCGGTCTTCGGCCGGGCGGACGAGCGGCTTGCGCCGGCGTTTCCTGGTCGGGCGTGATGAGGCGCGTGCGTGGCGGATGCCGATGATGACCAGCCCGACGCCGGCGAGCCCGATAGCGCAATAGATGAGCAGGCGCCCGAGGGCGCGACGGGACCGTTGGATCTCGATCCGAGTGTCGTCCTGCGGGAGCAGGCGGTCGAGCAACGCCGTGATGCGCTTGACCGCGCCGCTTGCGCCCTTGCTCTGGGTCTCGAGGAAGTCCGCCTGGTTGCCCTGGTCGAAGGCGACGACCGATCGCACCCACAGCGACTCGAACCTGTCGAAGGCCCTGCGGAGGGCGCTCATGATCCCCGTGTGTTCCTGCGCGCGGAGCGCCTCGAGGGAAGCGGGGTCGAACGTCTGCCACGCGCCGTCGATGTAGACCTCGCTCCAGGCGTGGGCGGCGGACTGGCGGACGACGTAGGTCTGGGTCGCTTCGTCGAACTCGGAGGCGACGAAGCCCGTCACGACGCGGGCGCGGAGCCCGAGCGACTTGGCGAGCGCGGTCATGGCGGACGCGAAGTACTCGCAATGGCCCTGCTGTGTGCGGAAGAGGAACATCTCGATGGGGTCCTCGCCGAACGAGGGGGGCGAGCGGTCGAGCGTGTAGGCGCACGTGCGCTCGAGGTAGTCCTTGATGGCGTTGGCCTTGTCGAGGTCGGGGCTCTGCGCGTTGAGGTCGGCTTCGGTGAGGATCTGCTGGGCGAGGAGCGCGATGGGGCCCTCATCGAACGTCTCGTCACGCGGGCGGGGGAGGAGTGGGAAGTCCTGATCGGGCCGCTTCGTCCCGTAGCGGTCGGTGGGACGCGGGTCGGGGTCGGACACAATCCGGTAGTTCACGAGCCCCGACTTCTCGGGCCAGAGCACGCTCCCGTCGTAGGGGTTGCGTGCGAGCTCGATGTCGTCGAGCGAGGTGATGTGGACCTTCTCGGCGTACCAGACGGTAAACAGGTGCGGGCTCTGCTTGTTGCGGATGGTGATGTCCTGGAAGACCCCCTCCTTGTCGGATGCGGGGTCGTTCGCGTGCGACCACCACTTCTTGTTCTGCTCCTCGATGCGCCTTGAGCGTTGCCAGGTGCCGCGCGATTTGTCGTACTCGTCGAGGACGGCGCCGCGCAGGTGAAACGTCTGGGGCGGGCGTGCGGGCACGCCGTCGATGACGATGCGCGCCTCGAGTGCGACCGCGGCGGACTGCGAGATCACGCCCCGCCCGCCGAGCTGCACCGTGTCGGAAAACCCCGTGACCGCGCCGGCCGATGGGGGGGCGATGTCGCCCAGGATCGACTCGCCCACGCCACGCGGGATCAGGATGAACACCGCGATTGCGCCCGTCACGATCGCGAACGCGGCGAACGAGATCGCGGTCGCGAGGTGGCGGTTGATGGCGCGGCCCGCGGCGAGGGGGAGCCCGAGCACGCGACCCGGCGCGTGGCGGCGTGCGCCGGGGTTGTCGCGGGCCGCGAGGAGCTGGCCCGCGTAGAGCTGGAAGTGCATGACGGTGGTGAGCAGGAGCGGGAGGTAGATCAGGAGGGCGAGCCCGACAAAGACGGAGACGTTGGTGAGCGCAGCGGCGATGACGAGCATCGCGGTCAGCGCGAGGAGCTGGCCCTGGTCGCGCGAGGTCTTGGGTTCCGCGTGTTTGATGAGCTGAAGCCAGACCATGTACCGCGCGATGATCGAGACGAACTCCTCGCCGCCCTGGCGCGTCGTGATGAGCTCGAACGCGAGCCCGAGCGTGGTGACGAGGAGCGCACCGTTCACCGCCCATCGTGGCAGCGGCTTGCGCCCGGGCCCCGATACGAGGAACCACTCGACGCCCAGGATGAGCAGCGCGACCAGCCCGATCGCCGCATCGGCGCCAGCGAGCGCGAAGCAGATGATGCTCATGGCAGAGCACAGGTGCGCGAGCAGGATGTAGCGTCGGTCGAGGCTCATGCGGTCGTCGTGAAGGCTTCCAGGTCCCAGCCCGAGAGGGTGGCGGGCGAGGTGCGCGGGTCGTGGAGGGGCGTGGGCGAGGCGGAGATCGTGAGGTTGGCCCGAGCCGGCGGGGATGCGGGGTGCGCGAGGGCGGTCTCGAGGGGCCCGATCATCGCGAGCGCATCGAGCATGCGCGAGAGGTAGCGTCCGCCCGCGGACGTGGGGGCGAACGAGATCGCGTGCGTCGGGACGTTGAGCCCGACGGGCGTGCCCATGCGCGAGGCGTAGGCGAGCAGGCTCGCGCAGAGCGAGATGGCGCGCTCGACCGATTCGTCCCGCCTGCGTTCATCGCCGATCGATTGCGCGGGCGTGAGGTCCAGGCGGAGGGTGAGGGAGCGCGAGGACTCGTCGGCGTGCTGGCGCGTGATGAGCTGTCCCGTGCGGGCGCTGGCGCGCCACGCGATGAGTCGCGCCGGGTCGCCCTGGCGGTACTCCCGCACGCCGTAGAACTCGAGGCCCTGCCCCGAGCGCTGGTGGGGAGGTGGGTCGTCGACGCCACGCCTGATGAGGTCGGGGATGCGCGCGGGGTCGAGGTGGACGATGCGCGGGTGGACGAGGAACTGGTCGGGTTGGGAGAAGCGGACCGCCTTGCGGATGATGCCGAAGGGGAAGGAGGTCTCCGCGTCGAGTCGGTCGAGGGTGAAGGCGCCGCGATGGGTGGGTGTGGGCTGGGCTTCGCACATGGTGGTGCCGCGTGGGGGGGCGTGGGCGAGGAACGCGGTGACCTGGGGCACGCCCGTGCGCCAGGACGCCCTGGCGACGCCCCGCCCGGTGCGCTCGCGGATCGTGACCGCGAAGATCGGGAAGACGCGGTGGGTGTTGTGGACCTCGTAGCGGATGCGGAAGGGCTCGCCCACGCGTGGCTGGTCGAGGACGGCGCGCCGGAGGCGGATCGACATCATCATCGCGCCCGAGAGGAAGCCCGACACGATGAGGGTGGCCATCGCGATCCCGAAGATCAGGAAGAGCAGGTTGTTCTGCGCGTTGATCGCGCCGAGCGCGAGGAAGACGGTGATGGTGATGTAGGCGAGCGCGGGGAGGTGGATCGGGTAGCGCCGGAAGACGATGCGGGCCCCGTTCCCCTCTTCGAAGGGCGATGCGGCCCGGCGTCGGCGCAGGCGTGGGGTGAAGCGGCGGCGCGCGCCGGCGAGTCCCGTCACTGCGTGTACCTCTTCGCCTCGCCGTACAGGTCTTCGCTCGTATCGCCCAGGTCGCGGCGCCCGAAGCCCTCGGTCATCATGACGAGCACACGGTACGACTTGGACGGGAGCCTGAACGGGAGCTCGGCGGGCACGAAGCCGTCGCGCCGCACGAACAGGCCCACGTCGTGCTGGAGCCATCCCGCGCCGAACTTGTCGACCTTCATGCTGAACGTGCCATCGGAGCGGCTCGTGTCGGTCGAGAGGGTCTCGGCCTGCAGGCGTCCCGGGTCGAGCTGGAGGTGGAGCGCTGCGCCGGCGATCGCTGGGAAGTTCATCCGCTCGTCACCCTCCTCGACGATCAGGATGACGCTCTCGCTGCCCCGCACGACCTTGCCCTTGAGGTGATAGCCCGACTCGCCTGAGCTGCACGCGGTCTGGGAGAGCGCGGTCACGAGGATGGCGCAGGCGATGAGAATGTTGACGAGTCGGTCGCGCATGAAGGGGCTCCTGGGATGAACGTCGTGGGGTGGCGGACTATTCGACGGTCGCGGCGGGCTGTTGCGTCGGCTCTGCGTCGGCGTTGGCCTTTGCGTCAGCGTCGGCGGTGGGGGGTGTCAGGACCTCACCCACCGATGGGAGGTCGCGGATCGAGGCGAGCCCGAACGCTTCGAGGAAGCGCTTGGTCGTGCCGTAGAGCATGGGCCGCCCGATCTCCTCGGCCCGACCGACGATCGACGCGAGGCGGCGTTCGAGGAGGGTCTTGAGGACCTCACCCGACGCGACGCCGCGGATCGCTTCGATCTGGGCGCGGGTGATGGGCTGCTTGTACGCGATGATCGCGAGGGCCTCGAGGGCGGGCTTGGAGAGCTTGCCCTGGTCGCGCATGCCCTTGATGGCGGCGACGGGGCCCGCGAGTTCGGGGAGCGTCATCACCCGATAACCACCCGCGACCTCGTGGACGCGGAAGGCCCGCCCCGTCTGCTCGTACGCGGCGTTGAGCTCCGCGATGGCCTCGACGATGCGGGGCTTCGTCGACGGCTCGATGCCCAGCCCGAGGGCCTCGGCGAGCTTGGCCGCGTTCACGCTCTTGTCGACGGTGAGGAGGATGGCCTCGATCGCCGGGGCGAGCATGTGATCGGGGACCAGGCGGTCGTGGTCGCCCTCGGTGGCCGGCTGATCGGGTGAGCGGGGCTTGGAGTGAGCAATCATCGGGGGAGTATATGAGCGGCCCGCCCCGGGGTGTCGCGGGGCTTAGACTCACCCCCTTTCGCGAAGCCCCCACGCCCCATGAACGACCGGATCACCCCCGACAACCCCTCTGAGCAGAGGCCCGAGCGCGGTTCGCCCGCTCTCGAGATCCTCAGGGTCGCGCTCCCGGCGATCGTGACCATGCTGTCCTACGTGGTCATGCAGTTCGTGGACACGCTCATCGTGGCGCGGCTCGAGCCGGGGGCGATCGCGGCGGTGGGCAACGGCGGCATCTTCGCGTTTGTCCTTGGCTCGTTCATGTTCGGGATGCTGGGCATCATCAACACGTTCGTGAGCCAGAACTACGGGGCGGGGCGTCCGGAGAAGGGGGCCGCGTACGCGTGGAACGGGCTCTGGCTTTGCCTCGCGGCGTGGCTCTTTGTCATGCTGCCCGCCGCGGCGCTGTGGCCCATGATCGATACGGGCGTGCGGGCGGTCCTGAGCATCGAGGGCGACCCGGGCGTGCGGGCCAACGCCTTCGTCTACGGGCGGATCCTGCTGCTCGGCATGGTCTTCGTGCTCGCGGCGCGGGGGCTCTCGCACTACTTCTACGGCATCCATCGCGCCCAATGGGTCATGGGCGCTGCGATCATCGCCAACGCGATCAACATCCCTGCATCGATGGGGCTCGTCTATGGGTGGTGGGGGCTCCCGCGCCTCGAGATCGCGGGGGCCGCGATCGGGACAGTGATCGGTTCGGTGGTGGAGATCGCGATCCTGATGGGCGTGTTCCTGGGGCCGAAGTTCGCGCGGGAACTCAAGACCAGGTGCGGGTGGCGTCCGTCGCTCGCGCACATCAAGGACATCTGGCGTCTCGGGTGGCCCGCGGGGCTCATGCTTGGCAACGAGCTTTGCTGCTGGTGGCTCTTCATGGGGTTCATCGTGGCGGACTTCGGGAAGGCCCACAACGACGCGGCATGGATCGTGCTCCGCTACATGCACGTGTCGTTCATGCCCGCGGTGGGGCTCTCGATGGCGGTGACCGCGGTGGTGGGCAAGGTCGTCGGCGCGGGGCGGAGTGACCTCGCGACGAACCGCATGATGCTCGGGCTCTCGATGGCGGTGGCGTACATGGGGGCGTGCGCCATCGCGATGGTGGTGTTCCGCGAGTATTTCGTGGGCGTGTTCGCGGAGGAGATGGGGCAGATGGGCGGCGCCGACGGGGCGACCTCGCCCGAGTACATCGCCGAGGTGATCCGGGTCGGGTCGGCGGTGCTGATCGTCGCGGCGGCGTTCCAGGTCTTCGACGCGGTCGCGATTACGGTCGTGGGGGCGTTGCGTGGGGCGGGGGACACGGTCTGGCCCGGCATCGCGACGGCGCTCCTGAGCTGGACGTTCATCATCGGGGCCGGCTACGGGATCACGCGGGTGGCGCCCGGGCTTGGCTCGCTGGGGGCGTGGATCGGTGCGGCGCTGTTCATCATCTCGCTGGCGATCGCCCTTTCGGTCCGATGGCGGAGCGGGAAGTGGATGGCGATGGCGGTCGCGGGCCCGGGCCAGGAGGTCTACACGGGGCTCTCGGGCAACGAGATGGGGGTCGTGGAGCCCTCGACCGCGGCCCCGGAGGTCGGGGCGATGCTCGAGCCCGCGGGCGGCGTGGTGCGCCGGCGCCGCGCGGTGGAGAGCGAGGACGCGGACGCCTAACCTTCCCCTTGCCCCAGCGCGGTGGCGGTTCGGTTGGGGCGTGGAACCTCTGAGCAAGGAGCGAGCATGGCGCATGATCCCCTGGACATCGTGATCGGGCGTCCCGAGGCGGGTGCGGGCGACGCCGCGGCGTCGGCCAAGCACCTCGAGAAGGCCGACGCGGCCCGCGACAACGGCGACCGCGAGGGCATGCTCCAGTCCCTCCGCGAAGCGGTTGGCGCCGACCCGTCCAACGCTACGGCGGTCTTCGCCCTCGCCTACGAGCTCGACCTCGCGGGCGAGGAAGAGGAGGCGATGTCCCTCTACGAGCGTCTGTGCGAGACGCCCCCCGCGCCGATCAACGCCCTGATGAACCTCGCCGTCCTCTATGAGGATGCGGGCGATTACGCGCGGGCGGAGAAGTGCCTGCGCCAGGTGCTCGACACCAACCCCACGCACATGCGGGCCCGCCTCTTCATGAAGGACGTGCAGGCCTCGCGCAGCATGTACATCGACGAGGAGCACGACCGCGACATCGCGAAGCGCAACGCGCTGCTCGACACCCCCGTGACCGACTTCGAGCTCTCGGTGCGTGCCCGCAACTGCCTCAAGAAGATGAACATCCGCACGCTGGGCGACCTGCTCCGGGTCACCGAAGCGGAGCTCATGGGCTACAAGAACTTCGGCGAGGCTTCGCTCACCGAGATCAAGCAGATGCTCGCCCAGAAGGGCATGAGGCTCGGCCAGGGCCTCGAAGAGCAGCACCGGCGCGTCCGCAAGGAGGTCTTCGACCGCCTGCGTGGCTCGGGCAAGGAGGCGGTGCTCGCGAAGCCCGTGTCCGAGCTTGGGCTCTCGGTGCGTGCGCGTAAGGCCCTCCAGGTGCTCAACATTCAGACGCTTGGCGACCTCGCGGCCCGCACGGAAGCGGAACTCATGGGCGTGAAGAACTTCGGCATGACATCGCTCGACGAGGTCAAGGAGCGCCTGACGGAGCACAGCCTGCGCCTGCGTGACCTCGAATACACCGAGTGATTGGCCTACCCCCTTGAGGGTGATGCCCGCGTTGCGGGATCGCCGATGACCAGTCGTATGACCCTACTGAGACCCGTGGTGAGCCGAGGGCGCCCGCGCCAGAGCGCGGCCCGCATCCTGGCTCGCGCTACGCGCCCGCTCGCGCTGGGCGCGATGCTCGCCGTCGTGTGCGGCGTGATCGCGTGCTCGATGACGATGCCTTGGGCCAAGGGGCCCGCCCACGGGCCGGCCAGCGCGACGGACACGCCCGTCGGCGACCAGGGCCCCATCGTCCGTGTGCGCATCGAACGCGCGATCGCGTCGGCGTCGATTGGGGCGCGTGGCGAGGTCCGCGTGACGACCGCTGGGTCGCCGGGCGCGCCCCTGACGTTTGCCCCTCCGCTGAGCGTCACGCGTGGCGAATCGGCGTGGGACCTTGCGGGGCACTCGGGTCGCAAGGCGACGCTGCCCGATCGTGAGGCGCCCGCTGGGCTCGAGATCGCTTCACCAGGCGCGTCGGACCCGCTCACGCTCGACCGCGTGCCCTACGCGGGCACGCTCCGCCTCGTGTCCCGCCCCGATGTTTCGGGCGGCACGTTCGACGTGATCGAGCACGTCGCGATGGAGACCTACCTGCCCGGCGTGCTCGCGAAGGAACTCGTCGCGGACTGGTCGCTCGAGACGTTCAAGGCGCAGGCGATCGCGGCACGCTCGTACGCGCTGCACGAGATGGAGCGCAAGGCGGGTGCCGCCGCGACCTTCGACGTCGAATCCACGACGCGCTCGCAGGCGTACGGCGGGCTCGCGCTGAACCCGACCGCCCGCAGGGCGGTGCGCGAGACGCGCGGTCAGATCCTGACGTGGCGTGGCGAGGTGCTCCGCGCGTACTACTCGAGCACCTCGGGCGGGCGCCAGGCGCGGGCCCGCGACATCTGGCCCACCGGGCCCGGTTGGGAGTTCAACCTCGCGACGCCCATCAATTCGCCCGTCGAAGAGCCCTACTCGCGGATCAGCCCCGTGCACCGTTGGCAGGCCGAGCGCGAGGTCCGCACCTTCGCCCAGCAGCTCAAGCGGTACGGGCAGGAGCACGGGCTCGCGCTCAAGGAGGTCGGCGAGCCCGTCTCGATCGAGCCCGCGCGGCGGAACCCGCTCGGCCGCCCCATCGCCTACGCGGTGCGCGACGACAAGGGCAAGACCATCGAGGTCAACGCCGAGCACCTGCGCATGGCGTGCAACCACCCCTCGCCCGTCGCGATCGAGAAGAAGCAGCGCGTCATGTCGGGCGATGCGGAGTTCGACTTCGTGGGCCCGCGCGTCATCATCCGCGGTCGCGGCTTCGGGCACGGCGTCGGCATGTGCCAGTGGGGCGCCGAGGGGCGGGCGCGGGCCGGGCAGACGGGTGAGGAGATCGTGGGGTACTACTACCCCGGCGCGCTGATTACCCAACGCTACTGAGCGGTCAGCCGGTGGATCACGGGCAGCTCTCGCCGAACGCCGCGAGCAGCAGGTTGAGGTCGGTCGAGTCGGTGTCCCCATCGCCATCGATGTCACCGTTCGCGCCTGCGCCAAACGCCGCGAGCAGGATGTTCAGGTCGCCCGAGTCGATCGTACCGGACCCGTCGAGGTCTTCCGGGCACGCCGTGGGCGGCTTGATCTCGAGGGCGAAGTTGTCGTAGTCCACCGCGGTCGTGTAGCCGGGAAAGCCGATGCCCGTGTTGTTGGCGGTTGAGTAGCCGAACGTGATCGTCGCACCGGACGCGGAGAAGTCGGGGTGGTCGGTCCCGATCAGGCTCTGGTCGGGCTCCATGCGCACGAACGCGGTCTCGGTCAGCGCGGGGATCGCCCACGTGTTCCACCCGGTCGGGAAGTCGCCCGTGGTGATGCTCTCGTTGGTGACGTAGACGAGGCCGCCCTGCGTCAGCGCGAAGCGGACGCGCTGATTCTGGTCGTCGCGCCGGAGGTCGATGCTCATGTCGACCTTGCCGATCGGGCCGTCGACGCCCGGGTCATGCACGAACCCGATGCGCTCATGCAGGAGTGAGAAGCCGGACTGCTCGCCGTTCGGCGCGTTGGCGAGCGCGTGGTTGACCTGGACGTGCTCGCCCGGGTTGCCCCCCGATGTCTTCTGGGGCGTGGTGAAGGTGCCGCTGTTGCCCTGCTGACCCGCGATGGAACTGATCCAGTCGGCAGGGTCGAACGTGCCGTCGACGTAAGTGAACCCCGCCCCGGCGATCGACCCACAGGTCAGGACGACTGCAACCGCGAGACTGTGAACGTCAGGCGTCATCGTTGTGCCTCCTCACGGGCAGGGGCTTGGGGCACGACCCAGGCCCGCCCGTTCCCTCAGGCTACCTGCCGGAACGCCGATGCCCAAGGGAAAACCCTTGGTGGGTCGTGGTGGGTCGTGGTGGGGCAGGCAGTGGGCCGCTAGCGCTGGTACCCGAGCGATCGGTTGAACGCCTCGGTCCCGCCACGCGGGACGGTCAGGGTCTCCCACGCCTCGCCCTTGAGCAGTTTCGCGATGAACACGATCTGGGCGGTGTGGTAGCCGTAGTGGTCGACCTGGCGCAGGATGGCCCTGCTCACGGTGTGGGCCTCGCCACGGATGCGCACGTCCCGCGTCAGATCATCGGGCGTGAGGTCGTCGATCGCGTTGAACACCGCCGACCACCCCTCTTCCCACCGGCGCATGAGCTCATCGCGCGGCGCCATGTCGTCGTCGAACTCGTCGTCGCGCGTGCGCGTGGGCTTCTCGCCATCGGTGGTGAGGAAGTCGGTCCAGCGCGAAAGCATGTTGCCGTGGAGGTGACGGACAATGACCGCGATGGGGTTGGTGTCGGCGCGCGCCGGGTCGACGGGGCACTCGTGGAGCTGGGCATCGGAGAGCTGACCCATGGCGCGCTCGCCCATGGACTCCTGCCCGGCGAAGGTCTCGCGTGTGGCTTCGATGAAGTGGGTGGCGAGGTCGCTCATTCCGCGGGCTCCGCGTGCCCATGCCTGCGCAGGTGCGTGAGCATCTCACCCGCCCATCCCTTCACACGATCGGCCCCGCGTACGCCGCCGTGGGTGAAGCCATCGATGATCTCGATGTAGCCGGGCGTGACCTCCATCTCGACCTGCGGCCACACCCGCCCGAGCTCTTCGCGCAGGAGCGCGACGGCTTCGTCGAGGTCGAAGCTGTCCTCGCTGCCGACGACGAGGCGGATGTTGTTGCGGAAGATCGGGCCGAGGCGTTCGGGGTCGCTGCGCAGCAGGTGGGCGATGTCGTGCGTGCGGTACCGCTCCGCGATGGCGTGGTCGATCGCGCCGGTGTGGGGGTCGAAGAGCGCAGCGGGCTCACCACGCTCGTCGCGCGGGCCGAAGACCGCGAACCAGGAGTCCCACTGCTGGCCCGAGGTGTTCGCCGGGCCGAGCACTTCTTCAGAGAGGTTCTCCTGGCGGATGGTCATGGTGACCTGGCCATCGCGTGTGTAGCTCGGGTGGTCGATGGGGTCATCGTCGGGTGAGGCGGCGGGCGGGTGGTAGAAGTTGTCGTCCTCGTAGATGTTGACGCGCTGGAAGGCGCGGAAGTCCACAGGGTCGGGCGCGCTGGCCCATGCGGCGGCGAAGGTCTCGGGGTGGTGGAGGGCGAGCCAGAGGCTCGACCACGCGCCCGATGAGTGGCCCGTGAGCAGGCGGGCGGAGGGGTCGGCGATGAGGCCGAGTTCCGCGTCGAGCTTGGGGATGAGTTCCTCGACGAGGGCGGTGGCGCGCGGGCCATTGACTTCCGAGTCGGCGAACAGGTGGTGGCCGTTGCCCGATTCGGGGTCGAGGGTGATGTAGAAGGTACGGCGTGCGAGGTCGTGGGCGGGCGTGCCGGGCTCGAGGTCGCGCCGGCGCCGGGCCTCGCGCAGCGCGCCGCTCCGCGTGCCGCCGAACCCCGGGATCGAGTAGATCGCGGCGTACTTGCGCCCCTTCTCGTAGCCGATCGGCAAGGCCACGCCCACCTTGTGCTCGACGGGCTTGCCGTGGAAGGCGGTGAGACGCGTCGAGATCATCGAGAAGTAGCGTGCGCCGAGCACCGAGGGGTTGGGCTCGGGCGGGGCGACGCGCGCGAGTTCGAGGGGCACCGCGATGGTCTGGCCCTTCACGATCTCGAGGTCGACGGGTGATGAGTAGAGGTTGCCCGGTTCGCCATGCCACGAGGATGCATCGCGGTGCATGTCGAGCACCGCCTGGGCGCGGTAGGGGCCCGCGGGGAGGTCGCGCATGGGCCCGGGGAAGCCCGTCGTGTTCGTGTCGTCGATGCGGATGCGGTCGTCGGGGTTGGCGGCGGTGATGTCGAGCGCGTAGAGGGGCTGGGGGTCGGCGAAGAACGGGCCCGCGGCGGGCGGCGTGCGCCGGTCGATCGAGCTGTCGTTGGCGACGAGGTAGATGGTGAGGCGGCCCGAGACGGGGCCGTCGTGATCGGGGGCGATGTGGACGAGGAAGACGGGGCCGGTTGGCTTGGGATCGGCGCTCGGGGCTGCGTCAGGCGCGGGTGGCGCGGCGCCGAGGGGGTGCGCACAGGCAGCGATGAACGCGCAGAGCACAACGATGAGCCTGGACCGTGACCCCATCACCACCACCTCCCGATGCAGTGAGACAACGCGCTGCTAGTCCCTGCTCTGGAGCTTGGCGAGCAGGCGCAGGACTTCGACGTAGAGCCAGACGAGGGTGACGAGCAGGCCGAAGCCGCCGTACCACTCCATGTACTTGGGGGCCTTGTTCTTGGCGCCGTGCTCGATGAAGTCGAAGTCGAGGACGAGGTTGGCCGAGGCGAGGGCGACGACGAGGAGCGAGAAGCCGATGCTGACGAGGCCGCCATTGCTGGGGTCGTAGACCGACCAGAGCGAGCCGTTGCCGAACAGGCCCGCGATGAAGGCGATGCCGATGTAGACGAGCAGGCCGAGCGTGCCCGTGATGACGACCTTCTTGAAGATCGGGCCGGGGCGGATCATGCCCGTGCCATAGCCCGCGAGCAGGCCGCCGAAGATGCCGAAGGTGAGGAGCGCAGCGTTGAAGATGAGCTGCGTGTTGAGCATCTCGCTCTTCTCAGAGAAGGCGACGGCGTACCAAGCGGAGACGCCGCCCACGAACAGGCCATCGGCGAGGGCGTAGAGCGGCGCCGTGACCGGTGCGGTCTTGGGGGCGAAGCTGCAGACGAGGCCGAACACCAGCCCGCCGAGCAGGCCACCGAGGAAGAGTGGGTAGAGCATGCCCGTCGGCTCGGCGCCGTCGAGGCTCAGGTTCCACGCGAGCATCGCGGTGGCCATGCACATGCCGAGCAGGAGGAACGACTTGGTCACCGTCCCGTTGATGGTCATGTGGTTGGCGCGGGGGATCGCGGGGCGGCCGGGGGCGTCGGCGGCGGGGGCGTACTCGCCGCCGCGGGCCGACACGTCGTCCCAGGTCTGGGCGGGCTTGAACTCGTCCTTGTTGAACGCGGGATTCGACGTACGGAACATCTGGGTCGCCTCCGTGGGGAAGTGTGCGGCCAATCCGGGGCGCGAGTCGCCCTTGCAGATCGTACTCGGCTCGATTCATGGGCGTCTACACCCTCGCCGGGGGCCTGCGGCAGTCGCCTGAGCGGGGCGAGACGCGCGCCCCACTCAGCGGTCTGGCGGTCCCCCGGATTGTCCGGCAGCCCGCCGCCCCCCTTCACGCCATCTACATGAACCAGGCCGCGCAAGACGGGCCTGCGATCGACCAGGGAGCAATCAAGCGAAAGGAGCCCGCCATGAGCCGGGTCATGTCCCTTGTGTACGGGGTGGCGTGCTACGCCGTGTTCTTTGCGACGTTTCTCTATGCCGCGGGCTTCGTGGCGGGCTTCCTGACGCCGACCCAACTCGACGGCCCGGCGTCGATGGGGTTCGGCAAGGCCCTCGCGATCAACCTGGGGCTGCTCGCCCTGTTCGCCGTCCAGCACTCGGTGATGGCCCGCCCCGCGTTCAAGCGGTGGTGGACCAGGATCGTGCCCGAGCACCTCGAGCGGAGCACCTACACGCTCCTGTCGAGCGTCGCCCTGATCCTGCTCTTCGCGTTCTGGGCGCCCATGGGCGGCGTGGTCTGGGCGGTCGAGCAGCCGGCCGGGAAGGTCGCCCTTTGGGGGCTCGCGGCGTCGGGGTGGCTCCTCGTGCTCGTCTCAACGTTTCTCCTGAACCACTTCGACCTGTTCGGGCTGCGCCAGGTCTGGCTCTACTTCCGCGGGCGTGAGTACACGCCGCTCAAGTTCGGCACGCCCTGGCTCTACCGCCACGTCCGCCACCCGCTCTACGTGGGGTGGTTCACCGCGTTCTGGGCGACGCCCACGATGACCGTCGCGCACCTGGTGTTCGCCCTGATGACCTCGGTGTACATCCTGATCGCGATCCAGTTCGAGGAGCGGGACCTCGAGGCGGCCCTGCCCGAGTACGCGGCGTACAAGAAGCGGGTGCCCATGCTCGTGCCCAGGGGGGGCGGCGTGGCCAGAGGGTCGAGCCTGTGGCGGTCGCGGAGTCGGCCTGATCTGCGGGCACATTGGCTGAGTGGGCAGGCGGGACGGCCGCATTGGAACAGGAGTGAGATGGCACCCAACCCCCGCCCCGCTACACTGGCGTTATGACGAGCCTGCTCGCCCAGACCGACATCTCGCTCTACGCCCCGATCCTGCTGCTCATCATGATGGCGGTCACGTTCGCGGTGGTGAACGTCGTCGCGTCGCTCGTGATCGGGCCCAAGCGTGACGGCGACACCAAGTCCGCCGCGTACGAGTCGGGGATGGTGGCGATCGGCACGGCCCGCAAGCGGTTCAACGTCCGATTCTACGTCATCGCGGTCACGTTCCTGGTCTTCGACATCGAGGTGATCTTCCTCTACCCGTGGGCCTCGACATTCGCGAACATCGACCCGAACTCGCCCGAGGCGGGCGTCTTCCTGTTCCGCGTGCTGTTCTTCATGCTCACGACGGTGATCGCGTACGTGTACGCGTACCGCAAGGGCGTATTCCGCTTCGACTGAGGCTTGAGCGGAGGGCTGGCTCGTGCACGAACGACCACACTCCATGGTGACGACCATCGCCCTTGGGGCCGCGGTGCTCGCGACGGCGGCGTCGTGCCTGGTGTCGTGTGGGAAGAAGGAGGAGCCGCCGCCTGCGCCGCCCGCGGAGGCTGCCGAGACGACCGCGATGCGGAAGCTCGTCGCGGTGTGCGAGGGCGCGCGGTCCTTCGTGATCTGGGAGAAGCGGGCGCCCAAGGGCATCGATGAGATCGTCCACGAGGGCTACCTCGAGCACGAAGACACCCTCGACCCGTGGGGGAAGCCGTTCGTCATGGCGGTCAACGATTACGGCGAGCTCGAGTTCTACTCCGACGGCCCGGACGGCGAGCCCGAGACCGACGACGACATCGAGCACTTCTGTGAACGATGGGACCCGCCCGGTGAGGGCGGCGAGAGCGACGAGGACACGGGTGGCGACGACGGCGAGTGAGGCGGGCCAAGCGGTGCGTCGCCCCGATCAGTTCCCCGCGCGGGCCTCGCGGTCCGAACGCGTGGGCGCCGGGGTGGTCGCGTCCGGGTGCCTTGGCGTGCTCGGGGTCGCGGCGTGGCTCACGCCATCGGCGGAGGGCCACGGCACGCACGAGTCACTCGGCCTGCCCGCGTGCGCGTGGGTGAGCCTCTTCGACAGGCCCTGCCCGACGTGCGGCATGACGACGGCGTTCTCGCACGCCGCGGATGGGTCGTACCTCTCCGCGGTCACGACCCAGCCGGTGGGTGGGCTGCTCGCGCTCCTCGCGGCGAGCGTGTTCTGGGTGTGCCTGCACACCGCGACGTTTGGGTCTCGTTTGGGCCAGATGGCGGTGTCGCTCCTCGGCGGTCGCTTCCTGATCGTGGGCGGGTTGGCGCTGCTCGGCGCGTGGGCCTACAAGATCGCGACTTGGTAGGGCCGCGACACGTGGGCTAAGGTCAGGGGGAACCGGTCCGCGGCCCCGCCGTCGGATATGGGGTTGGGTGCACTCTGGGCTGTTTGCGTGGGAGTCGTGACGATGGCGAGCGGAATGAGAGCGTTGATGGCGGCGGGCTGCGTGGCCTCGGGCCTCGCGATGGCGGGTTGCCAGGCGTTCGGCGTGTTCGCCGTGATGGCCGACGCGTACGAGCGCACCGGCTCGAGCATGATCCCTGCCGATTACACAGGCCTCACGGGCCAGCGGGTCGCGGTGGTGGTCTACACCGACATGGCGACCGCGATGGAAGACCCCGCGCTGATGTCGCGCATCGGGACGAACGTCTCCGCGATCCTCGCGGCGACGCCCGAGGCTGGCATCGGTGGCGACATGGGCGGGGGCGTGATCAACCCGCTCGCGGTGCGGAACCTGCAGGTGTCGAACCCGTCGTGGGCGGCGTGGTCGTTTGGTGAGATCGCGCAGAAGCTCGGCGCCGAGCGCCTGGTGTGGATCGAAGTGCACACGCACCGCCTGCACGAGCCGGGCAACGACTACACCTTCGCGGGCACGATGGCGGGGCGGGTCGCGGTCGTCGAGGCCAGCGAGTACGAGGACGACTACGTGGACGACTTCGCCTTCGAGCGCGAGGTGCGTGTGAGCTTCCCCGATGCGGCGGGGTACACCAAGGGCGACCTGAGCGCGGCGCAGGTGCGCGCGGTCCTCGAGAAGCGGTTCATCGACCGCGTGACCTGGCTCTTCTTCGAGCACGAAGAAGCCAACATGATCGAGTATTGAGTTTGTTGGGAGCGGTGCGAATGAAGCGGAACCTTGTCCGAATCGCGGTCCTTGGGTGCGTGGTTGGCGCACTGAGCGCGATGTCGTCGTGCAACATCGTGGCGCCGATCGCCTACATCATCGAGGGCCCGCCCAAGATCGAAGCGGTCTACAAGATCGACTCGGGGCGGAAGACGGTGATCTTCATCGACGACCGCTCGTCGAAGATCCCCAAGCGACGCCTCCGCCAGCAGATCGGCGAATCGGCCGAGGGCGACATGCTCCGGAAGGGCGTGGTCAAGAAGGGCCAGTTGATCACCGCCCGTTCCGCAGAGCGTGCGGCGTTGGGGGAGTCCAACGCGGACCTCATGTCGATCGTGGACATCGGTCGCACGGTCGGCGCCGAGGTGATCATCTACATCGACATGGAGCAGTTCACGATCACGACCGACGGCGCGAGCCTGTCGCCACAGGCCATCGCGACCGTCAAGGTGTTCGACACGGTCACCAACGAGCGGATCACGACCATCAGCGGGCAGGCGTTCCACAAGATGCAGGCGACCATGCCGCCCGACCCCACCCCGCTCCCGAGTGCGCGCTCCGAGCGCGAGCAGGCCTACGAGGGGCTCGCGGCGTTCACCGGCGTGCACATCTCGCGCCTGTTCTACACCCACGAGCGCGACGCCCTCTCCGACTTCCGTTGATGAGCCGTCGATGACCAAGGGCGACGCCACGACGACCCGCCATGTGATCCACACGCTCGACCCCGCGGCTCGCGAGGCCGAGGCGCTCGTGCGCGCCCTCACGGAGCGCGAGCCCGGTGCGCACGAGGTGGTCTGGGTCGGCCCGCAGCGCGAGCGGGGCGTCGAGAAGGCCCGCCTCGACCCCGCGGGCCACGCGATCGTCGAGCGGGCGAAGCGGGTCGGGGCGGGGCCAGTGCGGGCGTGGGGCGCCGCGGCGCTCCGCGCGTGCGCCGGGCTGGGCGATTCGCGCGATGTCACGGGCGTGCTCATCGCGCCTCCGCCCAACACGCTCAGTGCGATCGCGCGCATGGCGCTGCGCAGGGCGTTCTCGCGGCCGACGGTCTTCCACGACGAGCGCATCCGCGCCGCGTGGGGCGAGCGGCTCGGGCTTCGCGGGCCGCTCGGCGCGCGCCCCGTGGAGCGGCAGACGCTCCCCATCGGCGCGAGCAAGCCCCACCACCCCGCGGACGATGCGCTGGTCCTCATGGATGTCGGCGGCCCGCCCGAGCAGCGCGATGCGCACCGCCTGTGCTTCATCGCGGGCGTGCTCACCCTCGCGGGCACGCGGTGCGACTTCATCGTCCACCCCACTTCGCGCGGCGTCGGGCTCGCGGAGGCGTTCGTGCGCCATCACGGCGATCGGTGGCGCATGCGCACCGACCAACGCCCCGCGTGGGAACTGCTGGGCGCCATCGACATCGCGGTCTGGCTCGCCGACCCGTGGGTCGCCGCGGGCTACCGCACGCATCGAAGCCCGCCCACGACGCTCGCCCTCGAAGCGGCCATCGCCCACGGCACGCACGCCGTCGTCGAAGACCACCCCCTCGCCCTCGCGATCGCGGAGCCCGCGGGCGCCCGCGTGATCGAAGCGGGCGATGCGCTGGCGATGAATCGCGCCATCGCGGCGATCGCGCGCGAGCGGGCGGGCGAGCCCGCGGCCCTCGCCCACGCCTAGCCCTTCGCCGCGCCCTGCTTGGCCACCGCGTGCATCGCCGCTTCGATCTCGGCCTGGTCGCCCAGGTAGCGCTTGCTGAGCGGCTTCATGTCCGCATCCAGCTCGTAGACCATCGGCACGCCGGTCGGGATGTTGACGCCGACGATCTCGTCGTCGGTCATGCCGTCGAGGTGTTTCACGAGAGCCCGCAGCGAGTTGCCGTGGGCCGCGATGAGCACGCGCTGGCCCGATTGGATGCGCGGCACGATCGTGCCCTGCCAGTAGGGGATCACGCGCTCGACGGTCTGCTTGAGGGCCTCGGCCACGGGGAGCTGGTCCTTGGGGACGCGGGCGTAGCGCGGGTCGGTCTCGGGGGTCTCTGTGGGCGGCGGCGGGGTGTCGTAGGAGCGTCGCCAGGTGTGGACTTGTTCTTCGCCGTGCTTCGCGGCGGTCTCGGCCTTGTTGAGCCCCTGCAGGGCACCGTAGTGGCGCTCGTTGAGGCGCCAGTCGCGCTCGACGGGCAGCCACATGCGGTCCATCTCGTCGAGCACGATCCACAGCGTGCGGATGGCCCGCTTGAGCACCGAGGTGTACGCGAAGTCGAAGTCGAGCCCGGCCTCCTTGAGGAGCTGCGCACCCTTCAGGGCCTCTGCGCGCCCCTGCTCGGTCAGGTCGACATCGACCCACCCCGTGAAGCGGTTTTCCTTGTTCCACGCCGATTGGCCGTGGCGGATGAGGACGAGGGTGTGGGGGGGCGGGGCGCTTGTGGTCATGGGGGGAGGGTAGATGGCCAGATGGCAGAGGGCGAAGGGGCCAGATGGGGAGGGGTCGGAAATCCGATCTGGCATCTGGCCATGTGCTGTCTGGCGCTCTGGCTACCGGTCGCCGTCGATGTAGACGTGGGGGCCGTTGGGCTCGGCATAGGGGTTGAAGGTTGGGTCGGGGGAGGTGTTCATGGGGATGCCGCGCCAGTATTGGCGGAGGTAGGCGTCGGAGGGTGTGGCGGGGGTGGGGGTGGTGCGGATGAAGATGTGGTCGCCGTTGGCCAGGGTCGGGCTCATGAACTGCACGCTGCCGTCGGTGAAGGCGACGTTGCCGCGCCAGTCGCCGCCGTCGCCGTACATGTCGAGCGTGACGGAGCCGGCGCCGTGGGGCTTGTCGGCGCGCGATGGGCGGAACGTGCCCGCGGCCTTGGGGTCCGGCTCGTAGAGCGGGCCGCGCCCGGAGAGGATGGGAATGGCGGCCGCGGTTGAAGCCGCGGCGGGTGCGCCGTCGCGCAGCGTGGCGAAGGGCGCGTGGGCGTAGCTGAAGTGGCCGGCGGTCGTCTTGGGCCCCGGGACGATGTCCTTGGGTGTGCCCTTGAAGCGCGGGTCCCAGAGGGCGAGGTCCGGGTTCACGGCGGTCGAGGGCGCCTTGAACTCGAGGTCTTCCATGACATGGACGTCGGCCTGTTCGAGCGGGCTGATGGCGGTCTCGGGCGAAATGATGGCCTGGAAGATCAGGTAGGAGATCATCGCGCCCGAGGTGTTCTTCTCGCCGGGGTCGGTGAGGTTGACGGTGGTGTTGTTGCGGTCGAGGCGGGAGGGGATGGGGTAGCCGTTGAGGTCTGGGGCGAGGGCGGCGAAGGCTATGTGCAGGGCGCGGAGGTTGTTGGCTTCATGGAGCCGCGGGGCGGGCCTTCGGTGCGACCTCGCGGGGAGCAGGATCCCGATCAGGACAACCACGACGATCACAATCACAATGACCTCAAGCAGCGTGATGCCGCGTCTGGATGGTGTCATGGGTTCGCCTCCGGCCACAGGGCGATACGGGGCGCGGGGCGGGGTGGTTCTGGATGAGCGAGCCGGGGCGTGTCGCCCCGGTCTCCGAGCGACCACCGGGCCTCCACCGGGGCGGCACGCCCCGGCTCGCTGACCTCTTGAAGACTCACCGCGCCGTGTCGAAGTCGATGCCGCTCGTGCGCAGGATCGTCTTGAAGCCCTCGCCGAACACGAAGTTGTGCTCGGGGAAGCCCATGCCGGCCATGTTCTTGTCGATGTGCGAGAAGATCAGCGTGATGCTGCCAGCGTGGAAGCGCTCGCCCGTGACGTGGTCGAGCACATCCACCTTGCCGCGCGTCGAGGCGCCCGCGTCGTCGAGGCGGTCGATCGTGGCGGTGTAGAGGATCGTCTGGCCCGCGACGACGTCGCGCTCCAACTCGGCCTTGCTCACCTTCGCCAGGATCACCTTCTCGGCGAAGTTGCGCGTGTGCCCGACCAGGATCCCCGCGGTCTGGGCCATGCCCTCGATGATCAGGCTCGCGGGCATGATGGGCAGCGCGCCGAGCCCGAGATCAGGGTCGGCCGGGAAATGGTCGTGGAGGTGCTCCTCGGCGAGGGTGACGTTCTTCACGCTCACCATGCGCTCGCCCGGGGCCAGTTCGATGATGGTGTCGATCCACATCCAGCGCATGGGGGGCTCCAAAGCAGCAAAGCATCGAATCACCGACGCAGCAAATGTAGCAGGTCAGGGCGTCTGGTCCGGAGGAGCGACGGTCTGGCTGCGGGCCGCTCGCCGACGGGGCTGCCAACACAATAGCGCGTACCCGCTCGCCGCTGCGAGCGGCGTGCCGGCGAACAGGAGCCCCGTCGCGATGATGTACTGTGCTCGCGTTCGGCCGAAGTCCCCAACGACCGCGAGGCGAGACACCCCTGCCAGCGTCTCATCAAACAGCGCCTTGGCCTGCGGGTGGTCATCAATCCTGACGACGTGGGGTGCATCCGGGCCGCGCGCGGACCCCTCTGGCGATTCATCAAGAACCCAGTAACTCGTGATGTGTCGACTATCGCAGTAGGCCAAGACGTAGGAGCGAGCGATCTCGTTGATTCGGGCATCGCGGCGCGCCCGGAAGTCTGCATCGGAGATGATCGCTCCGATCATCGGAAGGAAACCGACGATGCCCCCGATCACAAGGAACGGCATCGCAACGAACCACCGGACGTCCGTCGCGTCACGCCAGAGCAGATAGGCCCCGCACCACAAGAGGCCCGCGATGATCGCGAGGATGAGGAGTCCCAGGTCGGTGATAACCGCGCCTACAGCGAGCATGCCCATCACGAGCCGGTTCGCGTCGCCATCGCCTGTGGTTCCGCAGATGCCGGGCGGCGATCAGCGCCTCCTGATCTGCTGCTCTGTTGCTTCGCTCAGGCCGCGGCGCCCTCAAGCTTGCGCTCGACGAAGTTCACGAGCACATCCACCGTGAACAGGTCCCAGACCTTCTTGAGCTGGGGGTCCTGCTCGAACTCGGAGAAGTCGACGTGGGGCAGGCGGGCCTTGAGTTCCGCGATGCCGGCGTCGGTCACCTTGCCGTCCTGCACGTACTCGGGGTTCTGCGCGACGTTCTCGGGGAACAGCTCGCCCTGTGGGATCTTGATGTCGAAGGCCTGCTCGAGCTTGAAGGAGATGTCGAGCATGTCGATGGACTCGGCGCCCAGGTCGCCCTGCAGCTTGGCGTCGGGGGTGACCTCGTCCTGGTCGACGCCCAGCGCATCTTCGAGGGCCTCCTGGATTTTCGAGAAGATCTCATCGCGGCTCATTGGTTTTCCTCCGGAGCACTCGTTTGCGGGCTTGGCTCCATTATCACGGATTCGCGGGCGAGGTCCACCGCCCCATCGCCACGATCACTCCCGATCCGAGGCGGACGCATGGTGAACCGCCCTGACACCGCTTGAGGCGGGGTCGCATCGCCCGCATCCGGGCGCAGGATGGTGCCCGTGCCCGCGAAACTGAACGTGTCGCCCTCCTCCTTGAGGAGCGTGACCTCGAGGCGGAGGGTCTCGCCCGGGCGGACGAACGAGGCGTATTTCAACGCGCGGACCGTGCCCAGCACGTGACGGGCGAGTGACGGGTCGCGCGAGCGGAGCAGCTCGCGGGCCGCCTGGACCAGCGCCTCGATCATGAACACGCCCGGTAACACCGGGAAGGTGGGGAAGTGGTCCTGGAGGTACTCCTCCGACGCGGAGACCGACTTCACCGCCACGACCCGCTCGGGGCAGAGCTCAATCACGCGGTCGATCAGGCGGAAGTGCATCGGCGAGGATAGGGCCTGCCCACGCGGCGGGGAAACCGTAGCGGGCGTATTCGGGCTAGCCTTTCCCGATGTCGCGCCAGGTTCGCAGGTTGGTGTGGGACGCGGTTGGCCGCCTGGAGGCCTCCATGGCGCCCGCGGGCGCGATGTTCTGCAAGGGGTGCTCGTACGCGCTGGACGGGATCGAGGGCGGCGTGTGCCCCGAGTGCGGGCGGGCTTTCGACGCGTCGGACCGCGAGACGTGGGACGCGGTGCCCAAGGACCGCCAGCTGAGGACCCGGGCCAGGCGGATCGGCATCGCGCTGCTCGTCGCGGGGCTGCTCGTGATGGGCATCTACCACTCGGTGCTGCCACGCCCGCTCTCGAAGCAGCAGCCGTTCGTGTGGGTGTGGATGGGCATGTCGTTCGGGCGTGAGATGCAGTTCTCGGGTACGGGCGACCAGATGCGGATCACGTGGTTCGCCGATGAGTGCCGGGGCATCGACCTGATCGGCCCGAAGACCGGCGCGGAGGGTCGGGCGGCGCGGGGCGTGCGGGCGTCGCTCCGGCGGGGCGACGGGGCCGACGATTGGCACCTGTACGTCCACGACGCCGGGGTGCCCATGAGCGATGTGCTCGCCGCGATCAACTACTACACCCAGCGGCACGAGTACCTCGGGATCGGCCTCCAGCGGGGCGCTATGAACACCGGTGCACCACGGGCCTTCGAGGTCGAGGGCACGCGCGCTGAACTCCTGAGCGCCGTCCTGCGCGAGTACCAGACCACGCCCGCGCGGTCCTACCTGCTCGACGGGTCCGACGGGCGGGTCTGGGTGTGGGACGACGACACGGCGGCGCTGATCCGCGTTGAGGCGGGGGAAGCCATCGACGCGGGCCACGAGGTGCGTGACAGCTTCGTCCCGCGCCTGCCCGATACCCGATCGCCCTCGAAGCGGAGGGGTTGGTAGGGCCCGCTCGGGCTATGCTCTGCAGATGACCGACGCACCGCGAAACGGCAGGCCCCCCCTCACCTACGAGTCCTCGGGTGTCTCCATCGACGCGGGCGACCGCTTCGCCTCGTCGATCATGGGCCACATGCGCCGGACGCACGGCGCCCGCGTCATCGACAACGCCGGCGGCTTCGCGGGCCTGTTCCGACTCGACTACAACGAGACCCTCTTCAAGCGGAATTTCAAGGACCCCGTCCTCGTCGCGTGCACCGATGGCGTGGGCACCAAGATCAAGATCGCCCAGGCGACGGGCGATTGGACGACCGTCGGGCAGGACCTTGTCGCGATGTGCGTGAACGACCTGGTGGTCCAGGGGGCCGAGCCGCTCATTTTCCTCGACTACATCGCGTGCGGGAAGGTGATGCAGGACCGCCTCGAGGCGGTCGTGCGGACGATCGCGGATGCGTGCCGGGACGTTGGCGCTGCGCTGCTGGGTGGCGAGACGGCCGAGATGCCGGGCGTCTACGGCGAGGATGACATCGACCTCGCGGGCTTCGCGGTGGGCGTGGTCGAACTCGACCGCGCCACCGATCCAGACCGCGTCGAGCCCGGCGATATCGTCATCGGGCTCGAGTCCGATGGCGTGCACTCCAACGGGTTCTCGCTCGTGCGTTCGATCATCGACAGCGCCGGGCTCGACCTGGGACGCGCCTACGACGAACTCGGCGGGCTCACCCTCGGCGCATCGCTCCTGCGCCCGACACGCCTGTATGCCTCGCCCATCGTCAAGGTGCTCCGCAACTACCGCGTGAAGAAAGTCGTCACCGCGATGGCCCACATCACGGGCGGCGGGCTCGCCGCCAACTTCGAGCGCTCGCTCCACGCGGGCGTCGATGCGCACCTCGACCGCTCGACGTGGACGCCCGACCCCATCTTCGCGTTCCTCGCGGGGCAGGGCGGCGTCGAGACCGCGGAGATGGACCGCGTGTTCAACATGGGGCTCGGGTTCGCCATGGCGGTCCGCCCGAGCTTCGCGGCGTCGGTCGTCAAGCAACTCGAGCAGGCGGGCGAGCGGGCGCGGATCGTGGGCGAGGTTACTCAGGGGTCGGGGCGGGCGCACCTCGCTTGACCCGCCTGGCGACCCACGCCCCGCCGATCAACCCCGCGGGAACGATGAGCACGACCTCGCCAACCCTGCTGACCAGTGCCGCGAGCATCCCGTCCGACGCTTCGAACGAGCCCGTCGCGACGCCCGCGCCGACGAGGAGTGAGGGCGGGAGCAGCGCCGCGCCGACGCCGAGGAACCATTCGCTCACGCCGAGCCCGTTGCCCGAGAGGGGGATCATGAGGGCGAGCGTGTGCGCAGCGCCGAGGAGCACCGCCGCCGTCCACGAGATGGGCTCACCCACCAGCGCGAAACAGACCCAGAAGCGCAGGCCCCACGCGGTGAGTTCGACGGTACGCAGCGCGAGCAGGCGCACGATCTGGGGCATGGCACGGGGCGGGAGGAACGCGGACAGCGCGAGGGGGACCGCGGCGACGACAAGCGGCGCGAACGCCGCGGCCGCCGAGTCGCCCCAGATCGCACCGGGCGTCCCCACGCCGATCAGGAGCGCCAGGGCTGCGCCGACGATGAGCACGTTGGCCCACACCAGCGCGCGCACCGTCGCGCCGATCGGGATCCGGTTGATGGTCTTGTGATAGGCGACGCGCCCGATGAGCCCGGGGCGCATCGGCGCGTAGTTGAGGAGCGTCGCGGACATGATCAGCGCGAGCATCTCGCCAAAGCCCACGCGCCCGCAGCGGCGCATGAGGGCGTAGTGCGTCAGGGTTGCGAGGAGGGCGATCGCGCCGATCGACGCGAGCAGGACGAGATGGAGCCAGAGCGGGGCCTCCCGCGCCGCGCGCCACGCGTCCGCAAACCCCTGCTCGCCCTGCTGCCTCCAGATCACCCAGACCGCCGCCACGACGAGCACAAGCCCGATGATCGTGCCCGTGATGCGCCCGCGGCGCCCGGCCGGTGCGCCCGCCGCGTCGTTCAGCGCATCGAGCGCCGGGGAGACCTCGGGCGCGGGTGGGGTCGGTGGGGGAGTGGGCGTGTCATCGCCGACGGGGGTCATGGCGCAGGGTCGGCGTCGGGCTCATCCGCGGGGTCGTCGGGTGGGGCGACCGCCCTGGCAAACTCCGCGACCGCGCGGTGGGGCGAGTCGAACAGGCGCGTGAGGAGCGGCATCGCCTGGCCCCCTCGCCCCTCGCGGAGCAGCTCGAACGCGAGCATCGCGAGGGTGTAGTCGGTGTCGTTGCGCGCCGATGCGAGCGCGAGAGCCGTGTCGAGCAGGTCGCCCTCGAGCTGGCGATAACGTGCGAGGGTGTACACCGTGAACCCGAGCTCGTCGGGCGACATGGTGTCCATCCGCGCCTGCATCGCAGCGCGGAGGAGCGAGTCGTCCTGGCGGTTGCTCTGGCGTTCCTCCTCGCTCACGAGTTCGTTGAGCTGGTAGATGCGGAAGGCCACACCCTTGACGTGCTCGAGCAGTGCCACGCCCCGCGCCAGGCGCAGCTGCTCGCTGAGCGAAGTGGCGGTTGCCGCCTGCATGTCGAACGGGAAGCGGGCGAGCGTGTCCGACTGCGCCGAGACGCAGTTGGGGCCCGTCGCGTACTCATCGTCGAGGTAGACGGGGCCCTGGATGATGCGCCACCTGAGCGTGGCGTACGTGGAGAGCGACTCGTCGAGGATCCTGCTGACTGAGCCTCGCCCGCCCCACACCCGCATACGGATCTCCTTACCGGGCGCGAGCGAGAACCGCCGCCCGGCCCAGAGCGACTCGGCCTCGACACTGGTCACCTGTTCGTGGCCGCGCCCCTGGAAGCCAGGCGAGAGCAGCAGCGTCGGGTTGATGGACTGCTCCGTGCCAACCCCGAGCGTGAGGCGGCTCGCGTTTCGGAGGGTGATGTCGAGTTCGGGGCGGCCGAGCGGACCGATCCGGGGTTCGACGTGCTCGGCGCGGATCGAGACGAAGGCGCGCGGGTCTTCGAGCATGGCGCCGAGGTTCGGCGCGAGGTCGCCCGCCTTCTCGTTGAGGCGCTCGACGAGGGGTGTCGGGGGGAGGGGGCTGCCCGTCACGCGCTCGATGCGCGTCCGCGCGTATGCCGCCACGCCCGTCGAGGGGTCGAGCGCAATGACCTTCGCGTAGTAGCCCGCCGCGCCGTCGGTGTCATTCTCGAGTTCGCAGAGGCGCCCGAGCCCGAGCAGCGCGCCGGGGTCACGGTCCGCGAGGGGCTCGAGGTGGGCCCGCGCCTCGGGCGCATTCGCGTCGTGGACCGCGAGCCACCCCTCGAAGCGGGCCAGCGCATCGGGGTCCAGCGCATCGTCGCCCGGCGCATCGCGCAGGGCGGTGAACTGCTCGACCGCCTTGTTGATCTCGATGCCCGCGAGCAGGCGGAGCCAGAGCTGCTCTGCCGACTGGCGCCGCTTGTACGCCTCGATGGACTCGGGGGTGATGCCCTCGCGGGCCGCCTGCTCCGCATCGGCCTGGATCGCGCCGTTCATCTGCTGCTCGACGACCTCTGTCCATGTCTCGATGCGCTGGATGATGTCGCGCGTCGCGTCGCGGTCGTTCAGCGCGGCGCTGAGCATGAACCAGAGTACCTCGCTCCGGTAGTGGAGCAGCGCGGGGGGGACGGTGTCCGGGTTGCCGCCTTGTCGTTCTTCGAAGATGCGCTGCTGCTCGCGCATCTGGGCCACGGCGCGCGCATCGGCGCGCAGGCGGTTCACGCACGCGAGCGGGCCGTCCGCGTTCCACACACAGAGCAGCTCGTCGAACTGCAGCTCGTTGGAGATCGTCGGGTTCGAAACGGCGCCGAAGCGGCGGTACGTCTGGGCCGCGGTCTCCGCTGCGATGGCGAGGCGGACCCACCGCTTGGCCCCGTCGAACGCGCCCAGGCGCATGAGCTCGCGGGCCAGTTGGTGGTGGTGCTCCGATTTGAGCGGCGCCGACAGGATCAGGTTCGAGAGGACATCGACGCGATCGATCGGGTCGCCGCCCTCTTCGAGGTAGTACTGCGCGTAGACGCGGGCCGCGTCCTCGTTGGAGACGTCGAGCGTGGTCGCGAGGGTGAGCTTCTCGATGAACCCGAGCTCGTCGCCCGTCTCGCGGGCCAGGAGCGCGGCGTCGAGCGCGACCCGGCTCCGGAGGCCGGGGGGGAGCTGCTCGGCGGCGATCAGCTTCTCGTAGGCGCTGAGACGCGCATCGGCGGTCTGCAACTCGCGGACCCGCGCGTTGATCACGCGGAGCAGCGCGGGCCCGTCGCGCGGGTCGAGCTCGATGACCCGGCGCAGCACGTCTACGGCGCGCCGGTAGTCGCCCGATTGGTCCCACGCGGCGGCGAGCAGGCGGAGCCGCTCCACCTCGTCGGGCTCGAGTTCCGAAGCGATCGCGAGCGTCAGTGCGGCGAAGCGGTAGTCGCTCGAGGTGGGCGAGGGCGCGAGCCTGATGCTTTGCGTCGCGAGGGAGGTGAGCGTGTCCGCCATGGTCTGTCGTGCGATGACCCGCACCTCATCGGTCGCCGCCTCGGCGCGTGCCGCGGGCTCTCCCACGAGGTCCGGTGCGCGCCGGGACTGGGCGCTCGCGTCGCAGACCCATGTCGTGATGAGCACGCTCGCGAGGAGAGCCGGGGCGATTTTCGTTGTACGTTCGGGCAAGCGGGGGCTCCTGACAATGACCGCCGAGAGGGTACTACGGTCGGCTGACGAGGGTGTGCGGGTCCATAGACGAGACGCGGGGCGTTGATCGAGGGGGCAATGGAACTGCCAGCCCCGCCAGCCCGAAGGGGAGGGTTCCATCGCCGAAAGGTGGGGTCGGCTTGCCAGTTGACCCTCCTGAGGGGCGATGCTAGCTTTCGCCCCTACCCACCGAGGGGATCGCCGCGGTCTTTGTCCGGGGTACGATCGGGGCGTCCTCTGTTGTGGACCGCCCGAATCCCCCTGCCTCAAGCTCACGGAAGTGGAGCGCTCAGCGCCATGCGACGACTTCTCTATCCCGCTCTGACCGTCGTCGCGTGGACGATCGCCGCCCCGCTGACGCACGCGCAGGTCGAACGCTTCCCGTGCGATCAGGTCTCCGCGCAAGCGCCGAACCTGACGGAGATGGGGCGGTTCATCGATCGCCAGGTCGAGAGGCTGAGCGATGCGGACCAGCGGGCCGATGCCAACCAGAGCCTGCTCTCGCCCTTCATCGATTGCACGAGCGGGGTCGGCGTCCAGTTCCGACTGCGGTATGGCGAGATGCTCGCCGCGCGGAACCGCCTCGGCGGTTTCATCGAGGGCGACGATCCGCAGCTCGCGTCGATCGCCGCCTACATCGCGGGCGAGGCCGCCACGGGATCGACCAACCAGATCCTCAGGAAGGGCCTCGAGAGCAAGTCCGCCGAGGTCCGTGCGACCGCGGCGGTCGGGGCCAGGCGCAGCCTCCAGCACTTCAAGGGAGGGCGCGCGGGCTTCCAACTCGCCCAGGCGACCGAACTCGTGCGTCACGTCAGCGCCGCCCTCGAGACCGAGGCCGATCCGCTCGTCGCCCAGCGGCACCTCGCGGCGCTCTCCGTCGCGTGCAACGCCCCGGGCCAGCCCGCGCTCGCGGGCGGCAGCGTGCGGGCGATGTCGCTCTCGTTCGCCCGTTGGGTCAAGACCCAGCGCCCGATGCTCGGCCAGCGCAAGCCCGGTGCGCCCGACAGCGCCGCCACCATCGCGGCGGGCGTCGAAGCGGTCAGCCAGGCCTTCCTCCAGCAGGACGCAGCGCAGACGATCAACAGCGCCGGCGCCTGGAACGACATCGCGGTGGCGCTGTCCCAGGTCCTCGCGTACGCCCGCGACCGCCAGATCGCCCGCGACCCGATCGCCGAAGGTGATCAGAAGCGGATGGTCGATGCCCTCAACCGCACCGCGACGCTCATCGCTGAGATCGAGCGCAACGTGCGGGGCGTCAGCAGCGGGCGAACGCCGCCCGCGTTGGGCGACATCCTCGCCAACGACCTGTCGGGCGAGCAGCCGGGCGCCTTTGCCAATGCGGTCGAGGTGTGGATCGGCCCGAACGGGCACTTCACCCAGGCGCCCTACTCGATCCCCGCCAGGGACCTGGAGCCCATGGTCGAGCCCGCCGCGGAGCCCGCCGACGCGCCAGACCCCGATGCGGACGCCGATGGCGAGTGATCGCTGCGGGCGCTGCTATGCTGCCTCGTCATGAGGAAGATTCTCGCGGTGATCGGGTTGTTGGCCGCCTCGCTTTTCGCGGTGGTGCTGTCCGATGAGCCCGCGCCCGACGCCGACCTGACGATCATCCTCATCCAGGACAACTTCACCCTCGACCCCCAGCGGATGTCGTACAACCACGACCTCCGCGCCGCCATGGCGATCTACGAGGGGCTCGGGCGCTGGGACAACGAAGACCCCGACCTGACGGTGCACCCCGCCGCCGCGACGTCGTGGGACATCTCGGCCGACGGGCTGACCTACACGTTCCACATCCGCCCCGAAGCCCGCTGGTCGAACGGCGACCCCCTCACCGCCCACGACTTCGTGTACTCGTGGGGGCGCGCCATGTACCCCGACACCGCCGCGGAGTACTCGGGCCTGTTCTTCCGGATCAAGGGCGCCGAGGCGTTCTTCGAGTGGCGCTCGGCGCAGACCAGCGCCTACACCAAGCTGACCAACGCGGAGCGCCTCGCGCGCTTCGGCCTGACCGACGCGAGCGGGACAGTGTCGGCGAGGCTCGCCCAGGCGGCGCAGATGCTCCGCGAAGAGGCCGAGGCGCACATGCGCGACACCGTGGGCCTCCGCGCCGAGGGCGACCACACCCTGATCGTGGAACTCGAGCGCCCCACGCCCTACTTCATCGACCTCACCGCGTTCGGCGTGTTCTATCCCGTCCACAAGCCCACGGTGGAGCGCTTCGTCTCCGTCGACCCGAAGACGGGGCGGATCAAGCAGCGCCCGGACTGGACCAAGCCCGAGCACAACGTCGTCAACGGTCCCTACGTCGTCTCGCAATGGCGCTTCAAGCGCGACATGATCCTCCAGGCCAACCCCAACTACTGGAAGCCCGATATCGTCCGGTCGCACACCGTCAAGCTCATCCCCATCGAGGACGGCAACACGGGCATGCTGACGTTCCTCAATGGCGATGTCGACTGGCACTCGGACCTCGTGGGCGTCGGCTACATCGACGCCATGATCCGCAAGAAGAAGTACGACACCGACCCGGCGCGCAACGACTACGACGCCGTCCATGTGCTCTCGACGTTCGGCACGTATTTCTGGTGGTTCAACTGCCGGGAACGCCTCAACGATGGCGAGCCCAACCCCTTCCACGACGCGGGCGTCCGCCGGGCCTTCGCCCTCGCGGTCGACAAGCAGGCGATCGTGGACAAGGTCAAGAAGACGGGCGAGAAGGTTTCGGACGTCTTCGTGCCGCGCGGCTCGATCGGCGGGTTCAAGAGCCCGCAAGGCCTCGCCTACAACCCCGCACGCGCCAAGGAAGAACTCGCGGAGGCGGGGTGGATGGACCGCGATGGCGACGGGCGCATCGAGAACGAAGAGGGGCGCGCGTTCCCCGTCGTCGAACTCCTCTGCTCCACCGCCGCGTACCACCAGGACGTCGCCCTCGCCATGGGACGCATGTGGGAGAAGACGCTCGGCATCGACACCAAGGTCGTCGCTCGCGAGTCCAAGGTCTACAAGGACAACCTCATCAACGCCGACTACATGATGGCCCGCGGCGGGTGGTTTGGCGATTACGGCGACCCCACCACCTTCCTCGACCTCCACAAGACGGGCGATGGGCAGAACAACTCGGGCTACTCCGACCCCTACCTCGACGACCTGCTTGCCAGGGCCGACGTCGAGCCCGATGCGCAGGCGCGCCTCCGGCTCCTCGAAGAGGCCGAGCGCTACACCATGGACGAGACGGTCCCGATCCTCCCCATCTGGCAATACAACTACTACTACGGTTTCTGGGACCCCGAGAAGCCCGACGGCTCGCCCAACCCGGGCGGCCTGCGCGGCATCAGCTTCCACCCACGACTCATCCAGTACATCTGGAAGATGGAGCGCGTGACCGGAGACGGCGGGGAGGCGGCCAAGTGATCGGTCTGATTGTCAGGCGGCTCATCCAACTCCCGCTCATCCTGCTCGCGGTCTACACGATCACGTTCGTGCTCGCGTGGGCGCTGCCGGGCTCCGCGGTGATCCCCGAAGACGGTCGCCAGCCCGACCCCGAGGTCCTGGCGGCGATGGAGCAACAACAGAACCTCGACAACCCCTACAAGTTCTACACGAGCTACATCTACCGCGCGACCGGGGCGAAGTGGGCAGTGCACACGATCACGGGCGCGGGCGAGGCGCCACGCTACGTCTTCGACCTGGGCCCCTCGCTCAAGTACCCCGACTGGACAGTCAACGAGCTGATCGGGCAATCGCTGCCCATTTCGGTTGTGCTCGGGCTCGCCGCGATCCTGATCGCGCTGGTGGTGGGCATGGCGGCGGGGGTGATCGGGGCGATCAAGCCCAACTCGCTTGCGGACCTCGCGACGCTCGTGGTCGCACTCGTCGGCATCAGCATGCCGAGCTTCGTGATCGGGACCGTGTTGCTCATTGTCTTCCCTGTGATGCTGGGCATCGGGTCGATCGGGGAGTGGGGGCGTCTGGACAACGTCATCCTCCCCGCGTTCGCGCTCTCGCTCCCCTTCGCGGCCTACATCGCCCGCCTGACGCGCATGGGCATGATCGACGTGCTTAACGCCGACTACGTGCGCACCGCCCGCGCCAAGGGCCTCTCCGAGCGCACCGTCATCATCAAGCACGCCCTGAAGAACGCCTTCCTCCCCGTCCTCTCCTACCTCGGCCCCGCGACCGCCTTCGCCATGACGGGCTCCTTCGTCGTCGAGAAGGTGTTCAACATCCCGGGCATGGGCCAGTACTTCGTCGCCGCGGTCCAGAACAAGGACCTCTTCCTGATCATGGGCGTCACGCTTGTGTTCGCGTCGATGCTCGTGCTGTTCAACCTCGTTGTCGACGTGCTCTACCGCTGGGTCGACCCGCGGATCGAGCAATAGCGCCCGATCAACCGATGGAGAGAGCATGATCGTGCTCGGCGTCGATCCAGGGCTCAACCGCACAGGCTTCGCCGCCCTGCGCATCCGCGCCGACCAGCCGACCGCGCCACCCGAGGTCGTCGATGCGGGCCACATCAAGCTCTCGCCCAGGCAGTCACTCGCGATGCGCCTGATGGTCCTCGACCGCGAACTCGCGGGCATCATCGAAGGCTGCAACGCCGACGCCGCCGCGGTCGAGTCGCTCTTCGCCCACTACCGCCACCCGACGACCGCGATCGCCATGGGCCACGCGCGGGGCGTCATCCTGCTCGCCCTCTCGCGCACGGGCCTCGAGCCCACCGAACTCAAGCCCACCGAGGTCAAGCGTTCGATCACCGGCAACGGCCACGCCTCCAAGGAACAGGTCCAACGCGCGGTACAAGCAGTGCTCGCGCTCCCCGCGCCGCCCGAGCCCAACGACGTCGCGGATGCCATGGCCATCGCGTACTGCGCCGCGTGCCGGATCGCGTCGCCGGCGGCCGCTGGGTAGCCGATTCTCCGTGAGCCCCTGCTTGAGCAGTGTGAAGCGCATGAGCCATCGAAGACACTGCTGAGGAGCAGTGGCACACGGAGTCTCACAAGTCCCGCAACACCGCCCGCACCGGGCTCCCATCGAAACCAACCAACTTCAAGGGCAGCGCGATCAGTTCGTACACCCCATCGGGCACCGCTTCCAGCCGGACCCCCTCCAGGATCGTCACGTCCCGCGCCAGGCACCGCGCGTGCGAGGGGAGGTCCTTCGAGTCGGCCAGGTCCACCGAGGGCGTGTCCACGCCGATCAGGTTCACGCCGCGATCGGCGAGCCAGTCGATGAGCGCGGGCTCGGGCGCGCAGAAGTCGTCGTTGAAGTGGTTGGGGTCCGGGTGCGTCAGCGTGCTTAGCAGCACGCGCGGCGCCGTGATCTCATCGGTCGTCAGCGCCGACGCATCGAACCGCCCCGCCCCGCGCCCCGTGCGCACGCTCACCACCTGCGCTGGCCCCATCGCCCGCTCCAGGGGCCACGCCTCCACCCCCGGCGCCCCCGCCCCGTAGTGGTTCGCCCCGTCGATGTGCGTCCCCACGTGCACCGTCGAGCGCAGCGTGCTCAGCGTCACCGGCGCGCCCTTCTCAACCTCGAGCAAGACCTCGCGCGACACGGGCGTGTCCCCCGGGAACACCGCGAGCTCGGGCGTGATCGGCGGCGACAGGTCGTAGATTCTCATCTGGTGGCTCGGCACAGTCGTTGTGGTTGCCACGCCGGCTCGTCCGGGCGTGTCTTGGCCCCAAGGTACACCGGGAACTCGTACCACGGCTGGACCAGCCAGCCGTGGCGCGCTCTCTACCCCTTGCCGGGCAGCAACTCCCCACTCAATCGCTCCACCTCCTGCTCCCAGGCGCTCTCGCCAAGCCGCTCGATCGACCCCAGGGGCAGCCGGGCCTCAAACCGATCGAGCACCGCATCCATCCGCTTCCCCTCCTCCACCGCCTCGACATACGGGATCGTCGAGAAGCTCACCAGGTTGTATCGCGGGTGGATCGCATCGGGGCGCAGCGCGTGGAGGGTCTGTTCCAGCTTCTTGCGGTAGAGGAACTCGGGCCGCCCCGTCAGGTCGCGCATCTCGATGAAGTTCTCCAGGGCCATGTCCGCGATCGCGTTGGCGTTGTTCACGCGCACCGCGGAGTACTCCGCCAGCGCCCGCGCCCAATCGTCGTCCTCGCCCAAACACCGATCGAGCTCCACGCAGTCCTCAAACGCCGCGTTCATCCCCTGACCGAAGAACGGCACCAGCGCATGGGCCGCGTCCCCCAGCAGCGCCACCTTGCCCTCGTGCACCCAAGGCGAGCACCGCACCGTCACCAGCGACCCGATCGGGTTCTTCGCGTAGTCCTCGAGGAGCGTGGGCATCAGGGGAACCGCATCGCGATATTCCCGCTCGAAGTGCGTACGCACCACGTCGCTCCCATCGACCGCCTCGAACGAATGCTCCCCGGCGTACGGCCAGAACAGCGTGCACGTAAACGTCTTGTCGATGTTGGGCAGCGCGATCATCATCGACCCACCGCGTGGCCAGATGTGCAGCGCGTTCGCCTCCATCGCAAACTCGCCATCGGCGGTCGGCGGAATCTCCAGCTCCTTGTACCCGTGCTCAAGGTACGATTGCGAGTAGTTGAACCGCCCCATGCGCTGCAGGCGGTAGCGCACCGCCGAGTACGCCCCGTCCGCGCCGACCACCAGGTCCGCGGCATCCGTGTAGGTCTTGCCCGCCGACGACTCCAGGGAAATGGCCGGCCCCTCCGGATCGCAGTCCACACACCGCCGATCGAAGTGGATCGTCACGTTGGGCAGCGCCTCCGCGGCATCCAGCAGCGTGATGTTGAGCCCGCCACGCGACACCGAGTTGATCGCATCCTCGGGGTTCGCCGAGTAAGGCTGGAACACGGTCTTCCCCGCCTTGTCGTGCAGCATCCGCCCCGGCATGCGGATCGCCTCTTCGAGCACCCGATCCGCAAGCCCCACGCGCGACAAGGCGTCAAGCCCCCGTGCCGAGAGCGCCAGGTTGATCGACCGCCCCCCCTTGTACCCCTCCGCGCGCGGGTCGTGCCGGGACTCGTACAGCGTGATCCGATGCCCCTGTCTCGCCAGGAAAGCAGCAAGCAAAGGCCCGGCAAGCCCGGCTCCCGCGATGATGATGTGACGCTCAAGGGGCGTGGAGGGCGGCATGCCACCAGTCTATCGGGGGCCGGTGCGCCACGGGCGGCGGGGGCGCAGAGAAGTGAGTGCATCCGCGACGCGCTGTCCATTGAACTCAGCGCCATGGCGACCATCGACGAACTGAAGCCCGACACGATCGACGGCGTCATCAAGCTCGTCCGCATGAACCACGACGCCAGCAAGGGCTTCGAGGAGGCCGCAGAGAAGGCCGGGCACGCGGGCTGCATCGCGCTGTTCAGGGAGGCCCGGTCCGAGCGGGAGCGCTTCGCCACCGAACTCAAGGCCGCACTGCACCTCACCGACGCGGACATCCCCGAGGGGCGCACCGCCATCTTCGGGTTCCACCGGGCGTGGATGAACGTCCGCTGCGCCCTGACCAGCAACGACACCGCCGCCACGATCGCCGGGTGCGAGCGCGGCGAGTCGCACCTTTTCGACGCCTACACGGCCGTCCTGGAGGCGACCGCAGGCGGCCCGTTCGACGCCGAGCTGCGCGGGCAGGCTTCGGCGGTCAAGGCCACCCTTCGCCGTCTCGAAGAACTGCAGCGCGATCTCACCGAGTCGCCACCGAGCGAGGAAGGCTGACGGGCAGGAGACCGGCCACAGGGCCCACGGAGACCACCGGGGCGGGAGGTAATATGCGGCGATGGGCAACGACGCGCCACGCCGAAGCCTCGCATCGCGGCCCGCCTGGGCGTGGCCCGGCTGGCGGTGGGCGTGCGCGTGCGTCGTGGTCGGGGCTGCGATGACGTGGGGTTCGGCGTGGGGTATCAAGGCGTTCAGGTCGATCGACGACTGGCCGACGTCCGTGTTCATGATGATGCTCATCGACGTAGCGCATCCAGCGGAGGAGGAGGAGTATGAGGAGCCGTGGCCGGTGCCGGTCCCCAAGGGCTGGCCCGAGTCCATGAGCTACTACGCCGTGCAGCCGAACTTCGGCTATCGGTGCCTCGAGGCGGGGGCGGTTGCGGAGACCGGTGTGTACACGGCCGTCTCGCGTCGCTACGGATGGCCACTCATGGCGCTGGCCGCCGATGAGACCTTCCGCGACGGCGACCCCTGGGGACTCACCAGCGTGTGGCATACCGGGCTCGATGTGGCGCCTGCCTGGAGCCTCAAGTCGAACTACCCGATCAAGCCCCTCTTGCCCGGCTTCGCGCTCAACACCCTCTTCTACGCACTCTTCCCCTGGGCCCTCATCATCCTCGCCCGCACCACCCGCGCCCGCCGCCGCCGCAAGCGCGGCCACTGCCCCGCCTGCAACTACGACCTCACCTCCACCACCACACCACTCACCCGATGCCCCGAGTGCGGCCGCGCCGCACCACCGGCCCCATCACAACCTCCTTCTAACGTGTCCGCCCCCGCCCCCTGACAGGACACCTCACCGCCCTCACAACTCATTATCCTCGACGGGGTCAAGGAGCCGCCCCGCATGATCTTCCCTTACAACGTCGACCTCCTCCACGACCGCTGGCCCATCGCCAACTGGGTGCTCATGGGCATCACGGTGCTGGTCAGCCTCATGCTGCTCATCGCCGACAACCCGGAGGGCATGCTGGGCACGTTCGTGCTCTTCCGCGGCGACCGCTTCTCGTTCATCCAGCTCTTCACCCACATGTTCGCCCACGCCGACTTCGCCCACCTGGTCGGCAACATGCTCGCCATGTTCGCCTTCGGCAACGCGGTCAACGGGCGCGTGCCCAACTGGATGTTCGTGCCGCTCTACCTGTTCTGCGGGCTCGAACGGCACACCCATGATCGACGGGGCCTCGATCGTCACCACAGACATCGAGTGCTCCAACGGGGTCATCCACGTGATCGACCGCGTCATCCTCCCGAGCAGCGACGACCTGATCGACACGGCGGTCGCGGCGGGCCAGTTCAAGACGCTCGCCGCCGCGATCGACGCCGCGGGGCTCGTCTCGACGCTCCAGGGCGACGGTCCCTTCACGGTGTTCGCCCCGACCGACGCCGCGTTCCGCGCGCTGCCCAAGGGCACCGTGGAGTCGCTGCTCCGCCCCGAGAACCGCGACCAGCTCAAGGCGGTGCTGACCTATCACTTGGTTTCTGGTCGGGTGTACGCGTCCGATGCGCTGAGCGCGGGCGTCGCGAATACCGTCCAGGGTTCGCCGGTCCGCGTCACAGTCAAGGATGGGCGCCTCATGGTGAACGACGCGAAGGTCGTCTCGACTGATATCGAGGCCTCCAACGGCGTGATCCATGTGATCGACAAGGTCATCCTCCCCGGGTCGGCGGGCTGAGGATCATGCAGGCGGCCGCCCTGGCACATTCAGGTACACCGGCCTCCGATCGCGTAGGATGCACAAAGCCGCGATCGGAGGTCGGCCTGAGCGTGTCGAAGCGAGTCCTGGAACGGGTGGCGGCGGGTGAAGCGGGGTCTGTCGATGCGCTCCTTGATGCGTACGGCGGGCTCGTCTGGTCGCTCGCCCGGCGGTTCTGTGCCAACCGCTCGGACGCGGAGGACGCGGTCCAGGAGATCCTCGCGGAGATCTGGCGCAGCGCCGCACGCTACGACAGTGCGATGGGCAGTGAATCGACCTTCATCGCGACCATCGCCCGCCGGCGTCTGATCAACCGGATCCGGCGCAAGCGACTGCCGAACGTCGATCTGGATGCGGCACCACCCGTGACCGATTCATCCGCGGAAGACGTCGGCGCGCGACCCGAACGCAGCGAGGAAGCCTCTCGCGCCATGGAAGCCCTCGCGACGCTGCCCCCCGAGCAACAGAAAGTCCTCCGCCTCGCGATCATCCACGGCGTGTCGCACGAGAAGATCGCTCAGTCCACGGGCCAACCGCTCGGCACGGTGAAGAGCCAGATCAGGCGCGGCCTGATCAAGGTCCGCGAGGCGCTGGGCGACCAGGCGGACAAGGGAGCGGGGGTGTCGACATGACCGACGCTGACCGCATCCAGGATCTGATGGCCGACCTCGCTACGGTCGGCCTGACGGTCGAAGAGGAGACGGAGTTGCAGGCGCTCACCGCGAGTTCAGCCGATTGGGAGCATGAGGCGTTCGCGTTCGAGCGGGCAGCCGCGGCGCTGTGCGAGGCGCTCGTGCCCATCGATGAGCCGCTCCCCGAGTCGGCGTGTGAACGGTTCCGGAGCTACGTCGAGACCAGCGCTCTCGGAGCTGGCAAAGACCCGGCGACCGGACCACTCAAGATGCCGTCGGCGATGCCCGCGGCGGACGACCGCGTCGGTGCGCCCGCGTGGTCGTGGGGAGGCTGGGTCGCCGCGGCGGCGTGCGTGCTGATCGGCGTCGCCATCGCGATCAACCACTCGCCATCCCCACCTGTCACGAGCCCCCAGTCCCTCCAGGCGTTCGTGTCGAGCCACCCGAACGCCGCGACAGCCCAATGGGACGACTGGTCGCTCGACGGAGCCCCGCCCGAGCAGACAGGCATCACGGGCGACGTCGTCTGGGATGAAGGCGACCAGACGGGCTACCTGCGCCTCGTCGGCCTCGAGCCCAACGACCCGAACCGGGAGCAATACCAGCTCTGGATCGTGGACGAGCGCGGGCTGTTCGACGAAGGCGGGCAGAGCGCCCGCATCTCGGGCGCAATCTTCGACGCCGACGAATCGGGCGAGACGATCGTGCGCATCGACCCGTCGATCCCCGTGAAGAACGCCGCTGCGTTTGCGATCACCATCGAACCGCCCGGCGGGGTGTGGGTGTCCGACATGAAGCGCCGGACCGTCATCGCGGCGCTTGGGGGCTAGCAAAGCGGGGCGGGCGGGCTTTCCCCGACCGCCGCGTGATTCACAATGCCTGCGCGTCCGACTCAGCCGCAGCTTTGCCCGAACCGCTGGAGCAGCAGGTTCAGGTCGACCGCATCGACCGTGCCACTCGCGTCGAGATCCGCGGGGCTCTTGGCGTTGCTCTGGCCGAACTCCCAGAGCAGCATGTTGAGGTCGGCAGACTCGACGACGCCCGAGCCGTCGATGTCCGCGTTGGGGTCGAGGTCGATGTGCTGGAGCTTGCCGAACAGGCCGTCCTCTTCCATGTTGGGCCCCGCGGCAAAGTAGAGGTGGTCCGACTCGCCCAGCGCCTCGCCGTTGCCGAACGCGAGGCCCCAAAGGCCATCGATCTCGACGGGGTTGCCCTCGAGGTCGCGGACGTAGTCGATCCACTCGAGGGTCTCGCGGTCGTAGGCGTAGAGGCGGCCATCACCAAAGTTGCCCACGAGGAGGTCGCCCGAGAACGGGCCGAAGTCGTCGGGGGCGATAGCGAGGCCCCACGGGGCGTTGTTGGCGAGCGTGTGCTCGAACGAGGCGACATGGTTGCCGTCGATGTCGAACGCGGAGACGAAGCCGTAGCCCGGGAAGGCGTCCTCCTCGGCATCGCCCGTACCGTTGTCCTCCGCGATCAGCGCCCACGCGACGTAGATCAGCCCGTCGTGGTAGAGCATGTTGAACGCAGAGTAATTGTCGAAACCGTCGACCTGGGGGTCGATCCAATCACCCGAGAGCTTGATCTCGTTGAACTCCGAGTCGTAGACGCGGATGGTCGCGTTGCCGAAGTCGCACGCGTAGAGGCGGTTGCCCTCCGCGAAGTCGGTCACAGCGATGCCCGTGAAGGCGCCGCCGTCGAAGGACAGGTCTACGACCTTCTCGGCGACCTCCGTGCCATCCGCCCACGCGGCGATCACTCCATCCACAGTCGCGAAGACGAGCTTCGCGGACTGGGGGCCCGACAGGCCCTCGACGATGAAGTCGGTGGTCGTGTACCCCGTGTAGACCTGCCCCGTGACGACCGCGACGAAGTCCGCCTGGTTGCTGAACGCGGCGCCCTTGGGCACCTCGACCACGAACGGGTGCGATGGGCCAAGCGGCTCGCCACCGATGTCACCCACGTACGAGGTCGACGTGCCCGTGCCCGCGTTGGACACCCACAGATCGCCCCCGACGCCCGCGGGCTCCACGACGATCCCCCACGCATCCACAAGGAGGGGGTCGACGAACTCGGGCTCGAATGACTCGAGGTTCGAGATGATGTTCGTCTGCTTGAACGCGTTGACGGGCTCACAGGCGCCGGCGAACACGACCGGCGCGCTGGTCAAAGCGCTCACAGCACCTACGCACTTGATAAAGGGACTCATGCCTTCCTCCTACGGGTTGGGGGCGAACGCCGGAGTGTGACGGGGTGCGCCGAAGATCTCGTTTGCGCACCGCGAACTTTGCGCAAAGTGCGTGGCTGATCACTTTGCGCAATCGCTACGCGATCGTCGCGCAAACCAACGATCACCTTCAAGCATGGCACGGTAGCTTTCGACCGTCGCAGGTTTGCGCGCCGGCGCAGGTTGTGCCGGAACTCACTTTGGTCCAGGCCCGCGCTCTCATGCACCGGGCTGGAGAGAGGAATCACCGACTATGTTGAAGGCCATCCCCGCTTCCGCCCTCGCTCTTGCCGGGACGTGCATCGCCCTCGGCGACGCCACAGGCCCGAGCACCGCCCAGACGCCCTACATGGTGTCCGTCGACCCGTCGGTCGGCACCAACATCATCTCGATCGCCAGCAACGGCGACGACGTCATCGCCCCCGCAGAGTTCTTCATGCGCCTCAACACCGGCGCCATGGACTACCAGCTCATGGGCCTGCCCGATGGCACCGGCGCTTTCCAGACCCAGCAGGACGTCGCCGATGGGACCCTGTCATTCCTTGTCAACCACGAGTTCAACAGCAACATCGGCATCGTCCGCGACCACGGCTCGCGCGGCGCCTCCGTCTCGCTCTGGAAGATCAAGAACGACCCCGCCGCTGAGGACTTCCTCACCGTCGTGGGCGCGCAGGACCTCATCCAGAACGTCTACATCTACAACCGCTCGACGCTCGCCTACGAGCTCTACAACGCCGGCAACCCCATGCTGAACTACGACTCGGGCTCCGAGGTGTACGGCGGCGACAACCCCGACAACAACGGCTTCGGCCGCTTCTGCTCCGCTGACCTCCCCGCCCCCGGCGCCTTTGCTTTCAACGGGCTCGGAACCGACGAGCGCATCTTCATGAACGGCGAGGAGATCGGCGCGGGCGGGCGGGCGTTCGCCCACATCGTCACCGGCCCGAACGCCGGCACCTCCTATGAGCTCCCGTGGCTCGGGCGTTGCTCGTGGGAGAACTCCGTCGCGAGCCCCTTCCCCCAGGACAAGACCATTGTCGTCGGGTGTGACGATGCCACCCCCGGCAACATCTTCTTCTACGTCGGCACCAAGACCGACTCGGGCACCGAGGTCGATCGTGCGGGCCTCACCAACGGCACGCTCTACACCGTGGGCGTCACGGGCGATGTCACCCCCATCAAGAACCCCTCGGGCCAGAACCTCGAGTCGCAGCAGTTCGGGCTTGGCCTTGACGGCAAGGGCGAGGGCGTCTTCTCCGCGGGCTTCGAGCTCATCTCGCTCGGCAACGCTTCCAAGCTCACCGGCGCCGAGATCCAGGAGGCGGGCGACAACATGGAACAGATGAACTTCCTCCGCCCGGAAGACGGCGCCTGGAACCCGAGCAACCCGAACCAGTTCGTCATCGGCACCACCGACTCGTTCAACGGCAACTCGCGCCTGTGGAGCTTCGAGTTCACCGACATCACCAACCCCGAGCTGGGCGGCACGCTCACCATGCTCATCGACGGCTCCAACCCCGACTCGGTCGACATCGTCGCCGCGGACGGCACCGACGACGTCCGCATGATCGACAACATCTGCTTCAACTCCAAGAACGAGATCATGGTCCAGGAGGACACCGGCGGCAACGCGCGCCAGACCAAGATGTGGCTCTACGACATCGCCCTCGACCGAATCACCCTGCTCGGCAACGCCGATCCCGACCGCTTCGTCGCGGGCGGCGCCAACTTCCTCACCACCAACGAGGAGGCCTCGGGCGTCATCGACGCTTCCGACGTCATCGGGCCCAACTGGTACCTCTTCAACCTCCAGGCCAACGGTGTCGGCTACGGCGGTGAGCTCGATCGCGGTGGCCAGCTCATGGCCGCCTTCCAGCCGCCCCTCTGCACGGGCGACCTCACGGGCGACAACGCCACCAACTCCGACGACCTCAACGTCCTCCTCGCCGCCTTCGGAGCCACGAACGTGGCCGACCTGAACGGTGACGGCGTGACCGACTCCACCGACCTCAACATCCTGCTCGCTGCCTTCGGCGATCCCTGCAACTAGCCCACTCGCTCAGGACAATCCCTGCGCCGAGCGCCGCCGCCCGTCGAGAGACGGGCGGTGGCCTTCCAGGAACAAGTCACCGGACGGGCAACTCAGGGTCCGCGGGGAGGGCATGCTCGACCCGCCACGCGCGGATGCGCGCCACGAAATCGCCCGTGAGGTCGTTCGGCATCGGGATGCTCAGGTTGTACTGCGCAATCCGCCACACGCCATCGCCGCCCCGCACGACGACGCCCGACCCCCTGCAGCGCCCGTAGCTCTGGTTGAACAACTCCTCATCGAACCACGCGGTCCGCCCGCCGTCGCTCACGCGCAGCTGGTGCGCGACCTGGTGGTAGGTCCACCCGCGCCCCTGCGAGAAGTAGGGCTCCGCGAACGCGCGGAACTCCGCGAGCGTCCACCGCTCGTCGGGGTCGGTGCCGAGGAAGACGGCATCGCGCGTGAACAGTGCGAAGTAGCGATCGCCGTCGGCGTTGCTCGCCGCCTCGTGCAGCGCGGCCACCGCCTGGCTCGCGGGGTGTGACATGGTGGGCGTCGCGGGCGTGTGCGTGACGGTTGCCGAGGCGTTCGGGCGGTCGCTCTCGCTCGTCACACACCCCGCGCACGCCAGGCCGCACGCGAGCAGCGCCGCCCGCCCGCGCATCACCGATCCTCCCGCCCGAGCCTCGATGGCGGCTCGGCGGACAGCGCACGCTCGTACATCGCCTCCGCATCGTCGTGCAGCTTCGCGAGGTCCGCGAGCCTCAGGTACATCATGTGGCCGGCGTCGTAGTACGACTTGCTGATGTTGCCGCGCAGGTGCTCGGGGAGGTTCAGGTGGTCGACGGTGTAGTCCATCGCCGACGGGGGCGTCGCGAGGTCGTAGTGCCCGCCCGCGAACAGCGCGTGGAGCGACGGGTTGCGCACGATCGCCTCACGCAACCTCGGCACGACGTTCACGTACCCGTTGATCGCGCCGGAGTAGTCCCACGGGTGCACGCGCCCCGTGAGCACCTCGTAGGGCTGGTCGCGCTCGTAGCCGAGTTCGCTCCGCAGGTAGTAGTTGATGCCCTCGGAGTAGGTGCCCTGGATCACGGAGTAGCTCGGGTCGGTCTCGTGGCGTGTGCCCGCGGTCGTCCAGTCGTCGCCCACGTACCTGCTGTCGAAGCGCCCGATCGTCTTCTTCTCATCGCGGAGCAGCTCCTTCGAGAAGTTGCCCATGGTCACGCGCAGGCGCACGCCATCGACGAAGTCCGGGTCGAGGCCCGTCAGCTCCGCGTACCGCGCCACCACCGCTTCGCGCTCGCGCGCGGGCATCGCATCGCCCGC